>NZ_CM149652.1:0-2549298 GCF_056172975.1 Micrococcus sp. iso_26 | reverse complement strand
GGAGGCTTCCTTTCCTGGGACAGACGTCCCCGAGGACGGGGGCGGCTGCGCGAGACGGACGACGGTGCTCGGAGTCTAACGGTTGTCCACAGGGTTGTGCACAGACGGTGGACAACCCCTATCATCCTGTGGACGACCGTCCCGGGCGCCCACGGGCGTCCGGGATCCGCGCGCACCCGTTTGACCCCTGCGTACCCCGGCCACTAGAGTTGTCTGGTCCCCCGGGTGTCGGTTGATCGTGCCCGCCGGGGATTTCATGTCAGAGCCTCACCGGTCCTTCCCCCTGGTCCACCTGCTCAGGTCGACGGTCGAAGGCACACAACACGTCGTGGAGAGATCACAGTGACCAAGCGCACGTTCCAGCCCAACAACCGCCGTCGTGCCCGCAAGCACGGCTTCCGTGCCCGCATGCGCACCCGCGCCGGCCGCGCCATCCTGTCCGCTCGCCGCGGCAAGAACCGCGCCGAGCTGTCCGCCTGAGGACCTCGGTCCAGGGACGGCGCGCCCCGTGCTGCCCCGTGACCGTCGCGTCCGCACGCCCGCGGAGTTCCGTCACCTCGGTCGCACCGGCACCCGCGCGGGTCGGCGCACCGTCGTGGTGAGCGTCGCCACGGACCCCGATCAGACCCGGTCCACGTCGCCGAGCGCCCCTCGGCCGCGGGCCGGGTTCGTCGTGTCCAAGGCCGTGGGGAACGCGGTGACCCGCAACCGGGTGAAGCGGCGGCTGCGCGCCGTCGTCGCGGATCAGATGCGCCTGCCCCCGCTGCGCGACCTGCCGGTTCTGGTGCAGGTCCGCGCGCTGCCGGCCGCCGCCGAGGCGGACTACGCGCTGCTGCGCCGCGAGACCGTCGGCGCGCTCGGCAAGGCCCTGAAGCCGCACCTGCCCGCCGCCTCGGAGCACGCGTAGATGACCGTCACGCCCTCGCCCTTCGTCGTGCTCGAGCCCTCCCGTGAGTGGGGGCCGCTGCGCGCGCTGCCGTCCGCCCTGCTGGCGGGCCTGCTCACGGTCTATCGGGCCGTGGTCTCCCCGCTGTACGGACCCGTGTGCCGGTTCTTCCCCAGCTGCTCCGCCTACGGGCTGGAGGCCGTGCACGTGCACGGCGCGGTGAAGGGGTCGTGGCTCGCCGCGCGGCGCATCGGCCGGTGCCATCCCTGGAACGACGGCGGCGTGGACCCGGTCCCGCCCGGGCACCGACGCTGGCCGTCGGGCCGGCAGCCGCGCATCCTCGCCCTGAACCACCCTCCCATCCCACCTGATCTCCCGCAGGAGGATTGACCCCCATGTTCGAAGCCATCCTCTCCCCGTTCCGCTGGCTGATGTCCTGGCTGCTCGGGGCGTTCCACAGCATCCTGGAGTTCGCGGGCCTGCCCGTGGACTCCGGCTGGACGTGGGCCCTGTCCATCCTCCTGCTGGTGGTGCTCATCCGCACCCTGCTGATCCCGCTGTTCGTCAAGCAGATCAAGGCGCAGCGCGCCATGCAGGCCATCCAGCCCGAGCTGCAGAAGCTGCAGGCCAAGTACAAGGGCAAGAAGGACCAGCTCTCCCGCCAGGCCATGGCCATGGAGCAGCAGGCGCTCATGAAGGAGCACAAGGCGAACCCGTTCGCCGCCTGCCTGCCGCTGCTGATCCAGATGCCGTTCTTCTTCGCGCTGTACCAGGTGCTGATCGGCGCCCGCGGCGCGGCCGAGCGCGGCGAGGCCATGGACGCCCTGTCCGCGGACCAGATCCGCTCCTTCGAGGGCTCCACGATCTTCGGCGCCCGCATGTCGGACACCTTCATGAACTCGCTCGGCGCGCCGGGCAGCACGCCCGTGATCGTCACGGCGATCGTGCTGATCCTGCTGATGTCGGGCTCGATGTTCTTCATGCAGAAGATGCTCATGACGAAGAACATGACGCAGCAGGCCCTCTCCGGCCCGATGATGCAGACGCAGCAGATCATGCTCTACGCCATGCCCCTGATCTTCGGCATCGGCGGCATCAACTTCCCCATCGGCGTGCTCCTGTACTGGACCTACTCCAACTTCTGGGCCGTCGGCCAGCAGTGGTGGATCATCCGCAACAACCCGACCCCGGGCTCCCTCGCCGAGAAGGAGCTCAACGAGCGCCGCGCCGCCAAGGGCCTGCCCCCCGTGGGCCAGAAGGTGTCGAACGCCGAGGCCACGCCCTCGTCCGCGCACACCCAGGCGGGCCGCGGCGGTGCCGTGCTGAACGGTGAGGTCGTCCGCCAGTCGGGTCAGCGCGTCCAGCCCCAGCGCAAGAACCGCAGGAGGAAGTGAGCATGTCCGCCGAGAACGTGACCCCGGCCCCCGAGGCCGAGGACGCCGTCGTCGAGACCCCCGCGGGCCAGGGCTCCCGCGTCGCGGAGCAGGACGATGCCGCCGTCTCGGAGGCGGTGCGCCGCCTCGAGGAGGAGGGCGACGTCGCCGCGGACTACGTCGAGGAGCTGCTCGACATCGCGGACCTGGACGGGGACATCGACATCGAGGTCCGCGACGGGCGCACGTACGTGTCCGTCGTCTCCGAGGACCACGACGAGCGCCTGGACGGCCTCGTCGGTCCCGACGGCCGCACCCTGGAGGCCCTGCAGGAGCTCGTCCGGCTGGCCGTGCTCGCCGCCACGGGGCACCGCTCCCGGCTGATCCTGGACGTCTGCGGGCACCGGGAGCGCCGCAACGTCGCCCTGCGCACCGCCGCCCAGGCGGCCGTCGAGCGCGTCCGCGCCGGCGAGGGTCCCGTGCACCTCGAGCCCATGGGCGCGTACGAGCGCAAGATCGTCCACGACGTCGTCGCGGACGCCGGCCTGACCTCGGAGTCGGAGGGCGAGGGCGCCCGCCGGCACGTGGTCATCTCCGCCGATGACTGAGCGGGGCTCGGCCTACGAGCGGCGCCCCGGGCTGGATCCGCAGGACCGGGGCGACCGCCCCGCGCCCGTGGGGCAGCCGGCGCCGCCGCTGACCGACGCGCTGCGGCCGGCCGCCGTCGAGCTGTTCGGCGAGGCCCTCCCCCGGGCCGAGGCATACGTGGCCCACCTGGCGGACACCGGCATCGAGTGGGGCCTGATCGGCCCGCGCGAGGCACCCCGTCTCTGGGAGCGCCACGTCCTGAACTGCGCCGTGGTCGAGGAGCTCCTCCCGCAGGGCGCGCTCGTGGCCGACGTCGGCTCCGGCGCGGGCCTGCCCGGCCTGTGCCTCGCGCTCGCGCGCCCCGACTGCCAGTTCCTGCTCATCGAGCCGCTCGAGCGGCGCGTGGAGTGGCTGGACATGATGGTCGCCGACCTCGGCCTGGAGAACGTGGACGTGATCCGCGGCCGCGCCGAGCAGGTCTCCGGGAACCTCGACGTCGACGTCGTGACCGCCCGCGCCGTGTCCGCGCTGAAGACCCTCGTGCCGCTGACCATGCCGATGCTGCAGGGCGCCGGGGAGCTGCTGGCCATCAAGGGCCGCTCCGCGGCCGACGAGATCGCCGCCGCCCGCAAGGTCCTGCGCAAGTATGGTGGTGCCGAGCCCGAGATCCTCACGGTGGGCGAGGGCCTGCTGCCCGAGACCACCACCGTCGTGCGCGTCAGCGCGCGTCCCCGCTGACCCCTCCCCCACCGGGACGGGACGGGCCGGGCGGCAGCAGATCCGCACACCCGCGACCCAGGAGGTAGAGCCGCATGGCGCAGGAGCAGGAGAGCCGGGGTGGGGCCTGGAGGGCCCTGCGCCAGAAGTGGACCGGCCGGACCGCCGAGAAGGGCGGCGCCGACGCCGAGGAGCCCGCGCGGCTCCAGCGGCGCCGTCTGACGCGCCCCGACCGCACCCGCGTGTTCACGACGTCCAACCAGAAGGGCGGCGTCGGCAAGACGACGACGACGGTCAACCTGGCCGCGGCCCTCGCCCGCGCGGGCATGCGGGTGATGGTGGTCGACATCGACCCGCAGGGCAATGCGTCCACCGCGCTGAACATCCCCCACACCGGAGACGTGGCCTCCGTGTACGACGTGCTCCTGGGCGAGATGGAGATCCAGGACGTCGTGCAGGACGCCCCGGACGTGGACGGCCTGCAGGTGGTGCCCGCGACGATCGACCTGGCCGGTGCCGAGATCGAGCTGGTCTCGCTGGTGGCCCGCGAACAGCGACTGTCGCGGGCGCTCGAGGCGTACACCGCCTGGCGCGAGGAGGACGGCCAGGAGCGGCTGGACTACGTGTTCATCGACTGCCCGCCGTCCCTGGGCCTGCTGACGGTCAACGCGTTCGTGGCGGCCGAGGAGGTGCTCATCCCGATCCAGGCCGAGTACTACGCCCTCGAGGGCCTCTCCCAGCTGCTCAAGAACGTGCAGATGATCCAGAAGCACCTGAACCCGCGTCTCCAGGTGAGCACCATCCTGCTGACGATGTTCGACGCGCGGACCAACCTCGCCGTGCAGGTGGCGGAGGAGGTCCGGACGCACTTCCCGGAGCAGCTGCTGAACACCGCGATCCCCCGCAACGTCCGCATCTCCGAGGCACCCAGCTATCAGCAGACGGTGCTGACCTACGACCCGGCCTCGGCGGGCGCCGTGGCGTATCGGGAGGCGGCCGCGGAGATCGCCGGCCGCGGTGCCCCGGCCGTGAAGGGCTGACGCCCAGGCGGTCCGCTGCGGTGATCGCCGGGTGGTGCCGCTGACGACGACGTAAGCCCGCCGGAGGGAGCAGTCCCCCGGCGGGCTTCGTCGTGAGTGAGTTGCGGCCCGACAGATGAGGGGTGGGAAGACAAGCGGAAACGCTGGGCATATCGGAAGTTCGTGTTTCACGTGAAACGACCTTCTCTGAGGGTGCGAGCGTGGTGCCGCCGCGGCGGGACGATGGGGAGGGGTGCCCGTGGTGGACCGCTCCCATCTGTCCCGCTCCCCTCTCTTCCGCTGGGCCGGCGCCTCCGCCGCCGGCCAGGCGCACCTGTCGCGAGGCCTGGGTGCAGCCGCGGGCGGCGACGCACGAACTCACGGGGTGAACGGCATGGCGGCGGGGCGGAGACGGCGGCTGTGTGGGGGCCGGCGGTGCACGCTGCGTTGAAGTGCTCCGCGAGGGCTGCGCGACGCGTGGGGAACGTCCTGGCCGCCGGGCGCGGCCGTGCAGGGTATAATCCGTCCCTCCTCCTTCACCCGGGTGCGCTGCAGCCTCGAGGATGCAGCCAGCGAGCAGGCCGGGTGCTGTGACTGGGTGCCCCCTCTCCCCCACGGTCAGACCTCCTCGCCGTCGGTGACGTGCAGGGAATCGGGGCCAGAGCGGAGCACGGGCCGTGGTGTCGCCGCGAGGCACGCGGCCGGTCTGCCGTCAGCGTGTGCGAGAGCAGACGTCAGCGGCGATGGTGGGCTGCTGTGATTCGTCTGAGTTGGAGGGGCCGAACGGCGGCGCCAGAAGGACAGTTCTACTGTGCATTCCTGTGTACGGAGTAGGAGAGAGTCCGGCGAAGAGGGGCGGCCGCACGCCCCCAATGTATACAAAGACAAGCATGTGAGCTGGCACTTTGCGGAGTCAGCAGTGGTTAGCGGCTATCGTCGATGTTGATATGTGGACAAGATCTGTGGACAAGGGGACGCCGTGGGTAGGTGGCCGTGGGTGCCACCATGGCGCTGGTTGGTCTGGCGAATCCCCAGCGCGGCCCGACGGCTAGGTACGGGGTCGGCAGGGGAATGCTGAGTCAGCCTGGGTCCCCTCCCCCGGGAAACCCGCATCAGCTCAGTGCGGGACGCTCAGGCCACACGGTTCTGACCCCTGCAACGACGTGGAAGCAGGACGTCGATCACTCAGGTGGTGGCCGGGGGTTTCACGTAAAACACGATGCTCGCGCGTAGATCTAGCGTCGATCCCCGGAGGGAGCCGCGTGCGGACGGACGGGTGAAGACCCGGTTCCACACGAGTCGGACGTGAAACTTAATGGGCAAAATGGGCAGACGGGAGGAATGGGCCCGGTCTGTCGGGCGGAACGGCCTGCCATATGTCTGTACGGCCGCTGCTGACGGCAGCGACTACATCGAACAGTACGGTCAACGGCACAAGTCGGTGCAAGCTGCGCGACATGGGACCCGCGACCCGGCGTTCGTGCCCAGTACGCCGCCACGTTTCACGTGAAACCGAACGACCGACGTCCGGCGCTCGACGCGCCCGGGTCACGACGTCAGCAGCGCGAGGAGTCTGAACCTCGAACGCATCTCACGCCTCCTATGGACGCCAGTATCTGAATGCAACCCGCTCGTGGGCGGACTTCCGTGGCACGAGTGCATGGTCGAATCTTCGAACGATACGTTTCACGTGAAATGAGCTTCGGGTGAAAGCGCCGTGCCGCGAGGTCACAATCCCAGGCGATCCAGGGAGCACACGATCCGTGCCGGGAGCGAGCTGACCGAGAATGGCGCAGTAATGTGGCACTGACTCGCGGGTGAGCGAGCACGTGGGTTACCCGAACTCATGTCGTACTTGGATGACAGACTCGTCCGTGTTTCACGTGAAACGCGGATGGTGAGGCAGCGTTCAATTCGTGAGCTGCGCGGGTGTAAGGAAGCACTGACGGCGAAGCGACGAGTAGGCCGAGCTCATCCGTTCGGCGATTCGAGTGTTCACATCACACCGCGGGGAAGTGGCACGAGTGCTTCGCTGCTGGTCCGCCATTGCGCGTCCGATGAAGCACATACATCATGCGGGTAGCCAGCGATCTGAGTACCGTCCGCACGGAGGGCTGATCGGCCGGGGAGAACACGAACAACAAACTGACAGCCGTGATTCTGATACCGTCCGCTCGTCGACGCGGGCTCGCGTTTCATGTGAAACGAGTGAACTTCGAGAGGGAACACGAGGAGGTCTTGAGGATTGCAGCGGCACCCTTCCGAAGCGCCCCCACTATGAGTGTTCCACGTGAAACACTCACGCTCGCGGCAGGTGCTGTCCGCGCGCCCACATCCTGCCGTCCGGGCCCAATACGGACGTCTCACCCCAGAACCGAGGCCCGAACCTCGCCGCGCCCCTTGCACGTGTCAGGCCCTCGCGCGCCCCCCGGCGGTCAGGGCCAGAGCACCTTGAGAAGTGTCTTCCCGCCGCCCGGGACCATCGAGACCAGGCCGCTCACCTACACTGATCCCAGACCCACTCACTGCAGGAGGACCCGTTGAAGACGAGCCGTCGAGGAGGCCTGGGGCGAGGCCTCGGCGCCCTGATCCAGAGCACTGTAGAAGCCCCGGAAGAGAACGCCGAGGCCACCTCCCCGAAGGACTCTGCGGTGCCGGTGAAGAGCGGCCCGAAGGCTGCCGCGGCAGCGGAGGCCACCACGACATCGACGCGGAGCACCGCGACGACCGAGACGCCAGGGGGGTCCAACGAGCCCGCCCCGTCGGCCTCGCAGCGGAAGACCGCGGGCCGAACGACACAGGCCGGGAAATCAACGGCTGCGACTGGCAGGAACGCCACGTCCGCCACGAAGGCAGGGCCCACCTCGTCGAAGCGTGCCTCGCGACCCGCGCAGCGTCCCGTCGACGTGTTCTTCTCCGCAGAGTCCGAGGATGCACCCGCGGCGCGGCCGACCAAGGGGCGTCCGGCCATGCCGACGGTGAAGGCGCCCAGCAAGCGTGCCACCTCCGCGACGTCGTCGAGGAAGGAACCGGGGGACTCGAGCGTTGAGTCCGCCGCGACCGAGGGGACCGTGTCCGCGGACATCGCGGTCCTGCGGGAGATCCCGGTGGGGGACATCCACCCCAACCCGCGGCAGCCGCGTGAGGTGTTCGACGAGGACCACATGGCGGAACTGGTCACCTCGATCCGCGAGGTCGGCATCCTGCAGCCGATCGTCGTGCGCGAGGTGGACGGCCCCACCCCCCATGAGCTGATCATGGGAGAGCGCCGGTGGCGCGCCACCCAGAAGGCCGGCCTGGACACCATCCCGGCGATCGTCCGCCAGACCCCGGACCAGGACCTCCTGCGGGATGCTCTGCTGGAGAACCTGCACCGCTCCCAGCTGAACCCGCTCGAAGAGGCCGCCGCCTACCAGCAGCTCATGGAGGACTTCGCCTGCACGCAGGAGGAACTGTCCCAGCGCATCGGCCGCTCTCGTCCGCAGATCTCCAACACGCTGCGGCTGCTCAAGCTGCCGCCCCTCGTGCAGCGCCGCGTGGCCGCCGGCACGCTCTCGGCCGGCCATGCGCGTGCGCTGCTCGGTCTCACGGACCCGTCGGACATGGAGCGTCTGGCGCAGCGGATCCAGTCGGAGGGCTTGTCCGTCCGGTCCACGGAGGAGGCGGTCGCGCAGCTGCAGGGCGGGCTCCGGCCGGGCCGCACGCCGCGGCGCAGCACGGACGACGCCCGCCACGAGCGCCTGGACCACTACGCCACCGCGCTCACCAGCCGCCTGGACACCGCCGTGAAGATCACCCTCGGCGCGCGCAAGGGCCGCATCGCCATCGACTTCACCACCGTGGAGGACCTGAACCGCATCATGGACCTCATCCAGGGCGGTCAGGACGGCAAGGGGAAGGGCAAGAAGTCCTGATCCGGAGTTCCCGCGGACGGCGTCCACGGGCACCCGCCGCTGGTCCTGAAGATCAACGCACGACGGCCCCGTCACCCTCTGGGGTGACGGGGCCGTCGTGGTGAGTGGGGGAGGGGCTCAGCCGAGCAGGGCCGAGAACTCCTTCTCCAGCGCGGCCTTGGGCTTGGCGCCCACGGACTCGGCGACCTTCTCGCCGTTCTGGAAGCCCACGACGAGCGGGATGGAGGTGACGCCGTAACGCGCGGCGATGGCCGGGTTCTCGTCCACGTTGAGCTTGGCGATCACGGCCTTGCCCTCGTGCTCCACGGCCATGTCCTCCAGGACGGGTCCGAGCATGCGGCACGGGCCGCACCACTCGGCCCAGAAGTCCACGAGGACGGGCAGCTCGGACTGGAGGACCTTCTGGTCGAAGTCGGCGTCGGTGACGGTGATGGTGCTCATGGCAGCCTCCTGGGGTTTGTTCTGTGTCTGACGAGGGTGGACAGGGGTGTTATCGACATGATTCATGACGCTCCGTCAGGGGTCATGAGTCAGTGGCTCATGCCGGGTTCGCGTCCGACTCCGGGCCGGCCGGCGCGGCCTCCTCCACATCGGCCACGGTCGCGAGGTAGTGCTCCACGTCCTGGGCGGCCACGCAGCCCGAGCCGGCGGCGGTGACGGCCTGGCGGTAGGTGTGGTCCGTGACGTCGCCGGCGGCGAAGACGCCCGGCTGGGAGGTCCGGGAGGACGGATGGTCGATGCGGATCGTGCCGTGCTCCGTGAGCTCCACCTGGCCCTGCACCAGGTCCGTGCGCGGGTCCTGGCCGATGGCCACGAACAGGCCGGTCACGTCCAGCGTGGACGCCTCGCCGGTGCGGGTGTCCCGCAGGCGGAGGGTGTTGACCTTGTCGTCACCGGTCACCTCCGTGACCTCGGTGTTCCAGCGGAACTCGATCTTCTCGTTCTCCATGGCGCGGTGGGCCATCACCTTGGAGGCGCGCAGCTCGTCCTTGCGGACCAGCACGGTCACCTTGGACGCGAACTTCGTGAGGAACAGGGCCTCCTCCATGGCGGAGTCGCCGCCGCCCACGACCGCGATCTCCTGCTCGCGGAAGAAGAAGCCGTCGCACGTGGCGCACCAGCTGACGCCGTGGCCGGAGAGGCGCTCCTCGCCGGGAACGCCGAGCTTCCGGTAGGCGGAGCCGGTCGTGAGGATGACCGCGTGGGTGCGCAGCTGGGTGCCGTCGCCGAGCGTGAGCACCTTGGGGTTCGACGTCAGGTCGGCCTGCACGACGTCGTCGTAGACCACCTCCGTGTCGAACCGGCGGGCCTGGGCCTCGAGGTTCGCCATCAGCTCGGGCCCCTGCACACCCTCCGGGAAGCCCGGGAAGTTCTCCACCTCGGTGGTGTTCATCAGCTCGCCGCCCGCGGTCACCGCCCCGGCCACCAGGACCGGGGAGAGGTCGGCGCGGGCGGTGTAGATCGCCGCGGTGTATCCGGCGGGGCCGGATCCGACGATCACGACGTTGTGGACGCTCGGGTCCTGGGCGGTGGGGGCCACGGGTTCCTCCAGGGGATCGGGGTGGTGGACGCTCCTCCAGGACAACGGCGGAGCCACGGGCGGGTATTCCGCGGTGTCGGGCCGCGGTGCAGCGACGTCCGGCGACGGCGGCCGGAAGGTCCGGCGCGCCGTCGCCTGGGCGCGGGGTCAGCGGACGGCGATCTCGCCGAGCCGCAGGCCGAACGGGAGGTCCGACGTCGTGCCCTCCAGCTGGGGCAGCGAGGTGAGGCTGACGATCACGTACTCGGCCTCGGCCTCGGTGCCCTCGAACGGCACGGGGATGGAGACGGTGTCCTGGTCGAAGGTGCCGTTGCCGATCTCCTGGGCGTTCGCGCCTTCGGGGGAGTCGGCGATGTAGGCGAACCAGGCGCCACCGGTGGCCCCCGTGCTCTGCAGGGTCACCTCGTTCACCTCGGTGCGGTCCTCAAGCTGGACCACGAGGTTCATGCTCTCCACATAGCCGCCGAAGTTCGGCCGTGCGTAGGCGAAGGTGCGCCACACGGTGGTGGGGTCGCCGTCGATGAGGTTGCTCAGGTCCGCGTCGTGCTCGGCCTCGTGCTCCGGCAGGTCCGGCACCGAGCGCAGGGCCTGGACGGGCTGCGGGGCGGCCGCGGCGCTCTCGCTGGACGGGGTGGGGGAGGGGCTGGTGCTCTCCGACGGCGACGGGGTGTCCGATGCGGACTCGGACGACGCAGACTCAGACTCGGACGACGCGGCCTGCGGGGCCGGCCCGCCGCGCAGGTTCTGGGCCAGCAGCACCCCGCCCACGACGAGTGCGGCGAGCAGGCCGACCACGAGGACCAGAGCCAGCGGACCGCCGCCGCGCGTGCGGCCGTTGCCGTCGCCCGGGTCGGCCACCGTGGCGCCGTCACCACTCCCGGTGGTGGCCGGGGCGGCCAGGACATCCGGAGCCGCGGCGGCGGACGTCGAACCGGCAGCCGCCGCGGTGGCCCCCGTTGCGGCCCCGGCAGCCACCGGCGCCGCCGTGCCGCGGGACTCCTCGTGGACGGGCGGCGCGGACTCGGCCGCGACCGTTCGGCGGGGGACGGGTCGCTGGCGCCGCACGGGGATCGCCTCGGTGTCCGGGGCGACCGGCTCCGGCGCGTCGGTCTTCTCGGCCGCCACGGGCTCGACGGGCTCGACGGGCTCGGTGGGCGGCGTGGCCCCGTCGGCATCGGCGTCGGTGGCCTGCGCGGCGGCGGCCCCCGCCGCGACAGCCGGGAGTGCGGCGGTGCCCGCCTGGGCCTCGCGCTTCTCAGCCTCGCGCTCCGCGGCCTCCCGGGCGCGCTCCTCCTCGGCACGACGGCGGGCCTCGGCCCGGCGCTCGAGCTCGCGGCGCTCGGCCTCCTCCCGCTCCGCGGCCAGCCGGGCCTGCTCGGCCTCCCGCTCGCGCGCGGCCCGCTCCTCAGCCTCCTGCTCCGCCTGGCGACGGGCGCGCTCGGCCTCGGCGCGGCGCTCCTCCTCGGCACGCTCCTCCGCCTCCCGACGCTCGCGTTCTGCACGCTCGGCGGCCTCCTTGCGCTCCCGCTCGGCCCGCTCCGCGGCCTCCCGTTCGGCGCGTGCCTTCTCCTCGGCCTCCTTGCGCTCGCGTTCTGCACGCTCGGCGGCCTCCCGCTCCGCGCGCTCGCGCTCCTCCTGCTGCTTCCGGGTGGCGGCGTCCGCCGCGGCCAGGGCCGACGCCCCGGCGGCCGCCTTCGCCGCGGTGCCGTCGGAGGGACGGACCCGCTCGGCGAGGCGCTCGGAGAGGCGGTTCAGGAACCCGGGACGACGCTGGGCCTCGTCCTCGTCCGCGCGGAGCCGGCGGTCGAGGTCGGTGTAGTACGCCTCGTCGTCGTCGTAGGCGTGGGGGTCTCCGGTCCGCGACTCGCCGAACAGCTCGGAGCCGAGGCTGTCCGTCTGGAACGGCTCCACGTACAGCTCCTGCGGGTACGCCAGACCCAGCAGGACGTCCGGGTCGGGGTCCCCGCCGGCGATCAGGTACGTGCGGCCCTCGGACAGGCCCAGGTCGAGCACCTGCACGTCGTCGGTGCGCTCGCCCGTGGCCAGCTCCCGCGCGGACGAGGCCACCTGCGTGGCGTTCTCACGTGAGGCCACGAGCACGGTGACGCGGCGGTTGAGCACCTGGTCCGTGCCCAGGAACACCATGTCCTGGTCCGCGGACGTCACCACGTGCTGGGTGATGCGATAGCGGCCGCCCAGGACGGCGCCGACGGCGATGGGCTGGGGCACGGGCTCTTCTCCTGACGACGGGGTCGGAATCCGATGATACGTGGCGTGGCCGTCGCGGCCAGAGATCAGCCGACGCGCAGCAGACGACCCAGCGCCGGCACGCGGGCGACGAGCGGCCGGAGGGCGTCGTCCAGCTCGGGGAACCGCATGGCCCGCAGCACCATCAGGTACACCGGACCCATCGCCACGGCCGCCACCGCGCACGTGAGCAGCGCCGTCCCGATGGAGTTCCACGCGAAACCGCCGGTGTACCCGCCCAGCAGCCACACGACGACGACGCCCGCGGCCGCCGCGGCCAGCGCGGCCAGGCCGGTCTGGACGTGGGCACGCAGCACGGATGCGAGGCCGTAGTCCCCGAACCGGCGCACGGTGAGCACATGGGTCAGGACGAACTGGTACACGTACGAGACGGACGAGGCGACCGCGACCCACAGGGCCATGGACCACAGCGGCAGCAGCATCGCGCCCGCCCACGAGAGCAGCAGCATCAGGAGCGAGCCGCTGACCTGGACCACCATCGGCACCTTGGCGTCCTCGGCGGCGTAGAACACGCGCAGCAGGTAGAAGGAGCCCGAGCGGAACGGGATGGACAGCGCCAGCGCGAGCAGGACCGAGCCCACCGCGACGCCGGCCACCATCGCCGTCTCGGCCGTCGAGCCGAAGACGCGGCCCAGGGGGCCCGCCAGGACCACCACGCCGGCGAGGCAGAACATCAGCGGCACGGTGAACGCGCGCAGACCCTGCGCCGTCGTGCGCCGCACCGCGGACATGTCCTGGCGGCCCATGGCGCGGGCCAACCGATTGAAGAGCACGGTGGCCAGGGAGAGCACGAACACCGAATGGGGCAGCACGGCCATCAGCATCGCCATGTTGTACGCGGCCACACCGGGGATGGCCGCCTGCGCCATCTCGGCGCTCCAGGTCTCCGTGCCGGGGATGCGCAGCTCGCCGCGGTCGCGGGCCTCCGTGGCGGAGGTGACGTACCGCTGGCACAGCAGGAGCACCACGTTCGTGGCGACCATCGTGACCAGGGTGTACCCGGCGATCCGGCCGGTGTCCCGCAGGCCGATGCCCTTCCAGCCGAACCTCGGGCGCAGGCCCAGGCCGAGCCCGCGCAGCGGCAGGAAGAGGATCACGGCCTGCAGCACGACGCCCAGGGTGTGGCCGCCGGCCAGCACGACCGTCTGTGCGCTCGTCCACCCGGCGAGGTCGTCCCCGGCCCGGTACGCCCCGAACATGCCCAGGTACAGCACGATCGCGCCGATCGCGACGACGTTGTTCAGCACCGGCGCCCACATGTAGGCGCCGAAGCGCCCGTTGGCGTTGAGCACCTGCCCCACCAACGCGTACATGCCGTAGAAGAACACCTGGGGCAGACACCACAGGGCGAACACGGTGGCCATCTCGAGCTTCTCCGGCGACCAGCCGCGGGTCAGGGCCGTCATGAGCGGGGCCGCCGCCAGCATGACCACCACCGTGCCGGCGAGCATCACGAGCGTGCCGAGCGTCATCAGGCGGGAGGTGTAGTCCGCGCCCCGGTCGGCGTCGCGGGCGTGCTTGATCAGCTGCGGCACGAGCACGACGTTGAACACGCCGCCCACCAGGAGCAGGTAGATCACGTTCGGCAGGGAGTTGGCGATCTCGAAGATGTCGGCCATGTCCGTGGACAGGCCGATCGCCACCGTCACCAGCGTCGCACGGACAAGGCCCAGCACGCGGGAGAGGAGCGTGCCGGAGGCCATGATCGCGGTGGACCGGCCGGCGCGGCGCTCGCCCTCGGGGGTCTCGTCCGCGGGGTCCACGGCGGCCGGATCCGTGGCGGGGGCGGGGTCCGTCGTCGTCGGCTCCTCGTCGGCGACGCCGGCGTGGGCGGGGTCCTGCGCTCGGCGCGGGGCGGGTCTGCTGCTCAAGGGTCACCCAATCGTGGTCGGAAGGCCCCGTGCCGGGGGCGGTGGATCAGGGGCGGGGGCCCCGGGCACCGCCCGGGGGGAAGTGCTGGTCGACCACCTGGCGGGCCAGGTCGACGATCCGGCGCTCGTTGGCGAAGGAGAGGCGGCGCGCGACGTCCTCGAGGCGCACCCACGCGACGTCCACGGCCTCGTGGTCCGGGTCGTTCTCCGTGGTCAGCTCGCCGCCCGTGGCGCGCAGCAGGAAGTGGTGCACGGTCTTGTGGACGCGGTGCCGGGCGACTGTGAACCAGTAGTCGATCGCGCCGAGCGGCTCGAGGATGTGGCCGGCGATCCCGGTCTCCTCCTCCACCTCGCGCACGGCCGCCTGCCGGTGGTCCTCCTCGCCCTCGGGATGGCCCTTGGGCAGGCACCACTCGAGCCGGCCACCGCGGTTGTAGCGGGCGATCACGGCCACCTCGAGGCCGCCGTCATGCTCGCGGACGATGACGCCGCCGGCGGAGACCTCCTCCACCGTGGGCAGGGAGGCGGCTGCGGCGGAACGGGGTCCCGCGGGGGCCGGGGTGACGGGGCGCAGAGGCGGCTGCGGCCGGCGACGCCACGCCCCCAGCGCGGAGGGCAGGGGGGCGCCCCGGTGCGCGGAGGGATCGGGGCGGGTCATGCCGTCAACTCTAGCCCGGCCCGCGCGGGCCCGTGCCGGGACCGTCTGGCACCCTTGTAGGCATCATGGATCTGACCACCGCCACCCACGCGCTGCCCCCCGGCTTCCCCGCGGACGCCACCCTGCCCGCCGTCGTCGTGGAGCTGGGGCGGAGGTTCGAGGCCGCCGGCCACGAGCTCTCCCTGGTGGGCGGCCCGGTCCGCGACCTCTTCCTGGGGCGGACATCGCCGGACCTGGACTTCACCACGGACGCCGACCCGGACGCGTCCGAGGCCGTGGGCGCCGGCTGGGCGGACGCCACGTGGGACGTGGGGCGGCGGTTCGGGACCATCGGCTTCCGCAAGGCCGGCTGGCAGCTCGAGGTGACCACCTACCGGGCCGAGCAGTACGACCCGGCCAGCCGCAAGCCGCAGGTGGCCTTCGGCGACAGCCTCGAGGACGACCTGCTGCGCCGCGACTTCACCGTCAACGCCATGGCCCTGCGCCTGCCCGCCCTCGAGCTCGTGGACCCCTTCGGCGGCATGCGGGACCTGCACGCCGGCGTGCTGCGCACCCCCGGCACCCCCGAGGACTCCTTCTCCGACGATCCGCTGCGCATGATGCGCGCCGCCCGGTTCGCCTCCCAGCTCGGCTTCGCCGTGGCCCCCGAGGTGGAGCAGGCCATGACCGCGATGGCCGAGCGGATCACGATCATCTCCGCCGAACGCGTCCGCGAGGAGCTCGTCAAGCTCGTGTGCGGGGCGCACCCGCGCGCCGGCCTCGACCTGCTCGTGCGCACCGGCCTGGCCGACCACGTCCTGCCCGAGCTGCCCGCCCTGCAGCTCGAGTCGGACGAGCACCACCGCCACAAGGACGTCTACGCCCACTCCCTGACCGTGCTGGAGCAGGCCATGGAGCTGGAGGGTGAGTACGCGCCGTCGACCCCCGACCCCGTGCTGCGTCTGGCGGCGCTGCTCCACGACGTCGGCAAGCCGGCCACGCGCCGCTTCGAGAAGGGCGGGGCCGTCACCTTCCGGCACCACGAGACCGTGGGGGCCAAGCTCGTCCGCAAGCGGCTGCGTGCCCTGAAGTTCGACAACGACACGATCAAGGCGGTGGCTCGCCTGGTGGAGCTGCACATGCGGTTCTACGGCTACGGCGACGCCGGCTGGACCAACTCCGCCGTCCGCCGGTACGCCCACGACGCCGGCGACCTGCTGCCCCGCCTGCACGCGCTGACCCGCTCGGATGTGACCACCCGCAACCGGCGCAAGGCCGAGCGGCTGGCCCATGCGTACGACGACCTCGAGCGGCGCATCGCCGAGATCGCCGAGGCCGAGGAGCTCGCCGCCGTGCGGCCGGATCTGGACGGGCAGCAGATCATGGCGCTGCTGGGGATCCGCCCGGGCCCGGTGGTGGGCCGGGCGTACACCCACCTGCTCGAGTGGCGCCTGGACGAGGGGCCGCACGAGCCGGCCGAGGCCGAGGCGGAGCTGCGGCGCTGGTGGGCCGAGCAGCCGGAGGCCCAGCAGGACTGAGGCGGCGCGGCGGACCTTCCACCCGTCGTCGGGCCGGGACCACACTGGCCGCATGGCTGAGAAGAAGACCGAGAAGAACGGCGCCCCCATGGGCCCCGGCACCTCCAACATCAAGGACCCCGAGGTCTACGAGGCGCTGCGCCGCGAGGGCGCGAGCGAGGAGAAGGCCGCGCGGATCGCCAACGCCTCCGCCCGGGACGGCCGGGACGAGGTCGCCGAGCGCGGCGGCGAGGCCGGCTCCTACGAGGACTGGACCAAGGACGAGCTCGCGAAGCGGGCCCGCGAGCTCGACATCGAGGGCCGCTCCACCATGACCAAGGACGAGCTCATCGAGGCGCTGCGCAACCACTGACCGGCGCCCGCCCCCCGCTTCCGGGGGCGGAAATCGGTGCTTTGGGAGTGGAATACCACCGGAAACCGCCCCCAACGCGGTGGGGCGGGTGGGGATAGCCGGAGGCTTTGGCCCATCCAGGTCCGGATGGGATGATCGACCGCTGTGAGTTCCGACCAGCGCACCGCGCCCGTGCCCCGCCATGCCCTGTCGCCCCAGGACGGCGCGCCCGCCGTCAAGGTCGGCACACGGGTCAGCCGCGGCCCCGGCCGGGTGACCGCCCTCGACGGGCTGCGGGGGATCGCGGTGCTCGCCGTGCTCGTCTTCCACGCCTGGCCCACCTTCCTGCGCGGCGGGTTCGTGGGCGTGGACATGTTCTTCGTGCTCTCCGGCTTCCTCATCACCACCGGCCTGGTCCGCGGTGTGGACGCGGGCCGGGGCGTGGCGCTGGGCACCTTCTGGATGAAGCGCGTCCGACGCCTCATCCCGGCCATGCTGATGGCGCTCGTGGGCACCACCGCGCTCGCGTGGCTGGCGGTGGACGAGTTCCCCGCGGGCCTGGGTCGCCAATGGTTCGGCGCCCTGACCTACACCAGCAACTGGGTGATGATCCTGCAGGGCGGGGACTACTTCAACCGCGCCTCGCCGCCTCTGTTCGAGCACCTGTGGTCCCTGGCGATCGAGGAGCAGTTCTACATCCTCTGGCCCCTGCTCCTCTGGGGGCTGCTCCTGCTCACCTGGCCGCCGCGCAGCACGGTGAACTCGGGGCGGGTGGCGGACCGACGTCGTATCCTCGCGGTCGCGGTCGCGGCCGTGGCCTCCGCGGCGTGGATGGCCTGGGGCTCGTGGCACGGGTTCGAGCAGGCCCGCCTCTACTTCGGCACGGACACCCACGCTTTCGGCCTGCTGTTCGGCGCGTGCGTGGCGATCGGCCTGGCCCACGTGCCCCGGCCCGAGCACGGCGGTCCCGAGCCGCGGACCTCGGCCACGCGGGTGGCTGTCGCGTGGGGCGCCGTCGCGGTGCTCGCGGCGGGCTTCGCCCTGGTCGACGGCGGCCACGCGAGCACGTACCGCGGAGTGCTGGCGGGCCTGTCCGCCGTCGTCGCGTTCATCGTCTGGCACGTGGTGCAGGGCGACCGGCGCGACTCGCTCTCTCGCGCGCTGGGCAACGGGTTCCTGCGCTGGTGGGGGCGCCGCTCCTACGCCGCGTACCTGTGGCACTGGCCGCTGCTCGTGATCATGCGCGTGATGGTGCCCGTGGACGCCCCCGGGTGGGTCGAGCCCGTGGCCGCCGGCGCGATCCTGCTGCTGACCGCCCTGATCGCCGACCTGAGCACCCGGCTGATCGAGGAGCCCATCCTCCACGAGGGGTTCAGGGGTGCCTTCGGTCGCTGGGGCGCAGCCGCTCGGCGGGCGTTCACGGGCGGGGCCGGGCCGATCGGCCGGTTCGCGGCCGCCGCCACGGCCCTGGGGCTCGTGGCCGTGCCCGCGGCGGCCGTGGCCGCCGTGGTGCACTCGCCCGCGCAGACCCAGCTGGAGCAGGACATCGCCCAGGCGGAGGAGTCCCTCAAGGCCGCCGAGGCGGCGCAGCAGGCGGCCCGCGAGTCCCGCGCGGCGGAGCAGTCGAAGCGGGCCGAGGCGTCGGCCTCGGCCTCGCCCGGCTCGGCCGCCCCCGGGGACGCGGAGGGCTCCGCCGGTGCGACGTCCTCGCCCGGGTCGTCCGCCGAGCCGTCCGGGCTCGGGCTCGGCGACCCGGCCGTCACGCGCCCCACGTACTCCAAGGAGCAGCTCACCGCGGCCCTGCCGCCGTCCGAGCTCGGCCCGGACGTCACCCTGATCGGCGACTCCGTCTCGCTCTCGGCCGCGCCCAAGCTCATGGAGCAGCTGCCGGGGATGCTGCTCGAGGCGGAGGTGGGCTACCAGATCTGGGACGCCGCGGACGAGCTCGAGAAGCTCAAGGCGGACGGCCAGCTGAGCGACGTCGTCGTGGTGGCCCTGGGCGCCAACGGCACCACCCATCGGGGCGACTGGGAGAAGATCCTGGCGGCCGTCGGCGAGGACCGGCTGCTCGTGCTCGTGGTGCCGCACGGCCCGATGGACTGGATCGCGGACGTGCAGGTGCAGATGGAGGCGCAGGCCAAGGCCCACCCGGACCGGATCGTCCTGGCGGACTGGGACGCCGCGGCGAAGCAGCACGTCACGGACTTCTCCGCCGACGGCGTGCACCCCCGCGCCGACGGCCAGGCCATGTATGCCCAGCTCGTCCGGCTCACCATCGAGGACCGGCTCGGCACGCGGCGCTGAGCGCGGTGGCCGGGGCGGCACGCGCCCCCACGACGACGCCGGCCCGTCACCTCCACGGGGAAGGCGACGGGCCGGCGTCGTGCGCGGTCCGCGGGGACCGGGCGGGTCAGCGCTCGATGTCGCCGCGGATGAAGGCCTCCACGAGCTCGTGCGCCGCGTCGTCGTTGTGCTGCACGGGCGGGGACTTCATGAAGTAGGACGAGGCCGAGAGGATCGGGCCGCCGATGCCGCGGTCCAGGGCGATCTTCGCGGCACGCACGGCGTCGATGATCACGCCGGCCGAGTTGGGGGAGTCCCACACCTCGAGCTTGTACTCGAGCGAGACCGGGGCGTCGCCGAAGTTGCGGCCCTCGAGGCGCACGAACGCCCACTTGCGGTCGTCGAGCCAGGCCACGTAGTCGGACGGGCCGATGTGCACGTCCTTCTCGCCCAGCTGCGCGGAGGTGTTGGAGGTGACGGCCTGCGTCTTGGAGATCTTCTTGGACTCCAGGCGCTCACGCTCGAGCATGTTCTTGAAGTCCATGTTGCCGCCCACGTTGAGCTGGTAGGTGCGGTCCAGGGTGACGCCGCGGTCCTCGAACAGCTTGGCCATCACGCGGTGGGTGATGGTGGCGCCGATCTGGGACTTGATGTCGTCGCCCACGATCGGCACACCCGCGGCGGTGAACTTCTCGGCCCACTCCGGGGTGCCGGCGATGAACACGGGCAGGGCGTTCACGAACGCGACGCCGGCGTCGATCGCGGCCTGGGCGTAGTGCTCGGTGGCCAGCTGCGAGCCGACGGGCAGGTAGCAGACCAGCACGTCCACCTCCGCGTCGCGGAGGGCCTGGGCCACGTCCACGGGCTCGGCCTCCGACTCCTCGATGGTCTCGGCGTAGTACTTGCCGAGGCCGTCCAGGGTGGGGCCGCGCTGGACGGTGACGTCCGCGTGGGGCACGTCCGCGATCTTGATGGTGTTGTTCTCGGAGGCGGTGATGGCCTCGGACAGGTCGAGGCCGACCTTCTTCGCGTCCACGTCGAACGCGGCCACGAACTCGAGGTCGGACACGTGGTAGTCGCCGAACTGCACGTGCATCAGGCCTGGGACCGTGTCCGTGGCCTTCGCCTCGCGGTAGTACTCCACACCCTGGATGAGGGATGTTGCGCAGTTGCCCACGCCGGCGATGGCGACGCGGATGGGATTGGTGGCCACGGTCTGGTTCTCTCCTCGACTGTCCGGAACGGGTGCGGGCACGCGGAGCGCGCGCAGGGGGCCCACGCCGTTCGGCGGGGCGCTCACCCGGGGATCAACCCCGCCAGTCTACGACCGACGACGGCGGCCCCGCCCGTCCGGTGTCCGGGCGGCTTCCTAGGATGGGGGCATGAGACCGGCCCCCGCGCACGCCGCGACCCCCAGCGAGCCGCCCACTCACGCCGCGGACGGCGCCCCGAGCGACGCCGTGACCGCCCCGGGCGCCCCCGCCGGGCGTTCCGCTGACAGCGCACCGTCCGGGGCCCTGCCCGCCCCCGGTGAGCGCGGCGGCCGCTTCCAGCTCGCCGGCGGCCTCGCGGCGAACGGCCCCGGACGGGGGACCGGCTCCTGGGCCGGGCCCGTGGCGCTGACGGCGCTGCTGGTGGCTCTGGCCGCCGTCGTGACCGTGCTGCAGAAGTCGCCGTGCCTGCTGCACGGCTGGGGCGCCCCGGACGTCTACTACGCGGGCTGCTACTCGGACTGGGCCGCGCTCTACGGCGGGCGCGGGTTCGCGGCGGACCCGTGGGCGCCGTTCCGGGCGGGCTCCACGTTCGAGTACCCCGTGCTGATGTCCGTCGTGGGCTCGGTGGCGGCCTGGATCACGCAGGCGCTGCCGTTCTCGCCGGAGCAGGGCACGGTGGTGTTCTGGCTCGTGAACTTCGGGTTCGTGGTGGTGCTGTGGGCCGTCGTCGCGGTGCTGACCGTCCGGATGGCGGGGCGCCGGTGGACGGACGGGCTCATGGTGGCCGTGGCCCCGGGGATCGTGCTGGCCGGCACCATCAACTGGGACCTGTGGGCCGTGGCCCTGCTGGCGTGCGGCATGTACGCGTGGTCGCGCGGCCGGTCCCTGACGGCGGGGGTGCTGTTCGGCCTCGGCGCGGCCATGAAGCTGTATCCGCTGCTGATCCTGGGGCCGCTGCTGATCCTGGCGGTGCGCTCGCGGCGGTGGCGGCCGTTCCTGCTCGCGGCCGGGGGCACGGTGGCGGCGTGGGCGGCGGTCAACGTGCCGCTCATGGTCGTGAACGTCCAGGCGTGGTCCGTGTTCTTCACCTTCTCCGGCGAGCGCGGGCCGGGCCTGTCCAGCGTGTGGCACGCGTGGGACGTGACCGCCGCGCAGGCCGGGTGGGCGTTCGTTCCGGAGGACTCCCTGACCCTGCTGGCCTACGGGACCTTCGCGGTGTGCTGCCTGGGGATCTTCGTGCTCGGCGTGCGGGTGCGGCACACCCCGCGGCTGGCCCAGCTGACGTTCCTGGTGGTGGCGGCGTTCGTGCTCACCAACAAGGTGTACTCACCGCAGTTCGTGGTCTGGCTGATCCCGCTCCTGGCGCTCGCCCTGCCGCGGTGGCGGGACTTCTGGGTGTGGCAGACGGTGGAGGCGCTGCACTTCTTCGCCGTGTGGATGTACTTGGCCAAGGGGGTGGCCGAGACCCCGCCGCAGCACTCCATGGACGACTCCGTCTACGTGGCCGCGATCCTCGCGCACATGCTCGCGGTGCTGTGGCTGTGCGGGCGCGTCGTGTGGGAGATGCTGCACCCGGCCGAGGACCTCGTGAAGCGCGACCACGGCGGCCACCCGGACACCGACCCGCTCGCCGGCGCGTACGCCGGACCGGCCCAGGGGCGCTCAGGCCGACCGGCCGCGGTTCAGGCGTAGTCCCAGCGGTGGATCGGGCAGTCCGGGGACGACGGCGGCGCGGTCGTCCCCGCCGCGGCGGCGCCGTCCTCGCGGGGCGGCGGCGGGCAGACGCACTGCGCCCCGGAGGCGGCCGTGGCCGCCTTCATCTGCTCGCGCCACATCACGTGGGGGTCGGTGGCCGGGTCCGCGGCCGCGCCGGGGTGCACCGGACGCGCGGCGCCGTCGTCGTGTGCGTCGTGGGCGGGGGCGCGGGCCGCGTCCCCGTCCCGGGTGAAGCCATCCGCACGATGGCCCAGCCGCCCACGGTCCACGCCACCAGGAGGAAGACCCCCACGGCGACGGCGATCATGATGTCCACGGCGGGCTCCTCCTGCGCTGACGGGGCGGGCGATGCAGCGGGCCCGCCTCCGGGCCAGGGTAGCCGGACGGGGTGACGGGGCGCGGTACGGTCGGGGCATGACCCCCGTGACCCGTGACACCGTCGCCGAGATGCCCGCCCACCTGCGGGACCTGGCCGAGTTCGTGACCGCCTCGCCCTCCAGCTACCACGCCGCGGAGGAGGTCGCACGCCGTCTGGAGGCCGTCGGCTTCACCCGGCTGGACGAGACGGTCGACTTCCCGTCGGCCCCGGGCGGCTATGTGGTGGTGCGCGACGGCGCGGCGGTGGCCTGGATCGTGCCGACGGGCGCCGGGGCGCTGGGCCGGGCCGCGGGCGCTGAGCCGCGCGTGGCCGGGCCGGACGAGGCGGGGCCGAGCGCCGACGTCGTGCCGGTGTTCCGCGTGCTCGGGGCGCACACGGACTCGCCGGGGTTCAAGCTCAAGCCGAACCCGGCCACCGTGACGGCCGACGGCTGGGTGCAGGCCGGCGTCGAGGTGTACGGCGGCCCGCTGCTGAACTCGTGGCTGGACCGTGAGCTGCGGTTCGCCGGGCGTCTCGCCCTCGACGACGGCACGCAGGTGCTCGCCGCGACCGGGCCCGTGGGGCGCATCCCGCAGCTGGCCATCCACCTGGACCGCGAGGTCAACGAGGGGCTGACGCTGAAGCGGCAGCGGCACACGAACCCCGTCGTGGGGGCGCTCGCCCCGCGCGGCGAGGGCGCCGGCGAGGCGGAGGCCGACGGTCTGGCCGCCCGCGTGCCCGGTGACGTGCTGACCGCGCTCGCGGCCGCCGCCGGCGTGGACCCGGCCGCGGTGCGCGGGCACGACGTCGTGGTGGCCGACGCCCAGGCGCCCGGACTCTTCGGGCTGGCGGGCGAGTTCTTCGCGTCGGGCCGGCTGGACAACCTGAGCTCGGTGCACGCGGGCCTCGTGGCGCTCGAGGAGCTGGCGCGCGAACACGGTGGCGCCGAGGGGGCGATCGCGTACGAGGGGACCGTCGCGGGCGGGGTGGCCGGTGAGGCGGCCGGCGCCCCGGTGATCCCGCTGCTCGCCGCGTTCGACCACGAGGAGCTGGGGTCGGCGTCGCGGTCCGGGGCGGCCGGTCCGCTGCTCGAGGAGGTCATGGGGCGCGTGCTCGAGGTGCTCGGCGTGGCCGGGCAGGGCCGCGCGCGGGCGATCGCGGGGTCCTGGCTGCTCTCCGCGGACGCCGGCCACCTGGTGCACCCGAACTACGCCGAGCGGCATGACCCCGTGAACCACCCGCGCGTGAACCACGGCCCGCTGCTGAAGATCAATGCCAACCAGCGCTACGCCACCGACGCGGGGGGAGAGGCCGCGTTCGCCCGCTGCTGCGGCGTGGCGGGGGTGCCGTTCCAGGAGTTCGTCTCCCACAACGACGTCCCCTGCGGCTCCACCATCGGCCCGATCTCGGCGACCCGCCTGGGCATCCGGACCGTGGACGTGGGCCTGGGCCTGCTGTCCATGCACTCGGCGCGCGAGATGTGCGGCGTGCGGGACGTGGAGCACCTGACGGCGGCCGTGCGGGAGTTCTTCCGCGGGGTGTGAGGCGCGGCGGGGGATGACGGCTGCCACGTGCGGCGTGCGCGGGGCTGCGTCAGCCGGCGGGGCCCGGGGTCACAGCGTCCGAAAGTCGCCGACATTGTCCAAGGTCATGCCGTTCACGACGGCACTGCCGCGGCCGCTGACCGACACGCCGGCGAGGGTCGTGCTGCAGTTGCTGTACCACCCGATGCGCGGCAGGGTGATGGTGCCTGAGACGGGGGCGGGTACCGGGGTGGAGAGCTTGCTGACGTAGCGGTAGTACCGGGTGCCGTTGTTGGTGTACAGGACCGGACTGCCGGTCCCGGAGACCTCACGGACGGGGGTGCTCCAGTCCGTCGTGGCGCTCGTCCAGGTGAGGGGGTTCCGAGACCCCATCGCATCCACCATGTCCTTCTGCACCAGGACGGAGGCGGTCACATCCGTCACCGTGGAGCCGGTGCGCACATTGGCGATCCGGTAGTAGGTATTGACGTCGTCCGTGGTGACGCTCAAGCGGGTCGAACCCGAGCCGCAGGCCGACACCGACGCGCCGGGCACGGCTGCTGTGGTGGCGCGGCGGATACTGAACACGCGGTCGATCCGCGGGAGAGGGCTGGCCGCCTCGGCGGGGGCAGCGGCGGCGGCGACGACGGTCGGCACCGCCCACGCGAGGCTGCTGGCGACTCGGCGGCGGGAGGGGACGGACTGGGACGGCTGGGGCGCTGCCGACGTGGACTCTGACATGGATGCTCCGAAACGTGAGAGGGGTTTGACACAGGATGTGTGTCCTCCTTCCAAGGTACGTCGTCGTCGACCGAGGGCAAGCCCCGGCCACCCCACGGCCCCCTAGGGGTGGCACCTCATCTGCGGAGGCGCAATGCTGGTATTCTTGACGGGATCCCCTGCGTGCCGCCGAAGAGTGCGGATGCATGCGTAAGGGGAGAACGCAGAACCTCCTGCCGCGGAGAGACCGCGGCCGCAAGCCCAGAGGAGGTGGGTTCGCATGCGTGCTTATGAGCTGATGGTGCTGATCGACCCTGAGGTCGACGAGCGCACCGTGGAGCCGACCCTGAAGAAGTACCTCGAGGTCGTCACGAACGCCGGCGGCACCGTCGACAACATCGACGTGTGGGGTCGCCGCAAGACCGCCTACGAGATCCAGAAGAAGTCCGAGGCCATCTACGTGGTCGTCAACTTCCAGTCGGAGCCGGCCGCCACCCAGGAGCTGGACCGTCTGCTGAACCTCAACGAGACGATCCTGCGCACCAAGATCATCCGTCCGGAGGAGCAGAAGATCACCGCTGAGTGATCCTCGTACCGTGTCCGGAGGGTCTGAGAGCATCGGATCAGTCCCCGACGCCCCCACCGGAACCCCGCTGAGCAGTCCCGGATCCCCGGATCCGGTCACTGACCGGCAGAACCCCCGAAGACAGGAGTGACCATGGCAGGCGAGACCGTCATCACCGTGGTCGGCAACCTCACCGCCGACCCGGAGCTGCGCTTCACCCCGAACGGCGCGGCCGTCGCGAACTTCACCGTCGCGTCCACGCCCCGCACGTTCGACCGCCAGACCAACGAGTGGAAGGACGGCGAAGCGCTGTTCCTGCGCTGCTCGGTCTGGCGCGAGGCCGCGGAGAACGTGGCGGAGTCGCTGACCAAGGGCATGCGCGTGATCGTGCAGGGCCGCCTCAGGGCGCGCTCCTACGACGACCGGGACGGCAACCGTCGCACCAGCTGGGAGCTGGACGTGGACGAGGTCGGCCCGGCGCTGCGGTTCGCCACGGCCAAGGTCACCCGCGCCCAGCGCGGCGGTGGTGGCGGCGGTGGCTTCGGCGGCGGCCAGCAGGGGGGCGGCGTCGGCGGCGCCCCGGCCGGCGGCGGCTTCGGGGGGAACAACGACGGCGGCTTCGGCGGCGCCCAGCAGGGCGGCGGCTGGGGCGGCCAGCAGCAGGGCGGCGGCCAGGCCGCACCGCAGGACCCCTGGTCCGGCGGCGGTGGCGGCGGATGGGACACCCCGTCCTCCAACGAGCCCCCGTTCTGATCCTGCATTGACCGGGCGCGGCCCCCACGGCCGCGACGGACACGGAACACCACGGACCTCTCCGTCCGGGCGCATCTCGCCCGGAGGGCCGCCCCCCGGTGGCCCATCCCACCCGCGACCCGGTACCGCCGGGCCGCACTGCACACGGCCCCGTGCCCCGTACGGGACGCCGCGTGATCCCATCCCGCAGAACCGTTCTGCGGGCTCCAGAGAACTCTGAAGGAGCACCACGATGGCGAAGGCTGAACTCCGCAAGCCCAAACCGAAGTCCAACCCGCTCAAGGCCGCCAAGATCACCGAGATCGACTACAAGGACGTGGCCCTGCTGCGCAAGTTCATCTCCGACCGCGGGAAGATCCGTGCCCGTCGCGTGACCGGCGTGACCGTCCAGGAGCAGCGCAAGATCGCCCAGGCCGTCAAGAACGCCCGCGAGGTGGCCCTGCTGCCCTACGCCGGCGCCGGCCGCGGCTGATCGAGCGAGCGAAGGAAGGAACACCCAGATGGCAAAGCTCATCCTGACCCAGGAAGTGGCCGGTCTCGGCACCTCCGGTGACGTGGTCGAGGTCAAGAACGGGTACGCCCGCAACTACCTGCTCCCGCGCGGTTTCGCCACCGTGTGGACCAAGGGCGGGGAGAAGCAGGTCGAGTCCCTGCAGAAGGCCCGCGCGGCCCGCGCCGTGGCGAACCTGGAGGACGCGCAGGCCCAGGCCGCGCAGCTCCAGTCCGCCACCGTGAAGCTCGAGCGCACCGCCGGTGCGGAGGGTCGCCTGTTCGGCGCCGTCCAGACCGCCGACGTCGCCGAGGCGATCGAGGCCGCCGGCCTCGGCTCCGTGGACAAGCGCTCGATCACCCTGCCGGCGCACATCAAGTCCGTGGGCAACCACGAGGCCCAGGTCCGCCTGCACGAGGACGTCATCGCGACCGTCCAGCTGCAGGTCGTGGCCGCCAAGGCCAAGAAGTGATCATCCGCTTCTGAGCCCGTCGCGCCGGCGACGCGCACCCGAGGCCCCGGTCCGCTCTTCACGAGCGGGCCGGGGCCTCGTGCCGTGGGGGAACATGGAGATCATGCCCTCCGCCCCACCGCCCTCCGACCCTGCCGGCTCGACGGCGGCCCCGCGCCCGCCCCTGTGGACGCGCCCGTTCATCCTCGTCAGCGCCACCTACCTGTTCGTGGCGATGATCTTCTACACGCTCATGACCGCGATGGCGCTCTACGCCGTCACGTCCTTCGGCGCGTCGGACGCGGAGGCCGGCGTCGTGGTGGGGGCGTTCGTGCTGGGCGCGGTCCTCACCCGCATGACGACGACACCCGCCACCTTCGCGTGGGGGCGGCGGCGGGTCCTGCTCGTCGCCTTGGCCTGCTACGTCCTCACGACGGCGGCGTACCTCTGGGCGGACTCCCTGGCCACGCTGACCGCGGTGCGGCTGCTCAACGGCATGTGCTTCGGCGCGGCCGGCACCGTGCTGGCCACGGCCGTGCAGCGGATCGTCCCGCCGGTGCGCCGCTCCGAGGGCACCGGCTGGTTCTCCACGTCCATGACGCTCGCGGGCGCCGTCGGGCCGATGGTGGCCCTGCAGCTGAGCACCGCCCTCGGCTACGACGCCCTGTTCTGGGCGTGCATCGGCTTCACGGGCATGGCCCTGCTGATCGCCCTGTTCCTGCGCGTGCCCGAGCCGCCGCTGACGGGCCGGTTCCGGCTGCACCGGGCGGACGTGTTCTCCGCAGAGGTGGCGCCGGCGGCGGGCGTGGCCCTGGCCTCCGGGTTCATGTACGGCGGCATCCTCGCGTTCATGGCCACGTTCGCGCAGCAGCAGGGCTACCCGGCGATGGTGCCGAGCCTGTTCTTCCTGCTCTTCGCCGCGGGCACCATCGTGGGCCGTGCCGTCCTGGGCGTGCTGCACGACCGGCACGGGGACAACGCCGTCGTCTACCCGATCCTCGCGGGCATGGCCGTCTCCTACGCGGTGCTGGCGCTGTGGCGGGAGCCGGCGGGCATGCTCGTGGCCGGCGCCCTGCTGGGGCTGACCTACGGGCCCGTGGTGAGCGTGTTCCAGACCATCGCGATCAAGGTGGTCCGGCCCACCGAGATCGGCGTCGCCACGGGCACGTTCTTCCTGCTCCTGGACCTCGGCACCGGCCTCGGCCCCATGGTGCTCGGCGCGGTGGTGGCCGCCGTCGGGATCCCGGTGATGTACCTGCTCTCCGGCGGCGTCGGGGTGGCGCTGCTGCTCTACTACCGGCTCGTGCACGGCGGCCGGGCCATCGCCCGGCGCCCGTCCCCGGCCTGAGCCGGGCGGCTCCGACGCGCGGACGGCGCCCCGCCGCTGCTCATGCGTCCCATCCCCCGATGTGCACGAGGGCGTCGCCGCGGTGCACCAGGGGTGCCTCGGTGCGGCCGATGACCACGCCGGTCAGCTCGGCCTTCACGTGCGCGAGGCGGCGGCCGAACGAGTTGTAGAGCGCCCCGATCCGGTCCCCGGCGCTCACGCGTTCGCCGAGGGAGACGTCCAGGTGCACGAGGCCGTCCGCGCGGGCGCGCACCCAGGTGGACTGCCACACCAGGTACGGGGAGTCCTGCTCGCCGTCGACGACGTCGGGGTGCACGGCGGCGGTGTCCTCGCCGGTGGCATCGGTCGCCTCGGGCACGTCCGTGGTCCGCTCCTCGGGGACCTCGCCGGGCAGCGGACCGGGGGCGTCGACGACGGCGTCCGGCCCGGGCTCGGTGAGCCCGACGTCCGCGGGATCCACCATGTCCAGGGCCGCGAGCACGCGCAGGACCCCGTCCACGCCGGGGGCGATCGCGTACTCGTCGAACCGCCAGGCCTCACCGGCCTCGTAGAGCAGCACGCGCGCGCCGGTCTCGCGGGCCGCGGCGCGCAGGGAGCCGTCCCGCAGGCGGGCGTGGAAGAGCACGGGGGCGCCGAACGCCTCGGCGAGCGCGCGGGTCTGGGGGTCCTCCAGGTCGCACCGGATCTGCGGCAGGTTGGAGCGGCGGTCCGCGCCGGTGTGCAGATCGATGCCCACGGTGCAGCGGCCGATCACCTCGGTCATCATCAGGTGCGCGATGCGCGAGGCGAGCGAGCCCCGGGCGGAGCCGGGGAAGGAGCGGTTCAGGTCGCGGCGGTCCGGCAGGTAGCGGTCTCCGGCCATCACGCCGAGCACGTTGACGATGGGCACGGCCAGCAGGGTGCCGCGCAGGTTTTTGGGCTGCAGCCGCTCCAGGACGCGGCGGACGATCTCGACGCCGGCCACCTCGTCCCCGTGGATCGCGGCGGAGACCCACACGGTGGGCCCGTCCTCGCGGCCGTGCAGCACGTGCACGGGCAGGGTGACGTCCGCGCCGGTGACGAGCTGGGAGATCGGCAGGGACAGCTCGTGGCGGCGGCCTGCCGCCACCTCGACCCCGCCGAACGCGAAGGGGGCGCGGGCGGGGCGACGGCTCACGCGCGTCCCCGGTTCCGGCGGCGCACGCCGCGCGGCGGCTGCCCGCCCACGTACGAGGCGGCGGGGTCCACGAGGAGGCCGCCGGCGGCCAGCGCGGTGCGGCCCACGAGCATGCGGAAGCCCATCTCGTCCCGGTGGGTCAGGGTCACCTCCGCCTCGATCGTGCGGCCGGCCAGGGTCAGCGGCATCACGACGACGACGCGCTCCTGCGCCTCGCCGTTCGAGGAGCGGACCGTGCGCAGGTCGGCCACCGGCAGCTCGGCCGTCCGGGCGTCCGCGGCCGAGGTCTGCCACGGGTGCACCTCGAACCGGACCCATGCGGCGCCGTCGCGGGTGAACCGCTCGATGCCGAAGGCGTGGAGCGCCGAGGTGCGGGCACCGGTGTCGATCTTGGCCTTGATCCAGGGGGTGTGGGCGGCGGGCAGGCCGACCCATTCGCGCCAGCCCACCAGCCCCGGGCGAGCGGCGCCGTCGTCGGTGGGGGGCACGCCGTGGGGGGCCGGGGCCGTGTGCTTAGATTCAGACACGCCCCTCATCCTCCCAGGAAAGCGGTCATGAAGCTCGCCATCCTCTCCCGTTCCCTGCGCGCCTACTCGACGCAGCGCCTCAAGACCGCGGCGCTCGAGCGCGGCCACCAGGTGAAGGTCCTGGACACCCTGCGCTTCGGCATCGACCTCAGCTCGGACGAGCCCGATCTGATGTTCCGCGGCCGCCCCCTCTCCGGCTATGACGCCGTGCTGCCGCGCATCGGCAACTCGGTGACCTACTTCGGCACCGCCGTGGTACGCCAGTTCGAGCAGATGGACGTCTACACGCCCAACACGGCCGCCGGGATCATGAACTCGCGGGACAAGCTGCGGGCCACCCAGATCCTCTCCCGGCACGAGATCGACATGCCCGCCACCGTGTTCGTGCGCAACCGCGGCGAGGTCTCCACGGCGATCGACATGGTGGGCGGGGCACCCGTGGTGATCAAGCTGCTCGAGGGCACCCAGGGCATCGGCGTGATCCTGGCGCCGACCAAGAAGGTGGCCGAGGCGATCATCGAGACGCTGCACGGCACCAACCAGCAGGTGCTCATCCAGCGGTTCGTGGAGGAGTCCAAGGGCACGGACATCCGCGCACTCGTGGTGGGGGACCGTGTGGTGGCCGCGATGCGCCGCCGGGCCCAGGGGGACGAGTTCCGCTCCAACGTGCACCGCGGCGGCACCGTGGAGCGCGTCGAGCTCTCGCCCGAGTACGCGGAGACCGCCGTGCGGGCGGCCCACATCATGGGCCTGCGCGTGGCCGGCGTGGACATGCTCGAGGGCGAGCACGGCCCGCTGGTCATGGAGGTGAACTCCTCCCCGGGGCTGCAGGGCATCGAGGCCGCCACGGACCTGGACGTGGCCGGCGCGATCATCGACTACGTGGCGGACCAGGCCGGCTTCCCGGACATCGACGTGCGCCAGCGCCTGGCCGTCTCCACCGGGTACGGGGTCGGTGAGATCACCGTGCACGCCGGCTCCGGCTGGGTGGGCCAGTCCATCGAGGACTCCGGGCTGCTCGCGAAGGACCTGCAGGTGCTCACCCTGCACCGCGGCACCTCCGTGTTCCCCAACCCCGCGGACACCAAGGTCCTCGAGGAGGGCGACCGGCTGCTCTGCTTCGGCAAGACCGAGAACATGCGCGCCCTCATCCCCGCCCGCGCCCGCCGCCCCAAGCGCGTGCGGAAGCTGCCGGCCACCCCGATCCTCGCGTCCGTCGCCGAGGAGGCCCCGGCGCCCGAGGCGCCCGCCGACGACGCCTGAGCCCGGGCGCGGGGCCCCTCCGGAGGCGTCGAGGGCGGCGTCATCATGGGGTGGGAATCAGGCGCCGACAAGCCCTTCTGGGGAACGGACCAGCTTGTGGTTCGCGAACTCCTCGATTCCCAGTGTGCCAAGTTCACGGCCGATGCCTGAGCGCTTGACACCGCCGAAGGGGAGCTCAGCAGAGGACTTTGAAATGGAGTTAATCCACACCATGCCCGTTTCCAAGCGGGCTGAAACCTCGTCCGCCACGGCGGACGAGGTGGTGTAGACGGAGCTGGAGAGTCCGTAGGGAGAGTCGTTGGCCAACCGGATCGCCGCGTTCAAGTCCTTCACGCAGTGGACCACGGCAACCGGGCCGAAGATCTCCTCACGATAGGCGCGGGCGGACTCATCCACATCCACGAGGACCGTCGGGGGATAGTAGCACCCTGGCCCCGGCATCGGCTCGCCGCCGACCAGCACCCGTGCACCGTGCGCGACGGCGTCGGTCACGATCCCGTGGATTTCCTCCACGGCATCCTGCGAGGAGAGCGGACCCACGACGGTCCGTGCCTCACGGGGGTCCCCGAATGGGACCGACCTCATACCCGCAGTGAAGGCATCGACGAACGCGTCGAAGTGCTCCTGAACCACGATGAACCGCTTGGACGAGGTGCAGGTCTGCCCGGAATTCGTGCACCGGCCAGTCACCGCGTCCTCGGCGGCGCGGGCGACATCGGCGTCGGGGGCGACGATGAACGGATCAGAGCCGCCGAGCTCCAGGACAGCCTTCTTCACGTTCCGTCCCGCCAGCTCGCTGATGATCGCGCCCGCGGCGTCTGAGCCGGTGAGGGAGACACCCTGCACGCGGTCATCCTCGAGGATGGTCGCCACGGCCTCGTGGCCGATGAACGCCGAGGTGAAGACTCCCTGCGGCAGGCCTGCGTCAGTGAAGAGCCGCTGCACATTGAGTGCGGAACGGGCACAGATCCCTGCGTGCTTGAGGATCAAGGAGTTCCCCAGTAGGAGGTTCGGCGCGGCGAGCCGGGCAACCTGGTAGTGGGGGAAGTTCCAAGGCATGACGGCCAGGAGCACCCCGATGGGATCGCGACGGATGTAGGCCGTGCCTTCACCCTGGACGGCGATGGGTTCGTGAGCCAGCATCGCCGGGCCCTGCTCAGCGTAGTAGCGGAAGATGCCAATCACCGTGTACATCTCGGCGCGGGCCGCGGTGACGGGCTTGCCCATCTCCGTGGTGACGTCCCGGGCGAGCTCCTCCAGTCGTTCCTCATAGAGGTCGGCGATGCGGTGGAGAAGGCGAGCCCGCTCCGCGACGTCGACGTCGCGCCATGCGCGGTAGCCGGCCTCAGCGTTAGCAATCACCGCCTCAGTCTCACCGACGGGTAGCTCCGCGAATTCCTCCAGGAGCTCACCGGTGGCGGGGTTCTGGGTGACGTAGCGGGTCATGAGGGGTCCTCTCGATGCGGGGGCCTTGGTGTCGTAGGTCTCATACTCTGCGACCTTACGAAGGCCCGTCCAATGCCTAGGGAACATCGGTGAGCCCATCTGCGGCATCAATCCAGCCTGCCAAGAAGGCGTCATGTGGGGCGCGGTGTAGCCTGCGCTGTGCTCGGCCTCACATTGATGCGATTACAGAATGCCAGTGTTCCCAATCGGGGAAAAATGCGGCCTCTTCCTTGTCAGGCGTTCTGTAGGGGCTAAGATTCTCGCAGATCAAAAAAGTGATTCAGATCACTCGCAATCTGATCCTGGGGATCGCCCTGCTCATGCCGTGGACGCTCGTTCCTCACCTGCACCTGGACCTGAAGGGATTGACATGAATGCCTCGCCCGGAACCCCCTCAGGGGGTCACGGAATGCACCTGCCGGAGACCTTGCGTCCAGGACTGCCTTTGAGCAAGGACCGGAGGCGGCGTGTGGCCATTACTGCCTCCAGTGTGGGCACTGTGATCGAGTGGTACGACTACATGGTCTACGCTTTCGTGGCGGTCACGATCGCAAAGGTCTTCTTCCCCAGTGGGGACCCGGCCGTCGCCGTCTTGTCAGCGCTGGCTGTATTCGGGGTCTCTTTCTTGTTTCGGCCGCTCGGGGGGATGCTATTCGGCCACATCGCTGACCGGTTCGGTCGTCGACCGGCTCTGACCATCTCAGTCATCGGCATGGCCGGGACCTCCGCGCTGATGGGCGTCCTGCCCGTCTATGCGTCCGTGGGGCTGCTCGCACCCATCCTCCTGGTGACGCTCCGGGCTGTACAGGGGGTCGCCGCAGGCGGGGAGATGGCCTCCGCCGCAACCTACACCGCTGAGGCGTCCTCGGACCGGACCCGAGCGTTCGATACCTCATTCGTTAATCTGGGGCTCGTGACCGGCACAGCCCTGGGTGCGGTGGTCACCGCCGTGCTCTACGCCACTCTTACCGACCAGCAAATGTTGGAGTGGGGATGGCGGGTCCCCTTCCTTCTCTCAGTGCCCATGGGCCTGGTGGCGGTGTTCATCCGGCGGCACATGGAGGAGTCCGAGGAGTTCGACCGCATCGACCAGGCGGACGCGGTGAAGAAGTCCCCCATCCGCGAGGCACTGACGCAGGCGCCCCGGCAGGTACTACTGGTGACGGGGTTGAATTTGGGTTCTTTCGCGGCCTACTACATCGTCTTCACCTACATGTCCACGTACTTCCAGACGCAGGGCATCCTGACGGCGTCCCAGGCCTCATGGTCCACCGTGTCGGCCTTGCTATTCGCCGGTCTTTCCCTGCCTTTCTGGGGCCGGTGGGCGGACAAGGTGGGACGCAAGCCCGTCTTCCTCATCGCCACAGGGTCACTTACCCTCCTGGCCTATCCGCTGTTTTTGATGATGAAGCAGGGCACGGGGTTCGCGATCGGCGGGCAGCTTATCTTCGGTCTTCTCGAGGGCGCCTACCTGGGTGTGTACCTGTCCGCCTATACAGAGCTCTTCACGCCGGCGCTGCGCGTGTCCGGGATCGCCCTTGGCTACAACATCTCGTCCATCATCGCCGGCGGTCCTGCCCCCTATGTCTCGCAGTGGCTGATCCGCCAGACGGGGATCGCTGAGGCCCCTGCCTTCTTCCTGATCGGCATGACAGGGATTTCCTTCTGCGTCGTGCTCTTTGCCTACCGAGAGACGCTGGGTCGCGGCCTCCCCGGCAAGGGTCCGGATGGGACTGTCCCTGGCCACTCAGTCGCCCTGCCGATACCCGCACCCTCGGTGTGACATCTCGTTAGCTAGTCGGAGGGGCTCGTGAGGAGACCCTCCATGAGGAAAGGCGAATCATGAAGAACAAGGCGTATGCGCAGTTCGCGGTGGGCGAGCCGGAGATCGCAGAGATCGAATTGGACCTGGCGGACCCGGCAGCCTCGGAGGTGGTCGTCCGGGTGACGCACGCCGGTGTGTGCCATACAGACATCCACGTGCGGGAGGGTGGCTACGATCTTGGCAGCGCAGGCCGCATGTCCATGGTAGAGCGCGGGGTCGCCTACCCCCTCATCATGGGTCACGAGATCGCTGGGGAGATCATCGCCACAGGGCCAGACGTGCACAACCGCTCGGTGGGGGAGGCCGTCGTGGTCTACCCATGGCTCGGTTGCGGGGAGTGCGCGACGTGCGAGGAGGGGGCCGAGAACCTGTGCGTGGAGGGTAGTCGGATCCTGGGGATCATGCGGCCAGGCGGATACGCGGACCTCGTGTCTGTCCCCCATGAGAAGTACGCGGTGCCTTTGGCCGGCGTGGACCCCGAGTGGGCCGCCACCCTGGCCTGCTCCGGACTCACCGCGGTGTCCGCAGCAGAGCAGGTGGCTGCCTCGAAGATAACCCAGGAGACGTCGCCGGTTGCCGTCATCGGCGCCGGAGGCGTGGGTCTCATGTGCCTGGCGGCCCTGGCAGCCAAGGGAATGTCCGACGTCACCGTCGTCGACCGGTCGGACGTGAACTTCGAGCAGGCACGGAGCCTGGGTGCCGCACGGTGCGTCGTGATCGATGAGGACACGTCGGCCGCCGACCTCATTGAGGCCATGGGTGCTCCCCCGGTGGCGGTCGTCGACGTCGTCAACTCGGGGGCCACTATGAAGCTGGCCTACGACAGTTTGAGGAAGGGCGGGTGCCTAGTTACCGTCGGCTTGTTCGGCGGGGAAATGCTCCTCCCGACCGCGACGGTGACCTTGACGCAGAAGTCCATCGTCGGTAACTATGTTGGTAGCCTGGGACATCTGCACGAGGCGTTGGCACTCGCGCGGGACGGTCACCTCCCTCGGATTCCTATCACCACTGTTGAGAGATCGGCGGAGAGCATCCAGAGGACACTGGACGACCTCCAGCAGGGGTTGTCCCGAGGGCGCACAGTACTCACGAGCGCATAGGCATATTGAGAGTGCTGTCCCCCCCCTCTACGCGGGGGAACGGGCCGTCGCCCGCCTTCCGCCACCAGGGGGCGCGCTGTGGAGGACCACGGCGCGCCCCCTCGTCCATGCTCAGCGGGCGGTCTTAGGGGCGAACGCGCCGATGCCCGTGAGGTGCCGGCCGAGCGTGAGCTGGTGGACCTCATCGGTTCCCTCGTAGGTGCGCACGGACTCGAGGTTGTTCGCGTGCCGCAGCGGCGAGTGCTCCAGTGTGATGCCGTTGCCGCCGAGCATCTCGCGGGCCTCCCGGGCGATGCCGATGGCCACGCGGCAGTTGTCCAACTTGCCGGCGGAGATCATGGCGGGGGTGAGCGGGCCGGCGTCCTTGGCGCGGCCGATCTGGTGCGCCAAGAGGTAGCCCTTGCCGATGGCCACGGCCATGTCCGCGAGCTTGGCCTGCGTCAGCTGGTGGGAGGCCAGTGGCACCCCGAACTGCTGCCGCTGCATCGCGTAGTCGAGGACGGCGTCGAAGGAGTCGCGGGCGGCGCCCATCGCGCCCCAGATGATCCCGTAGCGGGCCTCGTTGAGGCACTGGAAGGGGCCCTTGAGTCCGACGGCGGAGCCGGCCGGCAGCATCGCGGAGGCGGGCAGACGCACGCCGTCGAGGTGGATCTCGCACTGCACCGACGCCCGCATGGACAGCTTCTGGGTGATCGCCTCGGCGCGGAAGCCGGGGGTGTCCGTGGGGACCACGAAGCCGCGCACCCCGCGCCCGTCGCCGGGCTCGCCGGTCTGCGCCCAGATGATCGCGACGTCGGCCAGGGTGGCCAGCCCGATCCACCGCTTGGCCCCGTCGAGCACCCAGTCGCCGCCGGGCTCCTGGCGGGCCGTCGTCGTCATGGAGGCCGGGTCCGAGCCGGCGCCCGGCTCGGTGAGGCCGAAGCAGCCGACCGCCTCGCCGGTGGTCATGCGCGGCAGCCACTGCGCCTTCTGCTCCTCGGAGCCGTGCTTGTGGATCGCGCCCATCGCGAGCGAGCCCTGCACGGACACGAAGGTGCGCAGGCCGGAGTCACCGGCCTCGAGCTCCTGGGCGGCGAGGCCGTACTCCACCGCCGAGCGGCCAGGCATGCCGTGGCCCTCGTAGGGCATGCCGAGCACGCCGAGGCGGCCCAGCTCGGGGACGATCTCGCGCGGGAACACGGCGTCGTCGTACCAGCGGGCGATGTGCGGGCGGATGTGCTCGTCCACGAAGCCGCGCACCTTTAGTGCGACGGCCTTTTCCTCGGCGGAGAACAGGGAGTCCAGGCCGACGACGTCGGCACGGCCGAGGAACGAGTCGGCCTCGGCGTGGAACGGGGTGGTCATGGCGGGGGTCCTCTCGGGAGTAGGGGTTGGCGGACGGCGGGTCAGCGCTGCTTGCGGGTGAACGCGGAGATGCCGGTGATCTCTCGACCCACGATGAGAGCCTGCATGGAATCTGTGCCTTCGTAAGTGGAGACGACCTCCATGTCGGTCATGTGTCGAGCGACGTGGTTCTCCAGCAGGAGGCCCTGACCGGCCAGCATGTCGCGGGCCTCGCGGCACATGGCAAGAGCCTTACGCGACGTGGTCATCTTCACCAGGGAGGCCATGGCGTCAGTGAGCCGGTCCTGCTCGGCCAGCTCCGCCATGCGGCGGCACATCAGTTGCATGGAAACCAGATCGGACAGCATCGTGGCGAGCTTCTCCTGCACCAGCTGGTAGGACGCGATCGGGGCGGAGAACTGCTCGCGTTCGAGCGAGTAGCGGGCGGCGATCTCGAAGGCGGCCATGCCATGGCCGAGGGCTTCCCAGGATGCGCCGCCACGCGTGGCCTTGAGCACCCGGTTGACGCCGGCGAAGGACTCGCAGTTCGCCAGACGATTCTCCTCGGGGACACGCAAATTCTCGATGCGAATGTCAGCCTGATGGATGGCACGCTTCGCGACCTTGCCAGTGATGACTGCCGGTTCGTAGCCCTCCGGGTACCTGCCGTCGTCGCTTTTCTCCACCACGAAAGCTTTGACCTGGCCATCGGATTCGTCACGCGCATAGAGGACGATGACGTCGCCTGCGGCTCCGTTGCCGATCCAGCGCTTGTGGCCGTCGATGATCCACGAGTCGCCATCGCGACGTGCCGAGGTCTCGAGCGACACCGAATCGGAACCGTGGGCGGGTTCCGTGAGGGCAAAAGCGCCGGTCTTTTCAAGGCGCGCCATCTGCGGGAGCCATCGCTGGCGTTGTTCCTCGTTTCCGAGGATGTAGATCGAGCCCATGCCGAGGTTGGCGTGGACACCCAGGAACGTGTTGACGGAGCCGTCCACGCGGCCCATCTCCCGGGCCACGATCCCGGCCTGCAACCGGGACATCCCCGGGCAGCCGTAGCCCTGGATGTACGTGCCGACGACACCAGTCTCGCGCAGCGCGGGCAGGATCCCGTAGGGGAACTCAGCCCGCTCCCAGTGGTCGTTGATCACGGGTTCGACGTGGTGCAGCGCAAAGGATCGTACCCGGTCGCGCAGTGCGAGGGTGTCGGCGTCAAGCTCCTCATCCAGGAGGAGGAAGTCCGGGTGCTCGATGACGGGGGTGGAAGTTGTCATGTCAGAGTCTCCTGTCGGCGGGTGTATGCGCGTGGTCTTCAGTCGGCGCGAGGCGCGGCCAGCTGGATTTCCCGGGCGGCTTCGGCGGCCGCGGTGACGCCCGGTCGGTGAACGGCCTCCAGGGCCTGCCGCAGGTCGGCCTCCAACGGTCGGGAAGACGAGTGGTCCGCCTCCAGTTGGACTACCGTGGCCTCGCCCGTGGCCACGGAGGCCCCTGCCTGGACTAGGGCGTGTTGCATGTCGAATGAGGAGTGGCCGATCCGGGATACCCACAACCTGCCGGTGAGGATGCCGCGGTGGTGGACGGGCCGTAGATAGTCGACGGACAGCGTGCGCACCACCCGGGGGAACCCAGAGTCGGGGGTGGAGTCGAGCCAGTCCAGATAGGCCGCGATGCGGATCTCTTCGAGCAGCGTCACGATGCGTGCATTGTTGACATGCCCGTTTGCATCTTGGTCCGACCAACGGATTGGAACAGGGCATTCGAAGACGTCGCCGCTCATGGCGTGGTCACCATTGAGGCGGAGAGGTCGGTGTCGTTGTGGAGGGGCGGCGTGGACGCAAGCCATGCCTGCACATCCGTTTTGTCCTCGTCGAGGTGCGGCGGCGCCTTGGGGTAAGCCACTGGCGTGCGGCTGAAAGTGACGGGGTTCCGGATGAGCGGAACCTGTCGAGATCCCGGCTCGCCCACCTGGACGACCGGCTCGAGTCCCAACGCACCAGCACGTTCGACGCCCTGGGCTACGTCCAGGATCGGCGCGCACGGCACCCCCACGGTCTGGAGCTGTTCAAACCATTCGTCGGCTGTCCTCTTTGCCAGAGCGTCTGCCATGAGGACCCGCAGCGCGTCTCGGTTCTGGTTGCGCAAAAGCACCGAGTCGAACCGGGGATCGGCGGCCAGCTCTGGCATGCCCAGGGTCTGGACCAGCCGGGTGAACTGGCTGTCGTTGCCCACGCAGATGATGAGGTTCTGATCTGCAGTGGGGAACGGCCCATAGGGGTACAGGCTGGGATGGTCGTTGCCGAGTCGCTGCGGGTTGTTCCCCGCGGCCGCATAGCCGGTGGTCTGATTCACGAGCCCAGACAGAGCTGAAGAGAGCAAGTTCATGGCGACGTGCTGGCCCCGGCCACTTTCGCTTCCCTGACGTTCCAACAGGGCAGCGAGGATCCCCACGGCTGCGTGCAGACCGGTGACCACGTCGAAGATCGCCACGCCTGCGCGCTGAGGGTCCCCTTCCGGGTGGCCGGTCACGTGCATGAAACCGGACATTCCCTGCACGAGCAGGTCGTACCCCGGCATGGAGGCGCCCCCTTCTGTGCCGAATCCGGTGATGCTCGCGTGAATGAGATGCGGCCACCGTTCATGGACGGACTCGGCGTCGAGGCCGAACCGGGCCAGGCCACCGGGCTTGAAGTTCTCGACGAAGACGTCTGCGCGGTCCAGAATCGCGTACGCCGTCTGGAGGTCGTCCTCATCTGCGAGGTCGAGGGCGATGGAACTCTTGTTGCGATTCACGGAGAGGTAGTAAGTGCCGATCCCGTCCCGCTCCGGGGGCATCCACAGGCGGGTGTCGTCCCCGTTCGGCGACTCAACCTTGATGACAGTGGCGCCCATGTCCGCCAGCAGCATGGTCGCGTACGGCCCGGCGAGGACGCGGGAGAAATCGGCGATGACGATGCCATCCAGCGGTCGCCGTGCCGTCGGTTCCAGGGATCCTGGCGTGGTCATCGAAGCGCCTCCTCTTTGTGATCCATGACACGATGTGGACACCACGAAACCAGGGTGGTTTCATCCTGTCCAATACATATTTCGGATTTCGGTGATGCATCCGGGGTATCGAAGTTTGCTCCGCCAAGCGATCGAAGGAAGGGAGACATGGAGATCCACCAGGCCAGGGCGTTCCTCGCTGTCGCTGAAGAGTTGCACTTCGGTCGTGCCGCTGCGCGGTTACGGATGGCGCAGCCGGCCCTCAGTCGTCTCATCAAGACCCTGGAGAAAGACCTGGGCGCGTCGGTCTTCGACAGGAACACGCGGCACGTCGCACTCACGCCCGCAGGCACGGCCCTGGTGGAGATCGCCCGAGAGCTGGTGGCGGTGGCCGAAAGGGCGCAGGACACCGTGCGAGGCGCCGTGACGGGGGAGACCGGTCTAGTTGTTGTGGGTCATGAGGTTCTTGCCACGAGGCGCCGGCTGAGATGAGACGAGTGGGCCCCGCCCCGCAGGATGGAAGTTCCTCAACAACCCACCTGCCCGAAAAGACCCACTCATGACTCACGCTAACGCACCCCTGACCCCGACTGGCCGACTCAGGATGGTCCACCGCCACCTGCACGACGGGATCCCGCAGGCACACGTGGCCGCCGAGTTCCGCGTCAGCCGGCCCACGGTGGCCACCTGGGTCGCCCGCTACCGCGCCCAGGGAGAAGCCGGCCTTCAGGACCTGCCCAGCCGGCCGCACCGTTCACCTGCCCAGCTCGATCCGGTCCTGGTCGCCCAGATCCACGCCCTGCGGCGGGAGCGCAAGTGGTCCGCACGGCGCATCCATCACCACCTCGTCTCCGAGGGCCACCAGCTGTGCCTGCGCACCGTGGGACGGTGGCTGCACCGGGCCGGGATCTCCCGCCTACGGGACCTGACCCCAGCCGGAGAAGACCTCCGCCGGCAGCCGGCCCGGAGGATCACCGCGAGAGGGCCAGGGCACATGGTGCACCTGGACGTGAAGAAGATCGGGCGCATCCCTGACGGGGGCGGCTGGCGTGCGCACGGACGGGACTCCGAGAACGCGCGAGCAGCCAAGCGCGGGCCTGGCCGACGGGTCGGCTACACCTACCTGCACTCGGCGATCGACGGGTTCACCCGCCTGGCCTACACCGAAGCCTTGCCCGATGAGCGGGCAGCTACGACCGTGAGCTTCTTCTGCCGGGCGCGGGCGTTCTTCGCCGCCCACGGCATCCGGATCGACAGGGTGATCACGGACAACGGCAACAACTACCGGGCCGTGGACTTCACCGCGAAGGTGGTCTCGCTCGGGGGCCGGCACCACCGGATCCGGCCCTACACGCCCCGCCATAACGGGAAGGTCGAACGCTACAACCGGCTGATGGTCGATGAGGTCCTCTACGCCCGCCCGTATACCTCAGAGACGGCCCGGCGTGAGGCGTTGGCAGTGTGGGTGAACCACTACAACTACCATCGGCCGCATACCTCCTGCGGAGATGCTCCACCGGCCTCGTTGGCCCCGGCCCGAGTCAACAACGTCATGACCTCTTACATCTAGTACGTCTGGGGTTCGCTGGGGCATCAATCAACCGGAGTGTGGCCCGGTTGGCCCGGGAAGTGCGGGCCCGGTGCCCAGGGGTCCGGCTCGAGTTGCACAGCTCCCAGTTCTCGCCGCAAGGCTTAGAGCGAGTGATCAGCGGTGACCTCGATCTGTCATTGGGCCGGTGGGACTTCCTGCCAGCGGAGGTCGGTTCGTATCTGGTGGGCCGGGAAAAACTGCTCGTCGCAATGCCTCGCGGTCACCGGCTAGCTTCGCTCCCGGCTGTGGCCATGTCTGACCTCGCCGAAGAGGAATGGATCGCCCTGCCCGGAGGGTCCATGTCCGCGCTGAGCAACCGCCTGCAGAGCCTGGCCCGCTCCGCTGGATTCGTTCCCCGTGTCCGAGAACACGCGCCGGACTCTTGGACGCAGACCCTTCTCGTAGACGCTGGCGTCGGCATCGCGTTGACACTGGATTCGGTCAGGGACAACATCGGAGCCGAAGGCGTCGTCTGGCTCCCGCTCAACCCAGCTGGTACGCCCCTCGAGGTTCGGTTGATCTGGCGGGAGCGTGACGACAATCGCGCCGTGGAGCGGGTGACCAAGATCGCGGCCGCACTGTTCCCGCCGCGTCTTCCTTCGGTCTGATTCGGTCAGGCCTTCGAGTAGTCGTACCAACCGCGTCCTGTCTTTCGGCCGTAGTCGCCCGCTTCGTATTTGGCCTTGATCGAATCGGCCGGCAGCGAAGCGGGGTCGCCCGTCTGCTCGTACTCGGCCAGGCGGATCAGGTAGACGACGTCGATCCCCACCAGGTCCATCAGCTCGAAGGGGCCCATGGGGTGCCCCAGCGCCGTCTTCGCCGCGAGGTCGATGTCCTCGAAGTCGGCGACCCCGCCCTCGTAGAGGTCCAGTGCCTCGCGACGCAGCGCGTTCAGGAGGCGATTGGCCAGGAAGCCGGGGACCTCCCGCTTGAGCTTGACCGGCGTCTTGCCGAGCGATCTGACGAAGGCGCTGGCCGCCTCTACCGTCTCCGGGTCCGTGCCCTCGTGGGGGACGATCTCCACGCACGCCATCACCAGGGCTGGGTTGAAGAAGTGGAGGTTGCACACCTTCCCCGGCCGGCCCGTGGCGTCGGCGACGCGGGAGGAGACGATGTTGGAGGAATTAGTCACGAGCAGGGTGTGTGGAGGGCACACCCGGTCGAGGTCGGCGAAGATGGACCGCTTGACGGAGAGGTCCTCCACGGCGGCCTCGATCACGAGGTCCGCGCTCGCGGCCACTCTGTCGCGGTCCGTTGTGAGGGCGAGCCTGCCCCAGGCCTCGTCGACCGCGCCGCGGTCGCGCCGGCCCTTCTCGACATCCCGGTCCAGCCGCTGCCGGAGCTGCTCGCGCGCCCGGTCGAGCTGCTTCTGCTGGATGTCCACGAGGGACGTGGTGTAGCCGGCCAGGGCCGAGACGGCCGCGATCTGCGAGCCCATGGTGCCAGCTCCGAGGACGACGACGCTGCGGATCTCTTCGGTCATGGTGGTGCCTTCCTTCGATGTCGTGCGGGGGGTGTCAGCGGTAGTGCGGGGCCCGCTTCTCGAAGAACGCGGTGGTGCCCTCATCCCGCTCGGTGTATGCGTAGAGGATCCCGACTGCGAGCCGCTCGAGGAGAAGGCCGGTCTCCCGATCGGAGTCGAAGGCCCGTTCGAGGACCGTCTTGGCCAGGCGGTTGGCGAGGGGGCCCCGGGCCGCGATGGACCGTGCGGTCTCCTTGGCGCGGTCCATGAGCTCCTCCGGGGTCGTCACGGCCGTCACCAGCCCCATGCGCAGGGCGTCCTCGGCGGGCACCCGTCGGCCGGTCAGGATCATCTCCGTGGCGTTGCCGACCCCAACGAGGCGCGCGAGGCGCTGCGTGCCGCCGGCGGCAGGGAGGATGCCCAGCCCGGTCTCCGGCAGGGCGAACTGGGCGCGGTCGGAGGCGATGCGCACGTCGCAGGCCAGGGCGAGTTCGCAGCCCCCGCCGAAGGCGTAGCCGTTGACGGCGGCCACGGTGGGCGTCTCCATGGCGGAGAGCCGGGCGTAGAGCCCCTGCATCCTCCCCGCCAGGCCGTCGAGGGGCCCGCGCGCCGCGATCTCCCGGATGTCCGCGCCGGCGACGAAGGCCTTGTCCCCGGCTCCCGTGACCACCAGCACGTGGATGTCCTCGCGCCGCTCGACCTCGTCGAGCGCCTCTCGGACGGCCGCCTGGACGGCCTGGTTCATGGCATTGCGGGCGGCGGGGCGATTGATGGTGAGGACGCCGATGCCGTCTTCGGCGGTGAGTAGGACCAGGCGTTCCTTGCCGGCGGTGTCCTGGGTGGGGGTGATCATCGGGGTCCTCCTCGGGACGTGGGTGGGGGTCAGGATGCTGCGTGGGTGGGGAGACGGGGGGCCTCTCCGGAGTCCTCCACGGGCTCGGGGGGCAGGTCCCCAGGCACTGCAAGCCGGACGACGGCGACGACGGCGGCGGTGAAGGCCAGGCCAAGAAGGGTGACCCAGAGCTGGGGGAGGAACATCATGAACCCGCTGACGGCCAGGGCGACCCGGGCCCAGACGGGCAGGCGGCGCTCGACGACCGCAAGGTAGCCGCCGAGGGCGCCCGCCACGGCGTAGACGGCCACGACACTGAAGAGGAAGGCCAAGAGGATTTCCCCGCCGCTCGCCTGGGCGACGAGGGCCGGGTTGAGGGCGAAGCCGAACGGGACGATGTACTTGACGGCCCCGAGGCGCATGGCCTCGACGCACGTAGCCATCGGGGACGCCTTGGAGATGCCCGCGGCGGCGAATGCCGCGAGGCCGACCGGCGGGGTGATGTAGGACACCGACGCCCAGTAGATGACGAAGAGGTGGGCGGCCAGCGGGTCGATGCCCAGCGAGATGACGGCGGGGACCATGACGATGGCCAGGAAGACGTAGGCCGCAGAGATGGTCAGGCCCATGCCGAGGACGAAGCACACGGCCGCGCCGGTGAGGAGCAGGAGGATCGTGTTGTCCCCCACGAGCGCCACGAGGTCCCGGGAGAGGGACAGGGCCACACCCGTGGCGGTGAGGCCGCCCAGGATGAGCCCGACGCCGGCGATGATGCCGATGATCTGGGCGAGGGTACGCCCGCAGTCAACGGCCATGTCCAACCACTGGCGGCGGGACATCTGCACGCGGGGACTGACGGCGGCGATGAGGATGAGCAGCCCCACGACCCAGAACGGCACCTGGGCCTCGGAGTCGAGGACGAAGAGGAGGCCCGTGAGCACCGCGAGGGCGCCGAGGTAGGGCCAGCCCTCTTTGAGGGCGAGGCCAAGGCGCGGCAGGAGGTGGCGGGGCGTGCCCTTGAGGTCGTGGACCGCCGCGTAGGCGTCGATCTGGAGGAAGACGCCCAGGAAGTACAGGAAGGCCGGGATCGTGGCCGCCACGAGGATCGTGGTGTACGGGACACCGACGAACGAGACCATGAGAAAGGCGGCGGTGCCCATGATGGGCGGCGTGATGGAGCCGCCGGAGGAAGCCGTAGCCTCCACGGCGCCGGCGACGCGGGGGGTGAAGCCGGAGCGGATCATGGCGGGGATCGTCATCGGTCCCGTGGTGAGCACATTGGACACGGCGGAGCCGGACATCATGCCCATGGTGGCGGAGGATGCCACGGCCACCTTCGCCGAACCGCCGCGGTAGCGCCCGAAGACGGCCATCGACAGGTTGTGGAAGAAATCGGCTCCGCCGGTGTGCTGCAGCACGGTGCCGAAGAGGAGGAAGCCCACCAGGATGGCCCCCGCCGTCTGGAGGGGCATGCCCAGGATGGACTCGGTCCCCATTGAGTGGACCTGGCCGATGGTGAGGAGGTCGTAGTCGATGCCCTGGAGGATCCCGATGGGGATGCCGCCCGCGATGATCGGGTAGAGGGAGAAGGCGAGGCCCAGCACGGCGACGATCCACCCCGCGGCCCGTCGCAGGATCTCCACGACGAGGGCCCAGAAGACGAGGGAGAGGACGGTGGCCACGGCGGGGGCGTTCCACTCCCAGCCATACTCCTGGATGTCCACGCCGTGGAAGGCGAAGTACAGGCAGGAGATGACTGTCAGGACCATGAGGAGCACGTCGTACAGGGGGACGCCCTGCCGAGCGGTCCGCATCCCCTCGGCCTCGATGATCTGGAGGGTGCTCGTGCCGGGCGGAGGCCCGCCGGCGGCGCCGGGAGACTTGTGGGCCCTGCGGCTGAGGGCTGGCGTGACGATAAAGACGATCGGGAGGAAGCACGCCAGGAGCAGGTAGAGGAAAGTGTTCTGGAGGAGCGTAATCCCGCCCAAACGCCAGAAGAAGACCTGGTTCATCGTCACCAGGACCCCCAGGGCGGTGAGGACCACCGTGACCGTGGTCCAGAACGGGGTGAGGCGGGGATTGTGGGTTGTGACGGCGTTGATGTCCGCGGCGAGCGACGCGACCGGGGCGCCGTCTGAGGCCCCGGTTCGGGGGGCTGCGGTGGGGGCGAGGTGGCTCATGCGTCCGTCTCCTGGGTGTCGGTGGGGGCGGCGTCCGTCTCGGGGAGGTCGTTGATCGGGGGGAGCTCGGGGAGGTTCTCCTGCTTCCAGTCGAACCAGTGCTTCGGAGCACCGTCCTCCTTCCCATGGGCCTCCCGGAAGCCGGGCCAGGCCTCCTTGAGTCGACCCTCGCGGTCCAGTAGGGCCTCATGACGGGCCTGGAGCCCGGGCGTCCACACCCCCTTCTCCTTGAAGAACGCGACCGCCCCGTCGTGAAAGGGGACGACCATCGGGGTGAGCATGATCTTGTCCAGGGCGAACAGCTTGGTGTCGCGGGTGGCGGATTTGTAACGGTCGAAGTTGTCGTGGATCTGCGTCACCAACTCCTGCACCTCGTCGGAGGACCGGGTGGAGAGGGCCGTCAGGGGGATTGAGTACTGCATGTTCACGGCGGACTCGCCCTCGGCCATGCCGGCCCCACCGCTGAAGCGGCCCGGGCGGGCGATGGGGGCGAGCCGCTTCCAGGAGGCGAAGCGGGCCGGGTTGTCACTGCTGAGATCGAGCCAACGGATGGGGTACTGGGAGGCGAGCTCCTCGACGTTCGAGCCGACCACGTTCTGGTAGAGCGCGTCCAGCTGGCCCGTCTTCATGGCCTCCACCTGGCCCGCGTAGCTCACGTTCACCAGGTTCGTGTCGCTGCGGGTGAGGCCGCCGTAGTTGAGGAAGGCCTCGAGCTTGCGGTTGATGGAGGTGGCACCCACCAGGTTTGGATAGTTGCGGCCCCGGAGGTCCTCGACGGTCTCGATCCCGCTGTCCTTGCGCACCAGCACCCCATAGTTGCCCTGCGGGCTCCACACCTGGCGCACCGACTGGGGTCCCCACTGCGGGGAGCAGAACTCGTCGTCCCCCTCGAACGCGTAGAAGTACTCGTCGCCGGAGCGGGCGAGGTCCGCGGTGCCGTTGATGAGGGGGGCCATACGGCCCATGCCGGTGGACGAGGTCATAAGGCGGACCTGGCGGCGGTTGACCTGGGTGAGCGTGTTGGCCACGGCGGCGAGGTCGTTGTAGGTGCCGGTGCCGACGCCGTACGTCGACCATACGGACTGCTGGCTGCCGTCGGTCGGCGCGCAGCCGGTGAGGGCGCCCAGCGTCGCCGTGGCGCTGGTGCCGAGGAGGAAACCACGTCGAGACAGGGGCATGCGGATGATCCGTTCACTGCGGGAGTTGGGATGGGTGCCATTCATGCACAGAAGACGTGAGGCGCGCCACATTCAACCGAGATTGATGTGGAATGAGAATGACTGCCGGGGTCTGGGCGCATCGCCCGCGGGGCGGGGGCGTTGTCCCGGTGGATGGGGCCATCACACTGACCCCCCCAGGGGCCGCGGGCAGAGGCTGTCAACTTCGCCGTCCCCAGATCCGGGCACCTTGTCCACAGGAGTTGTCCACAGATGTGGAGGGTGTGGACGACGGTGTGGATAGGCGTGTACCAGGCGGTGTGATGAGGGCGCAAACGGGGGTGCTGTCAAGTTGGATCGATGGGGCCGAAGGGGGGTGGAGAATCTTCCTCCACAGGCCTGGGGATCGCATCGTCCCAGGTCAGAGCCGGATTCTGGGAGTGGTCGCGCGGTTGTCCCCAGCGTGGTCCCCAGGCGATCCACACGACACGCCGCCGAATCCACACGTTGTCCACAAGGCCTGTGGAAAACACGGTTGCCCAGCCTCCACGGCGCGCGTAGTGTCGCGTGGTATCCCCAACGCGAGGGCGGGTATTGGCCGCAGGTGACCACTGACAGGCGCGCATCCGCTCGGACCGTCGCCCCGGGGACCGTCGCACCGTCCGCCTGCAGGAGGGTGTGGCGGCACGGGCGGTGAGAACAGAGGAATCAGGGCCGGGAAGACCGGCGAGGGCCGCCGTCGTGCGGGCTGTGGGAAGGGAGTCTCCGGACGTTGACTGAGAACTACGGAGACTCGGGCTCCTACGACGGCGGCCGTTCCTCTGAACGCTTCCTGCCGCCCCAGGACCTGGAGGCGGAGCGCTCGGTGCTGGGCGGCATGATGCTCTCCAAGGACGCGATCGCGGACGTGGTGGAGCTGCTGCGCGGCCACGACTTCTACCGGCCCAGCCACGAGATGATCTACGAGGCGATCATCGACCTCTACGGCCGCGGCGAACCCGCGGACGCCGTCACGGTGGCGGACCTGCTGAACAAGCGCCAGGAGCTGAGCCGCGTGGGCGGCCCCGCCGTGCTGCACGAGCTGATCCAGTCCGTGCCCACCGCCGCCAACGCGAGCTTCTACGCGGAGATCGTGGCGGAGAAGGCCGTCCTGCGCCGCCTCGTGACCGCCGGCACCAAGATCACCCAGCTAGGGTATCAGGGCGACGGCGAGGTCGAGGAGATCGTCAACGAGGCGCAGTCCGAGATCTACAAGGTGGCGGAGAACCGCCAGTCCGAGGACTACGTGCGCCTCGCGGAGATCATGGAGCACGCCGTCGACGAGATCGAGGCGGCCGGCAACCAGGGGGAGGGCCTGACGGGTGTCCCCACCGACTTCTACGACTTCGACGAGCTGACGCAGGGCCTGCACGGCGGGCAGATGATCGTGATCGCGGCGCGCCCCGCCGTCGGTAAGTCCACGCTCGCGCTGGACTTCGCGCGGGCCGCGGCCATCCACCACAACATGGCCACCGTGTTCTTCAGCCTCGAGATGGGCAAGAACGAGATCGCCATGAGGCTCCTGAGCGCCGAGGCGACGATCGCGCTGCAGGACCTGCGCAAGGGCACCATCCGGGACGACCAGTGGTCCAAGATCGCCGCGACCGTGGGGCGGTTGAACGAGGCGCCGTTCTTCATCGACGACTCCCCGAACATGACCATGATGGAGATCCGCGCCAAGTGCCGGCGGCTCAAGCAGAAGAACAACCTCAAGATGGTGGTGCTCGACTACCTGCAGCTCATGAGCTCGGGCAAGAAGGTCGAGTCCCGTCAGCAGGAGGTCGCCGAGTTCTCTAGGGCGTTGAAGCTGCTGGCCAAGGAGCTCGACGTGCCGGTGATCGCGTTGAGCCAGCTGAACCGTGGGTCCGAGCAGAGGACGGACAAGCGGCCGCAGGTGTCCGACCTGCGCGAGTCCGGCTCGATCGAGCAGGACGCGGACATGGTGATCCTGCTGCACCGCGAGGACGTGTACGACAAGGAGTCCCCGCGCGCCGGCGAGGCGGACCTGATCGTGGCCAAGCACCGCAACGGCCCGACGAAGACCATTGTGGTGGGGTTCCAGGGGCACTACTCGCGGTTCTCGAACCTGGCGCAGGATGGTGGGGCCGGGGGGTTCTGAGCCTGAGGCGGCAATAAAATTAAGAATCTAATGTTTTTTGACACTTATTACTTTTTTCTAAGCTCTTGATACGCCTGCGATTTTAATAACCGCCACTCTTTGAGGTTAAACAATCGACTCTTGGCGGCTTTATCGGCCTGGATTTGACGCTGTTTATTCTCAATCTCGACTTCAGTCTTCTTGGCGAATCTATCGTACGCTTCGCGGCTCGTGAGGACGCCAATGATCGGAAGCAGTACCATCCCAGCCAGAGGGATGCTTAGGCTGGACATGAAGTTGTTCATTATGTCGGCAATTTTGAGGTCGCCCCTATTGAGAAAGAATAGGTATGCTCCAGCGAAGCACAACAGGGTAACAAGTGCCAGAATGCTTCCCATGAGCCCTCGATGTTTCATTTCGTTCTTCTCGGCCTTGCGTGCCATGGCGTGCTGGCTGGCTAGGTCTGCCGGAGGTAGATTAGCAAAATTGCTAATAGGTGTCTGAATAAATGTGAATTGCGGATTATCTCCGGAGTTCTGAATATTCATCCCGTAATTGTCTCGCACTCTATGCCTCTCTTGCCTGTTGGGATAAAATCCTGTCAGTTGCGAAGTTGTGGGCCTGGGGGCCTATCATCTCGCCGCCAGAGTCCCCCTTGACTCATGGCTCTCAATTTAGCGCAGACCGTCGACTATCCGCGGCGCCACGGCCTCCATCTGCCGCATCACCGCCACGATTGCTTCGGGCTGCTGGTCCGGCGGATACCCGTACTTGCGGAGCAGCCGCTTGATGCTGGCGCGGAGCTTGGCCTTCACATCCTCGCGCACGGTCCAGTCGGTCTTGATGTCCCGGCGCATGGTGGCCACGAGGTCGCGGGCGATCTGGGCGAGAACGTCGTCGCCCATCACATCCAGGGCGGCTTCGTTCTGGGCCACCACGTCGTAGAACATCAGCTCGTGGTCGTGGAGCGGGGGAGTGAACCGCCGGCCACGGTCGGCTTCGGCCACCACTTCCTTGGCCATCTCCACGAGTTCGGCGATCACCTCGGCGGCCGTCAGCTGCTGGTTGGTGTACTTGGCCATGACGGCGTTGATGCGCTCGGAGAACTGCGCTCGGCGGATCTCGTTGCCTCCGGTGACGCGCGTGGCCTCCTTGAGAAGGTCCGTGCGGAGGCCCTCGATGGCCAGTTCTGCCTTCGACGGCGCGGCCGCCTCCTCCATCCAGGCCGGGGTCAGGGCGTCGAGCCGGGGCCGTTCGAGGCCGGCCGCCGCGTAGATGTCCATGACGCCGGTCGCCTCGGTGGAGTCGACCACCATCTCGCCGAGCAGGCGGGCGATCTCTTCGGGGATGGGTTCCCCTCGGGCGATCCGGTCCTGCGCGTCGAGCTTGGCCAGCCAGGTGCGGACCTCCTCGTAAAACTTGACGTCCAAGCGGAAGCGCTCGACGGCGGCTACGCGGCCGGCCAGGGCCCAGGCCCGGTGCAGCCGGGAAGCCTGGGAACGGAACGTGTCCGCCACGGGCCGGACGGTGGGGTCCTCGGGATCCGTGTTGCCGGGCGTACCGGGGGAGCGGAGCCGGGAGGTGACCTCGAGCAGGGCCTTGCGCCAGCCGTTCTTCGGGTCGGACTGGTAGGTCGCCTTCCAGTCCACGCCCACGGTGTCGGCCAGCATCCCCACCATCGTCTCGATGATGTCGGCGGCCTCCTCGGTGTTCTGGGCCAGGGTCTTCGTCCCGGCTGTTCGCGTGTCCCGGGTGAATTCGGCCAGCGCCTGCTGGAGGTTCTCCGCGAGTGGGGCGTAGGCCACGAGCAGTCCGTCCTCCTTGCCGCGGAAGGTGCGGTTCACGCGGGCGAGGGTCTGCATGAGCAGGGCGCCCTTGAGCGGCCGGTCCACATAGAGGGTGTGCAGGGCCGGGGCGTCGAAGCCGGTGAGGAGCATGTCCTTGACGATTACGATCTCGAGTTCGTCGGCCGGGTTTTTCAGGCGCTTCTTCACGGCGGCCAGCGCGCTGGGGCGCCGCATGTGCTTCTTGATCTCGCCCGTGTCGGAGGGGTTCGCGTCGTAGACCACCTTGAGGCGGCCCTTGTCGTCGGCGTCGTCGTGCCACTCGGGGCGCAGGGCCACGATCTGCTCGTAGAGGCGAGCCGCGATGCTGCGGGTAGCACACACGATCATCGCCTTGCCAGGAACGCCCATAGTCGGCTGCACCGCGTCACGGCGGTCCTCCCAGTGGCGAACGAAGTCCTCGGCGAGGGTCTGCAGCCGGTGGGGCGCACCGTAGACGGCTTCGAGGGTGGCCACGCCACGTTGGATGCGGTCCCGGTCGGCCTCGTCCAGGCCGGCCGTGAGCTCGTCGGCGGCTGCGTCGAGGCTCTCGTCGTCGACTCCTTCGACCCGAGCCAGTGTGATGAGGCGCGGCTCGAAGGAGACCGGCACGGTGGCACCGTCCTCGACGGCGCGGTGCAGGTCGTAGACGTCGATGTCGTCGCCGAACACCCGCCGGGTGTCCCGCTCTCCCTCGGCGATGGGGGTGCCGGTGAACGCGATGAGCGAGGCATTCGGCAGTGCGTTCTTCAGGTGGGCGGCGTAGCCGTCGAGGGTGTCGTAGTGGCTGCGGTGGGCCTCGTCCGCCATCACGATGATGTTCCGGCGGTCGGAGAGCACCGGGTGGTCGGCGCCGGCGTCCCGCTCGGCCTGGGTGAGGCCGAACTTCTGCAGGGTGGTGAAGTAGATGCCGCCGGAGTTGGACTGCGTGAGCAGATCCCGCAGATGGCTGCGGTCCTTCACCTGGACGGGGTCCTCGGGCAGCAGGGTGCTGGCGCGGAAGCCGTCGAAGAGCTGGGTGTCCAGCTCGGTGCGGTCGGTGATGACCACCACGGTGGGGTTGGCGAGGCGCTCGTGACGCATCACCTTGGCGGCGTAGAGCTCCATCTCCATGGATTTGCCGGAGCCCTGGGTGTGCCAGACGACGCCGATGCGCCCGTCCGATTCCACGGCGTGGACCGTGTTGGCCACCGCCTTGGACACCGCGAAGTACTGGTGCGGCTTGGCGATGCGCTTGACCAGACCGGCATCGGTGGAGTCGAACGCGATGTAGTCGCGCAGGAGCTGGCCGAACCGGTCGATGTTGAACAGGCCCTGGAGGGTGAGACTGAGCTCGGTGGCGGGCTCGCCGTCGAGGTCCGGGGCGCCGGTGGGCACGAGGGCACCATCGTCGTCCACGTTCCACGGCGCGAAATGGTGCCACGGGGTGAAAGGGGTGCCGTAGCGGGCGGTGAGGCCGTCGCTCGCGATCACGAGGGCGACGGTCTGGAAGGCGTGGGGAAACTCCTTCACGTAGGTCTGGAGCTGGTGGAAGGCGGCCTCGGCGGTGGTGTGCTTGGTGCCTGCATTCTTCAGCTCGATGACGGCCAGGGGCAGGCCGTTGACGTAGAGCACGACGTCGAAGCGCCGCTCCGCCTGCCGGCTGCGGAGGGTGAGCTGGTTGACGGCGTGGTACGTATTGCGGGAGGCGTCCGAGGAGAGGAACCGGATGGTGGGGGTCTGCTGCTCACCGTCCCGGTCCACGTAGGTGATGCCCGTGTAGCCGTGCACGAGGACCTGGTGGAGGCGGTGATTCTCCGCGATCGCGTCCTGTGACGCCGGGGTGAGCACCTCCGCTGCGGCCTGGTCCAGGTACTCCGGCGGGACGGTGGGGTTGAGGGTGCGCAGGGCGGCGGAGAGCGTGCCGTGGAGGACCGGGTCCTCCCAGGAGGCGCGCTGACCGGAGCCGGGCGCGACGGCGGGCCCGCGGAGCGTCTCCCAGCCGTACTCGGCCAGGACCTCCAGGGCGTGTTCCTCCCAGTCCTGCTCGTGCATGCCGATGCCGGCCATGGTCAGACCTCCTCCTCGACGCGCTTCTCCGCGTCCTTGACGGTGATGCGCCCGCTCATGAGCTGGGGGAGCAGCTCGTCGCGGGTGCGGGCGAGGGTGGTGTTCTCCTCACTGCTGGACACACTCATGAGCTCAAGGGCTTCGATCGTTTCCAGCGCGGCGCGGGAGAGCGTGCGCATGTCAGGGATGCCCAGCTCCATGACTTCCATGGGCTTCACGCGTTGGTGGCTTCCCGTGGTCCCTGCGACAAGGGACAGCAGGCTTGTGGTGAACTGCTCGCTTCGCAGCGCGGCCGTGAGAGACGCAACTGAGAATCCTTGGGTCGGCGCCATGGCCATGAACTCGGGTGAGGTCACGGACACACCCTCCTTCAGCCGCATAACCGGCCACACGCGAGGGATGCGGGGGTTGAGCTTGGACACCAGCACCACCGGGCGGTCGAGTCGATGCTTCGCGCTCATGATGCCGGAGCTGGCTTCAAGCCGGACCGTTCCCTCGTCGAAGGAAGGGAGGCTGTAATGCCACACGTTCTCTGCACCGAATGAGCCTGGCGCGAGTGAGTTGCGGTGGAGACTCGCCACCTCACTTAAGCGCACAGTGCTGGCGGCTGCCCTCGCGAGTGCACTTATCTGGTCAATCGCAAGGTTCTGCAGCCGGTGGTTCGCGGCGATCTTGTCGTCCAGGGCGCCAAGGACCTCGGTGATGGACTTCTGATGGTGGAGAGGAGGGACCACCACCTGTACCGATTCGAGATCAGCGCGGTTGAGCCCCGGCACGGCACTGTCGCCTACTCGAGTCCCTAGATTGAGCCAGCTAAAGAGATAAGAAAGGAACCTGATGTCGGTTCTCTCCACTCCGTGTGTGTAGAACACAGTATCAATGGGCCAGCAATCCTCTTCGAGATATTGCACGGTGCCGACCGACCCCTTACGCCCCAGGACAACAACAGGACCAGTCGCACACGCGGAGGTGTGGCGTCCGACAATGCCTCCTGAGGCGACGACCGGGACGGAGCCAGTTTCGTCTCGCTGTGAGGCGGTCAGAGCACGCCCGTAAGCGAGAGGGGCGATTGTTCCTAGAGTGGTCGTCGTCCAGTTCACGCCAGCCTCCCGAGCTGCTCACGCACCACGGCGTCCAGCCGGGCGGACTCGTCCAGCGCCGCCGTGAGCTCCTTCGTCAGGCGGGCGATCTTCTCCTCCACGGGCTCGTCATCCTCCGGCGCCTCCGGCATGCCGACGAAACGGCCCGGCGTCACGGCCCAGCCCGCCTCCTCGATCTCCTGCAGGGTCGCGGACTTGCAGAACCCGGGCACGTCTTCGTACTCGCCCTCCGCGGACTCCCGGCCCCGCCAGGTGCGGAACGTGTTCGCGATGGTGTGGATGTCCTCGTCGCTGAACGTGCGCTCGACGCGGTCCACCATGTGGCCCATCTCCCGCGCGTCGATGAACAGCACCTCACCGGAGCGGTCCACCGAACCCCGCGGGCCGGCCTTCTTGTCTTTCGTGAAGAACCACACGCACACCGGGATCGCCACAGAGCGGAAGAGGTTCGGGGGCATCGCGATCACGCAGGAGACGACGTCGTCCTTCAGCATCCCCTCGCGGATCTTGCCCTCTCCGCCGGTGTTGGATGCCATGGTGCCGTTCGCCATCACCACGGCGCCCTCGCCGTGCGGGGCCAGCTTGCTCAGGATGTGCTGCATCCACGCGTAGTTCGCGTTCTTCACCGGCGGCACGCCGTACCGCCAGCGGGCGTCCTCCTCGGAACGCGCCCAGTCCTTGATGTTGAACGGTGGGTTGGCCAGCACGAAGTCCGCGGACAGGCTCGGGTGGATGTCCCGGGCCAGAGTGTCGCCCCAGCGGGGCCCCAGGCCGGACGAGTCGATGCCGTGGATGGCCAGGTTCATCTTCGCCATGCGCCACGTGCGCTCGTTCAGCTCCTGCCCATACACCGCGATGGACTGCGTGTCCTCATGGTGGCGGGCCAGGAACTTCTCCGCCTGCACGAACATGCCGCCCGAGCCGCAGCACGGGTCGTACACGCGGCCCTCGTGCGGCTCCAGGATCTCCACGAGCGTCCGCACCAGCACCGGGGGCGTGTAGAACTCACCGCCGCGCTTGCCCTCGGCCCGCGCGAACTTGTCCAGGAAGTACTCGTACACCTCGCCCAGCAGGTCCCGGGCCTTCGTGGCGCCCTGGCCGGTGAAGCGCGCCGAGTTCAGCAGGTCCAGCAGCTCGCCCAGCCGGCGCTGGTCCACGTTGTCCCGGCCGTAGATGGTGGGCAGCGTGCCCTTGAGAGACTCGTTGTGCTCCGAGAGCAGGCGCATGGCGGCGTCGATCAGCTCGCCGACCGTCTGCGACTCGCGTCCCTCCGCCGCGGAGAGACCCTTGGCGTGGTCCGCGATGAACTGCCAGCGGGCCCGCGCCGGCACCCAGAACACACCGGAGCCGGTGTACTCGTCCGCGTCCTCGAGTGACTCCTCGATGAAGGCCGCTGACTCGTCCTTGAGCTCCTCGCGGATCTGCTCGCGGCGCTCGTCGAACGCGTCCGAGACGTACTTCAGGAACACCAGGCCCAGCACCACGTCCTTGTACTGGCTGGCGTCCATGGACCCGCGCAGCTTGTCCGCGGCCTTCCAGAGCGTGTCCTTCAGCTCCTTGGAGGTCGACGCCGTCCGCGCCGCCTCCTTCTCCTGCGTCACTGTGGTGGTCTTGACCATCACCGCTCCTTTCCCTGCCGTCGTGGCCGCCGCATGCGGTCTGGATGTCCTGTGGATGTCTGCTTTTGCCGTCATTGTGGGCCACCGTTCGGGTCCAGGCGCACCGTCCCCGCCGCGAGTCCCTGCAGGAGCGCGACCTCGGCCCGGTCCAGGCGGTCGAGGCGGTCCAGCAGGGCCTTGCGACGGCCCGCCACCTCACGGCGCAGCCGTTCGACGTCCTCGAGGCGGTCTCGGGGGGCGAGTCGGATGCGCCATGCGTCCCTGTCGGGGACCCGCTGGGCCGCGATGTCCGCCGCCACCAGGCCCGGCGCAGCGCACCACGGGTCCTCCACGGCGGGTTGCGGCGGCTCCGCCCGGAAGACCCGGGCCGGTGCCAGAACCAGGTGACCGCCGACGTCGTCCACCATTGCGGCCGGCCCGCCCGCTGACACGTAGACGACGTCGCCGGCCTCCGTGAACCGCGCTCGCGGTGCGATCTCCTCGAGGCGGAGGCGGTCGATCCGACGAGCACCCCAGGGCCGTGCCCCACGCAGTTCGTCCGCCCCGATCGCGGCCCCGGTGCCAGACCCCGACGCAGCCAGCTCATCTGACGGGAGCCGGACCCCCGGACGGTCCGAGCCGTACCGGCCCGTGAGCGTGGCCCAACCGACGCGCTCCTCCGGGCGAGCGTCGCGGGAGCCCGTTGCGGACACGGCTGCGAGCAGCTCCTCGTCGGCGTGGAGGGCTTCGGCCAGCAGGTCCGCCCCGAGTCGCTGCTCGCTCGCCGCGGTGCGCGGCGCCGTGATGTCCGCGGCGGCGTGGACCGCGCCCGCATCGAGGGGACCGCCTGACCGGAAGGCGTGGTCACGGATGGTGGCCGTGTCGCCGGACATCACGACGGCCAGGTCTGCCGCGATCGCCTGCGTGACGCCCTCGCTGAGCGACGCGTCGCCGTGGTCTGCGGTCACTGTCATGGCCGACGTCGCCACGGAATCCCGGCCCGCCAGGACCCACAAGGCCAGCCGGCGCCGGGCCGACCGCGTGAGCATCCCCTTGGGCAGGGGTGCCGCGTAGCGCAGCGTGGTGCCAGACGCTGTGGCGTCCGTGAGCAGACGCCGCCGCGCGGCCTGGCCCGTCGAGGCAACCAGCAGCGACGCCGGTCCGAGCACCATCGCCCGGTCCGTCGGACCCAGCGCGAGCAGGACGTCGTCCAACTCCTCGGCGGCAGTGGAGGGGCCTGCAGCGGGTGACAGGACGGCGATGGCGAGGCAGCTCGCGGGGAGCACGAGGGGGGCATCATCAGCGATGAAGTCCACGGTGCTCAGGACAGTGATGTGATGCCCACGTGCCGCCAGCAGGCGCCAGGCGGCGCGGGCGTGCGGCGTGCGGAGAAGGCGGGGCAGTGCGACGACGGAGCGCGGCGCGGCCGTTTCGGCGTGGGGCAGCGTGTGGGTGAGCAGGGTGAGGGACGCCAGGTTCGTCGGGACGAGGGGCAAGTCCGTCTCAGCGTGGATCTCCGTGAGGACGGAAGCGAGGAGTGCGCGGGCCGGGGACGTCAGGGCCGCGCCGCTGCCCTCGGCAGGATCGGAGGGAAGGCTCTCGACGAGGCGCGCCAGCGCATCCTCCGCTGTGAAGGCGGCCTCCGCGACGTCGTCGATGCGGGGGATGAGGTCGGCAAGGGGCGGGTCGGTGAGGTCGAGGTCTGGGGGGAGCAGTTCGGCGGGGAACTGCGAGAGGAGGAGGGCCTCGTCGATTTCTTCGGGCGTGAGGGTGGTCAGCGGGGCCTGGGCCGCGTGGTGGAGCAGGAGGAGGGCGGATGCGGCGTCCGCGTGGGCAGCCAAGGTGGTGAGGGTGTCCGTGTGGAGAGGCTGCTCTGCGCGCGAGTCGGGGTTGTTGCCCAAGCCGGTGGCTCCGAGCCACGCGGTGACTTCGCGCTCGTCGAAGAGGATGCCGCCGTGTGCGCCGGCCTGGGGGAGTGGGGCGGGGAAGGGGTGAGGACCTGAGGTGTGGCGGGCGCGCCACATGGAGACCACCGGGCGCCGCACGCCTGCGAGGCGGGCGATGTCGGTCATGTTCATCGGCATGCTGTGCGGCTCCTTCCGAGGTGAGGTGAAACGATGCGGCGAGTCTACAGCGAGAGCGTAGTTGGACATGCGCGCAGCTGCGATAAGGGGGCTTATCGGAACAAGTACTTCCCAATGTATGAGATGTATGGCTACGGTCGAAGAGCGGTCGCACAGGTCGCCGCTGGCACCCACTCACGACGGAAGGAACGCGATGAACGCGACCTTGGAGCCCTGCTTCAACCTCTGGCTCTTCGTGGATCCCCTGTCAGGGGTCGTGCAGACCGGGGCAGCCAAGGCCTACGCACTCCATGGGACGGAGCAGGAGTGCAAAGACCTTCTGCAGCGGCTGGCACCGACCGACTTCTACACCGTGCCGCGCGTGCCGGTGCCGCAGCACTACGTGCTGGCAGGGCCTGACGGACGGCAGGTGCCGGGTGCGTTCCAGGCCGGCGGTGTGGGGGAGGCGCAGTTCCTGAGCCACCTGCTCCAGTCGCTCGAGCCGCTGCCCCAGCAGCTCACGATGCCTGAGGGCATGCCGGTGGGTTACTCGCTGCCGATCCCCGTCGACGCATTGGCCATCGTGACGCCCGTGGAGGAGCGTTACGACGGCACGCTGGTGCCCGTGGTGAAGCGGGCGGGGGTGTGAGATGACTCAGCAAACCAACCAGAACCGTGTCGTCGAGGTCATGGTCCGACCGAGATCGCCGGATGACAGCTACCGACTGGAGCGTGGTGCGGAGGCACGAGGGTGGATGCCAGAAGCGATCGGTCGGGATAGGTACAAACTTGCAATTCCGTTGTACTGCGCTCGGAGGGTATCGGCTCGCGCGTGCCGGGAGGAGCTGGCTGACTTTTCTCAGACGGTTGTTCCCCTGTGGGTCGATGAAATCCGTCTTCGTGACTCGGTGACACGGGACCGACGGCGTGTGGCCCAGGCGCATCCCTCGATGGAGCGTAGGGGCGACGCCCTGTGGCAGTGGCTCCGAGGGGGTGCGCAATGGGAGGTCGCCGTTGAACGGGCGGTGGGGGCGAACCCGAAGGAGCGATTGAAGGACGAGGAAGCACGAGCATCGCGCCTTCTTGCTCGGACGCGGCTCGGAGGCCCGCGACAACTGTGTCCGGTGAGGGCTCGTCTGGCAATGGAGCCGGCTCAGATTCAGGGAGAGAACATGAGCCTGGTGGGCCGGCTGCTGAATTCTTCTAAAGTTTTTCTGCCTGCTCTCCTTGTTTTGGCCTCTGCTGTGTTCGTCGGCTCTCCGACTATTCAGTCTGGATGGATTTTCGCGGCCTATTTGGCCGGGTTGTCACTGGCGGCGTGGCTGGGATGGTGGACGACTGGGTCCCATGCGGGGCATCCACGTCGGTGGCTTGGGCCTGTAGTAGGCATCGGCATGTTCATGTACCTGGCTTGGGTTTGCTCCCTCGCCTGGCAGCAGAGGCCCCCCGCTCCGACGGATGGATGGCTGGTGGCCCTTCTCAGGGCCGGGGTAGCGGTATTGGCTGGGTTCTTGCTGATCCGAGGGTGGAAGCATCTCCACATCCTTAGGCCGGAGGTGAGGAGTCTGTGGTCGTTCGGAGCGATGTCCTTCCTCATCTTTGCATCGGCTGCCTCGGGATCAGTTGCCGTGTGGGCCCTGCTGCGTGCTTTCGACTTGAGGGCCGAGGACCTTCGGGATTGGCAGATGGTGGCGGTCCTCGCGGCTCTCGGTGCTGGACTCTTCGCTCTCACTCTCGTTGTCCTAACTGGAGCGATTCGGGGCTGGGCAGAATATTACCGGCTGTGGTTTTCGAAAGGGGCCGTCTCTGATCTGATGTGGATGGCCACCTGGCCAATGGTTGTCGTTCTTGCTGTTCTCTTTGTTCTCAATTTTGGCGCGCGGCTGCTCAGTGGGATCCCCGTTCAGCTGACGGAAGGGGAGGGGCTGATCTTCGATCTTGGGCTCGTCGACCGAGTTTGTGTGTCTGTCTCGGACGATGATGTTGTGTTGTCCCATAATGAGGGAACGACTCATATTTCTGTAATTCGAGGTAACGAGGACAGGCTCCATGGGTGGCGGGCGGATGGCGTGAATCCAGGCGAGATGCCTGTGAAATTTCCTGGAGGCAAGTTCGTTCCCGTGGCTTCAAGTGACCTTGTAATGGATGCGTCAGGGGCCTGCTCTTACCATCCGTGACCTGGGGTCAATATATTGTTCCTGCCAGAACATGGCATTTTAGTATTGCAACCCGAACGCCATTGAAAAGGAGAAAAACCATGGAGTTCAACCACATCGCCGCCTGGACGTTCGTCAGTGAGACGTCGATCCCGAAGGACGTGGCGCAGATGCTCGTCCCAGGAGAGGAGGCTATCGCCGCCTACAAGACGATCCGCGACCAGGCGATCTTTACCACCAAGCGGCTCATCGTCCGCGATGCGCAGGGTTTGACGGGTAAGAAGGTGGAGGTCTACTCGCTGCCGTACTCGGCCGTGAACATGTGGTCGTCTGAGAACGCTGGCACCTTCGACTTCAACGCGGAGATCCAGCTCTGGACACGCGCCGGCATGGTCAAGATCAACCTGCAGCGCGGCGTCGACGTCCGGAGGCTCGATGCACTGATCGCCCACGCGGTCCTCGGCGGCTGAGGCGGCAGGGGCGCTCCTCAGTACTGGCGAGGCATCTGAAGGCCCGCGTGTGGAGGAGCGCCCCCCAACGCGGACGATGCGATCGATTCGGCGGCGCATGCGAACACCTCGTCCGCCAGGGCCTGGCTGTGGAAGCGGGAGAACATGGCTCGGCCCTTGCGGAGCTGGCCTAGGGCGAGCTCGCGGGCGGCAAGGAGGACGTCAGGGTCCGACAGGACGTCATCGAGGTCGTGCCACCCTGCCAGGTAAGCCGTCTTCACGGGCCCGGCCGTGCGGTAGGCGCCGTCGTCGAACAGGTTCCCAAGTTCGCTGGTGTCGGGCAAAGTCGGTGCCACGTTCAGCACCATCACCTGTTCCCATGCGCCGTTCTCGCTCCGGTCCTCGAACAGGAAGAGCAGCTCCACGTTCTGAATGCTCAGCGTGCACAGGCGGCGGTGGTTCCGCGTCCGGTTGGTGGACGGCCACGCACTGAGTACCCAGCCGCGCCCTTCCGTCTCATGCGGGAACGGGATGACGCTGTACAGGTAGGTCGCGATCGACTTCAGCGCCTCCATGAGTTGCGGGTGCATGCGCATCGGTGTCGGCAGGCGGTCGGGATCCGCAAGGATCCGTGCCCGGGCCAGTTCGATCCGTTCCGGCGCGACGACGACGTCCGCGTCTTGGAAGTCTGCCGAAATCCAGGCCGCCTGCTCCTCCTGGCTCACGATCGCATCCAGGGCGGACTTGCCCAGCGGCTGGGACAGCAATGTGCGGTTCCGAAGCAGGACGCCCTCATTCCGCAGGCCCGTGATGATCTCCTGCTCTACTCGGTCCAGGTCGGCCCGGTCCACGGAGGTGAAGCGCACGGCCACGATGTCCTTGTAGCGACGCCGGTGGGTCGCCAGGCGGCTGATCGGGTGGACGCTCTGGCCCACGTACTCCGAACCGTCCGCGAACTCGAGCACGTAGACGCCCGGTCCGGGGTCGGAACCGAACATCACGGAGGGGGCCAGACCGGCCGGCATGTCCCACCGGCGGAAGATCCGTGAGGAGGAGCGCATCGGCTCATCATGCCGTGGTCTGAGATGATCGGCCGGACGCAAGCGAGGGAGTGGCGATGAGCGCATGGGTGGTCCGCGCGGGACAGCGGGGGGAGAACGAGCACTGGAACATCGAGCACGGGCGCATGAGCGTGGGCTGGCCCGAGGTCGGTGACCTCTCACCCGCCACATCCCGGGAGGACGTCCGCCGTCGCGTGGAGGAGGCCTACCCCGGCGACGGCGCCGCCCGCTGGGCCAACTACACCGGCCAGCTCTGGGCATTCCGGGACTCCATCCGCCAGGGTGACCTCGTCATCCTGCCGCTGAAGACCAAGCCCGGCTACGTGCAGTTCGGACGCGTCACCGGCGCATACGCCCACGACGCGGCCGAGGCTGGCTGGCACCGCAGCCACTCCCTGCTGGTGGACTGGCTGGGGGAGCCGGTCTCCAAGACCGTGGTGGGTCAGGACCTCGTCCACACCCTCAATGGCAGCCTCACCGTGTTCCAACCGAGCCGGAACGACGCCGAACGCCGACTCGAGAGCATCGCTCGTGGAAAGCCCGACCCCGGGTTCACAGAGGGGCTGCCCCGTCCGGTGGCGACCCCCGCCGACCACGCCACCACCGAGGTGACGGACCCCGAGACGGCACCGACCGTCGTCGCCATCCGGGACCGTATCCGCGCCCATGTGGCCGGGGAGTTCCGCGAGCACGAGCTGACCCACCTGGTCTCGGAGATCCTCACGGTGCTCGGCTTCCGGTGTGAAGTCTCGCCACCCGGGCCCGACGGCGGCGTGGACATCATCGCGGGCACCGGACCCCTGGGGCTGGACGCGCCGACGTTGATCGTGGAGGTGAAGTCCGAGCCGACCCCGATCGGTTCCCGGGTGCTGCGGGGGCTGCACTCTGCGATGACACAGCACCGGGCGGATCAGGCACTCCTCGTGGCCTGGGGTGGGGTGACTCGGCCCGCCGAGCTGGAGTTCAAACGAGACCGCACGACCATGCGGATCTGGGACGCCGACGCGCTGCTCGATCAGCTCTTCCTCACCTACGACCGGCTGCCGGCCTCCACGCGGGCGCGGATCCCGCTGCAGCAGGTGTGGGTGCTGGAGGACGAGGGGTGACGGCGCCGGAGGTGCTGGTGGCCGAGGCGCGGGAGGCGCTGCTGAACGGGTCGGTGTTCCGGGCGGAGCGGGCTGAGGCCGCGCCTGGTGGCGTCAAGGCCGTCATAGCGGACGGTGTGGAGTTTCCGAAGGGGCGGGTCTGTATGAGACCCCCGAGGGTGACGCCGTCGTGCAGGCATCGGCGAATGGCCAGCCCTGCCGGCCTGTGCGCGCGGGGAGCATCGGGGCGATCAACTCCCACTGGGCGTCGGAGAGCATCTGGAACCGGGACGTGTCTTCGAGGGTGCAAGCCGACCCTTGCTTCGTTTTCAGACATGCCCTAGGCCTCAGTACGCCTTGGCCTCCATCCAGGCGAGCACATCGAAGACGCGGAGGGTGGTCACCTCGGCGGGCAGGGCCGCCGCGCATCGGTAGGACTCGAGGCGCTGCCACATAGTCCGCTCCTGGGCGGAGAACTCCGCATGGAGCAGTGCCCGGCCCACGTAACCGTCCTTTCGGGTCTCCTGGAAGACGGTCTGGCGCAGCTCGGCGTCGATGATCGGGAAGAGTCGCGGCCGCTTGCGGGCGACCAGCTTGGAGGCGATTGTCGGGCCGATCTTCGGCAGGGCCTCCAGCGCTTCGTAGAGCGCATACACCGGTGCCATGTCCTTGCCGGACGGGTCCGGGTCGACGTCGATGAAGTCCCGGTCCGGGCCGACGGCCTCCAACAGCCCAGCGAAGCGCTCCCTCTGGGTGATGAGCAGATGCACGACCGCATGGCCTGACGTCGGCGTGTTCAGCAGGGCGGTGGAGGCGACGTCGTCGGCGGTGAACACGTTCGCAGACGCGGCGCGCCTCCCGCTCGGATCGAACCCGTCCCACTGGCTTCCGATGAACTTCCGGGACTTGAAATAGAGCTGGAGCAGGTCAACGGCGCGCTCCGTTTGATCCGAGGCAACCGTGCGGGGCAGGTGCAGCTGGGGCGCGGTCATGGCTTCCTTTTCCAATAGAAGGCGTCACGGTGATTGTGGCTGTGGGCTCATCGCAGCGGAAGGGAGATCAGGGGTCCTCGGCAGAATGGGGTCCCATGGAGTCCACCCAGCCCTTCGTCCTCTCCCTCGGTGCGGTCCTCGCCGCCGCCGGCCTCGACCCGCACGACGTCCTGGCCATCCGCCACACCTACAAGGCGTCGGGGCTGCCATCGCGGGCGGCGGCCACGCCGGAGCGGGTGCTCGCCTACACGCGGGAGCAGCACCACGTGGGGAAGTTCCCGAAGGAGCCTGCCCGCCACTGGCTGATCTTCATGGGGGAGGGCGGGCGTCGTTCTCGCCTCACCGCCGTGTACGAGAACCGCGGGGAGGCCGTGGCTGAGCGCACGGAGCGGTACCGGTACTACGACGTTGCGCCGGTGCCGCTGCTGGCCTCTCTCGAGGAGCGCCTGGTGGTGGAGTGGTCCGCCGACCCCGTGAACTGGGCCAAGCGCGGGCCCCTCGCGGCGCGGTTCCCCGTCCTGGAGATCGCCGATCCCACCACCGAGGCGTTCCCCGGCTTCGACCACGTGCTGCTCAGCTACGGGGACCTGCAGTCAATGGTGACCGAGACTCGCTACGCAGGCTGGCGCACCGCCCTGGAGGCCGTACGCGGGATCTACCTGATCGCCGACGAGACCGCGGGCCAGTGCTACGTCGGCAAGGCCGACGGTGAGCGTGGTGTGCTCGGACGGTGGGAGGCCTACGCCCGTGACGGGCATGGTGGGAACGTCGCCCTCCGGGATGCCGTGGAGCTCGACCCCGACCAGCCGGAGCGGTACATGTTCAGCTTGTTGCGCGTGTTCGGCTCCAATACTCCGCAGGCCCAGATCGACGCCGCGGAGAAGCACTACAAGGACTCTCTGATGACGCGCCGGTTCGGGCTGAACCGGAACTGAACGGACGTCGTTCTCCGGGGGGAGAGAGCGAAGGGCAGACGGGAGGGGGGATGGATTGCCCCCGCCGAGCCTCGGGGAGGAGGGCAAGTGCGCCCTCCAGGCACAGCAGCCATCGCTGAGTTCCTCGAATATGACTGCCCACGAGCACACGGGGCATCCGCAAGCCGCCCGCATTGATGTCGCCGCGCGGGCCGACGTCGTCGAGGCGGGCGGGCCAGGTCTGATGGGTGTGAACGGCCTCCCCGGAACCGGCAAGACGACGACGCTCCGGGACATCCTGGCGTCCAACGTCGTCGAACGAGCACACCGAATGTCGGCGAGTGAGAACCCATTCGACGCCCTCACCGAACGCACCCATGAGTGGACCGGCGAGGGCAGGATGCGACGACGGGCGCGCGAGCTCCGGCCTGAGGTGGCCGGCTTCGAAATGGTGGTGGCCTCGGCGAACAACGCGGCCGGGGAGAGCATCTCCGAGGAGATTCCACATCGGAGCGCCATCAAGGACGGCCGACACGTGGATGCGGACTACTTCGCCTGCCTGGCCACCGCCGCCGTGGGCGGAAGCGGCGGGGGAAGAGGACGCCCTGGGTGAGGACAGCTTGACGTCGGAGCAGCCGGGCACCTCGGGCCTGGCCACTGCACCGATGGCAACGGCACCGACCCCGCTCCGCGCGCAGGCGGCCGACGAGGGGGTGGTGCTGCTCGGGGTCCTTCTGGAGGGGCCGGGTCGGCCCGGACCGGCCCGGGGCGCACGGGGCCGGCCGGACCGACCTACGGACCGGACGGCTCAGCCCTGGGCCGACTCGACGTCCTCGTCGACCCAGTCGCGGGAGCGTTCCACGGCCTTCTTCCACAGCCGCAGGGCGCGCTCAGCCTCCTCCTCGTCCATGGTGGGCTCCCAGCGCTTGTCCTCTTCCCAGTTGGCCACGAGCTCGTCCTGGGACGCCCAGAACCCCACCGCCAGGCCTGCGGCGTAGGCGGCGCCGAGAGCGGTGGTCTCGATGACCTTGGGGCGCACGACGGGCACGCGCAGCAGGTCCGCCTGGAACTGCATGAGCAGCTCGTTGGCGACCATGCCACCGTCGACCTTCAGTTCGGTGAGGTCCACGCCGGAGTCCGCGTTCATGGCGTCCAGGACCTCGCGGCTCTGGAAGGCGGTGGCCTCGAGCGCCGCGCGGGCGATGTGCCCCTTGTTGACGTAACGGGTCATGCCCACCATGACGCCGCGGGCCGCGGCGTCCCAGTGCGGGGCGAAGAGGCCGGAGAACGCGGGGACGAAGTACACGCCGCCGTTGTCCTCCACGCCGGCGGCCAGGGTCTCGACCTCCGGGGCGCTGCCGATCATCCCGAGGTTGTCCCGCAGCCACTGGATCAGCGAGCCGGTGACGGCGATCGAGCCCTCCAGCGCGTACACCGGCTTCTGGTCGCCAATGCGGTACGCCACCGTGGTGAGCAGGCCGTTGTCCGAGTGCACCGGCTCCTCGCCGGTGTTGATCAGCATGAAGTTGCCGGTGCCGTACGTGTTCTTGGCCTGGCCGACCTCGAAGCACGCCTGGCCGAAGGTCGCCGCGTGCTGGTCGCCCAGGATGCCGGTGATCGGCGTCTCGCGCAGCAGCTGCTGGCCGGATACGGTGCCCACCTCGGCGGAGGAGCTGACGATCTCCGGAAGCATGGACATCGGGATGCCCATGTCCGCGCAGATCTCCTCGTTCCAGTCGAGGGTGTCCAGGTTCATCAGCATGGTGCGGGAGGCGTTGGTGACGTCGGTGACGTGCCGGCCGCCCTCGCCGCCGCCGGTGAGATTCCACACGAGCCACGAGTCCGTGGTGCCGAAGATGAGGTCGCCGTTCTCGGCGGCCTCCCGGGCACCGTCCACGTTCTCCAGAATCCAGGCCACCTTGGGGCCGGAGAAGTACGTGGCCAGGGGCAGCCCGACGCGCTCCTTGTAGCGGTCCGCGCCGACGTCGCCGGCGAGGCGCTCGCAGAGGTGGTCGGTGCGGGTGTCCTGCCACACGATGGCGTTGTAGACCGGCTTGCCGGTGTTGCGGTCCCACACCACGGTGGTCTCACGCTGGTTCGTGATGCCCACGGCGGCGACGTCGTGTCGGGTCACCTCGGCGCGGGCCAGGGCCTCGCCGATGACCTCGCGGGTGTTCGTCCAGATCTCCACTGGGTCGTGCTCCACCCAGCCGGCGCGCGGGAAGATCTGCTCGTGTTCGCGCTGACCAGTGGACACGATGGCCCCACTGTGGTCGAAGAGGATCGCGCGCGTGGACGTGGTGCCCTGGTCGATGGCCATCACGTAGCGGGGGGTGGTCATGTCCTACTCCTTCGGAGGTGGTCACGGGGGTGTGGGGGTGGCGGGCACGTTCCCGCAGGGGAACGTGCCCGCCGGGGTTGGACGGGCAGACCGCTCAGACGAACAGAGGCGCGGCGAGGCCGGCCAGGACGGCGCCGACGAGCGGGCCGACGATCGGCACCCAGGCGTAGCCCCAGTCCGAGCCGCCCTTGTGCCGGATCGGCGCGACGGCGTGGAACAGGCGGGGGCCCAGGTCGCGCGCCGGGTTGATGGCGTACCCCGTGGGGCCGCCCAGGCTCGCGCCGATCGCGACGACGAGCAGGGCCACCGCGAGCGGGCCGAGCCCGGAGGGGGTGGAGCCGAAGAGCAGGATCACGAACACCAGGACGAACGTGGCGATCACCTCGGTGACCATGTTCCACAGCGGGTTGCGGATCTCGGGGCCTGTGGCGAAGGTGCCCAGGATCGCCCCCTGGTCCGTCTCCGCCTGGTAGTGGTCGCGGTAGGCCAGCCAGGCCAGGGCCGCGCCGAGGAAGGCGCCGATCAGCTGCGCCGCGAAGTACGCGAGCGTGGTGCCGAGGGTCACGGCGATGCCGGGGGCGTACTCCTCGGCGCCGCTGACGAGCAGGCCGACGGTCACGGCGGGGTTCAGGTGCGCACCGGTCGCGGCAGCGACGTAGACGCCCGCGAAGACGCCCAGCCCCCAGCCGAAGCTGATGAGCAGCCAGCCTCCGCCGTTGCCCTTGGTCTTCGTCAGGACGACGTTGGCGACGACGCCGACGCCGAGCAGGAGGAGGATCGCCGTGCCGGCGATCTCATGCAGGAAGATCGTGCCCATGGACGGGCTCCTTTCCGTGGACGGGGGCGGCGTCGGCGGCTGCGAGCGCGGCGGCGGCGGTGACGTCGTCGTGGGCGGTCTCGCCGCGGAGGCGTGCGGCGACGAGGTTCTTGTACGCCCGGATCTCACCGGCGATGCGCTCTTCATCCCAGCCCAGCTCGGGGGCCACGAGGGACGCGATCTCCTCGGCTGCCGCGACGCCGCGGTCGCGGACCTCGGTGGACAGGCGCGTGCGGCGCTCGATGACGTCGTCCAGGTGGACGACGCCCTCGGCTCGGGCCGCGTAGACGATCTCGGCGCGCAGGTAGCGCGGCGCCTCGGCGAGAGGGACGCTCAGGGACGGGTCGCCGTCGATCAGGTCGAGCACATGGCGCAGGACGGTGCCGTAACGGAACAGGAGCCGGTCCACGCGGGCCTCGTCCAGGCCGTAGTCGGCGGCGATGCGGTCCGCCTCCGCCTCGATCTCCGAGTAGCCGAGGCCGCCGAGCACGGGGATGCGCTCGGTGAGGCTGGGACGGGTCGGGTGGGTCTCGCGCACCACGAAGTCCACGACGTCCTCGGCCATGGCCCGGTACGTGGTCCACTTGCCGCCGGCCACGGCGGTGAGGCCGGGGGCCACCTCGGTGACGGTGTGCTCACGGGAGATCTTGGTGGAGCCGCCGTCGGATCCGGTGACCGGCTGCAGGAGCGGGCGCAGGCCGGCGTACGTGGCGATCACGTCGTCACGCGTGAGGTCCTCCTTCAGCACCGCGTTGGCGTGCTCGAGGATGTAGTCGATGTCGTCCGCGGTGGTGGCCGGATGGGCCACGTCCTCCGCCCACGGGGTGTCCGTGGTGCCGATCACCCAGTACTCGTCCCACGGGATGAGGAACAGCACGGACTTCTCCGTCTTGGTGATCACGCCGGTGGCGGCGTCGGCGCGGATGCGGTCGCGCGGGACGGTGATGTGGGCGCCCTTGGAGGCGAGCACCTCGAGGCCGCCGTCGGCCCCGGCCAGCTCCTGCTGCTCCTGGGTCCACACGCCCCCGGCCAGGATGACGGCGCGCGCGTGCACGTCGAACTCCTCGCCGGAGGTCTCCTCGCGGACACGCACGCCCTGCACACGGCCGTCGTCGCCGCGCAGGTAGCCGGTGACGGCGGTGTAGTTGGCGGCCACGGCGCCGTGGTCCACGGCGGATCGCACGAGCATCATGGCCAGGCGGGCGTCGTCGAACTGGGCGTCGGCGTACTCCACCGCGCCGACGATCTTCTCGTCGTCGAGGGAGGGGAAGGTCGCGGCCATGGAGCGGCGGCTGAGATGGCGGTGCGCGCCCATCGCGCGGCGGCGGCCGAGCGACTGCATGGCGTCGTACATGGTGACGCCGGCGCCGATGAAGCCGCGGTCGATCACCTTGTGGAAGAACGGGAAGACGAAGCGCAGGGGACGCACCAGGTGGGGCGCGGTCTGGGTGAGCAGCAGGTCGCGCTCCCGCAGCGCCTCGTACACCAGCTTGACGTCCAGCATCTCGAGGTAGCGCAGGCCACCGTGCATGAGGCGGGAGGAGCGGGACGAGGTCCCGGAGGCCCAGTCGCGGGCCTCGACGATGCCCACGTCGAGGCCGCGGGTGGCCGCGTCGAACGCGGCGCCCACGCCGGTGGAGCCGCCGCCCACGACCAGGATGTCGAGGGGGGCCTCCGGGCTGGTGGCCCGGAGGCGGGCGAGGTGGTCCTCCCGCGTGGCGGCGGAGAGGGGGACGGTTCGCAGGGTCGGCATGGGGGGTTGCTCCTTTATCAGTGGAAGCACAGTGTAGTGGCGTGGCTCACGATACCCAGTATCAGCACGAGCCGAGGTCCATGATGTCACTCCCGGGCCGCGGGTATGCACGCGTCGGGTACGGTCTCGCGGAACCCGAGCCGCTCGAACAGCGGCACGTCGGCGCGCGTGGAGGTGGCCCGTCTCGCACGGTCCCCGGACTGTGGCACCTCACCCTGTTCCGCTGGAACGAGGGCGGAGCGCCTCGGGTGACGCGTGCCCTCGGGTGAGGCCCCGCCCCTACACTCCGACCATGGACATCACCGTCGGCGCCGTCGGCCGCGCCTCGCTCTCGGACTGGGAGCAGGAATGCTGCGGTGACTCGATCGCCGTGGGGGAAGTCCACGAGCTGATCCTGCTGCCCTCCCGGGGAGTGAGTCAGGCTGGGCCCCTGGCCTCTGCAGGCTGGGTCGTCACCCATCACGACGACGGCAGCCCCGCCGGGTCGATCCCGTTGCGTCGTGTGCGGGCCGTGGTGAGGGCGGCACACGAGGTGTGGCCCTCGGGGCGGCTCGCCGAGATCGACCGCGTCCCCGGCCACGCTGACCTGACGATCCTTGAGCCAGAGGAGGCCACCGGCCTCGGCTTGGGGGAGGTCGTCTACGTCGGCGCCTACGAGCCGGTGCTCCCCGAGACTCCCCGCCCTGACGAGTGGCTTCTCGACCTGGAGATCCTCGAGGACCTCGGTCCGCACACCTGGTGAGCCTCGCGAGTCCACCCCCTCACGGTCTCGAGCTGCATGGGGTGAGCGTAGAAGTCCGTTCGGCGGCACGGATTGCGCCCGACACGCCGACCTCGGTGCGCATGGATGCGAACGTTCACATCACCGCATCCCCACGCCTCTCCACGATGCGCACGTGGGGGATTTCTCTTTCGCCACGGGGTCCTAGGCGGTTCTTCCGGAGCTGACGTTGCCTTCGCCGTCATAGATGGCCCCTCACCCCCCGGTCGCTCGCGAGCATCGCGTAGACGAGGGTGTCCGTCCACTCGCCCTTGCTCCACAGGTCCTGCCGGTGGTGTGCCTCTCGACGCATCCCGAGCATCTCGGCCAGTCGGGCGGACGCCGTGTTGCGGGCATCCATCTGTGCCACTACCCGGTGCAGGCCAGACGTCTCGAACCCCAGGTCCAGCAGCGCAGCCGCGGCCTCCCGGGCGAAGCCTTGACCGGCATGTCGCGGATCCAGTGCCCAGCCGATCTCCGCGACACCGCGCTCGCGGTCCGTCAGCCACAGGATCACGTCACCCACGGGGACGCCCGCGTGCTCCACCACCAGGGACGCCGCCCCGGACGGGCCGCCGAGGTCGTCCCACGTGATCCGCTTGGCCAGCTTCGCCCGCGCGGTCGCCTCGTCCCAGGGCTCGTCCAGCAGGTGGCGCACCACCTCGGGCTGCGTGTACATCTCCTGCAACCAGCCGAAGTCGTCCTCCCGGTGCGGCCGCAGCGTCAGCCGCGCGGTGGGCAACGGCCAGTCAGGGGCGCGGCCGCCCGCAGCCGCGCCCTCCTTGCGCCCCGCCGGAGGCGGGGCGTCGACGTCGGCGGGGACCGGCGTCGTCGTGCCGGACGCCCAGTCCTGGCGCAACATTGCGTAGGCCACCGACGCGAACGGCTCGCCGCCGTCCACGGGCCAGCCGCGCCGGTAGTGCGCCTCCTTGACCCAGCCGGCCCGGCGGAAGGTGCGCAGCATGGGGACGTTGTCCTCGCGGGTCTGGCCCTCGAAGCGGTCCACCGCGGGCATCGTCTCGAAGACGCGCCGGGTGAGCGCGGTGAGGATCTGCGCGCCGAGCCCGCGCCCGCGGAACCGCTCCGCCACGCGCAGGTCGAACAAGGGGGTGGGGTCCGTGAGGTCCTCCAGGCGCACCACGCCGACGCGGCCGTGCTCGGGATGCTCGATCCAGAAGGTGCGGTGGTCCTCATCCTCCCAGGCGCCGCCATCGACGGCCTTCTCCGCCTCCGGCCGGGTGACGCGCGGGCGCGTGTGGAACGGCCACGCGTTCTCGGTGAGCAGGGCGACGAGCGCGTCCCGGTCGGCGCCTGCCGGGTCGAGTGGAGTGAAGGTGACGTCCATGGGGCCGAGAGTAGGGGAGGGGACGTCACCGCCGCCCGTTGCCGTGACCCCATGGCCACGCCCCTCCTCGACCTCGCGGCGCACCGCGCGAGGAAGCCCGGGACGCGCAGGCCGAGATCGGTTGGACCATAGCCCAGGCCCACGCCGGCCGGGGCCGCGCCACCGAGCTGGCCTGTGCCCTGTTGGACCTCGCCTTCGCAGGCCTCGGCGTCCGACCCGTGGAGGCTCACGCCTTCGCGGACAACGCGCCCATCCTGCGCGTGATGGAGAAGGTCGGCCTGCGCCACGAGGGCACCTTCAAGGAGGAGTCACTGCACCGCACCCGCGGCTGGGTGGACGGCGTCACTTACGCGATGCTCGCCTCGGAGCATCGGGCCCGGGGCAGACGGCTTTCCACCTCACGACGCCCAGAAGTACGCAACTCTCTAGACATAACGTTGCGTAAGGTGGCGGCATGAGCAACGATCCGCGCCCGACCCCGTGGGCCGTCGGCTGGGAAGAGCGCCCCTGGGCCGCGGGCCCGGATGACGCCGGCGTCCTCACTCGGCGCGCTCGCGTGCGTGCAGCAGGCCCATATCGAGCCGCGCTCCCAGCCCGCATCGCCCGACTCGGGCTCGACCTGCCCTCTGATCTGGCGACCGAGGTCGAGGAGGCGACGGCCGCCGTCGTGCGCTTCGATGCTGAGATCAGCCACGCCCTCCCGGGGCTCACGGGAGAGATCGCCCCGATCGACGCGGTGCTCCTGCGCACTGAGTCCGCGTCCTCCTCGCAGATCGAGCACATCACCGCGGGCGCGCGAGCCCTCGCCCTGGCGACTCTCGGCGAACGCACCCGCCCGAACGCAACGCTCGTGGCGGCGAACGTGAGGGCCATGGGCGCTGCTTCCCGGCTGGCCGCCGACCTCGACGAGCCCGCCCTGCTGGCCGCCCATCGTGCCCTCATGGACGGTCAGGAGCATGCCCGGCCGGGTGCCTACCGCGATGCGCAGGGGTGGATCGGGGGCGGGGCGCCCACGCCGCACACGGCGCAGTTCGTCCCGCCCCATCCGGAGCGCCTGCGTGCCGGGATGGACGATCTCTTCGCCTATCTGCGCCGCACGGACGTACCCGCCCTCGTGCAGGCCGCCATCGCGCACGCCCAGTTCGAGACCATCCACCCGTTCGCGGACGGCAACGGCCGCACCGGGCGCGTCCTCGTGCACGCCGTGTTGCATCGGGCCGGCGCGATCACCCGTATGGGGGTGCCCCTCTCCGCGGGACTCCTCACGGACACGGCCGGATACTTCGACGCCCTCACCGCCTACCGCGACGGCGACCCCGCGCCCATCGTGCGCCGCTTCGCGCAGGCCGCCCTGGCCGCCGTCGGCAACGGCCGAGAGCTCGTCGCGGACCTGGACGAGGCCCTGACCGGCTGGCGCGAGCGGCTCACCGCCCGGCGGGACGCGGCGGTCTGGCGGGCGCTCGCGGTGATCATCGCGCAACCCGCCGTGACCGTGGACCACCTGGCCCAGGTGCTGGGTGTCTCGCGCCCGGCCACCCAGCGGGCCGTGGACCAGCTTGTCGAGGCCGGTGTGCTGCAGCCGGTCTCCAGCCAGCGTCGGAACCGGGTGTGGCTGGCCACCGAGGTGCTCGCCTGTCTGGACGAGTTCGCCGCGCGTGCGGGCCGGCGGGGTTGACGGGGGCGGTCTACAGGGTTGACCAGCCTCAGTGCCGTATGGAGTGCCCCGGCCATGGTCAGGCGAACACACGAGGTGAGGCCCGCGGGATGACTCGCGGTCCGTCAGCCACAGGATCACGTCCCCACGGGCATGCCCACGTTCCCCACCACCAGAGACACCGATCCGCCAGGGCCAGCCGAGGTCGTCCTCCCGGTGTGGGCGCAGCGTCAGGCGCGCGGTGCGCAACGGCCAGTCACAGGCGCGCGGTGCGCAACGGCCAGTCAGGGGCGGGGCCGCCCGCAACCGCGCCCTCCCCGCGCTCCACCCGGGACGTCGACGTCGGCTGGGTGCCACGCTTCGACGTCGACGTGCTGGAGGCCGCCCTGCGGCCCGTCCACGAGCGGCCCCGGTGGGAGGAATGGGGGCAGATCGCCGCGCCAACCCTGCTGATCACCGGGGAGAACGGGTACGTGCCCGCCGGAGAGCTGGACGAGATGCGGCGTCGGCGCCCGGATGTGCGGCACGTGCAGGTGCCCGGCGCGGGGCACGACGTGCACCTGGACGCGCCGGAGCGGGTGGCGGAGCTCGTGCGGGGGTTCGCGGCCTGATTGCTCTGGGGCAGGATCACCTCATGGACCACAAGCAGATCCTCCACGACGGGCTGCGCCGCCAGCGTGCGGCCCTCCTGCAGAAGCTCGAGGGCCTCAGCGAGCGCGACGCCCGCCTGCCGCGCACTCCCACCGGCACCAACCTGCTGGGACTGGTCAAGCACGCCGCCGTCGTCGAGCTGGAGTACTTCGGCGAGACGTTCGACCGCCCCGCGGAGGTGCAGCTGCCCTGGGCGGCGGCGGGGCAGTCGGAGGAGGACAACGTGGACATGTTCGCCGCCGAGGGGGAGTCCCTCGAGGACGTCCTCGAGTTCGCCCGCCGCTGCTTCGCACACGCGGACGCGACCATCACGGCCCTCGGCGCCGACGCCCACGGGCGGGTGGCGTGGTGGCCCGACGACAAGGCGGAGGTCACGCTCGCGCAGATCATCGCGCACGTCGCCCTGGACGAGGCCCGGCACGCCGGCCACGCGGACATCCTGCGGGAGCAGATCGACGGGCAGGCCGGCCTGCGCGCCCCGGGGAACAACCTGCCCGTGTGGGGCGCCGACCGCTGGGCCGCCCACGTGGACCGTCTGACCGCCATCGCGGAGGGGAGCGGCGGGCCGGGCCGGAACTGAAGGCACATGCCTCCCGTTCCGCCGCTGGGCCTACGCTGTGGCCATGACGAGTATCCCCGCTGCCGCCGTACCCCCTGCCCTCCAGCGCTCATTCGATGCGTGGGCTGCCGCCGGCAGGCCCGCCGACGAGCCCACGCGTTGGTCCTTCGATCACTGGACGGCCCACGTGCCCGACCTGCCCGCCTGCCTCGAGCGCGAGCCGCTGACCCGCGCCGTCGTCACCGGTTACGCCGCGAAGGTGACCGCCGAGGACCGCGCCGTGCAGCGGGACGCCTTCATCGCCGCGATGGTGTGGGGATACGGACGGGTCGGCTACGGCCCCTCCCGGGTGGAGCGCATCATGGCGCAGCCCGGGTTTGAGGAGCAGCTCGCCGACGTCACCCGCATCACCCTCGAGCAGGGCGGGCCCGCGGCCTTCGAGCACATCCGGCAGCAGCGCAAGAGCGGGGTCGGCTGCCTCAAGCACCTCGGCGCGGCCTTCGGCACCAAGTACCTCTACTTCCTCACCAAGGCCCACCGGGAGTCCGACATCGCCCCCGTCCTCGACTCCGTGGTGCGCGCTTGGTTCGCCGAGCATGCGAAGGACGTCGACGTCCGGATCGGCGGCGGTTGGACCTACCCCCGCAAGTACGCCACGTACGTGGAGACCATGCAGGCGTGGGGTGAGGAACTCAAGATCCCGGCCGACGACGTCGAGCGGCTCATCTTCCTCCAGCAGCAGGACGCCACCCAGGAGCCCTGGCGGGAGAGCTGGAGTTCCGCCGCCGCGGACCCGGAGGCCGGCGAGCTGCTCGAGGCCCTCCGCCTCGCGCTGGCCGACCTGGGCGCCGGGGACGACGCCGAGCCCCACCTGCAGGCTCTGGAGGACGTCATCGCCGACGCGGAGGACCGGGCGCCCGACGAGGCATGAAGCCCCGCCCGCCTGTGCGCGGTTGGCGTCGGGATGAACGTGTCCGCTGAGCAGCTGATCGGCGACGAGTCCGGTGTGCACCGCGGCCTGTACCTGCGTGTCGTGGACCACGTCCCGTGGCTGCGCGGCTTCGCATGCGACGACCTCCACGTCTTCGACCCCGAGGACCGGTGGATCCTGGCGCGGTGAGGGGTCAGCGATCTATCGCCAGGGCGCCTACCGTGTCCAAGGCCCTCCGTAGGCTCGAGGCGTAGCCGGGGTGGATGTCCCGGACGAAGAGAGGACATTGGCATGACCACCAAGGTGGGGTTCATCGAGGCCGCTTCCCATGCTCTGCAGAACGGTCCCCAGCTGTTCGCACGCGTCGAGGACGGCGGTGTGGTCATCGGCGGGGGTGGCGGCGAGGTCGTGCCGGATTCGACCGGGCTGTACGCGGTTGTCGCGCAGGATCCAGACGCGGTGCGAGCCGAGCTGCGATTGGACACGTCTGTCAGTCGAAGCGATGTGCTTTACATCGGCAAGGCCGAGGGCAGCCTGCGGGCCCGCCTGGAACGCAAGCATTTCGCGGGCGGCGGCACCGCGCACTCCACTCTGCGCCGCACTCTGGCCGCACTCCTGGTGGATCGGCTGGACCTGGAGCCGGTCGCCGTCGCTTCCGCGGGTCGATTCTCCCTCACCCCGGAGAGCGGCGAGCAGCTGACCACCTGGATGCGCCGTCACCTCGCCGTCCGCGTGTGGCAGACACCCGCCGGGTTCGCGGAAGTGACACCGCTCGGGGGCATTGAGAAGCCTGTGATCGACGCGCACACCCCGCCGTTGAACCTCACCTACGGCGGCACCAGCCCCGAAGCACAGCTGCTCCGCCAGCGCATCCGGAAGGCCCGCACGGGCCTGGCGGAGCAGGCGAAGCGCGGTGTGGACGTGGTGGAAGTCCATTCGTCGGCGCGCGCGACCGTCGGCTACTTGTTCCGCCGCCGCCCCAGCCAGTACGGGCTGCGGGGAAGCGTCGGTCTCTGGGAGGAGCTCGCTGAACGGCTCGACGACACCCCCATGCCCACCAGTGAGTATGAACTCGGCCGGCTCCTGCGCGATGCGCTCAATCGCTCCCTTGAGGGGGCCGAGCCTTACGACGAGGACAAGGTCAACGTGGAGCGGTTCAACCGCGGAGGCATGAGTCAGGGCCTCGTCCATCTGCCCTGGTGGGAGGACCAGGCCATCCCCCTCCTCCTCGACCGCTGGGGAGCCTGGGCGGACACCCAGGGTCTCCTCGGCCCGGAGGACTACATCGGGAGCTGGTGACCCGACAGTGTGTGGTGCCTGCCGCCGTCCTCGATGGCCTCCTTCGCCACCGGCCGGGTGACGTGGGGCGCACAGGGAAGGGCCACGCGTTGCCGGTGAGCAGCGCAATGAGCTCCGCGCGGTCCGCGCCGGCGGGGTCGAGACGGGTGATGGCGACGGTCATGGGGCGAGGGTGGGCGCCGGCATCATGGGCGCCTCCCCACCCGGACCCCTTCCGAGTCCGACACAATGCATACATCCATGCATGCATCCGATTATTCTGGCCCGCATGTCTCCACTCTCCGACCCCTTATGGGGCAGTCGTGCCACGGCTGCCGGCCGCCTGGCCCACGACGTCGCCTGGCGCATCGTCCGCGGTGAGATCGCCGCGGGGGAGATGCTCACCGAGGTCCAGCTCTCCACGGAGGCCGGCATCTCCCGGACGCCGGCCCGGGAGGCCCTCCTCCAGCTCGAGCGCTGGGGCCTGGTGCGGCTCCTCCCCAAGAAGGGCGCGGCCGTGCAGGCCCTCACGCCGCAGACCGTGGCCGACCTCACGGCCCTGCGCGGCCTCCTCGAGTCCACCGCCCTCGCCACGGTCGTCGCGCGGCCCGACGCCGTCGGGCCCCTCGTCGCCACGCTCACCGCCAACCTGGAGCAGCAGCGCGCCGCCCTGGACGCCGGCGACCTCGCGGCGTTCTCCGCGCTGGACGTGCGGTTCCACCGGGACGTGATCGCCACGTGCGGCAACGCCGCCTTCGACGAGGTCGTGCGCACCTTCGCCCCCCGCCTGGCACGCCTGATCCACGCCGCCACCGGCGGATCCGTCGACGCCGCCCGCCGCCTCCTCGATGGGCACGCCGAGATCTGCGCCCAGCTGGCCGCCGGGCGCGCCGCAGACGCCCAGCGCGCCCTGCAGGCGCACCTCGACGCCGCGGGGAGCGGCGTCGTCCCCGGCCTGCCGCCCGTGGGCCCGTCCGAGGCAGGTGAACCCCGATGATCGAGGGCCTGCTGATCCTGCTGCTCTGCCAGCTGGCGGGCACGCTCGTGGCCGACACGCTGCACCTGCCGATCCCCGGGGCCGTGCTGGGCATGCTCCTGCTGCTCGGCCTGCTCGCGTGGCGCCGGCCGGCCGAGGACGCGCCGGTGATGACGGCGAGCCATCACCTGCTCCAGCACCTGCCGCTGCTGTTCGTCCCGGCGGGCGTCGGCGTCGTCGCGGTGCTGGGCCTCATCGAGGAACACCGGGCGCTGATGCTGGTCGGCTTCGTGGTGCCCTGGCTGCTGGGGCTGGTGGTCACCGCCGGCGTCGCCGCCCCGCTCGCCCGCCGCCTCACGGACAAGGAGGACGCACAGTGAACGCCGCCGAACTGACCGACTCCCTCGCCGAGGCCTGGGACGCGCTCCTGCACACACCGCTGTTCGGCATCGCGCTGACCCTCGCCGTTGCTGTGCTCTCCCGCCGCCTGTGGCTCGCCGCCCGGCAGACCGCCCTGCTCACGCCCGTGCTCGTGACGATCGTGCTGGTGGCCGCGTTCCTGGCCCTGACCGGCATCGACTACGAGACCTACATGATCGGCGGCAGCTACCTCACCTTCCTGCTGGGCCCCGCCACCGTGGCCCTCGCCGTCCCCCTGTACCGGGCCGGCCCTGACATCCGGAAGCTGCTGCTGCCGGTCGCCGTCGGGGTCACCGTCGGCTCGCTGACCGCCATGGTGAGCGCCGTGCTGATCGTGCGGGCAATGGGCGGGGACGCCGCGCTGGCCGCCACGTTCGCCCCCAAGTCCGCGACGACGCCGATCGCCATGGCGGTGGCCGACGCCGGCGGCGGGATCGTCTCCCTCGCCGCCGTGCTCCCCGTGCTCACCGGCGTGCTCGGCGCCGTGCTGGCCCCCTGGGTGCTCGACCGGCTGCGCGTGCGCGACCCCCGCGTGCGCGGCCTGGCCATCGGCGTGAGCTCCCACGGCATCGGCACCGCCCGCGCCCTCGCCGAAGGCCCGAAGACCGGTGCGTTCTCCGCCCTCGCCATGGCCTGCTCCGGTGTGCTCACCGCCCTGCTGGCCCCGCTGGTGCTGGCGATGACGGGGTGAGGGGCCGGGCGGCCGCCCCCGGCCGGGCAGCCGCCTCGACCCGCTCCAGCCGCGGCGGCGTCCTTACCGTGTCCGCCCCGCCTGCCACCCTGGTCCTCTTCCTTCCCCGCGGGCCGCCCGCCGGCCCTCGCTGGCGCGGTGACGCGGCCCGGTCCTGCGAACGAGAGGACCCCACCCATGATGGGCCCGTCCCACGCGGCCACCGGCGCCGCGGCCTGGCTGGCGCTCACGCACTGGCAGTCGCCGATCGCCGTGCTGCACCTGCCCGCCGAACTCCAGCTGCTCGGCGCCGTGACCACCGCCGGCGCGGCCATGATCAGCGACTGGGACCACCCCCGCGCCACCGTCGTCCACGCCCTGCCGCCCCTGACCGAGTGGATGAGCCGCGGCATCCGCCACGTGGCCGGCGGGCATCGGCGCGGCACACACTCGCTGGTGGGGGTCGCGGCGTTCACCGCCATCGCGACGGCGGCCGCCTCCATCCAGGTGCCGATCGCGGGGCACGTCTACACGCCGGGGCAGGGGGTCATCGCCGCGTTCCTGGCGGCCGTGGCTGCCAAGGCCCTCCGACTGCTCCCGAACCGGGGATGGAGGGCCGCGTGGGCGCTCGGCATCCTGGTCGCGGTGTCGGCGACCGTCCTCAGCGACGGGCTGTGGTGGATCCCCGCCTCCGTGGCCGTCGGCGTGAGCGTGCACATCCTCGGCGACGCCCTCACCAACAACGGGGTGGCCCTGCTCTGGCCGCTCAGCCCGGAGCCCCCCGCGCGCCTGTGGTGGTGGCAGTCCTCCGGACGGTTCCGGCTCCCCCTGCTCGGCCGGACCGGGTCCTGGCGGGAGTGGGCGCTCGTCTCGGTGGTCACTGCGTTCACCGTGGTGCGGGCCGTGCGGCTCATCCCGCTCGCCGCTCGGGGGGTGGCGGCACTGTTCTGAGCGGCGGCACCCGGCCACCGCCGCCCCCTCACGCCTCCGGGAGCCACCCCGCCCGCACGGTCGCCTCGGTCCCACGCGGCAGCCTCGGACGGCCGCCGGCGGCCAGGTCCCGGCAGGCGTCCGTGAGCGCCTCGAACGGCCATCCCGGGACCCGGCCCAGCCCCTCGGCCGTGCCGTCCTCGCGCCAGTGCACGTGCCAGTCCCGGCGCCGCAGCCCATGACGGCCCCGCAGGCTCACCCCCGTCCCGACCGCGCGCACGACCGCCTGGTCCACGGCCTCGAGCAGCTCATCCGACCCGGGGTCGCAGGCGTCGCATCCGCAGTCCGGGAGCACCGCGTGCACCTGCCCCGGGGCCCCGACCGCCACCCGGATCACCGGCAGGACGCCGCCGTCGTCGTCCTGGGGCACGTCCGTCTCCAGCAGCCACCAGGGGGAGGCGCCGTCGACGTCGGCCGGCGGCGCCACCCGCAGCGCCCGGTCCACGGGGACCGCCAGGTCTGCGCGCCCGGCCTCGTCGAACGGGATGCCACGCACCGGGTCCGGGGCGACCGCGGCGCCCGCCTCCGCAAGCACCTCGGCCCACACGAGGGCCCGGGCGGTCATCCCGAGATCACTCCGTCGGCGTCAGTTCCCGCTTGAGGATCTTGCCGGTGGCGGTCTTGGGCAGCCCGTCCCGCACGGTCACGGTGCGCGGGTACTTGTAGGGCGCCACCTGGGACTTCACGTGCTGGATCAGCTCCTCCTCCGTGGCGTGCGCACCGGGGGCGAGCACCACGTGCGCGGCGACCTCCTGGCCGAGCTCCGGGTGGGGCACCCCCACCACGGCGGCCTCCGCGACGGCCGGGTGCTCGTAGAGCACCTCCTCGATCTCGCGCGGGTACACGTTGAGCCCGCCGCGCAGGATCATGTCCTTCGTGCGGTCCACGATGTAGTAGTTGCCCGCGGCATCGCGCCGGGCGAGGTCGCCGGAGCGGAACGAGCCGTCCTCGGTGATGGCCTGGGCGGTGGCCTCCGGCTTGCCCCAGTAGCCCTTCATCACGTTCTCCCCGCGGATCCACACCTCGCCCAGGGTCTCCTCATCGCCCTCGGGCACGACGGCCCCGTCCGGCGTCACCAGCTGCATCTCGCACCCTCGGACGGCGCGTCCGATCGAGCCCGGATGGTGCTCCTCGCCCGGGTGGTTGAAGCACGCCACCGGGGAGGTCTCGGACAGGCCGTAGCCCTCCAGGATCTCGCAGTCGAAGGTGGCCTCGAAGCGGCGCAGCAGCTCCACGGGCATGGCGGATCCGCCGGAGACGCCCAGGCGCAGGCTGGCCAGGTCCTCCGGATGGTCCTTGGCCGCGGCCAGCACGGCCCCGTACATGGTGGGCACGCCGATGAACACGTCCACCGCGCACTCCCGGACGGTCTGCGCGGCCACGGCGGGATCGAAGCGGGGGATCAACGCCAGGCTGGCGCCCGTCGTCACGGGCGCCATGAGCGCGCACGTGAGGCCGAAGACGTGGAACAGCGGCAGGCAGCCGAGCACGGTCTCCCCGTGCTGGAGCTGGATCAGCGTCTCCGCCGCGGTGTCCGCGTTGGTGCCCATGTTCCGGTGGGTCAGCTGGGCGCCCTTGGGGCGGCCGGTGGTGCCGGAGGTGTAGAGGATGACGGCGTCGTCCTCGAGGTCCCGCTCGACGGTCTCGGTCACCGGGCCGGGGCTCTCCGCGAGGTGCGGGGCGAGGCCGTCCTCGCCGAGGGTGCGCAGCGGCACACCGCGCTCGCGGGCGCCCTCCACGGCTTCCTCGGACGGCACGGACCACAGCATCGACGCGCCCGAGTCCTCCAGGTAGTACTCGATCTCGCGGCGCTTGAACAGCGGGTTCATCGGGACGACGACGGCGCCCAGCTGCAGGGCCGCGAAGAACACCACCGGGAACGCCGGGATGTTCGGCACCATGAGCGCCACGCGGTCCCCGGGGCCGATGCCCTCCTGCCGCATGAGCCCGGCCAGGCGCTGGGACTGGTCCTGGAGCTCCGCATACGTCATGCGGTTCTCGCCGAGGATCAGGGCGGTGGAGTGCGGATGCTCGGCGGCGGTGCGCTCGAGGCGGGCGGACAGGGTGAGGGTCACGACGGGCCTCCGAGGGGAGTCGGATGTGATGGGAACCACAGTGTAACGCCCGGCGGTGCTCGTTCGCTGTGAGCCGAGCGGGGTGTGTCGGCGGACCTCACGCCAGCGACATCACCGCGGTTCTGCCCGGCGGTGATGTCGCTGGCGCGCGGTCATCCACCGGCCCCGCCTGCGACGTCGATGTGTCGTCTCCACGGCTCAGGGGCGCAAGACTGGTCCCCGCACACCGCCGCCCGGACCGCCGGGCCAGACCGGAGGACAGACCATGACCGCACAGACCCCCGCCACCCCTGCCATCCCCGAGACGATGAAGGCCGTCGTCATGCGCGCGCCGGGCGACGTCGTCGTGGAGGAGGTGGACACCCCGCGCGTCGCTCAGCCCACGGACGTCGTCCTGAAGCTGGCCGCCGCGTGCGTGTGCGGCTCGGACCTGTGGCCCTACCGCGGTCACAACGACGTCGACCACCGGCGCATGGGCCACGAGTACGTCGGCACGATCGTGGAGAAGGGCGAGGACGTCGCCACCCTCGAGGTCGGCGACTTCGTGATCGGCTCGTTCATGCTCTCGGACAACACGTGCGAGATCTGCCAGGCCGGCTACCAGTCCCGCTGCGTCAACGCCGGCGAGTACACGGGCAGCCAGGCGCAGTACATGCGTGTCGAGCTCGCGGACGGCTCCCTCGTGAAGGTGCCCGGGGGTGAGCCCTCGGACCCGGACCGCCTGGCCGACTACCTCGCCGCCTCGGATGTGCTCGGCACCGGCTGGTACGCCGCCGTCGCCGCGCAGGCCGGCCCCGGCAAGACCATCGCCGTGGTCGGCGACGGCGCCGTCGGCCTGTGCGCCGTCCTGGCCGCCAAGACCCTCGGCGCGGAGAAGGTCATCGTGTTCTCCCGCCATGAGGATCGGGCCGCGCTCGCCCGGGAGTTCGGCGCGGACGTCGTGATCGCCGAGCGTGGCGAGGAGGGCGCCGCCCAGGTGCGCGAGCTCACCGGCGGCTACGGAGCGCACGGGGTGTGCGAGGCCGTCGGCACGCAGGGCTCCATGGACCAGGCCCTGGCCTCGGTGCGCCCCGGCGGGTACGTCGGGTTTGTGGGCGTCTCCCACGACCAGACCCTCGACGGCTCCGATCTCTTCGGCCGTGAGATCCACCTCGAGGGCGGGCCCGCGCCCGTCCGCCGCTTCCTGCCCGAGCTGATCGAGCGCATCCAGTCCGGGGAGATCCAGCCCGGCCGCGTGTTCACCGCGCGCATGCCGCTCGACGACGCCGCCGAGGCGTATCGGGCCATGGACGAGCGCCGCGAGATCAAGGTGCTGCTGGAGGTCTGAGGCCCTCCGCGGCGGGCGGAGGTGCCGAGAGGCTCCGCCGCCCCTCAGCCCTTCTTCACGGTGATCGTCCACTCTGCGGCGCCGCGCTTCACGAAGTCGGTGACCTCGTGGCCGTTCTCCGCGGCCCAGCGGGGCAGGGAGTCGGTGGCCTGGGTGCAGTCGAAGTCGATCACGAGCTCGTCCCCGGAGGGGATCTGCTGCATCGCCTGGTTGGCCTCCACGAGCGGGAAGGGGCAGACCTGGCCGTCGGTCTCGAGCAGGTGCTTCGCCATGGTGTTCTCTCCTTGGTGTCGGTGGTCAGAGGTCGTGCGCGGGCGGGCCGGCTCAGCCGATCGGCGTGAGCTTCACGGGGCGGGCCGTCCCGGCGTTCGCCGCCGCGCCCTCGGCCGAGGCGAGGCCGGAGCCGGGGGCGGGGACCGGCGTCGTGCCCTTGCCGCGGTGGTTGAGGATGAAGAGCTTGGCCGCCAGGCCGGTGCCGAGCACCATGAACACGAGCGCGGTCCAGCCCTGGAAGCTGAAGGTCGCGGTGTTCACCATCGCGTTGCCGATGGTGCAGCCGCCGGCCCACGCCGCGCCCCAGCCCATGCCGAGGCCGCCGATGATCGAGCGGACGGTGGTCTGCGCGTCGGGCACGCGGACGCGGAACTCGCCGGAGGCCTTCGCGGCGATGAACGAGCCGATCAGCAGGCCCGTCACCATCAGCACGCCCCAGTCCACGAGCTCGAGTTCGCCCGTGCCGAGGAACGCGCCGATGTTCGCGGACGGGCCGGTGATGCCCAGGCCGGACTCACGGCCGGTCGCCCAGGAGAGCGGCCACGCGAGGATCGCCAGCACGCCGATGATCGCCGCGGTGACGAACGGGTGCCACGCCTTCTCGGTGAGCACGTGCGCGAGGCCGGTCTTGGCAGCGGGCAGGCGGAAGCGGGTCATGGCCGCCTCGCGACGCAGGTGATGACGCACGGCCAGGCCGACGCCGGCCACGAGCAGCGCCACGAACACCCACGGGGACAGTCCCGTGAGCTGCTGGAACGAGCCCGTCTGCGTCTCCACGGAGCGGACGGCCTCGGTGGTGCCGGCCAGCGGTCCCTTGCGGAACGCGGTGGCGCCCACGATGTAGAAGATCAGTGCGAACCACGAGCCCACGAGGCCCTCGCCCGCGCGGTAGTACGTGCCGGTGGCGCAGCCGCCCGCGAGCACGATCGAGAAGCCGAAGATCAGGCCGCCGATGATCGTGCCCAGCCACGGGAACGTCTCCGCCTCCAGGGTGATCACGCCCAGGGCGTCGAGGGCGAACACGCCCACCGACTGGACGGCCACGATCACCATGAACGCGGTGAGCCATCGGGTGGACCGGATGGTGAACAGGTCACGGAAGGCGCCCGTGACGCAGAAGCGTCCACGCTGGAACACGAAGCCCAGGACGAGGCCGAGGAGGAGTCCGGTGATGATCATGCCTGCCATGAGACAGGGTGCGGCCGGGCCCGCGCGCCGGGCAGGACGTGCGGGGTAACAGTCGGAGGACTGTGCCGGGGACGACGCGCGGGGGCGCCGTGGGCGACGCTTGACCCTCCCCTTGGGGGAACGCCCACGCTGGGATCACCTGAGAGAAAGGTCGCCCCATGAGCCCCTTGATGACCGTCGGCGAGTTCGCCCTCGCCACCGGACTGAGCGCGAAGGCGCTGCGCTTCTACGACGAGCGCGGCCTCCTCGCCCCCGCCGACGTCGACGCCCACTCCGGCTACCGCCGCTACGCGCCCGCCCAGATCCGGACGGCCGCACAGATCCGCGTCCTGCGGGCGGCCGGCCTCACGGTCGACGACGTCCGGTCCGTCCTCGCGGACCCCGCCTCCCTGCCGGCGCGGCTCGAGACACACGCGGCCGAGCTGCGACGCCGCCGCGACCTCGAGGACCGCGCGCTCGCGCTCGCGGCCGCCGGTGTCTACGCGGCCCCGGATCCCGACGACGACGGCGGCCCCGCCCGTCCCGGCCCCGTGGCGGAACGCACGGTCGGGCCGACGCCGTGGGCCGGCGTCGTGCAGCGGGTGGCCCTGGACGAGGCCGGTGAGGAGGGGACCACCGAGCGCGCGAACGCCGCCTTCGCGATGCTGTTCCAGGCGCTCGCGGAGGCGGGGCCGGCACCGGCCGGGCCGCTGTGGACGGCGCTGCGTCCGGTGCCGGGCGCCGCCGACGTCGTGGAGACCGTCCTGGCGGTCCCGCTGAGCGGTCCGGCTCCCGCGGGCCTCAGGGTCGACGGGCACGAGGTGGTGACCGGGACACTGCCACGCCGTGTGGAGCGGTACGTGGACGTGCGGGCCGATGCGGGCGACGTCGACCTCCTCGACGACGCCCCCGGCGGCGCGCTGCCCCATCCGGATCTGCTGGGACTCATGGACGCGTTCGACGTGGACGACGCCGGCGCCGCGCCGGAGATCCGCCAGATCCTCGTGGACCCGGAGGCCGGACACGTCGAGTTGGCGGTGACGGTGCGGGAGGAGGCGGGAGCGGGGCAGGGGTGAGCCGGTGCGGGGGCGGCACGGCGTGTCTGGCCGGCCGACCCTGCCGGTCTCACACAGACCCCCCGGGGGCTCAGGGGTGCCCGGGGTGGCCCGAATGTGATGGAGTGCACGGATCCTGTCTGCGACCTGGGAAGAAGCCATGGAGCAGTTCGTCACCGCCGCCAACTCGATCATGTGGAGCCTGCCCATGGTCGTCGGGCTCCTCGCCCTAGGCCTGTACTTCACGATCCGCATGGCGGCTCCCCAGGTGCGGCTGCTCAGGGACATGGTGGGCCAGCTGGTCAGGGGAGGATCGTCGTCGGCGGGGATCAGCTCGTTCCAGTCGTTCGCCATGGCCCTGGGCGGGCGCATCGGTGTCGGCAACATCGCGGGCGTCGCGGCCGCGATCTACCTGGGCGGCCCGGGCGCGCTGTTCTGGATGTGGGTGACGGCGATCCTCGGCGCCCCCGTGGCGCTCGTGGAGAGCTCGCTGGCGCAGCTCTACAAGCACAAGGTCCGCGGCGAGTACCGCGGCGGGCCCGCGTACTACATCCTCGAGGGGCTCGGCCGGAACTGGCGGTGGCTGGCGGTCGCGTACGCCGCGGCCACCGTGTTCGCGACGGTCTTCACCGGCCCGCAGATCCAGGCCAACGCCGTCACCGCCGCCACGACCGAGGCGTGGGGCTGGAACCCGCTGTGGGTGGGTCTCGGGATGGCCGTGCTGTTCTGCGCGATCGTGTTCGGTGGCATGCACCGCCTGGGCCGCACGGTGGGCCTCGTGGTCCCGTTCATGGCCGGCGCGTACATCCTGGTGGGGCTGCTCGTCGTCGGACTCATGTGGCAGCAGGTCCCCGCGATGTTCGGGCTGATCTTCTCCAGCGCGCTGGGCCTGCACTCGGTCTACGGCGGCATCCTCGGCGCCGCCGTCGCGTGGGGCGTGCGCCGTGCCGTGTACTCCACCGAGATCGGCACCGGTTCGGGCGCCCAGGCCTCGGCGGCCGCCCACGTCTCCCACCCCGTGAAGCAGGGCCTGGCCCAGGCGTTCTCCGCCTACGTGGACACCCTGTTCGTCTGCACCATGACCGGCCTGATGATCCTCGCCACGAACAGCTTCAACGTGCTGGGCCCGGACGAGGAGAGCCTCCTCGCGGAGCACGTGCCCGGCGTCGAGGAGGGCCCGGCATGGGTCCAGATCGCCATCGACGAGGCACTGCCCGCCTTCGGACCGTCCTTCGTGGCGATCGCCGTCTTCCTGTTCTCCTTCACCACCCTGCTCTCCTTCGCGTTCTACGCGGAGACGAATGTCGCCTACCTCATCCCGAACAAGACGGCGCAGCGCGCGGTCATCGCGATCGCCCGGCTGATGCTGGCCGGCTCCATGGTGTTCGGGTCCGTGCAGAGCTCGGCCCTCGTGTGGGCGTTCGCCGACTTCGGCGTCGGCCTCTACACGTGGGTGAACATCCTCGCGCTCGTGCTCCTGAGCCCCGTGGCCATCCGCCTGCTCAAGGACTACGACCGCCAGCGCCGCGCCGGCCAGGACCCCGTCCTGGACCCGGCCGCCATCGGCGTCCGCAACGCCCACCTGTGGGAACAGATCCACGCCGCCTACGAGCGCACCGGGGACGTGGACGAGGCCATGGACCACGTCGCGGACACCGCCCCGGACACCCGGGCCATCACCGTGGTCCCGCGCCGGGAGGGCTGAGGACCGACGACGGCGGCCCGGGGCGCCGGACGTCCGCGACGACGTCGGGCCACGGGCCAGGGCCGTCCGCGCGGCCTGAATCCCGGCAGGCTCACCCCATGGACCACAAGGAGATCCTCCATCAGGGGCTGCGCCGGCAGCGCGACGCCCTCTTCGCGAAGCTGGACGGCCTGCCCGAGCGGGAGGTCCGCCTGCCCCGCACCCCCACCGGCACCAACCTGCTGGGCCTGCTCAAGCACGCGGCCACGTGCGAGCTCGAGTACTTCGGCGAGGTCTTCGGCCGCCCCGCCGGCATCCCCCTGCCCTGGGACGCGCCGGGGGTGGGCGAGGAGGACGGCGCGGACCTGTTCGCCGCCGAGGACGAGACCCTCGAGGACGTCCTCGACTACGCGCGGCGATGCTTCGCGCACGCGGACGCGACCATCGAGGCCCTCGTCCTCGACGCGCGGGGGCGGGTCCCCTGGTGGCCCGCGCACCTGGCCGAGGTGACTCTGGCGCAGATCCTCTCCCACGTGGCCCTCGACGCGGCCCGCCATGCCGGCCACGCCGACATCCTGCGCGAGGGGATCGACGGGCAGGCCGGCCTGCGCGGCCCCGGGGACAACCTGCCCGGCTGGGACGCCGAGCGGTGGGCCGCGCACGTGCGGCGGCTCGAGGGGATCGCCCGGGGTGCGGGCCCGGTGCGCTAGCGTCCGCGGTGATGACTCCCCGCTCGCTCGCCGGTCTGGCCCTCACCGTCGCCGCCCTGATGTCCGCCTTCGTGCTGATGGCGCCGACGGCGCCGGGGCTGTTCGTCGGCGTGCTCACGGTGGGGACCTTCGGGTTCGGCCCGTTCTACGGGGAGCCCTCGCGGCAGCTCGTGGACCGGCCGTGGAGGCGGGACACGCGCTGGCGCGATCTCGCCCGCCGGGTCCGCACCGACTGGCTCTCCCGGCAGCTGGGCGCCGTCGGCTGGAACGCGGCCATCAGCCGCCGCATCACCGGCCGGGCCGACCTGCGGCGCATCCGCACCGCCGCCGTGGGCTCCCTCGTCAGCCACGCCGCCTCCGCGGGTCTGCACGCGGTGGCGGGCGTGGCGCTGGCGGCCGTCGGGCATTTGGTCTGGGGCGTGGTCGCGGTGGCCCTGGGGCTCGTGGTGCACGCCTGGCCGGCCCTGCTGCAGGTCTCCGTGCTCGGGCGCATCGACGGACTCCAGACGCAGATCCGCGGGGACCAGCTGCTCTGGTGACCGGCCGGCACCGGGCGGCCCGGCCGAGCACTTTGTGGGCCGAATCCGACGGATGAGCCCCTGAATCGGGCACGGGAGCGTCGCATTCGGCCCGCAAAGCGGTGGGGAGGGGGCAGCGGGGAGAGGGTGGCGAGGAGAGGGCGGCGGGGAGAGGGCGGCACCGCGCGCTCAGCCCTACGCTCGGACCCATGACCGAGCACACATCCGAGCACACCCCCGAGAACCCCCACGTCGTCCGCCGCGGCTCCGGCGTCCCGCTGATCGCGGTGCACGGCAACAGCGTGGACCACCGGCTGCTGCTGCCGCTCGACGACGCCCTCGCCGAGGCCGGGGAGGTCGAGCGGATCTACGTGGACCTGCCGGGCTTCGGCCGGACCTCGGCCCTCCAGGACGACGGCGGCCTCCCCGAGCTCGCCGCCTGGCTCGTGGACTGGATCCGCGCGGAGGTCGGCGAGCGGCCGTTCGCGGTGCTCGGCAACTCCCTCGGCGGCCTGCTCGCCCGGCACGTGGCGGCCGAGTTCGGCGCGCAGGTGTTGGGGCTGGGGCTGCTCGCGCCCGTCGTCGACCCGGACGAGGACCGGCGCACCCGCACCGACCTGGTGGTGCGCGAGCGCGACGACGCCTTCATGTCTACCCTCGACCCCGACGACGCCGCCCCGTTCCTCGAGATGTCCCCGCGGCTGACGCGGGACACGTGGGAGCGGTTCCGCGAGCACGCGCTGCCGGGCGTCCGCGCCGTGGACGAGGAGGCGCTGAAGCGCCTGTCCGCGCGCTACGTCCTGGACGCCGTGCCGGAGGAGGCCGCGCCGCCGTTCGAGGGGCCCGCCCTGATCCTCACCGGCCGGGAGGACCACCTCGTCGGCTACCGGGACCAGGCCGCGCTCCTGGAGCATTACCCGCGCGCCACCTACGCGGCGCTCGACGCCGCCGGCCACAACGTGCACCTGGACCAGCCGGAGGTCGCCGAGGCGCTCGTCCGCGCGTGGGCGGTGCAGGTGGGCCGCGCGGCGTCGGACTGAGGCGGGGTCAGGGGGAGGGACGGGCCTCCACCCGGGCCTCCGCCTCGGCGCCCGCCCCCACCCCGACGCCGGCCCGCGCCAGCAGGCCGTCGGCCACCCGCAGCAGGGCGGCGACCGCCACGAAGAACACGAGGATCGCCACCACGTAGACGGCGACGCCGTCGTAGCCCAGCCGCGGGACGTCCAGGATCGTGTACGGGTACCAGTCCAGCCACGGCCCGCGCAGCAGCGTGAACGCCAGCCAGGCGAGCGGGATGAGCGTGGACAACCACACCACCCGCCACGTGATCTGCCGCCGCGGCCCGAAGACCGCCCACAGCACCGGGGTGAGGATCGGCGTGACGATGTGCTGCAGGGTGTCGTTGAACCGCTCGACGGCGGTCATCGGGTCGGCGTCCCGCAGCAGCACGTTGAACACCACGCCCGTGATCACGATGCACACCACCCCCGTCACCCGCAGCACCCGGAACAGCGTGCCCGGCCGGTGCAGGCGCAGCGCCAGCAGCAGGGACGTCAGCCCCACCAGGAAGTTCGAGAGGAACGTGAAGTACGTGGGCTGGTTGAGCATGTGCTCCCAGCCGCCCTCGAGCACGCCCGCGTAGCCCGCGTCGGCCGGCAGGTCCGAGGACTTCCACGAGCCGATCCACAGTGAGAGCAGGTTGCCGCCCAGGGACAGGGCCGCGGCGACGGCGAAGGCAGGCCGCGCCGTCGTCGTCCAGCGGCCGGAGGGGGTGGGGAGGGTCATGCGCCCATCCTGCCGGAGCGCGACGCCGCCCCCGGTGCACTGGCCGAGCCGCTCGGGCCGGCGGGCGTGTCCCGGCCGGCGGTCCGGACCCTACGCTCGGCACCATGATCCGGACCCCCTGGACCCGCACCCCCGCCGGCGCGAGGCGCGCGCGCCGCCCCCGACAGTTCCGCCGCGTGACGACGACCGGGCCCGCCGCCGTGGACGTGGCCTGGGCCCGCTACGCCGACCTGCGCCTGTGGCCGCGGTGGGCTCCGCAGATCCGCGCCGTGGAGGCGCCACAGCGCCGGCTGCGGGCCGGGCTTCGCGGCGTGGTCCACGCGCCCCTGGGGCTGCGCGTCCCGTTCGTGGTCGAGGAGGTCGACGACGACGCCCGCACCTGGCGGTGGACGGTGCGGGTGGCCGGGACGGCGGTCTCCATGACGCACGACCTCACCGCCACCCCCCGCGGCACCCGGGCGGGGCTGACGGTCCACGGGCCCGCCGTCGTCGCCCTGGCCTACCGACTGCCGGCCCGCGTGGCGCTGCGGCGGCTGTGCCGGGCGCACCTCTGAGGGCGGACCGCCGGGCCGGGCCTGTGGCCAGGGGCCCCGCCCGCCTCACACCGCCGCGGCGTCGGTCCGCAGCTCGACGCGCGGCCAGTCGGCGAGGTCGGCGAGCATCTGCCGGTCGTGGGTCACCACGACGACGGCCTGCTCCGTGACCTGCAGGGCCTCGGTCATCTCGTCCACGAGCGCGGGGGAGAGGTGGTTCGTCGGCTCGTCCAGCAGCAGCACGTGGGGGCGCTCGATGAGCACCATCGCCAGGTGCAGACGGGCCTGCTGCCCCTGGGACAGGCGTCCGACCGGGGTGTCCGCGGCCTCGGCGGTGAGCAGCCCGAGCGAGGGCAGCGTGGGGGCCGGCAGGGGACGGCCCAGGTCGTCGACGCCGGCCTCGTCCGCGCCGACGCGGCGCACGTGCTCCTCGAACACGGCGGCGGCGGTGCGCTCCTCGTCCCACGCGGGGGTCTCCTGCGCCACGAGGCGCACGCGCACGTCGGCGCCCACGGTCACCAAGCCGCTCGTGGGCTCCAGGTCCCCGGCGAGCACGCGCAGCAGCGTGGACTTCCCGGCCCCGTTCGGGCCCGTCACCAGCACGCGGCCGCCCGGCACGAGGGCCGCGCCCATCGGCTGCTCGAGCCGCCCGGCCACGCGCACGGCGTCCGCGGTGAGCAGGACGTCGTCGCCCGCCGTGCCCGGCCCGCCCGCCGTGCCCGCCGCCGCGTCCGCGCCGTCCCGCGGGTCGCCGTCGGGCATGTCCGCGAACGGCCAGTCCAGGCGCAGGGGCGGCTCGGGCACGGTGATCCGGTGCGCCTCCAGCTCGTCGAAGCGCCGGTTGAACATCTGCACGATCCCCGCCGACCGGCTCGAGCGCTGGTGCTTGCCGGTGCCCTTCGGGGGCCGCCACGAGCCCTGCATCTGCTCCCGCGCGTCCTCCACGGCCAGCTCCAGCCGCTCGCGCTCGGCGTTCTGCTCGGCGTACTCCTGCTCCCAGGCGGCCCGGGCGCGGCGGCGCCCCTTCGCCCAGCCGGCGTACCCGCCGGAGTACCGCCGCGGCCGCCCGTCCTGGCTGGGATCCAGGTCCACGATGTCGGTGCACACGGCGCGCAGCAGGGCGCGGTCGTGGCTGACGACGGCGACCCCGCCCGGGTGCTCCACCAGCCGGCGGGTGAGGAAGTCCAGGGCGACGTCGTCCAGGTGGTTGGTCGGCTCGTCCAGCAGCAGCAGGTCCGGCCGGGAGCCGAGGGTGACGGCCAGGCGCACCCGGTGGCGCTGGCCGACCGAGAGCGATGTGAGGGGGCGCTCGCGGTCCGTGCACGCGTGCAGCCCCTCGAGGTCCATGTCCACGCGCCGGCCGGCGTCCCAGGCGTCGTAGAGGTGGGCCCGCTCCAGCGCGGTGGAGTACCGGTGTCCGGCGCCGGCGTCGTCGGGGGCCTCGGCCAGGGCGGCCGCGGCGGCGTCCAGGGCCTCGAGTGCGGCGTGCGGGCCCGTGAGGGCGTCGCGGACCAGGTCGCCCACCGTGCGGGAGCGCCCGTCGGCCCGCGCCCGCAGCGCCTGCGGGACGAACGCGAGCGTGCCCGCCCGCGTCACGCGGCCGACGTCGGGCGTGATCCGGCCCGTGAGCACGTGGAGCAGCGTGGTCTTGCCGCGCCCGTTCTCACCCACGATCCCGAGCCGCGAGCCGGCGTTGATCCGCACCGTGGCGTCCGTGAGCACGCGGTGCCCGCCGAGCGAGACGGTCAGGTGCTCGCCGCGCAGGTGGGCGGCGGGCCCGGCGGGCAGGGCGGGGGAGGGAGGGCCGGAGGTCATGTCCGCCAGTCTAGGGAGGGGGCGCGCTGCCGCGTCCGGGGTCGGGACTACGCTCGGGGCCATGTCCGCCGCCCCGCCGCCGCCCGCCTTCGGCACCGTCCTGCACCACCGCGCCCACGGGATGGCCCCGGGGGAGTCCATCTCCCCGCCGCTGGTCCACGCGAGCGCGTTCCACCTGCCCGGCGCGGACCCGGACGGCGCCCCCACCGCCCCCGGCGCGGACGTGCCTTTCCAGTACGCGCGCTGGGCCACGCCCACCTGGTCCGCGCTCGAGGCCGCCCTGGGCGCGCTGGAGGACGCCGACGTCGCCGTGGTCCCCTCCGGCATGGCCGCGATCGCCGCCGTCCTGCTGCCCCTGCTGCACCCGGGGGACCGCGCCCTCCTGCCCGCGGACGGCTACGGGCCCACCCGCGCCCTCGCCGCCGAGCACCTCACGCCCCGAGGCGTGCACGTGGACCTGGTCGCCACCCAGGGGCTCGCCCATGCGGACCTGAGCGGCTACGACCTGGTGCTCGTGGAGACCCCCTCCAACCCGGGGCTGCGCGTGGCGGACCTGGCGGACGTCGCCGCCCGCGCCCACGCGAACGGCCGCCGGGACGGCGCGGGGGCCCTCGTGGTGGTGGACAACACGCTGCTGACCCCCCTGGGGCAGCGCCCGCTGGAGCTGGGGGCGGACGTGGTCGTGGCCTCGGACACGAAGGCCGTCAACGGGCACACGGACGCCCTCGGCGGGCACGTGGCCAGCCGGGACCCGCAGGTGATGGCGCGGGTGCGCGGCTGGCGGACCCTGGCCGGCGGGATCCTGGGCACCCACGAGGCCTGGCTCATCCACCGCGGTCTCGAGACCCTCGAGGTCCGCTTCGCCCGGATGTGCGCCTCGGCGCAGGCGGTCGCGGAGCTGGCCGCGGGCCACCCGGCGGTGCGCGCCGTGGTCTACCCGGGGCTGGCGGACCACCCGGACGCGGAGGTCGTGGCGCGTCAGATGACGGCGGCGGGCGGCCTCGTCGGGCTGCGGTTCGCGGACGCGGCGGCGGCCGAGCGGTTCATCGCCGCGGCGCAGTACGTGGTGCCGCAGACCAGCTTCGGCGGCACGCACACGGCGGCCGAGCGCCGCGCCCGCTGGGGCGACGACGTCCCGGACGGTTTCGTGCGTCTGTCCGTGGGCGTGGAGCCCACCGCCGAGCTGCTGGCCGACCTGGAACGCGCGATGACCGCCGCGGGCGGCGGGCCGACCGCCTGACCCGCGCCCTCCGCACTTTGTGGGCCGAATACGACTCTCCCGGGGGCTCTGGGGCCCGGGAGAGTCGTATTCGGCCCTGAAAGTGAGCGCCGCCGAGACCTCACCCTGACCCGCGTCCCGGCTACGCTCGCGGACGAGGCCGCCCACCCGCGCCTCGCCCGCCCGCCCCGCCCCAGGAGACCCGCCCCCATGCAGCTCGACCTGATCGTGGAGAACGCCCGCCTCATCACCGGCGACCCCGCCCGCCCGTCGGCCTCGCGGCTGGGGGTGTGGCGGGGCGTCGTCGTCGGGGTGGACGAGGAGCTGGACGGCTTGACGGCGCGCGAACGCCTCGACGCGCGGGGGCGCACCGTCCTCGCCGGGTTCAACGACGCCCACGCGCACAGCGTCTGGTTCGGCCAGTCCCGGCTGGACGTGGACCTCGAGGGCGCGCGCACCGCGGAGGAGGTCCACCGCCGGGTCCGCGCCCGCGCCGCCGAGCTCGACCCCGGCGCCTGGGTGACGTGCACCGGCTTCGACCCCGGCCACCTCACCGGACCCCAGCCGGACCGCGACAGCCTCGATGCCGCCGCCTCCGGGCGCCCTGTGCTCATCCGCCACAACACGGGCCACGCCGTCACGGTGTCCGGGGCGGTGCTGGTCCTGGCCGGTGTGGGGGAGCAGGTGCTGCAGCAGCCCGAGGGCGGGCGGATCCTCACGGACGCCGAGGGCCGGCCCACCGGTCTGTTGGAGGAGACCGCCATGAGCCTGGCGACCCGGCTGTTGCAGCCGGAGTCCCACGAGCACATCGGCGCGTGCCTGGCGCGGGCCTCGCAGGAGTACGCGGCCGAGGGCATCACCTCGGTGACGGATGCGGGGGTGGCCGGTGGGTGGATCGGGCACAGCCCGCTCGAGTTCGGCGCGTATCAGCGCGCCCGGGACGCGGGGCTGCTGCGCACCCGCTTCCAGACGATGGTCACCCTGGATGCGCTGCACCCGGTGGACGGCCATCCCGACGACGGCACGCACCTCACCCTCGACGCCGGCGTGCGCACGGGGGTGGGCGATGAGTGGCTGCAGATCGGGCCGGCGAAGGTGTTCACAGACGGGTCGATGCTCGGGCAGACCGCCGCGATGACCGAGGACTACTGCGGGCACGGCCACGGCCGCGGCTACCTGCAGCAGGACGCGGGGGAGATGCGCCGGGCGTGCCTCGGTGCGGCGGCCGCCGGCTGGGCGCTGGCCCTGCACGCGATCGGCGACGCCGCCCTTGACTTCGCCCTCGACGTGATCGCCGAGGCGCGGGGCCGGTTCGGGCGCCCCGTGATGCCGCACCGCGTGGAGCACGGCGGGGTAGTCCGCGACGATCAGGTGGCCCGCATGGCCGAGCTGGAGGTCGTGATGGCCACCCAGCCGAACTTCATCAGCGCGTTCGGCGGGTCGGTGCGGGAGCGGATCGGGCCGGAGCGGGCCGCGCTCTCGTACCCGGCCGGGCGGCTGCTGCGCGCGGGCCTGGTGCTGCCCGGCAGCTCGGACCGTCCCGTGGCCGGCGGCCGCCCGCTGGAGGTCATCCAGGACTTCGTGCTGCGCCGCACCGAGACCGGCGAGCAGTACGGCCCGGACGCGGAGCGGCTCACGGTGGCCGAGGCCCTGCACGCCTACACGGTCGGCTCCGCGGAGGCGACCGGCTGGGGCGGCCGCAAGGGACGGCTCGTCGCGGGCCAGCTCGCGGACTTCACGGTGCTCAGCGAGGACCCGCGCGCGGTGCCGAGCGATCAGATCGCGGCGATCGACGTCGTCGCCACCGCCGTGGGTGGGGAGTTCGTGCACGGCGGGCTGTGACGCCCGGCCCCGGCCCCGACGCCCCGCGACACCCGCCCCCCGCGACGAGCCCTGCGATATGGCCCCTACCCGCCCGGTTTAGGGGCCATATCGCAGGGCTCGTCGTCCAGGGGAGCGGGTGGGGCACGTCCGGTGACCCGGCGGTCAGCCGTGGCTCTGCTGGGGGGCTGCTCCCTACGCTCGGAGGACGGCGCGCAGACCGCGCGCCGCCCCGAGACCATGAGGAGCACCCCGTGGCGCACGACGACGCGAACACCACCACCACCGACCAGCTCACCCTGCAGGACCCCACGAAGCGCTACCCCGTGATCAGCCCGCCGGAGCAGTCGTTGCCCGGCACCGGCCTGGACGCGGAGATGACGCCGAAGGCCGACCTGGGTGAGAAGTCCTACCGCGGCACCGGCCGTCTCGAGGGCCGCAAGGCGCTCATCACCGGCGGTGACTCCGGCATCGGCGCGGCCACCGCGATCGCGTTCGCGCGCGAGGGCGCCGACGTCGTCATCAGCTACCTGCCCGAGGAGGAGAAGGACGCCCAGCACGTCCTCGAGGTCCTGCAGGCGGAGGGGCGCACCGCCGCTGGGATCCCCGGCGACCTGCGCGACAAGACGTTCTGCGCCGACCTCGTGGCCCAGGCGGTCGAGAAGCTCGGCGGGCTGGACGTGCTGGTGAACAACGGCGGCAAGCAGGTGGCGCAGGACTCGATCGAGGACATCGACGACGAGCAGCTCGAGGCCACCTTCGACATCAACATCCTGGCCCAGTTCCGCCTGGTCAAGGCCGCCCTGCCGCACCTGAAGCCGGGCTCCACGATCATCAACACCACCTCCGTGGTCGCCTACATGGCCCCGGAGCAGCTGGTGGACTACTCCGCCACGAAGGCCGCCATCAACACCTTCACGAAGGCCCTGGGCCAGCAGCTGGCCCCGAAGGGCATCCGCGTGAACGCCGTGGCGCCCGGTCCGATCTGGACCCCGCTGCAGCCCTCCGGCGGCCAGAAGTCGGAGGACCTGCCGGAGTTCGGCCAGTCCACCCCGCTGGGCCGCGCCGGGCAGCCCACCGAGCTGGCCCCGGCCTACGTGTTCCTGGCCTCGCCGGAGTCCTCCTATGTGGTGGGCGCGACCATCCCGGTGACCGGCGGCATGCCCACCCCGTGAGGTGAGGCCTGTCAGGCGGGGCGTGTACCCCGCGATAGACAAGGTGACGGTCGTGGTCGCCTCCGGACACCGGAAGCGACCACGACCGTCACCTTGTCTGTGGGGTGGGGCTGCAGGCTCCACAGCCTTGTGCGGAATCACCTGATGGAGCCCGGCGGTGTCGCGCGGAGCCGGCTCAGCGAAGACGCGGAGATCCCGCGTGGTGTGCGTCTGGGCGCAGTTCTCAGGCACAGACCTAGCCTCAACGAAGGGGGTGGGTGACTCCGCGCGACGAAGACGACCCTACGTGAGGACGCGCGTGCTGGGGAGGCGTCCCCATGGCGCGCGGGGCAGGCGGGCCAGGGGATGTACCCCTACTAGCTGATAGTAAGTATGCGAGTGAGAACTTGCTAAGAGGGTTCCATTATTGACCCTGTGCGCCCGCTCTGTCAGCATCTGTGTCATGCCTCACCGAGGCTTCCGACCACTCGATCTTCGCGCGGGAGGCGGACACGTTAAGCGGGGGCAGCGCCCGAGCGAATGGGGCGGCCCCGAGACCAGGACGAAAGGCCGCGTCATGTCTGACTTCGACACCCTGTCCCTCGAGGACCTCCTCGCCGCGTGTGCTCCCGGGGGGAGCACCTCACTCTTGTCGGAGACCCCGCTCCGGCCCGCCGGCGGCCCCGGGGCGGTGATCGCGCCGGCCAAGGTGATCGAGGGCCGGGGTGAGACCACCTACGCCTACGAGCGTCGGATGGAACTCGACGAGGCCGGTCAGCCGCGACCGGTGTGGACCGTCGTCGTGGACAGCAAGCAGTCGGTCTCCAACCGGGACGAGGACGCCATCATCTCCGCTCGGCGGGATCAGGGGACACCGGAGGGAGAGGCGCTGCGCAAGGTGCCGACCATCGAGGTGCGTTACGGAGAGGCTGTCGAGTCGGATCTCTCCCTGCCTCATCGTGCGTTCGACGGACACATCCGGGCGGCCACCCTTGACGGTGCTCCCGTGACGCAGACCGAGGCCTACCGTGCACTGCGGGACGCCACGAAGCTCGACGCCCGGGCTCTGCTGGACGCCGCACCGACGGCCTTGGTCCTCGGCGCATGGGACTCCACTCGGAAGTCGCATCAGGGCCGCTACCAGTCCTGCATGACGGGTGAGACCATCGGCGTTCTGGCCGACCAGGACCAGGAGGGCGGGGCGCCGCGGACCAATCGGCGCGCAGCTGGCCGTGTGGACCCCGTCGCGGCGAGCGTCAAGCCATCGGCCAAGGACGTCGAGGCACTGGTCAAGGCGCAGGCGGGTGAACTGAGCGCCAAACTGCAGGACAAGGTGCTCGCCGAGGCCAAGAAGAAGGGGGAGACCGGATCGTCCATGTCCACGCTCGGCCTGGGCCACATCCCGCCGGTCCTCGGCGAACTGGGCGGTGTCGCGTGCCGTTCCATCATGCGACGACGCCTCCTATCCTTTTCCGCGCTCCGTCAGCTCCGCTTCGGCGGCACGACGGAGCAGGACGTGGCGTGCCGCGCCCTGCTCGCGGCCTACGCCCTGCTCGGCATGGCCCTCTCGGACCGCGAGCTGCATCTGCGTGCGAACTGCCATCTGGTCGAATCCGATGAGCCGACCGTGACCCTCGACCTCCGGTACGGCAAGTCCCGGGCGCTCGCCCCCATCACGGACGAGGTGGCCGTCCAGGTGTTCGAAGCGGCGCTGGCGCATGCGAAGTCGGTCGCCGGTGTCGAGTGGAACGGGCAGACCATCCAACTGGTGGGCGACCCGGCGATCCTGGGCGCCGCCAGCACCGACGACGTCGAGGTGTGACCGTGGGCGGACTCGTCATCAGCGCGGACTTCCCGCTGGGCGTCTACACGGGCCACGGGCCGGACGGCGGCGCAGAGCGATTCCCTGATGTCGCGAGGCTCTTCTCGGCCCTCGTGCAGGCGGCCGCTGCGGGGACTCTTTCGACGGGGGATCCTGAGGCTCCGTTCACGGCAGAGTCGTTGGCCGCCCTGGACTGGCTCGAGGAGCATCCGCCGGATGCGTTGGTCCTGCCTGGTCACACGCCCGTGGCACCTGGCGTGCGACGCTTCGCGTACCGGAAGGAGGGGGTCTTCCTCAAGGAGGTCGGCAAGACCAACTACAAAGTGACCGGCCGGCCTGTCTCGGACGGAACTGCGCTCGGCGGCCCCGTGCAGTGGGTCTGGGATGACGGGCCCAGCGGGACGGACACACAGGTCTGCTCAACTCTGGAACAACTCTGCGCGGACGTGCCCCATCTCGGAGAGGCGTCGTCGCCCGTACGTCTGACGGTGCACGAGGGGGAGGGCCTTCCGGCGCCCACGCATCGACGTGACCGGAATGCAAGTCTGCGTGCGGTCCCCGGTGCGGTGCGGCAGGCGATGCCGAATCCCGGACGGAGGGCAGAGCTCGACCGTGCCCACGCGGCAACGACGCTGGGGCGGAAGCCCTCGGCCAGCGGCGACAAGCACACGACGTCGGCGGTGCCGCATGCCGCCCTGCCGCCGCGCGACCACCTCCGGAGCGGGATCTTCGCGTCGGTCGAGCAACACGAACCTGACGTTCCCTGGACCCAGGTGCTGGCGGTCCCCGTCATCGGGGCCAACTCCACTGTCCCTGAAGAGCGGTACGTGAGTGTCTGCGTCGCCCTGCACCGCGCGCTCGTGTCGCGCCTGGGACCCGACGCCCCGCCGGAGATCACCGGCCGTTATGCGCCGTCCGTCGCCCCACCGGCCAACCGTGTCGCACTCCACCTGGTGCCGGGGGACCTTCCGGCCCTGCCGTTCTCGGACGGACGGGATCGATTCCTCGTCCTCGTGCCGCGAGGGATGCCCGGGCCCGCCCTGGGGATGCTGGCATCAGCCGTGGCCGGCGTCCGCCGTGTCGTCACCTCAGAGCACCAGCTGACCGTCGCCCCCGAGGAGATCGAGGTGTATGACGGGGCGCAATTCTGGAAGGCCCCGCCCGAGGGTGCGGTGCGGACGTGGGACGCCCAGCCGGCCGTGGTCGTAGAACGACGGCTCAAGTCGAAGCCCCCGATCCGGGACGTCGACCTGGCTGCCGCATGGTCTCTGGGCAATGTGCTCCGCGACCTCGAACCGGCGTTCACGACGAAGGACCCTGTTGCTCGACACGCAGCGGTCGTGGAGAGCGGAGCGCAGCTTCGGGGCAGGGCGTTCCGCACGCTCACGCCGACGGCGTACGTCCACCGTACGGACCGCCGTAGCCCCATCGAGCCGTTCCGCCTCACGCTCACTCTCAGTACCGTCGTGCCTGATCGGGCCATCCTCGCGCTCGGTCAGAGCCGTCATCTGGGCTGCGGACTGCTGGTGCCCACGGACATTCCCGGATCGCCCCAGGAGCGGTCATGAACGTCAATGACAAGGCGGCCTTGACCGTCGCCATCGATGAGTTCGACGAGTTCTTCGCCGCCGTGAACCATGGCCGTGAGCCCTACGCCTGGCAGCGTGCTCTGCTGAGGCAGGTCGTGACGACGGGACGCTGGCCTGACGCCGTCGTTGCGCCCACGGGCGCTGGCAAATCGAGCGTCTTGGAGGTGCACGTCTTCGCGGTGGCCATGACCCACGCACCCGGGTGGGAAGGGGCCCGGGCCCCTCGTCGCCTCTGGCACGTGGTGGGGCGCCGAGCGCTCGTTGACGACATGGCCTCCCGGGCCGAGGGTGTGTTCGACCAGCTCGCCGAGATCACGGACGTCCCGGGTGAGGCGCCATTGAGCCGAGTCGCAGCTGCCCTGAGGCGCATCTCGCCGGCCGGGCAACCGGGCTCGGTGACAACGCTCCGCGGCGGGATCGCACCGGAGCGCGGATGGCAGGACGACCCGGTCTCCTGCCAGGTGATCTGTGCGACGCCGGACATGGCCGGCAGCCGGCTCCTGTTCCGGGGCTATGGCTCCACCGCAGGAATGCGTCCCCGCGAGGCGGGGCTGATCGCATACGACTCCGTGCTGATCCTGGACGAGGCCCATCTCAACCGGCAGCTGCTCACCACGGCTCGTCGTGTCGCGTCGCTCGCCGGTGAGTCACCTCTCGCCGCTCACGTGCCAGTACTGCAGGTCGTCGAGACGACGGCCACTCCGGCGGGACTCGCGCCGGCCCAGACTTCTATTGGCATCGAGCTTTCGGACATCCGCACGGGTGCCGTGGGGGAGGCGCTCCTGCGCCGTCTGGACCGTCCGAAGCCAGTCCATCTGCACCTGGACGGCCCCTGGCTCGTTGGGGGCACAGCGCGTGAAACGACGCAGGGAGCACAGGAGATCGCCCGCATGGCGGCGGACGCCGTGCAGGCGGGACACACCCCCGTGGGGGTCGTCATGAACCGCGTCGCGTCGGCCCTGGCCGTGCACCGTGCCCTCCTCGGTCTCAATGGCGGCCTGGATGTCGCGCTCGTCGTGGGGCCGCGCCGCCGCTGGGAGCAGGCCCTCGAACGATCCCGGACCCCGGATGTCTACGTGGCGACCCAGGCGATCGAAGTCGGCCTCGACCTGGACTTCGGGTTCCTCATCACGGACATCGCGTCGGGATCGGCGCTCGCGCAGCGGGCAGGGCGACTCAACCGCACCGGGGCCCGGGAGTCCGCGCCCGTGCATGTGCTCTGCCCGTCCGCCGATCCCACGGCCAAGACGGCGGCTCCTTACGAAGTGCAGGACATCACCGACGCGCTCGAGTGGCTCCGGGACCGCGCAGAGGATCCGAAGGGGGTGAGTCCCGCTGCTCTCCTGGAGCACCCGGCCCCGTCCACCGCCCCGGCCAGGCCCGTCCTCAGTGAGATCGAAGCCGCGCGCGCGGCCCTGTTCAGCCGCACGTCCGAGGCACTGGCCGTCGAACCGGACTTGACGCTGTGGCTGAGGGACTCACTAGACGCGGAAACGGACGTCGCCGTCGTGGGCCGCCGGCTTCCCCGTCTCGGCGAAGACGCTGGAGAGGACTGGTCAGGGTTGGACCAGGCGGAGTCCGCGGCGTTGCTGACGACTGCCCCACCTCAGCCGCATGAGGCCTATCCGGTCACGCTCTCCCGGCTGCGCCTGCTGCTCGCCGGGGGCCGCCGCGGGCGGGCGACGCCCGCGTTCGTCCGTCGTGGACGCCAGTGGACGCTCGTGGATCCGGATGCCTCGGGTCACGGGATCGTCCCGGGAGATGTCGTCTGCGTCCCCCACGACTGGGCTGCCACACATCATCACGTCCTGGTCGAGGATGGCCGGGAGCCTGTCGGCGACGTCCTCGACCCGCGGTCTCCGGACGGAACGATGCTCTCGCTCGAGCCGGTGAAGGCCAGTCGGCGCAGGGTGGTGTTCATGACCGGCGTCGCCTCGCCTGGCGTGCAGGACTACCTTCGATGTTCCCTGTTGGAGGTCTGCGCGGGCCTGCAGGAGGCGGACGTTCCGCTGACCCTCCCCAGCGTGCTGGATGCGCTGGATGACCGGGGACAGTCCGCGTGGCTCACCGCTTATCTCGGCCAGTGGGCGGACCCGGACCTGGCCGCACGATTCGACGTGAAGGTCCACGTGGGTGGCCGGGCTCCCGACTCGCCGCAGCAGGCGGCATGGGTGGTGTTCGAGCTGCTGGACGCGGCCGATCCTGACGACGCCCAGCTGTCTGCGACAACCGGGCGCAGCCCTGTGTCCCTCGCCGATCACCAGAGGGACGTGGCAGACCGGGCCGGCGAGTTCGCCCAGGTTCTCGGCCTGCCTGAGAGTCTGAAGCGGACGTTGACCGTGGCGGGGGCACACCACGACGACGGCAAGAGCGACGAGCGTTACCAAGCCTGGCTGACCCAGGGTGTGGCTGGCGCGGACGAGCCGATGGCGAAGAGTCTGCTGAGCGCCCTGCCTTTCCGTCAGTCACGGTTCCTCCCCGCTGGCTGGCGGCACGAGCAACTGTCCGCCGCGATGCTCCGCGCGCATGCGGACGGGGCGGATGCCCTGGCCGTGCGTCTGGTGGGAACGAGCCACGGGCATGGGCGCGGCACGTTCCTGATGGGGGCGGAGAGTCTTGTCCACCCGGAGGCAGCCCCTCACGTCCGCATGGCCGCGGAGGAACTGTTCGACGTCGGAGTCTGGGACGCACTGGTCCTGTCCGTGGAGCAGACGTGGGGGCTATGGGCTGTGGCCTGGCTCGAGGCGGTACTGCGGGCCGCCGACGTGACGATCTCCAAGGAAGGACGATGAACATGGCCCGCACGACTGAGCCCGTGACGCTGACAGGCACGTGGGACGTGCTGCTGTCCCATACGGCGCTGCTCGGCGCCGCGATGGTCGTGGAGGAGGAACTGGGAGCCGGTGCCGTGCGGCTGCGGTGGACCGACGAGCCGGACTCTCGACCGCAGTTGTGTGGGGCAGGGCTTGATGCCGCGGCCCTTGGCGGCCTCATCCACCGGCATGCGACCCGGCATGTCCAAGACCCGAGGGGCTGGCTGTACTCCACGGACGCAGTGGCCGGATCGTTGTTCTCGGCCCGGACCAAGATGCCGGCGTCCGAGCACGCGTGGGTCGACCTGCTGCACGATCGCACAGAGGCGGCGCGGCCATTGCGCGGGCTCGACTCGGCTCTCGTGGTGGGCTTGGGGGAGCGGGCCTGGTGGCACAGGACGAGCAAATCGTTCCGGCCCGACCATGGCGCGGCCGCCTGGGAGATGCGCACCAGGAACAAGGGCATGGAGTTCATCGCGCATTCACTCCTCCCCACGGGAAGGGCCGTGGCTGGCCGAGCGGTGGAGGCAGTGACCTCGGGCCTTCTCGGGACCACGGTGGAGGACGAACCGGGCAAGAACAAGCCGGATTCCCGCACGGCGACGGGCATGGCCCCCCTGGGGCCGGTGGATGCCGCGCGTGCCTGGGTGGGGCTGTGGGCGCTCGCGGCCTTGCCCGTCTGGGCGGACAGCCGCGGGCGGTCCGTTTCGTCCGCTCATATCCCAGCCCGCAGGGAGTCGTTGGCGCGGCTATTGATGCCGGTGCCGACATCCTGGGTGACGGTGGCGCGGATGCAGGCCGCCTTGCGCTCGCGATACCTGCTCGTGGCGGGGGAAGACGCGACAGGGCCCAGCTTGGGCTCAGCCGAGACGACGGCGGCTCAGGCGATCCTGGAGGAGTGGGGGTTCGCTCAGATCCTGAGCTTCCCCGTGAACGTCACCGGCAGTGCGTCGGCCCCGGAGCGGCGCACTCTCGCGGCGAGGGCGCTGAGATGACTGAGCACGACACGGGGGAGCCGTATGCTGACTCGCTGCCATTCAGTCTGGTCGCGCACTGGAGTTTCTGCCCGCGTCGGGCATGGCTCGAGGCCATGGACGAGAAAGCGCCGAAGGTGGCGCAGATCCAGCAGGGAGTGGCGGACCATGCGCGGGTGGACGTGCCCACCACACGTGAGGCTCAGACGATGCGCGGCATCGACGTGCGCGACCCGTCTCTCGGCGTCCACGGGCGAGTCGACCGGGTCGAGCGACTCCCGTCGGGGCGTCTACGCGTCGTCGAGCACAAAGCCACCCCAGTGAAGCGAGCTGCCCGAATCAGCGACACCAATCGTCTGCAGCTGGTACTGCAGACGATGGCGCTCGAATCCCAGGGGAACACGGTGGAGGACGCCGAGGTGTACTTCACCACCCATCATCGGCGGGTCCCGATCGAGATCTCGGCTGCGGACCGAAAGACCTGGTCAAGTCCCTGGAAGTGGTGTAACCGTCTTCGAGGTTGTAGGGGGCTTGTACCTGTCAGGTCTGCAGGGTCGGCATCACCTCCGTGCTCATCACGGTCTCTTGCTCCGTGGTCAGGGGCTCACGGCACCGGGCGAGCAGTTCCAGGCCGAGATACCGGCGGCCTTCGGCCCATTCATCTGTCTGCTCGGCCAGCACGGCCCCGACCAGGCGCACCACGGCATCCCGGTTCGGGAAGATCCCTACCGCGTCCGTGCGTCGCCGGATCTCCCGGTTCAGCCGCTCGGCGGGGTTGTTCGACCAGATCTGGCACCACACGTCCCTCGGGAACGAGGTGAACGCGAGGATGTCCTGTCGAGCGGCGTCTAAGTGGGCGGCCACCGCGGGCAACCTGTCCTGCACGTAGTCCAACAGGCGCTCGAACTGGGCGTGCACGGCCGGCCCGTCGGGCTGGTCATACACGCTGTGCAGCATGGCCTTCACCGCCGGCCACATGCTCTTCGGGGTCACGGCCATCAGATTCGCCGCGTAATGGGTGCGGCAGCGTTGCCACACGGCCCCGGGCAGGTTCGCCGCCACTGCTTCCACGAGGCCGCGATGGGAGTCCGAGGTCACCAGTGCCACCCCGGCCAGCCCCCGGGCCACCAGGTCCGCGAAGAACTCGTTCCACCCCGCCCCGGACTCCGTGGTGGCCACCCTCAGCCCGAGGACCTCGCGGCGCCCGTCCGCGTTGACCCCGGTGGCGACCATGGCCACCGCGTTGACCACACGCCCGCCCTCACGCACCTTCATGGTCAGGGCGTCGGCGGCGAGGAACACGAACGGGCCGGCCTCGCCCAGCGGCCGGTGACGGAAAGCCTCGATGTGCTCGTCCAACTCCTGTGCCATCCGGCTGACCTGGGACTTCGAGAGCGAGTCGATGCCGAGCTGACGTACGAGCTTGTCCATGCGCCGGGTCGAGACCCCGGCCAGGTAGCAGTCCGCGACCACGGTGATCAGTGCGGACTCGGCCCGTTTGCGGCGCTCGAGGAGCCATTCGGGGAAGTACGTGCCGGCCCGGAGTTTGGGGATGGCCACATCGATCGTGCCGGCGCGGGTGTCCAGGGGTCGGTGCCGGTAGCCGTTGCGCTGTGCGGTACGGCTCTGGGAGGCCTGGCCGTACTCGGCGCCGCAGACCGCGTCCGCGTCGGCGGAGAGCAGTGCGTTGATCACGGTCTGCAGCAGGTGGCGCAACAGGTCTGGGGAGGCCTCCCCGAGAGCTTCGCGCAGCAGGCGTTCAGGGTCGACAATGTGTGGAGCGGTCATCGTGGTGATGTCCTTTCGAGAGTGCTGTGGAAGGTTCGCTCGAAGGCTCCCACGGTGACCGCGTCCGTGAAGGGGACGGTGTTGGCGACCGGGGAGGGTTACACCACTATCAGGGACTCAACTAAAGGCCGCCCGTGATGCGGTGGCATCGGCTCGGTCCGTGGTCAACGGGAAGACCGCTCCGGCACCGTTACTGGACGACCCGAGGTGCATGCGGTGCTCCCATGCCTCCGTCTGCCTCCCTGAGGAACGGCAGGAAGCAGAAGTGCTGTCCCGAATCGTCCCGCCGGACCCTGCCGGTGAGACCCTGCACCTCACTGTGCCGGGGAGTCGAGCGAGCATGTCGGCCGGGCGGATCACGGTGGTGAAGGGCGATGAGCGGCTGGCCAGCATCCCTTTGGAGCGGGTGTCGGCCGTCGTGGTGCACGGCAACGTCGACCTCTCAGGAGCGTTGCTGCGGGAGCTGATGTGGCGAGGCCTCCCCTGTGTCTGGTGCACGGGGGCGGGGCGCGTCGTCGGGTGGACCAATGGAGTCAAGCCGCCGAATGGCGGCGCACGCTTCTGTCAGTTCGCGGCATCGGCCGAAGGCCGAGTGGACATCGCTCGCGAGTTCGTGGTGGCCAAGGTCGCGAACCAGGCCACGATCCTCCGGCGTTTCGGAGGCATGCCAGCTGTGGTCAAGCGTCTTCGATCGGCGACGCGACTGGCGAGCACGGCGACGTCCACCGGCCAGTTGTTCGGAATCGAGGGCCGGGCTGCCGCAGAGTATTTCGCAGGATTCCCGGGGTTACTGGCGCCAGGTGTGGACGCGGGCGTGGCTGAGTCCTTCCCCGGTCGGGTCGGGCGAGGGGCCACCGACCCGTTGAACATCGCCTTGAACTACGGGTATGGGATGCTCCTATCCGAGGTGATCCGTGCGGTCCTGGCCTGCGGCCTGGACCCGCATGCCGGGGTGCTGCACTCCAGCGGACGGAACAAGCCGGCCCTGGCGCTGGACCTGATGGAGGAGTTCCGTCCGCCCGTGGTCGATTCCGCCATCTTGGCCGCGTTCAACAATGGCGAGTTGGGGCGGCTGTCTTTCACTCATGTGCTCGGTGGCGCGCGGCTCACCCAGACCGGCCGGCGCAAAGTGATTGCGGCGGTGGAACGGCGCCTCGGGACGGAGTTCAAGCACCCCGTCTTCGGATACAGAGTGACGTGGCGCCGCGCGATAGAGGTCCAGGCGAGGATGTTCCTCGGCGTCCTGGACGGCTCGCAGGAGGTCTACAAGGGGGTGCGAGTCCGTTGAGTGCCCGGGATCGTCTCCGGAGGAGGCTCATCGCCTATGACATTCCTGACGACCGCCGCAGATCCCGGGCGGCCCGCGTCCTCGAAGGGTTCGGAGATCGAGTCCAATATTCAGTCTTCGTGGTGGATGCCTTGCCCGCCCAGTTCGTCTCCCTGCAAGCAGCCCTCGAAGCGGTGCTGGATCCGGGCGAGGACAGCGTGCTGGTCTGCGACCTCGGCCTGACGGCCACGCTTGGCGCAGAGCAGTTCAGCTTTCTGGGTCGATCACGCGAGATCTCTGTGGATGGGCCCATCATCATCTGAAGCGAGCCAGGGACCTTCGCGAAGGCTCCGTCGATGTCCGGAATCCGGCGAGCCGTCGCATCAGAAAAGGGCTTGTCAGCCCACGGTTCATGGGTCGAGGCCGATAAGCATGGCGCTCCACGGACGCCTCTTGAGCCCAGGGCTCGCCGACGGTCGCGTTTGCCCATGTCAAAGGGCTGTAATCTGAGGTGCTGTCTCCGCTCCTGTGGGGAGCGGACTTCGTTGAGGCTCCGTGGCGGGACCATGTATGCGATCTGGCGGACGTCTCCGCTCCTGTGGGGAGCGGACTTCGTTGAGGCGGCATCCGCACCGTGTCCTCCCTCCTCGCGACCGGGCAGTCTCCGCTCCTGTGGGGAGCGGACTTCGTTGAGGCTGCAGCCCGTCATGGGACAGGCTCGGCGGGTACGTGCCGGTCTCCGCTCCTGTGGGGAGCGGACTTCGTTGAGGCCAGCCAGCCGGGAGCGTCTGGCCCACCCGTGAACCGGTGTCTCCGCTCCTGTGGGGAGCGGACTTCGTTGAGGCGCCGCGGACCGCACCGAGGTCGATGACGCGACCGCCGGGTCTCCGCTCCTGTGGGGAGCGGACTTCGTTGAGGCGACGCCGAGCCCTTCATGGCGTCGTAGACGCGCTGGGTCTCCGCTCCTGTGGGGAGCGGACTTCGTTGAGGCCAGGGCAAGCACGAGGCCCCGGACCCCCGCCACCACGGTCTCCGCTCCTGTGGGGAGCGGACTTCGTTGAGGCCCGAAGCGGCGTTGGCCCCGATCGTCGTGGGCAGGGAGTCTCCGCTCCTGTGGGGAGCGGACTTCGTTGAGGCTCAGCGGCGGGGCCGCGGGCGGGTGTGCTGTTCAGGTCTCCGCTCCTGTGGGGAGCGGACTTCGTTGAGGCCTGGGGCCGGGCGTCACGTCGCTGCCGGAGGTCATGTCTCCGCTCCTGTGGGGAGCGGACTTCGTTGAGGCTTCACCGCGAACGAGGACGGCGGCGGGGTGCGGCGTCTCCGCTCCTGTGGGGAGCGGACTTCGTTGAGGCTCCAGCAGGTCCAGCTGCTGAATCTCCGGGACGTCGTCTCCGCTCCTGTGGGGAGCGGACTTCGTTGAGGCTTCACCAGCCCCTACGGCTGGCGTGACTGCGTGTCCGGCGGTCTCTGCTCCTGTGGGGAGCGGACTTCGTTGAGGCCTCGCCGGCACCGGCCCGCTGCGCTACGCCGAGGACGTCTCCGCTCCTGTGGGGAGCGGACTTCGTTGAGGCCGTAGTCAGACGGATACCGGATGTCACGGATTGAAGAGTCTCCGCTCCTGTGGGGAGCGGACTTCGTTGAGGCGACGACTGCCGCGAGGACCTCGAGACCACGCGCGCAGGTCTCCGCTCCTGTGGGGAGCGGACTTCGTTGAGGCCCGCAGGCGCGGCCCCAGGCATTGCCTCTTCCTGGTCTCCGCTCCTGTGGGGAGCGGACTTCGTTGAGGCGGCAACGGCGGCATCGACTGGCAGCCCGCGGTCTGGGTCTCCGCTCCTGTGGGGAGCGGACTTCGTTGAGGCCTCGAGGCGGGCCGCATCCTCGGCGAGGACGTGGGTCTCCGCTCCTGTGGGGAGCGGACTTCGTTGAGGCTCGAACATCGAGCAGGACTGGCTCGGATTCATCCGGTCTCCGCTCCTTTGGGGAGCGGACTTCGTTGAGGCTGGCACGAGTACCACGGCGAGCGGTACCTGCGCCGCGTCTCCGCTCCTTTGGGGAGCGGACTTCGTTGAGGCAGCCGGTCCGTCCCCTCGCCCACCTCGTGGGCCCCGGTCTCCGCTCCTTTGGGGAGCGGACTTCGTTGAGGCGTGAGGATGTAGCCGGGGTCGTCATCCTGCTTGCCGTCTCCGCTCCTTCGGGAACGGACTTCGTTAGCGATCCAGGTCCGAGGCGGGGTAGGGCTCAGACCGTGTTCCTCCCTGGTCAATTCGCTCGACTGTAAGCGGCCATGAAAAGCTGCCCATAGGTGGCCAGGGAATGACCCGCTGACGGCCATGAGGACTGCCCAGTGATGGCCACGGGAACTGCCCGGTGCTGGCCATCTGGTTTGCCCGCGTTGCTCGTTGCCCGCCGCGTCGTGAGCCGGCGGGGGCCTCCTCCCCGGGTTGGATATCGGTGTCGAATCGAATCCAGCGAGGAAGAGGCCCTGAATGAAGGATGCCGCAGAAACCATGAAAATACTCAGTGCCTATGACCTGACCAAGTCATTGCGGGGCGCCGCCGAGCTGGCCGGTTGCTCCCATCACACCGTGGCCCGGCTGGTGCGGGCCCGCGACGCCGGCCAGACCCCTGGATCCGGAGCCAGCCGCCCGAAGGTCACCGATGTCTGGCTGCCCAAGATCGAGGAATGGGTCGAGGCCTCCACGGGCAGGATCCGCGCCGATGTCGTGCACGCCAAGCTCACCGCAATGGGCTACACCGGCTCTGAGCGCTCCACCCGGCGGGCGGTGGCCGAGGTGAAGGCCGCCTGGCGGGCCGGGAAGCGCCGGGTGCACCGGCCCTGGATCACCGAGCCGGGCGCATGGCTGCAGTACGACTTCGGCGATGGGCCGGCGATCGACGGGGCCAAGACGGTGCTGTTCGTGGCCTGGCTGGCCTGGTCCCGCTACCGGATCGTCATCGCCCTGCGTGATAGGACGGCTCCGAGTGTGTTCGCCGCCCTGGACCGGTGCTTCCGGCTGATCGGGGGCGCGCCGACCTATGTGCTGACGGATAACGAGAAGACAGTGACGGTCTCTCATGTGGCCGGGGTGCCGGTGCGTAACCAGGCCACCGTGGCGTTCGCTCGGCATTACGGCGTGGAGGTGCTGACCTGCCAGCCAGCGGATCCGGCCGCCAAGGGCGGGGTGGAGAACGCGGTGAAGCTGGCCAAGGCCGACCTGGTCCCGAAGGACACCAACCTGCGGGACCAGTACGCCTCGTTCGCTGAGCTCGAGGCCGCCTGCGCGGGGTTCATGGCCATGGTGAACTCCCGGGAGCACCGGGTGACCCGGCGCCGCCCGGACCACATGCTCGCCGAGGAGACCAGCGCGTTGCATCGGATCCCCGCCACGGCGCACACCGTGGCCTACGGGGTGGGACGGAAGGTGCCGGAGAACACGCCGATGGTCTCCTTCGAAAACGCCCAGTACTCGGTGCCCGCGCACCTGCTCGGGGCCGAGGTGTTCGTGCGCCATCACGGCACCGGACCGGACTCGATGGTGGTGATCATGCACGCCGGTGCGCAGGGGCCGGTGGAGGTCGCCCGGCACCGGGTGGCCCGGCCCGGGTCCCCGGCCATCGACGACGCGCACTTCCCCGGCCACGAGACGGACAAGGTGCCCGGGGACTACACCCCGGTGCCCCGTTCGGCGGCGGAGGCCGAGTTCCTGGCCATCGGGGCCGGAGCGAGGACCTGGCTGGTGGAGGCCGCCGCGGCCGGCACCAGCCGGATCGGTCAGAAGATGGCCGAGGCCGTCACCCTGGCCAAGCTCGCCGGCACCGACCAGGTCGACCGCGCCCTCGGGGTGGCCGCGGTGCACCAGCGCTTCGCCCACGGCGACCTGGCCTCCCTGCTCACCGCCGCCGGCCACCGCACCGGGATGCACACCGCCACCGAGGAACGGTCCCTGACCCAGGGCACCGCCGGCTGGGCCGGCCTCGGTACCTCCAACACCGAGGGGGCAGCCCGGTGAGCATCCACACCCCGAACACCGCCGCACCGGCGCTGCCGGCCGATTTGGAGGCGCTGTTGCGGCAGCTGAAGATGCCCCACGCCCGCGGTATCGCCGCCGAGGTACTGGCCACCGCCCGGGCCCAACGCTGGGAGCCGGCCGAGGTCCTCAAGGCCCTGCTGGTCGAGGAGACCACCGGTCGGGCCCGATCCATGCTCGCCGCCCGGCGCAAGGCCGCCGGGTTCCCCACCGGCAAGACCTTCACGACCTGGGATCCGGGCGCCTCCTCGATCCCGGCCCCGACCCAGCAGTCCCTGCGCACCCTGGAATGGCTCTCGCGCAGAGAGAACCTCGTGGTCTGCGGGCCCTCCGGCACCGGCAAGACCTTCTTCCTCGAGGCCCTGGGCCAGCAGGCCGTGGAGGAGGGCAAGCGGGTGGCCTGGTTCACCCTGGAGGACCTCGGGGCGATGATCCGGGCCCACCGGCCCGATGACACCATCACCAAAGCCGTCGCCCGAATCCTGCGCGCCGACCTGATCGTCATCGACGACATCGGCCTGCTGCCGGTCGCCGACGATGCCGCCGAGGGCCTCTACCGCATCGTGGACGCCGCCTACGAGAAACGCTCCGTAGCGATCAGCTCGAACCTGCACCCGGCCGGCTTCGACGAGCTGATGCCCAAGACCCTGGCCACCGCCACCGTGGACCGGCTCCTGCACCACGCCCACGTGTGCCAGACCACCGGAGACTCCGTACGGATGACCCAGGCAATGGCCGGGAAGGGAGTCATGCCACTGAACTGATCCCATCACGGTGGCCAGCACCACCACCCAAACGGGCAAACCAGCTGGCCACCAGTGGGCAGTTCTGATGGCCACCAGCGGGAAGAAACACTGGCCGCCTATGGGCAGAACTCAATGGCCCTTGACACTCGACTCTGTCGAGGGCGAGGCGCCTCGACGGGGTCGAATCACGCACGTGACGTCCGCGCCCGTCGTCACGCGTTCGCGAGGTCTAGTTGAGTCCCTGATAGTGGTGTAACCCTCCCCGGTCGCCAACACCGTCCCCTTCACGGACGCGGTCACCGTGGGAGCCTTCGAGCGAACCTTCCACAGCACTCTCGAAAGGACATCACCACGATGACCGCTCCACACATTGTCGACCCTGAACGCCTGCTGCGCGAAGCTCTCGGGGAGGCCTCCCCAGACCTGTTGCGCCACCTGCTGCAGACCGTGATCAACGCACTGCTCTCCGCCGACGCGGACGCGGTCTGCGGCGCCGAGTACGGCCAGGCCTCCCAGAGCCGTACCGCACAGCGCAACGGCTACCGGCACCGACCCCTGGACACCCGCGCCGGCACGATCGATGTGGCCATCCCCAAACTCCGGGCCGGCACGTACTTCCCCGAATGGCTCCTCGAGCGCCGCAAACGGGCCGAGTCCGCACTGATCACCGTGGTCGCGGACTGCTACCTGGCCGGGGTCTCGACCCGGCGCATGGACAAGCTCGTACGTCAGCTCGGCATCGACTCGCTCTCGAAGTCCCAGGTCAGCCGGATGGCACAGGAGTTGGACGAGCACATCGAGGCTTTCCGTCACCGGCCGCTGGGCGAGGCCGGCCCGTTCGTGTTCCTCGCCGCCGACGCCCTGACCATGAAGGTGCGTGAGGGCGGGCGTGTGGTCAACGCGGTGGCCATGGTCGCCACCGGGGTCAACGCGGACGGGCGCCGCGAGGTCCTCGGGCTGAGGGTGGCCACCACGGAGTCCGGGGCGGGGTGGAACGAGTTCTTCGCGGACCTGGTGGCCCGGGGGCTGGCCGGGGTGGCACTGGTGACCTCGGACTCCCATCGCGGCCTCGTGGAAGCAGTGGCGGCGAACCTGCCCGGGGCCGTGTGGCAACGCTGCCGCACCCATTACGCGGCGAATCTGATGGCCGTGACCCCGAAGAGCATGTGGCCGGCGGTGAAGGCCATGCTGCACAGCGTGTATGACCAGCCCGACGGGCCGGCCGTGCACGCCCAGTTCGAGCGCCTGTTGGACTACGTGCAGGACAGGTTGCCCGCGGTGGCCGCCCACTTAGACGCCGCTCGACAGGACATCCTCGCGTTCACCTCGTTCCCGAGGGACGTGTGGTGCCAGATCTGGTCGAACAACCCCGCCGAGCGGCTGAACCGGGAGATCCGGCGACGCACGGACGCGGTAGGGATCTTCCCGAACCGGGATGCCGTGGTGCGCCTGGTCGGGGCCGTGCTGGCCGAGCAGACAGATGAATGGGCCGAAGGCCGCCGGTATCTCGGCCTGGAACTGCTCGCCCGGTGCCGTGAGCCCCTGACCACGGAGCAAGAGACCGTGATGAGCACGGAGGTGATGCCGACCCTGCAGACCTGACAGGTACAAGCCCCCTACAACCTCGAAGACGGTTACACCACTTCCAGGGACTTGACCCGAGGTCTTGGGCGTGGCTCCATGGAGTGAGCATCAGTAGCGAATCTGTTGGCTCGCAGCCAAGGCTGAAGGCGAGTCGGGGAAAGGCCATGCCCTGGGCCAATGCCCGGCGCATGGCGTCACGTGCTGTCCCGCGTTGAAGTTCATCCGGCATCTCCCCTACCCGCATGCGCGACCGGCGCGCAGCCAGCTGCAGCAAAATTTCGGCGACGAGCGCGGTCTATATCAACGCGGCCGTCTAGCCCGCGGGAAGCAGTCGGCCCCGTCTCGCCCCCTCACACCACCAGGGACAGGAACGCGCCGAGCGCGAAGCCGACCACGGTGAGGAGCCCGGCCCTCTCCCCGCCCTTCTCGCGGGCCTCGGGGATCATCGTGTCGATCAGCATGACCAGCAGGGCGCCGGCCGCGAAGCCCTGGATGCCGCCGGTCAGGGCGGGGGAGGCGACGTCGGCGATCAGCCCGCCGCCCCACGTCGCCAGAGCGCAGACCACCGCCACGAGCGACCACTGGATCAGCAGGTGGCGCCGCGTCTTGCCGCCGTCGAGGGAGTCGGCCGTGGCGGCGATGGACTCGGGCAGGTTGGACATGAAGATCGCCACGAGCAGCGCGAGGGACACGCCCTCGCCCGCGGCCAGCCCGATGCCCAGCACGATCTGTTCCGGGATGCCGTCCAGCAGCGCGCCCACGGTCAGCGCCGCGCCCGAGGACGAGCCGCCGGACCTCGCGGCGGAGCGCTCCACTGCACGATCTCCGAGGAAGTAGGCGGCCGCGCCGAGCGTCAGCCCGATGCCGACGGCGGCAGGTCCGGCCGCCTGCACGCCCGCCTCCGCGAGCTCGAAGGACACGGACGCGATCAGGGCGCCGGCGCCGAAGGCGAGCACGAGTCCGATCGTGCCCATGTGCCAGCGGCGCAGGGTCGCCAGGACGGCGCCCACGAGCAGGGAGGACGCGGCGACTGCGCCCCACATCAGGGTCATCACGGCAGCCAGGCTACGCGCTGACCGGGGACGACGCCGGGCCGCCGCCTCAGCTCAGCGCACGACCTCGTCCGCCTCGCCCGTGAGACCGAGCTTCTCGGCCACGTAGTCCACGTCCTTGTCCCCGCGGCCGGAGAGGTTGACGAGGATCCGCTCGTCCCGAGTTCGAAGCGAGGTGCTGCGCTACCCAGCACGACAACCAGGCCCTGGTTTAAATCACATGACGAGTGCCTTCACCACGCCCAGAGCGGCTCAGGATCCGGTATCGCCCGTCCCCGCCTGCGGAGACGCAATATCCATGAGGTTCTCAGGTGAGGGGGGAGAGTTCCCTGACGGGTGTTTCGGGGCGGCCGGTCTTGCTCCAGGCCAGCACATTGCGGGCCTGGATCATGGGGTACTCGACGAACGTGCGATCGGAGAGAAAGCCGATGTGTGGAGTGACGACGACCCGGGGGTGACGCACCAACGGGTGGTCCGGTCCGGCAGGCTCCTCCGAGAGCACGTCGAGGGCGGCACCGCGCACGCGACCTGATCTCAGACTGCGCAGCAGGGCGTCTTCATCAATCAATTCCCCCCTGGAGACATTGACCACGACGGCCTGGTCCGGGAGCAGATCCAGCATGGCTTCGTCGAGGAAGTGGCGGGTGTCTTGGGTCAGTGGCATGTGCAACGAGAGCACGTCTGCTTGGGCGAGAACCTCTTCCACACCAGCAAGTTCAATGCCGGCCGCTCTCTCCTTGTCCGTCAGCTCTGTGACTAAGGGATCGTAGGCCAGAACTTTGTCGAACACTGCGGCAGCCAGTGCACCGAACGCCCTGCCAATCTTGCCGTAACCCAGTACACCCACACGGGTTTCGTGCAGGCCCTTGGGAAGGGCCGAGGACAGCAGGCTCCACTGACCCTGGCGCACGCCCGATCCGAAGGAGGAAACCTGCCGACAGAGGTTCAACGCCAGGGCCAAGGCGTGGGCCGCTACCTCTCGAGTGGCGACACCGGGGACGTTGGCCACCCAGACTCGCGAGTCAGTGGCGGCGTCGACATCGACGTTGTCTACGCCCATCGACAGCAAGGCGATGATCTTGAGCCTGGGCAGCGCGCGGATGAGATCTGCGTCGATGCGTGCGTAACCGACCATCAGGGCGTCGGCGTCCTGAGCGCCCTCGAGTATCTCTCGGCTGTCTCTGGTCCCCAGCACGCGCACGGTCCAGCCATGGCTTTCCAGCAGTTGACGTCCGGGGGTGATATCGAGTTCGTCGTAATCGGTGTACACGGCAATGGGTGATGCCTTCATGCGTGATCCTTTCAACGGGTTGGGTGATTCGCCGCGGCTGGTTTCCCGCTCGGCAGCGGAGGGTGAGATTCCGCATTGACGCCGGAGGTGAAATAGGTCCGCCGTGCGTAGTCCTCCTTGACGGAGCGCAGGTGAAACCAGGAGTGGAGTTCCGCAACGCCCCTGAGTTCCCTGATCGAGTCCAGGGCTCGGTCGATGTCCCGCGGCGTGGACCCGCGCACGGTGACGAGGGCGTCGAAGCGGCCCACGGTGGCCGCGGCGAACTCCACGTCCGTGGACTCAGCAATGCGGTGCAATGTGTCCAGGGTGTCCCCTCGCAAACTCAGCCCGACACCGGCGGTGACGATTCCTCCGCTGTATCCACGCTGTTGAACCACGAAGATTTGAGCGATGCCAGCCTCCAGTATGCGATGGGCCCGGTTACGCACCACCGAGGGTGATCTATCCACTCGCTCAGAGAGCTCTTTCCAACTCAACCGCCCGTTTTGTTCCAGATGGGCCAGGAGTTGACGGTCGATGTCATCGATATCCATGGTCTCGAAGGAGCGGTGCTCGATGTTGCCCTTGACAATGTCGGTATAAATCGCGGTGTTAACGCGGATGACCTGGGGGTTACCACGTAACCGCGTCAGTAGGTGCTGCATCTCTACCTGGTCGTGTACTCGTACTTCGGCGATGAAGTCGAACTCGCCGGCCGTGACCGAGACCAGAACGCACTCCTCCCAGGCCGCAACCATGGCAGCGATGTCCTGCACGGGCCCGCTGGTGGACACCGAAAGGTGGCCGATGAAGTCCAACCCCATGAATGCCGGATGCACCGTCGCGACTACCCGCACCACCTGGGAGGCCAGCAACCGCCGCAGTCGTTGCGCCACCACGGAGCGTGGCATGAGCAGTCGGTCTGCCAGCTTGACCGCGCTGGCGCGTGGATCCTCCCGGAGGGCACTGATGAGCTGCTCGTCGAGCTTGTCGAACGGGTCCATGACATCCTCAGAACAATCGGTACGGGCTTCGATCAGAGCTGATGCTAAACCCCCACATCTCCCACTGAACCGTCGTCGCAGTGCATTCAAGGGCCAACAGAACAGTGGAATCGGTTCGAGTCTGCAGTAGATCTGGTTCGCCAAGTGATGAATCTCACTATACGCTGTCGGTCACCTCACATCCCCAACGCAAGTGCCTACCCCAGGCGGTGGGCGCCCGTGCGGCTCAGAAGTCAGGCGGTCTACGCATGAGCACCTCACCGAACCCCAGGCAGCAGTTCACCCACAAGAAGGCGGTACGCGCCGGGATGGCCTCGTTCATGGGGACGACCATTGAGTTCTACGACTTTTATGTCTACGCCACGGCCGCTGCCATTGTCTTCGGTCCCTTGTTCTTCCCGGACGCCGATCCCATCCTCGGGGTGCTCTACTCCTTCGCTACTTATGCCGTCGGATTCTTCTTCCGCCCCCTGGGAGCCGTCCTCTTTGGCCACATCGGTGACCGTCATGGTCGCCGGGTCTCGCTGGTGCTGACCCTCGTGCTGATGGGGGTGGCCACCACCCTGGTTGGGCTGCTGCCGACGTATGAAACGGCGGGCGCCCTCGCCCCGGTGTTGCTGATCATCCTGCGCGCCATGCAGGGCCTGGCGGTCGGTGGGGAATGGGGCGGGGCCGTGCTGATGTCCACGGAGAGCGCCCCGGAGAAGTTCAAGGGCTTCTATGGGGCCTTTCCCCAGCTCGGCAACCCGATGGGGGCCCTGCTGGCCTCGCTGATCTTCTCGGCGCTGACCGTCAATGGCAATGAGTTCCTGCTGAACGGTGGTTGGCGGATCCCGTTCTTGCTCTCGGTGGTGCTGATCGGCATCGGGTTCTGGGTCCGTTACCGCGTGGAGGAAACACCGGTCTTCCAGGAGGAGGCCGCTGTCGATCCGGCCGCCCATCGTGAACTGCCGCTGAAGCTGGCCATCCGGCGCAATTGGAAGGCAATGCTGCTGGGCATGGGCTTGATCCCGGTGTCCACCGGCGGGTACTACATCGTCACCACCTTCGCCACCTCGTACGGCACCGAGCCAGCCTTCGGCATCGGCATCTCCGAGCACTTGATGCTCAACATCCTGTCCGTGGCAGCCCTGGGCGAGCTCGTCTCGACGTTGTTCATCGGAGTCATGGCCGACCGTATTGGCCGCAAGAAGACGATGGTCGCTGCACTGGTGCTGACCTCCGTGCTGGTGATGCCGATGTTCCTCAGCATGTCCCCGGAGAATCCGCTGCTGATGTTCGTACTGTTCACGGCCTTCCGGATCGCGATGAACGGCACTTGGGCTCCCCTGGCGTCGATCATGTCCCAGATGTTTGACGCCGAATCGCGGCAGAGTGCGCTTTCCGTCTCCTACGGCTTGGGCAACGCGATTTGGGCTGGTCTGTCACCCGTCGTGGCCACGGCCCTGTTCGCAGCGACTGGGACCATCTGGTCGGTGATCCTGCTGTACATGGGCATGGCCACGCTGAGCATGGTGTGCCTGGTGCTCGCCCCCCAGATCCGCGACAACGTCTTCGACGTCGACCACGAGACCCCGGCCGCTGCGACCGTCGCGCGCTGAGACACGAAAGGACACGGCTTGCGCAAGATCAACACCTTGGACGCTCCCCCCACCGACTACCGCCCCACCCTGGTCACCGCCTCTACTATCCACGCTGTCGACCCTGCGTTCGCCGACACGCGGCCGACCGCGTTGTTGCTGGCCGGCGATCGCATCGTGGCAGTGGGTACTGAACAGCACTGCCGCGAGGTCAATGAGGGCAAGGGGCTGCCCGCCCCCCGAGTCCTGGATTTCGGCGCGAGCACGCTGATTCCGGGTTTCATCGATCCCCATGCTCATCCTTTGATGCACGGGCAGATGAAGACCTGGGTAGACTGCGGGCCCGCCCAAGCGGCATCGATACCGGAGATCGTCCAGCAGCTGCGCCGGCGCGCTGATCAGGCCGCCGGCAACGGGCCGATCCGCGGCTACGGCTATGAACACCGCAACCTCGTCGAGCGGCGCCACCCCACTCGGCATGAACTGGACCAGGTTGCCACGGACCGTGAGGTGTATCTGATGAACGCCTCCGGCCATGGCGGCGTGGTCAACACCTTCACCCTGAACAAGTACGGCATCACCCGGGACACCCCCAATCCCCCGGGCGGGGAGTTCTTCCGCGACGAGGCCGGGGAGCTGACCGGCGAGCTCTCCGATGCCGCCTGCAACATCCTCACCGGAGTGGAGGGCGTCAAGGTCGGCAACCACGGTCCTAACCTGCACCTGGGCGACAGTCTCGAAGACCACATCCAACAACTGGCGCTGGCCCAGCAGTCCTTCGCTGCCGGAGGCGTGACCACTGTCGGCGACGCTCAGGTCACACGTCGTGAGTTCGACATGTACCTGCACCTGGCCGAGCGGGGGGAACTGAAAATCCGCTACGCCATGTACCTGCTGTCCTCCCTCCTGGAGGAGGGACTCGAGATCGGCATGCGCGGGGCCTTCGGCAACAGCATGCTCTCCTTCGCGGGGTTCAAGTTCTACGCAGACGGCACCCTGGGTGGGTGGACCGCCTACTTCCCGGACGGGTACGTGGGCGACCCTTGCCGCACCGGCATGCTCTACCACGAGCCGGCCGAGTACGCCGAGCTCGTCGGCAGAGCCCATCGCGCCGGGCTGCAAACCGCCACTCATGCACAGTCGCCCGATGCGATCGAGATGGTGATCAGCACGATCGAGCAGGTTCAGAGGGATCACCCGCGCGAGGACTGTCGGCACCGCATCGAACACTGTGGACTGCCCACCCCCGAGCAAATCACCCGGATGGCCGCCGCCGGCATCCTGCCGGTGAACCAACCTCAGCACTATTACAACTGGGGATCCGGTGTCACCGACGCGATTGGCACCCCAGGGGAGAGGTTCAACCCGCTCGGGGAATTCGTCGACGCCGGTGTCCCGGTCACGCTCAGCTCAGACGCCCCCGTTGCCGATCCGTTGCCACTGCAGGCCGTCCAAACTGCGGTCACCCGAACTACTGCCCGTGGCGACCGGCTCGGTCCGGACACGTTACGAATCAGCGCCGAGCGCGCCCTGCAGGCCCACACCCTCGCCGGTGCGCGCGTCCTGGGGCGGGAAAGTGATCTGGGCAGCCTCACCCCGGGCAAGCGCGCTGACTTCGTGGTGCTCGGCGCTGACCCACTGGCCGTGGACGCCGCGACCATCCAGGACATCCCGGTGTTGTCGACGTGGGTGGGCGGGGTTTCCGTCTACATCGCGGACAACGCCTGAGCAAGTAGAGCGCCCAAGGAACCAAGGAACATCATGATTAACTCCGCCACGACCGACAGTGCCATGACAGAGACCACGTGCCAGAACAATGTGGCCCTCGCCGTACTGACCACCCTGCGCAACTACGGAATCGACACTGTCTTCGGCATCCCCGGAACGCACAATCTGGAGCTGTACCGGGCCCTGCCCCGGCTGGGCATTCGCGCGGTGACGAACCGTCATGAGCAAGGCAGTGGGTACGGAGCTGACGGCTGGTCACTGCAGACCGGCCTTCCCGGTGTGGTGATCACGACCTCAGGGCCGGGTTTGCTGAACGCGTTGTCTTCTGTGGCCACCGCATATGCTGAGTCCCGACCGATGATCGTGCTCACCCCCGGACCCTCGCTCGGGGAAGAGTTCGCGGACATGGGTGCCCTGCATGAGACCAAGGACTCTCAAGCCGCAGCTGAGGCCGTCGCCGAGTGGTCCCGCCGGGTGTCCAGCGCTCCGGAGGCGGTGCGGGCCGTGCACGAGGCCTTCGAGCTGTTCCGCACTGGTCGGCCCCGTCCGGTGGTCATCGAGATCCCCCTCGATGTCCTCGAGGCCCCCATTGACCTCGGCCAGCTCGACTTGGGGGCGCGTCCATTGCCCGCTGCCCGGCGCGCACCTGAGGACCAGGTCCAGGAGGCGGCGCGCCTGCTCAGCTCGGCCACCAGCCCTGTGATCGTCTACGGCGGCGGGTCCCTGGGCGCCGGACACCGATTGGTCACGCTTGCGGAACTGGCCGACGCCCCCGTGGTGACCACGCTCAACGGGCGCGCTGCCATCCCTGAGACGCACCCGTTGTCCCTGGGCGCCGCGCTCAGGTTGAAGACAGCCCAGGCCGTGGTGAATGCCGCGGACGTGCTGATCGTGGTCGGGTCCAAGGTCGGCGAGGCGGAACTGTGGTGGGGGCCCCTGTCGCCCTCGGGCGTGGCGGTGCGCATCGACCGCCTGCAGTCCCAGCTGCACAAGAATCTTCCAGCCCAAGTGGGCATTGCCGCAGACGCCGAGGCTGTTGTCGACCAACTCATAGAGGCGTTGACGCCGCTTGATCGAAAGGAGCGGAGAGTTAGTGGCGCCCGGCGCGCCGCCGAGGTGCGCACGGCCATTGAGGCCGAGTCCAGGGACTGGAGTCCGGCCGTGGTCGCAGTCTCCGAAGCCATCGCTGCGGCACTGCCGGATGATGTCATCCTCGGGGCGGACTCATCACAGATCTGCTACTACGGCACGGCGAACCATATTCCGCTGGCTCGGCGGAACTCCTACCTGTACATGGCAACCTACGCCACGCTGGGGTATGGGCTGCCGGCCTCGATAGGGGCGGGCATCGCCGACGATTCCCGCCCGGTCGTTTGCGTCGTCGGAGACGGCGCGCTCATGTTCTCCATTCAGGAGCTCGTCACCGCTGTCGAACAGCGGCTTGACCTCGTTGTCGTCGTGGTAGACAACGGCGGATATAAGGAGATCGAGGAGAACGAGGCTTCCGTCGGCATCGCCCCGATCGGGGTCCGCCTCACCCAGCCCGATTGGGCCGCGCTAGCTCAGGCATTCGGGGCCACGGGTCGTCGTATCGCGAGTCCCGGGGAACTCGAACCAGCCGTGGCCGCGGCGGTCTCCGCTGGCGGCGTTCAGCTCGTGCACGTGCCGCTGGCCCTGTTCTCTGAGGAGGCCACCCGATGAGCATCCTCACATTCCAGGCCAAGCAGACCGCCCGGCAGTGGATCGACGATCACTTCACCGAGCTCTCCACCTGGCATCAGCACATCTGGAACCTGGCCGAGCCAGCTTGGCGTGAGTTCGAATCCGCCGCCTGGTATGTGGACCTGTTGACCTCTTACGGGTTCACCGTGGAGTCCGGCTCGGCGGGTATGCCCACCGCGTTCTGCGCGGAATGGACCCACGGCGAGGGGCCCACGCTGTTGACCTATGCCGAGTACGACGCGGTCCCGGGGAACTGCCAAGCACCCGACACCCGGGCCGCCGCCCGGGAGGGGCTGGACACACATGCGCCTGGGCACACGGACCCGCATTCGGTGCTTGGGATCTCTACCCTCGCCGGGCTCTTGGCCACCCAGCACGCCATGCGCCAGCACGACATCCCCGGCACGCTGCGGTACACAGGTGAACCGGCCGAGAAGATGCACGGGTCCAAGGTCGTTCACGGGCTGCGCGGCTACTACGAAAACGTGGACGCGATCGTCAGCTTCCATCCCTTCTACATGCTGCCTCTGTGCAACACGGCCCGCTGGGACACCCAGTGCGGTGCGTATTACTCGAAGGTATACGAGTTCGTCTGCGAGGAGCCCGAGACCTGGCAGACGAGTGGTAGCCCGGAGTCCCCCATCCCCGCCTCGCACTCGGCCGCCCGTGCCCCCGGGGCCAACGTTGCCCTGATGCAGATGTATTCGGCCTCCCGGATCATGCAGGACGCCATGCTGCCCAGCTTCGGCGGCTGGAGTCTCTCGGACGCCATCCTGGCCTCAGGCCAGGCCACCGCCGACAACCTGCCCGCCCGTGTGGCCCGCATCCAATACTCATGGCGCACACCGGACATCGACATGGCCGAGCACATCCTGCAGGTGCTCGACCGCAACGCCGAGCATGCCGCCGCGATGGCACACTGCCGGGTCGACGAGACGTGGGTGGCCCGGTCTCGGCCCGGGCTGACCAATCACGCGCTCGCCCAGGCCCTGTACGCCAATCTCGAAGAAGTCGGTGCCCCCCAGTACGGTCCGGATGCGGTTGCCGTTGCGCAGTCCATCCAGCGCGAACTGGGCCTGGCGCCGATGGACCGGCCCTTCCTGGAGGAATGCCAATCGCTCATCACCCCGCAGGACGCCGAACGGGGCCTGCGCGAGCACCTGGCACCCTGGCAGTTGAACTGGACCAGCGACGACTACGTGGAGATGACCCACTATGCCCCGACCGTGCGCTTCTACATCTCGCGTCCGGCCCTGAAGCAGGCCCAGGGGGAAGCTCCCTACCCGGCTTGGGTGATGAACGCCCTGGGCGGCATCCCGGCCACCATCGATCCGACCATCGACGTGGCGGGCAAGACCATCAGCGGGACCTTCATCGATCTGCTGACCGACCCTTCTCTGTTGAGTGACGCCGCCGAGGAGTTCGCCCGCCGCAAGGCAGGGCGAGGTTGCGCACCGCTACTGCCGGCCAGCTTCGAACCGCCCATCAATGTCCTGTGGCCCGAGTACGTCCGGGACCGGGAGGGGCAGCGTCGGTGGCTTGGCACTGCGGACGTGTGAGCTTCCACCCGTACCCGTCGTGCAGTCCGGGCTGACCCGTCGACTAGAGGGTCACCATGTCTAGACCACGCGACGGCGCATGCCGCGTGAGGCTGGCTGTCGCCGAGACATGCACCAGCGTCTCGTTGGCACCTCGCGGGCGGCGGCGTCATGGCGCCAGGCTAGCCATGACGCCGCCGCCCCAGCTCACCGCACGACCTCGTCCGCCTCGCCCGTGAGCCCGAGCTTCTCGGCCACGTAGTCCACGTCCTTGTCCCCGCGGCCGGAGAGGTTGACCAGGATCCGCTCGTCCCGGCCCATCTGCGGGGCGAGGCGGATCGCGTGCGCCACGGCGTGCGCGGACTCGAGCGCGGGGATGACGCCCTCGAGCCTCGTGAGTCGCTGGAACGCGTCGAGCACGGCCGCGTCGTCCTCGGCCACGTACCGGACACGGCCCAGGCGCGCGAAGTGGGCGTGCTGCGGGCCGACGCCCGGGTAGTCCAGACCCGAGGCGATCGAGTGCACGGGGTCCGGGGTGCCGTCGTCGTCGGCGAGGACAAGGGTGGCCATGCCGTGGAGGACGCCGTCGCGGCCCTGGGTCATGGTCATCGCGTGCTCGCCCTTGGTCGCGGAGCGGCCGCCGGGCTCGACGCCCACGAGCGCGACGTCGGCGTCGTCGAGGAACGCGGTGAACGCGCCCATCGCGTTGGAGCCGCCGCCCACCGCGGCGACGACGGCGCTCGGCAGCGCCCCGAACCGCTCCTGGAATTGGGCGCGGGCCTCGCGGCCGACCACGGACTGGAAGTCGCGGATCATCGTGGGGAACGGGTGCGGGCCCACCACGGAGCCGATCGCGAACAGGTACTTCTCCGGGTCCGCCGCGTACACCTCGAACGCCGAGTCCACGGCCTCCTTCAGGGAGCGGCCCTCGCGCTCCACCGAGACCACCTTCGTGCCGAGCAGGCGCATGCGCACCACGTTGGGGTGCTGCTTGGCCACGTCGATCGCACCCATGTGGATCTCGCAGTCGAGGCCGACCATCGCGGCCGCCGTCGCCAGGGCCACGCCGTGCTGGCCGGCGCCGGTCTCCGCGATCAGGCTGCGCTTGCCCATGCGCTTGGCGAGCAGCGCCTCGCCGATCGTGTGGTTGATCTTGTGGGCGCCCGTGTGGTTCAGGTCCTCGCGCTTGAGCACGATCCGTGCGCCGCCGAGCTCGTCGGAGAGGCGGTCCAGCGGGGTCAGGGGGGAGGGGCGCCCGACGGCGTCGCGCAGCAGGCGTCGGTATTCGGCGTAGAACTCGGGGTCCTGGCGCGCCTCGGCGTACGCGCGGGCGACCTCGGCCATGGGGCCGGCCAGCTGCGGGGGCAGGTGGGCGCCGCCATACTGGCCGAACATGCCGTCCGCGGAGACGTCCAGGTCCGGGGTGGTGACGAGGTCGCAGGCCTCGGCGAGGGTGCGGGGCTCGGGGGCGCCTCTCAGGGCGTTGTCCTCGGGGTTGCGGTGGGTCATCGGGGGTCCTCCTGGGATGGGGCCCGCCGGAGCCGCTCATGACGGAGCCGCCCGGCAGGCGAGCGGCTCGTCGTGTCAGATGCGCATGACCGGGGCCGCCCTCAGGCGGTCCACCACTGCTGCGCGTGCATCTGCATGGGGCCAGCGTACTGCACGTCGGGGCAGGCGTGAGTCTCACCATGTGGCTACAAATCTCATAATGTGGACGCGGCTCCCCATCTCAGTGAATCGCGATTCACCCTGGATCCATGACCGTCACCACCGTCGACACCCCGTCCCTGACCGCCGAGGCCACTGCCGTGCTCGCCGCCACGCCGGGCATGCGGTACGCCGAGTTCCTCACCGCCGCCCCCGCAGTGCCCGGCATCGTGGCCGTGGTGGCCGAGGAGTCAGCCCGTGCCGCCCTGGGCCTCACCCCCGCCGCCGGTGACGTCCTCGCCGTCGACGTGGCCGACGAGAGCCTGCAGTGCCGCGAGGTGCGCGCCGCCTTCCAGTCCGGTCGTACCGGTGTCTCACCGCTGCGCCAGGGCCTGGCCGCGCTGCTCAGGGACGTGCTCGCCCTGGATGTGGAGCGCACCAGCCCGGGTGCGGCGGGGGAGGGTTTCGCCCTGACTCCGGAGTCCGAGGAGACGCTCACGGCGTGGATGCGGGAGCACCTGACGCTGCGCGCCTGGGTCGCCCAGGACGCCTCCGCCCTCGAGGGGGTCGCCCGAGAGGTGGCCGCCGATCTCGCCCCGGCCCTGCAGCCGGGCGCCCTGGCGGCCCCCGTGGCGCAGCGGGTCGCGGCCATGAGGGCCTCCGCCCGCCGTTCCGCCACGCTCTGAGCCGGCCGGGCGCCGGAGGCGACGCCCTCGTCCGTGGCGCTCGGTCTCGTCGCGCCGGGAGATCACCCCGAGTCCGCTGACAGGATGGGTGCATGAAGCACGAGATCGTCCTCACCCGCGGGGACCTCACCCTGCGCCCCCTCGCCCCCGAGGACGGCCCCGCCCTGCGTGAGCTCGTCGACGCGGCCATGTGGGCGGGGAACAGCGCGCCCCTGCCGGTGGACGGCGCGGCCATGTCCGCACACCTCGCCGAGCTGATCGAGCGGGAGGGCACCTTCGCGTTCGCCGTCGAGCAGGGCGGGGAGCTGGTGGGGCGCACGAGCCTCTATGACCTGGTACCGGGGCTGCGGGTGGAGGTGGGGCACACGGTCTACGCCCGTCGGGTGTGGGGCACCTCCGTGAACCCCGGCTGCAAGCTGCTGCTGTTCGGGCACGCGTTCGAGAAATGGGCGCTGGAGCGGGTGGCCCTGCGCTGCGACCACCGCAACGCCCGTTCACACGCCGCCATCGCCCGCCTGGGGGCGACGTTCGAGGGCACTCTGCGCCGCTTCCGCCCGGCGGCGGACGGCACGATCGCCGACGTCGACTACTTCAGCGTGGTGCGCGAGGAGTGGCCCACGGTGCGCGGCGGGCTCGAGGCGCGCCTGGCCGCCTAGAGGTGTACAACGGGGGGATGCCACCCGAACCCTCTGCCCCGTCCGCCGAGCGCGGACCCGCCCGCCCCCGCCCGGCCGACGTCGCCGCCCGCCCGGACGCCCCTTCCCCGCGGGCGACCGCCCTGCTGTTCACGCTCGCGGTGGCCGCCGGCTCCGTGATGCCGCTGCAGGGCCGCATCAACTCCCGCCTCGCCCACCTGACGGGCGACCCCGTCCTCGCCGCCCTGTGCTCCTTCGCGGTGGGCCTGGTCGTCATGGTGCTCGTGAGCGTGCTGACGCCGCGGGGCCGCCGGGGCCTGGCCCGCATCCGCCCGGCCCTGGCCGCGGGGTCCGTGCGCCCGTGGTACGCGGTGGCGGGCGTGATCGGCGGGCTCCTCGTGCTCACCCAGTCCGCGACGATCGGTCCCCTCGGCGTGGCCGTGTTCACGGTCGCCGTGGTCACCGGGCAGGTGGTCGGCGGGATGGTCGTGGACCGGCTCGGGCTCAGCCCCGCCGGGGTGCAGCGCCTGACGCCGCGGCGCCTCACGGGGGCGGTGCTCGCCCTGGCCGCGGTCGCCCTCGTGGTGTGGCCCAAGCTCGGCGAGGCCGGCGGCGGGCCCGGCTGGGCGCTGCTGGCCCTGCTGCCCCTGCTGGCCGGCCTGGCCACCGCCGGGCAGCAGGTGTTCAACGCCCGTCAGACCACGGCCTACGGCACCGCCATCCCGGCGACCCTGGTCAACTTCACCGCCGGCGTCCTCTTCCTCGGGGTCGTGTGGGGCGGGATCGTCCTGGCCTCCGGCCACGGCATGCCCGCGCTGCCGCACGACTGGCGGCTCTACCTCGGCGGCCCGCTGGGGTGCGTGTTCATCGGGGTGGGCGCCATGGTCGTCCCGCGCCTGGGCGTCTTCGCCGCCACCCTCGGCCTGGTCTCGGGCAACCTCCTGGGCTCCCTCGTGGTGGACCTGGTGGCCCCCACCGACGGATCCACGGTCACCACGACGACGGTGCTGGGCACCCTGGGCGCCCTCGCCGCCGTCGCGCTCGCGTCCTGGCCTGCGCGGCGCCGGTAGCGTCGCCCGCGGCGTCAAGCCGCCGTCACCGCGCGGGACTCAGGCGCGGGCCACGGTCCCTCGCCGCCCATGCCGGCGTCCGTGCATCACGAAGTAGTACCCGGCGGTGATCACCAGCACACCCGCCAGGGCCGCGTACATGGCGCCGTAGCCGGCGGAGGCCACGAGCCCGCCGAGGATCACGGGGCCCAGGCCCAGCCCTACGTCCGCGAACAGCATGAGGGTGGAGATGCCGGCGCCGAGCTGGTGGGAGGGCACCGCGTTCACGGCGATCGCCTGGGCCGCGGGCATGAGCGTGCCGTAGCCGAGGCCGCTCAGTGCCCCGGCCAGCACCACCTGCCAGTCGCGCGTGGCGAAGGCCAGCACCAGGAGCGCGGCCGTGAAGCAGAGGAGGGCGGGGTAGACGACGGCGTCGTCCCCCCGGCGGTCCTGCAGGGTGCCCAGGGTGAGGCGCATGACGAGCATCGCCGCGGCGTAGGCCAGGAAGAAGAGGCCGGCGCCGGCCGTGAGCCCACGCTCCACCGAGTAGGCGTTCAGGTAGGTGAGGATCCCGGCGTAGCTCAGGCCCACCAGCAGCATGAAGCCGCTGATCGGCAGCACCGCCGGGTGCAGCACGGAGCGCAGGCGGAAGCCCACCGCGGGGGCGGGGTGCTCCAGGGGGACCTCGCCGGCGGCGCGCTCGCCGTCGACGCCCGCCGCGGCGGGCGCCTCGCGCACCAGCAGGCCCAGCACGAGGCTGACCACCGTGATCCCCAGAGTCGCCCGGAACAGCCACACGTAGCCGATGGAGCCGGCGAGGAAGAGCCCCAGGGCGGGGCCGATCGCGGTGGCCAGGGTGGTGCCCAGCGCGAGGTGGCCGGTGGCCTCCGCGCGTCGCCCGTCGGGGATGGCCGCCTGGGCCAGGGCCATGACGGCGGTGCTGGCGAAGGCGTAGCTGGCGCCGTGGAGCATGCGCACCGCCACCAGGGCCGGCAGCGAGGAGGCGACGAGGTAGAGCGTGCAGGACAGCGCGACGGCGACCAGGGCCACCACCAGGACGCGGCGCTTGCCGAAGCGGTCCACCACGTGGCCGGTGACCACGCGGCTGACGGTGGCGCCGATGACGAAGGCGCTCGAGGCCAGCCCCGCCCCGGCGTCCGAGGCGGCGAACTGCCGGACCGCGTACACGGCCATGGTGGTGACGAGGGCGTAGAACGCGAGGAACTGGAGGAAGGAGACCACCCAGGCGAGGACGAAGGTGGGGGAGGCGATGCGTTCCTGCTCGGCGATTTGCATGATGCAAAAGGTAGCATCGTTTGCATGATGCAATCATCTGAGGGGGCGTGGGTCGACCCGGTCGAAGGGATCATGTACGAGCACATGCTCCTGCTGCGGGTGGCCACGCAGGGGGTGGCCCCCTACGGCCGGTCGAGCGCGCTGGAGCGCAGCGCCACCGTGCTGCTCGCCCGCCTGGAGGCGGGCGGGGCCATGAGCATCGCCGAGCTGGCCGAGGCCTTCGACCTCGACGTCTCCACCGTCCACCGGCAGGTGGCCGCCGCCATGAAGGCCGGCCTCGTCGAGCGGGTGGCGGACCCCGACGGCGGCTCCGCCCGGCTGCACCGTCCCACGGAGGAGGGACGCGCCCGCCTCGCCGCGGAGCTGAGCTCCCGCGCGGACAACGTGGCGCAGATCGTCTCCTCCTGGCCCGCCGAGGACGTCGTCGAGTTCAGCAGGCTCCTGCGTCGTTTCAACGAGGGGGCGGAGGCGCGCCGGGGCCACCCGTGGCCCCGGCCGCAGACGGGCCCCGGTGCGGAGGACCCCCGGCTCTGAGCACCGCGCCCGCCCTCAGGCGCGACGGATGCGGGCGGCCAGCGCGGCCGATTCCGCCGGGTCCAGCACGGCCGCCGGATGCGGCCCCGCCGCGGCGAGGCGCTCCGTGCAGCCGGCCTCTCCCAGCGGCGCCCCCGCGGCCAGGACGACGTTGCCCCAGTCCAGTCGCTCCAGCATCCCCTGGTCCGCGAGCGTCCACGGGCCGGGCACCCCGGCCTCGGCGGCCGCCTTCTCGAGGGCGCCTAGCTCGGCGCCCAGGAAGCGCAGGCCGGCGTCGTCGCCGATGTTCACCAGCAGCACCCCGCCCGCCGTCAGCAGCTCGAGCAGCTCCCCGTAGAACACGGCGCCGCGCAGGTGCTCGGCGCCCTCCTCGCCGGTGCCGATGTCCAGCACGACGGCGTCGAACCGCTCCCCGTCCATCGCGAGGTCGACGGCGGCCAGGCGCGCGTCCGCGACCACGGAGACGAGGTCCGTGCCCGCCGGCAGGGGCAGCTCGGCGAGCACGAAGGACACGAGCTCCCGGTCCAGGTCGACCACCGTCTGCTCCGAGCCGGGCCGGGTCGCCTGGAGGTAGCGCGGCAGGGTCAGCGCGCCCGCGCCGAGGTGCAGGACCCGCACCGGCGCACCCGCCGGGGCGACGCCGTCGAGCACGTGGGCCATGCGGCGCAGGTACTCGTAGCGGATGCGAGCGGGGTCGGCCAGGTCCACGTGGGACTGGACGGCCCCGCCGATCTCCAGGACGAACCCGCCGAACTCGTCGGGGGCGATGCGGGCGTCCACGCCCGACGTGGACAGGTGGACGGTGCGGCCGGAGGGGGAGGGCTGGGCGGGCATGCCCCCAGCATCCCACCCCTCAGTACGCTGGACGGATGAGTCAGAACGTCCTCACCGTCTACGGCGCCGACTGGTGCCGAGACTGCCTGCGCACCAAGCGCCAGCTCGATGAGCTCGGCGTCGCCTACGACTATGTGGACCTCGTCGCCGACCCGGCCCAGGCCGATGCCGCCGAGCGGATCTCCGGCCGGAAGAACATCCCCGTGGTCGTGTTCCCCGACGGCGACCACCAGGTGGAGCCGACCAACGAGGAGACCGCGGCCAAGCTCACCGCGCTGGGCCTGATCTGAGGTCGGGGGCCGCTCCCGGCGCGAGCCCCGCCGGCGCTCTCGGCGGGTGCGCATCGGGGTCTACGCTCTCCCCATGGAGCACTTCGACGAGACCGCCCTGCCCGCCCCCGAGGACCGCGTCGTGTCCGCGACCCGTCACGTCGACGCGCCGGCCGGCGTCGTCTTCGAGCTGATCGCGGACCCCTCCCGCCAGCCCGAGTGGGACGGCAACGACAACCTGGCCGAGGCCGCCCCCGGGCAGCGGGTGACCGCCGTCGGGGACGTGTTCGTCATGACCCTGCAGAAGGGCGTGGACCGCGCGAACCACGTGGTCGAGTTCGAGGAGGGCCGCCGCATCGCCTGGAAGCCCTCCGAGGTCGGCGGGGAGCCGTTCGGCCAGCTGTGGCGGTGGGAGGTCGAGGGCGACGACGAGGGCGGCTGCCGCGTCACCCACACCTATGACTGGACCGCCCTCACCGACCCGAAGCGCATCCAGAAGGCGCTGCGGACCGGCGAAGAGCAGCTGCGCGCGTCGATCGACCGGCTCGCGGACCTCGCCGAGCGCCAGGGCTGAGGGCAGGCGACGCCCGCCGCCGTCGCGCCCCCCGCGCCGCCGTCAGCGGTTGAGTCGCTCGCCGGTCTCGGCGTGGAACAGGTGCACGCGCTCCGGGTCCGGGACCACGTGCACCACGGACCCCTTCTCCGGCGCTGTGTAGCCCACCGTCCGCAGGGTGATGAGCCGCTCCTCGCCGCCGATCGTCGCGTGACCGTACACGTATGCGTCCGCGCCGAGCTCCTCCACGGTGTCCACCTCCACGGGCAGGCCGGCGGCGTCGTCGCTGACCACCAGGTTCTCGGGGCGCACGCCGAGGTCCACCGCCGTGCCGGCGTCGGCCAGATCCTCCCGCGGCACGGGGATGACCGTCTCGCCCCAGTGCACGCCCTCGTGCGTGGCGGGCATGCGGAAGATGTTCATGGCGGGGGAGCCGATGAACCCGGCGACGAACACGTTCATCGGGCGCTCGTAGAGGTTGCGCGGCGTGTCCACCTGCTGTAGGCGGCCCTCCTTGAGGACCGCCACCCGGTCGCCCATGGTCATGGCCTCGGTCTGGTCATGGGTCACGTACACGGTGGTGGTGCCCAGACGGCGGGTCAGGTTGGCGATCTGGGCGCGGGTCTGCACGCGCAGCTTCGCGTCCAGGTTGGAGAGCGGCTCGTCCATGAGGAACACCTGCGGGTCGCGCACGATCGCCCGGCCCATGGCCACGCGCTGACGCTGGCCCCCGGAGAGGGCCTTCGGCTTGCGGTCCAGGTACTCGGTCAGGTCCAGCAGCTTCGCGGCGTCCTCGACGCGGCGGCGCCGCTCGTCCGCGGGGACGCCGGCGATCTTCAGGGCGAAGCCCATGTTGTCCGCCACGGTCATGTGCGGGTACAGGGCGTAGTTCTGGAACACCATCGCGATGTCCCGGTCCTTGGGGTCCACATCGGTGACGTCCCGGTCGCCGATCAGGATGCTGCCGTGGGAGAGCTCCTCGAGGCCGGCGAGCATGCGCAGGGAGGTGGACTTGCCGCAGCCGGAGGGGCCCACGAGCACGAGGAACTCGCCGTCGGCGATCTCCAGGTCGAGGGAGTCGACGGCGGGGCGGGGGGAGCCGGGGTACTGGCGGCTGGCGGAGCGGAAGGTCACGGAGGCCATGGTGGGGTTCCTTTCACGGGCAGGTACGTGCCCGACGATCCAAGGTGAAGGAGAGGGGTGGGTGGGGGGTCGGGGCTGACGGTCTACGGCGGCGCGGTGCTCGCCCTCGGCCGCAGGGCCAGGTGGTGCATGATCCGGTGGGGGTGGGCGGCGCCGTCGAGGGCGCCGAGCGCCAGGCGGACGGCGCGGCGGCCCTGCTCGAGCGGGTTCTGGTCCACGGTGCTGATGCCCAGGCGGGCGGCCTCGGGGTGGCCGTCCAGGCCCATCACGGACACGTCCTCGGGCACGCGCAGCCCCAGGGAGTGGGCTGCCATCCACGTGCCCATGGCCATCTCGTCCGAGATGCACATGACCGCCGTCGGCCGGCGCCGCGGGTCGGCGAGGAGGGCGCGCGCCTGGTGGTAGGTGCCGCCGATGGTGAAGTCCGCGGGCACCATCCAGTCGGCCGGCGTGCGCACCCCGGTGGCGGCGAGGGCGTGCAGGAACCCGCGGGTGCGCTCGGTGCTGACCTGGAACTCGATGTCCTCGTCTACGCGGCCCACGTAGGCGATGTCCCGGTGTCCGAGCTCCAGCAGGTGCTCGGTGGCCATCCGTGCGGCGCGGGCGTGGTCCACCTGGACGGCGGTGAACCAGTCCGGCAGGGTCTCACCCGCCGGCAGGCGGCCGCCGACGGCGATCACGGGCAGGCCGAGGCGTTCGAGTCCGGCGAGCTCGAACATGCTCAGCCGGAACGAGAGGGTGATCAGGGCGTCCAGCCGCCGTCGGGGCAGCAGGTCTGAGATGACCGTGGACCGACGCTCCGGGTCCTGGCCGACGTCGTAGAGCGTCAGGTCGTACCCGTGCCGCACGAGCTCGTCCGCGGCGCCCTCGAGCACGGCGGCGAAGAACCACCGGTGGACGGAGGGGGTCACCAGCCCGATGTTGCGGGTGCGGCCCGAGGCGAGCGAAGAAGCGGCGGAGTCCGCCACGTAGCCGAGCGTGGCGACGGCCTCCTGGACTCGGGTGCGCGTGGCGGCCGCCACGGGGCCGGAGCCGGTGAGGGCGCGGGAGGCGGTGGCGGTGGAGACCCCGGCCATGCGGGCGACGTCCTTGATGCCGACCATCGGCGGTCCTCCTCCCGGTTCATGGGGTTCTGCGGCGGGGCGGGTGCACGACGGCGGCGGGCCGGGGGTCGATGCGTGGCACCAGAGTACGGCACGGCAGGCGCGGTGGTGGAAGCGCTTCCATTCCGGTTTCAGCCGGTCTTGACCTCCGCCCCCACTCCCGCATGCCCGTGTTCATGCGGGAGCGCACCTCTGTGTGGCATATCACAGTGGAAGCGTTTACACTCCTGGGGACTGACTCCTTCAGCCGCCGGGGGCAGGCGCCGTCTCACCGCGGGGCCCACGTCGGCGACGCAACGGCCGGCGCATGCCGCGGGCCACCCCTCGTGAAAGGCACATCATGCAGTCGACGACGACCGGCGGCCTCTTCCGCCGCCCGCTCAGCCTGACCCTCACCGCGGCGTTCTCCGCCCTCGCGCTCACCGCGTGCGGCGGCGGCTCCTCCGCCCCGGCGTCCTCCTCCCCGGCCGGCGCCACCGAGCAGGGCACGGCCACCGCGTCCCCGAGCCAGGACCTCTCCGAGGCCGGCGCCAGCACCATCACCATGTGGGTGGACCAGAACCGCCAGGAGCCGCTGCAGGCCGTGGCGGAGGACTTCAAGGAGGACACCGGGATCACGGTGGAGCTCGTGGTCAAGGACAACTCCACGATGAAGGACGACTTCATCACCCAGAACCCCACGGGCGAGGGCCCGGACGTGATCGTCGGCGCCCACGACTGGATCGGCTCGCTCGTGCAGAACGGCACCATCGAGCCCCTTGAGCTGGGCGAGAGAGCCGGCGACTTCGTGGAGTCCTCCGTGCAGGCCGTCACCTATGAGGGTCAGACCTGGGGCGTGCCGTACTCCGTGGAGAACATCGCCATCCTGCGCAACACCGAGCTGGCCGAGTCCACCCCGGCCTCCTTCGACGAGATGATCGCGGAGGGCCGGAAGGCCGTCGACGCCGGCGAGGCCGAGTACCCGTTCGTGGTGGGCCTGGACGCCGTCAACGGCGACCCGTACCACTTGTACCCGTTCCAGACCTCCATGGGCGCCCCCGTGTTCAAGCAGGCCGAGGACGGCTCGTACGACACCGGCTCGCTGGCCATGGGCGGGCCCGAGGGTGAGGCCTTCGCCGAGAAGCTGGCCGAGTACGGCGAGTCCGGGGTGCTGAACCCGAACATGACCGCGGACATCGCCAAGGAGCAGTTCAACTCCGGCAACGCGGCCTACTTCATCACCGGCCCGTGGAACATCGAGGAGGCCGAGGCGGCCGGCGTCGACTTCGAGGTCGAGGCCATCCCGTCCATGGGCGACCAGCCGGCGCAGCCGTTCGTGGGCGTCAACGCCTTCTTCGTCTCCTCAGAGTCCGAGAACCAGCTGGCCGCGAATGAGTTCGTGGTCAACTACCTCTCCACCGAGGCGGCCCAGGACGCGCTCTTCGCCGAGGGCAAGCGTCCCCCGGCGCTGACCGCCTCCTTCGACAAGGCGGCCTCGGACGAGACCGTGAAGGCGTTCGGCGAGATCGGCGAGAACGGCGTCCCCATGCCGGCGGCCCCCGAGATGGGCGCGGTGTTCGAGTTCTGGGGCGGCGCCGAGATGAGCATCATCAAGGGCGAGGGCGACCCGGTCCAGACCTGGCAGAAGATGATCTCCGACATCGAGGGCCGCATCGGCCAGTGATCCGGCGCGGTCCACCTCCGGCGTCCCCGCGGGGACGCCGGAGGCGGACCGTGGCCCTGCGCCCTCGGGGCGCGCATCCCCCCCTTCCACGGCAGGCCCTCGGGCCGGATGAGGAACCATGAGCCCGTCTTCCACCGCGTCGGACCGGTCCGACGCCGCCACCGCCGCCCTCGACGACGCCGCGCGCCGCACCGGCCCGGGCCGCCGTCGTCGTGCGGACGCCCGGGGTACCGAGGGCCTCGGCGGCACGCTGGCCAAGATCGTCCTGCTGGGCCTCGTGGACGCCTTCGCGGCGTTCCTGCTGTTCCAGCTCGCGGCCGCGGGGGACTGGGTGGTGTTCGCGCTGACCCTGGCGGTCACGATCGGCATCAACTGGATCTACCTGCGCCGCGGCGGCCTGCCGGCCAAGTACCTCGCCCCCGGCCTGTTCTTCCTGATGCTGTTCCAGGTGTTCGTGGTGGTCTACTCCTCCTACGTCGCCTTCACGAACTACGGCGCCGGGCACAACTCGGACAAGGCCGCGGCGATCGAGATCATCCAGCGCTCCTCCTCCATCCGCGTGCCGGACTCCCCGGTGTACGACATCACGGTGCTGGAGGAGGGCGGCGACCTCTACCTGCTGACCCTGCGGGACGGGGAGCCCGTCCTCGGCGGCGCGGACCAGGCGCTGGAGCCGGTCGAGGCCCAGATGCAGGACGGGGAGCCGGTGGGGGTGGAGGGGTACACCACCCTGCGGTTCGGCGACCTGCTGCAGCGTCAGGACCAGGTCGCCCGCCTGAAGGTCCCGCTGAGCGACGACGCCGCGGACGGCACCCTGGAGACGCGCGACGGCTCCCGCGGGTACGTGTACGCGCCGCGTCTGGAGTACGACGAGGCCCGGGACACCTTCACGGACCTCGAGAGCGGCGTGGAGTACCGGGACAACGGCGAGGGCCAGTTCCAGGCGGACGACGGCAGCACGCTGCAGACCGGCTGGCGGGTGTTCGTCGGCCTGGACAACTTCACGCGCGCGTTCACCGACCCCGAGCTGCGCGACCCGCTCCTGCGGGTCACCGTGTGGACCTTCGCCTTCGCGTTCCTGAGCGTGGCCACGACGTTCGCCGTCGGGCTGCTGCTGGCGATCGCCTTCAACCGTTCGGACATGCGCGGCAAGAAGGTCTACCGGGTGATGATGATCCTGCCGTACGCGTTCCCGGCGTTCCTGTCCGGCCTCGTGTGGGCCGGCCTGCTCAACCCGGAGTTCGGCTTCGTCAACACCGTGTTCTTCGGCGGCGCGGACATCCCGTGGCTCACCGACCCGTGGCTGGCCCGGCTGTCGGTGCTCGTGGTGAACCTGTGGCTGGGCTTCCCCTACATGTTCCTGGTGACCACGGGCGCCCTGCAGTCCCTGCCCGAGGACGTGGACGAGGCCGCCCGCATGGACGGCGCCGGCCCGTGGCGCATCTTCCGCTCCATCAAGCTGCCCCTGCTGCTGGTCTCGGTGGCGCCGCTGCTGATCTCCTCGTTCGCGTTCAACTTCAACAACTTCAACATCATCTACATGCTGACCGGCGGCGGACCGCGGTTCCCCGACGCGGGCTCGAACATCGGCGCCACAGACCTGCTGATCACGGTCGTCTACAAGACGGCGTTCAGCGGGGTGGGGCGCGACTACGGCCTGGCCTCCGCCCTGTCCATCGTGATCTTCCTGATCGTGGCGACCATCTCGGCGATCAGCTTCCGGCAGACCAAGGCGCTCGAGGAGATCGACAAGTGAGCATCCCCCAGGATTCCGGACGGCCCCGGCCGGACGCCCCGACCTCGCCCCTCGCCGCCGCCCTGGCGCAGCAGGAGACGGACCCGCTGCGCTGGGAGGAGGACCCGGCCCCGCCACGACGCCGCCGCTCGTTCGGCCGCTGGATGCGGGAGCTGGGCTGGCGTCACGCGGTGGGCGTGCTGGCCAGCGCGTTCGCACTGTTCCCGCTGCTGTACGTGCTGTCCGCGTCGCTCGACCCGACTGGCACGATGGCGAGCTCGAACCGGCTGTTCTCCTCGTTCAGCGGGCAGAACTACGTGGACCTGTTCAGCGACCCGAACCGGCCCTTCGGCCGCTGGTTCCTCAACACGATGGTGATCGGCGTCATCACGTCCGTGATGACGGTGTTCCTCGGCGCCCTGGCCGCCTACGCGTTCTCCCGGATGCGGTTCACGGGCCGCCGCGTGGGGCTGCTGACGCTGCTGCTGGTGCAGATGTTCCCGCAGCTGCTCGCGGTGGTGGCGATCTTCCTGCTGCTGACCTACATCGGCAACCTGGTGCCCGTCCTGGGCATCGGCTCGCAGCTCGGCCTCATCCTCGTGTACCTGGGCGGCGCGCTCGGGGTGAACACGTACCTGATGTACGGGTTCTTCAACACCATCCCGCCGTCGCTGGACGAGGCTGCCAAGCTCGACGGCGCCTCGCACGCGCGGATCTTCTTCTCGATCATCCTGCGCCTGGTGACCCCCATCCTCGCGGTGGTGGCCCTGCTGTCCTTCATCACCACGGTCTCGGAGTTCGTGATCGCCTCCGTGGTGCTCACGGACCCGTCCGCGCAGACGCTCGCGGTGGGCCTCTACGGCTACGTCTCGGAGACCCGCTCCGAGAACTGGGGTGTGTTCGCGGCCGGCGCCGTGCTGGCAGCCCTGCCCGTGATGGCGCTGTTCCTGTTCCTGCAGCGGTACATCGTCTCCGGCCTCACGGCCGGCGGCGTGAAGGGCTGAGCCGAGGGCGGCGGTGGGAGGGGCGCCCGCCCCTCCCGCCTCACGGCAGCGCCAGCCGGAACACCTTCTTCCACGCGGAGCCCACCTGCCGCAGCAGCGGGCCGGTCGTGTACGGCAGGCCGTAGCGGGCGCAGATCTCACGGACCTGGGGCGCCACCTCGGCGTACCGGCTGGACGGCAGGTCCGGGAACAGGTGGTGCTCCACCTGGTGGGAGAGGTTGCCGGTCATGAAGTGCATCAGCTTCGAACCGGAGATGTTCGCGGAGCCGATCATCTGCCGCACGTACCAGTCGCCGCGGGTCTCACCGTCCACCATCTCCTCGGAGAACGTCTCCGCCCCCTCCGGGAAGTGCCCGCAGAAGATGACCGAGTGCGCCCAGATGTTGCGCAGGCCGTTGGCCAGCAGCGTGCCCGCGAGCGTGGCCTTGCCCGAGCCGGTCAGCACCTCGGCGACGGCTGGCGTGGCCACGTAGTCCTTCGCGAACTGCCGGGCCGCCTTGACGCCCACGGAGCGCAGATCCGTCATCAGCTCCTCGCGGGACTTCTCCCCGCTCTGCACGCGGTCCAGCTCGAGGTCGTAGAGGGCGATGCCCCACTCGAAGATCGGGGCCAGCCCCGCGTTGATCACGGGGTTGAGCAGGTGCCGCGGCTGCCACGGCTCGGACTCGTCCATGCGCAGCACGTTGTAGCCCACGTCCCGGTCCTTGCCGACGACGTTGGTCCAGCGGTGGTGCAGGTCGTTGTGGGTGTTCTGCCAGGCCCGCGACGGCGTCACGAAGTCCCACTCCCACGTGGTGGAGTGGATGTCCGGGTCGCGCATCCAGTCCCACTGGCCGTGGAGCACGTTGTGCCCGATCTCCATGTTCTCCACGATCTTCGCGACCGTGAGCATGGCTGTTCCCGCCACGAACGCGGCGGGGTGGCGTGCGTTGAGCAGGAGGGCGCGGCCGCCGAGCTCGAGCCGGCGCTGCCAGCGGATGACGCGGCGGATGTAGGCCGCATCGGAGGCGCCGCGGCGGGAGAGCACGTCGTCGCGGATCGCGTCCAGCTCCCGGCCCAGCTCGGCCACCTGCGCGTCCGTCAGGTGGGCGGCGCCGGGCGGGCGCACAGCCGGGCTCCCGACGACGCCCGGCAGCCCCGGCGTCGCGGTGGCGGTGGTGGGGCGGGACTCGGGGGTGTGCGGAGCCCAGCTCGTGGTGTCGGGGCGGTCCTGTGGCAGGACCCGGGCGGCGCGGCCGCGCACGGTGGTGCCGGGGATGGCCAGGGCCAGATCGTCCGGGGCGGTGGCGCCGGTGCGGCTGGGGGTGGTGGGGGTCTGGGTCATGCGGTGCTCCTGGGGACGGGAGGCGGGGGATGGTCGGGGAGGCCCGGGTCGCGGGCCGGGCGTCAGGTTCAGAGGTCGAGGCTCAGCGGGCCGGCGGCGGCGCTCACGCAGGTCTGGACCAGCTCGCCGGGCTCGCCGTGCACCTGCCCGGTCCGCAGGTCCGTGACCTGGCCCGAGCGCAGCGGCGTGAGGCACGCGTGGCAGATGCCCATGCGGCAGCCGGCGGGCGCGGCGACGCCGGCCTCCTCGGCCACCACGAGCAGCGGCACGTCGCCGGGAGCGTCCACTTCGACGTCGGCGTGCTCGAACACCACGCGGCCGCCGGCCCCCGCCACGCCCGGGGCGAAGTCGGCCTGGAACCGTTCGATGGTGAGGTCTGCGGCCGCCTCGCGCCGCCACAGGGCCTCGGCGTCGTCGAGGAACCCGGACGGCCCGCACGCGTAGGCGGCCCGGTCGCGCCAGTCGGGGCACAGGTCCTCGAGCTCGGCGGGGGAGGACAGGTCCAGGCGGCCCTCGTCCGCGGTGTGGCGGTGCACCACGCGCAGGCCCGGGAACTGGTCGGCCAGCTCGGCGAGCTCCTCGCGGAACAGGGCGTCCTCGGGGGTGCGGGAGGAGTGGATGAGCACGACGTCGGCATCCCGGCGCGCCGGCACGAGCGTGCGGATCATGGACATCACCGGGGTCAGGCCCGAGCCGGCGGTGAGCATGAGCAGCGGGCGCGGCTCATCCGGCAGGGTGAAGTCGCCCTCGGGGATGTCGAGGAAGAGGACGTCGCCGGGCTTCGTGCGGCGCACGAGCGTGCCGGAGACGAGGCCGATGTCGGACACCGTGATCTCCGGGTCCGCGCCCGCGGGTGCGGAGAGCGAGTAGGAGCGCCACTGCCGCACCCCGTCCACGTCGACGCCGACGCGTGCCCACTGGCCGGCGTCGTGGGCCCGCCAACCCGGTCCGGGGCGGAACGCGATGGTGGCGGCGCCGGGCGTCGCGCGGGTGACGGAGGTGACCACCCCGCGCAGTTGGCGGGAGGAGTGCACGGGGTCGAGCAGGCCGAGGACATCCTGCGGCGTGAGCGGGTGCAGGAGCGTCGACGCCAGACGGGAGAACAGAGACGGGCCGACCATGGCTCCAGTCTATGGCTCGGCATGCCGCAGTTCTTCGTCTTCAGCGTACGATCTGGGCCATCACTTCATCGCGAGGAGACAAGATTGAGTGTGACGCAGACCACCCCCGCCCCCGACTGGCGCCCGCCCTGGCAGTCCCTCCCCGACGACCTCGCGGAGCGCCTGGCCCCGGCGATCCCCGGGATCATGGAGCGCATCATCGAGACGGTCCCGGACCAGATCCCCGCCTACGCGGCGGCGCGCGACGGCCACTACGGCAAGAACCTCACCGCCGGCGTGACCACCGCCCTCGAGCAGCTGATGAGCCTGCCCGGCACCACCCGCCCGGCCCTGAACAGCGAGTCCCGCGTCCTCATGGCCCGCCTGGGGGCCGGCGAGTTCCGCGAGGGGCGCTCCATGGACGCCCTGCTCGGCGCGTACCGCACCTCCGCGCGGATCGTGTTCCGCGAGCTCTCCGCCGAGTGCGCGCGCCTGGGCCTGGAGATGTCCGTGGTGATCGAGCTGGGCGAGTCCATCTGGGCGTACATCGACGAGCTCTCCTCCGTCAGCGCCCAGGCGTACGCGGAGGCGCAGTCCGCCCAGGCGGGCGTGCTCGAGCTGCACCGCGCCGCCCTCGCCACCGCCCTGGTCCGGGGCGGGACCGAGGAGAAGGAGGTGCAACGGCTGGCCGCGCTCGCGGACTGGCGGCTGCCGCGCCGGCTGGCGGTGGTGGTGCTGCCCGCGGACGCCGGCGTCGCCGTCCGGGAGAGGCTGGGCCGGGCCGGGCTCGTGGTGGAGCGGGACTCGGAGGTGGTCGCCGTGATCGACGCGACGCCCTCCCAGGGCCGCCGCGAGCGCATGCTGCGCCTGCTGGCGGGGACGGCCGCCGTCGTCGGGCCGGCCGTGGACTGGCCGCTCGTGCCCCACTCCTACCGGGTGGCCCGCACGCTGGCCGTCCAGGAGGCGGCGGGCCGGACGGCGGAGCCCGCGCAGGGGGAGGACGACGACGGCGCCCCGTCCCCGATCCTCGCCGCGGACCACCTGGCGCGCGTGGTGCTGGGGGCCGAGCCGCGCGTCGTGACGCAGCTGGCCGAACGCGTGCTGGCGCCCCTGGACGAGGTGAGCGAGGCGAAGCGGGCGGTGCTGGAGGAGACCCTGCTCGCCTGGCTCACGCACTGGGGCCAGCGGGCGCCGATCGCCGCGGAGCTCGGCGTGCACCCCCAGACCGTGGGGTACCGGGTGGGCCGGCTGCGCGAGCTGTTCGGGGAGGCCCTCGAGGACCCCGACGCGCGGTTCGACCTGGAGATCGTGCTGCGGGCGCGGCGGGACGGGGTCGGGTGAGCGGGGCGGCAGGGGGTGCCGTCTGACGGGGGCCTTCACTAGCGTGGGTGGACCACGCATCCCGACGAGGGACCCCGACGAGAGAAGAGGGACAGTGCCATGACGAACGCCCCGAACCGCGACGAGCTCCCCCTGCCGGACTACGACCACATCCCCAACGGCACGCTGCCGACCCGGATCACCGGCCTCGACGAGTCGCAGGTGGAGCAGCTGCTCGCCTACGAGCGCGCCCACGGCGACCGCCTGCCCGTGGTGCAGGTCCTCGAGACGCGGCTCGAGGCGCTGCGCTCCGGCGCCCAGCCCTCCGGCGATCAGGTGCCGGACACCCCGGAGGTCGGCGGCTCCCGCACCGGCTCGCCCGTGACCCCGGAGACGAGCGGCCCGCCCGTGGAGCCCCTGAGCCGCGGCATCCCGGCCGACCCGCAGCACCCCGGCAACCGCTGAGCCGGCCGGGCGTCGCCTGACAGGGCGGCCCCCCGCGGAACGCGGCCACGACGCCCCGTCTCCTTCCTGTGAGAGGCGACGCGTCGTGGCCGCCTCGCGTTCCGGGCGATCCCGCGGTCCGGCCACGGAGCGCCTGCGAGGGTCCCCGTAGCGTGTTTGTGAGCTGGGTTATATTTCGACACAGCTGCGGCGGGCCTTCGGGCGCTGACGTGCGAGGCTGCCGGATTCCCGGCTGTCCGGCTCCTACTCACGGATGGGTGAAACGGCATGACTGAATTCGAGGACAAGCTTGCGCAAGTGGCTCGGCGAGCCCGCGACTACGCAAGCTCCCTGGACACGGAAGAGGCGACGAAGAACGCGCTCGTCATGCCATTCATCTCGCAGGTGTTGGGCTACGACGTGTTCGATCCCCAGGAGGTCGTCCCGGAGTTCGTCGCAGATCTGGGCCTGAAGAAGGGGGAGAAGATCGACTACGCCATCATGCGGGAGGGGAAGGTCAACATCCTCGTGGAGGCCAAGAAGGTCGGCTCGGAGCTGTCCCTGGCGCACGCGAGCCAGCTGGTGCGCTACTTCCACACCAGTGAAGCGCGGATCGGCGTGCTCACCAACGGGCGGGTGTGGAACTTCTACACGGACCTCGACAAGGCCAACATCCTCGACGAGCGTCCGTTCCTCGTCCTCGATCTTCTGGACATCGACCCGGTCACCGTGCCGAAGCTCGAGCAGCTGGCGAAGGGATCCTTCGATCTCGACTCGGTCATCGCCGCAGCCGAGGAGCTGAAGTACGTATCGGCCATCAAGCGCGAGATTTCTGCCGAGATGGCTGCGCCGAGCGATGAGTTGGTGAAGGTCCTCGCCAAGCGCGTGTACTCCGGGTACATGAACGCCAAGGCGGTGGAGACCTTCACCCGGCTCACCGAGGAGGCTGCGCGCCAGTACATCAACGATCGCGTCAACGCGCGGCTGAAGACTGCCCTGGGCGACCAGGTCGCTCCGGTACTGGCGGCTCCCGCTGAGCCCGTGGCCACCGGCGATCAGACGGTCCTGTCCGACGAGGAGAACGGTCAGGAGGGCCAGCTCAAGCCGGGCGTGGTGACGACCGAAGAGGAGATCGAGGGTTTCCGCATCATCAAGGCGATTCTCGCCGGAATCGTGCCGATGAACCGCGTCTACATGCGCGACGCAGCCTCGTACTGCAGCGTCATCCTGGACGACAACAATCGGAAGCCGATCGCGCGCCTTCACTTCGACGGGAAGGTGAAATATCTGGTGCTGTTCGATGCGGACAAGAACAGGACGCGGGCCGACCTCGAGAACTTGGAGGACATCTACGAATCCGCCGAGGCACTGCGGAGCGTCGTCAGCTCCTACGTCGGGGCCTGAGCGGACTCTGACCCGCCTACTGACCGGATCCGGCCCGCGGGCGGGCAGGACTGTGCCCCGCCGCCGTCGATGCGCCACCCTGGTGCGCACGCCCCGGTGGGACAGACCCGCCGGGCGCCGACCCGAGAGGACGTCATGACCCATCACGAGCGCGACGACCGCCAGGCCCTGGCCGCCGGCGAGACCTACCTGATCCACGTGCTGGAGACCTCCGACCCGCCCGGCAACCCGGACCACTACCGGATCACGGACGCGGTCGAGGCCCACCACGCGTCCACCGGCTCCTACGACGTCGAGGCCGGCGGCCTGGACGCCGCCCGCGAGCTGCTCGCCCGCCACGCCAAGTGAGCGACCGGGGCTGAGACGTCCGGCCGGGCCGCGCCTCACGCGCCCGGCCGGAGCCTCATCCCCAGCACGGTGCGCGCCTCGAGCCCCAGAGCCGCGCGGGCCTCGGGCGCCCCGGTGCGGTCCTCGCCCACCACGGTCATCCCGATCCGCTCGGCCACCCGGCGCGAGGCCGTGTTCTCCGGGTGGATGATCGCCACGAGCTCGTGGTGCCCCAGCACGTCCCGGGCGTGGTCCCGGCAGGCGGCGGCCGCTTCGGTGGCGTAGCCGCGCCCCCACAGGTCGGCCCGCACGTGGTAGCCGACCTCCAGGCGAGGCTCCCCGTTGACCTCCTGCCACGTCAGGCCGCAGTCGCCCACGAAGCCGGGCCCGCCGTCGTCGTGGGTCTCGATGATCCACAGCCCGTGCCCGTCCTGCGCGTACCGGCGCCGGTTGCCCGCGATCCACGCCGCCGCCTCCGCGCGCGTGCGCGGGGCGGGGTAGAAGCGCATCACCACGGGATCGGCGAGGAGGCCGGCCAGGTGGTCGAGGTCGGCGTCGGCCATCTCGCGGAAGCGCAGACGGGCGGTGGGGGCGGGCGGCATGCGCCCAGGCTAGCGGCGGGCGGATGCGCCCCGCCTCTTGTCTGCGCGGGGCCGGGCTGGTCGACTGTGCCCATGCCGCATTCCCTCTCCCTGCGCCCGTTGCGGGTGGATGACGCCGAGGCCATGGCCGCGGTCCTCGCCGACCCGGACCTGTACACGTACACCGGCGGGACGCCGCCGGGCGAGGAGGAGCTGCGGCAGCGGTACGCGATCCTCGCGCGCGGTCGCTCCGAGGACGGCGCGGAGGACTGGGCCAACTGGATCGTGGTGCTGGAGCCGGAGGGCCGGCCGGTCGGCTACGTCCAGGCCACCATCCCCGTGGACGGGGGACCCACGCAGATCGCCTGGCTGATCGGCACGCCGTGGCAGGGCCGCGGGCTGGCGAAGGAGGCCGCCGGCCTCCTCAAGGGCGAGCTGCGGGACCGGGGGGTGCGGCGCCTCGTGGCGGATGTCCACCCCGAGCACACGGCCTCCCAGCGGGTCGCCCAGGCGATCGGCCTGGCGCCGACGGACGAGGTCGTGGACGGGGAGGTCCGCTGGGCCGGGTCCGTGGACGACGGCGGCGGCCCGGTCACCGGCTGAGGCCGCGGCGCCGCTCCGGGTAGGAGCCGCCGAGCTCCACGCCCCGCTCGGCCAGGTAGGCCTCCGGGTCCACCGGCTCGCCGTCCACGCGCAGCTCCAGGTGCAGGTGCACGCCGGTGGCGGCGCCGGTCTGCCCGACGCCGGCCAGGTGGTCCCCGGCGGAGACGCGCTGGCCCGCGTCCACCACGGTGGAGTCCGGGGCGGCGTGCAGGTAGCGCCACACGTGGCCGTCCCCGGCGTCCACGGCGAGCAGGTTGCCGCCCGCGTCCCCGCCGGCCTCCACGAATAGGACTCGGCCGTCGGACACCGAGTGGAAGGGCGTGCCCTCCGGCACCCCGCCGAGGTCCACGCCGTCGTGGCGGGTCAGGGCCTCCTCGGACACCCCCGAGGGCACCACGCCCTCGCCGAACGGGTTGGGGCGGGGCCCGAAGCGGGAGGTCACGCGGCCCTGCACGGGCTCGGCGTACCCCTGCGTGTTCACCGTGGGCGGGGCGGGGGTGAAGCCGCCGTTCCAGCGCCGCCGCTCGGCGCCCGCGCCGGCGTCGTCCCGGCCGGCCGGACCGAACGCGAGGACCAGCGCCAGGACGGACGCGATCAGGGCCAGCGCCCCCACTGCGGCCAGCACGCCCCCGGCCACACCGCTGCCCGGGGAGCCGGCGCCGGGGGTCGGGGTGGTCATCCCCTCAGTCTGTCATGCAGGGTCGGGACGGCCCCGGCCTTCGCCCACGGCATCCCGGCCCGCCACCAGCTCCCGCCCGCGCTCGTAGTCCTCGTCCGCGTTGTAGGTCAGCACGCCCACCACGCGGTCCTGCGCGTCCGTGTACCAGAGAGTGAACCCGCCGGTGCGCTCCACCATGCGGGCCTGCTCGTGGCCGTCGCCCCACGCGGCGTGCTTGAGCGTGTGCTCGCCGATGGTGCTCCAGAACCCGGGCACGGCCTCCCACCGCCGCAGGGACTCCGGGTCCGCCGTCGCCGCGTGGGCCAGCACGGAGGCCTGGCCGGCGCCGCCCGGCACGCCGACCTCGGTGCGGGCCGCGTTGTGCCCGGCGACCTCGCCCATGCCGAGGGCGTCGCCCCAGTGCTCCACGGGGATCGGCCGGCCGGCCACGGCGTGGTGGGCGCGGGCCACGTCCCCGGCCACCCACACGCCCGGCGCCGCCGCCAGGTGCTCGTCCGCCACGATCCGCCCCTCGTGCATGGTCAGCTCGGAGTCCTCGAGCCACCCGCCCCCCGGCTCGACCCCCACCGCGGCGAGGATCAGGTCCGGGGCGAGCGTGGCGCCGTCGTCGAGGTGGACGGTGCGCGGGGCGCGCACCTGCCCCACCCGCACGCCGGTGCGCAGCTCGACGCCGGCGCCGATCAGCCACTGCGCGATCCGATCGCCCGCCTCGCGGCCGAGCCGCTTCTGCTGCGGCACCTCGTCCGGGGTGACCAGCGTGGTGGCCACCCCGCGCAGGGCCAGGGAGGCGGCCGCCTCGCAGCCGATGAACCCCGAGCCGATCACGACGGCGGAGCGCGCGTGCCCGGCGGAGGCCACCAGGCGGCGGGCGTGGTCGAGAGAGCGCAGCAGGTGCACCTCGGCGTCGTCGTCCGCGACGGGCAGGGGCTTCGGGTGCGCGCCGAGGGCGAGGATCAGGCGCTCGAAGCGGACCGGCTCCTCGCCGACCCGCAGCGTCCGCGCGGCGAGGTCCGCGCCGGTGACGGTGGTGCCGCGGCGCAGCTCGACGCCGTCCGGCAGCTCCTCCCCGGCGATCGGCGTGCCCTCGGGGGCCGCCATGCCGCGCAGCAGCTCCTTGGACAGCGGCGGACGCTCATAGGGGTGGTCCACGTCCGAGGTGAGCATGAGGACGGGGCCGGGTCCCCCGGCGTCGAGGTAGGCGCGGGCGGCGCTGGCGCCGGCGGGGCCGCTGCCCACGATCACGAGCGGGTACGGGGTGGAGCTGTGCTGGGCCATACGGCCAGCATGCGCACCCGTCACGGGCGGGCGCCAGGGCCGACGGGCACCCCCGGCTCCGGCATACTGCCCGCATGGACCCCTCCCTGGTGTGGCTGCCGGCCGTCGTCGCGCTGGCCGCGATCACCCTGGGCGGCACGCTCCAGCGGGTGAGCGGAATGGGTGTGGGCATGATCGCCGCACCCACGCTGTCCCTGCTCCTGGGCCCGGTGGCGGGGGTGACGCTGTCCAACGTGGCCGCCTCGGTGTCCGCGGTGCTGCTGTTCGCGATGCTGCACCGGCATGTGGACTGGCCGCGCTTCGTCCGCCTCGCGCCGTTGCTCGTGACCGGCTCGTTCGCGGGGGCGTGGGCCGTGCGGGTCCTGGACGCCCACGCACTCGAGATCCTCCTGGGGTCCTCCGTGCTGGTGGCCGTGGCCGCCGTCCTGGGCCTGCAGCAGCGCTTCACCGCCCAGGGGGACGGGGCCGTGTTCGCCTCCGGCGCCGTCGCCGGGTTCATGAACACCACCGCGGGCATCGCCGGGCCGGCGCTCGCGGTCTACGCGGTGGCGAGCCGGTGGGACCAGCGCTCGTGGGCGGCCACCCTCCAGCCCGTGTTCCTGCTGGCCAATCTCACCTCGCTGGTCACCAAGTCGCTGTTCGGCGCGGCCGTGCCCGCGGGGCTGCACGTGCCGTGGCCGGTGTGGGTCGCCGTGGTGGTGGGCGGCCCGCTGGGTGTCCTGCCCGGTTCGGTGGTGGCCCGCCGGGTGGACCCCGCGAAGGCGCGCGTCCTCGCGATCTGCCTGGCCGGCGTCGGGGGCACGCTGGCGCTGGTGCGCGGTGTGGCCGGCACCCTGGGCTGAGGCGGGGCCGGCGCGCAGGCGTCAGGGCAGGAGGGAGCGCACGGCCGCGGCCAGCGTGTCCCGCACGTCGTCCACCGTCAGGTCCTCCGGGGCCAGGTGCCGCTCGACCGACAGCGTGTGCACGAGCATCAGGAGCATGGCCGCAGTGTGTGTGACCTGCTCGTCCGGGACGTCGGCCAGCACGCGGTGCTCGCGCAGCAGGCCGGCCAGGAAGTCCCGCCGCCGGACGGTCAGCGTCCGGTAGGCTCTCCCCACGGCGGGCTCGCGCAGGCCCACGGCCTGGAACTCGTGGAGGAGCAGGGGCCAGGAGCCCGTGGTCTCGAGCACGACGTCGGCCAGGGCCTCCGCCACGCGGGCCACCAGGTCCTCGCGCGGCAGGTCGGGGTCGTCCAGGGCGTCGGCGACGCCGTCCATGGCTCGGGTGGTCGCCCGCTCGAACTGGACGGTGCAGGCGGCGGCGAAGAGGTCCGGCTTCCCCGCGAAACCGGAATAGACGGCGCCCTTCGTGTAGCCGGCCTCCGCCGCGATGCGGGCGAGGGAGGAGCGCGCGTAACCCTCCCGTCCGAACACCCGAGCCGCGTGGTCGAGGATGGCCGCGCGGACATCCTCGCGGCGGGGTCGGGTCGCCATGTTGCCCTCTCGATGCCGATGGTATTGAATACCGATGGTATTGAATCCGCCTCGACTCGGCAAAGAGGGCCCATGTCTTCCACTCCCACCGACGCCGATCACCATGGCCCCGGGCCCGCCCCCGACCCGGCGCACCTCGACGACCTCCCGCCCGCCACCCTCGTGGCGCGCGGTCTGACCCTGCGCGGCAGTCGCGGGCCGGTGTTCGGCTCCCTCGACCTCGTGCTGCCCCCGCAGACCCACCTGGCCGTGCTCGGAACCCAGGGCTCGGGCCGCTCGGCCCTGCTGCTCGCCCTCACGGGGCGCCTGCAGGGCGTGCGGGGCGAGCTCGTGCTCACCGGCGGCCCCGTGGACGTCGCACTGGACGGGCCGGAGCGGCCCGCCGCCCGCGCGTACCGGCCCCCGATCGACGCCGCGCGCCACCCGCACGCCCTGCGCGCCCGCACCGCCGTCGCCCACACCACCGACGTGGTGGAGCTCGAGCCGGCGCTGACCGCGGCCGAGGTCGTGGACGAGCGCTGTCTCACCGACGGCGTGCGCCGCCGCGCCGGCCGCGCACGCTTCGCCCTCCTCGCCGACGCGGTGAGGCTGACCGTGGCGCCGGAGGCCGTCGTCGGGGAGCTGTCCGCGCCCGATCGCGCGCTGCTGGCCGCCGTCGTCGCCTGCCTGCGCCCGGCCCGCCTCGTCACCTTCGACGACGTGGACGCCACCCTGACCCTCGATCAGCTGGTCGCGCTCCACGCGGCCCTGGACGTCCTCAAGGACCACGGCCACCCGTTCGCGGTGAGCGCCGTGGCCTCCGCGCCCGTGCCGCGCGACGCCGTCGTCCTCACCCTGCCCCCCGTCCGGGAGAACTGATGCTGTTCCGCTACGAGCTGCGACGCTTCCGCCGTGGCCTGCCCCTGCTCGCCCTGCTGTTCATCTTCCTCGTCCCCGCCATCTACGGCGCCCTCTACCTGTCCGCGAACTGGGACCCCTACGGGGCCATGGACCGTCTGCCGGTGGCGATCGTCAACGAGGACGAACCCGTCCAGCGCGGCGACACCACGCTGCGCACCGGCGCGGACATGACCGAACGCCTCAAGGACGACCGCGCCTTCGACTGGCGCGAGACCACGCGCGAGGAGGCCGAGGAGGGACTGCGGGAGGGCCGGTACTACCTCGTCCTGGAGATCCCCGCCGAGCTCAGTCGTGACCTCGTCAGCCCCGAGGGCGGCGGGACACCGCGGCAGGCGCAGATCACCCTGCGCCGAGACGACGCCAACGGCTTCGTGATCGGCTCCGTCACGAACGCGAGCCAGGCCAAGGTCGAGGCCGCCGTGAACCGGTCCGCGATCGAGGCGTACTTCGAGGCCGTCTTCTCCAGCCTCGGCGAGCTGCGGTCGGGCATGGTGGACGCCGCCGACGGCGCCGCGCAGCTGGCCGACGGCACGGCCTCCGCGGAGGACGGCGCGAGCCAGCTGGAGGACGGGATCGTCCAGGCCCACGACGGCTCGGGCAAGCTGGCCGAGGGCGCGGGCCAGCTCGCCACGGGTGCGGGTGACCTCGCGGACGGCGCCGCCCAGGCCGACGACGGCGCCCAGCGACTCGCCGAGGGCGCCGCATCCGCGCAGGACGGGGCCGGCCGCCTGGCCGACGGGCTCGACCAGGCGCGCGAGGGATCCCAGGCCCTCGCCGACGGAGCCGGGCAGCTCGCCGAGAACGCCCCCGCCCTGCGTCAGGGCGCCACGGACCTCTCCGACGGGCTGGCCCAACTGCAGACCGGATCGGCCGAGCTCACCGACGGCGCCACGCAGGTGGCCGACGGCACCCAGCAGCTCTACGACACGGTGATCCCCGGCCTGGACCAGGTGATCGAGCGGCAGGACGCGGTGGCCGCCGACGTCGCCGCGGTGGACGAGGACGTCCAGCGGGTCGCCGAGGTGGCCGGCACGGCCGAGGACGGCGCGGGCGCCCGCATCGCCGACGCGCAGGCCGCCCTGGCCGAGCTCGCCGAAGAGGACCCGACGCTCGCCGAGTCCGAGCAGTACGCCGCGCTCCAGGAGGCGCTCACCGGCGCGGACGAGCGGGTGACCGCCGTCGCCGGCCGCGCCGAGGAGGCCGCCGCGACCTCCGCGGCCGCCAACGAGCGCGTCCAGGGCTTCGTCGAGGACGACGTCGCCGCCTCCGCCAAGGCGGATCTGACGGACCTCAACGACGGCGCCCACGCCGTGGCCGCGGGCGCGGAGAAGCTGCAGGGCGGGATCGGTGAGGCGAAGGACGGGGCCGACTCCCTCGCCGACGGCGCCGGGAAGTTCGCGGACGGCCTCGAGCAGCTGGGCTCCGGCGCGACCGAGCTCGACGGCGGCCTGGCCCAGCTCCAGGACGGCGCCGGGGAGCTGCAGTCCGGCCTCGGCGAGCTGACGGACGGGGCGACCACCCTCGCCGAGGGCAACGCCGCGCTCCACGACGGGGCGCTGACCCTGCAGGACGGTGCGGGGCAGCTGGAGTCCGGCGCCACCGAGCTCGACGGCGGCCTGGCCCAGCTCCAGGACGGCGCCGGGGAGCTGCGCGCCGGCCTCGGCACCCTCGACGACGGCGCCCACGAGCTCGCCTCCGGGCTCTCCGACGGCGTCGACCGCGTCCCCGCCCTGACCGAGGACGAGCGGGACGAGGCCGCCCTGGTGATGTCCCGGCCGGTGGAGGCCGTGATGCAGGTGGACAACTCCGCGGAGGTCTACGGCCGCGGCATGGCGCCGATGTTCTTCTCCATCGCGCTGTGGGTGTTCGGCATCGCCGCGTTCAACATCATGCGGCCCATCAGCGGGCGGCTGCTGGCCGGGCGCCGCAACCCGGTGGCGATCGCGCTGGCCGCGTGGCTGCCCGTGGGCATCGTGGCCGTGGGCGGCGGCCTGCTCATGCTGGCCGCCACGCTGCCGCTGGGCCTGGCCCCCGTGCACCCGGTGCGGGCCGTGGCCCTGACGGTGCTCGTGGCCGTGGTGTTCTCCCTCATCGCGCACCTGATGCAGACGGCGCTCGGCACCCCCGGTTCGGCGCTGCTGCTGGTCCTGCTGGTCCTGCAGCTGGCCTCCACCGGCGGCACCTACCCGGCCGAGGTGCTGCCCGGCTTCTTCCAGGCGCTGCACCCGTTCATGCCGATGAGCTACTCCATCGAGGCGTTCCGCAACGCGATCTCCGGCGGTCCGGACCAGCGCTTCTGGGTGCCGGTGGTCGTGCTGATGGGCATCGGGGCGGCGGCGCTCGCCCTGGACGTGCTCGTGGTGCGGCGCCGGCGTCGGTTCCGCATGAAGGACCTGCACCCCGCGCTGCAGGCCTGAGCGGGGATGACTTCCGCACCCCGCGCCGCCGTCGTCCGTCCGGCCCGCCCCGAGGACGCGCCCGCGATCGCCGCGATCGCCGCGGCCACCTTCCCGGACGCCTCCCCGGCCTCGCTGCCGCGTGCCGCGGTGGAGGCGCACATCGCGTTGCACCTGAGTGAGGCCGCCGTGGCCGCGTGGATCGCGGACCCGGAGCGGATCGTGCTCGTGGGCGCCGCGGCCGACGCCCCGGAGACCCTGCTCGGCTACGCCATGTACGAGACCGCCGCGGCCCCCGAGGCACCCGTCACGGAGCGGCTCGGCGACGTGCCGGCCGGCCACCTCTCGAAGCTGTACGTGCTCGCCGAGGGGCGCGGCACCGGGCTGGCCGAGGCCCTCGTGCACGACGGCGTCGAGCGGCTGCGGCGGCTGGGGTTCCGGCACGTGTGGCTCGGCACGAACGCGCAGAACGCACGGGCCAACCGGTTCTACGAGCGCCTCGGCTTCGAGACGGTCGGGGCGCGGCAGTTCGTGGTCGGCGGGGAGCGGGTCGAGGACGACTGGGTGCGGCTGCTGACGGTGGCGTGAGCCGGTCGCCGCTCAGCAGGCCTCCGGGCCGTCCGGGTCCTCGTCGGGGTCGAACCACGCGGACGGGTGATAGTGCACCGCGGCGAGCCCCTCGTCGTCGGCCAGGTGGGTCTGGGCCCCGGGCACGGAATCCGTGTTCTGCCCGGCCACCGCCTCCCACGCCCCGGTCTCGGTGCGGCGCACCACGAGCAACAGGACGCCGGTGCGCTCGCCGGCCTCGTCGCCGTCGGGCGCGGTCTGCCCCGTCATGGTCCACGGCGCGTGCACCACTGCCACGTCCCCGAGCTCCCGCACCCGCACGCGCCCGAGCTCGAGCCGCGAGTGCGGGAACATCCAGCGGAAGCCGAGCGCGTGGTTCACCCGGATCTGCCGACGCCGCCTCCACCACACGCCCACCACGTTCACGAAGTCCGCGTCCTCGGCGAACAGCTCGGCGAGCGCGTCGGCGTCGGCGGCGTTCCAGGCGGCCGCGAAGGCTTCGGCCACCGCGGCGGGGCCGGTCGGTCGGGCCGCGACGTCGGCGGTGGGGTCCGCGGGGGACATGGCTGCTCCTGGATCGGGGAAGGGCGGGTTCAGCGGGCGGGTCCGTAGGCCAGCGTCAGCACGACGGCGGCGAACAGCACCGCCATCACGGCCAGGACCGTGAGCACGGCGCGCAGGGCCGCACGCGTGCGCGGGTCGGCCGGGGGCGGTGCATCCGGACGTCGGGTCACGCTCGCCAGTGTGGCACGCGGCACGGCGCGAGGGGCGCGTGCGTCGGCGCGCGTCGAAGGCGCCTCCCAGCCGGGGCTCAGTCGACGCTGAAGCTGCGGATGTGGTTGCTGAACACGAAGCGGTCGAACACGGTCCGCGCCGAGCTCGGGTCGTCCGCGTGACCACTCTGGGCCGTCTACGGCGGATCGAGCCCCGCCGCCGGCCGGCCTCCCATGCCCGGCCGGTTCCCACCTCCGCCCGCCCGCCCGGCAGGGGTGGTCCCGGGCCGGGCGGCCTTGGGATGATGGGTGCCCCCGGAGAAAGGTGCCCGATGCCCCCGCCCGTGCCGCAGCCGACCCGCCGACAGATGCTCCTGGCCGGTTCCGCCCTGCTCGGATCGGGACTGCTGGCCGCCTGCGGGCAGGACGGGGAGGACGCGGCGTCGTCGTCCGTGCCGACCTCGTCCGCGCCCACCTCCGCCGCCCCCGCTGGTCCGCCGCCCGCCGGCGAACCGGTGGCCTGGTCGGACGTGGCCCGGGTTCCGCACCTGTTCTTCCACTCCCTCGTGGTGGACCCGGCCCGCGCCTTCGACGGCGACGACAAGGCCGGCGGCTATCTGGACTTCATGGTCACGGTGGACGAGTTCGACGCCGTCATCCGGCAGGTCTACGAGCGCGGTTACGTGCTGGTCTCCCCGCACGAGCTGTACGAGGTGGGGGAGGACGACGTCGTGCGCCCGAAGACCCTCATGGTCCCCGAGGGCCGGACCCCGCTGATCCTCTCCCTGGACGACTGCTCGTACTACCTCTACATGGACGGCGACGGCTTCGCGGACCGCCTGATCGTGGCCGAGGACGGCCGCGTCCGCAACGAGTACACGGACGCCGAGGGCACCACGCACGTCGGGGCGTTCGACGTCGTCCCGCGCCTGGACGACTTCCTCGCCGAGCACCCGGACTTCAGCCTCAACGGCGCCCGCGGCGTGCTGGCCATGACCGGCTACGACGGCGTGTTCGGCTACCGCACCTCGGCCCGCGAGTTCGGGGACAGCCCCACGTTCGACGCCGACGTCGCGGCCGCCACCGAGGTCGCCGACGCGCTCAAGGACAGCGGCTGGGAGTTCGCCTCCCACACGTGGGGCCACCGGACGGTGCCGAAGCTGACCATGGAGGAGCTCGAGTTCGACATGGGGCACTGGCACGAGGAGGTCGAGCCGATCCTCGGCCCCACGGACATGCTCATCTACCCGTTCGGCGCGGACGTCACCGGCCCCGGCACGTACACGGAGGACAACGAGCGGTACCGCTACTTCCGCGAGCTCGGCTACCGCTCCTTCTTCCTCGTGGACGGCACCTCCAAGGCGTGGGGCCAGCTCGAGCCCGGCTACTACCGCGGCTCGCGCATCAACGTGGACGGCATCAGCCTCGCCGCGGCCGTCTCGGGCGAGCGGCCCGTGCTGGAGGAGTTCTTCGACCCCCGGTCCGTCCTGGACCCGGCCCGCCCCGAGTCCATCCGCGGCCCGAAGAAGCCGAGCCCGGCGCCGTCGTCGCCCGCCGCGGCCCCGAGAACCCCGCGACCCTGAGGAGAGCACCATGTCCATCCCCGCCACCGAGGTCGAGGCCCGCTGGAACGCGGCCGCCGAGCCGTTCACCGCCGTCGTCCGGGAGGTGCGGGACTGGGACGCCGCCACCCCGTGCGAGGGCTGGGACGCGCTGGACCTGCTGGACCACGTGATCGCCGGCCAGCGCGACTTCGCCGCCCGCCAGGGCCGTGAGGTGCCCCTCTTCGACGGCTCCCGCCAGCAGATGGCCACCCAGTGGGCCAAGCACGCCGCCGCCATGTCCGCCCTCGCCGGTGACGAGGAGTTCATCCTGCGGCCCATGAAGACCGCGCTCGGGGAGATGCCCGTGGGTGAGGCGTTGATCCGCTTCCACGCGTTCGACGTGATCGTGCACCGTTGGGACCTGGCCCGCTCGCAGGGCGTGGACGCGCGGTTCACGGACGCGGAGATCGACTGCGTGGAGGAGTCGCTGGAACTGTTCGGCGACGCCGCCTACACGCCCGGCATCCTGGGCGAGCCCGTCCCCGTGGCCGACGACGCCGACCGGCAGACCCGCCTGCTCGGTCGCCTGGGCCGTCGGGGCTGAGACCAGGGCAGGACCCGTCCCCGCACCCCAGGAGGCACCGTGAGCGAGTCCACCGGTTTCAGCGCCGCGGAGCAGGCCGCGATCGCCGAGCGCGCGCAGGAGCTGCGCGCCCAGCGCGGCGGCAGGAAGAAGGCCGACGCCCTGCAGGACCTGCTGGTGAAGATCGAGGAGATGCCCGAGCAGGACCGCGCCATGGCGGTGGGGGTGCACCGGATCGTCACGGAGGCGGCCCCGGAGCTCGAACCCCGCACCTGGTACGGCATGCCCGCCTACGCGCGCGGCACGGACGTGCTCGTGTTCCTGCAGGTCAGCAGCAAGTTCGGCGTGCGGTACACAACCCTCGGCTGACGTCCGGCGCAGAGTGGTCACGACACGCCGCGTCGCGCACGCGGAGACGGCGTGTCCTGACCACTCCGCGGGCTTTCCGGCCCCTCCGAGCCCGCCGGCCCCTCCGCGGCCCGGGCTGCCCGTCGCCAGCGCCGCACCGCCCACAGGGTCAGACCGCCCACGGCGAGCCAGCCCACCCCGAGCAGCACGCCGTTCACGACGCCCGGGCGCACCGCGAACGCCCCCATCGCCACGAGGGAGAGCTGCCCGGGGATCACGCCGACCGCGGTGGAGCCGGCGAAGATCCCCAGCGGCACGGCGAGCGCGCCCGCCCCGTAGTTCACGGGCCAGTACGGCAGCCCCGGGGCGACGCGCAGGGTCAGCAGGGCGAGGAACCCGGTGTCCTCGAGCCGCCGCTCCACGGTCTCGGCGTGGCGGCCGAGCCAGCGCAGGGCCACCTCGCGCCCGACCGCGCGCGCGATGCCGTACGCCCCGAGCGAGCCCAGCAGGGCTCCGACGACGGACAGCACCGTCCCCTCGATCGCGCCGAAGAGCACACCGGCGGTGACCGCCATGATCGTCACGGGGATGGGGGTGAGCGCCACGGCCGCGTACAGCACGGTGAACGCCAGCCAGCTCCACCAGCCGAAGCCGTCCAGTTGGGCGCGCAGCTCGTCCACACCGGGCAGGCGCACGGTGAGTGCCAGCCACACGAACGCCGCCACCACGAGGACGAGGGCGGCGGTGCGCAGGATCGACACCCCGCGGTGCCCGGTGCGGGCGGGCAGGGTGGAGGCGGCGCCGGAGTCGCGCGGCGGCACGGCGGTGGAGGGCATCGGCTCAGGCTACCGGGAGTCGCCCCGCCCCGTTCCGTCAGCATGTCCTCCCCGGTCTGCGGCCACGCCCCGCGCTGCTTCGGTGGATCACACGCGTGTGACTCATCCACACCTGTGGACAACTCTGTGGAGAACCCTGTGCACGCGGCCCGCCGGGTGTGGACGGAGGGGCTCAGACGGTGGACGCGCCGGGCGCGTCGTCACCCGGCCGCGCCTCACCCGGACCCGCGCCATCCGGCCCCGCCGCCGGCTCGTCCTCGAAGGCGGGACCGCCGTCGTCCTCCCAGGCCGCGGCGGCGTCGTCGTCCCTGTCGGTCTCCTGCACCTGGTCATGCAGCCGCTCCATGCGGGTGTCCAGATCCGCGGCCACGCGGGCGGCGGCCACGAGCTCGGTCGCGATGTCCGGGGGCACGCCGCCGTCGAACTTGTAGTTGATCTTGTGCTCGAGCGTGGCCCAGAAGTCCATGGCGCTCGTGCGGAACTGCATCTCCACGGTCACCGGGATCGTGCCGGTGGACAGGTGGATCGGCACCTGCACGAGGCAGTGCAGGCTGCGGTAGCCCGAGGGCTTGGGCCGGGAGATGTAGTCCTCCACCTCGAGCACCCGGATGTCCGGCTGCTGCGTGAACTGGCGGAACACGCGGTACACGTCCCGGGCGAAGCTGACGATCACGCGCGCCCCGGCGATGTCCGTGACGTTGGTGCGCAGCGCGTCCAGGTCCAGGGACAGCCCGCGGGCGGAGGCCTTGCGCAGGATCGACTCCGGCGACTTCACCCGCGTGACGATGTGCTCGATGGGGTTGTAGTCGTGCAGGTGCGTGAACTCGTCCCGCAGCACCTCGAGCCGCGCCTCCACCTGGAGCAGGGCCGAGCGGTACTCGAGGTCGAAGCGCTCGACGTCTCGGCGCAGCCGCTCCAGCGCCCCTGACGCCGCGGGGGTGAGCTGCGTCAACTCGGACACGGGGGTGCCGCGCAGCGCCTCGACGTCCGCCGAGGGCGCGGGCGCGTCCGGGGAAGGGTCCTGCTCCATGGCCTCAGAGCCTACGGCGGGATCCTGCGAGACGGCAGGCCGTCCACAGGCCCGACGGCGGCCCGTCAGTCCTCGGCGGGGATCAGCACGCGCTCGAAGGCGGCGCGCTCCTCGTCGGAGACGGCCACGGGCCGCCCGGCCGCCGGGTCCACCTGCACGAACACGGCGTCGCACAGCACGCAGCGCCGCCCGTCCTGCCACAGCTCGTGGCGCAGCGTGAAGGACGTCCGGCCGATCCGCAGGATCCACACCCGCGCCGTCACCTCGGGCCCGGCGTAGACCACGGGCGCCTCGTACTGGACCTCCATGGACCGCACGACGCGCTGGACGTCCGGGGACGCCGTCGTCGTGGCCCACGCGGCCAGGGCGCGCACGCGCGCCTCCTCGGCGAGGGTGAGCAGGCGGGCGTTGTTGACGTGGCCGTAGCGGTCTTCGTCGGACCAGCGCAGCTGCAGCCCGACCTCGAACGGGGTCGGCGTGCCGGCGTCGGCGGGGGTCTCGGGGGTGGTCGGCTGCGTCACGGGGTGAACACCTTTCCTGGGTTGAGGATGCCGTGCGGGTCGAACACGGCCTTGATGCGCTGCTGGAGGTCGTGCTGGGCGTCGCCGAGCTCGTCTCGCAGGAACGCGCGCTTGAGCAGGCCCACGCCGTGTTCGCCGGTGAGCGTGCCGCCGAGTTCCAGGCCCGCGCGGAACAGCTCGCCGGCGGCCTCCCACACGTCCGCCGGGATCGACGCGGCGTCCTCGGCCGCGCCGCCCACCTGCGCCGCCGCGCCGAACAGCAGGATCGGGTGCAGGTTGCCGTCCCCGGCGTGGGCCGTGGTGGGGATGGCGACGCCGGTGCGTGCCTCGATCTCACGGATCCGCGCGAACATCTCGGCCATGCGGCTGCGCGGGACGGCCACGTCCTCCACGAGCGGGGTGCCGAGGCGCTCGAGCGCGGGGAACGCGGTGCGGCGCAGGGCCATGAGGGCCTCCCCCTCGGCGGGGTCCACGGTCACGGTGACGTCCCCGCCGTGGGCGCGCATGAGGGCGGCCATGGCCTCCCCGTCCGCCTCGGCGCCGGCGCCGTCGGCCTGCACCAGCAGGAACGCGCCGGATTCGGGCAGGGCGGCCCCGCGCTCGGGCCCCGCGTGCGCGCGCACCGCGGCGAGCGTCGCCTCGTCCATCAGCTCCATCAGGGCGGGCACGTGACCGGCCCCGGTGATCGCCTCGGCCGCGGCGGCGCCCGCGACGACGTCCGGGAAGAACCCGCCGAGCGTCACGGGCACGCCGCGCACGGCCGGCCGCAGCGCCAGCGTCGCGCCCACGATCACGCCGAGCGTGCCCTCCGAGCCGATCATCAGCGCGACCAGGTCGTAGCCGGTCACCCCCTTGACGGTGCGGTGGCCCAGCCGCAGCAGGGTGCCGTCCGCGAGCACCACGTCCAGGCCCAGCACCGCCTCGCGCGTGACGCCGTACTTGGCGCACAGCAGCCCGCCGGCGTTCATCGCGATGTTGCCGCCCACCGTGGAGATGTCCTTCGACGCGGGATCCGGGGCCCACCACAGCCCGTGCTCGGCGAGCGCGGCGTTCAGCGCCCCGTTGAGGATCCCCGGCTCGACGACGGCCACGCGGTCCGCGGGGGAGACCTCCAGGATCCGGTCCATCGCGGTCATGTCCAGGACGATCTCGCCCGCCCCCGCGACGGCGCCGCCGGCCAACCCCGTGCCCGCTCCGCGGGTGACCAGCGGGGTGCGGGTCCCGTGCGCGATCCGGCACGCGGCCTGCACGTCCTCCACCGTCCGCGCGCGGACCACGGCCAGCGGCGCGGCGGGGGAGCGATGCCCCGAGCGGTCCGCCCGGGCGGCCTCGAGTGCGGCGGCGGAGACGTCCACGCGGCCGGGCAGCTCCGCCTGCAGGCGGGCGACGACGTCGGCGGGCGGGGCGTCCGCGGCAGGCGGGGCGGCGCGGGTCGGGTCGAGGGGTGCGGAGGAGTCCATGTCCACCAGTGTCGCCGATCACACGGGGTGGAACGTGCGTCGGCCGGTCCGATGACGCGCCCGGCCCCGTCCCTAGACTGGCGACCATGACCTCCCCGGACCCCGCTGCGCCGCGCCCCCGCGTCCACGTGCTCACCCTGCGCCCGGGTGGAGCCCGCGAGGACACCGCCCGCCGCGTGGGCGCCGTCCTCGCCGAGGCCTTCGCCACGGACCCGTACACGCTCGGGCTCGTGCCCGAGGACCGGCGCGAGGCCCGCCTCGAGCGCAAGTTCACCGCCGCCGTGCGCCACGGGCTGCGCGCGGGGGCCGACGGCGCCCCGCTCGGCGCCGTGGACGTCGCCGTGGACGCCGACGATGGCACGCTGCTCGGCGCCGCCGTGTGGACCTCCCCCGCCGCCCCCCGCGGGGTCGACGTGCCGGGCCTGCTGGCGGGGCTGCCCACCGCGGTCGCCGTCCACGGCCGCCACACCCTCGCCCTGAAGCGGATCCAGGCCGCCTGCGAGCGTGCCCGCCCGGCAGGCCGGCACTGGTACCTTGAGGAGGTCGGCACCGTCCCGTCCGCCCGCGGGCGCGGGGCGGCGAGTGCGCTGGTGCGCCACGGCCAGCGCCGCGCGTCGGGTCTGCCCGTGCACCTCGAGGCGTCCGTGCCCGCCACCGTCCCGTTCTATGAGCGGCTCGGCTTCCGTGCGACCGGCCACGTGCCCGTGCCCGGGGGCGAGCCCCTGACCTGCCTGCGCTGGGAGGCCTGAGATGAGACACCCGATCCCCGACTACCTGGCGAGCCTGATCACCGAGCTCGGCGCCGTGAACCCGGGAGAGACGGCCCAGTACATCCCCGTGCTCGCGGAGGCGGACCCGGACCGCCTCGGCATCGCGCTGGCCACCCCCACCGGGCGGCTGCACTCCGCGGGGGACGCGGACGTGGAGTTCACCATCCAGTCCGCGTCCAAGCCGTTCACGTACGCGGCCGCGCTCGTGGACCGGGGCTTCGCCGCCGTGGACCGACAGGTGGGGCTGAACCCCTCGGGCGAGGCCTTCAACGAGCTCTCCCTCGAGGCGGAGTCGCACCGCCCGGACAACGCCATGATCAACGCGGGCGCGCTCGCGGTGCACCAGCTGCTGGTGGGGCCGGAGGCGAGCCGGAAGGAGCGGCTGGACCGGGCCGTGGAGATCATGTCCCTGCTCGCCGGGCGTCGGCTCGCGGTGGACCGGGAGACGTACGAGTCCGAGATGGCGGTCTCGGACCGCAACCTCTCCCTGGGGCACATGCTCCGCAGCTACGGGGTGCTGCAGGACTCGGCCGAGGAGATCGTGGCCGGGTACGTGGCGCAGTGCGCCGTGCTCGTCACCGCCAAGGACCTCGCCGTGATGGGCGCGTGTCTGGCCACCGGGGGCATCCATCCGATGACGGGTGAGCGCGTGCTGCCGTCCATCGTGGCGCGGCGCGTGGTGTCCGTGATGACCTCCTCCGGCATGTACGACGCCGCCGGGCAGTGGCTCGCCGACGTCGGGATCCCGGCCAAGTCCGGGGTGGCCGGCGGTGTGCTCGGCGCGCTGCCGGGCCGCGTGGGGATCGGCGTGTTCTCGCCGCGCCTGGACGAGGTGGGCAACTCGGCGCGCGGCGTGCTGGCGTGCCGCCGCCTCTCCGAGGACTTCCGGCTGCACCTCATGGACGGCGACAGCCTGGGCGGAACCGCCGTGCGCTTCGTGGAACGCGAGGGTGACCGCGTGTTCCTGCACCTGCAGGGCGTGATCCGGTTCGGCGGCGCCGAGGCGGTGCTGGACGCGCTCACGGACCTGCGCACCGGTGCGGAGAAGCCCGGCACCGGCTGGGACGCCGCCGTCTACCCGCGGTGGCAGGAGGCCGCGGCGGACAGCGCGGCGCTCGCGGCCGCGACCGGCGGCGGGGCGGTGTACGAGGCCGCCGCCGTGGCCGCCCGAGATGAGAACGACGGGCCCATCCGCACCGTGGTGCTCAACCTCACGCGGGTGGACCGGATCGACGACGTCGGCCGGCGGCTGATCGCCGAGGGCGTGCGCCGGCTGCAGGCGGACGGCGTGCGCGTGGAGGTCGAGGATCCGGAGCGCATCCTGCCGCTGGAGGAGGCCGGCGCCCACTGAGGCGGCGGGGCGGGCAGGAGGGGGGGCGTGGCGGTGCTCTCCGTCTCGCTCCCTTTCGTTCAACTGCTGTTCATGTGACAATGGGCGGTCTCATCCCTTGACCCCGCTGTTCGAGGACGACCCCCATGCCCCTTTCCACCCTCCGCGTCAGCCTGCCCTCCCTCCGCCGCACCCGCCCCGCCCCGCAGGGGGTCCGTGGGCGGATCGCGCACGCCGTCGTGTCCCGGCTGCAGCCGCGTCCCGTGCCGCCGGTGGACCGTCGGACCCGCCTGGCGTGGCAGGTCTCGGGGGCACTGCCGCTGATCGGGTGCCTGACCTCGTTCCCCATCGGGATGTCCAAGGACTCCATGGTGATCCCGGGCGTCGGCTATCAGGGCGGGTTCCCCGCGGGCTGGTCCCACGCCCTCAACCAGCCGGCGTACTTCACGTGGCTGTCCAACGCGCTGGTCGCGGGCACGTCGCTGACGCTGGCCGCGCGTCGTGAGGCGCCCACGTCGGACGCGTTCTGGGCCGTGCGCACCGCCGGACTCGGCTCGGTGATGGTCACGGGGATCGTCTACAACGCGGTGCTGCGCGGCCGCGAGCAGGACACCTTCCTCTACCGGTTCAACGACGCGCTGCAGCACATCGTCAACCCCGTGCTCGCCCCGGCGGTGTGGGCGCTGTGCGACCCCCGCGGGCAGATCACGCCGCGGCGCGCCGGGCTGGCCTCGGTCATCCCGCTGATGTGGGCGGCGGCGACCATGGCGCGCGGGCCCCGCATCGACTGGTACCCGTACCCGTTCCTGGACGTGCCGCGGCTCGGCCGACGCAGCGTGGGCGTCGTGCTCGCCGGGATCCTGGCCGGCTTCACCGGGCTCATGGGCGTGCTCGGCACCGTGGACCGCCGCCTCGGCCCGGCCTGAGCGAGGGCGGTCCCCGGCGCTTTCGAACGTGAGAGAGGGCCTATCTCACGTTCGAAAGCCCCCATTCGCCCCCTTTCACGTTCGAAAGCGCGGGTGGGAGGGGCCGACGACGGCGGCGGCGCGTCAGTCGCCGCGGACGGCCTCGGCCACGGGCACGTCGCCGTCCACGAAGTCGATCTTCCGGCCCACCGTGCCCGGCTCGCTGAGCACGGCCACGATCGCCCGGGCGACGTTGCCGCGGCTGGCCCCACGCTGCGGGGCATCGGAGTCGGAGAGGTCCGGGTCCACGGTGATGCGGCCGGACGGCTCCTCGTCGGTCAGGGCGCCGGGACCGAGGATGGTCCAGGCCAGCCCGGAGTCCCGCAGCGCCTCGTCCGCCTCGGCCTTGGCCTGCGCGTAGGTGTAGAAGGGGTCGTCCTCGGGCACGTCGTGGTGCAGGGACGCGCCGAGGTAGGACACCATCACGTAGCGCCGCACGCCCGCGGCCTCGGCGGCGCGCATGCTGGCGACGGCGGCGTCGTGGTCCACGGCCCGGGTGCGCTGGGCGTCCCCGCCGCCCGCGCCCGCGGAGAACACGACGTTGTCCGCGTCGCGCAGCGCGTGGAGCAGCTCCTCCTGGTCCGCCTTCTCGATGTCCAGGACGAGCGGTTCGGCGCCGGCGGCGCGGACGTCCTCGGCGTGATCGGGGTTGCGGATGATCGAGACGACGTCGTGGCCGGCCTCCGCCAGCAGAGGTGCGGCGAGCAGGGCCACCTTGCCGTGGCCGCCGATGATCACGGTGCGGGTCATGGGAATCTCTCCTTCGGTTCGATCGGGTGCTGAACTCCCACAGTAGGGAGAGCCCGACGCCGGTGCGAGGGCGGAGCGGCGCTCCACCACCCCACTCCTCAGCTCTCCGCCTGGCCCTCCCGCCAGTAGCCCATGAAGGAGACGTGCTTCTTCGGCACGCCGCCGGGGCCCACGCTGAGCCGGCGCAGGGCGCGCACCATCGCGGACTCCCCGGCGAGGAACACGTAGGCCTCGGGCCGTTCGTCGGCCTCGAGGGCGGCGACGGTCCACTCGCGCTCGACGGAGGCCGCGGGCGGCGCGACCGGCCCGCCGGCGTCGTCGGGGTCCACGCCCAGCAGGGCGGCGAGGCGGGCGTGCGCCCAGGACCCCGACGGCGCCCCCGGCGCCCGGCGGCCCACGTGCAGGCGCACGCGGCCCCGGTCCGTCAGCTCCGTCACGGCCCGCCAGTCCCACGGCTCGGGGACGGCCAGGCGCTCGGCGATGAGGTCGGCGGCCTGCCCGTCGTGGGGCAGCTCGAGCACGAGGTCCGCCTCGCCGTCGAACCCGCCGAACGGGTCCGCGAGCTCCTCCGCCACGGACACCAGGGCGGGGACGGCGGTCTCGTCGCCCACGGCCAGCACACGGTGCGCCCCCGTCTGCCGCCAGCCGGACCACGCCGGCGCCTCCGCCGAGGGCACCAGCACGTTCACCGCGTCCCCCGCCTGGACGGCGCGCGCCCAGCGCAGGCCCGGCCCCTGATGCGGGTCGGCGGGGTCGTCCGGGTCGCCGTGCAGCACCACGTCCACGGTCAGCGAGGGCACCTGCCGCCCGTCGAGCCGCACGAGCCCGGCCGAGCGCACCGTGTACGTGCGCATCCAGCCGCGCTCCTCCTCGGGGATGGCCAGGAACCCGGCGCGGAACCCGGCGGACAGGTCCGGGTCCGCCGACGTCCCGCCCGGCGGGGGGATCAGCAGCTTCACATAGGCGTCCCGGCGCGGCCGCGCGCCCCGGTACAGGGCGTGCAGGTCGGCGACGCCGGGCGGCAGCAGTCCCAGCAGGTCCCCGCTGGCGGCCTCCAGGTCCGGGCCCGCCAGCACGATCCGCCGGAACCCGCGGCACGGCTGCTCCACGGACACCACGCGCGTGTGCGCCACGATCATGCCGTCGGCGCTCATCGGCGGTCCCCGTCCCCCCGCGGCAGCACCACGGGGTGGCCCAGCAGCGGGTCGGCCACCACGTCCGCGTCCAGGCCGAACACCTCGGCCAGCACCTCCGGCACGATCACCTCGCCCGGCGTGCCCTGCGCCACCACCCGGCCCGCGGCCATCGCCACGATGTGGTCCGCACTGCGCGCCGCCAGGTTCAGCTCGTGCAGCACCGCGACGACGGTCGCCCGGCCCTCGCCACGCGGGTCCGGGAGCGTGCGCACCAGGTCGAGCACCTCCACCTGATGGCTGAGGTCGAGGTAGCTCGTGGGCTCGTCGAGGAGCACCACCGGGGTCTGCTGGGCGAGCACGAGGGCGAGCCACGCCCGCTGCCGCTGCCCGCCGGAGAGCGTGCCGGCCTCGCGCTCGGCGAGCTCCACGAGGTCGGTGCTCTCGAGCGCCGCGGCGACCGCGGCGTCGTCGCCGGCGGCCCGGCCGCCCAGGAGCCCGCGGTGCGGGTGACGGCCGCGCGCCACGAGCTGCGCCACCGTCATGCCCTCGGGCGCCACGGGATGCTGGGGCAGCAGCGCCACGGTGCGGGCGTAGTCGCGCGCGGACACGCGGGCGGCGTCCCGACCGAGCACCTCGATGCTCCCGGCGCGCGGGGCGAGCTGGCGGGTCAGGCCGCGCAGCAGCGTGGACTTGCCGCAGCCGTTGGCGCCGATGATCGCGGTGACGCGCCCGGCGGGCACGTCCAGGTCGAGGTCCGCGACGATCGGCGGCGCCGAGGCCGGGCCGTAGCCGAGCGTCAGGCCGCGCAGGCGGATCGCGACGTCGTCGGCGGCCCCGGCGCGCGGTGCGGCGGGGGACGGGACGGTGAGCGGGGGAGCGGTCATGCGGAGCGCACGCCTCCTGGGGTCCGGCCCTGGCACAGCAGCAGCCAGAGCATGAGCGGGGCGCCGGCGGCGCCGGTGAGCACACCGGTGGGCAGGGCGGCGCCGGTGAGCAGGGGGACGGCCTCACCGGCCACGAGGTCCGCGAGCAGCACGAGCGCGGCGCCCGTGAGCGCCGCCGCGGGCAGGGAGGGCAGGCCACGGGTGAGCCCGCGCGCCACCGGGGTGGCCAGCAGCGCCACGAACGCCAGCGGCCCCACGACGGCGGTCGCCACGGCGGCCAGCACCGCGCCGAGCCCCAGCGCCGCGGCCGAGGTGGGACGCGGCCGGGCGCCGAGGGCGTGCGCGAGGTCCGGGCCGACGTCGGCGGGGGCCAGCCGCGCGTGGAGCACCCCCGCCAGCGGCAGGGCGACCACGAGCACGCCCGCGAGCAGCGCGATGCGGCCCCACGTGACCCCGTTGAGCGAGCCGGCGATCCAGACGGTGGCCGACTGCAGGTCGTGCTGGGCCAGCGAGAGCATGGCCCCGGCCACCACGGCCTGGCCCGCCGCCGCCACCGCGATGCCGGCCACGACGAACCGCTCGCCCCCCACCGAGCGGGCCGTGGCGAACACGGCGACCACCGCCGCGAGGCCACCGATCAGTGCCGTGGCGGCGCGCATCAGGTCCGATCCTCCGCCGGTCTGCCCGGCGGTCGCCAGCATCCCCAGCACGACCGCCGCCGCGGCGCCCTGGGTGACGCCCAGGATGTCCGGCGAGGCCAGGGGGTTGCGCAGCGTGCGCCGGTAGAGCGCGCCGGCCGCGCCCAGGGCGGCGCCGGTGAGCACTGCGGCCACGGCGCGGGGCAGCTTCTCCTCCAGCACGATGAAGCTCGCTCCCGGGATCGTCTCCCCGCCCAGGATCCGCACGAGGTCCGGGACGGTCACCTGGTACGTGCCCCACACCACGCGCAGCAGGGCGAGGACCAGCACGGCCACGGCGAGGCCCGCGCAGGCCCCTCCGAGGCGGCGCCGGTCGGCGCGGCGCAGGCGGGCGACGACGTCGTCCGGGGCGGTGCACTGGAGGCTCATGCGGCCACCCCCGGGCGGCGCAGCAGCGCCAGCAGCACGGGCACGCCGAGCAGGACGGTGGTCACCCCGAGGTGGATCTCCCCGGGCGCCACGACGAGCCGCCCGGCGAGGTCCGCGAGGATCACGAGGACGGCGCCCCACAGGGCGCAGCCGACCATCAGGGCCCGCGTGCTCGGCGGCCGCAGACGGCGCAGCGCGTGGGGCACGAGCAGTCCCACGAACCCGACCGGCCCGGCCAGCGCCACCGCCGCGGCCGTGAGCAGCACGACCGCGCCCAGCAGCACCGCGCGCACCCGCTCCGGGCGCCCGCCCAGGCCGTGCGCGAGGTCGTCGCCGAGGGCGAGGGCGTCGAGCCCGGGGGCCACGGCGACGGCGGCGAGCAGCCCGACGGCGATGACGGGTGCCAGGGCGAGCGCCTCGCCGAGGTCGGCGCGGGCCACCGTGCCCACGGCCCAGAACCGCAGTCGGTCCTGGACCGTGGGGGAGAGCACGAGCAGGGCCGTGGTGCCGGCGGTGGCGCCGGCGGTGAGCGCCGCGCCGGCCAGCACGAGCGCCATGGGGGAGGGGGCGCCGGGCGTCCGGCCACTCCGTGTGGCGGCCGCCGCCACCGCGTAGCCGAGCGCGGCCGCGACCAGCGTCCCGACGGCGGCCAGCGCCAGCACTCCGAACGTGGACCCGGCGACGCCGAGCGCCATGCCCGCCGCCACGGCCAGCCCCGCGCCGGCGGAGAGCCCGAGCAGCCCCGGGTCGCCGAGCGGGTTGCGGGTGGCCCCCTGCAGGGCGGCGCCGGCCACGGCCAGCGCCGCCCCCACCAGCGCCCCCGTCACCACGCGGGGCACGCGGGAGGCCACGGCCGCCGCCTCGATGCCCTCCGGCACGGGGTGCCCGGTGAGGACCGCGCCCAGGGTGTCGAGCGCCGTCGTCGCCGGCACGGTGCGCGCGCCGAGGGCGACGCCGGCCACGAGCGCCGCCAGCAGCAGCGCCGCGGGCAGGGCGCCCATCAGCACGCCCGCGCGGACGCGGGCCGGGGAGGCCAGGGCCGTGGACGGCATGGGGAGGGATCAGCCCTGCGCGGTCTTCGCGGCCTCGGCGATCGGCGGGACGACCTTCTCGAGCGCGAACGGGATGGACAGCGGGGAGATCGCGGAGACGGAGAGGACCTCCTGCTCGTCCGTCTGCAGGACGAGGGCGCCGGCCTTCACGGCCGGGATCGAGCCCAGCAGGGGGTCGGACTCGATGGCCTCGCGGACCGAGTCCTGGGCGGCCCAGGAGACGAACACGTCCGACTCCAGCTCGTCCGCGCGCTCGGGCGACCACGTGAAGAAGAACGCCTGGTCCTCCGGGGAGTTCTCCGTCACCACCGGCGCCTGCTCCATGCCGAGCAGCTCGAGGAACTTCGGGCGGTTGTCCACGTCCGTGTAGATGCTGATCTGGTCCGCGGCGGCGGGGTCGATGGTGCCGTAGACGAAGGACGCGCCCTGGAGGCCCGCGTGCTTCTCGCCGGCGTCCTTGATCTGCTGCTCGAGGTCCGCGATGAGCTCCTCCGCCTCCTGCTCCTTGCCGAGCACGCGGCCGATGACCTCCGTGGACTGCTGCCACGAGGTGCCGTAGGCGGGGACGTCCTTCGGGTAGGCCACTGTGGGGGCGATCTTCGAGAGGCGGTCGTAGTCCTCCTGCGTGATGCCGGAGTAGACGGCGAGGATGACGTCCGGCTTCACGGCGGCGATCGCCTCGGCGTCGATGCCGGAGGCCTCGGACCACTGCACGGGCTTCTGGGCGCCCTCGGTCTCGGCGAGCTTCGCGTCGAACCAGTCGGTGGACTTCTCCGCGTTCCCCCCGAACTCCACGGCGGCCATGCCCACCGGCACCACCCCGAGGGCGAGGGCCACGTCCTGGTTCACCCAGGACACGGTGGCCACGCGGGTCGGGCGCTGCGGGATCTCGGTGGTGCCGTAGACGTGCTCGATGCTGCGGGGGAACGCGGCGTCCCCGCCCGCGGCGTCCGACGACGACGCACCGGCCGACGAGGACGAGGCCGAGCCTCCGGCCGGGCCGGTGGAGCACGCGGCGAGCAGGAGGGTGAGCCCGACTCCCCCGCTGGCGAGGAGGGAGCGGCGGGACAGGGGGGACGGTGCCATGGTGGTGGCCTTTCACGGTCGCGACGCGCGGGCGCCGGGCGGAGGGGGTCGGGTCTGCGGTCGGAGGATGCGTCGGCCCTGCCGGGCCGGCATTAGCAAACACTGACGTGAGGTAACTCCTGAAGGTTAGGGCAACCTAACGCCTCTGTGCAATCCCGGGGAGGGCCGTCGTCGGGGGGAGGTGGGCGGGATACGGTGGCCTGGTGAGCCAGAACCCCCTCCCCGCCCCACGCGGCGACGCGCAGCGCGGCGCCGCCGACCACCACGACCGGGTCTCCGCGATGTTCGACGCCATCGCCGGCCGCTACGACCTGATGAACGCCGTCATGACATGGGGTCAGGAGCCGCGCCTGGTGCGCCACACGGTGGCGCGTGCCAACATCCCGGCGCAGGCCCGCGTGCTCGACCTGGCCACCGGCACCGGCGACCTCGCGTTCGAGGTGCTCAAGCAGCACCCCGACGCGCAGGTGGTGGGCGCGGACATCGCCGCCGAGATGATGGAGGTCGGCCGTGCCCGCGCGGGCGGGGACCGCATCGAGTGGGTCGTCGCGGACGCGACGGACCTGCCGTTCGAGGCCGGCTCGTTCGACGCCGTGACCCACGGCTACCTGCTGCGCAACGTCGCGGACATCCCGGCGACCCTCGCCGAGCAGTTCCGCGTGCTGCGCCCCGGCGGCTGGGTCGCGGCCCTCGAGACGTCGCCGGCGCCGGACAACGTGCTCAAGCCCTTCTCCTCCTTCTACATCCACCGGGTGATGCCACAGCTGGCGAAGCTGATGGCCGACCGGCCGGAGGCCTACGCGTACCTGTCCTCCTCGACGAAGGCGTTCCACACGCCGGACGAGGTCGCGGACCTCTTCGCGGACGCCGGCTTCGTGAACATCGGGCACGAGACCCACATGTTCGGCACCCTGGCCACGCACTGGGCCATGAAGCCGGTCGACTGACGCCGGCCACGCGGCGCGGCGTGGGCGTGAGGCGGCCCCGGTGGCGCCGCCGGATGTGTCAGGGCTGTGACGAGTCACGCTGATGTCCGCGTTCCGAGAAGACTCTGGGCCGACCCGGCTGGTCCGCGTAGCATGGGGCCCCGTCGAGGGGGATCCGCGCACCCCCGGCCTCCGGTCGCCGCCCGTCCATCATCCCCCGGAACGGCGTCGCCCTCCGTCGCGAGGCGCTCGTCCCCGCAGTCCGCGACGTCCGCGTGGGCACCGTGAACCGTCTCCAGAACGTAGAGGAACCTTGTGAGTCCCATCCAGAGCACCACCGGCCCGTCATCCATGGCGGAGCTGAAGAAGGTCCTGCCCGAGCTCTCGCATCCGGACGGCGCACCGGTGCGGGTGCTCGTCGTGGACGACGAGCCGATGATCGCCGACCTGCTCTCCATGGGCTTCACCCTCTGCGGCTGGGAGGTGATCGTGGCCCACGACGGCGCGACCGCCGTCGAGCTGGGCACCGCCGGCCGTCCGGACCTGGCGATCCTGGACGTCATGCTGCCGGACATGGACGGCCTGGACGTCCTGGAGCGCCTGCGCGCCCACTGGTCGGAGATGCCCGCCATGTTCCTCACCGCCAAGGACGCGACGGAGGACCGCGTGGCGGGCCTGGCCGCCGGCGGCGACGACTACGTGACCAAGCCCTTCTCCATGGAGGAGGTGCTCATCCGCGCGCACCGGCTCGTGCAGCGCTCCGGCGTGGTCTCGGGCGGCTCCGAGGTGCTCGTGGTCGGCGACCTGGTGATGAACACCCGCACTCACGAGGTGACCCGCGGCGGCGACGAGATCGAGCTGACCGCCACGCAGTACAACCTGCTGCAGTTCCTCATGGCCAACGTCCGCACGGTGCTCTCCAAGGAGCGCATCCTGCAGGACGTCTGGGGCTACGACTTCGGCGGCCGCGCGAACATCGTCGAGCTGTACATCTCCTACCTGCGGAAGAAGATCGACGCGGATCGGGATCCGATGATCCACACCATCCGCGGCGCCGGGTATGTCATCCGGCCTGCCTGAGACCGGCGCGGTCCCGTCGGGGCACGGCAGCACCCGCCGCAGGCGGCCCACGTCGCTGGCCCGCCGCGTCGGCGCCGGCGTCCTTCTGATCCTGGTGGCCACCATCACGGCCTACTCGTTCTTCGCGGCCGGCATCACGAAGGCCCTGCTGACCGAATCCGCCTCCCGGGACGCCTCCGAAGCATGGATCCGCGCCTCGGAGCAGCTGACGGTCCCCTCGCCGGGCGGAGGGGACGACGTCGGCCCCGGGGAGGGGTACCTGCGCGCGCCAGGCACCCTCGGCCAGCCCGAGGGCACGGTGGTCGCGCTCGTCCCGCTCTCCGGTCTGGAGGAGCATCGGCAGGACGCCCTCACCGGGCACCGGGTCGGTGACGCCGGGCAGTCCGTGCCGCTCACGGCGCGGGAGGCCCACGACCTTCTGCGCGCCGTCCGGGACCGGCCGGGTGGGCCGATGCTGGACGCCGTCGTCGGTGACGTCTCCTATCGCGTCCAGGCCCAGACCCTGACCGCGCCGGGCCCCTGGGTGGCCGCGGACCAGGGACTCGTGGTGGGGGCGCCGACCGGCGCCATGTCCGACGTCGCGCGCCAGGCGCTGGTCGCGGTCGCCGTCGGACTGTCCGTCACCGTCCTCACCACCGCGATCCTGGTGACCCTGTGGCTGCGTCGGGGACTGGCCCCGCTGCGCGAGGTCGCCGCCGTCGCCGAGCGGGTCGCCCAGGTGGACATGGCCCGCGCCGGGCTCGATCCGGAGGACTCACGCATGCCGCCTCGGCTCCTGCAAGGGCCGGACGAGGTGGCCGTCGTCGCCCAGGCGCTCGAACGGTTCACCGGCTCGGTCGAGGCGGCCCTGGAGCAGCGACGCGTGCAGGAGCAGCAGATGCGCCGGTTCATGGCGGACGCCTCCCACGAGCTGCGCACGCCGCTCGCCTCGGTGCGCGGCTACGCCGAGATGATCGCGATGACGGAGGAGCTCTCCGCGACCGGCCGGCGGTCGCTCGGCCGGGTGCTGTTCCAGGCCGACCGGATGGCGGCCCTCGTGGACGACATGCTCCTGCTCGAACGGCTCGAGTCCGTCTCGCGCGGCCGGGCCATGGGTCTGGAGCCCTCCGAGGAGGTGGCGCTGGCCGAACAGGTGGACCTGTCCGAGGTGGTCCTCGAGGGCGTGATGGACGCCCGCGCTGCGTGGCCGGACCACACGTGGGTGGTGGACCTGCCCGAGGGGGCGGAGCCGGGCACCCAGCGGTCCGTCACCGGCGACCGGTCGCAGCTGGCCCGCGTGGTCGGCAACCTGCTCTCCAACGCGGCCAAGCACACCCCCGTCGGGACCACCGTCACGGCCTCCGTGCGGGAGGACCGGCCCCGGCCCGGCCTCATGCTCGTCAGCGTCCACGACGACGGCGGCGGCATCCCGGCCGACCGACACGCCACCCTCTTCCACCGCTTCGTCCGCGGCCCCGGGAAGGGCCGGACGGACCCCCCGGGCACGGAGCCGTCCACGGGTCTGGGTCTGGCCATCGTGCGCTCGATCGCGCGCAGCCACGGCGGGGACGTGACCGTGGCGTCCGAGGACGGGTGGACGCGCTTCGACGTCGTCGTGCCCTGCACCCCGGGGCGCGCCGGGCCGGGGGCTGCGGGCTCCTGCTGCGGCTCCGCCCGGGGCGGCCGGCCCTGACCCCGGGTCGGCAACCGTTGACGGACCCCCACCCCCCTGTACGTACGGTGCCTGTGTATGACCGAAAGGGTCGTCCGGGACTTCCGGCCGATCCACCCCGACGCCGGTCGGCGAAGGCCGCCGGTGAGAGGAGCACGAACATGACTGACATCCGCCGAACCGCCACTGCCCTGACCCTCGCCGCCGCCGTCGTCACCGGCCTCGGTGCCCCCGCCGCCGTCGCGCAGACCACGGCCCCGGCCACCGAGGCCGCCACGACGGCACCGGCCTCCGAGTCGCCCGCCCCCCAGGAGGAGGAGAAGGACGACAACGGCAACTGGGGCCTGTGGGGCCTGGCCGGCCTGCTGGGCCTGGCGGGCCTGGCCGGCCGCCGCAAGCGTGAGGTGCACGCCGAGCCCGTGCGCCGCGACCACCACGTGGGCGGCGCGCACCGCGACCATGACGTGCACCGCGTGGACGACCGCGCCGGCGACGTGCGCGCCGAGGGCGCGGACACCCGCCGCCCGGGCACCGGCGACGCCCGCTGACCCGACCCCGGCCGCCCCGAGCGGCCCGTGACCGCGACCCCCGCCCCTCCGGCGGGGGTCGCGGCGCGTCCGGGGCGGGTCTCGAATGCGCCCGTCAGTCCGCGGTGTCCCCCGCCGAGGGCGCGGCGCGCAGCACCGCGTCCGTGAGGCGGTCCAGGGCCGCGGTCCCGGCCGTCCAGCGCTGCCAGTGCAGGTGCACGTCGGCCGCGCCGAGGGCCGGGATCGGCTCGAGGTCGGGGTGCCGGCCCTCGAGCACGCCCGGCGGGATCTGCACCGAGGGGAGCATGCCCCAGCCCAGCCCGAGCTCCACCGCCCGCAGATACGCGTGCACGGACGGCACCAGGTGGGTCGGCGGGACGATCGCGGGGCGGCCCCGGGTGACGCGGCGCAGCACCGTGCGCTGCAGGCCGTCGCGGGGGCCGTAGTCCACGATCGGCAGCGAGCCGAAGTCCACCCGGCCCCGCGCGTCGCGGTGCAGCTCCAGCAGGAAGGACGCGCACACCGCGTGATAGCGCATCGTGCCCAGCGGGGTGGAGGTGCACCCGGCCACGGGCGTGGGGTCGTCCGTCACGGCCGCCACGACCGCGCCGTCCCGCAGCAGGACGGCGGTGTGCTCCTGGTCCTCGGACTGCATCTGCAGGACGACGTCGTCCCACGTCGCCGCCTCGCGCAGCACGGGCTCCCACCACGTGTCGAGGGAGTCCGCGTTGAGGGCCACGCGCAGCGGCACGCGGCCGCCGTCGCCCCGGCCGAGCGCGGCGAGCGTCTCGTCCTCGAGCACGAGGGTCTGCCGGGCGAGACGGAGCATGCGCTCTCCGGCCGCGGTCGGCCGGACGGGGACGGTGCGGGCCAGGAGCACCTGGCCCACCTGCCGCTCCAGGGCCTTGATCCGCTGCGAGAAGGCCGAGCCGGAGATCCGCAGGGAGTCCGCGGCGGCGTCGAAGGTGCCGTGGTCGACGGCCGCGACGAGGGCGCGCAGGTGGTCGGAGTTCATGCGGTCCAGGGTAGGGGTGGCCATGAAGGATGTCTTCAGATCCTGAAGAAGATCGCGATGGCACGGACGTGGGGCGACTCCTATCCTCGCTCGGTGACCATCTTCGCCACCGGATTCCTGACCTACCTCGCCCTCATCGTCGCCATCGGCGCGCAGACCCTGTTCCTGTTGCGCCAGATCGTCCGACGCGACCGCGTGTGGACCGTCCTGACCGTGTGCTTCGTGGCCGATGTGGCGCTGCTCGTGCTCGGCGCCGGCGGCGTGGGCGTGGTGGCCGAACGCTGGCCGTGGCTCGTGCCCGCGCTGACCGTGGCCGGCGTGGTCTACCTCCTCGCGTTCGCCGTGGGCGCGCTGCGCTCCGCCTGGCGCGGGGACCGGACCCTCACCACCGCGGCCGCGGACGTCGAGGGGACCGGGCACGGCCCCGACCGCATCGACCTCGCGGTCCTCACCGGCGAGCTGCCCCTGATCGACCCGGCGACCGGCCGCCTGGCCGAGCGCGACCGCGAACCGGCCAGGGCCGGCGTCGGGCAGCACGACGACGGCGCGCCCGGCTTCGGCGCCCCCTCGGGCGGCGGGTCGGTGACGGTGCGGCAGCGCGTGCAGCCGCGCCGCATGGCGCTGGACCGTCCGCAGACGCCGCTGCCGCGGATCATCCTGCTGGCGCTGTCCGTCTCCCTGGTGAACCCGCACGCCATCCTCGACACCGTGGTCATGATGGGCACCTTCGCGCAGACGTTCGGGGCGGCGAAGTGGACGTACGTGGGCGGCGCGGTGGCGGCCTCCCTCGTGTGGTTCACCGCGCTCGGCTGGGGCGGCACCAAGCTCGCCCCGTCCATGGACTCGGCGCGGACGTGGCGGATCGTGGACGCCGTGGTGGGCGTGCTCATGCTGGGAATCGCCGTGAAGGTGGGGCTCACGCTCCTCTGAGCCGCGCGGAGAGGATGATGGGGGCATGAGTCCTTCCCCTTCCGACTCCGCCCGCACGCCGACCGTCGCGGCCGGGGAGGTCATCCGCGTCTCCGCCGTCGTGCTGGCCCGCCCGGACCGCCGCGTGCTGACCGTCCGCAAGGCCGGCACCGCCATGTTCATGTTCCCCGGCGGCAAGCACCTGCCCGGCGAGGCCCCCGTGGACACCGCCGTCCGCGAGGTGGCCGAGGAGACCGGGCTGCGCCTGCGCCCGGACGAGCTGACCCGCCTCGGCGCGTGGGACACCGCCGCCGCCAACGAGCCCGGCGCCGCCCTGCACTCGGAGGTGTTCGCGCTGTGGCGGCCCGTCGCCCGGCACGAGGTCCCCGAGCCGACGGACGAGATCGTCGAGCTGCACTGGATGGACCCCGCCGCCCCGGCCGCACCGGGCGGGCACGGCGTGGCCCCGCTGCTGCACCCCGTGCTGGCCGCCGTCGCGGCAGCGCCCCCGTTCTGACCTCCAGGCGGGCCGACCGGCCCGCGCTGACGTCCGCACCGGCCACTAGCCTGGCCGGGTGACGTCGCTGCTCCGCATCCTGCGCTTCGCGCCCCAGCTCCACCGCCTCTACCTCGGCATCGCCGTCAGCTCCGTGCTGGCCGCGGTGCTGGCCCTGGCCACCCCGTTCCTGATCGGTGCGGCCACGGACCGGATCGTCGCCGCCGTCGCGGGGGAGACCGACGTGGCCGAGGCCGTCACCGCGGTGACCTGGCTGGCGGTCGCGTTCCTCGCCGTCGAGGTGGCGACCACCCTGGTGGTGAGCGTGGGCGGCTACTGGGGCGACGTGATGGCCGCGCGCATGCGCACCATCCTCTCCACGCGGTACTTCGAGCAGCTGCTGCACCTGCCCCAGCGGTACTTCGACACCGCGATCACCGGGCGGGTCGTCAACCGGTTGAACCGCACCATCAACGAGATCACCCAGTTCCTGCAGTTCTTCGCGAACAACGCGTTCACCATGCTCGTCACCACCGCCGCGGTGCTCGTGATCACGGCGTTCTACTGGTGGCCGCTGGCGATCCTGCTGGCCGTCGTCTTCCCCGTGTACATGTGGCTCACCGCGCGGACGTCCGCGAAGTGGCAGGTGTGGGAGGGGGAGAAGAACACGGAGGTGGACGTCGCCTCGGGGCGGTTCGCCGAGGTGGTCTCCCAGATGTCCGTGGTGCGGGCCTACAACCGGCAGGACCACGAGCTCACCGGGTTCCGCGACCGGTTCCTGCGGACCGTGGAGATCACCCGGCAGCAGTCCCGGTTCTGGCACGGCATGGACGCCGGGCGCCGGCTCGCCCTGAACGTGGCCTTCGGCGCGATGTACCTGATCGTGTTCGTCCGCACCGCGCAGGGCCTGTTCTCCGTGGGCGACATGGTGATCCTCCTGCAGCTGATGAACATGGCCCGGCAGCCGATCTTCTCCATGAGCTTCCTCGTGGACTCCGCCCAGCGCGCCGTCGCCGGGTCGAAGGACTACTTCGAGGTGCTCGCCGAGGAGCGCGAGCGGGCCGGCGGGGCGGCGCTCGCGGCGGCGAGCGCGGAGGAGCCCCGCGCGCCGGCGGAGCCGCGGGCCGACGTCGTGCCGGGTGCGCCGGACGTCCCCGCGGACGTGCCGGCCGTGCGCTTCGACGAGGTCTCCTTCGCCTACGACGCCGACGCCTCCCGCCCCGTGCTGGACCGCGTGTCCTTCGACATCCCGCGGGGTGCCAGGGTGGCGCTCGTGGGCGAGTCGGGCGGCGGGAAGTCGACCATCGCGCACCTGCTGCTGGGTCTGTACCCGGTGACGAGCGGACGCATCGAGGTGTTCGGACAGGACGTCGCCGGGCTGGACCTGGCCGCGCTGCGCGGGCGGATCGCCACCGTGTTCCAGGAGCCGAGCCTGTTCTCCGGGACGGTGCGCGAGAACATCGCCTACGCGGACCCCGACGCCTCCGACGAGCGCGTCCGGGCCGCCGCCAAGGCCGCGTACGCGCACCGGTTCGTGGCGGCGTTCGACGACGGCTACGAACAGGTGATCGGCGAGCGCGGGCTGCGGCTGTCCGGCGGGCAGAAGCAGCGGATCGCGGTGGCGCGGGCCGTGCTGAAGGACGCGCCGATCCTTGTGCTGGACGAGGCCACCTCCGCACTGGACACGAAGTCAGAACGGCTCGTGCAGGCGGCCCTCGAGGACCTGATGGTGGGGCGGTCGAGCCTGATCGTGGCGCACCGGCTGAGCACGATCGCGTCCGTGGACCGGATCGTCACGCTGCGCGGCGGGCAGGTGCAGGAGATCGGGACCCCGGCCGAGCTGGCCGCGTCCGGCGGGATCTACGCGCAGCTGCTCGAGCTGCAGAGGGCCGGCACCCAGGAGGCCCGGAAGATGCTGAAGGAGTACGGGCTGAGCGGGTGATCCCGGAATCTTCTGCGGATCCGACCCTTCCGAGCGCTGCGCGGCGGCCCAGAAGGGTCAGATGTGCAACGGATTCCCAGCGCGCGGCAGGACGTCCACGACGACGTCGGCCCGACGCCTCCGCAGGGCCTGTGGACAACCGGGCCCGCCGACGTCGGGAGCGAGCAGGATCGGGGCCATGCGCGTGCCCGGACCCTTCCCCGCCCACCTCCAGGACGCCCCGTTCACGCGGGCGCAGGCGCTGGCCGCCGGGGTGTCCGGGTCGCGGCTGCGCAGCCGGGACGTCGAACGCGTCGCGCACGGCCACTACCGCTGGATCGGCCCCGTCACCGGGGCGACGCCGCCCGCGCGTCCCCTCGCCACCGAGCTGTCCCGGCTGCAGGACCTGGCGGCGATGCGTCCCGACGTCGTGGTGACCGGAGAGTCCGTGGCCCGGTTGCTGGGCTGGCCCCTCCCGGACGACGTGAAGGCCCGGGTGCGTCCTACCGTCCTGCGGTCCCGCACCCGCCGGGTGCTACGGGAGCCCGGCGTGCGCACCCGGCTCGTGGACCTGGACCGCGTCCTCGTGCGGAGGGACCGGCTGCACGGGCTGCGATGGACCTCGCACGCCGACACCTGGTTCCACCTGGCCACCGTCCTGGACCGAGACGCGCTCGTGGCGGTCGGAGATCGGCTGGCACGGGAGGACGAACGGCGGGGGAAGGTCGCGCTGGCCACCCGCCGGGAGCTCGGCGCCGCGCTCGAGCGGCACACCGGCGAGGCCGGGATCGTGCGGGCGCGGGAGGCGCTCGCGCTCGTGCGCACCGGTTCCGACTCCCCGGCCGAGACCGAACTGCGCCTGGCGCTGATGGCCGCGGGGCTGCCCGAGCCGGACCTGCAGATCGAGCTCTGGGACCCGGACTACTCGCTGTGGCACCCCGCCAGCGCGGACCTCGGCTACCGGCGGTGGCGGATCGCGATCCACTACGAGGGCAAGACCCACGACGGCGCCGCGCAGGTCGGCAAGGACACCCGCCGGGACGCGGTGTTCCTGCGTCAGGGCTGGCTCAACATCCGGGTGGCGGGGACGGACCGGTGGCGGGGATTCGTCGAGACGGCGGGGCTGGTGCGGGCCGCGATCGCGGAGCGTGGCGGTCTCGACGCCGGTGGCGCGGAGGATCGTCTGCGGAACTGACCCTTCTGGGGCGGGAGCGGACGTCCAGAAGGGTCAGGGGCGCAGAAGATTCCGGAAGGCCGACGACGGCGCCGCGTCACGCGACGACGCACCGCGGTCGCGCTCCTACCATGACGGGATGACCGCACCGGATCCCGCCCCCACCGACGCCCGCCGCGCGGAAGACCGCTCCGCACGCATCGCCGTCACCGTCTTCCCGCTGCTGGTGCTCGCCGCCGCGCTCGTGGGCTTCCTCGCCCCGACCGCCGCGAAGACGCTGCTGCCCCAGGTCAACCTGTTCCTCGGGATCATCATGTTCGGCATGGGCCTGACGCTGACCCTTCCGGACTTCGGCCTCGTCGCCCGCCGGCCGCTGCCCGTGCTGCTGGGCGTGGTGGCGCAGTACGCGATCATGCCGCTGCTGGGGCTCGGCGTCGCCGTCGTGCTCCAGCTGCCGCCCGAGCTCGCGGCGGGCGTGATCCTCGTGGGCTCGGCCCCGGGCGGCACGTCCTCGAACGTGGTCAGCTACCTCGCCCGCGCCGACACCGCCCTCTCCGTGGCCATGACCTCCGTGTCCACGCTCCTGGCCCCGCTGCTCACGCCGCTGCTCACCCTGTGGCTGGCCGGCCAGTACATGGCCGTCGACGGCGGCGCCATGGCCAAGTCCATCGTGAACATCGTGCTCCTGCCGGTCCTAGGCGGACTCGTCGTGCGCCTGCTGCTGCGCCGCGTCGTCGACCGCGTGCTGCCCGCCCTGCCGTGGGTCTCGGTGGTGTTCATCGCGCTGGTGGTGGCCGCCGTCGTCGGCAACAGCGCCTCCCGCGTGCTGTCGGCGGGCCTGCTGGTGTTCGCAGCGGTGGTGCTGCACAACGGGCTCGGCTACCTGCTCGGCTACGGCGCGGCGAAGCTGTTCCGGCTGCCCACGCCCGTGGCGCGCACGGTCTCGATCGAGGTCGGCATGCAGAACTCGGGCCTGGCCGCGGGCCTCGCCGCGCAGTACATCTCGCCGGCGGCAGCCCTGCCGGGCGCCGTGTTCTCGATCTGGCACAACCTCTCCGGGGCCGTGCTCGCGATGGCCTACCGCCGTTCCGACGGCCGCAGGGCCGCGGGCGCCCCCGGCTCGGCCCCGGCGAATCGTCTGCGGAACTGACCCTTCTGAGGCGGGATCAGACCCCCCAGAAGGGTCAGTTCCGCAGACGATTCCGGACGGTCGACGACGACGCCGGCCGCCGGGCAGCGCGCGAGTGAGGGCCGTGGCGTGGCCCGGCTCACACCGTGGCCCGCCCGCTCACACCGCGCCCCGCTCGCTCACACCGCGGCCAGGCCCGCCACGGGGCTCAGCCGGGCCGCCCGACGCGCGGGCAGCAGCGACGCCGCCAGGCCGGCCAGCGCCGCCACGGCCACCACCAGCCCGAGCTCGAGCCACGGCACGGCCGGGCGCACCGCGGTCCCGGCGCCCGCGGTCGCGGAGAGGTCGGCGAGGACCAGCTGCGCCCCCGCCCAGCCGTAGCACACCCCGAGGGCGCAGCCCAGCACGGCGGCCACGACCGCGATCAGCACGGCCTCGATCGCGATCGCCCCGCGCAGTCCGCCTCGCGTCAGGCCGAGGGCCCGCAGCAGCGCGTTCTCGCGCGTCCGCTCGATCACGGACAGGCTCAGCGTGTTCGCCACGCCGATCAGCGCGATCAGCACGGACACCGCCAGCAGCGCCACCACGATCCCGAGCATCGCGTCGATGATCCGGGCGTAGAGCGCGCGCTCGCCGGCCCCGCCGTCGATCACGGCCGCCCCGGCGCCCGCGGCCCGGGTCACGTCCTCGCTCAGGCCCTGCAGGCGGTCGACGGGGACACCGGGGTCGAGCGCGACGAGCAGCTGGCCCGGCACGGCGGCGCCCGCGGCCCCGTCCCACCCGGTCTCGCGCAGCGGCTCGGCCGCCACGTACACGCCGGAGCTCAGCGAGCCCGCGCGCACCGGGACGAACGTCCGCTCGGCTCCCGCCACCTCAGCGCGGACCTGATCCGCGTCGACCCAGTCGGGCACGAGCGCCGTGCCGGGGTCGCCGAGGCCGGTCACGCCCTCTGGCAGGCGCGCGACGACGGCGCGCAGGTCCGCGGCCGACGTCGCCAGCACGGGGGTCCCGTCCTCCGTGGCGCCCACCGAGGTGGCCAGGGCCACCGCCTGCACGTCCGCCGTCGCGGCGACGGCCTCGGCCGCACGGGCCGGGTCCGCGTCGGCGGGCAGCTGCACCACGAGGTCCACCGGGTAGGCGGTGTCCAGGGCGAGGGCCGTCTGCTCCTGGGCGGTGCGCCCGCCGGTGAGCAACAGCGCCACGAGGGTGGTGCCCACGAGCAGGGCCGCGGCGGTGGCGGCGGTCCGGGACCGGTGGCGCACCGCGTTCAGCCCGGCCAGGCGACCGGGGACGCCGGCCGGACGGGCCAGCACCGCCGCCCCCCGCACCGCGGCGGGCACGAACAGCCGCGCCAGCAGCAGCACGCCCACGAAGGACAGCGCGCCGCCGCCGATCGCCGAGACCGGCTCCCGCGTGGACACGCCCCACAGCATGAGAGCGGTGCCGCCGAGGGCCAGCATCAGCCCGATCGCCGTGCGGACCCGGCCGCCGCGCGATCCGGCGGTCACCTCGTCCCTGGGCCGCAGGGCCTCGAGCGGGGCGACGCGCGTCGCGGCCACCGCGGGGGCCAGCGCGGCCAGGACCGTCACCGCCACGCCCACGGCCACCGAGACGGCGAGCCCTGCCGGGTGCAGCCCGAACGTGAGGAACGGCAGGTCCAGCATCGCGCGGGCGGCCGCGGCCACGCCGGCCACGATCGCCACGGCGAGCCCGGCGCCCAGCACGGAGCCCACCACGCCCACGACGGCGGCCTCGGTCAGCACGGACGCCCGCACCTGGGCCGTCGTCGAGCCGATGGTGCGCAGCAGCGCGAGGTCACGGGTGCGCTGGGCCACGAGCACCTGGAAGGTGTTCGCAATGACCAGCGCGGTCACCAGCAGGGCCAGCGCCGCGAAGCCGCCGAGCACCCAGCCCAGCAGGTCGGTGCCGCCGCTCAGCTGCGTCACCGCCGAGCGCACGGCCTCGTCCGGGGTCGCGACGTCGACGTCCGCCCCGGCCGCGGCGGCCTCGGCGCGGGCGGCCTCGGCGACGGCGGGGACGTCCGCCCCGTCGGCCAGGCGCAGCAGCAGGTGGGGGGTGAACCCGGCCTCCCCGTCCTGGCCCTGCACCGCGGTCAGCGCCGCGGGCGAGGCCCACACCTGCGCCTGCCCGGAGAGCATCGGGTCCGGGGAGGGCTGGGTCAGGCCCGTGACCACCGCGTCGACCGGCGTGGTGGCAGGGGCGGGCCCGGACTCGCTCGCCAGCGCGACGACGTCGCCCACGGCCACCCCGTGCCGGTCCGCGGTCTGCGCGTCGAGGGTGACGCCGCGGGCGTCGTCGGCGGCGGGCAGGGCGCCGGCGGTCACGGTCAGGCCCGCCAGGGCCGGGTCGCGGGGCAGGGGCATCACCGCGGCGCCGAACTCGGCGTCCGCGGCGCGGGCCGCCGCCCACGCCATCCGCAGGGCGTACGCCTCCTCGACGCCGTCCAGGCGGGCCAGCGGGCCGGGCTCGGCACCGGTGCCGGCGAGGTCGGAGACGTCCTCGGACCCGCCCGGCAGGACCACGAGGTTGGCGCCGGCGTAGGTGCTGCCGAGCGTGGCGCGCAGGGTGGCCTGCGCCGTCGAGGAGACGAGGAAGGAGGCCGCGAGGAACAGGGTGCCGATCAGGATGGCCAGCACCAGGGAGACGTAGCGGCGCGGCTGGGTGCGCAGCTGGGAGAGGGCGACGGTCCACATGGTCAGCGCACCCCGCCCTCGGCCGGGGCGGACAGGGCGGTCAGGGCCGCGGTGACGGACTCGACCGTGGGGTCCACGAGCTCGCCGGCCAGGTGGCCGTCCGCGAGCAGCACGACGCGGTCGGCGGCGGAGGCGGCCACGGGGTCGTGGGTGACCATGATGACGGTCTGGCCCATCTCCCGCGCGGACCGGCGCAGCAGGCCGAGCACCTCGGCGGAGGTGGCGGTGTCCAGGTTGCCGGTGGGCTCATCCCCGAACACGACGTCCGGTCGGGTGAGCAGGGCGCGGGCGACGGCGACGCGCTGCTGCTGACCGCCCGAGAGCTCGTGCGGGCGGTGGCCCAGCCGGTCCGCGAGGCCCAGGGTCCGGGTGATCTCCTCCAGCCACGCGCGGTCCGGGGCGCGGCCGGCCAGCTCGAGGGGCAGCACGATGTTCTGCTCGGCCGTGAGCGTGGGCACGAGGTTGAAGGCCTGGAACACGAAGCCCACGCGGTCGCGGCGCAGGCGGGTCAGGGCGGTGTCGTCCAGCCCGGTGATCTCGGTGCCGCCGATCCGCACGGAGCCCGAGGTCGGCGCGTCCAGCCCGGCCAGGCAGTGCATGAGCGTCGACTTGCCCGAGCCCGAGGGCCCCATGATCGCGGTGAACGCGCCCGAGGCGAAGTCCACGTCCACCCCGCGCAGGGCGTGCACCTGCGCGTCACCGCGCCCGTAGGCGCGGGTGAGGCCGCGGGCGCAGACGGCGGGCGCCGTCGTCGTGGTGGCGGACGACGACGGCGTGCCCGGCCCCGGCGCGACGGGGCCGGGGGTCGTGGGAGAGGCGGGGTGCGAGGTGCGTGGGGTGTCCATGGAACCCACTCTTCCGCGCGGACGCGGCGGGGCGGATCGGAGGAGGGGACCACCTCTGCGGGCGGCGGGTCATGCCCGGGGATGAGGCGGGCCGGCGAGGCGTGGACCCGAGGGCGTCAGGTCCCCGCCGCCGGGCGGTGCGGGGCGGAGTGGGATGATGGGGACATGAGAGCCGACGCCCGCGCCAACCGCCAGGACCTGCTGGCGGCCGCCGGCCGTCTCATCGCCACCCAGGGGGCGGCGATGTGCCTGCGCGGGGTGGCGCAGGAGGCCGGGGTCGGCGTGGGCACGCTGTACCGGCACTTCCCCACGCGTCGGGATCTGCTGGACGCCGTGCTCGAGGACGTCGTGGCCCGCACCGGGGGGATCCTGCAGGCCTTCCTCGACGGGGCGGGCGGGGACGAGCACGGCGGCGGGGCCGAGGCGCGGTGGCGGCAGCTCGCCGAGGACCTGGGGGCCGTGAACCTGGCCTCGCTCGCGGCGGCCCGGGACGACTTCGACCCCGCCGACCGGCCGCCCGAGGCCCTCATCGCCGAGGCCGAGCGTGTGATCCTCGAGCTCGCGGACCAGGTGGTGGCCGAGGCGCGGCGGGCCGGGCTCGTGGGCCCGGACGTGACCGGGGCGGACTACCTGTTCGGCCTGCTCATGGTCACCCGGTCGCCGGAGTGCGCGCTGCTGGGCCACGGCCCGGACCAGCGGGGCTGGCTGCTGGACACGTACCTGCGCGGCCTGCGGCCCTGAGGGCGCGGCCGGGTCAGTCGCCCGGGGCGTCCTCCTGGACGGGGCGGGCGGTGGCCCACGCGACGGCGCCGGCGAGCAGGCCGGCGCCCGCGGTGAGTGCCAGGCGGAGCAGCCCCTCGACCCCCGTCAACAGGCTCAGGCCCAGCATCACGACGGCGGCCGTCACCAGCGCGACGAAGAAGGCCACGCATTCGCTGTCCCGCTGTGCCTGCTCGGTGGCTGCGTCGGAGGCGCGGGACGTCGTCGGGGTGGGGTGGTCCAGGATGCTGCCGGTCATGGTGCCTCTCCTCCAGTGCGCGTCGGGCCGGGGCGGCCGTCGGCGCGTGCACCCCGGCGGCGGACCCGCTGCGGGGCCTGCGTCCAGCATCGCGGAGGGGGTGGGCGCACCGGCAGGGCCATGAGGATGAACCTCGGGGCGTCCGACTCATACCCAGGTATGACCTGTGATTGTGCTGGCAGGCGCCTGGGGAGTGGCTCAGGGAAGGGCCCCGCCGCCCCGGCCGACCGCCCCGGCCGACCGTCGAGGCCGGCCGTTGAGGCCCGCAGACACGCCGCTACGACGACGGCGTAGCGGCGTGTCTGCGGGCCTCGACGAGGGGTGGGGCAGGGGCTAGGGCGGGGGCTGCAGGGCGTGCCGGAACGGCGGGTCAGAACTGCACGAGGCCCGCGCGGTGGGCGATGAGCACGGCCTGCACGCGGTCGCGGGCGCCTAGCTTGGCCAGCACCCGGCCGACGTGCGTCTTCACCGTGGCCTCGGAGAGCACGAGCTCGGCGGCGATCTCCAGATTCGCGGCGCCCTGCGCCATGAGCACCAGCACCTCGTGCTCGCGCGGGGTCAGCGACGCCACGGCCGCCTGCTGCTCCTCGCACTCGGCGCTGCGGACCTGGTCCGAGCGCAGACGCGGGGCCATGTGCGTCAGGAGCCGGCGCGTCGTGGACGGGGCGATCACGGCGTCGCCCCGGTGCACCGTGCGGATCGCGGCGAGCAGCTCCTCGGGCGGGGCGTCCTTGAGCAGGAAGCCGCTGGCGCCCGCCTCGATCGCGTCGAAGGCGTACTCGTCCAGGTCGAAGGTGGTCAGCACCACGACGCGCGGGGCGTCCGGCCGGCGCAGCAGCGCGCGGGTGGCCTCGATGCCGTCCATCTCCGGCATGCGCACGTCCATCAGCACGACGTCGGCGCCCGCCACGGACACCGACGCCACCGCCTCGCGCCCGCTGCCCGCCTCCGCCACGACCGTCAGGTCCGGCTGCGAGTCCACGAGCATGGCCAGCCCGGAGCGGATCAGTGCCTGGTCGTCCACCAGGGCCACGCGGACGGGGACGGTCTCCTCAGAGCTCATGGGGTCATCCTCTCAAGTCGGGCGGGGTGAGCGGGCGAGACGGGGGCGGCCACCCCTCACACCGCCGAGTACGGCAGGTGGGCGGACACGCGGTACCCGGCCCCGACGCGCGGCCCCGTCTCGAGCGTCCCGCCGAACAGGGCCGTCCGCTCGGCGGCCCCCCGCAGACCCTGGCCGCTGCCCCGGGTGGCGGGGTCGGCGGCGGCGCCGCAGCCGTCGTCGTCGATCTGCAGGTCCAGGCCGTGCGCCGTCCAGGCGAGCGTGACGAAGGCGTCCGCGTCCGGCCCGCCGTGGCGCAGCGTGTTGGTGAGCGCCTCCTGCACGATCCGGTACGCCGCCAGCTCCCCACCCGCCGGCAGCGTGCGGCGGGGTGTGCCGGTCTCCAGCAGGGACACCTCGAGCCCGGACAGGCGCATCGTCTCCACGAGGGCGGGCAGGTCCGCGAGTCGCGGCTGGGGCCGGCGGCCCGGGGGCAGGCGGGTGCCGCGGCCGTCGGGGGAGGCGACGACGTCGGCGGCGGGTCGCCGGGCGTCGTCGTCGGTCACGCCGGGCACCCCGGCCACGGTCTCGCCGGTCTCGCGGAGCACGCCGAGCAGCTGGCGCATGTCCGCGAGCGCGGAACGGCCGGTCTGGCCGATGGTCTCGAGCGCGGTGACCGCGAGCGCGGGCTTGGCGGCGGCGGCGTACCGGGCGCCGTCGGCCTGGGAGATGATCACCTGCAGGGAGTGGGCGACGATGTCGTGCATCTCCCGGGCGATGTGGCTGCGCTCGTCGGCGGCGGCGAGCTCGCGCTCCTGCCGGGACTGCACCTCGAGGCGGTGGGCGCGGTCCTCGAGGGCGCGCACGGCGAGGCGGCGGTTGCGCACGACGTCGCCGAACGCCCACGCGGTGAGCACCACGAGCCCGCAGCCGATCGCCATGATGACCATGGCCAGCGGCTCCGCGGGGGAGCGGACGGTGAGGCCGTCGGGGGTGACGAACTGCGCCGGGAACAGCCACACCTTCACCCCGTTGGCCACGCCGCCGACCAGCCCCAGGAGGAGCCCGGCCACGGAGACGCTCCGGGGCGCGTTTGCAGCGAGGTTGTAGACGGTGAGCGGCACCATCAGCAGGGACAGGCTGAACTCGGGCCCGGCGAGCAGGTGCAGGACGGCCGCGGCCGTCACGACGGCGGCCGAGGCCACCGGGCGCACCCGACGCACGGCCCACGGCAGGACCATGCCGGCCCCGGCCAGGAGGGAGACGGCCGTCTGCCGGCCCTGGGGGTCCGGGGCGACCATCGGCCCGAGCGCGATCCACGGCAGCGCCACGAGCACGGTGAACAGTGCCGCGGCGGCCATCACGTCGGTGCGCACGGGGTGCAGGCGCGTCCACTGGTCGAGGCGGCGCAGGGGGTTCACGCGGGCCAGCCTAGGCCGCAGGCCGAGGGGCCGGCGTCAGTCCGCGGGATGATCCGGGACGGTCCTCAGGGCGCGAGGGAGGCGAGGACGTCGGCGGCCGGCGCCTCACGGACCCGGTGCGCCTCGGTGCCGGCCCACAGGTGGACGCGTTCGAGGTCGCCGGCGGCCGCGGCGGCGGCGCGCAGCCCCTTCGTCAGGACGTTGACCTCGGGGTACGCGGCGGGGGCGTCCGGGTGCTCCGCCATGAACGCGGTGGCCAGCGACCGCGCCCACCGCCCCGTGTAGGCGCGGGTCAGGCCGGTGCGGGCCCGGCCGTCGTCGGCGGAGAAGCGTGTCCCGGCCGCACACGCCGCGACGGCGGCCCGGTGCGCCGCCGAGGTGCCCGCCTCCGGGGTGAGGAGGAACGCGGTGCCGGCCGAGACGGCGTCCGCGCCGGCGGTCAGCAGGGCGCGCACGTCCTCGGCGGTGCCCACGCCGCCGGCGGCCACCACGGGCGCGGCGCTCGCGGCCCCCGTCCCGACGACGTCGCGCACCGCCGCCAGCACCGTCGGCATCTCGGCGCGGGTCGGCTCCGCGGCCGGGTCCGACGTGCCCCGGTGCCCGCCGGCGCGGTGGCCCTGCACCACGAGGAACGCGGCCCCGTGGTCGAGGGCGGCCCGCGCCTCGGTCGCGTCCGTCACGGTGGCTCCGGCCGGGATACCCGCGGCGGCCAGCCGGGCGAACACGTCGGCGGCCGGCAGGCCGAACGTGAAGGAGACCAGCGGCCACGCCTGCTCCTCGGCGGCGGTGAGCAGGGCGTCGAAGTCGGCCCGTTCGGCGTCCGGGTCCGGGACGACGTCCGCGGCGGTGGGCAGGCCGGCGGCGCCGTCGGCCGTCAGGCCCGCCCGGTACGCGGCGACGGCCGCCGTCCGCGCCGACCGTGCCGCCTCCGTGCGCGCCGCGTCCGGGATGGCCGTGTTCACCGCGTCCGGCACGAACAGGTTCACGCCCCAGCGGTCCGGCCCCTCCGCGCCCAGCAGCGCGCGCAGCGCGTCCACCTGCGCGCGCATCTGCGCGGCCGTCCGCATGCCGCCGGCGAGGAACCCGCCGCCGCCTGCGCCCACGACGGCGGCGACCAGCTCCGGGGTCGAGGGGCCGCCGGCCATCGGGGCCACCGCCACGGGCACGGGCGGGATCAGGCGGGCGCGGGTGACGTCGTCGGGGTGGGATGGCTGCGTCATGACCCCCAGAGTAAGGGGAGGGGTGTCGGCCCCACCCCGCGCCTACAGTGGGGCGCAGTACACGAGGGAAGGGGGTGCGCCGTGGAGGTGCTGCTCGCGCTCTCACCCATCCTGCTCACCCTCGTGCTGCTGCTCACCCGACTGCCCGCGTGGGTGGCCCCGGCCGCCGGGACGGCCGTGGCCGTGCTGCTGGCCCTCACGGCCTTCGGCGTGGCCCCGGGCGACCTGGGCGGCGCGATCGGCGCCGGCGTGCCCACGCTGCTCGAGATCCTGGCGATCATCGCGGGCGGCATCACCCTGTCCCGCGTCATGGAGTACTCGGGCGGGCACGCGCGCCTGGCCGCGTGGCTGTCGGCGGGCAACGGCCCCACGATCGCGACCGCGCTGCTCATGGTGCACGGCGTCATCCCGTTCCTCGAGACCGTGACCGGGTTCGGCGTCTCCCTGATCGTGGGTGTGCCGCTGCTGCTGGGTCTGGGCTACACGGCGTTCCGGTCCGCGCTGATCTCCGTCCTCGCGCTCACCATCGGCCCGTGGGGGTCCATGGCGCCGGGCACGCTCATGGGCGCCCGCCTGTTCGGCCTGGACTTCCGGGAGATCGGGGTCACCGCCGCGGTGTTCAACCTGCCGGCCTGCCTGGTGGCGGGCGTGGCCACGGTGCTGCTGCTGCGCGGGGCGCGCGGCATGCGAGTCGACGTCGGCCCGGCCCGGACACTGCCCTGGCTCGGCGTCGCCGTGCTCTCCGGGGTCGCCCAGTGGGCGCTGATCCTGGGGGCGAACCTCGTGGTCGGCACCGCGCCGGCGGGCGCCGTCGCCACGTTCGTGCTCACCGTGGCCTGGCTGCTCGTGATCCGCGGCGGCCGGCTGCTGCCCGGGCCGGGGCGGGACGTGGTGCCGTACCTGACGCTCATGGCCGGCACCGTGCTGGGCACCACCGTGAAGGGCGCGTTCGGGCTCGAGGGGGCGGCGGCCCTCGTGGGGACGCCGGCGCTGTGGGCGTTCGTGGCGGTGGGCGTGGGCGTGTGGCTCCTCCACCTTGACGCCGCCGCCCGCCGCCGAGTCCCCCGCGAGGCCGGGAAGCTGTGGGTGGGCACCGCCATCCCCAACGCGCTCTACGTGGCGTTCGGGCTCATCCTCTCCGCCGGCGGGGTCTCGCAGGCGCTCGCGGGCGCACTCAGCGGGATGGGGGAGTCCTACCTGGTGGCGATGCCGTTCCTCGGCGCGTTCGCCGGCTTCATCACGGCCTCGAACACCGGGGCCATGGCCCTGATCGGCCCCCTGCAGATGGACACAGGCGCCGCCCTGGGCGTCCCCCCGCCCTGGTCCAACGGCCTGCACAACGCGGCCGCGGGCTGGGGCATCGTCGCCGGGCCCGCTCGCATCCAGGTGGCCCACGGCATGGCCGCGGGGGCGCAGTCGCCGCAGATGCCCGGCTGGGCCGTGACGCGGCGGAACCTGTTCGTGGTGCTGCTGCCGGCCATGCTCGCCGGGATCCTCGGCATGGCCGTGATGGGCTGGTTCCTGCTGCCGCGGTGACGCGCGGGGGGTGGAGCGGGGCCCGGGTGGGGCGGCCCGGTTCCGTGGGCGGAAGCGGCAGGCCAGAGCGTTCCGTGGGCAGAAGTGCCCTCTCTTCTGCCCACGGAGGCGACGGGGTTGTGGGTTCTGCCCACGGAGGCGACGGGGTTGTGGGTTCTGCCCACGGAGGCGCCGGGACTGCGGTGGCCGGCCGGGCGCGGGAGCCGGCCCGGTCCGCCCCGAGGCGGGGGCCGACGTCGACCTTCGGTGGACGCGCGGCGGCCTGTGCGCCTCCTAGGTGTTGTGGGTCATGAGGTTCTTGCCACGGGGTACGGGCTGAGATGAGACGAGCGGGCCCCGCCCGGCAGGATGGAAGTTCCTCAACAACCCACCTGCCAGAAGAGACCCGCTCATGACTCACGCTAACGCACCCCTGACCCCGACCGGCCGGCTGCGCATGGTCCAACGCCACCTGCACGACGGGATCCCACAAGCCCATGTCGCCGCCGAGTTCCGCGTCAGCCGCCCCACGGTGGCCACCTGGGTGGCCCGCTACCGCGCCGAGGGCGAGGCAGGACTGCAAGACCGCTCCTGCCGGCCACGACGCTCTCCCGCCCAGCTCGACCCCGAGGTGGTGGCCCAGATCCAGACCCTGCGTCGCAGGGAGAAGTGGTCAGCCCGCCGCATCCATCACCACCTCGTCTCTGAAGGCCACCGGGTGTGCCTCCGAACGGTGGGCAGGTGGCTGCACCGGCTGGGCATCTCCCGGTTGCCAGACCTCGCGCCCACGGGTGAGGACCTGCGCCAACGACCCCAGAAGATCACCGCCCGCGGCCCGGGGCACATGGTGCACCTGGACGTGAAGAAAATCGGGCGCATCCCCGAGGGGGGAGGCTGGCGTGCTCACGGCCGGGACTCCGAGAACGCGCGAGCGGCCAAACGCGGGCCTGGCCGACGGGTCGGGTACACCTACCTGCACTCGGCGATCGACGGGTACACCCGCCTGGCGTACACCGAGGCGTTGGAGGACGAGAAGGCGGCCACGACCGTGAGCTTCTACTGCCGGGCGCGGGCGTTCTTCGCCGCGCACGGCATCACCGTGGACCGGGTGGTCACGGACAACGGGAACAACTACCGGGCCGTGGACTTCACCGCCAAGGTGGTCTCGCTCGGGGGCCGGCACCACCGGATCCGGCCCTACACACCCCGCCATAACGGGAAGGTCGAACGCTACAACCGTCTGATGGTCGATGAGGTCCTCTACGCCCGCCCGTACTCCTCAGAGACGGCCCGGCGTGAGGCGTTGGCAGTGTGGGTGAACCACTACAACTACCATCGGCCTCATACCTCCTGCGGGGACGCCCCTCCGGCCTCGTTGGCACCGACCCGAGTCAACAACGTCATGCCCTCCTACACCTAGGCTGGACGCCATGATCCGAGTAGTCGTGGCCGACGACCAGGCGTTGATGCGCACCGCCCTCGAGCACTTCGTGGCCCAGGCCGAGGACCTCGAGGTGGTCGGCTCCGCCGAGGACGGGGTCCAGGCCCTCGAGGCGGCCCGCACGCTGGCCCCCGACGTCGTGCTGATGGACATGCAGATGCCCCGCATGGACGGCGTCGAGGCCACCGCGCGCATCTCCGCCGAGGCCCCGGGCGTGCGCGTCCTGGCGATCACCACCTTCTCCTCCGAGCAGTACCTCGTGCCCGCCCTGCGCGCCGGCGCCGCAGGCTACCTCGTGAAGGACGCACCGCCGGCCGAGGTCGTGGACGCCATCCGCCGCGTCCACGCCGGGGACGCCGTGTTCTCCGCCCGCGTGGCCGCGGACCTGGTGGAGGCCGTCACCGCGGCCCCCGAACACGCCGCCCCGTGCCCGGCCGAGCCCCTCGCCCCGCACGAGCGCCTCACCGAGCGCGAGCTGGACGTGGTCCGCGAGCTCGCCAAGGGCGCCTCCAACGCGGAGATCGCCGGCGCCCTGTTCCTCGCGGAGGCCACGGTGAAGTCCCACATCGGCAAGGTCCTGGACAAGTGGCAGGTCCGTGACCGCGTGCAGATCCTCATCCGCGCCGCCCGCGCGGGCCTCGTGGACATCGGATGAGCATCGCGGCGCCCGCCCCGGCTCGGACGACGACGGCGACGTCGCCCCCGCCTGCCGAGTCTCCCCTGGGCTCCCGCCTGCCGGCGATCCTGCGCACGGAACCCGTCTCCCGGCACACGCGGATCGTCCTCTATGTGATCGTCGGGCTCATGGTGCTGGGGGAGATCCTCACCCTGATGCTGGGGCCCACGGTGGCCGCCGGGCTGAGCGCCGACCCCGAACTCGCGGGCATCCTCGAGAAGGACGGCGGGCTGACGGGTGAGGGGCGGGAGCCGCTCCTGCGCTGGGTCCTGTTCCTGGCGAGCGTGCTGGTCACGCTGCTGTTCGGGTGGCAGCCCACCCTCGCGGCGGTGTTCGTGCTGCTCGGGTGCACGTTCGGTCTGGTGGGCCTCGTGGAGGCGGACCACGCGCACCTCACCCCGCAGGCGTTCAGTGGCGGGGTCGTCCTGGGCGCGGCCATGGTGACGCGGTACTCGCACCGGGTGTTCGTCTGGTTCGCCCTGGGCGCCCTCATCCTGCTCACCGTCGCGGGCGAGGTCCTCACCGACGGCACGTGGGCGGACGAGGACAGCCTCAAGGGCGTCATGGTCATCACGCTCATCGTCGCGCTGTGCGTGGCGGTGCCGGCCTTCATGATCCGCCGATCCCGGCATCGGGCCCGGGACCGCGAGGCGGCCCTGCGCCGGGCCGAGGAGGCCGCCGCCTGCGCCGCGGAGGCCGAGCGGCAGCGGATCGCGGCGGAGCTGCACGACGTCGTCGCGCACGGGCTCACCGTGATCTCGATGCAGGCCGCCATGCTGCCCACCCAGAGGGACCCGGACAAACGGGCCGCCGCGGAGAAGGCCATCGAGCAGGCCGCCCGACAGTCCCTCGTGGACCTGCGCCGCATGCTCACCGCGCTACGCGGCTCCTCCCGCAACGCGCAGACGGCGGAGGGGGACGCCGTCGTGGACCTGCCGGCCCGCCTCGACGAGTTCGAGGCCCGCCTGCACGCGGCCGGGTTCGCGGTGGAGCGCTCGCTGACCGAGCTGGACGAGCTGCCGCGCTCCCTGGAGCTGACCGTGCTGCGCGTGGTGCAGGAGTCGGTGACGAACATCCTCAAGCACGCCCCGCGCCGCGGCACCGTGCACCTGGCCTCGGAGCTCGAGGGCGCGGACCGCCTCGTGCTGCGCATCGCCAGCCCGATGGATGAGGGCGAGCCCCGCCGCGACCGCGTGGTGGTCGCGATGGCCAGCGGCTTCGGCCTGGCCGGCATGCGCGAGCGCGTGGCCGTGTTCGGCGGCACCCTCACGGCCGGCCCGCTGGGCGGCTGCTGGGTGGTCCGCGCCGAGCTGCCGCTGCGCTGAGCCGGGGCGGCAGCCGCGTCCTCCCGCGTCCTCCCGCGTCCTCCCGCGTCCGGGGGCGAAAGTGGGCGGTATCCGCGCGGGATACCGCCCACTTTCGCCCCCAAAGGGACGGGGTGGGGTGGCCGACGACGGCGGCCCTCAGTCCAGCGGGACCGTCAGCTTCTCGCCGGGGGAGAGGGTGTGCTCGCGGCCGGCGATGATCATCGGCACGTCGTGCCACATGCCCTCGCCCGCGGCCACCGTCACCTCCCGCTGGGTCATGTGGATGACCACGGGCTGCTGGCGGAACCGGATGGTGAAGCGGGCGCCGGGCAGCTGGGCGGGCATGCGGGGGTGCAGCCGGACGACGTCGTCGCGCGTCTCGAGGCCCGCGTAGCAGCGGATCACCGTGTCCACGGTGCCCGCCATCAGGCCCAGGTGGATGCCCTCCTTGGTGGTGCCGCCCTGCGTGTCCGAGAGGTCCGACTCGAGGGCCTCCGTGAACAGGTCCCAGGACCGGTCCGGGTCCGTGCGGGCCGCCACCCACGCGTGCACCAGGCGGGAGAGCGTGGAACCGTGCGTCGAGCGGGCCTCGTAGTACGTGACCATCCGCTCGAACGCCTCCTGCGGCAGCTCGTAGCCCATGCGGCGCAGGATCCGGTCCAGCTCCTCGGAGGAGAACAGGTAGCCGAGCATGAGGGTGTCGGCCTGCTTGGAGAGCTTGTACCGGTTGGTGGCGTCGCCCTCGGCCTGCAGGATCAGGTCCATGCGGCCGATGTTCCCGTACTTGGCGCGGTAGGCCTCCCAGTCGAACTCGAGCAGGTCCTGGTAGCCCTCGAACTGGGCGAGGATGCCGGCCTCCTCGCCCTCCTCGAAGAACGGCACGGTCAGGCGGGTGCTGACCTCCTCCCAGCGCTCGATCTCCTCCTCGGAGATCTCCATGAGCTCGGGCAGGCCGTCGTCGATCGTGTCCAGCCAGCGGACCAGGCGGGCGGTCTCCGCGAGCACCCACGAGGTCAGCACGTTCGTGTACGCGTTGTTGCGCAGGCCGGAGCCGGGGGTCTCGGGATAGCCGTCGTGGAACTCGTCCGGGCCCATGACGCCGTGGATCTCGTAGCGGTCCGTGACGGCGTTGTGCAGGGTCATGGACATGAAGAACCGGGAGATCTCCACGAGCATCTCCGCGCCGTAGTCCGAGATGAAGGACGTGTCCTTCGTGATCTCGATGTACCGCAGCACCGAGTAGGCGATGTCCAGGGAGACGTGCCGCTGGTTGTGGGAGTTGTCCGGCATCCACATGCGCGAGCGCGGGTTCCACAGCTCGGTGGGCGTCTCCTCGGAGCCGTCCGCCCCGGACTGCCACGGGTACATGGCACCGGCCCAGCCCTCGGCCTGGGCGTTGGCGCGGGCCTCGTTGAGACGCCGGTAGCGGTACATCAGCAGGCCCCGGGTGATCTCGGGGCGGCGCAGCGTGAGCATCGGGTAGACGTAGATCTCGTCCCAGAAGATGTGGCCGCGGTAGCCCTCGCCGTGCAGGCCGCGTGCCCCCACGGAGGCGTCCAGGTCCCGGCGGCGGCCGTAGGCCGTCTGGAGCACGTGGAACGTGTGCAGGTTCAGGGCGAGCTGCTGGCGCAGCGACGCGCCGTCCTTGCCCATCGGGACCGCGGACCCCACCGGGGCCGAGTGGCCGGCGTCGACGACGGGCGGCGCGTATTCGCCGCCGGCCTCCGCCGCCGTGGAGCGGCGCTGATGCCGGTACGGCTCGGCCAGGTCGATGCGCACGGAGAACCGGTCCCAGTTGGTGCCCCAGCGCTGCTCGTGCAGGGTCAGCAGGTTGCGGAAGTTCTGGGCGCGCTGGACGTCCTTCACCGCCGACTCCCACACGGAGGCGTTGGCGTGGTCGTGGCTCGTGGCGACGGCGGCGACCTTCTCCAGCACGAGCGGCACGCCCTCGTCCACGTGGAGGAGGATGTCCTGGCCGACCACCAGGTCCGAGCCGTCCACGGGGCGGCGGATGGGCTCGTGGTGGCCCACCGGCGCCACCTGGCGGGTGCGGGTGGCCATGGCCACGTGGATGCCGGACTGGTTGGTGGCGGTCTCGAGCAGGACGGTCTCGCCGTCGATCTCCCGGGCCTGGACCGGCTCGAGGTGCTGGTTGGCGAGGGTGCGGTCGTCGGAGACGTTGAGGTTGGCCACGCGGCCCTCGATCTTCGAGCGCACCGTGAGGTCCCCGGACCAGTTCTCCGCCACCACGGTCAGCTCGATCGCGGCGAGGTGCCGATTGGCCAGCGAGGTGAACTGCCGGGTGTGGACCGTGGTGCGCCGGCCCTGCTCGTCCTCGAAGGTCATGGTGCGGGAGAGCACGCCGCGGCGCAGGTCCATCTCCTGGCCGTACTCCACGAGGTTCTCCTCACCCGGCAGCAGCGGGCGGCCGTGGCGCGGGGTCACCACGAGCGGGGTCCAGTCCTGGATGTTGACCATGTGCTCGGTCTCCACGACCCGGCCCTGGACCATCGAGGTCAGCCGGTTGAACACCCCGGCCATGTAGGTGCCGGGGTAGTGGACGGAGGAGATGCGCGTGCCGGGCACGGCGCCGCGGGTGCCCCAGTACCCGTTGGCCAGGGTGCACAGCACCTCGCGTGTGCCCTCGGAGGCCGGGTCGAAGCGGTCCCAGCGCAGCACCCACGCGGGGTCGAACGGGGTGGTGGTGCGGTCCTCCAGATGCAGGGTCCCGTAGTCCTGGACCACCAGGTGGGCGCCGGCCTCCTTGAGCCGGCCCTTGCCGAGATCGGGCTCGCGGTCCACGCCGATCACGAGGCCGAAGCGGCCGTCCGCGGCGGCCTTCACACCGGAGACGGCGTCCTCGAGGACCATCGCGTCCGCGACGTCGACGCCCAGCTCCCGGGCGGCCTCCCAGAACATCGCCGGGTCCGGCTTGCCCGGCAGCCCGCGCTCGAGGGCGGTGTTCCCGTCCACGATCACGGGGAAGAAGTCCAGCACGCCGCCGGCCGTGAGCACGGCGCGGGAGTTCTTGGAGCTGGTGACCAGTGCGACCGGCACGCCCTTGGCCCGCAGCCGCTCGAGGAGGTCCTGGGCCTCCGGGAACACGCGGACGCCGTCGCGCTCGAGCACCTGCTCGAAGTAGCCCTGCTTGCGCTCGGCGAGGGCGAGGACCGTCAGCTCCGGGGCCGTGTCCGCTTCGGGGGAGTCGGCCTCGGGCACCTGCAGGCCGCGGGAGGCGAAGAACGTGCGGACCCCGTCCTCGCGGGGACGCCCGTCCACGTGGTGCAGGTAGTCGGCGGCGGCGTCGAAGGGGCGCAGCACGTCCGGGTCCGCGGCGACGACGGCGGCGTTGGCGGGCAGCGCGCCCACGGCGGGCAGCGCCCCGTCGAAGAGCTCCTTCCACGCCTGCGCGTGCACGCCGGCGGTGTCCGTGATGACCCCGTCCATGTCGAAGATGACGGCGCGGTAGCGGCGGAGCCGGTGGCGGCGGGCGTTCAGGTCCTGCGGAGCGGCGGGGGTGAGCGTCTGCGACATGGGAACCAGCCTACGGGCGGGGAAGTGGGGCCGCACGGGGAGTGCCGCGGCGATGTTCACCGCAGCGAGCGCGCCGTCGTTCCGGCCGACCGCACCGCAGCGACATCACAGCGGTTCTCAGCTGCGGTGATGTCGCTGCGGCGCGGTGGGTTCCGGGAATAGGGTCGTGCCGACGGGGCGGACATGTGCCCCCGCGCGCCGGAAGCGTGGCCCGGGAACGAGCAGGACACACTCGGCGGAGATGGCCGGGGGGCGGAGGGCTCATGAACTGGATGAGGAGCAAGTGATAGATGCGAAGCCGACGCGGTTGCGGAAGAAGGCGACGCGGGAGGAGATCCTGGCGAGTCTGCCGGTGCAGGCGCGGGTGCGTCCGGCGCGGTGGCTGTTCCTGTGGCTGATCGTCGTGGTGTGCATCGCGGTGTTCGTGTGGGTGATCTTCCGGCCGCCGGAGGATGTCTCGGTCGGGTTCGGGGTGTGGCGTGTGGCGTCGTTCATCGGGTTGGCGCTGGCGTTGGCGGTGCTTCCCGCCGCGACGATGGGTCTGTTCCGGCCTCGGCATGTCACGTTCGATGAGCGGCGGGTGTGGACGCGGGATTGGTCGGTGGACTGGGTCGACGTGCAGGAGGTGGGTGGTGCCGGGGCGCAGGCGGAGCACACCTTCCAGCTGTGTCTGTTCGTCGGCAAGAAGCTGTGGAATGAGGGGGGTCTGCGGAAGGCCAACCGGTGGGACTCGGGGCGGCCCCTCCAGGCCGGTGGCCTCACGAACCCGCAGCCCTGCGTGCGGACGCAGGCGGCTCTGGCGCCCTCGATGAACACGCTGTTCGACGTGTTCGACGAGTTGAAGAAGCGGAACCGCCGGGCGGGGAGCCCGCGGTGACGCGTCCCGGCTTCCGTCACCGCCGGGTCAGCAGCGTGAGCACCTCCGCGTGCCGGGTCTGCGGGAACATGTCGAACACCTGCACCCGCGTCACCCGATAGCTCGGCATCCGGGCCAGGTCCTGCGCGAGCGTCGCCGGGTTGCAGCTGGAGTACAGGACGGTGGGCACGCCCGAGTCCTCCAGCGCGTCGGCCAGCTCGGCGCCGATGCCCCGCCGCGGCGGATTCACGACGACGGCGTCCGGGCGGGGCCGCCGTTTCTTGAACGAAAGCGCCTCCGGAGCCCGCCGTTTCTCGAACGAAAGCGCGGAGGTGGCGTCGCCGGCGGAGAAGCGCGCCCGGTCGGCCAGGCCGAGCTCCGCGGCCGTCTCCCGGGCCGCGGCCACCGCCTCGGCGGAGGACTCCATGCCCCACACGTCGCGCACGCCGGCCCGGGCCAGGTGGAACGCGAACCCGCCCACCCCGCAGTACAGGTCCCACGCCGACGCCGGCACACCGCCCTCGGCGACCCACGCCGCCGCCGTCGCGTACAGCCCCTCGGTCACCGCGGTGTTCGTCTGGAAGAACCCCTGCGGGCGCAGCCGCAGGCCGATCCCGTTCAGTTCCATCCGCAGGGTCGGCCCGCCGGCGAGCACGATCTCCTCGTCGCCCTCGGGCAGGGCCACGTGCTCGGGCAGCAGGTTCGCGCTCACCACGGCGGCGGGTGTCCCGCGCGCCGCGAGGTCATCCAGCAGCCCCGGCACCGCCGCGCGCAGCGCGTCCAGCCGGTCGGCGGAGCGCAGCACGAACCGGACCATCGCCTCCCGGTCGGGGGAGAGCGTCACGATCACGTTCTTCAGCTCGCCCGTGCGGGCGGCGACGTCGTAGGGCTCCAGCCCGGCCGCCGTCACCGCCGCCGCGCACGCCTCGAACACGCCCTCCATGCCGGCCTCGTACAGGCCGCAGTCGCGCAGGTCCACGCCGGCGCCGTCGTGATGGCGGGGGTGCTGCCGCGGGTCCAGGATGCCCAGCCGCGGCGCTGCCGCCGACCCCGTGACCACGAGCTTCGCCTTGTTCCGGAACCCGGCCTCCGCGGAGGCGAACGGCTCGGCCACGACCGTGTCCGCATCGAGCGCGTCCGCCAGCGCGGCCAGGACCGCGGCCTGCTTGTCCGCGAGCTGCCGGGCGTACGGCACGCCCATCAGCGGGCAGGAACGGCACTCGCCGACATCGAAGTGGGGGCACTGCACGGGCGTCGCCTCAGCCCTCGAGGCTGACCCGCAGGCCGGGCCGGTCCAGGCGGATCGCGAGCTGCTCGAGGGCCAGCTCGGCGGCCGCGGCCAGGTCCGCGTCCACGTCCATCACCATGCCGGTGAGCACGGGCAGGGCGGACTCGAGGTCCTCGGGGCGGGCGAGGGCACCCAGTGCGGACGCGGCCGACGCGCGGACCTCCGGGTCCGGGTCGGCACAGCCGGCCCGCACCGCGTCCACGAGGGTGCGGTCGACGGCGGCATCGCGGCGCAGCGAGCCGGCGCGGGAGGCGAGCACGAGGTGGGCCGCCGAGCGGACGTCCGCCTCGGGGGCGGTGAGCGCCCCGGTCAGGGCGGGCAGCGCGCTGCGGTGCCACGCGTGCATCAGGGCCAGGGCGCCGGTCGCGGCGGGGCTGAGGTCGCCGTCGTCGCCGGTGAGGGCGCGGGCGGCGCCCGAGGTGACGTCATCGGGAGTGGCCGCGCCGGTCATCAGGCGCACCGCCAGCCCGGCGACGGCGGCCTCCCCGCGCTCGGCGACGGCGGCCTCGGTGCGGCGGCGCAGGCGGTCGTGCGGAGTCTGGGGCTCCGCGGGCAGGGGGAGACGGTCGAAGGCGGTCATGGGTCCATTGTCCCCCGTGCGCGGACCCGCCTGGGGCGCGGCCGGGAGGTTCCCCGCAGACTCCTGGACGGGGCGTGACCGGCCGCACAGGGCCCGGACTCGGGTGATACGTTCGACGGCATGAGACCCCCCGGAGCCCTCGCCCTCGAATTCCGGGCGGACAGCTTCGATCATCCCACCGGCCTGGTGGACGCCGGCACCGTCATCTCCTGGATCGAGAAGGCCGGCTACGCCGTCGCGGCGAGTTGGGCCGGGACGTTCGTGCGTGCCCGCTACATGGGGCACACCCAGTTCCGGCACCCCGTGCCGGTGGACCGCCGTGCCGTGGTGCAGGCGCGCGTGGTCCACACGGACGGCGCCGAGGTGCACGTCCAGACCCGCCTGCTGCTGCCGGAGATCCGCGACGACGACGGCGACCCCGTGGTCGCCACCTCGTCCCTCGTGGTCTACGCCGCGGAGGAGGGCGGGGTGCCCGTGACCGTGCCGGTCTGGGAGCCCTCGACCCCCGGCCAGATCGAGCGCGACGAACAGGCCCGCCGCTCCACCGTGGCCCGCCGCGCCGTCGAGCGCGGCATGGCCCGACTGCCGTTCCCCGCGCCCGGGGAGGCCCCCGAGGAGATGAGCACCCTCGCGTTCCTGGCCCCCAACGCGGAGGCCACCGTGGGCGGCACCATCAACGCGGGCGCGATCCTGCGCTGGGTGGACGAGGCGGCCGCCGTCTGCGCCGCCCGCTGGACCGGACATGAATCCGTGGTCGCGGTGTTCGGCGGCGGTGTGCGCTTCGTGCGGAACATCCACGTGGGCGACCTCGTGCGCGTGGAGGCCCTCCTGGTGAACACCACGGAGCGGTCCATGCATGTGGCGCTGCGCGTCTACGCGAGCCGACGCACCGGGGCGGAGTCCCGCCTGGTGGCGCACTCGATCGCCGTCATGGTGGACGTCTCCGCGGAGGACCAGGCCCAGCGGGTGCGGCAGTACATCCCCGAGAGCGAGAGCGCCCGGAGGCTGCAGGAGACGGCGATCGAACTCGTGCGCATGCGCTCCGAGGTGAGCGCGGCCTGGACCGAGATGCGCCGCTCGACCGATCCGCGCTGACGGGGCCCTGAGTAGACTGAGCGAATGCGTCGACCGTCCCTGCCGTCCCTGTCCCGCCTGCCGGTCCGTCGTCTCCTCCGGGGAGCGGCCGTGGCCGCGGGCGTCGGTCTCGTGGGACTGCCGCTGACGGTCGCCGCCGGGCTCACCGGCGTGGACATGGTCAAGCGCGGCGGCCGAGTGCGCCGACCCGCGCCGAACCCCGGCGTGTTCGACGCCCACGTGGAGGGCTCCGAGCTGCGCATCTTCACCTCGGGTGAGGACCTCTACAAGGAGATGATCGCCGCGATCGACGGAGCGCAGCGGATCATCAAGTTCGAGACCTTCATCTGGAAGGGCGACCCCACGGGCCAGCGGTTCATGGACGCCTTCAACCGGGCGGCCGCGCGCGGCGTGGAGGTCTACGTCTCCTACGACGGGTTCGGGAACCTCGTGGTCCCGCCCCGCTTCTACCGTCAGCTGGACCCGCGCATCCACGTGTTCCGGCTGCCGGCCTTCGCCCGCCCGATCTGGCGAGGCGTGGTCCGGCACAGCGGGTTCAACCACTCGAAGATCATGGTGGTGGACGACGAGGTCGGCTTCGCCGGCGGCTTCAACATCGGCGACGACTACGCCCGCCTGTGGCGGGACACCCACGTGCGTGAGCGCGGCCCGGCGGTGTGGGCGCTGGGCCAGTCGATCTCCATCAAGTGGAACGCCCACCACCGCGCGGGCGAGCAGATGTCCTGGCGCCCCCCGGACACGTGGGACCCGCGCGTCACCGTGGCCGCGAACCAGCCGCCGCTCCTGGTTTACCCGATCCGGCTGAGCTACCTCGACGCCATCCAGCGGGCGCAGCACCGCATCCTCATCAACACGCCGTACTTCATCCCGGACCAGCAGGTCCTCGAGGCGCTGCTGCACGCGGCCCGGCGCGGGGTGGACGTGCAGGTGATGGTGCCGGAGGACTCCAACCACATCGTGGCGGACTGGGCCTCGCGCGGCTTCTTCGGGAAGATGCTCGAGGCCGGCATCACGATCCTGCTGTACAGGGCCAGCATGATCCACGCGAAGACCGCCACCGTGGACGGCATCTGGTCCACCGTGGGCTCGGCCAACGTCGACCGCCTCTCCCTGGGCTTCAACTACGAGTCCAACGTGGTGGTCGTGGACCGCGACTTCGCCGCCCGGATGGAGGAGATCTTCGCTCTCGACGCCCAGCGGGCCGTCCGGATCGACACCCCGCGCTGGGAGGACCGTCACGGCCTCGCCCGCGTGGTCGAGGCCCTGCTGGTACCACTGCGTCCCCTGCTCTGAGGACCCCGGGCGCTGAGCCAGACGTTTCTGCAGTTCTGACGCCCGATCCGCAGCGGAATCATCTGGCTCACGCTCCCCGCCGCGCGAGCCAGACGTTTCTGTCGTTCTGACGCTCGATTCGCAGCGGAATCATCTGGCTCACGCCCCCTGCCGCGTGAGCCAGACGTTTCTGTCGTTCTGACGCTCGATTCGCAGCGGAATCATCTGGCTCACGCCCCCTGCCGACGTCTCCTGATCGTGCCGTCCCTCCCCGTCGCCGCCCGGGCTCACCCTCTCTCTTGCATACCCCTGGGGGTATACCTTACGCTCGTTCTCGACATACCCCAGGGGGTATCGGATGGACATCGAGACCCCCCGACCCGGAGGAGAACCATGCTGCTCGAGCGCATCTACGACGAGGACCTCGCCCAGGCCAGCTACGTGATCGGCTGCCAGGCGAAGAACGAGGCGATGGTGGTGGACCCCCGCCGCGACATCCAGGTGTACCTGGACCTGGCCGCCAAGAACGGCATGACCATCACCCACGTGACCGAGACCCACATCCACGCGGACTACCTCTCCGGCACCCGCGAGCTGGCCCACGCCACCGGCGCCCAGATCCACCTGTCCGGCGAGGGCGGCGAGGACTGGGCCTACGGCTTCGAGGGCAACCTCCTCAAGGACGGCGACACGGTGACGCTCGGCAACATCACCGTCGAGGCCGTGCACACCCCGGGCCACACCCCCGAGCACCTGTCCTTCCTCGTCACCGACGGCGCCTTCGCGGACGCCCCGGGCTACATGCTCACCGGCGACTTCGTGTTCTCCGGCGACCTCGGCCGCCCGGACCTGCTGGACGAGGCCGCCGGCGGCGTCGACACCCGCTTTGAGGGCGCCCAGCAGCTCTTCGCCTCCCTCAAGGCGAAGTTCCTGACCCTCCCGGACCACGTGCAGGTGTTCCCGGCCCACGGCGCCGGCTCCGCCTGCGGCAAGGCACTCGGCGCGCTGCCCTCCACCACGGTCGGCTACGAGCGCAAGTACGCGTGGTGGTCCGACTACCTGAAGAACGACGACGAGCAGGGCTTCATCGACGAGCTGCTCGACGGCCAGCCCGACGCCCACGCCTACTTCGCCCGCATGAAGCGCCAGAACAAGCAGGGGCCAGCCATCCTGGGCGAGCTGCCCGAGCTCGAGGAGCTGGACGCCGGGGGCGTGCAGGCGACGCTCGCCGAGGGCGCCGTGTTCGCGGACACCCGCGGTGTGGACGAGATCCTCGCCGGCACCGTGCCGGGCGCGCTGGCCTTTCCGTCCCGCGGCAAGGTCGCCACGCACGCCGGCTGGGCCTACGACCCGGAGAGCGACGACGCCGCCCTCGTCCTGCTCGCCGAGGACCGCGAGGACGCGCACACGATGCGCGACCACATGATCCGCGTGGGCGTCGACGCCGCCGCCGCGTTCACCACCTCCGTGGACGGCCTCACGTTGGAGCCGGTGCCCACCGTGCAGGCCGACGAGCTGCGGTCCCGCATCGAGGCCGGCGAGGTCGGCGCGGAGCAGGACACCGTGCTGGTGGACGTGCGCAACAAGACCGAGTTCTCCCACGGCACCGTGGCGGACGCCCGGCAGCTGAACGCCGGCAAGGTGCTCTTCCACCAGGAGGAGCTGCCGAAGGACAAGACCCTGGTGACCTTCTGCCAGTCCGGCCTGCGCAACATCGTGGCCGCCCAGGCGCTGCGCCGCGCCGGGTTCGACGTGATCGAGCTCGAGGGCAGCTACGCCGCCTGGCAGCAGTCCTGACACACCCCCAGACCAACCCCGAGGAGCCCCTCCCATGAGCGTCACCCTGTCCCCCGTCGCCCCGCGCGACCTGAAGGCCGAGCTGGCCGCCCGCCCCGACGCCGTCGTGCTGGACGTGCGCACCCCCGGCGAGTTCGAGACCGAGCACATCGCCGGCTCCTACAACGTGCCGCTGGACCTGCTCCAGGAGCACGCGGACGAGGTCGCCGCCCGCCTGGACGGCACCGCGGTGCTCGTCTGCCAGTCCGGCAGCCGGGCCGGCACCGCCCAGGACCGTCTGGCCCAGGCCGGCTTCACCTCCGCGCGCGTCCTGCAGGGCGGCATCTCCGCCTACGCCGAGGCCGGCGGCGAGGTCGTCCGCAGCGGCAACCGCTGGTCCATGGACCGTCAGGTCCGCATGACCGCCGGGTCCATCGCGCTGGTCGGGGCCGTGGCCTCCCAGGTCGGCTCGAAGCGGTTCGGCCTCATCCCCGCCGCGATCGGCGCGGGCCTGTCCTTCTCCGCCGTGTCCAACACGTGCGCCATGGCGTCCGTGCTGGCCAAGATGCCGTGGAACCGCCCCGCGCAGGAGCGCTCCGCGGGCGACGTGATCGGCCGCATCCCCACCGGCGCGGGGAAGCGGAGCTGACCCGTGATGTGGATCGTCCTCGCCCTGGCCCTCGTGGTCGGCCTGCTGCTCGGCCTCATGGGTGGCGGCGGGTCGATCCTGATGGTGCCCCTGCTGACGTACGTGGCCGGCCTCGAGCCGAAGCAGGCCATCGCGGGCTCCCTGTTCGTGGTGGGTGTGACCTCGCTGGTCTCAGTGCTGCTGCACTCGCGGCACGGCACCGTCCGGTGGCGCACCGGCCTGATCTTCGGCGCGGCCTCGATGGTGGGTGCCCTCCTGGGCGGCGTCGTCGGCGGCTTCCTGCCGGGGACCCTGCTGCTGATCGCCTTCGCGGTGATGATGCTCTTCACGGCGTGGGCCATGATCCGGCCCAAGAAGACGCAGCCGGCGGCCGCCCCCTCAGTGGAGGCCTCGGCTGACGTCGAGCCCCGCCGCCACCCGCTCGGGAAGATCCTGCTGGAGGGCGTCGTCGTCGGCTTCGTCACGGGCATCATCGGCGCCGGCGGCGGGTTCCTCGTGGTCCCCGCGCTCGTGCTGCTCGGCGGCCTGCCGATGTCCGCCGCGGTGGGCACGTCCCTGCTGGTGATCGCCATGAAGTCCTTCGCGGGCCTCGGCGGCTACCTGACCAGCGTGACGCTGCCGTGGGACCTGCTGCTGTGGGTCACCGGTGTGGCCGTGGTCGGCGGGCTGATCGGCGTTCCGCTCGTGAAGCGGGTCCCGGAGAAGGCGCTGAAGAAGGGCTTCGGCTGGTTCGTGCTGGCCATGGGCCTGGTGATCCTCGTCCGGGAACTCATCGGTCTCCTCGTGTGACCTCCGGCGACGTCGCCGGATACCCCTGGGGATATGATTCCCCTCCCCGCCACCGTGACAAAGGAGGTCGCCGTGCGCACCGCCGACGCCGAGACCCAGCGCAAGATCCTCAACCGCCTCAAGCGGGCCCGCGGCCAGCTGGACGCCGTGATCCGCGAGGTCGAGGGCGAGGGTCGCTGCAAGGACGTGGTCACGCAGCTCTCCGCCGTCTCCACCGCGCTGGATCGCGCCGGCTTCGCGATCGTCTCTGCGGCCATGCAGTATTGCCTCGCCGACCCCGAGAAGGCGGAGGACGAGGAGAAGCTCACCGTCGCCGAGCTCGAGAAGCTCTTCATGACCCTGGCCTGACCGGCCACCCCGAAGCCCCCTCGCCGAAAGGATCCCTCATGTGCCGTCCTGCGCGCTGCCGCGTCTGCCGCAGGGCCACCTGGGCCGGATGCGGCCGGCACGTCGAGTCCGTCAAGGCCGTCGTCCCCGCGGCGCAGTGGTGCGATGGCCGTCACTCTGATGCCGAGCGCGACGCAGCCCGCGCGGGCCGTGCCGGGGCCGCAGGGTTCTTCGCGAGGCTCTTCGGGCGCTGAGCCAGGCGTTCCGGGGGCGTGAGCCAGATGTTCGTGCTGTTCTGAGGGACCCTCAGCAGCGGAAACGTCTGGCTCACGCCCCCCGTCTGGCGTCGCTCAGTCCTCGTGCGGGTCCGCCAGCGGGTGGTTCGGCAGCCGGCTGTCCGGGGTGCGCCCGCGGCGTCCGACGACGACGGCTGCTGCCCGACCTCCTCGCCCGCGGCTGGGGCACAATGAACCCGGCCCACGTCGGCCCACCTCACTGCGGCCCCACGCGGCCGCGCGCCCATCCCGACTCCCTGGGAGCCCCATGCTCTGGACCCTGCTCCGCCGTCACGGCCGGCGCTATCGCGGCGCCGTCGCGGCCGTCGTCGTGCTGCAGCTGATCAGCACGCTGGCCATGCTGTACCTGCCCAGCCTCAACGCCCGCATCATCGACGAGGGCGTAGCCCGCGGTGACACCGCCCGCATCTGGGACATCGGCCTCGTGATGCTCGGCGTCGCGCTGGTGCAGGTGGTCGCCGCGATCGCCGCCGTGTGGTTCGGGGCGAAGGCCTCGATGGGCGTCGGCCGGGACCTGCGCCGCGCCGTCTACACCCGCGTGGACGCGTTCTCCGCGGAGGAGCTCGGCCGCTTCGGCGCCGCGACCCTCATCACGCGCGGCACCAACGACGTCAACCAGGTCCAGATGCTCACCCTCATGGCCCTGAACTTCATGGTGGCCGTGCCGATCATGGCGGTCGGCGGCATCATCATGGCCATCCGCGAGGACCCGGGCCTGTCCTGGCTCGTGTGGGTCTCCGTGCCGGTGCTGCTGGTGATCGTGGCGTGGATCGTCGCCCGTCTCATGCCGCTGTTCCAGCGGATGCAGGACAACATCGACGACGTCAACGGCGTGATGCGCGAGCAGATCCAGGGCATCCGCGTGGTCCGCGCGTTCGTGCGCGAGCGCCACGAGACACGCCGGTTCACGGACGCCAACGCCGCCCTGACGGAGACGTCCGTGCGGATCGGCCGGCTGTTCGTGCTGCTCGGCCCGGTCATCACGATGATCCTCCACCTCGCCACCGCCGCCGTCCTGTGGTTCGGCGGCGAGCGCGTGGACGCGGGGCTCGTGCAGGTCGGCGCGCTCACCGCGTTCATGCAGTACCTGCTGCAGATCCTCATGGCGGTGATGATGGGCACCTTCATGATGATGATGCTCCCGCGCGCCGTGATCTCCGCCCGCCGCATCGGCGAGGTCCTGGACACCGTCCCCACGCTCGCTGAGCCGGTCCGCCCGGTGACCCCCGCGCGTCGCGACGGCGCCGTGGAGCTGCGCCACGTCACCTTCCAGTACCCCGGCGCCGAGGCGCCGGTGCTCGACGACGTCAGCTTCGCCGTCGCCCCCGGCACCACGACGGCGATCATCGGCTCGACCGGCTCCGGCAAGTCCACGCTGATCAGCCTGCTGCCGCGGCTGTACGACGCGACGTCCGGCGAGGTGCTCGTGGACGGTGTGCCGGTGACCGACCTGGCCCGGGCCGAGCTGACCGAGGCCGTGGCCCTCGTGCCGCAGAAGCCGTACCTGTTCTCGGGCACCGTGCGGGAAAACATGCAGTTCGGGGCCCCGGACGCCTCGGACGAGCGCATCTGGGCGGCCCTCGAGACGGCCCAGGCCGCCGACTTCGTGCGCGCCCGCACCACCGGCAAGGCAGAGACGGCGGCCTCCGGTCTGGACTCGCGCCTCTCCCAGGGCGGCACGGACGTCTCCGGTGGCCAGCGCCAGCGCCTGTCCATCGCGCGTGCCCTCGTGGCCGAGCCGCGGATCCTCGTGTTCGACGACTCGTTCTCCGCGCTGGACGTCACCACCGACGCGCGGCTGCGGGCGGCGCTCGACCGCGCGGCGGCCGGGGTGACTCGGATCGTCGTCGCCCAGCGGGTGGCCACCATCACCGACGCCGACCAGATCATCGTGCTGGACGAGGGCCGCGTGGTCGGCCGCGGCACCCACGCCGAGCTGCTGGCGGACAACCAGACCTACCGGGAGATCGTGGACTCCCAGCTGACCGCGGAGGACGTGGCATGAGCGAGCACCTGACGGACGAGGAGATCCTCGAGATCCAGGAGCAGGGCGCCACCGACGACTGGGGCGGCGGGCCGGCCCGCAAGGCCAAGGCGTTCTGGCCGTCCGCGAAGCGGCTCATGAGCCTGTTCCGCACGGAGAAGCTGGGCCTGGTGGTGGTCGCGCTGATGGTGCTGGTCGCCGTCGTGCTCAACGTGTGGGCCCCGCACGTCCTGGGCCGGGCGATGGACGTGATCTTCGGCGGCGTGGTCTCCGCGCAGATGCCCGGCGGGCTGAGCCGCGAGCAGGTCATCGACGGGCTGCGCGCCCAGGGCGAGGACCAGGCCGCGGAGATGCTCTCCGGCATGGCGTTCACACCGGGCGAGGGGATCGACTTCACCGAGCTGGGCCGGCTGATCCTGATCGTGCTGGCCATGTACCTCGTGGCCCAGCTGTTCATGTGGCTGCAGGGCCGCGTGCTCAACGACCTCGTGATGCGCCTCGTGTTCCGCCTGCGCGAGGACATCGAGGCCAAGATCAACCGGCTGCCGCTGAGCCACTTCGACCGCGGGCAGCGTGGCGACCTGCTCTCCCGCACCACCAACGACGTGGACAACGTCCAGCAGGCCCTCCAGCAGGCGTTCGCCTCGCTCGTGTACTCGGCGCTGACCGTGATCGGCATCGTCGGCATGATGTTCTGGCTGTCCTGGCAGCTCGCGCTCATCGCCCTGATCGCCCTGCCGGTGGCCGGTGTGGTGGTGGGCGTGATCGGCAAGAAGTCCCAGGCGCTCTTCTCCGCGCAGTGGCGGGAGACGGGCCGGCTCAACGGGCACATCGAGGAGTCGTTCACGGGGCACGAGCTGGTGACCGTGTTCGGCCGTCAGCGGGACATGGCCGCGCGCTTCGACGAGCGCAACGAGGAGCTGTACGAGGCCGCGTTCACGGCGCAGTTCTACTCGGGGATGATCATGCCGATCATGCAGTGGGTGAACTGGCTGGGCTACGTGGGCATCGCGGTGGTCGGCGGCCTGCGCGTGGCCAACGGGCAGATGACCCTCGGCGCCGTGACCGCGTTCATCCAGTACTCGCGCGAGTTCAACCAGCCGCTTGGGCAGATCGCCGGCATGTCCAACATGCTGATCTCCGGCGTGGCGTCGGCCGAGCGCATCTTCGAGCTCCTCGACGAGCCGGAGGAGACCCCCGACGGCACCCCCGCCCGCACCCCCGACGGCACTTTCGTTTGGGAAACGGCGCCCTCCGAGAGCGCTTTCGTTCGGGAAACGGCGCCCTCCGCCATCCCCGGGCCCGACGGCGTCGCCCACCTCCCGCGCCCGCTGCGCGGTCGCGTGGAGTTCGAGCATGTGCGCTTCTCCTACACGCCGGAGAAGCCGCTCATCACGGACCTGAACTTCGTGGCGGAGCCGGGGCAGACGGTCGCGATCGTCGGGCCGACCGGTGCCGGCAAGACCACCCTGGTCAACCTGATCATGCGGTTCTACGAGGTGGACGGCGGGCGGATCCTGCTGGACGGCGTGGACACCCGCACGGTCAGCCGCGGCGAGCTGCGCGCCGCCACCGGCATGGTGCTCCAGGACGCCGTGCTCTTCGGCGGGACCATCCGGGAGAACATCCGCTACGGCCGACTCGACGCCACGGACGAGGAGGTCGTCGCGGCGGCGAAGGCCACCTACGTGGACCGTTTCGTGCACACCCTGCCCGACGGCTACGACACCGTGATCGAGCAGGACGCCGCCAACGTGTCCGCGGGCGAGCGGCAGCTCATCACCATCGCCCGTGCGTTCCTGGCCCAGCCCTCGCTCCTGATCCTGGACGAGGCCACCTCCTCCGTGGACACCCGCACCGAGGTGCTGGTCCAGGGCGCGATGGCGGCGCTGCGCTCGGACCGCACGAGCTTCGTGATCGCCCACCGCCTCTCCACCATCCGGGACGCGGACGTCATCCTCGTGATGGAGGACGGCGACATCGTGGAGCAGGGCTCGCACGATCAGCTGCTGGCCGCTCGCGGCGCGTACTTCCGGCTGTACAGGAGCCAGTTCCAGGGCGGGGAACAGGCGGAGGAGCAGGACGACGACGGCGCGCCCGCCGCGCGCGAGGACGCCCGCTGAGGCCGGGGCTGGATGGCGCCGGCGCCCAGCCACTGGCCGCTGGCGTCGCTGCGACACGGGACCACCCGATGACCTTCTCGATCCAGGTGCCGGTGAGTTTCACGAGCCCGCACCTCTCCGGAGCCGGAGGTGTACGGGGCTAGGGCATGTCTGACAATCGTTTTGACCATGCGAGCACAGCATTCAGGACCACAGCGGCCCTGTAGATGATCGCGTACTTGTCATACCGGGTCGCCAGACCCCGCCACTGCTTCAGGTGAGCGTACTGACGCTCGATGACGTTGCGGCCCTTGTAGGCGTCCGCGTCGAGGCTGACGGGGCGCCCGCCGCGGGCACCGCGCCGTCTGCGGTGGCCCTGCTGGTCGGCCGGTTCGGGGATGACCGCTTTGATCCCACGGGCACGTAGGTGAGTGCGGATCGCCCGGGAGGAGTACGCCTTATCGCCCAGCACCGCCGCAGGGCGGGTCCGGGGCCGCCCTACTGGCCGGGTCACGCGCAGCTGCTCCAGAAGAGGAAGCAGCATCGGGGAGTCCCCTGCCTGGCCGGGGGTGATCAGGCTGACCAGCGGCAGCCCGGTCCCGTCCACGAGCTGATGGATCTTCGTGCTCAGCCCGCCACGGGAGCGCCCGATGCCGTGATCGGCCGGCTCCTCACGCGGATTCTTGTAGTTCGACCCATCCCCCTGTGAGGCGGGTGATGTTCGTCGCGTGCTGATGCGCGCGGGCGATCGTGGAGTCCACCGAGACCGACCAATCGATCAGGCCTTCGGCGTCAGCGGCGGCGGTCAGCGTGGCCAGCACCGTGTCCCATGTGCCTTCTTCGGCCAAGCGCCGATGCCAGGTCCACACGGTCTGCCAGGGCCCGTAGACCTCGGGCAGATCCCTCCAAGCGATTCCGCACCTGTATCGGTAGATGATCGCCTCCACCATGGTGCGGGCGTCGGCGAACGGCCTGCCGGCGCGGCCGGTCCGGGTCGGGAGCATCGGGGCGATCAACTCCCATTGGGCGTCGGAGAGCATCTGGAACCGGGACATGTCCCCAGGGTCTCAGCTGACTCGTGCATCTATTCTCAGACACGCCCTAGGGCGCGCGGCGGTGACGGGAGTATCGAAACCCGATCGTCGGGCCACCCCTGCCGGTGTGGCCGCGCTCATTCGTCCCCTGAGATTGCGCATCCGTCACGCGCAGGACCCTCTTGACTCCCTGGTGGGGCACGTCTGTGGACCGACCGAGAATTCTCTGGACACAGGGCGAGCACCTTCATAGAGTGTGACGCAGATCACGACTGAGCGTGAACCATAAGGAGGAGCGACATGGGTATGAAGCAGCGGATTTCTAAGGTCGGTGCCGGCGTGGCCGTCGCTGGACCGTTGGCCGTCTCCGGTGCGGTGCCAGCGCAGGCGCTGACGGACTCCGGTCGGCAGGACTGCAGCGCAGGACTCCTCCTGTCGGGCACCTACGGCTACTGCTACTACCCGTACTGACTCGCCGGCACCGATGACTTCATTACGCATTCCTGCGACGGCCGCCCTGGTGGCGGCCGTCGCCCTGACCCTCACCGGCTGCGTCGGTCGGGAGTCTGCGGGCCTCGGCGGTTCATCCACGGTCGCCGCTCCCCCCACCGCGACGGCCGAGAAGACCTGGGACGCCTCGCAGTGGGTTCCCACCGAGAGGATCGAACCCCTCCTGACGACGGAGGCGGAGAAGGAGCGCGCCTACCGTGAGCAAGTCGCGCGGCACGCTCAGGGGGCGGGAATGCCCGCGCCGCCTCAGGTGGAGCGCTCCGGGTGGTACGCCACGTCCCTCGAGTCGGACCGCATGGTGTCCACATGCCTGGCCGAGGCCGGGTGGCCGAACTCGGTCGGTCCGACCGGGGGAATTCAGATCGACACCCCACCTGAGTCCCAGAGGTCTGCTTTCGAGGCGGCCTACGTGACCTGCTACGCACAGCACCCGGTGGATCCGAGCTACACCCAGGACTGGACCGATCCGCAGCTCCGCCTCGTCTATGACTACTGGGACCAATACCTCATCCCGTGTCTCGAGGCCTACGGCTACACGGTCGACACCTCCGCGCGCCCCTCCAAAGAGGCATTCGTCTCCGCGTTCTACACTCCAGGCCGCCACCAGTGGTGGCCCTTCGCGGACAGCATGAGGGGCGTGTCGGCAGAACGCCAGGCCGAGGTCGCGCAGACATGCCCGGAGCTTCCGCCGCAGGATGTCTTCTGGGGGTCATCCGGATGAATCGCCCCGCCCGCTGGGCCGCCCTCGTCCTTGCGCTCGTGGCCGTCGCCGCGCTCGCCTTCTGGGCCGGCCGGGTCACGCTCACCCCTCCGGTTCAGGCCGAGCAGCGTCCGGCCGCGAGCGCCCTCGTCACCGTCGCCGAGCAGGAGCTCGGCCGCGTCATCACCCTCGGCGTCTCCGTGTCGCGCGAGCAGACGCCGGCGGCGGTGAACGCGCTGACCGGCGTCGTCACCCGGGCCGGAGAGTCCGGCGAAGTGGCTGCCGGGGAGGTGCTGTACGCCGTCGCCCAGAAGCCCGTGCTCGTCCTCCAGGGCGAGCTTCCCCAGTGGCGCCCTCTCGGGGAGGGCACTTCCGGCGACGACGTCGCCGCGTTCCAGCGCATGCTCGCCGCCACCGGCGCGAAGGTGGAGGCCACCGGCACGTGGGACGAGGCCACCGCGGACGCCTGGGACGACTGGCTCACCGAACGCGGCTACCCCGCCGCGGACACCGTGGAGCTCGGCCAGCTCGTGGTCCTCGACGCCCTCCCCGCGCCCCTCAGCGTGGACGCGAAGACCACCGCCGTCGGCACCACCCTCGCCGGCGGCGAGAACGTGGTGGCCCGCCCCGGCGACCAACCGGACTTCGCCCTCGAGGTCAACCAGGAGCAGGCCGCCCTCATCCCGGCCGGCACCCAGGTCACCGTGCCCCACGGCGAACACGAATGGAAGGCCGTCGCCGGCGAGTCCACCTCCGACGAGCAGGGCCTGATCCGCATCACCCTCACCGCCCCGGACGGCGGCGTGGTCTGCGGCGAGGACTGCGACACCCTGCCCGCCGACGCCACCACCTCCCTGCTCTCCCAGGTCAGCGTGGTCCCGCCCGTCTCCGGGCCCGTGGTCCCCGTGTCCGCCCTGCGCACCCAGCCAGACGGCGCCGCGACGGTCACGGTGGTCCGGGACGGCGCCGCGGAGGACCGCACCGTCACCGTCCTCGGCTCCGCCGACGGCCTCGCCGTCGTGGACGGCGTGGACGCCGGCGAGCAGGTGCGCGTGCTGAACGGCACCCGATGACGGGGCCCGCCACCCCGGGCACGCCCGCCGCCCCCGTCGTCCCCGCCGCCCTCGCCGTCGAGGACCTGCGCTTCGCCTACACCCGCGCCGCCGAGGAGCTGTTCGACGGCCTCACCCACGCGTTCACGCCGGGCGCCGTCACCGCCCTCACCGGGCCCTCCGGGCGCGGCAAGTCCACCCTCCTGTACGTGCTCGGGCTCATGCTCACGCCCACCTCCGGAGTGGTGCGCCTCGGCGACGTCGACGCCTCCACCCGCCCGGACCGGGAGCGCTCCCGCCTGCGCGCCACCTCCGTGGGATTCGTGTTCCAGGACTCGGAGCTGGACCCGTCCCGCCCCATCCTGGACTCCGTGGTGGAGCCCGGCCTCTACGCCGGGTTGGAGCGCCAGACGCTCGAGGACCGGGCACGGGCGCTGCTCGAGCGCTTCGGCCTCGCCCACCGCGCCGACCACCGGCCCGGGCAGGTCTCCGGCGGGCAGGCGCAGCGGGTGGCCGTGTGCCGCGCCCTCGTGAACGCGCCCGTCGTCGTCCTCGCGGACGAGCCCACGGGCAACCTCGACCCGGACAACGCCGGCCTCGTCATGGACGCCCTCGCCGATGCCGCCGCCGAGGGGCGCACCGTGGTGGTCGCCACCCACGACCCCGCCGTCGTCGCCCGCGCCGACGAGGTGGTGCGGCTGTGAACCGGGAGGACCGCCCATGAACCTGCGCACCCTGCTGCGTGAAGCCGTCACCGCCGCACGCACCTCTCCCGTGCCCTCCGCCCTCGTGCTGCTCGTGGTGGCCGCCATGTGCTTCGCCGCCGTGGCCACCGTGGGCAGGCAGGCCGCCACCGAGGCGGCCGTCGCCGCAGAGCTCTCCGGCCCCGGCGCCCGCGTGCTCACCGTCACCGACACCGGCGGCACCGGTTTCCTCACCGGCGCCACCGCGGCCACCCTCGCCGGACTCGACACCGCCGAGGCCGCCCTCGCCCGGGACTCGCCCATGGACGCCGTGAACACCGGGATCGGCCGGGGCGGCGCCCGCGTGGCCGTGACGAACGTGGTCGGCACCCTGGACCGTGGCATCGAGCTGACCCGCGGCCGCCTGCCCGCCCCCGGCGAGGTGGTGGTCCCCGAGGCCAAGCTCGCCGAGCTCGGCCTCGCCCAGCCCTCCGGAGCGATCGAGGCCACGGACGGCCGACAGTGGGCCGTCGTCGGGGCGTTTCAGGCCCAGGACCCCTTCCAGGACCTCGACGGCTACGCCCTCACCGTCCCCGCCGCCCCGGACGCCCTCGTGATGCAGCAGGTCCGCGTCCTCGCCGCCGACACCGCCGGCACCCGCGCCATGCAGGAGGCCGCGCTCGCCGTGATCGACCCCGACCCGCGCGCCTCCTCCATCCAGACCGCCCGTGCCCTCTCCGCCGGCAACCAGGTGATCACCGGCGAGCTCGCCGGGCTCGGACGCTCCCTGCTGCTGCTGATCCTCGGAGCCGGCGCGTTCTTCGTGTCCATCGTGGTGCTCGCCGACGTCCTCATCCGCCGCCGCGACCTCGGCCGCCGCCGCACCCTCGGCATCGGCCGCGGAGACCTGATCCTGCTCGTGGCCGTGCGCACCGCCGTGCCTGCGCTGCTGGGCGCCGTGCTGGGCTCCGGAGCCGGGTACGCCGTCGTCGCCGGCCAGGGCGGGACGCTGGGGGTGGACTTCGTGGCGGCGGTGGCCGTGCTGGCCGCCCTCACCGCGCTGCTGGCCAGCCTCGCCCCGGCGGCGTTCGCCGCGTTCCGCGACCCCGTGCGGGTGATGCGGACGGCGTGAGGGGTGGCGGGCGGACCCGCTCACCGGCGGGCACCCCGCCCGCGCACCGCTACCCTCGGGAGCATGCCCGCCTTACCCGCCGCGCCCCCGCCTGCCCTCACGCCGCTCCAGCGGCAGTCGGTGCTGCGCACCCTGCGCAGCCCTCGGCTGCTGGGCACGGAGGTGCTGGCCGCCGTCGTGGTGGCGCTCGCGCTGATCCCGGAGGCCATCGCGTTCTCGATCATCGCGGGCGTGGATCCGCGCGTCGGGCTGTTCGCGTCCTTCACCATGGCGGTGACCACGGCGATCGTGGGCGGCCGGCCCGCCATGATCTCCGCGGCCACGGGGGCGGTGGCGCTCGTCGTCGCACCGCTGTCCCACGCGTACGGGGTGGGGCACCTGCTTGCCGCGATCATCCTCGGCGGCGTCATCCAGATCCTGCTCGGCGTGTTCGGTGTGGCCCGGCTCATGCGGTTCGTCCCGCGCTCGGTGATGGTGGGGTTCGTCAACGCGTTGGCCATCCTCGTGTTCACCTCGCAGCTGCCCGAGCTGATCGGCGTCCCGTGGCTCGTGTACCCGCTCACGGCGTTGGCCCTGGCGATCGTGGTGCTGTTGCCGCGGCTCACCACTGCGGTGCCTGCGACGCTCGTGGCCGTCGTCGTGGTCACCGCCCTGGTGATGGCCGCCGGCCTGGCCGTGCCGCGCGTGGGGGACCGGGGCGCGCTGCCGGATGCGCTGCCCGTGCTCGGCCTGCCGGACGTCCCGCTGACGTGGGAGACCCTCCGGTTGATCCTGCCGTTCAGCGTCGGCATCGCGTTCGTGGGGTTGCTCGAGTCCCTGCTCACCGCGAAGCTCGTGGACGACATCACCGACACCCGCTCGGACAAGACGCGCGAGTCCTGGGGGCAGGGTGTCGCGAACGTGGTCTCGGGGTTGTTCGGCGGCATGGGCGGCTGCGCCGTGGTGGGGCAGACCATGATGAACGTCAAGGCGAACGGCGCCCGCACCCGGATCTCCACGTTCCTCGCGGGCGTGTTCCTGCTGGTGCTCGTGGTGGCCTTCGGCGGCTTCGTGGCGCAGATCCCCATGGCCGCGCTCGTGGGCGTGATGATGTTCGTGGCCGCCGCGACCTTCGATTGGCATTCGGTGCGCCCCGCCACCCTGCGCGCGATGCCGCGCTCGGAGACCGTCGTCATGGTCGTGACCGTGGCGGCCACGGTGCTCACTCACAACCTCGCGATCGGCGTGGGTGTGGGTGTGCTCACTGCGCTGGTGCTCTTCGCCCAGCGCGTCTCGCGTCTGGTCACGGTGGCCCGCGAGGTCCACGACGACGGCGACGCCGTCACGTATCGCGTGCACGGCGCCCTGTTCTTCGCGTCCTCGAACGACCTCTACTCGCAGTTCGAGTACGCCCTCGATCCGCCGTGCGTCGTGATCGACATGAGCGCCGCGCACGTGTGGGACGCCTCCACTGTGGCCGCGCTCGACTCGGTGCTGACCAAGTACGCCCAGCACGGGATCCACGCCGAGGTGACGGGGCTGAACGAGGCCTCCACGGCGATGCACGCGCGCCTCACCGGGCGGCTCGGCACCTGAGCCGGCGGGCTCAGGCGGTGATGAACTCCCACTGGTGGCCGTCCGGGTCGACGATCTCGCGGGAGTGCATGCCGGAGTCGGCCATCTCCTCGCGCAGGTCCACGGGCAGGGGCACCTCGGCGGCGCCGAGCTCGACCGCCCGGTCCGCCAGGGCGTCCACCGCCGCGGCGTCGCCGACGCTCAGTGCCATGAGGGCGGAGTTGGTGGTGAGGCAGTCGGCGATCTCACGGTTGCCGATGAAGTCGGTGTAGTAGCCGGGGCTGAGGTACATCGCGTACGTCGACTCGGTGAGCTCGATGCACACCGAGTGCTCGTCCGAGTAGTCGTCCATCGCGGTGGCGCCCAGGGTCGTCCAGAACTCACGGATCCGCTCGGTGTCCGTCGTCGGGAGGTTGATGAACACCGGCTGGGAGAACAAGGCCATGGGGAGCACCGTAGACGAGGCGTTCGGGCCACCGCCACCGCGCGCGTGTCGCGGGCGCGCGGGCGTGGCGTGGGCCACGGAGCGGCTTCCGACGACGGCGCCCGCGGCCTGGCGCGTCCGCCCCCGTTGGTAGCGTGGCCGCCATGAGCGTTCCTCCCTCCGGCCCGCCGGCCGGTCCGCCCGCCGGCTGGCCGCCGTCGGGCCGGCCGTCCGACCGCCGCGCCGCCGTCGCCCCGAGCCCATACGGGCACCCCGGCGCCCCCGGTGGCATCCCCGCCGGCTGGCCCGGCCGCCGGCCCGCGGCCCGCCCTGCGCCGGACTGGACCCCGGGCCGGTTCCACTGGGGCGACGCCGTCGTGGTGCTCGTGTACGTGGCGCTCATGGTGCTCGGGCTGGGGCTGTGGCTGGCGGTGTCGCTCGGCCTGGTCCCCGGTGACCTCGAGGCGTTCGACCTGGTCCGCGACGGGTTCACGGTGAACATCGTCAGCTACACGATCCTCGTGGTGCTCGTGCTGGCCGTGGCCTGGCGACCCCTCGTGACGTCGCTGCGGGTGTTCCGCACGGGCACGTGGTGGAAGCTGTTGCTGCTGCCCGCCACGTGGCTGGCGTGCATCGTCGTGAACGTGATCGTGCTGAGCCTCATCGGGGAGGCGCAGACCAGCGCCAACCAGGCCGCGCTCGAGGAGATGACCACGCAGGCCCCGCCCGTGCTCATGATCCTCATGACCGTGGTGGCCGCCCCGCTCGTGGAGGAGTACCTGTTCCGCCACCTGCTGATCGGCAAGCTCTCCCGCTGGATCAACGTGTGGGTGTGCGCCGTGGTCTCCGTGCTCGCGTTCACACTCCTGCACTTCCTCGGCACCGGCGGCGACTTCCGGCTCGTGGAGACCGTCCCGTACCTGACCCTCGCGGTGGCGATCACGGTGTCCTACATCCTGATGGGCCGCTCGTTCGGGTACGCGGTGCTGCTGCACATGGTGAACAACGGCATCGCCATCGCGATGCTCTACCTCGTGGCCCCCCTGCTGCCGGACACGCTGCCCGGCCCCACTGCCCCGACCACGGCGCTGGCCCCGCTGCTGGCCCTGCTGGGCTGAGATGGCAGGACCCTCCGGCTCGACGGCGGCGCCCGCCCCGCAGGACGCGCGCGCCCTCACGCGGCGCATCCTCGCGCTCGCGGTCCCCGCGTTCGGCGCGCTCATCGCGGAGCCGCTGTTCCTGCTGGCCGACACCGCGATCATCGGGCACCTGGGCACGGCCCAGCTGGCCGGCGTCGGGATCGGCACCACCATCCTGCACACGCTCACCGGCCTCATGATCTTCCTGGCCTACGCCACCACCCCGGCGGTGGCCCGGCTGATCGGGGCGGGGAACCCGGCCGCCGCGATGGACCGCGGCCGCGACGGCATCTGGCTGGGCCTGCTGCTCGGCGCGGTGCTGGCCGTCCTCGGCTGGCTCGCGGCCCCCGCGCTGACGGCGGCCCTCGGCGCGACGGGCGAGGTGCAGGCCCACGCCGTCGCCTACCTGCGCTGGTCCATGCCGGGGCTGCCGGCCCTGCTGGCTGTGCTCGCGGCCACCGGGGTGCTCCGCGGCCTCCAGGACACCGTGACGCCGCTCGTGGTGGCGGGTGTGGGCTTCGGCGCGAACATCGGGCTGAACGTGGCCCTGGTGTACGGGCTGGGCTGGGGCGTGGCCGGCTCGGCCGTCGGCACGTCCGTGGTGCAGTGGGCGATGCTCGTGACGTACCTGTTCGTGCTGGCCCCGCGCTTCCGCCGCTCGGGCACGGCGTGGGCGCCCCGCGCGTCGGGCATGCGGGCCACGGCCCAGGTGGGCTCGTGGCTGCTGCTGCGCACCGCGAGCCTGCGGGCGGCCATCCTCCTCACCGTCATGGCCGCTGCCGGCGCGGGCGACCTCACCCTCGCCGCGCACCAGCTCGTCTTCACGCTGTTCTCCACGCTGGCGTTCGCCCTCGACGCCCTCGCGATCGCCGCACAGGCCCTGATCGGCGCCGAGCTCGGGGCCGCCCGGCCGGATGCGGCCCGTCGCCTCACCCGGACGATGGTGCGCTGGGGGCTGGGCTTCGGCGTCGTGACCGGGGCCGTGCTGGCCCTGGCGGCACCGGTGCTGCCGGGGCTGTTCACCACGGACCCCACCGTGCAGGCCGCCGCCACCGTGGGTCTGTGGGTGCTGGCCGCCGGGCAGCCGGTGGCCGGGTACGTGTTCGTGCTGGACGGCGTGCTGATCGGCGCCGGCGATGCCCGCTACCTCGCCCTCGCCGGCCTCGTGAACCTCGTGGTCTACGCGCCGGCGCTCTGGGTGCTCGCGCAGCTCGCCACGGGCGGGTTCGGCTGGACCGCGGCCTGGCCCGGACCGAACGCCGCCGTGCCCGACGCCGGTGTGCAGCTGGGCCTGCTCTGGCTCGGCTTCGCGGGGGTCTACATGGGGATGCGGGCGCTCACCCTCGGCTGGCGGGCCCGGCGCGACGAATGGATGCGGCTCGGCGTCGGGTGAGCGCGTCCGGGCGGTGACGCGCGGGCCGGACCGCGGCCGCACGGCTCCTAGATGTTGTGGGTCATGAGGTTCTTGCCACGAGGCGCCGGCTGAGATGAGACGAGTGGGCCTCTCCCGCAGGATGGAAGTTCCTACACCACCGACCTGCCCGAGAAGACCCACTCATGACTCACGCTAACGCACCCCTGACCCCCACCGGCCGACTCAGGATGGTCCACCGCCACCTGCACGACGGGATCCCGCAGGCACACGTGGCCGCCGAGTTCCGGGTGAGCCGGCCCACGGTGGCCACCTGGGTGGCCCGCTACCGCGCCCAGGGAGAAGCCGGCCTTCAGGACCTGCCCAGCCGGCCGCACCGTTCACCTGCCCAGCTCGATCCGGTCCTGGTCGCCCAGATCCACGCCCTGCGGCGGGAGCGCAAGTGGTCCGCACGGCGCATCCATCACCACCTCGTCTCCGAGGGCCACCGGGTGTGTCTTCGTACCGTGGGACGGTGGCTGCACCGACTCGGGATCTCCCGCCTACGGGACCTGACCCCGGCCGGAGAAGACCTGCGCCAACGACCCCAGAAGATCACCGCGAGAGGGCCGGGGCACATGGTGCACCTGGATGTGAAGAAGATCGGGAAGATCCCAGACGGGGGCGGTTGGCGCACCCACGGACGTGACAGTGAAGCAGGCCGTGCTTCCAAGCGCGGGCCTGGCCGGCGGGTCGGCTACACCTACCTGCACTCGGCGATCGACGGGTTCACCCGGCTGGCCTACACCGAGGCGTTGGAGGACGAGCGGACGGTGACCACGATCGGGTTCTTCTGCCGGGCGAGGGCGTTCTTCGCCGCCCACGGCATCACCGTGGACCGGGTGATCACGGACAACGGGAACAACTATCGGGCTGCGGACTTCACCGCGAAGGTGGTCTCGCTCGGGGGCCGGCATCACCGGATCCGGCCCTACACCCCGCGCCATAACGGGAAGGTGGAGAGGTACAACCGGCTGATGGTGGACGAGGTCATCTACGCCCGCCCGTACTCCTCAGAGCAGGCTCGGCGTGAGGCCCTGGCGGTGTGGGTGAACCACTACAACTACCATCGGCCTCATACCTCCTGCGGAGACGCTCCTCCGGCCTCACTGGCACCGACCCGAGTCAACAACGTCATGCCCTCCTACACCTAGACTGGGGCGGTGGCTACCGTGCAGACCCCCCTCGAGATCTCGTCCGTGGTGTTCAAGCCGATCCTGATCCGCGCCGTGGTGGCGCTGGCGTTCGGTCTGACCACCGTGTTCGTCGCCGAGCCGGGCCTGACGTGGATGAAGGTCATGTTCGCGCTGTACCTGGCGTTCTCCGGTTCGGCGATGTGGGAGTACCTGCGCCGCGACCCGGTGCCCGTGGCCATGCGCTCCCCGCTGTCCCTGGCGGCGGCCGCGTGGATGCTCGGCGTGATCGTGCTGCTGTTCCTGGGGTCCCCGGCGGCGGTGGGCGTGGCGGCCGGCGCCGCCCTCGTGCTCGGCGGCGTCGCCGAGCTCGTGGCGTGGGCCCGCCACCGCCGCGAGTTCATCCCCGCGCGGGACCAGCTGTGGACCGGACTCGTGGGCCTGCTCTCCGGGGGCGGCGTGGTCGTAGCCGCCCTGCAGGGCTTCGGCCCGCACGCCCTGCTCGGCATCGCCGGCGGCGGGGCGATCCTGATCGGCGTGCTCCTGATGGTCTCCGGGCTCGGCTTCCACCACGAGGTGCGCCGGGACCGGGGCACGGCCAGGGGCCTCTGAACCGGGCCAACGTCGTCGTCCTGACCCGCGGGGCGGACGTTCGCCGGGGGAGGACCTCGGGGCCCCGAGGGGCCACCCGTCGGCCGGACGCGTAGACTGGCTCCGGTCCGCCGCGCCCCGAGGGCCTCAGCCCCGGGCGCCTGCGCGGGCCGTGTCGCCCCAGCCGCCCCCAGCCGTCAGGAGTCCCGCCGTGAGCGCACCGTCCCCCCGCCCGTCCGCCGATCGCGCCGGATCCGGCCGCCCGGCACGCGGCGGTCTGCGCACCACGGTCAAGGGCCCGCTCGTCTTCTCCGCCGTGCTCGGCCTGATCGGCGGGGTGATCGCCGGCATCACCGCCTCCGGCGGCACCCAGAATCCACTGCGCGTCGACATCGCGCTGATCGCCTTCGGCGTCTTCTTCATGACCTCGCTCGTGGTGGTGGCCATGCTGCAGCTCGCCGCGCGCGAGAACCCGGACCACCTCTCCCAGGGCTCCGGTGTGAACCGCTCCTCCGAGGAGATGTTCCGCAAGGCCGCCGCCGACCGCCGCGCCCAGGCCGCCGCCGAGCGCCGCGAGCAGGGCGGCACCGGAGGCGACGCCCCCCGCGCCTGAGCCCGGCGCCTCAGAACCCGAGGCTGCGTGCCTCCCGCCGCAGCGCGTCCGCCGAGGCGTGCAGCGCCCGCATCTCCGCGTCGTCCAGCTCGGGCTGGATCACGCGGGTGACGCCGTCGCGCCCCACCACGGACGGCATGGACAGGGCGACGTCCGAGAGCCCGTGGACGCCGTCGAGCACGGTGGAGACCGGCAGAATGGCGTGCTGGTCGCGCAGGATCGCCTCGAGCAGGCGGGTCGTGGCCACGCCGACCGCGTACGTGGTGGCGCCCTTGCCCTGGATCACCTCGTACGCGGCGTGCACCACGGTGTCCGCCACCTCGTCCAGGTCGGCGCGGGTGAACAGCGGGTCGACCGGCGTCGGCCACTCCAGGATGGGCGTCGGGCCGATGCGCGCCGAGCTCCACGCGGGGAACTCCGTGTCCCCGTGCTCGCCGAGGATGGCCGCGTGCACCGACGACGGGTGGACCTGCGCCCGCGACGCCAGCAGCCACCGCAGGCGGGACGTGTCCAGGAGGGTGCCCGAGCCGATCACCCGGCCGGCAGGCAGACCGGTGAGGCGCTGGGCCACCAGCGTGAGGACGTCCACGGGATTGGTGACGAGCACGATCAGCGCCTCCGGCGCGTGCGCCTGCACCTGGGGCAGCAGGCCGCGCAGGATCTCCACGTTGTGCGCGCCGAGGTCGAGGCGGGTCTGCCCCGGCTTCTGCTTGGCGCCGGCCGTGATCACCACGACCTCGCAGCCGGCCAGGACGTCCGGGTCCGCGCCGCCGGTCATCGCCGACGCGGAGGTGAACGGGGTGCCGTGGGCCAGGTCGAGGACCTCGGCGCGGACCTTGGGCTCGTCGATGTCGTACAGGGCGACCTCGCGGGCGACGCCGCGGATCAGCGCCGCATAGCAGATCGCCGTGCCGACGCCGCCGGCCCCCACCACGCCGACCTTGCGGTGGGCGGGTCCGAGGGACGCGGGGGAGTGGACGGGGGTGTTCTCGCTCATGCCTCGCAGGCTAGGGGTGCCCGGCCGGCCGACGGAACCAGAGGCCGCCCCGTCCCCCGATGTTCAGCGCCGGGTCACCTGGCGGGCCGGGCCGGGTCAGTCCTTCTTCTTGTCCGACTTCTTCTTGCCGGACTTCTTCTCGGCCTTCTTGCGGGCCTTCTTCTCCGCCTTCTTCTCCGCCTTCTTCTCCGCCTTCTTGCGCTCCTTCTTCTCCTTCTCGGTCTCCTGGCGGGGCTCGTCGCCCCCGGCGGCCTCGGAGTCCACGACGGCCTCCGGCGCCTTCGCCTCCTCCGGCCCGGCCGGATCCGCCGCGGGCGTGGCCTCCGCCGCCTCGGCCAGGCGTGCCCGGTAGGAGCGCACGTGGGTGCGGTTGGCGCAGTTGGCCTCGTCGCAGAACCGCTTGGACCGGTTCCGGCTGGCGTCCACGAGCGCGTTCTCGCAGTCCTCGCCCTCGCACACGCGCAGGCGGGTCAGCTCGCCGTCCATCGCGGTCTCCGCCAGCGCGAGGGCGGCCATCGCGGCCAGCCGCTCCACCGCGTCGGCGGGGACCTGCGCCGGGGCCAGCCCGACGACGTCGCCCCCGGCCGTCAGCCGCAGCGGCCCGGCCGCGGCGAGGAGGGCGTTCACGCGCTCCACGGCGGTCGCCTCGTCCCCGGCGGCGAGGGCCCAGACCTCGGCCAGACGGCCGCGGAGCTCGCGGCCGCGCACGGCCGCGGCGGCGGCCAGGCGGAGGCGGACCTCGTCCTCCTGGAGTTCAGGGACGAGGGAGGGCAGCTGCGTGGCGGCGGTGAACCGCTCGTCCGCCGGCTGACCGCCCCGCAGTCCGGGGGCGGTGTTCAGGAACGCGGCCAGGGAGGCGAGGCGGGAGAGCGTCGGCGCGGAGAGCATGGGGAAAGCGTACGGCGGGCCCGCCCTCCCGTCACCGGCTTCACGCCGCGTATCGGGTCGCCTCCGGCGCCGCCCCGTCCAGTACCCTGACCCCCACGGACCCCGTCTGCGCGGCGGGGTGCACCCACGGGGCCGGAGGGGCCCCCGAACCAGCACAGGAGACCTCCATGTCCCAGACCTCCCAGGCGACCGGTCGCCTCTCCGCCGGGCACGTCATCGTCAAGACCCTCGAGTCCCACGGCGTGAAGCGCGTCTACTCCGTGCCGGGCGAGTCCTACCTGGACGTCCTGGACGGCCTGCACGACTCGGACATCGAGAACGTGGTGTGCCGCCACGAGGGCGGCGCCACGTACATGGCCGAGGCCGACGGCAAGATGAACGAGGTCCCCGGCGTCGCCATGGTGACGCGCGGCCCGGGCGCCGCGAACGCCCACGTCGGCCTGCACACCGCGTGGCAGGACTCGACGGCGCTCGTGCTGTTCGTCGGCCTGATCCCGTTCGAGCACCGCGACCGCGAGGCCTTCCAGGAGTTCGACCCGCACGCCTGGTTCGGCACCGGTGCGAAGCGCGTGATGGTCCTGGACCACCCGGAGCGCGCCTCCGAGATCGTGGCCGAGGCCATGTTCGCCGCGAGCTCGGGCCGGCCCGGGCCCGTCGTCGTCGGCCTGCCGGAGGATGTGATCCGCCAGGAGATCGACGCGCACCTGCACCCGCAGATCCCCGTGGCCCCGGGCGGCATGACCGTGGAGGACTGGAAGTCCCTGCACGCCGCCCTCAAGGAGTCCAACAAGCCGCTGTTCATCACCGGTGGCAACGACTGGACGGACGAGGGTGCGCAGACCCTGACGACGTGGCTCGAGGAGCACAAGATCCCCGCCGCCGCCGAGTGGCGCTGCGAGGGCACCGTGCCGTTCTCCTCGCCGTCCTACGTGGGCCCGATCGGCTACGGCCGCCCGAAGCCGACCTACGACATGCTCGAGGAGACCGACCTCATCGTGTTCGTCGGCACCGTGCCCGGCGACGTCGTGACCAACGGCTTCACCATCCGCCAGAACTGGGACAAGAAGAACTTCCTGGTCACCATCGACCCGTCCCTGCGCGGCCGCTCCGGCCCCGTGTCCCACCAGATCGTGGCCAAGCCGGACGTGTTCATCCGCGACCTCGTCCGCATGGAGCTCGAGGTCAAGCCGGAGTGGGAGGAGTGGACCTCCCGCATGCGCGGCGAGCAGGAGAAGTTCGCCACCCTGCCCCGGGCCGAGCCGTCCGAGGGCCAGGCGAAGATGGCCACCCTCATGGCCAACCTGGTGCCGAAGCTGCCGAAGGACTCGATGATCTCCCTCGGCGCGGGCGAGCACACCAACTGGGCGCACCGGTACTTCCCGACCGAGGGCTACCGCGCCATGATCTCGGCCCGCAACGGCTCCATGGGCTACTCGGTGCCGGGTGCCGTGGCCGCGTCCCTGAACTTCCCGGACCGCACCGTGGTGACCATCGCCGGCGACGGCGAGTTCCTCATGAACGGCCAGGAGCTGGCGACCGCCGCGCAGTACGACGCGAAGCCCCTCGTGATCGTCATGGACAACCAGGAGTACGGCACCATCCGCACCCATCAGGAGCGCGAGTACCCCGAGCGCGTCTCCGGCACCCAGCTGAAGAACCCCGACTTCGCCGCCATGGCCCAGGCGTTCGGCGGCTTCGGGGTGCGCGTGGAGCAGGACGCGGACGTGCCGGCGGCCGTGGACGCGGCGCTCAAGGCGGTCCAGGAGGAGGGCCGGTTCGCGCTCATCCACCTGATCGTGGAGCAGCGCGTCAAGGCCTACTGAGGCCGGCGGCGCGGCGCGGTCGTCGCCGTTCCTCCGGTCAGGCCGCCGTCGTGGGGACGTCGAAGCGCAGCTGCGGGACGGGGAAGGGTGCACCGTCGAGGTCCGTCTCGACCCGGTCCCGCAGCACGCCCCCGCACGCGCGGATCGTGGCCACGGAGGCGGTGTTCGTCTCGTCGCACGTGAGCAGGGTGGTGGACACTCCGCGTGCGGCCAGCAGCATCAGGGCGCCGCGCAGCAGGCGCACGGCGTGCCCCCGCCGCCGGAACGCGGGCCGCACCGCGTAGCCCACGTGCCCGTTGACGTGCCGCAGCGCCTCGTTCAGCTCCCACCGCACGGACACCCGGCCCACCAGCTCGCCGTTCTCGTCCACGCCCACGTAGAAGGAGGCGGGCACGCGGCCGGGCTCGACGTCGCCGCGCGCCTCGGCGGCGAACGCGCGGCGGATCGCGGGGAAGGAGCGGGTGCCGGCCATCAGGAAGTCGAACCCCTCCCGATGCAGTTCGGCGTCCGCCTCGCGCGCCGCGATCTCGTCCGCGGCGCGCAGCGGGCGCAGCAGGAGGCGGTCCACGGTGACGGTGGGGCTGGGGTCCGGGAGCATGTGCCGAGTGTAGGGGGGGTGGACTCCGGGCGCGGCCGCGTGAGCCACCCGCCGCCCCCGCCCTCGTGCTTTCCCCACCCCCGCGCCGTGAGCCAGACGTTTCGGTCGTGATCAGCCCCTGATTGCGGCTGAAACGTCTGGCTCGCGGCACATCCCTCGGTGCACCCTCCGGGCTGCCGCGCCCCCATCACGCCGACCGGGGTGACGTGGATCACGTTCGGGGCTAGGGTGTGGGGACCGACGATCGCCCATCCCCAGGAGGTCGCGATGACCGTGCCGTCCTCGTCGGCGGAGCATGCGCTCGACGCTCGCCCCGAGCTGCCGGGCGAGACCCTGTCCCGCGTCGCCATGACGTCCGCGGCGCTCGAGCTGATCCGCCGACTCCTCCCGATCCATGGCCCGCTCATGTTCCACCAGTCCGGCGGCTGCTGCGACGGGTCCGCGCCCATGTGCTATCCCGCCGGCGACTTCACGACCGGCGCCGCCGACGTCCTGCTGGGCACCTTCGCGCTGCCGGCCGAGGGGGACCAGGCCGCCGTGGAGATCCCGTTCTGGATGTCCGCCGCCCAGTTCGAATACTGGAAGCACACCCACCTCACCCTGGACGTGGTGGACGGGCGCGGCTCCGGCTTCTCCGTCGAGGCCCCCGAGGGCAAGCGGTTCCTGATCCGCTCGCGGTTGATGGCAGGCTCGGGATGAGCTCGACCCTCGCCACCGGCGCCTACCGACGCGCCGTGGACCGGGCCCACGAGTCCCTCGCCGCGGTCCGCCTGTCGCTCGCGCCGTCGTCGCCCACCGCTCCGGCCGGCGCAGACCAGGGCCTGCGCGCCGCCCTGCAGGGGCTGCGGCGAGAGGTCCGTGAGTCCTGGCTGCGCTCCCTCGGCGCCCTCACCCCCGCGGTACCCGGCCAGACCGACCCGGCCACCCTCTCCGACGACGACCTCGCCGCCGCCCGCCGAGACCAGCGCCTCGCCGTGGCCCTGCCGGTGGTCCGACGCATGCTCATCCACCCCGCGGCCGAGGCCGGGATGCTCGCCGCGATCGGCAACGCGCGCGGCCACCTGCTGTGGGTCGAGGGCGACCGGACCGCGGTGCGCCACGCCGAGACCATGGGCTTCGTGGCCGGCGCCGACTGGTCCGAGGCGTCCATGGGCACCTCCGCCCCCGGCATCGTCCTCGCGACCGGCGCCCCCACGCAGGTCAGCCGCGGCGAGCACCTGAGCCCGCGCGTGCACCCGTGGAGCTGTTCGGCCGTCCCGCTCACGGACCCGGCCACCGGGCGGCTCGTCGGGGTCCTGGACCTCACGGGCGGCGAGGACGCCGTCAGCCACCTCGCCCTGCCGCTGCTCCAGGCCACCGTGGACGCCGTGCACGCCGCCTGGCGGGACCTGCCCGCCCCGTCCCGGGGCCGTCCCCGCGGCACCGTCCCGACGCCGGGCCCCTCGGCTCCGCCGTCCGCCTCGCCGGGGCCGAGCCCCGCCGGCGCGCCGCACCGCCACGACGAGGCCGCGGGCCTGCTGCGCGTCACCGGCCACCTGCCGCCCACGCTGGACGGGGTCGAGCTCACCGGCCGGCACGCCGAGATCCTCACCCTCCTCGCGTGGCACGGCCCGGGCCTGACCGGCGCCGAGCTCGAGGTCGCGCTGTATCCGGAGGAGACGGCCGGGCCCCGGTCCGCGCCGGGCGACGCCCCCGCCCGCGCCATCTCGCTGCGCGCCGAGGTGCATCGACTCCGCCGGGCGCTGCGGGACGTGGGGGCGCCGGTGGAGCTGCTGTCCCGGCCGTACCGGCTCGTGGGGGAGGTGCACGCGGACCTGCTGTGCGCGCGGGAGGCGCTGCGCGCCGGGGATCTGGACCGTGCGCTGCACGCGGCGGTTGGGCCGGTGCTGCCGCGGTCGGCGTCCCCCGGTGTCGCCTCGATCCGCGCGGAGCTGGGGGAGGCGCTGCGCGAGGCCGTCGCCCAGGACGCAGATGTCGACCAGCTCTGGGCTTACCTGGGCCGCCCCGAGGCCCGCGACGACGTCGAGCTCTGGGGCGCCGCCCTGCGTCTGCTGCCGACGGACTCGCCGCGGCGCGCGCTCGCCGTGGCCACGCTCGAGCGGATCGAGCGGGACCTGGCCTGAGCCGGCCCGCCCCTCACCCGCGCCCGGCTGCAACCTTCGTGCAACCTCCCTGTGACTAGGGTCACAGCCACGGCAGGGCGCCACCCGGCGCCGAGGCAACCGCAGGCAAAGGAGCCAGCACCATGACCGTCTACGCATTCCCGGGCACCGAGGGAGCCAAGGTCGAGTTCAAGTCCCGCTACGAGCACTTCATCGGCGGAGAGTGGACACCCCCGGTCAAGGGCCAGTACTTCGAGAACGTCACGCCCGTGACGGGCAAGGTGTTCTGCGAGGTCGCCCGCGGCACGGCCGAGGACATCGACGCCGCCCTCGACGCCGCCTGGAAGGCCGCCCCGGCCTGGGGCGCCACCTCGCCGGCCGAGCGGGCGCTCGTGCTGCACCGCATCGCGGACCGCATGGAGGAGAACCTCGAGATGCTGGCGGTCGCGGAGACGTGGGACAACGGCAAGGCCGTCCGGGAGACCCTCAACGCGGACGTCCCGCTGGCCATCGACCACTTCCGGTACTTCGCCGGCGCGATCCGCGCGCAGGAGGGCCGCCTGTCCCAGGTGGATGAGGACACCGTCGCCTACCACTTCCACGAGCCGCTCGGCGTGGTCGGCCAGATCATCCCGTGGAACTTCCCGCTGCTGATGGGGGTGTGGAAGCTGGCGCCCGCGCTGGCCGCGGGCAACGCCGTCGTGATCAAGCCCGCCGAGCAGACCCCGGCCTCGATCATGGTGTTCATCGAGCTGATCGCGGACCTGCTGCCGGCCGGCGTCGTCAACGTGGTCAACGGCTTCGGCCTCGAGGCCGGCAAGCCGCTCGCGCAGTCGCCGCGCATCCGCAAGATCGCGTTCACGGGCGAGACGACGACGGGCCGGCTGATCATGCAGTACGCCTCGGAGAACATCATCCCGGTGACCCTGGAGCTGGGCGGCAAGTCGCCCAACGTCTTCTTCGAGGACGTCATGGCGAACGACGACGCCTACTGGGACAAGGCACAGGAGGGCTTCACCCTGTTCGCGCTGAACCAGGGTGAGGTCTGCACGTGCCCGTCGCGTGCGCTCGTGCAGGAGTCGATCGCGGAGAAGTTCCTCGACGCCGTCGTGGAGCGGACCTCGCGCATCGTGACCGGCAACCCGCTGGACACGGACGTGATGATGGGCGCCCAGGCCTCCAACGACCAGCTCGAGAAGATCACCTCCTACCTGGACATCGGCCGTCAGGAGGGCGCCGAGGTGCTGATCGGCGGCGCCCGCGCCGAGATGGAGGGCGAGCTGGCCGGCGGCTACTACGTGCAGCCCACGATCTTCCGCGGGGACAACTCGATGCGCATCTTCCAGGAGGAGATCTTCGGGCCGGTGGTCTCGACGACCACGTTCACCGACTTCGACGACGCCATGCGGATCGCCAACGACACGCTCTACGGGCTCGGCGCCGGCGTGTGGTCCCGGAACGGCAACATCGCCTACCGCGCGGGCCGGGCGATCCAGGCCGGCCGCGTGTGGGTGAACAACTACCACGCCTACCCGGCCCACGCCGCGTTCGGCGGGTACAAGTCCTCCGGCATCGGCCGTGAGAACCACCTGATGATGCTCGACCACTACCAGCAGACCAAGAACCTGCTCGTCTCCTACTCCGAGGACAAGCTCGGGTTCTTCTGAGCCGACGCCGGCACTGCACGCCCCCTCCCCACTCCACGAAAGGTGATCCCCCATGACCACGATGAAGGCAGCCGTCGTCACCCAGTTCGGCACAGAGGCCGACGTCCAGGAAGTCGAGCGTCCGACGCCCGGCCAGCACCAAGCGCTCGTGAAGCTCATCTCCTCGGGCGTCTGTCACACCGACCTGCACGCGATGGAGGGCGACTGGCCGGTGAAGCCGACCCCGCCGTTCATCCCGGGCCACGAGGGTGTGGGCATCGTCGAGGAGGTCGGACCCGACGTCGAGAACCTCAAGGTCGGGGACATGGTCGGCAACGCGTGGCTGTGGGGCGCGTGCGGCCACTGCCAGTACTGCCGTACCGGGTGGGAGACCCTGTGCGAGGAGCAGATCAACGGCGGCTACTCCATGAACGGATCCTTCGGTGAGTACATGCTCGTGGACGCCCGCTACGCCCCCGTGATCCCCGAGGGCGCGGACCCGATGGAGGTCGGCCCGGTCCTGTGCGCCGGCGTCACGGTGTACAAGGGGCTGAAGCAGACCGAGGTGCGTCCCGGGCAGTGGGTCGTGATCTCCGGCATCGGCGGCCTGGGGCACATCGCGGTGCAGTACGCCGTGGCGATGGGCATGCGCGTGGTGGCCGTGGACGTCGCGGACGACAAGCTGGCGCTCGCCTCCCGGCACGGCGCGGAGCTGACCGTGAACGCGAACGTCGCGGACCCCTCCGTGGAGATCCAGGAGAAGATCGGCGGGGCCCACGGCGTGCTCGTCACGGCCGTGCACCCGCAGGCGTTCGGCCAGGCCATCGCGATGACCCGCCGCGGCGGCACCATCGTGTTCAACGGCCTGCCCCCGGGCGACTTCCCCGCGCCGATCTTCGACATCGTCCTCAAGGGCCTGACCATCCGCGGCTCGATCGTGGGCACCCGGCAGGACATGGTCGAGGCACTCGAGTTCTACGCGGCCGGGAAGATCCACCCGACGTTCCACACCCGTCCGCTCACCGAGATCAACGACGTGTTCGACGAGATGCGCCACGGCAAGATCGAGGGCCGCGTCGTGATCGACTACGCGATGCAGGACTGACGTGTCGCCTGGGCGTCGTCTGGGCGCGGGGTAGTATCGACACATCACGCGCACCAGTGCGACGGCGGTCGTCCCACCCGGAGATCCGGGCCGGGGCGGCCGCCGTCGTCGTCGCGGGGACGGGGCGGGCCGCAGCGCGCCCGACGCCCGAGCCTCAGCGGGCCGCGTCCGGGGCGACCCCGTCGCGCAGCCACTCCAGCGTGGCCGGCCAGAAGGTCGGCGCGAACCGCGCGTGGAACAGGCCGAAGTGCCCGATCTCCGCGACACCGAGCTCCTCCGGCCGCACCCGCCAGCGCACCGTCCGCCGACCCGGCGAGTAGGCGTCCACGCGGTCGAGGGCGGCGTCGGTGCCGAAGTCGTCGTCGACAGGCGCCACGATCAGCGCGTCCGCCGTGAACGCGGCCAGACGACGGCGCAGCTCGTCCCGGCCGGCGGCGGTGCGGGCGCTCGCGGTGAAGTCGCGGCGACTGCGCGCCCAGTCCAGGGCGACCCCGCGCGGAAGGTCCTCGAGCCAGCCGAGCCGCCGCCCCGGGAAGTGACCGCGGGCCAGCGTGATCGCCGGCATCACCGCGTGCCAGCGCGCCCACATCCGCGCCCTCCCCGGCCGCGCCCGGTAGTCCCGCCAGTAGGCGTGCTGCCCGCCCACGGCCACGTGCCGGGCCACGTGACGCGCCTCGTCCGCGAGCCCGATGCCGAACCCGCCGTAGCTGTGGCCCACCGTCAGGAGGGGGCCGGGCAGGTGCGTCCGGGCCCAGCCGAGCACGGCGTCCGCGTCGAGGGCGCCCCAGTCCGCCCACCGCGCCCGCCGGGCCACGGCGAACGGCTCGCGGGACTCCCCGACACCCCGGTAGTCGAACGTGACCGCGTGGAACCCGTGGCCGGCGAGGAACTCGGCGTAGCGCCGGTAGTACGTGGTCTTCACCCCGGTCGCCGAGGCGATCACCACCGCGCCGGCGGGCCGGGCCGGGGGCGTCGTCGTCGTGGGGACGAAGTGGTGGGCCGCGAGCTCGAAGCCGTCGCGGGCGCGGAGGCGCACGGGGGTGGAGGTGGTCTGCGTCACGCCGCCACCCTAGGCGCGGGGCGGCGCGACCTGCGACACAATGGGCCCATGACTGAGACCCCCCAGAGCTCGTCCGGCCAGAGCCGGGACGAGATCCTCGCCCGCCTCGAGGAGATCTACGCGAACGACCCCGCGGTGCGCGAGCACGGCGTCACCCTCGGCGAGGTGGCCGAGGGCCGCGTGGTGCTGCACCGCGACGTCACCGCGGACATGGTGAACTCCCACGAGATCTGCCACGGCGGCTTCCTGTTCCACCTCGCGGACTCGGCGCTGGCGTACTGCGTGGCGACCTTCGGCGCCGCCCCCGTCACCCGGCGCGCCGAGATCACCTACGTGGCGCCCGCCAGGCTCGGCGCGCACCTCGTGGCGACCGCCCGCCAGTCGGTGGAGTTCGGTCGCGACCGCATGATCGAGGTCGGCATCGAGGCGGACGGCCAGCTCGCAGCCTGGTTCACCGGCCACTCCACGAGCCCGCGGGTGCACGCGTGAGCGCCGGGCAGGGCGCGACGACGGCCGGTCCGGTCATCGAGTCGGTGGAGCTGCACGTGGCGGCGGGGGCGGAGGCGGCGTTCGAGGCCGCCGTCGCCGAGGCCGAGCCGCTGTTCCGGGACGGGGGCGCGACGTCCTTCGCGCTGTCCCGGCAGGTGGAGGACCCGGCGCGCTACCGGCTGCTGATCGGCTGGCGCACGCTCGAGGACCACACCGTGGCCTTCCTCGAGTCCGACTCGTTCCTCGCGTGGCGTGCGCTCGTCACCCCGCACCTGGCGCAGCTGCCGGCCGCGACCCACTGGTCCGCCGTCTGACCCCCGCACCCCCCCGCTTTCGTTCGGGAAACGGCGGTCGTCAGCGCGTTTTCGTTCGGGAAACGGCGCGAGGGCTGACCTTTTCCCGCACGAAAGTGCGCCGACACGCCGCCGTTTCCCGAACGAAAGTGCGGAGACGCGGTCGGTTCAGAGGTGGCGGCCCGCCAGCCGCGTGAGGCTCGACTGGATGCCCCGCCCGTTGTCCGCCGGCACGCGCAGCAGCTCGTACGCGCGGCGCACGGCCGGCCGGGCCCACGAGTAGTCGAAGGTCTCGGTGACCTCGGTGGTGCCGTCCCCGTTGTCCTGGAACGCCCAGCGCCACCGGTGTCCGCCCGGGTGGGCCCACTCCACGAGCTCGTCCTCGTCCACGGCGGTGGCGGTCAGCGTCATCGTGTACGGCACCCCGTACTTCCGCATGGCCACGCGGAACCGGTCGCCCACGGCCAGCCGGTGCGGCCCGCTCACCTTCGGCCGCACGGTCCCGGACCCGTCCGCCTCGTGATGGCGGTGCGGGTCCGCGAGCATCGCCCACAGCTCGTGCGCCGGCGCGGCCACGGTGGCCCGGTAGGACACCTGGTGCTCGCCGGTCTCCACGCGCTCGGGCCACGCCGCCTGCGGGGCGGCCTGCGGCAGTCCGGACGACGACGGCGCGGCGGACTCGGTCTCGGGGGTGGCGGACGAGGGGGTCGGCTCGGTGCTCATGTCGCCCAGTCTAGGAACTGCCGCGGACACCGGAAGCGGAGGCGACGGCACCCCTCGGCGGGACACCACAGCACTCTTGCCGGGGCCCACCCCGGGCCTAGGGTCAGGTCATGGGCGCATGGGGCAGAAACGTCTTCCAGAACGACACGGCGCTGGACATCGTGGACGAGGTCCTCGACGGTACCTTCGACCTCGACGAGTTCCGCAGGAACTTCCGTCGCGACGAGGACGAGGGCCACCTGACCGCGAGCCAGGGCGCCGCACTCCTCACCCTCGGGGCGCTCGTGCGGATCGCCCGGAACGAGGACCACGCGGACCTCGAGGCCCTGCTCGAGCACGCGGAGACGGACGAGGTGGACCTCACCGCCTTCATCGATCAGTTCTCGGACGAGGACGTCGAGACCCTGCGCGAGCTGATCGGCGTGGTCATCCGCGAGCCCTCCTGCTCCGAGCTCTACCAGCTCTGGGAGGAGTCCGGCGAGCTCGAGCAGTGGCTCGAGTACTCCCGCGAATGCCTGCCCTGACCGGCCGGCCGGTCCGGGGTGGACCCGGCCCGGCCAGCCCCGCCCCGGCTCAGCGCGCGTAGCGGGTGAGCCGCAGCGAGTTCAGCACCACGAGCACGCTCGAGGCCGCCATCGCGCCGCCGGCGATCATCGGGTTGAGCAGGCCCAGGGCCGCGACCGGGATGCCGAGCACGTTGTAGGCGAACGCCCAGAACAGGTTCATCCGGATGATCCCCAGCGTGCGGCGGCTCAGGTCGAGCGCCTGGACCACCTGGTGCAGGTCGTCGCCCATCACGGTGATCTGCGCGGCCTCGCGGGCCACGTCCGTGCCGGAGCCCATCGCGATGCCCATGTCCGCGGCAGCCAGGGCCGGGGCGTCGTTGACGCCGTCGCCGACCATGGCCACCACGTGACCCTCGGACTGGAGCCGGCGGACCACGTCCACCTTGTCCTCGGGGCGCACGCCGGCCACCACGTCCTCGGCCGGGATCCCGACGGCGGCCGCCACCTGGGTGGCGACGGCGGCGTTGTCCCCGGTCACCAGCAGCGGGCGCAGGCCGAGCTCCTTGAGCCGGGCGATGGCGTCCGCCGAGGTCTCCTTCACGGTGTCCCGCACGGACAGGACGCCCGCCACGCGGCCGCCGACCGCGACCCACACGGCCGTGGCGCCGGCCTGCTCCGCCGCCTCGAACGCGGCACGGTGCTCGGCGGGGATGCCGCCGTCGAGGGCGGTCTCGAGGACGGAGCCGCGGCCGACGGCCACGCGGACCGGATCCGGGCCGGCGGCGCCGTGCGCGCCGGAGCCGAGGGCACCGTCGTCGTGGGGGAGGGCCACCAGCCCGGACACGCCGCCGCCGGCCGTGGAGGCGAAGTCCGCCACGCCGGGCACGGTCAGGCCGCGCTCCTCGGCGCCGGCCACGATCGCGCGGGCGATCGGGTGCTCGGACCCGCGCTCGACGGCGGCCGCCAGGGTCAGCAGGACGTCGGCGGCCTGGTCCGGCGCCGTTTCGTCAACGAAAGCGCTCCGGGAGGCGCCCGTTTCGGCCACGAAAGCGGGGTCGAGGACGAGCACGTCCGCCAGCGCCATGCGGCCCTCGGTCACGGTGCCGGTCTTGTCCAGCACGATCGTGTCCACGGTGCGCGAGTCCTCGAGCACCTCGGGGCCGCGGATGAGGATGCCCAGCTGCGCGGCGCGGCCGGTGCCGGCCAGCAGGCCGACCGGGGTCGCCAGGCCGAGGGCGCACGGGCACGCGATCACGAGCACGGCCACGCCGGCGCGCAGCGCGGACGGCAGGTCGCCGGTCACGATCAACCACACCGCGAAGGTCAGCACGGCGATCCCGAGCACGATCGGCACGAACACGGCGGAGATGCGGTCGGCCAACCGGGCCACGCGCGCCTTGCCGGTCTGCGCCTCGGAGACGAGCCGCCCCATCTGGGCGAGCGTCGTGTCCGAGCCGACGCGCGTCGCGCGGGCCACGAGCCGGCCCGAGGTGTTCAGGGTGGCGCCGGTGAGGGCGTCCCCGGGGCCGACCTCCACGGGCACGGACTCGCCGGTGAGCAGGGAAGCGTCCACGGCCGAGGTGCCCTCGAGCACCTCGGCGTCCGTGGGCACCTTCTCGCCGGGGCGGATCAGCACGACGTCGCCCGGCGCGAGGGACTCGGCGGGCACCGTGCGCTCGGCGTGGGTCTCGGGGTCGTAGAGGGTGGCCTGGGCCGCGCCCAGGTCCAGGAGGGCGCGCAGCGCGGCGCCGGCCTCACGCTTGGCGCGGGCCTCGAGCCAGCGGCCCAGCAGCAGGAACGTGGTGATGACCGCGGCCGTCTCGAAGTACAGGCTGTGGTGGGCCATCTCCGCCATGGTCCCGCCCACGTGGGCGGTCATGTCCGGCGCCAGGATCAGCTCCACGGCCGAGTACACGAAGGAGACGAGCACGCCCACGGACACGAGGGTGTCCATCGTGGACGAGCCGTGCCGGGCCGCGCGGAACGCCGCCGAGTGGAACGGCCACGCCGCCCACAGCGCCACGGGCGCCGCCAGGGCGAACGCGACCCAGCCCCAGTGCGGGAACTGCAGCGCCGGGACCATGGAGATCAACACGAGCGGCACCGTCAGCACCGCCGCGCCGATCAGGCGCGGCTTCAGCACGTCCTCGCCCGGACCGTGGGCCATGTGGTCGTGGTGGTCCACGCCGTCATGGTCCGCGGCGTGGCCCTCGCCGTGGTCGGAGGTGTGCGCGTGCCCGGCGTGTCCCGCGTGTCCCGCGTGCCCGGCCTGGCCGGCCGGCGGGGCGGGACGGCGCACCGTGGCGCCGTACCCGGCCTTCTCGACGGCGGCCACGAGCTCCTCGTCCGACACGCCGGCGGGCGCGGTGACGGTGGCCTGTTCGAGCGGCAGGTTCACGGACGCCGTGACGCCCTCGAGCTTGCCCAGCTTGCGCTCGACGCGACCCACGCACGAGGCGCAGGTCATGCCGGTGACGTCCAGGTCGACGCGGCGGGTGGTCTCGGTTTGCGGGCCGGCCGGGGTGGAGGAGGCGGGGTGGGTCATGGGTCAGGCCCCCACCAGCGTGTAGCCGGCCTCCTCGACGGCGGCGCGCGCGGCGGCGGGGTCGAGGGGGCCCTCGGAGGTGACGGTGGCGGTGGAGACGCCCCCGGCGTTCAGGTCCACGTCCACGGCGGAGACGCCGGCGATCTCGCCGAGCTCCTCCTGGACGGAGGCGACGCAGTGGCCGCAGGTCATGCCGGTGATCTTCAGGTCGGTGGTGGTCATCTCGTGCTCCTCGTGCGGTGGTGGGTGGGCGACGGCGCCGGTCAGCGCAGCAGGCGGCCGAGGGCGGCCGTCGCCTCGGCGACCTTCTCGTCGATGAGCTCGGTGCGGCCTTCCGCCTCGGCCTGCACCGCGGCCTCCGCCACGCAGTGACGCAGGTGCTCCGAGGTGAGGTTCAGGCTGAGGGACTGCAGCGCCTTCGTGACGGCGGCGACCTGCGTGAGGACGTCGATGCAGTACACGTCCTCGTCCACCATGCGGTGGAGGCCGCGCACCTGCCCCTCGATGCGGCGCAGTCGAGCGAGGTGCTTCGCCTTGTCCCGGTGCACCTCGTGCGGGGGCCGGTGGCCGTCGCAGGCGTCCGCCGCGGCGGACGGAAGGGGCGAGGCGGCGGCGGGCGCCGTCGTCGTGCTGTCCGTGCTCATACCCCCTGTTCTATACCCCAGGGGGGTATAGGTCAAGGGGTCGGCCGACGCGGGTGCCCTCCTCCGGCAGCGGGGTGGCGGCTTCGCCCAGATCGGCGATCAGGCCGCGGACCTCCAGGTCCAGGGCGTCGCGCACGCCGCGCACCTGCTCGAGGCTCATGCCGCGGATCGACGGCACGGACCACTTCTGCACCTGCGCGCCCTCGGGGATCTCGAACGGATCCGCGCCGTCGAAGAGCACCACGATCTCGGCGGCCCGGAGCACGTCCGGGTCCAGGCCCTTGGTGTACGTGTGGTGCAGCGGGATGCCGATCTCGTTCATCGCCTCGAACGCGGTGGAGATGACCTCGCCGGCGGGCTCCGTGCCGGCCGAGCGGGCCCTGACCTCGCCGTGGGTGCGGTTCTCGAGCAGGGCCGCGGCCATCTGCGAGCGGCCGGCGTTGCCGTGGCAGACGAACAGCACACGCGGGTGGCGGGACTCGATGCTGCCCTGGTTGATCGCCCTGGCGCGCAGGCGCGAGGCGGCATGCTGCACCGAGATGGTCGGCAGCATCTCCGGGTGGCGGCTCGTCTCGGCGAGCTCGGCGTAGGAGTCGAACAGGAGCTGACGCACCGTCGCCTCGTCGGCCACGCCGGGGAAGCGCGCCATCAGCGGCCCGACCTCGCGCTCGAGCACGTGCGCGGCCATCCCGTGCGGCACGGGGTCCACCGCGGCGGGGATGTCCGGCGCGGCCGTCGTGTCCAGCGGCATGTCGTCCACCGCCGGTGCGTGATCGGCGTGGGGGTCCGGGGGGATGGGTGCCATGATGCGAGTCCTCCGGGGAAGGCGGTCGGCTGAACGCGAGGTGAACGGGTGCCCCCACCCTGCGACGTCGGGTGTGCCGGCGCAAGCCTTGACGGGATCCCACCGCGCCCGACGACGCCGCTCGCCGCCGTCGTCGGGGCGGCGGCCGAGGCCCGGGCCCGGAGCGGGGGTCCGCCGAGGTGGGAGAGAATGGGGGCCATGTCTGTCCGCTCCCTGCTCCCGGACCTCGGCGCCCCCGCGACCGGGGCCCCCGAGGCCGCCGTCCCCCCGTTCGCCCGGGCGGTGCTGTGGGCGCACGGGGACGACGCGTGGCGGGGCGAGGGCGGCTGGACCGTGCTCCTGGACGGCACCGACCGGCTCCACCGGCTCTCCGCGCTGTGGCAGGCCGCCGTCGCCGGACGACCGGACCCGACGGCCCCGCTGCGGGGCTGGATCTCCTCGACCTTCGCCGATGACTCGCCCGAGCCCGCGGTCCTGCGGATCCCCGCGGATCTGCGCCGCGCCACGCCGTCCGGCGTGCGAGACGTGGCCCAGCACGTGGACGCGGACGCGCTCGCAGCCGCCGTCGCCGCGGACGGTGCAGCCCGGTTGCTGGCCGACGGCGCGGCGCCCCTGCCCGCCGACGTCGCCGACCGTGCCTGGGACGACGCCGGCTACGCGGCCGGGGTGCGCGAGCTGCTGACGCGGATGGCCGACTCGGGCGGGGAGCTGGCGAAGGTCGTGATCAGCCGCACGATGACCGTCCCCGCGGACGACGCCGACCTGTGGCGGGCGATCGGGGCGCTGCGCCGCGAGTACCCACAGACCTGGGTGTTCGCCGTCGGCGGGCTGCTGGGCGCTACGCCCGAGGTCCTCGCCACGCGGCACGCGGGGCTCGTGGGCTCGCGGGTGCTGGCGGGGTCCATGCCGCGCGGCGCGGACGAGGAGGAGGACGCCGCGCTGCGGGAGCGGCTGGCCTCTGATCCGCGGTTGGCGGAGGAGCATCGCTGGGCGGCGCGGTCGGTGCTGGACGCGCTGGCGCCCGTCGTCGACCTCGCCGATGACGACCCCGCGCCCACCGTCCTGACCCTGCCGAACGTGCACCACCTGGCCACGTCCGTGCGCGGCCGGCTGCGGGATGGGCGGGGGACCGTGCTGGACGTGGTGGCCGCGCTGCATCCGACGGCGGCCGTCGGCGGGACCCCCACGCCGGACGCGGTGAGGGTGATCGCGGAGGTCGAGCCCGTGGACCGCGGCCGCTATGCGGGCCCGGTCGGGTGGCTCGACCAGGACGGCGACGGCGAGATCGCCCTGGCGCTGCGCTGCGGCCAGCAGGTGCCCGGCGGGGTGCGGCTGCAGGCCGGGGGCGGGATGGTCCCGGGAGCGGTGCCCGAGGAGGAGGTCACGGAGATCCGGGCCAAGTTCCTGCCGATGCGCCGAGCGCTGGGCGTCGCCGAGGACTGAGGCCTCCCGTGCCGCGCCGTGCCGGCCCCGCCACCCGCGCTTTCGTTCGGGAAATGCCGGCGTGTCGCGGTGCTTTCGTTCGGGAAACGGCGCCGCACGCCGGATTCGCGTGGGCGGCGATGGAACGGCGCCCAGGAGCGGAGGTGCCGGATGGCCTCATCAGCAAGGAGCAGTAACGCCGTTTCCCGAACGAAAGCGTCCTGGGGCCCGCCGTTTCCCGAACGAAAGCGTCCTGGGGCCCGCCGTTTCCCGAACGAAAGCGTCCGGGGAGGCGAGAAGACCCGCCGGCCACGGCCCCTCGCGGGGCGGGCCGACGGGTCGTCGCGTCGGTATGGGGGATCAGGCGGCGACGGCCATGGCCTCGTGGGCCGGCGTCGCGGCCTGGAGGCGGCGGGTGGCCTCGCGCTCGGCGAGGGCCGGCAGGAAGGTGGTGATGCGGGCGCCGCGCTTGAGGTCGGCGACGACCTCGCGGACGACCGAGCGGACGGTCTCGGCGGTGACGGTGCCCTCGAAGCGGCGGAGGAGGGTCTCCTCGACGCGCTGGAGCACGTGGCGCTGCATGAGGGGGCTCGGGGTGGCGGGCAGGTGGTGGCTGGTCGTGTTGATGCTCACGGTGAGCACCTCCTTCGGTTGCCGGACCATGAGTCCGGCGGATCGTCGCGGCGGGGCCGCGGGTGATGGGTTCGGTGGAGTCCCAACCTCGCGTTCCGTAAACGCTAGGTGAACTGCTTGTGAACAAGTTTACAGATTTCCTCCCGGAGTGCAACTCCGTGTTCACCAACGTGACCTGTGACACCCTGTTGCGCCCGCCTGTATGCCGCGAAATCGGCGCCATCACGCTACTTTCGTGTCGAGGCGCCACGAGCGGCAGGCGAACAGCAAGATGAACAGAAGGTGAACGGCACCGTTCATCTCGGCCCCCTGCCCCTCCGCCCGGCCCGGTGCGAGGCTGGGACCATGCGCCCCGACTGCCACTCCGCCCCGACCTCCGCGGCCGCCCTCGCCCGCGAGGCCGTGATCCTCGCCGGTGCCGGTGCGGCGATCCTGCTCCAGGTGGCGCACCGGCCGGTGGGGGCCGGCGTCGCCGTCCACTCCCGGTTCACCGAGGACCCGATGCGCCGGCTCCGCCACACGCTCGCCTACATCTACGCGGTCACCCTCCCCGAGGCCGCGCCGGCGCGCGACGCGGTCGTCGACCGGGTGCGGGCGGCGCACCGCCCGGTCCGCGGGGTCGACGCCGAAGGCCAGCCCTACGACGCCGCCGACCCGGACGCCCAGCTCTGGGTGGCCGCCACCCTCTACGCGATGGGGGAGCAGGTGCGCCGCCGGATGTGGGGCGCCCTCGACGCCGAGGACGCCGACCGCCTCTACCGCGGGTACGCCCCGCTCGCCACGAGCCTCGGGGTCCCCGCCTCCGCCTGGCCGGTCGACCGCGCGGCGTTCGCGGACTACTGGGACGACCGGGTGGCCCGGCTCGAGGTCACGGACGACGCGCGGCGGGTCGCCGCCGACCTGTTCTCCGGCCATGGCGTCCCCGCGCCGCTGCGAGCGGCTATGCCCCTGGCCCGGTTCGTCACCGCCGGTCTCCTCCCGGGGCGCGTGCGCGCCGGCCTCGGCTGGTCCTGGAGCGGGCGGGACTCCGTCCGGGAGGCACGCCTCTGGGGGCTGGCGCGCACCGTGTACCGGCCGCTGCCGGCGACGGTGCGCGGCGTCGTCGTGGGCTGGGCCCTGCGCGGGCTGTCCCGGATGCCGGAGCCGCGCGGCGCCGTCGTCGCGGAGGCGACCCGCCGCGATGTCCGCCCCGTCTGGGAGAATGGTGCCGATGTCTGACTACCAGCCCCGCCGCCCCGGATCGAAGCCCACCCCGAACCGCCAGAGGGACCGCGCCGGCAAGCCGGCCCTCGGCCGCCCCGAGCGCGGCCTGATCGACGAGTCCGAGGCGCGCCAGCTCGCCGAGGACCGGGAGCGCATGCGCCGCGCCGGCGTCGGCCACCAGCTCTCCGCGCCCAAGCGCCGCGAGGCCGCCACCGCCGAGCGCCCCCAGGTGATGCCGAAGACCGAGGGCTGGACCCAGCCGATGGGCCCGGACGGCCGACCGCAGCTGCAGTTCAAGCAGCCGCGCGTCTCCCAGCCGCCCACGCACCTGGCCGACCTCACGCTGAAGGAGCGGCAGGAGAAGGCCAAGGAGATCGGGCTGCCGGCGTTCCGCGCCAAGCAGCTCTCGGTGCACTACTTCGAGCACTACACCACCGATCCGGAGCAGATGACGGACCTGCCCAAGGACAAGCGGGAGGCGATCGCGGAGGCGTTCTTCCCGCCGCTGCTCACCGAGGTCCGGCGCATGGAGACCGACCGCGGGGACACCATCAAGTTCCTGTGGCGGCTGTTCGACGGCGCGCTCGTGGAGTCCGTGCTGATGCGGTATCCCGGCCGCGTGACGCTGTGCGTGTCCAGCCAGGCCGGCTGCGGGATGAACTGCCCGTTCTGCGCCACGGGCCAGGCCGGGCTGACCCGCAACATGTCCACGGCGGAGATCGTGGAGCAGATCGTGCTGGCCAACCAGGTGATCGCCCAGGGCGGACTGGGCGGCAAGCGCAAGGATGGCGGGCACGACGCCGACCGCGTCACCAACGTCGTGTTCATGGGCATGGGTGAGCCCCTGGCCAACTACAAGCGCGTGATGGCCGCCGTGCACCGCATGGTGGACCCCTCGCCTGAGGGCCTGGGCATGTCCGCGCGGAACATCACGCTGTCCACCGTCGGCCTGGTGCCGGCCATCCGGAAGCTGGCCGAGGAGGGCGTGCCGCTGACGTTCGCGCTGTCCCTGCATGCGCCGGACGACGAGCTGCGCGACGAGCTGATCCCCGTGAACTCACGCTGGAAGGCGGACGAGGCGATCGACGCCGCGTACGACTACTTCGTGGCCACCGGGCGCAGGGTGTCCATCGAGTACGCGCTCATCAAGGACATGAATGACCACGCGTGGCGCGCCGACCTGCTGGCCAAGAAGCTCAACGCCCGGGGCAAGGGCTGGGTGCACGTGAACCCGATCCCGCTGAACCCGACGCCGGGCTCCATCTGGACCGCCTCGGAGAAGGACGTGACGCGCGAGTTCGTGGACCGGCTCAACGCCGCCGGCATCCCCACCACCCTGCGCGACACCCGTGGCAAGGAGATCGACGGCGCATGCGGCCAGCTGGCGGCCGAGGACGTCGACTGACCTGCCGAGGCCCCGCGCGCGGCGCCCACCGGCCCGTCCTCGGGCAAGCCGCGGGGCCGGCGTCGGGGAGCGCCGTCAGAAGCGGACGGTCTCGCTGTCGCCCGGCTCGGCGGTCCCGCCGGTGACCTTGGCCTTGACCAGCTCGACGGCGGTGGCCACCGCGCCCGGGGACTCCCAGAACTGGGCGGTCTGCACGTCCACGCGCACGAGCACGATCTGCGGATCCTCGGGGCTCGAGCCCTCACCGAAGAAGGCCTCGGTGGCCGGGTTCCAGAACTCCTTCTTGCGCGCGTCGTCGCGGACGAGCTGACCGTGGCCCGCGAGGGAGGCCCAGAAGTCCTTGTCCCGCACGGCGACGTTGACCGGGCGCTGCGGAGCGTCCGCGGCGACGTCGGAGGTGGCGCGCGTGAGGAACCAGAGCGTGCCGCCGTCCTCGGCCTGTTGCAGGCCCATCGGGCGGGTGACGAGCGTGCCGTCCCGCTCAGCGGTGGTCAGCATGCAGACGTTCACCTTCGCGAGCTTCTCGAGCAGACGGGCGCGGGGATCCTGGGTGCCCATGGCGTGACTCCTTCGTCGTCGGGTGCCGGCGCCCTGATGTGGCCACCGGCTCGTACCACCGACCCTAGGCACGGCCAGGCGGGTCCTGACCAGCGCTCAGCCGCGCACAGCCGCGGCGAGCCAGTCGACGGCGAGGGCGTAGCCCTGGACTCCCGCCCCGGCGATCACGACGTCGGCGACGGCGGAGACGTGCGAGTGGTGCCGGAACGCCTCGCGCCGGTGGACGTTGGAGATGTGCACCTCGGCGATCGGCCGGTCGACGGCGGCGAGGGCGTCCCGGATGGCGATGGAGGTGTGCGAGTACGCGGCGGGGTTGATGAGGACGCCCGCGTGGGAGGTGCGGGCCTCCTGGATCCAGTCGATGAGCTCGCCCTCGTGGTTGGACTGTCGGAAGTCCACGGTCAGCCCGTGCTCGGCCGCGCGGGCCTCGGTGAGCGCACGGACGTCGTCGAGGGTGGCCGTGCCGTAGACCTCGGGCTCGCGGGTGCCGAGCAGGTTCAGGTTGGGGCCGTTGAGCACGAGCAGGGGCAGGGCGGGAGTGGCGGTCATGCGGTCAGTCTAGGAAGCGACGACGACGGCTCCCGTCTCGGCCCCGAAGGTGTGCGGGGAGGCGCCCGTTTCCCGAACGAAAGTGCCGGGACACGCCGCCGTTTCCCGAACGAAAGCGGGGTGAGGCGGAATAGGTGCGGCGGGGTGTCCGTTGTGGTCGGCAGGACGATCGCCGGCGTGAGCGCGTCGGCCCCGCTGACGAAAGGACCCACCGTGGCCACCAAGGACCTGACCCTCGAGGAGTTCGGCTCCACCGTCGCCGAGAACGACACCGTGCTCGTGGACTTCTGGGCCGGCTGGTGCGGCCCGTGCCGCCAGTTCGCCCCCGTGTTCGAGGCCGCCTCGGAGAAGCACGACGACGTCGTGTTCGCCAAGGTCGACACGGAGGACCAGCAGCAGCTGGCGGCGATGGCCGGCATCACCTCCATCCCCACGCTCATGGCCTTCCGCGGCGGTGTGCTCGTGTTCTCCCAGGCCGGCGCCCTGCCGGGCACCGCGCTCGAGCAGCTGCTCGACCAGGTCAAGGGCCTCGACATCGCAGAGGTCCGCCGCCTGGCCGAGGAGCAGCAGGGCCAGCAGGGCGACGCCGAGCCGGCGCAGGACGAGGCCGTGCAGTCCACCGCCGCCCACCTCGACGACGTCAACGGCCGCTGACGGCCCGCACGGCGTCGCCGCGCCGGCCGCTCACCGCGGGTCGAACGCCCCCTGCTGCCACTGCTCCACGAGCCACGGGCTGAACGCCCGGGGGACGGCGGCCAGGGCGGCGGCCAGATCGGCCGGCTCCACCCAGCACCACTCCGCGACCTCGTCCCGCTCCGGGGCGGGGTCGCCGTGCATCCGGGCCCGGAACACCGGGCAGATCTCGTGCTCCTCCATGCCGGAGGCGTCTGCGGCCCGGTAGCGGAAGTCGGGGAGCACCTCGACGACGTCGGACACCTCCACGCCCAGCTCCTGCGGGGCGCGGCGCAGCACGGCCTCCGCGGGGGACTCGCCGGGGCCGGGGTGCCCGCAGAACCCGTTGGTCCACACCCCGGGGAACGCCGCCTTGCCCAGCGCCCGGCGGGTGAGCAGGAACCGGCCGGCCTCGTCGTACACGTGACAGGAGAAGGCCAGGTGCAGGGGCGTGCCGCCGTCCTCGGTGCGGCGGTGGACCGTGGCCTTGGCCTCCGTGCCCACGGCCTCGCCCGCCGGGGACAGCAGGACCACGCGCTCGACGTCGTCGGGTCCTGCGACCGGGACGTCCGCGACCGCCATCCACGGTCGGGCGAGGGGGGAGGGGCGGTCGTGCGGGGAGGGCGTGGCCGGGGTCTGCATGCCTCTCAGTGTGGCAGGCGAGCCGGGCCGCCCATCAGATGTGGGCCACGTCACCTCCGCCCGATCCCGACGGCCGGGCGTGGCTAGAGTGCTGAGGTCGGCGCCACACCCCGGCGCGTCCCACGTCACTCGAGGAGAGCACCCCCATGGCCTTCGCCGCCCTGTCCCGTTCCGCCCGTCTTGCCGGCCTGTCCGCTGCCGCGCTGCTGGCCCTCACCGCGTGCGGCGGTCAGGACTCGTCCGACGCCGACGCGTCCGCCTCGACGACGGCGCCCGCCTCCGCGTCCGCGCAGGGTGCGGAGTCGTCGTCCGCCTCGGCGTCGTCGCTGTCCGCGGCCCCGGCCGACTACGAGGCCGGCACGTGCTTCACCGCCCCGCTCGGCGCCCGTGACCTGTCCTCCTTCGAGACCACCGACTGCGAGGGCGCCCACACCGCGGAGTACCTGTGGGCCGTGCCGGCCGTGGCCGAGGGCGAGGAGGCCGACCCGGCCGCCGCCCAGACCTGCACCGCCCAGGCCCAGCGCCTGAGCGAGGAGAAGGAGGACCAGCTGAACGGGGCCGTCCTGACCTCCTCCGAGCTGGGCAACTACGGCACCGACGAGAAGCACTGCGTCGTGTACGGGGTCTCCGGTGAGTGGGAGGGTCAGATCGTGGACCCGGAGATCACCCTGGAGACGGCGTCCGCCGACGCCTGATCCCGACGGCGGCCCCGTGCGTCGTGAGATCGCGCCGCCCGGGACCGCCGCGCATGGACGCGGGACCGGCGCGGCCCGTAGTGTCTTCTGCGTCCAGAAGTTAGACGGTCGAACAGATGCGGCGGTCGGTGCCGCGTCGTGTCCGCCACCGAGGAGGCGCCATGGGTGAAGCGAGGACGGGCGGCGAGGCCGCGCTCTCCGGGGTGACCGCCGAGCTGGACGCCGCGCTCCGACATGCCGCGGCCCAGGCACCCGGATCCGCCGCCTTCGCCGAGCTGCTCGACTCGCTCCACGTCCATGTGGGCGCCGGCAAGCTCATCCGCCCCCGTCTCGTCGAGCTCGGCTGGCGCCTGGCGACCGCCGACCCGGTCCCTCCGTCCGGCCGCGCTGCCGTCGACCGACTCGGGGCCGCCTTCGAACTGCTGCACACCGCGCTGCTCGTCCACGACGACGTCATCGATCGGGACGTGCTGCGGCGCGGCCAGCCCGCCGTGCACGCCTCCGCCCGGCACCGCCTCGAGGCCCGCGGGGTGCCCGCCGCGGACGCCGCCCACGCCGGGGTCGCCGTCGCCCTCATCGCGGGGGACGTCCTGCTCACCCAGGCGTTCCGGCTCGCCGCCACCTGTGCCGCCGACACCGCCCGGGCCGCCGAGGCCGCCGCCGTCGTCTTCGACGCCGCCGCCGTGACCGCGGCCGGCGAGCTCGAAGACGTGCTCCTGGGGCTGTCCCGCCACACCGGTGAGGAGCCCGATCCCGACCGCATCCTCGCCATGCAACGGCTCAAGACGGCGCACTACACGGTCGGCGCGCCCCTGCGCGCCGGCGCCCTCCTGGCCGGGGCGGATCCCGACCTCGCCCGGGCGATGGGCGAGGCCGGCGCCGACCTCGGCGCCGCCTACCAGGTGATCGACGACGTCCTCGGCGTGTTCGGCGATCCCGGGGAGACCGGCAAGTCCGCCGACGGCGACCTGCGCGAGGGCAAGGCCACCGTGCTCACCGCCCACGGCCGCCGCATCCCCGCCGTCCGCGCCCTGCTCGACGCGGGCCCGGCCACCCCCGCGGACATCGAGGCCGCCCGCCGCGCCCTCGAGGCGGCCGGTGCCCGGGAGCACGCCCTCGACGTCGCCGCCGAGCTCACCGTCCGCGCCCGCGAGCGCATCGCGGCCCTGCCCCTGGACGAGACGGTCCGGGCGGAGTTCGCCGACGCCTGCCACGCCGTGCTGACCCGGAGGTCCTGAGATGGCCGCGCCCACCCCGAGCCCTGCCGCGCTGTACACGCGGACGGCCCACGCCGCAGCGGCCCAGGTGATCCGCCGCTACTCCACGTCCTTCTCCTGGGCCTGCCGCACCCTGCCCCGGCAGGCACGCCAGGACGTGGCCACGATCTACGCCATGGTCCGCGTCGCCGACGAGGTGGTCGACGGCGTCGCGGTGGCCGCCGGGCTCGACGAGGCCGGGGTCCGCGCCGCCCTGGACGACTACGAGCGGGCGTGTGAGGCCGCGATGGCGTCGGGCTTCGCCACCGACCCGGTCCTGCACGCCTTCGCCGACGTGGCCCGTCGCCACGGCATCACCCCGGAGCTGACCCGTCCCTTCTTCGCCTCCATGCGCGCGGACCTGGGGATCCGCGAGCACGGCGCCGAGTCGCTGGACGCCTACATCCACGGCTCGGCCGAGGTGGTGGGGCTGATGTGCCTGCAGGTCTTCCTCTCCCTCCCCGGCACGCGGGCCCGGACCCCGGGCCAGCGGCAGGAGCTGCGCGCGCAGGCCTCCCGGCTGGGGGCGGCGTTCCAGAAGGTCAACTTCCTCAGGGACCTGGCCGCGGACCACCACGAGCTGGGCCGCACCTACCTGCCCGGTGCCGCACCGGGCGTGCTCACCGAGGCCCGCAAGGCCGAGCTCGTGGCCGAGGTCCGCGCCGACCTCGACGCCGCCCTGCCCGGCATCCGTGTCCTGGACCCCGGGGCCGGGCGCGCCGTGGCCCTGGCGCACGGACTGTTCGCGGCCCTGGTGGACCGGATCGAGGCGACCCCGGCGGCCGAGCTGGCCCACCGCCGTGTCCGGGTGCCGGACCATCAGAAGGCCCGGATCGCCGCCCGCGTCCTGGCACGGGGCCGCCGGGGAGGCCGCCGATGAGCGCCCGGGACACCGCTCTCGGCCCGCGCACCGTGGTGGTGGGCGGCGGGTTCGCCGGACTGGCCACGGCGGGCCTGTTGGCCCGCGACGGGCACCGGGTGACGCTGCTGGAGCGCGGCGCCGTCTTGGGCGGCCGTGCCGGACGCTGGTCTGAGGCGGGGTTCACCTTCGATACCGGGCCCTCCTGGTACCTGATGCCCGAGGTGATCGACCGCTGGTTCCGCCTCATGGGGACCTCCGCCGCCGAACGGCTGGACCTGCGCCGTCTGGACCCCGGCTACCGGGTGTACTTCGAGGGGCACCTCCACGAGCCCCCCGTGGACGTGCGCACCGGCCACGCGGAGACGCTGTTCGAGTCCCTCGAGCCCGGCGCCGGGCGCCGGCTGCGGGCCTACCTCGACTCCGCGTCCCGGATCTACGGGCTCGCCAAGGAGCACTTCCTCTACACGGACTTCCGCCGGCCGGCCGCCCTGGCCCACCCGGACGTCCTGCGCGCCCTGCCGGCCCTCGGGCCCCAGCTGCTGGGGGGCCTGCGCTCCCACGTGGCGGCCCGCTTCCAGGATCCCCGGCTGCGCCAGATCCTGGGCTACCCGGCGGTCTTCCTCGGCACGTCCCCCGACCGTGCCCCCGCCATGTACCACCTGATGTCCCATCTGGACCTCGCCGACGGCGTGCAGTACCCCCTCGGCGGGTTCGCGGCCCTCGTGGACGCCATGGCGGAGGTCGTGCGCGAGGCCGGCGTGGAGATCCGCACCGGGGTCGAGGCGACCGCCGTCGAGGTGGTGGACCGTCCCGCCCCCGCCGGCCGCCTCGGACGCCTGGCCGCCCGCCTGCCCAGGCCGGGAGCAGCCCGCGGGGACGAGGGTCGACGTCGCCGCCCGGGCCAGGTGACCGGCGTCGCCTGGCGGTCCGACGACGGCGCCGCGGGACGCCTCGACGCCGATGTGGTGGTGGCCGCCGCGGACCTGCACCACGTGCAGACCCGTCTGCTGCCTCCCGGCCGGCGCGTCGCGGAGTCCACGTGGGACCGGCGCGACCCCGGCCCCTCCGGCGTGCTCGTGTGCGTGGGGGTGCGCGGATCCCTGCCCCAGCTGGCCCATCACACCCTGCTGTTCACGGCGGACTGGGAGGACAACTTCGGGCGCATCGAGCGGGGAGAGGACCTCGCCGCGGACACGTCGATCTACGTCTCGCGCACCTCCGCCACGGACCCGGGCGTGGCCCCGGAGGGCGACGAGAACCTCTTCATCCTCGTCCCGGCCCCCGCCGAGCCGGGGTGGGGGCGCGGCGGCATCCGGGTCCGTGACGGCGAGGGCTGGCGGGTGGACCGCGCCGGGGACGCCCAGGTGGAGGCCGTGGCGGACCGGGCCCTCGACCAGCTGGCCCGCTGGGCCGGGATCCCGGACCTGGCCGAGCGCATCGTGGTGCGGCGCACCTACGGGCCCGGTGACTTCGCCGCGGACGTGCACGCCTGGCGGGGTTCGCTGCTGGGCCCCGGGCACACGCTGGCGCAGTCGGCCATGTTCCGTCCCTCGGTGCGGGACGCGGACGTGGCCGGCCTGATGTACGCGGGCTCCTCGGTGCGCCCGGGCATCGGGGTGCCCATGTGTCTGATCTCCGCCGAAGTGGTCCGGGACGAACTGCGCCACGACGCGCGCAGGGCCCGGCCCGCGGGCCCCGGGGGGAGCGGCGCATGATCCGCACCCTCTTCTGGGCGTCCCGGCCGGTCAGCTGGGTGAACACGGCGTACCCGTTCGCCGCCGCCGCGATCCTGACCGGGGGGCTGCCCGCGTGGCTGGTGGTCCTGGGCGTCGTGTTCTTCCTCGTGCCCTACAACCTGGCCATGTACGGCATCAATGACGTGTTCGACTTCGCCTCGGACCTGCGCAACCCCCGCAAGGGGGGCGTGGAGGGCTCCGTGCTGGGCGACCCCGCGGTGCGCCGCCGGGTGCTGGTGTGGTCGGTGCTGCTGCCCGTCCCGTTCGTGGCCGTGCTCGCGGGCTGGTCCGCCGTGCGGGGCGAGTGGGCCGCCGTGCTGGTGCTGGCGGTGAGCCTGTTCGCGGTGGTGGCGTACTCCTGGGCGGGGCTGCGGTTCAAGGAGCGGCCCTTCCTGGACGCCGCGACCTCCGCCACCCACTTCGTCTCCCCCGCGGTCTACGGCCTCGTGCTGGCCGGGGCGACCCCCACGCCCGCCCTGGCGGCGCTGCTGGGGGCCTTCTTCCTGTGGGGCATGGCCTCGCAGATGTTCGGGGCGGTGCAGGACGTGGTGCCGGACCGGGAGGGGGGCCTGGCCTCGGTGGCCACCGTGCTGGGCGCTCGGCGCACCGTCCTGCTCGCCGCCGGCCTGTACGCGGCGGCGGGCCTGCTGCTGCTGGCCACCGACCCGCCGGGCCCCCTTGCGGCGCTGCTGGCCGTGCCCTACGTGGTGAACACCCTGCGCTTCCGCCGCATCACGGACACCACCTCGGGCGCGGCCCACCGCGGCTGGCAGCTGTTCCTCCCCCTGAACTACGTGACCGGCTTCCTCGTGACCCTGCTGCTGATCGGGTGGGCGCTGACCCGGGGGGCGGCGGCATGATCTACCTGCTGGCCCTGCTGGGTGTCATCGGCTGCATGCTGCTGGTGGACCGGCGCTTCGAGCTGTTCCTGTGGCATCGCCCGCTCCCGGCGCTGCTGGTGCTGGCCGCCGGGGTGGCCTACTTCGTCGCCTGGGACCTGTGGGGGATCGCCGAAGGCGTGTTCCTGCACCGGCAGTCGCCCTACATGACCGGGGTGATGCTCGCTCCCCAGCTGCCCCTGGAGGAGGGGTTCTTCCTGCTCTTCCTCAGCCAGATCACGATGGTGCTGTTCACCGGGGCGCTGCGCCTGCTGCGCGGCCGGGGACGTGACGGACGTGCCGCGACGCCGGCCGATCCGACCGACGGGGGGAGCCGGTGACCTTCCTCGACCTCGTCCTCGTCTTCGTGGGCTTCGCCCTGGCCGTGCTCGTGGGCGCCGCCCTCGTCGGCCGCGTGCGCGGCGGGCACCTGCGGGCCGTGGCGGCCACCCTGGTGGCCCTGTGGGTGCTCACGGCGGTCTTCGACAACGTGATGATCGCCGCGGGGCTCTTCGACTACGGCCATGAGCTGCTGCTGGGTGTCTACGTGGGCCAGGCGCCCGTGGAGGACTTCGCCTACCCGCTCGGCTCCGCTCTGCTGCTGCCGGCGCTCTGGCTGCTGCTGACGAGCCGTCCTCGTGCCGGTCGGCGCGGCCGTCGGCCGGGACGCCGCCCCCACCCGGGCGATCGCTGACATGCTGCCGCTGATCCCCGCAGACCTGTTGCGCGCGCTCGGCCTGATCCTCGTCCCGGTCGCGGCTGTGCACGCCGGATGGCCGTCCGCGGCGGCGATGCTGCTCGTGTTCGGCTCCCAGTGGCTCACCCGCTGGCTCGCCCCGGGCGGAGTCCTGGACTGGGCCGCGCAGGCGGTCCTGCTGCTGGCCGGGTGGCTGAGCGTCATCGGCCTCTACCCGCGGGTGCCGTCGCTGGACCTGCTCGTGCACGCCGCCGCCTCCGCCGTGGTCGCCTGTCTGACGGCACTGGTGGTGGGGGCATGGCTCCGGCGTCGGGGGACCGAGGCCGGGCAGGCCGTGGCGCTGCTCGGCCCGGGCCTGGCCGGGCTGGGGATCGCGGCCGCCGCCGTGGCCCTGGGCGTGGTGTGGGAGCTGGCCGAATGGTGGGGGCACACGGCGGTGACCCCCGAGATCGGTGTGGGCTACACGGACACCATCGGCGACCTCGCCGCCGACCTCGTCGGCGCCGGGGTCGGCGCCGCCCTCGCCGTGCGCCGGGAGCGCACCCGGTGACCCCGGCCCGCCCCACGGTCTCCGTGGTCGTCCCGGTGCTCGATGACGCCGAGCACCTGCGCGTGTGCCTCGCCCTGCTGGCCGCCCAGAGCCGGCCGGCGCTGGAGGTGGTGGTGGTGGACAACGGCTGCGTGGACGACTCGGCGATGCTCGCCCGCGCCGCCGGCGCGCGGGTGGTGCACGAGCCGCGCCGCGGGGTCCCGGCCGCGGCGGCCGCCGGCCTGGACGCCGCGGTCGGGGAGCTGCTGGTGCGCTGCGACGCCGACACGCGGATGCCCGCGGACTGGCTCGAACGGATCGTGGCCCGGTTCGACGCCGACCCCGGGCTCGACGCCCTCACCGGGCCGGGGACCTTCCACGACCAGCCCGGCCTCCGGGGACAGGTGCGGGCGGCGCTCTACACCGGCGCGTACCGCTGGGGGGCGGGCGCCGCGGTGGCGGCCACCCCCGTCTGGGGCTCCAACTGCGCCCTGCGCGCCGAGGCGTGGCAGGCTGTGCGGACCCGCGTCCACCGCGAGCGCGGGGACGTGCACGATGACCTGGACCTGTCCTTCCAGCTGGCCTTGGCCGGCCGCCGGATCCGGTTCGATCCGGACCTGCGGGTGGAGGTCGCCGGGCGCATCTTCCACTCCCTGCGCCAGCGGGTGCGGCAGGGCCGGATGGCCGTCACCACCCTGCAGGTCAACTGGGCTCGGCTGTCCCCCGGGCGGCGGTGGCTGCGCCGGGCGGCCCGGGCACGCCCCCGGCCCCGCTGGGGGCGTGGCCCCGACGGTCAGTCCCGCGACTGAGCACCGCCGGCGCCGCGGGCTCGCCTGTCCAACGGGTTGCGACGCAGGGGCAGCCGGTCCACCAGCGGCCGCAGCAGGCCGCGGGTGCGGGGACGCTCGCCGCCGTCGTGCCGGCGCTGGGCCTCGGCCAGGATGTTCGCGGCCATCTCCGGGAACACCACGGCGTGGAAGGGCAGGATGGCGGTCCAGTAGGCGCGTCCGAGCAGGCCGTCCGGCATGAAGACCGCCCGCTGGCGGTAGACGGAGCCTCCGCCCTCCCGCGGCTCGGTGCTCAGCTGCAGCCAGGCCCGCCCGCCGGCCTTCATCTCCGCCCGCAGGGTCAGCCGCCGCCCCGGCTCCACGTCCTCCACCCGCCACCAGTCCACGGCGTCGCCGCGTCGCAGGTGGTCCGGGTCCCGCCGGCCGCGGGTCAGGCCGGGCCCGCCGGCCAACTTGTCCATCAGCCCGCGGATCTTCCACAGCAGCGGGGTGGAATACCAACCGTTGGCGCCGCCCACCGACTCGATCACCGGCCACACCTCCTGCGCGGGCAGGTCGGACTCGCGCTCGCGCTCGTCCGTGTAGACCGTGGTGCCGGCCCACTCGGGATCCGAGGGCAGGGGGGCGGCCGGGTCCGCGGAGCTCTGGAGGTCCGCGTCGAAGGTGACGTCCAGGGGACCCTCCTTCTCCCGCTTCAGCGCCAGCCGCACGGCGTCCATGTAGGAGGTCAGCCCGCCCGGCGGGTCCGGGATGAGGTCGCGGACCGAGCGGTCCTCCACGACCGCCTCCTCGGCGAGGGATGCGGCCAGGGGCAGGGCCACCGCGACCGGGATGGGGGTCACCATGCCGATCCAGAAGCCCGCCAGGGTCTTCAAGGGCAACGGGGTGGGGATCACGATGCGTCGGGACAGGCCGGCGGCCTTGGCGTAGTCCACCAGCACGCTCGCGAACGACTGGGGGTGTCCGTTGCCGATCTGGGCCCTCAGCTGCACGGGCTCCGGGAGGGCGCAGGCCTGCAGGAGGTAGTACAGGACGTCGCGGATGGCCAGCGGCTCCACCCGGTTCCTCAGCCAGGACGGGCCGGGCATCACGGGCAGCCGCTCGGCGAGATGGCGGATCATCTCGAACGAGGTGGAGCCCGAGCCGATGATCACCCCGGCCTCGAACGTCAGCGCCGGGGTCGCCGCCCGCTCGAGACGCTCGGCCACGAGGGCGCGGGAGCGCATGTGGTCGGACAGCTCCGCGACGGGGACCGTGTCCGGGTGCAGGCCGGAGAGATAGACGAGCTGGGCCACGCCGGCCGTGTCCGCGGCGGTGCCCACGATGTCCGCGATCCGCTGCTCCTGGGCCACGAAGTCGCCGCCCCCGCCCATGGAGTGCACGAGGTAGAGCACGGTGTGCACGTCCTGCATGGCGGCTTCGACGAGGTCCGCCTCGGTGAGGTCGAGCTCCACCGCCTCGATGCTGTCCGACCACGGTCGGTCCGCGAGGACGGAGGGGTTCCGGGCGCCGGCCCGGACGTCGAAGCCGGCGGCGAGCAGCTCGGGGATGAGGCGCCCGCCCACGTACCCGGTGGCACCGGTGACGAGGACGCGACGGCCCCGGCCGTCCGGCAGGGACAGGCCGAGGGGGGAGGTGTGGGACGCCGGCGTGGCACCGGCGGGGACGGGGGAGGGCTGTGTGGACGCCATGGGCGCACTCTAGGGTCCGGGGCGGGTCGGGCTGAAGGTCTCAGGTGTGCGGGCCCGGGAACGGGGTGGTCGGCACGCCGCCGGGCCGGTGTCGGTCGGAGCGGGCCCGGCACGGTCCGTGAAAGACTGCTCGCTATGGCCACTGCAGATTCCGGAGACGTCCTGCCGCACCTGCGCACCGAGGCCATCCGCGCCGTCGTCGGGCCCACCAGTGCGGACCGCGGCTTCGCCGTGGCCGCGTCGGGTGCCGTGGGGCGCCTGCGCTATGACGCCGCCACCGGCCGTCTGAGCGCCTCCGTCCAGGGCACCGCGCCCAGCCCCTACCGGGTGCAGGTGCAGCTGCAGGAGGCCTACGACGACGCCGCCGAGGACGGCGCCGGCGCCCTCATGGAGCCGGTGGGCGGGCGCTGCACGTGCCCGGTCGGGACGGACTGCAAGCACGTGGCCGCCGCGCTCTACCAGGTGGTCCGCCTCGACGCCGACCAGGCCCTCGACGACGCCCGCCGCAAGCTCGCCGAGATGGTCACCACGGCGGACGCGCTGCCCGCGCCCGCCGGCCGGGGCCACGACGGCGGCGGCCCGGCCGGCCTCGACGCCCCGGCCGCGGACGGGGCGGCACCCCCACCCCCTGCCGGCCTGGACTGGCGACGGGTCATGGAGCCGCTGGCCGGACTCCACGGCCCGCGCCGGGTGGGCACGCCGCCCGCGCTGGCGATCGGCGTGGAGCTCGTGGCCGAGTCCTCCCGCAACGCGTTCCAGCAGTGGGGCCCGGCGACCGCCGGGGAGGAGCAGGTGCGCGAGGGCCGCCCGCTGTACGTGACCGTGCGCCCGCTCAAGCGCGGGGCCAAGGGGACGTGGATCAAGGGCGGGCTGACGTGGAAGGCGTTCCAGTTCCCGCGCGCCGAGTTCGCCCCCGCCCAGGAGCGGGCGATGCGCCTGATCTGGCGTCAGGTCCAGGCCGAGGACTCCTACCCGGGCGACGCCTGGTTCGGTCTGCACGTCTTCGACTCCCCGCGGATCTGGCAGCTGCTCGCGGAGGCCCGCGAGGTCGGGGTGGAGCTCGTGCCGCTGGGGCTGCTGACGGACGTGGTGCTGGAGGCGCCCGTCGCCGTCGGGCTGGACGTCACCCGCGCCCCCGACGGCGGTCTGGACGTGGCCCCGTCCCTGGACCCGGCCCCGCCCGGCCCCGGGCTGAGCGGTGTGCACGCCGTGGGAGGCATCGGCTTCTACCGCGTGGAGCTCACGGACGAGGAGGCCGTGCTCCACCTGATCCCCGCCGCACGCCCCGTCCCCGAGGCCGTGCAGCAGCTCGTGCTCGCCGGCGGGCCCGTGCGCGTGCCCGCCGCGGACCGCGAGGAGTTCCTCGGCCGGATCTACCCGCGGCTGCGTGGCGCCCTGCCCGTGACCAGCGGCGACGCCTCCGTGGAGCTGCCCGAGTTCGAGCCGCCCGTGCTGCGGCTGCGCGCCGACTTCCGACCCGGCCACGAGCTCGTGCTGCGCTGGTCCTGGCTCTACTTCGACCCGCCCCGCGAACTCGGCCTCGACGCCGGCGGCGACCCCCTGCGGGACACCCGGCACGAGGACGCGGTGCTGCGCGCCGTGGCCGAGCTCTGGCCGCGCGCCGGCCGTGCGGAGGAGCAGGTCCTCGAGGGCGTGGGCGCCGCCCGGTTCTCCGAGCAGGTGCTGCCGCTGCTGCAGCGCGCGGACCACGTGCGCGTGGACGTCACCGGCGACCGCCCCGACTACCGCGAGCTGAAGGCCGCCCCGCGCATCGAGGTCGGCACGAAGGCCACGCAGAACGACTGGTTCGACCTCGGCGTGCAGGTCTCCGTGGACGGGCACGTGCTGCCGTTCGTGGAGCTGTTCACCGCGCTCGTGCAGGGCAGGACCACGCTGATCCTCGCGGACGGCTCCTACCTGGGCCTCGACCACCCCGCCTTCGACCGGCTGCGCGCCCTGCTCTCCGAGGCCGCCACCCTGCAGGAGTGGACCCCGGAGCACACCCCCGTCTCACGGCACCAGGTCGGCTTCTGGGAGGACCTCAAGGAGCTCGCGGACGAGGTGGACGAGGACCCGGAGTGGACCGCCGCCGTCGGGCGTCTGGCCGCCGTCGAGCGCCTCCCCGAGGCCCCGCGCCCCGCCGGCCTGAAGGCCGACCTGCGCCCCTACCAGGAGGAGGGCCTGCGCTGGCTCGCGTTCCTGTGGGAGCAGGACCTCGGCGGGATCCTGGCCGACGACATGGGCCTGGGCAAGACCGTCCAGACCCTCGCGCTCTTCGCCCACGCGCGCCAGGCCCGGCCCGAGCGGCCGCCGTTCCTCGTGGTCGCGCCGAGCTCCGTGGTGTCCGTGTGGGCGGCCGAGGCCGAGAAGTTCACCCCGGACCTCGACGTGCGCGTCCTGGACACCACCACCCGCAAGCGCGGCACCGCCGTGGCGGACGAGGTGGCGGGGGCGGACGTGGTGGTCACCAGCTACACGCTCCTGAGGATCGACGCCGGCCAGTACGGCGGACTCGACTGGGGCGGGGTGGTCTTCGACGAGGCACAGTTCCTGAAGAACCGCGCCGCGAAGGTGCACACGGTGGCCCGCGACCTGCGCGCCCCCTTCCGGCTGGCCATCACCGGCACGCCGATGGAGAACTCCCTCAGCGACCTGTGGGCGCTGCTGGGCGTCGTCGTGCCGGGCCTGTTCCCGAGCCACCGCCGGTTCCGCGAGACCTACGTGACCCCCATCGAGACCGGGGGGGACCCCGAGCGGATGGCGGCCCTGCGCCGCCGCGTGCGCCCGTTCATGCTGCGCCGCTCCAAGGAGCTCGTGGCGAAGGACCTGCCGTCCAAGCAGGAGCAGATCCTCCAGGTGGAGCTCGAGCCGGCCCACCGCAAGCTCTACGACCGCGTGCTCCAGCGCGAGCGCCGCAAGGTGTTGGGCCTGCTCGGGGACATGGACGGCAACCGGTTCACCATCTTCACGTCGCTCACGCTGCTGCGGATGCTCGCGCTGGCGCCGCAGATCGTCGACGACCAGTACGCCTCCGTGCCCAGCTCGAAGCTCGAGCGGTTTCTCGACGACCTCACCGAGGTGATCGGCGAGGGGCACCGCGTGATCGTGTTCAGCCAGTTCACGAGTTTCCTGCGGGTGATCGCCGAGGAGCTGGACCACCTGGAGATCGAGCACGCGTACCTCGACGGCTCCACGCGCGGGCGCGCCGACGTGATCCGCGGCTTCCGCGAGGGCGAGGCGCCGGTGTTCCTGATCTCCCTGAAGGCGGGCGGCTTCGGCCTGACCCTGACCGAGGCGGACTACGTGTTCCTCATGGATCCGTGGTGGAACCCCGCTGCGGAGGCGCAGGCCGTGGACCGGGCGCACCGGATCGGGCAGGAGCGGACCGTGATGGTCTACCGGCTCGTGTCCGAGGGGACGATCGAGGAGAAGGTGCTCGAGCTGCAGCGGCGCAAGGCCGAGCTGTTCGGCGCGCTCATGGACGAGTCCGACGACTCCGGAGCCGGCGCCTTCACCGACTCCCTCACCGCCGAGGACATCCGGGAGATGCTCGGCGCCGAGGAGTGAGCGCTGCGCGAGGCGCGCCGGACGTTTTCGTTCGGGAAACGGCGGCGTGTCGCGACGTTTTCGTTCGGGAAACGGCGGCCCGCCCGCCCGTTTCGTCAACGAAAGTCGCCCCCGAGGCGCCGTTTCCCGAACGAAAGCGGGGGGTAGCCTCGGGCCATGCATCGCCCGTCCCGGTCCAGCACCGCCGCCCCCGCCTTCGCGCCGTCCGCCCCTGCCCCCACCGCCGCCCCCGCCTTCGCGCCGTCCGTCCGGTCGCAGGTGCCGCCGTTCACGGTGATGAGCATCCTCGGCCGGGTCGCCGCACTGCGTGCTGCCGGCCACGACGTCGTCAGCCTGTGCGCGGGGGAGCCGGGCGGGGGCGCCCCTCCCGCCGTCGACGCCGCGGCCGCCGCCGTCCACGCCTCCGGCCGTGCCCTCACCTACACCCCGGCGCTGGGCCTGCCGGAGCTGCGGGCCGCCGTCGCCGGCCACTACCGCCGCTGGTACGGGCTCGACGTGCGCCCCGAGCAGGTCGCGATCACCACGGGCTCCTCGGGGGCGTTCATGCTCGGCTTCCTCGCGGCGTTCTCCCCGGGGGACCGCGTGCTCCTGCCGCGCCCCGGCTATCCCGCGTACCGCAACATCCTCACGGCGCTCGGGGTGGAGGTGGTGGACGTGGACGTCGACGCCGGCACCCGCTACCAGCCCACGGTCGCCCACCTGGAGGCGGCGCTCGCGGAGGGCCCGGTCGCGGGGCTCGTGCTCGCCTCCCCGGCCAATCCCACGGGCACGATGGTCAGCGCGGCCGAGCTCGCCGAACTCGCCCGCTGGTGCGAGGAACGCGGTGTGCGGCTCGTCTCGGACGAGATCTACCACGGCATCGTGCACACGGACGGGCAGGGGCCCGGCGCCTGCGCCTGGCGCACCTCCCGCACCGCGCTCGTGGTCAGCTCGTTCTCCAAGTACTGGGGCATGCCCGGCTGGCGGCTGGGCTGGATGCTCATGCCGGACGACCTCGCCACCGCGGTCGACGGCCTCGCCGGCTCGGTCGCCCTCTGCCCGCCCGCTGCCGCCCAGGAGGCGGCCGTCCACGCGTTCACCGAGGAGTCCTACGCGTTCTGTGCCGAGCAGGCGGCCGCCTTCACGGCGACGCGCGGCGTCGTGCTGGCCGCCCTGCCCCGGATCGGCTGGGCCGACGCCGCCCCCGCCGACGGCGCCTTCTACCTGTGGGCCCGCCTCGCTCCGGGCATGCTGGCGGAGTTCGGCAGCGCCGTCGGCTACTGCGCCGCCCTGCTGGAGGAGGCCGGCGTCGCGCTGACCCCCGGCGACGACTTCGACGCCGTCCACGGGCCCGAGTTCGTCCGCCTCTCCTTCGCCGCCGGCCCGGACGCCGTCCACGAGGCGCTCGAGCGGATCGCCGCCTGGCATGCGGCGCGCGGCCTGGCCTGAGGGGCTCCGCCGCGCGCCGCACCGGCCGGTGGCTCAGCCGCCCAGCCGGTAGTGGCGTCCGAGCGGCGTGCCCTTGACGGCCCGGTCGCCGAGCAGTCGGGCGCGGTAGATCAGCGGGTTGTGGCTGGCGAGCACCCGCGCGTTGCGCCAGTGCCGGTCCAGCCCGCGCGTGCGCAGCGTCGCGGAGGCCCCGCCCACTTCGAACAGGCGGGTCGCCGCGTCGAGGGCGGCCCGGGCGATCACCTGCTGGGCGGCGTAGACGGCGGTGTACACCGCGTCCACCTCGGCCTCGGCCAGGGGTGCGCCCGCCGCCTCGGCCCGCAGCGCCCGATCCAGGGGCCCGACGACGGCGTCGAGCGCCGCCTGCGCCCCGAACGCGGCGGCCTCCAGCTCGCCCACCACCTGCAGCACCTGCGGATCGTCACCGGGCCGCGGGGCCGCACCGTGGGAGAAGCCGCGCGTGCGTCCGGCCACGTAGGCCGCCGCGTCGCGAACAACGGCGCGGGCGATGCCCGTCAGGCCCACCAGGTGGACGAACTGGAAGATCGCCTGCGAGGCGAAGATCGACGAGCCGTCGTCCAGGGACTGGCCCACCGGCGTGAGCTCCTCCGGATCCACCACCACGTCCGTGAACTCCGTGGTCCCCGAGGCAGACAGCCGCTGACCGAATCCGTCCCAGTCGTCGTGCAGGGTCACCCCGGGGGCGTCCGAGCGCACGGTCGCCGCGCGCTCGGCACCGTCCTCGTCCTCGACGACGACGATCGTCCAGTCCGCGTACAGCGTCCCGGTGGAATAGGCCTTGCGACCGTTGATCACCGCCGAGCCGTCCGGACGCGTCGTCAGGCGGGTCTCGTAGTGGCCGGTGCGGTTGCCGATCTCCGTGGTCGCGTTCGCGACCGTCTCACCCGTGGCGAAGCGGTGCAGCCACCGCTCGCGGCGCGGTCCGTCCGGCGAGCCGAGCACCGTCTCCACGTTCACGACGTGCACCCGCAGGGCCTGCAGCACGTTCGAGTCGGCCTCGGCGAGCTCCACGTACAGGCGCGTGGCCTCCGGGAACGTCAGTCCGGCCCCGCCCGCTTCCTCGGGCACGCGCAGCCCTGGGAAGCCGGCGGCGGCGAGGCGGTCCGTGGCCTCGCGATCGGTCACGCGTTCACGGTCCCGCTCGGCGGCGGTCTCGGCGAGCCAGGCTAACACGGGGGCCAGCCGTGCGCGGGCGGCGAGGAACTGGGGCCGGTCGGCCGGGTGCGCGGTGGTCGGCGCCCCCGAGTCGGTGGTCCCGACGTCGGCGGGACGGGAGATCGTGTCGGTGCGGTCGGTGGTCGTCGTCATCTCACTGCTCCTTCGGGGCGGCGGGGGTCGAGGGGGACGGGGAGGCGCTGTCGCGGGACGGATCGGCGCCGGCGGACGATGCGGTCTCGACCGCGTCCGCGCTGTGCGGGGCGGGGGTGCCGTGCAGCAGGCACTCCCCGATCTGGCGGCGGCGGTGCGGCAGGGGCGTGTGACTGGCCAGCACGCGGGCGTTGCGCCAGTGGCGGTCGAGTCCCGGACCCGCGACGACGGCCGACGCCCCGGCCGTCTCGAACAGGTCGGAGGTCAGCCGCAGCGTCAGGTCGGCCGCCACGGAGGACGCCGAGGCTGCGGCGACCCAGGCCTCCGTGTGGGCGGCCTCGAAGGCCTCCGCGGCGCCGTCGTCCGGGGACTCGGTCGCGGCCGCGCCGAGCACGGGCGCCGCACCGGCCGCGGCGGTGTACGCCGCCTCGAGGGCGGGGACCGCGCCGAGGACCACGGAGCGCAGCGCGCGGACCTGCGCCGCGGCGGCCCCGAGCTGGTGCTGCAGGACCGGGTCGTGGGCGGGGCTGGCGCTCGCGGCGTGCTGGTAGGAGCGGGAACGGCGGCGGAGGATCTCGGTGAAGTCGTCGAGCGCGCGCTGGGCGATGCCCGCCTGGGTGGCCGCGAGGATGAGCCACAGGAACGGGTAGCCGGGGGCGGCGGCGGGGCGCTCCAGGTCGACGCGGCGCCAGGCGGGGGCGGGCGCGTCGGTGTAGACGGTGGTGCCGGAGGCCGTGCCGCGCTGGCCGATGCCGTCCCAGTCGTCGCGGGCCTCGACGCCCGGCCCGGTCACCTCGACGACGAGGGGCTGCAGGGCCCCGGCGTCGTCGTGGGCGGCGACCAGGGTCCAGTCCGCCAGCAGGGTGCCGGTGGAGTACTGCTTCGTGCCGGTCAGCAGGAACGCCTCCGGGTCGCGCGGGTCCCGGCGGGCCGTGACGCCCGGCAGGCCGGTCGCGGCCGGCGGGTCCACGAGTGCGTTGGCGAAGACCTTCCCGGCGGCCACCTCGTCCAACCACCAGTCGGTCAGACGTGGGTGGACGTCGCGGGCGACCTGCTCCGTGAACATGAAGTGCCCGTGGAGGGCCTGGGGGAGGTTCGCGTCGGCCGCGGCGAGGTCCACGAGCAGGTCGAGGAGCTGCGTGAGGGTCGCGCCGGAGCCGCCGCGCTCCCGCGGCAGCCGGAGGGCGGTGAAGCCGGTCTCGGCGAGCAGGCGCACGGCCGCATGGGGCGCGACGGCCGTGTCCCGCCGCCTGGCCTCGTTCGCGGCGATCCGGGCGAAGACGGGGGCGAAGCGGGCTCGGAGTTCTGCGGTGTCGGGGGTGTCGGCGGCGGAGGTCGGTGCGGGACGGTCGAGGACGGGAGTGGTCATGGGCGGTCCTTCCGTGGGCAGGTGGGCCGACCGTAGGCATCCGCGCCGCGCCCGGCCCAGCCCGCGGACGGGTGGCGTCACGTGCCGGTTCCCGCGACGGGGGCGCGCCGTCGGCGGTGCCGGGATGACGGGCAGACGCCCACCGCCGTATTGCGAACCATCTGCAACAGTCTTTATTGTGAATCAGTCGCATCTTCTCGCTCTCGTGAAAGGCTCCCCGTGTCCCACTCCACCCCGCAGCGCCGTTCCACGCGCACCGCCGCCTGCTCCGCCACCCTCGCCGCCGCGGCCATCGCACTCACGGCGTGCGGCGCGGACGCCGCCCCGTCCGGCCCGACGTCGGCACCCGCCTCCGCCTCGGGCGGCTCCGAGTCACCGGCGGGTGAGGCGAGGGCGGCCTCCTCCGTCTCCGAGGAGGACCGCGTCGACCCGACCCAGACCACCGAGGTCTCCGCGGTGACCCCGCGCATCCTGCTCTCGCACGAGGGCGGGCTCACGCTGCTCGACGCCGAGTCCGGCGAGGTGGTGAAGGAGCAGGACGTCCCGGGCTTCACGCGGCTGAGCAACGCCGGCAACGGCAAGGACGTCCTGGTGACCACCGGGAACGGCTGGGAGGTGTTCTCCACCGGCATCCAGGCCAAGGCCCACGGCGATCACGTCCACAACTACGAGTCCGCGCCCGGCATGACCGGCGTGACGTTCCCGGGTGAGCACCCCGGCCACGTCGTCACCCACAACGGCAGGACCACCCTCTTCGCGGACGGCACGGGCGCGATCCGGACCTTCGACTCGGCCCACCTGGACAAGGCGACCCCGGACCTCCTGCCCGTCATGACCGAGGCGGAGACCGAGGACCCGCACCATGGCGTGGCGCTCGAGCTCTCCGACGGCACCCTCTTCACCACGCAGGGCACCGAGGACTCCCGGAACACGCTCCAGGTGATCGACCCGACGACCGGCGAGGTCACGGCCGAGACCGACGACTGCCCCGGCAGCCACGGCGAGGCCGCGGCCCAGCCGACGGAGGCGGGCGACGTCGTCGTGATGGGCTGCGAGAACGGGCCCGTCGTGTACCGGGACGGCGAGTTCCACAAGGTGGACGTCGAGACCGAGTACCAGCGCTCCGGGAATCTGTTCGGGCTGCACGACTCGCCCATCGTCCTGGGGGACTACAAGGTCGAGGAGGAGCCGAAGGAGGCCGTCGAGCGGCCCACGGCGATCGCCCTCATCGACACCCGCACCGATGCGCTCACCACCGTGGACCTCGGCTCGTCCTACTGGTTCCGCTCGCTCGGCCGCGCCGAGGACGGCTCCGCGGTCGTGCTGACCTACGACGGCGAGGTCAACGTGATCGACGAGGAGACCGGTGAGGTCACCGCCGAGCACCCGGTGATCGAGCCGTGGAAGGAGAAGGACGAGTGGCAGGAGCCCGGCCCGATCCTGAAGGTGGCCGGGAACACCGCCTACGTCACCGACGCGGAAGCCCAGAAGCTCGTGGCCGTCGACCTGGAGACCGGTGAGACCGTCCTGGAGAAGGACCTGGAGTTCGCCCCGGTCGAGATGGCCGTGGTCACCGGCCAGCCGGAGTCCGCGAAGCCCGAGGCGGCCGCGGACGCCGAGTCCGGCCACGACGAGCACGCCGGCCACGATCACTGATCGGTCCGGACAGGGCGGCGGGGGTCAGCGCCGCGCGGCCGTGGCCCCCGCCGGAACCGGGTCCGACGCATCGGCGGGGTGTCCGAGGCGCGGGGCGGACGGCTGGAGCGCGAACACGAGGATCGTGAGCGGGCCGACGAACGGCACCAGCCCGAGGAACAGCCACGCGCGGCTGAAGCCGGCGTCGTGGAGGCGCCGGGCGAGCAGGGCGAGCGAGGGGAGTGCGTGCGCGATCCCCACGAGGAGGACGGCCGCGTCGCGGAGGGACAGGTCCGGGGAGCCGAGGATGAACACGTCCAGGGCGGTGGACACGAAGCGAACGGCGGTCTGCAGGAGCCATACGTAGAGCGCCGCGAGCCAGAAGTCGGCGCGGGAGGCGCGCCCGCTGAACTGCGCGTAGCCGGCGTAGTAGCGGCGGATGGCCTGAAGCATGGTCATGGTCCGGCCCTCAGTCCTGCCGAGGGGACCCCAGCAGCGCCTGCGCCGCCACGATCACGAGCATCGCAGCCCCCGCCGCGGCGGCCCCGGCCGGTCCGGCCGCGGGCATGCCGAGAGCCGCGAACGCGGCACCGGCGAGCCCCAGCACCGCCATCGCCCCGCCGATCCACCAGAACACCGGGGCCCGGAACGCCCGGGCGAACGGGAGGAAGTGCCCGCCCACCACGGCGGCCACCAGGGCGATCTGCGCCGTCGGGGCGTCGAGCGCGAGCGCGACCAGGCGCGTCACGGGGAACAGCGCCAGCATCGCGACGACGGCGATCCCGTAGACGCGCAGCGCGCCGCGGGCGGGCGCCTGCACGGCGGGCAGCACCCGCCGGCGCAGCAGCACGACCACCAACGTGAAGCCGATCAGCGCGATCGCGCCGCCCCGCAGCGTGCCCTGGTGCTCGGCCGGCAGCCCTGCGATCCCGCCGAACAGGAAGGCGCCGCCGCCGATCACCCCGATCAGCCCGCCCGACACCACCGGGTGCCGGAGGTGGCCGATCCCGCGGACGGGCGGGTCGTCGTCGTGGTGGGTCGGCCGCATGGGGCGGGCCGTGGTCGTGTCCGTCATGGTTCCCCCTCGCATCACGTGTGACATGCGTCATCCTCCCATGACGGGTGGACGGGTCAGGCCCCCTGTGGACAGGCCTCGACGATCATCAACGGGTGCTCCGCCGCATCGAATGGGCGGCCGTGCCAGTCCTGGCCGATCAGGTGCATCGCCACGTTCCCGCTCATGATCACCAGCTCCGCCGACGCCGGCTCGATCAGCTCCGCGGTGCCCCGCCGCCGTCACCGCTGAGCCGTGCCGCGGTCCGGCCGCCCACACCACGAAGACGCAGAAGCACCTGGCCGGCTGGGCGCAGGGCATGTCTCCTCCATGGGCGCGCACCCATGGCGGCAGTTCAGTTCGTCATGCCTCTTGACCGTGGCTGCTGTAGACCACGATCGGCGCCCCACGGGGATCACACGTGCTCTTCCACACGGTCATGCCGATTCGTTCGGCCACGCGACGGGAAGCCATGTTGTCGGGGTTGATGATCGCGGTGACCATCGTTGCGTCCAGGGTCTCGAACCCGTATCGCAGGCAGGCAGAGGCCCCCTCGGTTGCCAGTCCCTGTCCCTGGCGTTCTGGCAGGACGTGGTAGCCGACCTCGAGGACCTCCTGGCCGTCGACGTTCTGCCAGGTCAGGCCGCAGTCACCGATGAAGTCGCCGGTGGACCGGTGTTCGATGACCCACAGACCGAACCCATGCTTGGCGTAGTTGTCCTTCGACCAGTTGATCCAGCGCCGAACCTCGTTGCGCGACTTGGCACGCGGGTAGTAGCGCATGACCTCCGCGTCTCCGAGGAGCCTGCACATGTCGTCGAGGTCAGCGTCGGTCATGCACCGGAACGTGAGTCGATCTGTGGGTTGCGGGATCACCCGACGACCTTACCGTCGGCACTGAACCGGCTTCTTGTCCTCGACATGTGCGTGAAACCGCCCCCGCGGCCTGCCGCGCTCACCCCACGAAGACGCAGAAGGGGTGGCCCGCCGGGTCCGCGAACACGTACAGGGGCTCGTCCTCGTCGTCGGAGCGGTCCAGGACGAGGCGCCCGCCCAGGCGCAGGGCGTGGTCGTGGGCCGCGTCGAGGGAATCGCGGTCCGGCACGGTGAAATCCAGGTGCAGCTGCATCGGCACCTCGGGTGACGGCCACGTGCTGGGCTGCAGTTCCTCGGTGCGCTGGAATGTCAGGACGCGGCGGCCGTCATCGTCCAGCAGCACGAGCCAGTCCGCGCTGTCCGGCTCGCGACCGTCCGCGAGCTCGTCGCCCGCGCGGTAGTGGAGGCCGAGGAGCTCGCGGTAGAACTCCGCGACGGAACGGATGTCGACGGCGTCGATCACCGGCTGCTGGAGCACGGGACGGGTGACCATGGCCACACATTAAGCGACCTCGGCGTCCGCGTCAGCGTCTCGGCCTCAGTCGACGTCGTCGCGCCCCGCATCCACCCACCGCGCGGCCGGCACGACGGCGGCCAGCGAGACCACCGCCAGGACCTGCCACCCCGCGAGCGCCCAGCCGACCCCGAGCGTCGCCCCGAGCGCACCTCCCGCGAGGGTCGCCAGCGGCACGGAGCCCCGGGTGAGGGTGCGGCGCATCGCGGTGACCCGCCCGAGCGTGCCCTCGGGGCAGGCGCGGGCGGTCACGGCGGCCTGGGTGATGTTCCCGAGCAGGACCATGAACCCCCAGAGGGCCGCGCCGGCCAGCAGCCACGGCCCGGCATGAGCGCGGTCGACGTAGGCCAGCAGGTGCAGCCCCACGGCCACGGCGCAGCCGACCGAGCCGAGGAGGATGCACCGGCGCTCGCCCAGGCGGTCGATGGCCCGGCCCGCCAGGGACGAGGCCGCCAGTGCCCCGACCGCGCCCGCGGTGATCTGGACGCCCAGGAACTCCGGCCCGAGCCGCAGGTCGGTCAGGATCCAGACCGCCTCGACCGGGGCGAAGAGGGCCATGCCCACATTGGCGGCCACCGACCCCATCGTCAGCAGCCACAGGACCGGGGTGCGCCGCAGGACCGTCCACCCCTCCGCGGCGTCCTTCCCGAACCGGGCCCAGCGGGAGAGGACGTCCGCGACGCCGGGGTCCCCGTCGTCGTCCGGGACGTCCGCCGCGGCGGAGGGCCGCAACCGCACCCGGAGCGCGACGATCGCCGCCGCGAAGAGGAACGCCGTCGCGATGCCGAGCACGGGCCCTGCGCCCAGCGACCCGACGAGGACGCCCGCCGCGGCGGGCACGATCAACACGAGGGCGGCGTCGGCGGACTCGAGCCGCGCCGTCAGGCGGGCGACGGCGGTGGCCGGCACGACGCGCGGCACGAGCGCGGTCTGGGTGGTCTCGGCCAGCACCGTGAGCACGCCCAGCAGGGCCATGACGGCGGCGAGGTGGCCGAACGTGAGCGCGTCGAGCGCCCACGCCACGACGAGCGAGCCGAGCACCGCCGCCTTGGCGAGGCCGGTGGCCGCGAGCAGCCGCGGGCTGAGGTGTCGGTCCACCACGATGCCGATGGGCACGCCGAGCAGGAGGAATCCCAACCCGGAGAGCGTCATCAGCACGCCCATGCCGTCGGCGCCCACGCCGAGCAGGAGCACCGCCAGGACGTCCAGGGCGACGTCCGTGGCGGACCGGCCACCCGCGTCGAGGGCGTTGGAGGCGACCAGCCACCGCGCCCGTCCTTCCGGCGGCGGGGGCGTCTCAGCGTCACGGGTGCGGGGGGTAGGCGTCTGACGACGCGGGTCCGTGCTCACCGCCACACGTGGAGCAGGTAGCCGTAGCTCAGCGACGTCGCTGCGGGGTGCTCGGCGAGCCACGCGTCGGCGACCCCTCGCTCGAACTCCAGCCGCAGGACGGCCTCGAGGTCGGCGCGGGAGTCGAAGGTCCACGAGCTCATGACCTCACGGGTCTCGGCCCCGACGCCGGCCCACCACTCGCGCGCGTACGTGTCCTGGCCCTGCGCCGCCGCGTTCGTGCTCGCCCGCAGCAGCTCGGCGAACTGGCCGCGCTCGGTGTCGTTGTCGATCACCACGAGCGCGCCGCCGGGCCGCAGCACCCGGGTGACCTCGTCCAGGCCGGGCCAGACGTCCCAGCGCGGGTGCGGGAAGAAGTACGCGAACCGGGCGTGCACGACGTCGACGCTCGCCTCCGGCAGCGGGATCTGCTCGGCCGAGCCGTACAGCACGCGCGCCCCGCCGGGGCGGGCGCGGGCGGCCCCCAGCAGGCGCACGTCCGGCTCGACGGCGATCGTCTCGGCCGCGTCGGCGTAGCGGGGCAGCCAGAAGCCGGTGCCCGCACCGAGGTCGAGCAGCGTCCGCCCGGCCCAAGGCGCCGCCTCCTGCAGCGCCGCCCAGAGGGCGCCCTCACGGTCCATGGCCGCGTTCTCTATCTCGTACAGCGCCGGGTCCACGCCCTGGTTGCCCGAGGGACGGAAGTCGGGCAGGCCCGTGGCCGGTCCGCCCGGTGTGCTCTGCGTCATGCCCGGGAGTCTGACACACCCCCCCTCCACGCCGGTCCGTCACACGGGTCTGCCACGGCCCGCCGCGCCCCGGAGAGGCTCCGGCCGGTCCTGGATGGCGCGGTGGCGGCTCATGTGACGCGCGAGCCGGCCGCCCGCTGGACTCGCGGCGGCCCACCGCGTGGGATGGGCTCACCACCCATCCAGAGCGGCCGAGAGATCTGGCTCGACGACGCCGCAGCAACCCGCCCGCCGGACCCGGACCCCCGGGAACGGCAGGCCCGGTGCTACCGCCAGGACCGATGGAGGAGAGCAGATGCCCCGTCACGCCACACAGCAAGTCCACGCCGGCTACGAGCCCGCCGCGCCCCACCGGCCGGTCGTCCCGCCCATCCACCAGACCACGGCGTTCCGTTTCCCGGACCACGCCACGGCGGCATCGATGTTCCGGCTCGAGACCCCCGGCTTCACCTACAGCCGCACGGGCAACCCGACCGTCGCCGTGTTCGAGAACCGCCTCGCCGCACTGGAGGGCGGCATCGGCGCGATCGCCACGGCCACCGGCCAGGCCGCCGTCGCGCTGTCCCTGCTGGCGCTGCTGCAGGGCGGCAAGCACCTGGTCGCCTCCAGCCAGCTCTACGGGGGCACCGTGGACCTGCTGACGGACACGTTCGCGGACTTCGGCATCGAGGTCACCTTCGCGGACCCGGCGGACCCGCCCGCGTGGGCCGCCGCGGTCCGGCCCGACACGCGCGCGTTCTTCCTCGAGGCCATCACCAACCCGCTCGCCACCCTCCCGGACCTGCCCGCGCTCGCGGACCTCGCCCACGCGGCCGGTGTGCCGGTGGTGGTGGACAGCACCCTCGCGACGCCGGCCCTCTACCGGCCGCTGGAGCACGGCGCCGACGTCGTCGTGCACTCGGCCACCAAGTTCCTCGGCGGGCACGGCGCGGTGCTCGGCGGCGCGATCGTGGACGGCGGCACGTTCGACTACGGCGCGGTGCCCGACCGGTGGCCGCAGCTGGCCCGGCCTAAGGCCCGCTACGGCGGGCAGACGCTGGTCGAGCGGCACGGCCGCGGCGCCTACCTGACGCTGGCCCGCAGCAAGTTCCTGCACGACCTCGGCCCCACCCTCGCCCCCGCGAGCGCGGCGCAGTTCATCCAGGGGCTCGAGACGCTCGACCTGCGCGTGGCCCGCCACACCGCCACCGCGCTGGCCGTGGCCGAACACCTGGCCGGGCACCCCGCCGTCGCGCGGGTGCACCACCCCGGCGTGGCCGGGCATCCCAGCGCGGCGCTGGCCGCCCGTGACTTCCCGGACGGCGTCGGCTCGGTGTTCTCCTTCGACCTGGCCTGCGGCCCCGAGGCCGTGGCCCCGTTCCTCGACGCGCTCGAGCTGTTCCAGCTGGTGGTCAACGTCGGCGACGCCCGGTCCCTCGTCTCCCACCCGGCGACCATGACGCACTGCCGCCTGACGCGGCAGCAGCGCGAGGCCGCCGGGATCGCCGAGACCACCGTCCGGCTCTCCATCGGGCTGGAGTGTCCCGACGACCTGATCGCGGACCTGGACCGTGCCCTGGCCGTGGTGTCCGCCGCCGGGCCGGCCGTCCCCGCCGCCACGCCCGCCGTCCCCGAGACCGCCGCCGTCACCCAGGAGGTGCGCTGAGATGACCGCCGTCCACCACACCACCCGCTCCGTCTCCCGTCCCGCCGTCCGCGGCTTCACCACCACCGCCGTGCACGCCGGCCAGGAGCCCGACCCGCTGACCGGCGCCGTGGTGCCGCCGATCTACCAGACCAGCACCTTCGTGCAGGACGGCATCAACGTGCTGCGCGCCGGGCATGAGTACAGCCGCGGCTCCAACCCGACGCGGAACGGCTTCGAGACCCAGCTCGCCGCCCTCGAGCACGGCGACCGGGCGTTCGCGTTCGCCTCCGGGCTCGCCGCCGAGGACGCCCTCCTGCGGGCCGTGCTGCGCCCCGGCGACCACATCGTGCTGGGCGGCGACGGCTACGGCGGCACCCACCGCCTCATCACCACCGTCCTCGAGCCGTGGGGCGTGTCCAACACCCCCGTGGACATCACCGACCCGACGGCGGTCGCCGCGGCCGTCCGCCCCGGCCGCACCGCGCTGCTGTGGGTGGAGACGCCGTCCAACCCGCTGCTGGGCATCGCGGACCTGGCCGCCTGGGCGCAGATCGCCCACGACGCCGGCGCGCTGCTGGTCGTGGACAACACGTTCGCCTCGCCCTACCTCCAGCGGCCCCTCGACCTCGGCGCGGACGTCGTGGTGCACTCCACCACCAAGTACATCGGCGGGCACTCGGACGTGCTCGGCGGCGCCGTGGTGGTGGCCGACCGCGAGTTCCGCGGCCGGGCGCTGGCCGAGGCGGTGGCCTACCAGCAGTTCGCCGCCGGCGCGGTCGCCGGCCCGCAGGACTCCTACCTCGCCGCCCGCGGCCTCAAGACGCTCGGCCTGCGCATGGACCGGCACGGCGCCAACGCCGCCGCGCTCGCGGGCTGGCTGCAGGGCCACCCCGAGGTCGCCCAGGTCTTCTACCCCGGGCTGCCCGACCACCCGGGCCACGAGCTCGCCGCGCGGCAGATGGACGGCTTCGGCGGCATCGTCTCCGTCCGGTTGGCCGGGGGAGAGGCCGCGGCCCGCGCGTTCGCCGAGGCCACCGAGCTGTTCGCGCTCTCGGTCAGCCTCGGCGGGGTCGAATCGCTGCTCTGCTACTCCTCCGAGATGACCCACGCCTCCGTGCGGGGCACGCCCCTGGCCGTCCCCACGGACCTGGTCCGGCTCTCCGTCGGCATCGAGGACGTGGCCGACCTGCAGGCGGACCTCGAGGCGGGCCTCGAGTGCGCCGCACGCGTCGCCGCCGGCCGCGGGGCGCCGTCGTCGTCCGCGGTGCCCCGTCCCGCCCCCGCCCACCACCGCACCACCCGCGCCCGCACCCCGGAGAGGACCCGATGAGCCACGCCACCCTTGTCCCGAGCACCGCGCCCACCCGCGTGGACGACCTGACGTTCAGCATCCACACCACGCCGTTCGACGAGGACTACACGCCCGCCGCCAGCACGCGCGCCACCACGAACTTCGCGAACCTCGCCCGCGGTGCGGACCGGCGGGAGAACCTGCGCGCCGCCCTGGCCATGATCGACGGGCGCCTCAACGACCTCGCCCCCTGGGACAACCCGGAGCGGGACCGCTACACGGCACGGATCGAGATCGTCTCGATCGACGTGCACTTCACCGCCGACGACGGCGCGGATGTCGACTTCCCGCTCATGGAGATGCTCGACGTGCGGGTGGTCGAGCGTGCGACGGGCGCTGTGCTCGGCCGCAGTGTGGGGAACAACTTCTCCTCCTACGTCCGCGACCACGACTTCTCCGTGGTGCTGCCCGCGCACGCGGCGACGTCGCCGGGGACCGAGGAGCCCGACGGCTTCGGCGACCTGCACGGGCGGCTGTTCCAGCACCTGCTCGACTCGCAGGCGTACCGGGAGCGGTTCCCGCAGCCGCCCGTGATCTGCATCAGCGTGTCCACGAGCCGCACCTACCGGCGGCTGACGAACGAGCACCCGGTGCTCGGGGTCGAGTACCGCCAGGACGAGCCCTCCCGCACGGACCGCTACTTCGGCCGGATGGGCCTGGGGATCCGGTGCTTCCTGCCGCGCGGGGCCGTGGCGCCGCTGGCGTTCTACTCGCGGGGAGACCTGCTCAACGACCACGCGAACCTCTCCCTGGCCGGGCTGATCGCCACCATGGAGACCTTCCAGCGGATCTACCGGCCGGAGATCTACAACGCGAACGCCGGGGCCGGCGAGGTCTACCGGCCGCGTCTGGACCACGGCGACTTCTCGCAGACCCGGATCGCCTACGACCGCGAGGAGCGGGCCCGCCTCGGCCGGGAGCAGGGGGAGTACACGCAGGCGCACTTCGTGGGCCCGCACCGCGACCTGCTGGAGCGCTGGGCCGCCGCCCACGCCGCACGAGACACCGAGGAGACCCGATGACCACCCTGATCCCCACCACCCTCGTCGGCAGCCTGCCGAAGCCCGGCTGGCTCGCCGAGGAGGAGACGCTCTGGTCGCCCTGGAAGCTCGAGGGGGAGCAGCTGCGCGAGGGCAAGCTCGACGCGCTCGCCCTCGCCGTGGCCGATCAGGAGCGTGCGGGCATCGACATCGTCTGCGACGGCGAGCAGACCCGCCAGCACTTCGTCACCACGTTCATCGAGCACCTCGGCGGTGTGGACTTCGACCGGCGCGAGACGGTGCGGATCCGCGACCGGTACGACGCGAGCGTGCCGACCGTCGTCGGGGAGGTGGGCCGGCCGGCGCCGGTGTTCGTGGACGACGCGAAGGCCCTGCGCGCGCGGACGGACCGGCCCATCAAGTGGACCCTGCCCGGGCCGATGACCATGATCGACACCCTCGCCGACCGCCACTACGGCAGCCGCGAGAAGCTCGCGTGGGAGTTCGCGCGCATCCTCAACGAGGAGGCGCGGGAGCTGGCGGCGGTGGGCGTCGACGTCGTGCAGTTCGACGAGCCCGCGTTCAACGTGTTCTTCGACGACGTCCGCGACTGGGGCGTGGCGACGCTCGAACGTGCGGCCGAGGGCCTGACGTGTGAGACGGCCGTGCACATCTGTTACGGCTACGGGATCAAGGCGAACAACGACTGGAAGGCCACGCTCGGGGAGGAGTGGCGCCAGTACGAGACGTCGTTCCCGCTGTTGCGCGAGTCCACGATCGACACGATCGCCCTGGAGCGGCACCACTCCCGGGTGCCGGCGGAGCTCATCGGCCTGCTGCGCGGCAAGAAGGTGATGGTCGGCGCGATCGACGTGGCGAGCGACGAGATCGAGACGCCCGAGGAAGTCGCGGCGACCCTCCGGGAGACCCTCGAGTTCGTGGACGCGGACAAGCTGATCGCGAGCACCAACTGCGGCATGGCGCCGCTGGCTCGCTCCGTGGCGCGGGACAAGACCGCCGCGCTCGTGGCCGGCGCGCGGATCCTCCGGGAGGAGCTGGGCGGGGAGTGAGGGGGGCCTGATGGCCTTGCCTGGCCGGCGGGGCCCCGTCAGGATCGTCTGCATGGATCCTGATGCGAGCCCCCGTGTCCGGCTCACCGCTGACGATCCCCGGCCGGGCAGTCGTCCCGCGACGTCGACCGAGGGGCCCCACCGACAGCTTGATCAGCGATCATCGCCGGAGCTGTGGGGCCGTCTGGTCGCTGCGGTGTTCGCCCTCGACGGCGTCGAGGAGGGCCACAGCACCGTCTCGCCAGCAACGTCGCGCGCCCTCCACCTGACAGGCCGGCCGGAGGAGCGCACCCCGGAGGTCAACCTCTCACCAGGCCGGCGCTGGGAGCCGGTGCACCTGCATGGGGTGGACGACACGTCAGTGCACCTCGTCCTGGCGCCCGAGCGCGGCGTCCGTCTGGCCGAGCTCGGATGGCTCGAACCGCATGGCTACGCGGACTTCGGCACGGAGTGGATGCTCTACGGTCCGCGGGACGAGGCAGAGCTGGCAGTCGTCGTCGGGATCATCGAGGAGTCGCTCGCCTACGCGCGCGGTTGACGCAGCGCCCCGGAGCGGGGAAGCGGACGCGAGAGGAAACTGCGAATTTTTCGTTTTCGCGGGTAGTCTTGTTCCATGACTGCGACGGTGAATGACAAGCACACGGTGCTGCCGCCGACGGACCTCGAGGAGATGCTCGACGTCGGCAGGTTCCTCGACGGCCTGACGCAGCCGGCCGCCCTGGTCGGCCCTGATGGGCAGAAGGTCCCCCTGCCGCCAGAGGCTTTCAACGTCCTGCGGGACGTCGTCGAGGCGATGCGGGTGGGCAAGGCCATCACGGTGGCACCCGTCGACCAGCTGCTCACGACACAGGAGGCGGCGAACTTCCTCGGCATCAGTCGTCCCACGCTGGTGAGGCTGCTCGAGGAGGGCGCGTTGCCGTACGAGAGGACGACCGGTGGTCGGCACCGACGCATCCGGCTCCAAGACGTCGTGTCCTATCAGCAGCGGAAACGCGGGGAGCGGCGCGCCTCGCTGAGCGACCTCGTCGGGGAGGCCTCGTCTGCGGGGCTCTACGACCAGAATGCGGAGTCCTACCGCGAGGCGTTGCGTCAGGCTCGCGCCGGCCTCCGGGGTGAGCGCGGGTAGTGGCTCGTGCCGGAGGCGCGCTCGGGCGTCTGCCTGCTCACCCCCACACGCCGGAACCGGCGATGAGCCGGACCGCGAGCACCGCCATGACCACCGCGATCACCACGTCCACCACGCGCCACGCCTTCGGGTCGGCGAGCACCCGGGCCAACAGGCGCGCACCGTAGCCCAGCCCGGTGAACCACAGCACCGAGGCGGCGACGGCGCCGGCGGCGAAGACCCACCGCGCGTCGGGACCGTGCTGGTTGGCGAGGCTGCCCAGCAGCACCACGGTGTCCAGGTAGACGTGCGGGTTGAGCCAGGTCAGCGCGAGCGTGGTGGCGATGACCGATCCCGCGGTCCGCGGCGCCTGCTCGGCCACGAGCCCCTGCGGGCGCAGCGCGACACGCAGGGAGGAGACCGCGAACCAGAGCAGGTACAGGGCGCCGCCCCAGCGCAGCACCTCGAGCAGCCACGGCACGGCCTGCACGAGCGCACCCACCCCGGCGGTCCCGGCCAGGATCAGCACGGCGTCCGAGGCCATGCACACCAGCACGACGGCGCCCACATGCTCCCGGCGCACGCCCTGGCGGAGCACGAAGGCGTTCTGGGCGCCGATGGCGACGATGAGGGCGAGTCCGGTGAGCAGGCCGGTGCCGGCGAGGGTCCACATGGGTGAGGACGCTAGGGCCCGGCCGGGCCTGAGCCAAACGAAGAGAACTGCAGGTGCCTAAGCTCTGCTTCATGAACCTTGATCAGCTGCAGGCGCTGCGTGCGATCGCGGACGAGGGCTCGTTCGAGGCGGCCGCGTACGAGCTCGGCGTCAGCGCCTCGGCGGTCAGCCAGCGCATCCGCGCCCTGGAGCGGGAGGTGGGCCAGGTGCTGCTCCGGCGCGGCACACCTTGCGAGCCGACCGAGGCCGGCGTCGGCCTGGTGCGCGTGGCCCGGCACATGCGGGTGCTCGAACAGGAGGCGTGGGCCGGGCTGGGCCGCACGGCGGCCGGGCGCAGCGTCACCTCCCTGGCCGTGCCCGCCGACGTGCTGGGCACGTGGTTCGGGCCCGTCCTGGCGGAGGCCGCCGACTGGGACGACACGGTCCTCGACCTGCACGTCGAGGACCAGGACCACAGCGCCCGGCTGCTGCGCCGGGGCGAGGTGCTGGCCGCCGTCACCACGGAGCCGCAGCCTGTGCAGGGGTGCGCGGCGGAGCCGCTGGGGAGCATGCGCTACGTCCCGCTCGCCTCGCCCGCCCTGCTCGCGCGGCACGCGGCGGGCGACGTCGTCGACCTCGGCGCGATGCCCATGATGCGCTACAACGCGAAGGACGACCTGCAGCGCCTCGCGCTGAGCGGCGCCGGGCTGGACGTCGCCCCGCCCACGCACCTGGCGCCGTCGTTCGACGGGTTCCACCGGTCCGTCCGGGCCGGCCTGGGGTGGGGCATGCTCGTGGACGCCCAGGCCGTCGAGGACGTGCGCGCCGGCCGGCTGGCCCGCGTGCCCGGGCTCGACGACGTCCTCGTGCCCCTGTATTGGCAGGCAGCCACGCTGCCCGTGACGCGCCTGGTGCGGCTCACGCGGGCGGTGCGGGAGGCGGCCCAGCGGACGCTCGAGCGGGGGTGAGGCGGCACCGAGGTCGCGGACCGTCAGCGACGTCGCAGCGGTGCCGGCGCCTCCATGGATGCCTCGGCCAACACAGGCCGGAAGCCCAACGCCTCGTTGACGTCGAGCATGTGCCGGTTCTCCTCGGCGTTCCACGTGATGATCGCGCGGGCCTCGGGCAGCTCGTCGCGCACGGCGATGAGGTTCGCCGCCTTCACACGCATGCCGAGGCGGTGGCCGCGGTGCTCGGGCAGCACGATGGTGTCCCACTGGTCGATCAGCCCGTCCGGGCGCGAACGGGGCGCCACCAGCTCGCTCAGGGCGACGACCCGACCGGTGGCGCGGTGCCGCGCCACCGCGCGGAAGAGCCGCCCGGTCGTCAGGATCTGCTCGTCCATGCGACGCACGCGGGCCGCATCCCAGACCTGCTCCACCACGGTGCGTTCCCCGGACGGGACGTCCGTGGCCATGCGGGCCTTGAGGACGGCGAGGTCGTCCTGCAGGGACGCGTCGGCCGCGCCCTCCCAGGCGTGGAGCTCGTAGTCCGACGAGACGCGTTCGGCCTCGGCCAGGGCGGCGGCGGGGTCGATCCCCGGATCGGCGAAGTCATACCGGCTCACCCGCTCGATCTGGGCGAGCGCGAAGCCGTAGGACTGGGCGAGACGCACACCCGGATGTTCGGCGGGCACCGCGCCGGCGCCGTTGGGCGGGGTGAGCGTCCGTTGCCCGGCCACCGGCCGCGGCGTCAGCGGCCAGGTCTCGAAACGGGTGAGGCCGGCGGTGTCCTGGACGAGCCGCTCGGCCAGTGCGCGGCCGTGGCCGCGTCCGCGGTGCCGCGGGTGGACGTAGACGTTGAGGGCGGCCGCGTCAGGGTCGTCGACGTGGTTGATCAGGACGCGGGCGTAGCCGACCGCATCGCCGTCGACGTACGCCAGGTAGCGGCGCTGCGTGTGGTCGGTCTCGGCGGCGGCCTGGATGAGCGCATCCGTGGGGGTCTCATCCCACTCGGTCGTGCCGATCAGCTCGTGGTTGTACTCGTCGCCGAGCTGGCAGTAGGCCCGCCAGCGGGGGTCGTCCGGCGAGGCGGGCAGGGGGAATTCGATGATGTCAGGCATGCGGTGACTGCTTTCTGCAGAAAGGGGTGGGCGCAGAGGCACCCGTCGAGCCGTGCTCGAGACGGGCGCGCGGGGAGGGCCGGTGGTGGGTCGTCGGACCCACGGGGTCACTGCTGCTGCATCATGGGGTGAACTGTGTCACGACGCGGATCGGGGGGCAAGGGCCTTTGTCGTCGAGATGCAGCGCAGATGCCACCTGACGCGCGGGGAACTCTTCGCATATCGGGCGGGATCCGGTCGGCGTGAAAACTGGGTGTCCAGGTGGGCGCCCCCGCGGGCCCCAGGGATCGCCCGAAACGTACGGGCGGCTGCCGCTCTAGCGGGTTGGTTGTGGCGAGCCGTGCGGCGGGCGGGCAGGGCCGGAGGTGGCGCACACGGCGCATGGCGGGACTGGGCTGACCCCGTTTCGTAGGTCCAGTCGTTATGAGAGTCGTCCTGTTGCCCGCGGTCGCGGGCAGGGAGACTGGTCAGATCATGACGAACAGCAGGAAGCGTCACACCCCCGAGCAGGTCGTCCGTAAGCTCGGGCAGGCCGACAGGATGCTCGCCGATGGTCAGGACGTCGCGGCGGTGTGCCGGGAGCTCGGGGTGTCCGAGCAGACGTACTACCGGTGGCGGAACCAGTACGGCGGCCTCAAGGCCGACGACGCAAAGCGCCTGAAGGAGCTGGAGAAGCAGAACGCGACCCTGAAGCGTCTGCTCGCGGAAGCGGAGCTGGAGAAGGCCGCGCTCAAGGAGCTGGCTGAGGGAAACTTCTAAGCCCGGACAGGCGCCGCGCCGCCGTCGATCACCTCAAGCGCAAGTTGCGGGTGAGCGAACGGATGGCGTGCCGTCTGGTCGGGCTGAGCCGCTCCGCGTACCGGCGACCGCTCAAGGGCGACACGGTCGCGGACCCGGATCGGGCGCTCAGGGAGTGGCTGCGCGCCTGGGCGAAGGACCATCCCCGCTACGGGTATCGGCGGGCGTATCACGACGCCCGCGCCGAGGGGTGGGTGGTGAACCACAAGAAGATCCAACGCCTGTGGCGTGACGAAGGGCTCCGGGTCCCGCAGCGGCGTCGACGCAAGCGCGTCGGGTCCTCGACCGTCGACGCGCCGACGGCGGACGCGCCGAACGTGGTGTGGGCGGTGGACTTCCAGTTCGACGCCGACGAGCACGGACGGCCGATCAAGATCTGCTCGATCGTCGACGAACACACCCGGGAGTGCATCGGCGGGCTCGTGGAGCGCTCGATTACCGCCGACCGACTCACCGCCCACCTCGAGGACCTCGTCGCCGCCCGGGGCGCCCCGGCGGTGCTCAGGTCGGACAACGGGCCGGAGTTCATCAGCGAGGCGATGGCCGACTGGGCCGGCACCCGCACCGGCCTGTCCTACATCCCTCCGGGCTCGCCGTGGCGCAACGGGTACGTCGAGTCGTTCAACAGCCGGATCCGCGACGAGTGCCTCAACATCAACAGCTTCTACTCGCTGCTGCACGCACAGGTCATCATCGGCGACTGGAAGGACGAGTACAACCACCACCGCCGGCACTCCTCGCTCGGCTACCTAACCCCAGCCGAGTACGCTCGGCAGTGCACCCATCAAATGGAAACCGACGACTCACAGAACGTCCGGACCGAATGAAGGGGGCGGCTCAGGACCCCTCGCCACAAACGACCGGTTGTGCCGCATCTGCCTAGCTGCTCTGGAGGTGCATCCCAATCCGTAGCGCCGTCACGGTTGCTTCCGGGCTTGTCGAGGTCGAAGACGGGGGCAGGTGGATTGACACCTGATCGTCGCGGTGACGAGGGATCACGTGCAGGTGAATATGGGGCACGTCCTGTTCGGCTTCAACGCCGTCTGATAGGTGCAGGTTCACCGCGGGAGCCAGGGTCCTACGGATGACGCCGGCCACTCGCGTAGCGAGGGCGAACATCTCGGCGCCCTCCTCGGGCAGGAGGTCGGAGAGTGTGGGGACATGGCGCCGAGGGATGATGAGGCAGTGACCGTCTGCGACCGGATGGAGGTCGAGGAAGACGAGCGAAAGCGCACCTTCGGTGACCACATGGGCGGGGGTGCGCCGCTCGGCGACTTCGCAGAAGGGGCAGGAGATTCCCATCGTCCGACTATAGGAGGGCCTGCACCGCCGGGAGGAGAGATGCGTGAGCTGGCGAGCCAACTGGCGTGGACCTCGCCCGCCCCAAACGACCATTTGTGCGGTTTCGCTCGCCAGGTGTCGGGCGCGGAGGGGTCAGGCTGGGCGGCGGGCGATAACGGTGAAGGTGTGCCAATGCTTGATGCCGTCGAACGCACGCCCTTCTTCGTTGCGTTCGTTCAGTTCGATCACCTCCAAAGTGTCGAGGAGTTCGTCCACCTCTTTCCCGGTGAGGTAGGTGCCCAGGTCCGAGGCCCAGGTGTCATCGGAGCCGAAGAGATCGACCGCCAGGATCCCGTCTGGCAGCAGGGCGTGCTTGATCCGGTCCCACACCGAGGTGAAGCGTGCGCGAGGGATGAATGGCAGAGAGGCATTGGCCAGGATCAGGTCGGCGTGCGGGAGGGGATCCCACTCCTCGATGAGGCCCGTCCGGTGTTCGAGGATGCCGAGCGAGGTGAGTTCATTCATGTGCTTTTCGACGCTCGAGTCGACGTCGATGGTGTGGACGCTCAAACCCTCCTGGAGAAGGCGCCGGGTCTCAATGCCGGCGCCGCTTCCCAGCTCGACAGCGCGCAGACCTGCGAGGTTCTGGTGGGTGGCCCGCAGTGCTGTGAGCGCCCGGTCGGTGAGAGGGCGTACGGCCGAGGTGCCTGCCCGCGCGGCGTTGTAGGAGGCCCAATCGCTGGAACTTGTGGGAGTGGCTGGCATGGCCTGAGTATCTCGATCTGGGCACGTAGGGGGAAGAGGATGCGACGAGCGATGGTGTGTCGCGGCTTCCCCATGGCGAGAGTTGCGGCGAGGATCGGGCCCGCCGCAAACGACCGAATCTGCCTATCCCACGGGGCGGAATCCGAGCCGCTGGTAAATCCTCATGGCCGCATCGGAGGTGCCCTGTCCGAAGCGCAGACTCAGAGTGTGGTCACCGGCGTCGCAGCAGGTTGCGATGGCGTGTTGGACCAGAGCCCGCCCGATCCCCTTCCCGCGTGCGTGGGGATCAATGAAGAGGTCGATGATGAACGGACCAGTGAGGTGTTCGTCCCAGATCGAGTGGGTGACCACCATGATGGCTCCGGCGAGACGGCCACCCACCCACGCTGTAGTGCTCGCATCGGCGCGCAGCTTTCCGTAGTCACCGCGGAAGGTCGCGTTCATCTCCTCGCACGCCTCGTCTAGATCGGAGGCAGCGACGTCGGGTGGGTAGCTCATGAGATAGCACTGGGCCAGATCGTCGGCCATCCCAGCGTCCAATCCTCGAAAGTCGAGTCCTCCAGGGAGCTGGCCAGCAGGATAGAGCTGCGGCAAGTGAAGAGTCAGAAGGTCAGTGGGCACAGTTGTTCCTCTCGTGATGGTGGGGTGTTCAGCGCGATGCCGTCAGAGAGTGAACATGGCTCGGAAGATAGCAGTGCAGAGGCGCAGTGGAGAGAGGGCGAGACGCTCGGAGTGTGAGGGGCTGCTCTCGTGCTCGTGGAAGCGCAGCCACAAACGACCGGTTGTACTGCGTGCCGCTGGGAGTCACCTACCCGCCGCATCCGCAGGCGGAGGATGGCGAAAGCGCTCACCCCCCGAGTGGTGCTGGCGTCCATGACCCAGGTGGTGAGCGATGCAGTTCTGGCGTGGGCCAGCACTAACGCGGGTCGGTCAGACCCGCGTAGCGTCGATGATGTCCGGCGTGGAGCCCCTCGGGCTTCCACGCATCCGACATGATCGAGGGGAGTCCTCTCTTGTATATCCACAAGCAGAAGCTTCAGCACGTCTCCAGTCCTGAGAAGCCCGACGCGGTCTACGCCCGCAAGCTGCAGGAGGTGATCGGCGGGCAGTACGGTGAGATCACCGTGGCCATGCAGTACAGCTTCCAGGCCTGGAACGCCCACATTCCGGGCAAGTACCGGGACCTGCTCTTCAGCACGGCGGCCGAGGAGTTCGGTCACGTCGAGATGCTCGCCACCATGGTGGCCCAGCTGCTGGAGAAGGCCCCGGTGGGGATCACCACCGACGCCATCCAGGATGACCCGGCCGTGGCCGCCGTCATCGGGGGTACCGACCTGCAGCAGGCCATCGTGGCCGGTGCCGGTGCTCGCCCCGTGGACAGCATGGGGAATCCGTGGACGGCGGCCTACGTCACCGCCAGCGGCAACCTGTTGGCGGACATGACCGCCAACCTCAACGCCGAGATGCAGGGCCGCACCCAGGTGGCCCGGCTCTACCACATGACCGATGACCCGGGCATCCGGGAGCTGCTGTCCTTCCTTCTGGCCCGGGACACGATGCACCAGAACCAGTGGGCGGCGGCTGTGAAGGAGCTGCAGGAGGACGGCCTGGAGGAGATGCCGGTGCCGAGCAACTTCTCGCAGAAGAAGGAGGCCACGGAGCACTCGTACACGCACTACGAATTCTCTGACGGTCAGGCCACTGCGCAGGGTTCGTGGGCTGCAGGCCCCACCCCGGACGGCAAGGGCGAGTTCTCCTACTCGTCCGAGCCGCCGGCGGGGGTCCCCATGCCCCCGCCCACCCACCCGGACTCCCGTTTCTACGGGACCACGGAGGTGCCCAACCGCCTCGAGAAGCTGGCGGGCACGGTGCAGGACAAGCTGCACCGCGAGTGACCCGACCTTCCCGATGAGGCAGTGCACGGGCCCGTCTGCTCCGGCAGGCGGGCCCGTGTCGTCTGTCCATGTAAGAGGCCGCATCTCCCTGGCACGGATTGTGGCGAGAATGTGCCTCGCCATTCTTGAGGGGATGCGGGCGCTTCGGACAGGGCTGCGTGGTCGCACGGAGTGTTCTTGACCCACGTCCACGCGGGTATACCCCTTTACACGCCCTGCCCTGTGGCTTCGTTCGCTTGGTGGCGGGGTTTTTGCAGCGCTCCGTGGCGGTCTTGTTGCCGCGATCACGCAGGACTGGCTGCAGGTAGGTGTCGCGGTCTGAACCGAGAGGGGTGCGCCCGGTCGGGGCCGTTTGGATCGCTGCCGCTACGTCAGAGTCCGAAGGCTCCGCCGCTGACGAGGATCACGATGCCGAGGCCGATGAGAACGATGGGGAAGAGGATGTTCTCCCAGCGTTCGAGCACTTCGGCGATCGGGGGGCGGGTGGCGACGAACTTTGCCAGGGCCACCAGGACCGCGACGAGCGCGAGGAAGACGATGCAGTAGGCGACTACTGCGAGAGGTTCCACGCTGAGGAAGACAGGGGTGTAGACGCCGATGTTGTCGCCGCCGTTGGCAAGGGTGACGCCTGCGACTGTCCACACGCCGACCTTCTTGCCGGCAACCTTGGCCTCGTCGTCATCGTCGTCATCGTCTCCGCGCCAGGCCTGCCATGCGGCCCAGAGGCCGAGGCCCAGAGGGATGAGGCCGAAGTACGGGATGGCTGCCGAGGGCAGGAATGCTCCGGCGCCGATGGTCACCAGGACCGCGGCACCGAGGATGCCGGCGAATCCGAGGTACTGGCCGGCCAGAATGCGGGCGGTAGTGCCGCGCTGGCCTGCCCCTCGCGCGAAGAAGAGGGAGAGCACGATGATGTCGTCGATGTTGGTCGCTGCGAACAGGCCCATCGCCTGCAAGACCGAGGTGAGGCTCATGCGCCCTCCCCAGCTGCGTCGCATCCGGGAAGCGAGCAGGCGGGATCGATGCACGGGGCGTCTTCGTCCACTGCCAGGGTGGCATCGACCAGTGCCGTCAGCGCCTGCGCCAGGTGCGAATCGGCGATCTCATATCGTGTCCGACGACCCTCGGGCTCGGAGACGACGATCCCGCAATCGCGCAGGCATGCCAGGTGGTTGGACACGTTCGGGCGTGTCAGGTCCAGATCTCGGGCCAGTTCCGCCGGGTAAGCGGGATGGTTGAGCAGGGTCAAGATGATCCGGGATCGAGTGGGGTCGGCCAGTGCACGACCCAGGCGGTTCATCACGTCGAGACGCGAAGCAATAGTCATCATGGATTGAACTATACAGCGCGAACTGAACACTCGGTCACAGGCGTCAGCCCAGATCGCATGCCCGTAAGGGGATCCTTCACCGTACGTCGAGCGAGCTCAGTCCTCGTGTCATTTTCAGAAGTCGACTGCGCTCTCGGGCCCGTCCTCTCGGGGGTGGTGTCGTCGACTCCCGAGCCCTGGTCGTTCAGTAGTCCTGTGCACTAGCGTCGCATCTGCTCAGTAGTCCTGTTCTCTATGAGGAGGCGGGCGTGGACGGCGACCAGGATGAGATGGCTGGACCGGGCGTGCTTGCGGTGCCCGAGCGTGAGTGGGAGCAGGCCCGGTTGCGGGCCGGGGTGATCGGTCGCCTGGCCGAGCACGATCCAGTGGGACTGGCTGCCGTCGACGAAGCCGCGATGGAGCTGGGGATCTCCCGGCGCCGGGTGTACGTGCTGCTGGAGCGGTACCGGCGGGGCTCGGGCCTGGTCACTGATCTTGTCCCCCGGCGATCGGATGGTGGCAAGGGTGGGGGCCGGCTGACGGAGCCAGTGGAGCAGATCATCCGTGAGCTGGTGTGCCAGCGGTACTTGACCCGGCAGAAGCGCAGCATTGCCTCCCTGCATCGGGAGATCACGCGGGCCTGCGCCGTGCAGGGGCTGCCGGCTCCGGCACGGAACACGGTGGCCGCGCGGATCGCTCGGATGAATCCGGTCGAGGTGGGCCGGCGGCGCGAGGGGGCCGAGAGCGTCCGGCCGTTGCAATCGGCCGGGGACGAGGTTCCGGTAGTCGAGTCGATCCTGGACCAGGTGCAGATCGATCACACGGTCATGGATCTGATCGTGGTCGATGACCGTGACCGTCAGCCGATCGGACGGCCGTATCTGACGGTGGCCATCGACGTGTGCAGTCGGTGTCTGGTTGGAATGGTGGTGACCTTGGAGCCGCCCTCGGCGGTGTCGGTGGGGTTGTGCCTGGCCCATGCGGCCGGTGACAAGCGGCCCTGGCTGGAGCGGCTCGGAATCGACGCGGCCTGGCCGATGAGTGGCAAGCCGAAGGCCCTGTATGTGGACAATGCTCGGGAGTTCAAGAGCGAAGCGCTCACCCGCGGGTGCGACCAGCACGGTATCAGCCTCGACTACCGCCCGCTGGGCCGGCCGCATTACGGCGGGATCGTCGAGCGGGTCATCGGCACGGCCATGCGACAGATCCACGAGCTGCCGGGGACCACGTTTTCGAACCCAGTCGAGCGTGGAGCGTACGACGCCGAGAAGATGGCCGCACTGACGATTGCCGAGTTGGAGCGGTGGCTGGTGTTGGCTGTGGCGACCTACCACGACACGGTGCACTCCACGCTGGGCCAGACCCCGGCCGGACGGTGGGTCGAGTCGGTCGCAGCGACCAGTACCCCGATGACGACGGCCAACCCAACGGCGTTCTTAGTGGACTTTCTGCCCGTGTTCCGCCGCAAGCTCACGCGCACCGGGTTTGTTCTGGACCATGTCCACTATTTCGCCAATGCGCTCAAGCCGTGGATCGCACGCCGCGAGGCCCTGGAGCGGTTCCTCATCCGGCGGGATCCGCGCGATATCAGCCGCATCTGGGTGCTGGACCCCGAGGGCACCGCGTACATCGAGGTCCCGTATCGGGCGTTGTCGAACCCGGCGGTCAGCGTGTGGGAGCACCGGCAGGCTCTGGCCCGGCTGCGCGAGCGTGGGGCCACCGAAGTCGACGAGTCGGGCCTGTTCCGGATGATCGAGCAGATGCGCACCATCTCCGAGACCGCCCAGAAGACCACCAAGCGCACCCGCCGCGAGAGGCAACGCCGCACCCAGACCGGGACGACCACTACGAGGCCGACGCCCCCGGTGCCGGAACCACCGGTCGTACCAACGGACTTGGATGTGGTGGCCCGGTTCGGGGAGATCGAGCAATGGTGAATGCCAACGAGTACGAGCCGCTGGAGCTGTCCCACTTGCACCCGGCCGCGCAGCCGGTGGCGCGATTGCCGGCGGCCGAGCGGGTCCAGCGGATCCGCGCGGACCGCTGGATCGGCTACCCGAAGGCGGTCGAGGCCGTCGAGCGTCTGGAGACCATGCTCGGCTGGCCGGCGAAGCAGCGCATGCCCAACCTGCTACTGGTGGGCCCGACAAACAACGGCAAGTCGATGATCATCGAGCGCTTCCGCCGGCAGCACCCGCCCAGCTCCGAACCGGACCGGGAGCAGGTCCCGGTGGTGTGCGTGCAGATGCCCTCGGAACCATCACCCTTGCGGTTCTACACCGCGATCCTGTCCGTCCTGGGCGCACCCCTGCGGCCCCGGCCTCGTCTGGTGGAGCTCGAACGCCTCGCCTTGTCCCTGCTGCGCGAGGTCGGGGCGCGGATGCTGGTCGTTGATGAGCTGCACAACGTGCTGGCCGGTCGCGGGGACACCCGTCGGGAGTTCCTGAACCTACTGCGGTTTCTGGGCAACGAACTGCGCATCCCGCTGGTCGGGGTCGGCACCCGCGAGGCCTACCTGGCGGGGGCGTGTCAGATGGTCTGTGTAAGCCGTACCGAGAGGAACGGTAAGAATCATGACCATGATCGACGAGAAGAACCCAGGCGAGCCCTCGGGCCAGGACCTGGTCGAGCAGCTGAAAGCCTCAGGGCAGCTTGATGCCCTGTTCGCGCAGATCGACGCGGGCGGCGTCGAGCTCACCGGTGACGGCGGGTTCGTGCCCGCGCTGGTCAAGGCCGCGCTCGAGCGGGGCCTGCAGGCCGAGCTGACCAGCCATCTGGGCTACGAGAAGGGCTCGAGCGAGGCGCCGAAGCACGCCAACTCCCGCAACGGGACCACCCCGAAGACCGTGGAGTCCGAGGTCGGGCCGATCGAGCTGGACGTCCCGCGAGACCGGGGCGGGTCGTTCACCCCGCGCCTGGTGCCCAAGGGCCAGCGGCGCCTCGGGGGCCTGGATGACATGATCATCAGCCTCTATGCCGGCGGAATGACGATCCGGGACATCCAGCACCACCTGGCCTCCACGATCGGCACGGACCTGTCGCACGAGACGATCTCCAACATCACCGACGCCGTGAGCGAAGAGGTCCTGGCGTGGCAGTCGCGGCCGCTGGAGGAGTTCTATCCGGTGATCTATCTCGACGCAATCCGGATCAAGATCCGAGAGAACAGCCAGGTCCTCAACCGTGCCGCCTACATCGCCGTCGGCGTGGACCTCGAGGGCATCAAGCACGTGCTGGGGATCTGGGTCCAGGACACCGAGGGCTCGGCGTTCTGGGCCCACGTCTGCGCCGATCTCGCCAACCGGGGCGTGCAGGACGTGCTGATCGTGTGCTGCGACGGGCTCAAGGGCCTGCCGGAGGCGATCGAGGCGACGTGGCCGGACTCGATGGTCCAGACCTGCGTGGTTCACCTGATCCGGGCCGCGATGCGGTTCGTGGCCTACCAGGACCGCAAGAAGGTCGCCGCCGCGCTGAAGCCGATCTACACCGCCCCCAACGAAGAGACCGCGAGGAAGGCGCTGGCCGAGTTCGAGGCCTCCGAGCTCGGCACGAAGTACCCGTCTGCAGCCGCGACCTGGGCGAACTCCTGGGAGCGGTTCATCCCGTTCCTGCAGTTCCCACCCATGCTCCGCAAGGTCATCTACACGACCAACAGCATCGAGTCGCTGAACTTCCAGCTACGGAAGGTGACCAAGAACCGCGGCCACTTCCCCTCGACCGAGGCGGCGGTGAAGCTGCTCTGGCTGGCGATCTGCAACATCGAAGACAAACGCGCCGCCGAACGCGCTCGGGACCGGGGCAAACCCGCCGGCCAGCGCAAAGCCCAGGGCCGGCTCGTCGAAGGCCAGGCCGTCACGAACTGGAAGCAGGCCCTCGCCCAGCTCGCCGCGGCCTACCCCGACCGGATCAACCCCTACCTGTGACCACCCCGCTTACACAGACAAGTTGACACGCCCCCTGGCGGTGCGCTCCGATGACCAGTTGGAGAACCGCTTCGAACCCTTCGTGCTCCCGCTCTGGGAGGCCGACGACCAGGCGAGATCCCTGCTGGCCAGCTTCGCCGCCTCCTTCCCCCTCCGGAAACCATCGGTGATCGACACCGAGGACATGGCCCGCTACCTGCTGGCCCGCAGCGAGGGCACCATCGGGGAGCTGGCCCACCTGCTGACCGCGGCCGCGGTGGCCGCCGTCGAGTCCGGCCTCGAGGCCATCGACCACCGGACCCTGACGATGGCTAACTACACCGGGCCGACCGAACGCCGCCGGGTCTTCGAACGCGAGCTGCTGTGAGCACTCGGTGGCCGGTGCACCCGGCCCCGGTCACCGGTGAGGCACTCACCTCCTGGCTGCGCCGGATAGCCCACCGCTACGGGGCCGAGGTCGAGGACCTCGTTCTCGATACCGGGTTCTGCATCTCCCGCCCCGGGGACCTGGACGTGGCCGCCCCGGAGGAATTCATCAACCAGCTAGCCGGCCGCACCAGAACCGGAACCGACACCATACGGGCCATGACTCTCGGCGGGCAGACCCCCTGGCTGCTGGACCAACTCGAGCCAGCGGCGGAGGCCTACACCACCTATACCCGCCAGCTGGCGGTACTGCTGCCCCGGGGAAGGAGACGCGACCGTACCGTGGAGGACTGGCGGGCCTGGTTGCCCACGGATGCCGGCTGGCAACACCGGGCCTGTCCGCGCTGCACCATGGAATCCACCCCTCCCTGCCCCTACCAACTGGCGTGGCTGGTGCCCCTAATGCTCTCCTGCCCCGTCCACCACTGCCGACTCGAACGCCACAACGGCCCGGTGGGCTACCACGACTTCTGGCACGTCTCGCCGGGTAGGCCCGAGCCGCGACCGGTCGGGGCGGCGATCCGGAGCATGGGCCAGCGGACCTGGCAGGCCCTGACCACAGGATCCGTCGCCCTTCCCCGACACCGGGTGCACGCAGGCCTCTGGTTCCGACTACTCAGGACGCTGCTCGACGAGCTCGGCGCGACCATCATCGAATGCGGCGCACCCGGCCGGCTGACACGACAGGTGTGGGACCGCACCGGCCACCCGGTCCGCGCCGGACAGGGCCCGTGGCGCCCCTACGAGGAACTCTCCGATCAGCGCCAACTCCAGTCCCTGGAAGCCGCCGCCACCGCGATACACCTGTTCGAAACCCGGGCCATGACCTGCCCCGGACGCGAAGCCGAGGTGTTCCTGCCCCAACCGGACATTTCCCGCGACCCCGGCAGCACCGAACAAACCACGGACCCCACCGCCATCCGTTGGCAGGAGATCAAAAAGAACTTTCAGGCCGTCGTCGAGGAAGCCCGGACCACCCCCGAGACCGCCCGCCAACTCTTCAACTTCTGCACGATGTACCGCCGCGACAACGACGAAGTGATCCAAGGCGTCCGGAGCAATTTCACCGAGCTCGGCATCCCTTCGGACTACCTGTCACCATAGCTGCGCCGTGACCGTCTGCGAGACGTAGAATAAATGACCGGTTACGTGACAATATTTCTCAACATCTCGCTCTGCGGGCCTCGTGTCACATAAACGATCGAATAAATGACAGGGGTGGTGGGCGGTGCTCGTGGGGTACATGCGGGTGTCTAAGGCTGACGGCTCCCAGGCCACCGACCTGCAACGCGACGCCCTGCTCGAAGCCGGCGTGGAACCGGAGGCTCTGTACGAGGACAAGGCCTCCGGCAAGAGCGATGACCGTCCCCATCTGGCCGCGTGCCTGAAAGCGCTGCGGGCCGGGGATACCCTGCTGGTGTGGAAGCTGGACCGACTCGGCCGGGACCTGCGCCACCTGGTCAACATCGTGCACGAGCTCACCGAGCGGGGCGTGGGCCTGAAGGTGCTCACCGGCCAGGGGGCGGCGATTGACACCACGACCGCCTCCGGCAAGCTGGTGTTCGGGATCTTCGCCGCCCTGGCCGAGTTCGAACGCGAGCTGATCTCCGAACGCACCAAGGCCGGCCTGGCCTCGGCCCGGGCCCGAGGCCGCAAGGGCGGCCGGCCCTACAAGATGACCCCGGCCAAGATCCGCCTGGCGATGGCCTCGATGGGGAACAAGGACACCAACGTCGGTGCCCTGTGTAAGGAACTGGGCATCACCCGCCAGACCCTCTACCGCCACGTCTCACCCACCGGGGAACTGCGCGAAGCCGGACAGAAGGTGCTGGCCCAACGCCGATGACCACCGCGGGCTGCGGAGCTGTGTGCCGCCGATGGTGACCCACCCGGGGGCGTGTCGTATGACGTGCCGTCGCGGGACGGACCACCGGACGGGTCATGCGGGATGTCCCTAGTGGCGTGCCACTGTTCATCCATGTCGGCTGCGGGTGTGTCCGGTGGGGGGTTCCTCCTGCGGACGCGTCTATTGCTCAACCAGCCCCACTGGGTCAGTGGTGGGTGGGGTGTTCGTGGTGGGCGTGGGCGGCGGGTTCGAGTTGGAAGGTGGAGTGGTCGATCGCCACGTCGAAGTGCTCGGCGACGCAGTGTTGGAGCTGGTCCAGGATCTGGGGGGCGTGCCCGTCGTGGAAGCAGTGGTCCTCGACGACGACGTGGGCGCTGAGCACGGGGACCCCGGTGGCGATCTGGGAGGCGTGCAGGTCGTGCACGGACACCACGTGCGGCACCGCTTCAAGGTGGTCCCGAACCTCGGCGAGGTCCAGGTCCCGGGGGGTGGATTCGAGCAGGATGTGCGCGGCCTCGGCCAGGATCTTCAGGGTGCGGGGCACAATCAACACGGCGATGAGCATCCCGGCCACGGCGTCGGCCTGCGCCCAGCCGGTGGTGGCGATGACCAGGGCGCTGGCGATCACGGCCACCGAGCCCAGCGCATCGTTGAGGACCTCCAGGAACGCGGCGCGCATGTTCAGGTTGGCCCCGCGGCCGGAGCCGAGGACGGCCAGCGAGGCGAGGTTACCGGCCAAGCCGAGGATCCCGAACAGCAGCAGAGGGCCGGAGGCTACCTCGGGCGGGGCGAACAGTCGCTGCAGGCCCTCGATGAAGGCGTAGAGACCCACGGCCAGCAGGATGGCGGCCTGGGCCAGGGCGGCCAACACCTCGGCGCGCAGGAACCCCCAGGTGCGCCGGGCCGTGGGCGGCCGGGCCATCAGGGTGGAGGCCAGCAGGGCCATCAGCAACCCGCCAGCGTCGGTGAGCATGTGCGCCGCGTCCACCAGTAGGGCCAGGCTGCCGGTGATCAGCGCCCCGGCCACCTCGGCCAGCAGCACCGCCGTGGTGATGGCGAAAGCGACCGCCAGCCGCCAGCGGTGCGCCGGCGAGGCGTGGTGGTGTGCACCCATTAACTGTGTCCTCCTTCTCCGGGACCGGGCTCAGGCCGCGGCGGGGCCGTCGGGGCCCGGGGTGCCGGAGTGTGGGCAGAGCTCGACCGCGTGCCCGGTGACCGTCAGCAGCCGCTCGGCGGCGGCCAGCACCTGAAGCAGCTCGGGCTCGGCGGCCAGGGCGTACAGCGAGGCCCGGCCCACCGGCCGGGAGGCCACCAACCCGCAGCCGGCCAGGCAGGCCAGGTGCGCACTGACCGTGGACTGGGCCAACCCGAGGTGCTCGGTCAGCTCGCGCACCTTGTGCTCCCCGGTGGCCAGGTGCCGCAGGATCGCCAACCGGGTGGGGTCGGAGAACCCGTGGAACAGCGCCGCCGCCGGGCCCAGGCCCGCCGCCGGGGACACCCCCGGCTCCTTAATCATCGTCATACGACGATGATAGCGCCTTCAGTCGATAATGGCGAGGTCGCGCCCCAGGACCGGTCAGAAGCCGGTGAAGGCGGGGAGGAACTGGACGAAGACCGAGCCGGCGACGGCGACGTAGGCGACGGCGATGAGGGTCCCGGCCCAGCCGGTGGCGAACCGGACCACCCCCGGCGGGGCGGGGATCACGCCGTGGGCGAGGTTGCGGGCGGTGAGCAGGAGGAACAGGGGGATCATGGCCGCCCAGACGATCATGCAGTACAAGCAGAGGATGTAGATCTCGTACAGGGCCTGGAACCACAGCCAGGCCACGAACCCTATCCCGAGGGTGACCCCGGCCTGCAGCCCGAGCCAGTACCCGCGGCCGGGCCGGGCCCCGGAGAGCACGACCATCGCGGTGGAGATCACCACGGCGAAGGCGACGATGCCGATCAGCGGGTTGGGGAAGCCGAACAGCTCGGACTGCCAGGTGCCCATGACCCGTCCGCAGGACACCCAGGGGTTGATGTCACAGCTGGTGGTGTGGCCGGGGTTCTCGTAGAGGGCGAGGCGTTCGAGGACCAGGGTCGCCGAGGCGATCCAGCCGACGGCGCCGGTGACGAGCAGCACCAGGCCGAAGGCCCGGCGCCCGGTGAACCACGCCGGGGCCGGCGCCGGGCCGGCTGCCGATACTGGGGAGGCGGCGCTCGGGGCGGTGGGCTCGGTGAGCCGGTCGGTCATGGGAAGTCCTTTGCTCTCGGTCCTCTGCTCTGGCCCGGGTGGCCGCGGATGGTCCGGGCGGTCAGTCCTGGGTGGCGGCCTCGACGGCGGCGGTGAACTCTTCCAGGCTGTTCACGGTGAGCGGCTCACCGTCGAGGTAGAAGGTCGGGGTCCCGGCCACGCCCAGGGCGGTGCCGTCGGCCACGTCCAGCTCGACCCGGTCCCGGGTGGCCGGGTCGGCCACCGCGGCATCGTAGGCGGCCATGTCCAGGCCCAACTCTTCGGCGTAGGCCCGGAAGACCGGGCTGCGGTCCTCCGTGGTGTGGCTCCACTCGGTCTGGGTCTCGAACATCTTCTGGTACATCGACTCGTAGGCGCCCTGCTGGGCAGCGGCCTCCACGGCGATGGCCGCGGTGACCGAGTTCGGGTGGCCCGGCAGCGGGAAGTACCGGTGCACGAAGGTCACGGTGTCCGCATACTCGGCGCGCAGGTCCTCCACGAAGGGGTAAGCCGCCGCGCAGGCCTCGCACTCGAAGTCCAGGAACTCCACCAGCACGGCCTTCTCATTGGGGGCCTGCGAGAGCACCCGGCTATTCTCCCGCACCAACTGACCGGCAGACCCAGTCGACTGCCCGGTGGACTGGGCGGTGGACTGGTTGGGGTCCTGCTGCTGGGCGGTGGCGGTCCCGCGGGCCACAAGGTAACCGATGAGGGCGGCGGCCACGACCAGGCCCAGCAGCACCCAGACCACGATCTTGGCCCGGCGCTGCCGGGACGGGGTGGGAGAAGACGGGGTGGAAGCGGTGGGGTCAGGGGAAGTCACGAGCGGTCCAATCCGTGAGGTGGGGGGCGTGTGCGGGCGGGGTTAGACGGGGGTGGTGAAGGTGCCGGCCAGGTTCTGCAGCTGGTAGATCCACAGGGTCCAGATCCCGGTGACCATCAGCACCCCGACGAGCACCAGCAGTACCCCGCCGATGATGTTGAAGGCGCGGATGTGGCGGCGGACGAAGCCCAGCGTTCGGGTGACCCAGTCCAGGCCCATCGCCACCAGCACGAAGGGGATGCCCAGGCCCAGACAGTAGAGGAAGCCCAGCAGGGCCCCGCGCCAGGGGTCCCCGGTGGTGGTGCTCAACGCCAGCACGGCGCTGAGGGTCGGGCCCATACACGGGGTCCAGCCCAGGCCGAAGACCACCCCGAGCAGCGGGGCCCCGGCGATCCCGGTCCTGGGCTGGAAGGACATCCGCCGGGTGTTCTGCAGGAACGGCAGCCAGCCGATGAGCACCAGGCCCATCAGGATCACGAACACCCCCAAGGCCCGGATCAGCGCGTCCTGCCACTGCAACAGCCACCCGCCGATCACCCCGAAGGCGGCCCCGTAGAGGGTGAACACCGCGGCGAAGCCCATAATGAACAGTCCCACCCCGGTCATCACCCGGCGCCGGTTGTCCGCCCGGCGCGGGTCGGCCAGCCCGGAGACATACCCCAGGTATCCGGGCACCAGCGGCAAGATGCACGGGGAGAGGAAGGACACCAGCCCGGCGACCACGGCCAGCGGCATCGCCACCAGCAGTGCCCCGGACTGGACCATCTCGGCGAAGAACCCACCCAGGCTCATGGCCGTCCTCCTCGGCCCCGGCAGCGGCGATGCGGGAAGGTGGGGCAGCAACGGGCAGTCACGGAGGGTCCTCACTGATTCAATCGATCGGGGTCGCCCGGCCCGGGCGAAACCCCGCAAGAGACTACAGTGCAGGCTGTATAGTTCACCACATGCTGACGATTGCGACACGGTTGGACGTGATGAACCGGCTGGGCCGGGCGATGGCCGACCCCACCCGATCCCGGATCCTGCTGTCCCTGCTGGAGGGCCCCGGGTATCCGGCCGAGCTGGCCCAGGCCCTGGGGCTGAGCCGGTCGAACGTGTCGAACCACCTGGCCTGCCTGCGGGACTGCGGGATCGTGGCCGTCGAGCACCAGGGCCGCCGCACCCGGTACGCGATCGTCGATGCGCACCTGGCCCGGGCGCTGAGCAGTCTGCTCGAGGTGACCCTCGCGGTGGATGCCTCCGCGCCCTGCCTGGACCCGGGCTGCCCGGTACCCCGGTGCTGCGACACGGCGGAGGTGGCCTCGTGAGCGCCGCCTGCGGCTGCGAGGCCCCGACCCCCACTCCCGGTGCACCCGAGGAGCACGAGGAGCACCGGCCGTGGTGGCGCGATGCAGCCATCCTGCTCCCGGCGCTCTCCGGGCTGGCGTTCCTCACCGGGCTGGTCCTGGAATGGTCCGGGGCCGGTCTCGTGGCCACGGTGGTGTTCTGGGTCGGGCTGGTGCTGGGCGCCTGGACCTTCGTGCCCGGGGCGCTGCGCGGATTGTTCACCCGGGGCCGGCTCGGGATCGGACTGCTGATGACGATCAGCGCCATCGGCGCGGTGATCCTGGGCTACATCGAGGAGGCCGCCGCCCTGGCGTTCCTGTACTCCATCGCCGAGGCCCTGGAAGACAAGGCCATGGACCGGGCCCGGGCGGGCCTGCGCGCCCTGCTGAAACTGGTGCCCGAGACCGCGACCATCCGGGCCGGCGGGGCCACGGTGGAGGTCGAGGCCAAGGACCTGCGACCCGGGCAGGTGCTCGTGGTCCGGCCCGGGGAACGGGTCGCCACCGACGGGATCGTGCGTACCGGGCGCAGTTCCCTGGACACCTCGGCGATCACCGGCGAGTCCATCCCGGTCGAGGTCGGCCCGGGAGACACCGTCTCGGCCGGGTCGATCAATACCGCCGGGGCCCTGGAGATTGACGCCACCGCCGCCGGCACCGACAACTCCCTGACCACCATCGTGCACCTGGTCGAACAGGCCCAGGCCGAGAAGGGGGACCGGGCCCGGCTGGCCGACCGGATCGCGAAGCCCCTGGTGCCCGGGGTGCTCATCCTGGCCGTGCTCGTCGCGGCCCTCGGGTCCCTGCTCGGGGACCCGGAACTGTGGATCACCCGCGCCCTGGTGGTGTTGGTGGCCGCCTCGCCCTGCGCGCTGGCCATCGCGGTGCCGGTCACCGTGGTCTCGGCGATCGGCGCGGCCAGCCGGTTCGGGGTGGTCATCAAATCCGGGGCCGCCTTCGAGCGCCTCGGCGGGATCCGCCACCTGGCGGTGGACAAGACCGGGACCCTGACCCGCAACCAGCCCACCGTCACCGCCGTGCTCGCCGCCCCCGGCATCACCGAGGACCAAGTGCTGGGCTGGGCCGCGGCACTGGAACAGCACAGCACCCACCCGTTGGCCGCGGCCATCACCGCCGCCACCCCGGACACGCCCGCGGCCGAGGGCGTCACCGAGACCGCCGGGCACGGGATCACCGGCCGCCTGGACGGGGCTACCGTCACCGTCGGCAGCCCCCGCTGGCTGGCCCCCGGCCCCCTGGCGGCCCAGGTCCAGGGGCTGGAGGACCAGGGCATGACCGTGGTCATCATCCACCGCGACGGGGCGGTCGCCGGGGCCATCGGGGTCCGTGACGAACTGCGCCCTGAGGTCCCCACCGTCGTGACCACCCTGACCGGCCAGGGCATCGACCTGACCATGCTCACCGGGGACAACGCCCGCACCGCCCGGGCGATCGCCGACCAGGCCGGCATCGACGACGTGCGCGCCGAGTTGCGCCCCGAGGACAAGGCCACCGCCGTCCACCAGTTGACCGGCACCCGGCCCACCGCGATGATCGGTGACGGCATCAACGACTCTCCCGCCCTGGCCGCCGCCGAGGTCGGCATCGCCATGGGCGCCACCGGCTCGGACGCAGCCATCGAATCCGCCGATGTCGCCTTCACCGGCCACGACCTGCGCCTGATCCCCCAAGCTCTGGCCCACGCCCGCCGCGGCCGGGCCATCATCAATCAGAACATCATTCTCTCGCTGCTGATCATCGCCGTGCTGCTGCCGCTGGCCATCACCGGCGTCCTCGGCCTGGCCGCCGTGGTCCTGGTCCACGAGGTCGCCGAGGTCATCGTCATCGGCAACGGCCTGCGCGCCGCCACCACCCGACGCACCGCCCTGGAACCCCTCACCGACCGGCAAGCCCAACCCGCCACCACGGGATGAGCTCCTACCGTGCCTGCGGGACAGAGACGCCCAGGCCCGGTGAGACCCGACCTGTCCGGTCCATCCGGTACCTGCCAGCGATTTCACAGGTCGCGCCGGGGTCAGCAGATCCACTGAGGCGCCGGGAAACGGGCGCATCGCGAAAGGACACGAATGAACCACCGGCGCAGGTACCCCCTGGTGCTCTTGACCATTGCGATCGGGGCCGGCGTAGTGGTCCTGGACCAGGTGACCAAGTGGTGGGCGGAGAACAGCCTGTCCACGGGCGAGCGAGTCCCGCTCCTGGGTGAGCTGCTCGGGCTCCAGCTGGCCTACAACCCCGGGGCGGCCTTCTCGTTCGGGGCCAACTCGACCTGGATCTTCACCATCATCTCGGCGGTGGCGGTCGCCGCGGCGATCTGGTTCACCCTCCGGGTCCGTACCGTGTCCTGGGCGATCGTGATCGGGTGTCTCGGCGGCGCGGTGACTTCCCACCTGGGTGACCGGCTCCTGCGCCCACCGTCATTCGGGCAAGGCCACGTGGTGGACTTCCTCGCCTACGGGAACTGGTTCATCGGCAACATCGCGGACATCTTCATTGTCGGCGGGGCGCTGGCCGCGGTCCTCCTGACCGCCACGGTGCCCGACCGGGGCACCGTCGACGTCGCGCGATAACCACTACTAGGACTCCCCTCCGCGGCCCGCTGCAGTCGGTCCCCCCTAGGGAGTCAACCTGCCGGCGCCGTACGAGACCACACGGTGATCTTGGCGGGGTGGGGCGGTGCGACAGGTGGGTGGCACGCCTCGACGCCGGTCGGCGATGGAGCAGAAGCCCCGGCCCTGGGAACGACAGACCATATCCGCGTCCCGACCCCGGTGCTCCTGACCCCTGTGGTCAAGGGGCCGATCGTGCACAGGCCGACGGCCGAGGGAGGGACTGACGCACGTACAGGTGACATACGATCTGTGGTGTTCCCACACCACAGGGAAGGATGTGCACCATGCCCGCCCCCTACCCCAAAGAGTTCCGCGATGATGTCGTCCGGGTCGCGCAGAACCGTGAGCCCGGCACCCATCTGAAAGACATCGCGAAGGACTTCGGCATCTCCGAGTCCTGCCTGACGAACTGGATTCGCCAGGCCGATATCGAAGCAGGCAACATCCCAGGCACCACCAAGGCCGAGGCCGAAGAACTCCGCGCAGCCCGCCGCAGGATCCGGCTCCTCGAGCAGGAGAACGAAGTCCTACGCCGCGCCGCGGCCTACCTCTCCCAGGCGAACCTGCCGAAAAAATGATGTACCCGCTCGTGTCCGAGCTCGCCGCCGACCAGATCCCGGTCGCGGTGTCCTTGCGGGTCCTCAAGCTCGCCCGCCAGCCCTACTACCGCTGGCGGGACCAGCCCGTCGCCGTTTCTGAGGTGGAGCAGGCCTACCGGGCCAACGCCCTGCACGCCGCTCACCTGAACGATCCGGAGTTCGGGTACCGGCTGCTGCGGGACGAGGCCGAGGCGGCCGGGGAGCGAATGGCCGCCCGTACTGCCTGGCGGCTCTGCCGCCAGAACGGGTGGCACTGCGGGTTCGGGGCCAAGCGTGGCAAGTACGGGACCCGCCCAGGCCCACCCGTGCACGACGACCACGTCCGCCGGGACTTCTCTGCCGAAGCTCCGAACCGGCTGTGGCTGACCGACATCACCGAGCACCCCACCAGTGAGGGCAAGCTCTACCTCTGCGCGATCAAGGATCTCTACGCCGGCAGGATCGTGGGGTACTCCATGGCCGGGCGTATGCAGGCCTCGTTGGCCGTGAACGCCCTCGAGCAGGCCGTGGCACGCCGCGGCGGCACCGATGCGGTGGCCGGGTGCATCGTGCACTCGGACCGCGGCTCGCAGTTCCGCTCGGCCCTATTCCAGGACGCCCTCACCACCCACGGGCTGATCGGGTCCATGGGTCAGGTCGGTGCTGCCGGGGACAACGCGGCTATGGAGTCCTTCTTCGCGTTGCTGCAGAAGAACGTGCTGGACCGACGCGACTGGGACACCCGGGACGAGCTGCGGGCCGGGATCATCACCTGGATCGAGCGGACCTACCACCGCCGCCGCCGGCAGGTGCGCCTGGGCCGATTGACGCCGGTCGAGTACGAGTTGATCATGGACCACACGCCCGCAGACGCGGCGTGAAGACGGCTGTCACCTACACGTGCACCAGTCCCCTATGACCCTTAGTCGATCGATGTTCAAAGGTCAAGACCTAAGTGACTCGTGGTCGTATGAAACATACTTGCGCGTTTGTGAAATCTTCGCTGCATCTCGACACATGGATCGAGCGTAGCGCCCGTGATCCCGTGCGCTGGTCAGGCGAGGGGCAGGAGGAGCCGATGTCAACCCTTCAGGGCCTGACCGGCGTATGAATCAAATTCGCGCGTTTCTGAAATCTTCGTTGCATCTCGACAACCGCTGCCTCGGTGTCGCCCCGGGAACGCACCCCGGCCGCCCACACCTCCGCCCCTGCAGTAGACTCCTGAACACTGTTCAACTCGTCGGGCACTCGCCATGCGCCCCGCGCCTCGGCTGAGCGCCCCCTCGCACTCGCTTCCGCACCAGGAGTCCCTCCATGAGCACTTCCGTGCCCTCGTCCCACGACGGCCACGTCCGCCCCGCGGCCACCACGACGGCGGACCGCCCCACCGACGCCGGCCGCCCCCGTCGCGGTTCCGCCGGCGGCAGCCTCGCGCGCATCGCCGTCATGACCGCGTTGATGGCCGTCCTCGGTCTGGTGCCGCCGATCGCCGTCGCCGGTGTGCCCGCCCCGATCGTGCTGCAGAACATCGCCGTGATCCTGGCCGGTGTGATCCTCGGCCCGTGGCGCGGGGCCGCCTCGATGGCGCTGTTCGCCGGCCTCGTGGCGCTCGGCCTGCCGCTGCTCAGCGGCGGCCGCGGCGGCCTGGGCGTGTTCGCCGGCCCGACGGCCGGCTTCATCCTCGGCTGGATCCCGTCCGCGCTGATCGTCGGCCTGATCTTCTGGGCCCTCACCTCCCGGGCCCGGCCCGGCCTCGGCGCCGGACGGGTCGCGCTCGGGGCGGCCGTCGCCGGGCTGATCGGTGGCGTCGTGATGGTCTACTTCTTCGGCGTGCTCGGCTTCGTCGGGATCGCCGGGATGGAGTTCGGCGCCGCCGTCCTCTCCATGGCCCCGTTCGTGCCCGGTGACCTGCTCAAGCTCGTCGTGTCCGTCATCCTCGTCGTCGGCCTGTGGAAGGCCTACCCCCGCGCCTTCCGATGAGCCCGGACCGTTCCGTCACCCTCACGGGCGTCCGCGTCGAGGCCGATGGCCCCGAGGGCGTCGTCGTGCTCCTCGACGGCGTGGACCTCACCCTCACCGCCCCGCGTGTGGCGGTGATCGGGGAGAACGGCTCCGGCAAGTCCACGCTGGCCCGCGCGATCGCCGGGCTGGCCGACGTCGTCGCCGGGGAGGTGACCGTGCACGGGGTGGACGCCGTCCGGGACGTGAAGGCGCTGCGCCGCACCGTCGGCTTCGTGTTCGCGAACCCGGCCGCGCAGATGGTCATGCCCACCGTCCGGGAGGACGTGGAGCTGACCGTGAAGTCGCTCAGGGACGACGCCGGCCGCCGCCTGACCAAGGACGACGTCGCCGCGCGCGTGGCCGCGGCGCTCCAGGAGCACCGGCTCACCGCGCTCGCGGACCGGGCGTGCCTGTCCCTGTCTTCGGGGCAGGCGCAGCGGCTGGCGATGTGCTCGGTGATGACCACCGGGCCGTCCCTGGTGATCGCCGACGAGCCGACCTCCCTGCTGGACGGCCGGCACCGGCGGATCGTGGCCGACCGGCTGCTGGCCGCCGACCCCTCCGCCCCGGACGGGTTCCAGCTGCTGCTGGTGACCCACGACCTCGAGCTGGCCCGTGCATGCGACGAGGCCGTGTGGGTCCACGGCGGCCGTGTGGAGCGGACCGGCCCGGCCGAGGACGTGGTCGAGGCGTACGAGCACTTCCTGGATCACGCCGTGGCGGCGGAGCTGCGCTGATGCTCTCCCTGTACATCCACGGCGACTCGCCCCTGCACCACGCCCGCGCCGGCCTCAAGACGGGCCTGTTCGCGGTGTGGGTGTTGGCCCTGACCCTGCTGCCACTGTCCCTGTGGACCGCGGGCGCCGCCGTCGTGGGTGCCGTGACCGCGTATCTCGTGGGCTTCGGGCTGCGGCGCGGTGCGGCGATGATCGCCTCCGACCTGCGCGCTCTGTGGCTGTTCTACGTGGTCCTGTTCGCGGCGCAGTGGATCTTCACCGACGCGTTCGCCGCCGGACTCATGGTGGCGCGCGTGCTCGGGCTCGTGCTCACCGCGCAGGTGTTGACGCGCACCACCCGGATCGCGGACATGACCGGGGCGGCCGAGGCGGTGCTGCGGCCGGTCGAGCGGATCCCGTGGGCGGGGCCGCGCCTGGCGCGGGCGGGGTTCCGCGCCGACCGCGTGGGCCTGGCGATGGGCCTGGTGCTCTCCTCGATCGGCCACCTGCGGGCGCTGGCCGAGCAGATCCGGCATGCGCAGGCCGCCCGCGGGGTGCGGATGGCGCCGTGGGCCTGGGCGCTGCCGCTGCTGGTGCTCAGCTTCAAGCACGCGGACGACGTCGGGGACGCCCTGGCCGCCCGCGGCATCGACTAGAGCCGCCCGCCCCCGGACCGCGTGGGGCGGCGGGCCGGCTCAGAGGGGGTTGTCCAGGGGCAGACGGTCGCGGTCGTAGGTGATCTCGGTGAAGCCGTGGGGCACGGGCTTGCCGTCCTCGCCCAGGGACACGAACACGATCTTGTCGATGGTCAGGATCATCTCGCCGGTCACGATGTTCCGCACCTTCGCCCGCATGGTCAGGGACGTGCGCCCGAACTCGGTGGCGCGCAGGCCCATCTCGATCATGTCGCCCTGCTTCGCCGAGGCCAGGAAGTTGATCTCCGAGATCAGCTTCGTCACGCACCGCGGGTTGCCCAGCTGCAGGGTCGCGTAGATGGCCGCCTCCTCGTCGACCCAGCGCAGCAGCGAGCCGCCGAAGAGGGTGTTGTTCGCGTTGAGGTCCTCCGGCTTGACCCACTTGCGGGTGCGGAAGTTGACGTCGTCGTGGGCGGCGCGGTCGGCCGAACGGGTGAAGAGCGTGGAGTCCATGGCCCCACGGTAGAGCGACGCCGACGCCGGCACGAGGGAGGGCGCCCGATGCGGAGACGTGCTCGAGCAGGCCGTAGGGTCGCCGGAAGGGATCCGCAACGGAGCACACAGGAAGGACCCGGCCGATGACCATCCGCCCCCACTCCGACCCCGTCACACCCGACGCCACCTGGCGCGATGTGCCGGTGCTCGGCTTCACGGTCGCGGCCGGCATCGCCGTCCTGTTCTGCCTGGTCTGGCTGCTCCGGGACGGACTCACCACCGACTACACGTGGGGGCTGCTGCTGTCCCCGGTGCTCATGAGTGTGCCCGGGGCGGCGGTGATGGTCCTCTGGGAGCGGCTCCTCGCCCGCGTCCCGCGGCTGGCCGCCACGCTGGTGGCCGTCGCCGCCCTCCTGGCCCTCGGGCTGGTGCTCGCATGGTGGCTCGTCGAGGTGAACGCGCAGACGCACCTGTTCACCGGGAGCACGTTCTGGCTGCTCGCCGTCGCCCCGGTCTGCGCGGGCCTCGCCTGGCTCGCGCACCGGCTGCTCCCGCCGGCCCGCCGGCCCGTGGGGGAGCCCCCCGCCGCCCTCGACGACGACGCCTGGGCCCGCCGCCTCGCCGGCGTCCTGCGGCTGCGCAAGGACCTGCCCGACGCACGGGTGGCCGAGATCGTCCGTGACGCGCGGGCACGCGGGGCCGCGGCCGGGCGCCCGCTGGCCGAGGAGCTCGGCTCCCCGGAGTCGTACGCCGCGGGCTTCCAGAAGGACCGGGTCGCCGCGCCCCGCCGGCGGGCCTGGGCGGTCACCGCGCTCGTGCTGCTCATCCTGGCCACCCGTCTCCCGGGCGTGGTGGCCGGGGAGCGGCTCAGCGCGTGGGACGTCGCGTACCTGCTGGTCGCCGTCGTCGTGCTGGTGTGGACGTGGCTCGACTACCGGGCCGCCGTGCGTCGCGCCCGCCGCTGAGGGGTCTCAGGCCCCCGCGGCGGCCAGCACCCTCGCCACGTGGCGGCGGTGCACCTGGTGGATGACCTCGATCAGTCCGCACCCGAGCGCGGCGACCACCAGCGCGGCCACGAGCACGTCCGTGGGCGGGACCTCCATCCGGTGGTACCAGCGGGAGGCCGGCACCAGCACGACGGCGGCCAGCACCGCGTACATCGCCAGGATGAGGACCACCACGCGCGCGCTCAGCGGCCGGGACATCACGCTGAGCACCCACAGGCCCAGCAGGGTCAGGGTGATCATGAAGGCGGCCTGCTGGCGGGGCAGGTCGACGTCGCCGGCGGTGAGGCGCACGTACGTCTGCAACGTCACCATGGACAGCAGGATCACCGCGCCGGAGGGGATCGCGAACCGCAGCGCCCGCCCCAGGAAGCCGGGCACGTAGCGGCGCGGGTTCGGCAGCAGGGCGAGGAAGAACGTGGGTGCGCCGATCATGATGAAGTCCACGGTGGAGGCCTGCCGTGGCAGCAGCGGGAACTGCCACGCGAACAGGGAGAACACCACGCCGAACAGCAGCGCGTACGTCGTCTTCGTCAGGTAGATGTGGGCGAGCCGCTCCATGTTGGCGATCACCTGGCGGCCCTCGCCGAGCACGCGTGGCAGGCGGTCGAAGCGCCCGTCCAGGAGCACCATCCGGGACACCGCCTTGGTGGCCGGGGCCGCGTTGCCCATGGCGATGCCCAGGTCCGCGGTCTTCAGGGCCAGGGCGTCGTTCACGCCGTCGCCGGTCATGGCCACCACGTGCCCGCGCGACTGCAGCGCCTGCACCATCGCCTTCTTCTGGTCCGGGCTGACGCGGCCGAACACGTCGTGCTCGGCCATCACGTCGGCGAGCGCGCCGGGGTCCTCCGGCAGGGTGCGCCCGTCGTAGGCCTGGCCCGCCACCTCGAGACCCACCTCGCGCGCCACGGCGGCCACGGTGCGCGGGCTGTCCCCGGAGATCACCACGGTCCGCACGCCCTGCGCGTGGAAGTAGTCGAGGGTCTCGGCGGCGTCCGGGCGCACGTTCTCGCGGAACGTCACGACGGCGACCGGGACGCCTCCGGCGGGCAACGCATCCCCGATCAGGGGCTCGTCCGTGCGGGCCAGCAGCAGCACGCGGCGGCCGGCGTCCGCGTCGGCGTGGACCTGGGCGCGGACGGCCTCGGCGGCGTCGGGGCCCAGGAGCCGCTCGTCCACGAGGGCCTCGGGCGCACCGAGCAGCCACGTGCCGGCCGCGGCCCCGGCCTCCGGGCCGAACGCGACCGCCGACCACCGGCGCGCGGAGGAGAACGCCACCTGGGCCGCGGGGTCCACCGCCGGGACGGCCGTGAAGGGCTCGCGCAGGGCCGCCGCGGTGGGGTTCACGTCCGGGTCCGCGCCGAACCAGGCGAGCACGGCCCGAGCCCCGTCGCCGACCTCGGCCGGGGCGCCGTCGTCGTGGGCGTCCGGGGACGCGTCCGCCGAGGCGGGCGCGGCGAGCCGGTCGAACCGGACGCCGCCCTCGGTGAGGGTGCCGGTCTTGTCCAGGCAGACGGTGTCCACGCGGGCCAGGACCTCCACGGCGGGCTGCTCCTGGATGAGGACCTCCTGCTGGGCCAGCTTGAGCGCGGCCACGGCGAACGCGATGGTCGTCATGAGCGCCAGGCCCTGCGGGATCATGCTGGTCACCGCCGCCACGGACGCGATCAACGCGGGCTCCAGGGCCGCCTCGCGCGGCTGGGAGAGGGCGAGGGACCAGCCGCCGACCGCCGTCATCTGGCCGTGCACGATGACCGCGATGATCGGCACCAGGGCGATCGTCAGCCAGCGGGCCACCTTCTCCAGGGCGCCGCGCAGCTCCGAGTGGATGGCGGAGTAGCGGCGGGCCTCGGCGCTCAGCCGGGCCGCGTGCGAGGCCGAGCCCACCGCCGTCGCGCGCACCAGGCCCGCGCCGGCCACGACGGCCGAGCCCGAGAGCACGGCGTCCCCGGGGGTCTTGGGCACGGGGTCGTTCTCGCCGGTGAGCAGCGCCTCGTCCATGTCCAGGCCGTCCGAGACGAGGACCTCGCCGTCCACGGGCACCTGGTCGCCGCGGCGCAGCACCACGACGTCGTCCCGCACGATCTGCGCCATCGGCAGGGGCACGCGCGCCCCGTCCCGGATGACGACGACGTCGTCCTGGTGCAGCAGCGCGATCCGGTCCAGCTTCCGCTTGGCCGAGTACTCCTGGACCACGCCGATCACCACGTTGGCCACGGCCGCCAGCGAGAACAGCAGGTCCAGCCAGCGGCCCATCAGGATCACGACGACGGCGCACAGCGCGATCGCCAGGTTGAACAGCGTGAACACGTGCACGCGCAGGATCTGCCCCAGCGAGCGGGAGGTGTCCCGCGACTGGACGTTGACCAGGCCCGCGCCCTCCCGCTCGGCGACCTCGGCGGCGGTGAGCCCGGTGATCCCCTCCACCCCGGTGAACCCCAGGCCCGTCCCGCTCTCGGGGGCGGACGGGTGCGCGGACGCAGGGGAGGGGGAGGCCATGGCACAGAATCTACCCAGCCGGTGCGGGGCCGGGCATCCGACGAGGGGATGAACCCGGGTGCGACCGCAGGAGGGACTGCGGGTGGGGCGGGCTCACTCGCCGGTCTGGCCGTCGATCCCCTCGCGCAGCAGGTCGGCGTGGCCGGCGTGGCGGCCGTACTCCTCGATCATGTGGGTGAGGATCCACCGCAGCGAGACCGGGTCCCGCCCCTCCCGGATCCGGTGGGCGCGGGCCAGGGCCGCGGCGCCGTCGTCGCCGTCCGCCGCGAGCAGGTCCACCACGATCTGCCGGGACCGCTCCACCTGGCCCTGCCAGAGGGCGCGCAGGTCCGCCGCGGAGTCCTGCGCCGCGCTGTGCCAGTCCCAGTCGGGGTCGGCGTCGAAGTCCGCGCCCACCCAGGGGGCCGAGGTGGGCTCGCCGAGGGCGACGGCCTCGAACCACCAGAACTCGACGAACGCGAGGTGCTTGAGCAGGCCGCCGAGCGTCATCGCGGACGGGTGCCCCGGCAGCCGACGGTGCAGCGCGGCCGTGTCCAGGTCCGCCGTCTTCCACTCGATCGTGGCGCGCAGGAAGTCGAGGAAGCCCAGCAGGGTGGCGGCCTCGCCCGCGGCGAAGGGCGGCTCGGGGCGGCCCTGGTCGTCGTAGAACACGGTGGTCATGGCGGCCAGGCTACGCCCCACCCACGTTTTCGTTCGGGAAACGGCGCGTGCGGGGGCGGGGGCGCGGGCGGCCGGGGGGCGCCCGCGGACCTGGAACGCGTGCGGTCGCTTTGAGCCTGAAAAGTGCGCCCATACCGACCGCAGGCGTTCCCGGAACGGGCGGGCCGGCGTCGTCGGCCTGCCGGACGAGATGCACGACGCCCTCGCGGTCGGAGGCGATCCTGCTCACCGCGGCGGATCCACCACGAGCCGCACTCGCGGGCTCGCCTGCTCGGCGGCGTCCTCCTGGGTCTCGGCGATCCGGCGCCAGATGCGGTCCGCCGACGGGTCGACCATCAGGTGCCCCATCTGCCGGATGACGGTGCCGAACACGGACGTCGGCATGCTGCGCCGCGGGGCGAAGCCGGACCGGCGCAGGCGCTCGGTCTGTCCCGTGGTCAGGTCCACGAGGCGCTCCAGCAGGGACTCGGTCTCCCCGCCGGCCTCCAGCAGCGAGCGGCGCACGTAGGCCCCCACCACCGGGTGGTCGGCCAGCAGGGCCGCGAACGCCGCGTCGCGGGCGGCGGACACCTCCTGTGGGGTGCCCACGAGCGGGACCTCGTCGAGGGTCGTGGCGATCAGGCGCAGCACGTCGTCATCGACGGCGCGGGTCAGCCCCGCCTTGCTGCCGAAGTGGTGCCGCACCAGCCCGGGGGCGACGCCGGCCCGTTGCGCTATCTCGCGGACGCTGGCCATCTCGACCCCCCGCTCGGCATACAGCTCGAGGGCCGCCAGGCGCAGGCGCGCGGGGGAGGAGAGATCGTCCTGGTCGAAGGGCAGGGGGGTGTTCATCGGGTCCTCGGGGCTGGGTCGGCGGATGGGATGGCCCGTGGTCGGGAGACGAGGATGCGGGGGCTCGCTGAACCCTACGGCAGGGATCGAAACGACCCTCGCACCCTTCTTGCACGCTAGTGCAACATCGTGCTTGAGTGTGCAACACACGCCCAGTGAGGCATGTCACAGATGACTGCCGCCCGCCTCCGCGACCACCACACCTCCCAGGGGGACCCATGCAGACCACCGACACCGTCCTCGGCACCCCGTCCACCATGGGCGACGACGAGCAGCTCACCACCACTCGCCTCCTGCGGGACGCCGCCCGGACCTTCGGGGATCAGCAGATCATCCACACCCGCGGCGGCGGCTCCCCGTGGCAGACCACCACCTACGCGGCCGTGTGGGAGCGGGTGCGCCGCATGGCCGCGGCCCTGCATGCCGAGGGCGTCGGGCCGGGGGACCGGGTCGGCCTGCTGCTGTGGAACGACGTCCGCCACCTCGAGTCCTACTTCTCCGTCCCGCTGCTGGGCGCGACCATGGTGCAGCTCAACCTGCGCCTGGCGCCCACGGACCTGGCCTACGTGATCACCCACGCGCAGGTGGGGACGATCGTCGTGGACGAGACCCTCCTGGAGCTCGCCGCCGCGCTCGAACCGCACCTGCCCGGGGGCATCCGCTGGATCGTGGCCGGCGACGGCGAGCTCCCCGCCGACTGGGCCGGTCGCGGCGACGTCCTCTCCTACGAGGCCCTCCTCGACGGGCAGGAGCCGCTCGAGACAGCGGACCTGCCGAACGTGAGTGAGCGCTCCGCCTCCGGCGCCTGCTACACCACGGGCACCACCGGCCGTCCCAAGGGCGTCTTCTACTCGCACCGGGCCACCTGGCTGCACGCGCACGCCGTGGTGTCCACCCTGGGCATGACCATGGCGGACACCGCCCTGCTGCTGACCCCCATGTTCCACGCGCAGTGCTGGGGCCTGCCGTTCGCCGCCGTCGCCGTGGGCGCGCGCCTGGTGCTGCCGGGCCGGTTCAACCTCACGGACACCCCGTGGCTGACCTCCACCCTCGTGGACCACGGCGTCACCGTGGCCCCGGCCGCGCCCGCGATCCTCATGCCGATGCTCCACCACCTCCGCACCCTCGAGACGCCCCCACGGATGGACGGCGTGCGCCTGCTGTGCGGCGCGACCGAGCCCCCCGTGGCCATGATGCGCGGCTTCGACGAGCTCACCGGCGCGGAGGTCATCCACGCCTACGGGGCCACGGAGACCTCGCCCATCGTCTCCCTCAACCGCATGAAGCCGAGCCTCATGGACACCCTCTCCGAGGATGAGCGGTGGAACCTCAAGCGGTTCCAGGGCCTCGTCGTCGTCGGGGTGGACGTGAAGATCACCGACCCCCTGGGCGAGCTGCTGCCGCCCGGCGAGGAGAACGTGGGCGAGATCCGCCTGCGCGGGCCCTGGGTGACCACCTCCTACGCCGACAACGCCGAGGCCACCGAGGCCGGCTTCGACGACGAGGGCTACTGGCGCTCCGGGGACCTGGGCTACCTCTCCCCGGAGGGCTACCTCAAGGTCACCGACCGCCTGAAGGACGTGGTCAAGTCCGGTGGCGAGTGGATCTCCTCGATCGACCTGGAGAACCACATCATGACCGTCCCCGGGGTCCGCGACGCCGCCGTGATCGGCGTCCCCCACCCCCAGTGGGAGGAGCGCCCCCTGGCCCTCGTGGTGCGGGACGAGGACTCCGACGTCGACCAGGACGCCGTCCTCGCCGCACTCGCCGAGCGCTTCGCCACCTGGCAGCTGCCCGACGAGGTCCGCTTCGTGACGGAGATCGACCGGACCGGCGTCGGGAAGGTCAACAAGCGCAAGCTGCGCGCCGACTACGCCGACGCCCTCACCTCCGGCCGCTGACCGGCCCGCCACCTCCCCAGACCCACCCCGACCCCAGGAGACCCCGTGACCCAGGACGCCTTCCTCTACGACGCCCTCCGCACACCGCGCGGTGCCGGCAAGCCCTCCGGCTCCCTCCACGAGGTCAAGCCGATCGACCTCGTCGTCGGCCTGACCCACGCGCTGCGCGACCGCCATGAGGGGCTCGACCCCGCCGACATCGAGGACATGATCCTCGGCTGCGTCAGCCCGGTGGGCGACCAGGGCGCGGTCCTGCCCCGGGTGGCCGCCCTCAAGGCGGGCCTGCCGCAGACCGTGGCCGGCGTGCAGCTGAACCGGTTCTGCGCTTCCGGACTCGAGGCAGTCAACCAGGCCGCCGCCCGCATCCGCTCCGGCTGGGAGTCCCTGCTCGTGGCCGGCGGCGTGGAGTCCATGTCCCGCGTGCCCATGGGCTCCGACGGCGGCGCGTGGGCCATGGACCCGGCCACCTCCCTGGCCACCGACTTCATCCCGCAGGGCGTCTCCGCGGACCTGATCGCCACCCGTGAGGGATTCAGCCGCGCAGAGCTGGACCGCTTCGCCGCGCAGAGCCACCGCCGTGCCGCGGCGGCGTGGCAGGAGGGCCGGTTCGCCCGCTCCGTGGTCCCGGTGACGGACATGAACGGGATGACCGTGCTGGACCGGGACGAGACCATCCGCCCCGACTCGACCGTGGAGACCCTGGCCACGCTCAAGCCCTCCTTCGAGGCGCTGGGCCGGGAGGCGGGCTTCGACGCCGTGGCGCTGGAGAAGTACAGCTCGCTGGCGGGGATCGAGCACCTGCACCACCCCGGCAACTCCTCGGGCATCGTCGACGGCGCCGCGCTGACGCTGATCGGCTCCGAGGAGGCCGGCCGGCGGGCCGGGATGAGCCCGCGGGCCCGGATCGTCTCCGCCGCCGTCGTCGGCTCCGAGCCCACCATCATGCTCACCGGCCCCACCCCGGCGTGCCGCAAGGCCCTCGAGGTGGCCGGCATGACCGCCGCGGACATCGACCTCGTGGAGATCAACGAGGCGTTCGCGGCCGTGCCGCTGCTGCTGATGAAGGAGATGGGCTGGACCGAGGAGCAGACCAACGTCAACGGCGGCGCGATCGCCATGGGCCACCCCCTGGGGGCCACCGGCGCCATGATCCTCGGCACCCTCGTGGACGAACTCGAGCGGCGCGACCTGCGGACCGGCATCGCCACGCTCTGCATCGGCGCCGGCATGGGCGTCGCCACGATCGTCGAGCGCGTCTGAGCGCCCCACCCACCCGACCGACCAGCACGGCAGGAAGAGCACCGGCATGAGTGAGCACATGATCACCTGGGACCAGGACGCCGACGGCGTCGTCACGCTGACCATGGACGACCCGCAGGCGCGGGTCAACACGATGAACGAGCGGTACCAGGACGCGATGGACGCCGTCGTGGACCGCCTGGAGGCGGAGCGGGACACGGTGACCGGCGTCGTCCTGACCAGCGCGAAGAAGACCTTCTTCGCCGGCGGCGACCTGGACTCCCTGGCCCAGGCCGGCCCCGAGGACGTGGAGTCCGTGTTCGCGCTGACGCAGCGGGTCAAGGGCCAGCTGCGCCGCCTCGAGACCCTCGGCCGCCCCGTGGTCGCCGCGATCAACGGCACCGCGCTCGGCGGCGGCCTGGAGATCGCGCTGGCCTGCCACCGGCGCATCGCCGTGGACGACCCGGGGCTGAAGGTCGGCCTCCCGGAGGTCACCCTGGGCCTGCTGCCCGGAGGCGGCGGCATCACCCGCCTGGTGCGCATGGTGGGCGTGGAGCGCGCCCTGATGGACTGGCTGCTGCAGGGCACCGCCCGCGACGCCCGGGCCGCGATGGAGAAGGGGATCCTCGACGAGGTCGTGACCGACCCCGCGGACCTGGTGCCCGCCGCCAAGCGCTGGATCCTGGAGCACCGCGACGACGCCGACGCCGCCGCGAAGCCCTGGGACGTCAAGGGCTTCAGGATCCCCGGCGGCACCCCCGCCCAGGCCTCCTTCGCCTCCCGCCTGCCCGCGTTCGCCGCCACCCTGCGCCGGCAGCTCCACGGCGCGGACCTGCCCGCCCCGAAGGCGATCCTCAGCGCCGCGGTGGAGGGCTCGCAGGTGGACTTCGACACCGCCTCGCGCATCGAGACCCGGTACTTCGTGTCCCTCGTGACGGGCCACACCTCCTCCGCCATGATCCAGGCGTTCCACTCGGACATGCAGGCGCTGCGCTCCGGCGCGGCCCTGGGCGGTCCCTCCCGCGAGCGCAGCACGATCACCACGGCGGCGGTGCTGGGCGCCGGGATGATGGGCGTGGGCATCGCCCACGCGCTCGCGCTCAACGGCGTGGACGTGATGCTCAAGGACGTCAGCCTGGAGGCCGCCGAGCGCGGCCGTGAGCGGGTGGGCGCCCTCCTCGAGGGGCGCGTGGCGAAGGGGCGCATGAGCCGCGAGGACGCCGACGCCGTCCTGGCCCGCGTGCAGCCCACCGAGGACTATCAGGACCTCGCGCACGTGGACGCGGTGATCGAGGCCGTGTTCGAGGACGTCGAGCTCAAGGACTCGGTGTTCGCCGAGGTGGAGAAGGTGGTCGGCCCGGACACCCTGCTGTGCAGCAACACCTCCACGCTGCCGATCACCCTGCTGCAGGGCCCGCGGGAGCGCTCCCAGGACTTCATCGGCCTGCACTTCTTCTCCCCGGTGGACCGGATGAAGCTCGTGGAGATCATCCGTGGTGAGCAGACCTCCCCGCGCACGGTGGAGCGCGCCTACGACCTGGTGCAGCAGATCCGCAAGCTGCCCATCCTGGTCAACGACGGGCGCGGCTTCTACACCTCCCGCGTCTACGGCACGCTCGTGCTCGAGGCCGCGGCCCTCGTGGAGGAGGGCGTGGACGCGCAGCGGATCGAGCGGGCGGCCCGCCACGCCGGCTTCCCGGCCTCCCCGCTGGCCATGATGGACGAGGTCTCCCTGACCCTGATCCAGCACATCCGCCGCGAGGAGGAGAAGGCCGTCGCCGAGGCCGGCGGTGAGCGTCCGGTGCGTCCGGGCGAGCGCGTGGTGGAGCGCATGGTGGACGAGTTCGGCCGCCCGGGCCGCGCTCAGGGCGCCGGCTTCTACGAGTACCCGGAACAGGGCCCCAAGCACCTGTGGCCAGGCCTGGCCGAGCACTTCGCCACCGGGGCGGACGTGCCCGAGCAGGACCTGCAGGACCGCCTGCTGTACCGCATGGCCATCGAGACGGCCCGCTGCTTCGACGACGGCGTCCTCACCGACGCCCCCTCGGCGAACCTCGGCGGCGTGTTCGGCATCGGCTTCCCGCCGCACACCGGTGGGCCAGTGACGTTCATGACGCACCGCGAGGGCGGACCGGCCGCGTTCGTGGCCCGCGCCGACGAGCTGGCCGACCGCTACGGCGAGCGGTTCCGTCCCGGCGGCACCCTCCGGCAGCTGGCCGAGCGAGGCGAGGGGCCGGGCCGATGAGCGCCGCACCGCTGGCCGGGGTGCGCGTGGTGACCATCGCGCTGAACCTGCCCGGGCCCGTCGCCGCGGCCCGCCTGCAGGAGCTGGGCGCCGACATCGTCACGGTGCTCCCGCCCAGCGGGGACCCCGTGGCCACCCTGGTGCCGGCCCTCTACGAGGAGCTGCACAGCGGGCAGTCGGTGCGCACCGTGGACATGAAGTCCCAGGCCGGGGCTGCCGAGATGGAGCAGATCCTGGCCGAGGCGGACGTGTTCCTCACCTCCCACCGCTCCGGGGCGCTGCGCCGGCTGGGCCTGGACGCCGACGCCGTCCGCGCCCGCCACCGGCGGATCTGCCAGGTGGACATCACCGGATACGACGGGGACCGCACGGACGTGCCAGGCCATGACATCAACTACCAGGCCGCGGCGGGCCTGCTGGCGCCGGGGGCTCCACCGCGGATCCTCGCGGCGGATCTGCACGGTGCCGAGCGGGCCGTCTCCGCCGCGCTGGCCCTGCTGTGGGCCCGCGGCGCGGACGGGGACGGCGGGCATGCCACGGTGGCGCTCGCCGATGCGGCGCACGCCCTGGCCCTGCCCAACCGGCACCGCATGACGGGCCCGCGCAGCCCCCTGGGCGGGGCCCTGCCCCACTACGGGGTGTATCCGGCGGCCGAGGGCCATGTGGCCGTCGGCGCGCTCGAGCCGCACTTCGCGGCCGCGCTTGTCGAGGGCCTCGGGCTGGACGCGGACGGGGACGTCCGCGCGCAGCTCACCGAGGCCCTCTCCCGGCACGACGCCGCCCACTGGCAGGCATGGGGGGAGGAGCGGGGCATCCCGCTCACCGCCCTGGCCAGCCCCACCGCCTGACCCCCACGACTCAGCACCCCCCTCGAACGACCTCCAGGAGCCCCTCATGACCACCACGGATTCCCGCACCCGCTCGCTGATCGACGTCGACGTCCTCGAGTACCACCGCCTCCTGACGCCCGAGCAGCAGGAGGAGCTCACGGAGATCCGCGCCGCCCTGGCCGAGATCGTCACCCCGCACGTGGCGGAGGCCTGGAGCCGGGACGAGTTCCCGCACGAGATCGCCCGCCGCGTCGGGGAGCTGGGCTACAACCACATCAGCGGCATGACCGAGGACCCGTTGTTCCGCGGGCACCTGATGGCCGAGCTGGCCCGCGCGGACATCTCCCTCAGCGTGTACTTCGCCCTGCACAACGACCTCGTCGGGGCCACCCTGGAGGCCCTGGGCTCGGAGGAGCAGAAGCAGACGTGGCTGCCGGGCCTGTACGCGATGGAGTACACCGGCTGCTTCGCGCTGACCGAGCCGGAGCACGGCTCCGACGTCGCCGGCGGCATGGCCACCACGGCCCGCCGAGAGGGGGACGAGTGGGTGATCAACGGGGCCAAGCGGTGGATCGGCAACGGCACCATGTCCCGCATCGCGATCGTGTGGGCCCGGGACGAGGAGGACGACCAGGTCAAGGGCTTCATCGTGGAGACCGACACCCTCGGCTACGAGGCCACCAAGATCGAGCACAAGACCGCGGTGAAGATCGTCCAGAACGCGGACATCACCTTCACGGACGTGCGCATCCCGGCGGAGAACAAGCTGGAGAAGGCGAACACCTTCGCGGACACCAACGTGATCCTGCTGGGCTCCCGCAACGGCCTGGGCTGGCAGGCCGTGGGCGCGCAGCAGGGCATCCTCGACGCCGCCCGCCGCTACGCGCTGGAGCGCACTCAGTTCGGCCGGCCGATCGCCGGGCATCAGCTGGTGCAGTCCCTGCTCGTGCAGATCGCGGCCAACCTGGCGGCCACCCTGGGCATGGCGCACCGGGCGGTGCAGCTGGAGGCCACCGGCGAGGTGTCCATGACGCAGGCCTCCCTGGTGAAGCTGAAGACCTCCCAGATGTGCCGCGAGTCGGCCGCGCTGGGCCGCCAGATGATGGGCGGCAACGGCATCCTCGCCGACGTCGGGCTCGGCCGGTTCTTCTGCGACGTCGAGGCGATCTTCACGTACGAGGGCACCTACGAGGTGAACTCGCTGATCGTGGGCCGCGGCCTCACCGGTCACTCCGCCTTCCTCTGAACCCCCTCCGACGACCGCCCCACCAGATCAGGAGCCACCGTGACCACCTCCGAGACCCCCGACACCTCCGCGACCACCCACGGCCGGCCCACCGAGCGCCGGGGTCATGTGGCCGAGCTGCTCTCGGCCACCGTGGCCCGGCAGCCGGATGCCGTGGCCCTGCGGATCGGCGAGGCCCGCATGACCTACCGCGAACTGGACCAGGTCACGGCCGCGACGGCCGGCTGGCTGCGCCACCGCGGGGTGGGCCCGGGGGACCGGGTGGCCGTGCTGCTGCCCAACGTCCCGGCCTTCGTGGCGGTCTACGAGGCGCTCATGCGCCTGGGTGCGGTGATGGTGCCGCTCAACCCGCTGTTCACGGCCCGTGAGCTGGAGTACTTCCTCGAGGACTCCGGGGCGCGCGTGCTCTGGGCCATGCCCGGGCTGCCGGCCGTGGACGAGGTGGCCGGGAACGTCGACGTCGAGGTGGTCACCCTGGACCTCGAAGCGGTCGGGCGGGAGTGCGCCGCCGAGGGCATCGCCCCGGTCACGGAGATCACCCTGCGGGACCCCGACGACGACGCCGTCCTGCTCTACACCTCGGGCACTACGGGGCGGCCCAAGGGTGCCCGGCTGACGCACACGAACCTGCGTTCCAACGCCATGGCGACGGCGACCGGCCTGGGCCGGCTCGGCCCGGACGACGTCGTGTTCGCGGCGCTGCCGATGTTCCACGTGTTCGGGCTCTCGGTGGTGCTCAACGGGGCGGTGTTCGCCGGGTCCACCCTGTCCCTGATGCCGCGGTTCGTGCCGGAGGCCGCCTACGACCAGCTGCAGGACCACGGCGTCACGTTCCTGCCCGGCGTGCCCACCATGCACGGGGCGTTCCTCTCCGTGGCCCGGGCCCGCCGTGAGGCCGGGGCCGAGCCGGAGGACTTCTCGCGGCTGCGCATGCCCCTCTCCGGCGGTGCGAGCCTGCCGGTGGAGACGCTGCGCGCGGCGGAGAAGCTGTTCGGCGTGCCCGTGTTGGAGGGCTACGGCCTGTCCGAGAACGCGGGTGCGTGCTTCTTCAACCCCGTGGACGCGCCGACCCGCCCGGGCACCGTGGGCCGGCCGGTGGACGGCTTCGAGTTCCGGATCGTCGCGATGGACGGCACCGAGGTGCCCGAGGAGGACCTCGAGACCTCCGGTGAGCTGCGCATCCGGGGCGAGGGCATCATGGCCGGCTACTGGGGCCGCCCGGAGGACACGGCGGCGGCGTTCGACCAGGACGGCTGGTTCCGCACCGGGGACATCGCCCGCCGGGACGAGGCCGGGTACGTGATGATCGTGGACCGGCTCAAGGACGTGATCATCCGCGGCGGCATGAACGTGTACCCCCGCGAGGTGGAGGAGGTCCTCTACGAGCACCCGGACGTGGTCGAGGCCGCCGTGGTGGGTGTGCCGGACGAGCGGCTGGGCGAGGAGATCGCCGCCTTCGTCTCGCTGGCCCCGGGCAGCGCCGTCACGGGGGAGCAGCTCCAGGCGTTCGCGGCCGAACGGCTGGCCCGCTACAAGCAGCCGCGGGAGGTGACCGTCCTGGACGGGCTGCCGAAGAACGCCACGGGCAAGATCCTGCGCCGCGAGCTGCGTCAGGGGTGAGGGGCGTGTGGCGGTCTGGACACGGGTGGTCTGGTCTGAGTGAGAGGAACGACGGACAGATGGCCTCTCGCTACGCTCCCGGTATGACTCAGCCGCTCGTCCACCCGCCCAAGGCCCAGCCGGGCGACAGGATCGCCGTCGTCTCGCCGTCGTTCGCGGCTCCCGGCTTCGCGCCCGCGGTGCACGAGCAGGCGATGCGCCGCCTGGCCGAGGTGACCGGACTGGTGCCGGTCGAGTACCCCACCACCCGGCAGCTCGGGGCGAGCGCCGAGGACCGGGCGCGGGACCTGAACGCGGCGTTCGCGGACCCCCAGATCCGGGCGGTGATCGCCACGGTAGGCGGGGAGGACCAGATCACCGTGATCGGCCACCTGGACGCGGACGCAGTGCGCGCGGACCCCAAGCCGTTCCTCGGCTACAGCGACAACACCAACCTGCACCAGTGGCTGTGGGCGAACGGCGTGGCGAGCTTCTACGGAGGCTCCACCCAGGTGCACCTGGGGCCGGGGCCGGCTGTGGATGAGGTGCACGCCGCGTCCATGCGGGCCGCCATGCTGACGGGAGGGCGGCTGGAGATCACGGAGCCGGGGGAGTCGGAGGACCACGGCGTCGACTGGCTGGACCCGCGGGCGCTCACCGAGTTCGGCGAGCGGGATCCGGTGCCGTGCCCGCACGACGACGGCGCGCGCGGCGTCGGCGAGGGCGCCTCACCGTGGCGCTGGGCCGGGCCGCGGCGCGCGGTGACCGGCCGGACGTGGGGCGGCTGCCTCGAGGTGCTGCCGTGGGTGATGGCGGCCGGCCGCGGGCCTGCGGACATGGCGGTGCTCGAGGGCGGTGTGCTGCTCATCGAGACCAGCGAGGAGCTGCCGAGCGCCGGCGAGGTGCGGCGGCTGCTGCGGATCCTGGGGGAGCGCGGCGTGCTCGGCGCCGTGGACGCCGTGCTGGCGGCCCGCCCGCCGACGAGCTCCTTCGAGGCGCCGCGCGGTGCGGAGGAGCGGGCGCGGCGGAGCGCGGAGCAGGCCGATGTGGTGGTGGAGGAGGTCGGGCGCTACAACCCGGACGCGGTGGTGTGCGTGGGCGTCCCGTTCGGCCACACCCGGCCGCAGTGGGTGCTGCCGCACGGCGGCGTGATGACCGTGGATGGGGTGGAGAGGCGGGTGTGGGCGGAGTTCGGGTGAGTTGATCGGCGCGCTGCGCTACGTGCTTTCTGGCGGCGCGCCACTGGCCGTGGAGACGCTGCGGGAGGCCGAGGCCGAGGCGGCCTTCGGCGTGCCGGTGCGCGAGGCCTACGGCCTGTCCGAGTCCTGCGGGCCCGTGTGCTTCAACCCCATGGACGGCCCCAGCCGCCCCGGCACCGTGGGGCGGCCGCTGGAGGGTGTGGAGTTCCGCATCGTCACCCCGGAGGGCGTGGAGGTGCCGGAGAGGGACACCGAGACCCCCGGCGAGCTGCGCATCCACCGGCCCGTGGTCATGTCCGGGTACCTGGGCCTGCCGGAGGCCGGGGCCGCCGCGTTCGACGACGACGGCTGGCTCCGCACCGGCGACCTCGCCCGGCGGGACGAGGAGGGCTACTACCGGATCGTGGGCCGGCTGAAGGACATCAACATCCGCAACGGCTACAACGTGTACCCGCGCGAGGTCGAGGATGCGCTCTATGTGCACCCCGACGTCGCCGAGGCCGAGTTCTCCGCGTTCGTGCGCGAGCGCCTACTCTCGTACAAGGGGCCGCAGCCGGTGACGCTCATGGACTCGTTGCCGAAGAACGGGACGGGGAAGATCGTGAAGGACCTGCTGCGGTGAGGGGCCTGATCTGACTGGTTGGACGTATCCCAAGGGCGAGTGGAGCCCCGCCCCGATCTTCACGACGGTGGACAAGAACCCTGAGCTTGTCATTAGGCGTGCGGTCCGCACCGAATGAGGAGAACCTTGAGTGCGGTGGACCGCTCGTGGGCAGTTTCGCCTAACGTGTCCGGGGTGCGCGAGACGATGGCCTCAGACAGCATCTCACCGTCCCGCGGCTCCATGTGGGGCCGAGCTGGACACGGGTAGAGTCGTAGGTCATGGCCCACCAGGCCATGCAGAGAGGTAGGCGTCGTATGGTCCACTTGACGGGTCTATTCGCAGGTATCGGTGGCATTGAGCAGGGCTTCCACAATGCGTTGGGATCAAAGGTCGAGACAGATCTTCTGTGTGAGTCTTGGGCCCCTGCTCAAATCGTTCTGAAGAATCGGTTTCCCGGTGCTGAGCTGCACCCAGACGTTCGAGAGCTGGCATCCCTGCCGGAGGCAACTGACATACTTTCCGCTGGGTTCCCCTGTCAGGATCTCTCACAGGCAGGTCGAACTGCGGGCATTCGCGGGGAGCAGTCCGGGTTGGTGACGCATTTGTTCGAGCTGCTTCGGCGTCGCATCTCTGCTGGACGACGACTTCCCACACTGCTCATTGAGAACGTCCCCAACATGCTGGCCCTCGACAAGGGTGCTGCGATGGAGTTCCTGGTCCAGGAGATGGAGACCCTTGGATACTCTTGGGCTTACCGGGTCGTCGACACTCGTTTTACGGGACTGCCGCAGAGGCGCCGTCGTGTAATCGTTGTTGCCTCGGTGAACCTCAACCCGTCGGAGGTCCTTTTTGCGGACGAGGCGGCGTCACGCCCTGATGATCATTATTCCTCCGACGCCTTTGGATTCTACTGGACGGAGGGTAAGGGTGGATTGGGGTGGGCACCCGACGCGATTCCGACGCTCAAGGGTGGCTCCACGATCGGCATCGCTTCACCTCCTGCCATTTGGGTCCGTGGCGCGGAGGACGCCACTCGCGCCTTGGTGGTGCCGAGGGAAGCAGAAATGGAATCATTGCAGGGGTTCCCCCGCGGGTGGACTGATCTCGACTTCGGCTTGAGCGCTGCGCGGACGCGCGGAACCCGGAGCAAACTCCTTGGCAATGCAGTCTCGGTGCGTGTTGCAGAGTGGGTGGCTCGGCGAGTCTTCGCGCCAGGCGAAGTGGTGTGCCCCTCCGTCGATTGGGGCTCATCCAGGCAGTGGCCGAACGCTGCTGCTGGTATGGGCGGGAAGCGATGGCGAGTGGAGGCCAGCGAATTTCCCACTCTGGAACCGTATGAGCACTTGCTGGAGCATGTTGACGTGTCGTCAGCCCCGGCGTTGAGCCGGCGTGCGGTGTCGGGTTTCCGTTCGCGCCTTCTCCAGGGGAACTTGGGCCGATATCCGGGATTCCGCGAGGCTGTGGCTGAGGCGGACAGGGCATTGACTGAAGATCAGCTGATTACCAAGTTGGAGGCATGAACGTGTTTGGCCCCGATATTCTGGCTCGAACCATGAGCGAACCGGCAGACCCCACCAAATATGGAATTCGCTGGCAATATCATTCTCGATCAGATCGTCATGGAAAAGTGGCCAGTTGGGGCGTCGCCTTCGACTTGCTTCGCTCGTCGAGTGTGATGCGGCAACATGCCCGCGACGGCAAGATTGTCCTTGGTGTCAATCTGAAGTTGAGTGATTTCGAAACGAAGAAGAGCAAGGTGCTTGACTTGGTCATCGCCCGACCAGGAGGAGCGGCGACATCGGCCCGCGGCGAGTCCCTGGTCTCTCTCGCGCAGCGCTACAACATGAACCTCTCCGGAGAAGAGATGGGCGAGCTGACGTCGCTACCAGATATTCCTGTGGCGCCTGTCGGGTCGGTTCTGGTGGCTCTAGAAGCTAAGGCCACGATGACTGCTCACGTCAAGTCACTTCCGCGTCTTCATGATGAATTGACCAGTTCCCACATCTCTGTACACGGTGAGAGCCAGACAGCCTTGGCGATTGGATACGCACAGGTTAATGTCGCAGACGTGTTTGTAAGTTCTAACCCTGCAAACGTTGAGCGCATTCATCTCGGGCAGGAACCCGTTGTCACTTCTCACAAGCAGCCCGGTGATTGTCAACGGGTGTTGGACACCCTTAATACTCTTCGGACTCGTTCCAGTTCCATCGGTATCGGTTTTGATGCAATTGGCGTAACTGTCCTCGACCTTCGGAACGATGACAGTCCTGTGAAAGTCGTTCATTCCCGACCCGCACCGCAGCCGGGGGACGCTTTTCACTACGACTCGATGATCATGCGCATGGCCACGCGCTACGACACGCAGTTCAGTGGGATCTGAAGACAAAGGCAACAACGGAAGATCTTGGGCCTCCAGCTGTGCAGCGCGGAGGATCATGGTCGCGAACCGAGCGCGGGACACCAAGCCTGAGCTCGCCGTTCGCGGGCGTGTCAACTTGTCTGTGTAAGCGGGGTGGTCACAGGTAGGGGTTGATCCGGTCGGGGTAGGCCGCGGCGAGCTGGGCGAGGGCCTGCTTCCAGTTCGTGACGGCCTGACCTTCGACGAGCCGGCCCTGGGCTTTGCGCTGGCCGGCGGGTTTGCCCCGGTCCCGAGCGCGTTCGGCGGCGCGTTTGTCTTCGATGTTGCAGATCGCCAGCCAGAGCAGCTTCACCGCCGCCTCGGTCGAGGGGAAGTGGCCGCGGTTCTTGGTCACCTTCCGTAGCTGGAAGTTCAGCGACTCGATGCTGTTGGTCGTGTAGATGACCTTGCGGAGCATGGGTGGGAACTGCAGGAACGGGATGAACCGCTCCCAGGAGTTCGCCCAGGTCGCGGCTGCAGACGGGTACTTCGTGCCGAGCTCGGAGGCCTCGAACTCGGCCAGCGCCTTCCTCGCGGTCTCTTCGTTGGGGGCGGTGTAGATCGGCTTCAGCGCGGCGGCGACCTTCTTGCGGTCCTGGTAGGCCACGAACCGCATCGCGGCCCGGATCAGGTGAACCACGCAGGTCTGGACCATCGAGTCCGGCCACGTCGCCTCGACCGCCTCCGGCAGGCCCTTGAGCCCGTCGCAGCACACGATCAGCACGTCCTGCACGCCCCGGTTGGCGAGATCGGCGCAGACGTGGGCCCAGAACGCCGAGCCCTCGGTGTCCTGGACCCAGATCCCCAGCACGTGCTTGATGCCCTCGAGGTCCACGCCGACGGCGATGTAGGCGGCACGGTTGAGGACCTGGCTGTTCTCTCGGATCTTGATCCGGATTGCGTCGAGATAGATCACCGGATAGAACTCCTCCAGCGGCCGCGACTGCCACGCCAGGACCTCTTCGCTCACGGCGTCGGTGATGTTGGAGATCGTCTCGTGCGACAGGTCCGTGCCGATCGTGGAGGCCAGGTGGTGCTGGATGTCCCGGATCGTCATTCCGCCGGCATAGAGGCTGATGATCATGTCATCCAGGCCCCCGAGGCGCCGCTGGCCCTTGGGCACCAGGCGCGGGGTGAACGACCCGCCCCGGTCTCGCGGGACGTCCAGCTCGATCGGCCCGACCTCGGACTCCACGGTCTTCGGGGTGGTCCCGTTGCGGGAGTTGGCGTGCTTCAGCGCCTCGCTCGAGCCCTTCTCGTAGCCCAGATGGCTGGTCAGCTCGGCCTGCAGGCCCCGCTCGAGCGCGGCCTTGACCAGCGCGGGCACGAACCCGCCGTCACCGGTGAGCTCGACGCCGCCCGCGTCGATCTGCGCGAACAGGGCATCAAGCTGCCCTGAGGCTTTCAGCTGCTCGACCAGGTCCTGGCCCGAGGGCTCGCCTGGGTTCTTCTCGTCGATCATGGTCATGATTCTTACCGTTCCTCTCGGTACGGCTTACACAGACCATCTGACACGCCCCCGTTCGCCGTCTCCTCCATGCCGCCGGCCTCCGCTACCGGGTGAACGCGAAGCCGGAGAAGGACCTCCGCCGCACGGTGGACATCCTGTTCCGTCCCGCGCGCGTCGCCGTCCTCATCGACGGCTGCTACTGGCACGGGTGTCCCCAGCACTACATCGCGCCGAAGGCCAACGGCGGCTACTGGTCGGACAAGGTCGCCACGAACCGGGCCCGGGACCTGGAGACCACGCGCATCCTGACGGAGCGCGGCTGGCTCGTCCTCCGCTTCTGGGAGCACGAGGACCCGGCCGTCGTCGCGGAGCGAGTTGTCGCCGTCGTCAACGAACGGAGGCCCCGGCGAACCACCGGGGCCTCCTGAGCGGGCCGTGGCCCGCTCCCACTTCTCGAACGAAAACGCCCAGGGGTCGCCCGTTTCGTCAACGAAAGCGACCGCCCGAACCGCCCCGCCTCACCGCTTCCGGTACAGCCCCTTCTTCTGGAACTTCGGCTCGCTCGTGACGAGCATCCCCAGGGACCGGAAGATGCCCTCGTCCACGGAGCCGAGGATCGTCGTCGTGTGCACGTCGCAGCCCTCGAGGCTCGCCAGCTGCTCGACGGCCGCCTTCGCGTTCTCGTCGGTCGCCGCGGACACGGACAGCGCGATCAGCACCTCGTCCGTGTGCAGCCGCGGGTTCTTGGAGCCCAGGTGCACGGTCTTGAGCGTCTGGATCGGCTCGATCGAGGCGGGGGAGAGCAGGTGCACGTCGTCCTCGATGCCGGCCAGCACCTTGAGGGCGTTGAGCAGCACCGCGGCGGAGCAGCCCAGCAGCTCCGAGGTCTTGCCGGTCACCAGGGTGCCGTCCGCCAGCTGCACGGCCGCGCCGGGCTCACCGGTGCGCTCGGCCACCAACTGCGCGGCACCCACCACCGGGCGGTCCTCCGAGCTCAGGCCCAGCTTGGACATCACCAGGGCCACGCGCTCGGACTCGGTGTCGTCCGCGCCCTCCAGCGCCTCGTTGACTTGAGCCTTGTAGTAGCGCCGGATGATCTCCTGCTTTGCGGCCTCCTGGCACACCTCGTCGTCCACGATCGCCGCGCCGGCCATGTTCACGCCCATGTCCGTGGGGGACTTGTACGGGGTGGTGCCCGTGACCTTCTCCAGCAGCGCGGACAGCAGCGGGAACACCTCGACGTCGCGGTTGTAGCTCGTCACCCGCTCGCCGTACTCGGCCAGGTGGAACGGGTCGATCAGGTTGATGTCGTCCAGGTCCACGGTGGCGGCCTCGTAGGCGGCGTTCACCGGGTGCTCGAGCGGCAGGTTCCAGATGGGGAACGTCTCGAACTTCGCGTAGCCGGCCGGGATGCCCCGCTGCCGATCGTTGTACACCTGGCTCAGGCACGTCGCCAGCTTGCCGGAGCCCGGGCCGGGGGCCGTCACGACGACGAGGTCCCGCGTGGTCTCGGACCACTCGTTGGCACCGAAGCCCTGCTCCGAGACGATCGTGGACATGGCGTGCGGGTAGCCGGGGATCACGCGGTGGCGGGCCACCTTCAGGCCGAGGCGCTCGAGCTTCTCGAGGAACGCCAGTGCACGGTGGTTGGCGTCCTCCAGCTGCGTGACCACCACGTGCTCCACCAGGAACCCGCGCTCCCGGAACACGTCCACGAGGCGCAGGACGTCGTCCTCGTACGTGATGCCCAGGTCCGCGCGGACCTTGTTCCGCCCGAGGTCCTTGGCGTTGAAGCACACCAGGATCTCGGTCTCGTCCTTGATGCGGTCCAGCATCGCGATCTTGTTGTCCGGGGTGAAGCCGGGCAGGACGCGGGAGGCGTGCAGGTCGTCGAAGAGCTTGCCGCCCATCTCCAGGTACAGCTTCCCGCCGATCTGGCGGCGGCGTTCCTGGATGTGCTGGGACTGGAGTTCGATGTACTTCGCGCGGTCGAATCCGACGCGGTGGAGGGGGCCGGAGGCCGCGGCCTCCGTGGTCGTGCTGGCGGGGCGGGCGGTCTCATGCGTGCCGGTCATGGACTCTCAGCATAGACCCGTCCGCGGGGTGCGCGTGCGCGGCCCGGCGTCGGGCTCACCGCATCCCTCAGTCCCTCGGGTCCGCCGGGTCGTCCGCGATCCAGTCGTGCTCGGGGTCGTCGAAGCTGCGCGTGCGCCCGGTGCGCAGGTCGGTGACGTCCATGACGCCGGTGCCGCGGTCCAGGCGCACCTGCTGGTGTGAGGCGGGGTCGACGACGGTGATCGTCTGGGTCTGCGGGTCGTAGTCGTCCACCCGCACCTGGTCCTCGTACTCCTGCCGCGGGCCGTAGGACCCGTGCGTGTCGTCGTCGGGGAAGGCGGGGGCGCCGGGGGAGCGCAGCCGGCGCTCGAGGGTGCGCTCCACCCGGCGGGCGGCCGCCTCCTGCGCCTGCGTGGCCAGGCGCCGCAGACGTTCGAGGGACTCCTTGTCCTGGGAGATCTCCGCGCCGAAGAACCGCCACTGGTAGCGGTAGGCGATCATCCGCACCGCGAAGATCAGGAACGCGATGAGGAAGCCGGTGTACCCGTTGAGCGCGCCGTTCATGGCCACCACGGTCGCCAGCACCGCGCCCAGGAACGTGGGGAGGACGTAGACGCCGCGGGGGTCGAAGATGGACGGGACCTCGTTGGCGACGATGTCCCGCAGCACGCCGCCGCCCAGCGCCGTGACCATCGCGATCACCACCGTGGACACCGGGTGCACGCCCATCGAGTGCGCCAGCAGCACGCCGGACACCGTGAACAGGGCGAGACCGGCGGCGTCGAACAGGGTGATGGTCAGGTTCAGGCGATTCGGGTGGATCACCTTGACGTACACGAGCAGGGACACCAGCAGGGGCGGGGCCAGATAGACCGGGTTCTCCAGGGACGCGGGCAGACCCCGGTCCAGCAGGATGTCCCGTGTGAAGCCGCCGCCCAGGCCCGCCAGCAGGGACAGCGCCATCGAGCCCACCAGGTCGAACTGCTTGCGGGCCGCCAGCAGCGCCCCCGAGGTGGCGAAGAAGAAGATCCCGATCAGGTCCAGGGTCGTGAGCAGCCACGGGACGTCGGTGAGGGTGGCGAAGAACTGCTGCACGTCCACGGCGGCTCCTTCCGTTGGGTCCGGGGATTCACCGGCCATTGTCCCGTGCGGCCCGCGCAGTGGCTCGTTTGTTCACCCGGGTGTCCCCCGAGGTGTGACGTCTTCGTCGGCGCCGGGTGTCTCCTCGTTCGCCGGGGGGCCGTCCTCGCCGGGGGCGGCGGGCGGCCCGTCCCTGCCCTTGCGGTCGCGGATGTCCGGCACGGGCGGCTCGTCATGCGGATCCATGCGCTGGCGCTGGGTCTCCCCCGAGATCTCGGCCCCCGGGGCGAGCCACTCCCTGCGCAGCGACACCACGCGCAGCACGAGCACGAGCACCATCACCGCCGCCGAGGTCAGCGGGTTCAGGACCTCCGCCTGGCCGAGGGCCGCCGTCGTGCCCGCGCCGAGGATGGCCGGCAGCGCGTACCAGCCGCGCCCGCCGAACACGGCGGGCGGTTCCCCGGCGACGACGTCGCGCAGGATGCCGCCGCCGACGGCGGTCACCAGGCCCAGCACTGCGGCGGCGACCGGGCTCAGGCCGGCGAGCAGGGCGATGCGCGTGCCCACCACGCAGTACACGGCCAGGCCGATGGCGTCGAAGGCCATGACGGCGTGGTGGCCGCGCTCGCCGTCGAAGATCCGGAGGAACACCGCTAGCGACGCGACCGCCGGCAGGATCAGGTACCAGGGGTTGTCGAAGGCCGCGGGCACGTCCCGGCCGACCACGAGGTCCCGGACGACGCCGCCGCCCGTGCCCACCATGAGGGCCAGCAGCAGGGAGCCGACGATGTCGTAGCCCTTGCGCACGGCGAGGACGGCACCCGAGATCGCGAAGAAGAACACGCCCACGAGGTCCACGGCGGTGATCGCCGCGGTGACCGCGTCGGCGAGCTCGCCGTGGGCGTCGATCGGCTCGGGCACGTCCCGTTCGAGTTCGGCGGGGTCCTTGGGGGCGGCGGACAGCAGCCACACGGGGAGAAGTGGAAGCAGCACCCGCCCATCGTCCCCCGTCAGGCGGCCCGGGTCAGTCCTGCGCCGGCCCGAACTCCTTGGCCAGCTCCGACGCCACGCCGGTGTACCCGGCCGGGGTCAGCTCCAGCAGGCGCGCCTGAGCGCCCTCGGACAGGCCGAGGCCCTGCACGAACTCGCGCATGCGCGCACCGTCCACGCGGTGGCCGCGGGTCAGCTCCTTGAGGCGCTCGTAGGGGTTGTCCATGCCCTCGACGCCGGCGATCGCCTCGGCGCGCATCACGGTCTGGACGGCCTCGCCGAGCACCTCCCAGTTCGTGTCGAGGTCCTCGGCCAGCACGGGATCGGCCACCTGGAGCTGGCCCATGCCCTTGGTGACGTTGGTCAGGGCGAGCACTGAGTGGCCGAGGGCCACGCCGATGTTGCGCTGCGACGTCGAGTCCGTGAGGTCGCGCTGCCAACGGGACTCCACGAGGGTGGCGCCCAGCGAGTCGAGCAGGGCGCAGGAGAGCTCGAGGTTGGCCTCCGCGTTCTCGAAGCGGATCGGGTTCACCTTGTGCGGCATCGTGGAGGAGCCGGTCGCGCCGGCCACGGGGATCTGCGCGAAGTAGCCGATGGAGATGTAGCTCCATACGTCCACGCAGAAGCCGTGGAGGATCCGGTTGAAGCGCGCGACGTCGGCGTACAGCTCCGCCTGCCAGTCGTGGGACTCGATCTGGGTGGTCAGCGGGTTCCAGGTGAGGCCGAGGTGTTCCACGAAGGACCGGGACAGGGCCGGCCAGTCCGCGTCCGGGGCGGCGGCGAGGTGGGCGGCGTAGGTGCCGGTGGCGCCGTTGATCTTGCCCAGGTACTCCTGGCCGGCGATGCGCCGGGTCTGACGGGTCAGACGGTGCACGAACACGGCCATCTCCTTGCCCAGCGTGGTGGGCGTGGCCGGCTGGCCGTGCGTGCGGGAGAGCATGGGGGTCTCGGCGGCCTCGGCGGCCATCGCGGAGACGGTGGCCACGGCGGCGCGGGCGGCCGGCAGCCAGACCTGCTCGACGGCGTCGCGCACGCCCACCGCGTAGGCCAGGTTGTTGATGTCCTCGGAGGTGCACGCGAAGTGCACGAGCGGCTTCAGCCGACCCAGGCCCAGCCCCTCGAGGCGGTCGGCGATGAAGTACTCGACGGCCTTCACGTCGTGCACCGTGACCTTCTCGGTAGCCGCCAGCTCGGCCACGGACTCCGCGTCGAAGTCCGTGACGATCGCCCGCAGGCCCGCCTGCTGCTCGGCCGTGAGCGGCTCGAGACCCGGCAGCACGCGGTGCTCGGCCAGGTGGATGAACCACTCGACCTCCACGTGGATGCGGTTGCGGTTCAGCGCCGCCTCGGACAGGTGCTCCACGAGCGGCTCCACCGCCGCACGGTAGCGGCCGTCCAGGGGGCCGAGGGCGATGCCGGCCTCGGCGAGGGGACGGCGGTGGGCGGTGGACGCGGGCGCGGGCTGCGAGGTCATGGCCCCCATTCTGGCAGGCGCCGCGGACGCCCGACGAAGGCGAGGGCCGGGTCCGTCCTCAGCCGTCCGTCGACGCCGGCCACCAGTCTCGCCGCAGCACCGCGAGTTGCACCGAGTCCCATCGCCGGCCCTCCCAGGAGCGCGCCTCGGGGATGCGGGCGACCTCGGTGTACCCGACGCGGACCGCCGACGCGATCATCCGCGCGTTGCCGGACCACGTGACCAGGCTCAGCAGGTGCGCGTCCGTCTCCGCGAACGACGCGTCCGACCACAGCGTGAGCGCCGCCCGCCCGACGCCGCGGCCCCACGTGGTCGGGTCGAACAACAGGATGCCGAGCTCCCACCAGCCCGCGCCCGCCGGATGCTGCTCCGTGCGGGTCACGAGACCGACGGGGGTGCCGTCCACCGTGACGACCCGGACGTCAGGGTCGCCGACGCGCCGGCGCGCGTGGTCGGCGTCGAAGTCCGCGCGGCTCGGCGGGGCGGCCGTGTCCGCGGCGTGGAAGTAGGGGGCGTCCCACGACTTCCACTCGGGGTCCTCGGCGCCGTGGATCCAGGTCCACAGGAAGTCGGCGTCGTCGGCGGCCACCGGGCGCAGCGCGACGTCGGTCCGGGGCGGGGCGTCCGCGCGCGTCCCTGAGGGGCGAGGGGTGGCGGGATCGAGATCAGTCATGGCGCCATCCTGCCCTCAGCCGCGACGGGGTGGCGAGTGCAACATGCGGACGCGCCCGGTGGCCCGGGGCGCGGTGGACCTACCGTGGCTGACGTCGCCGTCGCCCGGCGTCGGCATGCCGAGAGGGATGAGGAGACCGAGATGACGGAACGGACCGGGCAGGCCCACGAGGCCGGGACGATCGACCGGCTGATGGCCGGGTGGGTCGCCGACGTCGAGACCCCGGACGCCTGCGCCGCCCACCTGCTCTGCGACCGCTGGCCGGCCGACGCGGTGGCGTTCCGGTTCGTGGCGGAGGACATGTCCGCCGTCGACCTCACCTTCGGCGAGCTGGCCGACCGCTCGCGCCGCCTCGCCACCGGCCTCGCCGCCCGCGGCGTCACGCGCGGCGACCGGGTCCCCGTGATGATGTCCAAACGGGAGGAGCTCGTCATCACGCTGCTGGCCCTGTGGCGGCTCGGCGCTGTGCACGTGCCGCTGTTCACCGCGTTCGCCGCGGGCGCCGCCCGGATGCGCATCGAGGGCGCGGCGGCGCGGCTTGTCGTCGCCGAACCCCGTCAGGCCGAGAAGCTCACGGACATCCCCGGCATCGAGATCATCCGCACCGGCCCGGAGTGGGACGCGCTCGCGGACTCCGCGCCGCTGGGCGAGGACGTCGCCGTCGGCGGGGACGGGCCGATCGCCCTGCTGTTCACCTCCGGCACCACCGGCCGCCCCAAGGGGGTGCCCGTGCCGCTGCGCGCGGCCGCCGCGTTCGCCGTCTACCTCACGTGCGCGGTGGACCTGCGCCCCGAGGACCTGTTCTGGAACGCGGCCGACCACGGCTGGGCGTACGGGCTGTACTACGGGATCGTCGGCACGCTGGTGCTCGGGGCGACCTCGGTGCAGTACCGCGGCGCCTTCTCCCCGGCGACCATGGTCGAGGTGATCCGCTCGCAGGGCATCACGAACCTCGCCGGCGCCCCCACGATGTTCCGCGCGCTGGCCAAGGCCGGGGAGGTCACCGAGGACGCCCCGCTGCGGCTGCGGCGCGTGTCCACGGCGGGGGAGCCGCTGCCGCCGTCCGTGCTCGAGTGGGGCCGGACGGCCCTCGGCACGGAGATCCGCGACCACTACGGCCAGACCGAGCTGGGCATGGTCATCTGCACCCTCGCGCACCCCGAGCTGGCCGCGCCGCCCCGCCCGGGTTCGATGGGTGTGCCCCTGCCGGGGATCGCCGCCGAGATCCGGGACGGGCAGATCGCGATCGACGCGGCCTCGCCCCTGTTCTGGTTCCCCGGCTACCTCGGGGAGCCGGAGAAGACCGCGGAGCGTTTCACCCCGGACGGGCGCTGGTACCTGACCGGGGACACCGCCCGGCAGGACGACGACGGCTGGTTCTTCTTCTCCTCCCGGGACGACGACGTGATCCTCGCCGCCGGGTACCGGATCGGCCCGTTCGACGTGGAGTCCGTGCTCATCGACCACCCGCGGGTGCAGGAGGTCGCCGTCGTCGGCCTGCCGGACCCGGAGGGGGTGCGCGGCGAGGAGGTCGTGGCGTTCGTGGTGCCCGCCGGGGCCGTCGCGGACCCGGACGCCCTGGCGGCCGAGCTGCAGGCCAAGGTCCGCGACGAGTACTCCAAGCACGCCTACCCGCGCCGGGTGCACTTCGTGGACCGGCTGCCCAAGACCCCCTCCGGCAAGCTGCAGCGGTTCCTGCTGCGCCAGGGCGCCGCCGGCTGACTCAACGGTGCACGAGCCGCAGGAACGCGCCGATCATCGGCAGGTCCTCGGGGCTGGTGGGCAGCGCGTCCGCGAGGGCGGGGGAGTGGACGAGGTAGGCGGCCCACTGTCCGCGCGAGATCGACACGTTGAGCCGGTTCCGGTTCAGGAGGAAGTCCAGCCCGCGCGGCACCTCCTGCGGTGAGGACGCCGCCATCGTCAGGATCGCGACGGCGGCCTCCCGGCCCTGGAACTTGTCCACGGTGCCGACGGTGGTGCCCTCGAGACCGGCGGCGTCGAGCGTCTCCCGGACCGTGGCGACCTGCGCGTTGTACGGGGCCACCACGATCACGTCGGACGGCTCGAGCGGTCGGCCGGGATCGTCCGGGCCGGTGGACCAGGTGCGGCCGAGCAGTGACCGGATGATCTCGACGACGGCCGCGGCCTCCTCCGGCGAGGAGACCGCGTTGCCCGTGTGGGAGACCGGCCACGGGTGCAGTCCGGGCTCCACGCCGTCGAGCCGGCGGGCGTCCGTGACCTCCTCCCGCGCGCCGAGCCGGCCGGCGTAGGAGAGCTCGGAGACCGCGCGGGTGAGCGCCGAGTGCATGCGCCACGAGGTGTCCAGGAAGAAGCCGCGCTCGGCGCGGAGCACGGGGGCGCCCTCCGCGATCCAGGTCAGGGCCGCGTCGCCGATGGGCTGGGGGTGCTCGCCCCTGCTGACCTGGGGGAGCTGCTGCGGGTCACCCAGCAGCAGCACCGTCTCGGCCAGGGCGCTCGCGCCCAGGAGGTGCGCGAGGGAGAGCTGCCCTGCCTCGTCCACCACCAGGAGGTCGACCGGCTGGGCCGCGGCGTTCGCGAAGGTCCACGCGGTGCCGCCCAGGACCCGGCCCGGTGCCAGGAAGGCATGGACCTCCGATGAGCCCAGGGACGTCCAGCGGTGCGGTCCGTCCGGGTCCTTGGGCTCCTTGCCCACGCGGTCGGGGTCCACACCGACCCCGATCAGCTGGTCGAGGAAGTTCTCCACCACCGCGTGGGACTGGGCGGTGACGCCGACCGTCCAGCCCCGGTCCAGGAGTTCCTTCACCGCGCGGCTGCCCACGTACGTCTTGCCGGTGCCGGGAGGGCCCTGCACGGCCACGTAGGAGCCGCGTGCGGACTCGACCGCCTCGACCAGGCCCCCGACGCCGTCCCGCCGGCCGTCTCGTACGTCCGCCCCGATCGCGGCGAGGGTCCGGCCCGTGGTGCGCGGGGCACGGCGCGCCAGGATGTCGAACACCGCTCCGTCCGGCAGTCGGCCGCGGCGGGCGGCCTCGGCGGCCTGCTCCCGGATGCGTTCGAGGAGGCCACCGGGCCGGACGTAGTTGAGGTGGAAGACCGCCATGGGCACCTCCGCGTGCGGTTCCGGCTCGTACTTGGTGCTGAGGCGCTGCAGCAGGCTGACTCGGAACCGGCCCGGTGCGATCTCCTCCACCTCGGTCACGTCCACGGGCGATCGGCTCTGCCAGCGGACGGCGTTGGGGGCCAGCTCCGCCCAGCGCGGCGGCTGCTCGTACAGGGCGTTGAGCTTGAACCTCTCCTGGCTGTTCCGACGCGGCCGGACCTCGGTGCCCGGCTCGAGGCGCCCGGTCACGGTCAGCGTCCGGGCGGGGTTGCTCCGCGGGGTGGGCCGTCCCCACGCACCCACCGACTCGACGGTGTCGAACACCAGGTTCGCGCGCGGCTCCTGCCACTCGTCCGGGGCCGACACGGCCCGATCGAACATGGCCCACCACAGCGGCTTGTTCTCCCTCGCGAAGTAGCCCAGGCCCGCGGCCAGCAGGGCGACGCCGCGCCGCCCGCCGTCGAGCTCCGCCTCCGGGGCCCGCGTCCCGCCCGCCTCGTCCCTCTCGCCGCCCGCCAGCGCCTGCAGCGAGGCGGCGAGGGCCGCGTCCTGCTCCTGGAGCGACGGCGCGGCCTCGACCAGCGGCTCGTTCCCGGTCGCGGCGTCGTCGACGGGACGGTCCGCGACGGTGGCCTCCTCGGGCTCGACCTGTGCCAGCAGCCAGTCCCGCAGCCGCGCCGTGGAGACGCAGTCGTACCGGTTGTAGTCCTCGATGTCGGCGCGGATCGCCCGCGCGACCTCGGTGTCTCCGGCCTCCAGCGCGGCGACGTACCGGTGGTACTCGGTGACGCTGTCCGCCGCCGTCGTGACGCCGTCCTCCGCCCGGTGCTCCACCCCCATGTAGAGGGGCTCCAGCTTCTTGATGGAGTAGCTCGGCACACCGGCCCGCAGGGCGGCGCGGACCGTGGAGTAGAGGTCCACGAACAGCCCCGCGCGCAGCCAGTCGTCCAGCTCGCGCTCGCCCACGCCGTGGCGCACGGTCAGGCGCTTCAGCGCGGTGACCTCGTACGCGGCGTAGTGGTAGATCCGCATCCCCGGGTGGGCCGCGCGCCGCGCCTCCACGAACGCCACGAACCGCTCGAGCGCCGCCCGCTCGGCGGCACGGGTGTCCGCCCACAGGCCCGTGAACCGGAAGTCGGCCGAGGCGGTGCGCGCGGTGTCCCCGCCCGGCGCCTCGACCCAGCCCCACAGATACTCGAGGCCCTCCATGCTCCCGTCCGCGGAGACCCACAGCGGGTCCCCCTCGAAGTCGAAGAAGACGTCTCCGGCGTCCGGCACGGGTAGCCCCGCCACGGCGCGCGGGTCCACGATCCGATGCGGCGGCAGCCCGTCCGCCCCGGCCGGCTCCAGCTGGATCGCCGCCTGTTCCCGCAGCGCCTCCCACGTGCGGCGGGCCATGCCCTCCGGCGGTGCGACGGACGCCGCGAGCTGCTCGATGGTCGTGATGCCGGCCTCGCGCAGCCGGGTGCGCTGCAACCGCGTGGCCCCCGCCGTGAGCAGCACGTCCCGGTGCTCGGCGACGGCCTCCTCGCACGCCTCGCATGCGCCGCAGACGCTCAGGCGGTCGTCGCCCCAGCGGGTGGGCTCCCCGGCGGCCACGTGATCCTGCAGCAGCGCCTCCAGCCGGGCTCGCTGGTGCCGGTACACCGGGATCACCTCGTCCAGGTCCGCGACGTGCCGGGAACCGTCCCCGAGCCACAGGCTGCCCTGCCGCGCCCGCGGCACGCCCATGCCGTCCAGCAGGTCTGCGTACGCGGCGATCTGCAGCAGCGCCGTCACCCGTGCATGCCGGGCCAGCTTCGTGTCCACCACCTCGTACGCGCCCTCGGGGTGCTCCTCGTCCGTGCGGAGCACGAGGAAGTCGGCCAGACCGCCGAACGCGCCGTCGTGCAGCATCCCCTGGAACACGACGGCGGGGCGCGCGGCCAACGCCGCCGCGGTGCGCTCGCGGGCGGCCTGCACGCCCTCGGGTGTGTAGCGCTCCGGGCGGGTGAGCCGGACCACCTGGTCTGCGCCGTGCTCCGCCTCGAGTCGCGCGAGCACGCGGGACTCGTGCTCGTCCCCGAGGCGGGAGACCCGCTCGAGGAACGCGTCCGCCACGCCGATCCGCGGGGCGCGCCCGAGCGCGGGGTCCACCGTCCCGCGCAGCCACCCGTAGGTGCACGTGGCGGCGGCGGTGATGTCCGAGGGGCTGAGCATGAAGGAGGCGCGGTCCGGCGCGAAGGTCACCATGCCGTCACCCTAGACAGGAGTCGCGGACGCGATGGGCAGGGCCCGCGCACAGGTCCCCCGGTGTGCCCCGCTCCCACGGCATGACGGCGGGGGCGGCGAGCGTCACACACCGGACCGGACTTGACGTGAGTCACATCCAGGGAGTTACCTAATGATCGTTCAGTAATTCTCTGCGCCGCCGCGCCGGCGCGCCCGTGCCGGCAGGGAGGCCCGCCCATGACCGAGACCGCCCACCACCCCATGCTCGCGGAGGACCGCGTGGCACGGTGGCTCGGCGTCACCCTCGAGGCCGCCGAGAAGGACCACGCGCGCATCCGGATGACGCTCACCGAGGACCAGCACAATGGCTTCGGCCTGGCCCACGGCGGCGCCGTCTTCGCGTTCGCGGACACGTGCTTCGCGCTGACCTGCAACGACCCCGCCTCGGACGGCTCCACCCTCACCGTGGCCTCCGGCGTGGACGTCAACTTCCTCGCGGCCACCCGCGCCGGGCAGACCCTCGTCGCGGAGGGCCGCCTGGTCGCCGCCGCCGGCCGCTCGGCCGTCTACGACATCACCGTCACCACCGACGACGGCACCCCGGTGGCCGCCTTCCGCGGCCGCTCCCGCACCATCCCCGCCCCCGGACGCTGACCGACGGGCGCACCCGCCGATGCGCCGCCGTCGTCGACCGCCGCCCGACCCCGCATCCCCAGGAGAACGCCATGCTTGAGGCCTCGATCCCCAACCCGTACACGCCGGCACCCCTGCCCGCCCCCGCCGACCGCGGGGCCCCGGACCCCGAGGAGACGATGAGCCGGGACCAGATCGAGGCGCTCCAGTTCGAACGCCTCCGCTGGACCCTGCACCACGCCTACGAGAACGTGCCCGCGTACCGGGAGCACTTCGACGCGCACGGCGTCCACCCCTCGGACTTCACGGAGCTCGGGGACCTCGCCAAGTTCCCGTACACGGACAAGGAGTTCCTGCGGAAGAGCTACCCGTTCGGCGCGTTCGCCGCCACGGGCCCCGAGCTGCGTCGCATCCACGCCTCCTCCGGCACCACCGGCCAGCCCACCGTGGTCGGCTACACCGACGACGACCTGGCCACGTGGGCCACCCTCGTCGCCCGCTGCTTCCGCGCCGGCGGCATCCGCCCCGGTGACCGCGTGCACAACGCGTACGGCTACGGCCTGTTCACCGGCGGCCTCGGCGCCCACTACGGTGCCGAGCGCATCGGGGCGGCCGTGATCCCGATGTCCGGCGGGCAGACGGAGAAGCAGGTGCAGCTGATCACCGACTTCCAGCCGCGCGCCATCCTCTCCACACCCACCTACCTGCTGACCATCGCGGACGGCTTCAAGAAGCTCGACCTGGACCCCCGCGAGTCCTCCCTCGAGGTCGCGATCCTCGGCGCCGAGCCGTGGACCGAGGAGATGCGCCGCGAGATCGAGCAGACCTTCGACCTCGACGCCCTGGACATCTACGGCCTCTCCGAGGTCATGGGCCCGGGCGTGGCCGGCGAGTCCGCGGCCACCAAGGACGGCTCCCACATCTGGGAGGACCACTTCCGCCCCGAGATCATCGACCCGCTCACGGACGAGGTCCTCGAGACCGGCCGCCACGGCGAGCTCGTCTTCACCTCGCTCACCAAGCAGGCGCTGCCGATCATCCGGTACCGCACCCACGACCTCACCCGCCTGCTGCCGGGCACCACGCACCCGGGCCACCGCCGCATGGGCCGCATCACCGGCCGCTCGGACGACATGATCATCCTGCGCGGCGTGAACCTGTTCCCGTCGCAGATCGAGGAGCTGGCCCTCAAGGAGCCGGCCCTGTCGCCGCACTTCACCCTCGAGATCACCCGCCCGGACCGTATGGACCAGATGGCCGTGAACATCGAGCGCCGTGATCATGCGTCCCTCGAGGAGGCCCAGGCCTGCGCGGCGCACCTGCGCATGGAGATCAAGACGAAGATCGGCTCCTCGTGCGTGATCAACGTGGTGGAGCCGGAGTCCCTGGCCCGCTCCTCCGGCAAGCTCAAGCGGATCTACGACCTGCGCGACCAGGCCTGATCCCGACCCCGCGGCCGAACCCGACGCCGGCGTGCCCGGTAGAGTGGACCGGTGCGCCGTCGTCGTCGGCGTCCGCCCGCCCCTGAAGGAGCCCCGTGCCCCAGAGCAGCCCCACCCCGCGCCGCGGCCGGCCCGGCTATGACCGGCAGACGCTGCTGGCCGAGTGCGTCGAGCTCTTCAACCGGCACGGCTACGAGGCGACGTCCATGGGCATGCTCGCCACCCACCTGGGCATCTCCAAGTCCGCGATCTACCACCACGTGGAGTCCAAGGAGGCGATCCTCGACCACGCGGTGACGGAGGCGCTCGACGCCCTCGAGGCGTGCCTGGACGATGTGGTGGCCAGCGGGGACGACGCCGGCGCGCAGGTCGAGGCGGCCATCCGCGGCACGCTCGGGGTGCTGGCGGAGAAGCAGCCCGAGGTGACCCTGCTGCTGCGCCTGCGCGGGAACTCGGCGGTCGAGGTGGCCGCCGTCGAGCGCCGGCGTGAGATCACCCGGCGCTTCGGTGACCTGCTCGAGGCCGCCCAGGCCGCGGGTGCGGTGCGATCCGACGTGACCCCGCGCAACCTCGCCCGTCTGGCGCTCGGCATGATCAACTCGATCGTCGACTGGTACCGGCCGGATCGCGGCGTCCCCGGCCAGCAGGGACCGGACCAGATGATCGACGCCGTCACGGGCGTGGTGCTCGGGGGCCTGCGGGGCTGAGGGCCCGCTGTCCTCAGCCCTCGCCGTCGAGCGCGGCGAGCACCTCGGCCACGATCGAGGCTGCACGGTCCTCGGCGTCCGCGGGCACCCCGCCGTCCGCGTCGGCCTGGGCCACGGCCACGGTGCGGGCGCCGTCCTGCACGGCAGTGAGGTGGGAGTAGACGGATCCCCCGGGGGCCGGGAGCGCCGTGTACGCGGTGCCGCCCTCGTGCTCGGTCCGCGTCACGCTCTCCACGTCGAGCCCGGCCAGGTCCACCCCGGTGCAGGCCTGCGCCGCCGCTCGGGCGTCCTCCAGGGCGGCGCGGGCGGCCTCCTCCGTGGGGTACACGGTGACGCGCACGCCGAGCGGAGTGACCTCGGCGTCGGGGGACGCCGTGAAGGAGGGCGCCGGCGTCGTGGTGGGCCCGCCGCCGGTGGTGGCGGCCGTCTCCGGCTGGGCCGTGAGCCCCAGGTCCGCCGCCCCGGCCTCGGCGTCCCGCTCCAGGGCGGAGCGGGTGGCGTCCAGGCAGGCCTGCTGTTCCGCGCTGCGGGTGGGAGCCGGGCTCGCACCGGCGTCGACCGCCTGCTCCAGGCCGGCGGCCCGCTGGCGCAGCTCCGTCTGCCGCTCCAGCGGCGAGGCGGCGCTCAGCCCCACCTCGGACCCCGGCCCCGCGGCCCGCTGCACGGCGGTCTGCACCGCCAGGGTCCGCTGCCCGTCCAGCGCGGGGGGCATCTCGAGGGACAGGCTGCTGGAGGCGGAGGCGCCGGCCGTGCTCTCCGCCGCGCCCGTGCTCTCCGTGGAGCTGCTGGCCGCGGGCGACGTGGGGGCGGACGAGGCCGCCGTCGTCGTGGACGACGCCGACGAGGGGGCGGGGGAGGAGGGCTCCGCGCCGCCGCCGCCCGCGCACCCGGCGAGGGCGAGCGCGCCCACGGCGAGGGCGCCGAGCAGGGGGAGTCGGGAGGTCGTCATGGCCCGACTCTACGTGCGCTGTGACGGATGCCACAAGGAAGCGGCGGGGGCACGCAACGGGGCCGCCCGATGCGTGGTGCGCACCGGACGGCCCCTGATCCGTCAGCGGAGGAGGTCAGCCGAGCGGGGTGTCCTTGTCGCCCAGGTTCCAGTCCTCCACCGGGCCGAGGTTCTCCCCGTCCGGCCCGTAGCGGTAGAACCCCTGGCCGTCGGCCACGCCGCTGTGGCCCTCGGCGATGCTCTTCTCGAGCAGCTCAGCGAAGCCGAGCTGCCAGTCGACGCCCGTGTTGCGGGAGACGTTGGCGGCCACGTGGAAGCCCACGATGTCATAGGTCTGGAACGGGCCGCGCTCGTTGCCGGTGGCCACGCGCCAGGTGCGGTCGATGTCCGCCGGGTTGCCCACTCCGTGCATGTACAGCTTGGAGCCGGCCTGCAGCCACGGGATGAGCAGGGAGTTGAGGAAGTAGCCCGGGATCTCCTTGCGCACGTGCACGGGGACCATGCCGGTCTCCTCGGCGAACTGCAGGGCTCCCGCGACGGCCTCCGGCGAGGTGGCGGCGGTGCCCATGACCTCGGCGGTGTTCTGCGCCCAGATGCGGTTGGCGTAGTGCAGGGCCAGGAAGCGCTCCGGATGGCCGCTGGCGTCGGCGAAGTCCGAGGGCAGCAGGGAGGAGGTGTTCGTGGCGAACAGGGTCGTGGCGGGGGCGAGCTCGCCCACCTGGGCCCACACCTTGCGCTTGAGCTCCAGGTTCTCCGGGACGGCCTCGATCACGATGTCCGCATCCGCCAGGGCCTCGCCGAGGTCCGAGGTCGGCGTGATGCGGGCGATGGCCTCGTCGAAGCGCTGCGCGTCATAGCCCTCCCCGAGGTCCGCTTCGTAGCCCTGGCGGATCCACGCCCATCGGCGCTCGATCCCCTCGAGGGCGGCGGGGACCGCGTCGTAGGCCATCACCTTCTTGCCGTGGTACGCCGCCTGCATGATGATCTGCGAACCCAGCACGCCGGTGCCCAGCACGGCGACCTGCTCGAAACGGGTGAACTCGGACATGTATGTCGACCTTCTTCTCTCGCGGTCCGAATGGGACGCCCAGGTGAACGTCCCGGGCACTCTCCTTGTTCCCGGGGACGACGACGGGCCGCCCGGTGCGCAGCGGGCGTACGGGACGGCCCATCGAAGCAGGGGGGCTCAGCCCTGGGAGGCCTCGGACGGGGCCATCGGCCAGGTCTTGGCCACGAGCGTCAGCACGTCGTACTGGGCGCAGAGCTCGTCCTTCTGGTTGTGGATCCGGCAGTCCCAGGCCACCTCGCCGTACTCGTCGCTCACGCGCGGGGTGATGCGCTTGGCGGTCAGGGTCACGCGGATGGCGTCGTCGTAGGTCACCGGCGTGATGAAGCGCAGGTTCTCCAGGCCGTAGTTGGCCAGCACCGGGCCCGGATCCGGGGCCACGAACAGCCCCGCGGCCCACGAGACCAGCAGGTAGCCGTGGGCGACGCGGCGCGGGAAGAACGGGTTGGCCATGGCGGCCTCCTCGTCCGTGTGGGCGTAGAACCTGTCCCCGGTCTCCTCCGCGAAGGCGGTGATGTCCTCCAGGGTGACGGTGCGCAGGCCGGAGGCGAACTGGTCGCCCACCGTCAGCTCGGCCAGGGACTTGTAGAACGGGTGCACGGCCGTGCCGGCCTCCACGTCCTCGCGGGTCACCGTGTGGGCCGCGGCGCCCTGATGCCACACGCCGGTGATGGCCGTGAGCATGTCCGGGGAGCCCTGGATCGCCGTGCGCTGCATGTAGTGCTTCACGGCGCGGACCCCGCCGAGCTCCTCGCCGCCGCCGGCGCGGCCGGGGCCGCCGTGGACCAGCACCGGCACGGGGGCGCCATGGCCCGTGGTGGTCGTGGCGGTCTGGCGGTTCAGGACGTGCACGCGGCCGTGGTGGGCGCCGATCCCGGCGGTGAACGCCCGGGCGGTCTCACCGTCGTTCGTGGCGACCGTGGCCACGAGCGACCCCGACCCCAGGGCGGCCAGGGCCACGGCGTCGGCCACGTCCGTGTAGCCGATCACCGAGGTGACCGGACCGAACGCCTCGACGCTGTGCACCTCGGGGGTGCGCGCGTCCTCGAAGGTGAGCACCGTGGGGGCGAAGAACGCGCCGGACTCGGCGTCGGCGTCGCCGGTCGAGCCCTCGGGGCCGCCGAGGCGGACCTGACCGCCGGCGTCGACCAGGCGCTGCACCGCGCCGCGGACCTCGCCCTGCTGCTCCTTCGAGGCCAGGGCGCCCATGGTGGTGCCCTCGACGCGCGGGTCGCCCAGGACGACCTTCGCGGCCAGGCGCTCGGTGAGGGCGGCGGTCACGGCCTCGACCCGGTCCTGCGGGACGATCACCCGGCGGATGGCCGTGCACTTCTGGCCGGCCTTGACCGTCATCTCCTGGAAGACGACCTTCACGAACGCCTCGAACTCGGGGGACTCCGGGTCCGCGTCCGGGCCGAGGATGGCGGCGTTGAGGGAGTCGGTCTCCGCGGTGAAGCGGACGCCGCCCTCCTGCACGTTCGGGTGCTTCTTCAGCGTGGCCGCGGTGGCGGCGGAGCCGGTGAACGCGACGTGGTCGCGGTAGTCCAGGTGGTCCAGCAGGTCGCGGGCGGAGCCGGAGATCAGCTGGATCGAGCCCTCGGGCAGCACGCCGGACTCGAGCATCAGCTCGACGCACTTCTGCGTGACGTAGCCGGTGGGGGTGGCCGGCTTGACCACGGTGGGCACGCCCGCGACGAAGGCCGGGGCGAACTTCTCCAGCATGCCCCACACGGGGAAGTTGAAGGCGTTGATCTGCACGGCCACGCCCGGGATGCGCTGGTAGATGTGCTCACCGATGAAGGAGCCGTCGCGGGAGAGGGGCTCCACGTCGCCGTCGATGATCACGGTGGAGTTCGGCAGCTCGCGGCGGCCCTTGCCGGAGAACGTGAAGAGGGTGCCGATGCCGCCGTCGACGTCGAAGGCGTGGTCCTTCTGCGTGGCACCGGTGGCGAAGGAGACGTCGTAGAGCTCCTGGACGCGGGAGTTCAGGTAGAGCGCGAGCTCCTTGAGCTTGAGGGCGCGCTCGTGGATGGTCAGCTCGCCGAGGGACTTCTGGCCCACGGTGCGGGCGTGCTCGATGGCGGCGGCCGTGTCGAGGCCGTCGGTGGAGACGCCGGTCAGGCGCGCGCCGGTGTTCGCGTCCGTCACGTCGGTGACCTTGGACGGGTGCGACGGCGTCCACCAGCTGCCGGCGACGTAGCTGGGGAGGATCTCCGGGAGGGAGGGGGCGGTGACGGTCACGGGGTCTCCTGGTGTCGGGGGCGCGGACGAGTCCCGACCGATCGGTCGGTTATTGGTCCTCACCCTAGCCGAGACGTGGATCACGCGGGAGGGGGAGCCGGGCGGGTGACGTCGTCGTCGTGGAGAAGGCTTCGCCGGCCGAGCCGTGGCGCTCAGGCCCGCAGACGCGCCGCTACCGCCAGGACGTAGCGGCGTGTCTGCGGGCCTCGGCGGGGCGTCGTCCACAGATCCCGGCGGACGACGACGGCGGCCCGCCCGGATCGGGCACGCTCGGCGCATGCCCCGCTCGCCCGCGCCCCTGCCCCCGATGCGCTGCGGACTGGACGGCCGCCTCCGCGCTCCGACCGTGTTCTCGACCCCGGCCGCGCGCGAGGCGGGGGTGAGCGCGGCCCGGCTGCGGCGCGGGGACGTGGTCTCCCTCGGCTGGGGGCTCTGGGGCCGGCGCGGCGTCGAACCGGACCCCATGGACCATCTGCGGGCGCTGCAGGATCTGCACCCCGAGGGCGTGTTCAGCCACGTCACGGCCGCCCGGGTGCTCGGCCTGTGGCTGACCGGGCCGCTCGCCGCCGACCGGTCCGTGCACATCGCGACCCCGCGCGGCCACGGCACCGCGTCGAGCCGGGCCGGGATCCGCTCACACCGCCTCCGCGCCGACGCACCGGTGCGGATCGTGGACGGGGTGCGCGTGACCGCGCCGGGGTGGACCTTCGTGGACCTCGCCGCGCACGCCGGGCCGCTCGACCATCTCGTCGCGCTGGGGGACAGCATGGTTCGGACCGCCCCGACGGAGGCCCGCCGCCGTCGGCTGCCTCCCGGGGTGACGGACGTGGCCGAGCTGCGCGCCGCCGTCGAGGAACGCGGACGGGTGCGCGGGATCCGCGCGGCCCGGGAGGCGCTGGAGCTCGTCCGCCCCGGGGCCGACTCGCCGCAGGAGAGCCGACTGCGGGCGCGGCTCGTCCTGGACGGCGTCCCCGAGCCCGCAGTGAACCCGTGCATCCGCCTCGCCACGGGACAGCGGCTCCGCGTGGATCTGGTGTGGGCGGAGGCCAAGGTGGCGGTCGAGTACGACGGCGATCAGCACCGCACGGATCGCCGGCAGTGGCGTGAGGACCGCGAGCGGGACGCGGCCCTGCGCGCGGAGGGGTGGGAGGTGATCCGGGTGACCGCCGACGTGTTCCGGCCAGGGCACTGGGAGCTGTTCGTGCGGCAGCTGCGGGGCCTGGTGGCTGCGCGGACCCCGCCGGGCCGAGTGCCGCCGTCGTGGATCTGACCCGCCCAGGCCTGCAGACACGCCGCTACCGCCAGGGCGTAGCGGCGTGTCTGCGGGCCTCGACGAGAGGGGCGGGAGCCTCGGGCCGGCGTCGGCCCCTGCCCCTCGTCTCCGGACCGGCGTAGAATCGAGCACCGGTCCTCTCGGACCCGACCCACCCCCTCATCCGGAGAGTTCTGCCGCATGCTGCGCACCATGTTCCACGCCAAGATCCACCGGGCCACCGTGACCCAGGCGGACCTGCACTACGTGGGCTCCGTGACCGTGGACCAGGACCTGCTGGACGCCGCGGACATCCTCCCCGGCGAGCTCGTGTCCATCGTGGACGTCACCAACGGCGCGCGACTGGAGACCTACACCATCGCGGGCGAGCGGGGCTCCGGCGTGCTCGGCATCAACGGCGCCGCCGCCCACCTGGTGCATCCGGGGGACATCGTCATCCTCATCGCCTACGGGCAGATGGACGACGACGAGGCCCGCCACTTCCAGCCCAAGGTCGTCCACGTGGACGCGGACAACAGGATCGTGGAGCTCGGCATCGACCCCGCCGACGGCCTCCTCGACGGCCTCTCCCGCCCGCCGCTGTCCCGCGAGTGGAACGAGGCGCAGGCCGAGCTCTGAGCCGGCCTGGGGCGCCGGGCCGTCATGGACGAGCCCTTCGAGCGGGATCAGCGGTCGGCACGGCCTTCGCCCCGAGCGCTCGACGCGCGGAGCGCATCGCGGCCGCGTGGCTGAGGCCCATCGCGGTGCGGGCGCCCGGCACGTGGGCCACGGCGCGCATCCACGGCGAGGTGAGCACCACCTCCTGCTCCCACGCCACGATGCAGCGCGGCGCGTGTCCGGCCGGGGCACCGTCGTCGTGGACGGTGACCCGCACGGTGCCCGTCAGGCCCCCGCTCAGGCGGGCGACCAGTAGGCCGCGGGCGCGGTCGTCGATGAGACGCTCCATCGTCAGACGCACCGGCACGAACCCGCGCAGCCGGACGGCGGCGCGGTCGGGGCCCAGGCGACGGACGCGCGGGACGGCCGGCCACCAGCGTGGGTAGCCGGCCGGGTCGGCGAGCAGGGCCAGCACGGACCGGGCGTCCGCGGGGACGGCCCAGCGGTGGGTGAAGCGGAAGGGGCGGTCGGCCGACATCAGGCCCGGCCGAAGGTCTCGGGGTCCACGGGGCGCCGGGTGCGCGGGAGCTTCGCGACGACCAGCAGGTACGACTCCGTGACGAGGTCCCGGACGAGCTGCTCGTCGAGGTCCGGGTGCGCGGCCAGGCTGAGCCAGTGCCGCTTGTCCATGTGATAGCCGGGCGTGATCGCCGCGGGCAGGGCCGCGCGCAGCTGGGCGCCGTCCTCCGGGCGGGCCTTGACGTTCACGAGGCGGCGCCCGTCGTGGTCGATGAACACCGCGAACAGCTTCCCCTGCACCTTCATGACCTCGGTGTCCGGGCCGAAGGGGCGCGACGCGGCGCTGCCCGGCAGCTCGAGGGCGCGGTCGCGGGCGACGCGCAGCAGCGTGGGCTCGTCCATGCCCGTCACGTTAGCCGCGCCGGCCCCGGGGGCTCAGCGGTAGTCGAAGAAGCCCTTGCCGGACTTCCGGCCGAGCTCGCCGCGGGCCACCATGTCCCGCATGAGCTGCGGCGGGGCGAAGCGCTCACCCAGCTGGGACTCGAGGTACTCCGCGATGCCCAGGCGCACGTCCAGGCCCACGATGTCGGTCAGGGCCAGCGGGCCGACCGGGAACTTGTAGCCCAGCACCATGGCGGCGTCGATGTCCTCGGGGGAGGCCACGCCCTCCTCGACCATGCGGATGGCCTCGAGCGCGATCGCCACGCCCAGGCGCGACGAGGCGAAGCCCGGGGCGTCCTTGACGACGACGGGGGTCTTGCCGAGCCCGCGGACCCACTCGGTGGACAGGGCCTGGAGCTCCGCACCGGTCTGCTCGCCGATCACGACCTCCACGAGCTTCGAGGCGGGCACCGGGTTGAAGTAGTGCAGGCCGCAGAAGCGCTCGGGGCGCTGCAGATGCGTGGCGATCTCGTCGATGGACAGGGAGGAGGTGTTGCTGGCCAGCCAGGCGTCCTCGCGCAGGTGGGCCTCGACGTCGGTGAGCGCCTCGATCTTCACCTGCATGTTCTCGAACACGGCCTCGACCACCAGGTCGCAGCGGGCGAAGTCGGCGCGGTCCACGGAGACGGTCAGGCGCTGCGCCCACACGTCCAGGTCGCCGTCGATCTTGCCGCGCTCGAGGGAGGCGGCCAGGTCGGCCTCGATGCGCTCCCTGGCGGCCCCGGCCGACTGCGGGTCGCGCTCGACGACGACCACCTCGGACGAGCCGGAGACGAGGAACGCGTGGGCGATGCCGCCGCCCATCCGGCCACCGCCGAGGACGCCGACGACGGCGGGCACGGAGGACGGAGCGGTGTCAGGGGTGCGCTGCTGATCGGTCATGTCAGTCCTCACTTCTTCTTGCGGTCCAGGAACGCCTGCATGCGCTCGAACTTGGCCTCGGACTCGAACAGGATGGCCTGCGCGATCTCGTCCACGTGGGGGTGCGCCTCGCGAGGGAGGTGGAAGACGCGCTTGGACAGCCGCACCGCCAGCGGGTCCTGCTGAGCGATGCGGTCGGCGAGGGCGTCGGCGGCGTCCAGGAGGGCGTCCGGCTCGTGCAGCTCGGTGACGAGCTTGAGCTCGAGGGCCTCCTGCGCGTCCAGGATCCGCCCGGCGAGCAGCAGCTCGAGGGCCACCGGCTCACCCACCAGCTCCTTGAGCCGCCACTGGGCGCCCGCAGCGGCCGTGATCCCCAGACTCGTCTCGGGCTGGCCCATCTTCAGCGCCGGGGTGGCGATGCGGAAGTCGGCCGCGTAGGCCAGTTCCGCGCCGCCGCCGAGGGCGAAGCCGTCGATCGCCGCGATCACGGGCATGGGCAGCCGGTGGATGCGGTCGAAGACCTGGGAGTTCACGCCGCGCAGGGCGTCGTCGCGGCGGCGCTCGCGCAGCTGTCCGATGTCCGCGCCGGAGGCGAAGATGCCGGAGAACCTCCCCGGCTCGCGCGTCGACTCCACCTGTGTGCCCGAGATGATCAGGATCTTCGGCTCGCGTTCGAGGTGGGCGCAGAGTTCGTGGAACTCGTCGACCATGGTCTGGTCGATCGCGTTGCGCACGCCCGGGCGGTCCATGCGCGCGTGGACGCGGTCCTCACGCTCCTCGACGCGCAGTGCCGTGAAGTGGCTGAAGCCGGTCATCTGCTCAGACCCTCTCGACGAGCATCGCGGAGCCCTGGCCCACGCCCACGCACATCGTGGCCAGGCCCCTGTCCGCGCCCTCACGCTCCATCCGACCGAGCAGCGTGACCACGAGACGCGACCCCGAGGAGCCCAGCGGATGGCCCAGGGCGATCGCGCCGCCGTCGGCGTTGACGGTCTCCGGGTCCAGGCCGAGGCGCCGCATCGAGGCCAGGGACTGGGTGGCGAAGGCCTCGTTGAGCTCGACGGCGCCCAGATCCGCCACGGACCAGCCGGAGCGCTCGAGGGCCTTCTCGGTGGCCGGGACGGGGCCCAGACCCATGATCTCGGGGGCCAGGCCCGCCGAGGTGGACTCGACGACGCGGGCCCGCGGGGTCAGGCCGTACTTCTGCGCGGCCCGCTCGGAGACGACGAGGATCGACGAGGCGCCGTCGTTGAGGGAGGAGGAGTTGCCGGCGGTGACCACGCCGTCCTTCTTGATGATCGGGCGCAGGCCGGCGAGCACCTCGGGGGTGGAGCCGGGACGGGGGCCCTCGTCCGTGTCCACGGTCGTCTCGGCGCCCTTGCGGCCGGTGACGACGACGGGCACGATCTCGTCCGCGAAGCGGCCGGCCTCGATGGCGGCCAGCGCACGCGCATGCGAGCGAGCGGCGAAGGCGTCGGCGTCCTCGCGGGTGATGCCGTCCACCTCGCCGACCTCCTCGGCGGTCTCCGGCATGGAGAAGGTGAACTTCTCCCCGAACTCGCCGTCCGCGAAGCGGGGGTTCACGAAGCGCCAGCCGATCGCGGTGTCGAAGGCCGCGCCGGGCTTGGCGAACGCCGTCGTCGGCTTCTCCATCACCCAGGGGGCGCGGGACATCGACTCCACGCCGCCGGCCACGACGACGTCGGCCATCCCGGAGCGCACCATCGCGGTGGCGATGCCGATCGCGGACATGCCGGATGCGCAGAGACGGTTCACGGTGATGCCGGGGACGGTGTCCGGGAAGCCGGCCAGCAGCCAGGCCATGCGGGCGACGTTGCGGTTCTCCTCGCCGGCGCCGTTGGCGTTGCCGAGGATGACCTCGTCCACGACCGACGGGTCGATGCCGGCGTCCTCGATCACGGCCTTGATGGTCAGGGCGGCGAGGTCGTCGGGGCGGACGGAGGAGAGGGCGCCGCCGTACTTGCCGACGGGCGTGCGGCGACCGCCGACGAGCAGGGCCTGGGACTGTGCGGACATGGAGACTCCTTGAGTGACCGACGACGGGGCGGGGCGGGCGCGGCGAATTACCGACCGTGCGTTCAGGTTCAGTATCCCGGGCCGGTGTGACGGGGGTCAACTGCGGGGGCGGGTGTGACGGGGTGGGGACGAGCCCGCGCGGAGGCCCGCAGACGCGCCGTTTCGTCCCCGACGTGGCGGCGTGTCTGCGGGCCTCGGCGCCGGTCCGGTCGCGCACGACGACGGCGCGCCCTTCCGGAGGAGGACGCGCCGTCGTCGTGGGGTGGGGACGGGCGAAGCCCGTCAGGCGGGCCGGATCAGGCCGGGACCACCGGGTGGGAGCGGGTGGCGACGACCTGCTCGTCGTGCAGCTCGCGGTCCTGGATGCCCTTGGGGACGAACAGGACGGCGATGAGCGAGATCGCGGAGATCACGATGATGTACCAGGCCACGTTCTCCCAGCCGGTCTTCACGAGCTGGTCGGCGAGCAGCGGGGCGAAGGCGCCGCCGATGATGGTGCCGAGCGCGTAGCCGATGGAGACGCCGGAGAAGCGGACGCGGGCCGGGAACATCTCGGCGTACATCGCCGACTGCGGGCCGTAGGACGGACCCAGGCCCAGGGTCAGGACGAACAGGCCCAGCGAGAACAGCGGCAGAGACGCGGTGTTGAGCAGCCCGAACAGCGGGAAGGCCCAGACGATCAGGAAGCCGTAGCCGAGGACGAAGGTCAGCTTGCGGCCGATCTTGTCCGAGATCCAGCCGCCGAGCAGGGTGAAGATGAACCAGCCGACGCCGCCGATGAGGCTCGCGATGAGCACCTCGGAGGAGGTCATGCCCAGACCCTTCGGACCGCCGTACTTCGAGAACCACGCGATGAGCAGGTAGCCGACGCCATTGTTCGCGGCGAAGATCACGGCGGCGAGGATGACCTCCTTGGTGTGGTGCCGGAAGAGCTCGCCCAGCGGGGCGGACTCGTCCACCTTGAGCTGCTGCATTTCCTTGAAGACCGGGGACTCCTCCACGGCCTTGCGGATCAGGTAGCCGACGACGATCAGCACCACGGAGATCAGGAACGGGATGCGCCAGCCCCAGGTGAGGAACTGCTCCTCGGACATGGTGGAACGCACGATGAACAGCACGCCGGTGGCCAGGATCATGCCCAGCGGCACGCCGATCTGCGGGGCGGAGCCGAACAGGCCGCGCTTGCCGTGGGGGGCGTGCTCCACGGACAGCAGCGCCGCGCCGCCCCACTCACCGCCCGCGGACAGGCCCTGCAGCAGGCGGAGGGCGACGAGCAGGATCGGAGCCCACACGCCGATCTGGGCGTAGGTGGGCAGCAGGCCGATGAGGGTGGTGGCCAGGCCCATGCCGATCAGCGTGAGGGACAGGACGAGCTTGCGGCCGAAGCGGTCGCCGAGGTGGCCGGCGATGATCGCGCCGAGCGGGCGGACGAGGAAGGAGATGCCGAGGGTGACCCAGGCGGCGATCTGGGAGCCGCTCTCACCCATCGGCTGGAAGAAGAGGGCGGCGAAGACGAGCGCGGTGGCCTGGGCGAAGATGAAGAAGTCGTACCACTCGATGGTGGTGCCGACGACGGTGCCGGCGATGACCTTGCGCTCCTCGCGGCGATCGCGCGCGGGGGCGGGCGCCGCGGGGGATGCGACGGTGTGGCTCATGGATGCTCCTGGGATGCGGGGCGGCGGCCGCCCGTGAGGCGGCGGCAGGACGGTGTGGTTCCCGACCGATCGGTCGGGAAGTGACACCCGTCACCGTATACGATCCCCTGTGACTCACGCCACGATCCGGGCTGATGACGGGAATGTGACGCGGCCGGGCCGGGACGACGACGGCGCCGCGCCCCTCGCGCGAAGGGTGCGGCGCCGTCGCCGGTGGCGGGGTGCGGCGGCTCAGCCGCGGCCGGTGAACTCCGGCTTCCGCTTCTCCTGGAAGGCCTGGAAGCCCTCGGCGTAGTCGGCGGTGCCGCAGAGCTCGCCCTGGGCGATGTTCTCCGCGTCGAGGGACTCCCACAGGCCCACGCGGTGGTCACGGACCTGGGCCACGAGCTCCTTCGACGCGCGGAACGCGAGGGTCGCGCCGGAGGCCACCTGGGCGACCTTCGCGCGGGTGAACTCGAGCAGCTCGTCCGCGGGCAGGGCCCGGGAGAACAGCCCGGCCTGGACGGCCTCGGCGCCCGAGAGGAGCTCGGCCGTGTAGATCAGGTCCAGGGTGCGGTGCGCGCCCAGGCGCTCGGTGAACAGCCAGTGGCCGCCCGAGTCCAGGGTGGCCCCGAGGTTCGCGAACGGCGAGCCGATCTTCGCGTCCTCGGCCACGTACACCACGTCCGTGGCGATCGCGAGGCCCAGGCCCACGCCCAGGCAGGCGCCCTGCACCGCGGCGAAGGTGGGGACCGGGATCTCGGACATGGCCCGCAGCACCGGGGTGACCCTGTCCCGCAGGTAGGCGGTGGCGTCGTCCTCGGCCGGGACCACGGCGGAGATGTCGCGGCCCGCGCAGAAGCCGCGGCCCTCGCCGCGCAGCAGCACGGCCCGGACCTCACCGGACTCGACGCCGGCGGCGGCCCGCTCGTAGGCGGCCTGGAGTTCGGCCAGCGCGGCCTCGTCCAGGGCGTTCATCCTCTGGGGGGCGTCCAGCACGATCTCGGCGACGCCGTTCTCGACGGTGATCTCGATCATCGGGGGCTCCTTCGGTCTCGTGGGCGGGCGCTCAGGCGTCGAAGTCCAGCGTGATCGAGTCGGAGGTCGGGCGGGTCTGGCACGTGAGCACGTAGCCCTTCTCCACCTCGTCCTTCTCGAGCGCGTAGTTCTCGTCCATCTCGTACGCGCCGTCGACGACCTTGGCGCGGCAGGTGCCGCACACGCCGCCGGCGCAGGCGAAGGGCACGTCCGAGCGGACGCGCAGCGCGGCGTTGAGGACCGTCTCGTGGGCGGACTTGGGGGACTCGACCTTGGCGGTGAGGCCGTCGAGGTTGAACTCGATGGTCACGTTGTCGCCCTTCGGGTCCACCTCCACCACGCGGCCGGAGTGGCCCTGCGGGTTCTCCGGGCGGCCGGTGGTGAACAGCTCGAAGCGCACGTCGTCCTCGGACACGCCGCGGGCGGCGAGCGTCTCACGCGTGAGCTGCACGAGCTCGAACGGGCCGCAGAGGAACCACTCGTCGGTGCCCTCCACGTCGATCACGCGGTCCAGGAGGGTGGTGAGCTTGTCCTCGTCGATGCGGCCGGAGAGCAGCGGGGACACGCGCTGCTCGCGGGAGAGCACGTGGTGCACCGTGAACCGGGCCGGGTACTTGTCCTTGAGGTCGCCGATCTCCTCGGCGAACATCACGTCCATGGCGGAGCGGTTCGCGTAGACCAGGTCGAAGCGCGAGGTCTCGGAGGCCGCGAGCACGGCCTTGGCGATCGCCATGATCGGGGTGATGCCCGAGCCGGCCGCGAACGCCACCAGGTGCGTGTCCTTCTTCTCCGCGACCTTCTCCGCCGCCACCTTCTGGGCGTCGTTGAGGGAGGTGACGTGCGTGCGGGACGTGAACGCGCCCTGCGGGTTCATCACGTCGATCTTCTCGCCGACCTCGAGGCTCTCGTTGGCCCACGTGGAGAACTTGCCGCCGATGTCCTTCTTCACGGCCACGCGGATCTCGCCGCGCTTCGGGACGGCGCAGATCGAGTAGGAGCGGCGCACCTCGGCGCCGTCGAGCTCCTTGCGCAGGGCCACGTACTGGCCCGGCACGTAGTCGTAGTCGTCGGCGAGCTCCTCGGGCACCGCGAAGGTGATCTCCACGGAGTCGTCGGTCAGGCGGCGCAGCTCGGACACCTCGAGGGTGTTGAACGTGGCGCGGCGCTTGCCGGTGGTGGGGACGTCGGTGGTCTCGGTCATCAGTGCACCTTGAAGTAGTCGAAGGGCTCGAGGCACTCCCGGCAGGTGTAGAGGGCCTTGCAGGAGGTGGAGCCGAAGCGGGTGATCTCGCGGGTGTTCAGGGAGTGGCAGCGCGGGCACTTCACGGCCATGCCGATCATGACCGGGCCGTCCGTGGTGCGCGCGACGGGCGGGGCGATGCCGTACTCGTTGAGCTTGGCCTTGCCCTCGTCCGTCATCCAGTCCGTGGTCCACGCCGGCTGCAGCGCCAGGCGCACCTCGGCGTCGGGGAACCCGGCGCGCTCGAGCGCGCGGGTGACGTCCGTGGTGATGGTGTCCATGGCGGGGCAGCCGGAATAGGTGGGCGTGATGACGACGACGGCCCTCTCGCCCTCGGCCCGTGCCTCCCGGAGGATCCCCAGGTCCGCGATGGACAGCACGGGAATCTCCGGGTCGTGCACGGTGGAGGCCGCATCCCAGACCCGCGCATCGGCGGGATCGGCGGGGCGCAGCTCGCTGGCGGTGGTCACCAGGTCGCTCCCGGGTGACGGCGCGCCAGGGACTGCATCTCCGCGAGGATGTACCCGCGGTACTCGCTCATGGCGCCGGAGCGGTCGCCGCCGCGGGCGGTGCCCGTCGTCGGCACGGTCAGGCCGGCCTCCTCGATGGCCGCGCGGATGCGGGTCATCGTGGGCTCCTCGAGCGAGGACGGCAGCACGGCGACGCCCTGCTCGGCGAGGGCGCGGACGACGTCGTCGTCGTGGAAGAGCTCGGCCACGTAGGGCCACAGCTCGTCCAGGCCGCGCTGCATGCGGCGCTTCGACTCCTCGGTGCCCAGGCCCAGGCGCTGCAGCCACAGGGCGGCGTGGTCCTGGTGGTACAGGACCTCCTTGAGGGCCTTGTCCGCGATGGCGGCGAGCGTGGAGTCCGTGGACTCGCGCAGGCGGGTGTACAGCTCGTACGAGTAGAAGGAGTAGTACAGCTGGCGGGCGATGGTCTTGGCGAAGTCGCCGTTCTCGGCCTCCACGAGGCGGACGGAGCGGAACTCCTCCTCGTCGCGGAAGTACGCGAGCTCGTCCTCGGTCTTGCCCCACGCGGTGCCGGCGTAGGAGAGGAGGAAGCGGGCGTGGCCCACGAGGTCCAGGGCGATGTTGCCCAGGGCGATGTCCTCCTCGAGCTCCGGGGCGCGCGAGATCCACCAGGACAGGCGCTGCCCGAGCATCAGGGCGTCGTCGCCGAGGGCGAGGGCGTAGCGGGCGACGTCGTCGCTCGCCTTCTGCTCGCCGGCCGCGATCTCCTCCGCGGTGATGGCCACGCCCGCGGAGTGCCTCGTGGCGGAGTCGTTGGTCGCGAAGCTCACAGGTGCGGCACCCCCTCGGACTGCTGGTAGTAGGTGGCGTGACGGTAGGACTTGCCCTGCGCGGACTCGAAGAAGCCGCCCTTGGAGTCCGGGTCCGAGGCCGCGATGGCCTCGGCCGGGACGACCCACACGGAGGTGCCCTCGTTGCGGCGGGTGTACAGGTCCCGCGCGTTGCGCAGCGCCAGGGTGGCGTCCGGGGCGTGCAGCGAACCGGCATGCACGTGGGAGAGGCCGCGGTTGGCGCGGACGAAGACCTCCCACAGGGGCCAGGCGTGGGAGGCGGCGGTGGTCTCGCTCATGGGTCAGGCTCCGATCAGGTGGGTCTCGGCCGGCGCGTGCTGCTCGGCCTGGCGGCGGGCGTAGGCGGCGGCGGCCTCGCGGACCCAGGCGCCCTCCTCGTGGGCCTGGATGCGGCGGGCCATGCGCTGGGTGTTCATGGGGCCGTCGCCCTTGATCACGGACATGAACTCGTCCCAGTCCAGCTCGCCGAAGTCGTAGTGGCCGCGCTCCTCGTTCCACTTCAGGTCCGGGTCCGGCAGGGTGAGGCCGAGAGCCTCGGCCTGCGGGACGATCATGTCCACGAAGCGCTGGCGCAGGTCGTCGTTGGAGAAGCGCTTGACCTTCCACGCCATGGACTGGCGGGAGTTGGGGGAGTCATCATCCGGCGGGCCGAACATCTGCAGGGCCGGACCGTAGAAGCGGTCCACGGCGTCCTGGGCCATCTGCTTCTGCTCGGGGGTGCCGTGCGAGAGCTCGTAGAGGATCTCCCAGCCCTGGCGCTGGTGGAACGACTCCTCCTTGCAGACGCGCACCATCGCGCGGCCGTACGGGCCGTAGGAGGCGCGGCACAGCGGCACCTGGTTGCAGATCGCGGCGCCGTCGACGAGCCAGCCGATCGCGCCCATGTCCGCCCAGGTGCGGGCCGGGTAGTTGAAGATCGAGGAGTACTTCGCGCGGCCGGAGAGCAGCTGCTCGTTCAGCTCGTCCCGCGGGGTGCCGAGGGTCTCGGCGGCGGAGTACAGGTACAGGCCGTGGCCGGCCTCGTCCTGGACCTTGGCCATGAGGATCGCCTTGCGCTTCAGGGAGGGGGCGCGGGTGATCCAGTTGGCCTCCGGCTGCATGCCGATGATCTCGGAGTGCGCATGCTGGGAGACCTGGCGGGTCAGGGACTTGCGGTACGCCTCGGGCATCCAGTCGCGGGGCTCGATGCGCGAGTCCTCCGCGATCAGGCGATCGAAGTTCTCCTGGCCGGCCGCATCCTCGGGGGACGGGACGGAGGCCAGGTGCTGGGGGGAGCTGGTCTGCGTCATGGGGATCACCTCACGCTGAGTGCGGGCTGGTTCCGTGGTCAGGGCGCACCGGGGCGCACCGAATTACTGACCGCTCGTTCAGGATAGGCCAGGGTGTGACCTCGGTCAACACGCCGGGGCATGCGGGGCCCGGGTGCGATGCGGCCGTCGGGACGGTGCGGGACGGTTCTCTCCTGCACAGGCGTCCCGACGGTGTCCCCCATCCCCGGATCGCCCCTCGCCGCGGTCGCGGGACCCGGGCCCTCCCTACGGTGGCCGCATGTCACCCCTCATCGGACCTCAGCAGATCGCCACGGCCCTGCGGGCCGTCGGACTCGACGACGACGCCGCCCGCCTGGTCGCGTGGGCCGACCCCGCCCGGCGCGAGCGGGAGGCCGCCGAGCAGGCCCTCGCCGACCTCGCCGTGGCCCAGACGCAGCTGCGCACGGCGCTGGGCGGGCTGGTCAGCGCCGCCACGGACGTGCGCTCGGCGATGCACACGGCATGGCGCGGGGAGGCCGCCGGCGCCTATGGGGAGGCCGTCCGGCGGGCGGCGGCCCTGGCGGCGGAGCTCGAACGGGAGGCCGGGGAGTGGCTCGCCCTGCGGGCCACCGCCGAGCGGGACGCCGAGGACGCGCGCCGGAACGCGGAGGCCCGGCAGCGGGCGGCCGAGGAGGCGGCGCTGGCCGTCCTGCGCTCGCTGGCGGTGGCGGCATGACCGGCGGGCGGGGTGCGGGCCCGGGGGCGGTGGCCTTCAGCACGCACGGCGGACCGGGCTCGATCTACGCGGAGGCCGAGGAGATGCGCGTCGTGGCCGGGCGGCACGAGCACGCCGCCGAAGAGGCGGCCGGAGCCTCGTGGCAGGTCGACGCGGCCGCCTTCGGGCTGGGCCGATCGGCCACGTGGCTCGCCTCCGCCGCCCTGCTGCAGGACCGGCTGGCGGAGGCGGTCGGTCGCGTGCGGAGCCTGTCGGAGCAGTGCGCCGAGCTGCACCGCGACCTGCTCTCCGCGGCGGCCCGCTACGAGGAGGCCGAGCGCGCGGCGGCCGGCATCATGGCCGCCGAGGACGCCTCCCTGGAGGAGCTGCCGGCGCTGCTCTGGCGGGACGGCCATGACGGCCTCACCACCCGCGAGGCGGAGCGGCTCGTGCAGGACCTCGTCCAGGCGGTGCCCGAGGCCATCGTGGCCGCCATGCTCACGGCCGCCGGCTTCCCCCTGCTCGCGGCCCTGGCGCGGATCGACGTGAAGATGCTGACGAGGGCGCAGAAGCTCGTGCTGAAGCGGCCCGTCTCCTCCGCGGCGAAGAAGGGGACGGATGCCGCGTCGGACCTCACCGAGGCGCTGCGGGTCTCCCCGGACGAGGCGTGGACCGTGGCGGCGGACGCCCTGACCCTCGCCGGCGCGGCGCCCCGGGGCGCGGTGACCCCGCACGGGGCGCCGCAGGACCGGCCGACGGCGCCCGCCCTGCTGGACGGCTCGGCCACGGGGCTGGCCTCTCTCATCCCGCGTGGGGAGGGGGACGGGGACCTCACGGTCACGGAGGTGGTGCGAGAGAACGGGAGCCGCGCCTGGGTGGTGGGTCTGCCGGGCACCCGCGGCGGCCTGATCCCGGATTCCGAGTCGACCGACCCGTGGGACGCCGGCGGACTCCTGGACGCCCTCGGCTCCGGGTCCGAGGTCACGGCCCCGGCGGTGCGGGCGGCGCTCGAGGCGGCCGACGTCCCGCACGGTGCCCCGCTCGTCCTGGCCGGCTACTCCCAGGGCGGGGTGCACGCCGTGAACCTGGCCGGGCGCGAGGACTTCACGTCCGTGTACCCCGTGACCGGCGTCATGACGGTCGCGGCGCCGTCCGGCAACGCGGTGGAGACCGGGCGGACCGCGGTGCTGGAGTTCTCCGCGGACGGGGACCTGGCCGTCGCCGCGGACGGGGCGCCCACCCCCGTCTCGGCGCGCCGGGCCGAGGTGGTCTTCCACCCGGCCGGCCACGGGTGGGATGCGCCCGGGGGCGGCTTCCGGACCACCTCTCCGCTGGCGGCCGAGGACGACCTGGACGTCGCCCACGACTTCGACGTCCAGGTGGACCTGATCCGGCAGTTCGAGGCCGCCGAGCCCGCATCCCGGGCGGAGGTCGCCGGGCTCTCCGCCGCGTTGGCCGGGCTGACCGCCGGCACCGTGGCCTCGAGCCGGGCGGTGCGCCTGCGCCGCACGCCGCCCGAGCGGGGCCACCTGCCCCCGGGATCCCGGTGAGCGCGCCGGCGGCGGGGCGCCCGCCGCCGCCCGCTCAGTTCGCGTCGAGCAGCACGCCGGCGAAGAACGCGTTCAGGCGGTCGACCTCGTCCAGGCCGAAGACGCCGGAGACGTACTGGTCCGGGCGGACCACGACGACGGCGCCGTCACGGCTGATGCCGCGGGCCTCGAAGATGTCCTCGCCGTGCTTGGGCTGACACGTGGCGAAGATGTTGTTCAGGTCGTGCAGGCCGAGGGAGCCGGTGGTCGGCCGGAAGATCGACGGCACGTCCGGGTGGGCGAACTCGGTCTGCTTCTGCTGGTACACGACCTTGATGTCGAAGCGGGCGTCCTCCGGCCCGTCCGACGGGGTGTGGCGGTTGCGGAAGGACCGCGGGTCCTCCTCGATCGCCTTCGCCCACGCCGCGACCTTCGAATCCTCGGCGCGCGGGGAGGCGGCGTCGGCGAACACGTAGACGCGCCAGCGGCCGTCCGCGCGGTGCAGGTGGCCCAGGTGCTTCACGTTGGTGTCGCACGAGCGCTCCACCAGCGCCGACTTGAAGCGCTTGCCGATGGGGTAGCCCTGCGCCAGCGCCTGGCCGGTGGCGTCCGTGGTGAGGAGGGAGGGCCGGTACTGCGTCATGAAGCCGGCCGGGAACTCGGCGGTCTTCGTGTAGAACTCGGCCACCTCGTTCGGGTCGCCCAGCTCGGAGGTGGGCTTGGCCATGAGCGTCGACCACTCCTTGTCGAAGTCGATCAGGTTCTTGGCGATCTCCTTGCGCTCCTCCGAGTAGGTCGGCACGAGCTCGACCGGGGCCATCCCGGAGAGCACCTGGCCCAGCTTCCAGCCGAGGTTCCAGCCGTCCTGCATGGACACGTTCATGCCCTGGCCGGCCTTCGCGGAGTGGGTGTGACAGGCGTCGCCGAGCAGGAACACGTTGGGGTGGGCCACGCGCTCGCGGTTGTCGAAGCCCGAGGTGAGGCGGTGGCCCACCTCGTACACCGAATGCCAGGCGACCTCCTTCACGTCCAGCGTGTAGGGGCGCAGGATCTGCTGGGCCCGGCGGATGATCTCCTCGAGCGGGGTCTGGCGCACCTGGTGGTTGTCGTCCGCCGGGACCTCGCCGAGGTCCACGTACATGCGGAACAGGTGGCCGCCCTCGCGGGGGATCAGGAGGATCGAGCCGCTGGACGAGTGGATCGCGCACTTGGTGCGGATGTCCGGGAAGTCCGTGTCGGCCAGCGCGTCCATGACGCCCCACGCGTGGTTCGCGGCGTCGCCGGTCAGGGTGTGGCCGATCGCCTTGCGGACACGAGAGCCCGCGCCGTCCGCGCCCACCACGTACTTGGCGCGCACCTGGCGGGTCGCGCCTGAGGCGGGGTCCTCGAGGGCGTTGCCCTCGGCGTCCACGGTGCGGCGCAGGGTCACGAGCACGGGGTGCTCGCCGTCGTTCGTGTCCTCGAGGGTCTCGAACGCCCAGCCGTAGTCCGGCCGCGCACGGGTGGGGGAGTTCTTCATGTACTCGGCGAACCAGTCCAGGATGCGGGCCTGGTTCACGATCAGGTGCGGGAACTCGGAGACGCCCTCCGGGTCGTCCTCGGCCAGCGAGGTGCGCACGATCGTGTCTGCGTCGTCCTCGGCCGGGTTCCAGAACGCCATGGAGGTCAGGTCGAAGGCCTCGTCGATGATCTCGCTTGCGAAGCCGAAGGCCTGGAAGGTCTCTACGGAGCGGGCCTGGATGCCGTCCGCCTGGCCGATCTCGAGGCGGTGGGGGCGGCGCTCGATGATGCGGGTGTGGACGTCCGGGAACATCGCGAGCTGGGCGGCGGCGATCATGCCGGCCGGGCCCGAGCCGACGATCAGCACGTCCATCTCGTCCGGCAGCTCGGCGGGGCGGTCCAGGCCGATGCCGGCCGCCACCTGGACGCGCGGGTTCGTGGAGACATAGCCGTGGTGGTGGAAGAGCATGGGGGTCCTTTCGCTGCGGGGGATGTCGCTGCGCGGCGCGCGTGCCACCCGACGGCGTGTTCTCTCAGAGAACACGGTGTTCCCCCTGGGAACACATGTGTGCCAGACTGTACGCGGACGTGACAGGGTTCACAACCGGTGCGCGGGCCGACCACGCCCCGGGCGCGTCACGTCCGGCACGCGAGGCGAGGAGCACGGATGGCAGAGCACGACGGCGGCCCGGTCCGGGAGGGCGCACCCTCCCAGACGCTCTCCCGCGCGCTCACCCTGCTCGAGACCGTCGTGGAGGCGCCCGAGCCGCCCACCATCGCCGACCTCGCCGACGGCCTGGGCGTCCATCGCTCGGTCGCCTACCGCATGCTGCGCACCTTCGAGGCCCACGGCCTGCTGCGCCGCGACGGCCTCGGCCGCGTCCACGCCGCCCCCGGCCTGGCCGTCCTCGCCCGCCGGGTGGAGCAGGATCTGCGCGCGGCGGCCATGCCGCACCTGACCGCCGTCTCCACCGACCTGGGCATGACCGCGTTCCTGGTGGTGTGGGACGGGGCCCACTGCCTCACCCTGGCCACGGCCGAGCCGCCCAGCGGCAACCTCGTCACGCAGCGGCCGGGGACCCGGCACCCCCTCGGGGTCGGTGCGCCGGGGATGGCGATCGCCGTCGCCCTGACCGGACAGGAGTGGGCGCGGCTGCCCGGCGAGGCCCCGCCCGAGCGACCCGAGCTCGACGACGTGCGGGAGCGCGGCTGGGCCGTCAGCTCCGACGAGGTCATCACCGGCGTCTCCTCGGTGGCCGTGCCGCTGCGGGTCCCGGGCCAGCTGCCCGCCGCCCTCGCCGTGGTCTACGCGACGCGGCCGGAGGACCCGGCGCGCCTCGGGGACCGGCTCGGTGAGGCGGCCCGGGCCGTCGCCGTCGCCTTCGGCGCAGCCTGAGCCCGGGTCCCGTGGTGCCGCTCACGGCGTCCGCAGCCCGCATTACCCTGGTGGCCATGACTGATGACGCACAGCAGACGCCCGCCGTGGTCGCGCCCCACAAGAAGGTCGGCATGCTGCCGCCGTACGCCGCCGGCAAGCCGCCGGTCGCCGTCCCGGGCCTGCACCCCTACAAGCTCTCCTCGAACGAGAACCCCTACGCGCCCGTGCCCGGCGTGATCGACCGGGTGCGTCAGGTCGTGACCGGCCCGGAGGGCGCGCCCAGCACCCTCTGCCGCTACCCGGACACCCTCTCCACCGGCCTGCGCCAGGCCCTGGCCGCGCACCTGGACGTCCCGGCGGACGACGTCGTGACCGGTGCCGGCTCCCTCGGCGCCCTGGCCCAGGTCATCACCGCCTTCGCCGGCCACGGCGAGGCCGGGGAGGGCGACGAGGTGATCTTCGCGTGGCGCTCCTTCGAGGCCTACCCGATCGTGGTCCGCACCGCCGGTGCCGTGGACGTGCAGGTGCCGCTCACCGCGGACCACCGCCACGACCTGCCGGCCATGCTGGAGGCGATCACGGAGCGGACCCGCGTGATCCTGCTCTGCACCCCCAACAACCCGACCGGCCCCGTGCTCACCACCGCCGAGGTCGAGGACTTCCTGGCGCGCGTGCCCGCGCACATCCTCGTGGTCATCGACGAGGCGTACGTGGAGTTCGTCCGCGACGAGGACGCGGTCAAGGGTCCGGAGATGTACCGCAAGCACGCGAACGTCGTCGTGCTGCGCACCTTCTCGAAGGCGCACGGCCTGGCCAACCTGCGCGTGGGCTACTCGGTCTCGCAGCCGGAGATCACCAAGGCCCTGCGCACCGTGGCCACCCCGTTCGCGGTGTCCACGGTGGCCGAGGAGGCCGCGATCGCCTCGCTCGAGCACCTGGACGAGGTCCTCGAGCGCGTGCAGGTCGTCGTCGACGAGCGCGAGCGCGTCGCCGCCGCCCTGGCCGGGGCCGGCTGGGACCTGCCCTCCTCGCAGGCCAACTTCGTGTGGCTGCCGCTCGGCGAGCGCACGCAGGCCTTCGCCGAGGCCGCCCAGGCCCGGGCCCTGTCCGTCCGGGCGTTCGCGGGCGAGGGCGTGCGCGTGAGCATCGGCGAGCAGGAGGCCAACGACCGCTTCCTCGAGGTCGCGCGCGACTTCCTGACGTGAGCGGGTCGGCGCGAGCGGCACGTTGGACCGGCTGATCCGGGTCCGCTTCGCGTTCGACGCGGAGCGTCCGGTGTTGACCGTGGCGGCCCTGGCCCGGCGCACCGAGCTGCCCCTGGCCACCGCCTATCGGTAGGTGGACCGGCTGGTGCGCGCCGAGCTGCTGCAGAAGGACGAGGACGGCGTGGTCCGGCCCGGCCTGCGGCTGTGGGAGATGGCCTCCCGGAGCGCGCCGAGCATGTCCCTGGCCCGGACGGCCATGCCGTTCCTCGTGGACGTGCAGTCGGTCCTGCGGCAGCACACGCAGCTCGCGGTCCTCGACGACGACGGCGTCCTCGTGCTCGCCCGGCTCTCCTCCCAGGGGGCCGTGGTGAACCAGGCGGACGTCGCGGGTCGGCTGCCGCCGTTCACCACCGCCCTGGGACTCGTGCTGCTCGCCCACGCCCCGGTCGAGACGGCGGAGCGGTTCATCGCCCGGCACCGGGACCGGCTCGGCGCCGTCGTGGATCACCATCCCCTCGAGTCGGGGCGTGCGGTGCCCGCGGGCGTGCGGGCGCGGGTGGCCACGCCCAGCGAGCCGCGGCTGCGAGCGCTTCTGGCGGATGTGCGGCGGGAGGGGTACGCGGCCGTGGACGGCGCGTTGGACGAGGAGTCCCGGGGGGTCGCCGTGCCGGTCCGCGGGGCCGACGGCGTGGCGGCGGCCGCGCTCGGGGTCGTCGTCCCCCGCGAGGCGCCGTACACCCCGGGGGTGCCGCCCCTGCTGATGACGGCCGCCCGGGGGATCGCCCGCGGACTCGGCGGCCATTCTCACTGAGTGAGAACGGCCGGGCGCGGGCCGTGTCCTGCGCCACAGGATGGTCGGGACCTCCGCCGCCGGCCCCGGCCGCGCGGCCCGACCCGCCCGGCCCGACCGGTGACGTCCCCCGGAAAGGACGCCATGACCCAGCCCCCCGTGACCCGCACCCGCGTCGGCATCGTCGGCGGCGGGCCCGCCGGCCTGATGCTCTCCCACCTGCTCGCGCGGCAGGGGATCGACAACGTCGTCCTCGAGTCCCGTGACCCCGAGACCATCGCGCACACCCACCGCGCGGGCATCCTCGAGCAGCCCAGCGTGGAGATGCTGACGGACATGGGCGTCGACGGCCGGGTGAGGACGGTGGGCGACGAGCACCGCGGCATCATCCTGCGCTTCGACGGCGAGTCGCATGCCCTGGACTTCCCGGAGCTCGTGGGTGCCACGGTCACCCTGTACGCGCAGAACGAGGTCTTCGTCGACCTCGCCGCGGCGCGGCGGCGCGACGGCGGCGACGTCCGCTTCGAGACCGAGGTGCTCGAGGTGCTCGACGTCGACTCGGACACCCCCGGCGTCCGGTTCCGCTCCGTGGCCGCTGGCGAGGAGGGGCCGGTCGAGGAACTGCGCTGCGACATCCTCGTGGGCGCGGACGGCTCGCGTTCCACCGTCCGCAAGGCCCTCCAGCGCGACACCGAGGGCGAGGACCACTTCCACGCGTACCCCTTCGCCTGGTTCGGCATCCTCGCCGAGGCGCCCAAGTCCTCGCCTGAGCTGATCTACGCCCGCTCCGAGCATGGCTTCGGCCTGATCTCGCAGCGCTCGGAGACCGTGCAGCGCATGTACTTCCAGTGCGACCCCTCGACCCGCGTGGCGGACTGGTCCGACGACCGGATCTGGGACCGGCTGCAGCGCATCGTGGCCGGCCCGGACGGCTTCACCCTCAAGACCGGCCCCATCATCGACAAGACGGTGCTCGGCTTCCGCTCCTATGTGCGCACACCGCTGAGTCACCGCAACGTCTTCCTCGCCGGCGACGCCGGACACACCGTCCCGCCCACCGGGGCGAAGGGCCTGAACCTCGCCTTCGCGGACGTGCGCGTCCTGGCCGAGGCGCTCGAGTCGTGGGCCGCCACGGGCTCGCGCGACCTGCTCGACGCCTACTCGGAGACGGCGCTGACCCGCGTGTGGAAGGACCAGAACTTCTCCTACTGGATGACCACCATGCTCCACGCCCGCCCGGACGCCTCGGAGTTCGAGGACATGCGCGTGCGCGGTGAGCTCCGCAACGTGGTCCAGTCCCGTTACGGACGGCAGTTCCTCGCCGAGCAGTACACCGGCTGGCCCTCCGCCTGAGCCCGACCGATCCCCGACCCCGCAGAGAAAGGAGCCGACGTGAGCATCGCCGCCCAGGCCAAGGACGACGACACGTTCGACAGCGCCCACGTGCTCGATCCAGCCGCCACCCGCGACTCGCAGGGGCAGATCAGTGAAGAGATCGCGGCCGTCCATGCCCAGGCCCAGGGCGAGACCCAGCCGCGGCTCGACTTCCCGCCCTATCGCTCGTCGGTGTTCCGCCACCCCACCAAGTCGCTCGTGCACGCCGACCCCGAGACCGTGGAGCTGTGGTCCCCGGCCTTCGGCCACCGCGACGTGCACCCGCTCGAGGCGGACCTGACCGTCGGCCAGAACGGCGAGCCGATCGGCGAGCGCATCAAGGTGCGCGGCCGCGTGCTCGACGACGACGGCCGCCCCGTGCGCCACCAGCTGGTGGAGATCTGGCAGGCCAACGCGGCCGGCCGCTACGTGCACAAGCGGGACCAGCACCCCGCGCCGCTGGACCCGAACTTCACGGGCATCGGCCGCACACTGACCGGCGCGGACGGGACCTACGAGTTCACCACCATCAAGCCGGCCCCGTACCCGTGGAAGAACCACCGCAACGCGTGGCGCCCGGCGCACATCCACTTCTCCCTGTTCGGCACGGACTTCACGCAGCGCATGATCACCCAGATGTACTTCCCGGGCGATCCGCTGTTCCCGCTGGACCCGATCTACCAGGGCATCACGGACCAGGCCGCCCGCGACCGGCTCGTGGCCACCTACGACCACTCGGTGACCAGCCACGAGTGGAACACCGGCTACTGGTGGGACATCGTGCTCACGGGCAGCCACCGCACCTGGATGGAAGACGAGGAGGGCGATCACTGATGCGGATCGACGAGACCACCGAGCGCACCGCCGACGGGAGGCTGGTCCCCACCCCGGGCCAGACCATCGGCCCGTTCTTCGGCTACGCGAACGGCTACGAGCAGGTCCACCTGCCGTGGCGCGACGGCCACCAGCTGGTCCCCGCGGGCCGCGCGGACGCGATGCGCCTGTTCGGCACCGTCTACGACGGCAACGGCGATCCGATCCCGGACGCCATGATCGAGATCTGGCAGGCCGACGCCGAGGGCGTCATCTCGCAGGAGGACGGCTCCCTCGTCCAGGACGGCTTCACCTTCACCGGCTGGGGCCGCTGCGCCGTGGACAACGCGGGCCGCTACACCTTCTCCACCGTGGAGCCCGGCGTGGTGAACGAGGACCGCGCCCGGTTCATCCACGTCGTCGTGTTCGCCCGCGGCCTGCTGAACAAGCTGCACACCCGCGTGTACCTGCCCGAGGACGCCGAGGCGATCGTGCAGGACGCGTTCCTGACCTCCCTCGACGAGGACCGCCGTCGCACCCTGATCGGCACCCGGAACGACGACGGCTCGCTCGAGTTCGACATCTGGATCCAGGGCCCCGGGGAGCACGCACCGAAGGAGACCGTGTTCCTGCAGTTCCCCGGCATCGAGTACCCCGAGCTCGACTGACGCCGGCCTCGGCCGCAGGCCCGGCCCCTCCCACACGCGGGACGGGTCGGGCCTGACGCCGCCTCCGGAGCCCGATCCCACCCCTCCGACCCCAGGAGCCCGCCATGACCTCAGCCGCCGCCGACCTCGCCGCCGTCGCCGACGTCGGCCTCCTGGATCCGGCCTGGGCCGGCAGTCGGGCGGAGGCCGCCACCGCGGACCGCACCTTCCTGGGGCACCTGCTCGACGTCGAGGCGGCCTGGGTGCGCGTGCTCGCCCGGCACGGGCTCGCCACGGAGGCGGAGGCGGCGGCCGCCGCGGCGGCGGGCGACCCGGACGCCTACGACCTCGCCGCGCTCGCCCGCGCGGCCCAGGGCGGCGGCACCCCCCTGATCCCGGCGCTGAAGGCGCTGCGCGCGCAGCTGCCGGCCGGCTCCCGCGCCGTGCACCTGGGCGCCACGAGCCAGGACGTCGTGGACTCCGCGCTGATGGTCATGGTGGGCCGGGTGGGCGCGATCCTGGCCGAGGACCTCGCCGCCGCGCAGGACGCGCTTGCGGAGCTGGCCCGCGCCCACCGCTCGACGCCGATGGTCGCCCGATCCCTCGCCCAGCACTCCCTGCCCTCCACCTTCGGGCTGCGCGCCGCGAACTGGCTCGACGGCCTCGGCCAGGCCGCGGATCGGCTCGCCGCCGCCGTCGCGGACCTGCCCGTCCAGTGGGGCGGCGCCGCCGGCACCCTGGCCTCCCTGTCCGGGCACGTCGACCGCGCGCACCGCGCGGGGACCCTCGGCCCCGAGGTCACCGCGTTCACCCTGGTCGAGGACCTTGCCGCCGAGCTGGGCCTCGCCGCCCCCGCCGGGCCCTGGGACACGAACCGCATGGCCGTCACGGGCGTGGCCGCGGCCCTGGCCGACGTCGTGGCCGCGTGCGGGAAGATCGCCAACGACGTGCTGACATCGGCGCGGATCGAGAACGGCGAGCTCGGTGAGCCGCTTGCGGCCGGCCGCGGCGGCTCCTCCCCGATGCCGCACAAGCAGAACCCCGTGCTCTCCGTGCTGATCCGCTCCGCCGCGCTGTCCGCCCCCGGGCTCGCGGCGCGGGTGTACACGGCGGCCGGCGCCGCGGACGACGAGCGCCCGGACGGGGCCTGGCACGCCGAGTGGCCCGCGCTGCGCCGCCTGCTGCGGGTGGCCGGCGGGACCGCGGCCCTGACCCGCGAGCTCGTCTCCGGCCTGCGCGTCCACGAGGACCGCATGCGGCGCAACCTGGAGCTCACCGGCCCGCTGCTCGTCTCCGAGCCGATCATGGCCGAGCTGGCTCCGGAGCTGGACGAGGCCTCCGGCGAGCCGGGCTCCGGGAAGCGGCTGATCCAGGACGTCGTGGACCGCTCCCTGGCGTGCGAGGGGAACTTCCGCGCCCTGCTGCGCGCGGCGGTCCCGGAGTCCGTTCCGGACGCCCGCCTCGACGACCTCCTCGACCCCGCCGCCTACACGGGGGAGGCCGAGGCCCTCGTGGACCGCCTCCTCGCCGCCCGCCGGGGCACGACGACGCCGCCCCGCACCTGAGACCATCTCCGTCAGAACCGGCCGCGCCCCTCGGGGTGCGGCGCCGCCGCAGAGGAAGGACCGCCCATGAGCACCCCCCGTGTCACCACCACCCTCCTGAAGCCCGCCCAGGACCCCGCCCGCGTGCTCGTGGTCGGCGCCGGCCTCGGCACCGGCGTCCAGGCCCTGTGGAGCCTCGCCGCGCAGCAGCTCCCTGAGGACACCGTGGTGGTCGGCTACGACCTGCCCGGCCACGGCGCCTCCGAGCCCCACGCCGAGCCGTTCTCGATGGCGGAGCTGGCGGACGCCGTCGTCGCCGCCGTGCAGGCGCTGCAGGAGGACGGCACCGTTCCCGCGGACCTGCCCGTGCACTTCGCGGGCGTCTCCCTCAACGGGTGCGTGGCGCTGCAGCTGGCCCTGGACCACGCGGACACCGTCTCCGGTGTGGCCGTGATCTGCTCCGCCGCGAAGATCGGCGAGGCGGGGTCCTGGCGCGAGCGCGCCGAGCTCGTGGAGCGTGCCGGCACCCCGACCCTCGTCGAGGGCTCGGCGCAGCGCTGGTTCGCCGACGGGTTCATCGCGGCCCACCCGGAGCGGACGACGGGCCTGCTGCACACCCTGCAGGAGGCGGACCGCCATTCCTACGCGCGCCTGTGCGAGGCGCTGGCCGACTTCGACGTGCGCGGGCGCCTCGGGGAGATCGCCGTCCCCGTCCTCACGATCCACGGCGTGGCGGACCAGGTCACCCCGCCCTCGGCGGGCGAGGAGATCGCCGCCGCGGTGCCGGGCACCGTGACCCACGTGTTCGACGAGACCGCCCATCAGGCCCCCCTCGAGCAGCCCGAGCGCACCGCCGCGGCCCTGGCCGCCTTCCCGGCGCGCTGAGCCGCCCGCCCCCTCCCGCCCTGCCCCGCACGACGACGCCCCCACCACGAGGAGAGACTGCGCATGAGCGCCGAGCAGCCCATCGGGCACGACATGGACCGCACCTCCCAGGAGGTGCTCGACGCGGGCATGGCCGTGCGCCGCGAGGTCCTGGGCGACGCCCACGTGGCCCGCGCCGAGGCGAGGAAGGACGCCACCACCGAGGACTTCCAGAACCTGATCACCCGCTACGCATGGGGGACGATCTGGACGCGGCCCGGTCTGGACCGGCGGATGCGCTCAGCCGTGACCATCTCCGCCATGGTGGCCGGCGGCTACTGGGACGAGTGCGCCATGCACCCGCGCGCCGCCCTGCGCAACGGCCTGACCCGGGAGGAGATCCAGGAGATCAGCCTGCAGACCGCGGTCTACGCCTCCGTGCCGGCGGCGAACATCGCGTTCAAGCTCGCCCAGGAGGACGCCGACCTCGCCGAGGGCAGGCCGCTCTGAGCGCAACGTTCACAGCGCGCACGAGGCCCCATGCCCGGGAAGGACATGGGGCCTCGTCTGCGCGCTGATCAGTCGAGCTCGACGACCACCGGCTGATCGAGGGAGAGGCCGCCCCCGGAGACCTTGACCTGGGTGATCTCGGTCCCTGCCGGAACGTCGAACCACAGGTAGCCGCTGGCCACGTTGCCCGGGTTGGTCGGCTCGATGTTCATGCCGTTCTCGGTGCCGTAGATCGATGCGTCCGTGCTGTAGCTGTACTCGGCCCCGTCTGCGCTGACGAGCTTCACGCTGTCGGCGAAGAACGTCCGCTCCTCCTTGGCGTTGTTCTTCGCGCTGATCTGCACGGGCACGAACTCGCCCTGGGCCTCCGTGGAGAAGCCGGACGGGCCGACGCTCGCGACGGGCGTATCGACCGACTCAACGGTCGTGGCCCAGTCGCCCACGGTGAACTCCTGGCCGAGGCCGACCTTGGCTGCCTCGTCGCTGGAGCTGGTCTCGCCCTGGGAGGCGGCCTCTCCGCCCCCCTCCGAGGTGCTGTTCGAACCGCCGCCCATCATGGAGGCGAGGACGGCGATCACGATCAGGGCGAGCAGGCCGATCAGGGCGTACTTGAGACACCCCCCTTTCTTCTTCGCGGGGGGCTGCACGACATTGCCGTTGGCGTCGTAATACACAGGATTGCTCTTGCGGGCCACGATGCTCCTTCGGGAGGGCGCAGTGATGTCACATGCCGTTGTGGCCAACGGCTGCCATGCACGGCGCGTGAATTGAGTAATGAATGATGGGAGTATCGCATGCCGTAGAGGAAGCTGGGAGTACTCCCCGGAGCATCGCGTTCCAGCTGGCCCAGGAGGTCTTCGCCCGGCACGATGCCGACCTTGCCGACGCCGGGTCCGGCGTCGTGCTGGGCATGTGGGACCCGGCCGGCCTCCTCTACGGCCTCGGACTCATGGCCGTGGCGGCCGTGACCCTTGTCCGCCGCGCCCCGTTCGGCGGGTCGATCATGGTGCGGGTGGCCCGCTGCACTTGTGACCCTTCTGGCGGCCGTTCCACCCCGGAGAAGGGTCAGAACCGCAGTCGATTCGCGGGGGCCGGTGCTACGGTCGGGCCGAGCCGCCCCACCCCCACTCTCGGAAGGACACCCATGCGTGAGCGCGTCGCCCTGATCGGAGCCGGCCCGTCCGGCATGGCCCTGCTGAGGAGCCTCGCCCTGGCCGAGGACGCGGGGGCGGCGGTCCCGGAGGTCGTGGCGTTCGAGCGCCAGGACGACTGGGGCGGCCAGTGGAACCTGGACTGGCGCACCGGCGCGGACCGCCACGGCGAGCCCGTGCACTCCGCCATGTACCGGGACCTGTGGATCAACGGGCCCAAGGAGTGCATGGAGTACCCGGACTACCCGTTCGATGCGCATTTCGGCCGCGCCGTGTCCTCGTACCTCCCGCGGGAGGCCATGCGGGACTACATCGTGGGCCGGGTGGCCGAGGTGGCCGGGCGCATCCGCCCGCAGATCCGGTTCGCCACGGCCGTCCGCTGGGTGCAGCCGCTCGACGACGGCGGGTTCGGGGTGACCTCGGAGGACCTGGTCACGCGCGAGGCCGTCACCGAGCGGTTCGACCGCGTCGTGGTGGCCACCGGGCACTTCCACGCCCCGCACCTGCCGTCCTGGCCCGGCGTGGAGACCTTCCCCGGGCAGGTCCAGCACGCCCACGACTACCGAAGCCCGGAGCCGTACACGGGCCGTCGCGTGCTCGTGGTGGGCTCCTCCTACTCCGGGCAGGACCTGGCCCTGCAGCTGCACCGCGCCGGCGCCGCCCACGTGACCACCGCCTACCGTGCCCGCCCGCAGGACATCGCGTGGCCGGCCGGCATGGACGAGGCCCCCGAGGTGCAGGGGTTCGACGGTGCGGAGGTCACCTTCGCGGACGGCTCCACCGGCGAGTACGACGCCGTGCTGCTGTGCACCGGCTACCGCCACCACTACCCCTTCCTGCCGGGCGAGCTGGCGCTGGCCGGCCCGAACCTGCTGGCCCCGTTCGGGCTGTGGAAGGGCGTGGTCTGGCACGCCGACCCGCGCGTGCTCTACCTGGGTGCCACCCAGCAGCTGTTCACCCTGACGCTCCTGGACGCGCAGGCCTTCTTCGCCCGCGACGTGCTGCTCGGCCGCGTCCCGGTGCCCGGCGATGAGGAGCGTCGGGCCGACATGGACGCCTGGTTCGAGCGGATGACGCGGATCGACGGGCCGCCGGCCGCGCTGGCCTACCAGGGCGCGTACATCCAGGACCTGTCCTCCCACACGGACTGCCCGGAGGTGGACGTCGAGGCGGTGGCCCGCACCTTCCTCGAGATGCGCGACGCCCGGATCGAGGACGTCCGGACGTTCCGCGACCGGCGGCACCGCTCGACCGTGACCGGCACGCTGGCCGCGGCGCACCCGGTGCCGTGGATGGACCGCCCGGACGACTCCCTCGAGGAGTACCTCCGCCGCTTCCCGGCCTGACCCCCCACCCTGCCCTTCCCGTTCCGAATCCACTGCACTTCCGACCCTTCTGGCGGCCGTTCCGGGCCTCAGACGGGTCAGAACCGCAGTCGATTCGCGGGGGCGGGTGCTGGTGCTGGTGCGGATGCGGGTGCGGGGAGTGCTGAAGGGGGTGGGCGCTCAGCGCTGGAGCGCGGCCAGGGCGGCCTCGGCGTCGTCCGCGGCGGCGCGCAGCACCGGCAGGGCCTGCACGACGGCGGCCGCCACCTCCGGCGTGCGCGGCGCCGGCACGCGGGCCCCGGTCCGCAGGGCCGCCCGGCGCGCGCCCGGGTCGCGATGGTCCGGCCCGAGGGACAGCGCCGTGTTGATCGCCACGGCCACTCGCCCCTCGGCGTCGCGCACGGGCACGGCGACGCTGCTCAGATGGGCGTCCAGCTCCGCGGTCACCACGGCGTGGCCCTGCTCCCGCACGCGCGCCAGCTCGGCCATCAGCGCGTCCACGTCCGTGAGGGTGTGCTCCGTGGCGGGGGTGCGCGGGGCGCCTGCGAGCAGGGCACAGGCCTCGTCCTCGGGCAGGTCGGCCAGCAGCACGCGGCCCATGGACGTGGTGAACGCGGGCAGGCGCGTGCCGACGTCGAGGTTCACCCGCAGGATCCGCTCGGTGTGCACACGCGCGATGTACATCAGGTGCGCCCCGTGGAGCACGCCCGCGGAGCAGGACTGGTGCAGGCGCTGCGAGGCCTGGGTGAGGATCGGCCGGAGGATCTCGGAGACGGACCGGCCGGACCAGTAGCCGTGGCCGAGCTCCAGCACGCGCGGGGTCAGCGCGAACCGCCGCCCGTCCTGCACGGCGTAGCCGAGCTCCGTGAGCGTCAGCAGCATGCGCCGCGCCGTGGCCCGGGTGACCCCCGCGGCGGTCGCGGCCTCGCTCACCGAGAGCGTGGGGGTGTCCGGGGTGAACGCGCGCAGCACCGCCAGACCGGACGCCAGGGCGCGCACCACGTCCCCGCCCGACGCGGGACGTGCGCCGGGGGCGTCGACGTCGTCGGTCATGTCCGCCAGCGTAGTCCGCTATGCGCACAGCGCACGCCCGTGCGCGTCACGCACACACCCTTCCCCGCCCGCCGAGGCGGTCCTACGGTGAGGCCATGAGCCTCACCGATGCCTACGTGTTCGACGCCGTCCGCACCCCCTTCGGCAAGGTCGGCGGCGCGCTGTCGGGGGTGCGCCCCGACGACATGGCCGCCCACGTGGTCCGCACCCTCGTGGACCGCGCCCCGGGCCTGGAGGGCCTGCGCGCCGCGTCCGCCCAGGCCGTGGCCGACGCCGCCGCCGGCCGCCCGATCGAGGCCGGCACGGACGCCGCCGCCCCGCAGCGGATCGACGAGGTCGTCTTCGGCAACGCCAACGGCGCGGGCGAGGAGAACCGCAACGTGGCCCGCATGGCCACCCTCCTGGCCGGCCTGCCGCTGTCCATCCCCGGCACCACCGTGAACCGCCTCTGCGGCTCCTCCCTGGACGCGGCGATCATCGCCTCCCGCCAGATCAACACCGGCGAGGCGGACGTGGTCCTCGTGGGCGGCGTGGAGTCGATGTCCCGTGCCCCGTGGGTGCTGCCCAAGACCACCCGCCCGTTCCCCATGCACGACCTGGCGGCGGCGAACACCACGCTCGGCTGGCGCCTGATCAATGACGCGATGCCGCCGGAGTGGACCGTCTCGCTCGGCGAGGCCACGGAGCTGCTGCGCGAGCGCTTCGGCATCTCCCGCGAGCGCCAGGACGAGTTCGCCGCGCGCTCGCACCGCCTTACCGCGCGGGCGTGGGACGAGGGGCGGTATGACTCCCTCGTGGCCGCCGTGCCCGGCACGGACCTGGAGCGGGACGAGACCGTCCGCCCGGACTCCACCCCCGAGACCCTCGCCGGCCTGCGCACCGTGTTCCGCCGGGAGAACGGCACCGTCACGGCGGGCAACGCCTCGCCCATGAACGACGGCGCCTCGGCCGCCCTCCTGGGCTCGTCGACGGGCGCCGATGTGCTCGGCCTGGAGCCCCTGGCCCGCATCGCCGGCCGCGCCACCGCCGCCAACGAGCCCGACTTCTTCGGCTACGCGCCGGTGGAGGCGGTGAACCGGGCCCTGTCCCGCGCCGGGATCGGCTGGAAGGACGTGGCCGCCGTCGAGCTCAACGAGGCCTTCGCCGCCCAGTCCCTGGCCTGCACGGACGCCTGGGGCGTGGACCCGGAGATCGTGAACGCCTGGGGCGGCGCGATCGCGATCGGCCACCCCCTCGGGGCCTCCGGCACCCGCGTGCTCGGCACGCTGGCCCGCCGCCTCGAGGCCTCCGGTGAGCGGTGGGGCGTGGCCGCGCTGTGCATCGGCGTGGGCCAGGGCATCGCCGTCGTCCTCGAGAACGTGGCCGCGCGCTGACGCGTCCGGCCGAGCACCCACCCGACCCCCTCATCCAAGGAGTCCCCATGCTGGAGTTCGTGGACACGGCCGCGCAGGCCGTCTCCCGCATCACCGACGGCGCCACGGTGCTGATCGGCGGGTTCGGCAACGCCGGCCAGCCGATGGAGCTGATCGACGCGCTGCTCGAGTCCGGGGCCACCGGCCTCACGGTGGTCAACAACAACGCGGGCCAGGCGGACGCGGGCCTGGCGCTGCTGATCAAGGAGCGGCGGGTCGCCAAGATCATCTGCTCGTTCCCGCGCCAGTCCGACTCGTGGCATTTCGACGAGGCCTACCGTGCCGGGGAGATCGAGCTGGAGCTCGTCCCGCAGGGCAACCTGGCCGAGCGCCTGCGCGCCGGCGGCGCCGGCATCGGCGGCTTCTTCACGCCCACCGGCTACGGCACGCAGCTGGCCGAGGGCAAGGAGGTCCGCGAGATCGACGGCACGCACTACGTGCTGGAGGCCCCGATCCGCGGCGATGTCGCGCTCATCAAGGCGTACGCGGCGGACCGCCACGGCAACCTCGTGTACCGCAAGACCGCCCGCAACTTCGGACCCGTCATGGCCGCGGCCGCCGCCACCACGATCGTCCAGGTGGACGAGGTCCGCGAGGAGCCGATCGACCCGGAGCACGTGGTGACCCCCGGCATCTACACGGACACCGTGGTGCGGATCGACACCGAGTCCGGGGAGAAGGAGCGCGCCGAGCGGGCTGCCCTGGCGGAGGGCCGGCCGAAGCCGTGCGCGGCCACGACGACCGCGGCCGAGCCGGCCGCCGAGGGGAAGTGAGGAGAGCGATGAGCATCACCCAGACCGACACCCCGCTGACCCAGGACGAACTGGCCCGTACGATCGCGGCGGACATCGCCCCCGGCTCCTTCGTGAACCTGGGCATCGGCCAGCCCACCACGGTGTCCAACTACCTGGAGGCGGAGAAGAACGTCACCCTGCACACCGAGAACGGCATGCTGGGCTTCGGCCCGCAGGCCGAGGGCGAGCAGATCGATGAAGACCTCATCAACGCCGGCAAGATCCCCGTCACCGAGCTGCCCGGGGCCGCGTACTTCCACCACGCCGACTCGTTCGCCATGATGCGCGGCGGCCACCTGGACGTGTGCGTCCTCGGCGCCTACCAGGTCTCCGCGACCGGCGACCTCGCCAACTGGTCCACGGGCAAGCCCGGGGCGATCCCCGCCGTCGGGGGTGCGATGGACCTGGCGATCGGCGCCAAGGACACCTACGTGATGATGGATCTCTTCACCAAGAAGGGCGATCCGAAGCTGCTGGCCGAGTGCACGTTCCCCCTCACCGGCGTCGGCTGCGTCTCCCGCATCTACGCGGATCGGGGCGTCTTCCTGCTGGACGCCTCCGGGGTCGTGCGGGTCCGCGAGCTGCACGGCATCACGTGGGAGGAGCTGGAGGCGGCGCACCCCGGCGTGCGGTTCGAGAAGCTCGAGGACTGAGCCGCGGCGCCGCAGCCACCGGCCCCACGGGCTCTCGGAGGCCTGCGCCGTCGTCGACTTGTCCTGGGGAGCAACGTCGGTTGACTTATCCCGGGTGCAGCGGCCTGCGACCGGTGATAACTCAACCGACGACGGCGGCCCGCACCTTCACGCGCAGGTGCGGGCCGACGTCGTCCCGGCGGGGCGCTCAGGCGGTGCGCAGCACCATGCCCGGGTGGAGCATGGTCGAGACCGTCATGCCGTTGAGGCGTTGCAGGCGCTCCATGGAGACGCCCGTGCGCTGGGCGATGAGCCACCAGCCGTCGTTCGCCTGGACCACGTACGTGGCGGGCGAGGGCGCCGGGGCGGAGGCGGTCTGGCCGGTCCGCAGCACCATCCCCGGGTGCAGCACGGTGGTCGCGGTCATGCCGTTGAGGCGCTGGAGGGTCTCCATCGTCACGCCGGTGCGGTGGGCGATGATCCACCAGCCGTCGCCCTCGCGGACCGTGTACGTGCCCGGGGCGGGGGCCGGGGTCGGCGCGGGCGTGGAGGCCGGCGCCGTGGCGGCCGTGATGAGCACCATCCCCGGGTGCAGGACGGTCGACGCCGTCATGCCGTTGAGCTCCTGGAGGGTGGCCGCGGGCACGCCGGTCCGTCGGGCGATGACCCACCGGCCGTCGTTCGGCTGCGCCGTGTACGTGCCGGTGGTGATGGGGGTGGGCTCCGGGGCGGTCGGGTCGGCGACGGTGCGCAGCACCATGCCCGGGTGGAGCACGGTCGACTCGGTCATGCCGTTGAGCTCCTGGAGGGTGGCCGCGGGCACGCCGGTCCGTCGGGCGATGACCCACCAGCCGTCGTTCGGCTGCACCGTGTACGTGCCGGCGGTCGACGGCTCGGTCGTCGGGGCCGGCGTCGGAGCAGGCGTGGTCGGTGCCGGCGGCTGGCCGGCCGCCGTCGCGATGGCCTCGGCGAGGTCGCGCAGGTCGTCGAAGCGGGCCATCAGGTGCTGCCCCGGGCACGCGGTCGCGGACGTGGCCCGGTGCGGGAAGATCGTGTCCACGGTGACGGGCGTGCCCGCGGCGTACTTCGTGCTGCCGCCCGAGGTCAGGGTGACTCGGCCCCGCGCGTCGATGCCGTCGCGGTACAGGTAGTAGGCGGTGGCGCGGGCCATCGCGTCCACGACCTCCTCGGACGGGGCGACCACGTCGTAGTTGCCCATCGTGGAGATGCCCATCGTGCCCCGGTTGAACCCGCCCGCGTGCGTGCCCAGCGGGTTCGAGTCCAGGGCGCCGCGGCGGCCCTCGTAGATGTTGCCGAAGCGGTCCGTGATCAGGTGGTATGGGAAGTCGCCCCAGCCGAGGGTCTTCGTGTAGTACGCGTAGATGCCGCGCATCTGCTCCACGGCCTGGGCGCGCGTGTAGTCGTTGGTGCCGGCCGTGTGGTGGATGGTCAGCGCGCGCACCTGGTCGAACTGCGGGGAGGACTCGGCCCAGGACTCGTCAGCGCCCCACTGCGCGCGGGTGATCACGTCCGGGAGGATCTTCGCGCGCGCATCCGAGGCCGTGGCCACGGTGTGGGCCTCGGCGGGTGCGGCGCCCCCGACGACGGCGCTCGACTTCACGCCCCGGGGCAGGCCGGCGGTCTCGGCTGCCTGCTCGGCGGCCACCGCCGGGTGCGCGCTCGCGACGGTCTCGTCCGTGGCGGCCGTGCCCGGGTCGATGAGGGACAGCTCGAGGCCGGCCGGGGCTGCGCCGTCGACGGTGGTCACGCGCAGCTGGGCGCCGTCCGCGCCGAACGCGACGAACGGGTCCGTGCCGGTGCGCGCGGGGGCGGCGCCCTCGGGCAGGACGGGCCGATCCAGGACCTGCCACGGGCCCCAGGCCCCGTCCTGACGCACGCGGATCTCCACGCGCTCGACGGCGTCGTCCGCCGCGGCGTCCCACACGGCGGCGGCCACCGTGAACGGGCGGTCCACCACGGGCTCGCCGAGCACGACGCCGGCCGGAGCCTCCTCGGCCGGGACGAGGTTCTCGCCCTCCTGCGGGACGGTCGCGACGCCGGCGCCCTCGACGGGAGCGGCCGACGCGGGGGTCGCGGCCGTCCCTGCGGTCGTGGCACGGGCGGCGTCGTCGCGAGGGCGTGCGTCGGGGTCGCCCTCCGTGGTCGCGGACGGCTGCTGCGGGAGCAGGCCGCCGACGAGGACGGAGAGCGCGGCGACCACGACGGCGGGCGCGAGCGGGCGGGGGGATGCGGCGGAGCGCGGCGGGAGAATCTTCATGCGGATGCCGTCGGAAGGTGGAGTGCCCGAGGAATGACAGGCGCGGGCCGTGTCGCATCCCCGGGGCGGTGACGTGGTGAGGGCGGGATGACGGCCGGAGAGCCGTCGTGATCGTAGCGTGATCGACCATTCCCGGGGACCTTTTTCTCGGGCCTGTCAGGTGATTTCACGCCCCCGTGATGTCCGGTTCACCCATTCACAGGTGGGCACGGTGTGGCGCCGGGGCGGAGCACAGCGGAGGGGTGTCGGGTCCGCGCCGGGGGATACGGTGGCGGGAGACCACCACGGGCCGCCCGGCCCGGGAACCAGAGGAGGCAGACCATGGCGGAGCCGATCCACATCGGCGCGGCGGCGGACGTCCCGGAGGGCGAGGCGATCGTCGTCCCGGCGGCGACGGCGGGGACGAGGGACGACGTCGCGGTGTTCCACACGGACGCGGGCGAGTTCCACGCGATCGACGACACGTGCACCCACGAGGACGCCTCGCTGGCCGAGGGCTGGCTCGAGGACGACCGCGTGGAGTGCCCGCTGCACGCCGCGCAGTTCTGCCTGCGCACCGGCGAGGCGCTCTGCCTGCCCGCCACCAAGGGCGTCGGCGTGCACCGCGTCGAGGAGCGCGAGGGCCAGCTCTACCTCGTCCCCGGCGCATGAACCACGACGTCGACGCCCCGGCAGGCATGCCCGGCTCGGTCGCGGTGGTGGGCGGCGGCGTCGCGGGCTTCGCCGTGGTCCGCGAGCTGCGGCGCCGCGGCTTCGCGGGCGGGATCGCCCTCGTGGACCCGCAGGGCGTGCCCTATGACCGGCCGCCCCTGAGCAAGGAGTTCCTGACCGGCGACACGGACGCGCACCGCCTGCTGCTCGCCCCGCCGGCGTGGTTCGCCGAGCACGGGGTGGAGCTGGTGGAGGACCTGGCGGTCCGGGTGGTGCCGGGCGGTGTCCACCCCGACGGCGGCCCCGCGCCCCACCGGGTGGAGACGGCCTCCGGGCGGGTCCTGGACGCGGACGCGGTCGTGCTCGCCACGGGCGGGCGACCCCGGGCCCTCGACGTCGCCGGCGCCGACCACCCGGACCTGATCACCCTGCGCACCCGCGCCGACGCCGAGGCCCTGCGCGACCGCCTGACGTTCGGGGCCGAGGTGGCGGTCGTGGGCGGCGGCTTCACGGGGGCGGAGGTCGCGGCCGCGGCGCGCCGCTCGCTCGCCGCGGTGACGCTCGTGACCGGGACGGACGCCCCGGCTCGCGCGGCGGTCGGGCCGGCGCTGGCCGCCCGCCTGCACCGGATGCACGTCGAGCACGGGGTCGCTGTCGAGGTCGGCCGGGCGGCCTGGATCGAGCACCGGGATGCCGACGGCGGCGCCGCGCTGCCGGCCGCCCACCGGCTCCACCTCCACGACGGGCGGACCGTGGACGCCGACGTCGTGGTGCTGGCCGGCGGCACCGTGCCGGACACCGCCCTCGCCGAGGACGCCGGTCTGGAGGTGGCCGACGGCGTGCTCACGGACGCGATGGGCCGCACGACCGTGCCCGGGATCCTGGCCGTGGGCGATGCCGCGCGGGCCCGGGGGTCCGCGTGGGCGCCGTCGCGGCACTGGGAGCCGGCGCTGCGTTCCGGTGCGGCCGCCGCGGCGGCGATCCTGGGGGAGCAGGCGGACGCCCCGGGCGCCCCGTGGTTCTGGTCCGACCGGTACGACGCCCACGTGGAGGCCGTGGGGGACATGACGGTGCCGGCCGGCGGGCGGATCGTGGACCGCGAGGTGCGCGGCGTCGTGGTGGCGAGCTTCGCGCTGGCCGCGGACGGGACCCTGCGCGGGGCCGCGTCGATTGACGACCCCATGACCGTCAAGGCCGCCCGGCGCATCATCGACCGGGGGATCGTGGTGGACGCCGCCGCGCTCGCGGACCCGGCCGTGCCGGTCAAGTCGCTGGCGCGGGGGGTGAGGGCGCCCGTTTCGTCAACGAAAGCGGTCAGGTGCCGCAGTAGGTGACGAACGGGGCCCCGTCCGCCGGACCCGGCTCCGCGTACCGCTCGAACCCGGGGCGCGGAGTGAAGGGATCCGTGACGGCCTCGAGCAGCCGGTGGACGGCGGTGAGGTCCCCGTCCTCCGCGGCCGTCAGGGCCTCGTCGAGCAGGTGGTTCCGCGGGATGTAGACGGGGTTCACCGCGCGCATGCGGGCCGGATCGGGACCCATCGCCCGCCACTCCGCGAGCCAGGCGGCGAGCCCCGCGGGGTCCGGGGCGCCGGGGACGAGCCGTGCCGCCTCGGTGCGCGCCGCGTCGTCGTCCACGGGCGCCGCCGTGTGCTCGGCCAGCCGCACCCAGAACGAGGTCCAGTCGGCCCGCGCCGCGGCCAGCCACGGGAACAGGCGGTCGGTGAGCGCGGCGACGTCGTCCTCCGCCACGGACGCCGGGAGGCCGAGCTTGTCCCGCAGTCCGCCCCGCCACGCCGCGAGATGGGCGCCGTGGAACCTGCCCAGCGCCTCCTGGGCGAGTGGGACGGCGCGGTCGGGGTCGTCGTCGAGCACGGGCACGAGGGCCTCGCCGAGTCGGGCGAGGTTCCACGCGGCGATGGGCCCCTGGTTGCCGTACGCGTACCGGCCCTGGGTGTCGATCGAGGAGAAGCTCGCGGCCGGGTCGAAGGCGTCGATGAACGCGCAGGGGCCGTAGTCGATGGTCTCGCCGGACAGGGTCATGTTGTCCGTGTTCATCACACCGTGCACGAAGCCGACGAGCATCCAGCGGGAGACGAGCTCGGCCTGCGCGGCGATCACCGCCTCGTAGAGCGCGAGCGCGGGGTGCTCGGCGTCGGTGGCGTGCGGGTGGTGGCGGGCGATGGACTCGTCGACGATCCGGCGCAGCACCTCCGTGGGGTGCGCCTGCTCGGGGAGGGCGGCGGCGTACTGGGCCGTGCCGACGCGCAGGTGCGACGCGGCCGTCCGGGCCAGCACCGCGCCCGGCAGCACGGTCTCGCGGCGGACCGGGTGGCCCGTGGCGACGACGGCGAGCGCCCGCGTGGTCGGCACGCCGAGGGCGTGCATCGCCTCGGAGACCACGTACTCGCGGAGCATGGGGCCGAGTACGGCCTGCCCGTCGGCGTTGCCGCGCGTGAAGGGCGTGCGACCGGAGCCCTTGAGATGCAGGTCGTGGAGCCGACCGTCCGGGGACGTGAGCTCGCCGAGGAGGAGGGCGCGCCCGTCACCCAGGCGGGGGGAGTAGTGGCCGAACTGGTGGCCCGCGTACGCCTGCGCGACCGGCCGTGCGTGCGGGCCGGGCTGCTCGCCGGTGAGGAAGCGGACGCCGTCATCGGTGGCGAGCCACTCGGCGTCGAGGCCGAGCTCCGCCGCGAGGCCGGCGTTGAGCAGGACGAGTTGCGGGCCGTCCGTGACCTGGGCCTGCCAGGGCAGGGCGAGCTCGGGGAAGGTGTCGGCGAAATGCGAGCTCAGGGTGGGGGCGGACGTGGTCATGGGGCCACGCTACGTGGGGGAGCACGGGTGTTCACGGGCCGACTCCCACCGGGCCCGTCCTTTCGAGGCGGGAAATCGACCCCACGGGCGTGGACCAGAGTGCTATGAGCTGGATTTCCCGCCTCGAAACGAGGGGCCGTGGCGGGCCGCGGGGGCCGTGGATCTCACCGGGTCACCCACCGAACTCGGCCGCCCGGCGCCGCACCCGCGCGACGACGTCCGCGTAGTCGTCCCGGGCGTCGGCCCACATGACCTTGATCGAGAGCCAGTCGTGGTCGGCGCACCAGCGGTCGCGCAGCACGTCTCGGGCCTGCTGCTCGGCGGTGCGGTGGTGCTCGCCGTCGTATTGCAACGCGAGGCGCCACTGCCGATACCCGAGGTCGACCGTCGGAGCGCGGCGGTCTGACGGGTCCAGCCGGCACTGCACCTCGGGCTCCGGCAGCCCGGCGTCGACGAGCGCCAGCCGCAGACGCGTCTCGCGCGGCGAATCCGCCCCCACGCGCATCCTCGCCAGCGCCGCCCGGGCCAGTCCGCGCCCCTGGAAACGTCCCCGTTCGGCCAGCGATCGGACGAGCTCCTCCGGGGTGTAGGCGGGAGCCCCGCGTCCGCCGCCGGGCAGCCACGGCGGGCAGAGCAGCGCGTCACCGGCGGCGACGACGTCCCGCTCGGTGAGCGCCGACCGTGCCGCGCACAGGTCCCACAGCGTGCGGGCCGGCGTCGTCACGAGCACGCCGCCCCGCGTCATCCGCTGTCCCTCCGGCACCTCGATGCGGTGCGGCACCAGACCCGCCTGGACCGGCCGGCCGCCCGAGGTGCCGACGCTGACGTGCACCGCACCGGGGGCCAGCAGCCGTGCGGGCACGGTCAGGCCGTGCAGGCGGGCGGCGGTCTCATGGCTGACGACGACGCCGGGGTGGCGCCGCTGGTACGCGCGGACCTCGTCCATCGTCCACTCACGGACGGAGGCCGCCGCAGGGCCGGCCGGCCCGTAGATGCCGTGGCGCAGCCGCCGCAGGTCTGAGGACTGCAGTCGGGACCACGTCACACCCGCCCGGCGCGCGTCGTCGACCGTGAAGGCGGCGGGGTCGATCGACGGCGGCAGCGGGGCGGGACGACGGGGCATGCGGCGAGCGTGCCCCGTCGCTCCGCGTCCCGAGACGGACGAGCGGGGGCCTGGGGACGCACGAGGGGGCCCGGCGTGGTTGTGCAGGAGGCGGTGACGTCCCCCGGGGCGCCGGCCCCGAGCCATTCGAGGCGGGAAATCCACGTCATGGGCCAGGATCGGACGTCCATGGGGTGGATTTCGCGCCCCGAAGTGAGGGGATGACCAGGTCAGTACGACGCGCGGGGCGCGCCCTCCCCGTCGGCCGCGGCGTCGCTCGGAGCCGGGCACCAGCGGTCGGCGAGGGCCTCGGCGGCGCGGGCCAGCAGGGCGACGTCGGCGCCCACGTTGACGTAGTCCGCACCGGCGGCGGCGTAGGCGTCGGCCTGCGCGGGCACGAACGCATTGACGCCCACGAACTTCCCGGCGGCCTTGACCTTCGTGATGACCTCCTCGACCGCGGCCACCACCTCCGGATGTGACTGCTGGCCGAGCAGGCCCAGGGACGCGGAGAGGTCCGAGGGGCCGATGAAGACGCCGTCGATCCCGTCCACCGCCGCGATCCCGTCCGCGTTGCGCACGCCGGCGGCCGTCTCGATCTGCACGATCACGGAGACGTGGTCCGCCGCGCCGGGCAGGTAGCCGGGGATCCGGTTCCAGCGGCCGGAGCGTGCCAGGGCGGAGCCCACGCCGCGCACCCCGCCCTCGGCGGAGCCGTCCGGGTAGCGGGCGGCGGCCACGGCGCGGCGGGCCATCGCGGCGTCGTCGACCATGGGCACCAGCAGCGTCTGGGCGCCCAGGTCCAGGAACTGCTTGATGGCCACGGTGTCCAGCGCCGGCACGCGCACCAGGGTGGGCACGCGGTAGCCGGCGATCGTGCGCAGCTGGGCGAGGACGTCCTGCAGGGTCAGCGGGGCGTGCTCGGCGTCGATGAGCAGGTAGTCGAGGCCCGCGCCGGCGCAGATCTCCGCCGTCGTCGGGTCCCCCGAGGAGAGGAACATGCCGGCGGCGGGGCGGCCCCCACGGGCGGCGACGGCCTCGGGCGTGAAGAGGTCGCGGAACAGCGGCTGCGGGTTGTGGCGGACGGGCATGGGACGTTCCTTCGGGGTTCTCCGCGCCCTCCACCCGACGCGGGTTGAGTTGTCGCGGGTGGAGCGGGGTCGTACTGGTGATAGGTCAACCCGCGTTGCGGGCGGGCGGGGCGGGGCGACGACGGCGGGCGGGTCAGGCGAAGCGGCAGGTGATGGTGCCGAGCGGGCCGTAGTCGGCGTAGACGGTGTCGCCCTCGTGCACCCACATCGGGCGGGTGAAGGAGCCGGCGAGCACGATCTCACCGGCTTCGAGCGCGTCTCCGTGCCCGGCGATGCGGTTGGCCAGCCAGTGCACGCCGTTGGCCGGGTGGTTCAGCACGCCCGCGGCCACGCCGGTCTCGATGATCTCCTCGTTGCGGGAGAGGATGCCGGAGACCCAGCGCAGGTCCACGTCGTGCACGCCCACGGGGCGGCCGCCGATCACCAGGGAGCCCAGTGCGGCGTTGTCCGAGATGGTGTCCGTGATGGTGCGGCCGGCCATCTCGATGCGCGAGTCCAGCACCTCGAGCGCGGGCACCACGTACTCGGTGGCGCGCAGCACGTCCATCAGGTTCAGGCCGGGCCCACGCAGCTCGTCCTTGAGCACGAACGCCAGCTCCATCTCGATGCGCGGATGGGTGTACTTCTTCCACTCGTACACGTGGCCGGACTCGAACACCTGGTCGTCGAAGATCACGCCGTAGTCCGGCTCGTCGATCCCGGTCGCGTCCTGCATGGCCTTGGAGGTCAGGCCGATCTTGTGGCCCACCTTGCGGCGGCCCGCCTCGACCTGGCGCTCGGCCCAGATGCGCTGGACGGCGTACGAGTCCTCGATTTCCATCTCCGGGTAGCGCGCGGTCAGCCGCGGCACGGGCACGCGGTCGATGCCCGCGCGGTGCAGCTCGTCGGCGATCTTGACGTGGGTCTCGTGGTCCAGCACAGCGGTCTCCTTCACGACGACGGGCAGGGGCCTGGCCTTGATCGTATACGATTACGCGGCTCGGCCCCGTCGCCATCCTGTCACCGCCCCGGATCAGTCCGGGGTGCGCGTCCCGATGCCCAGCCCGGGCTGGCGGCGGTGCACCGTGAGGCAGGCCCGCCCCTCGACGCCCGTCTGCGAGGCGGGACACCCCTGCTCCCCACGCTTCGAGGCGGGAAATCGAGCTCAAACTGGCCCTCCCGGCTCGAATGAGGTGGATTTTCCGCCTCGAACGGCGTGGGGCGGGGAGACGCGGAGGATGGTAGGGAGGGCGGACGCCGACGGCGGGCACCTGCGTTGGGTGCCCGCCGTCGTCGTGGTGTCCCGAAGCGGTGCCGGCCGTGCCGGTCAGAGCTGGTTGCCGAGCTTGTACTCGCCCTGCTTCCACTCCGGCATGGACTCCTCGCCCTGCCCCTCGCGGGTGTAGGAGAAGCCGTCGGCGCCGATGGTCACGGCCATCTCCGAGTCGTCGGTGCGGGAGACCAGCGGCTGCAGGTTGCCGTCGAGGTCCAGCACGCGGGAGGCATCGGTGTACCAGGACGGCACGATCGGGGTGCCCCACCAGTCGCGGCGCTGGTTGTCGTGCACGTCCCAGGTGACCACGGGGTTGTCCGGGTCACCGGTGTAGTAGTCCTGGGTGTAGACCTCCACGCGGTGGCCGTCCGGGTCGCGCAGGTAGAGGTAGAACGCGTTGGAGACGCCGTGGCGACCCGGGCCGCGCTCGATGTGGTCGGACATGCGCAGGGCGCCGAGCTTGTCGCAGATCGCCAGGATGTTGTGCTTCTCGTGCGTGGCGAAGCACACGTGGTGCATCCGGGGGCCGTCGCCGCCGGTCATGGCGGTGTCGTGCACGGTGGGCTTGCGGCGCATCCACGCGGCGTAGACGTTGCCGTTCTCGTCCTGGATGTCCTCGGTGACGCGGAAGCCCAGGTCCTGCATGTAGCGGGCGGCGCGCGGCACATCCGGGGTCACCTGGTTGAAGTGGTCCAGGCGGACCAGGGCGCCCGGGGTGTAGAGGTCGTAGCGCCAGGCCAGGCGCTCCACGTGCTCGACGTCGTGGAAGAACTCGTAGGGGAAGCCCAGCGGGTCCTCGACGCGCACGGAGTCGCCGACGCCCTTGACGAAGCCGTCCTTCCGGCGCTCCACGCGGCAGCCCAGCTCCTCGTAGAAGGCGACCGCCTTGTCCAGGTCCTCGGGGGTGCGCACGCGGTAGGAGAACGCGGCCACGGCGGCGGTCTCGCCCTGGCGCAGCACCAGGTTGTGGTGGATGAACTCCTCCATGGAGCGCAGGTAGACGGTCTCCTCGTCCTCCTCGGTGACCACCAGGCCGAGCACGTCCACGTAGAACTCGCGGGAGACGGCGAGGTCCGTGACCACGAGCTCCATCGAGGCGCAGCGCAGGATGTCCGGTGCCTCGGACGTCGGGGTGGGGAGGGGGTTCTCCGGGTCGATGGGGGCTTCCTTCGTGACGAAGAAGCCGGAGGAGGTCTTCTGGCGGCTCTCGAGGTTGGTCATCGGTGCTCCTTGGTGAGGGGGCGGTGCGCTGTGGCCTGGGACACGGTCAGTGGCTCGATCGTATACGATCCGGGCGACCGACGGAAAGGCTCTCGAGGAACGCGGGTTGAGTTGTCGCGGGTCCGGGGCGCCCGCACCCGCGACAACTCAACCCGCGTCGGGTGGGCCGGGGGAGGAGCCCGGCCCGGCCCCACCACGACGACGGCGCCCGCACCGTCGCGGGGACGGTGCGGGCGCCGTCGTGGTCACCGGTCGGCGCGGGCTCAGCCGTCGATCTTCGCCGCGGCCTGCTCCTGCTTGCCGAACACCGGGTTGTGGACCTCGCCGAGGTTGATGTGCACGGCCTGCTGATCGGTGTAGAAGTCGATCGAGCGGTAGCCGCCCTCGTGGCCCAGGCCGGAGGCCTTCACCCCGCCGAACGGGGTGCGCAGGTCCCGCACGTTGTTGGAGTTCAGCCACACCATGCCGGCCTCCACGTTCTGCGCGACGTTGTGGGCGCGCTTGAGGTCGTTGGTCCAGATGTAGGCGGCCAGGCCGTACTTGGTGTTGTTGGCCAGCTGCAGGGCCTCCTCCTCCGTGTCGAACGGGGTGATGGCCACCACCGGGCCGAAGATCTCCTCCTGGAAGATCCGGGCGTCCGGGGCCACGTCCGCGAACACGGTGGGCTGCACGAAGTTGCCCTCGGGGAAGCCCTCCGGGCGACCGCCGCCGGCCACCAGGCGGGCCTCGGTCTTGCCGATCTCCACGTAGGACATGACCTTCTCGAAGTGCTCCGGGTGCACGATCGCACCGACCTCGGTGGTCTCGTCGTCCGGCAGGCCGACCTTCACACGGGAGGCCTGGGCGGCGTAGCGCTCCACGAACTCGTCGTAGACGGAACGCTGGACCAGGATGCGGGAGCCGGCGGTGCAGCGCTCGCCGTTCAGGGAGAACACGCCGAAGATGGTCGCGTCGATCGCCGCGTCCAGGTCCGCGTCCTCGAACACCACGGCCGGGGACTTGCCGCCGAGCTCCATGGACAGGCCCTTCAGGTGCGGGGCGGCGTTGGCGAAGATGATCTGGCCGGTGCGGGACTCGCCGGTGAAGGAGATCAGCGGCACGTCCGGGTGCTTCACGAGCGGGTCGCCCGCGTAGCCCTCCTCGCCGAAGCCGTGCACCATGTTGAACACGCCCTTCGGCAGGCCGGCCTCCTCGAAGATCCCGCCCCACAGGGAGGCCGAGAGCGGGGTGAACTCGGCGGGCTTGAGCACCACCGAGTTGCCGGTGGCGATGGCCGGGGCCAGCTTCCAGGACTCCAGCATGAACGGGGTGTTCCACGGGGTGATCAGGCCGGCGACGCCGATCGGCTTGCGGTTCACGTAGTTGATCTGGCGGCCCGGCACCTTGAAGGTGTCGTCGTGCTGGGCCACGATCAGGTCCGCGAAGAAGCGGAAGTTCTCGGCGGCGCGGGCGGCCTGGCCCCTCGCCTGCTTGATCGGCAGGCCGGTGTCGAAGCACTCCATCTCGGCCAGCTGGTTGCCGCGGGTCTCCATGATGTCGGCGATCGCGTGCAGCACGCGGGAGCGCTGGCGCGGCAGGGCCTGGGACCATTCGCCGGACTCGAAGGCCCGCTTCGCGGCGGCGACGGCGCGGTCGATGTCCGCGGCCTTGCCGGAGGCGGCCGTCAGGTACGGCTCGTTGGTCACCGGGTCGAGCACCTCGAAGGTGTCGCCGTCGATCGAGTCGACGAACTCGCCGTCGATGTAGTGGCGCAGGACGTCGGGCAGGCCCTCGGGCTTGCGGGCCTCGATGCTGGTCTTCTCCGTCATGGTGTCTCTTTCGCTGAGTGCTTCGGGGGCGGATGGTCGGGGTCTGGAGCCGACGGCGCCGGTCCGGCCGGCGGTCACGCGGACGGCTCGGCGCTGTGCTCCAGGTAGGCGTGCAGGGTGTTCAGGCGGTGGGCGCGGGCGGCGGCCTCGATCTCCTCGAAGCGCGCCCCGTCCTCGATCAGGCGCAGCAGGTGTTCGTGCTCGTCCACGGAGGCCACCGCCCGGCCGGGCACGTACGCGAACGTGGAGGAGCGCAGCGCGGCCAGGCGGTTCCAGCCGCGGTGCACCAGGTCGTGCACGTGCTCGTTCTGGTGATGCTCGAACAGGATCGAGTGGAAGCGGCGGTTGAGCTCGGTGAACGCCACCGGGTCCCAGGCCGTCTCCGACTCCGTCATCGCGCGCATGGTCGCGTTCACCTCGCGGGCCGCCGCGAGGTCCTCGGCGGTCACGTGCGGGGCGCACTGGGCGGTGGAGAACCCCTCCACCAGCGCCAGCGTCTCCATGGTGTGGCGGTACTCGACCGGATCGATGCCGACCACGGTCGCGCCCACGTTGCGCTCGTAGGCCACCAGCTTCTCGGACTGCAGGCGGCGGATCGCCTCCCGCACGGGCACCACGGACATGCCCAGCTCCGCGGCGATCTGGGACAGCACCAGCCGGTCGCCCGGCTCGTGGCGCTGGTCCCGGATCCCCTCGAGGATCGCCTGGTAGGCGCGGTCCGCCTTGGAGACGGGGGCGCCTGCGAGGCCGACCGTTCCGATGTCCGTGCGGCGCATGCTCAGGCGTCGCCCTCCGGGGCCGGGGCGTCCGGCAGGGTCTTGCGGTACTCGGCGAACTTGGCCTTCCACTCGGCGTTCGGGGGGAACATCCCGTCCACCGGGTAGCCGGCCTTGACCTGCTCGTACGCCCAGGCGTCCTGGAGCTCCTGCTCGTAGGCGTCGTCCACAACCTCCTGGAGCAGGGACGGCGGGATGACCACCACACCGTCGTCGTCGCCGACGATGATGTCGCCGGGCTGCACGGTGGTGCCGCCGCAGGCGATGGTGCCGCCGACCTCCCACGGGATGTGACGGCGGCCCAGCACCGCCGGGTGCGTGGCGCCGGCGTACACCTGGAGGCCGACCTCGGCGACGGCGGCGGAGTCGCGGATGCCGCCGTCCGTGATCACGGCGTTCGCGCCGTTCACCTGGGCGCGCAGGGCCAGGACGTCCCCGAGGGTGCCGGTGCCGTGCTCGCCACGGGCCTCCATGACCACCACGTCGTCCGGCTGCACCGAGTCGATCGCCCGCTTCTGGGCGTTGAAGCCGCCGCCGAACTCCTTGGCCAGGTCCTCGCGCTTGGGGATGTAGCGCAGGGTCTTGGCGTAGCCGAGGACGCGCCGACCCCGGTGGATCGGGCGCGGGCCGTCGATGGTCGCGTTCTGGACGCCGCGCTTCTGCAGCTGGGCGGTGAGGGTGGCCACCGCGATGGCGTCGATCTTGGCGCGCAGCTCGGGGGTCAGCAGGGAGCGGTCCGGCTGCGGGGCGCTCGCGACCCAGTGGCCGTTCTCGTCCACCGCGGACGACGACGGCGCCGCGGCCTGCGGGGCCAGACCGGCGGCCTCGCGGGAGCCCCAGGCCTCCTCGCGCTGCACGTCGTCCACCTGCGGCTGCGCGCCGAACGGGGCCAGGGAGTGCTCCGAGTCGACGACCGTCGTCACCAAGCGGCCGGTGGTCGGTGCGCCGGGGGCGCTGGGGGCGTCCACCTCCACCTCGACGACGTCGCCCGGCTGGGCCACGGAGGACCCGGCGGGGGTGCCGGTGAGGATGACGTCGCCCTCCTCGAGCGTCATGAGCTGCGAGAGGTCGGCCACGAGCCGGCCGAACGGGAAGACGAGGCCCTCGGTGGTGTCGTCCTGGACGATCTCGCCGTTGACCCAGGTGCGCACGCGCAGGGCGGCCGGGTCCAGGCCCGCGGCGGAGATCACCGCGGGGCCGAGCGGGGTGTAGCCGTCGCCGGACTTGTTCTTGACGTTGGAGCCCTTGTCCGCGTGGCGGAGGTCGTAGAGGCCCCAGTCGTTGGCGGCGGTGATGCCGGAGACGTGCGACCAGCCCTCCTTCGGGCTGACGCGCCGGGCGGTGCGGCCGATGATCAGCGCGATCTCGCCCTCGTAGGCGAGCAGCTCGGTGCCGGCGGGGCGCTCGATGGTGTCGCCGGTGCGGGCGAGGGAGGTGCCGGCCTTGAGGAAGTAGCCGGGGGCCTGCGGGGACCGGCCGCGCTGGGCGATGCGGGAGGGGTAGTTCAGGTGGACGGCGAGCACCTTGCCCGGCCGGTTCTCCCGGACGGTGAAGTCGTGCTCGGTGACGGTGGGCGTGGGATCCGGTGTGCTCTGCGTCATGGTCGAGATCGTATACGATCTCGCGGGCCCGGGGAAGAGGTCGCACGCCCGGCAGACGCGCCGGGCCGACGTCGTCGTGGGCGCCCGCCGCGGCTCAGCGGGCCCGGGCGATCGACTCGTTCACCGCCGGGGCCAGGCGCCGCACGCCCTCCACGAGCTTCTCGGCCGCCACGAACGAGTACGCCAGGCGCAGGGTGGAGTGCGTGCCCTCGACGGGGGTGAAGGCCGCCCCCGGCACGAACACCGCGCCCGCCTCGATGCCGCGGTGCATCACCTCGAGGGTGTCCACCCCGGCCGGCAGGGTGGCCCACAGGAAGAAGCCGCCCTGCGGGGTGATGAACTCGACCGCCGGGTCCCAGTGCTCACGCACCGCGTCCACGAGCGCCGCGGCCCGCTCGCGGTACAGCCCGGTCACGTGGCGGACGTGGCCCTGCCAGTCCAGCTGCGTGACGAAGGCGGTGGAGAGCATCTGCGAGTACGTGGACGCGTGGATGTAGGCGGACTCCGCGCACAGGTAGAACTCGCGCTTGAGCGCAACCGGCACGAGCGCCCAGCCGATGCGCACGCCCGGGGAGAAGATCTTGGACATCGTGCCGAGGTGGACCACGTTGTCCCGGTGGTCTGCGGCGATCGGGGCGACGGGCTCGCCGTCGAACGCGATCTGCCCGTACGGGTTGTCCTCCACGATGAGCACGCCGTGCTTCTCGCAGATCGCGCCCACCTCGGCGCGGCGGCCCGGGGGCAGCAGGGCGCCCGAGGGGTTCGCGAACGAGGGGATCGTGTAGAGGAAGGCCACGCGGCGGCCCTCGGCGGCCAGGCGGGTCAGGGTCTCGTCGAGGGCCGCGGGCACCAGGCCGTGGTCGTCGGTGCCCGTGGCCACGGCCTCGAGCTGCCAGGTGGTGAAGGTGGTCAACGCGCCCACGAACGTGGGGTCCTCCACCACGACGACGTCGCCCGGGTTCGCGAACGCCCGGCAGGCGGTGTCGATCGCGGCCTGCGAGCCGGGGGTGATGACCACGAGGTCGGGATCCGCGTCCGGGATGCCGTCGGCGGCCATCACGGCGGTCGCGGCGGCACGCATCTCCTCGGTGCCCTGGCCCGGGCCGTACTGCAGGGACTCCGTGCCGAACCGGGTCATCAGGTCGGAGGCGATCCGGCCCAGCTCGTCGAGGGGCAGGTCGGCGAGCCACGGGTTCCCGCCCGCGAGCGAGATGAGGTTCGGGTCCATCGCGATGTCGAAGACGTCGCGGACCGCGGACTGCTTCACGCCGACGGCGCGCTGGGACAGGTGTTCTCGGAGGTTCCGCACGCTCGGCACCCTATAGCACGACGCGGCCGACGATGCAGGCCCGATGACGGGCGACGACGGCGGGTCGCGCGATCAGGGGGTGCTCGGCTCCTGGGCGGGGGACCACGTGCCCTGGGTCGGCTCGGCGGGACCCCAGGACGACTCGCCCTCCGGCGCCCACGTCTGCTCACCGGATCCGTCGCTCGGCTCCCCACTCGGCGTGGGGTCCCCCTGCGGGACGTCCACGGACTCGCCGAGGCGGAGCGGTTCGAGCCCCAACACGTCGTCGAGGTCCCGGCCGTCCACCTCGAGTCGGACCTGGCCCGCGGACGTGAAGGCGGCGGCGGTCGCCTGCAGCTGGGCGCGGATCCGCTCGGCCGTGCACTCGTCCTCCGGCGTCACGGTGCCGGTGAAGGTGAAGACCTCCACGTCGCCCTCGCGGCGGTGCCCGGTCGGGGTGAGGGTCTCGCGCGCGTCGAACACGGCGTTCCACAGCGACGGGTCGCCGTGCCAGCCGCGCTCGTCCGCGAACAGGAAGTCCAGGGCGGCGTCCGCCTCGTCCTCGGTGTCCGTCGGCACGGTCTGCACGGGCACCAGCAGGTCGCCGCAGCCGAAGGGCCGGCCGCTCGTCCCCGGGACCGCCTCCGGTTCCGCGACGGCGAGGTAGACCGTCAGCGGCTGATACCCCTCCGTCGCGGGCAGGGGCACGCCGTCGTCGGACGCCGAGTCCTCGGCCAGTCCGGGGTCGACCGCGCAGCCGGCCAGCAGGCACGCGGCGGCCACGGCACCCGTGATCCGCAGGGCGCGGGAAGGGGAGGGCGGGCGCATCGGGTACTCCTGGCGGTCGGGGGTCGGCGGCGTCGGACGGACCGACGGCCTCTCCATGCTACGGCCGTCCGTCTCGCCCGCCGCGAGCGGATGTGAGGCCTCCCGCGGGTGGGAAGGGGCCCGCGGGCGGACGGCCGCGGCGGGCTAGGCTGGAGGCCATGCCCGTGAGGAACCGTCGCGCCGCCGCCCTGCCCGCCAAGCTCAGCCGCTCCTGGCTGCTGGTCAACGCGGCCACCCCCGACGCGTTCGCCCCCGCCCTGGCCTCCGAGGCCGACTCCGTCATCTTCGACCTCGAGGCCGCCGTGCCGGAGGAGCAGAAGGACGCGGCCCGCCAGCACGTCGTGGACGCCCTCTCCGGCGGCATGACGGCGTGGGTGCGCATCTCCGCGACCTCCACGGACCACTGGCAGCGGGACCTCGAGGCGCTCGCGGGTCTCGACGGCGTGCGCGGCGTCGTGCTGGCCGAGACCGAGGAGCCGGAGCAGGTCACGTTCACCGCGATGCGTCTGCGCGCCGGCACCCCGGTGATCGCCCTGCTGGAGTCCGCCCTGGGCATCGAGAACGCCACGGCCGTGGCCAAGGCGCCGGGCACGTTCCGTCTCGCCTTCGGCGTGAACGACTTCCGCAAGGACGTCGGCGTCGGCGAGGACCCGCTGGCCATGGCCTACGCCCGCTCCCGCATGGTGATCGCCTCCCGCGTGGGCGGTCTGCCCGGGGCGATCGACGGACCGCCCGGCAACGCGGACGGTGAGGACGCGGTCGTCGACTCCAGCGCCGTCACCGCCTCGATGGGCATGACCGGCCGCCTCGTCCTGAACCGGGATCAGGTGGACTGGGTCAACCGGGCGATGTCCCCGTCCGAGGACGAGCTCGCGTGGGCCCGCGACCTGCTCGAGAAGCATGCTCAGGGCGCCGCCGTCGGCGACGGCTCGTACCTGCCCCGCGTGCTGCGCGCCCAGAAGATCGCGGACCTCGCGGACTCGTACGGGCTCTGGAACGCGTGAGCACGGCCGGGGCGCGCGCTTGAGTCCCCGCACCGACGGGTGGCTCCGCCCATGATGGCGTGGATCGACGGGCTGCCGCTGCTGTGGTCCATCGGGTTCTTCTGGATGCTGGCGATCCTGCGCACCCTGATCGTGTTCTCGCTCGGGCGGGGGCTGGCCTCCGGCGTCGAGCGGACCCGATGGTTTGCCCGCGTGATGGAGGGTCCCGTCTATGTCCGAGCCCAGCGCTTCATCCAGCGCCACGGGGTGTGGGCCATCCCGTTCTGCTACCTCACGGTGGGCATCCAGACGGCGGTGATCGGCTCCGCCGGCGTCGCCCGCATGCCCTGGCGCCGGTTCCTGCCGGCGGCCGCGCTCGGCACGTTCCTGTGGGGCGTGGTGTACGGGACCGTCGGGATGGCCGTGGTGTGGGCCGTCATCGGCGCGGCGCTCGGAGAGGGCCGGGACGTCCTCGCCCTCGTGCTGATCCTCGCGGCCGTGGTCGCGTTCGTCGTCTGGCGCCGACGCCGCACGCTGCGCCGGCACGGGGCCGGGTGACGTCGTCGTCCGTGACGCGGGCCGGGCTTCGCCGCCGGGGGACTAGAGTTGACCGCGTCTTCGCCCTGGCCAGCCGCCCCGCGGCCGGGGCCGCCACCCCTTCGGAAGGACCACCATGAGCGACGAGCGCGCCCGCAGCTTCTCCGCCTCCACCGCCTCCGCCGCCGACGACGGCGCCCGCGGCACCGGCACGACCCGCGTCAAGCGCGGCCTGGCGGACATGATGAAGGGCGGCGTGATCATGGACGTCGTCAACGCGGAGCAGGCGCGCATCGCCGAGGACGCCGGCGCCGTGGCCGTCATGGCGCTCGAGCGGGTCCCGGCCGACATCCGCGCCCAGGGCGGCGTGGCCCGCATGTCCGACCCCGACCTGATCGACGGCATCGTCGAGGCGGTGTCCATCCCCGTGATGGCCAAGGCGCGCATCGGCCACTTCGTGGAGGCCCAGGTGCTGCAGGCGCTCAAGGTGGACTTCATCGACGAGTCCGAGGTGCTCTCCCCGGCGGATTACGTGAACCACATCGACAAGTGGGACTTCGACGTGCCCTTCGTGTGCGGCGCCACCAACCTCGGCGAGGCCCTGCGCCGCATCACCGAGGGCGCGGCCATGATCCGGTCCAAGGGCGAGGCCGGCACCGGCGACGTCTCCGAGGCCGTGAAGCACATCCGCACCATCCGCAAGGAGATCGCCCAGCTCCAGGGCCTGGCCCAGGATGAGCTGTACGTGGCCGCGAAGGAGTTGCAGGCGCCGTACGAGCTGGTGCGCGAGGTCGCCGAGACCGGCGCCCTGCCCGTCGTGATGTTCACCGCCGGCGGTGTGGCCACCCCGGCCGACGCGGCCCTGATGATGCAGATGGGCGCCGACGGCGTGTTCGTGGGCTCCGGCATCTTCAAGTCCGGCAACCCGGCCGAGCGCGCCCGCGCCATCGTCAAGGCCACCGCCCAGTTCGACGACCCGATGGCGGTCGCCGAGGCCTCCCGCGGCCTGGGCGAGGCCATGGTGGGCATCAACGTGGGCGACCTGCCCGCCCCGCACCGCCTGGCCGAGCGCGGCTGGTGAGTCCACAGAAGACCGTCGGCGTGTTCGCCCTCCAGGGCGACGTGCGGGAGCACGCCCACGTGCTCGGGTCACTGGGCGCGCGCACGCGCCCGGTGCGCCGCCCCGCGGACCTCGAGGGTCTGGACGGCATCGTGCTGCCCGGCGGCGAGTCCTCCGTGATGGACCGCCTCGCCCGGATCATGGGGCTGAGGGACCCGCTCATCGCCGCCCTCCGCGACGGCCTGCCCGCCTACGGCACATGCGCGGGGCTGATCATGCTGGCCCGCGAGATCCGAAACCCGGCGCCGGATCAGGGTGGGCTCGGCGTGCTGGACGTGGCCGTGCGGCGCAACGCCTTCGGTGCGCAGGTCGACTCGTTCGAGGAGGACCTGGACGTCCCCGCGGTCACGGCGGAGCCGGTGCACGCCGTGTTCATCCGCGCCCCCGCCGTCGTCCAGGCGGGGGAGGGCGTCGAGGTCCTGGCGAGTGTGCCGGCGTCGCGCCTGTCCGTGCCCGCGGCGGACCCGGAGCTCGACGGCGACGCGCGGCTGCCCGTGGCCGTGCGGCAGGGCCACCTGCTCGCCACGGCCTTCCACCCCGAGGTGACCGGCGACTGGTCCTTCCACCGGGCGTTCCTCGCGGGGCTCTGAGCGGCCGGCCCCGCGCGCGACGGGCGCGGGGCTCAGGCCTCCGCGAGCACCTCGGAGGTGACGCGGACGTCCTTCTGGGGGTCCAGGCCGAGCTCGTCGGCCACGGCCGTGGCGACGGAGGGCAGGGTGAGCGCGCCGTCGTGGGCGTTGAGACCCCCGGCGAAGCCCTCGTCCGCGGCCAGCGCCGCACGCCATCCGAGGTCGGCGATGCGCTTGATGTAGGGCAGCGTCGCGTTGGTCAGGGCCGAGGTGGAGGTCTGGGGCACGGCGCCGGGCATGTTGGAGACGCAGTAGTAGATCTTGTCCCCCACGAGGTACGTCGGGTCCTGGTGGGTGGTGGCCCGCGAGTTCTCGAAGCAGCCGCCCTGGTCGATCGCGATGTCCACCAGCACCGAGCCGGGCCGCATGGACTCCACCATCTCGGCGGTCACCAGCTTCGGGGCCGCGGCGCCGGGGATCAGCACGGAGCCGATCACGAGGTCCGCGTCCGCCACGGTCTCACCGATGTTCAGGTGGGACGAGGCCAGCGTGCGGATCCGGCCCTGGTGGACGGCGTCCAGCTGCGCGAGCCGCTCGAGGGAGATGTCTAGGACGGTCACGTCCGCGCCCATGCCCGCGGCGATCACGGCCGCCGCCTCGCCGGCCACACCTCCGCCGATCACGGCCACCCGGGCGCGGCGGGTGCCGGGCACGCCGCCCATCAGCACACCCGAGCCGCCCTGCGGCTGGAGGAGGTGGTAGGCGCCCGCGGCGGGGGCCAGGCGGCCGGCCACCTGGCTCATGGGGGCCAGCAGCGGCAGGGAGCGACCGCGGGTGACCGTCTCGTAGGCGATCGCCGTCGTGCCGGCGTCCAGGATCGCCCGCGTGCACGCGGGGGAGGCGGCCAGGTGCAGGTAGGTGAAGAGGACCTGGCCGCGGCGCAGGCGGCCGTACTCCTCCGGCTGCGGCTCCTTGACCTTGAGAACCAGCTCGGCGCGCTGCCAGAGCTCGTCCGGGTCCTGGACGAGCTGCGCGCCGGCGTCGAGGTAGTCCTGGTCCGAGGCGCCGGAGCCGACGCCGGCCCCCGACTGCACGAGGACCTGGTGGCCCGCGCGCACCAGCTCCTGGACCCCGCCCTGCGTCAGGGCGACACGGAACTCGTTGTTCTTCACTTCGGTGGGCACGGCGACCAACATGCGGCGAATCTAGCCGATCCGGCCCGTTCCGGCGAGGGCACGGGGGCCGCTGCGCGCTCGCCCGTGCCGCCGTCTCCGCGGTGCCCGTCCCGTCATACTGGTGCGGTGACTCCCGCGCTGATCTCCCTCGTGGCCGTGCTCCTGCTCCTGGTGGGGCTGGTGGGCACCGTGTACCCCGTCCTGCCCGGCTCGCTGCTCAACCTCGTGACGGCTCTCGGGTGGGCCGCGCTGCTGGGTTCCCCCGCGTCCTGGACGTTCGGCGTCATCGCGGCCGGTCTCGCCGTGGCGGGGCTGAGCGCGTCCGCCGTGCTGACCGGCCGGCGGCTGCGGCGTGAACGCGTCACCCGCGGCCCGATCCTGTGGGGGGTGGCCGGCGCCGCCGTCGGGTTCTTCGTGATCCCGGTGGTGGGTCTGTTCCTCGGCTTCGCCGTCGGCCTGTTCGCCTCCCAGTGGGCCCGCACCCGGGACGCCCGGGCCGCGCTCAGCAGCTCGATCGGCGCGCTCACGGCCATGGGCATGGGCATGCTCGTGGAGTTCTGCTGTGCGCTGGGCTCGCTGACCGCCGTGGGCGTGGGCGCCCTGGTGCACGGCGTCACCGCCTGAACCGCCGGAGCCGTCCGTCCGGCGGGACCCCGCGCGCGCCGGACCCTTCGCCGGCTCAGCCGCCGGCGGGCACCCTGCCGGTCTGGGCGAGGGCGGCGAAGCCGAGGACGTGCTCCCGCAGCTCCTGCGCGGCCGCCCGGCCGTCCCCGGCGGCGGAGGCGGCGAGGATCCGCCGATGGTCGGCCTGCAGGCCGGCGCGCACGGCGGGCCAGTCGGACAGCCCGGCCACGGTCTCGGTCACGTAGCCGATGGTCGCCTGGCGCAGGGAGTCCAGCATCATCGCCGTCACGACGTTCCCGCCCAGGGTGGCCAGCCGCACGTGGAACTCGGTGTCGAGCAGGTGGAAGTCCTCCTCCGGCAGTGCGGGGTCGTCCATCCGGTCCAACAGGGTTTCCACCTCGGCCAGGACGGCGACGCTCTCGGGGCCGCCGGAGGTGGCGGCGGCCGCCTGCGCCGCATCGGTCTCGAGGAGCACGCGCGCGGCGACGACGTCGGCCATCGGCAGGGACCGGGTGGCGATGTGCAGGCGCAGCGCCCAGCCCAGCGCCGCGGACGGCTCGGAGACGACGACGGCGCCCGAGTTCGGCCCGGAGCCCGCGCTGGCGCGGATCAGGCCCATGGCCTCGAGCATCCGGGTGGCCTCCCGCACGGACGCCCGGGAGATGCCGAAGCGCTCGGCCAGGGTACGTTCGCCGGGCAGCTTGTCCCCCACGACCACGGCGCCGGAGCGCAGCTCGGCCTCGAGCCAGTCGAGCACGATGGTGTAGGCGGGGGCAGCGGTCATGGACGGACCTTCCGAGGGGGCGGGGCGGCGACCGTCCATCCTACCGACGGACGCCGCCCCGCTCGGGTGGTGCAGGCGGTCAGCCCGCCGCCGGCAGCATCCACGCCAGCACGTTGGACTGCAGGTACACGAGCGTGCACACCGCCAGCAGGAGCACGAGCGACCACACCACCACGCGGCGCAGGATCTCGGACTCCCGGCCCTCCATGCCGACCGCCGTCGCGGCGATCGCCAGGGACTGCGGGGAGATCATCTTGCCCACGACGCCGCCGGAGGTGTTGGCGGCCACCAGCAGGGCCGGATCGGCGCCGATGTTCGTGGCGGCGGTCTGCTGCAGGGTGGAGAACAGGGCGTTCGCGGAGGTGTCCGAGCCGGTCACGGCGGTGCCGAGCCAGCCGAGCACCGGGGACAGGAAGACGAAGGCCGCGCCCAGGCCGGCCACCCACGTGCCCATGGCGACCGTCTGGCCCGAGAAGTTCATGACGTAGGCCAGGGAGAGCACGATCACGATCGTCAGGGCGGACCAGCGCATGCGGGCGAAGCAGCGGCCGATCTCGGCGAGCGCGTTCCCCACCGAGAGCGGGAACCGGCCGTCGTGGTCGAACCGGGAGTAGACCACGGCCATGATCAGGCCGGCGATCAGCAGCAGCGTGCCGGGGGAGGCCAGCCACTCGAACTTGTAAACGGTGCTCGCCAGGGGCGCGCCGGAGGCGTCGACGAGGTGCCCGTCGAGCCCGGGCCACGGGATCTTGGCGGTGGCGGAGTTCAGGGCCGCGGTGATCGAGGGGACCAGCTTGGCCAGGGCGAACACGGCCACGACCACGATGTAGGGCAGCACGGCCATGAAGATCCGGCCGGGGGTGAGGTCCTGCGCCGCCGCGCGGGCGGGGGCGTCGAGGCGCTGGCGGGCCTCCTCGGCGCCCCGCGGCCGCCAGAAGCGCAGCAGCAGGACGGCGGCGGCGAGGGAGACCAGGGAGGCCACGACGTCGGTGAGCTCGTAGGAGAAGTAGGTCGAGGCCAGCCAGATGGCGACGGCGAAGCTCGCGCCGATCACGATCAGTGCCGGCCACGTCTGCCGCACGCCGCGCAGCCCGTCGATGATGAACACGAGCAGGAACGGCACGATCACGGCCACGAACGGGGCCTGGTGGCCGACGATCGCGCCGATGTGCGTGGCGGGGATGCCGGTGAGCGTGCCCGCGGTGGTGATGGGGGTGCCCACGGCGCCGAAGGCCACGGGCGCGGTGTTCGCCAGCAGCACGGCGGTGGCCGCCCGCAGCGGGGGCACGCCCAGGCCGAGCACCATGGTGGCCGTGATGGCCACGGGGGCGCCGAAGCCGGCGAGGGCCTCGAGCAGGCCGCCGAAGCAGAACGCGATGAGCACGGCCTGGATGCGGATGTCTCCGCCGCCGAGCGAGTCGAAGATCGCGCGCATGTCGTCGAATCGCCCGGAGAGCACGGTGACCTGGTAGAACCACAGCGCCATCACGACGATCCAGACGATCGGGAACAGGCCGAAGGTCGCTCCCTGGGCGGCGGCCAGGGCCGCCAGGTGGGCCGGCATGTGGAAGCCCAGCACGGCCACGAGCAGGGCCACCACGAGCGCGGCGAGCCCCGACTGCCAGGCCTTGAGGCGCAGACCGAGGAGTGTGGCGAAGAACGTCAGCAGGGGCAGGACGCCGAGCGCGGCGGAGAGCGCGACGCTGCCGGCGGCATCGGGGGTGGGGGTGAAGGTGTGCACGGGGGTCTCCCGGTGGGCGAGGGGACGGGGCGGGATCCGGTCGGGCCGGTGATGGTCGGACCACTGTGGTCAGACCAAGGAGCGTACTGTGAGGGTGGTCACCTTGCAAGAGGCTGACATGATATGGTCTGACCACTACGGCACCCGTGTGCTGGCGCACCGCACGGCGCCCCAGGCGCCCCGTCCGGAACGGAGACCGGCATGAGAATCGCCCTGTTCGCCACGTGCATCGTGGACGCGATGTACCCCAAGGTGGCCCTCGCCACCGTCCGCATCCTCGAGCGGCTCGGCCATGAGGTGGTCTTCCCGCCCGGCCAGGTCTGCTGCTCGCAGATGCACGTCAACAGCGGGTACGTGAAGGACGCCCTGCCCGTGGTGCGCAACCACGTCCGCACCTTCATGGAGGCCGACTACGATCTCGCCGTCGCCCCCTCCGGCTCCTGCGTGGCCTCGCTCGGCCACCAGCAGCCGGACGTCGCCCGCTCCTGCGGGGACGAGGGGCTGGCCCGCGACGCCGAGGTCGTCGCCTCCCGCACCCTCGAGCTGTCCCAGCTGCTCACGGACGTCCTCGGGGTGACGGACGCCGCGGCCCAGCTCGGCTCCTGGTTCCCGCACACCGTGACCTACCACCCCTCCTGCCACGGCATGCGCCTGCTGCGCCTGGGCTCGCGCCAGGAGGACCTGCTGCGCACCGTGGCGGACATCGACCTGCGCCCCCTGCCGGACGCCGAAGAGTGCTGCGGCTTCGGCGGCACCTTCGCCCTCAAGAACCCGGACGTCTCCGCCGCCATCGCGGAGGAGAAGATCGAGAAGGTCACCGCGTCCGGCGCCTCCCTCTGCACGGGCGGGGACGCCTCCTGCCTGCTCCACCTGGACGGGGCCATGCACCGTCGAGAGGCGCGCGGCCAGGACGGCCGCCCGCTGCGCACCGTGCACCTCGCCGAGATCCTCGCGGCCACCCGGGAGAACCCGCTCGAGGTCGACGGCCCCGTCGAACTGTCCATCCCCGCGTCCGCCGGCGTCCGCCGCGGACCGTCCGCCCGTGTACAGGAGGCCCGCCGATGAGCACCGCACCCACCCGCGTGCGCCTGGGAATGCCCACCGTCCGCCCCGTCCACGGCGAGGGCGAGATCCTGCTGAACACCCCGTTCCCCGAGTCCGCCCGCGAGCAGCTGAAGAACGGCCAGATGCGCGCCAACATCCGCCGGGCCACCCACACCATCCGTGCCAAGCGTGCCGGCGTCGTCGAGGAGCTGCCGGACTGGCAGGAGCTGCGCGCCGCCGGCTCCGCGCTGAAGCAGTCCGTCATGGCGGACCTGCCCGCGCTCCTCGAGCGGCTCGAGTCCGAGGTCACCGCACGCGGCGGCGTCGTGCACTGGGCCCGGGACGCGTCCGAGGCCAACCGCATCATCACGGAGCTCGTCACCGCCAAGGGCGTGGACGAGGTGATCAAGGTCAAGTCCATGGCCACCCAGGAGATCGGCCTGGACGCCGCGCTCGAGCATGCCGGCGTGGCCGCCGTCGAGACGGACCTGGCCGAGCTCATCGTCCAGCTCGGCCACGACCGGCCCAGCCACATCCTCGTCCCGGCGATCCACCGCAACCGCCAGGAGATCCGGGACATCTTCCTCCGGGAGATGCCGGAGACGGACGAGAGCCTCACCTCCGAGCCGGCCGACCTGGCCGAGGCCTCACGCCGGCACCTGCGCGAGAAGTTCCTGAGCGCGAAGGTGGCGATCTCCGGGGCGAACTTCGGCGTCGCCGAGACGGGCACGCTCGCCGTCGTCGAGTCGGAGGGCAACGGCCGCATGTGCCTGACCCTGCCGGAGACGCTGATCACCGTGATGGGCATCGAGAAGCTCGTGCCCACCTTCGAGGACCTCGAGGTGTTCCTGCAGCTGCTGCCGCGCTCGTCCACGGGCGAGCGGATGAACCCGTACACCTCCATGTGGACGGGCGTCACCGAGGGCGACGGTCCCCAGGAGTTCCACCTGGTCCTGCTGGACAACGGCCGCTCCGCGGTGCTGTCCGACCCGAAGGGCCGTTCCGCGCTGCACTGCATCCGCTGCTCGGCGTGCATGAACGTGTGCCCCGTGTACGAGCAGACCGGCGGCCACGCCTACGGCTCGGTCTACCCGGGCCCGATCGGCGCGATCCTCTCCCCGCAGCTCACCGGTGTGGACGCGGGGGAGAACGGCACCCTGCCCTACGCCTCCACGCTGTGCGGCGCGTGCTACGACGTGTGCCCCGTGGCCATCGACATCCCCTCGATCCTCATCCACCTCCGGGACGAGGACGTGCAGGCCACCCACGCCGCCCGGAAGGCGCTGCGCACGGAGAAGGACGCCGCTGCCGGCCCCCTGGCCCGCGCCAAGACGGCGGTGGAGTCCGTCACGCCCTCGCAGATGGACGTGGCGATGAAGGGCGCCTCCGTGGTGATGTCCTCGGGTCGGCGCATGTCGCTGGCCGAGCGGGGTCTGGGGCTGGGCCGGGTCGCGGCCGGGCCGGACCGGGTGCTCGGCTGGCTGCCGGGCATCGCCGGCGGGTGGACCGACGAGCGTGACGTGCCGGCGCCCCCGCGGGAGTCCTTCCGCAACTGGTGGGCCCGCCACAAGGATGAGACCGAGCACCGGGTCGCCATGGACGGCGTCGCGGGGCTGGACCGGCCGGAGGACGAGCACGTCGAGGAGGACGGACGATGAGCGAGGCGAAGGCCGAGATCCTGCGGCGCATCCGCGAGGCGACGGCGGACGGCCCGGTCGCGGACCCGGTGCAGCGCACCTACCGGCGGACGTCCTCCCGGGACCGGGCCGAGGTGGTGGAGATGCTGCGCGATCGGCTGATCGACTACCGGGCCTCCGTGCGGGATGAGACCGAGGAGACGGTGGCCGCGGCCATCGCCGAGCTGCTCGGCCCGGACGCCCGGTACGTGGTGCCGGCCGGTCTGGAGCCCGACTGGCTCCCCGCGGACTCGCGCGGGGCCGGCCGGGAGCGCATCACGGAGCCCGCGGTGGGCCACACGGGGGAGCGGGCCGCGGTCCGCGGCGCCCACGACGGCGAGCGCGAGCCCCTCAGCGTGGACGCGCTGAACGAGGTGGACGCGGTGGTGACGTCCTCGACGGTCTCCTGCGCGGAGACCGGGACGATCTTCCTCAGCGGCCGCCCGGACGAGGGCCGCCGGGCGATCACCCTGGTCCCGGACCACCACGTGTGCATCGTGCCGCTGGACTCCGTGGTGGAGCTCTTCCCGGAGGCGCTGGCCCGCGTGGAGGCGACGGCGCCGATCACCATGATCTCCGGGCCCTCGGCCACGAGCGACATCGAGCTCGAGCGCGTCGAAGGCGTGCACGGGCCGCGTCGCCTGGACGTGATCCTGCTCGACCGCGCTCGCTGACGCGGGCGCGGTCTAGCAGGGATCGAGCGGGTCAGGCCCCCTCGATGACGGCGCCGCCGGTGCGGCCCGTCTCGAGGCGGTCCTGACGCTCCCGCACGCCGCCGTACAGGGCCACGAACAGCAGCGCGAGACCGGCGGTCACGAGCATGTGGCCGAGCCCGGCGCTGCCCGGGAGGGCGGCCGAGGTCTCGGCGGGGGTCAGGCCGAAGACCGCGTCGAGGGCGAGGACCACCAGGGTCACGGTCAGCCCCCGGCGGATGCCTCAGATGATCGAGCGGCCCTCCCGACGGGCCGCGGCCCAGTCGGCGAAGAAGCCGCGGGCGATCGCGACGAGGACGGCCAGCACGAGGACGGGCCACATCAGGACGTACAGGGTCAGACCGACGGTCATGCAGATGCTCCTTGTGAGTCGGGGGACGGGGGGATCAGGACACGGGGGCCGAGGCGCGCTCGACCTGCGGCAGGTCCTCGGTCGCGGGGTCGAAGTCGCCGGTCACGCGCGCGATCCGGTCGAAGTCGAAGTCCTGGCCGGAGCGGACGGACAGCCCCCAGCACACGAGGAAGGACACGGCGTAGGCCACGAGCGAGCCCGTGAGGGTGGCGTAGTCCCGCAGGAAGCCGTAGCCGAGGAACAGCATCACGACCGAGGCGATCGCGCCGACCACGACCGCCGGGCGCAGGCCGAAGAAGCCGAAGCACATGATGCCCAGCACGACGCCCACGCCGAGGATCGCGAGGGTCTCGACCACGATCGCCCAGGCGCCCTCGATCGGGATCCACTCGAAGCGCACGGGCAGGAACACGGCCAGCGCGGCGAGCACGGACACCGTGAACGCGGCGTTGGTGATCCTGCCCCAGTAGAAGGACGCGATCACGGGGAACACGAGGCAGCCCCACAGGGCGCCCACGAAGACCAGCAGGTCGAGGATGTCGAACTTGGCGGTGGCGAAGTACAGGGCCGCCGCCGTCGCCACGATCATGGTGATGCGGCCGATCAGCAGCATGGTCTTCGGGTCGGCGTTCTTGCGGCCGACCGACTGGCCGTAGACGTCCGTCATCACGATCGACGAGAGGGCGGACAGGTCCGAGTCGGCGGTGGAGGACAGCGAGCCGATGATCATCAGGAACGCCAGGGCCACGAGCGCCAGCGGCAGGTGGTCGGCGACCATCTGCGGCAGGAGGTTGTTGACGTCGCCGTCGAGCGGCTCGGCGCCCAGGTAGAGCGCCATGACGCCGAGCATGCCGACGCCGATCACGGTGCCGCCGTAGCCGAGGGTGGCCGTGACGAAGGTGGGCTTGATGAGGTCCTCCCGCACGGCGAAGAGACGCTGGGCGATGGTCTGGTTGCCGATCGCGTAGGCCAGCACGGCGGCGATGTACGGCGCGCCCTGGTTCATGAACGCGTCGGAGGAGAAGAAGCTCTGCTGCTGGGCCGTGACGTGGCCGGCCTCGACGCCGGCCTGGAACATGCCCGGGCCGCTCGCGGCGAAGAACACGGCGGGGATGATGATGACGGTCGCGCCGAGCATGGCCATCACCTGGGCGAAGTCGGTGAGCACGGAGGCGCGGAAGCCGGACCACAGGGTGTACAGCAGCACGCCCGCGGCCACGATCAGGATGCCCGCGCCGAAGGACAGCGGGGACAGCAGGGAGATCAGGGCGCCGCCGGCGATGAAGTTGGAGGTCAGGGAGATGACGGAGCCGAGCACGGGAGACGCCGTACGTGTAGCCGGCGGTCACGGAGGCGTACATGGAGGCGGCCCAGATCCAGGTGGCCGTCATGGAGGCGGCGGACACGCCGAAGCCGATCCGGTTGCCGGCCGTCATGTAGGCGTCGGCGTTCTCCTTCTTCTTGGAGATGGCCACAGACATGATCATGGTCCCGCCGTAGAACAGCGCGACGAGCAGGATCACCCCGATCACGCCGAGCTGGGTCAGGGATGCTGCGTCCTGGGAGGGCGGCATCGGACTTCCTTTCGCACGAGTGACTGTGGACGTCCCGGTCCCCCGGCGCGGTCCGGTCAGGGCACGGCTCCGCAGGGCGGAGGGTGGCGTACCGATCACGTCGCGGCCAGGGGGGCCGGGGAGGTGGAGGGCATCCCGCCGGGTCCCGAGTCCACGAACGGCGAGCTCTCTGCTCAAGCCATCGCGGTCCCTCGGCCCTGGGCGGCGCTGTCAACACCGGCATCCTGGCGGAACGAGCCCACCCGGATGGCGCGATCATCACATGGTCGGCGCAGAAATGGCAAAAACATAGAGCCTTTTCAGCAGGGCGGGGAGCATGAGTGCCCGGCACGGGAGCCGGACAGAATGGGCGGATGACCGTTCCCTCCGGCTCCCCGGCCGCCCCCTCCGCCCCCGCTTCCCGACGACGGCGCCGCGCCCTGACGGCGGCGCTGGCCGTCGCCGTCGTGGTGCAGCTGGTGGTGCTGTACCTGCCGGGCGAGCAGGTGCCGGAGGCCGGGTTCGCCGTGCCGGGGCTGGACAAGGCGATCCACGTGGCCGTGTTCGCGCTGCCCGCGTTCCTCGCGGTGTGGCGGGGGCGGAGCGCATGATGGGCGCTGCCGTTCGCGGTGCACGCGCCGGTGAGCGAGCTCGTGCAGCACGCGTGGGTGCCGCTGCGGACGGGGGACCCGCTGGACGTCGTCGCGGACCTGGCGGGTGTGGTGCTCGGCGTGCTCGCCGCGTGGAGTCGCCGGATTGGAGGATCGGGGGCGGCGGGCGTATGATGTTCGGGTGCGCTCCCGCGGGAGGGCATGACCTGGGGCTATAGCTCAGTTGGTAGAGCGTTTCGTTCGCAATGAAAAGGTCAGGGGTTCAATTCCCCTTAGCTCCACGGGCCGTCCCGGTCCGCGATCCCTGAGATCGCGGGCCGGGACTTTCTCGTGACGGGGGCGTGTGCGCCTGCCCTGCCCTCACCCCCGGGAGGGGGGCGGCGCTTCCGGGGGGACCCCCCGGGTGTCTACAGTGCCGGGGTACGTCAGCGCGGACGTGATGCGGTCGTGTCACCGCAGGTCAGTCGCGCTTCTGCCGCCCCGCACGGGGCCGTTCGGCCCGGCCCGGGCCGGGAAGGGGACGCCGATGCGCATCAGCGTGCTCACCCACATGCTCCACCCCATCCGTTCGCCCTACGAGGGCGGGCTGGAGATGCACACGGCCATGACCGTGGAGCACCTCGTGCGCCGGGGCCACGACGTCACCGTCTACGCGCGGGAGGGCACCCGGCTGCCGGGCGACGTCGTCGCCGTGCTGCCCGCGGAGGGCGCCGGCCCGGGCCGCGCGGGCGCCCGCGTGCGCGAGGCGGCCGCCCGCCGGGCCTGCGCGCTGATCCTCGACGACGACTCCGACGCCGTCCTGAACAACTCCCTCTCCCCGGCGCCGCTCGAGCTGCTGCGCGCCCGCCCCGTGGTCACCGTCCTGCACACGCCGGCCACGCTGGCGGAGGTGCTGGCCGTCGTCGACGCCCCGGGCTGGACGGCTCCCGACCACCACCGGTGGGCCTCGGTGTCCGCGTCGAACGCGCTGGCCTGGCAGCACCGGCTGCCGCGCGTGGACGTGGTGCCCAACGGGATCGAGCTGCACCACTGGGTCTCCGACGCCGTCCCCGTGCGCGGCCGCGCCGTGTGGTCGGGCCGGATCACGGCGGAGAAGGGCCTGCACGTGGCGATCGACGCCGCCCGGATCGCGGGCATGGAGCTGCACTTCGCCGGGCCGATCTCGGACGAGGAGTACCACGCCCGCGAGGTCGTGCCGCGGCTCGGTCCGGACACCGTCTACCACGGCCACCTCGACCATCACGCGCTGCCGCACATGCTCGCCACGGGCGAGGTCTTCCTGGCCACCCCCCTGTGGGCCGAGCCGTTCGGGCTCGCCGTGGTCGAGGCCATGGCGCTCGGCGTGCCGGTGGCCGCGCTGCTCAGCGGCGCGATGGGGGAGATCGTCGCCCCGCAGGCCGGCGCACTGGCCGTGCACCACACGGCGCAGGAGCTCGCGGTCTCGATCCGTCACGCCCGCCGCAAGGACCGGGGACGCGTGCGCGCGTGGGCCTGCCGGTTCAGCGCGGAGACCATGGTGGAGGGCTACGTGGACCTGCTCGAGCAGGCCGCCGAGGACGCCCGTGACCTCGCCGCCGCCGAGGACGCGTACGGGTTCGACCCGCAGGGGGTCCCGCGCCCGTCCGCCGATGCGGCGGACCTGGAGTCCCTCTGATGGCTCCGGCCCGCAGGCGGGTCCTCTACTACGCCCACCAGCACGGGGCGGGGCACCTGCGGCACGCCGCCGGCCTGGCGTCGACCGGGGCGTTCGACGTGACGGTCGTGACCGCCCATCCCCGGGCGGCCGAACTGCTGCCCGCGGACGTCCCCGTCATCCCGCTGCCCTCGGACCTCGTGCCCGGCCACCAGCAGCCGGCCCGCTCACCCCTGCACTGGTCCCCGGTGGGGACCGAGATCCGGGCGCGCTTCGACGCCCTCCACGCGGCGGCGCAACGGGTGGACCCGGACGTGTGCGTGGTGGACGTGTCCGTGGAGGCGGCCCTGTTCCTGCGCCTGGCGGGCTGGCCCGTGCTGCACCGCCGCATGCACGGCGAGCGCACCGACCCCGCGCACGCCCTCGTCTACGCCGAGGCCGACGGCCTCTTCGCCCACTACGCCGCCGAGCTCGAGGTCCCCGCCTGGCGCGCCGCCCACGCGGACCGGGTCACCTACCTCGGGGTCGCGGACGTCACCGGCCGGCTCGGCACCCGCGCCACGACGACGTCGTCCGCCGGCGCCGCCCCGCGCGTCGCCGTGATCGCCGGGACAGGCGGCGGCGGGGTGCGGGCCGCGGACCTGGCCCGGGCGGCATCCGCCGTGCCGGAGGCGACGTGGGAGGTGTACGGCCCGATCGCCGGGGTGGGCGATCCGGAGGCGCCGGGCGGGCTCGCGGCGGAGGCGATGCCCGCCACCGTGACGCTGCACGGCTGGGTCCAGGCGCCGGCCCGCCGGGCCGCGGACGCCGACGTCGTGGTGGTCTCGGCCGGGCACAACGCCGTGGTGGACGCCGCCCGCTCCGGCCGCCCCGTGGTGCTCGCCCCCGAGCCGCGGCCGTTCGACGAGCAGCGCGTGTTCGTGCGCGAGATCCACCGGGCCGCGGGCGTGCCGTGGTGCGCGTGGGAGGACCCGGACGCCGACTGGGCCGGCGCGGTGGGCGGCGCCCTCGCGGACCCGGCCGCCGCCGACCGGCTCGCGGGCCTGCTGCTCGTGGCGCCGGGCGAGTACCGGCGGCGCTGGGAGGCGGCGATCGAGGGCGCCCTGGGCTGAGTCCGCCCCCGCCGCCCCCGGCCGTCACGGTGCTCAGTACGCGGCGTCGTCGCGGCGGGCAGCCGTCAGCTCCGCCTCCGTGGGGTGACGCAGCAGCTCGAGCCGCTCGCCCTCGGGGTCCCACGCGATCAGCCCCGCGTCCGCGAACGCGCGCAGCCACCCCTCCATGGCCCATCGGCCGTGCACCTGCCGGAAGCGGCGCGCGTTGACCAGGATGTCCTCGAGGTGGTGCAGCGGCGGGGTCATCACGCCGTGGTGCTGGTGGAACGCCTCGGCGGGGCTGAACCGCAGCGTCAGGCCGGCGTCGCGGGCGCGGAAGGCCAGGTCCGTGTCCTCGGCGCCGTAGCCGGTGAAGCCCGCGTCGAAACCGCCGATGCGGGCCAGGTCCGCGCGGCGCAGCGCCAGGATCAGCGTCCACACGAGGTGCCACTCGTCCGAGGGCCCGGCGGTCAGGTGCGCGCGCGCCCGGTGGGGCACGGAGAGGCGGCGCAGCAGGGCGTCGGCGCGATGCGAGGTCAGGTCGGCCTCCCCGACGTCGCGGACCCAGCCCGGCCGCAGGTAGCGGGGCCGGCCCATCACCACGGACCCGGGGTGGGCCGCGACCTCGGTGGCCAGCACGCCGACGGTCTCGGCCGCCGGGATGCAGTCCACGTCGAGGAAGACGAGGATCTCGCCGGTGGCGAGCTCGGCCGCGCGGTTGCGGGCCTGCGCCAGGGGCAGCCCGGCGTCGGCGGCCACGTGCCCCACGGTGACGGGCAGGTCCGTGGCCGGGACGCGCCCGTCCGGCTGGCCCATGAACACCACGACCACCTGGTCCGGGCGGCGGTGAGAGCGCTCCAGCCCGGCGATCGCGCGGGCCAGGTGCTCGTCCCGGTGCCCCGTGATGACCAGCACCGACACGCTCGGCAGCGCCCCGCGCGCCCGGGCGAGGGCCTCGCGGTAGACCGCCACGTGGGCGGCCGCCACGCGACGGCGCTGCCGGGCCCGGGCGGCCGGGTCGGCGGGGGCCGTGCGCGCGCGGGCGCGCACCAGCGTCTCGAGCGCGTCGGCGAGGGAGTCGGGATCCTCCGGGTCGAACGCGGCGAGCGAGTCGGGGGTCAACCAGGCGCCGGACTGGTCCGCGATGTGCCCGATGTCCGCGACGGCCACCGGCACCCCCAGGTCCCGGCACATCTCCACCCAGCCCGAGTGGGTGCCGATGCGGTACGGCAGCACGGACACGTCCACGTCGCGCAGCAGCGCGTGCAGGGCGGGGTCGTCGAGCCGGTCGTGCTGCCACAGCTCGAAGCCGTGGTGGGCGCAGCCTGCGCGCAGCGCGGCCAGGGCGTCCTCGTCCTGCACGGTGTCCTGGACCTCCACGGTCACCCGCGCGTCGACACCGCGGTCGGCCAGCGTCGCGACGGCGGCGGCGAGCACCGGCAGCAGCGCCACCGGGGCCACCTGGGCCCGCAGGTCCTTGGCGTGCACCAGCAGGCGGGCGGGGACGGGCGCGCCGTCGCCGTCGTCGGACGCGTCGGGGGGCAGCAGACCGGGGGCGTCGTCGTCGCCCTGCGCCACGAGGTCCTCGAGCGGGACGATGTGCGGGTGGGGGACCACGAGGGCGCGCACGCCGTAGTCGCGGGCGAGGGTCGCCGCGGCGCCGGGGGTGAGCGTGAGCACGGCGTCCGCGCGGCCCAGCAGCACGGCCAGGCGGTCCCGGTGGGGGCCCTGGTCCGTCAGGTGCGGGTTCTCGAGGTCGTGCACGGTCACGACGACGGCGCCCCCGTGCGCGTGCTGCGCGTCCAGGGCGGCGGCCAGCTGGGCGGGGCTGAAGTGCTCGAAGCCGAAGTGCACGTGCAGCACGTCCGGGCGGTGCTCGGCCAGCCACTCCGCGTGCAGGGCCCGGGGCGGCCACCACTGGTGCGCGGGCGCGCCCGGCACCGGCGGGTCCGGCAGGAACTCCACGTCCGGCGCGGCGCCCGGGTCGAGGGGGCGGATCGCGCGGGTGTACGGGTGCTGCGCGGGCACGTGCTGGACGGTGATGCTCACGGGGGAGGGCCTCCTGACCTGGGGGATGCGATGCCGCGCGGGCGGCGTGTCCCCGTCCCGGGTCGGGGGTCGCGGAATCTAGTCTGTCAGGGCAGGATCGGAGAATCGGAGCAGCGGCATCCTGTCCGTTCCGGCGCGCCGCCGCGTCGAGGAGCGCCGCCGCAGGTGAAGGGGATCGTGGACGTGGACTCGCAGCCGCAGGGGCGTGTGCTGTACGTGACCGTGGGCGCGCCGGAGCACGGCGTGGTGCGCCATGGCCGACAGACCGCCGCCGCCCTCCGTCGGGTGGGCGCCGAGGTGGAGCTGCTCACGGCGGAGGACGTCGCGGCGTTCCGGGGCCTCGTGCCCGTGCTGGAGGAGGCGCGCGCGCTGGGCGCCGCCGTGCACCTGGACGTCACGGACGCGCTGTTCGGCCCCACCGCGACCGCCGCTGCGGACCTGCTCGTCGACGTCCTGCCCGAGGGCACCACGCTCACCCTGCACGACATCCCGCAGCCCGCCGAGGGCGACGGCCGCTACCGCCGCCGCGGCGAGGCATACGCGCGGCTCGCCCAGGCGGTGGACGGCGTCGTGGTCTCCTCGCAGCACGAGCGGGCGCTGCTGGCGGACCTGGTGGACGTGGCCGCGGACGTGGTCCCGCTGCCCGTGGAGGACCGCCGGGCCGCGGCCGCCCGCGCCGAGCCGGTGGTGCCGGAGAGCATGGCCGGCCTCGACCGGGACCTCGTGCTCTTCGGCTTCGTCTACCCGGGCAAGGGGCACGCCCTCGCCCTGGAGGCCCTCACCGAGCTGCACCGCCAGTGGGGCCCGGACTCCGGGGCGCCGCGCCGGCTGACGGCGCTCGGACCCGTCAGCATCGGGCATGACGACCTCGTGGCGGAGCTGACCCGCGACGCCGAGGCGCGCGGCCTGGAGTTCCGCGTCACCGGGTTCGTGCCGGACGAGTTCGCGGACGCGGCCCTGCTCTCGGCGGGCATCCCGTTCGCGGCGCACCGCAACGTGTCCGCGTCCGGGTCCCTGGCGGCGTGGACCTCGGTGGGGCGGCGGGCGATCGCCTCCGCGGGCCGCTACACGGAGGAGATGGAGCGTCTGCGCCCGGGCACTCTGCGGCTCGTGCACCCGAACGGGTCGCCGGCCTTCGCGCTGGCCGAGGCGATCGCCGAGGCGGTCGAGGACCCCGAGCGCACGTGGCTCGACCCCGCCGTGGACCTCTCGCCCGGGGCCGAGGACTGCGCGCGGATGCTCTTCGACGTGCTCCGCCGCGTGCACAGGTGGACGTGAGCGCTGCCGTCTCCGTGGTGGTGCCCTACTACCGGGCCCAGGCGGACCTCGACCGGCTCACAGCCGCGCTCGCGGCCCAGCGCGGCCTGACCGGCGGGCTGCAGCTCGTGGTGGCCGACGACGGCTCGCCCGTCCCGCCCCGGGTGGACCCGGGCCTGCCGTTCGACGTGGTGACCGTGCGCCAGCAGGACCGCGGGTTCCGCGCCTCGGCGGCCCGGGCGCTCGGGGCGGAGGCGGCCGACGGCGACGTGCTCGCCTTCCTCGACGGGGACATGCTCCCCGAGCCCGGGTACCTCGCCGCGGCCCTGGCGGCGGTGGCCGAGGCGCCCCGGGACGCCGCGGTGGTGGGCCGGCGGCGGCACCTGGCCGAGGCCTGGCTGGAACGGGCCTGGGCGCACGGATGGCGGCCCGGGCACGAGGTGCCCGCGGACGCCCGCCTGGCCGAGCCGGCCTGGCTGCGCGAGGGGTACCGCGCCACGGACGACCTGCGCCGCGCCGACTCCACCGGCTACCGGTACGTCATCTCGGCCGTGCTCACGGTGGCGCGCGAGGTCTACGAGGACGGCGGCGGCTTCGACCCCGCCTTCGTGGGCTACGGCGGGGAGGACTGGGAGCTGGCGCACCGGCTGTGGCGCGTGGGGGCGGCGCTGCGCCACGCGCCGGACGCGGTGGCGTGGCAGGCCGGCGCCGACTTCGGCGGACGCGGCGACGCCGCCGAGGCCGCCCGGGTGAAGGCCCGCGAGGCGCTCGTGCTGGCCTCCCGCATCCCCGCGACGACGGCCCGCGGCCACGGCCTGTCCCTGGCCGGCCCGCTGCGGGTCGAGGCGCGAGTGCGGGTGCCGGAGGGCGCGGACGGCGCGGCGGCGGCCGTGGTGGCGGTGGACGCCGTGCTGTGCGCGGCACCGGGGGCGCGGGTCGGCGTCGTAGGCGGCCTCGACGAGGCGGCGGCGCGCGCGCTCGGCGACCCCCGCGTGCGGCTGCTGGGCGAGCCCGACGGCGGCGCGGCGGCGCCCGAGGACCTGCCTCCGACGCCGGCGCGCGGCGACCTCGACGCCGCGCGGTCGGTGCCCGACTGGTCCGTGGACGTGCGCGTGCCGCTGCGGCCCGCCGCGGCCGGAGCCCGGCCTGACGCGGACGCCGTCGCCGCGTGGCTGCTGCGCCTGGAACGGGCCGGCGTCGAGCGCGTGGAGGTGCTGGGCGAGCCGGGCGAGCGGGCCGAGCGCGACGTGCTCGCCGTGCTGACGTGCGCCCGGGTGCTGTGGCGGCGTCGGCGGGGCGGGACGGCGCGGGTGTGGCGGATGCCCGCCTCCCGGCTGGGCTGGGCGCCCGTGGCCGCTGTGCCGGACCTCGAGGCGTGGTGGGGCGGCTGGGGCTGAGCGGGCCGGTGCCCGCGGGGCTGGCACAATCGCGGACAGGACGGAACACGGGAGGACCGATGAGCGAGCTGGACGAGCTGGACTTCGCGGCGCTCTCCGCGTTCCTGGCCTGGTGGTTCGGGACGACGGGCGTCGACTGGATCCGGCGCGAGGACGGCTGAGGAGAGAGGACGCAGGCGTGCACGAGGACGAGGGACGACGCCGGCACTACGGCCACTTCTACGGGCTCGAGGACCTGCCCGAGGGCGACCTGCTGCTGGTGTGGGGCAACTGCCAGGGCGAGTCGTATCGGCGGCTGCTCGGCGGGGAGCCCGGCACACCGCTGCACGGGGCGGACCTGGTGAGCGTGCGCGTGCCGCCCGCCTTCGAGGTCCAGCCGGACGAGGTCGAGCACCTGGAGCGGCTGCTGCCGCGCGTGAAGGCGCTCGTCACCCAGCCGATCCCCCACGACTACCGGGGCATGCCCATCGGCACGGACCAGCTCGTGGCCCGGCTGCCCGAGGACGCCGCCGTGGTGCGGATCCCCGTGGTGTACGACGTCTCGCGCTTTCCCTGGCAGGTCACCCTCCGCAACTGGAAGTTCGCGCCCGGGGCGGCCGAGCGGCCGGGGGAGGACCCGCCCGTGGTGCCGTACCACGACCTGCGCGTGCTGGCCGAGGCGGCGACGGGCCGTCGTCGGGAGGTGGCGCCGGCGGCGATCCGCGAGGCCGCGGCCGCGTCCGTGCAGGCGCTGCGGGCGAGGGAGGAGGCGAAGGGGACGCTGTCCATGGCGGATCTGGTGGCGGCGGAGCGGGGCGTCGGCTTCTACACCGTGAACCACCCGACCAACACGCTGCTGACCCGCGTGGCCGAGCGCGTGGCCGAGCGCCTGCCGGGCGATGTCGCCGTCCAGCCCGTGCCCGCCTCCCGCGTGCTCCTCGGCGGGGTGCGCGCGCCCCTCGAGGCGGTCGTGGTCGAGGCCCTCGACCTCGATGCCGAGCCGACCGAGGACTGGACCGTGGGCGGCGAGACCATCCCGGCGGAGCAGCTGCGGCGCACGCATCTGGAGTGGTACGCGCAGAACCCGCGGGCCGTGGAGGTGGGGCTGCGCAAGTATGCCGACCAGCTGCGACTGCTGGGCCTTGCGGCCTAGCGCCGGCCCCGGCCCCCAGTGGAGGATGGGCGTCACGTCCCGTCCGCCGCGGAACACGTCTGCGGGGGCGGTCGTGCCGTTCCCTTGACCCCGTCATCCTACGGAGGACCACGTGACCGAGCAGTACGACATCCTGATCGTCGGCGGCGGCAACGCCGGCGTGTCCCTGGCCGCCGCACTGCGGCGGAAGCGGCAGGGGCGGGTCGCCATCGCCGACGGCCAACAGCTGCACCGCTACCGGCCGATGCTGAACTACGCGGCGGGCGGGCAGGCGGACATGGCCCGGTTCGAACGGCCGATGCGGGCCGTCATCCCGGACGGGGTCGAATGGATCCCGGACCACGTCGTGGCCGTGGACGCCGAGGAACGGACCGCGGTGACGAGCACCGGGCTGACCGTGGGCTTCCGCCACCTCGTGCTCTGCCCGGGGCTGACCCCGTGGTGGGGTGCGATCGACGGGCTGCGTGAGGCCTACGCCGCCGGATGGGCGGCGAGTGCGCACGTGCCCGAGCACGTGGACGCCGCCCGGGCGCTGCTGTCGCGTGTGGCCGCGGGGGACCGTGTGGTGGCGAATGTGCCGGCTGAGCCCTCCTCGTGCGGCGGCACCGTGCTCAAGGCGCTGTTCCTGGCCTGCGCGGCGTGGGAGCGCACGGGGATCCTGCCGGACGTGGACGTCCGCCTGGTGACCCCGTACGGCTGGATCCTGGACCGGCAGACCATCGACCCCGCTCTGGCCGAGGCCGTGGCGAGGTACGGCATCCATGTGCACGCCGGCGCAGAGGTGAACGCCGTGGACCACGAGGCCCGCGAGGTGGTGCTCAATACCGGTGAGCGGATCACCGACGTCGCGGCCGCGTACATCACGCCCGTGGTGCGGGCCCCGGAGTTCATCGCCGAGGCAGGCCTGGCGGACGACGGCGAGGCCGGCCTGGCGGCCGCGGATCCCGCGACCCTGCGGCATCCCGTGCACCCGCACGTGTGGGCGCTGGGCGACGCCGCCGCCCTGGGCACACGGCCCTCCGGCGGAGCCCTGCGCCGGCAGGTCAAGATCCTGACCCAGAACATCCAGGCCGCGGACGCGGGGAAGCCGCTCCAGAAGTACGACGGCTACACCGTGATCCCCGTGATGGTCAGCCGGGACGAGCTGGTCCTGGACGAGCACGTCCGCGACGGCTCCGAGGACCGGTCGATCCCCGGCGTGGACCTGACGAAGCCGCGGAAGAGCACGGCGGCCTTCGACCGCTTCGGCCAGCCCCGGATCTACTGGCACCGACTGCTCAAGGGCAAGGTCTGAGCCCAGCGTTCTCGCTGTCGCGACACGTGCGGCGGACGTGCTGTCCCTCGCGGGGCGCGCCCGCCCGATCCAGATGACGGCGCCGGCCCGCCGAGCGTTTTCGTTCGGGAAACGGCGGCGTGTCGCACCGCTGTCGTTCGGGAAACGGCGCCCTCCCGACGACGCCGCCCTCAGTCGTCGCGGCCCCGCACCGGGCGCTCCTCGAGCGTGGTCTGCACGACCCGCCCGCGCTCCCAGCTGTTCGCGCCCGGCACCACGTCCGGGACCGGGATGTCCGCGCGGTTGCGTCGCTTGGCCGCGGTGTCCACGCCCACGCGCTCGTCGCGGGCGCGCAGGAGGGCCTCGTCCACCTGGCCGTCGCCGGTGAGGCCCATCATCAGCTGGGGGATGCCGTACGGGAAGTCGTCCCGGTCGTACTGCCAGGTGTGGAACGTCTTCCCGTAGGTGTGGATGAGGTCTTCGAAGTAACTGTGCTCGGCCAGCTCGGGCACCCCGGGGGCGGTGAGGGCGCCGGAGCTCACCTCGTAGTGGTGGCTGTGCCACAGGCGCCGCTCCTCGTCGGGGAGGCTGCGGAACCGCTCCTCGCTGATGATGTACTCGATGCCGATCAGCCGTGCGTCCGGCGCGTTGCGGTCGAAGATCACGCACTGGTGCAGGTCGTGGCGCAGGTGGATGCAGAAGTGGCTGGCTTCGACCTGTCGGCCGAGGTCGTCGGCGTAGAAGTGCAGTCCGTTGAGATAGGTGTTCATCGCGCCCATGGGGTACTTCGGCTGGACCAGGCCGGATGCCGCGTCCAGGAGGCGGTGCTTGAGCGGGTGGCCCTTCCCGACGGCGCCCATGAGGGCGATCTTGCGGGCTGCGGTGACAGCGGCCGCGGTGCCCAGTCCGGCGGCGAACCCGAGGGCGGTGGGGGACAGGCGATGGGTGCTCATGGCCTCACGCTAGGAGCGCGGGGCGGACTCGGCCAGGGTGGTGGAGCTGCCGGGGCTGCCGGGGCTGCTCAGGAGGCGGGGACGGCGGATCGTCTGCGCATCTGACCCTTCTGAGTGGGCGCGTGGTCGCCAGAAGGGCCAGAGATGCAGAAGATTCCGGGCGGCCGGCGGGCACGACGTCGGTCCATACGACACACGACAATGCGCAAAATCCATTTGCGCTAATCGTCTATCGACTAAGGCTTACCCCTCTTGTGCTATTCGTGGGCCGGAGTAATCTCGATTCCAGCAGCACCGCCCCGGCCCGGGGCGGGCCCGAACCGAGAGGATCACGCCATGACCACCGCCGTCCGCACCTGCGCCGCCAGTGCCTGCGCCTTCAATGCCGAGACGTCCTGCAACGCCCTGGCCATCACCGTCGCCGGCTCCGACCGAACGCCCGGCTGCGGCACCTTCGTCCAGCTGGACGTCCGCCGCCCGGTGACCGAGGGCGCCTCGACCGTCGGTGCGTGCCACCGCCTCGAGTGCACCTACAACGCCGACCTCGCCTGCACCGCCGAGGGCATCGAGGTCACGGACGTGGCCACCTGCGCCACCTACACGATCGACTGACGCCGCCCCTCAGGGGTGGGCGACCCGCGCCGGGATCGCGTCCAGCAGCCGCCGCCAGGCGTGCCGGGGGCTGTGGTCGAGCCGGCCCGCACCGGGCAGGGCCACGTGCACCGCGGTGCTCTCGCCGTCGCGGACGCGCAGCAGGGTCACCCCGGCTTCGTCCGCGTCGAGGGCGTGGGCGGGGGACTCGGGCAGGAGTTCGGTGTCGACCTGCAACGGGGTGCTCTCGCCCGGCAGCAGGCCCAGGGCGACGGCGTCGGCCAGGTCCGCGAGCACCTCGGGGGCGGTGCCCAGCACGTCGTCCGCCAGGTCTGCGAGCTCGGCCTGGTCGACGAGCCCGCGCGACGTGAGCGGCAGGGTGTGGCGGCAGAACACGGCGACGCCGTCGACGTCGTGCAGCAGGATCCGCTGGGTCTCGACGACGCCCACGCGCACCCGTGGGCCGACGTCGGCCACGAGGTCCGCGACGCGACCGCGCAGCCCCAGCTCCGCGACCTCGGCCGAGTCCCGGCACCAGCGCAGGGTGCCGAGCAGATGCACGGACGCCAGGCGGGTGGGGAGCGTGAGGTCCAGGGCGTCGCGCAGGACGTCCACGCGCACGTCCAGCGGCGCGGGCGTGTGGAACGCGCCGAGCGAACCGAGGAGGTTGGGGACGTGGGCGACCACGAGGCGGCCGTCCGCGCTCACGCCGTGGACGGCCGTCGTGAGCGTCTCGCCGGCGCGGAAGGCCGTGACCTCGACGGAGCCCTCGCCGCGGAGCAGCCGCTGGGCCAACAGCAGACGACGGGGCGCCACGGGCGGCAGCGGATGGGCGGGGTGCGTGGAGGCGTGGGCCATGGGGGTCCTTCCGGCGGGGGTCCGAGAACCAGTAAGGCACACCTCAGTGAGATACGCAAGGTGGGTGTTATGTATTTGCCGTACGCGGGGCGGTGGGGACGTGTGGTGCTGAGCTACGGTGACGGGACTCACATGCCGTCGTCGAGGGAGCCAGCCGATCATGACCTTCCGCCCCACCCGTTGCCGACTCGCGACGGCGGCCTTCGGCGTCGTCCTGACGCTCACCCTCACCTCCTGCGGCACGGCGCAGGATGCGGGCAGCTCATCGGAACCCGCCACCGCCACCGTCGTCGACTCCGCACTCACCCGCATCAAGGAGGTCGGCACGTTGCGCGTCTGCTCCACCGGTGACTATCCGCCCTTCACCGAGCAGACCGAGAGCGGCGACTGGAAGGGCATCGATGTGGACATGGCCCGCGACCTGGCCGAGACCATGGGCGTGGAGCCGGAGTTCGTGAAGACCAGCTGGAAGACGCTCATGGACGACTACACGTCGGGGGCGTGCGACGTCGCCGTCGGGGGCATCTCCCTGAACCCGGAACGTGCCGAGCAGGTGTACTTCACCGTGCCCACGCAGGAGGACGGCAAGACGCCGATCACCCGCTGCGAGGACGTCGAGAAGTACGACACCGTGGCGGAGATCAATCAGCCGGGTGTGCGGTCGATCTTCCCGGAGGGCGGCACCAACGAGAAGTTCGCGCGGGAGCACTACCCGCAGGGCGAGCTACTGACGCACGACAACCTCACGGTGTTCGACGCTCTCGCGGCCGGTGAGGCGGACGTGATGACCACGGACCGCTCCGAGGTGCTCTACATCGACCACGAGTACCCCGAGCTGTGCGCCGCGAACCCGGACGAGCCCTTCGACTACTTCCAGAAGGGGTACATGCTCCCGCAGGGCGACGAGGTGTTCAAGCACTACGTGGACCAGTGGCTGGCCATCGCGCTCAAGGACGGGACGTACGAAGGATTCGCGGAGCCGTGGGTCGGGGACGTCGAGCTGAGCCTGGAGGACTGAGCCGCAAGGGCGATCCCGTCCCCGCTGGGTCGCCGCCCTTGTAGACGTCCGTGGCGGTGACGCGCTTCAGGTCCTCGAGTGCGGGAGTCGTCAACCGGTGACCTCGAGCTCGAGGCCGAGCACCTCCATGACGGAGAGCACTGACTTCAGGGTGCTCTTGCCGGTGCCGCGCTCGATCTGGCGGACGGTCGCATCCGAGACTCCTGCCAGGTCTGCGAGCTGCTGCTGGGTCAGCAGGAGCTCTTTACGCATGGCGCGGACGCGGTCGCTGATCTTCATCAGCGCCGCGGCGGAGGAGACTGCGCGTGTGGTGGCCACAGCCCCAGCGTGGCAGATGAGCAGCTGAAATCCGAAGGATTCGTCGGAATCGGTGACGTTCGACTGCTGCGGTGACGAGTCGACATGGGAAACCGAAGAAGACTTCGGATTCGAGCCTCCAGAGGTCGGTCGAAAAGGTGCCGGCCTCCTCATCCGAAGAATTCTTCGGAACCCGGCTCTCAGGCATCAGGCGTGCGACTTCTCAGTGACAGAATGAGGCCGACTGCCACACCGCCGTGCTCCGAAAGGCTCCGCCACCATGCCCTCTCCCCAGAACCTCTCGAACTTCGTGTGGGGGATCGCGGATCAGCTCCGGGGCGTGTTCAAGCCGAATCAGTACGGCACGCTCGTCCTTCCGCTCACCATCCTGCGCCGCATGGAGGCGGTCATGGCCCCGCACCGGCTCGTTCTCGCGGGATCCCTCGTAGTGATCGAACAGGCTTGGCGGGATGGTCTCGACGGCGGCGAGCACCGACTCGACATCGTCCGGGGTGGGGGTGCGAGAAATCACGAGATGACCCCCTTCGCAGGGCTGCGAGCAGCACCCCTCCAGCCGCGGGCTGTGAAGTGCGGCTGTGGCAGGTGAAGTGGCCGTTCACCCTTCCGACGCGGAAACGCGACATGAGCATTCCTGCTCGACTCTCACATGTCCTCGGCGTGTCGCTCAATGGGTGCGTTGCTGTGCACAATATGCAGTTGAGGGCCTTCTCACCCTTCCTCGACAGACTCTCACTGGCACCCATTCCAGCCGCAAGAGCGCTTGGTTCGAGGCTCGCACATCAGTCACGGAGAGTTTTCTCATGCGCGCTCAGCGACTCTGGGCTGACCCCGTTTCGTAGGTCCAGTCGTTATGAGAGTCGTCCTGTTGCCCGCGGTCGCGGGCAGGGAGACTGGTCAGATCATGACGAACAGCAGGAAGCGTCACACCCCCGAGCAGGTCGTCCGTAAGCTCGGGCAGGCCGACAGGATGCTCGCCGATGGTCAGGACGTCGCGGCGGTGTGCCGGGAGCTCGGGGTGTCCGAGCAGACGTACTACCGGTGGCGGAACCAGTACGGCGGCCTCAAGGCCGACGACGCAAAGCGCCTGAAGGAGCTGGAGAAGCAGAACGCGACCTTGAAGCGTCTGCTCGCGGAAGCGGAGCTGGAGAAGGCCGCGCTCAAGGAGCTGGCTGAGGGAAACTTCTAAGCCCGGACAGGCGCCGCGCCGCCGTCGATCACCTCAAGCGCAAGTTGCGGGTGAGCGAACGGATGGCGTGCCGTCTGGTCGGGCTGAGCCGCTCCGCGTACCGGCGACCGCTCAAGGGCGACACGGTCGCGGACCCGGATCGGGCGCTCAGGGAGTGGCTGCGCGCCTGGGCGAAGGACCATCCCCGCTACGGGTATCGGCGGGCGTATCACGACGCCCGCGCCGAGGGGTGGGTGGTGAACCACAAGAAGATCCAACGCCTGTGGCGTGACGAAGGGCTCCGGGTCCCGCAGCGGCGTCGACGCAAGCGCGTCGGGTCCTCGACCGTCGACGCGCCGACGGCGGACGCGCCGAACGTGGTGTGGGCGGTGGACTTCCAGTTCGACGCCGACGAGCACGGACGACCGATCAAGATCTGCTCGATCGTCGACGAACACACCCGGGAGTGCATCGGCGGGCTCGTGGAGCGCTCGATTACCGCCGACCGACTCACCGCCCACCTCGAGGACCTCGTCGCCGCCCGGGGCGCCCCGGCGGTGCTCAGGTCGGACAACGGGCCGGAGTTCATCAGCGAGGCGATGGCCGACTGGGCCGGCACCCGCACCGGCCTGTCCTACATCCCTCCGGGCTCGCCGTGGCGCAACGGGTACGTCGAGTCGTTCAACAGCCGGATCCGCGACGAGTGCCTCAACATCAACAGCTTCTACTCGCTGCTGCACGCACAGGTCATCATCGGCGACTGGAAGGACGAGTACAACCACCACCGCCGGCACTCCTCGCTCGGCTACCTAACCCCAGCCGAGTACGCTCGGCAGTGCACCCATCAAATGGAAACCGACGACTCACAGAACGTCCGGACCGAATGAAGGGGGCGGCTCACTCTAGCAGCGGCGCCAGGTCTTAGCGTCCCGAGCGCCAGATCTTCGCCATCTTCTCCGCCGCCGCGGGGTCCACCGAGGCCCCCAGAAGCTGTCCATGCGGGGTCGGGGCAAGTCGCCGTTCGCGGTGGAACAGCTCAGAGTGGTTGATGTCCTGCACGCCGCGGTTCCACAGGTGCAGTTTGGACTCGTAGGTGAAGCTGCCCCTCATGGATGCCAGCCGCTGGGGGTCGGTGACCCAGGCGTACTTGGACGAGTCGTTGAGCTGGTGATCGACAGCGCGTGTGACGGCGGCGGCGACCCAGTCGGCGAACTGCACGTTGGAGCTCAGCGAACTGTCCACGTGCATGGGCGGTTCCACGATGCACCGCATCTCCGGAAAGTCGCCGGCTCGGCTGAAGATGTGGGCATACATCGATGCAACGCGTTCGACTCGCGTCTTCTCATTGATTTGATCGATGATCACCATGAGGTTATGTCCGTGATGGTGGGCATGGCGGGCCAGACGGTTCAGAGTCTCTCGCATGGCGTCGGCTTCGCGTTTCTCGACGTCGAGGCCGATCTGCTTGGGCGTCCCACGCTGCTTCTCGTCGGCGTAGTAGAACAGCTTGCCGGCGTGGTCGGCGACGACGGACCGCACGAGCGCATCGAACACGCGGAGCTGCTGCGGAAAGCGCGCGGGGGTATCCGGTCGGAACAGATTGGCCCCCTTGAACTCCCACCGTCCGGGGTGTTCCGCTCGGTCGATCTCCGAGGCGAACAGCTGACGCTTCAGCGCGGTGAACTTCGCCCCAAAGCCTCGTGCGGCAGACTCCGGCATGACGAATCCGGCATAACCGAAGGCTGGGCTTGTCCGGAAGCGAGGATGGTCCGGGCCGACGTAGGCGCCCGGCTCGCCGATCTCGTCGATGTACGCCAGCAGCATCTGACCATTGTGCAGGGCACAGCGGACACTGCAGACAAGCGCAGAGGCCCACGCAAGCGTGGGCCTCTCGAATTGGTGCTCGGGGCACTGTCTCAGCCCTAGCTACCACACGCGAGCGTACTCGCGCGCGCAGAGCATAGGCAAGTGTGGTTGTGTATGATCCGTCGCCCTGTCGGGTCGCTGCGGGGTCGGAATGGGTCCCGTCCAGCGGCCCGCCCCCACCATTCGAAGGACCCCATGACCACCCCCGCCACGCGCGGCGCTGCCTCGGCGCCCCACCGCTCTCCCCAGAACCTCTCGAACTTCGTGTGGGGGATCGCGGATCAGCTCCGGGGCGTATTCAAGCCGAACCAGTACGGCACCCTCGTCCTTCCGCTCACCATCCTGCGCCGCATGGAGGCGGTCATGGCCCCGCACCGGGAGTTCTTCGCTGAACTGGCGGCCAAGGGCCATCCAGACTTCATGCTGGACAACCTGGTGGAGTCGCGCACGGGCCTGACGTTCTACAACCTCAGCCCCTTCACCCTGGACCGCATCCTGCAGGAGCCGGACCTGCTCCGCACGAACCTGCTGGCCTACGTGGACGGGTTCTCCCAGAACGTGGCGGACCTGTTCACCTATTACGAGTTCGACAAGACGGTCGCCAAGCTGGACGAGCACGACCGCCTCTTCCTGGTCCTCCAGCAGTTCGCCTCCATCGACCTCTCCCCGGAGGTCGTCTCCAACGCGGAGATGGGCACCCTCTTCGAGGACCTGATCCGCCGCTTCGCCGCCGCCTCCAACGAGACCGCCGGTGAGCACTTCACCCCGCGCGACGCGGTGAAGCTCCTCGTGGACCTGCTCACCGCCAACGACGACGACGTCCTCACCGGCTACCCGGTCCGCACCGTCTATGACCCCACGGCCGGCACCGGCGGCATGCTCTCCGTGTTGGACGAGCGCCTGCGCCGCATGAACCCGAACGCGGAGGTCCGCCTGTTCGGGCAGGAGCTCAACGACCAGTCCTACGCGATCTGCAAGTCCGAGCTGCTCGGCAAGGGCCAGGCCGCGGATGGCATTGCCCGCGGGGACACCCTCAAGAACGACGCCCACCTGACCGAGCGCTTCGACTACGTCCTCTCCAACCCGCCCTACGGCGGCGACTGGAAGGCCTCCCGCACCGCGGTGGAGAAGGAGATCGCCGCCGGCGGCGCCACGAACCGCTTCCCGGGCGGCACCCCCGCCATCAGCGACGGCCAGATGCTGTTCCTCCAGCTCGTCGCCTCGAAGCTCCGCCCGGTCTCGGAGGGCGGGGGACGGGCCGGCATCGTCCTCAACGGCTCCCCGCTGTTCACGGGCGGGGCGGGCTCGGGCCCGTCCGAGATCCGCCGCTGGCTGCTGGAGTCAGACCTGGTGGACGCGATCGTCGCGCTGCCCACGGACATGTTCTACAACACCGGCATCGCCACCTATGTGTGGGTGCTGGACAACAACAAGCCGGCAGACCGCCGCGGCAAGGTGCAGCTGATCGACGCCCGCACGTTCTTCACCAAGCTGCGCCGCAACGTGGGCTCGAAGAACAAGGAGCTGTCCAAGGCGGACCGCCAGCGCGTGCTGGACATCTACCGGGACTTCGACGCCCAGTCCGAGGACAACGCCGAGTTCTCCAAGGTCCTCACCGCGCAGGACTTCGGCTACCGGGAGATCACCGTGGAGCGCCCGCTGCAGCTGCGCTTCGAGGTGGAGGACGCCACCATCGCGGCGGCGCTCGCCACCAAGCCGGTGGACAAGCTTCCCGACGACGGCCGGTCAGCTCTCGAGACCGCCCTCGCCTCCCTGCGTGGCCGGGTCTGGGACCACCAGCCCACCTTCGTGCTGGAGCTGAAGAAGGCGCTGAAGGAACACGGCGTGACCGCCGGCGCCCCACTGGTGAAGGCCATGACCGGGGCGATCGGTGTGCACGACCCAGAGGCGGAGATGGTGACGAACAAGAAGGGCGAGCCGGAGCCGGACACCTCACTGCGGGACACCGAGCTGGTGCCCTTCGGCCAGGACATCCACGAGTACTTCGAGGCTGAGGTGGCCCCGCACGTGCCCGGCGCCTGGATCGACGAGTCCAAGACGAAGATCGGCTACGAGATCCCCTTCACCCGGCTCTTCTACACGTACGTGCCGCCGCGCCCCCTCGAGGAGATCGACGCCGAGCTCAAGCAGCTCACCGCCGAGATCATCGAGCTCCTGCAGGAGGTCGAGCGGTGATTCTCGACACAGACTCGACTCCGCCGGGTTGGAGGCTCTCCACATTCGGCCGAGAGATGTTGGTTCGAGGAGGATTGGTCGATCCCCGCGACCCGGTGTGGTCCGGCACTGTCCTGATAGCTCCTAACCACATCGAGTCGGGAACGGGCCGTGTCCTGGCGAGAGAGACCGCCGCGGAGCAGGGTGCAGACTCGGGCAAATACGTCGTCCGTGCGGGCGATCTCATCTACTCGAAGATCCGGCCTGCGCTCAACAAGGTGGCCGTGGCGACCGAAGACTGCCTGTGCAGTGCAGACATGTACCCAGTGGTCCCGGCCAAGGAGGCTGACGTTCGCTTCTGCCAGTACTACATGCTGGCTGACCCGTTCCTTACCTATGCAGCCCTCGCTGCCGACCGAGTGAAGATGCCGAAGGTTAATCGCGAGGAGCTCTCCGGCGCGCCTTGGCTCGTGCCTGCGCTAGCGGAGCAACGGCGTATCGCGGACTACCTCGACCGCGAGACCGCCACGATCGACGCCCTGATCGAGAAGCAGCGACAGCTCATCGAGGGCCTGCGCGAACGCGGTGATGCTTCGTGGAGGAGGCTCTACGACAGTGTCCTCAAAACGGTTCGGCCACTTCCGTTGAGACGCCACGTCCAGTCTATTTCGGACGGCCCCTTCGGGTCAGCGCTGACCTCGGCCCACTACGCGGCGTCTGGAGTTCGTGTGATCCGTCTGGGAAACATCGGCCCGGGAGTTTTCAAGCTTGATGATGAGGCGTTCATCTCGCACGAGTACGGCGAAAAACTCAAGCGATACGCGGTATCACCTGGAGACCTCATCATGGCGGGCCTCGGAGACTCGAACGTGTCCCTTGGCCGAACAGCAGAGGTCCCGGAGGGGCTTGGACCGGCAATCAACAAGGCGGACTGCTTCCGGCTCCGACTTCACGCAGGTGTCGACTCGCGCTACATGGTGGTCGCGCTCAACGCTCCTCAGACTCGCGAACTCGTCCTTCAACTGGCGCAGGGGTCAACGAGGCAACGCATGAACACGAGCGTCGCCGTCCGTCTGCCTGTCGCCGTGCCCGACCCGCGCTGCCAAGCCCAAGTTGTTGAGCAATGGGAGAGTGAGACCGCCAAGATCGACGCTCTGATCGCCAAGGCGGAGCGGTTCATCGAGCTCGCTCAGGAGCGCCGGGCCGCGCTGATCACCGCCGCCGTCACCGGCCAGATCGAGATCCCCACGGAGGACTGACCGCCATGGCCATCCACAACGAGAGCGAGCTCGAGACCTACATCTGCGAGTACCTCCAGGCCCACGGTTGGCTCTACTCGGACAACGATGCCGGCTACGACCGCAAGAACGCGATCTTCTCCGAGGACATCCACGCCTGGCTGGCCGAGAACCAGCCGGAGGACTACGGGCGCATCGTGAAGGCCGACGCCCCCGCCTCCGCGCAGCAGGCACAGCGGGACCAGATCACCACCCGCCTGATCGACGTGCTCAACAAGCCGCAGGACACCGGCGTCGGCGGCACCCTCAATGTGCTCCGCAAGGGCTTCAAGGTCGGCACCTCCGCCACCCTGCGCATGGCCGAGCCGCGGCCGGCCACGAACCTGAACCCGGCCGCCGTCGCCTCCTATCAGCGCATACGGCTGCGCGTGATGCGGCAGGTCCACTTCACCGGGGCGCACGAATCCGAGTCCGTAGACCTCGTGCTCTTCGTCAACGGCCTGCCCGTGGCCACGATCGAGCTGAAGACCGACTCCACCCAGTCCATCGGCCACGCGAAGAAGCAGTACCGCGAGCGAAACCCCAAGGCCACACCGCTGTTCGGGTTCGGCACCCGCGCCGTGGTCCACTTCGCCGTCTCCAACCGCGAGGTCTGGATGACCACCAAGCTGGCCGGGAAGGACACCTTCTTCCTGCCCTTCAACCAGGGCGACGACGGCCACGCCGGCAACCCGCTCAACCCGAACGGCGGTTCCTCCACGGCCTACCTGTGGGAGCGAATTCTCCAGCGGGACACCTGGCTCGAGATCCTCCAGAAGTTCGTCTTCCTCAAGAAGGAGACCGTGGAGGACGAGTACGGCCGCTCGCGCCGGAAGTCCACGCTGATCTTCCCGCGCTTCCACCAGTGGGAGGCCGTCACCACGATGCTCGCCGCCGTCCGCGAGGAGGGCGTCGGCAAGTCCTACCTGATCGAGCACTCCGCGGGCTCCGGCAAGACCAACACCATCGCCTGGACCGCCCACCGGCTGCTCTCCACCTACGGGGCGGACGAGCAGCGGGTGTTCGACTCGGTCATCGTGGTCACCGATCGCACCGTGCTGGACGACCAGCTTCAGGAGGCCGTCCGGCAGATCGAGCGGACCTCCGGCACCGTGGTGGCCGTGGACCGCAAGAACCTCGGGGGAGAAGCCACCAGCAAGTCCGCCCTGGTGAAGCAGACGCTGCTGCAGGGCAACCGGATCATCGTGGTGACGCTGCAGACCTTCCCCGCCGTGCTCGAACTCCTCAAAGGTGACTCGACGCTCGCCGGCCGCACCTACGCGGTGATCGCGGACGAGGCGCACTCCTCCCAGACCGGCTCCGCCGCCGCCAAGCTCAAGCGCGTCCTCACCCCGGACGAGCAGGCCGACCTCGAAGACGGGGGAGAGGCGGACACCGAGTCCATCCTCGCCGCCGAGGTCGCCGCCACCGGACGCCCGGAGAACATCAGCTTCTTCGCCTTCACCGCCACCCCGAAGGACAAGACCCTGCAGATGTTCGGCCGCCCCTCCGGCGAGTACGACGAGAAGGGCCAGGAGATCCCGGCCTCCTTCCACCGGTACACCATGCAGCAGGCCATCGAGGAGGAGTTCATCCTCGACGTGCTGAAGAACTTCACCAACTACGACACCGCCTTCAAGCTGGCCCTGGCCGGACAGCAGGGCGAGTTCCGTCCCGAAGGTGACCGGGCCGCCGTCGGGAAGCAGACCACCGAAGTGGACCAGACCGAGGCGAGCAAGAAGCTCATGCGGTGGGTCAAGCTGCACCCGACGAACATCGCGCAGAAGGTCAAGATCATCGTGGAGCACTTCCGCGCCAACGTGGCCGGACTGCTCGACGGGCAGGCCAAGGCCATGGTGGTCACCGACTCCCGCGCCGCCGCCGTCCGGTACAAGCGCCAGATGGACCAGTACATCCAGGACATGGGGTACACGGACGTGGGCACCCTGGTGGCCTTCTCCGGCGAGATCACCGACGACGACTTCGGGCTCGAGAAGGTCACCGAGCGGTCCATGAACCCGTCCGTGACCGGCGACCTGGCGAAGGCGTTCGACGGGGACGGCTACCAGGTGATGATCGTGGCCAACAAGTACCAGACCGGTTTCGACCAGCCGAAGCTCTGCGCCCTGTACGTGGACAAGAAGCTCTCCGGCGTGCTGGCCGTGCAGACGCTGTCCCGGCTGAACCGCGCGGCGCCCGGCAAGGACACCACCTACGTGCTGGACTTCGTGAACTCCGAAGACGACATCCAGGCCGCCTTCGAGCCGTACTACGCCGGCGCGAAGCTGGAGACGGTGACGGACCCGAACCTGATCCATGACCTGGGGACGAAACTCGACGCCGCGGGCGTGTACGACTGGGACGAGGTCGACGCGTTCGCCGACGTGTGGGTCGCGTGGAAGCCGGGGAGCGGGCAGGAGGGCCTGCAGGCCGCGCTGGAGCCCGTGGCATACCGGTTCCGCAAGGAGCTGGCGCATGCGCGGATGAACAACGACGAGACGCGCGTGAACGAGCTCGTGCTGGTGCGCAAGGACATGCGGTCCTTCGTCAGCCTCTACGACTTCCTCTCCCAGATCTACGAGTTCGGGGACACCGAGCACTACAAGCGGGCGCTGTTCCTGCGGCACCTGGTGCAGCTCGTGGGCGATCAGCCCGGCGGTGAGGAGCTGATCGACCTGAGCGATGTGCAGCTGGTGAGCATCCGGCAGAAGAAGACGTCCTCGGGGGACATCGGGTTGACCGGTGGGGTCGCGCTGAAGGGGACCACCGCTGTGGGAGGCGGACAGGTGCGTGAGAAGCAGCGCGGGCCGTTGGAGGAAGTGATCGAGAAGATCAACGAGATCTTCGCCGGCGAAGGCGTGGATGCCTCCCCGTCCCAGCAGGAGGCGTGGGTCAGTGCCCTCGTGGCGCCGCTCATGGAGGACGAGAAGCTGCTGGGGCAGGCCGGAGCGAACTCGCTGGAGCAGTTCCTGGCGAGCCCGAACCTGGAACGGTCGGCGATGGGCGCCGTGTACGCGAACGAGGACGCCTTCGTGAAGATGACAGACATCGTGGGCAGAGGCGGGGACCCGTCCAAGATGATCGTCGCGGCGATCGGGGAGTACTTGTACTGGAAGGTGCGGAGCGAGGGGGCTGGGCCGGTGGACTATGCCGAGGGGGTCGGCGAAGCGCAGTACGAGGGGGTCGGCGTCGAGCTGGAGACTCTGGCGAAAAACCACGGGAGTATGTTTGGGCAGTCGCAAACCTATTGAGGGGTGCGACATTGAAAGGGAAACGCGTGAACAGTATGAGTAGGGGAGGGCGCATCTTCCTAGCGCTGGGTTTGACCCTCGGGGTCGCTCTGGTGGGTATCTTCGCGGGAATCGTGCAGGACCTGGTGGGCTGGGACGGGCAATGGGGGAGGGCGCCTACAGGATGGTCACCTCACGAGTTCTCGCTCTTGTTTGCGTCAGGATTGGCAGCAGCCATCTCTGCAGGAATCCTTATCGGATCTATCATAGCGAGGGGGAGGCGGCGGAGAATCTACCTATTCTCGATTCTCGGCATTATACTCAATTTTATGGATCTCACTGGAGTTTTTAATAATCCGCGTTTCGGAATTTTTGTTACTCCAGTGGCCCTGACGGTTGTTGCGTTGAGTCTCGTGATCATGGCGGCAGCACGACATACTGAGAAATCAGCCGACGGACCCTCGGGTCCGATATGTAGGGGGCCGTTGGAGAACGACATAGTCGTGGACTGTCTCGTTGTCACTGTAGTCGGTCTGCAGTTCACGCAGGTGTGGCATTTGTACCTGGAAGGAATTGTCTGTGGGTGAGGACCCCGGGGAATCCGTGGGTGGACGGGCTGAGCAGTCATCTCACCCTGCATGCGGGAGAATCGAGGTAGAGGGCAGTTACCGTAACTGGAGCCTTCGTGAGGCCCTCCCGTCAGCGCAGGTCCCGTTGCGCATCGCACAGAAGCGTGGGGGTATGTCGCGGAATCGGGTTAGGGCATGTCTGACAATCGTTTTGACCATGCGAGCACAGCATTCAGGACCACAGCGGCCCTGTAGATGATCGCGTACTTGTCATACCGGGTCGCCAGACCCCGCCACTGCTTCAGGTGAGCGTACTGACGCTCGATGACGTTGCGGCCCTTGTAGGCGTCCGCGTCGAGGCTGACGGGGCGCCCGCCGCGGGCACCGCGCCGTCTGCGGTGGCCCTGCTGGTCGGCCGGTTCGGGGATGACCGCTTTGATCCCACGGGCACGTAGGTGAGTGCGGATCGCCCGGGAGGAGTACGCCTTATCGCCCAGCACCGCCGCAGGGCGGGTCCGGGGCCGCCCTACTGGCCGGGTCACGCGCAGCTGCTCCAGAAGAGGAAGCAGCATCGGGGAGTCCCCTGCCTGGCCGGGGGTGATCAGGCTGACCAGCGGCAGCCCGGTCCCGTCCACGAGCTGATGGATCTTCGTGCTCAGCCCGCCACGGGAGCGCCCGATGCCGTGATCGGCCGGCTCCTCACGCGGATTCTTGTAGTTCGACCCATCCCCCTGTGAGGCGGGTGATGTTCGTCGCGTGCTGATGCGCGCGGGCGATCGTGGAGTCCACCGAGACCGACCAATCGATCAGGCCTTCGGCGTCAGCGGCGGCGGTCAGCGTGGCCAGCACCGTGTCCCATGTGCCTTCTTCGGCCAAGCGCCGATGCCAGGTCCACACGGTCTGCCAGGGCCCGTAGACCTCGGGCAGATCCCTCCAAGCGATTCCGCACCTGTATCGGTAGATGATCGCCTCCACCATGGTGCGGGCGTCGGCGAACGGCCTGCCGGCGCGGCCGGTCCGGGTCGGGAGCATCGGGGCGATCAACTCCCATTGGGCGTCGGAGAGCATCTGGAACCGGGACATGTCCCCAGGGTCTCAGCTGACTCGTGCATCTATTCTCAGACACGCCCTAGCGCCGGGGTGATGCCCTGGTTATGGCAGGATCACCGGCATGAACACCGTCCCCATCTGGCCTCGCTTCGTCCGCCCTGCCCTTGAGGTACTCGCAGAGCACGAGAGCATGAAGCGCCGCGACGTGATCGAGGCGGCAGCCGACAGGCTTGGGCTCAGCGAAGAAGCCAGGGCAGAGACGGTCGAGTCCGGAGAAGTGCGGTACCGCGGGCGCGGCGGCTGGGCACTGACGCACTCCTCCAAAGCTGGACTCATCGAGCGGCCCGCGCGCGGCATCTACGTGCTGACAGAGGCTGGGCGGGCCTGGCTGAAGGACCATCCGGAAGGCTTCAACGACTTCGCCAGCGCCAGCGCATTCTTCGATCCGTTCTGGCCCAAGGACACCGCCAAGAAACCGGTCCAGGCCCATGCCCATCCTGAGGCTCAGCCCGCTGTTGCGGCTGACCCGATCGTGGACCCTGAAGAACAGGCTCAGGATGCCGTCACCAGTCTCAACGAGACCGTCCGTGTGGAACTGCTCGAGCGGCTGCAGAACTCCACGCCGGCCTTCTTCGAGGAAGCCGTGGTTCAGTTGCTCATGGCCATGGGCTACGGCGGGACCCAGGGAAAGGCGGCTGTGACCGGCAAGTCCCACGACGGCGGCATCGATGGGGTCATCGACGGCGATGCCCTCGGCCTCGACCGTGTCTACGTCCAGGCAAAGCGCTACGCCGACGCGAACACGGTCGGCCGGGAACCGATCCAGGCGTTCGTCGGAGCGTTGCACTTGCATGGTGCGACGAAGGGCGTCTTCATCACGACAAGTTCCTTCAGCAAGCATGCCCAGTCATATGCGGACGCTGTGCCCAACAGGATCGTGCTGATCGACGGCGTGAAGCTCACGCAACTCATGCTCAAGCACCGGGTCGGCGCGCAGGTGAAGAAGACCATTCACGTACTGCAGATCGACGAGGACTTCTTCGAGTGACGCGCGTTCAGCGGCGTCGTTGGTAGAGCCGGAGACCGTGGTCGAACTGCGTCAGATCGGGGCCTCCGGGCAGTTCGGGCTCAACTTGTCCGTGGGCCGCGACCGCAACGTCACGTGCCTTCCCGGCAGGGCAAGCTGCCCTGACACCTCGGGACGATCTGGCCTCAGCGCCCCCCGTTAGGCTCGTCCCATGGTCGCCGCGCGTGAAGTCACCCTTCAGGAACTCCTCGGGGGCTCCTACCAGTACACGGTCCCGCTCTATCAGCGGACGTACTCCTGGGGACGCCCGCAGTGGCAGCGACTGTGGGAGGACGTCGTGGACGTCGCCGACCACCGGCGGGACAACCCATCGGCAACCCACTTCATCGGCTCCCTCGTTCTCGCCGGCTTCCGGGACAACGGGCCTGGCGGCGTCCAGCGGTGGCTCGTGGTGGACGGGCAGCAGCGGCTGACGACGCTGACGCTCCTCCTCGCCGCTGTCCGCGACCACCGGGCTGAGCACGAAGGCCCCATGCACGCCGATCGGGTCAACGAGAAGTACCTGGTCAACAAGTGGGAGGACGGCGATCTCCGGTACAAGGTCCTGCCCACCCAGGCCGACCGTGCCGCCTACCGCGGGCGGATCGAGCACGCCCCGGACGCTGCCGAAGGCTCCAGGATCAGCGAAGCCCACCAGTTCTTCCGGACGAAGCTGCTCGGGTTGAGTCAACCGTCTGCCGACGGTGAAGAGGAGCCGCTGACCTTGGCGGAGGTCGAGTCCGCCGTCGTCGCCGGCCTGTCGATCGTGTCCGTGACCACCGGGGAGAACGACAACGCCCACCGCATCTTCGAGTCGCTGAACAACACCGGCCTCAAGCTCACCCAGGGTGACCTGCTCAGGAACTACCTGTTCATGCAGCTGCCCACCCGGGCGGATGAGGTCTACACCACCCTGTGGCTCCCGTTGCAGAACCTGCTTTCCAATGAGGAACTGGAGACCCTGTTCTGGCTTGACCTGGTGCAACAGGATCCCAAGGTCCGCCAGACGGAGATCTACGCGGGGCAGCAGCGTCGCATGCGTGACCTGCAGGACGAGTCGCAGGTCAGGGCAGAAGTCGAGCGGTTCCTGGCGTTGGGGCGTCTCTACGACGTGATGCTCCGCCCGGAGAAGGAGAAGGACGACGCAGTGCGCTTCCGCTTGGCACGCCTGCGCGCCTGGCGCACGACGACGACGTTCCCGATCACATTGCACCTGATGGAGCGCCGGTCCTTGGGGGACATCGATTCGGACGAACTGGCCCGTGCGCTCCTCTACCTCGAGTCGTACCTGGTCCGACGTCTCGTCTTCGGCCGCTACTCCGACGGTCTCAACACCACCTTGCTCGCGGCCACGGCCGACATCCAGGGTCAGGACGATCCGGCGGATGCCCTGCAGCGCTTCCTCTCCAGCGGACGGAAGCACTTCGCCTCCGACGATCAGATCCGCCAGGCCGTGATGACGGCACCCTTCTACACGACGGGCCGGGCAGCCCACCGGAAGCTGATCCTCCGGTGGATCGAGGAGTCCTACGGCAGCAAGGAGCCGGTGGACCTCGACAGCGCGACCATCGAGCACGTCATGCCGCAGACCCTCACGGAGGAGTGGGAGCGCGCTCTGGCCGACCAGCTCGAGGCGCACCAGGACCTTCGAGAGGTGCACACCGAGCTCCTGCACACCTTGGGCAACCTCACCCTCACCGGGTACAACAGCGAGCTGAGCAACGGGCCCTTCGCGGTCAAGCGTGCGGAGTTGGCCAAGAGCGGCATCCGCATGAACCAGGAGATCTCCGCTGAGCCGGTATGGGGTCCCGCGCAGATCCGTGCTCGCGCCGAGCGGCTGGCGGACCGGATCGTCGGCATCTGGCCGGGGCCCTCGGCAGAGGCCGCCTCCGGGGTCGCTCACACGGCCTGGCAGACGCTGACGGATGCCGTCGAGGCCATTCCCGCCGGGTCCTGGACCTCCTACGGCGAACTCGCACGGCTGATCGGAAGTCATCCGGTCCCCGTGGGGACCTACCTCGCACGGACGGCCCTGCCGCACGCTCATCGTGTGCTCCAGGCGGGAGGCACCGTCTCTCCGTCCTTCCGGTGGACCGACGTCCACCGCACGGACGATCCCCACGACGTCCTCGCGGCCGAAGGCGTGCGCTTCTCCGAGGACGGACGTGCCGACGGCGGCCAGCGGCTGCTGGCGGAGCAGCTCGCCGAGCTCATCGACGTCGACATCGACCTGACGGATCCCCGGTCGCTCGCGGCCCCGGGCAACGACCCTGCGCTGCGGGACCGCTGGGTCGACCGACTTCACGACCACAACGATCCCGAATCGGCCCGCGCAATGATCGAGGTCCAACGAGGCTGGGTCGAGCGCGGTGGCCGGGCGGAATTCGCGGACAATGCCGCCGGCGGTTGTTTCCTGGTCGTCCCGCGCACGTCAGCACGCGCCATCTGGCCGGTGATCATGTACCCGACGTACGGCGTCGAGGTCGTCTTCTATCACCTGGCGAAGTGGCCTCCCTTCACGGACGAGGCGCTTCTCGACGAATTCCGGGGACGTCTGAATCTCATCCCCGGGCTGGAATTCGGCCCTGAGTCTCTCCGCCGGCGCCCGAGCATCAAGCCGCAGACCCTTCGGCCGGCCGCGGCGCAGGAGGCGTTCCTCGACGCGCTGGAGTGGTTCCTGCGCACCGTCCAGGAGGACGACAGAAGTGCCTGACAGCCCTGCCAGGGGCAGGTCCTGGCGAGGCGCTGACCCCCTCACCCCGTCCACCCCACCCAGTACGCTCGCCCCATGAAGATCGGTCTCCGCAAGCCCAGCCTGAAGAAGTCCATCAAGGCCCGCACCACGGGCCGCGCCAAGCGTGCGATCAAGCGCAAGGTCATCCCCGGCTACGGCCGCAAGGGGATGGGCTGGCTGCGCGATCCGAAGCGCGCCGCCTACAACGCCGTCTACCGGCGCACCACGGTCGGCCTGGGCGACGTCCTGAAGATGTTCAAGTGACCTCCACGCCCTCGCGCACCTGACCGGGGTCGGCCCGGTGGAGGCGCGTCGTCGGCCTGGCCGCTCACGGCCCGGTCCGTGGCCCGCCGCTCACCGCCCCTCACCGGCCCGCGAAGGCCTCCACCCGCCGCACGGCCTCCGGATGCTCGGACGCCGCCGCGATCGACGCGGCCTCCTGCCGCACGTGCGCGCGCAGCGCCTCGACGTCGGCCCCGCGCGCCAGCGCCTTCGTCGGCCCGTAGGTGTGCGCCGGACCGGCCACCAGCTCGTCCTCGAGCTCCGCCAGACGTGCCGCGAATGCGTCGCCGGCCACCGCCTCGGTCGCCAGGCCCCACTCCACGGCCTCGGTCCCGGTCAGGCGCCGACCGCCGAGCAACAGCTGCGTCGCGCGCACCGGCCCCAGCACCCGCGGCAGCCAGTAGGACACGCCCGTGTCCGGTGTCATCCCGAGCGCGGAGAACGCCGTCACCAACTGCGCGTCCTCGCGCACCAGCACGACGTCGCCGCCCAGCAGGAGCCCGAGCCCCGCCCCGGCGGCCGTCCCATTGACGCCGGCCAGCACCAGTGTAAGCGGCCATGAAAAGCTGCCCATAGGGGCTCTTCGCGGTTCGTGGTGAATGACCCTGCAGTGGCGGGTATTCACGCTACGGTTCTCGCGGCGCTGGTCAGCAGGATACGGGTCCGGTAGTTCTCGGCGTTGCGGAATCCGCGGCCGGTGCGTTTGATGTTCTTGATGCCGGTGTTCGCTGCCTCGACGCGGGCGGTGGTCGCGCCGGTGACGATCAGGACTTCGATCGCGTCCCACCAGGCCACGACGGTGTCGTAGAGCTTGGTCGCCTCGGGCATGTTTGCGATCTGGGCGAAGTAGCCCATCCGCATCCGTTCGTCCCAGGCCTGGGCGAGGGTGTCGGTGGTCAGCAGGCGCCGGAGCTGTTCCTTGATGCCCCAGGCGGCCGAGAGCTCGTCGGTGGGGTCATCGGTGCGGAAAACGTGCTCAAGCCGTTCCCAGGCGCGAGGGGTGAGGGTGTCCGCGCCGCGCAGCAGCAGCATCCTGTGGGCCCAGGCCGGATCGTCCTTGCGGCCCCGACGACCACGGTGGGTGCGGGACAGGCGCTGACGGACCGTGGTGACCATGTCGTTGCCCAGTTTCACGAGGTGGAACTTGTCGACCGAGACCGCGGCCCGGGGCAGGTAGTCCCGCAAGGCCTTGCGGAACGCGGCTGACGGATCGATCGCGACGATCTCGATCCGCTCCCGCCAAGGCTCTGAGCGCTGGCCGAGCCAGTCACCGACCGCAGCGGAGTTGCGGCCATCGACTATGCCGAGCACCTGCCCGGTGGCCAGGTTGACCAGCGTCGTCATCCACGGTTCGAACCGTCTCCAGGCTCCCTGATCGGTGCGGAACCAGCGCACCGTGCGGTAGCGGTGCTCATCGATGCCCAGGCGCGTCACCGGGACGTCGTCGACGGCAGGCAGGACGACGGCAGCAGCCGCCAGGGCGGCCTGGACCAGCCACCACGAGACGCCGTGGGCCCGGGCCACCTCCGAGGCTGCTCTGCCGGAAGTGATCACGGCCGAGACCACCTGCTCCCGCAACCGGGTCGTCGAGCGTGCGTATCGCGGGACCTGCTCGGTGGACTCCCAGAACGTGCCCCTGGTGCAGGCCGGCTCGAGGCAGAACCAGCGCCGCTTGGCCCACACCACCTCTATCGCCCCAGCAATCGGGACGTCCCGAATCTGCTGGTCCCGGCGGGAGTGGACCTTCGTCGCGAGCACCCCGCAAGCGGGGCAGCCCGGCGGAACGGTCGAGGCGATCACCACCCGCCGGTCCCCGTCGGGCAGGTCGAACGCGTCGATGACGCGATAGTTGGGCAGGTTGAAGATCGTGCTCGCAGCATCGCGCTGCGAACCAGTACTCTCGTGCACAGGCTCGTGGTCCTCTGGAATGTGGATGTCTTGACAACACCCATCACAGCAGGACCACGAGCCGTTTTACGCCAGCGACGCGACGCTCCCCATCACCACGAACCGTGAAGAGCCCCCATAGGTGGCCAGGGAATGACCCGCTGACGGCCATGAGGACTGCCCAGTGATGGCCACGGGAACTGCCCGGTGCTGGCCATCTGGTTTGCCCGCGTTGCTCGTTGCCCGCCGCGTCGTGAGCCGGCGGGGGCCTCCTCCCCGGGTTGGATATCGGTGTCGAATCGAATCCAGCGAGGAAGAGGCCCTGAATGAAGGATGCCGCAGAAACCATGAAAATACTCAGTGCCTATGACCTGACCAAGTCATTGCGGGGCGCCGCCGAGCTGGCCGGTTGCTCCCATCACACCGTGGCCCGGCTGGTGCGGGCCCGCGACGCCGGCCAGACCCCTGGATCCGGAGCCAGCCGCCCGAAGGTCACCGATGTCTGGCTGCCCAAGATCGAGGAATGGGTCGAGGCCTCCACGGGCAGGATCCGCGCCGATGTCGTGCACGCCAAGCTCACCGCAATGGGCTACACCGGCTCTGAGCGCTCCACCCGGCGGGCGGTGGCCGAGGTGAAGGCCGCCTGGCGGGCCGGGAAGCGCCGGGTGCACCGGCCCTGGATCACCGAGCCGGGCGCATGGCTGCAGTACGACTTCGGCGATGGGCCGGCGATCGACGGGGCCAAGACGGTGCTGTTCGTGGCCTGGCTGGCCTGGTCCCGCTACCGGATCGTCATCGCCCTGCGTGATAGGACGGCTCCGAGTGTGTTCGCCGCCCTGGACCGGTGCTTCCGGCTGATCGGGGGCGCGCCGACCTATGTGCTGACGGATAACGAGAAGACAGTGACGGTCTCTCATGTGGCCGGGGTGCCGGTGCGTAACCAGGCCACCGTGGCGTTCGCTCGGCATTACGGCGTGGAGGTGCTGACCTGCCAGCCAGCGGATCCGGCCGCCAAGGGCGGGGTGGAGAACGCGGTGAAGCTGGCCAAGGCCGACCTGGTCCCGAAGGACACCAACCTGCGGGACCAGTACGCCTCGTTCGCTGAGCTCGAGGCCGCCTGCGCGGGGTTCATGGCCATGGTGAACTCCCGGGAGCACCGGGTGACCCGGCGCCGCCCGGACCACATGCTCGCCGAGGAGACCAGCGCGTTGCATCGGATCCCCGCCACGGCGCACACCGTGGCCTACGGGGTGGGACGGAAGGTGCCGGAGAACACGCCGATGGTCTCCTTCGAAAACGCCCAGTACTCGGTGCCCGCGCACCTGCTCGGGGCCGAGGTGTTCGTGCGCCATCACGGCACCGGACCGGACTCGATGGTGGTGATCATGCACGCCGGTGCGCAGGGGCCGGTGGAGGTCGCCCGGCACCGGGTGGCCCGGCCCGGGTCCCCGGCCATCGACGACGCGCACTTCCCCGGCCACGAGACGGACAAGGTGCCCGGGGACTACACCCCGGTGCCCCGTTCGGCGGCGGAGGCCGAGTTCCTGGCCATCGGGGCCGGAGCGAGGACCTGGCTGGTGGAGGCCGCCGCGGCCGGCACCAGCCGGATCGGTCAGAAGATGGCCGAGGCCGTCACCCTGGCCAAGCTCGCCGGCACCGACCAGGTCGACCGCGCCCTCGGGGTGGCCGCGGTGCACCAGCGCTTCGCCCACGGCGACCTGGCCTCCCTGCTCACCGCCGCCGGCCACCGCACCGGGATGCACACCGCCACCGAGGAACGGTCCCTGACCCAGGGCACCGCCGGCTGGGCCGGCCTCGGTACCTCCAACACCGAGGGGGCAGCCCGGTGAGCATCCACACCCCGAACACCGCCGCACCGGCGCTGCCGGCCGATTTGGAGGCGCTGTTGCGGCAGCTGAAGATGCCCCACGCCCGCGGTATCGCCGCCGAGGTACTGGCCACCGCCCGGGCCCAACGCTGGGAGCCGGCCGAGGTCCTCAAGGCCCTGCTGGTCGAGGAGACCACCGGTCGGGCCCGATCCATGCTCGCCGCCCGGCGCAAGGCCGCCGGGTTCCCCACCGGCAAGACCTTCACGACCTGGGATCCGGGCGCCTCCTCGATCCCGGCCCCGACCCAGCAGTCCCTGCGCACCCTGGAATGGCTCTCGCGCAGAGAGAACCTCGTGGTCTGCGGGCCCTCCGGCACCGGCAAGACCTTCTTCCTCGAGGCCCTGGGCCAGCAGGCCGTGGAGGAGGGCAAGCGGGTGGCCTGGTTCACCCTGGAGGACCTCGGGGCGATGATCCGGGCCCACCGGCCCGATGACACCATCACCAAAGCCGTCGCCCGAATCCTGCGCGCCGACCTGATCGTCATCGACGACATCGGCCTGCTGCCGGTCGCCGACGATGCCGCCGAGGGCCTCTACCGCATCGTGGACGCCGCCTACGAGAAACGCTCCGTAGCGATCAGCTCGAACCTGCACCCGGCCGGCTTCGACGAGCTGATGCCCAAGACCCTGGCCACCGCCACCGTGGACCGGCTCCTGCACCACGCCCACGTGTGCCAGACCACCGGAGACTCCGTACGGATGACCCAGGCAATGGCCGGGAAGGGAGTCATGCCACTGAACTGATCCCATCACGGTGGCCAGCACCACCACCCAAACGGGCAAACCAGCTGGCCACCAGTGGGCAGTTCTGATGGCCACCAGCGGGAAGAAACACTGGCCGCCTATGGGCAGAACTCAATGGCCCTTGACACACCAGCAGGCGAGAGCCTGTGAGCGCCACCGCGACCTCGCCCGCCGCCTCGCCGAGCTCCTGGATCATCGCGCGCCGCTCCGGCCCGGCAGGCGCGGCGGCCATGGCCTGGACGTCCCCGCCACCGCAGAAGATCCGTCCCGCGCCGGTCAGCGTGAGCACGTGCACGGACTCGTCCGCCTCGGCCGCGGCGATCGCCGCGAGCACCTCGCGCGCCATCGTCAGTCCGAGCGCGTTGCCCTTCGCGGGCCGGTTCAGCGTCAGCCGCACGACGCCGGGCCGCGTCTCGACGAGGACGGCGGGGGCGTCGTCGGAGGAAGAAGGGGTGGGTGCGGTGCTCATGTCAGCTCCTGGGGTTGGCGGGTGCGGTGCACGGGTGCCGGCCGCGAGGACGGCCGGCCGGGCATGGGGTGGGTGCGCGATCCGAAGCGCGCCGCCTACAACGCGGTCTACAAGCGCACCACGTTCAGCGTCTGGGACCTGTTCCGCTGAGTCTGTTCCTCACGCGGGCTGGTCCGCCACGTCCTCGTCATGCTCCTCCACGCTGCGGATCAGGGCCCGCAGGAACGCGGCCGCGCCGGCGAGCTCGGCCGGGGTGAGGCCCTCCACCGCGGCGAGCATACTGCGGTGCATGGCGCCCAGGGTGGCGCGGACCTCGTGGTCCGTCTTGGCCGTCGGCTCCACCACCACGGATCGGCGGTCCTGTGGGTGGGGCGCCCGTCGGGCGTAGCCGTCTCGGACCAGTCGGTCCACCAGGGCGCTGGCGGAGGCCGGGGTGATCTCCAGGGCGCTGGCCAGATCCCGCTGACGGACCTTGTGGCCGCGTCGGTCGGCCCGCAGCAGGTAACGCAGGGCTGACAGGTGGGTCTCTCCCATCCCCATGCTGTCCCGGGTGCGGGCGCGCATGCGCCGTTCGGCCTCCCGGTAGCGTCGCAGCAGGTTGAGCACGTCCACAGGTTCGATCTCGCGGGCGCCGCGGGTGTACCAGTAGCCCGACGTCGGTTCGCCATCCGTGCTGGTCAGCGTGGTGTGCTCCTCACCCATGCGCTCTTGAACCTCCCTGTTCACGTCACCCCGAAAATTTGGTTAGTCTTCCTAACGCATAGTAAGACTAACATTTTCCAGGTCACGGCGATCTCTGTGAGGGGGCGCCCGGGCCGCGGCGAGAGGAATGTCATGACAGCAACGCTGGAGGCCCCCCAGGCCATGGGGCGGACCCTGTCCGCCGTCCCGCCCGTCCTCGAGTCCCCGGCGCCGCAGCCCGCCGCCTTCCGTCAGCGCTGCGCCCGCCTGGCCATGAGTGCCGCGCGGGCCGTCACCGTGTTCCCCGAGGTCGCTGAGGCCAGGTTCGCCATCACCGGCACCCCCTCCGCCCCCGCGCTGGAGGTGGACTGCATCCTGCGGGACGGAGAGGACACCGCGGCGGTCATCGAGACCATCACGGTGCACCTCGTCGAGGACCTCGAGGAGCTGCTCGGCGCACGGTTCCACGAACGTCGGCTGGAGCTGGTCGTGGACCGCAGCCTGCCCCGGGTGGGCGTGGGGGTCGTCTCCGCGCCCTGAGGGAGGCGCTCACGCGAATGCGCTCATCCCGGTCAGGTCCCGGCCGAGGATCAACGCCTGCACGGACTCGGTGCCCTCGTAGGTGTGCAGCGCCTCGACGTCGGCGAAGTGCCGCATCACCCGGTGCTCGAGGAGGATGCCGTTGCCGCCGAGCATGTCCCGGGCGATCTGCGCCACCCGGCGCGCGCCCCGGGTGCAGGCGTACTTCAGCAGGGAGGCCTGCTCGTCGCGCAGTCGCCCGGCCGCCTGCAGGCGGGCCACGGCCACGCAGCGGGTCTGCATCGCGGTCACCTCGTCCAGCATCTGCGCCAGCCGTTCCTGCACCATCTGGTGCGCTCCCAGCGGCTTGCCGAACTGCTCGCGCTGCCGGGCGTAGGCCAGCGCGGCCTCGAACATGGCGGTCGCGTGGCCCAGCGCGGACCAGCCCACGTTCACGCGGGTGGCCACCAGCACGCGCGCGGCGTCCTTGAACGTCGCCACGCCCGGCAGCCGCGCGTCGTCGCCGACCCGCACGTCGGTCAGCGTGATCTCCGCCTGGTGGATGGCCCGCAGCGCGCCCTTGCCCGTGATCACCTCGGCCTCGTAGCCGGGCGTGGACTGCTCCACCACGAACCCCTTGACCTGGCCGTCCTCGGTGTCGCGCGCCCACACGATCGTGATGCCACCGGCGGCCCCGTTGCCGATCCACTTCTTGGCGCCGTTCAGCACCCAGCCGCCGGCGCCGTCGGGCCGCGCGGACGTCTCGAGGGACACCGAGTCCGAGCCGTGCAGCGGCTCCGTGAGCGCGAACCCGCCCGGCAGCGTGCCGCGCGCCACCGGCTCGAGGTACCGCTCCTTCTGCTCCGCACTGGCGCAGTGCACCAGGGCACGCAGCACGAGCCCGCCCTGCACCGCCGCCGCGGCCGCCATGGATCCGTCCGCCCGGGAGATCTCCATCGCCACCAGGCCCGCGGCCAGCGGGGACATCACCGCGTGCCCCGGCACCTCCAGCCCATCGGTGAGCAGGTCCAGCTCGCCCGCCCGCGCCACCAGGTCCAACGGGTATTCCGCCCGGTCCCAGTGCCCGTCGATCCGCTCGAGCACCTCCCGCCCGTAGGCGCGGGCGCGGTCCCAGTGCGCGCGGTCCTCGTCCGTGGCCTCACCGAACGCGTCCAGGTAGTCCACGTCCAGGGGCGTGACGACGTCGTAGGTCGGCTTCTGCCCGCGCGTCACCGGGCCTCCTGCGTCCGCTCGGCGCGCAGCGCGCGCTTGAGGAGCTTGCCCGACTGGTTCCGCGGCAGCTCCGCCACGAAGTCCACGCGCTTGGGCACCTTGAAGCCCGCCAGCCGCTCCTTCACGTGGGCGCGCACGGTCTCCGCGGTCAGCTCGGCCCCCTCCTTGAGCACGATGACGGCGGTCACCGCCTCGATCCACCGCTCGTCCGGCAGGCCGATGACGGCGACCTCGGCCACCTCGTCGAGCTCGTAGATCGCGTCCTCGACCTCGCGCGGGGCGACCAGCACGCCGCCCGTGTTGATGACGTCCTTGATGCGGTCCACCACCTGGATGTAGCCGGCCGCGTCCTGGGTGACCTGGTCGCCGGAGCGGAACCAGCCGTCGTCGGTGAACGCGTCCGCGGTGGCATCCGGGCGGTTCCAGTAGCCGGAGAGCAGCTGCGGCGAACGGTACTGGATCTCGCCGGGCTCGCCGGGCGCGGCGGGGGCGCCGTCGGCCGTCATCACCCGCGCCTCCACGTGGAACACGGGGCGGCCGCACGAGGCCGGCCGCGCGTCGTGCTCCTCGGGGCGCAGCACGGTGCACAGCGGGCCCAGCTCGGACTGGCCGAAGCAGTTGTAGAAGCCGATGCCCGGCTGGCTCTGGCGCAGGCGCTGCAGCACGGTCACCGGCATGATCGAGGCGCCGTACTGGGCCTTGCGCAGCGAGGAGAGGTCGCGCGTGGCCAGGTCCGGGTGGTTCGCCAGCGGCACCCAGACGGTGGGCGCCAGGAACAGGGAGCCGATGTGCTCGGTCTCCACGAGCTCGAGCATCCGGGGGATGTCCGGGGCGGGCAGCAGGCGCACCGTGGCGCCGAGGCTCAGGTAGGGGAGCAGGAACACGTGCATCGCGGCCGAGTGGTACAGCGGCATGGCCACGAGGGGGCGGTCCTCGGCCGTGAAGTCCAGCGCGATGATCGAGGAGAGGTACTCCGCCACGAGCGCCCGGTGGGACATCATGGCGCCCTTGGGGGTGGAGGTGGTGCCGGAGGTGTAGAGCAGCTGGGCCAGGTCGGTGGCCGACACCTCCGCCTCCGGGGCGGCGGCGTCCAACGTCTCGTCCTGGGCGGTCTCCAGCACGGAGGGCTCGGCGTGGCCGGCGGGGAGCATGGTCCACACGTGCCGCAGAGCCGACGCGCGGCCCTCGGCCCGGACCTGGTCGACCCGCTCGAGCATGCCGGCGTCGGCCACGAGCAGCTCCGCGCCGGAGTCCTCGAGGGCGTGGGCGAGCTCGCCGCCCTTGAGCGCGAAGTTCACGGGCACGTGCACGTAGCCGGCCGTGACGCAGGCGAGGAAGAGCAGCGCGTAGGCGTCCGAGTTGGTGGCATAGGCGGCCACCCGGGTGCCGGCCGGCAGGCCGGTGTCCTGGAGGCGGCGGGCCACGCGGTGCGCTCCGTCCCGGAGCTGGGCGTAGGTCCAGTCGCGGTCCTCGAAGCGCAGGGCGACGGCCTGCGGGGAACGGGCGACCGCGCGTGCGAACACGCGGCCGATCGTGTCCTCCGGGGCGGGGGAGAGGTGGCCGGCGTCGGTGGGGTGGGTGATCTGGCCTGGCATGGAAACCTCCGGGGGATGGGTCAGAGACGCTCGATCACGGTGACGTTGGCCTGGCCGCCGCCCTCGCACATGGTCTGCAGGCCATAGCGGCCGCCGCTGCGCTCGAGCTCGTGCAGCAGCGAGGTCATCAGGCGGGCGCCGGTGGCGCCGATGGGGTGGCCCAGGGCGATCGCCCCGCCGTTGACGTTGACCTTCGCCGGGTCCGCGCCGGTCTCGGTCAGCCAGGCCAGCACGACGGCGGCGAACGCCTCGTTGATCTCCACGAGGTCCATGTCGTCGATGGTCAGGCCCATGCGGTCGAGCGCGTACGCCGTCGCCGGGATCGGGGCGGAGAGCATCATGACGGGGTCGGCGCCGCGGGCGGAGAGGTGGTGGATGCGGGCTCGCGGGGTGAGGCCGTGGCGGCGCACGGCCTCCTCGGAGGCGAGCAGGAGGGCGGCCGCGCCGTCGGACATCTGGGAGGCGGTGGCGGCGGTGTGCAGCCCGCCGGGGACGATCGGGTCGAGCGAGGCGATCTTCGCGGCGTCCGGGGTGCGCGGCCCCTCGTCCGCGGTGAGGCCGGCGACGGGCAGGATCTCGCGGTCGAAGCGACCGTCGGTCTGCGCGGCGAGCGCGCGCTCGTGGGAGCGCACCGCGAACTCCTCCAGGGTGTCCCGGTCCAGGTTCCAGTGCCGGGCCATCATCTCGGCCCCGCGGAACTGGGAGATCTCCTCGTCCCCGTAGCGGGCGGCCCAGGACTCGGAGCCGGTGAACGGGTCGGGGAAGCCGAGCTCGCGGGCGGCCGTGTTGGACCGGGAGAGCGGGATCGCGCTCATGGACTGCACGCCACCGGCGACGACGAGGTCCGCCGTCCCGCTCATGACGGCCTGCGCGGCGTAGTGGACCGCCTGCTGGCCGGAGCCGCACTGGCGTTCGACCGTGGTGCCGGGGACGTCCTCGGAGAGCCCGGCCGCGAGCCAGGCGTTGCGCGCCACGTCCATGGCCTGCGGGCCGAGCTGGTCGATGCAGCCGAGGATGACCTCGTCGTACTCGGCCGAGTCGATGTTCTGGCGGGCAACGAGCTCGCGCAGCGGCGCGGCCGCCAGATCGAGGGGATGCACGCCGGCGAGCCCCTTCCCTCGGCGACCCACGGGGGTGCGGACGGCGTCGATGATGTAGGCCTCGGGCATGGGGGCTCCTCCGGACGGCGGGAACGTGACGCCGATCACGCTATTGCTTGGACGTCCAACGATCAAGAGTGTGACGGGATCCGTCGCGGCGGCGCGGGCGTGGCGGAGGGCGCCGTTTCGTCAACGAAAGCGGCTCGGGGCGCGCCGTTTCCGCCACGAAAGCGCTGGGGCGGGCGTCGCCTCGCCCTGGTCAGGACCCCCTGCCCCGGGCCTACCGTGAGGGCCAGCGGCGCGCACCCGTGCCGCTGAGACGAGAGGAGCCGGCCATGGCCACCCCGCACACCCCCGACCCCCAGGACGCCCGGCGCGCACGCGAGGCGACGGACGAGACCTCCGGCGTCGCGTTCGACGGCGACACGCCCCCAGCCGAGGGTGCGGGCGTCGGCCCGGACAACCCGGGCATGGACGTGGAGCAGACCGGCGAGCGCTCGGCGGGCAAGATCGTGCTCGGGCTGATCATCGCCCTCGTGGTCATCGGCGTCCTGCTGTTCATCCTGGGCCGCGTCGCCGGCCTCGGCTGAGCCGGGACGCAGACGCCTGGGGCACGCCACCGGCCCACCACGACCACGGGGCGGGCACCGATCCGTCGGTGCCCGCCCCGTGCCGTGTCCGCTCCGCGGTGATGGTGTTCAGCGGCGACTCCGCGCCCGCGCAGCGGTCAGAAGCCGCCGCCCACGGTCCGGCGTCCGCCCGCCGTGCGTCGGCTGGCGGCACCGGACCGGCCGCGGGAGGCGAGGGCCCCGCCGAGCAGCCCGCCCAGCAGGCCGGTGCCGAGGCTGCCCGTGGACCGGGCCGAGGGCCCGAAGCCGCCGCGGTACGCACCGGAGCTGCGCCCGCGCGTCGTGCCCCCGGCGCCGCGGCGCGAGAGCTCACGCAGCGCCAGACCGCCGAGCGTGCCCAGGAGGGCACCGCCCAGGCCGCTGGAGCGGCGTCGCTGAGAGCGGGCCTGCCGGCCGAAGCCGGGGGGCCGGCCGACGTGCGCACCGATGGTGGGTCGGCTGGCGCGGCGGCCGCCGCCGAGAGTGCGGGTGAGGCTGGAGAGGATGCCCATGGTGTCCTCCTCGGACGTCGTGCCGGCCGCTCGGGCGTGGCCGGTCGGGTGCGCCTCAACCTAGGCGCCGGCCCCCGCGCGGTGTCCAGACCGGGCCTCCTCACGCATCGAGGCGGGATATCCACCCCACGGCCGCCCGCGGCAGCCGGATGGGGTCGATATCCCGCCTCGAAACGCGGGGGAGGGAGGGGCGTCAGTCCTGGAGCGGGGAGGTCTTCGGCTCGTCCCGCCAGAGGGCCACGTTCCGCGCCTCGGGCAGGTCGGAGATGTGGAAGCCCAGGTCCATGCCCGCCTTGAGCTTGCGCTCGTAGTCCCGGAGCAGCTTCACGGCCAGCCCGCCCAGCGGGATGATCGCCACGAGGTTGATGGTCGCCATGAGGGCCGCGAACGTGTCCGCGAGGTTCCACACCAGCGCCACGGAGCCGAGCGCGCCGCCGACCACGCACACCAGCACGAGCACGCGGAACACGGTGATGGCCGGGCCCGCGTGGCGACCGGCCAGGTACCGGATGTTGGCCTCGCCGTAGTAGGTGTTGCCCAGCACGGAGGACCAGGCCAGGAAGAAGATGATGACGGTCAGTGCCGGGCCGGCCCACGCGCCCACGGCCTGCTGGAGGGCGCCCTGGGTCACCTGCATGCCGAGCGCCTCCCCGCGCCCGTAGGCCGGGTTGGAGAGCAGGATGATGAACGCGGTGGCTGAGCACACGATCAGGGTGTCGAAGTAGACGCCCAGGGACTGCACGAAGCCCTGCTTGGCCGGGTGGGAGACGGCCGCGGTGGCGGCGGCGTTCGGGGCGGAGCCCATGCCGGCCTCGTTGGAGAACATGCCGCGGCGCACGCCCTGCATCACCATCGTCATGCCGACGGCGGCGCCCGCGACCTCGCGCAGGCCGAAGGCGTGGCCCACGATCAGCGCGATCATGCCCGGGACCTCGGTGATGTTGACGACCATCACGATCAGGGCCAGGAAGATGTAGAACGTGGCCATCACGGGGACCACCACGTTGGTCACGGCCGAGAGCCGGCGCACGCCGCCGAAGATCACGAGGCCGGTGAGGGCGGCCAGGCCCAGGCCCACGATCCACGCGGTGGTGGAGGACGCGCCCCAGTTGGCCTGCACGGACTCGGAGATCGAGTTGGACTGCACGGCGTTGAACACGAAGCCGTAGGTCACGGTGATGGCGACGGCGAACACGGCCGCCAGCCACTTGGCGCCCAGACCGTCGCGGATGTAGTACGCGGGCCCGCCGAAGTAGCCGTCCGCGCCCTTCTGCTTGTACAGCTGGGCCAGCGTGGACTCGACGAAGGCGGTGGCGCCGCCGAGGATGGCCAGCAGCCACATCCAGAAGACGGCGCCCGGGCCGCCGATCACGATCGCGATCGCCACGCCGGCCACGTTGCCGGTGCCCACGCGCGAGGCCGCCGAGATGGTGAAGGCGCGGAACGGGCTCACGCCGTCGTTCTCGAACCCGGTCTGGGACTTGGCCGTCACCGACCGCAGCATCTCCGGGAGCATGCGCACCTGCACACCCACGGTCCGGATGGTGAACCACACCCCGGCCACGAAGAGCAGCGCCATCACGACGTACCAGTACTTGTCGTTGAGGGCCGTGACGGCCGCTGTGATCTGTTCCACTGTCGCTTCCACAGCCCCACCCTAGAGGCTGGGGCGGAGGACGGGGAATCGGGGCCGGGGTCAGCCGGCGGCGGCGTCGTCCTCGACGCGGAGCTGGATCAGCTGCCCCATCCGCTCGGGCAGGTCCCCCTCGGGGGTGCCGACGCTGGCGTGGCGGGCGGCGGCCCGGGCGAGGTCGTCGGCCAGTTCGTTGCCGTGCACGCCCACGTGGCCCTTGACCCACGTGGTGTCCACTTGGACGTCCGCGGCCTGCGCCAGGTCGACGGCGGCCAGCAGACGGCGCAGGGTGCGGCGGATGCGCTCGCCCCGGGCGCCGCCGAGGGTGAGCCGCTCGCGGCGGGCGGCGTTGAGCATGGCCAGCGCGGCGCGCGAGTCCGAGTGGATGGTGACCCGGCCGCCGGGGGTGCCCGCCCACGCGCAGATCACGTGCCCCAGCACGAGCGCCTCGAGTTCCACCTCGAGCGGCATCGTGGCTCCGGGCACGGCCTGCACGGCCCACATGCTCGGCCCGGCGACGGCGGCCGCCCCGCCGATGCGGGAGCCGCGCAGCACGGAGCCGTCCACGTACACGTCCGTCACGTCCGCCTCGTCGGCGAACGTGAGGCTGTGGGTCACCCCGGGCAGGTTGCGGCGCAGGAAGCGGTCCGTGCGGCGGCGGGAGAGGAAGACGCCGGAGGAGCGGCGCAGCGCGTCCTCCTCCTCCTGGGCGGCCTCGATGGCCTCGAGCGGGATCCGGGCCGCGCCCGTCTGGGCGACCGTCTCCGGGTCCACGTCCGGCAGCAGGTAGCTGGAGCGCTGCGTGCCCACGGGGGACTCGTCGAGCCGGTAGGAGACCACGCGTGTGTCCACGGGGGCGAGGACCTCGAGCAGGGCGAGCAGCTCGGCGTCCCGGTCCGAGCGCAGCCGCACGATCACCGGTCGCTCCGGCGGCAGCTCGACCGTGACGGTGGACCAGAAGGCGCTCAGATGCGCCGTGCCGACCATCCCGGTGTAGACGTGGCCGCGGACGTCGTCGCCGAGCTCGCGCAGCTCGAGCTCGCGGGCCACGTAGACGATGCCCCCCGTCGTCGGGTGCAGGTCCAGGCGGAGGGCGGGGCCGTGGTCCACGCCGGGCAGCATGGCCAGCGGGCTGGCCACCACGCGGACGCCGTCCCGGCGGATCCGGGTGCGCGGCGGGGAGGGGCGGGGGACGACGGGGCCGGTGCGCGTGAGGTCGACGCCGTTCCGGTCCCGCGGGGTGCCCCGAGGCCGGCGGGCACGGACCACGCGCAGCGGGCGGTGCTGCTCCTCCGCCTTGGCGCCCGGGCCACGGAAGTCCCAGCCCACGTCGACGAGCGCCGCGGGGTGTGCGGGCTCGACGTCGTGATGCAGCGTCCGGTCCACGACCGTCCGCGGGTGGTTGATCCGTGCTCCCATGGCTTCGCCGGCTGTGTCGAAGGGGACCGCGCCGGAACTGTGAGCCGGGTCCGGCGGGCCATGCTGGTCCTGCGGCGGTCGGGCGGGATCGCCGTGGACGAAGGGGACGACCCGTCCCGACCTGTTCTGCTCTGGGCGACCTTACCGAGCGCACCTGTGAGGAGGCAGGTCTCCTCTCCTCGGCCTCCCGCGCGGCCGCGTCGGACGAGGCGTCAGAGCGGGTCCGTGCGGTGCCGCTGCACGTCCGGGCCGGTCGGCACGCCGAGCGCCTGCGCCTGCGCGCGCTGCTGCCGCAGGGACACGGTGCCCAGCAGCAGCGCCAGGGCCCGCTCCCCGTCCTCCGGGGTGTCCGCCGCCTCGGTGAGCAGACGGTGCAGGCCGAGGCCGCCCAGCCCGAGCGCGAGGGCGGAGAGCACCACGTCCGCCCCGTCCCGGTGCCGCAGCAGGGCGGCCTCCGCGGCCTCGGCGCGGCCCGCCAGGTCCGTGACGCGGCGGGCGCGCACGGTCTCCTCCGCCTCGGCGACGATCCGGTCCGCCACCCGCGCCAGCAGCGACTGCTTGTCCGGCACGTGCCAGTACAGCGCGGAGGCCTGCACGCCCAGCACCCCGGCCACGCGCCGCATGGACAGGTCGCCCATGCCGAAGTCCTGCAGGATCCCGACGGCGGCGTCCACCACGTCCTGGGCGGTCAGCCGGGGGCGGGGTGCGGGCGGGGTCATGCCTGAGAGGCTACCGCCGGGCCGTCCTCCTCCGCCGCGATGCGTCCCCCCGCACCGAGGCGCACGGTGCGGTCGGCCATCACGGCGGCCTCCGCGAGATCGTGGGTGACGACGACGCCGGTCGTCCCCGCCGCCCGCAGCACCGCCCGGATGTCCTCGGCCAGGCGCCGGCGCAGGTCCGCGTCGAGCGCGGACAGCGGCTCGTCCAGCAGGAGCACCCGCGGGGCCGGGGCCAGCGACCGGGCGAGCGCCACGCGCTGGGCTTGCCCGCCGGAAAGCCGCTGCACGGGCCGGTCCGTGAGCTCGGTCAGGCCCACCAGGTCCAGCAGCTCGGCCACACGTGCCCGCCGCCGGGCCCGGTCCCAGCCGGCGGACTCGAGGCCGTACGCCACGTTCCGGCCCACGGTCCGGTGCGGGAACAGCTGCCCGTCCTGGAACACCATCCCCACGCCCCGGCGGTGCGTCGGCACCGCCGCCACGTCCCGCCCGTCGAGCTCCACTGTGCCCGCCACCACGTCCTCGAGCCCGGCGATCCCGCGCAGGATGGTGGACTTGCCCGAGCCGGAGGCGCCCACGAGCGCCACGATCTCCCCGGCGGCCACGTCCAGGTCCGTCCCCCGCACGGGGGTGGAGCCGTCCGGGTAGCGGATCGCCACGTCCCGCAGCCGGAGGGAGGCCCCCGTCGTCGTCGGCGTCATCACAGACCTCCCGCCCCGGCCGGGCCCCGGGGGCGCAGCCGCTCGCACACCAGCATGATCCCGGCGCTCAGCACGGCCAGCACCGTGGCCGCCGCGAGCGCCATCCCGTAGTTGTCCGCGCCCGGCCGGCCCAGCAGCCGGGCGATCAGCACCGGCAGGGTGGGCGCGGACGGGCTCGCCAGGAAGCTCGTGGCCCCGAACTCGCCCAGGGACACCGCGAACGCGAAGCCCGCGGCCACGCCCACGCCGCGGGCGAGGAACGGGCCGTCCACCGTGGCCAGCACCCGCCACGGGCCCGCCCCGAGGGTGCGTGCGGCCTCCCGCAGCCGCGGGTCCACCGCCGCGAGCACGGGCACGAGCGCCCGCACCGCGAGCGGCAGCGCCACCACCGCCTGGGCCAGCGGCACGAGCACGCCCGAGGCCGCCAGCTCCGGGAACGTGGCCCGCAGGGACACGACGAAGCCGAAGCCCACGGTCACCGCGGACACCCCGAGCGGCAGGAGCAGGGCGCCGTCGAGGGCCCGCTGGGCCGCCAGCGCCGCGCGTGAGCGGAAGGGCCGGGTCAGCAGCAGGGCCAGCGGCACGGCCACCACGAGCGTCACGAGCGTGGCGTCCACGGCCACCCGCAGGGACTGTTCGAGCGCCTGGGCCGGCGTCGACCCGCCCACGAACCCGCTGCCCGCGCTCGTCGCCAGCAGCCGGTAGTTGCCCAGCCCCCAGCCGTGGCGGGTGTGGAAGGAGCGCACCACGAGCGTCAGGATCGGCGCCACCACGAGCGCCACCACCGCGAGCATCACGGCCACCGGGACCGCGTCCGCGCGCGTGAGCCGGGCCGGCGGCGTCTCCCGCAGGCGCAGCGCCCGCTGGGTGCGCGCCGCCGTCACGCCGGAGACCACGACGGCGGCCAGCACCACCGCGAACTGCAGCACGGAGAACACCGCCGCGGTCCGCAGGTCCAGGTAGACGGAGGTCTGCACCCAGATCTCCGACTCGAGCGTGCCGTAGCCGGGCCGGCCGAGCGTCTGGACGATGCCGAACGCGGACGCGCAGAACAGGAACACCAGCGCCGCGCTCGCGGCGATCGCCGGGGCGAGCTGGGGCAGCGTCACGGTGCGGAACGCCCGCCACGGCGAGGCGCCCAGGGTGCGGGCGGCCTCGGTCTGGCGCGGGTCCAGCGCGTTCCACAGCGCGCCCACCTGGCGCACCACCACGGACACGTTGAAGAAGACCATGGCCAGCACGACGGCGGTGGTCGTCTGGTCCAGCCCGGTGAAGCCGAGCGGTCCGCCGGGGGCGAGCAGGGCGCGGAACGCGACGCCGACCACCACCGTGGGCAGCACGAACGGCACGAGCACGAGGGCGCGGAGCACGGCCCGCCCCGGGATGCGACGCCGGTGCAGCACGAACGCGGTCGGCAGGCCGAGCGCCACCGAGACCACCGTGCCGGCGGCGGCCATGCCGAGCGTCTGGCCGAGGATGCGCCACGTGCGCTCGCGGGCGAGGGTCTCCCCGAAGGCGGTGAGGTCCACGGCGCCGGTGAACGCGTCGGCGTCGCCGCCGATCCCGCGCCAGAGCATGGCCGCCACGGGCCACGCGAAGAAGACGAGCAGGAAGGCGACCGGCAGGACGGCGGCCACCAGCCACCACGGGCCGAGCCCGTCCCCCCGGCCGCGGGCCCGCCGGCGCGGCAGGTCCGTGCCGGGGGCCGCGACCTCGGTGAGCGCGGACATCAGCGCCGGGAGGCCTCGGCCAGGGCGGTCCACTCCTTCAGCAGGTCCTCGCGGCGCTCGTCGATGCGGGCGGGGTCCGGGGTGATGGCGTCCTCGACGAGCGGCGCGTTCTGCGCCCACTCCTCGGGCAGCTGCACCGACTCGTCGATCGGGTACATGTACATCGACTCGGGCAGGGCGGACTGGACCTCCTCGGTGAGCATGAAGTCCACGAACGCCTGCGCGCCCTCGGGGTTCTTCGCGCCCTCGAGCACGCCGGCGTACTCGACCTGCGGGGTGCAGGAGTCCTCGATCACCTCGGTCTCGGGGGCGAACGCGGGGGAGGAGGAGTAGGAGAGCACCACCGGGAACTGGCCCTTGCCCTCGCCGCCGGAGAAGTCCGAGTTGTAGGCGTCGGACCAGCTGTCGGCGACCTTGCCGCCGTTCTCCATCAGGCCCCGCCACCAGTCCTGCCAGCCGTCGTCGCCGAACTTCTCCGTGGTGGCCGCGAGCAGCGCCAGGCCGGGGGAGGAGGCCACGGGGGAGGTGGCGACCGTCAGCTTCGCGTACTCGGGGTCGTCGAGCTGGTCGATCGAGGTGGGGGCCTCGACGTCGTGGGCCTCGAACCATGCCGGATCCGTGTTGAAGCACACCTGGCCCTGGTCCACCGGGGTCATGCGGTCCTCCACCATCCGGTCCTGTGCGGAGGCGGGCAGGTCCTGCGGGGTGTATTCGGCGACGACGCCCTCGCGGACGAGGCGGTGCGCCGAGTGGTCCTCCACGCCGTAGACGCCGTCCACGGTGGGCTCATCCTTGGCCAGCAGGAGCTGGTTCACCACGCTGCCGGCGTCGCCGGGGGCCGTCGTCTTCAGGGTGTAGCCGGACTCCTGCTCGAACTTCTGGACGAGCTCCTGGGGCAGGTTGAACGAGTCGTGCGTCATGATCGTCACCGTCGTCGGCTCGCCGCCGGCGCCGGCGGCGGACGACGACGCCCCGTCGCCGGACGAGCCGGACACCGAACAGCCGGTGAGGGCGAGGGCGGCCACTGAGAGGGCGGCGAGGGCGCGGTGCGGGGTGCGGGACATGGCGGTTCTCCTCTGGGACGGCAGAGGGGCCGGGACGAGGCCGCCACCGGAATCCCGGGACGACGTCGACCGGGAGACTCGACTTCCTTCGCCGGTGCGGACCGGAGCAGGTTCGAGGGTCTGCGGCGGACCGCACTCTCAGCGCCGCGCGGGCGCTCCCCTGTCGATGTGGACTGGTCCCGACCCTACCCCGTCCGGCCCGCGCATAGACTGCCCGCGTGAGCGCCGCACAGCCCGCGGGGGTGACCCCGCCGCCCGCCTCGTCCAGCCCCGCCTCCGACTGGGACATCCGCCGCCCCCACCGCATGTGGCCGCGCATGCTGGTGATCGTCCTGACGCTCGCGGGCCTGGTGCTGGTGGTGCAGTTCTTCCAGGGGATCGCCTCCATCGCGGCGCCTGTGTTCCTGGGGCTGAACCTCGTGATCGTGGCCTACCCCCTGCAGGCCTGGCTCATCCGCCGGGGCCTGCACCCCGTGCTCGGGGCCGCCACCACCGTCCTGCTGGTCGTCGCGGTGATGGCCGTGTTCGGGGGCATGATGGTGTGGTCCGGCCTCGAGCTGGTGGCGGAGCTGCCCAAGTACGCGGACCGCTTCCAGCAGATCGTCCTGGACGTCTCGCACTGGCTCAACGAGCGCGGCGTGACCCCGGACATGGTGTCCCAGCAGCTGGCCTCGATCGACATGAGCACCGTGACCGGGACGGCCGTCAGCGCCATCACGAAGATCGCCACGAACGTCTACGCGGTCTTCGGCCTGCTCGTCACCGTGATCATGGGCATGTTCTTCCTCGCGATGGACTCGATGGACGTCGAACGCCGCGTCCGCCTGCTCAGCACCGCCCGCCACGAGTTCGGCCACGCCCTGGTCGAGTTCGCCCAGGGCGTGCGCCGCTACTGGGTGGTCACCACGGTGTTCGGCCTGATCGTGGCGGTGCTGGACGTGATCGCCCTCATGCTGATCGGCGTTCCGCTCGCGCTCGTGTGGGGCGTGCTCAGCTTCCTCACCAACTACGTCCCGAACATCGGCTTCATCATCGGCCTGCTGCCGCCGGCCGTCCTGGGCCTGGCGGCGGGCGGCTGGTCCGACTTCCTGTGGGTGGTGGTCAGCTACTCGGTGCTGAACTTCGTGCTGCAGTCCGTGATCCAGCCCAAGGTGGCCGGCGACGCGATCGGCGTGATCCCCACCGTCAGCTTCCTCTCCCTGCTCTTCTGGGCCTGGGTCCTCGGGCCGCTCGGCGCCATCCTCGCGCTGCCCTGCACGCTGCTGGCCAAGGCCGTGCTGATCGACGCCGACCCGAACGCCCGCTGGATCAACGCGCTCATCGCCTCCGACCTGAAGGGCATGGAGCGCCGTCAGTCCTCGCTCCTGGAACGGCTGCGCCCGGCGGCCTGGCGGTCCGACGCGCACGGGAAGGACGAGGACCGCGCCCCGGCGGACGGCGGGGACGACGACGGCCCCGCGGCGGACGAGGTCACGGGCGAGGCTGGAGCAGCACCAGGTCGTTGAGCGCGCCGGCCAGCCGCAGCAGCGGCGGGGCGGGGAACGACAGCTGGGGCAGCCCCGGGTGCAGTGCCGCGCACGCGGCGGCCGCGGCCTCCTCACCCGCGGCGTCCTCGAACGCCGGCCGCAGCACCGCCGCGCCCAGCGGCAGCGTGTCCAGGAGGGAGCGGGGGCCCCGCTCGGCCGGGTCGTACTCGGCGGGCTGCACCGCCCCGGTCACCGTGCGCACGCGCAGGGGCCGGCCGGCGGCGTCGTCGGCGCCCTGCAGGAAGCGCAGCGCCGCCGCCGCGTAGGGGTGCTCGGGGTGGAACCGGTCGCCGCGCCAGTGCACGGCGGCCTCGCCGTCGCCCCCCAGCCGCACCCACGAGGCCAGGTGGCCGGGCCCGCCCCACGGCCCGGTGTCCGGCCGCGGTGCCGGCGGCACCCACAGCACCCGGGTGATCCCCAGCAGGGCGGCGAACTCGGCGGCCACCTGGCCGGGGGTCCACGCGCCGTTGATCCGCCCGTCCAGCACGGGGTCCGCGGCCACCACGGCCGTCCCCTCGCCGTCGCTCACCCAGGCCCCGCGCGGGGCGCACAGCAGGGGGGTGAGCAGCGGCAGTCCCGCCGCCTCCGCCACGGCCGTCGCGGCCGCGCCGTCGAGCGGCCCGGTCCCGGTCAGTCCCGCGGCGCTGCGCCAGGCGACGGCGGCCAGGCCCTCGGGGCGGCGGACGAAGCTCGGCCCGGTGCGGCCCAGCAGCGGTGAGCCCACGGGCGCGCGCAACAGGTCCACCTCCGGGGGCACCAGCCGCGCCGCCCCGGCGTCGCGCGGGTGGGCGAGCACGGTGACCGGCAGCACGGCGGCGAGCGTCTCGGCCAGGCCCACGACGGCGTCCCGCGTCTCGTCTAACAGCGTCGGCACCGGGTGGCGGTGGGGCAGGACGAGCCAGGCCCGCTCGGGCGGATCCTCGGGTCCGGGCACGGGCACGACGACGTCCCGGCGCTCCCGCGCGTCGGTGGGGACGGGGTCGGCGGCGGCCATGGCGGACGGGCTCCTGGGAAGACGGCGGCGACGCGCGGGCGCGCGGCGAGGGGATGTCCATCGAGCATAGGCGTCTGACAGGAAGCCGCGGCGGTTTGACCTGTGACCCGGCACACGTGCAGAGTGCGGCCATGACCGCGATGTTCTCCGCCCAGGACCACGACGATCTCGACCGGGTCCTCGGCGCGACCGGCGGGATCCCCGACCCCGCCGACCTGCACGCCCTCGCCGACGACGCCGTCGCGCAGGTGCGGCGTTGGCTCGCCGAGTCCCGCGACCATGAGGCCGACTTCGCGGCCCGCCAGCTGGCGGGCGCCCTGAAGGAGCCGGGCGGCCTCGACTTCATCGTGCGCTTCGTGGACCACGTGGTCCGCCCCGAGGACCCCGCGATCGCCGCCCGGGCGCTGCGGGAGCTCGCCGGCCGCGCCCCCGGCTTCCTGCCCCCGGCCCTGCGCGCCGTCCTCGGCGTCGGCGGCCGCGCGGCCCCGCTCGTGCCGCGCATCGCCGTCCCCACGGCCCGCCGCGTGCTGCGGCGCATGGTCTCCCACCTGATCGTCGACGCGCGGGACCGGCAGCTCGGCAAGGCCATCGCGGCCCTGCGCGACGAGCACACCCGGCTGAACATCAACCTGCTGGGCGAGGCGATCCTCGGTCAGGGCGAGGCGGACCGCCGACTCGAGGGCATCGCCGCGCTGATCCGCCGCGACGACGTCGACTACGTGTCCGTCAAGGTCTCCGCCGCCACCGCCCCGCACGCGCCCTACGCGTTCGACGAGGCCGTCGCGGACATCACCGAGCGGCTCACCCCGCTGTTCGAGCTCGCCCGGGATCGGGACACCTTCATCAACCTGGACATGGAGGAGTACCGCGACCTCGACCTCACGCTCAACGTGTTCACCGCCCTGCTCGAGCAGCCGGGCCTGCGCGACTACGAGGCCGGCATCGTGCTGCAGGCCTACCTGCCGGACGCGCTCGCGGCCATGGTGCGCCTGCAGGAGTGGGCCGCGCGCCGCGTCGCCGCCGGCGGCGCCCCGGTCAAGGTGCGCGTGGTCAAGGGCGCCAACCTGCCCATGGAGCGGATGCAGGCCTCCCTGACGGGCTGGCCGCTGGCCACGGTGGGCTCGAAGCAGGAGGCGGACACCAACTACAAGCGCGTGCTCAACTACGCGCTCACCCCGGAGCATCTGGCCCACGTGCGCATCGGCGTGGCCGGGCACAACCTCTTCGACGTGGCCCTGGCCCACCGGCTGATCGAGCGCCGTGGCCTCGACCCGGCCGCGGTGGAGTTCGAGATGCTGCTCGGCATGGCCACCGGCCAGGCCGCCGCCGTCCGGGCGGACGTCGGCGCCCTGCTGCTCTACACGCCCGTGGTGCGGCCCGAGGAGTTCGACGTGGCGATCTCCTACCTCGTGCGCCGCCTCGAGGAGGGCGCCTCCCCGGAGAACTTCATGTCCGCCGTGTTCGACCTGGACGCGGACGCGGACCTGTTCGCCCGCGAGGAGGAGCGCTTCCGCGCCTCGCTGCGCCACCTGGACGCGGCCGTGCCCCGTCCGAACCGCCTCCAGGACCGGTCCCGCGGGGAGGACGGGCCGACCCCCGCCCCCGTGGACGGCTTCGCCAACACCCCGGACACGGACCCCGCGCTGCCCGGCAACCGGGGGTGGGCCCGCCGGATCCTCGCGGCCGTCCCGGGCTCGGACCTCGGGACGGACACCGTCCGCGCCCACCGCGCCACCACGGCCGACGACGCCCGCGCCGCCATCACCGCCACCGCCGACCCCGGCGCCCGCTGGGGTGCGCTCACCGGCCACGAGCGCGCCGACGCGCTGGACGCCGTCGGACGGGCCCTGCACGCCGGCCGGGCCCGCCTGCTGGAGGTGGCCGCCGCCGAGACCGGCAAGACCCTGGACCAGGGCGACCCCGAGGTCTCCGAGGCCGTGGACTTCGCGCACTACTACGCGCGCCTGGCCCGCGGCCTGGACGCGGTGGAGGGCGCCCGCGCCGTGCCCGTCCGCCTGACCCTGGTGATCCCGCCGTGGAACTTCCCCGTGGCCATCCCGGTCGGGGGCGTCCTCGCCGCGCTCGGCGCCGGCTCGCCCGTGGTGTTCAAGCCGGCCCCGCAGTCCGAGCGGACGGGCGCGGTCGCGTGGGAGCTGATCGTGGCCGGGCTGCGGGACTCGGGCCTGTTCGACGACGGCGGCCCGCTCGCCGGGCACGACCCCGCGGACCTCGTGCGCCTGGTGACGCTGGCGGACGAGGACGAGGCGGAGGTCGGCGCGGCGCTCGTGACCGACCCGGCCGTCGAGCGGCTCATCCTCACCGGCAGCTGGGACACCGCACGGCTGTTCAAGGGGATGCGCCCCGACCTGCACCTGCTCGCCGAGACCTCCGGCAAGAACGCCGTGATCGTGACCCCGTCCGCGGATCTGGACCTGGCCACGAAGGACGTGGTCCAGTCCGCGTTCGGTCACGCCGGCCAGAAGTGCTCGGCGTCCTCCCTCGTGGTGCTCGTCGGCTCCGTGGCCACCTCCGAGCGCTTCCACCGGCAGCTGCTGGACGCCGCCTCGTCCCTGCACGTGGCGCACCCCGCGGACCCGCGCGCCGAGATGGGCCCCGTGATCGAGGCCCCCGGCGAGAAGCTGCGCCGCGGGCTCACCGAGCTCGGCCCGGGGGAGCGGTGGGCCCTGCGCCCGCGGCCGCTGGACGAGACGGGTCGCCTGTGGAGCCCGGGCATCCGCTCCGGCGTCCGCCCCGGCGCCGACGCCCACCTCACCGAGTACTTCGGCCCCGTGCTGGCCGTGATGACGGCCGAGACGCTCGAGGAGGCGATCGGGATCGTGAACGCCGTGGACTACGGCCTCACCTCCGGGCTGCACTCGCTGGACCGGGAGGAGATCGACGTGTGGCTGCGCGGCGTGCGCGCCGGCAACCTCTACGTGAACCGCGGCATCACCGGGGCCATCGTGCGCCGCCAGCCCTTCGGCGGCTGGAAGCGTTCCGTCGTCGGCCCCACCACGAAGGCCGGCGGGCCGCACTACCTGCATGGCCTCGTGGACTGGGAGGACGCGCCCACGTGGGCCGGGGGAGAGGGACGGCCCGGGGCCGAGGCCGACGGTGCGGGCGCATCCTGGCTCGAGACCGCCCGCGCCCTCGACACCCACGCGTGGACCACCGTGTTCGGGGTGGCCACGGACGTCTCCGCGCTCGAGGCCGAGCGGAACGTGCTGCGTCACGTCCCCACCCCGGTCCTCGTGCGCCGGCACTCGGGGCCCGCCGACCACCTGCTGCGCATCGTCTCCGCCGGCCTGCGCGCCGGGGCGCCCATGACCGTGAGCCTGCGCCCGACCCCCACCGCGGAGGGGCCCGACGCGGACGGGCTCTCGGCCGAGGCCGTGCGCGGCCGGGTGGAGGAGCTGGTCCGGTCCGTCCGCACGGAGGGTGCCGGCACGTCCGCGCCGGTGGACGTCGTCGTCGAGGACGACGCCGCGTTCCACGACCGCGCCCGGCGGCTGGCCCTCATCCCGCCCGCAGCGGAGGGCGGCGGCGACGCACGGATCCGGCTCGTCGCCGACTGGACCGGCGACCGGGAGGCGGCCGAGGCGGCGCGGCGCGCGCTGCACGCGGCGCTCGGCGACACCCCCGACGTGGCGGTCTACGCTGGCCCCGTGGTGAGCGCCGGCGAGGTGGAGCTGCTGCCGTTCCTGCACGAACAGGCCGTGTCCGTGACCGCCCACCGGTTCGGCACGCCGGACCATCTGACCGAGGGGGTCCTGTGACCCCGAGGAGGAACCTCCGATGCATCTGATCCCCCGCACGATCTGGGTCGTCGCCCGCGCCCGCCGCCGCCCGCGCGCCGGACTCTGGGAGCCGACGACGCTGCCGATGCGCGCCCTGCCCACGGACGTGGACATGGCCCTGCACGTCAACAACGGCCAGTACTTCGGGCTGTTCGACCTCGGCCGCTTCGACGCGATGGTCCGCACCGGCCTGTGGGACGAGATCCGCCGTCGCGGCTGGACGCCCGTGGTGCAGGCCGAGCAGATTGCGTTCCGCCGCTCGGTGACCCTGGGGCAGCGGTTCGACGTGGAGACGCGGATGATCGGCCTGGATGAGCGCGCAGTGTGGTTCGAGCAGCGCGTGGTGGTCGACGGCGACGTCGCGGTGCGCGCGTACATCTGCACGCGCCTGCGCACGAAGGACGGCCGCCCCGTGGAGAACGACGAGGTCCGGGCGATCGCGGCGGCGGCCGGCCACGACCTCGCGGGGGAGCCGACGCTGCCGGAGTGGCTGCACGAGTGGCGGCGCAGCGTGGCCCTGCCGTCGGCCCGGACGCCCCTGCCCCACACGTGGGACCTCGACACAGTGCGGCGAGGATGAACGTTCGAGTGATATGGGGCACGATGGTCGGGTGAACAACAGACTCCTGATCGTCGCGACCCTCTCGCTGGCCGCGCTCGTCGTCGTGCTGGTGGCCGCCATCGGCGGCGGCGCGTGGTGGGTGCTGGCGGTGCTCCTGGTGGCGCTGCTCGTGCTCGCCGTGTGGGACATGACCCAGAAGCGGCACGCGATCCTCCGCAACTACCCCGTGCTCGGCCACATGCGGTATCTGCTGGAGTCGATCCGCCCCGAGATCCAGCAGTACTTCATCGAGCGCAACTTCGACGGCAAGCCGTTCGACCGGGACACCCGCTCGATCGTCTACGCCCGTGCGAAGGGCCTGGACAGCCACAAGGCGTTCGGCACCGAGCGGGACACCTCGGAGATCGGCTACGAGTTCCTGTTGCACTCCACCGCCCCGGTCAACCCGCCGGAGGAGCCCCCCACGGTGCGGATCGGCGGCCCGGACTGCCGCCGGCCCGTGGACATCTCGCTGATGAACATCTCGTCCATGTCCTTCGGCTCCCTCTCCGCCAACGCCGTGATCGCCATGAACAAGGGCGCCGGCCTGGGCGGGTTCATCCACGAGACCGGCGAGGGCGGCCTCACCAAGTACCACCGCGGCAACGGCGCGGACCTGTTCTGGGAGATCGGCTCCGGCTACTTCGGCTGCCGCAACGAGGACGGCACCTTCAGCCCGGAGAAGTTCGCCGAGAAGGCGCTGCTGCCCGAGGTCAAGGGCATCACCATCAAGATCTCCCAGGGCGCGAAGCCCGGCCTGGGCGGCATGCTGCCCAAGGAGAAGATCTCCCCCGAGATCGCCGAGGCCCGTGAGATCCCGATGGACAAGGACTGCCTGTCCCCGGCGTCCCACTCCGCGTTCCGCACCCCGCGCGAGATGGTCAGGTTCATCGAGCAGCTCCGTGAGCTCTCGGACGGCAAGCCGATCGGCATCAAGTTCTGCGTGGGCTCCCGCGTGGACGTGCTGGCCATGACCAAGGCCATCTGGGAGGAGCGGATCGCCCCCGACTTCATCATCGTGGACGGCTCCGAGGGCGGCACCGGCGCCGCCCCGCTCGAGTACTCGGACCGCGTGGGCACCCCGCTGACCGAGGGCCTCATGCTCGTGCACAACGCGCTCGTGGGCACCGGCCTGCGCCACATGATCAAGCTCGGCGCGGCCGGCAAGGTCGCCACCGGTTCGGACATCGTCAAGCGTCTGATCCAGGGCGCGGACTTCACCATGTCCGCCCGCGCGATGATGATGGCCACCGGGTGCATCCAGGCGCAGAAGTGCCACACGAACGAGTGCCCCGTGGGGGTGGCCACGCAGGACCCGCGTCTGATGCGCGCCCTCGACGTGGAGGACAAGGGCAACCGCGTCTTCAACTACCACCGCCTGACCGTGCGCGAGGCCGTGCAGATCATGGCGTCCATGGGCCTGACGCATCCGTCCCAGCTGAACACCCGCATGCTGCGCCGCCGCGTGGACCACCTGAGCACCCGCTCGTACGCGTCCATCTACCACTGGCTGCGCACGGACGAGCTGCTCAACGACCCGCCCGCCGGCTGGGCCATGGACTGGGAGGAGGCGGACGCGGACCACTTCGGCGAGCACGCCCGCGTGGACTACCTCACCGAGCGCGACCCCCAGTGGCGCTCCGAGCTGCTGATCCCGGGCCGCAAGGCGGCCGGCGCCCCCGTGCAGGGCTCCCCCATCTCCGGGACGGGCTCCACGCTCGTCGACGCCCGGCGGACCGAGTCCGTGCCGCTGACGACGTCGCCGATGCCGCGCGTCAGCTCGTTGGGTGAGGGTGAGTCGCTGTCCCCGCACGGCGGCCGTCGTCGGGCCCCGCAGGATCCGGCACCCGCCGCCACCGCCGGCGAGACGCCCACCGACGAGAACGAGGGCCTGCCGGCGGAGGCCGGCGAGCGGCCCGAGCGCCAGGACGGCGAGGAGGTCACCCAGCGGGGGACCACCGGCCGCGTCGAGGGCGAGCACCGCGGCGAGGGCCGCGTCGGCTGACCCACCCCCGCAGTCACCCCCGCTTTCGAGGCGGGAAATCCACCTCACACGACGCCCCCGGGCGCCCATGAGATAGATTTCCCGCCTCGTCGCGTGAGGGGTCGTAGCCTGGGGCCGTGACCCTGCCCGCCCCCGCCGCTCGCCGCCCCTCCGCGGCCCTGCTGTGGGTGCTGCTGGCGGCGATGGGCGCCGGGCCCCTGTTCAACTACGGCGTCTCCGCCTCCTCCACGGTCGTGATGGAGCGGCTCGACGTCACCTCGGGCCAGCTCGGCACCGTGATGACGGTCGTGTTCGCGGCGGCCGCCGTCACCTCGCTCGGCCTCGGCCGGGCCGCCGACCGCCTGTCCGCCCGCGCACAGCTGAGCATCATCTTCGGCGGCACCGCCGCGGCGCTCGTGCTCGGCGCCGTCGCCCCGTCCCTGCCCGTGCTGTACGCGGCGGCCGCCGTCGCGGGCGTCACGCAGGCCATCTCCAACCCCACCACGAACCGGATCATCCGGACCGTGGTGCCGCCGGAGAGGCGCATCGGGTGGGTCGGGGTGAAGCAGTCCGGCGTGCAGGCGGCCCAGCTGGTCGGCGGCCTGTTCTTCCCGGCCGCGTCCCTCGCCCTCGGCTGGACGGGCGCCGCGCTGGGGGCCGCGGTGCTCATCGGGGCGCTCTGGGTGCTCGCGCTGGTCGCCGCCCCGCCGCTGCCCGGGGCGCCGCCGCCGGCCACCGGCCCCGTCGGCGGACGACGACGGCGGGACACCTCGCCCCTGCCGGCCACGGTCTGGTTCTTCGCGGCGATCGCGTTCCTCACCGGCCTGGGCATGCAGGCCACGAACACGTACCTGCCGCTGTTCGCGGTCGAGACGCTGGGGATGACGCTCGTGGCCGGCGGTGCCGCGGCGGCCGTGTCCGGGGTGGTGGGGGTGCTCTCCCGGATCGGGTGGAGCCGGCGGATGAGCTCCGGAGACCGGCCCACCACCCTGCTGACCGTGATCTGCCTGGGTGCCGTGGCCGGCGTCCTGGTGTTCCTCGCAGCGGACCTGCTGGATCTGCCGGTCCTGCTGTGGGTGGGCGCCGCGGTGCACGGCCTGACGGTGCTGGGCGCCAACGTGGTGATCAACGCGGGCCTGTTGAGCGAGGTGCCGGCCGAGCGGCTGGGCCGTGCGACCGGGGCGAACTCGATGGGCATGTACGCCGGCTTCGCCCTGGGCCCGCTGCTGATGGGCCTGCTGCGCGACGTCACGGGCGACTACCGGGCCGGCTTCGCGGTCGTCGCGGCCGGGTATCTGCTGGCCCTGGGCGTGGTGCTGCTGTTGCGTCGCCACGTGGGTCGGCGGGGCGCGGCCTGACACACGACGACGCCCCCGGTCCGTGTGGACCGGGGGCGTCGGAAGCCGTGCGTCAGGCGAAGATCAGAGCTTCGTCACGTTGGCGGCCTGGAGGCCCTTGGGGCCGTCCTGGGTCTCGAACTCGACGCGGTCGTTCTCCTGGAGCTCCTTGAAGCCGTTGCCCTGGATGGCGGAGAAGTGCACGAACACGTCCGCGGAGTTGTCCTCGGGGGCGATGAAGCCGTAGCCCTTCTCAGCGTTGAACCACTTGACAGTACCGACAGCCATGATGGTGTCCTTTCGATGTGCCCCCGCGGTGCGGTGGCGGTGTTGGACCGCGGCCCGGATGTGGGACGCGGGTGAAGCGGCGAGACTGAACCGCTTGCCCAACACTCATCGACGCCGGCGATGCCGGGCTGACGAGCAGTGAAGATGGCGGGATACAGCTTGATCAACTTCAGGCTCCATCATTGCACGGATCTCGCCGACCGGGAACCAGGGGCCTGATTGTTCACCTGGAGTTCGCTCAGAGCGCGCGCAGGCCGTGGAAGAGGTTGCGGTGCAGGGCGGCCGGGGGAGCGGCGTCCGTGTGATCCGCGAAGGCCGTCACCTCCAGCAGCACCACCGTGTGGTCGCCCGCCGGGACCTCGGCGTGCACCCGCGTCTCGAGCCAGAGCGAGGAGCCCCCGATCAGCAGGGCGTCATGCGGGCTGCGGTGCACGTCCAGACCGGCGAAGCGGTCGCCCTCGCGGGAGGCCAGCTGACGGCACAGCGGCGTCTGGTCCGCCGCGAGCAGGGAGACGCCGATCGCCCCGGCCCGGCGCAGGCGCGGCCAGGTGCGGGAGCTGTTCTGTGCGGAGAAGGACACGAGGGCCGGCTCCCAGGAGATGCCCACGCCGAAGGACGAGGACACCATCACCTCGGGGACGTCGTCGGCGAGGCCCGCCAGCGCGACGACCCCGGTGGGGAATGCCGAGAGGCCGGAGCGGAGGTTGCCGAGGGACAGGTCGGTGTCCCACGCGGCGGTGTGGGGTTCGTGGGTCAGGGTCATGGCGCGCGTCCTCTTCCGATGACTGACGCGGCTCCGCAGACGGCGGGAACGCGGATCGCCCGGATCCGCGGAGGCGCGGTACTTGCCCGTCGGGGTGTCCGAGGGGCCGAATCATCACCTGGAGCACCCCACTACTGCGTGAGAGGGTTGCCGTCCCGCCGGCCAGGGCCGTGAATGACGGGAACTCGTGATTCTGGGGATCAGCCTACGGAGGGGTCCGTGGGGTGGTCAAAGCGCGGCGGTCGCGCGGCGTCATCCGAGCTGCCCGATGTGATGCTTGACACACCGCGCATCCCCAGTCAGGATCAAGCCACTCGAGAGGGGGGAGCTCGAGACCGCGGCCCGCGGCCCCCGCAGACGGTTCTCTTGGAAGGGATCGGATCATGCGGATGGACATCAAGAAGAAGCGTGCGGCATTGTCGGCCGCCGTGGTCGTCGCGGCTCTCCTCGGCACCGCCATCTCGGGATGCTCCGCTTCCCCGGGCAGCGTCTCCTCCACCGCGAAGGCCTCCACCGCTGCGGCGTCCTCCGTCACCCCGACGTCAGCGGCCCCCTCGGCAACCCGGTCGGCCTCCGCCACCGGTTCGTCCGCGTCGTCACCCGCCGGTGAAGAAGCACTCCCCGCCGCGCTGTTCGAGGAGGACGGGATGACGTTGGTCGAGTACACGCGCCGGCATCCGGATGCGGACCATCTCGACCCGGAGAAGGAGTCCGTCCTGGAGGAGGCGGTCGGGACGGGCACACAACAGATCACCGTGGACGCTCAACAGGGTGCGGTCCTTCGGGTCATCGTGCTGTGTCCTTCGGATGCCACCGGTGAGACGGAGATCCTGACCTCACGGGGTGGCGGGGGAACGAAGACCTGGATGGCCGGATCGGAGGCGCTGTGCGGCGGCTGGTCGGCGGCGACTCCCCCCGTGGATGAGGCGGGGCCGATGACGTTCACCGTCACGGTGGACAACGACAAGCCGTTCCGGATGGTGCTGACCGCACCCTCCGCATGAGGCCGCCATCACGACGGCGGATGACGGCGCGGGGAGGACTGAGTCGCTCAGCGTCGGTCGCGGCCGCGCAGCGCGTCCAGCTGCCGGCGGTCCCGTTTGGTGGGCCGGCCCGCGCCCCGCTCGCGGTACGGCACCGCGAGCAGCTCACGCGGCACGGGCGGCGGGGAGTGGTCCACGTACTGCTGCCGGGCCACGGGGGCACCCACCCGCTTGGCGATCAGCCCCGTGACCTCGAGGATCCGCTCGCGTCCGTCCTGGCGCACCCGCACCCGGTTCCCGACGACGACGGGCGTCGCCGCCTTCACGGGCTCGCCGTCGATGCGCACGTGGCCTGCGCGCACCGCCGCCGTCGCGGCGGACCTGGTCTTGTACAGCCGCACGGCCCACAGCCACGCGTCGATGCGGACGCCGCTCACGCCCGCCCCCTCACGCGAAGCGGGCGCGGATCGCGGCGCCGTGCGCGGGCAGGCGCTCGTCCTCGGCCAGCACGCCGATCCCGTCCGCGACCTCCTCGAGCCCGGTCTCCGTGTAGCGGATGCGCTGCTGCAGGCGCAGGAACGTCACCGTGTTCAGACCGGAGGAGTGCCGGGCCGTCCCCGAGGTGGGGAGCACATGGTTGGACCCGGCCGAGTAGTCGCCCAGCGGCACGGGGGCGTGCGGGCCCACGAACACGGCGCCGGCGTTGCGGATGCGCCCCACGAGGGCCTCGGGGTCGCGCGTCTGGATCTCGAGGTGCTCGGTGGCGTAGCGGTCGGAGACCTCCACGGCCTGGTCCATGTCCCGCACCAGCAGCACGCCAGACTGGGGGCCGGTGAGGGCCTCGCGGATCTGATCCTCGTGGAACGCCCCGGGCACCTGCGCCTCGATCGCCGCCTGCACGTCCCGGAGCAGGTCCTCGGAATCGGTGATGAGCACGGAGGCGGCCAGCGGGTCGTGCTCGGCCTGGCTGATCAGGTCCGCGGCCACCCAGTCGGCGCGGGCGGTGCCGTCCGCGATCACGGCGATCTCGCTCGGCCCGGCCTCGGCGTCCACGCCGATCACGCCCTGCAGCGCGCGCTTCGCGGCGGCCACGTACACGTTGCCGGGCCCCGTCACCAGGTCGACGGGCGCGCAGAGCCACCCGCCGTCGTCGTCCTGGACGCCGTGCGCCAGCATGGCCACGGCCTGGGCGCCGCCGGCCGCGTAGACCTCGTCCACACCCAGCAGCGCGCACGCGGCGAGCACGGTGGGGTGGGGCAGGCCGCCGTGGTCCCGCTGCGGGGGCGAGGTCACCGCGAGGCTCCCCACGCCGGCCGCCTGCGCGGGCACCACGTTCATCACCACCGAGGAGGGGTACACGGCGCGGCCGCCGGGCACGTACAGGCCCACGCGGCCCACGGGGAGCCAGTGGTTCTCGACGACGGCGCCCTCGCCCAGCTCGACCGTCGAGTCCTGGGGGTGCTGGGCGGCGTGCACGAGCCGGGCCCGGCGGATCGACTCCTCCAGCGCCGCGCGCACCCGCGGGTCGAGCCCGGCCAGGGCGGCCTCGAGCGCCTCCGCGGGCACGCGCAGGGCGGGCGGACGGACGCCGTCGAACCGCTCGGCCAGCTCCAGCAGGGTCTGCTCGCCACCGTGGCGGACCTGCTCGATGATCGGGGCGACCACCGGCACCACGGAGGACACGTCCACGTTCGCCCGCGGGATGATGCGGGACAGGTCCGCGGTGGCGGTGTCGAGCGGGCGCAGGTCGGTGACGGAGAGCACGGATTCCTCCAGAGGGGCGGCGGCGGGCCGGCGGGACGGGGCACGACGACGGCCGGGCCCGGACCGCGCGGACGGTCAGGCTCCATTGTGCTCTTCTCCGGGGCGCGTCCGGGGGCGGGTGTCAGACTGTCGTCATGGTCCTCCCCGTCCTGCCCGCCCTCGCGACCCCGCCCCTGCTGACCGCCCTGGACCGCCTCCTGGCGGGCGAGACCGTGCCGACCGGGGTGGAGGGGGACATCCAGGACGGGGCGGCCGCCACCACCCGGGCCTTCGGCGTGGAATGGGGGACGCTGCTGACCGTGCTGATGGCGTTCGCGATCGGCGCGGCGGTCGTGTACCTGGCCCTGCAGGTGGCACGCGTCGTGCTCGTGCGCCGCCCCGCGTTCCAGCACGGCGCCGCCCGGCTGAGCCTGCCGGCCGCCGTCGCCGCCGGCCTGCTGGCCTCCCGGATCTGGCTCGGGGTCATGGCCGAGGAGCAGACCTGGTACCGGCCGGCGTCGTTCCTCTTGCTCATCGCCGTGGCCGCGGCGGTCGCATGGGCCGCGTGGCGCCTGGTCGGCGTGATCGAGAAGGGGATCCTCGGCCGCTACCAGGAGACCAGCGTCGAGCACCGCCGCGAGCGACGCATCCGGACGCAGACCATCCTGATCCGGCGCATCCTCAACGCGGTGATCGTGGTGGTGGCCGTCGCCGTGGTCCTGCTGGGGGTGCCCGAGGTGCGCTCGCTCGGGGCCGGTCTGCTCGCCTCCGCCGGTGTGATCTCGGTGATCGCCGGCCTGGCCGTGCAGTCCACGCTGACCAACGTGTTCGCCGGCTTCCAGCTCGCCTTCACGGACGCGATCCGGGTGGGCGACGTGGTGGACATGGAGGGCGTGTTCGGCACCGTCGAGGAGATCACCCTGTCCAACGTGGTGCTCAAGCTCTGGGACGGTCGCCGCATGGTCTACCCGTCCTCGCACTTCACCACCCAGCCGTTCGAGAACTGGACGCGGGTGGGCACCGAGGTCTCCGGCGTCGTGGAGCTGGACGTGGACTGGCGCGTGCCCATGGACGTGCTGCGCGCACGACTCACCCAGCTGCTCGAGTCCACGGACCTGTGGGACGGACGCGAACACGCGCTGCAGGTGACCGACGCGACCGGCGGCGTCGTGCGCATCCGCGCCGTGGTCTCCGCCCGCAACTCCGGCGACCTCTGGGACCTGCGCTGCCTCGTGCGCGAGGACCTCGTGGCCTTCCTGCGCCACGAGCACCCCGAGGGCATCGTGGTGCAGCGCATGGTGGTCCGGCACCCCGCCCACGACGACGCGGCGCCCGCCTCCGAAGGCTCCGACGCGGGGGCCCGCGGTGGCGACCGGACGGGTGAGCCGGGCCCGGACGGCTCCGGGGTGGCGGCCCGCGAGCCGCGCCCGCACACCGCGCCGCTGCCGCGCGTCGACGGCGCCGATCCGCGCCCGGACACCCTCACCACACCGCTGACCCGCGTGGGCGACCACTCCGGCCTGTACACCGGCTCGATGACGGCGGTGCAGCGCAACCGCGAACTCGCCGGCCCGGGCGAGGAGGCGTTCGCCGAGCGGCGCGCCCAGCGGGCCAAGCAGGCGGCGGAGGCCGCGGCGGCGGACGAGGCCGGGCGGCGCAGCGGCGCCGGCTCCCACGCGGACGGCCTCCTCGACGACGCCGTCACGCGCCGCCGTCAGGACGACGAGGACTGAGGCCCGGCGGGAGCGCTCAGCGCTCGAGCGTCGGGTCCCCGGGATCGACGGGCGTGAGCCGACGCCGCTCGGCCATCGGCTCGGACGCGGGCAGGCCGTGGGTGGCCGGGTCCGTCTCGGCGACGTGGCTCACGGCCTCGGGCGTGTGGTCCCCGTACTGCCGGTACTCCTTCACGCACAGCACGGGCTGATCGATCTCCTGCAGCAGCTCGTCCGAGACCGATCCCATGACGAACCGGCCGAAGCCGCCGCGGCGGCGCACGCCGATGACCACGATGGACGGGTCCAGCTCCGCGGCCACGTCCTTCATCTCCTCCACCGTGGACCGGCCGCGCGCGTACTGGCGGAACTCGGCCGTCACGCCGGAGGCGTCCAACCGGGCCTGCACGCCGCGCTGCTGCTCCTCCGTGACGAGGGACTTGGTGCGGTGCTCGCCGCCGGGGCCCGCATTGACCACCACCACGTGCTCGCCGGTGGAGCGGGCGATGTCCAGGGCGGTGTCCAGAGCGGCGTCCGCGGCCTTCGAGGGGGCGTAGCCGACGAGGATGGTCATGGGGTGCCTCCGCGGGGTCGAGGGGACGGGTCTGAGGTCAGCGTAGTGCGGGCCGGGCCCGCGGCGGAGGGGCTCAGCCCTCGCGCAGGTGGCGCAGGTGCGCGGCCACCGTCTGGACGGCCACGCGGGCCACGGTGCCGGTGAGGCCGGGGTAGATGCGCGGGGCCAGGTCCTCGGGCGTGATCGTCGCCGCCTCGGTCTCGGGCAGCGCGGCCAGGGCGGCGCGGATCTGCTCCAGGCGGCCCTCGCGGTGGTGCCGGTAGTCGCGGGCGACGACGTCCAGCGGCCCCGGCACGGGCCCGTGCGCGGGCAGCACCGTGAGCGGGCCCGCCGCCTCGAGGCGGCGCAGGCTGGCCAGGTAGTCGGTGAGGGTGCCGTCCGGGTGGTCGAGCATGGTGGTGCCCGAGCCGAGGATGGTGTCGCCCGTGATGACCGCGCCGTGCGCGCCCGCGTCCGGGACGGCGAACGAGTAGGAGTCCGAGGTGTGGCCCGGGGTGTGCCACGCCAGCATCGGGGTGCCGGCGGCGTCGATCCGTTCGTCCGGCGTCAGGACGGCGGCCCCGCCGCGGCACCAGTCCGGGTCCGCGGCGCGCACGGGGGCGCCCGTGGCCGCGTGGAAGGCGTCCACCCCGCCGGTGTGGTCGGCGTGCCGGTGCGTCACCAGGATGAGCGCGATCCGGCGCCCCTCGGCCGCCGCACGGACGCGCTCGAGGTGGGCGGCGACGTCGTCCTCCGGACCCGGGTCCACCACGACGGCCGCGTCCGAGTCCGGTGCGGCGACCACGTACGTGTTGGTGCCCGCGAGGGTCATCGGGGAGGGGTTCTGGGCGGTCACGCAGCGCACCAGCGGGGCGGGCGTGGGGCCGGGCGTGGCGGTGGTCGTCGTCATAGGCTCGAGTGTATGGAGAACCAGCAGACCGGCCAGGCCGCGGACCGCGGCACCATCGACACGCGCGAGGGGTTCACGGGCAACTACGTGCAGTCCGGGGCGGAGTTCACGCGGGACACGAACTACATCGCGGACCGGATCGTGGCGGATCCGGAGGCCGTGCGGGCCCTGCCCGTGGCCGAGCCGTCCACGGTCGGCCGCGTGGGCGGCGGGCTCACCGAGGGGGCCGAGGCGTGGCCCGTCGAGGCGGGCCGCTACCGGCTCGTGGCGGCGCGGGCGTGCCCGTGGGCGAACCGGACGATCATCGTGCGGCGCCTGCTCGGCCTGGAGGACGCGATCTCGCTGGGCACCCCGGGGCCGACCCACGACGAGCGGTCCTGGACCTTCGACCTCGACGAGGGCGGGAAGGACCCCGTGCTGGGCACCGAGCGGCTCCAGGAGAACTACTTCACGCGGTTCCCGGACTACCCGCGGGGCATCACGGTGCCGGCGATCGTGGACGTGCCGACGGGCGGCGTCGTGACCAACGACTACCCGCAGATCACCCTCGACCTCTCGACGGAGTGGACCGCGTTCCACCGCGACGGCGCCCCGCAGCTGATCCCCGACGCCGGGCCGGAGCGGGACGAGATGTTCGAGGTGATCGAGCGCGTGTTCACCGAGGTGAACAACGGCGTGTACCGGTGCGGCTTCGCGGGCTCGCAGGAGGCGTACGACGCCGCGTACGAGCGGCTGTGGGCCGCGATGGACTGGCTCGAGGAGCGCCTGTCGACGCGCCGTTTCCTGATGGGGGAGCGGATCACCGAGGCCGACGTGCGGCTGTTCACCACGCTCGTGCGGTTCGACCCCGTGTACCACGGGCACTTCAAGTGCAACCGGAACAGGCTGACCGAGATGCCGGCGCTGTGGGGCTACGCGCGCGACCTGTTCCAGACCCCGGGCTTCGGCGACACGATCGACTTCGCGCAGATCAAGGAGCACTACTACGTGGTGCACGAGGACATCAACCCGACGCGCATCGTGCCCGCGGGCCCGGAGCTGACGAGCTGGCTGAGCGAGCACGGGCGTGAGGCGTTCGGCGGGGACCCGTGGGGCGGCGGCACCGCACCCGGGCCCGTGCGCGAGGGCGAGCGCGTGGACCCGGAGCACACGCCGCTGCGGTGAGGTCGCCCGGCCCGGTCCGCAACGCGGGTTGAGTTGTCGCGGGTCCCGGGCTGGGACACCCGCGACAACTCAACCCGCGTTGGCATGTGGTGCGGGTGAGCGCCAGCAGGACGCGCCGGGGATTGTTGAACAATCATCCTTCATGCCTCAAGATTGTGTGACCGGCACCTCAGCCGGGCCCGATCCGAGAGGACTGCACCGTGTCTCACGCGCCGCAGATCGACCTGAACTCCGACGTCGGCGAGTCCTTCGGCTCGTGGACGATGGGGGACGACGCCGCCATCATGCCCTCCGTCTCCTCTGCCAACGTCGCGTGCGGCTTCCACGCGGGCGATCCCTCGGGGATCGCCCAGACCTGCCGTGACGCGGTCGCCGCAGGCGTCACGATCGGCGCGCACGTGGGCTACCGCGACCTCGCCGGCTTCGGCCGCCGCTTCCTGGACTGCACGCCCACCGAGCTGGCCGACGACGTCCTCTACCAGATCGGCGCCCTCGACGCGCTCGCCCGCGCGGCCGGCGGCCGGGTCCGCTACGTGAAGCCGCACGGCGCCCTCTACAACACGATCGTCCGTCACGAGGCGCACGCCCAGGCCGTCGTCGACGGCGTCAGGGCGTTCGGCTCCGACCTCCCGCTGCTGCTCCTGCCCGGCTCCGTCGCCCTGGACAAGGCGGCCGCCGCGGGGCTGCGCGGCGTCGCCGAGGCCTTCGCGGACCGCGGCTACAACCCGGACGGCACGCTCGTCTCCCGCCGCGAGCCCGGCGCGGTCCTCCACGACGAGGACGCCGTCGCCGCCCGCATGGTGCGCCTGGCCACCGAGGGCGTCGTCGCGGCGGTGGACGGCACGGACGTGCGCGTCGACGCCGAGAGCATCTGCCTGCACGGCGACACGCCCGGCGCCGTGGCCATGGCCGCGGCCGTGCGCCGCGCGCTCGAGGGCGCGGGCGTGTCCATCAAGGCCTTCGCATGAGCGCCCCACGTCACCCCGCCGCCACACCGCCGGCCCGCCCGATCCGCTGGGTCGGCACGCAGGGCTTCCTCGTCGAGTGCGCCTCGCTCGAGGACGTCATGGCCGTCCACGCCCACCTCACGGCCCACCCGGCGCGCGGCCAGCGCCAGGTCATGGCCGCCGCCGCGACCGTCCTGGTGACCTTCACCTCGCAGGCCGCCGCCGAGCACGCCGCACCGCGGGTCAGCACCCTCACCCCGGACACCGGTGAGCTGACGGGGGGCCGCATAGTCGAGATCCCCGTGGTCTACGACGGTGAGGACCTCGCCGAGGTCGGCCGGCTCACCGGGCTCGGCGTCGACGGCGTCATCCGGGCCCACAGCGAGGCCGACTGGTTCGCCGCGTTCGGCGGCTTCGCGCCGGGGTTCATGTACTGCGCCTCCGAGGCGGCCCCGTTCGAGGCGCCCCGTCGCAGCTCGCCCCGCACGGCCGTCCCGGCAGGCGCCGTCGCCGTCGCCGGGGCCTTCTCCGCCGTCTACCCGCGCACCTCGCCCGGCGGCTGGCAGCTCCTCGGACACACCACCGCGGCCCTGTGGGACCTCGGCCGCGAGCAGCCCGCCCTGCTGCAGCCCGGCGACCGTGTCCGCTACGTCCCCGTGCGCCCGACGGCGTCCGTCACCTCCGGCACGGACGCGGCGGTCGACGCCACCCCGCCCGCCGACGCCGCGGCCGGCCTCCCGTCCGTGGCCGGCCGCCGCGGCGTCACCGTCGTGGACCCGGGGCTCCTGACCCTGGTCCAGGACCTGGGCCGCCCGGGCCTGGGCGACCTCGGCGTCGTCGCGTCCGGCGCGGCCGACCGGGACGCGGCACGCCAGGCGAACCGGCTCGTGGGCAACCGCTCACGCGAGGCGGTGCTGGAGACCGTCCTGGGCGGCCTCACCCTCACCGCGCACGGCCACCAGGTGATGGCCCTGGCCGGCGCCGAGGCCGGCGGGACGATCACCGCGGCCGACGGCGCCACGCGCCGGGTGCCCGCCCGCACCCCGTTCGTCGTGCTGGACGGCCAGACGCTGACGGTGGACGAGCCGGTCGGCGGCCTGCGCGTGTATGTGGGCCTCCGGGGCGGGATCGACGTGCCGCCCGTGCTCGGCAGCCGCTCGACCGACACCCTGTCCGGGCTCGGCCCCGCCCCGCTGACGGCGGGGGACCGCCTCGCCCGTCGCGCCGGCCCGGATGCGAGGGGCGCCGCCGGCGCCTCCGCCGCGAGCCCGACCGCCGCCGGCGTCCCCGCCTCGGAGGAGGTCGGCGTCGTGATGGTGGGGGACCCGGAGACCGCGCTGCGCCCCATGCCCGCGCCCGGCCAGGTGGCCGTGCTGCGCGTGGTCCCCGGCCCCCGCGACGACTGGTTCGGCGAGGCGGGCCTGGAGCGCCTGTTCACGCAGGACTGGGACGTGAGCCAGCAGACCGACCGGATCGGCGTGCGCCTCACGGCCCCCGACGACGGCGCGCCGCTCGAGCGCGTGCGGGAGGGCGAGCTGAAGTCCGAGGGCGCCGTGCGCGGCGCGCTGCAGGTGCCGCCCTCGGGTGAGCCCGTCCTGTTCCTCTCCGACCATCCGGTCACCGGCGGCTACCCGGTGATCGGCGTCGTGGCCCGCGCGGACCTCAGCCTGGCGGCCCAGCTGCCGCCGGGCGCCCGCGTCCGCTTCGTCCCCCATCCCCGCCCCGGCGCCGAGACCGTCGTCGACTCCGCATCGCCCTCCGAGGAGACCCCCGCATGACCACCACCCCCGCCGCCCGCCCCGTCACGCGGGTGCTCATCGCCAACCGCGGCGAGATCGCCGTGCGCGTGGCCCGCGCCGCCCGCGACCACGGCATCGCCTCGATCGCCGTCTACTCGGATCCGGACGCCGACGCCCTGCACGTGGCCGTCGCGGACGAGGCCTTCCACCTGCCGGGCGCGTCCTCGGCGGACACCTACCTGAAGATCGACGCGGTCCTCGACGTCGCCCGCCGCGCCGGCGCCGACGCCGTGCACCCGGGCTACGGCTTCCTCTCCGAGAACGCCGACTTCGCGCAGGCCGTGATCGACGCCGGGATGACCTGGATCGGCCCGTCGCCGGACGCCATCCGCGCCCTCGGCGACAAGATCACCGCCCGCTCCCTCGCCCAGCAGGCGGGCGCCCCGCTCGTGCCGGGTTCGGACGGCCCCGTGCCGGACGCCGCCGCCGCGCGCGCGTTCGCCGAGGAGCACGGCCTGCCGATCGCCATCAAGGCGGCCTTCGGCGGCGGCGGCCGCGGCATCCGCGTGGTGCGCGAGCTCGGCGACGTCGAGGACGCGTTCGAGGCGACCGTCCGCGAGGCCGTCGCCGCGTTCGGCCGCGGCGAGTGCTTCGTGGAGCGCTTCCTGGACCGCCCCCGCCACGTGGAGGCCCAGGTCCTCGCCGACGAGCACGGCCACGTGGCCGTGCTCGGCACCCGCGACTGCTCCCTGCAGCGCCGCAACCAGAAGCTCGTGGAGGAGGCCCCGGCGCCGTTCCTCACGGACAAGCAGCGCGAGCGCATCCACACCTCCGCCCGCGAGATCTGCCGCGCCGCCGGGTACACCGGGGCCGGCACGGTCGAGTACCTCGTGGCCCCGGACGGCCTCATCAGCTTCCTGGAGGTGAACACCCGCCTGCAGGTGGAGCATCCGGTCACCGAGGAGGTCTTCGGCGTGGACCTGGTGCGCGAGCAGTTCCGCGTCGCCGCCGGCGAGCCGCTGAGCATCCCCGAGGACCCGACGCCGCGCGGCCACGCCCTCGAGTTCCGCCTCAACGCCGAGGACCCGGCGTACGGCTTCCTGCCCGTGCCCGGCCCGATCGACGCGTTCGAGGCCCCCACCGGCCCCGGGGTCCGCATGGACTCCGGCGTCCGCACCGGCTCCGTGGTGCCGGGCGAGTACGACTCCCTGCTCGCCAAGCTCATCGTGTGGGGCGAGGACCGCGCCCAGGCCGTCGCCCGCGCCCGCGACGCCCTGGCCGAGCTGCGCATCGACGGCGTGCCCACCGTGGTGCCGTTCCACCGCGCCGTGCTCGAGCAGGACGCCTTCACCTCGGGGGACCGCCTCGGCGTCTACACCACGTGGATCGAGTCCGAGTTCGCCGAGCCGCTGGCCGAGTCCCCCTACCTGAGCGCCGAGGTGCCCGCCGGCGGCCGCACCGCCGTCACCGTCGAGCTGGACGGCCGCGCCGTGCGCCTGGGCCTGCCCGCCGATCTCTACGCGGCCCTCCTCGGAGGCGGCGGCGCGGGTGCCGCGGCCCCGGCCGGCGCTGCCGGCGCCGGGAAGCCCGACGACGACGGCGCCGTGGCCTCGCCGGTCACCGGCACCCTGGCCTCGTGGAAGGTCGAGGACGGCGCCGAGGTGGTCGAGGGTGACACGGTCGCGATCGTCGAGGCGATGAAGATGGAGACGCCGATCCGTGCCCCGCGTGCGGGCCGGATCCAGCTCCTCGTGGCCGAGACCCCGGCCTCGGTGACGCGCGGCCAGGCGATCGCCCGGCTGGGGGCGTGAGGGTGCCGGCGCGCGGCGGTGTCACCGGGGAAGGCCTCGCGCCCGGCGTCGGCGGCGGCGAGTCCGCCCCGGCTCCGGCTCCCGTGGCCGCGGCCGCACAGCTGCGGCAGCGGATCGCGGCGGCCGGGCTCGTGCCGGGGGAGCGACTGGGAGAGGTGGCGCTGGCCGCCGAGCTCCAGGTCAGCCGCAACAGCCTGCGCGAGGCGTTCACCATGCTGGCCTCGGAGGGCCTCGTGGAGCGCCGGCCGCACCGCGGGGTGTTCGTGGCGGCGCCGGGTCCGGAGGACGTGCGTGGGCTGTACCGCACGCGTCGGGTGATCCAGCTCGGCGCCCTCGAACACGGCGAGCTCACCCCCGGTGCGGCGCGCCAGCTGCGCTGTGCCCAGGACCTGCTCTCGGGCGGCCCGGACACCCCCGCGCGGGTCCTGGGCGACGCCAACCATCGCGTCCACGTCGGCATCGTGGACCTGGCCGGCGCCCCCGAGCTCACGCGGCTCATGGCGTCGGTGCAGGCCCGCGTGCGCCTGGCGTTCCATCCCATGGACGAGCAGACGCGCCTGCACGTGCAGTTCGCGGACCGCAACCGGTGGATCGTGGAGCGGCTGCTGGCCGGCGACCTCCCCGCGGTGCACGCCGTGTTCGGCGACTACCTGGACGAGGCGGAGCAGTTCGTCCTGGCGCACCTCGCCGCCGTGGGGGACTGACCGCCTCCCCGGGCCCGGACGGTCACGGGACCTGGAACATCCGGTCCGGCAGGTCCGTGATGAGCATGTGCCCGGGCGCGTGCGTGATGGCCAGCGGCGGGCGGGACTCCATGATCGCCGCCTGCGGCGTCACCCCGCACGCCCAGAACACGGGCAGGTGGCCCTGCGGGACCTCGACGGCGTCGCCGAAGTCCGGTGCCGACAGGTCCGTGATCCCGAGGCCGGCCGGGTCGCCCACGTGCACGGGCGCGCCGTGCACCGCGGGGTAGCGGGAGGTGATGCGCACGGCGTCGGCCACGCGGTCGGCGGGGATGGGGCGCATCGAGACCACGAGCGGGCCCGAGAGGCGGCCCGCCGAGGCGCAGCGCCGCGTGGTGCGGTACATCGGCACGTTCACGCCGGCGTCCTGGTGGGCCATCCGGATGCCCTCGGCCACCAGGGCGGACTCGAAGGTGAACGAGCAGCCGATCACGAACGTCACGAGGTCGTCCCGCCACACGTCGAGCAGATCCGTGGGGCGGTCCGTCTCGACGCCGTTGCGGTACACCACGTACTGCGGCACGTCCGTGCGGACGTCGCCGTCCAGCGCGGGGCCGTTGACCTCGCCGGCCTCGAACACGCCGAGCAGCGGCAGGGCCTTGGGGTTGCGCTGGGCGAAGAGCAGGACGTCGTAGGCGTGGTCCTGCGGGATCGAGACGAGGTTCGCCTGCGCGTAGCCGTCGGCGATCCCCGAGGTCGGCCGCACGAGCCCCGCGCGGAACCGCTCGCGGGCCTGCGCGGGGGTCGTGGCGGCGTCCAGCGGCGGCAGCGGCGTCGTCGTGGTCATCTCAGGCACCGGTGATCATCTCGACCATGGGGATGAACCCGCGCACCGCGATGAACACGGACACGATCCACGCGAGCGCGCCGATCACGAGCAGCCACCCGGGGTAGCGGTAGCCGTGCAGCAGGTCGCGGCGGCGCCAGGCCACGTACAGGAGGGCGGCGAAGCCGACCGGCAGGATCATGCCGTTGAACGCGCCGGCGAACACGAGCAGCGTCTGCGGTGCCTGGCGCAGGGCCAGGTAGAGGGCGGTGCAGACCACGATGAAGGCGACCGTCAGCAGGTTGCGGGTGCGGGCGCTGGTGGTGGAGCGGGTGACGAAGCTGATCGAGGTGTACGACGCACCGATCACGGAGGTGACGGCGGCGGCCCACAGGACGATGCCGAACATGCGCAGGCCGATGTCGCCGGCGGCGGCCTGGAAGGCGGAGGCAGCCAGGTTGTCCTTGGACAGCACCGCGCCCGAGGCGACGACGCCGAGGATCGCCAGGAACAGGAGGGCGCGCATCAGGCCGGTCACGAGGATCGAGGCTACGGAGCTGCGGGTGATGTCCTGGACGTCGTCCACGCCCTTCACTCCGGAGTCGATCATGCGGTGGGCGCCCGCGTAGGTGATGTAGCCGCCGATGGTGCCGCCCACGAGGGTGACGATCACGAAGAAGTCGACCTCCTCCGGCATCACGGACTGGCGCAGGGCCTCGCCCACGGGCGGGGCGGAGGTGATGGCCACGTACAGCATCAGCAGGATCATGACGGCGCCGAGCGCCACCACGATCCGGTCCAGGGCCACGCCGGCGCGCTTGGAGAGGAAGATCAGCAGCGCGATGAGCGCGGAGACGCCGCCACCGATCAGGGGGTCGACGCCGAGCATGGCGTTCGCGCCGAGGCCGGTGCCGGCGATGTTGCCGATGTTGAAGACCATGCCGCCGAGGAACACGAGCGCGGCGAGGACCCAGCCGAGGCCGGGCAGGACGCGGTTCGCCAGCTCCTGGGCGCGCATGCCGGAGACGCCGATGACGCGCCACACGTTCATCTGGACGGCGATGTCGATGAGGATCGAGACCAGGATGGCGAACGCGAACGCGGCGCCCATCCGGACGGTGAACGTGGCGGTCTGCGTGATGAAGCCGGGGCCGATGGCCGAGGTGGCCATGAGGAACATGGCGCCGAGCAGTGCGGTGCGCCGGGTGGCGCTCGCGGCACGGGAGTCCGTCTTCGGTGCGGTGCCCGAGGGGGTCGAGCCGTCCGGCCCGGCGTGGGGGATGTCTGCGTGGGACACGGTGGTCACCTTCGTCGAGGGCGCCAGGCGAGGTGACGGGCGTCACGAGGCGCTGGGGGAGACGGTAGCTGTTGTTGAACAATCCTGGCAACAGCGAGACCGGGTGTCGTGGCGTCCCCGCCCGAAGGAACGCCTCACCTGCCTGGCGCGCCCCGCCCCACGCCGCGACCATGGAGACATGTCGCACACGTCTGAACAGTCCTCGCCCCGGGCCGATCAGCTCCCGCCGGGCGGTCCCGACGAGCCGCACGCCGCCGGCGGCGTGCATGCCCGCCTCAACTGGCTCCGCGCGGGCGTGCTCGGCGCCAACGACGGCATCGTGTCCGTCGCGGCCACCGTCGTCGGTGTCGCCGGTGCGACGACGGCGCTCACCCCGATCCTGCTGGCCGGCGCCGCCGCCGTGGTCGGCGGCGCGTTCTCCATGGCGCTGGGCGAGTACGTGTCCGTCTCCTCGTCCTCCGACTCGCAGAAGTCGCTGATCGCCAAGGAGCGCCGTGAGCTCGAGGAGGATCCCGAGGGCGAGCTGGAGGAGCTCGTGCAGCTCTACGAGGCGGACGGCCTGAGCCGGGCCACGGCCGAGGCCGCCGCGCGGGAGCTCACCGAGAAGGACGCGCTCGCCGCGCATCTGCGCATGGAGCTGGGCATGGCGGAGGAGGACGTCGTCAGCCCGTGGGCCGCCGCCGGAGCGTCCTTCCTCGCGTTCCTCGTGGGCGCGCTGCTGCCCTTCCTGACGGTCGTCCTGGCGCCGGTGGGCCTCCGCGTCCCGTTCACGTTCGGCGTCACCCTCGTGGCCCTCGCCGTCACCGGCTGGGTCGGGGCCCGGCTCGGCGACGCGCCCGCGCTGCGGGCGGCCGTGCGCGTCGTCCTCGGCGGCGCCCTGGCACTCGGCCTGACCTTCGCGGTGGGCTCGCTGCTGGGGGCGTCGGTCGCCTGATCCGCGCCGGAAGGGGTGGGCCGGCCCAGCGCCCGTGGCCGCGCCGTGGCGCGCGCGGAGCGGTCCTGGAAGCCGAGGACCGTGCGCATACCACAGGCGCCCCCCGTCGAGTTGAAGCGACGCCCACGGTTCGCGTAAGGTGGGACGGCGCACGCCGCGTTGTTCTCGTCGTTCCATCGGTCAGGTGACCGGGCGGACGGCGGGTCGGAAAAGCAACGCGCTCCCGCAGACCGGATCCCGGGACGCCCTCAGGGCGGACCGGGGCTCACCGTCCACACCAGCGATCCCATAAGGAACTTCGGTTGGCTCTCACCCAGCCTGGTCCACCTTTTCGAGAAGTCGCAGTAAGAGTGCGGTGTCCACACCCGGGGCGGGGCTCACAACAGGTGTCCGCGGACAGGTCCGCGGCTCGCCGCCATGCGGGTTCCGCCCGTCCTTTTACTACTACTTGCCACGAGGAGTGATCATGGCAGCTCACTGCCAGGTAACCGGGGCTGGGCCGGGATTCGGCCACAGCATCTCCCACTCGCACCGTCGCACCAAGCGCCGGTTCGACCCGAACATCCAGAAGAAGACCTACTGGGTCCCCTCCCTGCGCCGCAACGTCATGCTGACGCTGTCCGCCAAGGGCATCAAGACCATCGACGTGCGCGGGATCGACGCCGTCGTGGCGGACCTGATCGCGAAGGGAGTGAAGCTCTGACATGGCCAAGGACAAGGACGTTCGTCCGATCATCAAGCTGAAGTCCACCGCCGGCACCGGGTTCACCTACGTGACCCGCAAGAACCGCCGGAACAACCCGGACCGCATCACCCTGAAGAAGTACGACCCGGTGGTCCGCAAGCACGTCGACTTCCGAGAGGAGCGCTGAGATGGCCAAGAAGTCCAAGATCGCCAAGAACGAGCAGCGCAAGGCCATCGTGGCCCGTTACGCCGAGAAGCGTCTCGAGCTGCGCAAGACCCTCGTGGACCCGAACGCGTCGGACGAGGCCCGCGAGGCCGCCCGCCTGGGCCTGCAGAAGCTGCCCCGCGACGCCTCCCCGGTCCGCGTGCGCAACCGCGACGCCATCGACGGTCGCCCCCGCGGCACCTTCCAGCGCTTCGGCATCTCCCGTGTGCGCTTCCGCGACATGGCGCACCGTGGCGAGCTGCCCGGCGTGACCAAGTCCTCCTGGTGACCTGAGGCCCGGTCTCCGGGCGCTCGGCACCACCGCGACGGCGGCGTCCCTCCTCAGGAGGGGCGCCGCCGTCGTCGTGCCCCGGGGATGAGGGCCACCCGGGTCACGGGAAATCGCGGATTCTCGCGGTTCAGGGGGCGATTCGCCCGCGGAGAGGTGGTACGTTCACAACTGGCAGCCCGGTCCGAACGGCCCGGGAACCGTAACCGACGTCCCATAGGGAGGACCCATGGCCATGAACCGCAAGGAACTCGTCGCCGCCGTCGCCGAGCGCTCCGGCAACACCCAGGCCGCCGTCAGCGATGTGCTGGACGCCCTCTTCGAGGTGTTCACCGCCCAGGTCAAGAAGGGCGAGAAGGTCTCGATCCCGGGCTGGCTGGCCGTGGAGCGCACCGAGCGCAAGGAGCGCACCGGCCGCAACCCGCGCACCGGCGAGGAGATCACCATCCCGGCCGGCCACTCCGTGAAGGTGACCGCCGGCTCCAAGCTCAAGGCCGCCGCCTCCGAGTGATCCCGGCCGCGGTGCGCGTCCCCGGACCCACGCCGCACGCCGCAGGACGGGCGTCCCACCCTCGGGTGGGGCGCCCGTCGTCGTCTCCGGCCGCGTAGGATGGGCGGACGATCGTCCGGCCGACGTGGGCCGGGGCCGTCAGGAGAGGAGTCGTGGCATGCGCAGCGCCGTCGCCGCCGCTCCGTGGGCCCCGTCCGGCCTCGAGGACCCCCGTCCGCGCGTCGTGCGTGGACCGGCCCGTCTGGCCCGGGGCTGGGCCGGGGCCCTGGCGATGACCGCCCTGGCCGCGCTGTTCCACACCGCCGCCGAGCCCGGTCACGGGTTCCCCGAGGTCGGCGTGGTCGCCTTCGCGGCCGTCCTCGCCGCCCCGCTCTGCACCGCCCTGGCGGGCCGCGCCCTCTCGCTGTGGCGCACCGCCGCGGCCGTCGCGATCGCCCAGGGGCTGTTCCACGTGCTCTACGGGCTCGCCGCCGGCGGGCACGCCGTGGCGCCGGCCGCCGGCGTCGACCCGGCCCACCTCGGCCACGCCCGTCCCGGCACCGGGGCCCTCCTGGCGTCGGGGGAGGCCCTGTCCGGCGCCCCCACCGGCCACCTGACCGACCTGCGCATGCTCGCGGCCCACGTGATCGCCGCGGTCCTCACCGTGCTGGTGCTGCGGCGCGGCGAGGCCCTCGTGCTCACCATCGCCGAACGCGTGGTGGCCGCCGTCTGCCCGCCGCCGGCCGCGCACGGCCCCCTGCCGACGCCGGCCCGCGTCCGGGTCCCCGTCCCGCCGGTGCTCCGGCCGGCGACGTCCCTCGTCCTCCTCAGCTCTCCGGGGCGGCGCGGCCCGCCGTTCGCCCTCGCGGCCTGAGGACGCCGGCTCCGTCCGCGTCTCGAGGCCCGACCGCGCCCGACGACCCTTCGGAACGGTCCGCCCGCGACTCCCGTCCGGGACCGCGGCAGACCCGTGAGGACACCACCATGCATCACCAGACCACCCCTGTCCGCCGCGCTGCTCGCGCCGCCGCCGGACTCGCCCTGCTGCCCGCCCTCGTCGTCGCCGGGGCTGCCCCCGCGGCCGCGCACGACGAGCTCATCCGCACCGCCCCCGCCGTCGACGAGACCGTCACGACGGCGCCGTCGGAGGTCTCGCTGACCTTCAGCGGCGAGCTGATCGACGGCGAGGGCATCCAGAACCTCCTGCAGGTCCGCGACGCCGACGGCAACCAGTGGCAGTCCGCCGCCGGCACCGTGGACGGCCCCACCTTCTCCGCGCCGCTGTGCGAGGGGCTGCCCAACGGCGACTACGAGGTCGCCTACCGCGTCGTCTACTCGGACGGGCACTCCGAGGAGCGCTCGTTCGACTTCGCGGTGGACGACCCGGCCGCACCGGCCGCCGGCACCGCGCCCCAGGGCTGCGGCTCCGCCGTCGCCGGGGCCTCGATCGCCGCCTCCCCGGAGGCCACGGCAAGTCAGGGCGACGCCGCCTCGGCCGCGGCGACCGCGCAGGCGGACGCCTCCGACGCCGCGCAGCCCGCGGACTCCGACGCGCTGCCCGCCTGGGTGTGGGTCGCCGGCATCGCCGGCCTGGCCGTGCTCGTGGTCGCCTTCCTCCTGATGGGCCGCCGCGCCCGCGCGCTCGGCCACCTCGACGACGGCCGCTGACCTCTGATCCCCGGCCGGCCCCCTGAGGGGACCGGCCCCGTCCTCGCGCGTCCGAACGCCCCGCGCGTCGTCGCGCGCCCGCCTGACAAGGAACCCCACAGACGTGACCACCACCTCCCCCCGCGCCCCTCGCCGCCTCGGCGCCGCCGCCGTGCTCGCCGTCGCCGCCCTCGGCCTGACGGCCTGCGCCGGAGACGACGCCGGCTCCGCCCCGAGCGCGTCGGACGCCTCGAGCGTCGCGCCGGCCACGGGCGCCTCGTCGGCCGCGTCCACCGCGGACGGCCAGGCCGCCGGCCTCACGATCACCGACCCCTGGACGAAGGCCACCGAGGAGGGCATGACCGGTTCCTTCGGCATGCTCGAGAACTCCTCGGACCAGGACCTGCACATCGTCGGCGTCCGCTCGGAGCTGGGCGAGACGGTCGAGCTCCACGAGATGGTCTCCGGCGAGGACGGCCAGATGGTGATGCAGCAGAGCCCCGACGGCTTCACCGTGCCCGCGGGCGGGAGCTTCGAGCTCGCCCCGGGCGGCAACCACGTGATGTTCATGGGCCTGACCGACCCGATCGAGCCGGGTGAGGACGTGACCTACGACCTCGAGCTGGAGGACGGCTCCACCCTCGAGGTCACCTCCGTGGTCCGGCCCTTCACCGGCGCCAACGAGTCGTACCACGGCGGCGAGTCCCACGAATCGGAGGACCATGCCGACCACTGACCCCGTCGTCCGGTCGGACGACCACCACGGGCCGGACGACCACCACGGGCCGGACGGGCGCGAGGGCGCCCGCCCGACCCCGGGGGGCCCCTCCCGCCGCGGCCTGCTCCTCGGGGCGGGCGCGGTGGGCGGCGGCCTGCTGGGCACGGCACTCGGCTACGGCGCCGGCCACGCGTCGGCCTCCACCGCCCCGGGCGCGTCCGCCGCGTCCGGGACGGGGGCCTCGCCCTCCGAGGTCATGGGCGACACCGGCATCGAGGGCGACGTCGGCCGGGCCGGCTGGGCCGAGCCCGGCGGCCAGGCCGCCCGGGTGGCCGTCAGCTCGCCCGTGGGCACGGACACCGTGCCGTTCCACGGGCCGCGCCAGGCCGGCGTCGACACCCCCGCCCAGGCCCACGCCGTCTTCCTCGCCTTCGACCTGCACGAGGACACGGACCGGGTGCGCATCGAGCGGATGCTGCGCCTGCTCACCGACGACGCGGCGCGCCTGACCCAGGGCCGCGCCACGATCGCCGACACCGAGCCGGAGCTCGCCGCCGCCCCCGCTCGGCTCACCGTGACGTTCGGCTTCGGCCCGGAGCTCGTCCGCCGCGTGGCCCCGGACCGGGCCCCGGCCTGGCTGCGCCCGCTGCCGGCGTTCGAGCAGATCGACCGCCTGGACCCCGCGTTCAGCGACGGCGACCTGCTGCTGCAGATCTGCGGCGACGACCGGATGTCCGTGGCCCACGCCCGGCGCATGCTCCTCAAGGCGGCCCGGCCGTTCGCCACCGAGCGCTGGGTGCAGGAGGGCTTCCGCTCCGCCCGCGGCGCCCACCCCACCGGCACCACGATGCGCAATCTCTTCGGGCAGGTGGACGGCACCGGCAATCCGGCGGCGGACACCCCGCACCTCGACCGCGTGGTGTGGGGCGTGGGTGCCGAGCAGGTGGGCGTCACCCCGTGGATCGCGGACGGCACGTCCGTGGTGATCCGGCGCATCGAGATGCTCATGGACACGTGGGACGAGCTCGACCGCCCGGCCAAGGAGAAGGTCATCGGCCGCCGCCTCGGCACCGGCGCCCCCCTCACGGGGGAGCAGGAGCACGACGAGCCGGACTTCGACGCCGTCGGCCCCACGGGCTTCCCGGTCATCTCGGACATCGCGCACCTGCGGCGGGCCCGCGGGGAGGAGCCCGAGTACGGGATGCTGCGTCGCGGCTACAACTACGACGACCCGCGCGGGGCGCTGGAGGCGGGCTCCGGCCTGATCTTCGCCGCCTACCAGGCGGACGTGGACCGACAGTTCGTCCCCGTCCAGGCCCGGCTCGCGGAGTCGGACCACCTGAACCTGTGGACCGTGCCCGTCGGCTCGGCGGTCTTCGCGATCCCGCCCGGCTGCGCCGAGGGCGGGTTCGTGGGCGACGCCCTGTTCGCCTGACCCAGGGGCCCGACGACGGCGGGGCCGCTCCCGTCGTCGCCGGGCGTCCGCATGCTTTGAGAGGATGGACCCCATGTCCGCCGCCACCGCCCCCGCCCGGGGCAGCCATCCCGCCGAGAACGACGACGCCGCCCGCCCCGGTCCGTCGGGGCCGGTCGGAGTGCCCCGGTGGATCTGGGTGCTCGTGGCCGCCGCGGGAGCGGCCGGCCTCGCCGCCGCCGGCTGGCTGACCGGCGTCACCGCCGCGCGCCAGCTCTCCGACCCGGGGTGGATCACCCGCTGGGGCGTGCCCGTGGGGGAGCTCGTCTCCAACGTGGCGATGTCCCTGACCATCGCCGCGCTGATCTTCGCGGCCGGGGTCCTGCCGCCCCACGCGGCGGGCACGGAACGGTGGCACCGCTCCGCCCGGCAGCGGCGCGAGGACGCGGACGCCGCACCGCTGCCCGAGCACCCCGCGTTCACCCGCGTGATGCGGATCGCCGCCGTCAGCGCCGGCGTGTGGACAGTGGCCGCGCTGGCCGTCGGCGTGCTGTCCTACTCGGATCTCGCCGGCATCCCCGTCACGGCGGGGCAGGGCTTCACGGACGGCCTGGCGGCCTACGTGGTCGGCATCTCGGTGGGCCAGGCGTGGTTCTGGGTCACCGTGATCGCCGCCGTCGTGACCACGTTGGCGATCGCCGTCCGCTCCCACAACGGCCTGTTCTGGACCGGCATCCTGGCGATGCTCGCCCTCGTGCCCCTGGCCCTGATCGGGCACGCGGCGGGCGGTGACGACCACACCGGCGCCGTGAACTCGATCGGCCTGCACCTGCTCGGCGTCGTCGTGTGGGTGGGCGGACTGCTCGTGCTCGTCGCGATCTCGGACACCCTCGTGGGGCCCAACGGGGCGCAGGGGCGGGGCCGCAGCCTGCGCCGGCAGGGCCCGGCGCCCCTGCTGCACACGGTCCTGACCCGCTACTCCGTGCTCGCCGGGCTGGGCCTGGTCACGGTGGCGCTGTCCGGCGTGGTCAACGCGTCGATCCGCATGGACGATCCGGCCCAGCTGCTGAGCCCCTACGGCATCCTCGTGTCGGCCAAGTTCCTGGCGGCCCTGGGCCTCGGCCTGATCGGCCTGCTGCACCGCCGGTGGGTGATCCCCCGCCTCGACGCCGGCCCGGACCGTCCCAGCCCCGCCCCCGCGCGTCGCCTGCTGTGGCAGCTCATCGCCGTGGAGGCCGTGATCATGGGCGCCGTCATGGGCGTCTCCTCCGTGCTCTCCCGGACGGCCCCGCCCGTGCCGGAGGAGCTCGCGCCGGACGCCTCCCCGGCCCGCATCCTCACCGGCTACGAGCTGCCGCCGGCCCTCGAGGGCGCCCGGTGGATCACGATGTGGCGGTTCGACTGGCTGTGGGTCGCGATCATCGCGTTCCTGACCCTCTGGTACCTGCGCTCCGTGTGGCAGCTGCGCCGCCGCGGCGACCGCTGGCCCGTGCTGCGCACCGTCGCGTGGCTCGCGGGCCTGGCCGTGCTGCTGTGGGCGACCTCCGGGTCCCCGGCCGTGTACGGCCGCGTCCTGTTCAGCGCGCACATGGTGGGCCACATGACGCTGACGATGCTCAGTCCCGTCTTCCTCGTCCTGGGCGCACCCATCACCCTGGCGCTGCGGGCCCTGCCGTCCCGCACGGATGGGACGCGCGGCCCCCGCGAGTGGATCCTGTGGATCGTGCACTCCCCGTGGGGGCGGTTCATCACGAACCCGATCGTGGCGGGGGTCAACTTCGCCGGCTCGATCCTGGTGTTCTACTACACGGACTTCTTCCGGTTCTCGCTGGAGACCCACGTGGGCCACGAGTTCATGAACGTCCACTTCCTGCTGACCGGGTTCCTGTTCGCCCTGGTCATGATCGGCTCGGATCCGCTGCCGCGCCGGCCCCCGTACGCCCTGCGGCTCGTGCTCCTGATGGCCACGATGGTCTTCCACGCCTTCATCGGCGTCGCCATGACCACCTCCACCGGTCTGCTGCAGGCGTCCTGGTTCGGCAACATGGGCCGCGACTGGGGCCCCACCGCCCTCGAGGATCAGCGCATCGGCGGCGCGGTGATGTGGGGCATCGGCGAGTTCCCCACCGTGATGATGGCGGTGATGGTGGCCGTGCTCTGGTATCGCAGCGACCGCAAGAACGCGGTCCGGCTGGACCGGCAGGCCGACCGCGACGGCGACGCGGAGCTGCGCCGCTGGAACGAGATGTATGCCCGCATGCACGGCACCCCGGCCACCGACGCCCCGAGCGGCGCCGAGCCCGCGGCCCGTGACTCCTCCACCGGCCCCGAGGAGGCCCGTGATGTCCGCTGACCGTGTCCGTCCCCTCGGCAGCCCGGCCGCGCCCCGGCGTGGTCGGCTGCGCCTCGTGGCCGCCGTCGCGGCCGGTCTGCTGGCCCTGACGGGCTGCGGGGCCGGGGACGGCGATCCGGCCGCCGCGTCCGCGCCCGCGGACGGAGTCCACGACGACGCCGGCACCGCGGCGCCCACGGAGTCGGCGGCCCCGGAGGGGCTCGGCCTGGGCGACCGTCAGGACGAGCGCATGGCGGAGGCCGCGGCCGAGCGTGCGGCCACATTCGGCTTCGTCCGGCAGCGGGCCGCCACGGCGGAGGAGATCGACGCGGCCCGCGAGGACTCCCGGGACCGGCGTGCGGACGCGGACCGGACCACCGTGCAGCCGGCGCAGTGCAAGGCGCCGCTGACCGCCCTGGACTTCTCTCCGATCATCCTCGACGCGGCCGAGGCCACGCGGGTGGACGTCGGCGCCGACACCTTCACGGGCACGGGCACCGTGGAGGTCGCCCGGCTCACGGGCCAGGGCCGCCAGGACGTCGAGCGGCACCTCCAGACCGTCAACGCCCTGCGCGCCGACTGCCGCGAGATGACCATGACCGTGCAGGAGGGGGACGCGACCGTCGACTACCGCCTCGAGGTCTCCGACGCGCCGCTGTCCGACGGCACCCCCGCGCAGTCCGCCCTCGTGTGGGAGCGGACCCTGGCCTCGGAGTCCGAGCCCCAGCTCACGGCCCAGGTGCTCACCGCCGTCACCTCCGACGCCGTGGTCATGGTCTCCTTCGTGGGCCGGCCCGAGGCCGGGCGCAAGGAGTTCACGCTCATCGCCGAGGAGATGCTGGCCGCCGCCCTGGCCGCCGACTGAGCCGGGCCCGCCCGGCGGCGTCGTCTTTCCCCCTGTGACGCCGCCGGCGTCCGCTCACGGCTGACGCGTCCGGGGCGTGCGTCATGATGGTGGACATGACCGCACCGCAGACCCCGAACCCCGCCCCGACCGCTGACGCCCCCGCCGCCGTGCCGCGCGCGGCCACCCGGGTGCGCGCGTCCGAGCTCGTGGGCCGCGGCTGGCTGAACACCGGCGGCGAGCAGGTGAGCCTCGAGGACCTGCGCGGCAAGGTCGTCCTCCTCGACTTCTGGACGTTCTGCTGCATCAACTGCCTGCACGTCCTGGACGAGCTGCGCCCGCTCGAGGAGGAGTTCGCGGACGTGCTCGTCACGGTGGGCGTGCACTCGCCCAAGTTCGAGCACGAGGCGGACCCGGACGCGCTCGCGGCCGCCGTCGAGCGCTACGCCATCGAGCACCCCGTGCTGGACGACCCCGAGCTGACCACGTGGCAGGCGTACTCGGCGCGCGCGTGGCCCACCCTCGTGGTGGTGGACCCGGAGGGCTACATCGCCGCGCACCTGTCCGGCGAGGGGCACGTGGCCGGGCTCTACGGGCTCGTGCGCGAGCTCGTGGCCGAGCACGAGGCCAAGGGCACGCTGCACCGCGGCTCCGGCCCCTACGTCCCGCCCGCGCCCGTGGCCCGGGACCTGTCGTTCCCCGGCAAGGCCGTGTCCCTCGGCGGCCGCGGCTCCCGCCCGGGCACGTTCCTCGTCTCGGACACCGGCCACCACCGCCTCCTGGAGGTCGCCGAGGACCTGACCACGGTGCTCCGCGCGTTCGGCGGCGGGGACCCCGCCACGGCGGACGCGGGCCAGGCCGAGCTCGCATTCCCCACGCCCGGGGAGAAGGGCCACGCGGACGGCGGGCCGGACCAGGCGCTGTTCAACGAGCCCCAGGGCCTGGCGCTGCTGCCCGAGGACGTCGCGGGGCGCGTCGGCTACGACGTCGTCGTGGCGGACTCCGTCAACCACCGGCTGCGGGGCCTGCGCCTGTCGGACGGGCGCGTCAGCACCCTCGCCGGCAACGGCGTGCAGAAGCTCATCGACTCCGAGCGCGCCAAGGAGGCCGCCGCCGTCGACGACGAGGGGGACGTCGCCGTCGACCTCGCGGACCTGCCCGGGGAGCCGACCGCGATCTCGCTGTCCTCCCCGTGGGACGTCGTGTGGCACCCCGCCCTGGGGCGTGTGGTGATCGCGATGGCCGGCACGCACCAGCTCTTCGACTTCGACCCCGTCACGGGCGCGCTCGCGGTGCACGCGGGCACGGCGCTCGAGGGCCTGCTGGACGGTGACGCCGGACGGGCCTGGTTCGCGCAGCCCTCGGGGCTGTCCGTGGGCGCGGACGGCGCGCTGTGGGTCGCGGACTCGGAGACCTCCGCGGTGCGCTGGGTGCGGACCGGGGAGGACGGGCGCCGCGAGGTCGGGACCGCCGTCGGGGCGGGCCTGTTCGACTTCGGCCACGTGGACGGGGAGGCGGACCGCGCGCGCCTGCAGCACCCGCTGGGCGTCACGGCCCTGCCGGACGGCTCCGTGCTGATCGCGGACACGTACAACGGCGCGATCCGCCGGTACGCCCCGGCCGGCGAGGACGCTGCGGGCCGGGCGGTCCCGGCCACGGTGACCACGGTGGCGCGGGGGCTGCTCGAGCCCTCGGACGTGCTCGTGGAGCACGACGCGGACGGGAACGACACCGCGATCGTGGTGGTCGAGTCCAACGCCCACCGGCTCACGCGGCTGGCGGTGCCGGAGGAGTTCCTCACCGTGGACGAGGGCGCGCGGCAGACGCAGCGTCCCCGCACCCCGGTGGTGGCCGGCGACCTGGACCTGACGATCGGCTTCGCCGCGCCCACGGGGCAGAAGCTGGACGACCGCTGGGGCGACCCCACGCAGCTGAAGATCTCCTCCTCCCCGGAGGAGCTGCTGCTCGAGGGCGCGGGCACGTCCACGGGGCTGCACCGGACGCTGCGGCTGAACCCCGAGGTCGAGGAGGGCGTCCTGCACATCACCGCCCGGGCCGCCGCATGCGACGGGGAGAAGGGGCAGCCGATCCCCGACCACGCCGCCTGCCACCTGTACCAGCAGGACTGGGGCATCCCGGTCACGGTGCACACCCCGGACCGGGCCCCGGAGGGCGCCGAGACCCGCCTGGACCTGGACCTGCGCGGGATACACTGAGCGCGTCGTCCGCCCCCGACCCCGAAGGCTGCGCCCCACCATGACCACGCTCATCGTCACCTCGTCCGCCCACGGATCCACGCGAGAGATCGCCGAGCGTGTCGCGGAGGTGCTGCGCACGTCGCAGGCCGTCCCGACCGTGGTGGAGGACGTCGAGGGCGCCGCCGCCTGGCTGGCCACGGCGGACGCGGTGATCGTCGCGGCTCCGGTCTACACGGGCTCGTTCGCCGCCGACGCCCGGGCGTTCCTTGACACCCGTCGGGCCGAGTTGACGGACCTGCCGCTCGTGATCCTGGCCTCGGGCGGCGCGCCCGAGCTGGCCCGGCCGGTGCGGGAGAAGCTCGAGTCCTACGGTCCGCGCGAGGTGGCGTACTTCCGCGGGGCGCTCTTCGAGGAGCGCCTGGGCCGGCTGGAGAAGCTCAAGCTCAAGCTCTCCCGCAACGAGCACTACGGCGACTTCCGCGACTGGGACGCCATCGAGGCCTGGGCCAAGACCCTCCCCGGCGCCGGCGTGCGCTGACCTCACCCGCCGCTGTCGTCGACGAGACGGTGGAGGCGGAGGAGCCTCCACAGCCGCTTTCGTTGACGAAACGGCGCCGGAGGCTCTCGTGTCCGCAGCGGAGGCGAGCGGTTAGCCTGGCCGCATGTCCCCTTCCGCCCGTCGCCCCGCCGCGTCCTCCCGCCCCGCCCGGCCCCGCCCGACGACGGCGCCCTTCGCCCTGCCCGACCGGCCCGGCTGGGTGCGGCTCGCCGCGGGTGCGGTGGTCCCGGGCGTCATCGCCGCCGCCGCGGCGCTCGCGGCCCTGCAGGTGTTCGTCCTCAACCCGTTGGCCGCCGCGCCCGGCGACCGCGGCCTCGGGAGGATCTACGCGGACCTGAGCGCGGCGGGCCAGCTCGGCGTCCCCTTCGTCCTTCCGGCCGTGATCCTGGCGGCCGGGCTCGGTGTGGCCGCCGTCCTGTGGTTCCTCACGTGGCGTCGCGAGGAGGTCGACCCGCTGGCGGTCCTCGCCCTGGGCCTCGCCTCGCTCGTCGCCGCGTCTCCGGCCTACTTCATGGCCTCGTTCGGGCCGGGCATGGCGCTCGCGGACACCTACGGCGTCGGCGGGGGCGACCACAGCCCGTGGGCCTGGCCGATCTACGTGGTCAGCGTGCTGGCGTTGGCGGGGCTGGTCGCCGTCGTCGTGCTCCTGCTGCGCGGTCCGGCCGGCGGACTCGGCGCCCCGCGGCGCCGGGCCTAGGCTGGCGGGACCGACCTGACCACGACCCCTCCAGGAGGACGCACATGACCATCCGCGCCGGCATCGTCGGATACGGGAACCTCGGCCACAGTGTGGAGAAGCTCGTGAAGCTCCAGCCGGACATGGAGCTGGTGGGCATCTTCTCGCGCCGCACCGGCCTGGACACGGACACGCCCGTGCTCCCGGCGGAGCGGGCCGCCGAGCACGCCGGGGAGATCGACGTGCTGTTCCTCTGCCTCGGCAGCGCCACGGACATCCCCGAGCAGGCGGCCGGCTACGCGCGGCACTTCACCACCGTGGACACCTACGACAACCACCAGCTCATCCCGCGGCACCGCGCCGAGATGGACGCCGCGGCCCGGGAGGGCGGGCACGTGGCGATGATCTCCACCGGCTGGGACCCGGGCCTGTTCTCGGTGAACCGGGTGCTGGGCGCCGCGCTGTTCCCGCAGCCGCAGCAGAACACGTTCTGGGGCAAGGGTCTCTCGCAGGGCCATTCCGACGCCGTCCGGCGGGTCCCCGGCGTGCGGCGCGGCGTGCAGTACACGATCCCCAGCGAGGAGGCGATCGCCGAGGCCCGCGCCGGACGGGGCGCCGAGATCACCGGCGCCTCCGCGCACGTGCGTGAGTGCTACGTGGTGGCCGACGAGGCCGACCACGCGGCCATCACCGAGGCCATCACCACGATGCCCGACTACTTCGCCCCGTACGAGACCACCGTGCACTTCATCTCCGAGGAGGAGTTCGAGCGCGACCACCAGGGCATGCCGCACGGCGGCCACGTCGTCACCTCGGGCGACCTCGGCGGCTCGCGCAGCGCTGTCGAGTTCGTGCTGGAGCTGGAGTCCAACCCGGACTTCACCGCCGCCGCGCAGGTCGCCTACGGCCGCGCCGCCGCGCGTCTGAAGGCCCAGGGGGAGACGGGGGCGCGCACCGTGCTCGAGGTCGCCCCGTACCTGCTCTCGCCCACGGGGCTGGACGAGCTGATCCGCCGGGACGTCTGAGCCGCGGCGAGGCGTCCGGCGCGGGGCACCGGGCCGGGCGCCGCCGTCGTCGGCCTCAGGCCAGCAGCAGTGCGACGGCGATCATCGCCGGGATCGCGACGATCGTGGTGACCAGGATCGTGTCCTTCGAGACGCGCAGGCCCGTGTCGTAGCGGACGGCGGTGACGAACACGTTCTGTGCGGTCGGCAGGGAGGCCAGGACGACGGCGACGAACACGTGCCGCGCGTCCAGGCCGAACACGAACTGCGCGAGCAGCCAGGCCAGCAGCGGATGCACCACCAGCTTCACCGCCGAGGCGATCAGCACGTCCGCGCGTCGCCCGCCGGCCCGCTCGAGCGGCCGCGAGCCGACCAGCGACATGCCGAACGCCAGGAGCATCGCCGGGATGGACAGCCCGCCGATGAGCTCCACAGACTCCATGAGGGGGCCCGGCAACGACCAGCCGGTGAGGGAGAAGACCAGGCCGGCCACCGAGCCCAGGATCAGGGGGTTGGTGACCGTGTGGCGGACCTGGTCGGCCACGGCGCGCCCGGGGGAGCGGCGCACCGCACGGCGCCGGCCCGCCGTCGTGCGTCGTCGGGCCTCGCGCGCGGTGGCGGCGTCCATCGCGGCCACGTAGAGCGGCGTGTAGATCGCCAGCTGGAAGATGAGCGCCGGGGCGGCCAGGGCGGCGTCGCCGAGGACGTAGGCCGCGATGGGGATGCCGAGGTTCGCCGAGTTCACGAGCGAGGCGCTGAGCGCGGACATGATCCGCTCCGAGGCCGACCTGCCCTTCAGCAGCGGGACCGTCACCGCGAGGTACAGTGCGGCCGCGGTGAACGCGGACAGCGAGGCCACCCACAGCTGGGGGCCCAGCACGGCGCCCACGTCCGCGCGGGAGAGCGTGACGAACAGCAGCGCCGGGTTGCCGATGAAGAACGCCGCGCGGGAGAGCACGGTGCGGCCGTGCTCGCCGAGCACCCCCGTGCGCCCCACCAGGACGCCCACGAGGATGATCACCCACACGACCGCGAAGCCGGAGAGCACCTGGGTCACGGACGGGCCTCCACAGGTCGGGGTGGGGCGGTCCGCGGCGGGGTCAGGGGCATGGCGCGATCCTACGTCGCGGGCGTCGGCTAGCCTGGATCACGACGGCGGCGCCCACCGCCGAGCGCGCCACGCGGCCCGGTCCCGCGCGGCAGGGCCCTGCAGCCCGGCGCGAAGGGGAGCGGATCCTCGGGCCCACCCGCACGCGACGGACGTCGTCCCCGACCCGCGGCGCGGCATGGCCGGGAGCGCGCCGGCGAGGATGCACCATGACCCGTCAGTCCGACCTCAAGACCCTGATCCGCGCCCGCATGGCCGTCACCGGTGAGCGGTACACCGCCGCGGCGGCGGCCCTCGCCGACGAGTGGCAGTCCGCCGAGCGCTACCACGCGACCGTGCTCGCCCGCTTCTTCGACGGGGACCGGCTGCGCTCCATCCCTGCGCGTCGCAAGCCGCGGGTGGCCGTCCTTCTCGAGCTGTTGCGTCGCTTCAGAGCGGGCCGCGCCTACGCGGAGGCCGAGGTCAACGACCTGCTGCGCCCCGCCCACGAGGACGTGGCCACGCTGCGTCGCGAACTCGTGGACTACGGGTTCCTCGCCCGCGCCGACGGCGTCTACCGACTGGCGGACGCCGGGCCCGACCTCGACCCGCGCTTCGCCGCGGACCTGCCGGTCGACCTGGAACGCCGGCTGCGCGAGATCCGCGCGGGCCGTTGAGGGGAGCGGGACCCCACGCGGCGACCTGGAACGCCAGCGGTCGCCATGACGCCGGAATGTGGCCGCATTCCGACGTCTTGCGTTCCCGGTGCGGCCGTGGCGGGGCGACGTGGACCGACACGGCCCCGGGTCCCTCGCGTGAGGGGCCCGGGGCCGTCGTCGTGGTGTGGAGCGGGCGACGGGAATCGAACCCGCGTATCTTGCTTGGGAAGCAAGCGCTCTACCATTGAGCTACGCCCGCGCAACCGCTCGGCTTCCGCCTGCGGCGCGGGCACCACCATACACCAGCCCGGCCGGTGCACCGGCCCCGCGTCGTCCTCGCGCCCCGCGGACCCGTACGTCAGTGCGCCGGGTCCGCCGCGGCGACCTCGCGCGCCTGCACCCGCCGCGTCGCCGCCCGGGCGCGCGAACGACCGAACGCGTCCGCGTACCGCGTGAGCACCGGCCCGGCGATCACGATGGAGAACTCCCCGCGGATGGTCAGGGCCGCACCCGCGCGCCAGCGGCCGGCCACGCCGTTTCCCGAACGAAAGCGCACCAGGGGCCGCCGTTTCCCGAACGAAAGCGCGCCGGGGGCCGCTGGTAGAGTCCGAACCGCGCCCGGCCGCGGCCGGACGCGTCCGGCAGCCCCTGTCCCGGAAGGACGTCCCATGCGCGACACCACGGCCGACGCGGCCCAGGTCCCCGCCCGCCCCGACGACGCGGCGGTGTACCGCTACCTCGCGTTCGGGGAGGCGGACCGCCCCTTCCTCGTCGGCGGTCCCCGGCCCGCACCGCTGGCCCCCGCCGCGACACCGTCCCCGGTCGCCGACCTCGAGCCGGTCCGCGCCGCGATCCGCGCCCACGGCGGCCCCCTGGCCTCGACCGCGCACGTGTGCGGCCGCCCCGCCCCGACGCCTTCGGCCGCCGACGCGTCCCGCGGCCTGCGCGGTGCCGCGCGCACCCTGACCGCGACCCGCCGCGACGTCGCCGCACGCCTGGCCGACTCCCGCGAGCGCGCCGACGTGCCCGTCGAGGCGCTGCTGAACTCGGCCTTCGTCGACGCCCACGCGGACGAGCGCCCCGCCGATCGCGGCGTGCCGCGCGGGCGGCTCGCCGGCCTGGTGGACGCCGTCCTCCCGCCGGCCCGCCACGCGGACGACGACGCCGCGGCCGGCCTGCTGCTCGCCCTGCGCGAGCCGGTCCGCGAGGTGTTCGCCTCCGACTCGTTCGCCGCCCGCCCGTACGCCGACGCGCCCACCGTCCGCGCGCTCTTCGAGGACTTCCTCGCCCACCCGCGCCGGCACGACCCCGAGCGCTTCTGGCGCCTGCTCAACCTCGAGCTCTGGCTGCGCGACGCGGTGGACGCGGACGCCGCCCCGGCCGGCCCCGCCACCGCGGTCGACGAGGCCCCCACCGCCCCGGCACCGGCCAAACCGGACCACGAGCCGAACCCGGGCAAGGAGCTCGACCTGGTCTCCGCCGAGGACGGCCGCCGCTACCGCCGCTTCCCTGTGCAGACCGGCCTGGTGGACCGGGACACGGACCTGCAGGCCTACCTGCGCGGCGAGATTGAGGACTTCTTCCGCGACCTGCCCGCGGACGCGATGCCGCAGGACGCCCCGTGGCACTTCTCCGTGTCCGAGAAGATCGTGGCCATCACCCAGGGTCGCTCCTACTACACGTGGGAGGTCCGCCCCTCCGTGGCCGCCCGCGTCCTCTCCCGCCTGGTCACCCGCACGCCCGCGGGCATCGGCCTGGGCGATCCCACCACCATGCAGCTGGCCATCCAGGAGGCCGGCCTGCCGCGCATCGTGCTCTCCGCGGCCGCCGGCGCCGCCGGCAAGGTCGCCGGCAAGCGCGGTGTGTTCTACAACGTGGTGGGCGGCAACGTCCGCGCGATCGACGGGCCCACCACCTACTCCACGTTCCCGGCCAACGTCTCCGCCAAGCTGCCCCCGGCCGAGCCGGACCGGGTGGCCGCCGAGGTCTCGGCGATGATCCGGGCGGCGGACATCCCGGCCTGGGCGAAGGCCTCCTTCGCCGGCACCGTCGTGATGGACGCCAACGACATCGGCCGCAACGCCCTCGGCAAGGACACCGCCGCGTCGGCCGCCGTCCTCGAGGCCGCCTTCGCGGACAACCCGCTGGGCCAGGGCCGCGAGCGCACCCCGCTGGCCGTCGTCGTGCGAATGGACTGAGCCGTGCTGCTCTCCGACCGCGACATCCGCGCCGAGCTCGCCTCCGGCCGCGTGGGCCTGGACCCCCTCGACCCGGCGATGGTCCAGCCCGCGTCCGTGGACGTGCGCCTGGACCGGTTCTTCCGGCTCTTCGACAACCACCGGTACGCGCACATCGACCCGCGTCAGGAGCAGGACGAGCTGACCCGGCTGGTGGAGGTGGACCCGGACGAGGCGTTCATCCTGCATCCGGGGGAGTTCGTGCTCGGCTCCACCTATGAGCAGGTCACGCTGCCGGACGACCTCGCCGCCCGCCTCGAGGGCAAGTCCTCGCTGGGGCGGCTGGGCCTGCTGACGCACTCGACCGCCGGGTTCATCGACCCCGGGTTCTCCGGGCACGTCACGCTCGAGCTGTCCAACGTGGCCACGCTGCCCATCACGCTGTGGCCGGGGATGAAGATCGGCCAGCTGTGCTTCTTCCGGCTCTCCTCGGCGGCCCAGTCGCCGTACGGCACCGGGGCCAACCAGAACCGGTACCAGGGTCAGCGCGGGCCCACGGCCTCCCGGGCGCACCGCGACTTCCACCTCACCCGCATCGAGCGATGACCGGCGCCGCGCTCCCGCCGGTCGCCTCCGCCGCCCCGCGTCGCCAGGTGGCCGCGTGGGCGCTGTGGGACTGGGGCTCGGCCGCGTTCAACGCGGTCATGGTCACCTTCGTGTTCGGCACCTACCTGGCCTCGGACGCGTTCGGGCCGGACGAGCGGGGCACGGCGTGGCTGTCCACGGCCCTGGCGATCGCCGGCGTCGTGATCGCCCTGACCGCGCCCGTGATGGGCCGGCGCGCGGACGGCGCGGGCCGGCGCCGCCTCTGGCTGGGGGTGATGACGGCGGCGGTGATCGCGTGCACCGCGGCCTGCTTCTGGGTCACCCCGGAGGAGTCCTCGCTGCTGCTGGGCGTCACCCTGATCGCCCTGGGCACGGTGTTCTTCGAGTTCGCGGAGGTGCAGGTCAACGCGATCCTCGTGCACATCTCGACGCCGGCCACGATCGGCCGGATCTCGGGCATCGGCTGGGGCGCGGGCTATCTCGGTGGCATCCTGCTGCTGCTGATCGTGTTCGTGGGCTTCGTCTCGGGGGACGCGCACTGGTTCGGCGTCACGGAGGACGCGGCGCTGAACATCCGGGTGGTCGCGCTCGTGGCCGCGGCGTGGTTCCTGGTGTTCGCGATCCCGGTGCTGGTGGCCGTGCCGGACCCGGCGCCCGCGCCGTCCCCCGGCGGCGGCCCGCGGCGGGAGTCCCTGGCGGCCTCGTACCGTGCGCTGGGGTCCACGCTGGCGCGGATGTGGCGCGAGGACCGGAACACGCTGTGGTTCCTCGTGGCCTCGGCGGTGTTCCGCGACGGCGTGGGCGCGGTGTTCGTCTACGGCGCCATCCTGGGCACCACGGTCTACGGGCTGGCGGCCTCGGACGTGGTCCTGTTCGCGATCGCGGCCAACGTGGTGGCCGCCCTGGGCGCCTTCGTGGGCGGGCAGCTCGACGACGCAGTCGGCCCGCGCCGGGTGATCCTCGGTTCGCTGGCCGCCATGGTCCTCGTGGCCGGGGCGCTGTTCTTCGCCTCGGGCACCCTCGCGTTCTGGGTCGGCGGGCTGGCGCTGTGCCTGTTCGTGGGCCCGGTGCAGTCGGCCTCGCGCGCGTTCCTGGGCCGGCTCACCACGCCGCGGACGGCGGGCGAGGTGTTCGGGCTGTATGCCACCACGGGCCGCGCGGTCGGGTTCATCACGCCCGCGCTCGTGACGCTCGCGCTCGCCCTGCACCCGGACAACCGGGTGGTCATCCCCGTGATCGCCGTCGTGCTCGTGGCCGGTGGGCTGCTGTTCGCCCGGGTCACGGAGCCGATCACGCGGAGCGCGGAATCGGTCCGCTGACCCCGGGTGGGGCGCATCCCTCCGCTAGGCTGGACCGTACCCCTTCCCGTGCCTGACGAAGGGACCGCATGCTCGTCATCCTGACCGCGCTCTTCGTCGTCGCGCTCGCCGCCCCGGTGATCTTCCGGTGGACGGGACGTCAGGGGTTCTATCTGCTCGCCGCCGCCCCCGCGGCGGGCTTCGTCTGGCTGCTCACCCAGCTGCCGCACGTGTTCGCGCTGCAGGAGGCGCTCGACGCCGGCCGGCCGGTCCCGGCCTCGGCGGCGCACCTGGACCGCGCCGTGCCGTGGGTGCCGTACCTCGAGATCGAGCTCGCGTTCCGCATGGACGTGCTGGCCGCGTTCATGTCCCTGATCGTGCTGGGAGTCGGCGCGCTGGTCCTGGCCTACTGCGCCCGCTACTTCCGGGAGCACGAGCCGCGCAACGCGGTGTTCGGCGGGCAGCTGCTGGCGTTCGCCGGCGCGATGTTCGGGCTCGTCACCACGGACGACCTGATGGTGCTCTACACCTTCTGGGAGATCACGTCCGTCCTGTCCTTCCTGCTGATCGGCTACTCGGGCCACCGCATCTTCGCCCGCCGCTCCGCCATCACCGCCCTGATCGTCACCACGTTCGGCGGCCTGGCCATGCTCGCGGGCCTGATCATGCTGGCCCACTTCGCCGGGTCCTGGCGGATCTCCGGGGTCCTCGAGGCCGCCCCCGCCCTCATGGCCGACGCCGGGCTGCGCGGGCTGCTCGAGGTCGCCGTCGCCCTGGTGCTGATCGGCGCCCTCACGAAGTCCGCCCAGGCCCCCTTCCACTTCTGGCTGCCGGCCGCCATGGCCGCGCCAACCCCCGTGTCCGCGTACCTGCACGCGGCGGCCATGGTGAAGGCCGGCGTCTTCCTCGTGGCCCGCCTGGCCCCGGAGTTCCACGGCCTCGCCATGTGGCAGGTCCTCGTGATCGGCGTGGGTCTGTGGACCCTGCTGCTCGGCGGCTGGCGCGCCCTGCGGCAGACAGACATCAAGCTCGTCCTCGCGTACGGCACGGTCTCCCAGCTCGGCTTCCTCATGGTGGCCAACGGGCTGGGCACCCGCGACGCCGCCATGGCCGGCCTCGCCATGCTCCTGGCCCACGCGGTGTTCAAGGCCCCCCTGTTCATGGTGGTCGGCATCATCGACCACGAGGCCGGCATGCGCGATCTGCGCCAGCTCTCCGGGATCGGCCGCCGCCACCCGGCCCTGGCCGCCGTCGCCGTGGTGGCGGGCCTGTCCATGGCCGGCCTGCCTCCGCTGTTCGGCTTCGTGGCCAAGGAGTCCGTCCTGGAGGGCCTGGCCGCCCACGGCGTGGCGCACGCGGACGTGTGGGGCTGGACGCCGCTCGTGCTCATGACCGTGGGCTCGGTGCTCACCTTCGCCTACACGTGGCGGTTCCTGTGGGGCTCGTTCGCCGCCAAGCGGGACGAGGAGGGGGCCGCGGTCCCCGTCACGCGCTTCCACACCCGCGTCACCACCCTCGAGCTGGCCCCGGCCGCGCTGCTCGCGCTCGCCGGCCTGGTGCTCGCCTTCCTGCCCGGCCCGGTGGAGGGGATCATCACCGCCCACACGGGTTCCCTGCCGCCGCTGGACCCGGCCGCCTCTCCGGCGCACCTGGCCCTCTGGCACGGCTGGACGCCCATCCTCGCCCTCTCCGCGGGGGTCTGGGTGCTCGGCGCGCTGCTCGCCCTCGGCCGGCCGGGAGTCGAGGCGTTCCAGCGCCGCGTCGAGTTCCCGGTCGACGCCCTGCGCACGTACCGGAAGATCACCGGCGCCCTCGACGAGGTCGCCATCTGGGTCACGGGGCGCACCCAGACCGGCTCCCTGCGCCGCTACCTGGGCATCATCCTGGCCACCGCGTTCCTGCTGCCGGCCGCGTTCCTGCTCTTCCCCGTGGGGCGCAGCGAGCGCACGCTGGCCACCTCGTTCCTCTCCGCGGACGTCGCCTGGTTCCAGACCCCGGCGCAGCTGGTCGTGGTGCTGATGATCGCCGTCGCCACCGTGTTCGCCGTCCGCGCGCGCCGCCGCTTCAAGGCGATCATGCTGGTGTCCGTGACCGGCTACGGCGCCGCCGCCCTGTTCGCGATGCGCGGCGCCCCGGACCTCGCGATCACCCAGGTGCTCGTGGAGACCATCATCCTGGTCACCCTCATCCTGGGCCTGCGCGTGCTGCCGCCGGACTGGTACGACCGCCGCACCGGCTCGCGGCGGATCGCCCGTATGGCGGTCGCCGGCGGCTTCGCCCTGACCATGATGTGGATCGCCGCCACCGCGCTGGCCGCCCGCACGGCGGAGCGGATCTCGCTGCCCATGCCGGAACTCGCCTACACGGACGGCTACGGCACGAACGCCGTGAACGTCACCCTCGTGGACATCCGCGCGTGGGACACGTGGGGCGAGATCACGGTGCTGGCCGCCGCGGCCACCGGCGTGGCCTCCCTGATCTTCCTGCAGCACCGCGACGGGCGCACCCGCAGCATCGACGACGTCGCCCCCGGCTCCGTCGGCGACTTCGGCGCCGACTCCTCGCTCGGGGCCCGCGAGCTGTCCGTCGTGCGCAGCTTCGCTGTGGACGATCGCAAGGGCCAGTGGCTCGTGGCCGGCCACACGATGGCCCCCGAGCGGCGCTCGATCATCCTCGAGGTCGTCACCCGCTTCATGTTCCCGATCATGATGCTGCTCTCCGTCTACCTGCTGCTGGCCGGGCACAACACCCCCGGCGGCGGCTTCGCCGGCGGCCTGCTCGCAGGCCTGGCCCTCACGCTGCGCTTCCTCGCCGGCGGCCGGTACGAGCTGCAGGAGGCCTCCGTGATCCCGGCCGGGCCCATGATCGGCCTGGGCCTGGCGATCGCCACGCTCACCGGGATCGCCCCGCTCTTCTTCGGCGGGCAGATCCTGCAGTCCTATGTGGTGGAGTTCACCGACCTGCCGCTGTTCGGCGACGCCCTCAAGCTGGTCTCGGCCACGGCGTTCGACATCGGCGTGTACCTCGTGGTGGTCGGGCTCGTGATCGACGTGCTGCGCTCGCTCGGCGGTGAGGTGGACCGCCGGGGCGAGGAGGCCCGCCGCGCCCGCCTGCGCGCCGCGGCCCGCCGTCGTCATCCGCGCATGCCCACCCCGTCCACCCCCGACGCCCCGGAGGCCGCCCGATGATGACCGTCGACCTGGCCCTGCTCCTGGCGATGGGCGTGATGTTCGCCGGGGGGATCTACCTGGTGCTCGAGCGCAGCCTGACGCGCATCCTGCTCGGCATCGTGCTGATCAACAACGGCGCCATCATGCTGCTGTTCCTCTCCTCGGGCGGCACGGGCCTGGCCCCGCTGTTCGTGCGCGGACGGGACCCGCACGAGTACGCGGACACGCTGCCGCAGGCGCTGATCCTCACCGCGATCGTGATCGGCTTCGCCGTGGTCGCGTTCCTGACCGCCATGATCTACCGCTCGTGGCTGCTCGTCCGCGAGGACGAGGTCGAGGTGGACGCGGAGGACGTCAAGATCGCCCGGATGCCCGCCTGGGACGCGGAGGACGACGCGGAGCTCGTGGAGGAGTCCTCCGAGTTCCTGGACGACGCCGCGGACCCCAACGCCCACTACGAGCACGCGACGGAGGCACGGCCCCAGGTGCAGCACGCCACGCCCGCCCCCCAGGCGCCCACCGGATCCGGGGCAGCGTCCCGCGGCCGCCGTCCCGAGGGCGGGGAGCGCGCATGAGCATCGGTTCCGTCCCCCTGACCGACCTGGCCCCGCTGGCCGTCATGCTGCCCGTGCTGGGCGCGGCCGTGACCTTCATGCTCGTGCGCCGCCCCCGCGCGCAGATCACCGTCACGGTCTCCGCGCTCGTGCTCACCCTCGTGCTGGACGCGCTGCTGCTGGCCGCGGTCTGGGACACCGGGGTCGCGGCCGTCCACCTCGGCGGCTGGCCGGCCCCGCTGGGCATCAGCCTCGTGGTGGATCGGCTCTCGGCCCTCATGCTCGTGGTGTCGGCGCTGATCACCCTGGCGGTGTTGCTGTACGCCTCGGCGCAGGGGCTGATCAACCGGGACGAGGGTGGGCCGGTCTCGATCTTCCACCCCACGTTCCTGATCCTCGTGGCGGGCGTGTCCAACGCGTTCCTCGCCGGCGACCTGTTCAACCTCTACGTGGGCTTCGAGATCCTCCTGACGTCCTCCTACGTGCTGCTGACCATGGGGGGCACCGCCCAGCGCATCCGCGCGGGCATCACCTACGTGGTGGTCTCCGTGCTCTCCTCGGTGGTGTTCCTGATCGCGATCGCGATGATCTACGCGGCCACCGGCACCGTGAACATGGCGGACCTGGCCGTGAAGCTGGGCGAGCTGCCCACCGACGTGCAGATGGTCCTGCACGTGCTGCTCCTGGTGGGCTTCGGCATCAAGGCGGCCGTGTTCCCGCTGTCCTTCTGGCTGCCGGACTCGTACCCCACCGCGCCCGCCCCGGTGACCGCGGTGTTCGCGGGCCTGCTCACCAAGGTGGGCGTGTACGCGATGATCCGCACCGAGACGCTGCTCTTCCCGGGGGAGCACGTCAACGCGCTCCTGCTCGTGGTGGCCGCGCTGACCATGGTGGTGGGCATCCTCGGCGCGCTGGCCCAGACGGACATCAAGCGCATCCTGTCCTTCATCCTCGTCTCCCACATCGGCTACATGATCTTCGGCCTGGGCCTGGCCACGGAGGCGGGGCTGGCGGCCACCGTGTACTACGTGGCCCATCACATCACCGTGCAGACCACGCTCTTCCTCGTCACGGGTCTGATCGAGAACCGCGCCGGCACCGCGAACATCGACCGCCTCGGGTCCCTGGCGAAGGTCTCCCCGTTCGTGAGCGTCCTGTTCCTCGTGCCCGCGCTCAACCTCGGCGGCATCCCGCCGTTCTCCGGCTTCCTCGGCAAGGTCGGCCTGCTGCGCGGCGGCGTCGAGCAGGCCACGCCCCTGGCCTACACGCTGGTGGGCGTGTCCCTGCTCGTGTCCCTGCTGACCCTGCTCGTGGTGGTGCGCGTGTGGACCCGCGCGTTCTGGCGCCGCGTCGAGGACGTGGAGCACCCGCCCGCCCAGCTCGTGGCCGCCTACGAGCGGGCCGTCGCCCGTGGCGAGCGCCCCCGCCCGCTCGAGCCGGGCCTCGTGCTGCCCACCACGGCGCTCGTGGGCCTGACGCTGGTGTTCACGGTGGCCGCCGGTCCGCTGTTCGCCCTGGCCGACGAGGCCGCCACGGACATGCTCGACCGCTCGCCCTACATCGCGGCGGTGCTCGACGACGCCGCGGCCGAGCGGGCCGCGGCCACCCTCAGCGTCGACCCGACGGAGGTGCACGATGCCCGGAAGTGACTCCGCCCGCCGCGGCGTGGTGCGCCCCGACGGGATCCGGGGCATCGTGGCCCAGTGGCCGCTGATCCTCGTGATGGTGGCCGTGTGGTGCGCCCTGTGGCAGGACTTCGCTCCGCACGTGGCCCTGACCGGCCTCGCCTTCGCGCTGCTGATCATCGGGCTCTTCCCGATGCCGGACATCCCGTTCAGCGGCCGTCTGAACCCCTGGTGGTCCCTCGTGTTCACGGTGCGGTTCCTCGTCGACGTCGTGCGCGCCTCAGTCAACGTGACCGGGACGGTGCTGCTGCGTGGCCGCCGCGCCCGCGGCTCGATCGTGGGCGTCCCGCTGCGCAGCCACGACGACCTCATCATCACGCTCGTCAGCCACGCCCTGGCCCTGGTGCCGGGCTCGATCGTGCTGGACGTGGACCGGGTCCGCTCCGTCCTGTACCTGCACGTGCTCGACGCGACCACGGACGAGGACGTGGCGGGCTTCCGCGCCAAGGCCCTCGACGTGGAGGCGGGCATCATCCGCGCCGTCGGCACGCGTGAGGACCTCGAGCTGGTCCGCCGCTTCCCGAGTTCGGCGCCCCCCGCCGCCCGCCCCCCGAAGGAGGAGGCCTGATGGACCCCATGGACCTGGCCACGTGGGCCGGCGGGGCGCTGCTCGTGGTCGGCGCCGTCGGTGCGCTCTACCGGATCGTGCGCGGCCCCTCGCTGCTGGACCGGGCGGTCGCCACGGACGTGCTGCTCGTGGTGTTCTCCGGGATGCTCGTCCTGGAGATGGCCGTGCACCGCCACACCCACCACGTGGTCCTCGTGGTGCTGGCCGCCGCCGTCGGCTTCGTCGGCTCGGTGACGGTGGCGCGCTTCGCGGAGGACCGGCGCCCGGACCACTCGCTCGAGGACCAGGCGCGCGTGCCCGGCACCACGGACGTGCCGGGCGGGGAGGAGGGCCGATGACCGACACCGCCACGCTCCTGGACTGGCTGGCCGCGTTCCTGATCGTCAGCGGCGCCTTCTTCTCCCTGGTGGCCGGCGTGGGCCTGCTCGTGCTGCCGGACCTGCTGGCCCGCATGCACGCCGCCGCCAAGCCGCAGGTCCTCGGCCTGCTGCTCATGCTCGCGGGGCTGGCGATCGAGTGGCGCTCGTGGGTGTGGCTGCCCGTGCTGTTCCTGGCCTGGGTCACCCAGATGGTCACGGCCCCGGTGGCCTCCCACCTGGTGGGCCGCACGGGCTACCGCACCAAGCACGCCCGCCGTGAGCTGCTGCACCGGGACGAGCTGGCCGCCGTCGTCCGTCGGGCCGAGCCCCCGGCGGACCCCGGGCCGCGCCGCGCCGGTGCCCGGCCACGCGGGCGCCGCTGACACCACCCCGCACAGCACGACGGCCGCCGTCCGGATCCCTCCGGGCGGCGGCCGTCGTCGTGGTGGTCGCGGGCGGCTCAGACCTCGTGGTCCACGCGGTGCGCGGTGGACTCGGACACCTTGCGGATCGCGGCGCCGGCGCCGCGCTGGCCGGCGACCTTCAGCAGCGCCGCGACGCCCGCGGAGATGAACGCGAAGGACAGGGCCTCGACGAGGGGCAGCGTCTCGTCGGCCGCGTCGTCCGGGGCGCTGTGGCCGGTGACGAGCCGCCAGCCGCCCGCGACCACGCGGGAGCCGACGATGCCGCCGACCAGCGTGATGCCGGCGGACAGGGCTTTCTGGACGAGCGTGTTCATGGTGCGCCTTCCGTGGTCGGGGATATCACGTGCGGTTGCGGTCGCGGCCGACGACGTCGGACGGGCCGGTCTCCAGCCTAGCCCGCGGTGGGCACCGGGTCGCCGCTGACGTGCCGGCCGGGATCGCCGTCGGCGTCCAGATGGGCCTGCAGCATGCCGGTGAGCTCGTGGTCCACGGGGATCTCGACGCCGTCGACGGCGCGCACCGGCAGGACGCCGCGCACCGAGGAGACGAGCCAGACGCCCTCGGCACCCTGGAGGTCCGCCGGGACGAGCGGGCCGTAGCCGAGCTCCCAGCCGTCCGCGTGGGCGGCCGCGAAGATCACGGCCTGCGACGTGCCGGCGAGGATGCCCTTCTGGCGCAGCGGGGTGAGGAGGCGGCGGACGCCGTCCTCCCCGGTGCGCACGATCAGCACCGTGGAGGTGGGGCCCTCGAGCAGGTAGCCGTCCGCGCTGGTGAAGACGACGTCGTCGGCGCCGTGGTCGCGGGCGTGGCGCAGGGCGGCCATGTTCACGGCGTAGGAGAGGGTCTTGGCGCCCGTGAGCAGCCACGGGGAGCGCTCCGGCGCCCGGGAGTCCAGGCCGCGGTCCAGCAGGAGCACGCGCAGCCCGGTGCGGCGCTCCTCGTCCTCGACGGCGGGGGCGGGGCTGAGCAGCGCCCAGGCGGAGGGCTCGGGCACGGCGCCGGGCGCGGCCTCGGGCCCGCGGGTGACGGTCAGGCGCACGGAGAGGCGGTCCCCGGCGGCCACGTCGTTGGCCGCGGCGAAGGCCTGCAGGCCCCGCTCGACGGCGGCCTCCCACGCCGCGGCGCTCGGCGCCGGCAGCTGCAGGGCGGCGGCCGAGGAGGCCAGGCGCCCCAGGTGGGCGCCGAGCTTGCGCATCCGCAGCACCCCGGCCTCGTCCGCGACGGCGAGCGCGGTCTCGAACAGGCCGTCGCCGCGCGTGACGCCCTGGTCGCTCACGCGCAGGTGCGGGACGGCGGGGTCGGCCACGCGGGGCAGGCGGGCGCCGTCCGCGCCGGCCTCGAGCAGCACGAGGACGGGCTCGCCGGGGGAGGGGGAGAACGGGGTGGGGGACATGCGCCCAGGATAGTCCGCCGCCCCCGGCCGCAGTGGCCGGGGGCGGCGGTGTCCCGCGCGGTCGGGCGCGCTCAGGCGCGGTGCGCGCCGCCGTCGACGGCCGGGGTGCGGCCGGCCTCGGGAGCCGGGGCGGACGCGGCCTCGGCGGCGGGGGCGTGGCCGCGCTCGAGCTGGGCGCCCTCCACGTCCACGTCCGGCATGATCCGGTCGAGCCAGCGCGGCAGCCACCACGCCTTCTCGCCGAGCAGGTGCATCAGCGCCGGCATCAGGAGCAGGCGCACCACGAACGCGTCCAGCAGCACGCCGAAGGCCAGGCCGAAGCCCATCGGGCGGATCATCGCGTCGTGGGCGAAGATGAACCCGCCGAACACGGAGATCATGATGATCGCCGCGGCGATCACGACGGCCCGGCCCGAGCGCAGGCCGGTCAGCACGGCCTGGCGGGCGGGCAGGCCGTGGGCGTAGGCCTCGCGCATGCCGGAGGCGATGAACAGCTGGTAGTCCATGGCCAGGCCGAACAGCACGCCGATCATGATGGTCGGCAGGAAGCTGAGCACGGGGCCGGGGTTGTGGACCCCGAACACCGAGCCGAGCCAGCCCCACTGGTAGATGGCCACCACGCCGCCCATGGCGGCGAACATGGAGAGCACGAACCCGCCGGTGGCGATCAGCGGCACCAGGATCGAGCGGAACACCAGCACCATGATCAGCAGGGACAGGCCCACCACCACGCCCAGGTAGAGGGGCAGGGCGTCGGAGAGCTTCTCCGAGACGTCGATGAACCCGCTGGTCATGCCGGCCACGCCGAGGTTGGAGGCCTCGCCGGCCGGCTCGGTGGCGCGCAGCTCGCGCACCAGCTCCTCGGTGGAGACGGCGTTCGGGCCCTCCTCGGGCAGCACCTGGAACATGGTGACGGTGCGGTCCTCGTTGAAGCCCGCGGGCACCACGGCGTGCGCGTGCTCGAGGCCGGCGAGCTGCTCGCCCACCGCCAGGCGGGCGTCCTCGGCCGCGTCCTCGTCCAGGCCGGCGGGCAGGTCCACGGTCACCACGAGCGGGCCGTTGTAGCCCTCGCCGAACTTCTCGGCGGTGAGCTCGTACGCAACCTGCGAGTCGGAGCCCTCCGGCTCGGACCCGCCGTCCGGCAGGCCCAGGCGCATCGAGCCGACCGGCAGGGCCACGAGCACCAGCAGGGCGACGGCCGCCAGGGCCGAGGCGATCGCGGCCGGGGTGGACATGGTCGAGCGGCGCCCGGCGCGGCGCACGGCGGCGGAGCCCTCGGCGACGGAGGCGGGACCCTCGTCGGCGAGGCGGGCCCGCTCCTTCTTCGAGAGGATCCGCATCCCGGCCAGGGAGAGCAGGGCCGGGGTCAGGGTGACGGCCACCAGCACGGCCACGGCCACGCAGACCGCGCCCACGGTGCCCATCAGGCCCAGGAACGGGATGCCGGTGACGTTCAGGCCCACGAGGGCGACGATCACGGTGATGCCGGCAAACACCACGGCGTTGCCGGAGGTGCCGGTGGCCAGGGCGATCGACTCGTGCAGGCTCGTGCCGCGACGCAGCTCATGGCGGTGTCGGTTGACGATGAACAGCGCGTAGTCGATGCCCACGGCCAGGCCCAGCATCACCCCGAGCACCGGGGTCACGGAGATCATCTCCACGGCGGAGGAGAACGCGAGCGCCCCGGCGGCGCCCACGCCCACGCCCACCAGCGCATTGACCAGCGGCAGGCCCGCGCCCACGAGGGTGCCGAGCATGACCACCAGCACGATCGCGGCGACCACGAGGCCCACGACCTCGCCCGGGCCCAGCAGGGAGGACACGGTGGCGTTGAGCTCCTGGGAGGGATGCACGGCGACGCCGTCGATGTCCGCGCCGGTGAGGGCGCCGGTGACCGCCTCCTTGTCCTCGGCGGTCACGTCCAGGGTCGGCGTGGTGAAGGTGACGATCCCGACGGCGGTGCTGCCGTCCTCGGACACGGTGCGGAAGTCCTCCGCGAGGGCCAGGGTGCGCTCGCCGCGCTCGGCCTCGACGCGGCCGTCCTCCAGCTCGGCGCGGCCGTCGGCGAGGTCCGCCTCGGCCTGGTCCAGGCGCTCCGCGCCGGCGGCCAGCTGGGCCCGGCCGTCCTCGAGCTCGGCGACGCCGCGCTCGTACTCGGCCCGGCCCTCGTCGATCTTCTGCTGCTGCGCGTCGAGCTCGGCCTCGGCCGCGTCCAGGGCCTGCTGCCGTCCCGCGGCCACCTGCTCGCGGCCGGCCTCGAGCTCGGCCTCGGACTCCTGCAGCTGCTGCCGGCCGGCGGCGAGTCGGGCGGCGCCGTCGTCGGCCTCGGCCTGGGCGGCCGCGAGCTGTTCGGCGCCCGCGTCGGCCTCGGCCTGGGCGGCCTCCAGCTGGGCGCGGGCGGCGTCGGCCTGGTCCTGACCGGCCGCCAGCTGTGCCTCGGCGGCGGCGAGCTGCGCCTCCTGGTCGGCGAACTGCTCGGTGACCTGCTCCGCCGGGATGCCGGCGGCCTCGGCCTCGGCCAGTGCGGCGTCCCGGGCCTGCTCGAGCTCGGCGCGGCCCGCGGCCAGCTGCTCGGCCCGGGCGTCGAGCTCGGCCTGCCCGGCCTCGAGCTCGGCCCACCGGGCGTCGAGCTCGGCCTGCGCGGCCTCGAGCTCCTGACGCTGTGCGTCGAGCTTGGCCTGCCCGGCCTCGAGGCGCTCCGCCTGCTCCTCGAGCTCGGCGCGGCCGGCGTCGAGCTGCTCCTGGCCTTCGGCCACCTGCTGCTCGGCCTCCCGGAGCGGGGCCAGGGCCTCGGCCGGCAGGGCGTCCAGGCCACGCTCCTCGAGGTCGGCGCGCGCGGCGTCGAGCTTCGCCTGCCCCTCCTCCAGCTGGGCGGCGGCCTCGGCCAGGCGCTGCTCGGCCGCGTCGGCCTCGGCCGTGCGACGCTCGAGCTCGGCCCGGCCGTCCTCGATCTCCTGGCGTCCGTCCGCGAGGCGCTGCTCGCCGTCGGCCAGCTCGGTGCGGCCCTCGTCCAGCCGGGTGCGGGCGTCGTCCTGCTGGGCCTGGGCCTCGAACGGGTTCACGACGCCCTCCACGGCCGGCTGCTCGGCGACGTCGTCCAACAGGGCGGTGATCTGCTCGCGCTGGGCGTCGGTCAGGGGGGAGCCGTCCTCGGTGGTGAACACGACCTGGCCCCTGCCGCGGGAGGCCTCGGGGAACTCCTCCTTGAGGCGGTCCGTGACCTGGGCGGTGGGCGTGCCGGGGATGGTGACGGTGGAGGAGAGCGTGCCGCCGAAGGCGAGGAACCCGCCGACGGCGAGGGCCAGGGCGAGCACCCAGGCGAGGATCACGAGGAGGGGGCGGCGGGCGGCGCCGAGGCCGAGACGGTAGAGCAGTGTCGCCATGGGAAGGGGAGGTCTCCGTGTGCTGGGGTGGGACGCGGCCGGACGCGGCGCGCCGCCTCCGATGCTACACCTAAGCGGAGCGAACCGCTCCGGTCCCAGCGCGGGCGCCCGACCGGCCCGCACGCAGACCCCGACGCCCCCGGCCCCGGGCACCGCCGCCGTCAGGCGGAGGGCAGACGCAGGATCAGGTCCGCCGCGGCGCGCGGGGCGTGCCGGGCCAGGTAGTCCTCCTCCTGTGCGGCCCAGCGGTCCCAGTGCGGGGCGAAGGTCTCACCGTCCCGGGCCAGCGCCCGCGTGCGTCGCGCGGGGGTCTCGAGCTCGAGCCACACCGCCAGGTCGAGCAGCGGTCGGGCGGCGGTGCTGAGCGCACCCACGCCCTCGCACACCACGACGTCGGCCGGCGCGGTCCGCCGCGGCGGGCCGGGGGCGGCGCGGTGCCAGTCCCACGTGGTCCAGGTCGCCGTGCCCCGCTCCCGCAGCGCGCGCACGACGCCCGGGTAGGGGCCGTCGTCGTCCACCGCGGCGGCCAGCCCGTCCCAGCCCCGGTACATGGACTCGATCTCGATCACCTCGACGCGCGCGAACGGCGCGATCCGGGCCGCGAGCGCGGCGGCGAGGACGGTCTTGCCCGACCCCGAGCGGCCGTCCAGGCCGATGAGCGCCGGTCGGGTCACGGGTCCTCCGGGGCGGGGTCCGTCAGTGCGGCGGTGGCCGCCTCGAGCACCCGCACCGCGGCCCGCAGCTCCGCGGCGGAGAACCCCTCGAGGGCGGCGCTCAGCCGCTGGGACATCGGTTCGAACGCGCGCTGTCCGTCGCGGCGGGCCGTGTCCGTGTGCTCCACCAGCACGCGCCGCCGGTCGCCCTCGTCCCGGTGGCGGCGGACGTGGCCCGCGGCGGCCAGGCGGTCCACGAGGGCGGTGGCCGAGGCCCGGGTGAGGTGCAGGTGGGCGCCGAGGTCCGAGGCCGTGACGGGCTCACCGGCCGCCGCGCGGGCCATCAGGTACGCGAGGGCTCTGAGGTCCGTGCGGTGCAGGCCGACGCCGCGGCCGGCCTCGTCGACGGCGTGCTCCGCGCTCTCGCTGAAGACGCGCAGGGCGTGGACCACGGCGAGGTGCTCCGCGGGGGCGGAGGGGGGCTGCGTGGTCATGGCCGGGAGTCTAGCCAGCCCCCATGGTTGTTTGATCATCGAACCATCCCCTACGCTCGGGGCATGCCCACCCCGCCCGACCTCTCCGCCTTCCGCACCCCCGCCGCCACGGGGCGTCCCCCTCGGGGGCTGCGGCTGGGCCTGGCCGCGGCGCTGGCCGTGGTCTGGTTCGCCGTGCTCGGCCTGGGCGGCCCCGTGTTCGGCAGGATCGGCGACGTCTCCTCGAACGACCAGGCCACCTTCCTGCCGGCGTCGGCCGAGTCCACCCGCGCGGGACAGGAGGCGGCGGCGTTCCAGGACGGCGAGGCCGTGCCCGCCGTCGTCGTGGGCCCGGCGAGCACCGCGGACCCCGCGGCCGCCTTCCCCGCGCTCGCGGACCTCGCGGGCCGGTTGGGCGAGGTGCCGGGCGTGACCGACGTCGCCGGCCCGATCCCCTCCGACGACGGCGCGGCGGTGCAGTTCCTGGCCTTCGTCGACTCCTCGGCCGGGGCCGAGCGGCCCGTGGCCGACGTGGTGGCCGACCTGCGGGAGGTCGTGGCGGACCCGGCGGCCGCCGACCCCGCCCTCACCGGCACCGTGGCCGCGGACACCGAGTGGCACGTGGGCGGTCCGGCGGGCCTGGTCGCGGAGCTGGGCGGCGCGTTCGCGGGCATCGACGGGCTGCTGCTGCTCGTGGCGCTCGCGGTGGTGTTCGTGATCCTCGTGGCGGTCTACCGCTCCGTCCTGCTGCCGGTCCTCGTGCTCCTGACGGCCGTGGCCGCGCTCTGCGGCGCGATCGTGGCCGTCTACGGGATGGCACTGGCGGGCTGGATCCAGCTCAACGGCCAGGCCCAGGGCATCCTCTCGATCCTCGTGATCGGCGCGGCCACCGACTACTGCCTCCTGCTCGTGGCCCGGCACCGCGAGGAGCTGCTGGTCCGGGCGGACGTCGGGGAGGCGCTGCGGGCCGCCGTGCGCGGGTCCTTCGGCGCGATCACCGCGTCCGCCTCGACCGTGGCCCTCGCCCTGCTGATCCTGATGGCCTCGGACCTCAACTCGACGCGCTCCCTCGGCCCCGTGGCCGCCACGGGTGTGGCGTTCGCGTGGCTCGCCGCCCTGACCCTGCTGCCGGCGCTGCTGCGGCTGACCGGGCGTGCCGCCTTCTGGCCCACGATCCCGTCCCCCGAGCGCGCTCGCCGTCGCGCGCAGCGCAGAGCCGCCCGGGGCCGGGCCTTCACCCCGCCGCTCGACGGCGCGGGCCGACCCGTCGCCGGCCTCGAGGAGGACCACGGGGTGTGGACGCGGGTGGGCGCCGTCGTCGCGCGCCGGCCCCGTCTCGTCTGGGTCGCCACGACGGTCGTGCTCCTCGCCCTCTGCGGCGGTCTGCTGCAGCTGCGCGCGGACGGCGTCGCCCAGGAGGACGTGCTGCTCGGCGACTCCGACGCCCGGCAGGCCCAGGCCCTGCTGAGCGAGCACTTCGACGCCGGCGCGGGCGCCCCCGCCCAGATCCTCGCCCCGGCCGGGGACGCGGAGGCGGTGCTCGCCGCCGTCGCGGAGGACCCCGGCGTGGCCGAGGCCGAGGTCACCACGGACGCCCCCGAGGCCGCCGCGGGCCCACCCCCGGGCGTGACCGACGCGGAGGGCGGGGCGGGCGCCGCGTCCGCGCCGGAGCCGCAGCCCCGCGTGGTGGACGGCCGCGTGCTGGTCTCGGCCACCCTGGCGGACCCGGGCGAGTCCCTTGCCGCGCAGCAGACCGTGGCCCGCCTGCGCGACCGGCTCGCGGACCTCCCGGCCACGGGCGAGATCCTCGTGGGCGGCCCGGCGGCCCAGGCGCTGGACACGAACGTCACCACGCAGCGCGACCTGCGGGTCGTCATCCCGCTGATCCTCGCGATGCTGCTGGTCATCCTCGCGGTGCTGCTGCGCTCGCTCCTGGCACCCGTGCTGCTCGTGGCGGCCACCGTGGTCAGCTTCGGCGCGGCCCTGGGCGTCTCGGCCCTCGTGTTCCGGCACGTGTTCGGCTTCGAGGACGCCGACCCCACCGTGCCGCTGTACGGCTTCGTCTTCCTCGTGGCGCTCGGGATCGACTACACGATCTTCCTGATGACCCGGGCGCGGGAGGAGACGCCGCGGCACGGCACGCGGGCGGGCGTGCTGCGCGCCCTCACCGTCACGGGCGGGGTCATCACCTCGGCCGGCGTCGTGCTGGCGGCCACCTTCGCCGCGCTCGCGGTGATCCCGCTGATGTTCATGGTGCAGTTGGCGTTCATCGTCGCGTTCGGCGTGCTGCTCGATACGCTGATCGTGCGCTCCCTGCTGATCCCGGCGCTCGTGCGGGACATCGGCCCGAAGGTGTGGTGGCCGGCGAAGGTCGACTGAACCGCGCAGGAGGGAGGGGCCCGACCGTCAGTGCGGTCGGGCCCCTCCGGTGCACGGGCGCCTCAGGGGCGCGCGGTCACTTCTTCTTGGACTTCTTCGCGTCCGACTTCTTCGTGCGCCCGGCCTTCGGGGCGGGCGCGGACTGGGCGCCCTTCACGCGGCCCGCGGCGGCGGCCTCGGTGGTGGTGCCTGCGCTGCTCAGCCGGCCGTCGTCGGTGGTCAGGAACGAGCGCATGAACCACTGGAACAGCTCGAGCTGGGCCACCTGGTCGATGAGGATGTCCTGCGTGACCGGGTCGAGGTCCTCGGTGGCGTCGATCGCGGCGCGGTGGTCCGTCACGACGCCGTCGTAGACGAGGTCCAGCGCGGCCAGGTGCTCCAGGGTCGACGCGCGGCCCAGCGTGTAGTCGTCCCACGCGCGGGCGGCCACGAGTGCGCCCGGGGTGCCGGCGGGGGAGACGCCCAGGGTGGCGATGCGCTCCGCGAGGACGTCCACCATCCCGCGGACCAGCTCGATCTGGGGGTCGAGCATCTCGTGCACGCCGATGAAGCCGGGGCCCACCACGTTCCAGTGGGCGTGCTTCAGCGTGAGCTGCAGGTCGTTGAGGGCGTGCAGACGGCCCTGGAGGATCTCGGCGGTGCGGCGGCCCGTGCTCAGGGACAGGCCCGGGACGGTGTACTCGGCGGCGTTCTTCTCGGCCATGGTGGTGCTCCTTCTCCGTTGGGGTGGGCGCGCCGTCGGCGACGCCCCGTGATCCGCCATCCAACCGCGTGAGGTCGTCGTGTTTCCAGGTCTGAGCGGCGTGCGCGGGCGGGTCCGGAGCGGATCCGCGGCGCCGGGAATGGATCGCGGACGGCCCGCGTTGACCCCCGCAGAAGCAGAAGTGAGTGAAGTCGACTCAGGTTCACTTGACAGTCCACCGACCCGGTGGCAACCTGAGTCATGAAGGCTCAAGTCCCTGTGGCGTCGGTGCCCCCGGCCCGCGGGTCCGGCCCCCGCTTCACCGTCAGACAGGAAGGACCCCACCATGTCCCGTGCAGTCGGCATCGACCTCGGCACCACCAACTCCGTCGTCGCCGTCCTCGAGGGCGGCGACCCGGTCGTCATCGCGAACGCCGAGGGCGCCCGCACCACCCCGTCCGTCGTCGCGTTCTCCAAGGGCGGGGACGTCCTGGTCGGCGAGGTCGCCAAGCGCCAGGCCGTCAACAACCCCGAGCGCACCTACGCGTCCGTCAAGCGCCACATGGGCACCGACTGGACCACCGAGGTGGACGGCAAGAAGTACACCCCGCAGGAGATCTCGGCCCGCACGCTGATGAAGCTCAAGCACGACGCCGAGGAGTACCTGGGCGAGAAGGTCACCGACGCGGTGATCACCGTGCCCGCCTACTTCAACGACGCCGAGCGCCAGGCCACCAAGGAGGCCGGCGAGATCGCGGGCCTGAACGTCAAGCGCATCATCAACGAGCCCACCGCGGCCGCGCTGGCCTACGGCCTGGAGAAGGGCAAGGAGGACGAGCTCATCCTGGTCTTCGACCTGGGCGGCGGCACCTTCGACGTGTCCCTGCTCGAGGTCGCCAAGGACGAGGACGACTTCGCCACCATCCAGGTGCGCGCCACCGCCGGCGACAACCGCCTCGGCGGCGACGACTGGGATCAGCGGATCGTGGACTGGCTGCTCCAGCAGGCCAAGTCCAAGGGCGCGGACCTGTCCAAGGACAAGATCGCCCTGCAGCGCCTGAAGGAGGCCGCGGAGCAGGCCAAGAAGGAGCTCTCCTCGGCCACCTCCACCAGCATCTCGCTGCAGTACCTGTCCGTGACCCCCGAGGGCCCGGTGCATCTGGACGAGCACCTGTCCCGCGCCAAGTTCGAGGACCTCACCAAGGACCTGCTCGAGCGCACCCGCAAGCCGTTCGAGGACGTCATCAAGGAGGCCGGCGTCAAGGTCTCCGACATCGACCACGTGATCCTCGTCGGCGGCTCCACCCGCATGCCCGCCGTCTCCGACCTGGTGAAGGAGCTGACCGGCGGCAAGGAGCCCAACAAGAGCGTGAACCCGGACGAGGTCGTCGCCATCGGCGCGGCGGTGCAGGCGGGCGTGCTCGCCGGTGAGCGCAAGGACGTGCTCCTGATCGACGTGACCCCGCTGTCGCTGGGCATCGAGACCAAGGGCGGCGTGATGGCCAAGCTCATCGAGCGCAACACGGCCATCCCGACCAAGCGCTCCGAGACGTTCACCACGGCCGAGGACAACCAGCCCTCCGTGTCCATCCAGGTCTTCCAGGGCGAGCGCGAGTTCACCCGGGACAACAAGGCGCTGGGGACCTTCGAGCTGACCGGCATCGCCCCGGCCCCGCGCGGCATGCCCCAGATCGAGGTCACGTTCGACATCGACGCGAACGGCATCGTGCACGTCTCCGCGAAGGACAAGGGCACCGGCACCGAGCAGTCGATGACCATCACGGGCGGCTCCTCGCTGTCCCAGGAGGACATCGACCGCATGGTCAAGGACGCCGAGGCCCACGCGGACGAGGACAAGAAGCGCCGCGAGGCCGCCGACCGCCGCAACCAGGCGGAGCAGTCCGCCTACTCCGTTGAGAGGCTCCTGCAGGACAACGGCGACAAGCTGCCCGAGGACGTCAAGACCGAGGTGCAGGCCGACGTCGACGCCCTGAAGGCCGCCCTGGAGAAGCAGGACAACGACGACGAGGTCGCCGCCGCGTTCGAGAAGCTCCAGGCCTCCCAGGTCAAGATCGGCGAGGCCCTCTACGCCCAGCAGGGCGCGGAGTCGGCCGACGCCGGCGCCGAGTCCGCCGCCCCGCAGGGCGACGATGAGGACATCGTCGACGCCGAGGTGGTCGACGAGGACGACGAGAAGAAGGCCTGACACCCCGGGGCCGGGGCGGGCGTCCACGCCCGCCCCGCCCGGAGGCCCACGACGCCGGCGGGCCGGCCCGGCAGCGCCCCTGCCGGGCCAGCCCGCCGGCCTTCCCGCACCACCCCCGCGCGGCGGACCCGCCGCGCCCACCCGCTTCGAAAGGACACACCATGAGCGCCGACCAGCAGCGTCCGCACGGCTCCTCCGACGCCGAGCGCGGCTCCGAGGAGGAGCCCATCGTGTTCAACGACCGTCGCCGCATCGACCCCGAGACCGGTGAGCCCCGCGTCTCCGCCGAGAGCGCGGCCGAGCAGGCCGAGGACGGCGACGCCCTCGCCCAGGCCGAGCGCATCCTCGACGAGGCCGGCGCGGAGGCCGGGACCCAGGCGCCGCAGCCCGCGGCCTCGGACCGCGAGGCCGAGCTCGAGACCGACCTGCGACGTCTGCAGGCCGAGTTCGTGAACTACAAGCGTCGCGTGGACCGCGACCGCGACCTGGCCAGGGACGCCGGCGTGCTCAAGGCCGTCACCGCACTGCTGCCGGTGCTCGACGACATCGACGCCGCCCGCGCCGCCGGCGACCTGACGGACGGCCCGTTCGCCGCCATCGCGACCAAGCTCGACACCGTCCTGGCCGGCCTCGGCCTCGAGCGCCACGACCAGGCGGCGCTGGCCGGCGTCGAGTTCGACCCGGCCCTGCACGAGGCCGTGATGCGCCAGCCGCACGCGGAGGTGCCCGCGGACCACGTGGTCCAGGTCTTCCGCAACGGCTACGTCCGGGACGGCCGCGTGCTGCGCGCCGCCCAGGTGATGGTCTCCGCCGGAGACGAGTGACCCCGTCGGCCGGCGGCCCACCCCGCCGCCGGCCGACCCCCTGACCGATGCACACGAGAGGAGGCACCATGGCCTCGCAGGATTGGATGGACAAGGACTTCTACGCGACCCTGGGGGTGTCCAAGGACGCCTCCGATGCGGATGTGAAGAAGGCCTACCGCAAGCTCGCCCGCACCCACCACCCGGACCAGAACCCCGGGGACGAGGCGGCCGAGAAGAAGTTCAAGGAGATCTCGGAGGCGTACGCCGTCCTGAGCGACCCCCAGGAGCGCCAGGAGTACGACGCGATCCGCGCGATGGGCGGCGGCGCCCGGTTCTCCGCCCCGGGCGGTGCCGGCGGCGGCGGCTTCGAGGACGTCTTCGGCGGCATGTTCGGCGGCGGGGGCGGCCCCCGCACCACGCAGTCCGAGCCCGACCTGTCCGACCTGTTCAGCGGGATGTTCAGTGGCGCCGCCGGCCAGCCCGGCGGCTTCGGCCCCGGCGGCTTCGGCGATGCGGGGTACGCACGGCCGCGCCCCACGAAGGGCGCGGACCGCACCGCCACCACCACGATCTCCTTCCGCGGCTCGATCCAGGGCACCACGGTGTCCCTGCGCGGCCCGGACGGCGAGACGATCGAGGTGAAGATCCCGAAGGGCATCCGCGACGGCCAGAAGGTCCGTGCCCGCGGCAAGGGCTCGCCCGGCCCGGCCGGCCGCGGCGACCTGCTGGTCACCGTGCACGTGCGCGAGCACGAGTTCTTCCGCCGGGACGGGGACGACCTGCGGATCACCGTGCCGATCACCTTCCCCGAGGCCGCCCTCGGCGCCACGATCGAGGTGCCGACGCTGGATCGCTCCGTGAAGGTGAAGGTGCCGGCGGGCTCCCAGTGTGGCCGCGTGCTGCGCCTGAAGGGCCGCGGTGTCGAGCGCGGGACGACGACGGGTGACCTGCTCGTGGAGCTGCGCGTCACCGTGCCCACCACGCTCAACGACGACGCCCGCGCCGCCGTCGAGGCCCTGCAGTCCGCCACTGCCGGCGACGATCCGCGGCGGGAGCTGGCCCGGAAGGCAGCCTGGTGAGCGCCCGCGACGGCGCCGCCCGTGCGGACCGGGGCCGCGAGGGGGGTCCCGACCGGCACGCCCCGGTCTTCGTGATCTCCGTGGCCGCCGAGATGGCGGACATGCATCCGCAGACCCTGCGCCAGTACGACCGGCTCGGCCTCGTGGTCCCCGCCCGCCAGGACGGACGGCACCGCCGCTACTCCCTCGCCGACGTCGAGCGGCTGCAGACCGTGCAGACCCTGAGCCGTGAAGGCATCTCGCTGGAGGGCATCCGCCGCGTGATCGCGCTGCAGCGCGAGGTCGAGCAGCTGCAGGACACCGTGGTCGAGCTGGCTGCCCAGGTGGACCGCCTCCACCACGCCTCCCGCCTGGCCCGCGTCTTCACCGTGGGCTCCGGCGGTGACGTCTCGGCCCGCTACGCCGACCGGATGGCCGTCCGCCGTCACGCCGCGGCACGGGCCGGGGCGGACACCGCGGGCGAGGCCTGCCCGAGCGGCCTGCGGAGGCTGCCCTCCGGCGTCGCAGGCCTCCGACGGGTGCCCACGTGGCAGTCCGAGCAGGACTGAGCCGGGCGTCGTTCGGGGCGGCCGCGCGGTCCCGCGTGCAGGAGCGGCTGCGCGCCGACATGGCCCGGCGCGACGGCCTCGGCCGGCAGGCCCGGAGCGCCCTGGACGGGATCGTCCACGCCCTCAAGCCGGAGGGCATGGACCCGCACCTGCCCGCCCGGCATCTGCTGGACTACGTCCTCGAGGGCCCGGACGGGCCGCGCGCGGTGGTCGCCGCGGGGGACCCCGCGACCGCCACCCACCTGACCTGGCTCGTCTCTGGCATGGGCATCCGCCCCCAGACGGCCATGTGGGGGACGGCCCGGGAGGCCGCCCACCTCGCCGCCGCCCAGCGCGCCGCCGGCGCACCCCGCCCCGTCGTCATCGGGTGGCTCGGCTACCCCGCACCCACGCCCTGGCGGGTGGTGCTCGACGGCCCCGGCCGGCGCGGCGGTGCGATGCTCGCCGCGGATGTGTGGGCCTGGTGGGAGTTCCTGCGCCACGGGCCGGGGGAGGACGATGACGCCACCCTGGCCCTGCGCGCCCGCGGGACCGCCGTGCACGGGGCCGTGGAGGCCCACTCGTACGGCTCGCTCGTGGCCGCGCACGCCCTGCGCCTGCTCGCGGACCGGGGCCTGCAGCCCGACGACGCCGAGGCCCCGTGGCCGGCCGAGCGTCCCGTCGAGGCACTCGTGGTCTCGGGCGCGGTCGGCCTGCCCGCCGCCCTGGCAGCTCGGGCCGCGCACCTCGGCCTGCGGTCCGGACGGACGTTCCGCGCCCTGGCCCCGGGCGACCTCCTCGCCCGGGTCGGCCGCGCGGTGGGCCGACGTCGGGACTGGACGGACGCCGCCGTGCTGCCGGTGGCCCCGCGGCCCGGCCTGGCGGGGGCCGCCGTCCGTGGCCACCACACGGCCCGCTGGTCGCCGACGGCCTCCGAGGACGCCCCGAGGGGCTACCGGGACGCCGGGTCCGTGACGCTCGCGGCGACCGCGCGGGTGACCGCCGGCCTGCCGCTGTCGCCCGCCCCGGACGGCGCCGACCCGGCCGGGCCGGTCGCCCCGGTCTGAGCGGCTCCGTCGGGCCCCGTGCTCAGCGGCGGCGGTACGCCAGGTCGAACACGAGGCGCCCGGCCCGCTGGGACTTCGCCTCGAAGCTCGTGATCGGTCGACCCTCGAACCGGGGCGCCCAGCCGCCTTCGTGGTCCACGGGGTCCGCGGCCGCCGCGCCGGCCCGCGCCTCACCCAGGCCGGCCCGCAGCGGGCGCTCCTCCTCGGCCGCGCTCTCCCAGCCGGCGGGCAGCGGCTGGGCGCCCACCTCGGTCTCCCTGCCCTCTCGGCGCACCCGCGTGAGCGGGGAGTCCTCGCCCGCGGCGCGCCCGGGGAAGAGGTTCTCGAACCCCGGGTGCGCCTCGAGCACCTCGCGCATCTGCACGGCGTAGCCCGACCAGTCCGTCGCCAGCCGCAGCACCCCGCCGGGGGTGAGCACCCGCGCCACGCGGTCCGCGAAGGCGGGGGAGACCAGGCGGCGCTTGTGGTGCCGCTTCTTGTGCCACGGGTCCGGGAAGAACACCCACACCTCGGAGACGGAGCCGGGCGTGAGCAGGGCGTCCAGCAGCTCGGGGGCGTTGGCCTCCACGGCGCGGACGTTCTCCAGGCCCTGCTGCTCCACGCGCGTCATGAGCGCGGCCAGGCCGGGCACGTAGACCTCGACGGCGAGCACGTTCCAGTCCGGCCGGTCGGCGGCGGCCTGCGCCGTTGACTCGCCCAGCCCGGAGCCGATGTCGACCAGCAGGGGGGCCTCGCGCCCGAACACCCCCGCCCAGTCCAGTCGGGCCTGGCCGTCCACCGAGGTGGCGCCGCGGCCGCGAGGCACGTCCACGAGGACCCGCTCCGCCTGGCGGTCCCACACGGCCTGCCGCCCCGCGTTCAGGCGCGCACCACGTCGGACGAAGGAGACCGGCTCCCGTCGGACGAGGGCGGGGTCCTTGTCCCGATTGTGGTCGTGCGCGTGGACGCGCTCGGCGGGCGGCGGCACGGCGTCGGGGCCGGGTGCGTCCGGGCAGGGGCGGGGCAGGTGCTCAGTCATCGCCCCGATCCTGCCACGGCCGCGCGTCGACGGTGCAGACCGCGGCCGACGACGGCGCCCGGCGCCGGGGTCAGGGGGTGCTGCTGGAGCGGTCCCCCGACGTGGGCGACGCGGACGCGGAGGCCGTGGTGGCGGTCGGCTCGGGTGCGGACTCGGTCGGGTCCGGCGCAGGGTCCGTGGCCGGCGCGCTCGTGGACGGACCGGACGCGCTCGTGGACGGACCGGACGGGCTCGGGGACGTCGGGGTCGGGGACGTCGGGGTCGGCGTCGCGGAGGTCGGCGTCGGGTCGGGGGTGCTCGGCGTCGGACTGCCGGATCCCGTGCCCGACGGCGAGGACGAGGTGGGGGGAGACGACGGGGAGGACGGCGTGGCCGAGCGGGTGGGCGCGGGGGCCGAGGAGGACGGGGCCGTGCTGCTCGGCACCGGGGTGGTCACGCTGGGCGTCGGGGCCGCCGTGTCGGCGGGCGCGGACGGGGGCGGCACGGGTGCGCCGGTGGCCTCCTCCGTCCACGAGGACGTCTCGGGCTCCGGCTCGGGGGCGGGCTCCGGTTGCTGCTCCTCGGGGGTCGGGGTGGAGCGGTCCGGCAGACGCAGGTCGGCGGGGGCGGAGGCGGCGTCCGCGGCGACGTGGCCCAGGTCGGACAGCCAGGCGGTCGCCGTGTCCCGAGGGATCCGCACCGTCAGCACGCCCGCGGCGGCCGGCGCCATGGACGCCTGGTCCGCCTCGAGCATCAGGCTGCCGTCCGGCAGGAAGACCACCGCGTCCCAGACGCGACGGTTCTCCACCTGCTCCGGGGCGTCGACCGCCGAGTCCAGGCGCGAGCCGATCACGTCCGGGTCGTTGGCCATGCGCTGGCGCACCTCGGCGCGGAACGCGTCCCAGCCGTCGGGGGTGAAGAGATCGGCGGTCTCGAGCACGCGGTCCTCGCGGGCCGAGTACCAGATCACGTGCGAGGTGGACACGGAGTCCGTGCCGCGCCGCTCCGTGGCGAGCAGTCGGGCCGCGGCGATGTCCTCGGCCACGACGGCGAGCTGCGGCTGGATCTCCAGACGCGGGTCCGCGCTCGGGTCGGTGTCCCGGCGGTACTGGTCGATCTGGGCGCGCACGGCCTCGGCCATGGCCTCCGTCCAGGCCGGCGCCCCGGGCACCTGCAGCCACGCCCCGTGGTGGTCCGGGTCCTCGCCCTCGAGCACGGCGACGCTCGCCTCCGGCACCCGCTCGAGGTCGTGCGAGGGGACCTCGACCGTGAACGGGGCCATGTCCATGGACGGCAGGGCGGAGGCCGCCGTCGTGGCGGGCGCAGGCTCAGGCTGCGGCTCGGTGCGGGCACAGGCGCTCAGCGTCACCAGGGCGACGGCGGCCAGGCCGAGGGCCGCGCGGCCACGGCGGGGGGAGGGCAGGACGGGGTGCATGCGATTCACTTCCGGTGGTCGGAGGACTCCAGGATGGCCTCGACGCGGGCGGCCATCTCATCCGCGGTCGGCGGGCGCCAGTCCGGGTCGTTCCGGCGGCGGGCGTCACGGCGCAGGCGCAGGACCACCCAGATCGCGAGGAAGGCCAGGATCAGGACCAGGACGATGTTGGAGAAGACGTCCGCGTACTCGGAGACGACGTGGAACCGCTCCCCGAGCGCGTAGCCGCCGTAGACGAAGATCGCGTTCCAGATCAGGGAGCCCAGCGCCGTGAACAGGGTGAACTTCGCGAGGTTCATCCGCTCGATGCCCGCGGGGATGGAGATCAGGGAGCGGAACACGGGGACCATGCGGCCCAGGAACACGGTCCAGTAGCCGTATCGGATGAACCAGCGCTCGGTCTTGGCCACGTCCTCCATGTCCACCAGCGGCATGCGGTCCGCGAGGCGGTACATGCGGTGGCGGCCGAGCCACGCGCCGAGGCCGTAGAGGGCCAGCGCTCCGACGATCGAGCCGACCGTCGCCCAGACCAGCGCGGCATGCGGGCTGAAGGCGCCGCCGGCCGCGGTGAAGCCTGCCAGGGGCAGGATCACCTCGGACGGGATGGGCGGGAAGATGTTCTCCGCGAAGACGGCCAGGCCGACGCCGATCGGGCCGACCGCCTCCATGATGTCCACGACGATGTTGCCGAGCCAGCCGTAGTCGGTGGGCGCGGCGGCGGCCACGGTCAGGGGTGCGACGAGGGGGAGCATGCGCCCCATTGTCCATCATCGACCGCCTCCGCGACGTGGTGGAGGCGCCGACGTCGTCCGCTCTGCGCGCACAGCCGCGCCTCCGGGCGGGCGGGAGCGGGCTGCCGTTGGTACTGTCGGAGGTGCAGACCGCTCACCGACCGTTCGCGCCACACCCCACTCCACGTGCGTGCCGCGGGCCCTACTGGAAGGAAGACTCCATGAGCATCGTCCAGATTCCGCTGCGCCTGGCCTCCGGCGCGTTCATCCTGAACTCCGGCCTGAACAAGCGCGGCATCTCCGCGGAGCAGGCCCAGGGCCTGCGCGACATGAGCGCCCGCGGCCTGCCCGCGCTGGCCAACCTGTCACCGGAGCAGTTCAAGAAGTTCCTCGTGACCACCGAGATCGGCGTGGGCTCGGCCCTGCTGGCCCCGTTCGTCCCGGGCTGGCTCGCCGGCTCCGCCCTGACCGCGTTCTCCGGCGGCCTGTTCTCCATGTACCTGAACACCCCGGAGATGACCGAGGCGGACGGCGTGCGCCCGTCCCAGGAGGGCACCGCCGTCGCCAAGGACATCTTCCTGGTCGGCTCCGGCCTGGCCATCGCCGCCGACTCCGTGGCCAACCGCCCCGGCAAGCGCCGCAAGGCCGCCAAGAAGCGTGCCGCCCGCATCGAGGGCGCCCGCGACGCCAAGGTGCAGGCCATCCGCGACGCCCAGGACGAGAAGGTCGCCGCGATCCACGCCGCCCGTGAGGAGCAGGTCGCCGCGCTGCGCGAGGCCCGTGACGAGCTGAAGAAGCTGCGCAAGAAGGCCTGACGCCCCCGCCGCATGCCTGAGGGGCCCCGCCCGGACCACGGTCCAGGCGGGGCCCCTCACGCATGCGCCCGCCCACCGGGGCACGGCGGGCGGGCAGGCTCAGAGATCGATCTCGGTGGGGTGCAGCACGCGGCGCAGGAAGTCCTGGGTGCGCGGCTGCTGGGGATCGGAGATCACCGCGGCGGCCGGGCCGGCCTCCACCACGACGCCGCCGTCCATGAACACGACCCGGTCGGCCACCTCGCGGGCGAAGCCCATCTCGTGGGTGACCACGAGCATGGTCATGCCGTCGCGGGCCAGCTGACGCATGATCGCCAGGACGTCGCCGACGGTCTCGGGGTCGAGGGCCGAGGTGGGCTCGTCGAAGAGCATCAGCTGCGGGTCCATGGCCAGCGCACGGGCGATCGCCACGCGCTGCTGCTGACCGCCGGAGAGCTGGTCCGGGTAGCGGTCCTCGAGCTCGGCCAGGCCCACGCGGGCCAGCTGCCGACGGGCGACGTCCACCGCCTCGGCCTTGCCCCGCTTGAGCACCTTGAGCTGGGCCACGGTGCAGTTCTCCAGCACGGACAGGTGCGGGAACAGGTTGAACTGCTGGAACACCATGCCCACGTGCCGGCGCAGCACGTCCAGGTCCACGTCCTCGTCCGTGACCGTGAACTCACCGACCGTGACGACGCCCGAGTCGGGCTTCTCCAGCAGGTTCACGCAGCGCAGGAGGGTGGACTTGCCCGAGCCGGACGGGCCGATCAGGCACACGACCTCGCCGGGGGCGACGTCGAGGTCGATGCCGCGCAGCACGTGGTTGGCGCCGAAGGACTTGTTGAGGCCGGCCACGTGCACGCCGGCGGCGTCCGCGGCGGCCACCGCGCCGAAGGATCCGGTGATGGGGTTCTGCTGGGCCATCTCAGTGCCCCTTCTTGGTCGAACGGGCCTCGAACCGGCGGGCCAGCAGGGACAGCGGCACGGTGATCACGAGGTAGAACAGGCCGGCCACGAGGATCGGCGTCATGCCGGCGTCGAGGGCGGAGATGCCGTCGCGACCGAACTTGGTGAGCTCGTACTCGTGCGCGGCCAGGCCGAGCACGTAGACCAGCGAGGAGTCCTTGGTCAGGAGGATGACCTCATTGGTGAGCGGCGGCAGCACGATGCGGAACGCCTGGGGGATCACGATGGTGACCATGGCCCGCCACGTCGGCATGCCGAGGGACCGGGCCGCCTCCATCTGGCCGCGGGGCACCGCCTGCAGGCCGGCACGCAGGGTCTCGGCGATGTACGCGGCCGAGACCATGCCCAGGGCCACCATCACGACGACGGGGATCGGCCAGGACACCCCGAACGCGAAGGGCACCCCGTAGCCGAAGGCGAGGAACACCAGCAGCGCGGGGACGCCGCGGAAGAACTCCACGTAGGCGGTGGCCAGCCACCGGTACGGGCCGAACGAGCTCAGGCGCATGAGCGCGAGCACGATGCCGCCCAGCAGGCCGACGACGAACGAGGTGACCGTGTAGAACAGCGTGTTGCCCAGCCCCACGAGGATCACGTTGGGGAACATCGGGGCCACGGCGGGGAAGTTCAGGACGTTCTCGGCGAGCGCGCCCCAGTCGATGAGGACGGCCAGGACGACGAGGGCGAGGACGAAGACGGCCGCCTGGATGATCAGGGACAGCCGACGACGGCGGCGCGCGCGGCCGGGCTTCATGGCCGGTGCCGGCGAGACGGGGGCCTGCGTGCTCATCGGTAGTCCTCCTGTGCCTGACCGAACCAGCGCTCCTGGAGCTCGGCCACGGTGCCGTCGTTGCGCAGCTCCTGCAGCGCGCGGTTCACGGCGGAGCCGAGCTGCGCCTTCTGCGGGCCGACCGCCATGCCGAGCTGCTCGCCCGTGGGCAGCGACTCGACCACCTCGAAGCGATCGTCGTCCTTGAGGGAGTAGAGCAACACGGACTGGTTGCCCAGGGCGGCGTCCACGGTGCCGGCCTGCAGGGCCTGGACCTGCATGCCGCCGTCCTCGAACTGCACGGGGCTCAGGCCGTTCTGCTGGGCGTATTCGTCGCCGGTGGTCGCGGCCTGCACGCCGATCCGGCGGCCCTTCGCGGAGTCGACGTCGGTGATGCCGGAGCCCTTCTTCGCGACCAGGACGAGGTCGTCGTCGAGGTAGGGGAGGGTGAAGGCCATGACGCGCTGGCGGGCCTCGGTGATGGAGATCGACGAGGCGTTCACGTCGCAGCCGGTGAGCGAGGCACCCGACTCGATCGCCTCGAAGGAGGAGTCGATCACGTTCACCCCGAGACCCAGCTTCTCCGCCACCGCCTCGACCAGCTGGATGTCGTAGCCGGTCAGCTCACCCTTCTCCTCGAACTCGAAGGGCGGGTAGGGGATGTCGGAGCAGACCGTCAGGACGCCGGGCTGGACGAGGCCGTACGAGGTGCTCAGGTCGTCATCGGACACGATGCCGGCGGATCCGGCGTCGCCGCCGAGGACGGCGCAGCCGGTGAGCAGCGCCGCCGACGCGGTGAGCCCCACGGCGCCGAGGAGGCGGGAGTGGATGCGGGTCATGGAGTGCCTTCTGTGCCGCCGTCGGGAGGACGGGCGTGCGGGTCGGAGGGAGCCGGCAGAGTGACGTGTTCCGCCGTGATTGGTGGTCATCGTAGTGCGTCGGGCCCGTCGCGGGCGCCGGGAGACGACTCGTCGCCGCGGAGCGAGCCGATCGACCGGTGGCCCTGCCGCGGCCCGCCCCAGCAGACGAAGGCTGGCCTCGCGCTGTGGGGATTGCCAGGCTGGTCACATCGTCGTCACCCGGTCTGAGAGGTCTCTCATCCTCCGCACCGCCGCCCCCGCCCGCCCCGTCGCCACCCTGTCCCTGCTCGCGGTGGGCGCCCACGCGCTCGTCGGCTGTGCCGGGGGCGGCGGCGAGGCCTCGTCCTCCGCGTCGGCCGACGCGTCCGAGTCCGGCCCGACGGGGGCCGGCTCGGACCTCACGGACGAGCAGGAGGAGCGCGTGGAGGCGCTCGAGGACGTCCTGCTCACGCCCCAGACCGCGCCCGACGGCGTGTTCACGGACATCGAGACCCAGGCCGGCGGCGGTGGCGAGCCGATCAGCACCAGCCTGAGCCTGACGGGCGTCACCCCCACGGGCGCCTGCGCGGACCTCATCGAGCAGATCAACACGCAGCAGGCGCCCGGGCTCGGCGGTGCGCTGGCCCAGTACGAGGTGGACCCGGCCGCGGTCACCGGCCTGGCCGGTTCCCAGGCCGGGGCGTTCGGCATGGTCGCGGTCACCGAGGACGGCACCGATCTGCTGGAGCCCTTCGGCGAGCTGGCCGACACGTGCGGCACGTTCGGCGACCCGGACGGCGTCGAGGCGGCCTTCACGACGGTGCCCGGCGTGCCGGACGCGGTCCACATCTCCCTGGGGAACTCGGGCATGGACACGGCCTTGTTCACCATGATCGTCGGCGGCGTCACGGACGGGGACGAGCTCGTGTACCTCGGCATGGTGGGCCTCGACGAGGAGATCGCGGCCGAGACGCTGCGTGCCCAGGTCGAGGCGTTCGAGAAGCGGGAGCGCTGACCTCTCAGTCGTCGGGCCGCGGCGTCGGCTCGAGGCGGGCGCCGTCGTCGGACACCGGGTCCGCGTGGAACGGGCTGCCCGAGCTGACGTCCTCCGGGCCTCGCCCTCCCGACTCGACCGCGAGGAGGCGCCCCTCCTCGGAGAGCAGGGGTGTGGCCTCGATCGTGAGGTCCTCGCCGGCGCGCACGGCGTCGGCCACGAGCCGGGCCAGGCGGCGGTTGCGGGCCTCGTACCGTTCGGAGGCCTCGAGCACCGCGGTGTGCCGCGTCGCCAGCTGGATCTCGACGGAGGCGTCGATGCCGACGGCCAGCTGGCGGGCACGCAGCACCTCCGCGTCGAAGGCGGCCCCGGCCAACAGCACGATGCACGCCACCCACGCGAGGGCGAGCACGCCGATCGCGGAGTTGATCCGCCCGACCACGGCGAACTGGCCGAACCGGTCCGTGATCCAGCCCAGGGCCATGGTGGCGCCGAAGAGCAGGACCACCACGGCCACGGCGCCGAGCGAGAGCGGGCGGTAGCGGGGCTGCCGGACGTTGGGCCCCAGGCGGTAGGCGAGGGTCACGATCAGGGCGATCACCACGAGGATGACCGGCCACTTCACCACGTTCCACGTCTGGACCGTCTCCTCCGGCAGGCCGACGGCCTGGCCGAGGCGCTGGGAGAGGTCCCCGCCGACGACCACCAGGATCGTGATCAGCACGGCGCCGAGCATGAGGGCGAGCGTCTCGATGAAGACCACGAGGCGGAAGTGGAGGAAGGGCCGGCCCTCGCGGGTGTCGTGGATGCGGTGCATCGCCCGGTGGAACGCACCGACGGCGCCCGAGGCGGACACCACGGTGCCGACGGCCCCGAGGACGACGGCGCCGGTGCCGGGCCCGGCCGAGCCGAGGGTCAGGATCCATTCGCGGACGACGTCGGGCGTCAGCGACGGCCAGATCTCGGCGGCCAGGTGGGCCGCGGCGTCCACTGTCTCCTCCTCGACGCCCAGCAGCGAGACCACGGAGAGCAGGGCGATGACGGTGGGCAGCAGGGACAGCGCCCCGAAGAAGGTCATGGCGGCGGCCACATCCCAGACCTGCAGCTCGAAGAGCCGGTGCAGGGTGCGGCGCAGGACGTACAGCAGGGACACCCGCGGTCGGGTGTACGTGCGAAGGCGCCGGGGCGCCGCTGTGGAGCCGGCCATGGCACCAACGTACCGGCGCGCCGGGGAATAGCCCTGGTGCGTGGAGGGTTGAGCTATATAGACTCAACTTCGTCTGCGGCGGGAACGGCCCGCGGTCGACGGTTGTCCGACACCCCGGGACACGGGAGAGAAGGAGCCAGTAGTCCATGGATGCCAAGTTCACCACCAAGAGCCAGGAGGCGCTCTCGGCTGCGGCCATGAACGCCTCCACCGCCGGCAACCCCCAGGTCGAGCCGGCCCACCTGCTGAAGGCCCTGATGGACCAGCGGGAGTCCGTCGCCGTGGCCGTCCTGAAGGCCGCCGGGGCCGACCCCGACGCCGTCTCCACGGCGGCCTCCTCGGCCATCCGACGCCTGCCCTCCACCCAGGGCAGCACGGTGGCCCAGCCCCAGTTCTCGCGCGCCGCCCTGCAGGTCGTGCAGAACGCGCGCACCCAGGCCGAGCAGCGCTCGGACGAGTTCGTCTCCACCGAGCACCTGCTGCTCGGCGTGGCAGCGGACTCCGGCGAGGCCGGTGAGGCACTGCGCTCGAACGGGGCGAGCCTCGAGGCGCTCGCCGCCGCCCTGACCCTGGTGCGCGGCGACTCCCGCGTCACCACCCAGGACCCGGAGACCACCTTCCAGTCCCTGGAGAAGTACGGCACGGACCTCACCGAGATCGCCCGCTCCGGCAAGCTCGACCCGGTGATCGGCCGCGACGCCGAGATCCGCCGTGTGGTGCAGGTGCTCTCGCGCCGCACCAAGAACAACCCCGTGCTCATCGGCGAGCCCGGCGTCGGCAAGACCGCCGTCGTCGAGGGCCTGGCCCAGCGGATGGTGGCCGGGGACGTCCCCGAGTCCCTGCGCGGCAAGACGCTGATCAGCCTGGACCTGGGCGCCATGGTCGCCGGCGCCAAGTACCGCGGCGAGTTCGAGGAGCGCCTGAAGGCCGTCCTCGAGGAGATCAAGGCCGCCGAGGGGCAGGTCGTCACGTTCATCGACGAGATCCACACCGTCGTGGGCGCGGGCGCGTCCGAGGGCGCCATGGACGCCGGCAACATGCTCAAGCCCATGCTGGCCCGCGGCGAGCTGCGCCTGATCGGCGCGACCACCTTGGACGAGTACCGCGAGAACATCGAGAAGGACCCCGCCCTGGAGCGCCGCTTCCAGCAGGTCTTCGTGGGCGAGCCCAGCGTGGACGACACGATCGCCATCCTGCGCGGGCTCAAGGAGCGCTACGAGGCCCACCACAAGGTGGCCATCGCCGACTCCGCGCTCGTGGCCGCGGCCACGCTGTCCGACCGGTACATCACCGGCCGCCAGCTGCCGGACAAGGCCATCGACCTCGTGGACGAGGCCGCCTCGCGCCTGCGCATGGAGATCGACTCCGCCCCGGAGGAGATCGACGTCCTGCGCCGCCAGGTGGACCGCCTGACCATGGAGGAGCTCGCCCTCGAGGGCGAGACGGACCCCGCGTCCATCGAGCGGCTCGAGGCCCTGCGTGCCGAGAAGGCGGACCGCGAGGAGGAGCTCACCGCCCTCACCGCCCGCTGGGACGCGGAGAAGGCCACCCTCAACCAGGCCGGCGACCTGCGCGCCAAGGTGGACGAGCTGCGCTCGCTCGCCGAGAAGGCCCAGCGCGACGGCGACCTCGCCGAGGCCTCCCGCCTGCTGTACGGCGAGATCCCCGCGCTGGAGAAGCAGCTCGAGGAGGCGGACCGCGCCGCCCGCGAGGCCGACCGCTCGGCCACCGAGCCGATGGTCTCCGAGGAGGTCACGGCGGACGACATCGCCGAGGTGGTCTCCGCCTGGACCGGCATCCCCGCCGGGCGCATGCTCACCGCCGAGTCCGAGAAGCTGCTCACCATGGAGGAGCACCTCGCCGAGCGGCTGATCGGGCAGCGGGACGCCGTCGTCGCCGTCGCGGACGCGGTGCGCCGCTCGCGGGCCGGCATCGCGGACCCGAACCGGCCCACCGGCTCGTTCCTCTTCCTGGGCCCCACGGGCGTGGGCAAGACCGAGCTCGCCAAGGCGCTCGCGGAGTTCCTCTTCGACGACGAGCGCGCCATGGTGCGGATCGACATGTCCGAGTACGCGGAGAAGCACTCCGTCTCCCGCCTGGTCGGCGCCCCTCCGGGCTACGTCGGCTACGACGAGGGCGGCCAGCTCACGGAGGCCGTGCGGCGCCGGCCGTACTCGGTGGTGCTGCTGGACGAGGTGGAGAAGGCCCATCCCGAGGTCTTCGACATCCTCCTCCAGGTGCTCGACGACGGCCGCCTCACCGACGGCCAGGGCCGCACCGTGGACTTCCGCAACGTGATCCTGATCCTCACCTCGAACCTGGGCTCGCAGTTCCTCGTGGACCCGACCCTGGACGAGGCCGCCAAGCGCGAGTCCGTGATGTCCGTGGTGCGCGGGGCGTTCAAGCCCGAGTTCCTCAACCGCCTGGACGAGATCGTGCAGTTCGACGCGCTCACCGTGGCCGAGCTGACGCGGATCGTGGACCTGCAGGTCGAGTCCCTGCAGGCGCGCCTGACGGACCGCCGCCTCACCCTCGAGGTGTCCGACGCCGCCAAGGCGTGGCTCGCCGAGGCCGGGTTCGACCCGGCCTACGGCGCCCGCCCGCTGCGCCGCCTGGTGCAGCGCGAGATCGGCGACCGCCTGGCCCGCGGCATCCTCGCCGGGGAGATCGCGGACGGGGACACCGTGGTCGTGGACCGTGCCGAGGGCGAGAACGGCCTCACCGTGACCCGGAAGGGCTGACGCCGGGACCGACGGACCGAGGGCCGTGCCCACCCCCGTGCTCGGGGGAGGGCACGGCCCTCGGCCCGTCCACGGGCGAGGTTCAGAAGGTGCCCGGTGTCGCGTCCCGCACGCCGCTCCAGCTCACGAGGCCGAAGGCCACGCACGCCGTCAGCGCCGTGTAGAGGACGATGGCGACGGCCTGCCACGCCATCACACGGTGCCGGTTCGCCCCGAAGGACACCATGGCCGGGGCCGCCACGTGCCCCGGGATGAGGAACCAGGGGCCGAGCAGGCTCAGCCCGGGCACACCCCACGCCTCGAAGCGACGGTGCAGGTGGACGTGGCGCTCGGCCACCGGGGTGCCGGGGCCGGTCGCCGGAACCGCGGCGTCGGCGGCCACCCCACGGCGCGCCGTGACGGCGGAGCGCACGCCGTGGGCCGCGTAGACCAGGAGCGCGACGGCGAGGAGGTTGCCCAGCACGGCGGCGGGGATGGCCACCCACGGGTGCACCCCGACGACGACGCCGATCAGCCCGGCGCCCTCGCCCTCGACGAACGGCACGAGGCCGGCAAGGAAGACGCCGAGGCCCTGCAGGCCGTCGGGCAGTCCCATCACGAACTCGCGTGCGGTGTTCATCAGGTCCATCGTGACCACGTTCCTCTCCAGCGATCTCGTTCGGGAAACCATCGCGTTCCCCGTCGTCGTTCGGGATCCGGTCGGGCTCCCGAGCCCTGACTCCAGCCTTCCGGCCGCCGCCCGTCCTCAGAAGTGCCGTGCGGTCACCTCCGCCCGGGCAGATCCGCACGGCGGACCATGACAGTTGTCACGCCCGTAGGGTGAGGCCCATGAGGATCGAGGGGAACCACGACGACGGCCGCCCGGCCCCGCCGGCCGCCGCGCCGGGGCGCCGTCCGACCGGTGCCCTGCCCACGGCCAACCCGGCGGGCATGCGGTCGGCCGGGCCCACCGGGCCCGGCCCGTACTCCGGCGACCTCACCGGCGCGTGGTGGTACACCTGGACCGGCTTCCTGCTCTGCGTCCTGATGATCGCCGGCTTCTCCGCGTTCGGCCCGCTGTCCCACCTGCGGGAGCACCTGGAGGCCGGTCACACCGAGCAGGTCGTCGCACTGGCGGTCCTGCTCCTGCTCCACGTCCTCGGAGTCGTCGGCCAGCTGCACGTCGCCCGCCACTTCCAGGCCCCGCCGCCCGAGGAGACGGAGGGGCCGGTGTTCGGCCGGCGGGACCTGGCCTGGCTGTTCGGCCCCACCGTCCCGCTCGCGCTCGCCGGTGCCGTCTTTCCGGCGCTGGGGCTCACAGGGACGGGCACGTGGTGGGCCCTGCCCCTCTGGCTGTCCTCCCTCGTCCTCGCCCTGCTGGTGCACCCGTGCCGGCGGCGTCCCGTCCTCTGGGGCGGCTTGGCGGCCTCACTCGTCCTCGGGGCGGCGGCGGTCCTCCAGGATCCCGCGGGGCCCGCCGACACGGCCGTCGGCTTCCTCGTCTGGTGCGTGATCACCGCCTGCATGATCGTCCCCACGGTCTGGTTCTGGAGACTGATGCAGCGCCTCGACAACGCCCGGCGGCAGGCCGCGGACCTCGCCGTCACCCGCGAGCGGCTGCGCTTCGCCGCCGACCTGCACGACGTCCAGGGCCACCACCTGCAGGTCATCGCACTCAAGGCCGAGCTCGCCGAGCGCCTGCTGGCCAAGGGCCGGACCGAGGACGCCGAAGCCTCGCTCCACGAGGTGCGCGAGCAGGCCCGGGAGGCGCTCGCCGAGACCCGGGCCCTCGTCCGCGACCTCCGCGAGGTCTCCGCCGAGCGCGAGCTGGTCAACGCGAAGGAGGTGCTCACCGCCGCCGGCACCGCCACCGAGGTCGGCGCCGACCCGCACCTGGGCCCACTCGGCACGGCGGCCGGCCGTCTGGTCGGTCTGGCCGTCCGCGAGGCCACCACGAACATCCTGCGCCACGCCTCGGCCGGCCACGCCCGCATCGAGCTCACCGCGGCCGGCCCGGACGCCGTGCGCCTGGTCATCGTCAACGACGGCGCTCCCACGGCGGACGCCGGCACCGGCGGCACCGGGCTGGCGGCCCTGGCCGAGCGCGCGGAGGCGGCCGGCGGGACCCTGACCGCCACCCAGGCGGGCGGGGAGTTCACCCTGACCCTGACCGTGCCCCGCACCGAGAAGGAGATCGCATGAGTGCCCCGACCGAGAGGATCCGCGTGCTCGTCGCCGACGACGAGGTCCTCATCCGCGGCGCCGTGGAGGCGCTGCTCGCCCTGGAGGAGGACCTGGAGGTGCTGCCCGGCGTCTCCGACGGCATCGCCGCCGTGGCCGCCGCGCAGGAGCACCGCCCGGACGTCTGCCTGCTGGACCTGGAGATGCCGGGGCTGGACGGCGTGGAGGCCGCCCGACAGATCCTGCGCTCGGTGCCCACGAAGGTCGTCATCTTCACCCGGCACGCCCGACCCGGCGTGCTGCGCCGGGCGCTCGCGGAGCAGGTGTCCGGGTTCGTCCCGAAGTCGACGCCGGCCGAGGAGCTGGCCGTCGTCCTGCGGCAGGTGGTGGCGGGCCGGCGCTACGTGGACCCCGAGATCGCCGCCTCCGCGCTGACGGCCGAGCGCAGCCCCCTGACCGAGCGCGAGCTGGACGTGCTGCGGGCCGGGCGGGACGCCGCCCGCGTGGAGGACATCGCCGCCGCCCTGCACCTGGCCCCGGGGACCGTGCGGAACCACGTCTCGAACGCGATCGGCAAGCTCGGTGTGCGGACCCGCCAGGAGGCCGAACGGGCCGCATGGGAGGCCGGCTGGATCTGAGCGCGGCCGGCCCTGCAGGAGACGCGCCGGGGGCGGTTTCGGGTGGTATCCGGCCTGGATACCACCCGAAACCGCCCCCGACGGCATCTGTGAGACGGACGGACGCCTCGGGTCAGCGGGTGCCGAGGGCGTCGGCGTCCTGCTGGAGGGTGCCGATCAGGTTCGCCACCGCGCGGGCCGTGTGGGTCAGCGTGGTGATGGAGACGTTGTCGATGTCGTCCTGGGGCGTGTGGTAGTTGTCGTCGCGGATCGAGAGCAGGCCCGTCGAGGCGATGCCCGCGTCCACGAACGGCGCGTAGTCCGAGCGGCCGTTGCTGCCCTCGGGCTGGTGCGCGTGGCCGTCGCGGTCGAGCTGCGCGCCGAGCAGGGACTCAGCACCGATCGACCCGCGCCGCACCCGGCGCCACTGCACGCCCCGCCGGACCGGGCCGGTCGTCGTCGTCCACAGGCCGTCCGGCGGGTCATGTATCCTTGTCCGCACGAACCATATTGACCAGTGAAGACCTCGGCGGGCCCCTGTGCGCCACAGATCCGAGGCGGCGAGAGATGCGAAGGGGGTCACGCTCATGGGGCGCGGCCGTCAGAAGGCGAAGGCCACGAAGCAGGCACGGGAGATGAAGTACTTCTCTCCCGGAACAGACCTCTCGGCACTGGAGCGAGAGCTCACGGGCGGACGCACGCGCGGCCCGGAGCAGGACCAGGAGCCCGAGTACGAGGATCCGTACGCGGACCTCTACGCGGAGGACGAGGACGACGACGCGCGGGCGCGATGACGCCCGCACGGCATCCGGCCCTGGACGGGCATCAGGCCGCCCTGCGGTCGATCGCCAGGGTGGTGGATGAGACAGCACCGCTGCAGGACCCCGAGACGGCGTCTCGAGGTCTGTTGCGTCTGATGGAGGAGTCCCGCCCGCTCGTGATCACCGGGGCCGGCGTGTCCACCGACTCCGGCATCCCGGACTACCGGGGGCCGAACGGGTCCCTGCACCGCCACCGGCCGATGACGTACCAGGAGTTCCGGGACGACCCGGCCGCCCGCCACCGCTACTGGGCACGCTCGTTCGTGGGCTGGCGTCGCATGGACCAGGCCCGGCCGAACGAGGCGCACCGCATCCTCGCGCGCTGGGCGGCCGAGGGGCGGATCGCCGGCGTCCTGACCCAGAACGTGGACGGGCTGCACGCTGAGGCCGGACGCGCGGCGGGGATGCCGGAGGACCGGCTGATCGAGCTCCACGGGGACCTGGCGCGCGTGGCCTGCCTGAACTGCGGGGCCACCGAGTCCCGCCGTGACCTGGACCTGCGGCTCGAGGCCGCCAATCCGGGCTACCTCGAGCGCGTGGCGATCGACCCGGACGCCGTGAACCCCGACGGGGACGTCTCCCTCGACCAGCACTGGGTGGAGGAGTTCACGATGGTCGGCTGCCGGGTGTGCGGCTCCGTGAAGCTCAAGCCGGACGTCGTGTACTTCGGCGAGTCCGTGCCCGCGGCGCGGCGCGCGGCCGCGGAGGCGATGGCCGACGACGGCGGCACGGTGCTCGCCGTCGGCACCTCGCTGGCCGTGATGAGCGGCTACCGGTTCGTGCTGCGGGCCGAGCGGGCCGGGCATGAGACGGGGCTGATCAACCTCGGCCCCACCCGCGCCGACGCCAAGGCCCGCTGGCGCTGGCGCGCCCCGGTCGCCGACGCGCTGGCCTGGCTCGACGCCCGCCTCTGACCCCCACCCACGTTTTCGTGCGGGAAACGGCGGACGCCGGGGCGTTTTCGTGCGGGAAACGGCGGGCGCCGGGGGTGTGGACACCGGGTGGCCCGGGGCCACGCACGACTCCTGCACAGGTGGCGCCGCCGGTGTCGTCGTCCACGGTGGGTGCTCCTGAGCGGGCGGGATAGGCCGGGTTGAGCCATCGTCACGGGCATGGCCACGTCTTCCCTGCCCCTGCCGGACATCGTCGAGACCGGCCGGCCGTTCACCCGTGGCGACCTGCGCGCGGCCGGGGTCTCGGAGCGACTGGTCCGCGGCGGTGACGTGCGGCGCGTGACGCATGGGGTCCATCGGCTCCGGACTGACCACCTCGGCTCGTGGGCGGATCTCGGCTACGCCGAGGCCCCCGCTCCCTTCGCGCCGGAGGAGACGGCCGCGATCGTGGAGGCGAGCGGGGGAGTGGCGTCCCACCTCACAGCGTTGCTCCTGCACCGCGTGCCGCTGCCGCCGTTCCTGGCGGAGGACGGCACCGTGCACGTCTCCCGGCCACACCCGCGCGGGGCGAGCGTCCGACCGGAGATCACCTCGCATGCCCGCCTGGTCCCAGCTTCGGATGTCACCGTCCTCCACGGGATCCGCCTGACGAGCCTGGAGCGATCCTGGGCGGATCTGGCCGCACTGCTCCGTCCAGGCATGCTCGAGCCCGTCGTGGTGGCCGGGGACGCCCTCGTCCACCGGCCCTGGTCGCCGGAGGGGCGCCGCTCACCACGGACCACGACGGCGGCCTTGCGGTCCGCGCTCCTGCGTGCCGGGCGGTTCAAGGGAGTGCGCACCGCCCGTGCCGCCCTCGAGCTGATGCGGGTGGGCGCGGACTCCCCACAGGAGACAGCCCTGCGCCTGGCCCTGCTCCACGCCGGCCTGCCCGAGCCGGAGCTCCAGCTGGTGCTGCACCCGGGCCGGGCGCGGTCGCCGGACGCGGATCTGGGGTGGCGGCAGTGGCGCATGGTGGTCCACTACGACGGCGGTCACCACCTCGACCCGGCACAGGTCGCCGTGGACGCGTGGCGAGACGAGGGATGGGCGCGCGCGGGCTGGACGCAGATCTGGGCCACGGTGGACGACGCGCGGGACGACTTCCGGCGCGTCGTCGCCGAGGTGCAGACGCACCGGACCCGGCTCGGCGGGCGGATCTTCGCGTCGTGAACCGCCGTTTCCCGAACGAAAACGCCCCGGAGGCCGCCGTTTCCCGAACGAAAACGCTCCGGAGCCCGCCGTTTCCCGAACGAAAACGCTCCGGAGCCCGCCGTTTCCCGAACGAAAACGCTCCGTGGGGGTCAGGCGGCGTACTGGCCGCGCATCAGCACGGCGCCGCCGTCGACGCCCTTGGCGCCCTGCACGAAGTCCAGGCCTGCGGCCGCCGCGTCGTCGGTGAGGGCGCCGATGGTGCCCATCTCCCACGCGTCGATGCCGGCGTCCACGAGCACGGAGATCGACGTCGCGGCCACCTCCGGGTCCACCACGGCCACCATGCCCACGCCGAGGTTGAGGGTGCGCTCGAGGTCGGACTGCGGAACGCGGCCGAGCTCGCCCACCAGGCGGAACACGGGCGGCAGGGACCAGGTGTCGCGCTCGACGGTCGCCATGAGGCCCTGCGGGAGCACGCGCGCCAGGTTCGCGGCCAGGCCGCCGCCGGTCACGTGGCTGAACGCGCGCACCGGCAGGTCCGAGCCGCCGTCGTGGCCGTTGAGGCGCTGCACCAGGTCGAGGCAGGCGCGGGAGTAGATGCGGGTCGGCACGAGCAGCTCCTCGCCGAGGGTGCAGCCGAGCTCGGTGACCTCGCGGTCGAGGGACCAGCCCGCGGCGTTCACCACCCGGCGCACGAGCGAGTAGCCATTCGAGTGGATGCCGGAGGAGGCCATGCCGATCACGACGTCGCCGGACTGCACCCGCTCCGCGCCCAGGACCATGTCCGCCTCGACCACGCCGGTGGCCGCGCCCGCCACGTCGTACTCGTCCACGGCCAGCAGGCCCGGGTGCTCGGCGGTCTCGCCGCCCACGAGCGCGGTGTCGGCCAGGCGGCAGCCCTCGGCCACGCCGCGCACGATGTCCGCGATGCGCTCGGGCACGACCTTGCCGCACGCGATGTAGTCGGTCATGAACAGGGGCTGGGCGCCGACCACCACGATGTCGTCCACGACCATGCCCACGAGGTCCTGGCCGATGGTGTCGTGCTTGTCCATCGCCTGCGCGATCGCCACCTTGGTGCCGACGCCGTCCGTGGACGTGGTCAGCAGCGGCTTGCGGTACTGCAGCAGCGCGGAGGCGTCCCACATGCCGGCGAAGCCGCCGATGCCGCCCAGGACCTCGGGGGTGTGGGTGGCCTTCACGGCGTCCTTCATCAGCTCGACGGCGCGGTCGCCGGCCTCCACGTCGACGCCGGCCGAGGCGTAGGTGATGGGGGTGGCGGAGGAGGGGGTCTGGTTCGGGGTCACAGCGGGATCCTGTCCGTCTCGGTGAGCAGCTTCTCGTCGTCGGCGTCCGGGCCGGGCTCGCAGCCCGTGGCGGTCACGGTGGTGGTCTCGCCGTCCACGTCCAGCACCACGGTGGACGCGGGCGACACGGCGACCGGCTCCAGCAGGCCCTTGCCGCGCTCGCCCTCGTCGGCCAGCGGGATCGGGTAGTCGCCGGTGAAGCAGGCGGTGCACAGGCGCTCGCGCGGCTGCCCGGTGGCCTCGATCATGCCCTCCTCGCTGATGTAGGCCAGCGAGTCGGCGCCGATGGATGCGGCGATCTGGTCCACCGCGGCGCCGTTGGCGATGAGCTCGGCGCGGGTGGCGAAGTCGATGCCGTAGAAGCAGGGCCACTTCACGGGCGGGGAGGAGATCTTCACGTGCACCTCGGCGGCGCCGGCCTCCTTGAGCATCCGCACGACGGCGCGCTGGGTGTTGCCGCGCACGATCGAGTCGTCCACCACTACGACGCGCTTGCCGGCCACCACGGTGGACTCGACGTTGAGCTTGAGGCGGATGCCGAGCTGGCGCAGCGTCTGGGACGGCTGGATGAAGGTGCGGCCCACGTACGCGTTCTTCACGAACCCCTGGCGGAACGGCAGGCCCGAGGCGTCCGCGTAGCCCACGGCGGCGGGCGTGCCGGACTCGGGCACGGGGATCACGACGTCGGCCTCGACCGGCTGCTCGAGCGCGAGGCGGCGGCCCATCTCCACGCGGGACTCGTACACGGAGCGCCCGGCGATCGTGGCGTCCGGCCGGGCGAGGTAGACGTACTCGAACACGCAGCCGGCCGGCTTGGACTCGGCGAAGCGGGTGGAGCGGATGCCCTCCTCGTCGATCGCGATCATCTCGCCGGGCTCGACCTCACGGATGAACGAGGCGCCGACGGTGGCGAGGGCCGACTGCTCGGAGGCCACCACCCAGCCCCGCTCGAGGCGGCCGAGCACGAGCGGGCGCACGCCCTGCGGGTCGCGGGCGGCGTAGAGGGTGTGCTCGTCCATGAACACGAAGCAGTAGGCGCCGCGGATCTTCGGCAGCAGCTCGAGGGCGGTCTCCTCGAGGCGGTCCCCGGGGGCGCCGTGCAGCAGGGCCGTGACCAGGGCGGTGTCCGTGGTGTTGCCCTGCTTCATCTCACCGTGGGTGTGGCGGCCGTCCGCGGCGTGCACCATGCGCAGCAGCTCGGCGGAGTTCACGAGGTTGCCGTTGTGCGCCAGGGCGACCGTGCCGTCGTCGGCGGTGGCGCCCAGGGTGGGCTGGGCGTTGGCCCACTTGTTCACGCCGGTGGTGGAGTAGCGGCAGTGGCCGACGGCGATGTGGCCGCTCAGTGCGGTCAGGGTGGCCTCGTCGAACACCTGGGAGACCAGGCCGATGTCCTTGTAGACGGCGATGCGCCCGCCGTCCGAGACGGCGATGCCCGCGGACTCCTGGCCGCGGTGCTGGAGGGCGTACAGGCCGTAGTAGGCCAGTTTCGCGACCTCCTCGCCCGGCGCCCACACGCCGAACACGCCGCATTCGTCCTGCGGCCCCTGGTCCTGGGGGTCGAGGGCGGCGGTCAGGCGGCCGTCGCCTCGTCGGGTGCGCGGTGCGATCACTGCTCGGGGGTCCTTTCGGTGGGGGTGGTGCGGGCGGGCGGGGCACCCGCGTCCACACGGTCCAGGCGGACGTCCGCCACGGCCGGGTCGTCGGTGCGCTCGAGGACCACGGTGCGCGCGGTCGACCGGGAGCGGCGGTCCAGCAGCAGCCACACGAGCAGCCCGAGCACGCTCGTGCCGAGCATGCTCAGCAGCGATGCGAAGCCGAACGTCTCCGAGAAGGAGAGCGGGATGCCGGAGTACGGGTCCGCGGGCGGGGTGGGGGAGGCGTGGACCGCGGTGGTAATCACGAGTGCGATCAGCAGGCCGAGCGCGAGCGCCACCGCGAGCACCGCGGTCAGCCGCGGGGCGCGACGGACGGTGTAGGCGCGCTGATCGGGGGTCGGCTCGGGGGCGGAGGTCATGCGCGCCAGTCTATCGAGTCGGCCGCTGGGGCCAGTCGCGCGTGCCCGCGGCGGTGGCGGCACTCCCGGAGCACGCTCTGGCCGGCGCGTTGCGTGACGTTGAGCTCGTCGACCGCGGCCTGATACTCCTCCAGCGGGAGCACGACCTGCCCGCAGGCACGGGCGAGCTGTGCCTTCGCCGCGGTGTCCGGGGCGGGATCGGCAGAGCTGCATCCCGCGACGAGGAACGGTGCCGACGTTCGAACGGTCGGTGCCGCCGAGAGGACTGCCGGACACCCCTCGCTCACGGCCGCACGAGCGGCAGGTGCGCGCCGAGGTCGGCCCGCACGCCCGAGGCGCGCACGCCGCCGGCCGCCGTCGCGTCCTCCCAGGTCGTCAGCCCCGTGGCCAGGGACAGCCATGTCACGGCGTCCATCTCCACCACGTTGGGCGGGGTGCCGCGGGTGTGCCGGGGCCCGGGGAGGCACTGGGCGACGCCGAAGGGCGGCACGCGCACCTCCACCGAGTTCCCGGGCACGCGGGTCGCCAGCTCCTCGAGCGCGAAGCGCACCGCCATGGCCCGCGTGGGGCGCGGCAGCGCGGCGGCCGCCGCGGGGTCCTCCTCGTGGGCGCGTGCCCACGCCAGCAGCGCCGCGTGGCCCTCGACGACAGGCACCCGGCGGCGGGGCACGGAGCCGGTGGTCACGCCCGCGCCTCGAAGGCCGGCAGGACGTCCCCCACGAGGTCCCGCACCGGCGCGGCCAGGCGGATCTCACCGACCGGCTCACCCCGGCCGAGCACCGGGGGCACGACGGCGGCCAGCACGCCCGGCAGCGTCGCCCGGTCCACGTGGTCCGGGGCGAACCGGGCCAGCAGCGCGAGCGCGACCAGGTCGCCGGCCCGCGTGCCGCCGTCGAGCGCCTTGACGGCCACGGCCGTGCCGTCCGGCGCGGCCATGACGAGGACGCCGTCCGCGCCCGCCTTGGCGAGCAGGCCGAGCTCGCGCATCACCACGGTGTTGGAGCTCGTCTCCCCGTGGACGGCCCACGGGTGCTCGAGCATCGCGGTGGCGACGGCGGCCGCGTGCGGGTCCGCGTCGGCGCGGCCGGGTGCCGCGGCGACCCGCCCGATGCCGCGGGCCAGGCCCGCCAGCGAGATGACGGCGGCGGGGGCGCCGCAGCCGTCCACACCGGTGTGGGCCACCGGCTCGCCGCAGTATTCGGCGATCACCGCGTCCACCTCGCGCTGCAGGGGGTGCGCCGGGTCGAGGTACGTGGCGACGTCGTGCCCGGATGCCGCGCAGGCCGCGAGGAAGCCGGCGTGCTTGCCGGAGCAGTTGAAGGCCAGCGGGGTCGCGGCGGCGGCCTCGCCGTCGCGGCGGACCTGGGCCACGACCTCGGAGGTGTCCGCGGGCCAGGCCGGCGGACACCGCAGGGCGGACGCGTCGAGGCCGGCGTCCGCGAGCATGCGCTCGGCCAGCGCCTGGTGCCGGAGCGTGCCCCGGTGCGAGCCGCACGCGATGGACAGGGCCTCACCTGCCAGCGCCGCCCCGTGGCGCAGCGACGCGATGGCCTGGAACGGCTTCAGCGTGGAGCGCGGGTAGATCAGCGCGTCTGCGGGGCCGAGCCCGGCCAGCACCCGCCCGTCGGGGCCGGTCACGACGGCGGCGCCCGCCGTGCGGGACTCGACGAAGCCGTTGCGGACGGTCTCCACGAGCTCGACGGCGTCGGACAGGGCGAAGGTCTCGCCCGCGGGGGCGACGGTGGCGTGGGTCATGCGGTCCAGGGTAGCGAGGGCCCCAGACGCGCCGGGCGTCCGGGGCCGGTGGGCCGGGTCAGGTCCGGCGGCATCACCGGCTCACTCCGCGGAGAGCCGCCCGTCCACCATGGTCAGGGTGCGGTCCGTGGCGGAGAGGAACTCGTGGTCGTGCGTGACCATGAGCGTCGCCACCTGCTCCTCGCGGGTCAGCGTGCCCAGCAGGTCCACGACGGCGGCCGAGCGCTCGCGGTCCAGCGCGGAGGTGGGCTCGTCCACGAGCAGCAGCGTCGGCGAGGCCATCAGCGCGCGCACGATGTTCACGCGCTGCCGCTGACCGCCCGAGAGCTGGTGCGGGCGCTTGCCGGCCTGGTCGGCCAGGTCCACACGCTCGAGCAGCTCCAGGGCCCGCGCCTTGGCGGCCCTGCGGTCGGCGCGGGTGGCGTCACGGTCCAGGTGCACGGTCAGCTCCAGCTGCTCGGCCGCCGTGAGGGACGGGATGAGGTTGGGCTGCTGGAAGATCATGCCGATCTCCTGGCCGCGCAGCGCGGTGCGCTCCTTCCGGGACAGCCCGGCCATCTCGCGGCCGGCCACGGACACGCAGCCGGAGGTGGGCGTCACCAGGCCCGCGGCCACCGCCAGCAGGGAGGACTTGCCCGAGCCGGACGGGCCGACCATCGCGGTGAACGTGCCGGGGAGCAGGTCCAGGCTCACCTCGTCCAGGGCGCGCAGCACGCCGCGCTCGCCGTCCGGGTACTCCAGCACGAGGTCGCGCACGGACAGCGCGGGGGTGGCGTCGGCCGCGGCGGCGGGGCGCTCGCCGGCGACGCGGTGGGCGGCCGCGGCGGCCGGGGTGCGGAGGGCGTCGAGGTCGGCCTGCGGGGCGGTGAGGGTGGTCATGGGGAGGTCCTTTCTCCAGGCGGGGGCGAGGCGGAGCCGAGGGGGACGACGGCGCCGGGCGGCGCCGTCGTCGGGGCGGTCAGTTGCCGCCGAGGGCGACCAGCGGGTCGATCCGGGTGACGCGGTAGACCGCGACGACGGCGGCGAGCATGCCGAGCACGAGGACCCCGGCGGCGGGCACCGCGGTGGTGGCCCACGAGAGCTCGAACGGGACGGCCCGCCCCGCGAACGCGCCGACCACGGCGGCCAGCCCGGTGCCCACGGCCACGCCCCCGACGAGCACGAACGCGGCCTGCGCGAGCGAGTCCTTCAGCACCCAGCCGTTCGAGCCGCCGAGGGCCTTGAGCACCGCGATGTCGCGGGTGCGCTGCACCGTCCAGATGGACAGGAACGCGATCACCACGAGCGCCGAGATGCCGTACAGGAAGCCCTGCATGGTCATCAGGGAGCCGTTCTCGGACCGGTAGCTGGGCAGGGCGGCGTAGGAGCCCTTCACGGTCTCGGCGACGGTGCCCGCGGCGTCGTCACCGGCGGCGGCCACGGCGTCGACGTCGGCGCCGGCGTCGAAGCGCACCAGGCCGGCGGTGCCGAGCACCGCGTCGTCGGCGGTGTGCGAGATGGCGTTCCAGTCCTCGAGCGCCAGCCACGTCACGGGGGAGTGGGAGTAGTACTCGGTCGGCACGACGTCGGCCACGGTGTAGACGAAGCCGGAGACCGCGACGGCGTCACCCTCCTGCGCGTGGAGGGAGTCGGCCACGTCCTGGCTGAGCACGATCTGCCCGGGCTCGACGCCGGCCGGCGCGTCGGAGCCGCCCGGGGTGAGACCGATGAACGCGGTGGTGGCCACGCCGGTGGTGGGCTCGCCGGACACGTCCGCGCGGCCCTGCGGGTCCGTGTCCACGGGGTGCTCGAGGCCGATGGCCCGGCCCTGGCTCACACCGAGCGGCTCGACGGAGGCCACGCCGTCCGTGGCCGCCCACGCGTCGCGCTGGGCCACGGTGAACTCGGACTGGGTGAACGACGCGGTGGGCTCCTGGCCCGCCGCGCCGCCGAAGACCAGACGCTGCACGCCCTGCTCGCCGAGGCGGTCGATCGCGGCGGTGTTCTGCCCGCCCAGGCCGGCCGTGAGGCCGGAGAGCATGACGAGCAGCAGGCTGATGAGGGCCACCACGGAGCCCATGAGGGCGAACCGTCCGGTGGCGAAGCGGAGGTCGCGGAGTGCGAGGAACACGGGGCGCGTCCTTTCCTGGAGAGGTCTGTCCTGAGGTTGCCTCCACGGTCTCGCGCGGGCAGGGGTCGCCACATCGCCCGCGGCGGCTGGACCCGGTCAACCGAATGGTTGATTCCGGCGACGGGGCGGCGCGGCCCCGGGGCGGCGCGGCCCCGGGGCCGCGGGCCGTCGTCGCGTCCGGGGTGCGCCCTAGGGTGGAGCCATGTCCGTCGCACCCCGCGCCGCCGCGCCCACCGAGACCGGCACCACTGCCGTGCTCGCCGGCCTGCGCGTGGCCCTGCACGTCACGTTCGCCGCGCTGCTCACCGTGGGGCTGGCGCGCGCGCTCGCGGACCGGTCCCCGGAGGCGTCCTCCGGTCCGTTCCCGGCCACCACCCTGGTGCTGCTGACCGCCGCGCTGGCGGGCGTCTACCTGGCCGGGACCGTGCTGGAGCGGCGCCGGTGGGCCCGGGGCGACGACGTCGGCCGCGGTCCGGCGGTCGCCTGGCTGGCCCTGGTGCTGCTGCTGTGGGGCCTGCTCGTGGCCCACCACGGCGACTTCGCGTGGGTCGCCTTCCCCCTCTTCTTCGTCGTCCTGCACGTGGTCGACCGGGTGGCCCGGCAGGCGTGGGTGCGCCACGTGGTCGGGCCCGCGCTGGTGGTGGCGATGGCCGTCGTCGTGGTGGCCGGGATGGCGGCGGGCGCCGGTGGCGTGCGGGTGCCGGCCGTGATCGGTCCGCTGGTGGGCGCCGCCGTGGCCGTGGTGCTCTCCGGGGCGTACCGCGCCCTGCACGCCGAGTCCGAGCGCCAGCGTGCCGTGGCCGAGCAGCTGCGCGCCGCGCAGGCCGAGCTCGCGCGCACCGAGCACCGGGCGGGGGTGAGCGCCGAGCGGGAGCGGCTCGCCCGCGAGATCCACGACACCCTCACCCAGGGGCTGGCCTCGATCGTGCTGGTCTCGCGCGCGGCCCAGGACGCGCTCGACGCCGCCGACCCCGCCCTCGCCCGGCAGCGCATGGAGACCGTGCGCGCCACGGCCGCCGAGAACCTCGCCGAGTCCCGCCGCTTCGTCCGCGACCTGCGCGGCACCGGGGCGCCGTCCCTCATCGAGGCGCTCGAACGAGCGGTCACCGGGTTCGCCGACCGGCAGGCCGCCGCCGGGACACCCGTGGCCGCGGACGTCGAGGTCGTGGGCGAGCCGGTCGCGGTCGCCGAGGCCGTGGAGACCGCCGTGCTGCGAGCCGTGCAGGCCTCCCTGGCGAACGTCGGCGCCCACGCGGGCGCCCATCGCGCCCGCGTCACGCTGGGCTACCTCGGCGACGAGCTGACGGTGGACGTGGCCGACGACGGCGCGGGGTTCGACCCGGCCGTCGTCGCGGCCCGCGCCCGGGCCGGAGCCGCCGGTGCCGACCTGGGGGTGGGGACCGGCGTGGGACTGGCGAGCGTGCGCGAGCGCCTCGCGGCGGTGGGCGGCGAGGCCACCGTCGAGTCGGCCCCCGGCGAGGGCACCGTGGTGGCGCTGCGGGTGCCGCTGGTCGCCGCCGGGGCCGGCCGGAGCGCTGATCCCGAGCAGACCGAGAGCGAGGAGACCGCATGAGCGTGCGCGTGATGCTGGTGGACGACCACCCCGTGGTCCGGGCGGGGGTGCGGGCCGTCGTCGAGGCGCACCCGGACCTGACCGTGGTGGCCGAGGCCGCCGACGGGGCGGAGGCGATCGGCGTCCTGGAGGCGGGCGAGCCCGCGGTGGACGTCGTGCTGATGGACCTGCAGATGGGCGCGGGGATGGACGGCGTGACCGCCACCCGCGCGGTGCGGGAGCGGTGGCCGGGGGTGCAGGTGCTGATCCTGACGACCTTCGACACGGAGGCGGACATCCTCGCGGCCGTGAACGCGGGCGCTGCCGGCTACCTGCTCAAGGACGCCCCGAGCGAGGAGATCGCCTCGGCGGTGCGGCAGGCGGCGGCGGGGCGCAAGGCGCTGGCCCCGCAGGTCGCGGCCACGCTGATGGGGCGCATGTCCGGCGGCTCCGAGGTGCTGTCCGAGCGGGAGATCCAGCTGCTCGAGCTGATCGCGCGGGGCGCCACGAACAAGGTGGCCGCGAAGGAGCTGTTCATCTCCGAGGCCACCGTGAAGACGCACCTGGTGCACATCTTCCAGAAGCTCGGGGTGGACAACCGCACGCGCGCCGTCGACGAGGCCCGGCGACGGCGCATCATCCGCTGACGGACAGGCCGGGGCGGCCGGCCCTGGAGGGCCCAGCCCTGCTCAGCGGCGCCGCACGTACCGGGTGATCACCGCCGCGGCGACGGCGGCCAGCGCCAGCACGCCGAGCGCGGCGGGCAGGCTGAGGTCGCCGCGCTGGACGCCGAGCCCCCGCAGCGTCCAGAAGACGATCAGGGCGCACGTGAACATCACGCCGACGAACGTCCAGGCCGAGCGCAGCCCGGGTCCCAGCCCCGCGCCGGGCCGGTGGCGGGGGTCACGGGGGTCGCCGTCGTCGCCGGGCTGACCGTGGTGGAGGGGAGGCATCGTCATGCGCTCCACCGTAGGGGCCACGGGCCGGGCCGGGCCAGGGCCACCGCGTAGGCTTGAGGCTCGTGAAGACCCTTGTGCTCGGCAACGGCGGCCGCGAACACGCGCTGCTCACCGCCCTCTCCCGTGATCCGCAGGTCAGCGCCCTCCACGCGGCGCCCGGCAACGCCGGCATGGCCGACCTCGCCACCCTCCACGCCGTCGAGGCCACCAACCCGGCCGCCGTCGTGGAGCTCGCGCGCGAGCTGGGGGCCGACCTCGTCGTCGTCGGACCCGAGGCCCCGCTGGCCGCCGGCGTCTCCGACGCCCTGCGCGAGGCCGGGTTCGCCGTGTTCGGCCCCTCGCAGGCCGCCGCGCAGCTCGAGGCGTCCAAGGCCTTCGCCAAGGAGGTCATGGCCGCCGCGGGCGTGCCCACCGCCGGCTCCCGCGTGTGCACCACCGCCGCGGAGGCCGCCGCCGCCCTCGACGAGTTCGGCGCCCCGCACGTCGTCAAGGACGACGGTCTGGCCGCGGGCAAGGGCGTCGTGGTCACCTCCGACCGCGCCGAGGCCCTCGCCCACGCCGAGGCCTGCTTCGCCGCCGGCGGCACCGTGGTGATCGAGGACTTCCTGGACGGCCCCGAGGTCTCCCTCTTCGTGATCTGCGACGGCGAGGCCGCCGTCGCCCTCACCCCCGCCCAGGACTTCAAGCGCATCCACGACGGCGACGCCGGCCCCAACACCGGCGGCATGGGCGCGTACACGCCGCTGCCGTGGCTGCCCGAGGGCTTCACGGACGAGGTCATGGACCGCGTGGCCCGCCCCGTGCTCGCCGAGATGGCCCGCCGCGGCACCCCGTTCACGGGCGTGCTGTTCTGCGGCCTGGCCGTGACCGCCGAGGGCGTGGAGGTCATCGAGTTCAACGTGCGCTTCGGCGACCCCGAGACCCAGGCCGTGCTCGCCCGCCTCGAGACGCCCCTGGGCGGGCTGCTCGCCGACGCCGCGGCCGGCCGGCTCGGCGCGGACCGTCGACTCGAGTGGAGCGACGACGTCGCCGTGGACGTGGTCATGGCCTCGGCCGGCTACCCGGCCTCCTCCTCGAAGGGCGACGTGATCACCGGGCTGGCCGACGCGGCCGGCCTCGAGGGCGTGCACGTGATCCACGCGGGCACCGCGGTGTCCGGTGAGGACGTGGTGACGGCGGGCGGCCGGGTGCTGGCCGTCGTCGGGCGCGGGGCGGACCTGGCCCAAGCGCGCGAGCGCGCCTACGCGGGCGTCGAGCGCATCCGGTTCGACGGCGCCCAGTGGCGCACGGACATCGGACTCAAGGCCGAGCGCGGCGAGATCACCGTGCCGGGGACGGAGGGAGCGAAGTGAGCGGGGAGCGCGTGGGGTTCACGGGGGCCGAGGCCCTCGAGCTGCCGGGCTGGCGGCACGTCTACTCGGGCAAGGTGCGGGACCTGTACGAGCCCGCTGACGCCGAGCCGGGGCGGTCCGCGACGCTGCTCGTGGTGGCCTCCGACCGGATCAGCGCCTACGACCACGTGCTGGAGCCGCCGATCCCGGACAAGGGCGCCATCCTCACCCGGTTGACCCTGTGGTGGTTCGAGAAGCTGGCCGAGGGCTACAACGGGGCCCACGCCGAGCCGGTCGAGCACCACGTGGTGAGCACGGACGTGCCCGCGGCCGTGGCCGGGCGGGCGATGATCGTCAAGCGCCTGGACATGTTCCCCGTGGAGTGCATCGCCCGCGGCTACCTGACCGGCTCCGGCCTGGCCGAGTACCGCGCGTCGGGCACGGTGGCCGGCCTGCCGCTGCCCGCCGGGCTCGTGGACGGCTCGCGGGTCGACCCGCCGATCTTCACGCCGTCCGCGAAGGCCGAGGTCGGCGAGCACGACGAGAACATCACGTTCGAGCAGATGGTCGAGCGCGTGGGCACCGAGGCCGCCGAGCGCCTGCGGTTCCTCACCCTGGACCTGTACGCCCGCGCCGAGGCGATCGCCCGCGAGGCCGGCATCATCCTGGCGGACACGAAGGTCGAGTTCGGTGTGGACCCTGCCACCGGCCAGGTGGTGCTGGGCGACGAGGTCCTCACCCCGGACTCCTCCCGGTTCTGGGACGCCGAGGACTACGAGCCCGGCCGCCCCCAGGCGAGCTTCGACAAGCAGTTCGTCCGCGACTGGCTCACGGGCCCCGACTCCGGTTGGGACAAGACCAGCGGGGAGGCCCCGCCGGCGCTGCCCGCCGACGTCGTGGCCAAGACCCGCGACCGCTACGTGGAGGCGTACGAGCGCCTGACGGGCCGCCCCTTCGACGCCTGACCCGGACTTTCGAACGTGGGGTAGGCCCTCTGCCACGTTCGAAAGCGCGTCGGGCGCGCCACCCGTCAGGCGAGCGAGTCCTCCCAGGCCCGGTGCAGCGCCGCGAACCGCCCGTCGGCCGCCACCAGCTCGGCGGGGCTGCCGTCCTCGACAATCCGGCCGTCGTGCATCACGAGCACCCGGTCGGCGGTCTCGACGGTGCTGAGCCGGTGGGCGATGATCAGTGCCGTCCGGTTCCCCAACAGCCGCTCCAGCCCGGCCTGCACGAGTCGCTCGCTCGGCAGGTCCAGCGACGACGTCGCCTCGTCCAGGATCAGCACGGCGGGGTCCGCGAGGAACGCCCGCGCGAACGACACGAGCTGCCGCTGTCCCGCGCTCAGCCGCCCGCCGCGCTTGGCGACGTCGGTCGCGTAGCCCTCGGGCAGCCCCAGGATGAAGTCGTGCGCCCCCACCGCCCGGGCGGCCGCCTGGATCTCGGCCTCGGTGGCGTCGGGCCGGCCGAGGGCGATGTTCTCCGCGATCGACCCGGAGAACAGGAACGCCTCCTGGGTCACCATCACCACGTTGCGCCGCAGATCCGCCTGGCTGAGCTCGCGCAGCTCCACCCCGTCCAGCGTCAGCGAGCCGGCAGAGACGTCGTAGAACCGGGCGATGAGCTTGGCCAGCGTCGACTTGCCCGCACCCGTCTGGCCCACCACGGCCACGGTCTGCCCGGCCGGGATCACGAGGTCGAACTCCGGCAGCACCACCCGGTCCGGTCCGTAGCTGAACACCGCGTCCCGGAACTCCACCCGCCCGGACGCCACGCCCGTCCCCGGAGCGTCGGCCCCGGGCAGCGGCGTGGGCTCGGCGGCCTCCACCACGGTGGGCTCCTCCTCGAGCAGGCCGGAGACCTTCTCGAGCGCCGCCGTCGCGGACTGCAGCGACGAGTAGAACATCGCCACCATCTCCATGGGCTGGAACACGCGCCGTCCGGCCAGCAGGAGCGCCACGAGCACCCCCACCTCGAGGTCGCCGTCGAGGACGCGCAGGCCCCCGGTCACGAGCAGCGCCGCCACCGTCAGGTTGCCCGTCGCCACGAGCACCGGCTGCAGGATGCCGAACAGGTTGAGCGTGGCCACCATGTCGTCCCGGTAGGCCGTGGCCAAGTCGCGGTACCGCGCGTCGTTGTCCCGTTCCCGCCGGAAGGCCTGGACCGCGCGGATGCCGGTCATGGTCTCCACGAAGTGCACGATCGACCGCGCCGAGGACACCCGTGACCGCCGGTACGCCTCCTCGGACCGCACCTGGTACCAGCGCGTCACGATCGCCACCGGCACGGCCGCGCCCAGCAGCACGAGGAACGACGGCGGGTCCAGCAGCAGGATGGACGCCGCGGTGAACGACATGAACATCAGCCCGGACACGAGCGAGGACACGCCCTGGTCCAGCAGCTCCCGCAGCGCCTCCAGGTCCGAGGTCTGCCGCGAGATCACCCGCCCGGACGTGTACCGCTCGTGGAAGCCGAGGCTCAGCCGCTGCGTGTGCCGGAACACGCGCAGCCGCAGGCTCAGCAGCATGGCCTGGCTCGCCCGCGCGGTGAGCCACGTGTACGCCCCCAGGAGGCCGCCGGAGATGAGGGCCGCCGCCACGTACGCCCCGCCCACGGGGACGAGGATGGGCCAGACGGATTCGCCGGCCCGCACGGCCTCGACGACGCGCGGCAGCTCCGCGTCGATCGCCCAGGCGATGATCAGCGGCCCGGCCGCCCGCGCCGCGTTGGACACGAGCACGAAGACCACGGTGAGCAGCAGCGTCCCCCGGACCGGCCGCGCGAGCTCGCCGAGCAGGCGGAAGGATCGGCGCCGGATGTGGCGGCGCTCCGCGCGGGTGTAGTCGAGGTCCTCTTCGGCCCCCACGCCGCGCACGCGGCTCACGTCGGCGGCGCTCATGCCTGCTCCTCCGGTCGGCTCGAGATGATGTGCCGGTACACGGCGCTGCGGGCCAGCAGTTCGGGGTGCGTCCCCACGTCCTCGATCCGCCCGTCCGCCAGCACCGCGACCCGGTCCGCGAGGGCCACGGTGGAGGGACGGTGCGCCATGATCAGGGTGGTCGTCCCGTCGAGGACCTCGCGCAGGCGCGCGGTCACGGCCTCCTCGGTGCGCACGTCGAGGGCGGAGAGGGGGTCGTCCAGCACGAGCACGTCCGGGCGTGCCGCGATCGCGCGGGCGAGGGCGATCCGCTGGCGCTGTCCGCCGGAGAGGCTGAGGCCCTCCTCGCCGATCTCGGTCTCGACGCCGTCCGCCAGGTCCGCCACGAAGCCCGCCTGCGCGGTCTCGAGCGCGAGGTCGAGCAGGGCGTCCGCCGCGGGGGAGTGGAGGCCGTCCGCGAGCACGTCCGCCGGGGCGCCGAGCAGCACGTTCTGCCGGATGGTCGCGGAGAACAGCGTGGCGTCCTCGAATGCCACGGACACCCGCCGGCGCAGCTCCTCGAGCGGCATCCGGCGCACGTCCATCCCGTCCACGCAGACGGAGCCCGCCGTGACGTCGAGCAGCCGGGGGACCAGCTGCAGCAGCGTCGACTTGCCGGCGCCGGTCGCGCCGACCAGGGCCATCGTCTCGCCGGGCACCAGCTCGAGGTCGACGCCGTCGAGCAGGTCGCGCTCCCCGCGCCCCGGGTCCGCGTCCGGCCAGCGGAAGCGCACCCCGCGGAACGCGAGCGCGCCGGTGGCCGGGGGCACGACGGCGGCCTCCCCGGTGGGCGAGGCGATGTCCACGGGCGTGGCGAGGACGTCCACGTGGCGGTCGATCGCCGTGCGGGCCGAGAGCGTCATGCCCATCAGCTGGCCCACCGACTCGACCGGCCCGGCCAGCACGGCCGCGGTGGCGAAGTAGGCGGCGAGCGCGCCCACCGTCAGCTCCCCGGTCGCCACGAGCCACAGGCCCAGGGCGAGGCCCAGGCCCAGCACCGTCTCCGGCAGGGCCACGATGAGCGCGATGAACCGGGCCAGCACCGAGGCCTTGTGCACCTCGGTGCCCTGCAGCGTGCGGGCGCGCCCGCGGAAGCCGTCGAGGGCGTGCGCGCCGCGGCCGAACGCCTTGAGGACGCGGATGCCGTGCACCGACTCCTCGACGGACGTGGCGAGGTCCCCGGCCTGGTCCTGGGAGAGCCGGGACGCGGCGCGGAAGTCGTTGCGGAACCCGAACGACGCCCACATGATCGGCACGGCCGCGGCGAGGTAGAGCAGGGCCAGCTGCCAGGACAGCAGGAACAGCAGGACGAGGCCGACGGCGATGGTCACCACGTCCACCACGAGCATGACCGAGCCGAACGCGATCCACCGCCGCAGCAGCGAGAGGTCGCCCTGGGCCCGGGAAAGCAGCTGCCCCGAGGGCCACGCGTCGTGGAACGCCACCGGCAGGCGCTGGAGCCGTTCGAACAGGGCGATGCGCGCCCGGTTCTCCACCCCGGCGGCCGGCGGGAGGATGAAGTACCGGCGCAGGCCGATGAACGCGGCCTCGGCGAGGCCGAGCACGGTGAGCAGGCCGGCGGCCCGCCACACGTCCGCGCGGGAGTCGGGGGAGGAGGGCCCGGCGAGCACAGTCTGCGTGAACACGGTGTCCACGAGCAGGTGGATGACCTGCGGGATGGCCAGGGCCACGAGGCCCGCCGCCGTGGCCGAGGCGAGCCCGAGCACCCAGCGCGCCCGCACGCCCTCGAGGTACGGTGCGATCCCGCCCAGGGCGTCACGCAGGGACGAGGCGGCGGGAGAGGTGGCGCGGGTCACGGGGCTCCACTGTACCCGCGGCCGCGGACGGGACAGGCGGCTCAGCCCCGCGGGACCAGGTCCAGCACCACGGCCTCGGGCCGGCACGCGAACCGCACGGGCGCGGACGGCGCGGTCCCCAGGCCGGCCGACACCTCGAGGGGGACGGTCCGCCCCGCGGCCGTCCACGTCGAGACCCCGGAGGCCTGTCGGCGGGGCAGGTCGCAGTTGGTGACGAGCGCGCCGAGGAACGGCACGCACACCTGCCCGCCGTGGGTGTGGCCGGCGAGCAGCAGGTCGGCGCCGTCGGCGGTCATGGCGTCCAGCACGCGGCGGTACGGGGCGTGGGTGACGCCCAGCCGGAACCGCCCGTCGTCGCCGGGCCGCCCGGCGCCGTCGTCGGGCGCGGAGCCGGGGAAGCCGGCCCAGGCGTCCAGACCGAGGTGCGGGTCGTCGGTGCCGGCGGCGAGGACCTCGAGCGTGGTCCCGGCGCGGGTCGGCACGGCCAGAGCGGCGCCCCGGTTCGTCAGGTCGGCCCAGCCGGCGGCGCGGAACGCGCCGAACAGGACGTCGGAGGGAAGCCGGGGCCGGTCCGCGTCCATGCGCGAGGGGCCCGCGAAGTACCGGAGGGGGTTGGCCGCCTTGGGCGCGTAGTAGTCGTTGGAGCCGGGCACGAACACGCCGGGCCGCGCCAGCAGCGGCCCGAGAGCGTCGAGCACGAGCGGCACCGACGCCGCGGCGGACACGTTGTCACCCGTGTTGACCACGAGGTCCGGCTCGAGTGCATCCAATCCGCGCAGCCACGCCCGCTTGGCCCGGTGCCGGGGCAGCAGGTGGATGTCCGAGAGGTGCAGCACCCGCAGCGGCGCCGACCCGGCCGGCAGCACGGCCAGTCGGTGCGTGCGCACCGTCCGGGCCTCGGCCTCGGCGAGGCCCCAGGCCAGGCCGAGGCCCGCCGTCGCGGCCAGCCCGGCGGCGGCAGGCGCTGCGGCGCGGAACATGCGCCGGGCGGGGGAGGCGGCGGGGCGCATCGCGGTCAGAAGCCCGGGACCGCCTGGGGCTGCGGCCCGCCCCGGTCCAGGTCGTCGATGGTGAACTGGCGTCCGTCCGGGTGCTCGCCGGCCTCGCCCGGGTCCTCCGACTGCGGGCCGTCCCACTCGGGCAGTTCACCCGGCGGGAACTTCTCCTTGGCCAACTGGTTGTACTCGAGCCAGGACGGGCCGTTGATGGAGGTCGAGTAGAACGGGTTGCGGACCTCGCCGTTGACGGTCTCGCCCGTCATGGACTTCAGGTTGTTGTAGCGGCCGGTCCACACGGCGGTGGCCAGCTTGCTGGTGAATCCGACGAACCACGTGGAGGACACGTTGTCGTTCGTGCCCGTCTTGCCGCCGAACTCGTAGCCGGCGCCCTCCTCGGCGATGTTGAAGCCGCCGATGTGGCGCAGGACCGGCATCAGCTCCCGGACGTGGTCCGGGTCGATGACCTGATCGCACTGCGGGTCGGCGACGTCGTACTGGTTGCCGGCGGTGTCCGTGACCTCCAGGATGGCGCGCGGCTCGCAGTACAGGCCGTTCGCGGCGATGGCGGCGTACGCGCCGGCCAGGGACAGCGGTGCCACCGAGTCCTTGCCGAGCAGGAAGGACGGGTCGTCCGGCTGCAGCGGGGAGCTGTCCAGGGCGCGGGTGATGCCCAGCTGGGTGGTGAGGCTCGTGATGTCGCACAGGTCCAGCTGGTACGCGGTGGCGACGGTCGGGGTGTTCACGGACCAGAAGAGGCCCTCGTCCACGCGCACCTGCCGCAGCATGTCGGGGATCACGTTCTTGAACTGCCAGGTGCCGCCGATCGTGGTGTAGCCGCCCGGGCGGCACGAGGCCGCGAAGCGCGTGCCCGTGGGGTAGACGTTCCGGGAGGCGTCCACGGAGTCGACCAGGCGGTTGCCGTTGCGCAGCCACGTCAGGGCCACGAAGGGCTTGAGCGTGGAGCCGGCCTGGAAGCCCTGGCCGCCGCCCCACTGCTTGTCCACATTGAAGTTCAGCGAGGTGTGGCCGAGTTCGTCCTGGATGGCGTACTCGGTGTTCTGGGCCATGGTGCGGATGTTGCCGGTGCCGGCCTCCACCGAGGTGAGCGCGTGGCCGGCGCCCAGCGACTCGTTGTTGGGCACGGAGGCGCGCAGGTTCTTCTCGGTCTCCTTCTGGAGCGTCGAGTCGATCGTCGTGCGGATGGTGAGTCCGCCGCGGTCCAGCAGGGCCTGGCGGGACTGGACGTCCGGGCCGAACGTGGGGTCGGCGAGGATCTGCCGCTCCACGTAGTCGCAGAAGTAGGCGCCGAACTTGGCGTAGAGGCAGCCCGAGGGGCGGGACTCCATCACCACCTCCATCGGCTGGGCGACGGCGTGGTCGTACTCCTCCTGGGAGAGGTAGCCGTTGTCCTTCATCGCGTTCAGCACGAGGTTGCGCCGCTCCGTGGCCTCCTCCGGATTGCGGGCCGGGTTGAACCGGGTGGGGGACTGGACCATGCCGGCCAGCGTGGCGGCCTCCCAGCTCTCCAGGTCGGCGGCGGACTTGCCGAACACGTACTGCGAGGCGGCCTCGACGCCGTAGGCGCGGCCGGAGAACAGCACGATGTTGAGGTAGCCCTCGAGGATCTCGTCCTTCGACATCTGCTTCTCGACGGCGACGGCGAGCTTGATCTCCTTGACCTTGTCCGCGATGTTCTTGGAGCCGGAGAGGGTGAGGCGGGAGTCGCCGCGGATCTGCTGCACGTTCACCAGCATGTTGTTCACGAACTGCTGGGTGAGGGTGGAGGCGCCCTGCGTGGAGTCGGAGGTGGCGTTGTTCACGGTCGCGCGGATGAGGCCGCGCGCGTCCACGCCGTCGTGATCGTAGAAGCGCTCGTCCTCGATGGCCACGATCGCGTGCTGCATGTGCTTTGAGATCTCGTCCAGTGGGACCGGGGTGCGGTTCTCCTCGTAGAAGACGGCGATCTCCTCACCGTCCTCCGAGAGGATGCGCGACGGCACGGAGACCGGCTCCGTGGGCAGCTCGTCCGGCAGCTCGTCCAGCATCTCCCGACCCGACGCGGCGGCGACACCGGCCAGGCCCGCGACGGGCAGCAGGAGGGCCGCCACGAGCAGGCCGGCCAGCGCCGAGAGGCCCACGAAGGCGAGGAGGCGGCCGGGGGCGCTCGAGGGCGCGGGGAAGCGGGTCGTGCGGGAGGCCATGGGCGCGAGTGTAGCGCGGGCGCCTGGGACCTCTTCCGGGGTCCGCACCGGTGGCTAGGGTGGGTCCCATGACTCAGCAGACGCAGTGGGAGTACGCCACGATCCCCCTCCTCATCCACGCGACCAAGCAGATCCTCGACCAGTGGGGCGAGGACGGCTGGGAGCTCGTCACGGTGATCCCGGGCCCCGAGGGGAACAACCCCGTGGCCTACCTCAAGCGTCCGAAGGCGGCGTGAACGTGACGGAGCAGTCCTCGGCCCCCACCTGGGGCGACGGCGCCGTCGCGGCCCGCCTCGCGGAGCTCGGCATCGACCGACCCGCCGTCGCGGCGCCGGTCGGCTCCTACGTCCCGGCGCTGCGGGACGGCGACCTCGTGCTGACCTCCGGCCAGCTCCCCTTCGTGGCCGGCGCCCTGCCCGCCACCGGCAAGGTGGGCGCGGAGGTCACCCCCGAACGCGCCCAGGAGCTCGCGCGGGCATGCGCCGTGAACGCGGTGGCCGCGGTGCACGAGCTGGTGGGCGACCTGGACCGGGTCGCCCAGGTCGTCAAGGTCGTCGGCTTCGTGGCCTCCGACCCCGCGTTCACCGGTCAGCCCGGCGTGGTGAACGGCGCCTCGGACGTGCTGGCCGAGATCTTCGGCGAGGCCGGCCGCCACGCGCGCTCCGCCGTCGGCGTGGCCGTGCTGCCCATGGACGCTCCCGTCGAGGTGGAGATCACCGTCCGTGTCCGCTGACCCGGCCGGCCTGCTGCTGCCGGTCCCGGGGCAGGAGGAGGACCTCACCCGCCAGTGGCTGGACCGGCGCTTCCGCCAGGTCCGCCCCGCCCGGCCCGGGTCGTCCGTCGTGCTCGTGCGGGACGGCGACGACGGCCCGGAGGTCTTCCTCCGTCACCGCGCGGGACGCACCCCGCTCGGCCGCGTGGGTCTGCCCGGCGGCGCGCTCATCGAGTCCGACGCCGACTCCTGCCCGTGGTACGGGCCCGAGCCCTCCCAGTGGGCCCGCACGTTCGGGACCACGGACCGGCGGCGTGCGCGGCAGCACGTGGTGGCCGCCGTCCGTGAGCTCCACGACGAGGCCGGAGTGCTCCTCGCCGGTCGCTCCGACACGGACGTCGTGTCCACGGCGCGCATCGAGACCTGGGGCGGGGGCCGCAGCTCCCTCGAGGAGGGCTCGGAGAGTCTGCCCCATCTGCTGGCCGCGCGTGGCCTCGGGGTGCGCGCCGACCTGCTGCGCCCCGTCATGCGCTGGCGATCCGCGCCCCACGTCCACCGACGCTTCGACACGGCCGTGTTCGCCACGATGACCCCACCGCTGCAGTCCGCGCCGGCATCCGAGGAACCCGGTCCCGAACTTCAGGCGTGGGTGCCCGCGCGTCGCGCGCTCGCCGGCCCACTGCGGCTGCCCGGACCCGCCGGGGCGGAGGGCACGGCACCCTTCGACCAGGTGGCGACCCCGCTGACGCAGGTGATCGTGCGTCGGGTCGCGGCGCACCGGACGGCCGCCGCCTTCCTGCTCTCCGTCACGCCCTGTGTCCGGCGTGGTCCCGTGCCGGAATACCATCTGGTCACCGAGGCCGGCGACGACGGCACCCCCCGGATGCGCGTGGAGCGGGCCACCCGGGACTGACCGGGGTGGCCCGCTCCACGGCAGGGCGGGGGGCGTCAGCGCGAACGCTGACGCAGACGCTGCAGGTCCAGGATGACCACGGCGCGGTTCTCCAGGCGGATCCAGCCGCGCTGGACGAACTCGGCCAGGGCCTTGTTCACGGTCTCGCGGGACGCGCCCACCAGCTGGGCGAGCTCCTCCTGCGTGAGGTCGTGCGCCACCAGCAGGCCGTCCGCGGCCGGCCGGCCGAAGCGGTCCGCGAGGTCCAGGAGCGCCTTGGCCACGCGGCCCGGCACGTCCGAGAACACCAGGTCCGCCAGGGACTCGTTGGTCTTGGACAGGCGCTGGGCCAGGGCCTGGAGCAGCTGGACCGACACATCCGGCGACGAGGCGATGGCGCGGCGCAGGTTCTCATGGCGCAGACCGGCCAGGCGCGTGGCGGACACCGCGGTGGCGGTGGCGTTGCGCGGGGCGGGGTTGAACAGGGCCATCTCGCCGAAGATCTCGCCGGGGCCGAGCACGGCCACGAGGTTCTCGCGGCCGTCCGAAGCGGTGCGGCCGAGCTTGATCTTGCCGGACATGATCACGTACAGCTGATCGCCCTGGTCGCCCTCGTGGAACGCGGACGCGCCGCGGGAGAGCTCCACCTCGGTCAGCTCCGAGGTGAGGATGGCGAACACCTCGTCGTCCAGGTTGGTGAACAGCGGAGCCTTCCGCAGAACCTCGAGATCCATGTGTGCGTGTCCTCTCTGTGGCCAGTTCCTCACACCGCGGCGGAGGAGCCGCCCGGTTCACTGGCGTCCATTGTGCCCCATACCCCCGTGCGGGCCGATACCCTGGATCCTCCACCGGGCGCGCGGGCGGTCCCCGTGCGTGGCCGGTGCCGTCGCATCCGAAGGAGGTCGCCCATGCCGCTGGGTCTGACGTGGCTGGACGTCCTGCTCATCGTCGCGCTCGCGATGCTCCTGGTCCAGGGCCACCGTCGCGGCCTGTGGGTGGTGCTGGGCAACCTCGTCGGCCTGGTCGGCGGTGCCGCGATCGCGTTCTACGCCCTGCCGGAGGTGGCGGAGTTCGTCACCGCGCCGCAGTGGCGGTGGGCCGCGCTGATCGCCACCCTCGTCCTGCTCGTGGCGGCGGGCCAGTACGTGGGCGCCGCCATCGGCGAGGCGATCCGGCTGCGCGTGAACCTGCCGGCCCTGCGACTCGTCGACCGCCTGCTCGGCGCGCTCGCCGCCGGTCTCGCGGGCGCCCTCGTCCTCTGGCTCGTGGCGTTCTCCATCGCGGCCTCCGGCTCCACCGCGGTCACCCGTGAGGTGAACCGCTCGCAGGTGATCACGGCGCTGGACACCGTGATGCCCGACTCGCTCCTGGCCTGGGCCGCCCGCTCGCGCTCCGCCGTCGCCGACCTGGACGTGCTGCCGGAGCTCGAGCTGCCCGCCCCCGTCCCGGAGTCCGACGACGGCGTCCGCGCCGCCCCGGCCCCGGCCGCGACGCCGGGTCTGCCCTCGGCCGCCTCCTCCCCGTCCGACACCGCGACGTCCGCCCCGCCCCCGACGTCCGCCGCGCCGTCGGCCACGACGACCGCCCCCGCCTCGTCGACGTCGACGGCCGCCCCCTCGACTCCCGCCGCCTCCTCGGCGTCGGCCGCCGTCGTCCGGCTGACCGGGACGGCCGCGCAGTGCAACCAGGTGCAGAGCGGCTCGGGCGTGGCCGTGGCCCCGGACCGCGTGCTCACGAACGCGCACGTGGTCCTCGGCGTGGACGCCCCCCACCGTGACGGACCGCGCCCGCGGCGTGCACGCGGCGCGGATCGTCCACCTGGACACGGCGCACGACCTCGCCGTCCTGGCGGTCGACGACGCGAACCTGCCCGTCATGCCGGTCGGCGCCGAGCTGACGGGCGGCGCGTCGGCCTCCGTCCTGGGCTATCCCGACGGCGGCCCGTTCGCCTCCACCCCCGCGACCGTGCAGGCCGTCGGCGAGGTGCCGCTCGGCGACGTCCTGACCGGTGCCGCGAGCATGGTGGACGTCTACACCCTCGCGGCGGACATCCGCCACGGCTACTCGGGCGGCCCGGTGGTGGACGCCGCCGGGAACCTGGCCGGTCTGGTGTTCGCCCGGGCCCCGGGCTCGGACGCCGTCGGCTACGCCCTGACGGCGGACACCATCGCCCCCGTCGTCGCCGCGGCCCCGGGGATGACGGCCACGGTCCCCTCGGGGGACTGCGTCCCGGGCGGCTGAGCCGGCGCCGCGCCACGCGCCTGACGCCCGCATTCCGGACCGGACTGTCCGGCAACGGCCCGCGTCGACTATTGTGGCATCCGTCACACTCGAGTTTCCCCGACCCTCGGAGGTCCTGCATGTCCAGCACCGTCTCCGCGCCCGCCACGGCGCCGAAGCGCACCCGGGAGGAGTTCGCCGGCCGGTGGGCCTTCATCCTGGCGGCCATCGGCTCCGCCGTGGGCCTCGGCAACATCTGGCGCTTCCCCTACGTCGCCTATGAGAACGGCGGCGGCGCGTTCGTCATCCCCTACCTGATCGCGCTGCTCACCGCGGGCATCCCGCTCCTGTTCTTCGACTACGCGATCGGCCACCGCTTCCGCGGCTCCGCGCCGCTGGCGTTCCGGCGCCTGTCCCGGTGGACCGAGACCGTCGGCTGGTGGCAGGTGCTCATCTGCGTCGTCATCGGGATCTACTACGCTGCGATCATCGGCTGGGCGATCATGTACACCTGGTTCTCCGTGGACCAGCGGTGGGGCGACGACCCGGAGACCTTCCTCATGGGCGACTACCTGCGGGTCGCCGACGACCCGTCCCCGTCCTTCGACGTCGTCTCGGGCGTCTTCTGGCCCATGCTCGCCGTCTGGGTGATCACGCTGCTCATCATGGGCTTCGGCGTGCGCCGGGGCGTGGCCCTGGCCTCGATGGTCGGCATCCCGCTGCTCATCGTGATGTTCCTGGTCCTCGTCGGCATCGCCCTCACCCTGCCGGGCGCCGCCCAGGGCCTGGACGCGCTGTTCACGCCGAACTGGGCCGCGCTCGCGGACCCGGGCGTCTGGATCGCCGCCTACGGTCAGATCTTCTTCTCGCTGTCCGTCGGCTTCGGCATCATGATCACCTACGCCTCCTACCTCAACCGCCGCACGAACCTCACCGGCTCCGGCCTGGTCGTCGGCTTCTCCAACTCGGGCTTCGAGATCCTGGCCGGCATCGGCGTGTTCTCCGCCCTGGGCTTCATGGCGCAGGCCTCCGGCGTGTCCGTGTCCGAGGTGGCCGGCAGCGGCATCGGCCTGGCGTTCATCGCCTTCCCCACCCTGATCTCGCAGGCCCCGCTCGGCGCTCTGATCGGCGTGCTGTTCTTCGGCTCGCTCGTGGTCGCCGGCTTCACCTCGCTGATCTCGATCCTCGAGGTCGTCATCTCCGCCGTGAAGGACAAGCTCGGCTGGGGCCGCTGGACGGCCACGATCGTCGTGATCGGCCTGTCCGGGGTGGTCTCCCTCGCCCTGTTCTCCACCACCACGGGCCTGCAGATGCTCGACACCATGGACGCGTTCGCCAACAACTTCGGCATCGTGGGCGCGGCGCTCCTGTCGGTGCTCCTGGTCACCGGTGCGCTGGGCTCGGCCCGCCGCATCACGGCGCACCTCAACGCCGTCTCCTCCTTCAAGGTCGGCCGCGGGTACGTGCTGCTGATCGGCGTGCTCATGCCGATCGTGCTCGCCTACATCTGGCTCTCCTGGATCATGAAGGTGATCGCGGAGGGCTATGAGGGCTACCCGGGCGACTTCCTCGGCGTCTTCGGCTGGGGCATCGCGCTCGGCTCCGTCGCCCTGGCCGTCCTGCTCTCCCTGATCCCGTGGTCCCGCAAGTCCAACCTCTACGCGGAGGACCTGGACAGCGAGATCCACGGCGACCTCATCCCGCACAACGCCGTGCCCGAGGGCACCGTCCCCACCGGCGCCCTGCCGGTGGTGCCCGTGGCCACCACCCGGAAGGAGCTCTGACCGATGAGCACCGCAGCGATCGTCATGATGTCCCTGGCCATCCTCCTGGTGTGGGGCGGCCTCGCGGTCTCCGCCATCCACCTGCTCCGCCACCCGGACGACTCCTCGGGCGACCTCGCCATCGAGGACGACCTGGCCCCCGCCGTGTGGGAGCGCGAGGATGGCCTTCTCGACGCGCAGCACCGGTGAGACGATGAGGGCCACCGGTCCGTCCGCGGCGGCCCCGTCCGCAGCCCCGGTCGCCGGCGGGGCCGCGGGCGTGGTCTCCACCTCCCTGCCGGTCGTGGCGGTGGACGGGAGCCTGCCGACCCCGCCCTACCGGCAGATCGTGGACGCGGTCCTGGCCGGCGTCACCTCCGGATCCCTCGCCCGCGGGGACCGACTGCCGCCCGTGCGCGCGCTCGCCGCCGAGCTCGGCGTGGCACCGGGCACCGTGGCCCGGGCCTACAAGGAGCTCGAGGCGCACGGCACCATCCGCACCCGGGGGCGCGCGGGCACGTTCGTGGCCGCCTCGGCCGACGCCCGCGCGGACGCCGCGCACCAGGCGGTGCGCCGCTGTCTCGACACCCTGCTCGAGCGCCTCGGCTACACGCCCGACGAGGCCGTGGAGCTGGTCCGCCGGGACGCAGCCGCCCGCGCCTGAGCCGGGCCCGCCCACCGACGACGCCGCCCCGGACCGCACGCAGCGTGCGGTCCGGGGCGGCGTCGTCGTGCCGGCTCAGGCCTTCGGGGCGAGCGTCTCCACGATGCGCTGCATGACCGTGGGGTCGGCCAGCGTGGTGGAGTCGCCCGGGTCGCGGCCCTCGGCCACGTCCTTGAGCAGACGGCGCATGATCTTGCCGGAGCGCGTCTTGGGCAGCTCGGGGACCACGAGCACGCGCTTGGGCTTGGCGATGGGTCCGATGTCCTTGCCCACGTGCTGCCGCAGCTCCTCCTCGACCTCGGCGACGTCGCGGTCGGCCGCGACGGCGACCGCGGTGAGCAGGACGAACGCCACGACCGCCTCGCCCGTGGTCTCATCCTTCGCGCCGACCACCGCGGACTCGGCCACGGACGGGTGCGCCACGAGGGAGGACTCGATCTCGGTGGTGGACAGGCGGTGGCCGGAGACGTTCATGACGTCGTCCACGCGGCCCAGCAGCCAGATGTCGCCGTCCTCGTCGTAGCGGGCGCCGTCGCCGGCGAAGTACATGCCGGGGAAGCGGGACCAGTAGGTCTCCTTGAAGCGCTCCCGGTCGCCCCAGATGCCGCGCAGCATGGACGGCCACGGCTCGCGCACCACGAGGAAGCCCGCGCTCGTGTCCGTCATGGGCTCGCCGAGCTCGTCCACGACCTCCAGCACGACGCCGGGCACCGGCCTCTGGGCGGAACCGGGCTTGAGGGTGGTCACGCCGGGCAGCGGGGTGAGCATGTGGGCGCCTGTCTCGGTCTGCCACCAGGTGTCCACGATGGGGCAGCGGCCGGCGCCGATGACCTCGTGGTACCAGCGCCAGGCCTCCGGGTTGATGGCCTCGCCCACGGAGCCGAGCACGCGCAGGCTGGAGAGGTCGTACTCGTCCGGGATGTGCCGGCCCCACTTCATGAACGTGCGGATCGCCGTCGGCGCCGTGTAGAGGATGCTCACGCCGTACTTCTGCACGATCTCCCACCAGCGGCCCTGGTGCGGGGAGTCCGGGGTGCCCTCGTAGATCACCTGGGTGGCGCCGTTGACCAGCGGCGCATAGGCGACGTAGGAGTGCCCGGTGACCCAGCCGACGTCGGCGGTGCACCAGAAGACGTCCGACTCCGGGTGCAGGTCGAAGGTGTCGTGATGGGTGGCCGCGGCCTGCACGAGGTAGCCGCCGGTGGTGTGCAGGATGCCCTTCGGCTTCCCGGTGGTGCCGGAGGTGTACAGGATGTAGAGCGGGTGCTCGGCGTCGTGCCACACGAGCTCGTGCTCGTCGGACTGGGCGTCCACGACGTCGTGCCACCACAGGTCGCGGCCCTCGGTCATCTCGACCTCGGCCTCGTTGCGGCGGACCACGAGCACGTGCTCGGCCGTGTGGCCGGGCGCGGAGAGGGCCTGGTCCACGGCGGGCTTGAGCATGGAGGGCTTGCCGCGGCGGAAGGAGCCGTCGGCCGTGACGACGAGCTTGGCCTCGGCGTCGTCCACGCGGGAGCGCAGGGCGTCGGAGGAGAAGCCGCCGAAGACCACGGAGTGGACCGCGCCGATGCGCGCGCACGCGAGCATCGTGATGACGGCCTCGGGGATCATCGGCAGGTAGACGGCCACGCGGTCGCCCTTGGTCACGCCGAGGGACTCGAACGCGTTGGCGGCGCGCCGGACCTCGGCGGCCAGGTCGGCGTAGGTGTAGGTGCGGGTGTCGCCGGGCTCGCCCTCGAAGTGGATGGCCACGCGGTCGCCGTGGCCGGCCTCGACGTGGCGGTCCAGGGCGTTGTACGCGGCGTTGGTGGTGCCGCCGACGAACCACTTCGCGAAGGGTGCGTCGGACCAGTCCAGGACGTCGGTGAAGTCCTGCTCCCAGTGCAGGACCTCGCGGGCGCGGCGGGCCCAGTAGGCCAGGCGGTCCTCGGCGGCCTCCTCGTACAGGTCGGCTCCGGCCACCGCCTGGGCGGCGAACTCGGCCGGGGGCGGGAACGTGGGGATCTGCTCGTCCATCGACGGGGTCCTTTCGGGGTGGTGCGGTCGGTGCGTGGCGCGGATGTGACGCGTCCCACACTAGTCTCCCGCCTCAGCATGCCGCGCGCGGCGCCGTCGCCACAAATCCTCGGGTCCTGTGTGTCGCATCGCGCCCGGAAGCGGGGGCCGGACCCGGTGCGGACGTCGGCATGCGCCCCGCTCCCTAGGTGTTGCGGGTCATGAGGTTCTTGGCACGAGGGCCGGACTGAGATGAGACGAGTGGGCCTCTCCCGCAGGATGGAAGTTCCTACACCACCCATCCGCGCAAAGAGACCCACTCATGACTCACGCTAATGCACCCCTGACTCCCACCGGCCGTCTCAGGATGGTCCACCGCCACCTGCACGACGGCATCCCGCAAGCCCATGTCGCCGCCGAGTTCCGGGTGAGCCGGCCCACGGTGGCCACCTGGGTGGCCCGCTACCGCGCCCAGGGAGAAGCCGGCCTTCAGGACCTGCCCAGCCGGCCGCACCGTTCACCTGCCCAGCTCGATCCCGAGGTGGTGGCTCAGATCCAGACCCTGCGTCGCAGGGAGAAGTGGTCGGCCCGCCGGATCCATCACCACCTCGTCTCCGAGGGCCACCGGGTGTGTCTTCGTACCGTGGGACGGTGGCTGCACCGGGCCGGGCTCTCCCGGTTACGGGACCTGACCCCGGCCGGGGAAGACCTGCGCCAACGACCCCAGAAGATCACCGCGAGAGGGCCGGGGCACATGGTGCACCTGGATGTGAAGAAGATCGGGAAGATCCCAGACGGGGGCGGCTGGCGCACCCACGGACGTGAAAGTGAAGCAGGCCGTGCTTCCAAGCGTGGTGCCGGCCGGCGGGTCGGGTACACCTACCTGCACTCGGCGATCGACGGGTACACCCGCCTGGCGTACACCGAAGCGTTGGAGGATGAGAAGGCGGTGACCACGATCGGGTTCTTCTGCCGGGCGAGGGCGTTCTTCGCCGCCCACGGCATCACCGTGGACCGGGTGGTCACGGACAACGGGAACAACTACCGGGCCGTGGACTTCACCGCCAAGGTGGTCTCGCTCGGGGGCCGGCACCACCGGATCCGCCCCTACACCCCGCGCCATAACGGGAAGGTCGAGCGGTACAACCGGCTGATGGTCGATGAGGTCCTCTACGCCCGCCCGTATACCTCAGAGACAGCTCGGCGTGAGGCGCTGGCCGTGTGGGTGAACCACTACAACTACCATCGGCCTCATACCTCCTGCGGGGACGCCCCTCCGGCCTCGTTGGCCCCGGCCCGAGTCAACAACGTCATGCCCTCTTACACCTAGGATGGTCGGACCTGAGCGGATCGCACGAGGCGGGAGGACGCGCGGATGGAGACGGAGCCGACGGACACGCCGACCGGGGAGACCCGGCTGGCCCTGGTGCGCCGGGCACGGCGGATCAACCGGATCCTGGCCGAGACGTACCCGTACGCCGTCGCCGAGCTGGACTTCGAGACGCCGTTCGAGCTGCTCGTGGCCACGGTGCTGTCCGCCCAGACCACCGACGTGCGCGTCAACGCGGCCACGCCGGCGCTGTTCGCCCGCTTCCCGGACGCCCACGCGATGGCGGCGGCCACCGAGCCCGAGCTGCAGGAGCTCGTGCGCTCCACGGGGTTCTACCGGAACAAGGCCTCCGCGATCCTGCGGCTGTCCCAGGAGCTCGTGGCCCGGCACGACGGCGAGGTCCCCGCCCGTCTCGAGGACCTCGTGGCGCTGCCCGGGGTGGGCCGCAAGACCGCGTTCGTGGTGCTCGGCAACGCCTTCGGCCAGCCCGGGATCACCGTGGACACGCACTTCGGCCGGCTCGCCCGGCGCCTGGGGTTCACGGACGAGACCGACCCGGTGAAGGTCGAGCACGCCGTGGGCGCCCTGTTCCCGCGCCGGGACTGGACGATGCTCTCCCACCGGCTGATCTTCCACGGCCGCCGCGTGTGCCACGCGCGCCGCCCGGCGTGCGGGGCGTGCCCGATCGCCCGCTGGTGCCCGTCCTACGGCGAGGGGGAGACCGACCCCGAGCGGGCGCGCGCCCTGCTGGCCTACGAGCTCAAGCCCGGCCGGGAGGAGCTGCTCGAGCTCCTGCGCGCGGGGCGGACGCGCCGGGAGCTGCGCGCCCTCGGCCACGGGCTGGAGGCCTGAGCGCCCGGCCTGCCCGCTCAGCCTTCGGTGAGACCCGCGAGGATCGCGGCGACCGCCCGGCGCGCGTGAGCCCCCACGCCCGCGAGCGTGGCCGAGGCGGCCCCGCACCAGTCGTCGTAGCCGAGCAGGTGCAGCCCCGGCACGTCCACCGAGGCGGTCGGCAGTGCACGCTCCGTCGCCGGCGCCCCGGAGGGGCGGCGGGTCAGCTCGAGGCCCCGCAGATGGCGCAGGTCCGCCCGGAAGCCCGTGCACCAGACGATGTCGTCCACCGGGTGCTCGGCGCCGCGCACCCGGGCCGCGGCGCGGTTGGCGGCGGGCCAGCCGTGGCTCGCGCCGGCGTCGTGGTCCCAGCGGACGCCGTCCGGCGTGAGCGCGGTGGGCGCGGGGACCGCGTGGAGCCCGGCCCCGTCGCGGGCGCGGATCACCGAGGGCACCATGACGATGTCCCCGAGGTCGCCCACGCGCGCCTCGGAGCGGCCCAGCACGCGCGCCGAGGCCCGATCGAAGAGCACCCGCCCGTCCACGTCGTCCGGCATGAACCGGGGCGGACGCCGGGTGGCCCACGTGGTGGCGACACCCGCCAGCAGCAGGTCCGCCGCGATCTGGGCGCCCGAGTTGCCGCCGCCCACCACGAGGACGCGCCGCCCGGTGAACGCGTCGGGGGGAGCGGTACGCGGCGGAGTGCCGCTGCGTGCCGCCGAAGCGGTCGGCCCCCGGGAGGGCCGGCACGAACGGGCGGGTGAACGAGCCGGTCGCGGAGACCACCGTGCGGGCGCTCAGGGCCGAGCCGTCCTCGAGCCGCAGGGTGAACGGCGGGGACGCGGCGGCGTCGTGCGTCACCGCCGCGACGCGCACGCCCCGGCGCACCGGCAGCCCGTAGCGGTCCTCGTAGTCGGCCAGGTACGCGACGACGTGCCCGGCGTCCGGGGTGGCGGGGCCGGGCGACGGCGGCATGGGTCGGCCCGGCAGGGAGGAATGCTCGGCGGGGGAGAACAGGCGCAGGGAGTCCCAGTGGTGCGGCCACGCGCCGCCGGGCTGGGCGGACGCGTCGAGCAGGACGAACGACGGCGGCGGGCCCGGCCGGCGCCCGCGGCCGACGTCCCGCGCGGCCCGCGCGGCCCGCGCCAGGAAGTAGCCGACCGCCAGTCCGGCCTGGCCGGCGCCGATCACCGCGACGTCCACCGGATCCGGGGACGCGGTGGCCGCCGGGGGCGAGGTCAGGGGAGCCGTCATGCCCCGAGGCTACGACCGGCGACTAGCGTGGGGGCCATGCCTGAGACCCCCGCGAGCCCCCGCCCGACCTCCCGCGACGCCGTCGGGACGTCCGACGCGTCCCTGGCGGGTGCGCGGGACCAGCTGGCGGACCTCGTGGCCCGGTGGGGCGCGGCCCCTGCGGACGCGCCCGGTCACCACGACCCGGTCTCGCTCACCACGGTCCCGCCCGAGGCCGTGCCGATGTGGGGCTTCGACTGGCCCCGGTCCGGCGATCCGCGCCCCTCCGCCGTGCTGATCCTGTTCGGCGCCCTCGACGACGTCCCCGCCCGTCACGACGCCGGGCGCGTGCACCCGCACGTGGACGTGCTGCTGACCCAGCGCGCCGCCACCCTGCGCCAGCACGCCGGGCAGATCGCGTTCCCCGGCGGTCGGGTCGACCCCGAGGACGCCGACGTGGTGGCCACGGCCCTGCGCGAGGCACAGGAGGAGACCGGCCTGGACCCGGCCGGCGTGGAGGTCCTGGGCGTGCTGCCGGCGGTGCCGGTGGTGGTCTCCGGGCACGTGGTGCACCCGGTGCTCGGGTGGTGGCGGGACCCCAGTCGCGTGGCGGTGGTCGACCAGGCCGAGGCCGCGGCCGTGTTCCGGATGCCGGTCGCGGACCTGGTGGACCCCGCGAACCGATGCCGCGTGGCCCGGCCCGGCGGCCGCCGCGGCGAGACGCCGGGCTTCCTCGTGGGCGAGCGGCTGGTGTGGGGGTTCACGGCGGCGCTGCTGGACCGTGTGGTGGGGCTGCTGGGCTGGGACGTGCCGTGGGACGACTCCCGCGTGCGCGACGCGCGGACCCACGAGATCCTGCGCGGCTGACGGCTGCGCGCCGCCGCCCGCTCCTGCACAGGCGCCGGAGGGCGGGTTCGTGTCCCCAGCGGCGGGACCGGGGGCGCGGGCACCCGGGCGGGACGGTGGACTGGACGGGCCGGCGGCCGCGGACCGCGGCGGCCGCCCCGACCCGCAGGAGGCCCGCCATGCGCCCGTTCGTCCCCGCCGCCCCGGCCCGCCCGCCCCGGGGCCGACGGTCCCGCCCCGCCCCGTCCGAGGTGAGCCGACGGTTCCCGTGGCCCCGCACCGGCGCGGCCGAGCCGGAACGCACGCAGGTCGCCGCGCCGCCGCTCGCCGCACCCGCAGCGGGCCCCGACGGGCTGGACGCCGCCGTCGTGCGCCGACGCGTGGCCGAGGCCCGTGCCTCGGCCACAGACGGGGCGGAGCCGCCGCTGGCCCCGCTGATCGCCGAGGCCCTCGACGCGCCGATCGACGACCCGCGCGTGGCGGCGCTGGTCGATGAGCTCGACGGCTTCGGCCCGCTCGCACCCTGGGTGCGCAGCCCGGGCGTGACCGACGTGCTCGTGGACGGCGCGGGCGCGGTGTGGACCGACGGGGACGAGGGCCTCGTCCGCCGCCCCGGTCGGCTCGACCCCACGACCGCCCGGGCGCTCGCGGTGCGGCTGCTGCACCGGGCCGGCCGCCGCCTCGATGCGGCGGTGCCGCTGGCCGACGCCCGCGTGGGCGGCGTGCGCGTCCACGCGGTCCTGCCCCCGGTCAGCGGCGGCGGCACCCTGCTGAGCCTGCGGATCCCGGCCGCCACGACGCCGTCGCTGGCCGCACTGGCCGACGGCTGGCCGGACGGCGCCCTCTGGGCCGACGCCCTCGAGGCGCTCGTGCGCGACCGCGCCACCGTCCTGGTCAGCGGCGCGACCGGGGCGGGCAAGACCACGCTGCTCTCCGCGGCCCTCGGCCGGGTGCCGGGGGACGAACGGATCGTCGTCGTGGAGGACACGGCCGAGGCCGCGCCCGATCACCCGCACGTGGTCGCCCTGCAGTGCCGCGCCGCCAACGCGGAGGGCGCCGGCGAGGTCGGACTGGCCGAGCTCGTCCGCCACGCGCTGCGGATGCGGCCGGACCGGCTCGTGGTCGGCGAGTGCCGCGGCGCCGAGGTGGCCGACGTCCTCACCGCCCTGAACACCGGCCACCAGGGCGCGTGGGGCACCCTGCACGCCAACGCCGCCGCCGAGGTGCCCGCCCGGCTGACGGCCATGGCCTCCCTGGCCGGCTGGCGGCCCGAGACGGTGGCCGCGCAGGCCCGCGCCGGCGTGGACGCCGTGCTGCACATCGCCCGCGACGGCCACGGGCGGCACCCCGTGGAGCTCGCCGTCTCGGACCCGCGCGCCGACGGGTTCGCCCTGCTGCCCGCCCTCACGTGGCGGCCCGGGACGGAGGCGACGGGCGGGCGGACCGTCGAAGGACCCGGCATGCCCGCGCTCGCGGCCCGGCTGGCGGGGCGGAGCGGCCGGTGAGCACGACGACGGCGGCCGGGCAGGCACGACGGTCGCGCGCTGGGCGTGCCGTGCCGCTGCTGCCCTGGCGGGCGGGGCGGGCGAGGCCGGAGGAGGAGACGGAGGTGCTCGTCGGCGTGCTGCGCCGCTGGGCCGCCCTCGTCTCGGCCGGCCTGACCGAGGAGCAGGCCTGGCGGGAGACCGCGTGCACCCTGCCCGCCTGCGGGTCGAGCCCGGGCGAGGCGGGGACCGTGTGCTGTGCCCATCACCGCGCCCGACGCCGGGCCGAGGCGCTGGCCTGGGATGTGGAGGCGGGGGACGCGATGGCTCATGACGCCACCCTGCACCGGGAGGCGGCGCGCCGCGGCGGGACCCCGTCCTGGCGGACGCCCGCACGGGACCCGGGCTGGGCGCTGATCGATGCGGCGCTCGCGGCCGGGGCCCGGGCGGGCGCGGCTCCCGCAGCCGTGGCCCGGCGGTTGGCCCACAGCCTCGAGGCGGACGTGGACGCGGCCCGGGCCCGCCGCTCGGCCGCGGCGGGGCCGGGCGCGACGTCCCGACTGCTGCAGTGGCTGCCCCTGGGCGGCCTCGGCCTTGCGTGGCTGCTCGGCACCTCCCCGTGGGACCTGGTCCGCTCGCCCTTCGGCGCCGTGGTCGCCGCGGTGGGGCTGCTGTTCTGGCTGGCCGGGCGGTCCTGGACGCGCCTGCTGCTGCGTTCGGCCGCGCGCGAGCCGGCGGCCGTGGGCGCCGCCGTCGTGCTGGACGTGCTGGCGGCGCTGCTCAGCGCCGGCCGATCCCTGCCCGCCGCGCTGGACGACCTCGGCCGGACCCTGCCGGGCGCCCGCGACCTGCGCGCCACGGCGGCGCTGCTGCTCTGGGGCCGGGACTGGGACGAGGCGTGGGCGGGTCTCGACACGGACCCGGTGTGGACCGAGACCGCCGCCCGACTGCGACCGCTGCACCGGTCCGGGATGGCCGGCGCCCGCACGCTGGCCGAGACCGCCGCGGCCGTCCGTCAGCAGACCCGGCGGGCCGACGAACGGGCGGCCGAGGAGCTCGCCGTGCGCCTGGTGATGCCGCTGGGGCTGTGCCTGCTGCCCGCCTTCGTGTGCTGGGGCGTGGTGCCCGTCGTCATGGCCCTGCTCGGGGCGGGACCGGGCTGAGGCCGTGGCGACGCCGGGGCGTCCGGTCCTGCACAGGGCCCCGATCGCCCCGGCCCATCCCCGGATCCGCATCGCCCCCGGCGCGCGGGCCCCGGAGCGGGCCAGCCTGGGACCAGCGGCCCGGCCGGGCCGTCACCACCGCCCCGCACCGCGGGGCCCACTCCAGGAGGACCACCATGACCCACCGCTCCCACACCGCCCAGCCCGCCGTCACCCGCCCCAGCGACCGCGACCGCCTCGCCCGCGTCGTCGACGCCGCGGGCGAGGAGACCGGCGCGATCACGGCCGAGTACGGCATCCTCACGCTCGCCGCCGTGGGCTTCGCGGGTGTGCTGGCCGTCGTGCTCACCAGCCCGGACGTGCAGTCGCTGCTCGTGGACCTCGTCTCCGGGGCGCTCCAGCGTGACTGAGCACCCGACCTCCGCCCCGCCGTCCGCGCGCCGCACGGGCGCCCGGACGGCGGGGCGGCCCCGCGCGCTCCGGGGCGGCGAGACCGGGGCCGTCACGGCCGAGTACGCGGTGCTGCTGCCCGTGATCGCGTTCGTGCTCGTGTCCGTCCTGCTGGCCGGGGCCGCCGCGGTGCAGCAGGTGCGGGGTCAGGACGCGGCGGCGTCAGCCGCCCGCATCCTCGCCCGGGGCGACGACGAGGCGGCGGCCCGGGATGCGGTGGCACGCATGGCCGGCGACGACGCCTCGCTCTCGCACACCGTCGAGGGCGGGTGGGTGACCGTCGAGGTCGTCCAGCCCGGCCCCGGGCCGCTCGCCTGGGCCGAGGCCCTCACCCTCACCGCGCACGCCGCCGCCCCCGACCAGCGGCCCGGAACGCCCGCCGCCGGGCCGGAGGACCGGTCATGACCCGCGGGAGGGCGCCCGCGCGGGGCGAACGCGGCTCGGGCACCGTGTCCGTCCTGGGCACGGCCGCCCTGGGGGCGGGTCTGCTGCTGGCGGTCGCGGTGCTGGGGCAGGCCTCGGTCACCGGCTCCCGGGCGGCCGGGGCCGCCGATCTGGCGGCGCTCGCCGCCTCCGACGCACGGCGCGGGCTCTCCAACCACGAACCGTGCACCCTGGCCGGGCGGACCGCCGCACGCAACGGGGCCGTCGTCGTGGCGTGCGAGGTGCGCGAGGACGGGACCGTGCGCGTCGCGGTCGAGCTCGCCCGCGCCCCGCTGCCGTCGGCCACGGCCGACGCCGTCGCGGGCCCGCCGCGGTCTCAGGCCCCGGGCGCCGCGTCCGTGGCCCCGCCGCCCGAGCCGTCGCCCGAACCGTCGGTCGAGGCGTCCGCCGGGACGAGGTGATCGGCGTGGTCCATCAGGAACCGCAGGACGGTCAGCGCGCCGGCCTTGTCCAGCGGGCTGTTGCGGTTGCCGCACTTGGGGGACTGCACGCAGGACGGGCAGCCCTCCGCGCACTCGCACGCCGCGATGGCCCCCGCCGTCGCCTCGACCCAGCGCCGCGCCTGCTCGAAGCCGCGCTCGGCGAAGCCCGCCCCGCCGGGCCGGCCGTCGTAGACGAACACGGCGGGGGAGCCGGTGTCCGGGTGCAGGACCATCGAGACGCCGCCGATGTCCCAGCGGTCGTTCGAGGCGACGAGCGGCATCATGCCGATCATCGCGTGCTCGGCCGCGTGCAGGGCGCCGGGCAGGCGATCCGTGGTCAGTCCCGCGGCGATGAGCTCGTCCGAGGCCGCCTGGAACCACACCGCCGAGGTGAACAGGTCCCGCGCCGGCAGGTCGAGGGGCTCCTCGCCGAGCACCTCCCCGGAGACCAGGGCCTTGCGCTGGAAGGACACCACCTGGGTGCGGACCTGCACATCCCCGAGGCACCAGCGCAGGGTGCCCTCGCGCGCGTCCAGGCGCCGGTGCACCGCCACGATCTCGATCTCCGTGACGTCCCGGGCCTGCGTGGTGAAGTCCGGCCAGGCCCGCGTGACGACCACCGCGTGCGCGTCCTCGTCCAGCTCCTCCACGAGGTACGTGCGGTCCTGGTGCACGTACACCGCGCCGGGATGCGCCTGGTAGTGGGTCTGGGGCGAGTCCATCGTGCCCAGCAGGGCGCCGGACTCGGCGTCGATGATGTCCATGGGGCCGCCGCCGTCGTCCCGCAGGGAGACCATGCCGGCGGCGTGCTCGGGGTGCGTCCAGAACCAGCCGGCCGGCCGACGGCGCAGCAGCCCCTGCTCGACCAGCACGTCCAGCAGGGCGCGCACCCGGTCCGGCTCCCCGAACCAGCCGAACGCCTCGGGCGTGATCGGCAGCTCCGCGGCGGCCGCGCACAGCTGCGGGCCGAGCAGGTGCGGGTTCTCCGGGTCCACCACGGTGTCCTCCACGCCCAGGTCGAACACGGCCTCCGGGTGGTCCACCACGAACGTGTCCAGGGGGTCGTCCGAGGCGACGAAGAACGCGAGCGCGTCCTGGCCGCCGCGCCCGGCGCGGCCGATCTGCTGGAAGAACGACGCGCGGGTGCCCGGCCAGCCGGCCACCACCACCGCGTCCAGCCCCGCGACGTCGATGCCCATCTCCAGTGCCGGCGTCGAGGCCATGCCCAGCAGCCGACCCGAGCGCAGGTCCGCCTCCAGCTCCCGCCGCTCCTCGGGCAGGTAGCCCGAGCGGTAGGCCGCGATCCGGGTGCCGAGCCCCGGCTCGACCTCCTCGAGCTGCCGCTTGGCCGCGCTGGCGATGGCCTCGGCCCCGCGCCGCGAGCGGATGAACGCCAGCGTGCGCACCTGCTGCAGGGCCAGGTCCGTGACCAGGTCGGCGGCGGCGGCCATCGCCGAGCGGCGGACGGGCGCGCCGTTCTCGCCCCGACGGTCCGTCAGCTCCGGCTCCCAGAACGCCACCGTGACCGCCCCGTGCGGGGACGCGTCCTCGGTGACGGCCGTGGCCGGCGCCCCGATCAGTCGAGCGAAGTGCCCGGCCGGATCCGCCGACGTCGCCGACGCCCCGATGAACACGGTCTCCGGCCGGTCCCCGCGGTAGTGGGCGGCGATGCGCCGCAGCCGGCGCAGCAGGATGCCCACCTGCGAGCCGAAGACGCCCCGGTAGGTGTGCGACTCGTCCACCACCACGAACGCCAGGTTCCGGAAGAACGCGGCCCACCGCTCGTGGTGCGGCAGGATCCCGACGTGGAGCATGTCCGGGTTGGTCATGAGCACGGTGGCGTGCTCGCGGGCCCAGATCCGGTCCTGCGGTGCGGTGTCGCCGTCGTAGGGGGCCGCGCGCAGCCCCGGGGCGCCGTCCCGCTCGAGGGCGCGCCAGGAGGTCAGCTGGTCCGCCGCGAGGGCCTTGGTGGGGGCGAGGTAGAGCGCGGTGGCCCGGGGGTCGGCGGCCAGCCGGGTGCCGACCGCCAGCTGGTAGCCCAACGACTTGCCCGACGCCGTGCCCGTGGCGAGCACGGTGTGCGTACCCGCGCCGGCCAGGGCCGCGGCCCGCACCTGGTGCAGCCACGGCCGCTCGACGCCGCGCGCCGCGAACGCCCTGACCAGGCCCTCCGGAGCGTCCGCGGGCCAGTCCGTGTGCCGGGCCTGCCGTGCGGGCAGCTCGGTGACGTGGCGGATCTGCTCGGGCAACCCGGTCCGACCCAGCGCCGCACGGAGTCCGGCCCCCGCCGGGGTGTCCGGGCGCAGGTCGCCGGGTGCCGTGACGGACAGCCCGGCCACGACGTCGGCCACCACCTCACCGACGGGCTGCGGCTCCGGTCCGGAGGAGTCCGGGGCGGCGTCGTCGACGGGCGGCGCGGCGTCCGCCGTGCCGGGCGGCCCCCAGCCGCCCGCGGGATCCGCCCAGGGATCGTGCTCCGGCAGGTGGCCGGTCACGCCCCCATGGTGCCGGTGTGCTCGGCGGTGGGGTTGTCCTCGGCCAGGCCGCGACCCCAGATGGACACGGGGCCGAGGTCGGTCCAGGCCAGGTGGCGGTACAGCTTCTGGCCGTCCGGGGAGGCGACGAGCAGGCCGCGGCTGATCTCACCCTCGCTCATGACCTCGGAGGTGAGGTAGCGCATCACGAGGGAGCCGAGGCCGCGGCGACGGTGGTTCGGGGACGTCCAGATCCGGTCGTAGACGGCGGTGCCGTCCTCCTCGGTGACCCAGCCGAGGGCGGCGAGCTCCTCCTCGCCCTCGGGCGCGGTCGAGGCGCCGACGGCCAGGATGCGCAGGCGACGGCTGCCCTCCATCGGCTGGTCCACGCGGGCCTCATAGCCCTCGGGCAGCAGCGGGGGCTCCACGTCCTGCAGCTCGGGGTCCATGTCCATGGTCATGAAGCGCTCCGGCTCGGCCTGGGCCTTCAGACCCATGGCCTTGGGGTCCTCGCCGGCGTCGCCGAACACGGTGAGCAGGATCTGCTCCTGGTCCCGCACCGCCTCGCGCAGGTCCTCCAGCTCCGCGCGGGAGGGGTTCACCACCACGTGCTCCCACGTGGCCGGCACGTCCACCGTGGCGCGACCGGAGCCGCCGGGGATCATGTGGGCGGGGCGGGGGGTGCGCAGGGCCGCGCGTCGCCCCGCCTCCTGGCTGACGCGGTAGCCGCGCGATCGCGACCAGGCCGCGAACCAGATGTCGACCAGTGCCGGATCCAGATGCTCAGTCATGTCTGAAGGGTAAGGCGTGAGGCCGGTGCGGGCCAGGCCCCGCCCGTCCCTCACGGCCGTCACGTCCGGGGTCGCGCACTAGCCTGGACCTCGATGAGCACCGCCCCCCTCTCGCGCATCGCGCTGTACTACCGGTTCACCCCGCTCGCCGACTCCGAGGCGGTGCGGCTGTGGCAGCGCGCGCTCGCCGCGTCCCTCGGCCTGACCGGCCGGATCATCGTGTCGCCGCAGGGGATCAACGGGACCGTCGGCGGACCGGTCGACGCGGTCAAGCGCTACGTGCGCGGCACGCGGGAGCATCCGGCGTTCCGGGACCTCGAGGTGAAGTGGTCGGACGGCTCGGCGGCGGACTTCCCCCGCCTCTCCGTCAAGCTCAAGCCCGAGCTCGTCGCGTTCGGGGCCCCCGAGCGCGTCACCGTGGACGCGGACGGGGTCGTCGGCACGGGGGAGCGGCTCACCCCCGCTCAGGTGGACGCGCTCGTCGCCGAGCGCGCCGGCAGCGCGAACCCCGTGCGCTTCCTCGACGGCCGCAACACGGTGGAGGCGGCCATCGGCCGCTTCGACGGGGCCGTGGTCCCGGACGCGCACACCACCCGCGACCTGCTCGCCGCCGTCGACTCCGGGGCCCTGGACCACCTCAAGGACGCGCCGCTGATCACCTACTGCACGGGCGGCGTGCGCTGCGAGGTCCTCTCCGCCCTGCTCAAGGACCGCGGCTTCGCCGAGGTCTACCAGCTCGACGGCGGCATCGTCCGCTACGGCGAGGCCCGCGGCGACGCCGGACTGTGGCGGGGCGAACTGGCCGTGTTCGACCGACGCCTGTCCACCCGCTTCACCGCCGACGCCGAGACCATCGGCCGGTGCGTCACGTGCCATGCCCCGACCTCGGCGCTGCGCAACTGCGCCGACCCGGCCTGCACCACGCTCGAGGTCCGCTGCGCGGCCTGCGCCGTCGACGACCCCGAGCACCGCTGCCCTGTCTGCGCCCACCGTCCCCACCCCGCCGAGAGGACCGAGGCGTGAGTCCCGTCCCGACACCCCCGTCGCCCCCCGCCCCGCGGCTGACCCCGGCCACGGCCGTGGCCCTCGCCGCGGACCTGGCGGCCCTGCCGTTCACCACCGCCGCCGTCGAGGGTCTGCTCGGACCCGTGGCCACGCGCGCCCTGGACCGCGAGCACGCCGAGGCCGCCCGCCGCGTCGTCGCCGGTCACCTGGCGGGCCCCGGCCGGCACGACGACGCAGCCGGCCCCGGCGACCGGCACGGCACGCGGGGCCTCGCCGCCGCCGTCGGGGCCTGGCTGCTCGGCAACTCCGTCCCCGCCGCCGACCTCGACGCCGCGCTGCCCAGCCTCGGCCTGTCCGGGGCCGTGGCGGCCGGGCTCGTCGTCGAGGGACCGGACGGGCGCGTGCGCGGCGCGGTGGACCTCTCGCCGTATGAGGCGGACGAGCCGGGCCGGATGTGGATCGCCTCGGACCTGACGGCCCTGCAGCGGCGCGGCCCGCTGCCTCCCGAGCACGTGCTCGGCGTCGGTCGGGCCTCCCTCACGCTCGCCGGCGCCACGCAGCGCCGTCCCGTGGCCCGCGCCCTCGACGTGGGGGTGGGCTGCGGGATCCAGACCCTGCACCTGCTCGCCCACGCCGACCACGTCACCGCCACGGACCTGTCCGAGCGCGCCCTGGCGTTCACCCGGTTCAACCTGCTGCTCAACGCGGACGTGCTCGGCCTCGACCGGGAGCGGCTCGAGGACCGGGTCCGGCTGGCGGCCGGGGATCTGCTGGCGCCGGTGGCGGGGGAGCGGTTCGACCTCGTGGTCTCGAACCCGCCGTTCGTGATCACCCCGCGCACGGACCCGGATGCGCCCGTGCTGACCTACCGCGACGGCGGCCGCGAGGGCGACCGGATCGTCGCGGAGCTGATCGCGGCCCTGCCGGACGTGCTCGCCGAGGGCGGCACCGCGCAGCTGCTCGCCAACTGGGAGATCCCGGCGGGGGACACCGCCAACGCCGACACCGCACCGTGGGACGCGCGCCCGCGCTCGTGGGTGGCGCCGGGGATGCAGGCCTGGTTCCTCCAGCGCGACCGGCAGGACCCCGCGGGCTACGCGGAGACGTGGCTGCAGGACTCCTCGCTCGAGCTCGACCCGCCCGCCTATGAGGCCGCCTACCGCGGCTACCTGGACGACTTCGCCGCGCGCGGGGTCGCGGGCGTGGGCTTCGGCCACGTGTGGCTGCGTCGGCCCGCCGCGGACGGCTCCCAGGGCCGGGGGTGGGTGGTCGCCGAGGAGCTGACCCAGCCCGTGGACGAGGCCCTCGGCGCCGCGTGGGCCGCCGCCGTCGCCCGCCGGGACCGGCTCGCCGCCGGCGCCGGGGCGGGGGACGCCGTCGGGGACCCGGCCCTGGCCGCGCTGCGCGGCCTGCACCTGCGCGTGGCCGCGGACGTCACGGAGGAGCGGCACCAGCGGTTCGGGGCGGAGCACCCCGAGGTGATCCTGGCCCGGCAGGGCTCCGGGTTCCGGCGCGTGGCGCGCCTGGACACCGCGACGGCGGGCGTGCTGTCCGCCTCCGACGGTGAGCTGTCCGTGGGGCAGCTGGTGGGCGCGGTCGCCGCGCTGCTGGAGCTGGACGACGTCGGGCGGGCCGGCCTGCTGGCCGCGCTGCGGGAGCTGTACGAGGACGGGTTCCTGGTGGAGGGCTGACGATCGGGCGGTGGCGGGCGCGGGGACGCCGGGCGTTATCGTGGGCACCGCGCCCCCTACGATGTGGGGACGTCCGCCCGACGCCGGCGTGCACCGCGCACCGGCCCGGAACCACCGCCTTCCCCGTCCGAGGAGGACCCCCTTGTCCACGTCATCCGCTTCCGTGACCGCTCCCGTGCCCGAGGGCAAGAAGCTGGTCATCGTGGAGTCCCCGGCCAAGAGCAAGTCCATCGCGAAGTACCTCAACGCGGTGGGCTCCGGCTGGGTGGTGGACTCCTCCGTGGGGCACATCCGCGACCTGCCCAAGCCCTCGGACCTGCCGGCGGACATGAAGAAGGGCCCGTTCGGGAAGTTCGCCGTGGACACGGAGCACGGCTTCACCCCGTACTACGTGGTGCACCCGGACAAGAAGAAGAAGGTCGCGGAGCTCAAGCGCGAGCTCAAGGACGCCGAGGCCCTCTACCTCGCCACGGATGCGGACCGGGAGGGCGAGGCCATCGCCTGGCACCTGCTGGACACCCTCAAGCCCACGGTGCCGGTGTACCGGATGACCTTCGGGGAGATCACCCAGGAGGGCGTGCGCCGAGGCCTGGAGAACATCCGCGAGCTGGACACGGCCCTCGTGGACGCCCAGGAGACGCGCCGCATCCTCGACCGCCTGTTCGGCTACGAGCTCTCGCCGGTGCTGTGGCGCAAGGTCTCCCGCGGGCTCTCGGCGGGCCGCGTGCAGTCGGTGGCCACCCGCCTCGTCGTCGAGCGCGAGCGGGAGCGCATGGCCTTCGTCTCCGCCCGCTACTGGGGCGTGGAGGGCACCTTCACGGTGGCCGAGGGCGCGCAGGCCGCGGACGCCGTGGGCAGCTCGTTCACGGCCCGCCTCAGCACGGTGGACGGCGAGCGCGTGGCCACGGGCCGCGACTTCGACGACGCCGGGCGGCTCAAGGCCTCCGCCGGCAAGAAGGTGACCCACCTGGACGAGGCCGGCGCCCGCTCGCTGGCCGAGGGTCTGCGCGGGGCGGACTTCACGGTCGACTCGGTGGAGGACAAGCCGTACACCCGCCGCCCGGCCGCCCCCTTCACCACCTCCACGCTGCAACAGGAGGCCGCCCGCAAGCTCCGCATGAGCTCCCGCGTCTCCATGCAGGTGGCCCAGCGCCTGTACGAGAACGGCTACATCACGTACATGCGCACGGACTCGGTGAACCTCTCGCAGGAAGCCGTGCAGGCCGCCCGGCGCCAGGCCACCGAGCTCTACGGGGCGGACGCCGTGCCGGCCCAGCCGCGCGTCTACGCCAAGCGCAACGAGACCGCGCAGGAGGCCCACGAGGCCATCCGGCCCGCGGGGGACTCCTTCCGGACCCCGGCCCAGGTCAAGGCCGAGCTGCGCCCGGACGAGTTCCGCCTGTACGAGCTGATCTGGAAGCGCACCGTGGCCTCGCAGATGGCCGATGCCAAGGGCTACACCGCCACGCTGCGGCTCTCGGCCACCGCGCAGGACGGCCGCCTCGCGCAGTTCAGCGCCTCGGGCACCGTCATCACGTTCAAGGGCTTCCTCGACGCGTACGAGGAGGGCCGGGACGCCGAGGTCGACGGCGAGAACGCGGAGGCCAAGGACCGCCGCCTGCCGCAGGTGGCCCAGGGCGAGCGCCTCACCGGTGACCCGATCGAGGCCACCGGGCACGAGACCTCCCCGCCGGCCCGCTACACCGAGGCGTCGATCGTCGCCGAGCTGGAGCGCCGCGAGATCGGGCGGCCCTCCACGTACGCCCCGACGATCTCCACGATCATGGACCGCGGTTACGTGTCCAAGCGCGGCACCGCGCTCGTCCCGTCGTGGACCGCGTTCGCGGTGATCGGACTGCTCGAGGACTACTTCGCGAAGTACGTGGACTACGACTTCACGGCCCGCATGGAGGACGACCTCGACCGGATCGCCGCGGGCGAGCTCGGCCGCGAGGCCTGGCTGCAGACCTTCTACTTCGGGGCCCCCGCCGCGGAGACGGAGAAGGGCGTCGAGGGCCTCAAGCACGTGGTGGACAACCTCGGCGAGATCGACGCGCGAGCCGTGAACTCGCTGCCGATCACCGAGGACATCACCCTGCGGGTGGGCCAGTACGGCCCGTACCTGGAGCGGTCGCTGCCGGCCGACGCGGAGGCGGGCGCCACCCCGCCGCGCGCCAACGTCCCCGAGGACCTGGCCCCGGACGAGCTCACCCCGGCCAAGGCCGAGGAGCTGTTCGCCACCGCCCAGCCCTCCGAGCGCGAGCTCGGCACGGACCCGGAGACGGGCCGGACCATCGTCGCCAAGGACGGGCGCTACGGGCCCTACGTCACCGAGGTCATCCCCGAGATGACCGAGGAGGAGCTGCAGGCCTGGCTCGACGCCCAGCCCACCGAGTACTACAAGAACGGCAAGCCCAAGCCGAAGAAGAAGCCGGCCAAGGAGAAGCCCCGCACCGGCTCCCTCTTCACGAGCATGTCCGTGGACACCGTGACCCTCGAGCAGGCGCTGCAGCTGATGTCCCTGCCGCGCGTCGTGGGCGCGGACGCCGAGGGCGAGGTCATCACCGCCCAGAACGGCCGCTTCGGGCCCTACCTGAAGAAGGGCTCGGACTCGCGCTCGCTCGAGTCCGAGGACCAGATCTTCAGCATCACGCAGGAGCAGGCCCTCGAGATCTACGCCCAGCCGAAGCAGCGTGGCCGCGGGGCCGCCAAGCCGCCGCTGGCCGAGTTCGGCGAGGACCCGGTCTCCGGCAAGAAGGTCACTGTGAAGGAGGGCCGCTTCGGCCCGTACATCACGGACGGCGTCACCAACATCACCGTCCCGCGCGGCCGCCAGCCCGAGGAGCTCACGGCGGAGGAGGCCTACCAGCTGCTCGCGGACAAGCGCGCCAAGGGCCCGGCCACCCGCGGCGGTGCCAAGAAGCCGGCGGCGCGCAAGGCCCCGGCCAAGAAGACCACCGCGCGGAAGAAGGCCTGAGCGCCATGCGCCTCGGCGTCCTGGACATCGGCTCCAACACCGTTCACCTGCTGCTCGTGGACGCCCACCCGGGGGCCCGCCCCGTCGCCTACGCGGAGCACAAGCGCTCCCTCCCGCTGATCCGCTACCAGGACGCCGACGGGGCGATCACGGAGGAGGGTCAGCGGGAGCTCGTGGACTTCGTCCGTGAGGCCGCCGCGTTCGCGGAGGAGCACCGGGCGGAGGACATGATCTCGTTCTGCACCTCGGCGATCCGCGAGTCCGCGAACGGCGCCGCCGTGCTGGCCCGCGTGCAGGCCGAGACCGGTGTGCACCTCTCCGAGCTCACGGGGGACCAGGAGTCGGCCATGACGTACTTCGCCGTGCGCCGCTGGCAGGGCTGGGACGCCGGCTCCATCCTGAACTTCGACATCGGCGGCGGCTCCTTCGAGATCGCCTACGGCCAGGACGAGCTGCCCTCGCACGCCCTGTCCCTGCCGCTGGGCGCCGGCCGCCTCACCCGCGACTGGGTGCCCGAGGACCCGCCCAGCCCCAAGGCGGTGAAGAAGCTCCGCAAGCACGTGGAGAAGCGACTCGAGGAGGCGTACACGGTCTTCCCGCGCATCGAGTCGCCCGTGGTGGTCACCGCCACCTCGAAGACGTTCCGCTCCCTCGCCCGGATCACCGGGGCGGCGCCGTCGGCGGCGGGGCCCTTCGTGAAGCGGCACCTGCGCGCGGACGACCTGCACCTGTGGGTGAACCGCCTCGCGGCGATGACCATCGCGGAGCGGGCGGAGCTGCCCGGCGTCTCGGACGTGCGCGCGCACCAGGTATTCGCGGGGGCGATCGTCGCGCTGACGGCCATGCGCACGTTCGGCATCGCCCAGCTCGAGATCTGCCCGTGGGCGCTGCGCGAGGGCCTGATCCTCAACCGCCTCGACGCGCTCATGCTCGAGGGCCACCTCACCCGGGACGGCCTGCCCGGCGTCGGCCACGTGAACCTCAACCCGGACACCCTCCTGCCGGGACTGAGCCTGGGGGTGCGCTGAGCATGGTGGACGCCACCGCGCACCTGGCCCCCGCGGCGCGCTTCGGCGCGGACATCCCCGTGACCCTGTCCTCCTCGTCCGTGTTCCCCCTGGGCACCCAGGACGTGTTCGCCACCGCCGAGGACCTCGGCTACGACGGCGTGGAGGTCATGGTCACGCACAACGCGTGGAGCCAGGACGCGCGGCGGCTGATGCGGCTGTCCGAGCGGCACGGGATGCCCATCGACTCCATCCACGCCCCCACCCTGCTGTTCACGCAGCAGGTCTGGGGCTCCGCGTGGTCCAAGATCCGCCGCTCCGTGGAGCTGGCGCAGGCCGTGGGTGCGGCCACCGTGGTCGCCCACCCGCCGTTCCGCTGGCAGGGCACGTACGCGGTGCGCTTCGCCGAGGGCATCCACGAGCTCATGGCGGAGACCGGTGTGGTGATCGCGGTGGAGAACATGTACCCGTGGCGGGCCTACGGCCGCGAGGCCAAGATGTACCTGCCGCACTGGAACCCGCTGCCCGAGCCGTACGAGCACATCTGCTGGGACTTCTCCCACGCGGCCATCGCGCGGGCGGACTCTCTGGCGGCCGTCCGCGAGCTCGGCCCGCGGCTGCGGCACGTCCACCTCACCGACGGCAACGACTCCGGCAAGGACGACCACCTGGTCCCCGGCGAGGGCACGCAGCGCGTGGCCGAGACCCTGCGCCACCTGGCGACCGAGGGCCTGGCCGGCGCGGTGTGCGTGGAGGTGGGCACGCGCGGCGTGGAGTACGCGGGCCAGCGCGAGGAGAAGCTGGCCGCCTCGCTCGCGTTCGCGCGCGAGCACCTGGCCGCCGGCGGGACCGACCACCACGACGACGACGGCGTTCCGCGCCCGACCACGAAGGAGACGGACCGACCATGAAGCTGACCATCCTGGGCCTGGGCACCATGACCGGCGCGATCCTCGCCGGGGCCCTCGACGCCGGCGCCGTGCGCGCCGAGGACGTCACCGCCACCACCCGCTCCGCCGCCTCCGCCGAGAAGGCGGCCGCGCAGCACGGCGTCACGGTGACCTCCCAGGAGCGGGACGAACGCACCAACCATGCCGCGGTCGCTGAGGCGGACATCGTCCTGGTGGGCGTGAAGCCGAAGGACATGGTCGCCACCCTCACGGACCTGGCGCCGTCGCTGCGCCCCGAGACCGTGGTGGTGTCCGTGGCAGCCGGCGTCACCGCCGCGACCATGGCCGCCGTGCTGCCGGCGGGGCAGCCGATCGTGCGGACCATGCCGAACACGCCCCTGACGGTGGGCTCCGGCGTCGTGGGCGTGGCCCCCGGGCCGGGCGTCACCGAGGAGCAGACCACCGCCGTGCGCGCTCTCTTCGAGGGCTCCGGCCTGGTGGTGCCGGTGGCCGAGGAGCAGCTCTCCGCCGTGGTGGCCACCGCCGGCTCCGCCCCGGCCTACGTGTTCCTGCTGGCCGAGCTGATCGCCGCCCACGGTGCGGAGATGGGACTGGACGCCGCCTCCGCCGAGGCCATGGCCGCGGCCACCGTCAAGGGCGCCGGCATCATGCTCCAGCAGGAGGGGGCCAGGGCCGAGGCTCTGCGCAAGGCCGTGATGAGCCCGAACGGCACCACCGAGAAGGCCGTGGAGGCGTTCCTGGACGGCGGCATGGGCGACCTCGTGAACCGTGCCATGGACGCGGCCGCGCAGCGCGACAAGGAGATGGCCGAGGAGTTCGGGGCCTGACGGCTCCGGCGTGCCTCAGGGCCGGGCGGCGAACCGGTCGATGAGGTCCGTGTGCCCGGAGACGATGAGGGTGTCGCGCGGGCCCACCCGGGTGTCCGGCTGGGCGTAGGTGAAGTCCTCGCCCGGGGTCTTCACGCCCACCACGGTCACGCCGTACTTGGAGCGCACGTGGGACTCGGCGAGCGTGAAGCCCACGCACTCGGCCGGCGGGTACATCTTCACGATCGCGAAGTCGTCGTCGAACTCGATGAAGTCGAGCATGCGCCCGTTCACGAGGTGGGCGGCGCGCACGCCGGCGTCGTGCTCCGGGAAGATCACATGGTTCGCCCCGATCCGCTTGAGGATCGTGCCGTGCGCCTCGCTGATCGCCTTCACCCAGATGTGCGGGATCTCCAGGTCCACGAGGTTCACGGTGATCAGCACCGATGCCTCGATGGAGGTGCCCACGCCGACCACCGCCGTCGAGAAGTCCTGCGCACCGAGCTGGCGCAGGGCCTCGGAGTCGGTGGCGTCCGCCTCCACCACGTGGGTCAGCGAGGGGGCGTAGCGCTGCACGAGGACGGGGTCCCGCTCGACGGCGAGCACCTCGCGCCCCTGTGCGACGAGCTCCTCGGCCGTGGCGGCGCCGAAGCGGCCCAGACCCACGACGAGCACGGGGGCGTTGGGATCGGTGCGCTGCGGGGTGTCAGCCAATGACCGGCCTCTCGACGGGGTAGCGGTAGAGCACGCGCCGCTGGCGCAGGGCCAGGGCGGCGGCGAACGTGATCGTACCAACGCGGCCCGCGAACATCATGGCCGTCAGGACGTACTTGCCGGCCGGTGGGCTCTCCGCGGAGACGCCCACGGAGAGTCCGCACGTGCCGAACGCGGAGATCACCTCGAACAGGGGCCGCTGGAGGGACTCGTCGGTGATGTGCACCAGCGCCAGAGTGGCCACGAGCACGAGGGTGGCCCCGAGTGCGAGCACCGCGATGGCCACGCGCAGGGACTCGGGGGCGATCGTGCGGCCGTGCGCCGTCACCTCGCGGTCGCCGCGCGCCTCCGCCACGATCGCGAGGAACATGATCGCCAGCGTGGTCACCTTGATGCCGCCCGCGGTGGAGGCGGACCCACCGCCCACGAACATCAGCGCGTCCATGAGCAGCAGGGACTCGGGCTGGTGCGCGTTCGTGTCGTCGATCGCGAAGCCTCCGGAGCGGGTCATCACGGAGCCGAACAGGGAGTGCCCGACCCGCTGCCAGAAGCCCATGCCGGCCTGGGTCGCCGGGTTGCCCGCCTCGAAGAAGAAGAGGGCGACGGCGCCGAGCACCAGCAGGGCCAGCGTCACCTCGACCGTGAGCTTGGTGTGCAGGTTCCACTCCCGGAACCGCCACCCCTTCTCCAGCAGCACCATGACCACGGGGAAGCCGAGCGCGCCGAGGAACACGCCGACGCCGAGCACCGTGATGACCACCGGGTCGTGCATGATCTCCGGCAGGCCGTCCACGTGCAGGGTGAACCCCGCGTTGTTGAAGGCGCTGACCGAGTAGAAGACACCGTGCCACAGGCCGGTGAGCCACGAGCCGGAGATGGCCGCGAACCGCGGCACGAGGACGAGCGCCAGCGCGGCCTCGGCGGTCAGCACCGTCACGACGACGACGCGCAGCAGCTGGCCGACCTCGCCGAGACTGCCGGAGGTCATGCCCGCCTGCTGCGTCGCCAGCTTCGACCTCAGGCCCAGATGCCGGGAGACGGCCAACGTGAGCAGCGAGGCCATCGAGAGGATGCCCAGGCCGCCGATCTGGATGGCCACGAGGATGATCACCTGGCCCGCGGGGGACCAGTGCTCGGCCGTGTTGACGGTGGTCAGACCGGTCACGGAGAAGGCGGAGACCGCGGTGAACATGGCGTCGTGCAGGGGGGTGGCGTGGCCGTCCGCCGCGGCCCACGGCAGGGCGAGGAGCCCGGTGAACACCAGGGCCATGAGGGCGAAGGCGGAGAGGGCGGCGCGGGCCGGGGAGCCGCCCACCACCGAGCTGACGGCACGGCCCGAGCGCCGCAGCGCCGTGCGCAGGTCGGTCGAGGACTCCAGCGTGGAGGCCTGGCCGGGCCGGGGGAGTCCGCCGGGCCGGCGCACCCCGCCGTGGCGGCGGGCGTGCGGGGTCGGACGGGGACCTGCCACGGGGCACCTCCTGCACGGGGACGGGGAACGGACCGGCTCCCAGTATCGCGCGCCCCTGAGGCCCGCGCGTCACGTGGGTGAGACATCCGAGGCGCTCGTCGCCACCGTGCCGCCCGGAGCCCTAGGCTGGACCGTGATGAGCACCACGTCCACCCCTCCCGCTCCCACCCCCGCCGCTGTGGTGTGGGACTCCAGCCTGCTCCGCTACCGGTTCAGCGCGGAGCACCCGATGGCGCCCCTGCGGCTGGACCTCACGCACCGGCTCGTGGAGGCGTTCGGCCTGCTGGACGCGCCCCACGTGCGGATCGTGGAGCCGCCCGTGGCCACGGACGAGCAGCTCGCCCTCGTCCACGATCCCGAGTACGTCGCCGCCGTGCGCCGGGCCGCGGCGACGTCGTCGGACGAGGACGGCTGCTTCGGCCTGGGCACCGAGGACTGTCCCGTGTTCCCGGACCTGCACGAGTCCGCCGCCCGGATCGCGGGCGGCTCCCTCGTCGCCGCGGAGGCGATCTGGTCCGGCGAGGTGGACCGCGCCGTGAACTTCGCCGGCGGCATGCACCACGCCGCCCGGTCCTCGGCGTCCGGGTTCTGCATCTACAACGACTGCGCCGTGGCCATCCAGCGCCTGCTGGACCTCGGCGCGGAGCGCGTCGCCTACGTCGACGTGGACGCGCACCACGGCGACGGCACGCAGTCGATCTTCTACGACGACCCCCGCGTGCTCACCATCTCCCTGCACGAGACGGGCATCAGCCTGTTCCCGGGCACGGGCTTCGCCAACGAGATCGGCGGCTCGGCCGCTCAGGGCACAGCGGTGAACGTCGCGCTGCCCCCGCGCACCGGCGACGCCGGCTTCCTGCGCGCCGCCCACGCCGTGGTCCCCCCGCTGCTGCAGGCGTTCGCCCCGGACGTGCTGGTCAGCCAGCACGGCTGCGACGGTCACCGCACGGACCCGCTCGCCGACCTGCGGCTGAGCGTGGACGGCCAGCGCCAGCTCGCGTTCGACGTCGGCGACTGGGCCGACCGGTTCGCGCACGGCCGGTGGCTGGCCACCGGGGGCGGCGGCTACAACCCGCTGCGGGTGGTGCCGCGCGCGTGGGCCCACCTGACCGCCGCCGTCCTGCAGACCCCGATCCCGGTGAAGAGCGAGATCCCCGCCGCCTGGATCGAGCACGTCCGGACCCTCACCGCGGACGAGCTGACCGGGGACATGTCCGTGCACGAGGGGGACGACGCCGAGCGGATCCCCACCGTGATGGGCGAGGACGCGGATGTGTGGTGGCGCTCGTGGGAGGTGGGCTACGACCCGGCCGACCCGGTGGACCAGTCGATCATGGCCACGCGCCGCGAGGTGTTCCCGCTGCACGGGCTGGACCCCTGGTTCGACTGAGACGGCCCGCGTCCCGGTTCGACCGCGGCCCGTGCGGCCGGTATTGTGGCCGAGAACGTTTCCAGGCGTTCCACATCCGGTGGAATGCGGGTCGGCGTGTCCGGCGCCCCGGATGCCTGCGGTCCCACGACCGCCGACCCTCGCCCCGATTCAAGGAGTCCCCATGGGATCTGTGATCAAGAAGCGCCGCAAGCGCATGTCGAAGAAGAAGCACCGCAAGCTGCTTCGCAAGACCCGTCACCAGCGTCGCAACAAGAAGTGACGCCCGCGCCCTCCGGGCGCTGACGAGACGAAGCCGCCGTCCCCTTCCGGGGGCGGCGGCTTCGTCGTGGACGGCGATCCGTAGAGTGGGGGCCATGACCGCCGACCTGCCCGCCGCCACCGCCCGCGTCCAGCTGCTCGTGAAGCCCGGCTGCCACCTGTGCGCCGACGCCGAGGCCACGGTGGCGCAGGTGTGCGACGCGCGGGGCGAGGCCTGGGAGGCCGTCGACGGCGCCGCGCACCCGGCCCTGCTCGAGCGGTTCGCGGACGAGGTGCCCGTGCTGTTCGTCGACGGCGTCCAGCGCGACTTCTGGCGCGTGGACCCGGCCCGCCTGGGCCGGCTCCTGGACGCCCCGCGGGCCTGAGCGGGCTCAGCGGCGCGCGAAGCGCTGCCAGGCCTTCAGCCGCATGTACTCCGTGGCGTCCGGGCGGTAGGCGAGCACGATGCCGGCGACGCCGAGGCCCACCCACACCAGGTCCAGCGAGCTGAACGCCCCCATCACCGCGTTGGAGACCAGCACCAGCACGGACAAGGACGCCAGCACCGTTCCGACGATGCGCGCGGCGCGCGAGCCGCCGCGGATCGCGAACGCCACCCACAGGTAGACGAGGAACGCGAGCACGCCGAACACGGCCGCCGTCGTGGCGAGGGCCGGAAGCATCCCGTCCGTCATGGCGCGCATCTGCTCCGCCTGGTCGGCGGGCAGATTCATCTGCTCGACGGACCGGTCCAGCTCCTGCTGGATCGCGGCCTGGCCCTCCGGCTGGGTGATGGCGAAGGCCGCCAGCAGGGTCGTCGCCAGCAGCAGGAGGCCGCCCGAGACGATCAGCCAGAACGCGGCCGTCAGGGAACGCGGCCGCGGGGGCAGCTCGACCGGGCCGGGAGACTGCCAGCCGGCCGGGCCGTGGGGGGAGGGGGCCTGGGGCATCCCCGCCTGGCCCGGGGCGCCGTACGGAGCCGCCGGCGGTGCGCCGTAGGGGTTCTGGCCGTACGGGCTCGCGCCCGACGGGTCGGGGGAGCCCGGGGTCGGCCCCTGCGGGGCGGCGCCGTACGGGTCGGAGCCGTACGGGTTCTGGCTGCCGTGGGGATCGGTGGGCGAGGTGCCGGACATGGGGCCTCCTAGCGACGCCGACGCTCGCGGCGCCTCGGTGCGGACGGGGGTGGCGGCGCGGTCGCGCCGAGCTGTGCCCCACGCTACCGCCGGGGCCACCGGTCCGCCTCTGCCAGACTTGCCCCATGCAGACGCTCGCCACCGTCCACCTGGTCCGCCACGGAGAAGTCCACAACCCCGATCGTGTCCTCTACGGCCGCTTGCCGGAGTTCGGGCTCTCGGAGCTCGGCCACGAGATGGCCCGGGGCGTGGCCGCGTGGTTCGAGGAGCGCGCCGCGCAGACCGGCCGGGCGCCCGCCGTCGTCGCCGCCTCCCCGCTGACCCGCGCGCAGCAGACCGCCGCGCCCATCGCGGCCGCGTTCGACCTGCCGCTGGTCACCGAGCCGGACCTGATCGAGGCGGAGAACGCCTTCGAGGGCATGTCCCAGGTGGCGGCGTCGCTGAAGCGGAACCCGCGGCTGTGGCCCCGGCTGCGCAATCCCCTGCGCCCGTCCTGGGGCGAGCCGTACCGCGCGCAGGCCGCCCGGATGCTGGCCGTCGTCGACCGGCTCCGCGGCGAGACCGTGGCCGCCGACGGGCCCGGCGCCGAGTCCGTGCTCGTCTCGCACCAGCTGCCGATCTGGGTGACGCGCCTGGCCGTCGAGGGCCGTCCGCTGTGGCACGACCCGCGCCGCCGCGAGTGCTCGCTGACCTCCGTGACCTCGCTCGTGTACGAGGAGGGGCGCCGGGTGCCGCGCGTCGAGTACCGCGAGCCGAACCAGGCCCTGCTCAAGGACGCCTCCTCCCTGCCGGGCGCCTGAGGCCCCGACGGCGGACGGCGTCGACGGCGCCGTCCGCGGCCTCCCACGGGGTGGGGGTGTGACGTCCAGGGTTCAGTCAGAATGCGGGGCGGACAGTAGACTCCCCAGGTCCCCGGAATCCAGCCCCGCGCGTCCCCTGGAGGGCAGCCCGCCATGCAGACCCCCCGTCCGTCCCGTCGCACCGTGCTGACCGGCCTCTCGCTGCTCGGCCTCGCGCCCGTCCTCGCGGCGTGCTCGGGGGACGACTCGCTGACGCAGCAGGCCGGCAACGCGGACGGCAAGAACTACATCGCCGGAGACGGCTCCGTCCTGGAGATCGCCCCCGCCGAGCGCGGCGCCCCCGTGGAGTTCGCCGCCGAGCTCTTCGACGGCACCCCCGTGACCGGCGCGAGCCTGCGCGGCGCCCCGGCCCTGCTGAACTTCTGGTACGCCGCATGCGCCCCGTGCCGCGTGGAGGCCCCCCACCTCGTGGCCCTGCACGAGCAGTTCGCCCCGCAGGGGGTGCGGTTCCTCGGCGTGAACGTCCGGGACACCGCCACCACCGCGCAGGCCTTCGAGCGCACCTTCGAGATCCCCTACCCGTCCATCGAGGACGCCCGCGGGGACGTGCTCCTGAACATGACCGACTACGTGCCCCCGCAGGCCGTGCCCTCCACCCTCGTCCTGGACGTCGAGGGCCGCGTGGCCGCCCGCGTGCTCGGCGCCGTGGAGGAGTCCACCCTGCGCGCCCTGCTCACCACCGTGGTGGACGAGGCCGCGGCCTGACCCGGCCGCCGTGTCCATGCAGAGCAACCCCTTCGCCGAGATCGCCCTCGACGGCTCCCTGCTGCTGGCCGCGCCGATCGCCGTGCTGGCCGGCCTGATCTCCTTCCTCTCCCCGTGCGTGCTGCCGCTCGTGCCCGGCTACCTCGGGTACGTCACCGGCCTCGGCGGGGACGTGCTCACCAGCCGCCGCCGCGGGCGCCTCGTGCTCGGCTCCGTGCTGTTCGTGCTCGGGTTCGCCGTGGTGTTCGTGGGCATCACCGTGGTGTTCACCCAGGCCATGGTCTGGCTGCGGCGCGACGGCGCCTGGGTCACCCCCGTGCTCGGCGTGCTCGTGATGCTCATGGGCCTCGTGTTCCTCGGCGGCGGCGGCCGGCTTCAGCAGGAGCGCCGCGTCCACTTCAAGCCCGCCGCCGGCCTGGTCGGCGCGCCCCTGCTGGGCATGACCTTCGGCCTGGGCTGGGCGCCGTGCATCGGCCCCACCATGGCCGCCGTCCTGGCCATGTCCACGGCCAGCTCCGGCTCCGTGGGCCGCGGCGCCCTGCTCGCCTTCCTCTACTGCCTCGGCCTGGGCCTGCCGTTCGTGCTCATGGCCCTCGGCATGGAGCGCGGCATGCGGGCGGTCGGGTTCTTCACGCGGCACCGCGTGCTGATCATGCGCCTCGGCGGCGCCCTGCTGATCGCGCTGGGCCTGCTCATGGTCACCGGCGTCTGGACCGCCTGGACCACGCAGCTGCAGCTGTGGTTCGCCAACGAATGGGAGATGCCCCTGTGAGCTCCAAGGCCGCCCGGACGCGCTCCGAGCCCGTCACCCTGCCGCGCCTCGGCCTGGCGGGCACCCTGCGCTGGATCTGGACCCAGCTGACCAGCATGAGCACCGCGCTCATGCTGCTGCTCCTGCTCGCCGTCGCCGCCGTGCCCGGCTCCCTCGTGCCCCAGCGCCGTGCCGGCCCCGAGATCGTGGACCAGTGGATCGAGGACAACCCCGTGTGGGGCCCCGTCCTGGACGCCCTGCAGTTCTTCGACGTCTACAACTCCGTCTGGTTCTCGGCCATCTACCTGCTGCTGTTCGTCTCCCTCGTGGGCTGCGTGTGGCCGCGCGCCATCCAGCACGCCAAGGCCCTGCGCCAGCCCCCGGCCCGCACCCCCCGCAACCTGACGCGCCTGCCGGCCTCCGGCGTCGTCGTCCTCGAGGAGGGCGGCCCGAGCCCCGAGGAGGCCGTGGCCAGAGCCCAGGCGTGGCTGCGCAAGCGCCGCTACCGCGTGGAGCGGCGCCTCGAGGACGGCGGCGCCTCCGTGGGCGCCGAGCGCGGCTACCTGCGCGAGATCGGCAACATCCTGTTCCACGTCTCGCTGATCGGCGTGCTCGTGTTCATGGCCTACGGCGGCATGACCAAGTACGGCGGGCAGAAGATCATCGTGGAGGGCGAGGGCTTCGCCAACAACCTCGTGGCCTACGACTCCTTCACCCCCGGCACCTACTTCAGCGCGGACGACCTCCAGCCGTTCTCCCTCACCCTCAACTCCTTCGACGCCGTGTTCGACCGCGAGTCCGAGACCCACTACGGCCAGCCGCTGGACTACACCGCCGTCATGGAGGTCCGCGAGGGCACCGAGGCCGAGCCGCACCAGGAGGTCCTCAAGGTCAACCACCCGCTGGACATCGACGGCGTGCGCGTCTACCTCGTGGGCAACGGCTACGCGCCCGTGGTGACCATCCGCGACGGCGCCGGGGACGTGGCCTTCCAGGGCCCCGTGGTCACCCGCGTGTTCGACAATAACTACGGCTCGCAGGCCACCATCAAGGTCCCCGACGCGCGGCCGGACCAGCTGGGCTTCGTGGGCTTCTTCCTGCCCACGGCGGTGGAGGACGAGAAGGGCGCCGCGTTCTCCGCGGACCCCGAGCTGCTCAACCCGGAGCTGCAGCTGAACTCGTACTACGGGGACCTCGGCCTGGACACCGGCCGCCCGCAGAACGTGTACGTGCTGGACACCGCATCCCTCACCGAGCTCAACAGCCGCACCAACGAGAACGGCGGCATCGTGCTCAGCCCGGGCCAGACGTACGAGCTGCCCGAGGGCAAGGGCTCCATCAGCTTCGACGGCGTCCGCCGCTACGTCGGCCTGGACATCCACTACGACCCGGGCAAGTGGGGCGTCGGCGTGTTCGCCGGCACCGCCCTGCTCGGCCTGGCGATCAGTCTGTTCGTCCGCCGCCGCCGCGTGTGGGTGCGTGCCCGCACCGACGACGACGGCCGCACCCGCGTGGAGTACGCGCTGCTCGCCCGCGGCGAGGAGTTCGGTCTCCACGAGGAGCACGTGGCCCTGCGCGCCGCCATGGAGAAGTGGTGGCCCATCGTCGCCGCCACCGAGACGGCCGACGACGCCGCGGCCGGTGCCGCCCCCCAGTCCACCCCCACCGCCCCCGAGACCCCCGCCGGCCCCGCCGACGCCCGATCAGGAGACTGACAGTGTTCAACCCCACGGCCCCCGTGAACGAGCAGCTGGCGCTGTACAGCGACCTCTTCATGCTCATCGCCGCGCTCGTGTACGCGGCGGCGTTCATCCTGTTCACCATCGACATGGCCACCGCCTCGGTCACCATCCGCCGCCTCGAGGCCGACCTCGCGGCCCAGCGCGGGCAGGTGCGCACCGCTCCGGCCCGCGAGACCGTGGGGGTCGCCGTCGGCGGGTCCACGGCGGTCGGCGCGAGCGACTCCGACACGGCCCGGCCGGCCGCCGCCGAGCCCGGCGTCGACGCGGACGACGACCTCGTGGACGAGGACATGGACTACACGGGCGGCGGCCGCCGCCCGGTCGCCAACGTGGCCGTGGCCGTGCTGGCCGTCGGCTGGGCGCTGCACGCGTTCGCCGTCGTCGCCCGCGGCCTCGCCGCCTACCGCGTGCCGTGGGGCAACCTGTACGAGTTCATGACCACGGGCGCGCTCGTGATCACGACCGTCTACCTGCTGTTCCTCTTGCGCAAGGATCTGCGCTTCGTGGGCACGTTCGTCACCGGCATCGTCGTGGCGATGATGTGCGCGGCCACCATGGGCTTCCCGACGCCGGTGGGCCACCTCCAGCCGCCGCTGCAGACGCCGTGGCTCGTCATCCACGTGTCCATCGCCGTGCTGGCCAGCTCGCTGTTCGCGCTGACCGCCGCGATGTCCGTGCTGCAGCTGCTGCAGGACCGCGCGGAGAAGCGCGCTGCGGCGGGCGAGCGCTCGTGGGCGTTCCTGCGCCTCGTGCCGGCCGCGCAGGGGCTGGAGAACTGGTCCTACCGCCTCAACGCCGTCGGCTTCGTCATGTGGACCTTCACGCTGATCGCCGGTGCGATCTGGGCCGAGGCCGCGTGGGGCCGCTACTGGAACTGGGACACCAAGGAGGTCTGGACCTTCGTGATCTGGGTGGTGTACGCGGCGTACCTGCACGCCCGCGCCACCCGCGGCTGGACCGGTGCCCGCGCCGCGTGGCTGAGCATCGTGGGCTTCCTGTGCATCGTGTTCAACTACACGATCGTCAACACGTATTTCCCGGGCCTGCACTCGTACGCGGGTCTGCCCGGCTGAGTCCGGCGGGGCACCTCAGGCGCGCGGGCCGTCGCCGTCCGGGTCGGCGTCGTCGTCGCCCTGCTCCCGACGACGGCGCAGCTCCTCCTCGCGGGCGCGCAGCTCGGCCTCGCGGCGGTCCAGGTCCTGCTCGCGGGCGTCCTGGCGGCGCTGCACGCGCAGGCTGCGCAGGAAGGCCTCGTCGTCGTCCGGGGCCCCGGTGGGCCGGGGCGCGGGGCGGCTGCCCGCGCCGGCCGGGCGGGCGCGGCCGAGCAGCAGCCACAGCAGCGGCCCCACGAGCGGCACGAGCACGATGACCGCCACCCACGCCGTCTTCGGCAGGCTGCGCACCTCGCGGGCGGGGGTCAGCAGCGCCTCGAACAGCGCGTAGAGGGTCAGGCCCGCGAGGATGATCGCGGCGGGGATGATGAAGCGGCCCATCCCGTCAGTCTAGGCGCGGGCTGTGGGGTCGGCGGGCGGGCGGGGAGCTCGTCCTCGTAGGATGGACCGGTGCGCATCTTCTTCTACGGTCTGGTCCGCGTGGTCGTCTTCGTCGCCCTGTGGGCGCTGTTCTACTACGTGATGGACCTCGGGATGATCTTCGGGGTGATCGCGGCCACGATCCTGACGTTCGCGGTCAGCTACCTCTTCCTCGGCCGCCTGCGCACGGGGGCCACCCAGGACCTGTCCGCCGCGTGGGAGGGCCGCCCGGGCCGCCGGGGCCGCACCGAGACCGCCGACGCCGAGGCCGAGGACGCCTACACGGAGGGCCGTTTCCGCGAGTGAGCCCCGCGGGGCGACGGGGCGGATGCCTCCGCCGACGCCGCCGTCATCCCGTGCGGCTCAGAGCAGCGCGCCGAGGGTGAACGTGATCGCGTAGACGATCCCGATCACGCCGGTCGCGCGCAGCACCGGGATCAGCGCCCGGCGATCATCGGCGCGCAGCACCGTGCGGATCGGCCGGATCGCGAGCAGGCCGCCGATCGGCACGAGCAGCAGCCCTGGGTGCACCGCCACCCAGAACAGCGGCAGCAGCAGGGCGACGGCCAGCATGACGCCGTAGGACGCCCGCGCGGGTCCGTCGCCCAGGCGGGCGGCCAGCGTCATCTTCCCGACCTCGCGGTCCGTGGGGATGTCCCGGATGTTGTTGACCATGAGCAGGGCCGTGGAGATCAGCCCGCAGCCGATCGCGCCGGCCCAGGCCAGGCCGCTAACGGTGTCGGCCTGGGTGTACGTGGTGCCGAGGACGGCCACCAGCCCGAAGAACACGAACACGAACACCTCACCGAGGCCGAGGTACCCGTACGGCCGCTTCCCGCCGGTGTAGAACCACGCGGCCAGCACGCAGGCGACACCGACCAGCAGGAACCACCAGTGCCCCGAGAGCAGGATGAGCCCCAGGCCGGCCAGCCCGGCGAGGCCGAAGAACGCGAAGGCCGCCTGCTTCACCCGGGCCGCGGGCACGAGCCCGGAGACGGTGAGCCGGAAGGGGCCGACGCGCTCGTCGTCGGTGCCGCGGATGCCGTCCGAGTAGTCGTTGGCGTAATTCACGCCGATCTGCAGCGCGAGCGACACCACGAGGGCCAGCAGCGCCGCGCCGAGGTGGAAGGAGCCGAGCTCCGCGGCGGCGGCCGAACCGACGATCACGGGGGCGATCGCCATGGGCAGCGTGCGCAGGCGCGCGGCGGCGACCCACTGGGAGAGCGTGGCGGCCATGGGCGGGGGTTCCTCCTGGGGAGCGGGGTGGGCAGCGGCGCGCGGCGGGCCGGGTCGACGGCGGCGCGCGGCCGAGGCCCGACGTCGGTCGGGCCCGGGTCATTCTCCCACGCGGGCGGGGCGGCGCTCAGCCGGCGGTGAACCGGGCGGCCAGGGCCTGCCGGTCGGTCTTGCCGGTGGAGAGCAGGGGCAGGGCGTCGAGGACGAGCCACGTCTTGGGCACCGCGGCCGCACCCAGCGCCTCGCGCACGTGGGCGCGCAGGACGGCCTCGTCCGGGGCCGCGGCCGGGTCGGCGGGCACGACGGCGGCGCACAGCCGGGCGCCCCACTCGGGATCCGGTACGCCGGCCACGTGGGCCGCCGCGACGCCCGGGTGCGCCTCGAGCACCGCGGTCACCGCCGCCGCGGACACCTTCACCCCGCCCGTGATGACGACGTCGTCCAGGCGACCGGTCACGGCCAGCCGCACGCCGCCGTCGTCGGTGGGGGAGAGCACGCCCGTGTCCTCGGTCAGGAAGGCGCGGGCGCCGTCCGCGGCGGGGACGAAGTGTGCGGCGGTGCGGGCGGGGTCGTCGAGGTAGCCGGCCGCCACCATGGGTCCGGCCAGGCGCACGCGCGGCGGGGCGTCGGGGTCGTCCGGGGCCACCGCGACGGTGACGCCGGGCAGCGGCACGCCGTCGTAGACGCAGCCGCCGCACGTCTCGGCCATGCCGTAGGTGGCGGTGAGGCGCACCCCCGCCGCCTCGGCCGCGGCCCGCAACGCGGGATCGAGCCGAGCGCCGCCCACGAGCACGCGGTCGAAGGAGCGCAGGGCCGCCCGTCCGGCCGGGTCGGCGTCGGCCGCGAGGAGGCGGGCGAGCTGGGTGGGGACGAGCGAGACGAGCCGGGGGCCGGCGTCGCCGGGCAGGGCGGCCGCCCCGGTGGCGAACGCCGCGGGCGTGAACGGGCCCGGTGGCAGGGCCACGGGTGCGGTCCCGGCCGCGATCGAGCGGGAGAGCACGGCGAGCCCGGCCACGTAGTGCACGCCGAGGGCCAGCAGCCACGCCCCCTCGCCGCCGAGCCGCCGGGCCGTGGCCGCGGCCGAGGCGCGCAGGGCCGCGCCGGTCAGGACGATCTGCTTCGGCGTGCCCGTGGACCCGGAGGTGCGCACCACGGCGACGGCCTCCGGGTCCCCGCAGCGGCGCGGGTCGCGGGCCTCGGGTCGGGGGAGCGCGGCGCCGTCGGCGGTCAGCTCAACGGGGGCGCCGCCGCCGAAGGCCGCCGCGAGGGCGTCCGTGGCGCGGGCGAGGGCATCGGCGGTGGCGGGCATGGCCCCGAGTGTAGGAGGCCCGACGGTCGGACGGATCCGCCCGGCCGGTCAGAGCATGAACGGCACGGTGGCGATCTTGACCACCATGATCAGCGCGAACAGCTGGGCGTACCCCTCGGTCACGCGGGCGTCGGTGGACCGGGAGAGCGCGTAGTCCAGGATCGCCGGCTGGCCCGTGATGCCCGCCAGCGCCCCGTAGGTGCGATCCACGGACTGCCCCAGCAGCCGTGCCGCGGCGATGAGCAGGGCCGCGGTCAGCGCGGTGAGCACGGCGGACATCAGGATGGCCAGCCCGCCGACCCGGGTGAACACCGTCTCGATGAACGCCGGGCCGGCGGCCAGGCCCACCACGCCCAGGAAGAGCATGAGGCCGAACTGCCGCAGCGTCAGCGCGATCTCCGTGGACGGCTCCCACACCGTGGGTCCCGTTCGGCCGATCGCACCGAGGGCGAGGCCGACGAGGATGCACCCGGCCGCCGGGCCGAGGGAGAAGGAGGCCCCGCCCGGAAGCGGGATTGTCACCATGCCCAGCAGGTAGCCCAGCGCCATGCCCGTGCCCAGGGAGATCCAGTCCAGGTTCGAGAGCCCGCGGGTCGAGTTGCCGAAGAAGTCGCGCACCGCCTCCATCCGCGGCGCGGTGGTCACGATGAGCACCCGGTCGCCGACCTTGAGCTCGGTCTGCGGGGTGGCCAGCGACTCGACGTCGTCGCGCCGCAGCCGGGCGACGTCGGTGCCGAAGCGCTCGCGCAGGGACAGCGTGCCCAGGCGGCGATCGGCCAGGGCGCGGGCGGTGACGATGACCATGGAGGTCTGCAGCGGGTTCATCACCCGCGCCGGGTCGGCGCCGGTGCGGCGGCCGAAGGCCTGCACGGCCGCGTCGATGTTCTTCTCCGTGCCGTCCAGGACGACCTCGTCCCCGGGTTCGATCCGGTCGGCGGAGCCGGCGATCCGGGCCACGCCGCCGTGGCGCAGCGCCACCACGCGCACCAGCCCCTCGGAGATCCCGGGGATCTCCCGCACGGCGAGGGCGGAGGTGGCGACCGCGGCGGTGAAGCGCAGCTTGCCGTCGGTCACCGGCGCCGGATCGCGCGGGGAACTGCTCCACGGGCGGGCGGCGAGCAGGGTGATCGCGATGATGGTGCCGACCACGCCCACCAGGTAGGAAAGCCCATAGCCCACGGCCGGGGCCTGCCCGCCGGTGAGCTGGTTCGCCAGCGCCATCGCCGGCGTCGCGGTGAGCGAACCCGTCCACACGCCGATCGCCGTCGGCAGGTCCAGGTTGTGCAGCGCGGCCAGCGGGTGCACCGTGAAGGCGGTGAGGATCACCACGACGACGGCGGCCAGCATCAGGGGCAGGTTGCGGCGCAGGTCCCGGAAGAACACCTTGCCGGCGCCGAGCCCGATCAGGTAGGCGAACAGGGCCAGGCCGAAGCTCTGGAACAGGGCCAGCCGGTCGCCGACGTCGGGCAGCACCGCCCCGACGAGCAGGCCCACGAACAGTGCTCCCGAGGCGCCGAGGCGGATCTTGCCCAGGGGGATGGTGCCGACGGCGGCGCCCAGGGCGACGGTGGCCATGAGGACGAGGATGGGCTGGTCGTTGAGCAGTGCGAGCATGGGCGGGTCCCCGTCCTGCCGTGGCGGTCGGTCAGAAGTGGTACGGGAAGGCGGACCAGTCCGGGTCGCGCTTCTGCAGGAACGCGTCCCGGCCCTCCACGGCCTCGTCCGTCATGTAGGCCATGCGCGTGGCCTCGCCGGCGAAGACCTGCTGGCCGGCCATGCCGTCGTCGGGAAGGTTGAACGCGAACTTGAGCATGCGCAGGGCCTGCGGGGACTGACGGTTGATGTCCGCGGCGTACTCGAGGGCGACCTCCTCGAGGCGCTCGTGGTCCACGGCCTCGTTCACCGCGCCCATGGCCACCATCTCCTCGGCCGAGTACTCGCGCGCCGTGAAGAAGATCTCGCGGGCGCGCTTCTGGCCCACCTGCCGGGCGAGCAGGGCCGAGCCGTAGCCGGCGTCGAAGGAGCCCACGGTGGCGTCCGTCTGCTTGAACTTCCCGTGCTCGCGGGAGGCGAGGGTCAGGTCCGCGACCACGTGCAGCGAGTGGCCGCCGCCGGCCGCCCAGCCGTTCACGACGGCGATGATCGCCTTGGGGGAGGTGCGCATCAGGCGCTGGACCTCGAGGATGTGGAGGCGTCCGGCGCGGGCCGGGTCGATGGTCTCGGCCGTCTCCCCCTCGGCGTAGCGGTAGCCGTCGCGGCCGCGGATGCGCTGGTCCCCGCCGGAGCAGAACGCGTGGCCGCCGTCCTTGGGGGAGGGGCCGTTGCCGGTGAGCAGCACCGTGCCCACGTCCGGGGTCATGCGGGCGTGGTCGAGAGCGCGGTAGAGCTCGTCCACGGTGCCGGGCCGGAACGCGTTGCGGACCTCGGGGCGGTCGAAGGCGATGCGCACCGTGGGCAGGTCGCGCACCCAGCGGCCGTCGGCGTCGCGCTCCACCTGGCGGTGGTAGGTCAGGTCCTCGAAGTCGAAGCCCTCGACCACGCGCCAGCGCGTGGGGTCGAAGATGTCGGAGACCTGCTCGGGCAGGCGGTCGCGGTCGGGGCGGGCGGCGTCGGGCTGCGGGGTGCTCATGGGGCCCGAGTCTAGGCCCGCCGGGCGAGCCGGGGGCGAGCCGCCCGCCTCCTCTGCGAGCCAGACAATTCGGTCGTTCCAGGGCCGTTCTGACAGCAGTACTCTCTGGTTCGCGCGCGGTGCACCGCCGAATCGACTGGCTCGCGGGCTGACGGAGGGCCCACCCCGGCTCAGACGATCCGCGCCGTGGCCCCCAGCGCCGTCAGCAGGAACGCGTACTCCCACGCGGTGTCCTCCCAGCCCTGGTATCGGCCGGACGCGCCGCCGTGGCCGCCGTCCATCTCGGTGCGCAGCAGGATCGGGGCGCCGCCCTCGGCCAGGGGCGTGGCCTGGTCGCTCGTCACCGTCCGCCGCAGCTGGGCCACCCACTTGGCCGGCTCGACGTAGTGCACGCGGGTGTCGTTCAGGCTCGTCACGGCCGCGATCGCCGGGTAGTCCACCCCCCGCACGTTCTCATACGGGGTGTAGGCGCGCATGGCCTCGTACACGGCCGCGTCCTCGATCGGGTTGCCCCACTCCTCCCACTCGAGCGCGGACAGCGGCAGCTCCGGGTTGAGGATGGTGGTGAGCGCGTCCACGAACGGCACCACGGCCAGGCACGCCCGGTACAGCTCCGGCGCGAGGTTCAGCACCGCGCCCATGAGCAGGCCGCCGGCCGAGCCGCCCATGCAGGCCACGCGCGCCGGGTCCGCCCAGCCGAGGTCCACGAGGTGCCGGGTGGCGTCCACGAAGTCCGTGAAGGAGTGCCGCTTGGCCAGCTTCTTGCCGTCCTCGTACCAGCGCCGGCCCAGTTCGCCGCCGCCGCGCACGTGCGCGACCGCGAACACCACGCCCCGGTCCAGCAGGGACAGCCGGGCCACGCCCAGCACGGGGTCCATGGACATCTCGTAGGAGCCGTAGCCGTACACCACGCACGGGGCCGTCCCGTCCGGCTTCACGTCGCGGTGCCGGATCACGGTGACGGGGATCCGCACGTCCTCCCCGGTCACCGACGACGGCTCGGAGGCCGGCGCCCACACCCGCTCGGCCACGTAGTCGGCCGGGTCGTAGCCGGGCACCTCCGTCTCGCGGCGCAGGTGCACCTCGCCTGTCGCCGCCGAGACGTCCAGCACGCGCGCGGGCGTGATCCAGGACGTGTAGGCCAGCCGCAGGAACGGGGACTCGGCCGCCGTCGCGGACAGATGGCACGCGTAGAGCTCCTCGTCGAACGCGGGCTCGCGCCAGTGCGCGGCCTGTCCGGCCAGCACGGCGTCCAGCTCGGCGACGACGACGCGCGGGGTCGTCTCCCGGCGCACGGCCAGGGCGGCGTGGGTCAGGGTGACCATGACGCCGTCGACCTTCACGTCCTCGCGGTGCGGGACGACCGTGCGCCAGGCGCCGCGGTCGGCGACGTCCGCCTCGGCGACCACCGAGAGCATCCCGTTGGGCGCGGCGACGGGGGCGCCGTCGTCGTCCAGGGCGCGGTCGTGGACCACGAGCAGCCGGCGGACGCCGTCGGCGTCGGTGACGGGCTCGACGTCGGCGAGCATCCGCCACGCGCGGGGGATCAGCACGCGCGGGGCGGGCAGGGGTGCGGCGGGGTCCTCCGGCAGATCGACCACGAGGGTCTCGGAGACCTCCGAGTTGCCGACGCCGATCAGCAGCTGGGTGCGGTCGGCGACGCCCTCGAAGCCGGTCCACATGCCCGGGTCGGCCTCCTCGTGCAGGAGCACGTCCTCGGCCGGGTCGGTGCCGAGCACGTGCGCCTTGACCTGGTACGGCCGCCACGAGTCGTCCCACACGGTGTAGAACACGCGGGTGCCCGAGCGGTCGAAGCGGACGCCGTGGGCCACGTTCTCGACCGCGTCCGGCAGGTCCTCGCCCGTGGCGATCTCGCGCACGCGCAGGGTGAAGCGCTCGTCGCCGGTGTGGTCCACGGCGTAGGCCACCCGGGTGGCGTCCGGGCTGATGTGCAGGCCGCCGAGCGCGAAGAACGGGTGGCCCTCGGCCTCGGCGTTGCCGTCCAGGATCACCTGCTCGCCCGGCAGGGCGGCGTCCGGGGTGATGACGGGCGGGGTCCAGTCGGCCTCGAGGTCACCGGTGTCGCGTGCGGGCACGCGGCAGTGGATCGGGTACTCGGCGCCCTCGCGGGTGCGCACGAAGTACCACCACCCGTCCCGGCGGGCGGGCACGGAGCGGTCCGTCTCCACCGTGCGGGCCTTGATCTCGCCGACGATCGCCTCGCGCAGCGGCGCCTGGTCCGCGGTCACGGCCTCGGTGTACGCGTTCTCGGCGGCCAGGTGCTCGAGCACGCGGGGCTCCGCCTTGCCGCGCAGCCACTCGAAGTCGTCCTGGAACGTGTGGCCGTGGTGGCGGCGGGTCACGGGCTCGGCGGCAACGGACGGCGGGACGGGGGCGTGCGTAGTGGTCTGGGGCATGCGGCCCATCCCATCACGCCGCGCGGGGCGGGGCCGACACCCCCGCGCCGCACACGACGACGGCGGCGCACCGGTCCGGTGCGCCGCCGTCGGGGGTGGCGGGTCAGTTCAGGCCGAGCGCCGCCCGGACCACGCCGAGCCCGAAGTACGCGACGAACGCGAGCGCCACGAACCACAGCAGCGGGTGCACCTCGCGGCCGCGGCCCTGGCCCGTGCGGATCACCGCGTAGGCCACCACGCCGGCGCCGATGCCGTTGACGATCGAGTAGGTGAACGGCATGAGGATGAACGTGAGGAACGCGGGGAAGGCCGCGCCCGGGTCGGACCAGTCGATCTGCACCACGTGCTGGCACATCATGAACCCGACCACCACGAGCGCGGGGGCCACGGCCTCGAACGGCACGAGGTGGATGAGCGGGGAGAGGAACACGGCCGCGAGGAAGAACAGGCCGGTGAACACGGAGGCCAGGCCGGTCCGGGCGCCCTCGCCGATGCCGGTGCCGGACTCCACGAAGATCTGGTGCGCCGAGCCGGAGGCGCCGCCGCCCACGGCGACCGCGAGCGCGTCCGCGGCGAGCACCCGGTTCAGGTCGGGGATGGAGCCGTCCGGGTTCACGGTGCCGGCCTCGCGGGCCAGGCCCACGGAGACGCCCATCGCGTCGAAGAACACGGAGAGCAGGATCGCGAACACGAGCAGGGAGGCCATCAGCCCGCCCACGGAGGTGAAGGCGCCGAACAGGTCCACGCTGCCGAGCAGGTGCAGGTCCGGGGCGGTCCACTCGGGCAGGGAGGGGGCGATCAGGGACCAGCCGGTGGGCACGGCGTTCCCGTCGGCGTCCACGGAGGGGCCGATGTGGAACACGGCCTCCAGCACGTTGGCGAGGATCGTCGCCGCGACGATGCCGATCAGGATGGCGCCGCGCACCTTGCGGATCACGAGGACCGCGGTCAGCAGCAGCCCGACGACGAAGACCAGCACGGGCCAGCCCTCGAGCTCGCCGCCCGTGCCCAGGCCCACCGGGACCGTGGTGTCGGCGGCGTCCGGCAGCCGCCGCACGAACCCGGCGTTGACGAGGCCGATCAGCGCGATGAACAGGCCGATGCCCACCACGATGCCGGACTTCAGCGCCTCCGGGACCGCGTCGAACACGGCGCGGCGGAAGCCGGTGACCACGAGCAGGAGCATCACGAGACCGGCGAGGGTGACGAGGCCCATCAGCTGGGGCCAGGTGAGCCCCGGCGTCGTGGCGATGGTGATGGAGACGAACGCGGAGACGCCCAGGCCCGCGGCCACCGCGAACGGGTGCCGCGCCCACACGCCCATGACGATGGTCATGACGCCCGCCACGAGCGCGGTGACGGCGGCCACGGCGGGGATGCCCAGGGTGTTCCCGGCCGAGTCGGGCCCGGACAGGATCAGCGGGTTCAGCACCACGATGTAGCTCATCGCCAGGAACGTGGCGAGGCCGCCGCGGAACTCCTGGCCCACCGACGAGCCGCGCTCGGTGATGCGGAAGTACCGGTCCAGGGCGCCGCGGGGAGCGGCGGTGGACGGGGCGGGCGAGGGCGGTGGAGAGGCGGTGCGGGAGGCCATGGCACCAGCGTAGTGACCCGGTCCCACGACGATGGCGCGCGTGCCGTCCCGCTACGCTCGCGGGCATGCGTCCCCGCTCCGCCTCCGCCGCCCGCACCCGGGAGGCGCTGCGCGACGCCGTGCAGATCTACGCCCCCTCCACCGTCTACGCCGTCGGCCTGGGCGCCATGACGCCCGCGCTCGCGGTGGCGGCGCTGGCCCTCGGCCTGGACGCGGCGCGGGCGGCCGCCGTCGTGCTGCTGGTGGGGCTCGGCTCGCTCGTGGCCAACGGGCCGGCCTCGGCGCTCGCGGCCCGGGCGGGGGAGCGGGTCACCATGGTCGTCTCCGCCGGGCTCGGCACGGTCGGCGCGGGTCTGGCCTGGGCGACGACGGCCGGGGTGTCCTCCGGGCCCTCGGCGGCGGGGGTGGCCGAGCCGGGGCGGTTGGCGCTGTTCCTGGCCGCGGTGCTCGCCGTGGGCATGGCCGGGGCCGGGTTCAACCTGGCCCGCCAGGCGTACCTGGCGGTGGCGGTGCCGGCCACGCACCGGGCCCGCGCGATGTCCACGCTCGGCGGGACCGTGCGGATCGGGACGTTCCTGGGCCCGTTCCTGGGTGCCGCCGCGCAGGCCCCGCTCGGGCTGGACGGCGCGTTCGCCGCGGCCGCCGCGGCCATGGCCGTCGGCGCCCTGCTGTGCCTGCGGATCCGGGATCTGCCGGTGCCGGCGTCCGATCCGGCGGCGGGGGAGGAGCCCGGCCCGGCCGGTCGACCCCGGCTGCTGGACGTGGCGCGCGCCCGGCGCGGGGCGTTGCTCACGGCCGGCTTCGGTGTCGTGGCCGTCTCCGCCGCCCGCGCGGCGCGCAACGCCGTCATCCCGCTGTGGGCCACGCACCTGGGCCTGGACGCGGCGACGGCGTCGCTCGTCTTCGGCCTGGCCGGCGCGGCGGACCTGCTGCTCTTCTACCCCTCGGGTCGGCTCATGGACCGCTTCGGCCGGCGCGCTGTGGCGGTGCCGTGCCTGACCCTGCTGGGGGCGGGGTTCCTGGCGATCAGCCTCACCCGGGAGCCGACGGCGTTCGCGGCGGCGGCGGTGCTGCTGGGCATCGGCAACGGCTTCGGCGCGGGGATCGTGATGACCCTCGGGGCGGACCACTCGCCGCCGAACGCGCGCGCCCCGTTCCTCGGTCTGTGGCGCTCGATGTCCGACGCGGGGATGCTCGCCGGGCCGCTGCTGCTCTCCGGGGCGACCGCCGCGGCCGGGCTGGCCGTCGGCGTCGGCTCCCTCGCGGTCGTCTGCGGTGTCGGAGCGGTCGTGTTCGCCGCGGTGCTGCCGCGCGGGCCTGGGGCTGTGGCGGACCCGCCGCCCGTCGTCGTGCGCCCCCGCTGACCGGGGCGCCGGACCATCGGCTCAGTCGGCGGTCTCGTCCGGGGGGATGGTCTGCCCGGAGGCCTGGTCGTCGAAGACCATGTACGTCTGCGTGTCGACGACGCTCGGCAGGGTCTGCAGTTCGTCGAAGATCACACGGCGCAGGTCGGCGGTGTCCCGCGCGCGGACCAGCAGGATCACGTCCATGTTCCCGCCCACGAGGGAGACGTGGGAGACCTCGGGGATGGCCAGAAGCGTGGCGCGCAGCTCGCGCCAGTCGTGCTGACGCAGCTTCATGGTCACGTGGGCGGAGGCCCCGAAGCCGACCTTGACGGGGTCGACCCGCACGGTGAAGCCTGTGATCACGCCCGCGTCCTGCAGGCGGTTCAGACGCGAGTAGCAGTGCGCGCGGGAGATGTGCACGCGCTCGGCCAGGGCCGCGACGGACATCCGCCCGTCCTGCGTCAGTTCGCGGACGATCGCGCGGTCCACGCGGTCCAGCGGCTCGGCGGCCATGGCTCCTCCTGGGGCGGGGCGGACGGGGTCGGCCACGCGGCGGCGGACCGTCTACGTGGCACGAGTCACCATAGCAGTTCGTCCGATGGAGTGCCTGGTTTGCACCCGATTGTCTCGTGATCCCGGGCGGGCGAGCGACACATTGACCCTCTTGGGCACACTGAAGGCCACAGATCGAGAGGACCCGCCATGAGTGACCCCACCCCCGCCGTGCCCGGGGCCGCCCGGACCGACGAGGCCGAGACCCGCCCGAACGCCGGCGCCGCCTTCGGCATCTCCCTCGAGGAGTACCTGCTCCCCGCCGCCCGCCGCATCCAGCTGATCGGCGAGGACGGCACTCTGCTGGCCCCGGAGGAGCAGGGCACCGAGCCCGGCCACGAGTATCCCCTGCCCTCCGACGAGGAGCTGCTGGCCGCCTACCGCCACCTCGTCATCGGCCGCCGCGTCAACGACCAGGCCTACGCCCTGGTGCGCCAGGGTCGCATGGCCGTCTATCCGTCCTCGCATGGCCAGGAGGCCTCCGAGGTCGCCGCCGCCGTCTGCCTGGGCGAGCACGACTGGCTGTTCCCGACCTACCGCGACACCGTGGCCGTGATCGCCCGCGGCGTCCCGCCGCTCGAGGTGATGGTGGCCTACCAGGGCACCTGGCATCAGGGCTACGACCCCCAGAAGCACCACGTCTCCATCCAGTCCACGCCCCTGACCACCCAGATGCTGCACGCCGTCGGGATGGCCAAGGCCGCCCGCCTGCGCGGCGAGGAGGTCGTGTGCCTGGCCATGGTCGGCGACGGCGGCACCTCCGAGGGCGACTTCCACGAGGCGCTGAACTTCGCGGCCGTGTTCAAGCTGCCGGTGATCTTCTTCGTGCAGAACAACAAGTTCGCCATCTCCGTGCCGTTCGCCAAGCAGTCGGCCGCCCCGTCCCTGGCCCACAAGGCCGTGGGCTACGGCCTGGCCGGCGAGCGCGTGGACGGCAACGACCTCGGCGCCCTGCTGGCCGTGCTGGGCCGCGCCGTGGAGCTGTGCCGGCAGGGCCAGGGCCCCTTCCTCGTGGAGGCGGACACCTACCGCATGCAGGCGCACACCAACACGGACGACCCCTCGCGCTACCGCGACGACGCCGAGGTGAAGGAGTGGGAGGCGCGCGACCCGCTGCGCCGCATGACCGCCTACCTCGAGTCCACCGGCGCCCTCACCGAGGAGGTCTCGGCCCAGATCGCCCGCGACGCCGAGGACGTCGCGCAGCAGCTGCGCGACGCCATGAACGCCGAGACGGAGCTCGATCCGCTCGAGCTGTTCGACCACGTCTACTCCGTGCAGACCCCGCAGCTCGCCGCCCAGCGCGCGCAGCTGGCCGAGGAGCTGTCCCGTTCCGAGAACCAGGAGGCCTGAGCATGGCGACCCTGACCTTCGCCGCCGCGCTCAACGCGGCGCTGGCCGACGAGATGGCCGCCGACGACATGGTGGTGGTGTTCGGCGAGGACGTCGGCACCCTCGGCGGCGTCTTCCGCATCACGGACGGGCTGACCGCGCGCTTCGGCGAGGAGCGCTGCTTCGACACCCCGCTGGCCGAGTCCGGCATCGCGGGCATGGCCGTGGGCATGGCCCTCGGCGGCGCCCGCCCCGTGATCGAGATGCAGTTCGACGCGTTCGCGTACCCGGCCTTCGAGCAGATCGCCTCGCACGTGGCCAAGATGCGCAACCGCACCAAGGGCGCCACGCCCATGCCGATCACCATCCGCATCCCCTACGGCGGCGGCATCGGCGGCGTGGAGCACCACTGCGACTCCTCCGAGTCCTACTACGCGCACACCCCGGGCCTGAAGGTGTACACCCCGGCCTCGGTGAAGGACGCGTACATGATGCTGCGCTCGGCCATCCGCCTGGACGACCCGGTGGTCTTCATGGAGCCCAAGAAGATGTACTGGACCAAGGCCGAGCTCGACCTCGACCAGCTGCGCGCCGAGTTCGAGGAGGGCTGGGCCCGCGTCGAGGACAAGAAGGAGCACGGCGAGGCCTGGGCGCGCGCCGCCGTCGTCCGCGAGGGCACGGACGTCACCCTCGTCTCCTACGGCCCCTCCGTGCCCACCTGCCTCGCCGCCGCCCACGCGGCCGCGGAGGAGGGGCTCTCGGTGGAGGTCGTGGACCTGCGCACCGTGAACCCGCTGGACGAGGACACGATGGCCGCCTCGGTCGCCAAGACCGGCCGCGCCGTCGTCGTCGCCGAGCCGCAGGGCTTCGCGTCCGTGGCCTCCGAGCTGGTGGCCCGGATCCAACAGCGCTGCTTCCACTCGCTGGCGGCGCCCGTGGGCCGCGTGACCGGCTTCGACATCCCGTTCCCCGCGCCGAAGCTCGAGGAGCACCACCTGCCGAACATCGACCGCATCCTGGACGCGATCGACGACCTGAACTGGGACCTGGACGCCGAGGAGGCCCGCGCATGAGCAACACCTTCCTGCTGCCCGACCTGGGCGAAGGCCTGACCGAGGCCGACATCGTCCGCTGGCTCGTCGCCGAGGGCGACACCGTGGCCGTCGACCAGCCCATGGTCGAGGTCGAGACCGCCAAGGCCCTCGTCGAGGTGCCGAGCCCGTACGCCGGCACCGTGCTGACCCTGCACGGCGCCGAGGGCGAGACCATGGACGTCGGCAGCCCGCTGATCACCATCGGCGCGGCCGGCGAGTCCGGTGAGGGCTCCGCGCCCGCCGCCGGCACCGAGGCCCTGGCCGTCCCGCCGGCCACCGGTGCGGCCGCTGCCGAGGCCGCCCGCCCCGGCGCGCTGAGCTACCGCGAGGAGGAGATGGCCGGCGTCCAGCCGAAGCCGGACAAGGCCCGCGGCGGCGACGGCGACGTCGCCGGCTCCGACGACGAGGCCTCCGGCGCCGTGCTCATCGGCTACGGCACCTCCGGCCACAGGGCCACCTCCCGCAGCCGTCCGTCCAAGCGCGGCCGCGGCGCCGCCCGCCCGACACCGGCCCCCACGGCCGGGGCCGGCGCCCCGCGCGTGACCTCCCCGATCGTCCGCAAGCTCGCCCGCGAGAAGGGCGTGGACGTGGCCGCGCTGACCGGCACGGGCCCGGACGGCCTGATCACCCGCGCCGACGTGCTCGCCGCGGCCGAGGGCTCCGCCCCGCAGGCCGCCCCGGCCCAGGCCCCGTTGGTCGCAGCCGTCCCGGCGGCCGAGGCCGCCGCGCAGCCGGGCGCCGTGGACGGGCGGACCGGCCTGGCCGTCGTCGCCCGCACCCCGATCTCGGGGGTGCGCAAGGTGATCGCGGACCAGCTCTCCCGCTCGCGCCGCGAGGTCCCGGAGGTCACGGCGTGGCTGGACGTGGACGTCACCGCCCTGCTCGAGCTGCGGGCCTCGCTCAAGGCGAAGGACTCGGAGAACGCGCCCTCGCTGCTCGGCCTGATCGCCCGCTTCACCCTGGCCGGCCTGCGCCGGTACCCGGTGATGAACGCGCGCATCGAGGCGGGGGCGGACGGCAAGGACGAGATTGTGGAGGTCGACGGCGTCCACCTCGGCCTGGCCGTGCAGACCGACCGCGGCCTCATGGTGCCGTCCGTCGAGCACGCGGAGAAGCTGTCCGCGGACGAGCTCACCGCCGCGGTCAACGACACCGTCAGCCGCGCCCGCGCGGGCCGGGCCGCCCCGGCCGAGCTCACCCGCGGCACGTTCACGCTGAACAACTACGGCCCGCTGGGCACGGACGGCGCCACGCCGATCATCAACGTGCCCGAGGTCGGGATGCTCGGCATCGGCCGGATCATCGACCGCCCGTGGGTCGTGGACGGGGAGATCGTGGTCCGCAAGGTCACCGAGATGACCGTGACCTTCGACCACCGCGTCACCGACGGCGCCACCGCGAGCGCGTTCCTCACGTTCGTGGCGGACTGCCTCCACGACCCGACGGCGGCCCTCGCCCGGATCTGATCCGGACGATCCCCGCCCGCCCCGACCCCGGACGAGCCCTGCGATGTGGCGGCCATTCCTCGCGGATGGCCGCCACATCGCAGGGCTCGTCGCGTGGTGGGGGTGCGGTGAGCGTGCGGGGAGGGGTCAGTCCGCGCGGCCGCGGCGAAAGGCCGTGCCGAGCGCGCCCCACAGCAGGACCGCGGGGGAGGCGCTGAGCAGGATCCCGGCCGGCTCGGCCGCCGGGTGGGGGCCTGCGCCGCTGGTCGCGGGGGTGTCGAGGGTGAGGGCCAGCAGCGTCAGCCCGGCCGCCAGGCCCGCGACGCCCAGGGACCAGAGCGTGGCCTCCACGCCGCGGGCGCCGCGCGGTGCGGGCCGCGGTGCGCCGTCGTACCGGGCGAACGGCACGGCGAGCAGGCCCCAGGCGGCGGACACGAGCGCCGCGGCGGCCATGTCCGACGGCCGGTGCCAGGCCTCCGTGTAGGCGACGGCGCCGGTGCAGGCGCTCACCACGGCGCCGAGGACGGTGGTGAGAGGTCGCCACCGGGCGGGCACGAGCAGCAGCGCGGCCACCGCGGCGCCCGTCGCGAGCGTCATGTGGCCCGAGGGCAGTGAGTTGCCGCCGGACCACGGGACCCCGTCGGCGTGCTCGGGCCGCGGAAGCGCCGCCTTGAGCAGCTGCGTGGTGAGGTTGGACCCGGCCAGCACGAGGAGGGCGAGCAGCCCCCGCCGCCGCCACCGGGCCACGGCGAGCGCGCCGAGCGAGGCCAGCGCCATGCCGACCGCCAACGCGAGCGGCAGGATCCGCACCACCTGGGAGGTCACGTCCGGCACGGTGTCCGCGTAGCGCTCCTCGACGGCGCGGAACACCTGGTACTCGAGCACCTGGCCGGCGGAGGACCACACCAGGGCGGCGTAGACCAGCACGACGCCGGCCACGCACGCGGCCAGCGCCAGCCACCACGTCCACGAGGGGAGGCGGCGGGGGGCGCGGGCGGTGGGGGGCATGGGTTCCATTGTGTCGGACGCGCAGCCGTCATGCAGGCTTCATCGGACGGTCACGCCCCCGTCGCCGTCCCGTCCTCCGCGCCCCTGAGCCGCCTGCCTAGCCTGGGGCCATGACCCGCGTGCCCCCCGCCCACGGACATCGCCCGGCCCTCCGCGACTCCACCGGCTCGGCTCACGGCCCGGGCGTCGAGCCGGGCGCCCGGCCCCGTCTCTCGGCCGAGGACCTGCTGGCCGCCCGGGACGCCCTGGCCCCCTTCGGCCGGCTGAGCCGGCAGGAGCCCATCGAGTGGGCCGCCGAGGAGCCCCTCGCCCCGGACCTGGCCGACTTCTACCGCTACGTGGGACCGGAGTGGCTGGAGATCGACACCCTCGGCCTGCCCGTGATGTTCTTCCCGCTGGACCGCCTGTGGGACGAGCAGGCCGGCTACCGGTGGAACCCCCGAACCGGTGCGCTGCTGGTGGACTGGAACGACGACTGGACCGTGGTGGCCAAGCAGGGCGCCGACCCGTTCATCCACGCGGCCTCCACCGGCCAGGTGCTCATGGCCCCGGGAGACGAGGGCTGGGAGGACCGCCTGGACGAGCCGCGACCGGTCTTCCGGGACCTCACCGAGATGACCCGCGCGCTCGCGGCCGTGGGCACGGCGTGGGCGCGCTTCGACGACCCGTTCACCGCCGACTGGCATCTCACCGAGGAGGTGACGGCCGCCGTCGTCGCCGGCCTGGAGGGGGTGCTCGGCGCCCACGACCGCGCCGTGGACCTGGCCCGAGCCCTCGGCTACCTCCGCGCCGTCTGAGCGTCGGCGCCGACACAGACAGTCCCACCCCGCCGGCGCCCGTCGGAACGGGAGCCGAGCGCCCTTCCTACACTGGCCGCATGAGCACCGCCCCCGCCCTGCCCCCGCTGCCCGGCGCGCCGGGCGGTCCCGCCCTGCCGAGCGTCGAGGAGCTGCTGGCCGACGCCGTCGCGGTCGCCCTGCCGATGCGCGTGCGGTTCCGCGGCACGGACCTCCGTCACGCCCTGCTGCTGCGCGGCCCGGCGGGCTGGGCCGAGTTCTCCCCGTTCCCGGAGTACGGTCCGCACGAGTGCGCCGCGTGGCTGGCCGCCGCGATCGAGGCCGGCTGGCAGGGCTGGCCCGGCCCGGTCCGCCAGACCGTCCCCGTCAACGCCACCGTGCCCGCGGTGGCCGCGGACGACGTCGAGGCCGTCCTGGCCCGCTACGGCGACGGCATCACCGCGGTCAAGGTCAAGGTGGCCGAGCACGGACCCGAGGGCGGTCTCGTCCCCGGCGGCCGCGAGGCCGACCTGGCCCGCGTGCGGCGGGTGCGCGCGCTGCTGCCCCACGCGCAGGTCCGCGTCGACGCCAACGCCGGCTGGACGCCCGCCGAGGCCGTCGACGTGCTCACCGCGCTGGCCGACGTCGGCCTCGAGTACGCGGAGCAGCCCGTGCCCGGCATCACCGCCCTCGCGGAGGTCCGCGCGGAGCTGCGCGCCCGGGGCGTCCCCACCCCGATCGCCGCGGACGAGGCGGTCCGCAAGGCCGAGGACCCGCTCGCCGTCGCGGCCGCCGGGGCCGCGGACCTGATCGTGGTGAAGGTCCAGCCGCTCGGGGGCGTGCGCCGCGCCGCGGCGATCGTGGCGGCCGCGGGGCTGCCCGCGGTGGTCTCCTCCGCGCTGGACACCTCCGTGGGCATCGCCGGCGGCGCCGCGCTCGCCGCCTGCCTGCCGTCCCTGCCGCACGCGTGCGGGCTCGGCACCGCGGCCCTCTTCGAGCACGACGTCGTCGCCCCGGCCTGGCGCCCGCGCGCGGGGGCCCTCCCGGCACCGGGGGAGCGGGCACCCGCCCCCGACCCGGAGCTGCTCGACCGCATCCGGGCGGACGGGACGCGGCAGGCGTGGTGGGCCGACCGCCTGCGCGCGGCCCACGCGGTGCTGGCCGCGCAGGGCTGACGAGCCCGCCCGGTCCCCGTCGACGCGGGGCATGTGAGCCGGATTACAGCATGTCGACGGGGCGAAATCCGGCGGCCGGGAAGAGTTCAACTCGCGGCCACCTGGGCGTGGCTCGCCGCTCGGAGCGAGGGGCCAAGGTGATGGCGGCCCCGGCCGGTCTCACCCCGGGGTCGTCTCCGGCCCGGCACCGGACCCCGGACCATCCCCACGACGCGAAGGACCCCGTCATGCTGAAGCGCCTCCTCCCCATGGCCGGCCACACCCGTGGCAACCGCTCCGCCGTCACGTGCGAGCTCAAGTGCGGCAACGCGTGCGCCCACCCGGTGCCCAACACCTCGGCGAACCCGACCTTCCAGCAGATCGCGGAGACCGCCATCTCGCGCCGCTCCGCCCTGGTCGGCGGCACCGGTCTCGCCGCCGCCGTCGTCATCGGCTCCCAGGTGGCCCAGGCCCCCGAGGCGCTCGCGGACAACGGCCGGCGCCCGACCGGCGGCGGCAAGCTCCCCTTCGAGCCCATCGCGCCGGTGAGCCGCACCGTGGACACCATGACCGTGCCGGAGGGCTACGACTGGGGCACCGTGATCCGCTGGGGCGACCCGCTGTTCGCCGACTCCCCGGAGTTCGACATCGAGCACCAGACCGGTGCGTCGCAGGCCGCCCAGTTCGGCTACAACAACGACTACCTGAACATCATCACCGACGGCGGCAACGACCGCTCCGGCTACCTCGTCTCCAACCACGAGTACACCAACGAGAACATCATGTTCTCCCCGGAGTACATCGCCTCGAACTTCGAGGACGTCGTCAACGTCGGCCTCCAGGCCCACGGCCTGTCCATCGTGGACCTCAAGCGCGCCAAGCGCGGCGCCCCGTGGGAGTACGTCCGCGGCGGCCGCCGCAACCGCCGCATCACCGGCACCACCGAGTTCGAGGTCCGCGGCCCGGCCGCCGGCCACGCGCTGCTCAAGACCGTCGAGGACCCGACCGGCACCCGCGTGCTGGGCACCCTGAACAACTGCGCCGGCGGCACCACCCCGTGGGGCACCGTGCTCTCCGGCGAGGAGAACTTCAACCAGTACTTCAAGGGCCGCGGCACGGCCGAGGAGAAGCGCTACGGCATCTCCGCCGCCGCCACCAGCCGCGGCTGGGAGAAGGTCCACGACCGCTTCGACCTGACCAAGCCCGGCTACGAGAACGAGGCCAACCGCTTCGGCTGGGTCGTCGAGATCGACCCCGAGGACCCGACCTCCACGCCCGTGAAGCACACCCTCCTGGGCCGCTTCAAGCACGAGGCCGGCACCGCCGTGATCTCCCCGTCCGGCCACGCCGTGGTCTACTCCGGCGACGACGAGCGCCACGACTACCTGTACAAGTTCGTCTCCGCCGAGAAGGTCCGCGAGGGCGACAAGAAGCACAACATGCGCCTGATGGACAAGGGCACCCTCTACGTGGCCAAGTTCTCCGGCGACTCCCCGGCCGCCCAGATCGACGGCAGGGGCACCCTGCCCTCGGACGGCGCCTTCGACGGCTCCGGCGAGTGGATCGCCCTGGCCGACGAGAAGACGTCCTTCGTCCCGGGCATGTCCCTGGCCGAGGTCCTCGTCTACACCCGCCTCGCGGCAGACAAGATGGGCGCCACCAAGATGGACCGCCCGGAGGACGTCGAGACCAACCCGGTCACCGGCAAGGTCTACGCGGCCCTGACCAACAACACCAAGCGCACCGCCGTGGACGAGGCCAACCCGGTCATCGGCAACCGCGACGGCCACGTCATCGAGATCACCGAGCGGGGCGGGGATCACACCTCCACCACCTTCACCTGGGTCATCCTGCTGCTCGCCGGCGACCCGGCGGTCTCCTCCTCGGCCTACTTCGCCGGCTACCCGAAGGAGAAGGTCTCCCCGATCTCCTGCCCGGACAACCTGGCGTTCGACTCCGAGGGCAACCTCTGGATCTCCACCGACGGCCAGCCCGGCACCATCGGCTACGCCGACGCGCTGCACAAGGTCACCCTCGACGGCGCCGAGCGCGGCCGCGTCCAGCAGTTCCTCGCCGTCCCCCGCGACGCCGAGACCTGCGGCCCCGTGATCCACGACCGCGACAACTCCGTGTTCGTCAACGTCCAGCACCCGGGCGAGGACGGCACCTGGGGCGCGCACACCTCCTACTTCCCGGACTTCCTGAGCCCGACTGGCCCGGTCCAGGTGGGCGACAAGGTCGCGGCCCCGCGTCCGTGCGTCGTCCAGGTGTTCAACGCCACCGGGAACAACGGCATCGGCAAGGGCGCCGGCAAGGAGAAGGGCAACAAGGGCAAGGGCAACGGCAACGGCAACGGCAAGGGCAACGGCAACGGCAAGGGCCCGAAGGGCTGACCCCCGCCTCCGCGAGGACCCTCGACGAGGCCGTCACGGCCGGCGCCACCGCGTCACCGTGGCGGCCTCGCCGCGTCCGGGGCCCGTCCGCGCCCGGGCCTAGACTGGTGGCCACCATGACCTCCGTCGACTCCCTCTCCGTGGCGCGCGCCGTCGCCACCGCCCTGATCGACGCCGGCATGCGGGACGCGGTGGTCTGCCCCGGCTCCCGCTCCGCCCCGCTGGCTTACGCGCTCGCGGCCCTCGAGCGCGCCGGCGAGGTCCGCCTGCACGTGCGGGTGGACGAGCGCTCGGCCGGCTTCCTCGCCCACGGGCTCTCGCTGGCCTCGGGGCGCCCGGTGGGCGTGCTGACCACCTCGGGCACCGCCGTCGGGAACCTGCTGCCCGCCCTGATGGAGTCCATCCACGCCGGCACGCGCGTGATCGCGCTGACCGCGGATCGTCCGCCCGAGCTGCACGGCACCGGCGCGAACCAGACCACGGACCAGAGGGGCGTGTTCGGCACGCACGTCCGCCATGCCGCCTCCCTCGGCTGCGACGCCGCCGACGGCGTGGATGCCGAGCAGCATCTGCGCCACGTGCGGGCCACCGTGCGCCGGGCCCTGCTGGCGGCCGAGGGGGTCGTCGCCGAGGCCGGTTCCGACGACGGCGCGCCCGGTCCGGTGACGATGGCAGAGGCCCCGGCCGGGCCGGTCCACCTGAACCTGCACTTCCGCGACCCGCTCGTGCCGAGTCCTGAGGAGGCGGCCGCCATGGGCGCCGCCGCGGCGCCGCACACCCCTGCTCCGGCCGTCGCCCCGACCGGCGCGAGCCCGGCCGCCGCCGCGTCGGCCTACCGGGCGCCCGGGGCGGTGCTCTCGGGGCTGCCCGAGCTGGACGTCGCCCGCCTGGACCAGCGGCGCACCGTCGTGCTGGCCTGCCACGGCGCCGGCCCCGTGGCCGCGGCCTTCGCGCTGTCCCTGGGCCTGCCCCTGCTGGCCGAGCCGTCGTCGAACGCGCGGTTCTCCGCCAACGCCATCGCCGCCTATCCGCTCCTGCTGGGCGCGGCCGGCGGGCGCGACGCGGACGCACACCCCCTTGCCGCCCGCATCGAACGGGTCGTGCTGTTCGGCCGGCCCACGCTCACCCGGACGGTCAACGCCCTGCTGGCCCGCCCCGACGTCGCCACGGCCCTGCACGCCCCCGAGCCCGCACCATGGTTCGAGCCGGGCCGGCGCCGGGAGACGCCCGTGGAGACCCTCGAGGAGCTCGCCGCCTTCGCCGGGCAGGGCGAGCCCGGCTGGCTCGCCGCGTGGCAGCACGCCTCGATGCGCGCCCAGGCCGCCGTGGAGGACGCGCTCGTCACCACCGACGCCGGCGACCGGCTCAGCCCGCAGACGGTGGCGCACGTGAGCGCCGCCATGGTCCGGGGTCCGCTCGTGCTGGGCTCGTCCTCGGTGATCCGGGACGTGGACCTGACCTGGCGGCCCCCCTCGGCGCCGGACGCGGAGGTGTACGCCAACCGCGGGCTCGCCGGGATCGACGGGACCGTCTCCACGGCCGCGGGCGTCGCACTGGCGCGCGGACGGCGGACCGTGGCCCTGCTCGGCGACCTCACCGCCCTGCACGAGGCGGGCGGCCTGCTCGTGGGCCCCACCGAGACCGAGCCGGACCTCGACCTCGTGGTCGTCAACGACGACGGCGGGGCGATCTTCGCGAGCCTCGAACACGGGGCCGTGGCCGAGGCGCCCGGCATGGCGGACCCCGTCGAACGGCTCTTCGGCACCCCGCACGGCGTGGACCTGGCCGCCCTGGCCGCCGCGTACGGCCTCCCGCACACGCGGGTCACCGACCGCGTCGACCTCGTCCGGGCCCTGTCCGACCCGGTGCGCGGCCGGCGTCTGCTCGAGGTCCGCTGCGACCGCGCCGACCGCCCGCGCGTCGCCGCCGCCCTGGCCGCGGCGGTGCGCGCCACGTTCCCGCCCGCGTGCCCCGTCCCGGACCCCGCGCCGGACGCCGGCCCGGCCCCCGCCCCGCCCACCGCCGAGCTCGCCGCCGAGGAGGCCCCCCAGTGACCGGCACGCCGACGTCGCCCGCGCCCGCCTCGACCCCCGCCGTCGTGCGCCGTGCCGACGTGCTGATCTCCGGCTGCGGCCCCGCCGGCGCCACCGCCGCCGCCCACCTCGCCGCGGCGGGGCTGGACGTGGTGGTGCTCGAGAAGACCGCGCACCCGCGTGAGAAGGTCTGCGGCGACGGCCTGACCCCGCAGGCGGTCCGGGAGCTGCAGCTGCTCGGCGTGCCCCACCGGGGTGAGCCCGGCGACGACGGCAGCTGGCGCGTCATCCGCGGCCTGCGGCTTCGCGCGGGCGAGCGCAGCGTGGACGTGCCGTGGGCGCCCACCCAGACCTGGCCGGACTACGCGCTCACACGCACCCGCCGGGACTTAGACGCCCTCCTGGCGGACCTGGCGCGCACCCGCGGCGCCGAGGTCCGCGAGCGGCACGCCGTCACCGGCGTCGTGCGGGACGAGGCCGGGCGCGTGGTCGGGCTGGACGCGGAGCTGATCGCGCCGAACGGCCGAAAGACCGGGGAGACCGCCCGCTTCACCGCACCGATCGTGCTCGCGTGCGACGGCGTCTCCGCCCGCGCCGCCGTCTCCGCGGGCCTGCACCGCCGCGAGGACCGGCCCATGGGCGTGGCCGTGCGGGCCTATTACACCGCCGGCGCCGCCGCCGACGGGGCGATCCCCGCCCCGCCCGGCGACCGGGGGGAGTGGATGGAGTCCTGGCTGCGCCTGCCGGACGCCGAGGGCAACCCGCTGCCCGGATACGGCTGGCTCTTCCCGCTCGCGGACGGCACCGTGAACGTGGGCCTGGGCATCCTGGACACCTCCCCGCAGTTCGGGAAGCTGGACTACCGCGGGCTGCTGAAGTCCTGGACCGGGGCGCTCACCGCGGACTGGGGGATCGCCGAGCAGACGCGCACCTCGCGGATCCTCGGCGCGGCCCTGCCGATGGCGTTCAACCGCACCCCCCAGCACGTGCCGGGCATGCTCCTGGTGGGCGACGCGGCCGGCATGGTCTCCCCGTTCAACGGCGAGGGCATCGGGTTCGCGATGGAGGCGGCCCGCCTCGCCGCGGACCTGGCGGTGCAGGCGCACGCGGCCGGGACCGACGGCGCCGCGGACGCGATCCTGTCCCGTTACCCGGTGATCACCCAGCACCTGTGGGGCCGCCACTTCGCCCTCGGCGCCCGGTTCGCCCGCCTGATCGGCGATCCGCGGGTGATGAAGGCGGCGCTGGGCGCCGGGATGGCCGCACCCCCGCTGCTGCGGGCCGCGGTGAAGGTCATGGGCAACACGGTGGACGCGCGGGGCGGCGACGCCGTCGACCGGGCCGTCCGCGTGCTCGAGGCGCTCACCCCCGCGCTGACGACCGCGGGCGGCGTGCCGTTGGGTAGGCTTGCCCGGTGACCACCGCAGACCCCGGCTTCGCCCTGCCCTCCGGCTTCGAACCCCTCGCCGAGCACGGCCGTGTCCTGGAGGTCGTGCTGACCGCGCTCGAGCAGGTCGAGGAGCAGCTGGACACCGCCCTCGGCTTCGACGACCTGTTCTCCGACACCGCCGCCCACCACCTGATGGCCGCCGGCGGCAAGCGGGTCCGTCCGGTCCTGACGGTGCTCGCCTCCCTCCTGGGCGACCCCGCCCTGGCCTCCGGCGAGGTCGCCGACGTGGACGCGCCCGTCCGCCAGGCCGCCGTCGTGATGGAGCTGACGCACCTGGCCACGCTGTACCACGACGACGTGATGGACGAGGCCCCCGTGCGCCGCGGCGCCCCCGCCGCCCACCGGCTGTGGGGCAACTCGGCGGCGATCCTGGCCGGCGACCTGATCTTCGCCCGCGCCTCCCAGCTCATGGCCGAGCTCGGCCCGCGGCCCGTGCAGATCCAGGCGGACACCTTCGAACGCCTCGTGCAGGGCCAGCTGTGGGAGACCCGCGGCCCGGCCGAGGGCGCGGACCCGATCGAGCACTACTACGCGGTGCTCTCCGGCAAGACCGGCTCGCTGATCGCCGCGGCCGGCATGCTCGGCGCGCTGCTGGGCGGAGCCGACGAGGCCGCCGTCCAGGTGATGCGCGCATACGGCGAGAAGGTGGGCCTGGCCTTCCAGCTCGCCGACGACCTGATCGACCTCACCGGCGACGCCGAGCGGATCGGCAAGGTCCCCGGCACGGACCTGCGCGAGCGCGTGCCCACCCTGACCACGCTGCTGCTGGCCCGCGCCGCGCAGGGCGAGGGGCCGGAGGCCGAGGACGCCCGCCGGGTGCGCGCGCTCGTGGACGGGCCGCTCGACACCGACGAGCAGCTGGCGGCCGCCGTCGCCGCGCTCACGGGCCACCCCGCCATCGACGAGGCGTGGGCGATCACCCGCGGCTGGGCGGAGCAGGCCAAGCAGGCGCTCGCCCCGTTGCCGGACTCCGCCGTGAAGGCGGCGCTCGAGGCGTTCGCCGACTACGTGGTGGGGCGTTCGGCCTGACGCCGCGGTCGGCGGCGTCGCCGCCTCGATCCGGGGCGGCCGCTCAGTCCAGGCGGGTCGGGGCGGGGTCCAGCGCGGCCGCGAGCTCCCGCGCCTTGCCGGCGCGGACCTCCGGGGCCACCGGGTGGCGCAGCTGCCGGTAGAGCATGTCCCCCTCGAAGCGGGGGAACACGTGCAGGTGGTAGTGCCACACGTGCTGGTTGCCGGCGGGCTCGTTGTGCTGGCGCGTGGAGACCCCGTCCGGGGCCCACGCGCGCTTCATGGCCAGCGCCACCTGCTGGGCCATCAGGGCGATGCGCTGCAGTACGCGCGGGGGCAGGTCGTAGAGGTTCTCGTAGTGCTCGGCCGGGCAGACCATGGCGTGGCCCTCGTGGTCGCCGAACCCGTCCACGGCGATCAGCACGAGCAGGTCCTCGTCCTGGTAGACGGTGTCCCCGAGCTCGCAGCGGTTGCCCGGGTCGGAGACGTCGCTGGCCACGAGCCCGCAGAACGGGCAGACGTAGTCGTCCGGGGCGTGGGAGACCGGGGCGGGCGCGGTCACCGGTCCAGCCCCTCGCCGTCGTCCTCGGGGTCCTCGAAGGTCCACGCGAGCAGGTCCGTCAGGAACTCGCTGAAGGTGCCGCCCTCGTCCTGCCACTCGCCCTCGGGCGCGTCGGCGCCGGCGGAGCGCCGCCACACCAGCGGGTCCGGCAGCGCCAGGTTGTCCACCGGCAGGCCCCACACGACCGTCTCGTCCGCGTCCTCCAGGAACATGAGGAAGCCGTCCCGCACCTCGAGGTCCTCGGGGTCCCACACGTAGTGGTCCGTCTCCATGAGGTCGCCGCAGTTGCCCAGGGCGAGGTAGAACTCGCGCAGGGCGGCCGGGATCATGAGCCCGGCACCGAGCTGCTCCGCCGCGGGGGACTGGGCCAGTCGGGCGTCGACGTCGGCCGGGGAGAGGCCGTCGTCCTCGGCCCAGGCGTCGCCCAGCAGGTCCGGGACGAGCCGCTGGAAGGCCGGGAGGTACACGGGGGCGGGGGGCTTGGCGGGCATGTCGTCAGTCTAGGCGTGCGCGCCCCGCCCGGCCCGGACCGCCCGACGCTGCAGGCGGGAGGCGTTCAGCTGGTCCACGGTGAACACCGCCAGGGACAGCCAGATCAGCCCGAAGCCCGCCCAGCGGGCCGCGGGCATCTGCTCGCCGAGGACCGTGACCGCCACGAGGAACTGCAGGATGGGCGCCGTGTACTGCAGCATCCCGAGCGTGGTCAGCCTCAGGGAGCGGGCCGCCGCCGAGAACAGGATGAGCGGAACGGCGGTGAGCACGCCGAGCCCGGCCATGAGCCAGAAGTGGCCGGGCCCCTCGGTGACGGTCGTGAGCAGCCCGGCCTGCGCCAGCAGCACGCTGCCCACCACGAACACGGGGATCAGCACCACGGTCTCGGCGGTCATCGCGGTCACTGCGTGCACGGGGGAGGGGAAGCGCTTCTTCACGAAGCCGTAGAGCCCGAACGAGGTGGCCAGCCCGAGCGCGATCCACGGCACCTGCCCCATCGCCGCGGACATCACGACGACGGCGGCCACCGCGATCCCGACGGCCACCCACTGGCCCCGCCGCAGCCGCTCCCCGAGGAAGAGCACGCCGAGCAGGACGTTCACCAGCGGGTTCATGAAGTAGCCCAGCGAGGCCTGGAGCACGTTGCCCGTGGTGACCGAGACCGCGTACAGCAGCCAGTTCACCGCGATGATCCCGGCGGCCAGACCCGTGGTGCCCCAGCGGCCGGGCGTGGCCAGCGCCGTCCCCAGCTCGCGCAGGCGGCGCATCACGGTCAGCAGCAGCAGGCAGAAGATCAGGGCGAAGCCGATGCGCACCACCACGATCTCCAGGGCCCCGGCGGGCGCGAGCATCGCCATGTAGAGCGGCAGCAGGCCCCACACGAAGTAGGCGGTGAAGCCGAGGGCCAGCCCGCGCGGGTCGTCGGCCGGGGCGGGGGAGACGGTGGGCAGGGCACCGGTGTCGGGGGCGGCGCCGTCGGGGGTCGAGCCGGGCCGGGCAGAGGGGGAGGAGGGGCTCACGCGGACCACTGTACGGTCCGGGTGAGCACTCTCACCCAGGTTCCTCCCGGTCACGGCGGTAGACTGAGGGTCGATCCCGCGCGCCGGCGCCGGGCCCCGCCCTGCGTCCTGCCGGCGCGCCCCGCCGTCGTCGAAAAGGACCCACCCGCCGTGACCGCTCGCCCTGACCGCCCGTTGCGCATCGCCATCATCGGTGCCGGACCCGCCGGGGTGTACACGGCGGACATCCTGACCAAGGAGGAGCGGGACTTCCGTGTCAGCATCGACCTGTTCGACCGGTACCCGGCCCCGTTCGGTCTGATCCGCTACGGGGTGGCTCCGGACCATCCGCGCATCAAGGGCATCGTGACCGCGCTGCACAAGGTCATGGACCGCGGGGACATCCGTTTCCTGGGGAACGTGGACTACGGCACGGACCTGAGCCTGGCGGATCTGCGTCGGCATTACGATGCGATCGTGTTCTCCACCGGGGCTGTGCGGGACGCGGTCCTGGACGTGCCGGGGGTGGAGTTGGCCGGCTCGTTCGGTGGCGCGGATTTCGCGTCCTGGTATGACGGGCACCCGGATGTGCCGCGGCACTGGCCGTTGGAGGCCACGCAGGTGGCGGTGATCGGCAACGGGAACGTGGCCCTGGATGTGGCCCGGATCCTGTCCAAGCATGCCGAGGATCTGTTGCCCACCGAGATCCCGGACAACGTGTACCGGGACCTGGCCGCTTCCCCGGTCACGGATGTGCACGTGTTCGGTCGGCGTGGGCCGGCGCAGGTGAAGTTCACCCCGTTGGAGCTGCGGGAGCTGGCGCATTCCCGGGATGTGGACATCGTGTTGTACGAGGAGGACTTCGACTTCGATGAGGCCTCGGAGAAGGCGATCGAGGAGAACAACCAGGTCCGCACGATGGTGGGGACGTTGACGAACTGGCTCATGGAGCAGGAGGACCGTCAGCAGAGCGCCTCGCGTCGGCTGCACCTGCATTTCCTGCAGGCCCCGGAGGAGTTCCTGGACGAGGACGGGGACGGCCGGGTGGACGGTCTGCGGATGCGCCGGATGGAGTTGGACGGTTCCGGTGGGGTCCGTCCGACGGGGGAGACCGTGGACTATCCGGTGCAGGCGATCTACCGGGCCGTGGGGTATTTCGGTTCGCCCGTGGAGGGGGTGGAGTTCGATGAGGTGCGCGGGGTGATCCCGAACGCGGAGGGTCGTGTGCTGGATGCGGACGGCGCCCCGGTGCCGGGTCTGTATGCCTCGGGGTGGATCAAGCGGGGCCCGGTGGGGTTGATCGGGCACACCAAGGGTGACTCCCTGGAGACGATCAAGCATCTGATCGAGGACGAGCCGGGGCTGTGGACGGCCCAGGAGCCCTCCGAGGAGTCGGTGATCGAGCTGCTCGAGTCCCGTGAGGTCCCGTACACCACGTGGGCCGGTTGGCACGCTCTGGATGAGCATGAGAAGTCCCTGGGTGCGCAGGCCACGGAGGCCGGTCCGGTGGCGCGGGAGCGGGTGAAGGTCGTGGACCGGGAGGAGATGACCCGCATCTCCCGCGACGGGGCCTCCGTCCCGACCGCCTGATCCGGGGCGGGCCCTGGCCGCCCCGGCGCTAGGCTTCCGGGGTGGCCCGCCTCCTCGTCGACATCACCCCGCTGCGGGTCTCACCCGCCTACCGGCGGCTGTGGCTCGGCAACACGCTCGCGTACGTGGGCACGCAGCTCACGCTCGTGGCGGTGTCCCTCGAGGTGTTCGCCCTGACCGGCTCCTCGTTCGCGGTGGGCCTGCTCGGCCTCGCCGCGCTCGTGCCCCTCGTGGTCGCGGGCCTGTACGGCGGCGCGATCGCGGACCGGCACGACCGCCGCCGCGTCGCACTGACCTCGTCGGCCGTCATGTGGCTGACCACGGTCGGCATCGCCGCGCAGGCCTGGGCCGGGTTCGAGTCGGTGCCGGTGCTGTACGCCCTCGTGGCCCTGCACTCCGGCGCGTCCGGCATCAACCAGCCCACCCGCGGCGCGATCATCCCCGCGCTCGTGGGCCTGCCGCTCGTGCCGGCGGCGAACGCGCTGAACATGATGACGTTCTCCGTGGCCCTGATGGTCGGCCCCGTGCTGGGCGGCGTGCTCGTGGCGGCGGTCGGCTACGCGTGGACCTACTCGATCGACGTCGTCACCTTCCTCGCCGCCCTGTACGCCGTGTGGCGGCTGCCGTCCCTGCCGCCGCAGCGGGCCGAGACCGCGACCGCCTCGGGGACGCGCTGGGGCCTGGCCTCGGTGGTCGAGGGCCTGCGCTTCCTCGGCTCGCGACCGAACCTGCGGATGACCTTCCTGGCGGACATCGTGGCTATGACGACGGCGTTCCCGCGCGCCCTGCTGCCCGCCATCGGCGCCGTGGTGCTCGGCGGCGGTGAGGCCGCCGTCGGGGTGCTGCTGGCCGCGATGGCGGCGGGCGCGTTCCTCGCGGGGCTGTTCTCCGCGCCGTTCACACGCCTGCATGCGCAGGGCTGGGGCGTGTACGTCTCGATCCTCGTGTGGGGCGCGGCGGTGGCCGCGTTCGGCGGCGTGGTGTGGTGGGCGCAGTCCCTGCCCGACGGCGATCCCCGCCTCACGCTCGCGTTCGCCCTCGCCGCGCTGTGCATGGCGGTGGGCGGGGCCGCGGATTCGCTCTCCGGCGTCTTCCGCGGCTCGATCCTGCAGTCCGCGACCCCGGACCACCTGCGCGGCCGGCTGCAGGGCGTGTTCGTCGTCGTGGTGGCGGGCGGGCCGCGCCTGGGCGAGCTGCTCACCGGCGGCGCCTCCGTGGGCCTGGGGGAGGGGCCGACCCTGCTGGCCGGCGGTGTGCTGTGCATGCTCGGCGTGACCGCGCTGATGCGGTGGCAGCCCGGCTTCCTGCGCTACGACGCGCGGAACCCCACACCCTGAGCGGGCGCGGGGTTCCGTGGCGGGAGGCTGCGAGCCCGCGACCGCCGAGGAGCGCCGAGCCAGACGTTTCTGCCCGTGAGCCAGATGATTCTGCTGCAGATCGGGCCGCGAAACCGCCGAAACGTCTGGCTCGCGGCAGCCTGAGCCGCCGTCCACGGGAGCCACCACGACGACGGCGGCCGGCGGGTCAGCGGTCGCGGTCGGCCTGGAGCGTGGCCGGCACCGCGCCGCCCAGGCGCGTCCAGTGGCGGACGAGGTCCTCGTCCGGGGCCGCCTGGAGCGTCTCGCGGGCCGCCTCCTCCGCCTTCGTGATGCGGCGCTCCAGATCCTGGTCCGCGCCCTCGTAGGCGGCCGCGTGCCGGTGGGAGCGCAGCGATCCGACGTCCTCCGTGCGACGCTCCACCACCGCGAGCTGCTCGGCGATCGCGTCCTGGTTGGCGCGCTGGGCCTTCAGGTTCGCGGGGGCGAGCACCTGGGCCACGAACCCGTGGTCGAGGAGGAGGCCGCGCGGGGCGGCGACCCCGTGGCGCAGCGCGAGGTCCACATGGTCCTCGAAGGTCAGGAGCATGGCGGCCTTGGTGAACTTCAGGTCGTCGACCGGGCGGCCGTCCACGCGGGCCCGGGCCCGCGCCCGGCCGATCGTGGTGTCGGCGGACCACACGGCCCCGCGAGGGTCGATCAGGTACAGCATGGGGACTCCTGGTGGGCTCGGAGGGGAGGCGGCGTGCGGATCAGCGGAAGTTCACGAACTGCAGGTCCGCGTCCTCGAAGTCCTTGAGCATCGCGATGACCGACTGCAGGTCGTCGCGGGACTTGGAGGACACGCGCAGCTCGTCCCCCTGGATCTGGGCCTTGACGGACTTGGGGCCCTCGTCGCGGATCAGCTTCGTGATCTTCTTCGCCGTGGGCTGGTCGATGCCCTCCTTCATGGTCGCCTCGATGCGGTACTCCTTGCCGGAGGCGAACGGGGCGCCGGCGTCGAGGGACTTGAGGGAGATGCCGCGCTTGACGAGCTTGGACTCGAACACGTCCTTGACGGCCTTGACGCGCTCCTCGGAGGAGGCCTTCATGAGGATCTTCTCGCCGGAGAAGTCGATCTCGGCGCCGACGCCCTTGAAGTCGTAGCGCTGGGCGATCTCCTTCTGCGCCTGGTTCAGGGCGTTGGACACCTCCTGGCTGTCCACCTTGCTGACGATGTCGAACGTGGAATCGCTGGCCACGGGTGCTCTCCTTCAGGGTCTGCGGACGGGGCGCGCCCGTCGTCGACGGCCACTGCGGGGCCGCGCGGGGCGCTCTGCGGATCAGCCTACCGGGGACGACGGGCGCGGTCCCGGGCCGATTGGCGGCGTGGCGCGGGGATGCTGTACAGTCGACTCTCGCCCGACCGGTGCGGTCGTCCTCGAGACGCCCAGCAGCCGCCGGGTGGCACGGCAGATTTCCCGAGCGGCCAAAGGGGGCTGACTGTAAATCAGCTGGCACTGCCTTCACTGGTTCGAATCCAGTATCTGCCACCGGAACGAAGACCCCGGGACCGTACGGTCCCGGGGTCTTCTGCCGTCCGGGGCCGTGGCCCACCCCGCGTCCCCGCCCCGGGAGGTGGCGGCCTCCCGCCAGGCGACGTAGCCTGCCTGTGGTCCGTGTCACACCCGATGCCCTCCGCGGTCCGGCGGCGGCACGGCCGTGCATCGTGACGCCGTGCGGCGTCGCCCGACCGTCCGCGAGGAGCGCCCGATGACCGAGTCCACCGCCCCCGAGTCCTTCACCCAGGGACCGACCGACGTCGAGCTGCTCGAGCAGACCCTGGCCCAGAACCTCGACGACACCGCCCGCCGGTTCGCCGACCGCGCCGCCCTCCTGGAGTGCGGACCGGACGGGGACCCGGCCACCGGACGCACCTGGACCTACGGGCAGCTGCAGGAGGAGTCCGTGACGGTGGCCAAGGCGCTCATGGCCGCGGGCTACGAGGCGGGGGACCGGATCGGGATGTGGAGCCCCAACGTCGCCGAGTGGGTCTCGCTGCTCTACGGCGCGGCACGCGCCGGCGTCATCCTCGTGAACCTCAACCCGGCGTACCGCGCCCACGAGCTGACGTACGTGGTCGAGCAGTGCGACATGCGCGGGCTGGTGGTGGCCTGCGCGGACGCACGCATGGACCCGCCCGCCACCGCGCGGGCCGTGGCCCGTGAGTCGGCGCCGCACCTGCGGCAGCTGATCATGCTGCCGGCCGGGAGCGGCGAGGACGCCTACGCCCACGTGCAGGACGGTGACGTGGCCGGCCGGCACGCCGCCGATCCCGTGGCCGAGGGCACGTGGGCCGCCTTCCTGGCCGGGGCCGCGCGGGTCTCGGACGAGGACCTGGCCGCGCGCGAGGCCGCCACCCGGCCGGCGGACCCCGTGAACCTGCAGTACACCTCGGGCACCACCGGCTTCCCCAAGGGCGTCACGCTGACGCATCGCAACGTGCTGAACAACGGCTTCCACATCGGCGAGCTGCTGGGCTACACGGAGGAGGACACCGTGGTGATCCCGGTGCCGTTCTTCCACTGCTTCGGCATGGTGATCGGCGTGATCGCCACCGTCTCCCACGGCTCGCTCGCCGTCATCCCGGCGCGCAGCTTCGAGCCGGTCTCGGCGCTGCGGGCCGTGGCCGCCACCGGCGCGACGAGCCTGTACGGCGTGCCGGCGATGTTCATCGCCATGCTCGCCCGGCCCGAGGCGGACGAGCTGGACCTGTCCACGCTGCGCACCGGCGTGATGGCCGGCTCGACGTGCCCTGTCGAGGTGATGAAGAAGGTCATCGACCGGTTCCACATGTCCGAGGTCGCCATCTGCTACGGCATGACGGAGACCGCGCCCGTGTCCACCATGACCCGCCGCGACGACTCCCTACAGGTGCGCACCCAGACCGTCGGCCGGACCATGCCCCACGTGGAGACGAAGATCGTGGACCCCGCCACCGGTGACGTCGTCCCGCGCGGGGCCACGGGCGAGCTGTGCACCCGCGGCTACTCCGTGATGCTCGGCTACTGGGACGCCCCCGAGAAGACCGCCGAGGTGCTGGACGCCGACGGCTGGATGCACTCCGGCGACCTCGCCTCCATGGACGAGGACGGCTCCGTGCGCATCGAGGGCCGCATCAAGGACCTCGTCATCCGCGGCGGCGAGAACATCTCCCCGCGCGAGGTGGAGGAATTCCTCTACACCCACCCGGACATCCAGGACGTCCAGGTGGTGGGCGTGCCGGACGAGAAGTACGGCGAGCAGCTCATGGCCTGCGTGATCATGAAGGACGGCGTCGAGCCGCTCACCGTGGACGCCGTCCGCGAGTTCGCCACGGGCCGGATCGCGCACTTCAAGATCCCGGCCTACGTCCGCGTGCTCGACGCCTTCCCCATGACCGTCTCCGGCAAGGTCCGCAAGGTCGAGCTGCGCGAAGAGGGCGCGAAGGTCGTCCAGGCCCAGGCCCACGCCCAGGGTGCGGGCTGACGACGACCGTCACCCTCAGGCGGCGGGCAGCGGGAACACGTCCCAGATGGTGCAGACCGCCTCGGGGGCGGCGCCCAGGATCGTGGCACGGTACGTGGTCGACCACGCCCGCGGGTCGGCGTCGCGCAGGCGCCACGTGCCGTCCGCGAGCACCGCGTCCACGAACGCGGAGGTGTCGGCGGGGCTGCCGTCCTCGTGGACCAGGGGGCCGCGACGCAGGGCTTCACCCAGGTCGCCCGCTCGGCCGACGGCGTAGAGCGCGGTCTCGTCCGTGTCCAGCACGAGGCCGCAGTCCTCCTCGAAGGCAGTGATCCAGGCCATCGCGTGCCGCATGGCCTCGTCCGGGTCGGGGTGGCGGGTCACGATGAGCACGGAGCCGCGCTCGCCCGGACGCAGGGAGCCGGGCGTGCCGGGGCCGTGCGGGTCGGGTTCGCGCGGGGCGGCGGCGGTGTGCGGGCGGGGCTCGAAGGCGGTGGTCATGGCGGTCTCCTCCCGGGTGGGGACTCATCAGGGTCCCGGCGGCGCCGCACCGGTCGGAGCGGCATCGCCCACGCTAGGAACCCGGGGCGGGCGGCCGGCCGGACCCGGCCGGGGCTGGGGAGGACACGCCGGGAGCAGCGGCCTGTGCAGGAGCGGAGGGGTCGCGCGGACGCGCCGGCACGGCCTCGGCCGGCCCGGCGTCGCGTCAGTGGGCGCGGTGGTCGGCCGGGGCGAGCTTGGGCCCGAACGCCTGCTTGCGCTCTCCGGAGAGCCCGATCATCCGCACCACCCGCTGCCGGTGCCCGGCCCATGGCGCGAGCAGGCGGAGCATCCCGGCGTCGTCGGTCCGGCGTCCCGTGAGGACCTGCCCCACGTACTGCGCCAGGTGGTAGTCGCCCACGGAGACGAGGTCCGCCGCCCCGTGGCTGCGCTGCAGCGCCTCGGCCGTGGTCCACGGCCCGATCCCGGGCACCGACTCCAGGCGCCGGGCCAGCGCGGCCACCCCGGCCGTGTCCCCGGGGGCGACCGCGTCGCCGAGCCGGTCGATGCTCGCGGCCCGCCGGGCGACCTCCAGCATGGTCCGCGACTGGGAGGGCTGCACCCAGGCCCGCGCATGCCAGTCCCACGAGGGGATCCGCAGGACGGCGGCCGGGGTCGGCGGCGGCAGCATCCCCGGCGGCACCGGGCCGGGGGCGGGCCCGTCGTCGTCGATCCGGGCGGCCAGCCGCACGAGGGTGCGCCAGCCGTGCCGCGCCTGGTCGTGGGTGACCTTCTGCTCGAGCACGGCGGTGAGCAGCTGCCGGGACAGCGCGCCCGCCGCCGGCAGCCGCAGCCCGGCCCGCATCCGCCGCGCCTCGCGCACGTGCGGCGGCAGCGCGGGCGCGCCGGAGTCCGGCCGCAGCAGGGCGTCGAAGGCTTCCCAGCCGTCGTCGTGCAGGCCGAGCAGGCGTTCCACGCCGGCGACGGCGGCGCTCGCGCCCGCGCCCCACGCGCGGGCCGTCACCGCGGTGCCGCCCCCTGCGGCCTCCCGGACGCCGGAGACCAGCAACGACGTCGGCCGGCCCGGGCCGTCCGACGCCACGTCCGGGGCGGGGGAGCGCAGAGTGAGCCAGACGCCCTGCGGTGTGGCGCGGACCGTGGGGTCGGCCGCACCGCGCTGCAGGGGGCGCAGGGTGAGCGCGACGTCCACGGGGACGGGCACGCGCACGCGGCGCTCGGCGTCCGGGGCGGTCATGCCCGCACCGTACACCCGGGCCCGGACAGGACGACGTCGGCCGTGACGGCGCGCACGCCGGGCGTTGCCCCGCGTGTCCGGAGCCCTCCTTAGGCGTCCGGCCCCTGGCGTAGCGTGGGGTGCGTGAGTGAAAAGACCCCCGCGCCCACCCCTGCGCAGCCCATGCAGTACGCCGAGAACGTCCTCGAGCTGATCGGGCACACCCCGCTCGTGAAGCTGCACTCCGTGACGGAGGGCATCGAGGCCACCGTCCTGGTGAAGGTCGAGTACCTGAACCCCGGCGGCTCCGTGAAGGACCGCATCGCGCTGAAGATGATCGAGGAGGCCGAGCGCGAGGGCCTGCTCGGCCCGGGCGGCACCGTCGTGGAGCCCACCTCGGGCAACACGGGCGTGGGGCTGGCCCTGGTCTCACAGCTCAAGGGCTACCGCACCGTGTTCGTCACCCCGGACAAGGTGGGTCAGGAGAAGCGGGACGTGCTCAGCGCGTACGGCGCCGAGCTCGTCGTCACGCCCACCGCCGTGGACCCGACGTCCGAGGAGTCCTACTACGGGGTCGCCGACCGCCTCGTGCGGGAGATCCCCGGGGCCTATCAGCCCAACCAGTTCTTCAACCCCGCCGCCCCGGCCTCCCACTACGAGACCACCGGCCCCGAGATCTGGGAGGACACGGCCGGCCGCGTCACCCACGTCGTGATGGGCGCCGGCACGGGCGGCACCATCACGGGCACCGGCCGCTACCTCAAGGAGGTCTCGGCGGACCGCCCGTCCGGTCCGGTCCGCGTGATCGGCGCGGACCCCAGCGGCTCGGTGTACTCCGGCGGCGCCGGCCGGCCCTACTTCGTCGAGGGTGTCGGCGAGGACATGTGGGTGGACAACTACGACCCCGCGGTCCCGGACGAGGTCATCGCCGTCGAGGACGCCGAGGCCCTGGCCATGACCCGCCGCCTCGCCGCCGAGGAGGGCCTGCTCGTGGGCGGCTCCTCCGGTCTGGCCGTCGTCGCCGGCCTGCGCGCCGCCCGCGAGCTCGGCCCGGAGGACGTCATGGTGATCGTGCTGCCCGACTCGGGCCGCGGCTACCTCGCCAAGATCTTCAACGACCCGTGGATGGACGAGCGCGGCTTCGACTACGACGTCCGCGAGACCGTGCTGCCGGCGTGGGCGCGCGGGCGCACCCGCTCGGCGGTCCCGCAGATGGACGACGACGGCGCCACGGGGGCCGCCGGCGGGGCCGGCACGCCCGTCGAGGTGCTCGAGCACGCCGACGCCGAGCCGGCGACCCGCGCGGGCGCCCCCGCCGAGGCCGACCGCTGGTCCGCGACGGCGGGGGAGCTGCTGACCGAGAAGGCCGACCTGTTCCCGGGCTCCGTGCCCACCCTCGTCACCGCGGCCCCGACCACCTCGGTGGCGGACGCCGTGGCGACCATGAACCGGTACGGCGTCGACGCCCTGCCCGTGATCCTCGAGCCCCGGCACGACCTGCGGATCGGCGAGGTCCGCGGCACCGTCTCCTCCGCCGCGCTCGCGGACGCCCTCGCTGAGGGGCGGGCCACCGCGCAGACCCCCGTGGCCGACGTCATGGGCCCCGTGCTGCCCTGCCTGGGGGCGCGCACCCCGCTGCGCGCCGTGGCCCGGCGCCTCGCCCAGGACCCCGTGCTGCTGGTGCTCGAGGCCGGCCGCGTCCAGGGCGTCGTCACCCTGCACGACGTCCTCGCCCACGTCACCGCCTGAGGCCGGCCGCACCGGCCGCGCCCGCCCCACCCGACCCGATCTCTCCGAGGAGGCTCCCGAGATGACCGAGCAGAACGTCCACGAGGACCCGCACGCCACCACCCCCGACACCGGCGCCGAAGACGCCGCCGCCCACCCCCAGGGGGGAGGCTTCGGCACGCGCGCCGTGCACGCGGGCCAGCACCTGGACGAGGTGTTCGGCGCCGTCGTCCCGCCGATCCACCTCTCGAGCACCTACGCGCCCACGGCCGTCGGCGAGCTGCGGCGCGGCTACGACTACGGCCGCGGCACCAACCCCACCCGGGACGCGCTGCAGGAGCAGCTGGCCGCGCTCGAGGCCGGCGTCGACGAGTCCGGCGCCCCCCGGGCCACCGGCCTCACGTTCGCCTCCGGCCTGGCCGCGGAGACCGCGCTGATCATGGGCGCGGGCCGGCCGGGCATGACGATCGTGCTCGGCAACGACGTGTACGGCGGCTCCTACCGCCTCATCTCCCGCGTGCTCGCCCCGTGGGGCGTGGAGCACGTCGTCGTGGACATGGGGGACGCCGAGCAGGTCGCCGCCGCCGTCGAGCGCGCCGCCGCCACGGGGCCGGTCATGGTGTGGCTGGAGACCCCGTCCAACCCGATGATGAAGATCTCCGACGTCGCCGCGGTCGCGGAGGCGGCCCACGCGCACGGCGCCCTGCTCGTGGTGGACAACACCTTCGCGACGCCGTACCTGCAGTCCCCGATCGCCCTCGGCGCGGACGTGGTGGTGCACTCCACCACGAAGTACATCGGCGGCCACTCGGACGTGATCGGCGGGGCGCTCGTGATCCCGGACGCCGCACTCGCCGAACAGGTGAAGTTCCAGCAGTTCGCGGCGGGGGCCGTGAACGGGCCCATGGACGCGTACCTGACCACGCGCGGCCTCAAGACGCTCGGGGTGCGCATGGACCGCCACCAGGCCAACGCCCAGGCCGTCGCCGAGTGGCTCACCGGCCGCGCCGAGGTCTCCCAGGTGCTGTACCCGGGGCTGCCGGACCACCCCGGCCATGAGCTCGCACAGCGGCAGATGCGCGGTTTCGGCGGCATGGTCTCGCTGCGCCTGTCCGGCGGCGCCGCGGCGGCCCGCCGCGTGGCCGAGTCGACCCGCCTGTTCCAGCTCGCTGAGTCCCTGGGCGGCATCGAGTCGCTGATGAACTACCCGGCGGAGATGACCCACGCCTCCGTGGCCGGCACCGAGCTGGCCGTCCCGGACGACCTGCTGCGCCTGTCGGTGGGCATCGAGGACGCCGAGGACCTCGTGGCGGACCTGGAGCGGGCTCTGGGCAGCCTCTGACCCGCCGACGTCCGTGTCAGAGATTTTGGGGCGGTTTCGGGCGGTATCCGACGCGGATACCGCCCGAAACCGCCCCCAAAGCGCACGGGTGGGGAGCACGGGGCGGCGTAGTGTGACGGGCATGACCCTCACCGCCTTCGTCAACGCCCACGTCGTCCCCGTCGCCGCCGAACCGTTCGACGGCGCCCTGCTCGTCGAGGACGGCCGGATCACCGCGCTCGGCCCCGACGTCCGGGCACCCGACGGCGCCGACGTCGTGGACTGCGAGGGCCGCTGGCTGCTGCCCGGCTTCGTGGATGCCCACGTCCACCTCGGCATGCACGCCGAGGGCGAGGTCGGTGCGACCGCGGACGTCAACGAGATGACGGACCCGGTGATGGCCGGGGTGCGGGCGATCGACGCCGTCGACCCGAACGAGCCGGGCTGGAAGGACGCCCTGGCCGGCGGGGTGACCACCGTGAACGTGAACCCCGGCTCGGGCAACCCGATCGGCGGCCAGGCGGTGGCGCTGCACACCCACGGGCGCACCGTGGACGAGATGGTGCTGCGCAGCCCCTCGGGCGTGAAGTCCGCCCTCGGCGAGAACCCCAAGAACGTCTACAAGGAGAAGGGCCGCACCCCGTCCACGCGGCTGGGCACCGCCCTCGTGATCCGCGAGGCGTTCCTGCGGGCGCAGGGCTACATGGCCCGTCGCGCGGAGGCCGAGCGCGAGGGCAAGCCCTTCACCCGCGACCCCCACCTCGACGCCCTCGCCCTCGTCCTGGAGCGCACGATCCCCTAGCGCCAACACTGCCACCGCACCGACGACGTCGCCACCGCCCTGCGCCTGGCCGACGAGTTCGGCTACGACCTCGTCCTGGACCACGGCACCGAGGCGCACCCGCTGGCCGACCAGCTCGCGGCCCGCGGCGTGCCGGTGCTGATCGGCCCGCTGTTCACCACCAAGTCCAAGCCGGAGCTGCGGGGTCGCTCGATGCGCAACCCGGGGCGTCTGGCGCGGGCCGGCGTCGAGATCAGCATCATCACCGACCACCCGGTGGTGCCCATCGACTTCCTCGTCTACCAGGCCGCGCTGTCGGTGAAGGAGGGCCTGGACCGGGAGACCGCTCTGCGCGCCATCACCCTCCATCCCGCGCGCGTGCTGGGGTTGGACGACCGCATCGGCTCCCTCGAGGTGGGCAAGGACGCCGACCTCGTGCTCTGGTCCGGCGACCCGCTCGATGTCATGCAGCGGGCCCTGCGCGTGTGGATCGGCGGCCGTCAGGTCATGGAGTACGACCTCGCCACGGCCCGGCCCGTCGTCGCCTCCGCCCGTCCCGTGGAGGACTGAGCGGCCCCGCCGCCCGGCGGCGCCGCCCGGCGACGGGGGCCGGACGCGCGGGCTCAGCGCCGCACGCGCGAGCGCACGGGCGGCAGCCAGACGAGCGCGGCGCCCAGGAGCATCACGACGGCGAGGATGATCAGCAGGCCGTTGGCCCGCAGGAACGCGGGGGCGGCCAGCAGGACGGCGATGAACGTCAGGGTCCCGATCGCCGAGCGACGGCGGCGCAGCAGACCGATCCAGCCCCACAGGGACGCCGCGGCCAGCAGGCCGACGGCGGTGCCCATCGTGAACTGCCCCGTCGCGCCGCCCAGCACGCCCACCGACTCCATGCCGGTGAGCGGATCGATGACGGGCTCGCCGCTGTCGTGTGCGCGGGCCCCGTTCCAGAGGAACGCGCCCGCGATGCCGACCAGCACCACGGTGACCGCGAGCCAGTAGATGCGCGCGACCTTCAGGAGCGGGTGGACGAGGCCGGCGTCGGACTCGGCCGCGTCCCGCTCGGCCAGGTCGCGCTCGCGGTCCGCGCGGCGCCGTTCCAGGCGCTCCTCGTCCTCGGCGGTGAGGCGGGCGCGCACGGCGCGCAGCCGTGCGTCGTCGGCCCGCTGACTCTCCCGGAAGGACTGGGCGGCGCGGCCGGCGGCCCGGCCGAGTCCGCGGGCGAGGGGGCGGTCTTCGCTGTTCTGGGGCACGTGCCGAGCCTATCGTCCCGGCCGGTGAGCGACCGGGGTGTCCGAGGGCACAGCCCGGCCCGGGGTCCGGTGGCGTAGACTGGGCGGACCGGATCCGGTCTCTCCCCTTGTGATGAGTGAGCGTGGACGCGTGTGCCACGCCGGACTGCAGATGTGTGTGCAGATGTGTGTGCGGGCCACGAACGTCGTGGCCCTCGGGGGCTGCCGGGTGGACGGAATCATCTGACCCAGCTGGCCCCTGCGCCCCACGACGTCGACCCGCGACCGACGTCCTCCGGCGTGCGCCCGCGCATCCCCACAGGAGGACCCATGTCCGACATCCTCGATCCCCAGACCACCGCCGAGGTCGCCCCCGAGCTCGCCGGGGCGGAGCTGGAGGCCACCGGGACCGTCCCGCAGGTCGACGCCGCCGAGCCCGCCGCCCCCGAGGCCCCGGCCGAGCCCGCCGGCCCCACCTTCCTGGACCTCGGCCTGGACGCCCGCGTGCTGGCCGCCGTCGAGGACCTGGGCTACACCCGCCCCTCGCCGATCCAGGAGGCGACCATCCCGCTGCTGCTGGACGGCCGCGACGTCGTGGGCCTGGCCCAGACCGGCACCGGCAAGACCGGCGCGTTCGCGCTGCCGGCCCTGTCCCGCCTCGCCGAGACCACGGACGTGACCGGGCGCGCGGACACCCCGCAGGTGCTCGCGCTCGCCCCGACCCGCGAGCTCGCCCTCCAGGTGGCCGACGCCTTCGACAGCTACGCCAAGCATCTCGACGACGTCTCCGTGCTCGCGGTCTACGGCGGCTCCCCGTACGGCCCGCAGCTGGCCGGACTGCGGCGGGGCGCGCAGGTCGTCGTCGGCACGCCGGGCCGCGTGATCGACCACCTCGAGCGCGGCTCGCTGGACCTCTCCGACCTGCAGACCCTCGTGCTGGACGAGGCGGACGAGATGCTGCGCATGGGCTTCGCGGAGGAGGTGGACCGCATCCTCGCCTCCACCCCGGACACGAAGCAGACCGCGCTGTTCTCGGCCACCATGCCGCCGGCCATCCGCCGCATCTCCGCGCAGTACCTGAACTCCCCGGAGGAGGTGGCCGTGTCCCGCCAGTCCACGACGTCCGCCACCATCCGCCAGCGCTACCTGCAGGTGGGCCACCAGTACAAGCTCGAGGCCATGACCCGCATCCTCGAGACCGAGGACCACGAGGGCGTGATCGCCTTCGTGCGCACCCGTGCCGGCACCGAGGAGCTCGCCCAGAAGCTCACGCGCGCCGGGTTCAAGGCCGTGGCCATCTCCGGTGACATCGCCCAGAAGCAGCGCGAGAAGACCGTCGAGGACCTGAAGGCCGGCCGCGTGGACATCCTCGTGGCCACCGACGTCGCCGCCCGCGGCCTCGACGTCGAGCGCATCTCGCTCGTGGTCAACTACGACATTCCGCAGGACGCGGAGTCCTACGTGCACCGCATCGGCCGCACCGGCCGCGCCGGCCGGCAGGGCGACGCCGTGCTCTTCATGACCCCGCGCGAGCGCTTCCTGCTCAAGCAGATCGAGCGGACCACCCGCCAGCAGGTCGAGGAGATGGCCGTGCCCTCCGTCGCCGACGTCAACGCGGCCCGCAAGCGCCGCTTCGCCGACGGCATCACCCGCACCCTCGAGCGCGCCTCGGAGGAGGAGCTGGCGGTGTTCGGTGAGATCGTCGCCGCGTACGTCGACGAGCACGAGGTCGAGCCGGCGCGTGTGGCCGCCGCGCTGGGCATGATGGCCCAGGGCGGCCGCCCGCTGCTGGCCCGCGAACAGGAGATCCCGTCCGGCGGCGGCCGGGGCCGCAAGGACCGCGACGGCGGTCGCGAGGGTGGGCGCGACGGCGGCCGTGAGCGCGGCGCGAGCGACGGCCGCGGCTCGCGTGGCCCGGCCCGGGAGCCCGCGGCCGGCAACGCGACGTACTGGATCGCCGTCGGCCACCAGGACCGTGTGCGGCCGGGCAACATCGTGGGCGCGCTGGCGAACGAGGTGGGCCTGCCCGCCTCGGCCATCGGCGCGATCGACCTGCGTGGCAACCACTCGCTCGTCGAGCTGCCGGCAGACCTGACCTCGGCCCAGCTCGAGGCCGCGGCCAACGCCGAGATCAACGGCCGTCGCCTCGGCCTGCGCAAGGACACCGGCCGCCCGACCCGCGCCGAGCGCGACGGCGAGGACCGCGGTGAGCGCCGCGGCGGCTTCTGCAAGGACCGCGGCGAGCGCGGCGAGCGCGGCGGCTTCCGCGGGGACCGCGACGGCGGCCAGCGCGGCGGGTACCGCAAGGACCGGGACGACCGCGGCTCCCGCGAGGATCGTGGCGGCTTCCGCAAGGACCGGGACGACCGCGGCTTCCGCGGCGACCGCGGGGGACGCCCCGGCGGCCGCAAGCCCCGCTGGGGCGCCCAGGAGCGCTCGGATCGGGGCGCCCGCCGCTGATCCGGCCGGGGTGCGGACCCCGCCGGAGGCCGTGACCGGGGCCGATTTTGCATGGGCCCCGGGGCCCTGGTAGAGTCTCACCTCGTTGCCCCGATAGCTCAGTGGTAGAGCGCCATCTTGGTAAGATGGAGGTCCCGGGATCGATTCCCGGTCGGGGCTCTGACATGAGAGCCCGCCCTCGCGGCGTGAAAACCGTGAGTGCGGGCGTTCTCGTGTCGTGGCGGCGTAGCTCAGCTGGTTAGAGCGCACGACTCATAATCGTGAGGTCGGGGGATCGAGTCCCCCCGCCGCTACGGAATCGGACGGACCCGGTCACCTCCTCGGAGGGGCCGGGTCCTTTCGCGTTCCGGGGCCCGTCCGTCGCCCCGGTAGCCTGGCGGGCATGTCCACGCGTCGCCCCGCCCACCAGCCCGCCCGCGGCACCGCCGCGCCCCGCGGCTTCGTCTCCCCGTGGGAGCACGGCTCCCGGCTGTACCGGACCCTCGTGCTGATCGGCTCCGCGCTGTTCCTCGTGGGCATCGTGCTGGCGGTCGTCGGCGGGACCACCGGACGCCTCGCCGTCTCCGGGACCGCCGTGGGCGTGCTCGGCGCGGGCGTCGCCGTGCACCTGTCCGCCCAGCTCGTGCGCTTCCGCCAGGCCGCCCGCCGGCAGGGGGAGCGGCGCCCCGGCCGTTAGGCTGGACGGCAGCCGAGAACCGTCCCGCAGGAGGCCCGAGTTGAGCGTGAACCCCGACGTCGCCGGGCGGAGCTATCCGCCCGCGCCCCCCTTCCAGGTCGGTCGTGAGGCGGTCCGCGCCTTCGCCGAGGCCGTGCAGGCCCAGCATCCCGCGCACCACGACGTCGCGGCCGCCCGGGCCCTGGGACACGCCGACCTGGTCGCCCCCCCGACCTTCGCCGTCGTCATCGCCCAGCGCGCCGAGGCCGCCGTCGTCGCCGATCCCGAGCTGGGGATCGACTTCTCGCGCGTGGTCCACGCGGACGAGCGCTTCGTCCACCACCGCCCGCTGGTGGCCGGGGACGAGGTCGTGGCGACCGTGCGGGTCGAGGCCGTGAAGGCCCTCGGCGGCAACCGCATGGTCACCACCGTCACCGAGATCGCGGATCTGGACGGCGCGCCCGTCTCCACCGTCACGTCCACCCTGCTGGTCCGGGGAGAGGAGTCCTGATGAGCACCGCCCCCCGTCTGTCCGACCTCGCCCGGGGCGAGGTGGTCGGCACGCGCACCGTCACGTTCACCCGCGCCGATCTCGTCGCCTACGCGGGTGCCTCCGGCGACCGCAACCCGATCCACTGGTCCCCGTCGTTCGCCGAGCACGTCGGCCTGCCCGGCGTCATCGCCCACGGGATGCTCACCATGGGCGCGGCCGTGCAGCTCGTCTCGGACTGGGCGGGCGACCCGGGCGCCGTCGTCGACTACCAGACCCGCTTCACCGGCATGGTGCCCGTCGCCGACACCACGGGGCGCACGGACGACGACGGCGCGCCCGTCCCCGGCGCCACGCTCGAGGTCGTCGGCACGGTCGGGGCCGTGGACGAGGCCGCCGGGACCGTGCGGATCGACCTGAACGTCACCAACCCGGACGCGGCAAAGCCGCGCGTGCTGACCAAGGCGCAGGCCGTGGTCCGTCTGGCCGACCCCGCGGGGGAGAGCGCGTGAGCGAGCGGCTGGCGGACCACACCACCACCCGCGTCGGCGGGCCTGCGCGCGCGTGGGTCACCGCGCGCACCGAGGCCGAGGCGATCGAGGCCGTGCGCGCCGCCGACGCGGCGGGCGAGCCCCTGTTCGTCCTCGGCGGCGGTTCCAACACCCTCATGGCGGACGCCGGCTTCCCCGGCACCGTCGTGCGGCTGGCCTTCGAGGGCATCCACGTGCTGGACGGGCCGGCGCCCGGCGAGGGTGAGGCGCCGCCCGCCGGCGACGGGGCCCGGTCCGCGGACCACGAGGGGGAGGCCGTCGTCGTGCGCGTCGCGGCGGGCCACCCGTGGGACGACGCCGTCGCATGGACCGTGGCGCACGGGCTCGGCGGGATCGAGGCGCTCTCGGGCATCCCGGGCTCGGCCGGCGCGACGCCCGTGCAGAACGTCGGCGCGTACGGTGCGGACGTCTCGCAGGTGCTCGTCGCCCTGCGCGCGTGGGACCGGGAGGCGGGGGACGTCGTCGAGCTGACGCCCGCGGATTTGCGCCTCGGCTACCGCGACTCCGTGATCAAGCGCTCCATGCTGGAGACCGGCGCGCCGAGTCCCCGGTGGATCGTGCTCTCGATCGACCTGCGGCTGCGTCGCGCCTCCTCCGACGCCGAGCCGACGGCGCCGGTCCGCTACGGGCAGCTGGCGGCCGCGCTCGACGTCGAGGAGGGCGCCCATGCCCCGCTCGCGGTGGTCCGCCGCGAGGTGCTGGCCCTGCGGGCCGCCAAGGGGATGGTGTCCGACCCGGCGGACCCGGACACGTGGTCCACGGGCAGCTACTTCACGAACCCGATCGTGCCCGCGTCCGTGCGGGCCTCCCTGCCCGAGGGCGCCCCGGCGTTCGCCGCCGGGGAGGCCGAGGACGGGACGCCGCTCGTGAAGCTCTCGGCGGCCTGGCTGATCGATCGCGCGGGCTTCGCGAAGGGCTTCGGGCTGCCCGAGGTCGGGCCCCGCGAGGGCGGTCCGGACGGCCGCGGAGTCGACGGCACCGGCCTGGCCGGGGGCCGCGCGTCGGTGTCCACGAAGCACACCCTCGCCATGACCAACCGCGGCGACGCGACCACCGAGGACGTCCTGACGATCGCGCGCACCGTGCGCGACGGCGTGCGCGAACGCTTCGGCGTCGAGCTGCACCCCGAGCCGATGATCATCGGCACCAGCCTCTGACCCCTCACTTTCGTTCGGGAAACGGCGCCCCCAGGAGTGCTTTCGTTCGGGAAACGGCGCGCCTTGGCGGCGCGGGCGCCGTTTCCCGAACGACAACGTGCGAACACCCGCCGTTTCCCGAACGAAAACGGGGGCCGGGGGTACGGGGGCCGGGGCTGGGCCGGGTGCGCGCCGCGGCGCCGGCGTCGCGGCTCAGAGGTTGCCGGTGGCGATCATCAGCATGCGGCGCACGGGCTCGGCCGCACCCCACAGCAGCTGGTCGCCGACGGTGAACGCCGAGAGGTACTCGGGACCCATGTTGAGCTTGCGCAGCCGACCGACGGGGATCTGCAGGGTGCCGGTCGCGGCGATCGGGGTCAGGTCGGTGACCGTGGCCTCCTTGGTGTTCGGCACCACCTGCACCCACTCGTTGTCCGCGGCGATGATCTGCTCGACCTCGTCCAGCGGCACGTCCCGGGTGAGCTTGAGGGTGAGGGCCTGCGAGTGGGAGCGCATGGCGCCGATCCGCACGCACAGCGAGTCGAACGGGATCCGGTCCGCCCCGGTCAGTCCGAGCACCTTGTTGGTCTCGTCGTAGGCCTTGCGCTCCTCGCGGGAGACGCCGTCGCCCAGGTCGGAGTCGATCCAGGGGATCAGCGAGCCACCCAGCGGCACGCCGAACTGCGTCGAGTCCAGGCCGCCGCGCTGCAGCTCGATCACCTTGCGGTCGATCTCGAGGATCGCCGACGCCGGATCGGCCAGCTCGGCCCGCACCGCGCCGCCCAGCTCGGCGTACTGGGTGAGCAGCTCGCGCATGTGCCGGGCGCCGCCGCCGGAGGCCGCCTGGTAGGTCATGGCGGTGCCCCACTCGACCAGGCCCGCCTTGAACAGGCCACCCAGGCCCATGAGCATGCAGGAGACGGTGCAGTTGCCGCCGATGAAGTCCTTCGTCCCGTTCGCCAGGGCGGCGTCGATCACGCCGCGGTTCACGGGGTCCAGTGCGATCACGGAGGTGTCCGCCATGCGCAGGGTGGAGGCGGCGTCGATCCAGATGCCGTCCCAGCCGGCGGCGCGCAGCTTCGGGTACACGGCCTGCGTGTAGTCCCCGCCCTGCGCGGTGAGGATCACGGGCAGGGCCGTGAGTGCGTCCACGTCGTACGCGTCCTGGAGCACGCCCGGGTCGCCGGCCATGCCCTCGCGCACGGGCGCGGGGCCGCCGGCGTTGGACGTGGAGAAGAAGACGGGATGGACGCGGGCGAAGTCGCCCTCCTCGGCCATGCGCTGCAGGAGGACGGACCCCACCATGCCGCGCCAGCCGACCAGGCCCACGGTGGGCACGGCGGCCGCGTCGGGGGCGTTCACAGATGCGGGGGCAGCGGAAGTCATGCCCTCCAGGCTAGCTGTTGTGGGTCATGAGGTTCTTGCCACGGGGTACGGGCTGAGATGAGACGAGTGGGCCTCTCCCGCAGGATGGAAGTTCCTCAACAACCCACCTGCCCGAAAAGACCCACTCATGACTCACGCTAACGCACCCCTGACCCCGACCGGCCGTCTCAGGATGGTCCACCGCCACCTGCACGACGGGATCCCGCAGGCGCACGTGGCCGCCGAGTTCCGGGTGAGCCGGCCCACGGTGGCCACCTGGGTGGCCCGCTACCGCGCCGAGGGCGAGGCCGGCCTTCAGGACCTGCCCAGCCGGCCGCACCGTTCACCTGCCCAGCTCGATCCGGTCCTGGTCGCCCAGATCCACGCCCTGCGGCGGGAGCGCAAGTGGTCCGCACGGCGCATCCATCACCACCTCGTCTCCGAGGGCCACCGGGTGTGTCTTCGTACCGTGGGACGGTGGCTGCACCGACTCGGGATCTCCCGCCTACGGGACCTGACCCCGGCCGGAGAAGACCTGCGCCAACGACCACAGAAGATCACCGCGAGAGGGCCGGGGCACATGGTGCACCTGGATGTGAAGAAGATCGGGAAGATCCCAGACGGGGGCGGCTGGCGCACCCACGGACGTGAAAGTGAAGCAGGCCGTGCTTCCAAGCGCGGGCCTGGCCGGCGGGTCGGCTACACCTACCTGCACTCGGCGATCGACGGGTTCACCCGGCTGGCCTACACCGAGGCGTTGGAGGACGAGCGGGCGGCCACGACCGTGAGCTTCTACTGCCGGGCGCGGGCGTTCTTCGCCGCCCACGGCATCACCGTGGACCGGGTGATCACGGACAACGGAAACAACTACCGGGCTGCGGACTTCACCGCCAAGGTGGTCTCGCTCGGGGGCCGGCACCACCGGATCCGCCCCTACACCCCGCGCCATAACGGGAAGGTCGAGCGGTACAACCGGCTGATGGTCGATGAGGTCCTCTACGCCCGCCCGTATACCTCAGAGACAGCTCGGCGTGAGGCGCTGGCCGTGTGGGTGAACCACTACAACTACCATCGGCCTCATACCTCCTGCGGGAACGCCCCGCCGGCCTCGTTGGCCCCGGCCCGAGTCAACAACGTCATGCCCTCCTACAGCTAGCGGCCCTGCTGCGCGCGCTTCCGCTTGTTCCACGCGATGAGACCGCCCACGGCGAACACCTGGGTCAGCACGAGCAGGAACACCAGCCCGGCGGTGGTCTTGCCCTGCAGCACGAGGATCAGCCCGAACACGGCGCACACGAACGCCAGCACGGGCAGGGCGACGAGCGCGAGGAACGTGACCGCCTGCGGGGAGAGCAGACGCTGGTCGGAGTCGGTCGGGGCCATGTCAGTCGCGTTCCCATCGTTCGAAGCGGTGGCGCGGGCCGGAGGCGGAGTCCAGCCACGCGTCGGGGGCGGGGTCGACGGCGGTGCGCCGCCAGCGGGCGTCGAGCAGCGGGGCGTGCGTGTCGCCGTCGACGTCCGCGTCGATCACGGTCACCTCGGCGCGGGAGGCCACGTCGAGGGCCTGCTCGTAGAGCGTCGCCCCGCCGATCACCCACACGGTGTCACAGCCGTCGGCCTCGGCCGCGGCGGACAGGGCCGCCCCGAAGTCCGGCACGACGACGGCACCCGCGGCCCGCAGCTCCGCGCCGGCCTCCTCGGTGGCCGTCAGGGTGCGGGAGACCACGATGTTCGTGCGCCCGGGCAGCGGGCGGAAGCGCGCCGGGAACGACTCCCACGTGCGCCGGCCCATGATCACGGGGTGGCCGTGCGTGTGGGCCCGGAAGTGGGCGAGGTCCTCGGGGACGTGCCACGGCATGGTGCCGTCGCGGCCGATGACGCGCTCGGGGGTCTGGGCCCAGATCATGGCGATCACGGGCTCGGTGGGACGGGTGGCCCGGCTCATGGGTCGCTGCGCATCCTCGGCTCAGACGGCGATCGGCGCCGTGATGGTGGGGTGGTGACGGTAGTCGAGGACCTCGAAGTCGTCGTAGTCGTAGTCGAAGATCGACGCGGGGGTGCGCCGCAGCCGCAGCCGCGGGTACGGGTACGGCTCGCGGGAGAGCTGCTCGCGTACCTGCTCCTCGTGGTTCGCGTAGATGTGCACGTCCCCGCCGGTCCACACGAACTCGCCGGGCGTCAGCCCGGTCTGCTGCGCGACCATCACCGTGAGCAGCGCGTACGAGGCGATGTTGAACGGCACGCCGAGGAACAGGTCCGCCGAGCGCTGGTAGAGCTGGCACGAGAGCCGCCCGGGGGCGCCGTCCTGACCGGGGGAGACGTAGAACTGGAACAGCGCGTGGCACGGCGGCAGCGCCATCTCGTCCACCTCGGCGGGGTTCCACGCGGTGACGATGTGCCGGCGCGAGTCGGGGTTCGTCCGGACCTGCTCCACGACCTTGGCGATCTGGTCGATGTGGCCCCCGTCCGGGGTGGGCCACGAGCGCCACTGCACGCCGTAGACGGGGCCGAGCTCGCCGTCCTCGTCCGCCCACTCGTTCCAGATCCGCACGCCGCGCTCCTGGAGCCACCGCACGTTCGAGTCCCCGCGCAGGAACCACAGCAGCTCGAGCGCGACCGACTTGAAGTGCACGCGCTTGGTGGTGATCAGCGGGAAGGACTCGGCCAGGTCGAAGCGCAGCTGGCGACCGAACACGCTGCGCGTGCCCGTGCCGGTCCGGTCCGTCTTGACGACCCCGTGGGCCATCACGTCGGCGAGGAGGTCCTCGTAGGGGGTGGGGATGCTCACCTGGCCCACTCTAGCGATCCGAGCGGACGCGCTGAGCGTCGTCGACGGCCCGGCGGAGGCGGGTACCGGCAGGGCAGGGCCCCGCCCCCGGTCAGCCGTGGAAGACCATGTCCTGGTACTCGGGGTAGCGGCGCAGGTAGTCCTCCACGTAGGAGCACTCGGGCACGATCCGGTCACCCTCCGCGCGCAGCCGGTCCAGGACCATGGTCACGAGGGCGCGGGCGAAGCCGCGGCGGCCGAACTGCTCGTCGATGATGGTGTGCTGCAGGCGCAGGACCACGGTGTCCTCGCCGTCCGCGCCGCGCACGGTCTCCTGGTCGTAGCCGAGGAACCCGATGAAAGTCCCGTCCTGGCGCAGCTCGAAGCGCTGACGGTCCGGGTCCCGGGTCACCGTGAGGCGCTCGTGGACGATCTTCTCGGGCTGGCTCTGGGCGGCGGTGTTCTCCATGACCCGAGCCTAGGGCCGGGGGCGGGCCCGCTCAACGGTGGCCCGGTCGCGCGGGCGGCTCAGTCGTCCCAGGGGTCGTAGACCTCGACGGCCACCACGTCGCCGTCGAGGTCGAGCGCGCGGTGCGCCACGAGCACAGCGCCGGGCCGCAGCCACGGGTCCTCGGTCGGCAGGGCCCGCAGCACGCGGTCCGCCTGGCCGGCGGCCGCGTCCTCGACCACCTCGAACAGCGTCGGCAGCACCGGCCGGTGCGTGCACACGACCAGCGGCCGGGAGCGGCCCATGAGCTCGGCCATCACCTTGCGGGTCTTCTTGGGCTTCTCCCGGGCCGTGGTCTCCGTGAACGCGCCCTTGGTCTTCAGCGGCAGCCGGCTGGACTTCACGAGCGGGGCCAGCGTCTCCACGCAGCGGCGCCACGGGGAGGAGACCAGCCGCTCCGGCCGCCAGGCCGACACGAGGCCCTCGACAGCGAGCGCCTGCCGCCGGCCCGTCGCCGCCAGCGGGCGCTCCTGCTCGGCGCGGGACCACGAGGAGCGGGGCTTGGCCTTGGCGTGGCGCAGCACCAGCAGCGGCACGGTCCGCAGGCGCCCCCGGGAGGCGGCACGCAGCAGCAGCTCGAGCGGTTCGCGATCCGAGTCGTTCGTCAGCAGCCGCCGGGCCTCGTCCGGCCCGACCCAGCGGACCTCGTCCACCTCGTCGCCGTCGGGCAGGGCGCGCTGGCCGTCGACCTCGGCGGCCCAGTACCAGACCTCCTTGCTCAGACGTGCGCCCCGCTTGCCGGGCACCTCGTACGCGGTCACGCACAGCGGGATGCCCGGCCGCAGCTCCAGGCCGACCTCCTCGCGCAGCTCGCGCACCGCGCACTCCGGCAGCGTCTCACCCGGATCGAGCTTGCCCTTGGGCCACGACCAGTCGTCGTAGCGCGGCCGGTGGATCACCATCACCTCGAGGCCGCCGGGCACGCGGCGCCACGGCAGCATGCCGGCGGCCAGCACCTCGGCGCGGGGGCCTTCCGAGACACGGTCCTCCGTGGACCAGCGGGCGACGCGGTCGGCGTGGGACGAGGGCATGGGGCGGGTTCCTCTCGGGTGCGGCGGCCGCGACGACTGCTGGGGCAGGGCACGGGGCGTGGCCGACCCCGCGGGGGCCGGCCCCACCAGGATACGAGGCCGCCGGGATGTGCCCGGCCGGTCCCCGCCCGAGGGTCTCAGGGGCGGCGGTACTGGGCGTCGGCGGCGAACAGCTCGAAGCCGAGGGACGCGTAGAGCGTGACGGCGGCCGTGTTGTCCGCGTCCACGTACAGGTCCACGACGTCGACCCCCTGCTCCGCCATCCGGTGCAGCCCCGCCAGGGTGAGGGCCCGACCGAGGCCGAGGCCCTGGGCGTCGGGGGAGACGCCCACGGCGTACACCTCCCCGACGCGCGGGCCGTCGGCTCCGGCATCCGGCTCCACCTTCGTCCAGTGGAAGCCGAGCAGCCGCCCGTCCGCCTCGCGGGCGGCGAGCAGGAGGCCGTCGGCGTCGAACCAGTCCTCCGCCATGCGGTCGTCGAGGTCGGCGCGGGTCAGGCTGCCCTGTTCGGGGTGGTCCGCGAAGGCGGCGGCGTTCACGTCCAGCCAGGCCTGCTCGTCCTGGCCGGGGACGAAGCCGCGCAGGGTGACCCCGTCGGCGAGCCGCACCTCCGGCAGGGCGGCGAGCGCCGCGTGCGACAGGCGCATCCGGCGCAGCTCGCGGACGGGCTCGAGGCCGTGCCGCCGGGCGAGCCGGACCGCCCCCGGGAGCATGCCGTGGGCCCAGACGCTCGTGGTGTCCTCCCGCGCCAGGTCTCGGACCGCGGCGGCCGCGGCGTCGGCCAGGGCCGTCCCCCGGCCGATGCGGCGTGCCGCCGGGTCGACGACGAGCTCGAGCACGGCCGCCGTGCCCTCGGGCACGAGCACGGCCGCCCCGTCGATCGCCCCGTCCGGGCCCCGGGTGGCCCCCCACCAGAGCTGCCCGCCGCGGGCGAGCAGCACGCGCGTCTGGTCCGACAGCGGGGGATGGCCGTCCGCCGCCCCGGCGCGGTCGGCCAGGTCCAGGACGGCGCTCGCCTCCTCCGGGCGCGGGGTGACGACGCGCGGCATGCCGTCGGCGTCGGAGGTCGTGGGGGTGGGGTGTTCGGCCATGCCGGCCACCCTACGGAAGGAGGACGGTGGCCCGCGAGGTGCGCCCCGCCGTCGCCCGCCCAGGGCCGAGCCGGTGCGCACCTGGCAGGATGGGGCAGGTGATGCGCTTGTCCATGGCCCTGAGTGCGGCCGTCGCCGCCCTCGTCCTGGGCGGTGCCGCGTTGCTGGGCCCGGTCCCCGCCGCCCTCGCCGCCGCCGTCGTGATCCTGGTCATCGCCTGGGGCTGGCCGCGGCAGATGGGGGCGCCCGCGCGCCTCTCGCTCAGCGTCACCCTGGCCGTCGCCGGGGGCGCCGCGGTGCTGCTCATGCTGCTGTGGCCGCCGCTCGAGGACGGCCACAGCGGGGCCTGGACGCTCTTCGAGCCGCTCGCCGTCGTCGTCGCCTGGAGCACCATGGCCTCGTTTGTCGTCCAGCTGGTGCGCGGGACCGGCCGGCCGCTGCGCCTCGAGTCCACCGTCGCCACGATGGGCGGGGCGTTCATGGCCGTCGTGACGGCGTGCTGGGTGGCCGTCTCACGCTGGACCGACACCCCCGCGGTCGCCGGGCTGGTCATCACGCTGGCGGTCACGGTGGCCGCGGTCTCCCTCGTCGGCCTCACCCCGTGGATGCAGGGCCGGCCGGGAGTCCTGGCGCTCGTCGTCATCCCCCTCGGCACGGTGCTCGCCTGGCCCGTCTCGGCGCTGGCCGGCGTGGGCGCCCGGGACCGGCCGGCCGTCACGGCCGCGGCGCTCGCGGTGGCCGTGCTGGTGTCCCTGACCGCCGCCACGGCGCCGTCGTCGCGGCCGCGACCCGAGGACCGGCCGGTGGGCACCACCCTGCGCCCGCGCCGGGCGGGCTACGCCCTCGCGTTGGCGCCCGTGGGCGCGGCCGGCGTCGTGGCGCACGTCATGGTGGGCTTCCTGGCCTGACAGGTCGGGCCCGCTCGGTAGGATGTCCCGCATGGATACCCTTCTTGCGCTCGAGATCTTCTTCCTGGCCCTCGTGGTCCTGGCCGGCCTGGGCATGGCCGCCGTCGCCGCGGTCGTCATCAGCGGCCTCTTCAAGGGCCAGCGCTGAGGACGCGCGGCCCGCTGTCGGGCCGCGCCGTGATCTGCCATGGCGACTGAACTCCCCTATGACCTCACCCCCGAGCTCGCGCCCCTGTCCTGGCTCATCGGCAGCTGGGAGGGCCAGGGTCGCCTCGGCGACGGCTCCGCCGGCACCGAGATCTTCTACCAGCGGGTGGACTTCACCGAGCACGGTCTGCCGTTCGTCGAGTACCGCGCGGAGTCGTGGCTGTGCGAGGCGGACGGCACGTTGCTGCGTCCGCTGACCGTGGAGTCCGGCTTCTGGCAGGTGGACCGGGCGCGGCGCGACGGCGACGTCGGCCCCGGCATGCGCCCGGCGGACATCGTCCCCGCGTTCCGCTCCGCCGAGGACGTCGAGCGGCTGCGCGCCGGCGACGAGGGCTTCGGCCTGACCGCCACCATCACGCATCCGGGCTCGCTGTCCGAGCTGTACTACGGCCGCATCAAGGGCCCGCAGCTGCAGCTGGCCACGGACGCGGTCCTGAGTGGCTCCGCCGCCGGCCCGTACCACCGGGCCACCCGCATGGCCGGTCTCGTGAACGGGCAGCTGTTCTGGCGCTGGGACGTCGCGGACGCCGCGGGCGCCGAGCTCGAGGCGCACGCCTCCGCCATCCTGGACCGCATGCCGAGCGCGGCCGAGGGTCGGCTCGCCCCGGGGGCCGAGCGTCCTCGCGGGGCTCGCGGGGAGCAGTCGTGACAGCCTCCCGCAGCCCGCTGTTGGACCTGGCCGTGGCCGAGCCGCAGGGGCCGGCCGGTGGCGCCGTCGAGGGCCTCGGCCCGGACGCCGGCGTCGCCGCGCACTACGGTCGCCCCCTGCCCGAGCAGCGCGCCCTCGCCCGGGGCCGCGCCCTGGTGGACCTCTCCCACCGGGCCGTGCTCTCCGTGTCCGGCCCGGACCGGCTGAGCTGGCTGCACACGCTCGGCACGCAGCACGTCGAGACGCTGCCCCCCGGCACGAGCACCGAGATCCTCTTCCTCGACGTGCAGGGGCGGATCGAGCACGCCGCCCACCTGCTCGAGGACGGCGCCGCGGCCTGGCTCGTCACGGACCGCGAGGACGGCCCGGGCCTCGCCGCGTGGCTCACCTCGATGCGCTTCTCCCACGACGTCACGCTGCGGGACCACACCGGGGCGGTCGCCGTCGTGGGCGCCACCGCGCCCGTGCCCGGCTGGGAGGACCGCACCGTGTGGCTGGACCCGTGGCCGCGCGTCGGGGCGGGCGGCTGGGCCTACACGGCCGATCCGGATCCGGCGACCCACCCGGGTGCGGACTGGTCCTGGCGCGAGTACCTCGTCACCCGGGCCGACCTCGAGGCCACCGTCCGCGCGCTCGGCACGGGCGTGCTCGCGGGCTGGTCCCTGGCGGGCACGACGGCGGCCGAGGCGCTGCGCATCGAGGCCGGCCGCCCCCGCCGGGCCCTCGACGTGGACGACCGCGCGATCCCGCACGAGCTGGACCTGCTGCGCACCGCCGTGCACCTCGAGAAGGGCTGCTACCGCGGTCAGGAGACCGTGGCGCGCGTGCACAACCTGGGCCGCCCGCCCCGCCGCCTCACCCGCCTGCTCCTGGACGGCTCCGTCCACGCGCTCCCCGAGCACGGTGCCCCCGTGATCCTCCGGCCGGCCGAGGACACGCCCGAGGCCCGCGCCGCCGCCCGTCCGGTGGGGACGGTCACCGCCGCGGCCCAGCACCATGAGGCGGGCGCCGTCGCCCTGGCGCTGCTCAAGCGCACGGTGCCCGTGGACGCCGAGCTGCTGGTCCGCGAGGACGCTCCCGGCGAGGACGGTGCCGCCGAGGGCGGCTGGATCGCCGCGAGCCAGGAGCCGCTCGTGTCCCCGGACGCCGGGCAGGTCGTCGGCCGACCGCGCGGCGTGGGCCGCCTGCGCTGACCGACTCGCCGGCTCAGTCCAGCGCGAGGACGGTCCGCGTGCCCGCCGCCTCCAGCCCGACGGCGATCGCCACGTGGTGCGCGGCCGTGTGGCCCGCCGGCACCTCGGCGAACGGCAGCAGCCCCTCCAGCGCCGCCCGGTCCATCGCCACGGCCACCGCGTAGCGGCCGAGCCCACGACCGCGCAGCCGCGGTGGGGTGAGGGTGCCCAGCGAGGCCAGCACGCCGCCCGTCACGCGATGCCCCGCCGCCGCCACCGCGGCTTCGATCGCCCGTCCCGCGCCGTCGTCGGGAACGAGCGCGACCGAGGACTCCCAGGAGGGGACACCCGCCTCGGCCACGTCGTCTGCGGGGGCCTGCGCGACCACGGCGTGGACGTGGGCGGGGTCGTCGGACACGTTGACGGTGCGCGAGGGGTCGACCGGCGGCGGTTCCTCGGCGGCGTAGAGCGTGAACTCGCCGCGGGAGCGCACGGCCTCCCCGGCGGCGGCGCGCACCGCCGTCCGCAGCAGGGCCGACTCCACGCCCAGCGCCTCGGCGGGCACGCCGCGGCAGGCACGCGTGAACCACGCCGGCCCCGCCACGACGGTGGCCCAGGGCAGGGCCAGCACCTCCGCCTCGGCGACGCCCTGCCGGGCCACCTCGATGCGGCGCGGCTCGGCGCCCGCCGCCGGGGCGTCGCCGGGCAGGAGCGCGGTGTCGGGCAGGCCGAGCCGACGCGCCAGCCCGAGGGCCAGCACGCCGACGGCGGGGTGGTCGGGTCTCACCGGCCGAACAGGATCTTCGCCTCGTCGTAGCGGGAGACCGGCACCTTCTTGAGGCCCTTGAGGGCGGCGCTCATGGGGATGGAGATGATCTCCGTGCCGTTGGCCGCCACCATCTGTCCCCAGCGGCGCTGGGCGACGAGGTCGACGGCGCCCATGCCGAAGCGCGTGGAGAGCACGCGGTCCGTGGCGGTGGGGGCGCCGCCGCGCTGGATGTGGCCCAGGATGGTGCTGCGCGTCTCGATGCCCGTCATCTCCTCGATCTCGCGGGTCACCCACTCGCCGATGCCGCCCAGACGCGGCCGGCCGGACGCCTCGACCCCGGCCTCGGCCAGCGGATCGTCGTGGCCCTCGGGGACGAAGCCCTCCGCCACCACGACCAGCGGGGAGCGACCGCGGTCGTGGACCTGCTGCACCCACTCGGCGACCTGGGACATCGGGGTGCGGACCTCGGGGATGAGGATCGCGTGGGCGCCGGCGGCCATGCCCGAGTGCAGGGCGATCCAGCCGACGTGGCGGCCCATGACCTCGGCGACCATGCAGCGGTGGTGGGACTCGCCCGTGGTGCGCAGCCGGTCCATGGCGTCCGTGGCGATCTGCACGGCCGTGTCGAAGCCGAACGTGTAGTCGGTGCCCTGCAGGTCGTTGTCGATCGTCTTGGGCACGCCCACGATCGGCAGCCCGTCCGCGGCCAGGCGGTTCGCGCCGGCCAGGGTGCCCTCGCCGCCGATCGCGATGACGGCGTCGATGTCCAGCTCGCGCAGGTTGCGGAGCATGTTCTCCGGGCCGCCGCCCTCCGCGTTGTAGGGGTGCGTGCGGGAGGTGCCGAGGATGGTGCCGCCGGTGCGGGCCAGGCCGCGCACGCGGGAGCGGGGCAGGTCCTCGACGTCCTTCTCGATCAGGCCGGACCACCCGTTGCGGATGCCCACCATCTCCATGTCGTACGACTTGATGCCGTGCAGGACGGCGGAGCGGATGACGGCGTTGAGGCCGGGGCAGTCGCCTCCGGAGGTGAGCATTCCGACGCGCATGGGGGTCCTCTCGGGCGTTCTCGTGGGGGTCGGCACCACCCTAGGCGTGCCCGCCGCGTCGCGTCAGGGGACGGGCGACGGGCGGCGGGTCAGCCGAGGGCCACGAGGACGGCGACCTGGAGGGCCGTCGCACCCACGAGGATGCCGCTCGCCGGGCCGAGGGTGCCGGGACGACGGCCGCTGAGCAGAGCGCCCAGCAGGACGGGGGCGATCACCGCGAGCGCGGCCACGAGCATCGGCACCGCCAGCAGCGTGGGGGTCGGACCGACACCGAGCAGCAGGCTGATCCCGAGGGCGGCGAGCGCGGCGAGGACGGCCCCGGCGTAGGTGGCGGCCTGCGCGATCGGCCCGAGGCGCGGCTTCGCGGCCGTGGCTGCGGACCCCGAGCCGGTCGGGGCGGTGGCTGCCCGGGGGGCCTCCTCGGCCAGGCGCGCCGCGGCTCGCCGCTCGCGGGAGTGGACGTGGTCGCGCCAGGTGCCGGTCGCGGGGTCGATCCATTCGGGGTGGAAGCCGTGCGGGTCGGTGACCTCGGCCGCCCGCTCGCGCGGACCTCCGCCGACGTACCAGGCCGGGCGCGGCACGGCGTGGCTGGGCTGGTCGGCGTCGGGGGCCCGGCCCGGGGCCACGCGGGCCTGCGCCCGGCCGTCCCAGCGGGTCACGAGCCACCAGACGAGCACGGCCAGCGCGCCCAGGCCCAGGAGGGAGCCGGGGCCGCCCACGGCCGGGGCGATGAGGGTGAACCCGGCGCCGAGCAGCAGGTTGAGGGCGCCGATCGCCCCGATCACGCCGATGGCCACGGTGGCGTCCTGCCACTCCCTGCGGCGCAGGCGGCCGAACTGCACGCGTCCGTCGGCGTCGGGGAGCACGGCCCAGGCGGCCGCGTAGGCCAGCAGGCCCAGGCCCGCGGAGACCATGCACACGGCGACGAACACGCCGCGGGCGAGCAGCGGGTCGATGCGGTAGCGCTCGGCCACCCCGCCGAGCACCCCGCCGACCCACGAGGCCGGCGAGCGGCGCACGCCCCAGCTCAGGACGGCGCGGCGCAGCCAGCCCGGCAGGGCGTCCAGTCCGTCGGGGCCGGTCTCGCCCGAGGCGGCTCCGTCGGGGGCGACGTGGGGGCCGGGGCCGGTGAACGGGTCGTGTGTGCTCGTCATGTCTCCATCCTCGTCCGCCTGCGGCCCCCGCCCATCCGGGAACTCCCGGAATCCTCCCCGGATGTGCCGCCCCGTCCGACACGGCAGGATGGGGGCATGCCCACCCCGTCCGCGCCCGCGCCGGCCCCGCGTCCGCCGTTGATGCGGCACGGGGCCGACCGTCCGGTGTCCGGCGTCGCCGCGGGGCTCGCCCGGCACCTCGGGATGCCCGCCGGCCGCGTCCGCGCGGCCCTGGCGCTGCTGAGCCTGCTGGGCGGCGCGGGCCTGGCCCTGTACGTGTGGCTCTGGCTGCTCATGCCGGAGGAGGGTCCGGACGGCGCCCCCGCCGCCGACGCCCCCACCCTGCGTGGTCGCGCCCCCGAGGTGCTCGAGCGGGTGCGCGAGGGCGGCTGGCCGGTGCTGCTGGCCGCCGTGGTGCTCGGCGTGGGCGTGCTGACCGTCGCGGACGGCCTCGGCCTCACCGTCGACTGGGCGCTCGTGGGCCCGGTGGCCGTCCTCGTGATCGGCCTCGGCCTGGCCTGGATGCAGCTCGACCTGGCGGGCGGGCCCCGGGCCGGGCGGAGCGGACGACTGGTCCGCCTCGTGCTCGGCACGGCCCTCGTGCTGCTGGCGGTGCTGGCCATCGTCCTGGGCGCCGTGAGCTCGGGCGAGCTGTGGCGGGCTCTGCTGGCCGCCGTCGCGATGCTCGCCGGCGCGGCGCTGGTGGCCATGCCCTACGCCCTGGCCTGGCTGCGCCGACGCGACGCGGAGCGGACCGCGTTCGCGGTGCAGGCCCAGCGCGCCGAGATCGCGGCGCACCTGCACGACTCGGTGCTGCAGTCCCTCGCCCTCATCCAGCGGCGCGCCCAGGACGCGGACGTGGTGGCCCGGGTGGCCCGCGCCCAGGAGCGTGAGCTGCGTCAGTTCCTCGCCCTGGACTCCCGCGGCGGCCCGCACTCCCTGGCGGAGGCGCTCGACCAGCACGCCGCCGCCGTCGAGGACGCCCACGGGGCCCGGGTGGAGGTCGTGGCCGTGGGGCGGGCCGCGGGGGCGTGGCTCGAGCCGCTCGCGGCCGCGGCACGCGAGGCCATGCAGAACGCGGCCCGGCACGCCGGCGACGCGCAGGTCTTCGCGGAGGCCGGTGAGGACGACCGCGGCCGCACCGTCGCGGAGGTGTTCGTCCGGGACCGCGGCCCCGGCTTCGACCTGCCCACGGTCCCGGCCGACCGGCTCGGCGTGCGGGAGTCGATCCTCGGCCGCATGGGCCGTGCCGGCGGGACCGCCCGCATCCGGTCCGGCCCGGGCGGCACCGAGGTCCACCTGACGCTGGCCGAGCCCGAGGGTGCGCGAGCGCGCACCGGACAGGAGCACCCATGACCGACCCCGCCCCGCGCACGGCCGTCATCGTGGACGACCACGCGATCTTCCGCTCCGGCCTGCGCGCCGACCTGGACCCGGACCGACTGGCCATTCTCGGCGAGGCCGGGGACGTGGACGAGGCCGTCCGCGCCGTGCTGGACCTGGCGCCGGATGTGGTGCTGCTGGACGTGCACCTGCCCGGCGGGGCCGGCGGCGGGGGAGCGGAGGTGGCCGAGCGTGTCCTCGCGCGCCGACCCGCGCAGCGGTTCCTGGCCCTGTCCGTCTCGGACGCGGCCGAGGACGTCGTCGCCGTGATCCGTGCGGGGGCCCGCGGCTACATCACCAAGACGGCCTCCGGCGCCGAGGTGGCGGACGCGGCGGTCCGCGTGGCCGACGGCGACGCCGTGTTCTCGCCCCGGCTGGCCGGGTTCGTCCTCGACGCCTTCCGCGGCACGGCGCCCGCGCCTCCGCCCGTCACCGCTGCGGCGGCGAGCGGGGCTGTGGCCCCCGACGAGGACCTCGACCGGCTCTCGGCACGGGAGCGGGAGGTCATGCGGCTGATCGCCCGCGGATACACCTACCGGGAGGCCGGGGCGGAGCTGTTCATCTCGGACCGCACGGTCGAGACCCACGTGTCCTCCGTGCTGCGCAAGCTCCAGCTCTCCAACCGCCACGAGCTGACCCGCTGGGCCGCGCGCCGCGGATACGCCTGAGCCCCGAGGCGCGCGGCGTCGCGGGGCTCAGGGGCGGGGTGGGCGGCTCAGGCGCTGAGCAGGGCGCGGATGCGCTCGACGCCCTCCGCGAGGTCCCCATCGCCCAGCGCATAGGACAGTCGCAGATAGCCGGACGGGCCGAACGCCTCGCCCGGGACCACGGCGACCTCCGCCTCGTCGAGGATGAAGGCGGCCAGCTCGGCCGACGTCGTGGGGGTGACGCCCCCGCGGTAGGTCTTCCCGAGCGCCTCCCGCACGTCCACGTACGCGTAGAACGCACCCTGCGGGGTGGGACAGTGGAAGCCCGGCACGGCGTCCATGGCCTCGACCATGGCCCGGCGCCGGCGGTCGAACGCCGTCTTCATCTCCGCCACGGCGTCCAACGGGCCGGCGACGGCGGCCAGCGCGGCCCGCTGCGACACGTTGGCCACATTCGAGGTGGCGTGGGACTGCAGGTTCGTGGCGGCCTTGACCACGTCCAGCGGACCGGCCATCCAGCCGACGCGCCAGCCCGTCATGGCGTAGGTCTTGGCGACGCCGTTGAGGATCACGGACTGCTCCGCCAGCTCGGGCACGGCGCGGACGATCGAGGTGAACGGCATGCCGTCGTAGGTCAGGTGCTCGTAGATCTCGTCGGTGACCACCCACAGCCCCCGCTCCCGTGCCCACCGGCCGATCGCCGCCGTCTCCTCGGGGGAGTACACGGCGCCGGTGGGGTTGGAGGGGGAGACGAACAGGAGCACCTTGGTGCGGTCCGTGACGGCCTCGTCGAGCTGGTCCACGGTGACCTTGTAGCCCTGCTCGGGGCCGGCGAACACCTCGACCGGCACGCCGCCGGCCAGGCGGATCGCCTCCGGGTAGGTGGTCCAGTAGGGGGCGGGGACGAGCACCTCGTCCTGCGGGTCCAGCAGGGCGGCGAAGGCGTTGTACACGGCCTGCTTCCCGCCGTTGGTCACGAGCACCTGGGCGGCCTCGAGGGACACGCCGGAGTCGCGCAGCGTCTTGGCCGCGATCGCCTCGCGCAGCTCGGGCAGGCCGGCGGCGGGGGAGTAGCGGTGGTTCTTCGGGTCCCGGGCCGCGGCGACGGCGGCCTCCACGATGTAGTCCGGGGTGGGGAAGTCGGGCTCGCCGGCGCCGAAGCCGATCACCGGGCGCCCGGCGGCCTTGAGCTCCTTGGCGCGGGCGTCGACGGCGAGGGTGGCGGAGGGCGCGATGGCGGACAGACGGGCGGAGACGCGGCGGGCGGGCGCGGCCATGGGGACCTTCTTCGAGCTCGACGGGGAGGGCGGGGCGGAGCGGGGCTCCGTCCTGCCAGGGTACTGACTGCCCGGGGCCCGTTCGACTCCCGCCGCCCGATGGCGTATCCTGGATCTCCGGTACCGCGATCACGGTCGATCCCGCGAGGGTTCGGCCGGCTCCGTCGGTCCGAAGGGTAGTGGCGCAATTGGTAGCGCAGCGGTCTCCAAAACCGCAGGTTGCAGGTTCGAGTCCTGTCTGCCCTGCTCGATGCCGGGCCTCGTGCTCGGCATCGGACGTGTAGAAAGCGATTCGGCGATCCGACGAGTGAGGCCACGTGACTGAGATGGCGGCGAACGGCGGGGGGCCCGCCCCCACGCCGAGCAGGCAGCGTCGCGGGCTGTTCGCGCGGATCGCGCTGTTCCTGCGCCAGGTGGTGGACGAGCTCCGCAAGGTCGTCACCCCCACGAGCGAGGAGCTGCTGCGCACGACCGGAGTGGTGCTCGCCTTCGTGGCGTTCATGATCCTGCTGGTCATGGGGCTGGACTGGGTGTTCGGCACCGTGGCGGGTCTCCTGTTCGGCGCCGGCGGCCTCTGAGCCCGGCGCGGACGGTCCCGACGTCGCAGGACGCGTCCCCCGCACGCCCGTGAGGGCCCTCCCCGACGGCAGGGCCCGCCGTCCGTCAGCAGAAAGCAGGAACCGTGTCCGAGCAGGAACTGGATCGTCAGCCCGCCGAGGAGTCCGTCCCGATGTCGGAGGACGCCGTGGCCGAGGAGACCGCCGAGACCGCGCAGGACGCCGGCACGCCCGTCGAGGACGCCCTGGACGAGGTCGCCGGCAGCGGTGACGAGACCGCCGAGGCCACCGTGCAGGAGGCCGACCTGGCCGTCGCCGAGGGCGAGGACGCACCGACCCCCGTCGAGGAGCAGTCCGACGACGAGCCCGCCGTGGACCCCGCCGAGGAGCTGCGCACCCGCCTGCGCCGCCAGCCCGGCGACTGGTACGTCGTCCACACCTACGCCGGCTACGAGAAGCGCGTGAAGACGAACCTCGAGGCCCGCATCCTGACCCAGGACATGGAGGACTCGATCTACGAGATCGAGGTCCCCATGGAGGAGGTCGTGGAGATCAAGAACACCACGCGCAAGATCGTCTCGCGCGTGCGCATCCCGGGCTACGTGCTCGTCCGCATGGACCTCGACGACGCCTCGTGGGGCGTCGTACGGCACACCCCGGGCGTCACGGGCTTCGTGGGCAACGACGCCCACCACCCGCAGCCGCTCAGCCTGGACGAGGTGTACGACATGCTCGCCCCGTCCGTGATCCAGGAGGCCGCCCGCGCCGCCGAGAAGGCCGGCCTGGCCGTCCCCGCCGCGGCCGAGTCCGGCGCGCCCGCCGCCCCCGCGATCCACGTGGACTTCGAGGTCGGCGAGTCGGTCACCGTCAACGACGGCCCGTTCGAGACCCTCCCGGCCACGATCTCCGAGATCAAGCCGGAGGCCCAGCAGCTCGTGGTGCTCGTCTCGATCTTCGAGCGCGAGACCCCCGTGACGCTGTCCTTCAACCAGGTGACCAAGGCCATCTGAGGACACCCGACGCTTCCGCACCGGGCCGGCCGCCTGCCGGCCCGGACGCGGCACCGGCCGCCGCGCCACGGCGGCCACCGCCCCCGGTGCGCTCCTGCGCCGAGGGTCCCCCAGTGAGAGAAGGATCCACTCATGGCTCCCAAGAAGAAGGTCACCGGTCTGATCAAGCTTCAGATCCAGGCCGGCGCCGCCAACCCGGCCCCGCCCATCGGCCCCGCCCTGGGCCAGCACGGCGTGAACATCATGGAGTTCTGCAAGGCGTACAACGCCGCCACCGAGTCGCAGCGCGGCAACGTGGTCCCGGTCGAGATCACCGTGTACGAGGACCGCTCGTTCACCTTCGTGACCAAGACCCCGCCGGCCGCCGAGCTCATCAAGAAGGCCGCCGGCGTCGCCAAGGGCTCCGCCACCCCGCACACGGCCAAGGTCGGCACGCTGACCCAGGCCCAGTGCGAGGAGATCGCCCAGACCAAGATGGAGGACCTGAACGCCAACGACGTCCAGGCCGCCGCCAAGATCATCGCGGGCACCGCCCGCTCGATGGGCATCACCGTCGAGGGCTGACGCCCACCCCCACCCCCTTCCAGTGGCAGGGCCGAGCGCGGTCCGCAGACCACGACTGCACAAGGAGAAGAACGCAGATGGCACAGCGCAGCAAGGCATACAAGGCGGCCAAGGCCGCGATCGGCGAGGATCTGTACTCGCCGGTGGAGGCGATCCGCCTCGCCAAGGAGACCAACCCCTCCAAGACCGACGCCACCGTGGAGGTGGCCCTCCGCCTCTCGGTCGACCCCCGCAAGGCCGACCAGATGGTCCGCGGCTCCGTGAGCCTGCCCCACGGCACCGGCAAGACCGCGCGCGTCGTCGTGTTCGCCACCGGTGACCGCGCCGAGGCCGCCCGCGCCGCCGGCGCGGACGTCGTGGGCGACGACGACCTGATCGCCCGGATCTCCGAGGGCTGGGTGGACTTCGACGCCGCCGTGGCCTCCCCGGAGCTCATGGGCAAGGTCGGCCGTCTGGGCAAGGTGCTCGGCCCCCGCAACCTGATGCCGAACCCCAAGACCGGCACCGTGACCCCGGACGTGGCCAAGGCCGTGGCCGACATCAAGGGCGGCAAGATCGACTTCCGCGTCGACAAGCACTCCAACCTGCACTTCATCATCGGCAAGACCTCCTTCGAGGCCAAGGCCCTGGTGGAGAACTACGCCGCAGCCCTCGAGGAGGTCCTGCGTCTGAAGCCGTCCTCCTCCAAGGGCCGCTACATCTCCAAGGCCACCGTGGCCACCACCTTCGGCCCGGGCGTGCCCATGGACCCGAACGTGACCTCGGTGGACTCCTCCGAGCTCTGAGCCACGCGGCCCCGGTGATCGGGGCCCACGACGTCGGCCGGTCGTCCCCGCAGCGGGGACGACCGGCCGGCGTCGTCCCGGGTCGATTTTGCGGGCCCGCCCCGGACGTGTACGCTGGTGCCTACCGAAGACCGCCGGTCGTGGTGCCCTGCCTCCGGGCAGAGCCCACCGAAGGATCTCCCTGACGGAGACGGCCCGCGCAGGTGAACGTGAGCCACGCTCGCATCCGCACGTCGACCCTCCGGGTCCGGCCGCGTCGATGCTCCTGCTGCGCCCCGTGCATCTGCACGGGGCGCTTTCTCGTCTCGGGGTGGCGGTTCCCACGCATCATCGAGAGGAGTGCCATGGCGACGTCCGCGAAGGAGTCGGCGGTGGCTGAGCTCACGGACCTGTTCCGTGAGTCCAGCGCCGCTGTTCTGACGGAATACCGTGGCCTGACGGTGACGGAGCTCAAGCAGCTGCGCGACTCCATCCGTCAGGACGCGACCTACGCCGTGGCGAAGAACACGCTGGCCGAGATCGCGGCCAAGGACGCCGGTCTGGAGGGCCTCGAGGCTCACCTGTCCGGTCCCACCGCGATCGCGTTCGTGACCGGGGACCCGGTCAACGTCGCGAAGGCCCTGCGTGACTTTGCCAAGGATCACGAGAAGCTCGTGCTCAAGGGCGGCTACATGGATGGCCAGCCCCTGGACGAGGCCGGCATCAAGAAGCTCGCGGACCTCGAGTCCCGCGAGGTGCTGCTGGCCAAGTTCGCCGGCGCGATGAAGGGCAGCATGTCCAAGGCTGCCGCCCTGTTCCAGGCGCCGCTGTCCAAGACCGTCCGCACGGTCGAGGCGCTGCGCGCCGCGCAGGGCGAGGCTGCCTGAGCAGTCCGCCCCGGGCTGCACGGCCCACCACTTCACACGTAGTCAAGACGTACCCGTAAAGGAGCCATCATGGCCAAGCTGACCACCGAAGAGCTGCTCGCCGCGTTCGAGGAGCTGACCCTCATCGAGCTGTCCGAGTTCATCAAGGCGTTCGAGGAGAAGTTCGACGTCACCGCCGCCGCCCCCGTGGCCGTGGCCGCCGCCGGCGGTGCCGCCGGTGGTGCCGAGGCCGCCGCCGCCGAGGAGAAGGACGAGTTCGACGTCGTCCTCGAGGCCGCCGGCGACAAGAAGATCGGCGTCATCAAGGAGGTGCGCGCCCTCACCTCCCTCGGCCTGAAGGAGGCCAAGGACCTGGTGGACGGCGCTCCCAAGCCCATCCTCGAGGGCGTCAACAAGGAGACCGCCGAGAAGGCCAAGGAGCAGCTCGAGGGCGCCGGCGCCACCGTCACCCTCAAGTGATGATCGCGGCCTGAGCCGCATCACGCCTCCTCACGAGGCCCCCGGACCCGCGCTGCGGACCGGGGGCCTCGTGGCGTCCCGGGTCACGCACCCCCGGCTGGACAGGGGCGACGGGCGCGGATAGGATGGATCTTTGCATCTCCCCTGTTCCGTGCCGCCCGCAGGACCTCGCGTCCCGCCGTGGCCCGCACGGTTCCGCACGGCCTTCATATAGCGGTGGGCCGGCGCCGCCGTCTCGCGGCAGGGGAGCGAACGGAACCCAGAAGGCCTGTGGAAGGATCCTACGTGGTCGCCTCGAGCACCTCCAACGAAACCGCTACCGTCTCCCCGCGATCCGGCGCCTCCGCCGGACGCGTCTCCTTCGCCAAGATCTCCGAGCCGCTGGACGTGCCGGACCTGCTGGCGCTGCAGACCGAGTCGTTCGACCGCCTGATCGGCAATGAGCGGTGGGCTGCGCGCGTGGACGCCGCCCTGGCCGCCGACGACCACTCCGTGCCCGTCACCTCGGGACTGACGGACATCTTCGAGGAGATCTCCCCGATCGAGGACTTCCAGGGCACCATGTCCCTGTCCTTCGCCGAGCCGGAGTTCGCCGACGCCAAGATGACGGAGGAGGAGTGCAAGGATCGCGACGCGACCTTCTCCGCCCCGCTGTACGTCAAGGCCGAGTTCATGAACAACACGACCGGCGAGATCAAGCAGCAGACCGTCTTCATGGGCGACTTCCCGCTGATGACCCGCAACGGCACGTTCATCATCAACGGCACCGAGCGCGTCGTCGTCTCCCAGCTGGTCCGCTCCCCGGGCGCCTACTTCGAGCGCACCCCGGACAAGACCTCGGACAAGGAGATCTTCTCCGCGAAGATCATCCCCTCGCGCGGCGCCTGGTTCGAGCTCGAGGTGGACAAGCGTGACCAGGTCGGCGTCCGCCTCGACCGCAAGCGCAAGCAGCCCGTGACGGTGCTGCTCAAGGCCATGGGCTGGACCGAGTCCCGCATCCTGGAGGAGTTCGGCCACTACGACTCCATCCGCGCCACCCTCGAGAAGGACGGCACCGCGGACCAGGACGAGGCCCTGCTCGACATCTACCGCAAGCTGCGCCCGGGCGAGCCGGCCGCCGTCGACGCCGCGCAGACGCTGCTGAACAACCTGTACTTCACCCCGAAGCGCTACGACCTCGCCAAGGTGGGCCGCTACAAGCTCAACCGCAAGCTCGGCGTGGACGTGCACCTCGGCGACCCCAACGCGTCTGTGCTCACCGAGGACGACATCGTCCAGATGGTGCACTTCATCGCCGCGCTGCACGCCGGCGAGACCGTCATCAAGGGCACGCGCGACGGCGAGCCGGTGGATGTGCGCGTGGAGATCGACGACATCGACCACTTCGGCAACCGTCGCATCCGTGCGGTGGGCGAGCTGATCGAGAACCAGATCCGCACCGGCCTGTCCCGCATGGAGCGCGTCGTGCGCGAGCGCATGACCACCCAGGACGTCGAGGCGATCACCCCGCAGACCCTGATCAACATCCGCCCCGTGGTGGCGGCGATCAAGGAGTTCTTCGGCACCTCGCAGCTGTCCCAGTTCATGGACCAGAACAACCCGCTGGCCGGCCTGACGCACAAGCGTCGCCTGTCCGCGCTCGGCCCGGGCGGCCTGTCCCGCGACCGTGCCGGCATGGAGGTCCGTGACGTCCACCCGTCGCACTACGGCCGCATGTGCCCCATCGAGACCCCGGAAGGCCCGAACATCGGCCTCATCGGCTCGCTGGCGACCTTCGGCCGGATCAACTCCTTCGGCTTCATCGAGACCCCGTACCGCCGCGTGGTCGACGGCCGGGTCACGGACACCGTGGACTACCTGACCGCCGACGACGAGCTGGCCTTCCAGATCGCCCAGGCGAACGCCCCGGTGGATGAGGACGGCCGGTTCGAGGAGGAGTTCGTGCTCTGCCGCCAGCGCGGCGGCGACGGCGAGCCCGTGCTCTCGACCGTGGACGAGATCGACTACATGGACGTGTCCCCGCGCCAGATGGTGTCGGCGGCCACCGCCCTGATCCCGTTCCTCGAGCACGACGACGCCAACCGCGCGCTCATGGGCGCGAACATGCAGCGTCAGGCCGTGCCGCTGCTCCGCTCCGAGGCCCCCTACGTGGGCACCGGCATGGAGAAGTACGTGGCCGTGGACGCGGGCGACTCCGTGACGGCCACCCAGGGCGGCGTCGTGACCGAGGTGGCCGCGGACCTGGTGACCGTCATGAACGACGACGGCACCACCACGCACTACCCGATCATGAAGTTCGCCCGCTCGAACCAGGGCAACGCCTACAACCAGCGCGTGCGCGTGTCCGAGGGCGAGCGGGTGGAGCCGCTGAGCATCATCGCCGACGGTCCCGCCACGGACAACGGCGAGCTCGCGCTCGGCAAGAACCTCCTCGTCGCGTTCATGCCCTGGGAGGGCCTGAACTACGAGGACGCGATCATCCTGTCCCAGCGCATGGTCTCGGAGGACGTCCTCACCTCGATCCACATCGAGGAGCACGAGGTCGACGCCCGCGACACCAAGCTGGGCGCCGAGGAGATCACGCGCGACATCCCCAACGTGTCCGAGGAGGTGCTGTCGCAGCTCGACGAGCGCGGCATCATCCACATCGGCGCCGAGGTGGAGGCCGGTGACATCCTGGTCGGCCGCGTGACCCCGAAGGGCGAGACCGAGCTGACCCCGGAGGAGCGCCTGCTGCGCGCGATCTTCGGCGAGAAGTCCCGCGAGGTCCGCGACACGTCCCTGAAGGTGCCGCACGGCGAGTCCGGCACCGTCATCGGCGTGCGCATCTTCGACCGCGACGAGGACGACGACCTGCCCCCGGGCGTGAACCAGCTGGTGCGCGTCTACGTGGCGCAGAAGCGCAAGATCACCGACGGCGACAAGATGGCCGGCCGCCACGGCAACAAGGGCGTCATCTCGAAGATCCTGCCGCTCGAGGACATGCCGTTCCTGGCGGACGGCACCCCGGTGGACATCGTGCTGAACCCGCTCGGCGTCCCCGGCCGCATGAACCTCGGCCAGGTCATGGAGCTGCACCTGGGCTGGGCCGCCTCGCGCGGCTGGGACATCCAGGGCGAGCCGGAGTGGATCAAGGACCTGCCGAACTTCCCGCGGCAGTCCGGTCCGGTCAACGTGGCCACCCCGGTGTTCGACGGCGCCGAGGCGTACGAGATCACGGGCCTGCTCGGCCACGTGAACGTGACCCGCGACGGCGACCGTCTCATGAGCGACAGCGGCAAGGCGCAGCTGTTCGACGGCCGCACCGGCGAGCCGTTCCCGGACCCGGTGTCCGTGGGCTACATGTACATGCTCAAGTTGCACCACCTGGTGGACGACAAGATCCACGCCCGTTCCACGGGCCCGTACTCGATGATCACGCAGCAGCCGCTGGGCGGTAAGGCCCAGTTCGGCGGCCAGCGCTTCGGCGAGATGGAGGTGTGGGCGCTCGAGGCGTACGGCGCGGCGTTCACCCTCCAGGAGCTGCTGACCATCAAGTCGGACGACATCCACGGCCGCGTGAAGGTCTACGAGGCCATCGTCAAGGGCGAGAACATCCCGGAGCCGGGTGTTCCCGAGTCCTTCAAGGTGCTCATCAAGGAGATGCAGTCCCTCTGCCTGAACGTGGAGGTCCTCTCCGCCGACGGCCAGGCCATCGAGATGCGCGACGCGGAGGACGAGGTCTACCGCGCCGCCGAGGAGCTGGGCATCGACCTCTCCCACGCCGAGCCCAGCTCGGTGGAGGAAGTCTGAGCCGGGCCCGATCCCGCATCCACAAGACGTCACCTGAGAACCACTGAACCAAGGGAGTTCACCGGAGCATGAGCGTGAACAGCATGTCCACTGACAACTCTTTCGGCCTGATGCGCATCGGCCTGGCCACGGCGGAGGACATCCGCCGCTGGTCCTACGGCGAGGTCAAGAAGCCGGAGACCATCAACTACCGCACCCTGAAGCCGGAGAAGGACGGACTCTTCTGCGAGAAGATCTTCGGCCCCACCCGTGACTGGGAGTGCGCGTGCGGCAAGTACAAGCGCGTGCGCTTCAAGGGCATCATCTGCGAGCGCTGCGGCGTCGAGGTGACCCGCTCGAAGGTGCGCCGCGACCGCATGGGCCACATCGAGCTGGCCGCGCCGGTCACCCACATCTGGTACTTCAAGGGCGTGCCCTCGCGCCTGGGCTACCTGCTGGACCTGGCGCCGAAGGACCTCGAGAAGGTCATCTACTTCGCGGCCTACATGATCACCTCGGTGGACGAGGAGGCCCGGCACCGTGACCTGGCCAACCTCCAGGCCGAGTACGACCAGGAGACCCGTGTCCTGGCCGACCAGCGCGACTCCGACATCGCCGCGGTGGCCGCCGACCTCGAGAAGGACCTGGCCAAGCTGGAGTCCGAGGGCGCCAAGGCCGCCGAGAAGAAGAAGGCCCGCGACGCCGCGGACAAGACCATGGCGCAGATCCGCAAGCGCGCGGACGCGGAGCTGGACCGCAAGGAGCAGGTCTGGGACCGCTTCAAGAACCTCAAGGTCGCCGACCTCGAGGGCGACGAGGGCCTGTACCGCGCCATGCGGGACAAGTACGGCCAGTACTTCGAGGGCTCGATGGGCGCGGAGGCGATCCAGCGTCGCCTGCAGACCTTCGACCTCGAGGCCGAGTCCGAGATGCTGCGCGAGACCATCAAGACGGGCAAGGGCCAGCGCAAGACCCGCGCCCTGAAGCGCCTGAAGGTCGTCAACGCGTTCCTGACCACGGACAACTCGCCCGAGGGCATGGTCCTGGACGCCGTCCCGGTGATCCCGCCGGAGCTGCGTCCGATGGTGCAGCTGGACGGCGGCCGCTTCGCGACCTCCGACCTCAACGACCTGTACCGTCGCGTGATCAACCGCAACAACCGCCTGAAGCGGCTGCTCGACCTCGGCGCGCCCGAGATCATCGTCAACAACGAGAAGCGCATGCTGCAGGAGGCCGTGGACTCGCTGTTCGACAACGGCCGCCGCGGCCGGCCGGTGACCGGCCCGGGCAACCGCCCGCTCAAGTCGCTCTCCGACATGCTCAAGGGCAAGCAGGGCCGGTTCCGTCAGAACCTGCTCGGCAAGCGCGTGGACTACTCGGGCCGCTCGGTCATCGTGGTGGGTCCCCAGCTCAAGCTGCACCAGTGCGGCCTGCCCAAGCAGATGGCGCTGGAGCTGTTCAAGCCGTTCGTGATGAAGCGTCTCGTGGACCTGAACCACGCGCAGAACATCAAGTCCGCCAAGCGCATGGTGGAGCGCTTCCGTCCGCAGGTCTGGGACGTGCTCGAGGAGGTCATCACCGAGCACCCGGTCCTGCTGAACCGCGCCCCCACCCTGCACCGTCTGGGCATCCAGGCCTTCGAGCCGCAGCTCGTGGAGGGCAAGGCCCTGCAGCTGCACCCGCTGGTCTGCTCCGCGTTCAACGCGGACTTCGACGGCGACCAGATGGCGGTCCACCTGCCCCTGTCGCCGGAGGCCCAGGCCGAGGCGCGCCTGCTCATGCTCTCGAGCCACAACATCCTGAAGCCCTCGGACGGCCGCGCGGTCGCCGTGCCGGCCCAGGACATGATCATCGGCCTGAACCACCTCACCACGGTGCGTCCGGACGAGGTCGGCGCGGGCAACCTGTACGCGACCGTCGGCGAGGCCATCATGGCGTTCGACGGCGGCGACCTGCACCTGAACGCGCCCGCGCGGATCGGCGTCGAGGGCTTCGTGCCGTCGGCGGCCGTGCCGGCACCCGAGGGCTGGTCCGAGGGCGAGATCGCCCTCATCGAGACCACCCTGGGCAAGGTGCTGTTCAACGAGCTGCTGCCGGACGACTACCCGTGGCTGGACAAGCAGGCGACCAAGGGCACCCTCGGCCAGCTGGTCAACGACCTGGCCGAGCGCTACCCGATGGTCGTCACCGCGCAGACGCTGGACAACCTCAAGGACGCCGGCTTCCACTGGGGCACCTGGTCGGGTGTGACCGTGGCGATCTCGGACATCACCTCCGACTTCGACAAGGCCGCCATCATGGAGGGCTACGAGGAGCAGGCCCAGCGCGTGCAGCAGCAGTACGACAAGGGCCTGATCGCGGACGACGAGCGTCGCTCCGAGCTGATCGACATCTGGAACAAGGCCACCGACGAGGTCGCCGCGGCCATGAAGGACGGCCTGCCGGAGCTCAACACCATCAACCGCATGGTGTCCTCCGGTGCGCGAGGCAACTGGCTCCAGGTGCGCCAGATCGCGGGCATCCGCGGCCTCGTGGCCAACCCGAAGGGTGAGATCATCCCGCGTCCGATCAAGTCCTCGTACCGCGAGGGCCTGTCCGTGCTCGAGTACTTCTCCGCCACCCACGGCGCCCGCAAGGGCCTCGCGGACACCGCGCTGAAGACCGCGAACTCGGGCTACCTGACCCGTCGTCTCGTCGATGTGTCCCAGGACGTCATCGTCCGCGAGGACGACTGCGGCACCGAGCGCGGCCTGTCCGTGACGATCGCCGCGCCGAACGCCGACGGCGAGCTGGTGGCCCACGAGCAGGTCGAGAACTCGGCCTTCGCCCGCACGCTGGCCCAGGACGTCACGGGCGAGGACGGCACGGTGCTGGCCTCGGCCGGTGCGGACGTGGGCGACGTGCTGATCGGCGAGCTGGTGGCCGCCGGCATCACGGAGATCAAGGTCCGCTCGGTCCTGACCTGTGAGTCCGCCGTGGGCACCTGCGCGAAGTGCTACGGCCGCTCCATGGCCACCGGCCAGCTGGTGGACATCGGCGAGGCCGTCGGCATCATCGCGGCCCAGTCGATCGGTGAGCCGGGCACCCAGCTCACCATGCGCACGTTCCACACCGGCGGTGTGGCCTCGGCCGACGACATCACGCAGGGTCTGCCCCGCATCCAGGAGCTCTTCGAGGCCCGCACCCCGAAGGGCGTGGCCCCGATCTCCGAGGTCGCCGGCCGCGTGACCATCGAGGACACCGAGGCGTCCGTGCGCCTGCTGCTCACCCCGGACGACGGCTCCGAGGAGATCGCCTACCCGGTGCTGCGCCGTGCGCGCATCCTCGTGGCCGACGGCGAGCACGTGCCGGTGGGCACGCAGCTCGTGGCCGGCGCCGTGGACCCGAAGCAGGTCCTGCGCGTGCTCGGCCCGCGGGCCGCGCAGCGGTTCCTCGTGGACGAGGTGCAGAACGTGTACCAGTCCCAGGGCGTGGGCATCCACGACAAGCACGTGGAGGTCATCGTCCGGCAGATGCTGCGTCGCATCACCGTCATCGAGTCCGGTGACACCGACCTGCTGCCGGGTGAGCTCACGGACCGGGCGCGCTTCGTGGCCGCCAACCGCGCCGCCGTCGCCGAGGGCCGCCAGCCGGCCTCCGGCCGCGACGAGCTGATGGGCATCACGAAGGCCTCGCTGGCCACGGACTCGTGGCTGTCGGCCGCATCCTTCCAGGAGACGACCCGCGTCCTGACGCAGGCGGCCATGGAGGGCAAGTCCGACCCGCTGCTGGGCCTGAAGGAGAACGTGATCATCGGCAAGCTGATCCCGGCCGGCACGGGCCTGGACCGCTACACGAAGACCGTCGTGGAGCCGACGGAGGAGGCGAAGGCCAACCTGTTCGCCTCGCCGGCCGGCTTCGCGGACTTCGACTACCCGGGCCTGGACCAGTCGCTCGGCGAGAACGACTTCCACGCCGTCTCGCTGGACGACTACGGCCGCGGGGGCGACTTCCGCGCCTGATCCGTGTCCCCCAGGGGCCCGCCGCTCCGCCGCTCACGCGGGGGAGGGGCGGGCCCCTTGGCGTGCGGGGCCGGCTCGTCGACGGCGCCGGGGCGTGCTATGCTGTCAAGGATTGTTTTTCGTGTGGCAAATTGGACGCTGTCCGGGTCGCGGGGTCATTGCGCGGCAGATGCCACACTTTTGCACGCCTGCGGACGTCTGCTCGTTGCGAGCCCCCACAGGGAGAGGCAGAGCAGAGGAACGAGCAGCCGGCGCCCCGGGCGCCGGTCGATCACGTCAGCGATCACCGAAACACAGGAAGGCTGAAGAGTGCCTACGATTCAGCAGCTGGTCCGCAAGGGCCGCTCACCCAAGGTCGTCAATACGAAGGCCCCTGCCCTGCAGGGGAACCCCATGCGTCGTGGCGTGTGCACCCGTGTGTACACCACCACGCCCAAGAAGCCGAACTCGGCGCTGCGCAAGGTCGCCCGTGTGCGCCTGAACGGCGGCATCGAGGTCACCGCCTACATCCCCGGCGAGGGCCACAACCTGCAGGAGCACTCGATCGTGCTCGTCCGCGGCGGTCGTGTGAAGGACCTGCCCGGCGTGCGCTACAAGATCGTGCGCGGCGCCCTCGACACCCAGGGCGTGAAGAACCGCGGCCAGGCCCGCTCCCGCTACGGCGCCAAGAAGGAGAAGAAGTAATGCCTCGTAAGGGTCCTGCGCCGAAGCGCCCCCTCGTCGTCGATCCCGTCTACGGCTCCCCGCTGGTCACGCAGCTGATCAACAAGGTGCTCGTCGACGGCAAGAAGTCCACCGCCGAGCGCATCGTGTACGGCGCGCTCGAGGGCGCCCGTGCCAAGAACGGCGCCGATCCCGTGGCCACCCTCAAGAAGGCCATGGACAACATCAAGCCGGCCCTCGAGGTGCGCTCCCGCCGCGTCGGCGGCGCCACCTACCAGGTGCCCGTCGAGGTCAAGCCGGGCCGCTCCACGGCCCTGGCCCTGCGCTGGCTGGTCGGCTTCTCCAAGGCCCGCCGTGAGAAGACCATGACCGAGCGCCTGATGAACGAGATCCTGGACGCCTCGAACGGCCTGGGCGGCGCCGTGAAGCGTCGCGAGGACACCCACAAGATGGCCGAGGCCAACAAGGCCTTCGCCCACTACCGCTGGTGATCCGTGTGGCCCGGGGCGCGCGATCCGCGCCTCGGGCCGCAGGTGCGTCCTCTCGGACGGGCCACCCACCGCATCCACCTCACGAGCCCCCCCATTCCACCCGACCAAGGGAGACACCGTGGCACAGGACGTGCTGACCGACCTGCACAAGGTCCGCAACATCGGCATCATGGCCCACATCGATGCCGGCAAGACCACCACCACCGAGCGCATCCTGTTCTACACGGGTGTCAACCACAAGCTGGGCGAGACCCACGACGGCGGCGCGACGACGGACTGGATGGAGCAGGAGAAGGAGCGCGGCATCACCATCACCTCCGCCGCGGTGACCTGCTTCTGGAACGACCACCAGATCAACATCATCGACACCCCCGGCCACGTGGACTTCACGGTCGAGGTGGAGCGCTCGCTGCGCGTGCTCGACGGCGCCGTCGCCGTGTTCGACGGCAAGGAGGGCGTGGAGCCCCAGTCGGAGACCGTGTGGCGCCAGGCGGACAAGTACAACGTCCCGCGCATCTGCTTCGTCAACAAGATGGACAAGCTGGGTGCGGACTTCTACTTCACCGTCGACACCATCGTGAAGCGCCTCGGCGCGCGTCCGCTCGTGATGCAGCTGCCGATCGGCGCCGAGAACGACTTCGTGGGCGTCGTCGACCTGCTCTCCATGAAGGCCTTCGTGTGGCCGGGCGACGCCAAGGGCGACGTCACCATGGGCGCCTCCTATGAGACTCGCGAGATCCCCGCCGAGCTCCAGGAGAAGGCCGAGGAGTACCGCAACGAGCTCGTCGAGGCCGTCGCCGAGACCTCCGAGGAGCTCATGGAGAAGTACCTCGAGGGCGAGGAGCTCACCGTCGAGGAGATCCAGGCCGGCGTGCGCCAGCTGACCGTGAACGCCGAGGCCTACCCGGTGTTCTGCGGCTCCGCGTTCAAGAACCGTGGCGTGCAGCCGATGCTGGACGCCGTGGTCGCCTACCTGCCGAACCCGCTGGACGCCGGCTCCGTCAAGGGCCACGCCGTGAACGACGAGGAGGAGGTGCTGGAGCGCGAGGCGTCGAAGGAGGCCCCGTTCTCGGCGCTCGCCTTCAAGATCGCCACGCACCCCTTCTTCGGCACGCTGACCTTCATCCGCGTGTACTCCGGCCGCCTGGAGTCCGGTGCGCAGATCCTCAACGCCACCAAGGGCAAGAAGGAGCGCATCGGCAAGCTGTTCCAGATGCACGCCAACAAGGAGAACCCGGTGGACGAGGTGGTCGCCGGCCACATCTACGCCGTGATCGGCCTCAAGGACACCACCACGGGCGACACCCTGTGCGATCCCGCGAACCCGATCATCCTCGAGTCGATAACCTTCCCGGAGCCCGTGATCTCCGTGGCCATCGAGCCGAAGACCAAGGGTGACCAGGAGAAGCTCTCCACCGCCATCCAGAAGCTCGTCGCCGAGGACCCCACGTTCCGCGTGAACCTCAACGAGGAGACCGGCCAGACCGAGATCGGCGGCATGGGCGAGCTCCACCTGGACGTGTTCGTGGACCGTATGAAGCGCGAGTTCAAGGTCGAGGCCAACGTGGGCAAGCCCCAGGTCGCGTACCGCGAGACCATCAAGCGCAAGGTCGACAAGGTCGACTACACGCACAAGAAGCAGACCGGCGGCTCCGGCCAGTTCGCCAAGGTGCAGCTGTCCTTCGAGCCCCTGGACACCGCCGAGGGCGAGGTCTACGAGTTCGAGAACGCCGTCACCGGCGGTCGCGTGCCCCGCGAGTACATCCCCTCGGTGGACGCGGGCATCCAGGACGCCATGCAGTTCGGCGTGCTGGCCGGCTACCCGATGGTCGGCGTGAAGGCCACCCTGCTCGACGGCGCGTACCACGACGTCGACTCCTCGGAGATGGCGTTCAAGATCGCCGGCTCCCAGGCCTTCAAGGAGGGTGTCCGCAAGGCCAACCCGATCATCCTCGAGCCGCTGATGGCCGTGGAGGTCCGCACCCCCGAGGAGTTCATGGGCGACGTCATCGGCGACCTGAACTCCCGCCGCGGCCAGATCCAGTCCATGGAGGACGCCACCGGCGTGAAGGTGGTCAACGCCCTCGTGCCGCTGTCGGAGATGTTCGGCTACATCGGCGACCTGCGCTCCAAGACGCAGGGCCGCGCGGTGTACTCGATGACCTTCCACTCCTACGCCGAGGTCCCCAAGGCCGTGGCGGACGAGATCATCCAGAAGTCCCAGGGCGAGTGACCGCAGGTCACCTGCTCTGAACGACCTGCCCCGGGTCGGCCGCCGCAGCCGCGGCCGGCCCGGGGCGACCGGACCGCCCTTCCCGGCGCGGCGGTCCGCGATCAGGACGGGTCAGGTCCGGTCCGCTTCCGGCGGTCCCGACGGCCTGGAACCGGACTGGCCCTCGTGAGGCCGGGATTTCCCCAACCCCGCACCATCCGAGTAGACTCAGTCAAGTTGTCAGCACGTCGCAGGCGGCTGAGCAGTCTTCTTGACGATGAACCAGTTCTTAGGAGGAACTAGTGGCAAAGGCAAAGTTCGAGCGGACGAAGCCGCACGTCAACATCGGCACCATCGGCCACGTTGACCACGGCAAGACCACGCTGACCGCCGCCATCTCGAAGGTCCTGTACGACAAGTACCCGGACCTGAACGAGGCCCGTGACTTCGCGACGATCGACTCCGCCCCCGAGGAGCGTCAGCGCGGCATCACCATCAACATCTCCCACGTGGAGTACCAGACCGAGAAGCGTCACTACGCCCACGTGGACGCCCCCGGTCACGCCGACTACATCAAGAACATGATCACCGGCGCCGCTCAGATGGACGGCGCGATCCTCGTGGTCGCCGCCACCGACGGCCCGATGGCCCAGACCCGTGAGCACGTGCTCCTGGCCCGCCAGGTCGGCGTGCCGGCCCTGCTCGTGGCCCTGAACAAGTCGGACATGGTCGAGGACGAGGAGCTCCTCGAGCTCGTCGAGATGGAGGTCCGCGAGCTGCTGTCCTCCCAGGACTTCGACGGCGACGAGGCCCCGGTCATCCGCACCTCCGGTCTGAAGGCCCTCGAGGGCGACCCCCAGTGGGTCAAGTCCGTCGAGGACCTCATGGAGGCCGTGGACGAGTTCATCCCGGACCCGGTCCGCGACAAGGACAAGCCGTTCCTGATGCCGATCGAGGACGTCTTCACCATCACCGGTCGTGGCACCGTGGTGACCGGTCGCGCCGAGCGCGGCACCCTGAAGATCAACTCCGAGGTCGAGATCGTCGGCATCCGCGACGTGCAGAAGACCACCGTCACCGGCATCGAGATGTTCCACAAGCAGCTCGACGAGGCCTGGGCCGGCGAGAACTGCGGTCTGCTGCTGCGCGGCCTGAAGCGCGACGACGTGGAGCGCGGCCAGGTTGTGGTGGAGCCGGGCTCCATCACCCCGCACACCAACTTCGAGGCGAACGTCTACATCCTGTCCAAGGACGAGGGTGGCCGTCACAACCCGTTCTACTCGAACTACCGCCCGCAGTTCTACTTCCGCACCACCGACGTCACCGGCGTCATCACGCTGCCCGAGGGCACCGAGATGGTCATGCCCGGCGACACCACCGAGATGTCGGTCGAGCTCATCCAGCCGATCGCCATGGAGGAGGGCCTCGGCTTTGCCATCCGCGAGGGTGGCCGCACCGTGGGCTCCGGCCGCGTCACCAAGATCACCAAGTGATCTGACGCATCCCGTCTCGTGGCTCCGTTGAGCCGCTGACGCGCGACGCCCCCGTCTCCGGGTCCCCCGGAGGCGGGGGCGTCGCCGTGTCCGACGACGGCGCGGCGGCGGCGGCTAGGCTGGGGAGCATGCCTGAACTGCTCATCCTCATCGTGGTGCTCGCCGTGGCCGTCGTGGCCGTGCGCTGGGCGCTGCGGACCTTCCGTCCCGAGATCGACCGTGCCCGGCGCATCCGGCGCGCGAACCGCGGCGGGGAGCTGGAGCGATGAGCCTGCCCGGCCCGCGCCGCCTCTTCGCCGTCACGGCGATGGCCGAGATGTTCACCTGGGCCGGTCTGCTGATCGCCATGGGCCTCAAGTACGGCGGAGTCACGGAGCGGGTGGTGCCGATCGCCGGCGGCGTCCACGGCTTCGTGTTCCTCTGCTACCTCGTGGTGACGGTCGCCGTGTGGATCGACGGGCGGTGGCCCGTGGCCCGCGGACTCCTCGGCCTCGGTTCGACGATCGTCCCGTTCATGACGGTCCCGTTCGAGCGGGCCCAGCGGCGGCGCGGCGAGCCGGCGTCGCGGTGGCAGGTCGTGGACCGCGCGCCGGGGGAGCGGGGGCCCCTCGAACGGCTTCTCGTCGTGGTGCTGCGCCATCCGGTGGTCAGCGCGCTCCTGGCGGTCGCCGTGGTCGCCGTCGTCTTCACCCTGCTGCTCAACGCCGGCCCGCCCACCGAGTGGGGCCGCTGAGCCCGGGGGGCCGTCGGGCCCGGCCCGCCGATTGGCGGACCGGGCCCGGTTCTGTCTATACTGATTCGGTTGCTCAAGCGCCATTGCGCTGTCGTCGTGTGTCTCGCGGCGGCAGCTCGGCCCAGATGTGACGTCACCACTCCGACCCGCCACAGGCGCGTGCCCTCCCAGGAATGCGACACGCCCGACCGCGTGGACCGGAGTCCGGCGGCGGCGAGGAACCCGGTCCGACCGGATTCGCCCCGCGCGGGTGGAGGACAAGAAGGCGGGCACGATCCGCCGCACAGGGACAGGAACAGCACACCCGACGAGAGAGGCGTGACGCCATGGCGGGACAGAAGATCCGCATCCGGCTGAAGTCGTACGACCACGAGGTCATCGACGTCTCGGCCCGCAAGATCGTTGACACGGTCACGCGCGCAGGCGCGACGGTGGTCGGCCCCGTGCCGCTGCCGACGGAGAAGAACGTGTACTGCGTTATCCGTTCTCCCCACAAGTACAAGGACAGCCGCGAGCATTTCGAGATGCGCACCCACAAGCGGCTCATCGACATCATCGACCCGACCCCGAAGGCCGTCGACTCGCTCATGCGACTGGACCTGCCCGCGGACGTCAACATCGAGATCAAGCTCTGAGAGGGAGGTGCTGAGAGACTATGACCAACACCCAGAACATCAAGGGCCTGCTGGGCACGAAGCTCGGCATGACCCAGGTCTGGGATGAGGACAACAAGCTCATCCCTGTGACCGTGGTCAAGGCAGACCCGAACGTCGTCACCCAGCTGCGCTCCGAGGAGACCGACGGCTACACCGCCGTGCAGATCGCCTACGGCCAGATCGATCCCCGCCGCGTGACCAAGCCCCTGGCCGGTCACTTCGAGAAGGCCGGCGTGACCCCGCGTCGCCACCTCGTCGAGCTGCGCACCGCCGACGCCGCCGAGTACTCCCTCGGCCAGGACGTGACCGTGGAGGTCTTCGAGGCCGGCCAGAAGGTCGACGTCGTGGGCACCACCAAGGGCAAGGGCTTCGCCGGCGCCATGAAGCGCCACGGCTTCGCCGGTGTGGGCGCCTCGCACGGCCAGCACAAGAACCACCGCAAGCCCGGCTCCGTGGGCGGCGCGTCCACCCCCGGCCGCGTGTTCAAGGGCCAGCGCATGCCCGGTCGCATGGGCGCCGTGCGCCAGACCACCATGAACCTGACCCTCCACGGCATCGACGTGGAGAACAACCTCCTGCTGATCAAGGGCGCGGTGCCCGGCTCCAAGGGCCAGGTCGTGCTCGTCCGCAGCGCCGTGAAGGGAGCCTGAGACCATGGCTGAGAACTCCGTGAAGACCGTCCAGGTCGATCTGCCCGCCGAGCTCTTCGACGTGCAGTCCAACGTGCCGCTCATGCACCAGGTCGTCGTCGCCCAGCTCGCCGCCGCCCGCCAGGGCACGCACAAGACGAAGCGCCGCGGCGAGGTGTCCGGCGCCGGTCGCAAGCCGTTCAAGCAGAAGGGCACCGGCCGCGCCCGTCAGGGCTCCATCCGCGCCCCGCACATGACCGGCGGCGGCATCGTCCACGGCCCGACCCCGCGTGACTACTCGCAGCGCACCCCCAAGAAGATGAAGGCCGCCGCCCTGCGCGGTGCCCTGTCGGACCGCGCCCGCAACGGCCGCGTCCACGTCATCGAGGCCCTCGTGTCCGGGACCACCCCGTCCACCAAGGCCGCCAAGGCGGGCCTCGCGTCCCTGAACACCGGCCGCAAGAACGTGCTGCTGGTGATCGACCGGGCCGACGACGTCGCCGCCCTGTCCGCCCGCAACCTGCCCGCGGTCCACACCCTGTACGCCGACCAGCTGAACACCTACGACGTGCTCGTCTCCGACGACGTCGTGTTCACCCAGGCGGCCTACGAGGCGTACGTGGCCCAGGCTTCCGGCGCCAAGAAGGAGGATGCCCAGTGAGCGGCTCCATCAACAAGGATCCCCGCGACGTGATCATCGCTCCCGTCGTGTCGGAGAAGAGCTACGGTCTGATCGACGAGGGCAAGTACACCTTCCTGGTCGACCCGCGCTCCAACAAGTCCGAGATCAAGCAGGCGGTGGAGCGCATCTTCAACGTCGACGTGGCCTCGGTCAACACCCTGAACCGTTCCGGCAAGCGCCGTCGCACCCGCCTCGGGTGGGGCCAGCGCAAGTCCACCAAGCGTGCCATCGTCACGCTCAAGGACGGGACCATCGACATCTTCGGAGGTCCGCTCGCCTGATCGGCGTGCGGAGACCACTTAATCGAGGAACTGACACATGGCTATCCGTAAGTACAAGCCGACCACCCCGGGCCTGCGTGGCTCGTCCGTGGCCGACTTCGCAGAGATCACCCGGTCCACGCCGGAGAAGTCCCTTCTCCGTCCGCTGCACAAGACCGGCGGCCGCAACAACACCGGTCGCATCACCACCCGTCACAAGGGCGGCGGCCACAAGCGCCAGTACCGCCTGGTCGACTTCCGTCGCCACGACAAGGACGGCGTGCCCGCCACCGTCGCGCACATCGAGTACGACCCGAACCGCACCGCCCGCATCGCGCTGCTGCACTACGCGGACGGCGCCAAGCGCTACATCCTGGCCCCGGCCAAGCTGAAGCAGGGCGACGTGGTCGAGGCCGGCCCGAACGCCGACATCAAGCCCGGCAACAACCTGCCGATGCGCAACATCCCCGTGGGCACCACCATCCACGCGGTGGAGCTGCGCCCCGGCGGCGGCGCCAAGATGGCCCGCTCCGCCGGCGCGTCCGTGCAGCTGGTCGCCCGCGAGGGCAAGTACGCCCAGCTGCGCCTGCCCTCCGGTGAGATCCGCAACGTCGACGTGCGCTGCCGCGCCACGATCGGCGAGGTCGGCAACGCCGAGCAGTCGAACATCAACTGGGGCAAGGCCGGCCGCATGCGCTGGAAGGGCGTCCGCCCGACCGTCCGCGGCGTCGTCATGAACCCGGTCGACCACCCGCACGGCGGTGGCGAGGGCAAGACCTCCGGCGGTCGTCACCCCGTCAACCGGAACGGCAAGCCCGAGGGCCGCACGCGTCGTCCGAACAAGGAAAGCGACAAGCTCATCGTGCGTCGCCGTCGTACCGGCAAGAACAAGCGATAAGGGAGCAGGGAAGACATGCCTCGCAGCCTGAAGAAGGGCCCCTTCGTCGATCAGCACCTCTACCTGAAGGTTCTGGCCGAGAACGAGAAGGGCAGCAAGAACGTCATCAAGACCTGGTCCCGCCGGTCGATGATCATCCCGGACATGCTGGGTCACACCATCGCGGTCCACGACGGACGCAAGCACGTCCCGGTGTTCGTCACCGAGTCCATGGTGGGTCACAAGCTGGGCGAGTTCGCCCCGACCCGGACCTACCGCGGCCACGTGAAGGACGACAAGAAGGGCAAGCGCCGCTGAGCCTGAGGGCACAGCACGCTTGACCTTCTCGAGAATCGAAAGAGAGAAGCAATGGAAGCCAAGGCAATTGCGCGCCACCTGCGCGTGACGCCGATGAAGGCCCGGCGCGTCGTCGACCTGGTCCGTGGCAAGCAGGCCACCGAAGCACTGGCCATCCTGAAGTTCGCCCAGCAGGGCGCTTCGGAGCCGGTGTACAAGCTGGTGGCCTCCGCGGTGGCGAACGCCCGCGTCAAGGCGGACCGCGAGGGCCAGGCCTTCGACGAGGACGCCCTCTACATCACCGAGGCCTTCGTGGACGAGGGCCCGACCATGAAGCGGTTCCAGCCCCGTGCTCAGGGCCGCGCGTACCGCATCAACAAGCGCACGAGCCACGTGACCGTGGTCGTCGCGTCCAAGGACGAGAAGGGTGGGAACTGACAATGGGCCAAAAGATCAACCCCAACGGGTTCCGCCTCGGCATCACCACCGACCACGTCTCGCACTGGTTCGCGGACTCCCACAAGGAGGGCCAGCGCTACGCTGACTTCCTCAAGGAGGACGTCAAGATCCGCGAGCTGATGACCACCGGCATGGAGCGCGCCGGCATCTCCAAGGTGGAGATCGAGCGCACCCGTGACCGCGTGCGCGTGGACATCCACACCGCGCGTCCGGGCATCGTGATCGGCCGCCGCGGCGCCGAGGCCGACCGCATCCGCGGTGAGCTCGAGAAGCTCACCGGCAAGCAGATCCAGCTGAACATCCTCGAGGTCAAGAACCCCGAGACCGATGCCCAGCTGGTGGCGCAGGGTGTGGCCGAGCAGCTCGCCTCGCGCGTGGCGTTCCGCCGCGCGATGAAGAAGGCGATCCAGTCCGCCATGCGCGCCGGCGCGCAGGGCATCCGCATCCAGTGCTCCGGCCGCCTCGGCGGCGCCGAGATGAGCCGCTCGGAGTTCTACCGCGAGGGTCGCGTGCCGCTGCACACCCTCCGCGCGAACATCGACTTCGGCAAGTTCGAGGCCAAGACCACCTTCGGCCGCATCGGCGTGAAGGTCTGGATCTACAAGGGCGACCTGACCGCCAAGGAGCTCGCGGCCAAGGAGGCCGCGCAGCCCTCCGGCCGTGGCCGTGGCGGCGAGCGCCGTGGCGGCGGTGAGCGTCGTCGTCGCAACGATCGCGCCGAGCGTGCTCCCCGCCAGGAGAACGCCGGCGCCGGCGCCGAGACCCCGGCCGCCGCTCCCGCTGAAGGAGGCAACGCCTGATGCTGATCCCCCGTCGCGTCAAGCACCGCAAGCAGCACCACCCCAAGCGTTCCGGCGCCGCCAAGGGCGGCACCACCGTGACGTTCGGCGAGTGGGGCATCCAGGCGCTCACGCCGGCCTATGTGACCAACCGTCAGATCGAGGCCGCCCGTATCGCCATGACCCGCTACATCAAGCGTGGCGGCAAGGTCTGGATCAACATCTACCCGGACCGTCCGCTCACCAAGAAGCCCGCCGAGACCCGCATGGGCTCCGGCAAGGGCTCGCCGGAGTGGTGGGTCGCCAACGTCAAGCCCGGACGCGTGCTCTTCGAGCTGTCGGGTGTCACGGAGGACGTCGCCCGCGAGGCGCTCCGCCTGGCCATCCACAAGCTGCCGCTGAAGGCCCGTATCATCCGTCGAGAGGGTGGTGAGTGATCCCATGGCGATCGGCACCAAGGATCTGAACGTCGAGTCCCTGGACGGGATGGACAACGCCCGCCTGCTGGAGGCCCTGAAGTCCTCCAAGGAGGAGCTGTTCAACCTGCGCTTCCAGGCCGCCACCGGTCAGCTGGACAACGCCAGCCGGCTGAAGGCCGTCAAGCGTGACATCGCGCGCATCTACACGATCCTGCGCGAGCGCGAGCTGGGCATCCGCGGCGATGTCGCCGCCGAGGCGCAGGCCGAGAAGAACGAGGAGGCTGCCAAGTGACCGAGCAGACCCCGGCCGTCTCCGAGGAGCGCGGCTACCGCAAGGCCCTCCGTGGCATCGTCGTCTCCGACAAGATGGACAAGACCATCGTCGTCGAGGTCGAGGACCGCAAGAAGCACTCGCTCTACGGCAAGGTGCTGAAGACCTCGAAGCGCGTGAAGGCGCACGACGAGGACAACACCGCCGGCGTGGGCGACCGCGTCCGCCTCGCCGAGACCCGCCCGCTGTCCGCCTCCAAGCGGTGGCGTCTGGTGGAGATCGTCGAGCGCGCCAAGTGATCGACCCGGCCCCCTGAGGGCCGGCGACGCAGAGGGCCGCCCCGTGCACTGGCACGGGGCGGCCTTGTGCGTTAGACTCTGATATTCGTGCGCCCTCTCGTTGGCAGGACCATCCATCCTGTGTGCCGAGGGCCGCGCACGCCGATCCCGGATCCGCCTCGGCCCTGCCCTGCGCGCCCCTCCGCTCTCGACCTCCCCGACGCTGTCTGAACACGCGTCGCCGGGGGACGACGGCGGGCGGCCCGCCTCGGGGGAGGGGTAAGCGTCCCGGGATGCCCGTTCAACCGTTCCGCAAGGCTCGCCCATCGTGGGGGAGAACCGGCGCGACGCTAGGAGAGACAAGTGATCCAGCAGGAGTCGCGGCTCAAGGTCGCCGACAACACCGGTGCGAAGGAAATCCTGACCATCCGTGTTCTCGGCGGTTCCGGACGCCGCTACGCAGGCATCGGCGACACCATCGTCGCCACCGTGAAGGACGCCATCCCCGGCGGCAACGTCAAGAAGGGCGACGTCGTCAAGGCCGTGGTGGTCCGCACCCGCAAGCAGTCCCGCCGTCCCGACGGCTCGTACATCAAGTTCGACGAGAACGCGGCGGTCATCCTGAAGACCGACGGCGAGCCCCGTGGCACGCGCATCTTCGGCCCCGTGGGTCGCGAGCTGCGTGACAAGAAGTTCATGAAGATCGTGTCGCTCGCCCCGGAGGTGATCTGACCTCATGGCCAAGATCAAGAAGGACGACCTCGTCCAGGTCATCAGTGGCAAGGACAAGGGCAAGCAGGGCAAGGTCCTGCGCGTGTTCCCGGCGGATGAGCGCGTGCTCGTCGAGGGCGTGAACCGCGTGACCAAGCACCTGCGCGCCGGCCAGGACAACAACGGTTCCACCGAGGGCGGCCTGCAGGTCGTCGAGGCCCCGATCCACATCTCGAACGTGGCCGTGGTGGACCCGGAGACCAAGAAGCCGACCCGTGTGGGCTACCGCTTCGAGACCGTCGAGAAGGACGGCGTGAGCAAGACCGTGAAGGTCCGCTTCGCCAAGGCCTCGGGGAAGGAGCTGTGATGACCGAGGTGCAGCAGACCGAGAAGGTCACCCCGCGTCTGAAGACCAAGTACCGCGACGAGATCCGCGGCGCCCTGCAGGAGCAGTTCCAGTACGGGAACGTCATGCAGGTGCCGGGTCTCGTGAAGGTCGTCGTCAACATGGGCGTCGGCGAGGCCGCCAAGGACTCCAAGATCATCGACGGCGCGGTCGCCGACCTCACCGCCATCACCGGCCAGAAGCCGATGATCACCAAGGCCCGCAAGTCCATCGCGCAGTTCAAGCTGCGTGAGGGCATGCCCATCGGCACGCACGCCACGCTCCGTGGCGACCGCATGTGGGAGTTCCTGGACCGCCTGGTCACGCTCGCGCTGCCGCGCATCCGTGACTTCCGCGGCCTGTCCGACCGCCAGTTCGACGGCAACGGCAACTACACCTTCGGCCTGTCCGAGCAGACCGTGTTCCACGAGATCGATCAGGACAAGATCGACCGCGTGCGCGGCATGGACATCACCGTGGTGACGACCGCCAAGAACGACGACGAGGGCCGCGCGCTGCTCAAGGCGCTGGGCTTCCCGTTCAAGACCGACCAGTAAGACCTCCACGCCACAGGTCCTCCACCGGTGAACCGGTGGCGGAAACCACGGCGAGAAAGGGCGTGAAGCCCACATGACCATGACCGATCCCGTCGCAGACATGCTGACCCGTCTGCGCAACGCAAACTCGGCCTACCACGACACCGTGTCCATGCCGTCCTCGAAGCTGAAGACTCGCGTCGCCGAGATCCTCAAGGCCGAGGGCTACATCCAGGACTGGCGCGAGGAGGAGGCCGAGGTCGGCAAGAAGCTGACCATCGACCTGAAGTTCGGCCCGCAGCGTGAGCGTGCGATCGCCGGCCTGCGCCGCATCTCCAAGCCGGGCCTGCGCGTGTACGCGAAGTCCACGAACCTGCCCCACGTGCTGGGCGGCCTCGGCATCGCCATCCTGTCCACCTCCTCTGGTCTCCTCACGAACCAGCAGGCCGCCAAGAAGGGCGTGGGCGGAGAAGTCCTCGCCTACGTCTGGTGACGGGCAAGACGGAAGAAAGGCTGAACTGACATGTCTCGAATCGGACGTCTCCCGATCACCATCCCCGCCGGCGTCGATGTGACCATCGACGGCGACCGCGTCTCCGTGAAGGGCCCCAAGGGCCAGCTCGAGCACTCGCTGCCCACGCCCATCACGGTCACCCTCGAGGAGGGGCAGGTCACCGTGGCCCGCCCCGACGACGAGCGTGAGTCCCGTTCCCTGCACGGTCTGACCCGCACCCTCATCAGCAACATGGTCGAGGGCGTGACCAACGGCTTCTCCAAGCAGCTCGAGGTCGTCGGCACCGGCTACCGCGTGCAGGCCAAGGGCCAGGACCTCGAGTTCGCCCTGGGCTACTCCCACCCCGTCCCGGTGAAGGCGCCCCAGGGCATCACCTTCACGGTGGAGGGCAACAAGGTCACCGTCGCCGGTATCGACAAGCAGCAGGTCGGCGAGACCGCCGCCAACATCCGCAAGCTGCGCCGCCCCGACCCGTACAAGGGCAAGGGCGTGCGCTACGCGGGCGAGCAGATCCGCCGCAAGGCCGGAAAGGCAGGTAAGTGATGTCTACTCTGAAGGTGAAGGGCAAGGGCAAGTTCAACGCCCGCACCCGCCGCCACCTCCGGGTGCGCAAGCGGATCTCCGGCACCACCGTCCGTCCCCGCCTCGTCGTCAACCGCTCTGCACGGCACATGTTCGTGCAGGTCGTGGACGACACGCAGAGCCGCACGCTCGCGTACGCCTCCACCATGGAGGCCGACGTGCGTGCGCTCGAGGGCGACAAGACGGCCAAGGCCAAGCGCGTGGGCGAGCTCGTCGCCGAGCGTGCCAAGGCGGCCGGCATCGAGGCCGTGGTCTTCGACCGCGGCGGCAACAAGTACCACGGGCGCGTCGCGGCCGTGGCCGACGGTGCGCGAGAGGGTGGGCTGCAGCTGTGACCGAGAACATCAACCAGAAGGACACTCAGGTGACCGAGAGCACCGAGACCACCGTCTCCGAGACCGGGTCGGGCTCGGCGAGCCAGACCACCGAGCGCGCCACCGGTGGCCGCGGCGGTCGCGACGGCGGCCGCGGTGGCCGTGACGGCGATCGTCGTGGCGGCCGTCGCGACGACCGCAACCGTCGTGGCGCCCAGGACGACGAGAAGGACCAGTTCCTCGAGCGCGTCGTGGGCATCAACCGCGTCTCCAAGGTCGTCAAGGGCGGCCGCCGCTTCTCCTTCACCGCCCTCGTGGTGGTGGGTGACGGCGACGGCACCGTCGGCGTCGGCTACGGCAAGGCGAAGGAGGTCCCCGCCGCGATCCAGAAGGCCGTGGAGGAGGCCAAGAAGTCCTTCTTCCGCGTCCCCCGCGTCGGCTCCACCATCCCGCACCTGGTGCAGGGTGAGGACGCCGCCGGCGTCGTGCTGCTCCGCCCGGCCTCCCCGGGTACCGGCGTGATCGCCGGCGGTCCGGTGCGCGCCGTGCTCGAGTGCGCCGGCATCCACGACGTGCTGTCCAAGTCCATGGGCTCCGTGAACGCGATCAACATCGTGCGCGGCACCGTGGACGCCCTCAAGAAGCTGGAAGAGCCCCAGGCCGTCGCCGCCCGCCGCGGCAAGGCCCTGGACGAGATCGCCCCCCATGCGATGCTGCGCACCATGGAGAACGATCGCGCCCAGAAGAGCGCGAAGGCAGGTGCGTGAGCCGTGTTTGAGCCCACCCGCAAGAACATCCAGCCCTCGGACGCCACCCTGGTCATCACCCAGACCCGCGGCGTCACGGGCTCCAAGCAGAACCATCGGGACACCCTGCGCTCGCTGGGCCTGAAGCGGATCGGCCACCAGGTCACCCGCAAGGCCGACGCGGTGACGGTCGGCATGGTCAACACCGTGCCGCACCTGGTGTCCGTGGAGGAGGTCAACAATGGCTGACAACGACGCCATCAAGGTCCACGACCTGCGTCCGGCCCCCGGTGCCAAGACCGCCAAGACCCGTGTGGGTCGCGGTGAGGCGTCGAAGGGCAAGACCGCCGGTCGCGGCACCAAGGGCACCAAAGCCCGTTACCAGGTCCGTGCGGGCTTCGAGGGCGGCCAGCTGCCCCTGCAGATGCGTCTGCCGAAGCTCCGCGGCTTCAAGAACCCGTTCCGCACGGAGTACCAGGTCGTGAACCTGGACAAGCTCTCCGCGCACTTCCCCGAGGGCGGTGAGGTCACCGTGGACGCGCTCGTGTCCAAGGGCCTCGTCCGTCGCGGTCAGCCCGTCAAGGTGCTGGGCACGGGGGAGATCACCTCGGCCGTGCAGGTGAAGGCGAACGCCTTCTCCTCGTCCGCCGTGGAGAAGATCCAGGCCGCCGGCGGGTCCACCGAGACCCTCTGACACGCCGACCCATCCACCGAGGGCCCTGGCCCGGAGCAGCCGCTCCGGACCAGGGCCCTCGGTCCATCCGTGTAGACTCGCACAGCGGCCGCCCCGGTGTGGCCGCCGTCTCGTGCCCCGCCCCGCGGCCGGCGCGCGCCCCACAGGACCACCGCAGGAGGACTCGTGCTCAAGGCCATCGCCCGGATCGTCCGGACGCCTGACCTGTTGCGGAAGATCGCCTTCACGCTCGCGCTCATCGCCGTCTACCGGATGGGCGCCTTCGTGCCGGCCCCCGGGGTGGACTACCCGGCGGTGCAGCAGTGTCTCGCGGCGGGCAACGCCCAGGGCGGCCTGTACTCCTTCGTGAACATGTTCTCGGGCGGGGCGCTCCTGCAGGTGTCCGTCTTCGCGCTCGGCATCATGCCCTACATCACGGCGTCGATCATCGTGCAGCTGCTGCGCGTGGTGATCCCGCGCTTCGAGCAGCTCCACCAGGAGGGCCCGCAGGGCCAGGCGACGCTGACGCAGTACACCCGCTACCTGACCCTCGCCCTCGCCCTGCTGCAGGCGACCACGATGGCCTCGCTGGCCCGCACCGGGGCCCTGCTCGGATGCAGCCTGCCGCTGCTGCGCGACGGCTCCATCCTCACGGTGCTGCTCGTGGTCATCGCCCTGACCACCGGCTGTCTCATCGTCATGTGGTTCGGCGAGCGGATCACCGAGAACGGCGTGGGCAACGGCATGTCCCTGCTGATCTTCACCTCCATCGCGGCGGGCTTTCCGGCCGGCCTCGGCCAGGTGGTCCAGACGCAGGGCTGGCGCGTGTTCGCGATCGTCATGGGGATCGGCCTGCTCACCATGCTGGCCATCGTCTTCGTGGAGGAGTCGCAGCGCCGGATCCCGGTCCAGTACGCCAAGCGGCAGATCGGCTCGCGGACCGTGGGCGGGTCGAGCACCTACATCCCGGTCAAGGTGAACATGGCCAACGTCATCCCGGTCATCTTCGCCTCCTCCGTGCTGATGCTCCCGAGCATCCTCATCCAGTTCAACACGCCGCAGGACGGCAGTGCGCCGGCCCCGTGGATCACGTGGCTGAGCCGGTACTTCGGCCCCGGCGACCACCCGGTGTACATGGCCCTGTACTTCCTGCTCATCATCGGCTTCACGTACTTCTACGTGTCCATCACGTTCAACCCGGTGGAGATCTCGGACAACATGAAGCGCTACGGCGGCTTCATCCCCGGCGTCCGCGCCGGCCGGCCCACCGAGCGTTACCTGCAGTACGTCATCAGCCGCATCACGCTCGTGGGCGCCCTCTACCTGGGTATCGTGGCCATGATCCCGCTGATCGCCTTCGCGGTGATCGGCACCAGCCAGAACTTCCCGCTCGGCGGCACGTCCATCCTCATCATGGTGGGCGTCGGCCTCCAGACCGTGAAGCAGGTCAGCGCACAGATGGAGCAGCGCCACTACGAGGGCCTGCTGCGCTGAGCCCCGACCCGATCCCGCAACGCCGTCCGTATCGACAGTGAGGAACACACGATGACCCGCATGCTGCTCATGGGCCCTCCCGGTTCCGGCAAGGGCACCCAGGCCGCCCGGATCGCCGACAAGCTGGGGATCGTCCCGATCTCCACCGGTGACATCTTCCGCCACAACGTGAAGTCGATGACGCCGCTCGGCGTCGAGGCCAAGAAGTACATCGACAACGGCGACTTCGTCCCCGATGAGGTCACGAACCGCATGGTCGCGGACCGCATCGCCCAGGCCGACGCGGAGCACGGCTTCCTGCTGGACGGCTACCCGCGCACGAAGGGCCAGGTCGAGGCGCTGGACGCCATGCTCGCCGAGTCCGGCCAGTCGCTGTCCGCCGTCGTCGAGCTGGAGGTGCCCGACGAGGAGCTCGTGGAGCGTCTGCTCAAGCGTGCCGAGATCGAGGGCCGCGCGGACGACACCCAGGAGGTCATCGAGCACCGCCTGGACCTGTACCACCGCGAGACCGAGTCCGTCATCCAGGAGTACGTGGAGCGCGGCATCGTCGCCCGCGTGGACGGCACCGGGCAGATCGACGACGTCACCGAGCGCCTGCTGCAGGCCGTGTACTCCGTGCGCGCAGCCACGGGCTCCCTGCCCGTGATCCAGCCGGGCGCGGAGTCCTGACCCCGTGATCGGCCGCCGCTCGCTCGAGCTCAAGACCGCCCCCCAGCTGCAGGCCATGCAGCGCGCGGGGGTGGTCCTGTCCGAGGCCCTGGACGCCACGCTGACCGCGGCCGCGCCGGGCGTCACCACCGCGGAGCTGGACGCCGTGTTCGCGGGCGTCCTGGCCGAGCGCGGTGCGACCTCCAACTTCCTGGGCTACTACGACTTCCCGGCCTCGATCTGCACCTCGGTCAACGACGAGGTCGTGCACGGCATCCCCGGGGACCGGGTCCTGCAGACCGGCGACGTGCTGAAGGTCGACGGGGGCGCGATCGTGGACGGCTGGCACGCCGACTCGGCCCGCACGGTGATCCTGGGCTCCTCCGCGGCCGGCACCGCGGACCCGGCCGACGAGCGCCTCTCGGCGATCACGCGGGAGGCGCTCTGGGTCGGCATCGCGGCCTTCGCGTCCGCCACCCATGTCGGGGACATCGGGGACGCCATCGACGACTTCGTCTCGGCGCAGCCGGGCGAGGAGCTCGGCATCCTCGAGGAGTACGTGGGGCACGGCATCGGCTCGGCCATGCACCTGCCCCCGGACGTGTTCAACTACCGCACCGGCCACCGGGGCCCCAAGATCCGCCCCGGTCTGGCGCTCGCCATCGAGCCGATGCTGGTGCGTGGCTCCATCGACACGAAGGTGCTCGCGGACGACTGGACCGTGGTGACCCTCGACGGCGCCCGCGCCAGCCAGTGGGAGCACTCGGTCTGCCGGCACGACGGCGGTGTGTGGGTGCTCACCGCGCCCGACGGCGGCGCCTCCGAGCTCGCCCGGTTCGGCGTGGTCCCGGTCCCGCCGGGGGAGTGAGCGGCCCGAGCTGTCGGCCGTCCGTCCCGCCCGTCCGGCGGACCGGGCGGCCGTCGTCGTCTGTGCTGGTTCTCAGACCGAGAATGCGGTATCATCGAACGTTGTTCGTGTGCGCGCACTCGTGTGCGCCGGCGAGCAGACCCGTTCCCGCCCCGTCACCCGGCCCTCCGCGGCCGTGCCCGGGGCATGACGATTGTGGAGGACATGGCTAAGAAGGAAGGTGTCATCGAGGTCGAGGGCACGGTGTCGGAGGCATTGCCGAACGCGATGTTCCGGGTCCGTCTGCAGAACGAGCACGTCGTGCTCGCCACGATCTCCGGAAAGATGCGTCAGCACTACATCCGCATCCTCCCCGAGGATCGCGTCGTGGTGGAGCTTAGCCCGTACGACCTCAACCGGGGTCGGATCGTGTACCGATACAAGTAAGAACCCCCGTCCAAGCGAGCGCAGGAGGAAGAGCCGTGAAGGTTCAGCCGAGCGTGAAGCGGATTTGTGACAAGTGCCAGGTCGTGCGCCGTAAGGGCCGCGTGCTGGTGATCTGCTCGAACCCGCGCCACAAGCAGCGCCAGGGCTGATCGCCTCCCCGGGAGCCCGGGGAGCGACGCCGTCGCGTTGACCACACCACCCACCGGCCATCGGGCCGAACAGCAGGGACAGCGGTCCACCCCGTGAGGGGAGGGCCCCCACCTCCGGCCGCAGGGGCCGGAGACCGACGACGGCGGACGCCCGCCGCGGAGCACGCCGGATCTTCCCCGGCGCCGCGACGACGGGTCCGCGAGGCCCAGTGCCGCGTCGTGCGGGACGTCCCTGGTGCAGACCCCTGCTGCAGAAGAACAGGAGGACGGCCACATGGCTCGTCTTGCAGGCGTTGACATTCCGCGCGAGAAGCGCGTGATCATCGCACTCACGTACATCTACGGTGTGGGCAAGACCCGCGCTGAGGAGACCCTCGCCGCCACGGGCATCGACCCGAACATCCGCGTGAAGGACCTCTCCGACGAGCAGCTGGTGCAGCTGCGCGACCACATCGAGGGCAGCTACAAGGTGGAGGGCGACCTCCGCCGCGAGGTGGCCGCCGACATCCGTCGCAAGGTGGAGATCGGCTCCTACGAGGGCCTGCGCCACCGCCGCGGCCTGCCGGTGCGCGGCCAGCGCACGAAGACCAACGCCCGTACCCGCAAGGGCCCCAAGAAGACGGTCGCCGGCAAGAAGAAGTGATCCTGCACCGGCGGTGACCGCGTCCACGTCCGGACGCCCCGCCCGCAGCATCAGCACCAGCAGCTTTCCCGGAGGAGAATCACATGCCCCCCAAGACTCGCGCATCGGCTGCCCGCAAGCCGCGTCGCAAGGCCAACAAGAACATCACCGTGGGCCAGGCCCACATCAAGAGCACGTTCAACAACACCATCGTGTCCATCACGGACACCACGGGTGCCGTCATCTCCTGGGCCTCGTCCGGCGAGGTCGGCTTCAAGGGGTCGCGCAAGTCGACCCCGTACGCCGCGCAGATGGCCGCCGAGCAGGCCGCCAAGCGTGCGCAGGAGCACGGCATGAAGAAGGTGGACGTCTTCGTGAAGGGTCCGGGCTCGGGCCGCGAGACCGCCATCCGCTCCCTGCAGGCCGCCGGCCTCGAGGTGGGGTCCATCCAGGACGTCACCCCCATGGCCCACAACGGCGCTCGCCCGGCGAAGCGCCGCCGCGTCTGACCTGAGCGCTGTGTCCGCGTCCGCCCCGCCCGGGGCGGACGCGGACAGGTCTGCGGACCTGCCCCCACCCCGTCCTCGTTTCCACCCACCGCGTGCGTCATATGGCGGACGCTCGCCGAAAGGAAATGTCCGTGCTCATTGCACAGCGCCCCACGCTGACCGAAGAGGTCGTCTCCGACCGTCGTTCCCGGTTCGTCATCGAGCCCCTGGAGCCCGGCTTCGGCTACACCCTCGGCAACTCCCTGCGCCGCACTCTGCTCTCGTCGATCCCCGGTGCTGCCGTGACCAGCATCCGCGTGGACGGCGTGCTGCACGAGTTCAGCACCGTCAACGGAGTCAAGGAGGATGTCACCGAGATCATCCTCAACATCAAGAAGCTCTCCGTCTCCTCGGAGAACGACGAGCCCGTGGTGGCCTACCTGCGCAAGCAGGGGGCCGGCGTCGTCACCGCCGCGGACATCACCGCGCCGGCCGGCGTCGAGATCCACAACTCGGACCTGCACATCGCGACCCTGAACGCGAAGGGCAAGTTCGACATGGAGCTGACCATCGAGCGCGGTCGCGGCTACGTGACCGCCGCCCAGAACAAGTCCGCGGACGCGGAGATCGGCCGCATCCCGGTCGACTCCATCTACTCCCCGGTCCTCAAGGTGACCTTCAAGGTCGAGGCCACCCGTGTGGAGCAGCGCACCGACTTCGACCGTCTGATCCTGGACGTGGAGACCAAGGAGAACATGCTGCCGCGTGACGCGGTGGCCTCTGCCGGCTCCACCCTGGTCGAGCTGTTCGGCCTGGCCCGCTCGCTCAACGTCGAGGCCGAGGGCATCGACCTGGGCGACGAGCCCGAGGTCGTCGAGGGCTCCGCCGACCTGGCCCAGCCGATCGAGGAGCTCGAGCTCACCGTGCGCTCGTACAACTGCCTCAAGCGCGAGGGCATCCACACCGTGGGCGAGCTCGTGGGCCGTTCCGAGGCCGACCTGATGGACATCCGCAACTTCGGCGCGAAGTCCATCGACGAGGTCAAGGAGAAGCTCCAGGAGCTGGGCCTGTCCCTCAAGGACTCGCCGGCCGGCTACGACCCGCAGGCGCACGCGCGCCAGATGGACGACGACCCGTTCTCGGACTTCTGAGCCGATTCCGCACCACCTGACATCTTCGACCCAACGCCGCAGCCGGCTGCAGGGTCCCACCCGAGGAGAAACACCATGCCTACCCCCACCAAGGGTCCGCGTCTGGGCGGCAGCCCGGCCCACGAGCGCATCATGCTGGCGAACATGTCCGCCCAGCTGTTCGAGCACAAGTCGATCACCACGACGCTCACCCGCGCCAAGCGCCTGCGCCCGTACGCCGAGCGCCTGATCACCTTCGCCAAGAAGGGCGATCTGCCGGCCCGCCGCAAGGTGCAGGGTCTCATCGCCGCCAAGAACCGCACCAACAAGGCGGTCGTGCACGAGCTGTTCACCGTGATCGGCCCGGCGATGGCCGAGCGCAACGGCGGCTACACCCGCATCACCAAGATCGGCAACCGCCAGGGCGACAACGCGCCCATGGCCGTGATCGAGCTGATCATGGAGCCGATCTCCGGCAAGCAGGCCGTCGTGCGTGAGGCCGAGCAGGCCGCCGCGTCCGCGCCGGCCGCCCCGGCCGAGTCCACCCCGGTGGAGGCCGTCGACCCGGCCGCCACCGAGGAGGTCACCGTGGCCGAGTCGCAGGAGGCCGCCGCCGAGATCGACGGCGCCGTGCCCACCAACGAGGACGGCTCGGCTCCGGCCGAGGCCACCATCAAGGGCAACGCCAGCTCGAAGAAGTACCACGTCCCCGGCTCGCGCTGGTACGACCAGACCACCGCCGAGGTCTGGTTCTCCACCGTCGAGGAGGCCAAGGCCGCGGGCTTCGAGCCTGCCGGTGGCGAGGCCGCCCAGAAGATGGCCTGACGCCAGCGCGTGAGTCCGCGTCCGTCCCCGTGACGACGCATCGGCGAGGGCCGTCCACCACCCGGTGGGCGGCCCTTCGCCGTCCCCGGTCCCGCCCCGACCCGCTTGAGGAGCAGCATGAGCGAGCAGCACCGCCCGGACGCCCCGCCGGCGCCCGGGGAACCCGCGTCCGTGCGCGTCCGCCTGGACCTGGCCTACGACGGCGGCGCCTTCCACGGCTGGGCCCGCCAGCCCGGTCTCGACTCGGTCCAGGGTGCGCTGGAGGACGGGCTCGAGCGGATCCTGCGCCGGCCCGTGCGCACGGTGGTCGCCGGTCGCACCGACGCGGGGGTGCACGCGCGCGGTCAGGTCGTCCACCTCGACCTGACCGAGGCGGAGTGGGTGGGCCTGACCCGTGGCCGCCCCGGCCTGGAACCGGCCACCTCCCTGACCCGCCGCCTCGGCGGGGTGCTCTCCGGGTGGGGCGGGGCCGTCGTCGTGCACGGGGCGCGGCGGGCCCCTGCGGGCTTCGACGCGCGGTTCAGCGCGCTGTGGCGCGAGTACGAGTACCGGATCGACGACGCGCCCGCCGCGCGTGACCCGCGCACGCGGGGCTTCACCCACTGGCACGCCGCCGCCCTGGACGATCGCCTCATGGCGCTGGAGGCCGACGCCGTCCTCGGACTGCACGACTTCCTGTCCTTCTGCCGGCCCCGCGAGGGCGCCACGACCATCCGCGAGGTCCAGCGCCTGGAGGTGCGACGCGATGTGGACGGCGTCGTGCGCGTCCGGATCCGGGCCGACGCGTTCTGCCACAACATGGTCCGGGCGATCGTCGGGGCGCTACTGCAGGTGGGGGAGGGGGCCCGCGAGCCCGGCTGGCTCGCGCACCGGGTGGCGAGGCCGGCCCGCGACTCCGAGGTGCGCCTCGCCCCGCCCGGGGGGCTGACGCTGCTCGCCGTCGGCTATCCCGACGAGGCGGCGGAGCTGCGCCGGCGCGCCGAGGGCACCCGGGCGAAGCGGACCCTGTGAGCCGGGGTCGCCCGCGGCGACGGCTTTTGGCTCCGAGGCCCGCGTTCGGTAGGATGGGTGGACGTTGCGCATGCCCGCACCCGGATGCGTCGTGCCGCGAGTGGCTCAGTTGCATGGCCTTCAGCTCGCGCCGCACCCCCGGGGCATCGGGCCCGGACGCCTTCCAGCCCTCACCTGGGGGACCGGCGCGCACGGAGAACTGACAGCGCGAGCGCGCCGGAATCACGACCCGGCGGGCAGGTGCTGTGGACCACCACCGACCCTGAAGGCAGACAACGTGCGTACGTACTCTCCCAAGCCTGGTGACGCCGACCGTCAGTGGCACATCATCGATGCCACCGACGTCGTCCTCGGCCGCCTGGCCTCCCACACCGCCACCCTCCTGCGCGGCAAGCACAAGCCGACGTTCGCCCCCCACATGGACATGGGCGACTACGTCATCATCGTGAACGCCGAGAAGGTCGCCCTCACCGGCGCCAAGCTCGAGAAGAAGCGCGCCTACCGCCACTCGGGCTACCCGGGCGGCCTGAAGTCGCAGTCCTACGCCGAGCTGCTCGAGACCAACCCGGTCCGCGCCGTGGAGAAGGCCGTCAAGGGCATGCTCCCGAAGAACTCGCTGGCCGCCCAGCAGCTCTCCAAGCTGAAGGTGTACAAGGGCGCCGAGCACCCGCACACCGCCCAGCAGCCCCAGACCTTCGAGATCGGCCAGGTCGCCCAGTGACCCCGGCGGGCCACTGACGCAGACCTTCCCTGAGGAGAACCATGAGCATCAACGAGAACGACGACGTGGAGCTGACGAGCTACACCTCTGAGTCCACCGCCGCCGCCGAGGCCCCCGTCGCCTCCGAGCGCCCGGCCCTGACCGTGCCCGGCTCCGCCGTCGGCCGCCGCAAGGAGGCCGTGGCCCGCGTGCGCCTCGTCCCCGGCTCCGGCCAGTGGACCATCAACGGCCGCGCCCTGGAGAACTACTTCCCGAACAAGCTGCACCAGCAGGAGGTCTCCGACCCCTTCACGCTGTTGGAGCTGACCGGCGCCTACGACGTGATCGCCCGCATCCACGGCGGCGGCCCCTCCGGCCAGGCCGGTGCGCTGCGCCTGGGCATCTCCCGCGCCCTCAACGAGATCGACCGCGAGCACAACCGCCCGGCGCTCAAGAAGGCCGGCTTCCTGACCCGCGACGCCCGCGTCATCGAGCGCAAGAAGGCCGGCCTCAAGAAGGCCCGCAAGGCCTCGCAGTTCTCGAAGCGCTGATCCTGCGCCGCACGGTGTCCCCACCGTGCCCCCGCCGACGCCCCGTCCCGCTCCTCACGAGCGGGGCGGGGCGTCCGCCGTCTCCGTGGGCCGGCGGCACCTGACCCAGGGGTAATATGAAGGCGCATGGCGACGACGCCATGACGGGCCGCTCGCCCGTCCGGTGCGCGGTCCGATCGAAGACACCCTCAGGAGCCGCCGTGGCCGAGAACACGAGTCCTACGCCCGACCCCCGCACCCGTGGCGAGCACGGCGCGGAGCACGCCGCGCAGGCCCCCTTCGCCGTGACCCGTGACTACGCCGCCGAGGTGGACGAGATCCGAGAGCTGGGCCGCAAGCTCGGCGGGGAGAAGAAGACCCCCACCCCGGACCCGCAGGCCTGGCGTGAGGGCTACCCGTACAAGACCAAGCTCAGCCGCAAGAGCTACGAGCGACGCAAGCGCGAGCTGCAGATCGAGCTGCTGAAGATGCAGCTCTGGGTCAAGGAGACCGGCCAGAAGGTCCTGATCATCTTCGAGGGCCGCGACGCCGCCGGCAAGGGCGGCGCCATCAAGCGCTTCAACGAGCACCTCAACCCCCGCGGCGCCCGGACCGTGGCCCTGGAGAAGCCCACGGAGGAGGAGGCCTCGCAGTGGTACTTCCAGCGTTACATCCAGCACCTCGAGTTCATGCGCGAGACCCCTGAGCTGGAGCGCATGCTCGTCAACTCCGGCGTGCACATCATCAAGTTCTGGTTCTCCGTGTCCCAGCGTGAGCAGCTCAATCGCTTCGCCGCGCGGGAGACCGACCCCGTGCGTCGCTGGAAGCTCTCGCCCACCGACCTGGCCTCCCTGGACAAGTGGGACGACTACACGAACGCGAAGGAGGCCATGTTCTTCTACACGCACACGGCCGACGCCCCGTGGACCGTCGTGAAGTCGAACGACAAGAAGCGCGCCCGCCTCGAGGCCATCCGCCATGTGCTGCACACGCTGCCCTACCCGGACAAGGACGAGCGCATCGTCCACCGCCCCGACCCGCAGATCTGCGGCCCGGCCAACGAGCTGGCCGAGTACGGCGAGGTCTCCGGCGGATCGTTCCCGCGCGTGCGCTGACCGGGCCGCGCACGACGGCGCCCCTCACCGTCCGGTGAGGGGCGCCGTCGTGGGGAGCGGGGGCGGGTTCAGCCGCGCTCCTCCTCCACGTACTCCGGGGTGACGTGTGCGTCGTCGAAGAGGTTGTCCGCCCCGAAGCCCTCCGAGACGTGGTACTCGCCCGAGGCCAGGGAGAGGCGGACGTCCTCGCGCAGGATCGGCAGCTTGGCGTAGAACGCGTCGCCGCAGCAGCTGGTGGCGGTGACGTCGCGGTGGCCGATGATGCGGGACGGCGGCAGCTCGTACTGCTGGCAGATGTAGGCGACGAGCGGCACCAGGCCGGCGTAGAGGCTCTGCGGCGGCGGGTTCAGCATGTACAGCCCCTCGCACTCGATGCCGAGCGCATACGCGTTGAACCCGAGCGCGTGGACGCCGAGCATGAACGTCTGTCCGCCCTCGAGCGCGTGCCGGGAGCCGTGGCGGCCCTCCATCGCGAAGCCGCCGCGGGAGACGGTGAAGTGCTGCCCGGTGTCGCCCCAGTCGTTCGCGGGGCTCATGTGCGCGTTCTGGACCACCTGCGCGATGCTCTCCGCCGCCTCCCGGGAGCCGTCCGTGACGTTCGGCGTGGTGGTGTGGTGGATCACCAGGTAGGAGGGGCGCTCGTTCAGGGTCTGCAGGTAGTAGTTGGGCTGCATGGCGCCCCACTGCGCGGTGGTGATGATGTCCGGGGCGGGCAGACGGGTGGCCTGCTCGTCGCCCTCCGAGCTCTGCTCGGCCTGCTCATCACGCCCGCAGCCGGCCACGCCGGCGGCGATCGCCAGGCCCGTGCCGCCCAGCACGCTGCGGCGCGTCCAGGAACGGGAGGGCGGGGGCGGGGTCACGTCGGGCATGGATCGAGGTCCTTCGGGTTCGGGGCGGGGCCTCCCGGGCGGATGTGAGCGGACGGGCGCGCGGCCGCGGGGGCTCGACCGGTCCGATGCTACCGCCCCCGGGCCCGTTTCGTGACCCTCCCGTGATGCAGGCCGCAGGGGCGGCCCCTACACTGACTGATCATGTCGAGATTGTTCGGAACCGATGGCGTCCGTGGCCTGGCCAACGAGACCCTCACCGTGGAGTTGTCCGTCCAGCTGGCCCAGGCCGCCTCGCCCGTCCTCGGCGCGGAGGCCTTCGACGCCGGCCGACGCCCGGTCGCCGTCGTGGCCCGGGACCCGCGCATCAGCGGCGAGTTCATCGCGGCCGCCGTGCAGGCGGGTCTGGCGTCCTCGGGCGTGGACGTGTGGGACGCCGGCGTGCTGCCGACTCCCGCCGCCGCCTATCTCGTGGGGGACCTGGACGCCGACTTCGGCGTGATGATCTCCGCCTCCCACAACCCGGCCCCGGACAACGGCATCAAGTTCCTCGCGCGCGGCGGCGAGAAGCTGACCGACGCGCAGGAGGACGAGATCATCCGTCACCTCGAGGGCGTGACGCCGCGGCGGCCCCAGGGCGCGGACGTGGGCCGCGTGCGCGTCTTCGCGGACGCCGAGGACCGCTACGTCCTCCACCTCCTGCAGACCCTCCCGCACCGGCTGGACGGGCTCAAGGTCGTCCTGGACTGCGCACACGGCGCGGCCGCCGGCTGCTCGCCCGAGGCGTTCCGCGCCGCCGGCGCGGAGGTCGTGGTGATCGGCGCGTCCCCGGACGGACTCAACATCAACGACGGCTACGGCTCCACCCACCTCGAGAAGCTCCAGGCGGCCGTGCGCGAGCACGGCGCGGACCTCGGCATCGCGCACGACGGCGACGCCGACCGGTGCCTCGCCGTGGACGAGCGCGGCGAGGTCGTCGACGGCGACCAGATCATGGGCGTCATGGCCGTGGCACTCAAGGACCGCGGCGTCCTGCGCGACGACACCCTGGTCGTGACCGTCATGTCCAACCTGGGCCTGAAGCTGGCCATGGGCCGGGAGGGCGTCCGGCTCGTCGAGACCCAGGTGGGCGACCGCTACGTCCTGGCCGGCATGAAGCTCGGCGACTACTCGCTCGGCGGCGAGCAGTCCGGCCACGTGATCTTCTCGGACCACGCCACCACCGGTGACGGTGTCCTCACCGGCCTGCAGCTCGCCTCGCGCGTCGCCGAGACCGGCACCCCGCTCTCCGAGCTGGCCGCGGTGATGGACCGGCTGCCCCAGGTCCTCGTGAACGTGCGCGGCGTGGACAAGTCCCGCGCCGCCGAGGACGAGGCCGTCCAGGCGGCGGTGGCCGAGGCGGAGGCCCGCCTCGGCGAGACCGGCCGCGTGCTGCTGCGCCCGTCGGGCACGGAACCGGTCGTGCGCGTCATGGTCGAGGCCCCGGACGAGGAGACCGCCGGCCGGGAGGCCCAGGTGCTGGCCGACGTCGTGCAGCGCGAGCTGCGCCTGCACGACTGACCGGACCGATGACGTCGGACGCGGCCCCCCGGCCCCGCCGCTGGACCCTGTTCGCGGGGCTGCTCGCGGGGCTGGCGGTCCTGTGGTCGGCCGCGTTCCTCGCCGTGGACGCGCCCGTGTGCGCGCGGCAGAGCGCCCCCGTGGAGTGGTTGCCGTGCCTGGATCCGGACCGGCAGGACTCGGAGGTCGCCCCGGACGCCGGGTCCAGCGCGGACCGGACGACGTCGCGTCCCTGAGGGCACGGCCCCCGCGCCGCCGCGGGCATGAAGGAAGGGCCCGGGGCGACTCGCGTGAGTCGTCCCGGGCCCTTCGGCGTCGGACAGGGGGAGATCAGAGGGCGGTGGTCCCGGAGGTGGGGCCGCCGCGGCGCTCGGCGAGCAGGTCGCGGATCTCGGTGAGCACGGCGACGTCGGCGGCCACCTCCTCCTCGGCGGGGTCGATGCCGAGGCGGCGGTTGCGGGCCTCGATCATCTTGTTCATCGGCATCACGATGGCGAAGTACACGGCCGCGGCGATGAGCAGGAAGTTGACGATGGCGGTGAGCAGCACGCCGAACTTCACGTCGTTGCCGTTGACCGTCAGCACGGCGAACGAGTCGAAGTTCGGCGAGCCCACGGCGGCGGCGATGAGCGGCATGAGGACCGCCTCGACGAGCGCGTTCACGATCTTGCCGAAGGCGGCGCGGTACAGGGTCGAGCGAGTCGTGCGTCTCAGTCCGCGTAGTCGGGTGCCGGCGGCAGACCCCACGCGGTCTCGAGGACGCCGCCGGCCGCCTCGACCCGGGCCGCCTCCGCGGACCCGACGTAGCGCAGGTGCCACGGCTCGTGATCGAAGCCCGTCACGTCCTCGGCCCCGGCGGGATAGCGGACGACGAACCCGTACTCGGCGGCGTGCGCCGCCACCCAACGGCCCGCGGCGGTGTCGCCGAAGCACGCTTCCAGGTCACACGCGGGGGTCGCGGCGTCGCCCACGTCCCAGGCCAGGCCGGTCTGATGCTCGGAGTACCCCGGACGCGCGGAGACGCGGTCGGCCTCGGCGTGGCCCAGCTCGTCGACCCAGTGGCCATACGTCCGGACCTGGTAGTCGTACGAACGGTAGGCGCTCAGGGTGGTGAGGCGGTGGCCCGCCGCCGCGGCGGCATCCACCAGGTCGCCGGCCGCCGTCGCGGCCTCCGCGCGCAGGGGCAGCTCGCTGCCGGGCACGGCCACCAGATCCGAGGGCGCCCAGTCGGGCGGAGCCACGGGGCGGGTCTTGTTCACGACGACGTCGAGGGCGGCCGGGTCGGCGTGCGTGCTCGACGACGGCGCCGTGCTCGAGGCGGCGCGGGACGACGCGGCCGCGCTCGCGGAGCCGGAAGCCGGCGTCGCCGGGGACGGGCCCGCGGCGGGCGTGCCGCAACCGGCCACGAGCAGCGCGAGCGCGGCCAGCGCGGCGAGAGGGAGGGTGCGACGCATGGATCAGACCTTCCTCAGCAGCACGCGGGTCACCTCGTGTTGCGCGTTCTTCGTGAGCACCAGCCGGGCGCGCCCGCGGGTCGGGCGCACGTTCTGCTCGAGGTTCGGGCCGTTGATGGAGTCCCAGATGGACTCGGCCGTCGCCTGAGCCTCGGCGTCCGACAGGGAGGAGTACCGGTGGAAGTAGCTGCGCGGGTCGGCGAAGGCCCCCGAGCGCAGACCCATGAACCGGTCGATGTACCAGGACCGGATCCAGGACGCGCGCGCGTCCACGTACACCGAGAAGTCGAAGAAGTCGGAGACGGAGAGCCCGGCGGTGCCGTCGGCCCGGGTGCGCGGCGGGGCCAGCACGTTGAGTCCCTCCACGATCAGCACGTCGGGACGGTGCACCACCTGTTCCTCGCCCGGCACGATGTCGTAGGTGATGTGCGAGTACACGGGCGCGCGCACCTCCTGCGCCCCGGACTTGACGTCCGCCATGAAGCGCAGCAGCGCGCGGCGGTCGTAGGACTCGGGGAAGCCCTTGCGGGACATGATGCCGCGCTCGTGCAGCACCGCGTTGGGGTGCAGGAAGCCGTCCGTGGTGACCAGCTCGACGCGCGGTGTGGTCGGCCAGCGGCGCAGCATCTCCTGGAGCACGCGCGCCGTCGTCGACTTGCCGACGGCGACCGACCCGGCCACCCCGATCACGTACGGGGTGCGCCCCGTCCGCTCGCCGAGGAACGCGTTGGTCGCGCTGCGCAGGGCCGCGGAGGCCTCCACGTTGATGCTCAGCAGGCGCGAGAGCGGAAGGTAGACCTCGGCAACCTCGCGCAGGGACAGATGCTCGCCGAGGCCGCGCAGACGCTCCACGTCCGCCTGGTCGAAGGGCTGCGCCATCTCCGAGGCGAGACGGGCCCAGGTCTGGCGGTCCAGCTCCACGAAGGGGGAGCGCTGGTGGCCGTCGGGCACGGCGTCCGCGGGCTCCTCGGGGCCCACGAGGGGCAGCTCGGAGGTCGGGGGGGTGTAGGTCACCCGATCCATTATGGCCGCGGCCCGCCCGGAGCGGGCCCCCGCGTGACGTCACAGGGCCCGGATAGGATCGGCCCATGCGCGTTCTCGTGACCGGCGGTGCCGGATACCTCGGATCCCACACCGTGCTCACGCTGCTCGAGGCGGGCCACGACGTCCTCGTCCTGGACAGCCTGGTCACGGCGACGACGACGTCGCTGGAGCGCGTCGCCGAGCTCGCCGGAACGCGTCTGGGCGGGTCGCGGCTGCGCCTGCACGTGGCCGACATCCGCCGCCCCGAGGACTACCGCGGGGCGCTCGCGGACTTCGGCCCGGCCGCACTCGTGCACTTCGCCGGGCTGAAGTCGCCCACCGAGTCGATGACCCGCCCCGCCGCCTACTACGACGTGAACGTGGGCGGCACGGCCACCGTCGCCGAGGCCGCGCTCGCGGCCGGCGCCCGCACGGTCCTGTTCTCCTCCTCCGCGACCGTGTACGGCGACCGCGCGCCGGTGCCGGTCGCCGAGGACGCCGCCACAGACCCGGTCTCGCCCTACGGGCACTCCAAGCTCATGGCGGAGCAGGTGCTGCGCGACGTCTGCGCCACGGTCGACGGCGGCGGGCTGGCGATGCTGCGCTACTTCAACCCGGTCGGCGCGCATCCCTCCGGGCGGCTGGGCGAGGACCCGAGCGGGGTGCCGGCGAACCTCATGCCCTTCGTGGCGCGGGTGGCCTCCGGCGCGTACCCCGAGCTGCGGGTGTTCGGCGCGGACTTCGACACGCGCGACGGGAGCGCCGTGCGCGACTTCATCCACGTGATGGACCTCGCGGAGGCGCACGTGGCCGGGCTCGAATGGCTCGCGGCCCGCGTGGCGACCGGGGGCGGCACGACGACCCGGGTCTGGAACATCGGCCGGGGCGAGGGCGTCACCGTGTTCGAGATGGTGCGCGCCTTCGAGGCGGTCACGGGCGGCCGCATCCCCTACCGCGTGGTCGAGCGCCGGCCCGGGGACATCGCCGAGTCGTGCGCCGCCGTGGACGCGATCGGCGCCGAGGTGGGCTGGCACGCCCGGCGCGATGTGACCGCGATGGTGCGGGACCTCTGGGCCTGGCAGGAGGCCAATCCCGCGGGGTTCTCGTCCCGGACGGAGTGAGCCGGCCCGCCGTGCGCGGAAGACGGGTCCGGCCCGGTATTCTCATGCGCATGTGCGGAATCGTCGGATACATCGGCCAGCCCCAGTCGGATCGTGAGCACGGCGCTCTCGACGTCCTGATGGAGGGCCTGCGCCGTCTCGAATACCGCGGATACGACTCCGCCGGTGTGGCCGTGGTGGACGGCGGTCAGCTGTACCACCGGAAGAAGGCGGGCAAGCTCGCCAACCTCGCCGAGGAGCTCGCCGAGCACCCCATCCCCACCGGCCTCGTCGGCATCGGCCACACCCGGTGGGCCACCCACGGCGGCCCCACCGACCGCAACGCCCACCCGCATGTGGCGGACGAGGGCCGCCTGGCGCTGATCCACAACGGCATCATCGAGAACTACGCCGAGCTGCGCGAGGAGCTGCTCGCCAAGGGCGTCGAGTTCCTCTCCGAGACGGACACCGAGGTGGCCGCCCACCTCCTCGCCGACGTCTACCGGAACGCGGCCGGCCAGGACCTGACCCGCGCCATGCAGCTGGCCTCCCAGCGCCTCGAGGGCGCCTTCACCCTGCTGGCCGTGCACGTGGACCACCCGGACCGCGTGGTGGCCTCGCGCCGCAACTCGCCGCTCGTCGTCGGCCTGGGCGAGGGGGAGAACTTCCTCGGCTCGGACGTCTCCGGCTTCATCGACTTCACCCGCGAGGCCATCGAGCTCGAGCAGGACCAGGTCGTGACGATCACGGCCGACGCCGTCGAGATCTCGGACTTCCGGGGCGGCCCCGCCGACGGCAAGCGCTTCACCGTGGACTGGGACGCCTCGGCCGCGGAGAAGGGCGGCTTCGAGACCTTCATGGAGAAGGAGATCCACGACCAGCCCCAGGCCGTGCAGGACACCCTGCTGGGCCGCACGGACGCCGCCGGCGCCCTGATGCTGGACGAGCTGCGGATCGACCCCGAGGAGCTCAAGGCCGTCGACAAGATCATCGTCCTGGCGTGCGGCACGTCCGCCTACGCGGGCACGGTGGCCAAGTACGCCATCGAGCACTGGTGCCGGATCCCCGTGGAGGTGGAGCTCTCCCACGAGTTCCGCTACCGCGACCCGATCATCGACCCGCACACCCTCGTGGTGTCCATCTCCCAGTCCGGCGAGACCATGGACACCCTCATGGCGGTCCGCTACGCCAAGGAGCAGGGCGCCCGCACCGTGTCCATCTGCAACACCAACGGCTCCACGATCCCGCGCGAGTCGGACGCCGTGCTCTACACGCACGCCGGCCCCGAGATCGCCGTCGCCTCCACCAAGGCGTTCCTGGCGCAGATCACCGCGGCCTACCTGCTGGGCCTGTACCTGGCCCAGCTGAACAAGAAGCTGTTCAGCGGCCAGATCAAGGACATCCTGGCGGACCTCGGAGCGATCCCCGGCAAGATCGAGGAGATCCTCGCCGCCAAGGACCAGGTCAAGGAGCTCGCCCGCTCGATGGCCGACGCCACCTCCGTCCTGTTCCTCGGCCGCAACGTCGGCTATCCGGTGGCCATGGAGGGCGCGCTCAAGCTCAAGGAGCTTGCGTACATCCACGCCGAGGGCTTCGCCGCGGGCGAGCTCAAGCACGGCCCGATCGCCCTGATCGACGACGGCCAGCCGGTCTTCGTGGTCATGCCCTCGCCCCTGGACCGTCACTCGCTGCACGCCAAGGTGGTCTCGAACATCCAGGAGGTCCGCGCCCGCGGCGCCCGCACCTTCGCCGTCGCCGAGCGCGGCGACGCGGCCGTGCGCGGCCAGGCCGAGGTCGTCTTCGAGGTCCCCGAGACCCAGCCGATGCTCATGCCGCTGCTGACCACGGTCCCGCTGCAGATCTTCGCCCTCGAGCTCGCCACGGCGAAGGGCTACGACGTGGACCAGCCGCGCAACCTCGCCAAGTCCGTCACGGTGGAGTGATCCGCCGCTGAGGCCACCGAGACCTCTCCTGCCGGGCCCGGCCGCCACTCAGCGGCCGGGCCCGCGACGCGTCCGGCACGGTGTCCTCCCGCCCCAGTAGACTCCCCGAGGAGGCCCGCCGCACCCGGCGGGCCGCACGACGAGACCCCGGAGAGTCATGCACACAGTGGAGATCGGCCAGCCGTACCCCCTCGGGGCCACCGTGGACGAGACCGGCACCAACTTCGCCCTCGCGGTCTCCCGCGAGGTGGAGGCGGTCGAGCTGTGCCTCGTCGCCGACGACGGCACGGAGACGCGCATCCCTCTCGAGGAGCGGCACGGCACCACATGGCACGCCCACGTGGCGGGCATCGGCCACGGGCAGCGCTACGGCTACCGCGTGCACGGCCCCTGGGACCCCGCCCGCGGCCTGTGGCACAACCCGGCCAAGATCCTCGTGGACCCGTACGCGCGGGCGTTCACCGGCGACTACGAGTGGGGCCAGCAGCACCACTCGTACGACTTCGACGAGCCGGACCGCATCGATACCTCGGACAACCTGGGCACGAGCATGCTCGGCGTCGTCGTCGCCGAGGACTTCGACTGGGGCGATGACGCCCCACCCGCCGTCGAGCTCACGGACACGGTGATCTACGAGACCCACGTCAAGGGCATGACCAAGCTGCACCCCGCCGTCCCCGAGGAGCTGCGCGGCACCTACGCGGGCATGGCCCACCCGGAGGTGGTCCGCCACCTGACCGAGCTCGGGGTGACCGCCGTCGAGCTGATGCCCGTGCACCAGTTCGTCAACGACGCCACCCTGCAGGAGAAGGGGCTGAGCAACTACTGGGGCTACAACACGCTCGGCTTCTTCGCCCCGCACGCCGCCTACTCCTCCTCCTCGGAGGTGGGCGGCCAGGTCCGCGAGTTCAAGCAGATGGTGAAGGACCTGCACGCCGCTGGTCTCGAGGTGATCCTCGACGTGGTCTACAACCACACGGCCGAGGGCAACGACAAGGGCCCCATGCTCAGCCTGCGCGGGCTGGACAACGCCGGCTACTACCACCTCGTCGAGGGCGACGAGCGGCACTACATGGACTACACGGGCACCGGGAACTCGGTGGACCTCTCCAGCCCCAAGGCCCTCCAGCTGGTCATGGACTCCCTGCGCTACTGGGTCACCGAGATGCACGTGGACGGCTTCCGGTTCGACCTGGCCACCACCCTCACCCGGGTGGAGGGGGAGCAGGGCCCGGACATGTTCTCCGGGTTCTTCGACGTGGTCCGCCAGGACCCGGTGCTGCGCACCGTCAAGCTCATCGCCGAGCCGTGGGACGTGGGCTGGGGCGGCTACCAGGTGGGCAACTTCCCCGGCCTCTGGTCCGAGTGGAACGGCATGTACCGGGACGCGGTACGCGACTTCTGGCGCGGCGAGCCCGGCACCCTCGGCGAGTTCGCCACCCGCCTGACCGGCTCGGCCGACCTCTATGAGGGGGACGGGCGCGGCCCCGGTGCGTCCGTGAACTTCGTCACGGCCCACGACGGCTTCACGCTGCGCGACCTCGTCTCCTACAACGAGAAGCACAACGAGGCCAACGGCGAGGACAATAACGACGGCGAGGCGCACAACCGCTCGTGGAACTGCGGCGTGGAGGGGGAGACCGACGACCCCGAGGTCGTGACGCTCCGCGCCCGCCAGCGCCGCAACTTCCTGGCCACCCTGCTGATCAGCCAGGGCGTGCCCATGATCAGCCACGGCGACGAGCTGGGCCGCACCCAGGGCGGCAACAACAACGTCTACTGCCAGGACAACGAGATCTCGTGGATCGACTGGTCCGCCATGGACGACTCGCTCGTGGCGTTCACCCGCGACCTGATCGCGCTGCGCCGTGACCACGCGGTGTTCCGCCGTCGCCACCACTTCGACGGTCGCCCCGCGGCCCGCGACATCGAGGCGCCCCTGCCGGACATCGTGTGGCTCGAGCCGGACGCGACCGCCAAGACGGAGGACGACTGGGGCGCCGAGGCCCGGTCGATCGGCTTCTACCTCAACGGGCACACGCTCCCCCGCGGGGACGAGGAAGGGGAGGAGCCCTACCGGGACTTCTACGTCCTCATGAACGCGTGGTGGGAGCCCGTGCCGTACACCCTGCCCGGGCCCACGTTCCCGGCCGAGTGGGAGGTCGTCGTGGACACCTCGTCCCACGTCGCCCCGAGCGGCTCGCACCCCCGCGTGCGTGCCGGGGACGTGCTTGAGCTCCCGGCCCGCTCCACCGTCGTGCTGCGGCAGGTCCCCGAGGGCGCATGAACGAGCGGGTCGACCGGGGGCGCGTCCGCCGTGGCCTGCCGCGGTGGGCGCGGGCCCTCTGCGCCACCGTGGCGACCCTGGCGGCGCTGGGACTGGCCTTCGGCGCGGGATGGGCCACGCACGCCGTGACGGACCCGCACCCGGACGACGCACCGCGCGTGGACGCCCTCCTCGTCCTCTACAGCCAGCCCCGCGTCTACGACGCCGCGATCGAGCTCGCCGCGTCCGGTGTCACCGACCGGCTCTTCGTCTCCGCGTACCTGGGGCCGGACGGGCACGAGAAGCTGTGCGGCGGCCCGGAGGAGCGCGACCCGCGGCTGGAAGGCGTCACCGTCGAGTGCTTCGCGCCCGATCCGGTGACCACCCAGGGCGAGGTCGTCCACGCGGCCGACCGCATGCGCGAGCTGGGCCTGCACCACCTGGGCGTGCTCACCTTCCACCAGCACGTGGAGCGTGCGCGGCTGCTGGCGGAGCGGTGCCTCACACCCGAGGAGGGCCGTGTGTCCCTGTACGCGTTCGACGCCGGCTTCGACCGGCTCGGCCGCCTGCAGCACGGCGTCTACGGCGTGCTGGCCTACGGGAAGGCGATGCTCACGCCGGGCTGCGACCAGCAGCTGCCCGGCGTGCTGCAGTGGCCGCTCGACCTGGCCAAGCGACTGCGCGGGCAGCCCGTCGGGGACGAGGCCGGCGCCGTCGTCGTGGGCGCCCGGCGGGCGGGGGCGGCGTGATCGTCGGCGTGGGGGTGGACGTGGTGGACGTCCCGCGGTTCCGGGCGCAGCTCGAGCGCACCCCGGCGCTGCGCGCACGCCTGTTCACCGAGGACGAGCGGGACCTGCCGCTGCGCTCGCTGGCCGCGCGCTTCGCCGCCAAGGAGGCGATCGCCAAGGCCATGGGCGCCCCGCCCGGGATGATGTGGCACCACTGCTGGATCCCGCGCCCGGACCACGGCGACGGCCGCCCCACCGTGCACCTGACCGGCACCGTGCAGGCCCAGGCCGAGGCCCTGGGCATCACCCACTGGCACCTCTCCCTCAGCCATGACGGGGACGTCGCCACCGCCTACGTGGTCGCCGAACGCCGCGCGGCCGAGGAGGAGTCCGCATGACCGCCGATGACCTGACCCGCATCGCCGTGACCGGCTCGGCCGTGCGCACGGCCGAGGAGCCCCTGCTCGCGGCCGGGCGCGGCCCGGAGCTGATGCGCGCCGCCGCCTGGGCCCTGGCCGAGCACGCCGCCGCCCTGCTGCGTGAGCGCGGCCCCGTGGCCGGGGCGACCGTGGCCGCCCTCGTCGGCCCCGGCAACAACGGCGGGGACGCGCTGTTCGCCCTCGCCTTCCTGCGCCGCCGGGGCGTGGCCGCGGTCGCCGTGCCCGTCCGCCGGGACGACGACGGCGTCCCGCGCTGGCACGCCGAGGGCTGGGCTGCGCTGCGGGCGGCCGGGGGACGACGTGCCGACGCGGTGCCGCCCGAGGCCGCGCTCGTGGTGGACGGCGTGCTCGGCACGGGCTTCACCGGCGAGTATGAGCTGCCCGCCGCGGCGCGCGCCCTGCCGGCGGACGCGCTCGTGCTGGCGTGCGACGTGCCCTCCGGTGTGGACGCGGACACCGGCGAGGTGCGGGGGGAGGCCCTGTCCGCGGACGCGACCGTGACGTTCGGCGCCCTCAAGTCCGGCCTCGTCCTCGGGGAGGGGGCCGCGCGCGCGGGCGTCGTGCACGTGGTGGACATCGGGCTGGGACCGCACCTGCCGACGTCGCCGGCCACGCGGCTGGGCGTGATGGACGAGGCCGCCGCACGGGCCGCCCACCCGGCCCCCGCGGCCGAGGCCCACAAGTACACGCGCGGCGTGGTGGCCGTCGTCGCCGGATCGGAGCGCTACCCGGGGGCCGCCGTGCTCGCGAGCGCGGGCGCGCTGCAGGCGGGCGCGGGCATGGTGCACCACGCCGGCCCGCAGACCACCCGGGACCTGGTGCTCGCCGCCCACCCCGAGGCGCTGGTCTCGGCGGAGGGGCCCGAGCCGTCGCGCGCGGACGCCTGGGTGGCCGGTCCCGGCCTGGACACCGAGCACGACGCGCGGCGGCGCTGGGCCGGCGTCCTCGCCGCGCTCGAGGAACGGCCGGAGGCGGCCCTGGTCGCCGACGCCTCGGCCCTGGACCTGGTCACCGCCGCCGAGCTGCGGTCGCTGCGCGCGGCCGGCACGCCCGTGGTCCTGACGCCGCACGCCGGGGAGTGGTCCCGGCTGCGCGAGCGCGTCCCCGCGGACGGCGACGACGCCGCCGACCCGCTCGCGGCGCTGCGGGCGTGGACCGCTGCGCACGGGGCCACCGTCCTGCTCAAGGGCCCGCGCACCCTCGTGGTCGCCCCGGACGGCGAGGCGTGGGTCGTGACCGGCGGCGGGCCCGAACTCGCGATGGGCGGCACCGGCGACGTGCTCTCCGGGGCGATCGGTGCCGTCCTGGCCGCGGACGTGGCGCGGCGCTCGCGGGCGCGCCGGGCCGGGGAGGATCCCGGCCCGGCGCCCACGGCCCGGCTCGCGGCCGCCGCCGCCTGGCTGCATGCCCAGGCCGGGGCCGGCCAGGCCCGCGCCGGGCGGATCACCACGGCCACGCTGCCGACCGCGCTGGGCGCGCGCGTCGCGCGCCTGTGGTGGCCGGACGACGCCGAGCCGGAGGCCGTCCGATGAGCCGCGCCGACGTCGACCCGGCGGACACCGAGCGCGCCGCACGCATCGACCTGGCGGCCGTCCGGCACAACGTGGGCGTGCTGCGGGAGCGGATCCGGCGCCCCGACGGCAGCCGGCCGCTGCTGACCGCCGTCGTCAAGGCCGACGCCTACGGCCACGGCGCGGTGGCCGTCGCCCGTGCTGCCGCGGCCGCCGGCGCGGACCGGCTCGGGGTGGCCCACGTGCGCGAGGCCCTGGCCCTGCGCGCGGCGGGGGTGCGCCTGCCCGTGCTCGCGTGGCTGCACACCGGGGCCACGGACTTCGCCGCCGCGGTCGAGGCGGACGTGACCCTCGGCGTCTCGGGCTGGGACCTCGACGTCGTCGCCGACGCCGTCCGCGGGCTGCGGGCCCGCGACGGGGCCGGACCCGACGTCCGCGCCGTCCTGCACCTGAAGGCGGACACCGGCCTGGGCCGCCACGGCTGCCCGCCCGAGCGGTGGCCCGCGTTCGTCGCGCGTGCCGCCGAGCTCGAGGCCGCGGGCCTCGTGCGGGTGGAGGGCGTGTTCTCCCACCTCGGCGTGGCGGACGAGCCGGACCGGGCCACCGAGACCACGGCGCAGCTGCTGCGGTTCGAACGGATGGCCGCCGAGGCCGCCGCCGCGCTCGGCCACCCACTGCTGCGGCACCTGGCCAACACGCCCGCCACCCTCGCCCGGCCGGACACGCACCTGGACATGGTGCGCGTCGGCCTGGGCCTGTACGGGCTCTCCCCGTTCGCGGACGTCACCGCCGCCGAGCTCGGGCTGCGCCCGGCCATGTCCCTCGTCACCGCCCTGGCCAACGTCAAGGCCGTCCCCGCCGGGCAGGGCGTCTCCTACGGGTTCCGCCACATCACGGCGGAGCCCACCACCCTCGGGCTCGTGCCCGTCGGCTACGCCGACGGCGTCCCGCGCGTCGCCGAGGGCGCACGCGTCCACGTCGGCGGCCGGACGGTCCCCGTGGTGGGCCGCATCGCGATGGACCAGTTCGTGGTGGACCTCGGCCCGGACGCCGCGGACGCGCCCGGTGACGCCGTCGAGCTGTTCGGACCGGCCTCCGGCATTCCGGTGGAGGAGTGGGCCGCGGCCGCCGGGACGATCAACTACGAGCTGGTGACCCGCATCGGAGGCCGCGTGGACCGGCAGCACGTGGACCCCACGCCGACCCAGGAGGCCCGCCCATGAGCGACTACGAGATCCCCGCCCCCGGCCCGACCCTGCCGGAGCCCGTGCTGACGGCGACGGTCCCGCTCGAGGGCGCCGACGGCACCCGGGCGTTCGGCCGCGCCCTCGCCGGGGTGCTCCGCGCCGGTGACGTGCTGATCCTCACGGGCGACCTCGGCGCGGGCAAGACGACCTTCACCCAGGGGCTGGCCAGCGGATTCGGCGTGGCCTCCGGCGTGGTCTCGCCGACGTTCGTCCTCTCCCGCGTCCACCCCGCCCCGGCCGACGCCCCGGCGGGCACCCCGGACCTCGTGCACGTGGACGCGTACCGGCTGCGCTCGGCGGGGGAGCTCACGGACCTCGACCTGGACGCGAGCGTGGACCGCTCCGTGACCGTCGTCGAGTGGGGCCGGGGCATGGCCGAGTCCCTCGCCGGGTTCCCCGAGGACCCGGACGCCTCGTGGCTGGACATCGAGATCGTCCGCGCCCGCGGTGGTGAGGACGGCCCCGCGGCCTCGGCGGGGGAGGAGGACGGCATCGTCACCGACTTCTCCGACGAGGACGGAGGCCAGGCCGAGGAGCTGCGTACTGCCGTCGTGACCGGCCGCGGTCCGCGCTGGGCCGGCGTCGTGCTTCCGTAGACTGGCGGCCATGGCCCTGCTCATCGCGATCGACTCCTCCGCCGCCGCCTCCGTCGCCGTCCTGCAGGACGGTGAGGAGCTCGCGCGCTGGGCCACGGACGACACCCACGCCCACGCCGAGGTGCTCGCCCCCGCGGTGCAGGCCGTGCTCGGCGAGGCCGGCGTCACCGGCACCGCGCTGGACGCGCTCGCGGTCGGCGTCGGCCCCGGACCCTTCACGGGACTGCGCGCGGGCCTGGCGACGGCGGCCGCCCTCGGCCTGGCGTGGGACGTGCCCGTGCACGGGGTCCGCAGCCTCGACGCGCTCGCCCACGAGGCCGGCGTCGATGCCTTCCGCCACGGGATCGAGGAGTTCGTGATCGCCACGGACGCCCGCCGCCGCGAGGTCTACTGGGCCCACTACGCGCAGGTCGGCGGGCAGCCGACCCTGCTGCACGGCCCCTTCGTCTCGCCCGCGGACGAGGTCACTCCGCTGCCCGTCTACGGCGCGGGGGCCGGGCTCTACCCCGAGGCGCTGCGCGCGGTGCCGGACTGGGAGACGGCCACGCCGTCCGCCGTCGGGGTGGGGCAGGTGGCCGAGCTCGCCCTGCGGCGCGGCCGCGGCCTCGTGCCCGCCGAGCCGCTCTACCTGCGCGAGTCCGACGCCAAGGTCCCCGGCCCCCGCAAGCGGGCGGGCGCGTGAGCCCGGCCGAGCCGGCCCCGGCCGGCGACGGGCGCCCCGCCGAGGACGGGCACGGGCTGCCGCCCGGGTACCTGCTGCGCCCCATGACCGTGTGGGACGTCCCCGAGGTGCTCGCCCACGAGGCCACGCTCTTCCCGCTCGACGCCTGGCCCGCGCACTTCTACGAGGAGGAGCTCGCCCAGACCGGCCCCGCCGGCGGACGGGACGCGCACGGCCGCCCGCCCACCCGGGACTACCGCGTGGTCGTCCGCGACGTGGCCGCGCCCGGTTCCGCGGACGACGACGGCCCCGCCCCCGGCGAGATCGTCGGCTACGGCGGGATCATGGTGGTCGGCGACGTCGCCGACGTGCAGACCGTGGGCACCGTCGCCGCGGCGCAGGGAAGGGGGATCGGCGCGGCCCAGCTGCGCTGGATGGCCGCGGAGGCCACGGCGCGCGGCGCGAGCGCCCTCATGCTCGAGGTCCGGGCCTCCAACGCCGCCGCCCGGCGCCTCTACGTGCGCCACGGATTCGAGGAGCTGCACGTGCGCCGCCGCTACTACCCGGGCGGCGAGGACGCCGTGATCATGCGCAAGGCCCTGTGACCGGGCCGCTCACTAGACTGGAGCCCATGCCCACCGCCACCGCAGCCCCCCTCGTGCTCGGCATCGAGTCCTCCTGCGACGAGACCGGCGTCGGCGTCGTCCGCGGCACCGCCCTGCTGGCCCACGAGGTCGCCTCCTCCGTGGAGGAGCACGTGCGCTTCGGCGGCGTGATCCCGGAGATCGCCGCCCGCGCGCACCTCGAGGCCCTCGTGCCCACGATCCGCCGCGCCCTGGACGCCGCCGACGTCACCCTCGAGGACCTCGACGCGATCGCCGTCACCTCCGGTCCGGGTCTGGCGGGCGCGCTCATGGTGGGGGTCGCGGGGGCGAAGGCGCTCGCCACGGCCCTCGGCACGCCCCTCTACGGCATCAACCACCTCGTGGCGCACGTGGGCGTCGGCATGCTGGACGGCGTGCGGCCCGCGCAGTGGGACGACCTGCCCGCGGACCTGGGTGCGCTGCTCGTCTCCGGCGGGCACACCGAGATCCTGCGCGTGGGCCGGATCAGCTCCGAGGTGGAACTGCTGGGCTCGACCATCGACGACGCGGCCGGCGAGGCGTACGACAAGGTCGCCCGGCTCATCGGGGCGGGCTACCCCGGGGGCCCCGTGATCGACCGGCTCGCCGCCCAGGGCGATCCGAGGGCCTTCCGCTTCCCGCGCGGGCTCACCGCGGGCAAGTTCGTCGGCAGCGCCGAGGAGCCCGGCCCGCACCGGCACGACTGGTCCTTCTCCGGGCTGAAGACCGCCGTCTCCCGCGCCGTGGAGCAGTTCGAGGCCCGCGGGCTCGAGGTGCCGCGCGCGGACATCGCCGCCTCCTTCCAGGAGGCCGTCGCGGACGTGATCACCGCCAAGGCCGTCCGCGCCTGCCGCGAGCACGGGCTCACCCACCTGATGCTCGGCGGCGGCGTCGCGGCGAACTCGCGCCTGCGCGCCCTGCTCGCCGACCGGTGCCGCTCCGCGGGCATCGAGCTGACCGTCCCGCCCGTGAACCTGTGCACCGACAACGGGGCGATGGTCGCCGCGCTCGGCGCACGCCTGGTGCGCGACGGCGTCGCCCCCTCCGACGCGTGGTTCGGCGCGGACCCGGGACAGCCGGTCGAGGTCGTCAGCGTCTGAGCGCGCCCGGCCCCTTGCCGCCACGCCCACACGTTCCGTAGACAGGGCCCATGACCGGCCATGAGCACCCCCGCCCCGAGTCCACCTCCGCCGCCGTGGACGAGCAGATGCTGGAGGACTTCCTCAATCAGCACCTGCTCGGCTCCCGCTCGGGCGTGAAGGCGTTCCGCGCCGCCGAGCAGACCTGGGCCGGCACCCCGCAGGAGGCCGCGCTGCGCCGCCTCGGCGACGCCGTCCAGGACGACCAGGACCGCCTCGAGGCGCTCATCGGCGAGCTGGGTCTCCGCACCCCCCTCGTGGACCGGGCCGCCGGCGCGGCGGCCGAGGTCGGCGGACGACTCAACCCCGTGAACGCGCTGCGCACGCGCGGCTCCGGCTGGACGCAGATCGAACTGGACCTGCTGCAGGGCATGCTCCAGGCTAAGTCCGCGATGTGGCACGTCCTCGAACAGCTCGCGCCGCAGCTGCCGGCGGTCGACGCCGCCGAGATGCACGCCCTGCGCCAGAGGGCCGCCGACCAGCAGCGCGAGATCCAGCGCATCACCTCCGCCACCCTCGAGGGACGGTTCCTGGCCGGCTGAGGCCCGGGCTACTCCTCGCCCGTCTGATGCTCCCCGGACCGGCCACCGTGCACCTCGGCAGGCAGCTCGTCCACCGGGGCGACGACGACGTCCTGCAGCTTCCAGTCCAGGGCGGCGATCGCGTCCCGCAGCGCGCAGCAGCGGGCCACCGTCACGTCCGCCCCCTCGTGCGGCACCACGAACATCTCGACGTGGAACACGTGGCCCTCGTCCCGGACGCGGGCGCCCGCGTGGCGCACCCACGGCTCCGCCCAGGCGACCCGCTCGGCACGGTCGATGAGCGGGTGCGGCCGGGCGCCTTCGATCGTGGCGGCGCGACGGTCCGCCAGGTTCGTGACGGCCTCCTTCAGGTTCTTCCAGCCGTCCAGCACGATGCTCACGCCCACGAAGATCGCCGCAGCGGAGTCCGCCCACCACCAGCCCAGGCCGATGCCGGCCACGCCGACGATGGTCGCCACGCCCGTCTGCCAGTCCGCCTTGTTCATGTCCGCGTCCGCGTACAGCACGCGGTCGTGGAGCTGCTCGGCCAGCCTGAGCTTCTTGTGGCCGAGGATCATGGGCCCCGGCACGGACAGGGCCATCACGGCCATCATGAACCAGCCCTGCCACACGGTGTGCCCGAACAGGTGGAACGTGCCGATGGGCGGGTGCTCCGCCGTCACCAGGCCCAGGAGGGAGTCGCCGACGAGGACCACGCCCATCACGGACAGGGCGACGGCGGCCACGAGGTGCCCCACCCCGACGGACCGGTGAGAGCCGTAGGGCCGGGCCCGCGTCGGGGCCATGCGGGCCACGCGCAGGGCGACGAGGAACGCGATCGGCGGGATCAGGGAGAGCAGGTCCTCGATCCACGCGGCCCGCATGGCCTGCGAGGAGCCCATCACGACCGCCACGAGGACGATCGTGACCACGATCACCCCCAGCGTCGCCCATTCGAGCCGCTTGGCCTGCTGGACCACGCGCTCGATCTCCGGGGGCAGCTCCGTGGCGCCGAACCGGCGCCCGCTCGGCCCCCTCTCGCGGGTGTCCTGCCGCGTCATCGGGCAGCCTCCGCTGCGCGCTGGTCGAAGTACGCCTCGAGGGCCGTGAGCATCTGATTCTCACCCAGGGGCACGGCCATCACGAGCTTCACCGGCTCGCCGTCCGGACCCTGCGCCTCGGCGTAGTCGCGGGTGATGCTCGCGTGCGACGTCCACGGGGACGCCGAGGTCAGGCCGCCGGCCACCAGGTCCACGTCGCCCTTCTCCAGTGCGGTCATGAGCGCCTCCTCCCCGGCCACGGTCCACTCGACGCGTGCGTCGTGCGCCGCGGCGAAGCCGCGGATCAGGTCGGGCTCGGGGCCGACGGGCTCGGCGCCCGAGACGTCCACGTGAGGCGGGTGGTGCACGACGCCGACGCGCAGCACCCCGCCCGTGACGCGGTCCAGGGTGCCGTCCGGGTCGGCGGGATAGCCGGAGGAGGTGCAGGCGGTGAACCCGAGGGCGGCGCTCCCGAGCAGGCCCGTCAGGGCGGCCCGGCGGGTGAGGGTCCTCGTCCTCATTCCGTGGGCGAGTGCGAGCGGTGCCCGGCGTTGCCGAGGCCTTCGGCGCCGTCGAGATGGTCGAGCACGAGGCGGACCGCCTCCCGGGCGTCGGTGGTCTCGGACCAGCCGGTCGCGGCGCGCAGGGCCGTGGTGTCCATGATGGGCACCGCCGCCGCCATGTCCACCCACCCCGGGTCGGTGGGCTGCAGCCGTGCCCGGTAGGTCAGCGCCGCGGCCGCTCGGAACAGGCCCACGGGCAGCTCCAGGATGCGGCGCGCCCCGAGGACGGTGCCCAGGGTGTGCGCGTCCAGCACGGGTTCGGCGGCCACATTGAAGGCCCCGCCCGCCCGGTGTGCGATCACGCGCCAGTACGCGTCCGCCACGTCCTGGGCCGTGAGCGCCTGGAATCGCAGGCCCCGCGGGAACGGCAGCACCGGAGCGCGCAGGCGGGCGACCAGCCGGGCGGGGACGAGGTCACCCAGGAAGTAGTCCTTGATCTCGGGCCCGGCGGCGGACTGGAAGATCAGCCCGGGGCGCAGCCGGGTCACGAGCAGCTCGGGGTGCTCGGCCTGCACGCGGTCGAGGATCGACTCGACCTCGGCCTTCTGCGCGGCGTAGTGCGAGGTGGGGATCCCGGTGGTGGGGTGGGACTCGGCCACGGCCTGGTCCTTCGGCCCGGGCCCGTACGCGCCCACCGAGGACGCGTAGACCAGATGGGGCACGCCCGCCTCGGCCACGGCCCGGAACACCCGCTCGTTGCCGACCACGTTGACGGCGCGCAGGTGGTCGCGGTCGCGGTTGGGGCGGATCACCCACACCAGGTCGACGACGGCGTCCGCGCCGACGACGATCTCGCGCAGCCGCCCCGCCGCCGTGGGCTCCGCGACGTCCAGGCGGTGCCACTCGACGCCATCGTAGGGCGCCCCGGACCGGTCCGGGCCGCGACGGCTCACGCCCACGATCGAGCTCACCTCGGCCGCGGCCTGGAGGCGGTGCAGGACAGCGGTGCCGACGTTGCCCGTCGCGCCCAGGACGACGATCCTCACGGCTTCAGGACCACCTTGATGCAGCCGTCCTCCTTCTTCTGGAACTTCTCATAGAGGGCGGGCGCGTCCTCGAGCGGGGCGGTGTGCGTGGTCAGGTCGAGCACGCCGAGGGGGTCGGACGGGTCGTCGAGCAGGGGCAGCAGGTCGTCCACCCAGCGACGGACGTTGCACTGGCCCATCGTCAGGGTGACCTGCTTGTCGAACAGGGTGAGCATCGGCATCGGGTCCTTCATGCCGCCGTAGACCCCGGAGAGCGACACCGTGCCGCCGCGCCGGACCGCGTCGATCGCGGTGTGGAGGGCGCTCAGGCGGTCGACGCCGGCGGTCTTCATGGCCGCCCGGCCGAGCGCGTCGGGCAGCAGGCCCACGGCGGTATGGGCCGCATGCCCCGCCGGGGAGGCGTGCGCCTCCATGCCGACCGCGTCCACGACCCCGTCGGGACCGCGGCCGCCGGTGCGCTCGCGGAGCACCTCGGCCTCGCCGCCGTCGGCGTCCAGGACCTCGATGCCGTGCCGGGCCGCCATCGCGCGGCGTTCGGGGACCGGGTCGACGCCGATCACCCGGTACCCCAGGTGCACGCCGATGCGTGCCGCCAGCTGGCCGATGGGGCCGAGGCCGAGCACCGCGAGCGTGCCGCCGTCGGGGACGTTCGCGTACTGGACCCCCTGCCAGGCGGTGGGGACGACGTCCGAGAGGAACAGCCACTGCTCATCCGGGCCGGTGTGCGGCACCTTCACGGGGCCGTAGTCCGCGTGGGGCACGCGCAGCAGCTCGGCCTGTCCGCCGGGGACGGAGCCGTAGAGCCGGGAGTAGCCGAAGAGCGCGGCGCCGGAGCCCTGCTCCCGCACCTGGGTGGTCTCGCACTGGGACTGCAGCCCGCGCTGACACATCCAGCACCGACCGCAGGAGATGGTGAAGGGCACGACCACCCGGTCACCGGGCCGGATGTGGGTGACCTCGGACCCGACCTCGCGGACGATGCCCATCGGCTCGTGACCGATCACGTCCCCCGCGTCCATGAACGGCCCCAGGACCTCGTACAGATGCAGGTCCGACCCGCAGATGCCGGTCGACGTGACCTCGATGATCGCGTCCGTCGGCTCCTGGATCCGCGGATCCGGGACGTCCTCGACGGCGACGTTGCGCTTTCCCTGCCATGTGAGTGCTCGCATGGTGAAGACACTACGGGCCCGCCACCGGGGCGAGTACCCCTCGCCCGCCCAGGCCGTTCGCGTCGGCCCAGGTCAGGCGGTGGATGCGGGGGAGGTGTAGTCCGAGCGGTAGTAGGCGTACCGGCCGGATCGGTCCTTGGAGTCCACGCGGTTGAGCACGGCGCCCAAGATCGGGGCGTGGACACGTTGGAGCGCCTGCACGGCGTGGCGCAGCTCATCACGTGTGGTGGACTCGGCGTCCAGGACGAGCAGTGCCCCGTCCAGCCGAGTGGCCACCACGGACGCGTCCGGGACGGCGAGCAGCGGGGGAGCGTCCACGATCACCATGTGCGTCTCGGCGAGCGCCTCGATGGCCTCCTTGAACCGGGCCGAGGTGAGCAGCTCGGTGGGGTTCGGGGGGAGCTGACCGGCAGGCAGGATCACGAGGCCCTGCGGGTCCGCGGACTCATGGAGCACGTCCGCGAACGCGGCCCGTCCCACCACCACGTCACTGAGTCCGGCGCCCTGGGGCAGATCAAAGGTAGTGGCCACCGTGGGACGGCGCAGGTCCGCATCCACCAAGACCACCGGCACGCCGGCGTGGGCCAGTGTGACGGCGAGATTCGCGGCCACCGTGGACTTGCCGTCGTTGGGGCTGGCCGAGGTCACGGTGATGATGCGGGGCGGGTCGTCCGGGTTCATGTATTGCAGGTTGATCCGCAGCTCGTTGAACGCCTCCCGGGCCCGGAAGTGGTCGGCGTCCTGCCTGCCGGCCTTGGCCAGGACGCGCTGTCCGTCCGCGAGGCCGGAGGCCTTGGGGATGGCACCGATGGGCGTCACCCCGGCGCGCTGAAGATCCTCCGTGCTGCGGATGCGGCGGTCCAGTGCCTCCAGGGCCAGGGCAAGCGCGGCTCCCGCAGCGAGGCCCAGGACGGCCCCCACCACGAGGTTCAGAGGCGGGTTGGGTGACGTAGGGGAGGCGGGCGCCGTAGCCGGGAGCAGGCGGTCGATCTGTACCTGCGGGTCTCGCCCGTCCGCCGCGTCGAGCTCGCCCACCTGGTCCTGCAGTGCCTGCACCCAGGCGTCGGCGAGCTGGGCGGCCTGGGCGGGGTCGGACCACTCGGCCTGGACCTTGATCAGGGCGGTGTTGGTGGGCACGGACGTGGTCACCGCGGACAACGCCTGACCGGTCGAGACGGGGAAGTCCACCATGGCAGCTGCCCGCTCGGCCACGAGGGCCGAGCCGGCCAGCTCGTCGAACTGCACCGCCCGGGACTTGGCCACCGAGTCCTGGCTCAGTGCGGCCGCCGGATTGTCCGTGACGGTCGGATTGACCACGGCTGTGGCCGACGCCGTGTAAGTGAGCGGCTGGAGTGCGGTGAGGACCGCGGCGACGGCCAGGCCCAGGAGTGTGAACGCCGTGATGGCCTTCCAGCGGCGGCGCAGGAGCTGCAACACGTCCCGCAACGAGAACCCGTCCGGGTCCTCTTCCACGGGCACCGTCGCGTCCATCGTCTGAGGCTGGTCCATCCGTCTCCCTGTCTCCCGTGCCGATCGGGGAGGGGATCTGCCGGCGGGGCCGGCAGGGTCACCGACCCCGTTGTCTTGCAGGTCAGCGTAGCGCCGCCGCGGCCCGCCATTGGCGTCCACCCGATATTCAAGTGGAATTAAGGTCAGGTTTTCGAGGTCATCGCTTTGATGAGGCAACTGCGGGCCGCATTTCGGGTGTGATGTACGCTCACGTCAGCGAGGCTGAGCGGTCATCACAGATCCCGCGAGATGCCCTTGTCGGTCGTCAGAGTCGATGTGCAGCGCACGGGGAAGCGGGGTCATGCGATGAGATTGGTGGTCATCGGCCCGGGATATGTTCGGCTGCCCGTCTGCATGCGAGTGGTCGAGGCGGGCTATGACGTGGTAGTGACCTCCGACCGTGCCGACGTGGACCACTCGGCCGTTGCAACACTCCGCGTACCCGTGTACGGCACCCGCAATCTGTTCTCCGCCGGGGATAACGTGACCGTTCTGTGATGTCGAGGGGTGCGGAAAGAGAAGGAGTACGGCGATGACAACCAAGGCGTGGACGGCAGCGAGACGCCCCGATTGGGCGATCACCCTCGTGTGCGATGTCGGGGTGTGGGCGGTGGCGCTGGCCGTTGCCACGCTGTTCCGTTTTGACTTCGCCGTGGGCCCGGTCCGATGGGCGGGCGTGCTCAGCGTCGTCGTGCTCACCGCGGTGGTGCAACTGGTGGCTGGGTACCTCATGGGCTTCTACCGCGGACGGTACGGCTACGGCACGTTTGAAGAGGTCCGCGGTCTGACGGCACTTGTTATCGGCGTGTCGGCCCTGGTCACTGCCGTGTTGCTGGTGGTGGGGGACGCATGGCAGGTCCCGCGGAGCCTACTGCTCATCGCGGGGCCCATTGCGCTGGTCCTCATGCTGGGGCTGCGCTACATCCATCGCCTGCGGCGGGAGGCGAGGATTGGCCCCGGCGAGGACGCCGCCCCCACCCTCATCTACGGGGCAGGCATGCTGGGCGAGGTTCTTGCGCGCCGGATGCAGATCGACTCGGAGTCCGAGTACCGGCCCGTCGGGTTCCTGGACGACGACCCCGGCCTGCGGCGGCGTGTGGTGCGGGGTGTCCCCGTGGTGGGGGCTCTCAAGGATCTGCGCAGGGCAGTGGACCGCACGGGTGCCACCGAGCTGATCGTGGCCATCGCGGCCGCCGACAACCGCCTCATCCGCGCGGTGGCGGATGCCGCCGCCCCGTTGAGCCTCCATGTGCGGGTGCTGCCGGTGCTGGACCGCCAGCTGACGTCCGCCGTGGGTCTGGAGGACCTGCGGAACCTGTCCATCGAGGACCTGATCGGCCGCGAGCCGGTGGACACTCAGGTGGACACGGCGGCCGAGTACCTTGTGGGGAAGCGGGTGCTCGTCACTGGCGCCGGCGGGTCGATCGGCTCGGAGCTGTGCCGTCAGATCGTGAAGTACGCCCCGGCGGAGCTGATCATGGTGGACCGGGATGAGACCGCCCTGCAGGACGCCCAGCTGGCGACCGTGGGCCACGGGCTTCTGGACACCGAGGATGTGGTTTTGGCGGATATCCGTGACGTGGCTGCTCTGAACCGCATCTTCCAGGACCGCCGCCCGGAGGTGGTGTATCACGCCGCAGCCCTGAAGCATCTGCCCATGCTGGAGCAGTACCCCGAGGAGGCGTGGAAGTCCAACGTCCTCGGCACGTTGAACGTGCTTGAGGCGGCCCGGGCGGTGGGCGTCGATGTGTTCATCAACATCTCCACGGACAAGGCGGCCAACCCCACGTCCGCCCTCGGGCACTCCAAGCGGGTGGCTGAGAAGCTCACGGCCTGGATGGCGCGGGAGACGGGGCGGCCCTACCTCTCCGTGAGGTTCGGCAATGTGATCGGCAGCCGCGGATCCATGTTGCCCACGTTCCGGCGGCTGATTGAACAGGGCGGCCCGGTGACCGTCACCCACCCGGAGGTGACCCGATACTTCATGACCATCCCGGAGGCCTGCCATCTGGTCATCCAGGCCGGAGCCATCGGCCGGCCAGGTGAGGTGATGATCCTGGATATGGGGGAGCCGGTGCGGATTCTGGACATCGCCCAGCGGATGATCGCCATGTCCGGGAAGGACGTCCCTATCACGTTCACAGGACTCCGCCACGGGGAGAAGCTCCACGAGGAGCTCATCGGGCAGGGCGAGACGGATGACCGTCCCTTCCACCCGAAGATCTCCCACGCCGCGGTGGACGCGCTCGCGCCAGACGCCCTGGACTACGACGAGTGGCTGAGGCGGACGCGGGCCAGCACCCCCCGAGTGGCCTCGTCCGACGCACCGGCTCGCAACGCATGAACCTGACCAGCTCTACGAGGGAGAACGGCGAGATGACCACCCACACGCGCATCCTCATGTCTTCGCCGGATGTGGGCCAAGCCGAAGAAGACGCCGTGGTGGCCGCGATCCGCTCCGGATGGATCGCTCCGCTCGGCCCGGACGTGGACGCCTTTGAAGCGGAGATGGCCGAGCGCATCGGCGTCGGCCACGCCGTGGCATTGTCCTCGGGGACGGCCGCCCTGCACCTGGGACTGCTCACCATGGACATCGGTCCGGGGGACATCGTGGTGACGTCGACGATGACGTTCGCGGCCACCGCGAATGCCATCGTCTATACCGGAGCCACCCCCTACTTCGTCGACAGTGTCGAGGCGACCGGGAACATGGACCCTGACCTGCTCGAAGAGGCGCTGACGGCCCTGGAGTCGGCGGGTACCCCCGCCCGTGCCGTGGTGCCCGTGGACTTGCTCGGCAAGGCCTGCGACTACACCCGCCTGATGGAGATCGCCGAGCGCCATCAGGTCCCGGTCTTCGCGGACGCTGCCGAGTCCCTCGGTGCTTCGCATGCGGGCACGCCTGCCGGCAGGTTCGGACGGGCGTCCGCGTTCTCTTTCAACGGGAACAAGATCATGACCACATCGGGGGGCGGCATGCTCCTCACGGACGACGCCGACATGGCGGGTCGTGTGCGCTACCTCGCCACGCAGGCCCGTCAGCCGGTCACCCATTACGAGCACACGGACATTGGCTACAACTACCGCCTGAGCAACCTCCTGGCTGCGCTGGGCCGCGCTCAGCTGGGTCGGCTCGACGCGATGATCGCACGGCGCCGCGAGCGGCGCGAACGCTACCGGGATCTCGTGGCTCAGGTGCCAGGTGTGGAGATCTTCGGAGGCGCGGACGACGCAGAGGACAACTGCTGGCTCACCTCCGTGGTGATTGACCCTGATGTCGCTCCCTTGCCGGCGAGCGATCTGCGGTTGCGACTGGACGAGGCCGCGATCGAGTCCCGTCCTCTGTGGAAGCCCATGCACCTGCAGCCGGTCTTCGCCGACGCCCCCAGACTGGTCACCGGCGCCAGCCAGCGGCTCTTCGAAACCGGTCTGACCCTGCCCAGCGGCAGCGCGCTGTCCACCGAGGCCTTCGATCGGGTCCTCTCCGCACTCGCGGCGGCGTGGGGGGTGGACCCATCATGACCCTCTACCCCCGAGTCAAACGTGTCGGTGATGCCACGCTGGCAGGGCTGGGGCTGGTCGTGACGGCTCCTCTCATGGCCGCCACCGCCGCTGCGGTGGCGGTGAAGCTGGGCCGCCCGGTGCTCTTCGCCCAGGAGCGCCCCGGAAAGGACGGGCGTGTGTTCACGCTTTACAAGTTCCGCTCCATGAAGGTGGAGGACCAATTTGATGGCCCGGTGACGGACGCGGACCGGCTCACATCTTTCGGCAGATGGCTGCGCTCGACCAGCCTCGATGAACTGCCTTCCCTATGGAACGTGCTGCGCGGCGACATGTCTCTGGTGGGTCCGCGCCCTCTGCTGCCGGAGTACTTGAACCTGTACACGCCGCGGCAGGCGCGCCGGCACGAGGTACGGCCGGGCATCACTGGACTGGCTCAGGTCTCTGGGCGCAACGCCGTGGGCTGGGAGGAGCGCTTCGATCTCGATATCGAGTATATTCAGAATATAAGCTTCCGCCAGGACCTGTCGATCTTGTGGCGTACCATCCGCTCAGTGGCGGTGCGCGAGGGCATCACGGCGGAGGGGCAGATGACCATGTCCCGCTTCACCGGCACCCATCCCGCTATCGCCGAAAAAAAATACAAGAAGGAATGTAATGACAAGGCGTAATCTTTATATTATGGGTGCGGGCGGCTTTGGGCGCGAGGTCGCCGATGTCGCCAACGCCATCAATGCTCGGCTTGGTGACGGCGAGGGCTATACGCTCGCTGGGTTCTATGATGACGGGGCGTCAGACACGAACATTGGACGTCTAGAGGCCTTGGGTCTGCCCTTTCTCGGCCCTCTACCTGCTTCCCCGCCGGAGGACGGTGCATGTTTGGTCATCGGGATCGGCAATCCACAGGTGCGCCGGAAGATCGTCGAACGTATCGCTGACGCGGGGTGGATATTCCCCAACCTGGTGCACCCCACTGTGCAGACCGGTGGCGCCTTCCGCATGGGTGAGGGCAACGTCATCTGTGGGGGAGTTCAGATTACCACGAACGTGACCATCGGATCCCACGTGCACCTGAACCTGAACTGCACCATTGGTCATGATGCCCGCCTGCAGGACAGTGTCTCCGTCAATCCAGGAGCGGCGATCTCCGGTGAGGTCACCGTCAAAGAGGCAAGCCTCATCGGGGTCGGCGCCATCGTGCTCGAGGGACGTACCGTCGGACGCTGCAGCATTGTCGGCGCCGCCGCCTGCGCGGTGAAGGACGTGCCGGACAACGTTATCGTGAAAGGCATCCCCGCACGGTGAAGATCCTTGTCCTCTCGCAGTACTATCCCCCAGAACCGGCCCCCATCCCGGCGTCGGTCGCCCGTGGCCTTGTCAGTCTTGGACATGAGGTCAGAGTGCTCACCGGACTACCTAACTACCCGGAGGGGCGTCTTTACGCGGGATACGACACCCACGGGTCGATCGAGTGGATCGACGGCGTCCCCGTGCACCGGGTCCGGTCGCACCTGTCGCATTCGAGCAACCCGTTCGGGCGCTTCGTAAGCTACGGCAGCTTCGCATTGGCCGGTGTCAAACAGCAGGCACTAGTGCGTGGTGCCGATGTGGTCTATGTGTACGCGACCCAGATGACGGCTTCGGTCCCCGCCTTGCTCGCGTCGGTGGGTCGGGTCGGCACGCCCTACGTGCTTCATGTCCAGGACCTCTGGCCGGAGTCGGTCACAGAATCCTCCATGGTCCCGAAGAGGGTGGGACGGATCATGGCGAACCTCATGAATCCTTGGCTATCTTTGACCTACCGACGCGCCGCCGCCGTCGTGGCCATCGCACCGACGATGACCCGCATCCTCGAGGAGCGAGTTGGACCCGGGACGCCCGTCCATACGCTGCTCAACTGGTCTGAAGATGCGCGGGTCAACGTCGGACGGGACCTAAGCAGGACAAATGGTGTGCTGCGGCTCCTCTACGCGGGGAACCTCGGGGACCTGCAGGATTTGGAGACCATTGCGGCCGCAGTCGAGATCGCCGTGGGTCGGGGTCTCGATGTTCAATGGCGCATCGCCGGAGGAGGCAGCGCCGAGAATCGTCTGCGGCAGCGATGTGAAGGTCTTGTGGAAGCCGGAAAGGTGCTGTTCCTCGGACGGTTGACCCCTCCGGAGCTCCAACCCCATCTCGATTGGACCGATTTCCAGCTGGTCCCCTTAAAGGACTTGCCCATCTTCCGGGGAACGGTTCCCTCGAAGCTGCAGGGCTCTATGGCCGCTGGCATCCCGGTCATCACCACTGTTCTTGGCGACGTGCAGAAGATTGTGAGTGAGCACGGCACGGGGTTCACCAGTCCTCCCGAGGACCCCCTCGCCCTGGCGGATGTCCTTGCCGACGCCGCGGCGCTCCCGCAGAACCAGTACGAGGACATGAAGACGGCTGCTCGCCGACTGTTCGAGGAGCGCATGTCATCAGTCTCAGCCCTCGGTCAGCTCGAGGACATCCTCCATCACGCCGCCGTCCAGGGAACCACGCCTTCTCGATCCAGCCTTCACCAGGAGCAGCCATGACCGACCGCAAAATCCTGATCACCGGTGGCACCGGCTCGTTCGGCCACACCGTCACCACCCGGCTCCTCGAGCGCGAGAACATCGCGGAGATCCGCATCCTAAGTCGGGATGAAGCCAAGCAGGACCAGATGCGCCATGACCTCGGAGACGACCGTCTGCGCTTCTATCTGGGCGACATCCGGGACTACACCAGCGTGTCTCGCGCGGTCAGGGGCGTGGACTACGTGTTCCACGCGGCCGCCCTCAAGCAGGTGCCCTCCTGCGAGTTCTTCCCGATGGAGGCCGTCCGGACGAACATCTACGGATCGGACAACGTGATCCGCGCATCCGACGAGGCCGGCGTCGGCTCGCTGGTGTGCCTGTCCACGGACAAGGCCGTGTACCCGGTGAATGCGATGGGCATGTCCAAGGCTCTGATGGAGAAGGTGGCGCTGTCCCACGGGCTCAACAATCCGACCGCAGCCACCACCGTCTCCTGCGTGCGCTACGGCAACGTCATGTATTCGCGCGGCTCCGTGATCCCGCTCTTCATCCGCCAGCTCAAGGCCGGCAAGAACCTCACGGTGACGAACCCGGAGATGACGCGGTTCATGATGTCCCTGGCGGACTCCGTCTCTCTCGTGGAGTTCGCCTGGGAGAACGCCAGACAGGGCGACCTCTTCATCCGCAAGGCACCCTCCTGCACCATTGGCACCCTCGCCCAGGCCGTCATCAACCTGTTCCAGTCGGACGCGCAGGTGGACGTCATCGGCACGCGGCACGCAGAGAAGCTCTCGGAGGCCCTGGCCAGCCGCGAGGAGCTGTCCCGCGCGGAGGACATGGGCGAGTACTTCAGGATCCGTGCTGACGCGCGGGATCTGAACTACAAGGTCTACGTGGACGAGGGGGACAAGGCGCTCACTCAGTACAACGACTATGACTCCCACACGGTGGAGCGGTTGTCCGTGACGGAAGTCGAGGACCTTCTCCTGACTTTGCCTGACGTCCGCAGGGAGCTCGCCCTGGCGGGCATTCGAGTGGAGAAGGGCTGAGCATGGCGCGCTACGTGATGACCGGCGGACACGGATTCCTGGGGCTCCATACCCGTGCTGCCCTGCACGAGCAAGGCCACGAGGTTCGCCTTATTCCGGTGGGGGAGGGATTCGACGCGTCCGAGGCCCGCGAGGCACTAGACGGCGCCGATCAGCTCCTGCACCTGGCGGGCGTGAACAGAGGGACGGACAGTGAAGTCGCCGACGGTAACAGGCTGTTCTCGCAGCAGGTGTCTGATGTGCTCCTTGAGGTCGACCGCGCTCCGGCTCGCGTGGTCTTCGCCAACAGCGTCCAAGCCACTAACGGCTCTGTGTACGGCGATGCCAAGTCGGCGGCGGGGGAGAGGCTGGCCCGTGCGGCAGCCTCCCGGGGTGCCGGGTACGAGGACGTCCGCCTGCCCAACCTGTTCGGCGAGTTCGGCCGCCCCTTCTACAACGCGGTCACAGCGACGTTCTGTCATCTGATCGCCGCTGGAGAGGAGCCTCAGGTCCACCAGGATCGGGAACTGACCCTCCTGCATGCGCAGAACGCGGCGGACGTCCTGATCGGGACTGTGCCGGTGTCAGCGATGGCGGACCTCGCGGTGAACGAGACGGTAGGCGGTCTCGCCCGGCGGCTGACCGCGATGGCACGGGTCTATGAGCGTACGGAGATCCCCGATCTGGCATCTCCCTTCGATCGTGACCTGTTCAACACCTACCGGTCCTACCTGTACCCCGGCGGGCTGCCGCTCGACATCATTCGCCACGCCGACGCCCGCGGCTCGTTCTTCGAGATCGTTCGCGCGCACGGGGGATCGGGCCAGACGTCGTTCTCCACCACTGCCCCCGGTGTCACGCGCGGCGACCACTACCATCGCCGCAAGGTGGAGAGATTCACGGTCCTCGCAGGAGAAGCCGAGATCTCGCTGCGCAAGCTGGGGACGTCCGACGTGCACACTTTCCGGGTGAACGGCGAGACCCCGGTCTCCGTTGACATGCCCACGCTCGTGTCACACAACATCACCAACGTGGGCGACTCTACGCTGTACACCGCGTTCTGGACCAACGACATCTTCGACCCCAAGAACCCCGACACGATTCCTGAGGTGGTGTGACCATGAGCGGTCGCTTGAAAGTCATGACCGTGGTGGGCACACGCCCGGAGATCATCCGGCTGGCCTGTGTCATCCGGCGGCTGGAGAAGCACACGGACCACGTGCTGGTCCATACCGGGCAGAACTACGACTACAACCTCAACGGCGTCTTCTTCGAGGATCTCGGTCTGCGCGCCCCGGACCACTTCCTCGAGGCGGACACCTCGTCTCTGGGCAGTGTCCTAGGCGACGTCCTGAAGGGGACGGAGAGGGTGATCCTGGAGGAGAAGCCGGACGCGATGGTTGTCCTGGGGGACACCAACAGCTGCGTATCCGCCATCATGGGCAAGCGCATGAAGGTGCCGGTGTTCCACCTGGAGGCGGGCAACCGCTCCTTCGATCCCAACGTGCCAGAAGAGATCAACCGACACCTGGTGGACCATGTCAGCGACTACAACCTGGTCTACACGGAGCACTCCCGGCGCAATCTTCTCGCCGAGGGCCTTCACCCCGCCTCGCTGCTGGTGATGGGTTCCCCGATGCTGGAGGTCCTGACCTCGTACCGTGACCGGATCGAGGCCTCTGATGTGCTCGAGCGCCTGGGACTCACCCCCGGGGAGTACCTCCTGGCCAGTGTGCACAGGGAGGAGAACGTGGACCGCCAGGACCGGCTGGAGAAGGTCCTGGCGTCCCTGGCCGCGGTAGCGGAGGACCAGGGCGTGCCGTTCTTGGTCTCCACCCATCCACGAACGCGCAAGCGGATCGAGGCCTTCCACCTGAATGCCGACAGCAACTTGCGGCTGCACGAGCCCCTGGGCTTCCACGACTACAACAAGCTGCAGCTCAATGCGCGGTGTGTGATCTCGGATTCCGGTACCATCTCCGAAGAGTCATCCATGCTTGGCTTCCCAGCAGTCACTTTGCGAGACGCCATCGAGCGTCCGGAGGCGATCGACACCGGTGCCATCATCGCCACCGGGCTGGATCCCGAGGATGTCGTGGACGCGGTCCGCATGACCATCGAGGACCATACTGCTGATGGACCCGCGGCTCGCCCCGAGGATTACGCCATCGGTGACTCTTCACGCCGAGTGGTGAACTTCATCCGGTCGATGGCCACGACCCACCACCAGCGGCGGGGGATCCGACGGTGAGATTGCTGATCATAACGGCGGGTTTCCCTCCGGCGTATCTCGGCGGTGGGCCGATTCGCACTGTCTCCGCAATGCTTCGTTCGGCGCCTCAACACCACGAAGCGTATGTCTTGACGGCGAACCACGACTTGGGCCAAGCAGATCGGCTGGTGGAGGACGCCAGCGCGTGGCACAGCGTGGGCAAGTCCATGGTGCGATATGTGGACCGAGGCGTGGGGTCGTGGCTCCGCGCCCTGCGTGCAGGCTTGAAGACGGACCCTGCTGCTGTTTATCTCAACAGCCTCTTCAGTCCGAAGTATTCGCTCTCGGTTCTGCCTTTTGTTGCGGTAAACCCTGGGGTACGCCTCGTTATCGCTCCTAGGGGTGAGCTGAGTGCAGGCGCGCTCAAGTTGAAACGCCGCAAGAAGACGTTGTTCCTTGCCGGGTTGCGGCGCTCTGGACTGTTGCGTTCTGTGATATGGCATGCCTCCACCCCGCACGAGGCGCAGGACATCCGGCGCGAATTCGGCCCAGAAGCGCGTGTCCTCGTTCGTGAGAACGATACCGACCTGCCATTGACACCGCAGTTGCCTCCGGACAAGGCGCATGTCGAGGGAGGGCGATTGAACATGGTCTTCATGTCGCGGCTCTCACCCAAGAAGGGGCTTCACGTGTTGTTAGAGGCGCTTCAGTCCGTGAGTTCGCCGGTGCGCCTCACGGTGGTGGGTCCACACGAGGACCAGGATTACGCCCGGCGGTGCGTAAGACTGGCGGAATCCCTGCCTGATCACGTGCAGGTGGTGTTCCACGGTCCTGTGCCCGCTAACCGCATGCGCGAGGTCTTGTCTGACTTCGACGTCATGGCCTTCCCTACCGCCGGAGAGAACTTCGGGCATGTCATCGCCGAGGCGCTGTCCGTCGGGTGTCCTCTCGTGATTTCTGACACCACGCCCTGGTCCGATCTCCTGCGCCGTCACTCTGCGGGGCGAGTCCTGCAGAGCAGATCTGCGGCATCCTGGTCGGCTGCCGTTGACGAATACGCGTCCCTGGGCCCCAGTGAATGGCGCGCCGCAAGAGAGCGGGCTGCGGGTGCCTACAGCGAATGGAGAAACTCTCCGTCTGCGCCGCATTTCTTCGATCTACTCGAACGCGCACTGGCGGAATCGCAGTGATACGGCGGAAACGCCTTAATGTCTCCGCACTGCGCCGAGGAAGCAAAGCGGTAGTTGCCCAGGGAGCCACCAGCGCTACCTCCATGGTGCTGTTCGTGGCTGTGGCGCGCGCAGGAGATTTGGCCCTGCTGGGGCGCTACTCGATCTACTATGCGGCATTCCTCGTGGCGGTGCAGGTCGTTCGCGAAGCCACCATCACGCCCTTGCTCTCGCGAAAGCTCAGCGATCCTGAGCTGAAGTCACACGCCGGCAGGCAATCGCTCGCGGGTTTGGTGCTTGGACCGGTGACGGTCCTCATCGGGGCCATGCTCGTGCTTCCGGACCTGATCTGGTTGGGTTTCGGCCTTCATGGGATGCTTCTGTTGCACTACATCAAGCTTGTCTCGGTGACGTTCGGCAACGGCCGATCCGCGATACTCCAGGAGCTGGTCGTCCTCACAGCCGTCTGCATCGCTGGCCTGGGTGCCGTGTTCTTCGACCTTCCTGCCCAGGCGCCATTTCTAGTGTGGATCTGCATGTCCGCCGTGGTCGGCTACATCTCGGCGCTGACCGGTCGGTATGCCATTCGCCCACGGTGGCGCGCCGAACAGGGGGAGGGCGTTGCATCGGCATCTTTCTCTCTACAGGCCCTTGTCAATGCCTCCTCTGTGCACGTTTTGACCATGGCAGTGGGGCTGACTGCGGGCCTGCCCACCGTGGGTGCCCTCCGCGGGGCGTCGACACTGGTGGGTCCGGCGAATCTTGTCATCACTGCGGTTCAGCCGATTATCATTCGGCGGGTCTCCGCCTATGCCGAGCGTCCCAGTCATATCCGGGCGCGGCTATTGCTCAGAGATGCAGCTCTCACCGTGGGGGCATACTCCGCTGCAGTAATTCCCCTTTTAGCTTTGGGGTACCTCGCCGGCGAAGTTCTATTGGGAGAGGACGTCTGGCCGTCAGTTCGCCCCATTCTTTTTCTCGTAGCAGCTGATGGATTACTGGCGGGCGTGGCCACAGTGGCTGTCAGCTATCATCGGGCCACCTGGAACCATCGGCGCGCGCTCACTATCTCGCTAGTGACGCTGATCCCGCGATGGTCATTGGTGCTTAGTCTATCCCTGGTGTATGGGGCGTCTGGGGCTGCCGCAGGAGCCGTTACTGCAACCGCTCTATCCACACTTGTGTGGTGGTTTTCGGCGCTGAGTCATAGTCTGACCAGACAACAATCGGCGCAGGGGTGATGGATCCAAAGTGGGAACGCGGGGGTTCGTGTCCAGTGGTGAGATGCATCCAGAAGCGTATTTAGAATACTTTTACTGTGATAAGAATGAGCCGCGACAGAACGATGCAGGAACATGAGAATTATATATTTCAGATTAGCGAGCACGCTCTTTTCTATTGTGGTGACATGCATCACTTCGCTGATGCTCGGGGGCGCCGCCCAGGAGGCTGCTCTGATTACAGGCGTAGCTCTTGCAATTGTATCGGCCACAGCCTTTATTAAGTTGGGGGAGGGTACGTTCAGTGCGGGATCTGTAACATCGTTTTGCATTCTAGTCTTTGGGGCGGGAGCAGGAATTTATACAACTGCTGGGTACTTCCCCCTTGCTGAAACGTCAACCTTCCACGGCCTTTGGGTAGTGTTGAGCATGTTCCTAGCGCTTCAATTATTCATTCTATGGATATGTCCAGAAAAAGTGGCCAATAGCAGCAATTTCAATCGCATCTCTGATCATCAAATCCGCAGGTTCGCCCACGCCGGGCTTCTGCTAGGGGCCGTGTCGACGGCTTTGCTATTTTTAAATGTCCCCGTTATTCCAACACCCATGGTAACGTCCGCCATCATTTTCCTGAGCTTTTCTCTGAGCTTCTCCAAAAAGGCGTCGAGGAAGGTGTTTTATGCCACTATTGTTTTAGTGATGATATTTGCCTACTATGAACTCTTTTTTTCCGGATTCGGTCGCCTAAATATTGCCGCGCTGTTGCTATCAGTTGCAGCCATCTGGTCATTGGCAAACCCATCCAGAGTAGCTAAGTGGCTTACCCTAGCTGCGGTTGTTCCCATGCTTGGAGTGCTATCTCTGGCGCGCCTTGCATTTCTTGAGGAGGCGCAGGGTAGAATTCCCGGCCAGACGGAAGGCATTGGGTCAGTTGTTGGCCCAGTCGGGAGCGCTGGGGCCATTGCTGTCGCGCACCTGGAGCAGGTAATACAGCCCGCTTTAGGGATGACACTCATTGCAGCCGCATTATTCTGGGTTCCCTCTGATCTGTGGTCAGGAAAACCCCTTGGATTTGGGCGTGAGATTGTTAAAGTCACCCAGCCTGAACATCTCTCTACAGCAGAGTTTTCAGATGCAGGCATGGTGGTGGGTGAAGCCATTTGGAATTTCGGTATTGTCGGAGGAATTGTCTCACTTTTTGTTGTGGCGGCAATGGTGCGCTGGGTTGATTGCTTCTTCATGAACTCCCGCCGTTCCGATCGATCATTGCTATCTTCACAATTGGTGGTGTTATTCGGGGTCGTAGCTGGAAGCATGACACAGGTCATATGGGGTGGCGCTTTTACATGGTCGTCTCGAACTGTGATTCCCATTGTCATAATTTGGCTCACGGCAAATATGGCCATGTATACGATGCGGTCCCAAAAGAGGGATCCCATGCATTGTGATTGAAGAAAAGTGGTGGGCTGACCCCGTTTCGTAGGTCCAGTCGTTATGAGAGTCGTCCTGTTGCCCGCGGTCGCGGACAGGGAGACTGGTCAGATCATGACGAACAGCAGGAAGCGTCACACCCCCGAGCAGGTCGTCCGTAAGCTCGGGCAGGCCGACAGGATGCTCGCCGATGGTCAGGACGTCGCGGCGGTGTGCCGGGAGCTCGGGGTGTCCGAGCAGACGTACTACCGGTGGCGGAACCAGTACGGCGGCCTCAAGGCCGACGACGCAAAGCGCCTGAAGGAGCTGGAGAAGCAGAACGCGACCCTGAAGCGTCTGCTCGCGGAAGCGGAGCTGGAGAAGGCCGCGCTCAAGGAGCTGGCTGAGGGAAACTTCTAAGCCCGGACAGGCGCCGCGCCGCCGTCGATCACCTCAAGCGCAAGTTGCGGGTGAGCGAACGGATGGCGTGCCGTCTGGTCGGGCTGAGCCGCTCCGCGTACCGGCGACCGCTCAAGGGCGACACGGTCGCGGACCCGGATCGGGCGCTCAGGGAGTGGCTGCGCGCCTGGGCGAAGGACCATCCCCGCTACGGGTATCGGCGGGCGTATCACGACGCCCGCGCCGAGGGGTGGGTGGTGAACCACAAGAAGATCCAACGCCTGTGGCGTGACGAAGGGCTCCGGGTCCCGCAGCGGCGTCGACGCAAGCGCGTCGGGTCCTCGACCGTCGACGCGCCGACGGCGGACGCGCCGAACGTGGTGTGGGCGGTGGACTTCCAGTTCGACGCCGACGAGCACGGACGACCGATCAAGATCTGCTCGATCGTCGACGAACACACCCGGGAGTGCATCGGCGGGCTCGTGGAGCGCTCGATTACCGCCGACCGACTCACCGCCCACCTCGAGGACCTTGTCGCCGCCCGGGGCGCCCCGGCGGTGCTCAGGTCGGACAACGGGCCGGAGTTCATCAGCGAGGCGGTGGCCGACTGGGCCGGCACCCGCACCGGCCTGTCCTACATCCCTCCGGGCTCGCCGTGGCGCAACGGGTACGTCGAGTCGTTCAACAGCCGGATCCGCGACGAGTGCCTCAACATCAACAGCTTCTACGGCTCTTCACGGTTCGTGGTGATGGGGAGCGTCGCGTCGCTGGCGTAAAACGGCTCGTGGTCCTGCTGTGATGGGTGTTGTCAAGACATCCACATTCCAGAGGACCACGAGCCTGTGCACGAGAGTACTGGTTCGCAGCGCGATGCTGCGAGCACGATCTTCAACCTGCCCAACTATCGCGTCATCGACGCGTTCGACCTGCCCGACGGGGACCGGCGGGTGGTGATCGCCTCGACCGTTCCGCCGGGCTGCCCCGCTTGCGGGGTGCTCGCGACGAAGGTCCACTCCCGCCGGGACCAGCAGATTCGGGACGTCCCGATTGCTGGGGCGATAGAGGTGGTGTGGGCCAAGCGGCGCTGGTTCTGCCTCGAGCCGGCCTGCACCAGGGGCACGTTCTGGGAGTCCACCGAGCAGGTCCCGCGATACGCACGCTCGACGACCCGGTTGCGGGAGCAGGTGGTCTCGGCCGTGATCACTTCCGGCAGAGCAGCCTCGGAGGTGGCCCGGGCCCACGGCGTCTCGTGGTGGCTGGTCCAGGCCGCCCTGGCGGCTGCTGCCGTCGTCCTGCCTGCCGTCGACGACGTCCCGGTGACGCGCCTGGGCATCGATGAGCACCGCTACCGCACGGTGCGCTGGTTCCGCACCGATCAGGGAGCCTGGAGACGGTTCGAACCGTGGATGACGACGCTGGTCAACCTGGCCACCGGGCAGGTGCTCGGCATAGTCGATGGCCGCAACTCCGCTGCGGTCGGTGACTGGCTCGGCCAGCGCTCAGAGCCTTGGCGGGAGCGGATCGAGATCGTCGCGATCGATCCGTCAGCCGCGTTCCGCAAGGCCTTGCGGGACTACCTGCCCCGGGCCGCGGTCTCGGTCGACAAGTTCCACCTCGTGAAACTGGGCAACGACATGGTCACCACGGTCCGTCAGCGCCTGTCCCGCACCCACCGTGGTCGTCGGGGCCGCAAGGACGATCCGGCCTGGGCCCACAGGATGCTGCTGCTGCGCGGCGCGGACACCCTCACCCCTCGCGCCTGGGAACGGCTTGAGCACGTTTTCCGCACCGATGACCCCACCGACGAGCTCTCGGCCGCCTGGGGCATCAAGGAACAGCTCCGGCGCCTGCTGACCACCGACACCCTCGCCCAGGCCTGGGACGAACGGATGCGGATGGGCTACTTCGCCCAGATCGCAAACATGCCCGAGGCGACCAAGCTCTACGACACCGTCGTGGCCTGGTGGGACGCGATCGAAGTCCTGATCGTCACCGGCGCGACCACCGCCCGCGTCGAGGCAGCGAACACCGGCATCAAGAACATCAAACGCACCGGCCGCGGATTCCGCAACGCCGAGAACTACCGGACCCGTATCCTGCTGACCAGCGCCGCGAGAACCGTAGCGTGAATACCCGCCACTGCAGGGTCATTCACCACGAACCGCGAAGAGCCGCTTCTACTCGCTGCTGCACGCACAGGTCATCATCGGCGACTGGAAGGACGAGTACAACCACCACCGCCGGCACTCCTCGCTCGGCTACACTAACCCCAGCCGAGTACGCTCGGCAGTGCACCCATCAAATGGAAACCGGCGACTCACAGAACGTCCGGACCGAATGAAGGGGGCGGCTCAACTTGGAGATCGCGGTCGCGGAGTACATCGACTGGTTCAACCATCGTCGTGTGCACGGCGAGATCGAGCTGGTCCCTCCGGTCGAGTTCGAGGACGCATACCATCATGAACACCCCGTGCCGGCGCCTGCCGGGGCGGCACTTGCGAGCCTCTAACAAACCCGGGGCGATTCAGACGTCTACCATCATGAGAACCCCGTGCCGGCGCCCGCCGGGACGGCACTTACGAGCCTCTAACAAACCCGGGGCGATTCACGTTCTTGAATGATCTGCTTGGTAAGAACTGGAAATGACCGGAGCTCTTAGAGAGTTTCGATCCGCGGGGGCAGGTCGTGTTCCTTAGCCCCTGCGCGGTAAAAAGGAACATTGCGTCGAGATGCCGACCACATCGCGTTGAAGCGCTACAGCTGGAAACGCTCGGCTTCAGCCCGCGTTACGTCAGTCTCATACCAGGCTGCCCTGGCAAGAACTTTCTCGTATCGGCGGCGGCCTACGGTGGAGCGAAGAACACGCGAGAACATGCACTCACTGTAACCGCCGACTGCAGGGTGAGAGGTCTGCGCCAGGTACGCCACGCCATGGAGATGGGTCCCTGCCGCAGTGGGCTGTCCTGGGGGATGCTGCCGCGTGAAGTTGGGTGGCGTCACTCTCGTCTGCGGTGGTCGCTCAAGGTAGAATGACCGCTGTCATCGTGACATCGGCCCCTACTCGTCAATAGCACCTACTCTCAACGATTCACGCGTCCGAGCGGCCGCGTCCCGCACCACGGCGCGCAACGGGGCGACGGAGTCCTCGGCGTCGTGCCCCTCGGTCGGCGGGGTGGCGGCCGCCTCCTTCTCGATACGGCGCTGCCGGGCCGCGGCGCCGCCCTCGGCCATCATGGCGTGAACATGACTCAGCTCGGCCGCGCAGCGCAGCCGCTCGGCCACCGGCGTCAGCCGCTCGATCTCCGCCGGCAGGTGCTCCGCCAGCGGGACGGTCTGGCCCGCGGAGCAGAGGAATCCGCCGGCGCGGATGGCAATGGAGAGGAGGTTTACGCGGCTCATGCTGCTGGCTGGTCCGGAGCGAGCGTCTGTCGGTGGATCACGCGTCGAAGTGCTTAAGTACGCGCGCCGGGACTCCGCCGATCATCACGTTGTCTGGGAACTCGCCGCGCACGACTGCACCGGCCGCTACCATGCACCCGCGGCCCACGGACGAGCCCGCGAGGAACGTCGTCCGAGCCCCCATCCAGGTCCCAGCGCCCATCGTGATGCCGGCGCTGTACCCCTGGCCGGCGCGCCACGTGGTGTCGCCGAGGTGGTGACTGCCGGCGACCAGCATGACACCGGGGCCGAGGTCGCAGCGGTCCTCGATCCGTACCATGGCACCGGGACCACCGATGGGCTGGCATCCCCCGCCGATCCAGGTCTGGGCCCCGACCTCGACCCACTTGTTCGAGAGCATCGCCGTCCCGTTGATCTTTGCGGTGCGGTCCACGCGAGCCCCGGCGACCGTCTACACGCGCTGACGCAACGCGAAACCGCGGGTGTGGGGCGTGATAGCAGAAAGGAGGTTGGGGAGCCACATGGACATGGGATCGATGGTATCCGCTTGGAGGTGTCTGCGAAGTCGCGACCGAATGGGGACGCGCGTCAGCGGTCGCCGTCCCAGGCGTCCACCGGCAGGGTTTTGGGGACCTTGCCCGCGACACTGAGGGTGGGCTCGCGCACCATTTTCACCGTGATCGCGGTGAGGTCGATCCCCTGATCCGTCTTCCGGACATCCTCGTGTACTCGCGCGGTGATCTCCGCGTCCGTCCACGTGGGCGCGGGGGCGGTCGCCAAGATCGTGAGCTCCCCGGCCGACGTCGGGGCGAACTGAACCTGGGTGATGGTGGGGAAGGCTCGCAGCATGTGTTCGTACTGATTGGGAAGGACGTTCGCGAACGTGCCATCGAGACGACGCACCGCCACCTGCTGGTTCACCCGACCCCGAACCGTCGACAGGTACCGGATGTCATCCACTCCGTCAACTCCCTCAACGGCGTCGCCGATGGCGTAGTTGAATAACGGGAAGCGGCGTGGGTCGAGCGTCGTCACCTGGATGCCTGTCTCGGGGTCGGGCAGGGCGCCGTAGATGCTCGCCCAGGGGACGCGCAGGGCGCCGGCGGTCGCATCGTAGTGGGCCAGCAGCCCGGTCTCGACGGATCCGTACTCGCCGGCGACTCTGGCCCCGAAGGCCCGCGCCATCACCTCAAGGTCCTCTGCGGTGGAGGTGTCCGACGTCGGGATGACCCATTCGAGTGAGCTGGGGGCGGGGAGGCAGTGAGAGATCAGGTGATGGGCCAGCTGGGTGATGTAGGAGGCGTACCCGATGATGTATTTGGGCTTGAGTCGGAGCAACTCGTCCGCGACGGAGGCGAGGGCTTCGGGTGAGCGGTCGTAACCATTGACTCGATGCCCTCCGCTCGCCAGATCTTTGGCGGCGCGCACCACCTTGCGGACGCCTGCCTGTGGGCCCCCGCCAAAGAGATGGCTGTGGCCCCAAGGATGGAGGTAAGGGTCCCCCGGCTCGATACCGATCCAGGACCGTCCGAGGAAGCCGTTAACCCAGCGGTCCGGGACCTCGTCGTCGCTCTTGGGGTACCGCATCGGTGAGCCCGTGCTGCCTCCCGTGACGTAGGCGGCCTCGCCGCCGCCGTCACCGAACACAAGGTCCTGGTGCTCTCGCAGCACCTCCTTCGTCAGCAGCGGGAAGTTCTGGATCTGTTCCAAAGTCTCTAGCCGGTCGGGCAGGGCGTACTTCCGCGCCCAGTACCGATAGAAGGGGGAGACCTCCCGTGCCTGCTCCCAAGCCTCGTTCAGCTTGTCGAGCCGGATCCGTTGCTGCTCGTCCGCCCCGGTCTCCGCATACAGGCGCTTGCGGTTATCGAGCTCGGATAGCTGACGACGCTTCAAGGCACGGATCACGATCTTCCGCGGGTTCATGTGGAGTCTCTCCAAAAGGTGGGGGGCGGAGGCAGGCGGTGCAGGGCTGAGGTAGGCGCGAAAACCTGCGACCAGCCGGCGCCCGCAGGAAAGGAGTTCCCCGTTATGTTACCGCCTGGTCGAAGTAGCAGTCCGGCACGGATCCGGCCACGCGCCTGCCGAGGGGACTGCCGCTGCCGCCCCGAGGGTTCGGTCCTGTGTTGATGCAGTCGGCCTACTGCTTCTCAAACTTCTCGCACATCTCCGGGGACGACGTCCTCGCGGAACTCCTCGGGGTAAGGGGCTGGCATGGTGCACATCCATCTCTGCGATGCGGGGATGCCACAGACGATATGTCACCCATGGGTGCATCAGTCCCCTTTATCGGCTGATCAGGGCCGTTGGAGAGTATTAACCCGATCATTTCCCGTCGATCGTCGGGTGGCATGTAGGATAGGAAATCATTATCGCGACCTGCAATGAAGTGTTACGAGAGTTTCGGGCGCTCACAAAAACGCCCGCGGGGCGGCCTTGCGGATTGGGGGCGCGATATCAGGGCGAACAGCACTAGATGACCTCCGTGGTCGTGCTCGATTTCTCAACCGCATATGCACGCAACGATTCCCGAGTCCGTGCCGCCGCGTCCAGCACGACCGCGCGCAGCGGGGCCACCGCGTCATCCGTGTCCTCACCCGCGGCCGGCGGGCCGGCCAGGGCCTGCGCCTCCACGCGGCGCTGCCGGGCCGCGGCGCCGCCGTCGTCGATCATCGCCTGGACGCCGGCGAGCTCCGCCGCGCAGCCCAGCCGCTCGGCGACCGGGGTCAGTCGCTCGATCTCCGCCGGCAGGTGCTCCGCCAGCGGGACCTGGGTGCCGCGGGCGTCCACGATCACGGTGGCGTCCATGCCGTACCGGGCGGCGCGCCACTTGTTCTCCTGCACGTGCCACGGCGGCAGGACCTCGACCGTCTCGCCGCGCTCCAGGCTCGCGGACAGGTCATCCACGAGGCACTGCGTGTAGGCGGTCACGGCGGCGATCTCCTCGAGCGTGGCCAGGCCGTTGCACGCGCGCATCTCCACCGTGCCCAGGCGGGGCACGGCCCGCACGTCCCAGCGGCACTCGGTGACGTCCGCGATCATGCCCACCTGCTCCATCTGGGCCACGCAGCGCTCGAAGTCCTCCCACTCCTGGAACTGGAACGGCAGGCCGGCCGTGGGCAGCTGCTGGAACAGGAGGGTGCGCTGGGACTGGTAGCCCGTGTCCGTGCCCGCCCAGAAGGGGGAGGAGGCCGAGAGTGCGAGCAGGTGCGGCACTCGGTTGACCAGGCCGTTCACCACCGGCATGGCCTTGGAGACGTCGTCCAGGCCCACGTGCACGTGCACGCCGAAGATCAGCAGCTGCCGACCCCAGTACTGGGTGAGATCCAGCATGCGGTCGTAGCGCTCACTGGGCGTCGAGGGCTGCGCGATCGCGTCCGCGAACGGGTGCGTGCCCTGGCAGAACAGGGAGATGCCCCGCGCAGCCGCGGCGTCGGCCACGCGCGCGGCGATCCGGCCGAGGTCCGCCGTCGCGGCGTCCACGCGCTCGTGCACGCCCGTGACGAGTTCCACCGTGTTCTGCAGGAGCTCGCTGGTCATGTGCGGGTTCACGTCGTCCTCGGCGAGGCCCTCGGTCACATGCAGGGCGCGCAGCAGGTCCGGGGCCTCGGAGCGCAGCTCGCCGGACACGGCGTCCACGAGCGCGAGCTCCCACTCGATTCCGAGAGTGGACTGCGCGGAGTCGGCGAAGGGCAGAGTCATGCCGCCCATCCTAGAAGCCCCTGCCGGGTCTGCGCCCGGTGTCCACGCTCCGGACCTAGGGTGTGGGGCATGGCCCGTCCCCGCCCCGCCTCCCGCTCGCCGCGCCCCACGGCCGCCGCCTCGGAGGCGGACGATACCGCCCTGGCCCCCGTCCTCGAGCCGGAGGGCCGCGCGCTCCTCGACTCCCTCGCCGGGTACCGCGAGGCCGACGCGCTCGCGGTCTCCTCCCGCCTGCGCGCCGCGGGGCACCCGCCCGAGCGCGTGGCCGCCGCGCTGACCCAGGCCGCGCTGCGGTCCCGGGCGGAGGCCCGCCTCGGGCCGGAGGCGCGCCGGATGCTGTTCACGCGCGACGGCCTGGAGCAGGCCACCCGCCCGCTGGTCGCGGGCCTGCATGCGGACCGGCTGGCGGCCGCGGGGGCCCGGCGCGTCGCCGACCTCGGCTGCGGTCTCGGCCTGGACGCGCGCGCCTTCGCCGACCGGGGCCTGGACGTCGTGGCGGTGGAGCGGGACGCCGTCGTCGCCGCGGCCGCCGAGGTGAACCTCGCCGGCCACCGCGGTGCGCGTGTGGTGCACGGCGACGCCGTGGCCTGGGCCCGCGCCCACGTGCCCGCCGAGGCGGACGCGGTGTGGCTGGACCCCGCCCGCCGTCAGGTCGGCGGGGGCGGGTCCGCGCGCGTGTTCGACCCCGAGGCGTTCTCCCCGCCCCTGAGTGTCGTGACGGACATCGCCGCGACGGGCGTCCCGGTCGGTGTCAAGCTCGGCCCGGGGCTCCCGCACGAGGCCGTGCCGGCGGGCGCCGAGGCCGAGTGGGTGAGCGTCGACGGCGACGTCGTGGAGGCCGCCCTGTGGTTCAACGCGGCGGCCCGCCCCGGGGTGCGGCGGGCGGCGCGCGTCATGACCGTCCATGGCGGGAAGACGACGACGGCGCAGCTCGTCTCCGGCGCGGACTTCGGCGACTCGCCCGAGGTCGAGGCCGTGGGGGAGGAGGGCATGGCAGGGCTCGTCGGCGCGGTCCTGCACGAGCCGGACGGCGCGGTCATCCGGGCCGGACTCGTGACGGACCTGGCCGCGTCCTGGCCCGTGCCGACGCGGCAGCTGGACCCCCACCTGGCCTACCTCGTCGCGCCCGAGCCCGTGCACGACGGCCTGGCCCGCGCCCATCGGATCGAGGCGGTGCACGGTTTCCACCTGGCCTCCCTGCGGCGCTGGGCGAAGGAGACCGGGGTGGGCCGGCTGGACGTGAAGAAGCGGGGCATCCGCGAGACGCCCGAGGAGGTGCGTCGCGCCGTCCTCGGCGGGGCGAAGCCGGGCCGGCGTGGCGGGGCCGGACGGCACGCCACCCTCGTGCTGGCGCGCGTGGGTCGGTCGCGGTTCGCCCTCGAGGTCACGCCGTTGGACTGACGGGGCTCGAGGCCGCGGGCCGCGGGCGGCGGGAGCCGTCGAACCCCCGTTGGGGGATTACGGCACCCTCGTGTACGGTATTCGACTGAGGCAAGGCTCACCTCCACGGGAGCGCGCCCACCACCCCGACAGCTCATCCCGGGGCAGCCCCGCCGCCCAGAAGGAGAACCATGCCGCGTTCCGCCCGCGCCCCCCGCCTCGCCCGTCTCGCCCTGACCTCGGTGGCGGCCCTCGCCCTCGTCGGCTGCTCCGCCGGCGGTGCGGCCACGGGCTCGTCCTCCGCGAGCGCCTCCGGCGAGTCCTCGGCCTCCGCGAGCGCCGCCGACGGCTCCTCGGCCGCCTCAGGCGGCGTCGTGGCCGGGGTCACCGTCACCGACATGTCCGGCGCCGAGGTCACCCTGCCGGAGGAGGTCGACTCCGTCATCGCCACGGACAACCGCACCTTCCGCACCCTGGACGACTGGGGCGTCGAGCTGTCGGCCGCGCCGAAGCAGATCATGTACAAGGGCGAGGGCGGGCCCTCCTACCTCCAGGACGACTCGGTCGCCGACATCGGCAACCACCGGGAGCCGGACATGGAGCTGTTCGTCACGGCTGAGCCGGACGTCGTGTTCAATGGCCAGCGGTTCAACGAGCGCAAGGCGGAGATCGACGAGCTGACCGGCGACGCCGCCGTCGTGGACACGAACTTCGACGTCACGCAGACCCCCATGGACGAAGGCCTGAAGAAACTGACCACCCTGCTGGGCGAGGCCACCGGCCACGAGGCCGATGCCGAGAAGCTCATCGCCGACTTCGACGCCGCCACCCAGCGCGCCAAGGATGCCTACGACCCCGAGCAGACCGTCATGGGCCTCATCGCCTCGGGCGGTGAGCTCTCGTACGTCGCGCCCAGCGCCGGCCGCGCCATCGGCCCGTTCTTCGACATGCTGGACCTGACCCCGGCCCTCGAGCAGTCGGGCACCGACAACCACCAGGGCGACGACATCTCCGTCGAGGCCATCGCGAAGTCGAACCCGGACTGGCTGATCGTCATGGACCGTGACGCCGCCGTCGGCGAGGAGAACGCCACCGCTGCCGAGCTGATCGAGCGCTCCGAGGCCCTCCAGGACGTGACCGCGGTGAAGGAGGGCAACATCGTGTACCTGCCCACCGACTTCTACGTCGCCGAGGACATCCAGAACCACACCACCGTCATGGAAGACCTCGCGAAGGCCTTCGAAGGCGCGCAGTGATTCTCGACGTGCGTCACCACGTCGCCGACGCCCCGCCCCGGCTCGAGGAGCCGGGGCGGGGCGACCGCGTGTGCTGGGTCCCGCCCGCCGTCCTGCGGCCCGAGCGCACCCGCTGGCAGCGCACTTGGCCGCTGCTGGCCGGCATCGTGGTGACCGCGGTCCTCGTCGTGGTCTCGCTGTTCGTGGGCGTGTACGACGTCGGCGCGGAGGGCGGACGCGAGATGTTCGCCATCACGCGCGTGCCGCGCACGGTCGCCCTCGTGCTGGCCGGCGCCTCGATGGCGATGTGCGGGCTGATCATGCAGCTCATGACGCAGAACCGCTTCGTGGAGCCCAGCACCACGGGCACCACCGAGTGGGCCGGTCTCGGCTTGTTGGTGACCATGGTGCTCGTGCCGGGGGCGGGCCTGGTGACCCGGATGGCCGGGGCCATCCTCTTCGCCTTCGTCGGCACCCTCGTGTTCTTCCTCTTCCTGCGGCGTGTGCGCCTGCAGTCCTCCCTCATCGTGCCGATCGTGGGCATCATGCTCGGCGCCGTCGTGGGCGCCGCCTCGACGTTCCTCGCCCTCCAGACGGACATGCTGCAGCAGGTGGGCGCGTGGTTCGCGGGCTCGTTCACCTCCGTGGTCCGCGGCCGGTATGAGCTGCTCTTCCTCGTGCTGATCGTGTGCGTGGCGGTCTTCGTCATCGCGGACCGCTTCACCGTGGCCGGCCTCGGCAAGGACGTCGCCACGAACGTCGGCCTCAACTACGACGCCGTGATCCTCACCGGCGTGGCCATGGTGGCCGTGGCCACCGGGGTGGTCACCGTGGTGATCGGGGCCCTCCCGTTCCTGGGGCTCGTGGTCCCCAACCTCGTGTCCATGGTCCGTGGCGACAACCTGCGCACGAACCTGCCCTGGGTGGTCATGGTCGGCGTGTGGATCGTGATCGTCTGCGACCTGATCGGGCGCACCGTGATCGCCCCGTTCGAGGTGCCCATCTCGCTGATCCTGGGCCTCGTGGGCGCGATCGTGTTCCTCGCCCTGCTGCTGAGGCAGGCCAAGCATGGTTGAGCCGCTCGCGACCGCCCCGGGTCGCATCCCCGCCCCGCCCGGCGGCGCCACCGCGGCCGGGCCCGTCGACGCCGACGCCCCGCGCCGGTCCGGCGCGTTCGTCACCGCCGCCGACCGCCGGAGGTATGCGGTCGTCGTCGCGGTGCTGGCCGTCGTCGCCGTGCTCTCCACCGCCGGGGTCCTGCTCTGGGGCAACGAGGCCGAACCCGGTTCGCGCGCGTTCTGGATGATCGCGCGGATGCGCGTGGAGTCCCTGGGCGTGATCGGCATCGTGGCGCTGTGCCACTCCTTCGCGACCGTCAGCTTCCACACGGTGACGGGCAACCGCATCATCACGCCCTCGATCATGGGGTTCGAGGCGCTCTACACCGCCGTGTCGACCGCCGCCGTGTACGTGCTGGGGGCCGCGGGCGTCGCGGTGCTGACCGGGGTGGGGCCGTTCCTCGCCCAGGCCGCGCTCATGGTGGCGCTGGCGACGGCCCTGTACTCGTGGCTGCTCTCCCGGCCCTACGGCAGCGTCCATCTGATGCTGCTCGTGGGCGTGGTGCTGGGCGGCGGGCTGGCCGCGCTGAGCACGTTCATGCAGCGACTGCTGGACCCGAACTCGTTCGACCTGCTGAGCGCGCGGCTCTTCGGCAACATCTCGAACGCCCGGACCGAGTACGTGGCGATCGCCGCGCCCATCGCCGTCGTCGTGTGCGCGCTGCTGTGGCTGCGCTCCCGCCGCCTGAACACGGTGGCGCTCGGCGCCGACGCCGCGACCAACCTGGGCCTGCACCACCGGCGCGAGCTCATGGTGACGCTGCTGCTGGTCTCCGTGCTGATGGCCATGACCACCGCGCTCGTGGGCCCGATGACGTTCCTCGGCTTCCTCGTGGCGACGCTGGCGTACAGCCTCGTCGACACCCACGACCACCGGTTCATCCTCCCGGTGGCGGCGCTGGCCGGGTACGCGGTGCTCACGAGCGCCTACTTCGTGCTGCGGCACGTGTTCTACGCGGGGGGTGCGGTCACGGTGGTCATCGAGCTGATCGGCGGCATCACCTTCCTGGTCGTCGTGATGAGAAAGGGACGTCTGTGATCGAGCTGCGCGGCGTGGTGAAGCGCCACAGCGACGAGGTGTGCATCGGGCCCGTGGACCTGGACATCCAGGCCGGGGGAGTGACCGCGCTCGTGGGGCCCAACGGGGCGGGCAAGTCCACGCTGCTGACGATGATCGGCCGGCTGCAGGACGCCGACGCCGGGACGATCGCCGTGGGCGGGCACGACATCACCACGACGCCGTCCCGGAAGATCGCGCAGACCCTGTCCATCCTGCGGCAGGAGAACCACTTCGTGACGCGGCTGACCGTGCGACAGCTCGTGGGGTTCGGGCGCTACCCGTACACGCGCGGCCGGCTGACCCTGGAGGACGAGCGGCACGTGTCCGACGCGATCGACTTCCTCAACCTCGGCCCGTTCGAGAACCGGTACCTCGACCAGCTCTCGGGCGGCCAGCGGCAGCGCGCGTACGTGGCGATGGTGCTGGCGCAGAACACCGAGTACGTGCTGCTGGACGAGCCGCTGAACAACCTGGACATGCAGCACTCGGTGCAGATGATGCAGCAGTTGCGCCGGGCCGCCGACGAGCTGGGCCGGACCGTGGTGATCGTGCTGCACGACATCAACTTCGCCGCCCACTACGCCGACCGGATCGTGGCCATGGGCGACGGCCAGGTGGTGGAGACCGGCACCCCGGCCGAGATCCTGCGCCCTGAGGTGCTGGAGCGGATCTTCAAGACCCCCTGCAGCGTGGTGGACGGACCGCACGGGCCGCTGGCCGTGTACTACTGAGCGGGGCGACGGTGAGGCCGGCCCGGGTCGGTCCGGGCGGGGGTCGGGTGCCCGGCCGACGCGAGCGTTCCGTGGGCAGAACCCGCCGGGTCTCGCCTTCCGGGGGCAGAACCCGCGTGTTTCCAGGTTCCGTGGGCAGAAGCACCCTCGCTTCTGCCCACGGAACCCCTGCGCATGGACGGCAGGGCCATACGCGACGACGACGTCAGGCATCCCAGCCGTTCGAGACCTGTGCCCGTCGTCTGAGGACGGCCTCGATCACCCGCGCGTATCCCTCGCCGACGTCCCGGCTCGTGACGTGCAGGGTCATCTGCCCACGCTCCGCGTAGTACTGGTCTCGCCGGGCGTCCCGGGCGTGTTGCTCGGCACTCCGGTGCACCTCGCCGTCGTACTGGAGGACGAGCCGGCAGTCCTCGAACCACAGATCGGCCTCGGGGGCGTCCCGCCGCCCGGGGTCGAACACGTGCTGCAGCGTCGGCTCGCCCAGCCCCGCCTCGACGAGCGCCAGCCTCAGCCGGGTCTCCTGCGGCGAGTCGGCACCCACCCGTACGCGCTCGAGCGCCGCCGTCGCCCGCGGTCTTCCGACGAACCGCCCGAGCGGCCGCATCGCCTCGTGCAGCGCGGTGACCGTGGTGATGGGAGGCCGCCGGCCGCGCGGGGACCAGGGGTGACGGACCAGGTGGTCACCCGCCGACACGAGGGATGCCTCGTCCCAGGGGTGGCCGATCGAGCACAGATCGAGCCAGGTCCGTTCCGGCGTCGTCACCCGTAGCCCGAGCACGGAGGTGACGTGGCCGGCGGGCAGGGGTCTGCGGTGCTCCATGACGCCGGGGATCCGCGCCCGTGCGGTGCCGCGGTGCAACGTGATCTCGACGGCGGCGCGTCGCGTGGCCCCGCCCGGGGGAAGCGGGAGGCCGTGGAGGTGCGCCGCCGTCTCGTGGGAGAGAACGGCGTCGGGACGGGACCGCAGGAGGGCGGTCAGCAGGTCGAGGCCGACCCCGTGGTGCGGCGGCGGGAGCCCGGCAGACTCCCAGGTGCGCAGCGGCATGTCACGGCGACGGTGGATGCCGCGGGCGAGGCGGAGGACGTCGGACCGCCGCACCCGGCTGGGCGGCAGACCGCGTTCGAGCACGTCGCGGGTGGTGAAGACGGGGACGAGGGGGAGATCGGGGGCGAAGGACATGGGTCGACCTTGACGCGGTCGGCCTGACGACGGCCGGGCGGGCCGCGTGTCTGTGCACACCGGCGCGGGGTGGGCCGGCTGTGCAGGACTCGGCGGCGGCCGGTTGTCCCGCCGGGACGACGTCGTCATGGCTCGGTGGGCAGAACTGCGAGGAGTTCCGCCCACGCAACATCCGTGGGCAGAAGAGAGGGCGCTTCTGCCCACGGAGACCGAAAACCTGCGGATGCTGCCCACGCGACGGGCGGGGGTGCGGTTTCTGCCCACGGAGGGTGGCGAGGGGGGAGGGTGGGGAGTGGGGGAGGGACAGGTTGCGGGCCGCAGTCGTGACCACTCCGCGTGCTCTTGGGCTCGGAACCCGCCCCGCCCGCCGCCCCACGGCATCCCACCGCACCGCGCCCCGCGCCCTCCGCCCACGGCGGACGGCGGGGACACGGCTGGCACTCATGTTGAAGGAGTGCCAGAACCCGGAGTAGAGTGGGCACTGGCACTCGGGGGTACCGGGTGCCAATGCCCGAGGTGGACCGTCCGGCACCGCGACGACGGAGGGTCTGACGCCCGTGGCGCACCCGCAGACCACAGCATCAGCGGTCCGGCGAGCCCGCCGGAGCCGCACGTCGACGAAGAAGGAGTGTGCAGCATGTCTGTCTCCATCAAGCCCCTTGAGGATCGCATCGTTGTCCGCCCCCTGGAGGCCGAGCAGACCACCGCGTCGGGCCTCGTGATCCCGGACACCGCCAAGGAGAAGCCGCAGGAGGGCCAGGTCGTGGCCGTGGGCCCGGGCCGGGTCGCCGAGAACGGCAACCGCGTGCCGGTCGACGTCGCCGAGGGTGACGTGGTGCTGTACTCCAAGTACGGCGGCACCGAGGTCAAGGTCGGCGGCGAGGAGTACCTGGTGCTCTCCGCCCGCGACGTGCTGGCCGTCGTCACCAAGTGACCCCGCCGCGACGGGCCCGGTGAGCGGCGCGCACCGCACCGGTGCGCGCGCCCCGGGCCCCTCGCGTCCCCGCACCCCCTGACTCCCTGAACGAAAGGAGCGTCCGTCATGGCCAAGCAGCTGGCTTTCAACGACGACGCACGCCGCGCCCTCCAGGCCGGCATCGACAAGCTCGCCGACACCGTCAAGGTCACCCTCGGCCCCAAGGGTCGCAACGTGGTGCTCGACAAGGCGTGGGGCGCCCCCACCATCACCAACGACGGCGTCACGATCGCCCGTGAGGTGGAGCTGGAGGACCCGTACGAGAACATGGGCGCCCAGCTCGCCAAGGAGGTCGCCACCAAGACCAACGACATCGCGGGCGACGGCACCACCACCGCCACCGTGCTGGCCCAGGCCCTCGTGAACGAGGGTATGCGCCAGGTCGCCGCCGGCGCCGCGCCGGGCGAGGTCAAGAAGGGCATCGAGGTGGCCGTGGCCGCCGTCGAGCGGCGCCTGCAGGAGAACGCCCGCCCGGTCGAGGGCCAGGAGGTGGCCCACGTGGCCGCCATCTCGGCCCAGAACGACGAGGTCGGCGAGCTGCTGGCCCGCGCGTTCGACACGGTCGGCACCGACGGCGTCATCACCATCGAGGAGTCCTCCACGACCTCCACCGAGCTGGACGTCACCGAGGGCATGCAGTTCGACAAGGGCTTCCTGTCCCCGTACATGGTCACCGACGCCGAGCGTCAGGAGGCCGTGCTCGAGGACGCCTACGTCCTGATCAACTCGGGCAAGATCTCCAACGTGCAGGAGCTGCTGCCACTGCTGGAGAAGGTCCTGCAGGCCAACAAGCCGCTGTTCGTGATCGCCGAGGACGTCGAGGGCGAGGCCCTGTCCACCCTCGTGGTCAACAAGATCCGCGGCACCCTGAACGTCGTGGCCGTCAAGGCCCCGGGCTTCGGCGACCGCCGCAAGGCCATGATGCAGGACATCGCGATCCTCACCGGCGCCCAGGTCGTCTCCCCGGACCTCGGCATGAAGCTCGAGCAGGCCGACCTGGACGTGCTCGGCTCCGCCCGCCGCATCACCGTCACCAAGGACGAGACCACCATCGTCGACGGCGGCGGTGCGGCCGAGGACGTCGAGGCCCGGGTCGCCCAGATCAAGGCCGAGGCCGCCGCGACCGACTCCGACTGGGACCGCGAGAAGCTCCAGGAGCGCCTCGCCAAGCTCTCCGGCGGCATCGGCGTGATCCGCGTGGGCGCCGCCACCGAGGTGGAGCTCAAGGAGCGCAAGCACCGCATCGAGGACGCCGTGTCCTCGACCCGCGCCGCCCTCGAGGAGGGCATCGTGGCCGGCGGCGGCACCGCGCTCATCAACGCGCTGACCGCGCTCGACACCGACGCCGACGTCCAGGCCCTGACCGGCGACGCCGCCGTGGGCGTGGACATCGTCCGCAAGGCCCTGAAGCAGCCGCTGCGCTGGATCGCCCAGAACGCGGGCGAGGACGGCTACGTGGTGGTCTCCAAGGTCGCCGAGCTGGAGCCGAACCACGGCTTCAACGCGAAGACCGGCGTCTACGGCGACCTGATCGCCGACGGCGTGATCGACCCGGTCAAGGTGACCCGCTCCGCGCTGGCCAACGCCGCCTCCATCGCGGCCCTCGTGCTGACCACCGAGACCCTCGTGGCGGACAAGCCCGCCGAGGAGGACGAGGCCGACCACCAGCACTGACCCCTCCGTCGGCCCTGACGCGGCCGGTCGACGACGACGGCCCCTCGCCCGCCCGGGTGAGGGGCCGTCGTCGTGCGGGCGGGAGACGACCGCCGTCCGGGGCGCCCTCTAGGGTGTGCCCATGGACACACCCACGCCGCCCCGTCCCACCGGGTCCCACCCGACCCGGGCCCCGGCCCGGCCACGGCTGCGCCGCTTCGTCCGCGAGTTCTCCTATCCGCACGGCATCCACCCGGCCCTCGTGCCGGGCGTGTCCGTGGAGGACCGCCGGGTGCGCTACGGCGTGGACCGGGTGATCCTCGCCGTCGTCGGCCTGCTGGTGGTCGGCTTCGTGGTGTGGGGCGTGCTGCAGCCGGACGCCGTGCTGGCCGTCTCGAGCGCGGCCCTCGACTGGGTGATGGTCCACGCCGGCTGGCTGTTCGTCCTGCTGGCCATCGGGATGGTGGTGTTCCTGCTGGTCCTGGCGTTCTCCCGGTACGGCGAGATCCCGCTGGGCCTGGACGGGGAGAAGCCGGAGTACTCCACGGCGAGCTGGTCGGCCATGCTCTTCGCGGCCGGCATCGGCATCGGCATCATCTTCTTCGGCCCGTACGAGCCGCTGACCTACTACCTGGCCCCGCGCCCGGGGGCGTACGAGGCGGGGAGCGAGGAGGCGGTGACGGGCGCGCTGGCCCAGGCCGCGCTGCACTGGGGCGTGAACGCGTGGGCGATCTACGCGGTCGTCGGCCTGTCGGTCGGCTACGTGTCCTACCGCCGGGGCCGGGTGCCGCTGATGAGCTCGATCATCGCGCCGCTGTTCGGCGACTCCCAGCGCAGCGACTCGGTCGGCGCGCGCCTGATCGACGGGCTCGCGATCATCGCCACATTGTTCGGCACGGCGGCCTCGCTGGGCATCGGCGCCCTCCAGATCGGCCGCGGCGTGGAGATCGTCTCGGGCTGGTCGGCGCCGGGGAACACGGTGGCGCTGGGGATCATCGTGGTGCTCACGATCGGCACCATCTTCTCGGCGGTGTCCGGTGTGGCCCGCGGCATCCGGTGGCTGTCCAACATCAACATGCTGCTCGCCCTCGGCCTGGCGCTGTTCTTCTTCGTCGTCGGCCCGACGGCGTTCCTGCTGAACATCGTGCCCGGCGTCCTGATGGACTACGTCTCCTCCGCCCCGGACGCCCTCGGCGCCTCGATGGCCCAGGGGGAGGACATGCAGGAGTTCCTCTCCAGCTGGACGATCTTCTACTGGGCGTGGTGGGTCAGCTGGGCCCCGTTCGTGGGCGTGTTCATGGCGAAGATCTCGAAGGGTCGGACCATCCGCCAGTACGTCCTCGGGGCCCTGTTCATCCCGGCCGCGGTGATCGTCGGCGCGTTCACGATCATCGGCGGCACCACCATCTGGCTGCAGCGGACCCAGGGCTCCGTGGCGCCGGACGGCACAGCCGCGTCGCTGCCCGCGCCGGCGGAGATCTTCTGGGTGGTCCTGGACCAGCTGCCCGGCGGCGGGCTGGTGGCCCCGGTCGTGATCGTCATGCTGGCGGTCTTCTTCATCACGACGGCGGACTCCGCCTCGATCGTGAATTCGCAGCTCTCGCAGCGCGGCGCCCCGGCCCCGCGCCGCACGATCACGGTGTTCTGGGCACTGTGCATGGCGGGCATCGCGGTCGTGATGCTGCTGACCGGCGGCGACACCGCGCTCACCGGCCTGCAGAACCTCATCACCATCACGGCGCTGCCGTTCACCGTGGTGCTCGTCCTCATGGCGGTCGCGCTCCAGCGCGAACTGGCCAACGACCCCTTCGCGATCCGTGACCGGTACCAGCGGGCCGCCGTCGAGAAGGCGACGGTGCGGGGCCTGGTGGAGTACGGGGACGACTTCGCGTTCACGGTGGAGCGCACCCCGCCGGGCAGCTGGTACGCGGCCGGCGAGGGGTTCGACTCCACCGCCGCAGAGATCACCGACTGGTACCGCCGCACGGACGAGGACGGGAACCCCGTGGACTACGACTACGTGCTGGGCGAGTACCTGGACGAGGGGGACGGGGACGGCGCGGACGGGCCCGCCGGAGCAGGCCCGTCCGGCCGCTGACTCAGGCGCGCGGCTCCGGGGTGCCGACGAGCTGGGCGCGGGAGTCGGCGGTCGCGTGGGCGCGGGCTTCGACGATCTCCTCCTCGTCCTCGCCGAAGATGTCGCCGCGTGGGGCGTCGTAGCGGTCCCGGTCGAGGATGCCCTCCTGGGAGGCCACGAGCGCGGGGATGAGGGCCTGGCCGGACACGTTGAGGGCGGTGCGGCCCATGTCCACGATCGGGTCGACGGCCAGGAGCAGGGCCATGCCCTCGAGGGGCAGCCCGGCGGTGGACAGCGTGAGCGTGAGCATCACGGTGGCGCCGGTGGTGCCGGCGGTCGCGGCCGAGCCCAGCACGGACACGAGTGCCACGAGGGCGTACTGGCTCAGGCTCATGTCGATCCCGTAGAACTGGGCGATGAACACCGCGGCCACGGCCGGGTAGATCGCGGCGCAGCCGTCCATCTTGGTGGTGGCGCCCAGCGGGACGGCGAAGGAGGCGTAGCCGGTGGGCACGCCGAAGTTGCGCTCGGCCACCCGCTGGGTGACGGGCAGCGTGCCGAGGGAGGAGCGGGAGACGAAGCCGAGCTGGAACGCCGGCCACACGCCGGTGAAGAACTGCTTGACGGAGAGCCCGTGCAAGCGCGCCAGCACCGGGTACACCACGAGCATCACGAGGGCCAGGCCCACGTAGATCGCCACCACGAACTTGGCCAGCGTGCCCATCGTGGACCAGCCGTACGAGGCCACGGCGTTGCCCAGCAGGCCGATGGTGCCGATCGGGGCCAGGCGGATGATCCACCACAGCAGCTTCTGGATGATCGCGAGCACCGAGCGGGAGAACGTGAGGAACGGGGCGGCCTTCTCGCCGACCTTGAGCGCGGCCACGCCCACGACGATCGCGATCACGAGGATCTGCAGCACGTTGAACGTGGGGGAGGAGGCCAGCGCGCCGTCCTCGCCCGCCGTGGTCTTGACGGTCAGGCCGAGGAAGTTCGCCGGCACCAGGGAGGTCAGGAAGTCGAGCCAGCCGACGTCCTTGGCCTGGTACGACGCCGGCGCGGTCTGGCCGGTGCCCACGCCCGGCTGCAGCACGACGCCGACGGCGAGGCCGATGAGCACCGCGATCAGGCTCGTGATGGCGAACCACAGCAGGGTCTTGGCGGCCAGGCGGGCCGCGTTGGTCACCTGGGCCAGGTTGGCGATGGAGGCGACGACGGCGAAGAAGACCAGCGGGACGACCGTGGCCTTCAGCAGGCTGATGTAGATGCTGCCGACGGTGGCCAGCGTCTCGCCGAGCCAGGTCGGGTGCTCGGAGGTGTGCCCCGTCGCGCGGGCGATCAGGCCCAGGACGAGGCCGAGGACGAGGGCGGCGGCGATCTGCCAGCCGAAGTTCGACGTCCAGGCGGGGAGCCGGCGTCGGGGCGCCGGTGCGGGGGAGGACTGTGCGGTGCTCATCCGGGGAGGTTAGGCGGTCCAATACCACGGCGACGAAACGGATTGCGCCATGTGACGTCGTGGTGACGTCCGTCTCGCCCCCGCGTGGCCCAGCGCGGGGGCCCTGTGACGTGGCCCGCACCCGGGTCGCCGGTTTGACCCCCGGGCATAGAATCGCGGAAACACCCGTCCCGAAAGGCGCCTTCGTGACCAACACCAGCACCGGTCCCAGCCCCGAGCCCGTCCACTCCTCCTCGGATCCCTTCGGCTTCTTCGGCCTCACCTATGACGACGTCCTGCTGCTGCCCAACGCCACCGACGTGATCCCCGCGGACGCGGACACGGGCACCCGGCTGACCCGCAACATCCGCTTGAACATCCCCATCGTCTCCGCGGCGATGGACACCGTGACCGAGGCCCCCCTGGCCATCGCCATGGCCCGCCAGGGCGGCATGGGCATCATCCACCGCAACCTGTCCATCGAGGACCAGGCCCGCCACGTGGACACCGTGAAGCGCTCCGAGTCGGGGATGATCAAGGACCCCGTGACCATCGGCCCCGACGCCACGCTCGCGGACCTGGACGAGCTGTGCGCCCAGTACCGCGTCTCGGGCCTGCCGGTGGTGGCCGAGGACATGACGCTGCTGGGCATCATCACCAACCGCGACACCCGCTTCATCCCGCGCGAGGAGTGGGCCACCCGCACGGTGGACACCGCCATGACCCGCATGCCGCTGGTCACCGCGCAGGAGGGTGTCTCGCGCGCCGAGACCATCCACCTGTTCTCCCAGAACCGCGTGGAGAAGCTGCCGCTCGTAGACGATGCGGGCCGCCTGACCGGCCTGATCACCATCAAGGACTTCGACAAGGCGGAGCAGTACCCGGACGCCGCGAAGGACGACGAGGGCCGGCTGCTCGTCGGCGGCGCCGTCGGCTTCTTCGGCGACGGCTGGGAGCGCGCCATGGCGCTCGTCGAGGCGGGTGTGGACGCCCTCGTGGTGGACACCGCGAACGGCCACACGCACGGCGTGCTGGACATGATCGCGCGCCTGAAGAAGGAGAAGGCGGCCGCGCACGTCGACGTCATCGGCGGTCAGGCCGCGACCTACGCGGGCGCCAAGGCGATCGTCGACGCCGGCGCGGACGCCGTGAAGGTGGGCGTGGGCCCGGGCTCGATCTGCACGACCCGTGTGGTGGCCGGCGTCGGCGTCCCGCAGATCACCGCCATCTACGAGGCGGCCAAGGCCACGCGCCCCGCGGGCGTCCCGCTGATCGCCGACGGCGGACTGCAGCACTCCGGTGACATCGGCAAGGCCCTCGTGGCCGGCGCCGACTCGGTGATGCTCGGCTCCCTGCTGGCCGGCACGGCCGAGTCCCCGGGCGACCTCGTGTTCTACCAGGGCAAGCAGTTCAAGACCTACCGCGGCATGGGCTCCCTGGGCGCCATGCAGACCCGCAACGGCACGCGCTCCTTCTCCAAGGACCGCTACTTCCAGGCGGACGTGCCGGACGAGGACAAGCTGATCCCCGAGGGCATCGAGGGCCAGGTGCCCTTCCGGGGCCCGATCGCCTCGGTGGTCCACCAGCTCGTGGGCGGCCTGCGCCAGACGATGTTCTACACGGGCGCGTCCACGGTGGCCGATCTCAAGGAGAACGGCCGCTTCGTGCGCATCACCGCGGCGGGCCTGAAGGAGTCCCACCCGCACGACATCATGATGACCGTCGAGGCCCCGAACTACCGTTCGCGCTGACCCGCACGTCGGGTCCGGGGGGAGCCCCCGGACGGGGCGGCGCCGACGACACGGTCGGCGCCGCCCCGTGGCGCCTGGGCTAGGCTGGCCCGGTGACGAACCAGATTGAGATCGGCCGCGGCAAGCGCGGCCGCCGGGCCTTCTCCCTCGACGACGTGTCCGTGGTGCCCGCGCGGCGCACCCGGGATCCCCAGGACGTCAGCCTCACGTGGCGCATCGACGCCTACACGTTCGACATGCCCGTGATCGGTGCGCCCATGGACTCCGTGATGAGTCCGGAGACCGCCATCGCGATGGGGCGGCTGGGCGGTCTCGGCGTCCTCAACCTCGAGGGCCTGTGGACCCGCCACGAGGATCCGCGCCCGCTGCTCGAGGAGATCGCCGCCCTGGAGGCCGGCCCGGCCGGGACCGAGGCCACCCGCAAGCTGCAGGAGGCCTACGCGGCCCCCATCCGCCCCGATCTGATCACCGAGCGCCTCGCACAGATCCGCGAGGCCGGCGTCGTCGTCGCGGGCTCGCTGACCCCGCAGAACACGCAGGAGTTCTACCGCACCGTCGTGGCGGCGGGCGTGGACCTGTTCGTCATCCGCGGCACCACCGTCTCGGCCGAGCACGTCTCCTCCACCCAGGAGCCGCTGGACCTCAAGCAGTTCATCTACGAGCTGGACGTGCCCGTGATCGTGGGCGGGGCGGCCGGCTACACGCCGGCCCTGCACCTGATGCGCACCGGCGCGGCCGGTGTGCTCGTCGGCTTCGGCGGCGGCGCGTCCACCACCACGCGCCGCGCCATGGGCATCCGCGTGCCGATGGCCACGGCCATCTCGGACATCGCCGAGGCGCGCCGCGACTACATGGACGAGTCCGGCGGCCGCTACGTGCACGTGATCGCCGACGGCGGCGTCTCCACCTCGGGGGAGATCGTCAAGGCGATCGCCATGGGTGCGGACGCCGTCGTCCTGGGCGCCGCCCTGGCCCGCGCCACCGACGCCCCCGGCGGCGGCTGGCACTGGGGCCTCGAGGCCGCCCACCCGGAGCTGCCGCGCGGGCACCGCACCCACGTGGGCCAGGTGGCTCCGCTCGAGGAGGTCCTGTGGGGGCCCGGCCGCCACGCGGACGGCACGTCCAACCTGATGGGCGGCCTGAAGCGCGCCATGGCCACCTGCGGCTACACCGAGCTCAAGGACTTCCAGAAGGTGGAGGTCCTCGTGACCCCCACCCAGACCGTCTGATCCCCGCCGCCCCGAGGCGGCACCCCGACCGGAAGAGTTGATACGGCGTGCTGCGCACCGCCCTCAAGCCCGTCTGGCTGGCCACCCTGGTGCTGGCCCTCGTGGCGGCCGCGGTCTTCGTGGCGCTGTCCAAGTGGCAGTTCGAGTCCGCGGAGACGAACGCGCCGCCGCCGCGCACCCAGACCGAGAACGCCGTGCCGTTCCTGGAGCACGTGCGCCCCTACGAGGCCCTGCTGGGCTCGCAGGCCGACCAGGTGGTCACGGTCGAGGGGGAGTTCGTGCCCGGCACGGACGTCCTGGTCGGCCCGCGCCTGCTGAACGGCCGCGACGGCTACTGGACGGTCACGGCCCTGCGGGTGGCCGGCGCCCCGGACGGCGAGGTCGTCCCGGTGGTCCGCGGCTGGTCGGCCGACGCCGACGTCGTGGACCCCGCGCCCGCCGGGCAGGTCACCGTCACCGGGCGCCTGCTGCCCCCGGACGGGCCGCTGCCGCGTGAGGCCGCGGCCGAGGACACCGCCGACCGGCTCCTGTACCGCAGCCTGGCCCCGGCCCAGCTGGTGAACGTGTGGGACGAGCCGTCCTACGCGGCGTTCGTGGCGGCGTTCGAGATGGTCGACGCCGCGGGCGCCGAGACGGGCGCGGCCGGCCCCGGCGGGCTCGAGCCGGTGTGGGTGGCCCCGCAGCCGGAGGAGACCCAGATCATCTGGCTCAACGTCTTCTACGCCGTGGAGTGGATGCTCTTCGCCGGCTTCGCCCTGTTCCTGTGGTGGCGGTTCGTCCGCGACGACCACGTCCGGGACGAGCACGAGCGCCGGCTCGACGAGGAGTGGGCCGCACAGTGGCGCGCCGAGGAGCTCGAGCGGCGTCGGGCGGCCGCGCGCGAGGCCAAGGAGCGGGCCTTCGCGGCGCAGGCCGCGGCGCACCCACGCCAGGACCACGACGACGACGGGGCCGCGCGCCCCGACCCCCGCGACCCGGGCCCCCGTGGGCCCCGAGAGGAGCAGAGCCGATGAGCACCCAGCACCCCGGCCCCCAGCCGGTGGACCCGGCCAGCCTGCCGGATCCCGAGGACATCACGGAGGCCGACCTGCCCGAGCCGCCCCCGCGGCCGGGCCGGGAGCAGCGCCGTTTCGCCGGCACCCAGCAGCAGATCCGCTCCGCCACCCGCCTCTACGTGGTGTGCGCGTGGATCACCGGCATCATGCTCCTGCTGCTCGTGGCGGAGATGGTGCTGAAGTACGGCATGCACGTGGAGCTCTACGCGGGGGGCACCACCCTGGACGGGGACGCCAACGGCCTGGGGCTGCACCCCACGGACAGCGTGACCGGGGGAGTGAACCTGTCCCTGTTCATCCTCATCGCCCACGGCTGGATGTACGTGGTGTACCTGCTCGCCTCGTTCCGCCTGTGGTCCCTGATGCGCTGGGAGCCGCTGCGCCTGCTGGCGATGGCCGGCGGCGGCGTCGTGCCGTTCCTGTCCTTCGTGGTGGAGAAGCGCATGACCCGCGTGGTCCGGGACGAGCTGCACCGCTTCCCGGACGCCGCGCGGCGCTACTGAGCGCCTCGACTATCCTGGACGGGTGACGCAGAACGCCCCCCACCCCGACACCCCCACCCCGCTCAGCGACGTGATGCCCACGGTGCTGGTGCTGGACTACGGCGCCCAGTATGCGCAGCTCATCGCGCGTCGTGTGCGCGAGGCCAACGTCTACTCCGAGGTCGTGCCCGCCTCCACCCCGGCGGCGCAGATCCTGGAGCGCGAGCCCGCGGCGCTGATCCTCTCGGGCGGGCCGTCGTCGGTGTACGAGCCCGGCGCCCCGCAGCTGGATCCGGCGCTGCTCGAGGCCGGGGTGCCCGTGCTGGGCCTGTGCTATGGCTTCCAGTCGATCGCGCACGCCCTCGGCGGCACCGTGGCCAAGACCGGCACCCGGGAGTACGGCTCCACCCGCCTGGACTCGGTGGATGCCGACTCCGTGCTGTTCGCGGACCAGGACCTCGAGCAGGTCGTGTGGATGTCCCACGGCGACGCCGTGACGCAGGCGCCCGAGGGCTTCGCCGTGACGGCCTCCACCGCGGGCGCCCCCGTCGCCGCGTTCGAGGACCGCGAGCGCCGCATCTACGGCGTGCAGTGGCATCCCGAGGTGGGTCACTCCTCCCGCGGCCAGCGGGTGCTCGAGCAGTTCCTGCACGTGGGCGCGGGCCTGGGCGCGGACTGGACGGCCAGCGGTGTGATCGAGGAGCAGGTCGAGCGCATCCGTGAGCAGATCGGGGACAAGCGGGCCATCTGCGGCCTGTCCGGCGGCGTGGACTCCGCCGTGGCCGCGGCCCTCGTGCAGCGCGCCATCGGCGACCGCCTCACCTGCGTCTACGTGGACCACGGCCTCATGCGCGAGGGTGAGTCCGCCGAGATCGAGCAGGCCTTCGGCGAGGCCCACGGCGGCGCCCGCCTCGTGATGGTGGACGCGCGCGAGGACTTCCTGTCCGCGCTGGCCGGCGTCACCGACCCCGAGGCCAAGCGCAAGATCATCGGCGAGCGGTTCATCCGCACCTTCGAGAAGGCGCAGGCGGACATCGTCCTCGAGTCCGAGCACGACCCGGACGCCACCGAGGTCCGCTTCCTCGTGCAGGGCACGCTCTACCCGGACGTCGTCGAGTCCGGCGGCGGGGACGGGGCGGCCAACATCAAGTCCCACCACAACGTGGGCGGCCTGCCGGACGACATCGAGTTCGAGCTGTGCGAGCCGCTGCGCGAGCTGTTCAAGGACGAGGTCCGCGCCGTGGGCGCCGAGCTCGGCCTGCCCGAGGGCATCGTGCACCGCCAGCCGTTCCCGGGCCCGGGTCTGGGCATCCGCATCATCGGCGAGGTCACCCAGGAGCGCCTGGATCTGCTGCGCCGCGCGGACGCGATCGTGCGCGCCGAGCTCACCGCGGCCGGGCTGGACCGCCAGATCTGGCAGTGCCCGGTGGTGCTGCTCGCGGACGTGCGCTCCGTGGGCGTGCAGGGTGACGGCCGCACCTACGGCCACCCGGTCGTCCTGCGCCCCGTCACCAGCGAGGACGCCATGACGGCGGACTGGGCGCGGATCCCGGACGACGTCCTGTCCCGCATCTCGAACCGCATCACCAACGAGGTCGACGGTGTCAACCGCGTCGTGCTCGACGTGACCAGCAAGCCGCCGGGCACCATCGAGTGGGAGTGAGCGGCGCGTCCGGCGCCGCATCCGGCCGCCCCTGACCGGGGCGGCCGTCCGCACGAAGACCGCCTGGACCCAGGCGACGGAGGAAGGACCGCACGCACGTGACCGAGCAGGAGTTCCCGCGCCTGGCCCGCGCCCGCGCCGCCGCACGCCCCGACGAGGGGCAGACCCGCCCCGACCCGGCCGCCTGGGTGTCCTCCCTGGGCTCGGGCGCCGAGAACGACACGATGCTGCGGTTCGCGCCCTCGGCGGCCAACAGCATCGACCTCACGGAGGCGAACTCCTCCGGCGTCTCGCAGCTGCTGCTGGGGCGGCGCACCCGCCTGTCCACCCTGCTGCCGGCCGGCCCGGAGCTGGACGCGGCGCACGAGGTCTCCCTCGGCCTGCGCGCCAAGGTCCGCGAGCTGGCGGAGGAACGCGGCATCGACGTCGGCGCGCTCGCCGTGGGCGTGGCCACGTGGACGGCCGAGGAGGACGGTCGGCGGGAGCGCCGCTCCGCCCCCGTGCTGCTGGCCCGCGTGGCCCTGACGGTGCGCCGCGGCGCCCGGGGCCGGGACGAGCTGGAGGTCCAGATCACCGAGCCGGCCCGCCTGAACCCGGCGCTCGTGCGGAACCTGCGCCGGCACCACGGCATCGCCCTGGACCCCGAGGCGTACCAGCAGGCCGCCTACGCCACGGCGCGCCTCGAGCCCGCCCCCGCGTTCGCCCGCCTGCGCGAGGAGACCGCCGCGATCGCGGACCTGCACATCCAGGATTGCCTGCTCGTCTCCACGTTCGCGGACCTCGGCGAGACCGCCTCCCTGCCCGCCTCCCTCGAGGATCTGCCGGTCGTGCAGGCCCTGTACGACGCCGGGACCGGCATGGTGCCCCGCCCGGCGGCGCTGCAGCCCACGGGCGCGCCCGCGGAGGATGACGTCGCCCCGGCGGACGAGCGCCTCGTCGTCGACGTCGACGCCGCCCAGGCACGCGTGCTCGAGCACGCCGCGGCGGGGGAGTCCCTCGTGGTGGCGGCCGCCCCCGGCACCGGGCAGACCCAGACCGCCGCCGCCCTGGCCGCGCGCCTGGCCTGGGAGGGTCGGCGCGTGCTGGTCGTGGCCGAGCGCTCCGCCGCCCTGGCCGACGTGCTCGACCGCCTCGAGGAGGCGGACCTGCGCTCGATCGCGCTGGACGTGCCCGCCAACGCGGACCCCGAGCTGCTCCGCCGCCAGCTCGTGCAGGCCGTCCTGCGCTCCGAGCGGGCCGTGGACCCCGACACCGCCCGGGACGAGGCCGCCCTGACCGAACGACGGCGCCGGCTGCAGGAGCACGTCGGCTCACTGCACCACGTCCGCCCCCGCTGGGGCTGCTCGCCGTTCCAGGCGATGCAGGCCCTGGCCGCCCTGACCGGGCTCGAGACGCCGCCGGCCACCACCGTGCGCCTCAAGCGCTCCGTGCTGGACTCCACCGTGAACCGGCAGGCCGTGGGCGAGCAGCTCGTGCGCGCCGGGGAGCTCGGCGCGTTCTCGGCCGCCGCCACCGAGAGCCGCTGGTTCGGCGCCCGCGTGCGCAACGTGCAGGAGACCGAGGCCGCCTCGGAGCTGGCCGACGAGCTGGCGGCCGCCCTGCACACCACCCGGCGCGCCGTGGACACCGCCGCCGCCCAGGCCGGCCTGCGCCCCGAGCGCACGGTGGCCGGCTGGGCGGAGCAGGCGGACCTCTACCGCCGTGTGGCCCGCACCCTCACCGAGTTCACCCCCGAGGTGTTCTCCCTCGACGTGCCCCAGCTGGTCGCGGCGACCGCCACCAGCTCGTGGCGGCGCCTCCACCTGGTCGAGATGTCCTCGGTGACCCGGTCCCGCCTGCGCCGCGCGGCGAAGGACGCGGTCCGCCCGGGCGTGCAGCCCACGGACCTGCACGGCGCCCTCGTGGACGCCGCCGCCGTCCTGGAGGACTGGAACCGCCACGCCGCCGAGCCGGGCACGCCCCCGCAGGTGCCGGACCAGGGCGAGCACGTGATGGGCCAGGTCGGCCAGGTGCGCGAGCGCCTGCGCCGGCTCGAGGGCGTCCTCGCCCCGGAGGCCGTGGCCGAGGCGCCCTTGGAGGAGCGGGACGTGGACGACCTCGTGGCCGCCGTCGACGGGCTCGTGGCGGACCGCGACACCCTGGCCACGCTGCCCGAGCGCACCCTCGTGCTGGACAGCCTGCGCGACCACGGCCTGGCGGAGCTGCTCGAGGACCTGCGCGACCGCGAGGTGCCCACCGAGGCCCTGACCGCCGAGCTCGAGTTGGCGTGGTGGCAGTCCGCGCTCGAGGCGATGATCTCCGGGGACGACTTCCTGGCCATGATGAGCGGCACGGACCTGGCGGAGGTCGAGCGCGGGTTCCGCGACCTGGACCGCGCCCATCTCGAGCGCGGCGGCGCCCGGCTCTCCGCCGCGCTGGCCGCGCGCTGGCGGGAGGCGCTGCGCACCTATCGCGCGGACGCGGCCGTGCTGCGCACCCTGCTCAAGCAGGGCAGCCCCACGGTCGAGTCCCTGGCCACGATCACCCCCGAGCTCCTGCAGCCGCTCGTGCCGGTGGTCACCACCTCGCCCATGGCCCTGTCCGAGTTCCCCCCGGAGTGGCGCGCCGACGTCGTCGTGCTGCTGGAGGCCGACGCGACCGCCCTGGCCACCGCGATGGGCGCGCTCACCCGCGCCCCCCAGGTGGTGGCCCTCGGCGACCCGGTCATCGGGCGCCCGCAGTCGTTCCAGGTGTCCGTGGACCCGACGGCGACCGCCGGGCCCCTGCGCCCGCTGCGCTCGGCCCACGACGCGCTGGACGAGGTGCTGCCCACCCTGCCGCTGCGCACCGTGCACCGCCCCCTCGAGCGGCGCCTCGTGCGCCTGCTCTCCGCGCTCGCCTATGACGGCGCCCTGGACGCGCTGCCCACCGCGGGCGAGGCCACCGGCCGGGATCGTGCCGTCACGGCCGAGTACCTGCCCGAGGGCACCGGCATCCCGATGACCGGCGGCGACGTGGTCGAGTCCACGAACGCCGAGGTCGCCCGCACCGTGGAGCGCGTGTTCGAGCACATCCGCGACCGGCCCGAGCAGTCCCTGGCCGTGGTCACGGTGTCCGAGCAGCACGCCCGCAGGGTGGCCGCCGCCGTGCAGGCCACGGCCGCGCAGGCGCCGTGGGCCCACGAGTTCCTCGCCCGCGGCCGCGGCGAGGACGCCGCCGACGCCGAGCCGTTCGTGATCGTGCCGGTCGTGCGCGCCGCCTCCGTGGTGCGTGACGCCGTGATCCTCACCCCCGGCTACGGCCGCACCCCGCACGGCCGCGTGGTGCACCACTTCGGCGCCTTCTCCGACCCGGACGGCGAGCGCATGGTCACGGTCGCGCTCACCCGGGCACGCCGCCGCCTGCACCTCATCTCCGCGCTGCGCGCCGCGGACCTGGACGAGGACCGGCTCGACGGCGGCGCCCTCTGGTTCCTGCGGCTGCTCGAGGCCTACCTCGGCGAGGACGCCGCGGATCCGGTGGGCATGGTGGGCGACCCGCTGCTGGCCGATCTGCGCGACCGTCTCGAGGAGCACGGCGCCCGCGTCCTGCCCCGCTACGCCGGCGTCATGGACCTGGCCGTGCTCGATCCGCGCGCGGACCGGGACGAGGCGCCCCGTCCGCTGGCCCTGGCCGGCGACGGCGGCGAGGTGTACCGCGCCCTCACGGTGCGGCAGCGCTCGCGGACCCTGCCCGAGGGGCTCGAGGCCCGCGGCTGGGAGCCCCGGACCCTGTGGGCGATCGACGTGTTCGCGGACCCGGAGTCCGTGGCCCGGGAGCTGGCCGACCGGCTGGGCGTGGAGCCGGCGGACGAGACGGACGAGACCGACGACGATGTCCGCTGACGGCGCGCCGCGCCGCCGCGGCCCGCGCCGGGCGGACGCCCCGGGCACCGGCCCGGCAGCCGCCGACGGCCGCGAGCCGCGCCTGCCGGGGATGCCCCGGCTGACCGGGCAGGCCGGGACGTCGCCGGCGACCGCGCCGACCGGACATGAGGCCGGGGTCGAGATCGGCGCGGCCGAGGCCGAGCACGACCGCTGGCTGCGCGAGCAGCGCCCGCCCCACTGGGGCTGAGCCGGCCCGATCCGGCCGGGTCAGTCCGCGGGGGCGGAGGACGAGGACGACGTCGAGGACGTCGAGGACCCGGCGGCCGAGTCCGAGGTCGATCCGCCGGCCGAGCCGGTGCCCCCGGTGCCGGAGCGCGAGTCGGTCCGGTAGAACCCGGAGCCCTTGAAGCTCACGCCGACCGAGCCGTACTGCTTGCGCAGGACGCCGCCGCACGCGGGGCACTCGGTGAGGGCGTCGTCGGTGAAGGCCTGGACGACGTCGAAGGCGTGGCCGCAGTCCTTGCAGCGGTAGGCGTAGGTGGGCATGCTCAGCTCCAGCTCGCTCGGGGCGCGCCGGGGCGCGCGGTTCTGGGGGGATCCGACCCCCAATGCTACTCCGCGCCGCGGGCCGGGCTCAGACCCAGCGCAGCCCGGCCGCGGTGACGACGCCGTCCACGGGCCGGTCCGTGGGCTCGGCAGGGATGGCGCCCGCCGGCAGCAGCTCGTCCTCGAACACGAGGGCCACGGTCGACACGCTCCGCGGCAGCTCGGCGAGGACGCGGTCGTAGTAGCCCCCGCCCTGGCCCAGGCGCATCCCGTCCTCGGCCACCGCGAGCGCCGGCATGACCACCGCGGCTGCCGCCGCCAGCGCGTCGGTCCCGAGTCGTTCGCCCACGGGCTCGTCCACGGGTGCGTTCGCGGCGCGCGCCGTCGCGGCCTCCGGGTGCCACGGAGCCCAGCTGAGGCGTCGTTCCGGCTCGATCACGGGGACGAGCACCCGCGCCCCCGCGGCCAGCAGGCGGGCGCGGAGCACACCGGTGTCCGGCTCGGTGGCCATCGGCAGCACGGTGGCCACCACCGGGGCGGTCCCGTCCGTGGTCGCCGCGGCCACGCGCGGACCCAGCCACGCCCACAGGTGCTCGACGGCGGCCGCGGACTCGGCGGCGCGGCGCGCGGGGGAGCGGTCGCGGCGGGCGGTGCGCAGGCGCGCACGCAGGGCGGCCTTGGCGTCCACGACGTCGTCGACGCCGGCGACGGGGCCCGTGGCGGCGGGCTCGGGCACGGGAGGGGGAGTGCGCATGTCCCCATGATGCCCGCCGCACCGGTGCCGCGCCCGGCCGCGCATAGGATCGACGCCATGTCCTGGCAGCGTTCCCCCTGGCCCGTGACCCTGCGGCACGGCACCTTCGCCCTGCGGCCGCTGCGGCGGCGGGACCGGGAGGCGTGGGAGGAGCAGCGGGCGCACAACCGGGAGTGGCTGACGCCGTGGGACGCCACGAGCCCCGTGCCGGGCGCGGGCCCGGCGTCGTTCGGGCAGATGGTCCGCTGGCACGGCCGCCAGGGCCGGGACGGCAGCGCCTACACGTGGGGCATGGCCCTCGACGACGACCGCCCGGACCGGGACCGCCTGGTGGGGCTGCTGTCCCTGGGCGGGATCCAGTACGGCTCGGTGCTCTCCGGCTCGATCGGCTACTGGATCGACCGTCGCGAGGCGGGTCGGGGGCTGACGCCGACGGCCGTGGCCATGGCGACGGACTGGGCGTTCCGCAGCGCCGGTCTGCACCGGGTCGAGGTCAACATCCGCCCGGAGAACGCGGCCAGCCTGCGGGTCGTGGCGAAGCTCGGCCTGCGCGACGAGGGCCTGCGGCGCGCGTACCTGCACGTGGACGGCGCCTGGCGGGACCACCGGACGTTCGCGGTGACCGCCGAGGAGGTCCCCGACGGCCTGCTGGCCCGGTGGCTGGCCACCCGGCCGCGCCCCTGAGCGGTCCGGCGGGACACGCCGCGTGCGGACACGCCGCGATGGCCGGGCCGGTCCGCCTCCGGCGCTAGGCTGACGGCATGGACGAGACCACCGCGCCGACGAGGGCCGTGCAGGCCGCGCTCGACGCGCTGGCCGACGCCCGGGTGAGCGCGTCGCTGGTCATCGTGGCCCTCGTGGCCTTCCTGGCCTGGCGGCTCGTGCTGCGCCGCCATCGTCTCGCGTCCGCCCCCGCCCGCCCGTCGATGCCGAGGTCCTTCATGCACCGCCTGCAGAGCTCGCCCGCCGTCCGTGCCCTGACCGCCCGGTTCTCGGGCCGCCTGAGCGCCGCCGCCGACGCGGCGCGCGCCGCCCGCGGCCGGACCGGCCTGCACATCCGGTGGGGGCGCACGGCGCTGTTCCTCGCCGTCCTCGTGGCCCTGCTCGTGTTCCTCGTGGCCGGGCTCGCCGCGGCGTTCGGCGCGGGCACGCTCGCCCTGGCAGGCTGGTCGCTCCTGTTCGCCGTGGCCGGGCTGGCCGGCCTGCGGGCCCTCGCGGTCCGCGACCGCACCCGTCGCGCCCGGCCCGCCGCCGTCGTCGTCCCGGAGCGCCCCACCGCCCCGGCGGCCGAGGAGCGGCAGGCCCCGCCCGCGGACCCCGAGCGGGACCGCCGCGTGCTGGAGACCGTGCTGGCCTTCGAGACCGAGGCGCCGCGTCCGGCTGCCGCGCCCGCCGCGTCCCGGGCCGAGCCCGTGGTGGTGACCGCCTCCGCCGCCGCCCCCGCAGCGGACCGTGCGGTGACCATCCCCGCGGTGCCGCGCCCCACCTACCTGGACGCCCCGGAGATGGCCCGCCCCCTGCCGGCGCCGCTCGAGACCCCCGCCCCCACCGGCGCGGACACCCGGCCCCAGGACGCCGCGCGCACGGCGGACGATCAGATCAGCGCCGCCGCCGAGCAGGACATCGCCGCCCTGGACCTGGACAACGTCCTGGCGCGGCGCCGGGCCTGCTGAGCCCCGCCGGGCGGGCGCGCCCGTGAGCATCGACCGAGCCGCCGCGCGCCAGGCCGTCCGCGCGTCGGGCGAGCGCTGGCTGCGCACCCGAGCCGACGCCCTGCACCTGCAGCGGGGACGTCGGCTCGCGCGCGTCCTGGACCTGGACGTGATGACCGGACGCGCGGGCGACGCCCGCGTCCGCTCCCGCACCCTCGTCCTCGCCCGCGACCCCCGACACCCCGCCGCCCCCGGCGCGGCGTGCCCGCCCGTCCCGGGCGAGCGCGGGATCCTGGAGGACGGCACCCTGTGGTGGTGGGCCCCCGCCGACCCCGTCCTGCCGGGCCTCACGCTGACCGCCGATCCGGACGCGCTCGCGGCCCTGATCGGCACGGCGCCGGGCCGGGCCCGCCTCACGTGGCGCGGCTACCGGCCGCGGGACCGCGCGGTCCTGGCCGTCGAGGCGACCGGCGACGACGGCGTCGTGGCCCGCACGTTCCTGAAGGTGCTCCCGCCCGCGCGGGCCGCACGGGTCGCCCGGCGCATGGCCGCGGCGGGGGCGGCCGGGGTGCCGGTGCCCGCCGTCCGCGCGGCGCCGGAGCACGGGGTGCTCCCGCTCGCCAGCGTGCCGGGCCTGCCCTGGCGGGCGCTGCTGGCCGGGCCCGAGGCCGCCGCGCTCGACCCCGCGCGGGTTGCCGCGCTGCTGGACCGGCTGCCGCCGGTGCCCGAGGAGCCCCCCGGCCCGGCGGGCCCCACGGCCGGGGCGGCCGCGGACGACGGCGGACCCGCCGTCCTGCTCGAGCACGCCACGTGGGCCGCCGTCGTGCTGGACCCCGAGGCCCAGGACGAGGCGGCCGCCCGGGCGGACCGGATCCGCGCGGCGCTCGCGGCCGGGGACCCCGGCCCGCGCGTGCCCGTGCACGGCGACCTGCACCCGGGGAACCTGCACGTGGACGCGGCGGGGGAGCGGATCACCGGCGTGCTGGACGCCGACGACCTGGGCATGGGGCACCGCGTGGACGACTGGGCCGTCCTGATCGCCCATCTCGAGGCGGGCGCCGTGGACCTCGGTGCCGGCGGCGCCGCGCTGCGCGCCGTGGCCGCACGGTTCCGGCGCCACGCCCGCAGCGAGGTCGACGAGGTGGCGCTGGCGGCCCGCGTCGCGACCGTGCTCGCCGCCCTCGCGGCGCAGCCGACCGCGCCCCGCGCCGTGCGGGCCGCCCGCCGTGCCGCCGCCGACGCCGCCCTGGCCCGCGTCGGCCTCTGACCCGCGACGGCTGCCGCCACCGTCGGGCCGGGCCGCCGGGCCGCCGCCTCGAGCGGCGGTCAGTCCGCGCCGAGCCCCTCCCGGAGCGCGTCGAGCTCGTCCCGGACGCGCGCGGCGCCGTCGTGGTCCCCGAGGGCGGACAGGCACTGGTGCAGGCCCGTGAGCGCGCCGAGGCGCACGAGCGTGGAGTCGGTGGAGTCGCACACCAGGCGGAAGAGCGTCGCGGCCTGCTCGGGGCTGCCGTCCTCGGCCACCACGTAGGCGGCGAAGAGCTCGGCCTGCGCGGCGCCCTCGCGGTCCCCGGCGGCCGTGAACAGGTCGGCGGCCTGCAGCGCGGTGGCGATCGCCTCCGGCCCCCGCTCGAGCGACCACAGGGCCCGGGCGCGGGTGTCCGTGTAGTCGGCCACCTGCCAGTCGGCGCCGGCGTCCCGCACGAGGGCGAGCGCCTCCTCGAGGAGGTCGAGGCCCTCCGCCTGGCCGGACTCGCACAGCAGGTACCCGTGCGCGTGCAGCGCGGCCGGCAGCACCGCCGGGTCCTCGTCCACCGCCTGGCGCGCGGCCGCGACCGCCCGCTCGAACAGGTCGAGGGCCGAGGGCCGGGTGCGTTCGTCGCGCTCGCGGTTCACGAGGGCGCCGGCGGCCAGGAGCGTGCGCGCGGCGTCCTCCCACTGGCCGTGGGCCTCGAACAGGCCGGCCGCCTCCCGCCACAGGGGCAGCGCGTTCTCGGCGCGGTCCTGGTCGTGGTGCGCGTGGCCGAGGTCCACGAGGGCGCGGGCCTGCTCGACGTCCCGGCCGTGGGTGGCCTCGCGGCGCACCAACCGGGCGAGCAGGGGCTCGGCCTCGTCGGCGCGGCCGGCGAGCACGAGCTGGTGCGCCCACCAGTAGCTCAGGCTCGAGGCCTCCGGCGCCTCGGCCTTCTCCGCGTGCACGGAGGCCAGCTCCCACGCGGCCACGGCGACCTCCTCGTACCCGTCGAGGTCGCCGGCCACGCGCCCGGCCAGGGCCGCCGCGGAGGCCGCGCCGCGCCGCAGACCGACCGAGGCCATCCGCTCCGCCGCCTCGAGCGCCAGGTCGAGGGCCGCCGTCGGACGGTCCAGCTCATGGGCGGCGATCGCCCGCACCGTGGTGGCGGAGGCCAGGACGGCCCGGGCGGCGGGCAGCGCGGTGACGACGGCGGCCGCCGCGTCCGCCTCGGCGTGCTCGCCCCGCCACAGGTGCAGGCGGGCGAGCAGCAGGTGCGCGCTGGACCACGAGCCGGTGGGCAGCAGGGCACCGGCCGCGCGCAGCCCGCCCAGGACGGCGATGACGCGGCGGGCCAGCTCGAGCGCGGCGTCCAGGTCCCCGGTGTGCACGCGGTGCACGGCCAGGGCCAGGGCGGCCTCGGGCAGGACGGTGTCCCCGGGGTCCTCGCCGGGAGCGCCCGGCTCGTCCTCCACGACGCCGGCCAGCACCGCCGCCTCGACCGTGTCCGGGTCGCGCACGAGGGCGGCGCCGAGCTGGGACTCGAGCTCGGCCTGCCGGGGCCGGCCGAGGTGGCGCAGCAGCGCCGCCCGGGCCTCCACCCAGCGGGTCAGGGCGGCCTCGTCCCCGACCTGGCCCGCGGCGACGGCGAGCGCCCGCAGCAGGGCGAGGCGGACGTCGTCCTGGCCGGGCCCGAGCGCGGCGAGACCGGAGTCGGCGAGGCGGGCGGACTCCCGGGGCTCGTCGCGCAGCGCGGCCTCGAGGGAGAGCTCCCACCAGCCTCGGGCGTCCAGGGCGGTCGGGGCGTCGGGCGCCGCGGTGCCGCGGGCCTGCCGGAGCAGGGCGCGCACCCGGTCCAGGGCGGCGTCGACGGCCGGCTCCACGGGGCCGCCGGAGGGGTCGTCCCGGTGGGGCGGGTCCTGCGGGGTGTCCACGGGCGCGGCTCCTTCCGGGGGGTGGGACGGGTGGTCCTCCAGCCTAGGGCGCGGGTCGGTGGACCGTGCCGCTGTTCGCGGTGGGCGGTGCTCGTAGACTGGCCGGGCCCGCGGCGTCGCCCGCCGCGGGCCGTCCCACTGCCGCCAGGAGACCGCAGCCATGAGCACCACCCCCGCCGCCCCGGACGCCGCCGGAGCGCACCCCGCAGGCCCGTTCCAGACCCGCGCCGGCGCCTACGCCCTGATCGTGGACGGCGGCCGCGTCCTGCTCAGCTCGTGGCAGGGGCCCGAGTTCCTGCAGTGGACGCTGCCCGGCGGCGGCATCGAACTCGGCGAGAGCCCGGAGGAGGCGTGCCTGCGCGAGGTCTGGGAGGAGACCGGCCACACCGCCGAGCTCACGGGCCTGCTGGGCGTCACGACCGGGACGATCCCGGTGGAGAAGCGCCTGCGGGGCGAGCCGCTGCCCCTGCTCACCGTGCAGGTCCTCTACACCGCCCGCATCACGGGCGGCGTCCTGCGCCCTGAGGTCGGCGGATCCTCGACGGACGCACGCTGGTTCGACCTCGCGGAGCTCAGCGAGCTGCGCACCGCCTCCTGGGTCACCGAGGCGCTCGCCCGTGCCGGGGTGGACACGTGAGCCGCCCCGCCCACCGCCGCCCGACGGCCCTCGCCGCCTCCGCCCTCGTGCTGTCGCTGGCCCTGGGGGCGTGCGCGCGGCAGGCGGACGCCCCGCCGACGCCCTCCGCGTCAGGCACCCCGATCACGGTCGTGCACGGCGGCGAGGGCCTGGAGGGCGCCGTCGCGGCGGTCCTGGCCCGTCACCTGCGCCTGCACGGCCACGCCGTGGCGGACGAGGACGGCGTCGCCGTGGAGCAGTCGGCGTGGTCCGCCGCCGGCGGGGACACGGTCGCCGTCGTGGACACCCTGGCCCTGGCCACCGCCGCCGACCCCGCAGCGGCGCTGCCGTCCCCGCCGTCGCCGGCGTCGACGCCGACCGGGATGGAGGCCGGCCCGTCCACGGACGCCGTGCCCACCGCCTCGGCCACCGCCTCGACCGCCGCCCCGAGCCCCACCGCGCTGCCCGTCGGCGACCCCGCGGCCGACGCCCCGGCGGCCGGGCGCGTCCTGGAGACGCTGCTCGCCGGGCAGACGTCCGCGGCGGGGACACCGCAGGACGAGGCCCCGGCGGTGCTGTCCTCGTCGGCGGGCGTGCTGCGCCTGACCGCGGTCGTCACCCAGACCACCGCGGCCCGGCTCGAGCTCGAGTCGATCACGGACCTCAACGGCCGGTGCGAGTCGCTCACCGCCGTCGCACCCCCGCCCCTGACCGCCGCGGCGGATCCGGACGCGGCCACGGCCCTGCGCGCCCGCCTGGACCGGCTCGCCGGCTGCCGACCCGAGACCTGGCTGGCCGACACCGAGGACCCGAGCGCCGCCCTCGTCGCGGACGAGGCCCAGGTCGCGCTGCTGACCGACACGGATCCGGAGATCGACGCGAACACGCTCGTCCCGCTCGAGGACGACGGCCGCGTGCTCCCGGAGGGGCGGCTGACCGCCGTCGGCTCCGCCGCGACGCTGGATGACGACGCCGAGCGGCGCATCGCCGAGGTGATGTCCGCCCTCGACGGCGACGGTCTGCGGGAGCTCGAACGGCTCACCACGGGCGCCGACCCGCTTCCGGCCGCCGAGGCCGCGCAGTACTGGCTGGTGGACCATGGCCTGGAGGACGCGCCTGAGGACTGGTTCGTGCCCCGCGGCTCCTGGTTCTGAGCCCGCACGGAGGCGGGGTGCCGGCCCGCGTCGCACGAGCTCGACTGTGATGCACACCGCCCGGGGGGTGCCATGATGGGGGCATGCCCACCCCGCATCCCCGCCAGATCCGCCAGTCCGCCAAGCTGCTGAACGTCCGGTACGACGTGCGCGGCCCCATCCTGGAGGAGGCGCAGCGGATGGAGGCCGCGGGCCACCGGATCATGAAGCTGAACATCGGCAACCCGGCCCCGTTCGGCTTCGAGGCGCCGGACGCCGTCCTGGCGGCGATGCACCAGCACCTGCCGCACGCGCAGGGCTACTCGGACTCCAAGGGCATCTACTCGGCGCGCACCGCCGTCTCGCAGTACTACGAGTCCCGGGGCATCCGGGACATCGGCGTGGACGACGTGTTCATCGGCAACGGCGTCTCCGAGATGATCACGATGGTCCTGCAGGCCCTGGTCGACGACGGCGACGAGATCCTCGTCCCCTCGCCCGACTACCCGCTGTGGACCGGCGCCACCACCCTGGCCGGGGGCCGGGCGGTGCACTACCGCTGCGTCGAGGAGGAGGGCTGGGAGCCCGACCTCGAGCACATCGAGTCCCTCGTCACGGAGCGCACCAAGGGCATCGTCCTGATCAACCCGAACAACCCCACCGGCGCGGTCTACTCCCGCGCCGTGCTGCAGGGCATCGTGGACGTGGCCCGCCGCCACAACCTCGTCCTCATGGCGGACGAGATCTACGAGAAGATCACCTACGACGGCGCCCGCCACATCAACGCCGCCGGCCTGTCCGACGACGTGCTCACCCTGACGTTCTCAGGCCTGTCCAAGGCGTACCGGGTGGCGGGCTACCGCTCCGGCTGGGTGGCCGTGTCCGGGCCGAAGCACCGGGCCGCCGACTTCCTCGAGGGCCTGACCCTGCTGGCCAACATGCGGATGTGCGCCAACGTGCCCGCGCAGCACGCCATCCAGGTGGCACTGGGCGGCTACCAGTCCATCAACGACCTCGTCCTGCCCGGCGGCCGGCTGCTCGAGCAGCGCAACCTCGCCCAGGACCGCCTGAACGCCATCCCCGGCGTGTCCGTGCAGCCGGCCCACGGCGCCCTCTACCTGTTCCCGCGGCTGGACCCGGAGGTCTACGCGATCGACGACGACGAGGCGTTCGTCATCGAGCTGCTGCGGGCGAAGAAGATCCTCGTCTCGCACGGCGGGGCGTTCAACTACCCGCACAGCGACCACTTCCGGCTCGTCACGCTGCCCAGCGTGAAGGACCTGGACGTGGCCCTGGACCGCCTCGAGGACTTCCTCGAGGACTGGAGGGAGCGCCATGGCTGACACCCCGGCCACCGAGGCGGGCCGTCCCGCCCGTGCCACTGATGACGGCGTCTTCGGCGCCCCCGCCCGGGAGCTGTTCGCCGCCCGCCGCGGGGACGAGGTCCGGGGCCCGGCCGACGTCGACGCCGCCGCGACGCCCGGCTACGGCGGGGACAAGGCGAAGGGCAAGAAGGACCTGGCCGCGCGCGGCGCGGTGCTCGCCGACCTGCAGGAGCTGCTGTTCGCCCAGTCGGTGCGCGACGCGCCCGTGGGGGAGGTGCCGTCCCTGCTGGTGGTCCTGCAGGGCATGGACACCGCCGGCAAGGGCGGGATCATGCGCCACGTGATCGGGGCGATGGATCCGCTGGGCGTCCACGTGCACGCGTTCAAGGCGCCGACCCCGGAGGAGCGCGCCCACGACTTCCTGTGGCGCATCCGACCGCACCTCCCGCGGCCCGGCCTGGTCTCCGTGTTCGACCGGTCGCACTACGAGGATGTGCTCGTGCACCGCGTGCGCGGGCTCTCCCCTCTGGCCGAGGTGGAGGAGCGCTACGGGGCCATCCGCGAGTTCGAGGCGGCCGTGCGCGCCGCGGGGACACGGATCGTCAAGGTGATGCTGCGGATCTCGCCGGAGGAGCAGGCCAAGCGCCTGCTGGCCCGCCTGGACGACCCCACGAAGCACTGGAAGTTCAGCGAGAGCGATCTCGATGACCGCGCGTACTGGGACCAGTACATGGACGCGTACCGGATCGCGATCGAGCGGACGGACACCGAGGACGCGCCGTGGTTCATCGTGCCGGCGGACCGCAAGTGGTTCGCGCGGCTGGCGGTGCAGCAGCTGATCATCGAGACCCTGCAGGGGATGGGGCTGGACTGGCCGAAGGCCGACTTCGACGTCGCGGCCGCCCGCCGTCGCCTGCTGGCGGGCTGAGCGCCGCCGTCGTCGCGCTGGGCGGGCAGTGGTGGCCGGACCTTGCCGAGCACGGGGCCGCGGTGAGTCGATGTACGGACACCGGGCGCCGCAGAGGCGCTCCGGATCCGATCCGAAAGGTGGACCCATGACTGAGAACGCCAACCAGAATGCCCCGCTGACCGGCAAGACCGTCGCGTTCCTCGCGACCAACGGCGTCGAGCAGGTCGAGCTGACCTCCCCGTGGGAGGCCGTGATCGCCGCCGGCGCGACCCCCGTGCTCGTCTCGCCGGAGTCCGGCACCATCACCGCGATGCAGTCCGACTGGGATCACGGCGAGTCCTTCGACGTGAACACGACGGTGAAGGACGCCAAGGCCGAGGACTTCGACGGCCTCGTGATGCCGGGCGGCACCCTGAACGCGGACGCCATGCGCGTCAACAAGGACGCCCAGGCGTTCGTGCGTGCCTTCTTCGAGCAGCACAAGCCGGTGGCGGCCATCTGCCACGCCCCGTGGACCCTGATCGAGGCCGGCGTCGTGGAGGGCCGCCGCCTGACCAGCTACCCGTCCCTGAAGACTGACCTGAAGAACGCGGGCGCCCAGTGGGTGGACGAGGAGGTCGTCGTGGACAACGGGCTGACCACCTCGCGCTCCCCGGACGATCTCGACGCCTTCAACGCCAAGGTCGTGGAGGAGCTGAGCGAGGGCAAGCACGAGGACCAGACCGCCTGACCGACGTCGGGCGCGAGTCGCGTGGGGGCGGGGGCCGGTGGCCCCCGCCCCCACCGTTTCCCGAACGAAAGCGGGGCGGAGGCCGCCGTTTCCCGAACGAAAGTGGGGGGGGCGTGGTCAGTCGACGTCGGGGGCGGCCTCGCCGCGCACCTGGTCGAGGCGGGCGCGGGCGCCGTCCAGCCAGGCCTGGCAGCGGTCGGCCAGCGCCTCCCCGCGTTCCCACAGGGCCAGGGACTCCTCGAGGCCGGCGCCACCGGCCTCCAGCCTCCCCACGGTCTCCATCAGCTCGGCGCGCGCCTGCTCGTAGCTCATCCGGGCCACGTCCGAGACGTCCGCGGAGGTGAAGCCCTCCACGCCGCTCGGGCGGCCCGGGTCCTGCGTCTGCTCCATGCCCTGCTCACTCATGCCTGTCGTGTCCTCTCGTGGGATGGGGTCGGGGTGGGCCGATGCGTCGCGACGACGTCCGCGGCGATCCGTCCGACCGCCACGAGGATGTCGAGCCGGTCGTCCGGGGCGACCTGGTCCGCGTCGCGCACGACCTGTCCGGCGTGCTGGACCACGGCGTAGCCGCGGTCCAGGGTGCGCTGCGGGGACAGGGCGCGGACGCGGGCGCGCAGCTGCGTGAGTGCGTCCTCCTCGCGGACGAGCCGGTGGCCCAGGGCGGACCGGCCGCGCTCGCGCCACCGGTCCGTCTCCTCCTGCCGGGTGTCCACCATCACGTGCGGACGGGCCAGCACGGGCCGGGAGCGCAGGGCCGCGAGCCCCTCGGCCTCGGCGCGCACGCGGCGCTCGACGGCCGCGGCCAGCCGCAGGCGCGCGTCGGCGAGTCCCGCGGCCTCCTGGGCCGCGTCCGGGACGATCCGCTTGGCCGCGTCCGTGGGCGTGGAGGCGCGCAGGTCGGCGACGTCGTCGAGGACCGGGCGGTCCGCCTCGTGGCCGATCGCCGAGACGACGGGCGTGCGCGCCACCGCCACGGCACGCACCAACGCCTCGTCCGAGAAGGGGAGCACGACCTCCTCGAGCGCCCCGCCGCCGCGGGCGATGACGATGACGTCCACGGTCGGGTCGGCGTCGAGCTCGGCGAGCGCGGCGGCCACCTGCCGAGGGGCCTCGGCGCCCTGCACGGCGACCTCACGGATCTCGAACTCGGCCGCGGGCCAGCGCAGCAGCGTGTTGCGCAGCACGTCCTTCTTCGCGTCCGAGTCGCGGCCGGTGATGAGCCCGATCCGGTGGGGGAGCAGGGGCAGGGGTCGTTTGCGCGCGGGGGAGGTCAGCCCCTCCTCGGCGAGGGCCCGGCGCAGCAGCTCCACGCGGGCCAGCAGATCGCCGAGGCCGACCGGGCGCATCTCCTGTACGTTCATGGACAGGCGCCCGGCCTTGAGCCAGAAGTTCGGCTTCACGCGCGCCACCACGCGGGAGCCCTGCTGGACGGTCCCGTCCAGGGTCGTGGCGACGTTCCGCCAGGCGGTGAGCGGCAGGGAGACCTCCTCCTCGAGGTCCCGCATGGTCATGTAGACGTTGCCGCGGTTGTTCTTGAACTCGATGAGCTGGCCCTCGATCCACGTGGCGGGCGCGCGCTCGATGTGGGCCTTGAGGTTCTCGGAGAACCGGCGCAGGGGCCACGGCCGCTCGGCGGAGGTCTCGCCCGCGCGGGCGGGCGCCGAGCCGGGCACGTCCGACGCCGCCGGGGCGCCCTCGGTCACGGGCTGGTCCATCCGGGTCCCTCCTGTCCGCGCCCGGTCCGCCCGGGCACGGGCCCACCGTACCGCCCTCGCCGGACGCGCAAGACGGCGCCCGGGCGTCCCCCGGGGCCGCCGCCGGACCGGTCGGGTGCTCAGACCGGGGAACATCCGGCCGGGATCAGTACGCTCGACGGGGTCGGAACGGAACGGAAAGGACCTCATGCGCACCACCCTCAGCTTCCTCGTCGCGGCCCTGGCGGGCCTGCTGGCGGTGCTCGCGACGGCCGGTGCCCTCGTCGACGAGGCGACGCACCGCCCGGAGCTGCTGCGCGGGGTGACGGAGCAGGTCGCGGTGGACCCCGAGGTCCGCGCCGCCGTGCCGGGGGTGATCGACGACGTCGTGCACGACGCCATCCCCGAGCAGGTGCCCGGCCCGCTGGCCCAGGTGGCCGAGGACCTGCTGCGCCCGCTGGCCCAGCGCGTGGCGGACGACCCGCAGGTGGTGCAGGGCTGGTCCGACACCGCTGACGAGGCCCGGCGCGCCTGGCTCGCCCAGCTCGAGGACCCGCAGGGCGCGGACGAGCCCGGCTCGGGCGCGGACGTGACCATCCCGTTCGGTCCCGTCGCACAGTCCGGGATCACCGCCGCCCTGGGCGACATCGAACGTGACCTGCGCGAGGACCGGTTCGACCTGCCCGGGCAGGCGCTGCTGGAGACGATCGCGGGCGCGGACGTCGGCGACTGGGCCGCGGACACGCTGCTGGCACCCCTGTACGACCGCGCCGCGGACCTGCGGGACAGCACCGCGCTGCGCATGGACGCGCGCATCGACGCCCTGGCCGGCACGGATCGGGCCACCGTGCACCGCTGGGTGGACGCCTCCGCGCACTGGCGTTGGGCTGCCGCCGCCTCCGTGCTGGCGCTCGTGGGCGCCCTGCTGCTCGCCCCCCGAGGGCGGCGGGGCCTCGCCGTGGCCGTGGCGGGTGCGGTCGCCCTGGCCGGCGGACTGATCGGCGGCGCCCGCCTGGGTCCGGACGCGGTCCACCTCACGGCACCCGAGGGGGCCTCCCCCGGGGTGGCCGCGTTCGTCCAGCAGATGGAGGAGGCCGCCCGCCCGGCGTTCGCGGCCGCCGTCGCCCCCTACCCCCAGACCCTGACCACCCTGGGCTGGATCGTGCTGGCCGCGGGCCTGCTGCTGGCCCTGGCCGAGCTGTGGGTCGCTCGGCGTGGCCGGGTCCGTGCCGCCCGGGCGGACGGTCCCCCCGCGGTGGGCCGCTCCCACACCGCCGCCGACGTCACGTCGCGCTGAGCCCGCGGCGAAGCCCGGGCCCGGTCTGCGTCCCGGCCGATAGCATGGAGGGCATGTCCGCTCCCTCCGTCTCCGCCCGTCCGTCCGCCGTCGGCCTCGGGATGCCGCAGGTCCCGCGCGTTCGTCGTTCCCGTGAGGAGGTGGAGGCGGCCGCGCCCGTGTCCGGTGAGAAGCGCGTGCTGCTGGCCGCCCCCCGTGGCTACTGCGCCGGCGTGGACCGTGCCGTCGTCGCCGTCGAGAAGGCCCTCGAGCACCACGGCGCCCCCGTGTACGTGCGCAAGGAGATCGTCCACAACCGGCACGTCGTGGACACCCTGACCGAGCGTGGCGTGGTGTTCGTCGACGAGCTGGACGAGGTGCCCGAGGGCGCCCTGACCGTGTTCTCCGCGCACGGCGTGTCCCCGGCCGTCGTCGAGGAGGCCGCCCAGCGCAACCTGCGCACCATCGACGCCACGTGCCCGCTCGTGACCAAGGTGCACCGCGAGGCCGTGCGCTTCGCGAAGCAGGACAAGCGGATCCTGTTGATCGGCCACGACGGTCACGAGGAGGTCGAGGGCACGTTCGGCGAGGCGCCCGAGCACACCACGGTGATCAACGACGTCGCGGAGGCCCGCACCGTCCAGGTGGAGGACCCGGACAACCTGATCTGGCTCTCCCAGACCACGCTCTCCGTGGACGAGACCCTCGAGATCGTCTCCGTGCTGCGCGAGCGGTTCCCGAACCTGCAGGACCCGCCCTCGGACGACATCTGCTACGCCACCTCCAACCGGCAGGCGGCCATCAAGTCGATCTCGCCGGAGTGCGACCTGGTGATCATCGTGGGCTCGGCGAACTCCTCGAACTCGGTGCGCCTCAAGGAGGTCGCCGCGGAGTACGGGGCCTCCCGCGCCGAGCGCGTGGACTTCGCCAACCAGGTGGACGAGTCCTGGTTCGAGGGCGTGGCCACCGTGGGCCTGTCCTCCGGCGCGTCCGTGCCCGAGGTGCTGATCCAGGAGGTGCTCGCGCTGCTGGCCGAGTACGGCTACGGGCAGGTGGACGAGGTGGTGACCGCCGAGGAGGACATCATCTTCTCCCTGCCCAAGGAGCTGCGCGCGGAGATGAAGCGCGTGGGCGACGACGGGCGCGCCCTCGGCGGACGCCGCCGCGACGCCGAGGCCTGACCGCGCCCCTCGTCTCCTCGCTGAGGCCCGCAGACTCGCCGTCGCGACGCCGACGTAGCGGCGAGTCTGCGGGCCTCGGTGTGTCCGGGCCGGCGGGTGGTCAGGGACTCAGAGCCCGAAGACCCAGACGAGCAGGGTCATCGACGCGATGGAGATGAGCACGGCGGCGATGATGTTCAGCCACACGCCGCCCTTCACCATCTGGCCGATGGTCACGTAGCCGGAGCCGTACGCGATGGCGTTCGGCGGGGTGGCCACGGGCAGCATGAACGCGCAGGTCGCGGCGAGGGCGACGGGCGCGGCCAGCATGAGCGGGGGGACGCCGGTGCCCAGGGCCACGCCGGAGGCGACCGGCAGGAACGTGGCCGCGGTGGCCGTGTTCGAGGTCATCTCGGTCAGCAGCAGGATGCCGACGGCGGCGATCACCACGAGCACCCACACGGGGATGTCGCCGAAGCCCTTGACCTGCTCACCGAGCCACGTGGACAGGCCCGACTTGGAGAACTGACCGGACAGGGCCAGGCCGCCGCCGAACAGCAGGAGCACGCCCCACGGCAGCTCCTTCGCGGCCTCCCAGTCGAGCAGGCGCACGCCGCGCCCGGCCCCGCCGCCGGCCGGCAGGAGGAACAGGATGAGTCCGACGACCATGGCGATGGCCGCGTCCGAGAGCAGCGGGGACTCCAGGCCCAGGACGTACTCGGAGATCAGCGGCACGGTGATCCAGGCCAGCGCGGCGAGGATGAAGACGGCGAGGACCTTGGCCTCGGGGGCGCTCATGCGGCCGAGGCGGGCCAGCTCGGTGGCGATCAGGTCGCGGCCGCCGGGGACCTCGTCGATCTCGGGGCGGAACAGCACGCGGGTGAGCAGGAACCAGCACGCGAAGAGCAGCACGACGGCGATCGGCACGCCGACCAGCATCCACTGGCCGAAGCCGATCTCCACGCCGTGCTCGGCGGCCATGTGGCCCGCGAGCAGGGTGTTGGGCGGGGTGCCGATGATGGTGCCGAGCGAGCCGATGGACGCGGCGTAGGCGATGCCGAGCATGAGCGCGGTGCCGAAGTTCGTCTTCGTCAGGGAGCGGATCTCGGCCTGCGTGGGGGCCTCGCCGGGCGCGGATGCGGGCGCGGCGGGGCGGTCGGCCTGGTCCGCTGCCTCGTCCCCGGTCAGGGCGCCGTCCGTGCCGTAGCGCTGGACGAGCACGAGGATGGACACGCCGATGGGGAGCATCATCACGGCGGTGGCGGTGTTGGACACCCACATGGAGATGAACCCGGTGGCGATCATGAAGCCCAGGACGAGGTTCACGGTCCTGGCGCCCATGAACGTCAGGACGCCGAGCGCGATGCGCCGGTGCAGGTTCCAGCGCTGCATGGCCAGGGCGAGCATGAAGCCGCCCATGAACAGGAAGATGATGTTGTTGCCGTAGCTCGCGCCGACGGCGTCGAAGGTGATGCCGCCGTCGGACTCCTCGGCGGGCACGCCGAGCGGGAAGACCACGAGCGGCAGCAGGGCGGTGGCGGGGATGGGCAGGGCCTCGGTCATCCACCACACGGCCATGAGCACGGCGGTGGCGGCGACGAGGCGGGGCCAGACGCCGAGGTCGCCCGGCATCAGCAGGAACAGGGCGACGGCGAGCAGGGGGCCGGCCACGAGGCCGATGATGCGCTTGACGTTCTCGCCGCCGGTCAGCGGCTCGTCACGCATGCCCGGGGAGAGCTCGTGTTCGAACTCCTGGGCGGCCGCCCGGGGGTTGAAGCGGGAGACGTGCTCGTTGACGTTGCTCGGCGGGGGGGTCGATCGGGACTCCACGGGGCCTCCTCATCAAGTCAGGCCCTCGGCGCGGCCTGGCAATTCTCTGTGAGTTTCACGGTAGCAAGTGGCCCGGGACACGGAAAGACGACGTCGGGGCCGCGACGGCCCACCCGCCCGGCCCTGCTCACGCCTCCCGCGCCGACTCCGCCCGACGACGGCGCAGCTCGTCCTCCTCCACGCCCGCGACCAGTTCCGGGGCGGCCAGGGGCCGGGGCGCGGACTCGAGCGTGCGGATGTCCGGCGTGGGGGCCAGGCCCGGGTCGGCGTCGCGGAGGCGCCGGGCGGCGGGGAGCACGCGCGACTCGACGTTGCCGACGAGCTGGTTGTAGCGGTCCACGGCGGTCTTGAGGGATCCGCCCATGCGGTCCAGGTGGGTGCCGAGCGTGCCGAGGCGCTCGTAGAGGTCCTTCGCGCTGGCCACCACGGTGTGGGCGTTCTCGGCCAGGGTGTCCTGCCGCCAGGCATAGGCCACGGACTTCAGGGCGGTCAGGAGGGAGACGGGGGCGACGAGCGCGACGTTCCGGGAGAACGCGTGGTCCAGCAGCCCGGGGTCCGCGTCCAGGGCCGCGGCCAGGAGTGACTCGGCGGGCAGGAAGCACAGGACCAGCTCGGGGGAGTGCTCGAGGCCGGCCCAGTAGGACTTCGCGGAGAGCTGGTCCACGTGGCGGCGCACGGCCGCGGCGTGCTGGGCGGCCAGCGCCTGACGCCGCTCGTACGCCTCCTCGCCGGGCTCATCCGCGAGGGCCTCGGCGGCCAGCGCGTCCCCGATGGGGGCCTTGGCGTCCACGGCCATGGCCTTGCCGCCGGGCAGGGACACCACGAGGTCCGGGCGGAGGCGCTCGCCGTCCCTGCCGGACAGCGTGGCCTGCTCCGTGAAGTCCACGTGGTGGAGCATGCCCGCCGCCTCGACGACCCGCCGCAGCTGCGCCTCGCCCCAGTGGCCCCGCGCGGAGGTGGACTTGAGGGTGGCCATGAGCGACGTGGTCTGGTTCAGCAGGTCCCGGTCCGTGGCCGCGGCGGCGCGGAGCTGCTCCCCGAGCCGGCCGAACTGGGACGCCCGGTCCCGTTCCAGCACGCTCACCTGCTCCTGGAGCGCCGCCAGCCGCTGGCCCAGCGGGGCGAGCGTGGACATCACCTGGGACTCCGCGCGTTGGCGTTCGGCGTCCTCGGCGCGCGCGGCCGTGAGCGCGCGCTGCTCCGCCCGGGCGGCCGCGAGCTCCTCTCGCGTCCCCTGGTGCTCGGTGCGCAGCGCGGCCAGCTCGGCCTGGGCCCGGCGGGCCTCCTCACCGCCGCCGGCCGCCCGGCGCCACATGAGCCACGCGCCCACCAGGGCACCCAGCACAAGTCCGAGGATGAGGGCGAGCAGCAGGCTGAGGATCTCCATGACCCCACCCTCGCAGGCCGCACGGACACGGTAGGCCGCGGCGCGCCGTCGTCGTGGTGGGCGGCTCAGCCGAAGAGCGGGTTGGGGCCGTTGGCCACGACCTGCGGGTCGCCGTCGACGCGGGCGGCGATGCCCGCCGCGGCCACACCGGGCAGATAGGGGAAGACCATGCGGGTCGAGGCCAGGGCGGCGGCGTCGAAGGCCTCCACCGCGACGGCCGGGCGGGGCCCGTCGGCCGTCTCGATCTCGCCGTCGAATACCGCCACCGCCCGCGTGGGGCGTGGGCTGATCTTCGCGACCGTGGCGGCCGCCTGCTCGGGCTCGAGGTCCGGGTGCTCCCACATGCCGCGCTGGCCGTCGGCGGTGACGGCGAGGATCGTGGGGGCGAACACGGGCTGCCGGCCGAGCGTGTCGAACACGTGCTCCACCGCGAGGCTGATCAGCGGCAGCAGCTCGCCGCCGGGAGGCGTGGGGGTCGGTCCGGTGGGCGTCGGGGTGCTCATGGGGCCGAGGCTACCGGCCCTGTCCGACGGCGCCCACCCGCGCCTAGCGTGAACCCATGCAGCTCACCATCGCCCCCGGGGACATCACGGCCACGCACGCGGACGCCGTCGTCAACGCCGCCAACTCCACCCTGCTCGGCGGCGGAGGCGTGGACGGCGCCATCCACCGGCGTGGCGGTCCCGAGATCCTGGCCGAGTGCCGCCGCCTGCGCGAGACCGACCTGCCGGAGGGGCTGCCCGCCGGCCAGGCCGTGGCGACGACGGCGGGGCGCCTGCCCGCGCGCTGGGTCATCCACACGGTGGGCCCGGTGTGGGCCAAGACGATCGACAAGTCCGACACCCTCGCCTCGTGCTACCGCGAGTCCCTGAAGGTGGCGGCCGGGCTCGGCGCCCGGACGGTCGCGTTCCCGGCGATCTCCGCGGGGATCTACGGCTGGCCCATGGAGGACGCGGCGCGGATTGCCGTCGAGACCTGCCACGCGATGGCGGACGAGGTGGGCGACACCGTGGACGAGGTGCTGTTCGTGCCGTACGGCGAGACGGCGGAGGCCGCGTTCCGTGCGGCGCTCGGGCACCTCGAGGCCCCCCAGACCACCGATGACGAAGGAGACACCGGACGATGACCATGCGTTTCTGGACCAGGACCGTCGCCGTGACTGCGGCGAGTCTGCTCGCGCTCACCGGCTGCGCGACGGGAGGGGAAGAGGCGGCGACGTCGTCCTCCCACGGCGGGCACGCGGGCCACGCGATGGACGGCGGCCCCGCCCCCGAGGGCATCGAGCCCGCCGCGGACCCGGCCCACCCCGTGGGCACCGAGGTCACCCTCATGGCGGACCACATGCCCGGGATGGAGGGGGCCGCCGCCACCGTCGTGGGCGCGTACGAGACCACCGCCTACTCCGTGGACTACCGGCCGACGACGGGCGGGCCCGAGGTGACGGACCACAAGTGGGTCGTCCAGGAGGAGCTGGAGGACGCGGGCGCCGAACGCCTGCCCGACGGCGCGGCGGTCACCCTCGCGGCTGACCACATGCCGGGCATGCAGGGTGCGGAGGGCACGGTGCACTCCTCGACGGATGAGACCGTCTACATGGTGGACTACGAGTCCGACGGCATGCGGATGAGGAACCACAAGTGGGTGGTGGAGAGCGAGATCGCCTCGGCGGGCTGACCCCGGGCCGGGAGGGTCCTGACCGCCCGCCTGGAAGTTGATCGAACTTCACGTAGATTTCTGGAATAGGCTCGCCGGGCGTGCTGTTGTAGTGGTCAGACGCCGCGGTGTCAGCGGCGCCCACCCGAATCCCGAGGAGAGTGAACCGACATGGCCCGTCCTATCGATCCGTTCCGTGAGATGGAGCGCCTGGTGAACGGTCTGACGCCCCGCGCGACCGGCACCGTGTCCATGCCCATGAACCTGTACCGCGAGGGCGACGTCTTCGTCGCCGAGGTCGAGCTGCCCGGCGTCGACCCGGCCTCCATCGACGTGGACGTGGAGGAGCGCACCCTCACCGTCCGCGCCGAGCGCAAGGAGGACCCGGCCCGCGAGGACCGACGCTGGCTCACCCGTGAGCGTTCCGCCGGCACCTTCGCCCGCCAGCTCACCCTGGGCGAGGGCCTCGCCCTCGACCGCATCCAGGCCGACTACAGCGACGGCGTCCTGACCCTCACCATCCCGGTGGCGGAGCAGGCCAAGCCCCGCAAGATCTCCGTCACCCACGGCGGTGCTGCCCCCGTGGCCGGGCAGACCGTGGAGGGCGAGACCGCCGAGACCACCGGCGAGTGACCGGCCTCTGACGGAGCCGCGCGCGGCCGGCGTGACCGGCGCGCGGTCCGTCCCCCGAACGCAGATGCGGCGGGCCCCCCACCGGGGGCCCGCCGCATCTGCGTGGCGGTCAGGCGCGATCGGCCAGGATCAGCTGCGCCGCCTTCTCACCGATCATGACGCACGTGATGTTGGGGTTCACGGTCACGTGCTCGGGCATCACGGAGGCGTCGGCCACGCGCAGACCCGTCACGCCCTTGACGCGCAGGCGGGCGTCCAGGGGGCTCATGGCGTCGTCGTCGGCGCCCATGCGCACCGAGCCCACCGGGTGGTACACGGTGTTGTGGGTGCGGCGCACGTAGTCGGCGATCTCCTCGTCCGTCTGCGCCTGCTCGCCCGGGGCCAGCTCGCGCCCCGCCCACGCCGCCATGGCCGGCTGGGAGACGATCTCCCGGGCCAGTCGGATGCCGGCCACCGCGACGGCCATGTCATGGCCCTCCGGGTCGGTGAAGTAGCGCGGGTCCACGGCCGGCTTGTCCCGGTAGTCGTTGAAGCGCAGGCGCACGGTGCCGCGGGACTTGGCGTCGGGAGGGCCCGGCGGCCCTGCGGTCTCGGCTGTCGTCCTCTGGTCGGCAGACACGGGTGTGCTTACTGTCGACGGGGTCTGGGCGGCCCGTCCACCCTACGGATCGGTCATCTGGACGGGGATGCGTGCTGGGCGGTGCGGGTCTCTGGGTTCCGTGGGCACGCCGGGCTGGGGCTGGGGCTGCCGGGCCCCGTGGCCGCCGGGCCTCTGGGTTCCGTGGGCAGAAAAGCAAGGGTTTCTGCCCCCGGAAGCGAAAACCCTGCCGGTTCTGCCCCCGGAACAGGGGAGAGCGCGCTTTCTGCCCACGGAGCGGGCGGGGCTGCCGGTTCTGCCCACGGAACGGGGCCGGTGCGGGACGCCTCCGCCGCGGCGGGCCCGCCGGTAGACTGCCGGACTGTGGCTTTGACTATCGGATTCGTGGGACTGCCCAACGTGGGCAAGTCGACCCTGTTCAACGCGCTGACGCGCCAGACCGTGCTCGCGGCGAACTACCCGTTCGCGACGATCGAGCCGAACGTGGGCGTGGTGAACCTGCCGGACGAGCGGCTGCCCCAGCTGGCCGAGATCTTCGGCTCCGAGCGCATCCTGCCGGCCACGGTGTCCTTCGTGGACATCGCCGGCATCGTGAAGGGCGCCTCGGAGGGGGAGGGCCTGGGCAATCAGTTCCTGGCCAACATCCGTGAGGCCCACGCGATCGCCCAGGTGGTGCGCGCGTTCGACGACGGCGACGTCGTCCACGTGGACGGCAAGGTGGACCCGGCCTCGGACATGGAGACCATCAACACCGAGCTGATCATCGCGGACATGCAGACCGTGGAGAAGGCGATCCCGCGCGTCGAGAAGGAGGTCAAGGGCAAGAAGAAGGAGCCCGCCGACCTCGAGGCGCTCAAGGCCGCGCTCGCGGTGCTGGAGCGGGGCGAGACGATCTTCGCGGCGAAGGACAAGGACAAGCTGGACATGGACCGGCTGCGCGAGCTGAGCCTGCTCACCGCCAAGCCGTTCATCTACGTGTTCAACTCGGACGAGGGTGTGCTGGGGGACGAGGCCAAGCAGCAGGAGCTGCGCGATCTGGTGGCCCCCGCCGACGCCGTGTTCCTGGACGCCAAGCTCGAGTCCGACCTCGTGGAGCTCTCCGAGGAGGAGGCCGCCGAGATGCTGGAGATGGCCGGGCAGGACGAGTCCGGGCTGGACCAGCTGGCCCGCGTGGGCTTCTCCACCCTCGGCCTGCAGACCTACCTGACGGCCGGGCCGAAGGAGACGCGCGCGTGGACCATCCCCGTCGGCGCGACCGCTCCGGAGGCCGCCGGCGTGATCCACACCGACTTCCAGCGTGGCTTCATCAAGGCGGAGATCGTGAGTTTTGATGACCTGATCGCCGCCGGGTCGATGGCCGATGCCAAAGCCGCCGGCAAGGTGCGCATGGAGGGCAAGGACTACGTCATGAAGGACGGCGACGTGGTGGAGTTCCGGTTCAACGTGTGATTCGTTGAAATCATGCGGTTTTTGGCGCCGTTAGTCTGTGGCATGACGCAGAATTATGGCGAGCCTATGGCAGTCGTGTCGTAGCGGTGGATGCCCTCACTGGCTGGTTCTGGTGGGGGCTTCGTCGTCTGTGGGACGTATGCACGTAACGTATATGTGGCACCCTCGGTCATGCCGCGTGAGCGGTCATGTGGTTCATGATCAGCTCGCACTCCACCGGGGCTAATCGGCCTACACTCATGACCTAAACGTAGCGCCCGTTGCGTCCTGACCCCGGAACGAAACCCGGGGCGCTGGAGGCACCTCGGCAACGGCCTTCACATGCGCGGGGCACACCACCTTTTCATGCGGGGATTGTCCCACGGTATCCCTGCAAATCAGTCTGCATGAGCCGCACCAGTGGCCAATCGACGAACTGATTTTAGACCCCATGCCCGCTTACGCGGTGTGACCAAGAATGTCACCTTTACGTGCATCAGTTCCAGGCGCGCCTCCAGTACCCTTGCGGGGTGAACGGCCGAGCATCACTTTTGTCGACATCTACACACCCCTACGCAGACACTCCGCGAGCAAACAATTCCGCCTGCTCGATCACCAGCTCGATTGCCTTAGCTTCCGCATCAGGCGGGTAGTCGTACTTGGCGAGGATGCGGCGTACCTTTGAGCGCATCGCAGCCAGCACAGACTCCTTCAGGTTCCAGTCGATCGTTGCTGATTGCCTGACAGACGTCACGAGCTCTTGAGCGATCGCCTTGAGTGTCTCGTCGCCCAGCTCCATCACCGCAGAGTCGTTCTGCACTACCGCGTCATAGAAAGCGACCTCATCTTCGCGCAGTCCGAGCTCCTCGTGCCGTTTCTGAGCGTCGCGCATCTGCTTCGCAAGTTTCACCAATTCCGCGATGATCTCAGCGGTCGTCAACGACCGGTTCGTATAGCGGTTCACGGTCTCTTCGAGCATCTCCGAGTACTTGCGCCCTTGGACGACGTTCGTTCGCTGCACCGTACGGATCTGGTCGTTCAGGAGACGCCGCAGCAGCCCCATCTGAAGGTTCGGCCTGTCCTTCTCCGCGAACGAATCGAGGAACTCCTCACTGAGGATTGAGATCTCGGGCGTCTCGATCCCAGCGAGCATGTACACGTCCACTACCTGATTAGCTGTGACCGCCTCGTTGAGAAGCTGACTGAGTGCTGTATCGACCTCTACTGCGCCCGAACCGCCTCGGCCAGAGTCGGGGTTTTGGATCTTCAGGATCGCTGCTCGGACGTCCGTGAATAGTCGGACATCGTTCCGGATCGCGGCTGCCTCATCGCGCGCGCCCGCCAGCGCGAACGCCTTCGCCAGAGCCAGCACCTGGTCATTGAACCGCGAGGTCCGGTCTGGGTCCGCCATGACGAAGTCGAGGACCTTTGCGTACTCGTTCAACCGCTGGGCAGCTGTCAGCTCCGGGGAAGAGTCGAACTGGACTCCGTGGAGGAGTCCGCGCACGATGTCGTGCTTCTCCAGCATCACCTGGACCATCTCGTCGATGGGCACGCCAGCCTGGTCGCGGTCGGACGGCGAGTATTCGCTCAGCGCGTTCTGGAGGTTCGCGAACACTCCGATGTAGTCGACGATCAGCCCGCCGGGCTTGTCACGGAACGTTCTGTTCACCCGAGCGATGGCCTGCATGAGCCCCGCGCCCTGCATGGTCTTGTCGACGTACATCGTGTGCATCGACGGGGCATCGAAACCGGTCAGCCACATGTCCCGGACGATGACCAGTTCCAGCGGGTCGTCCGCGTTCTTCGCCCGCAGCTTGAGGTCCTTGCGCACGTCCTTCGAGTGGATGTGCGGCTGGAACTCAGCAGGATCAGACGCGGACCCGGTCATGACGACCTTGATCTTGCCCTGCGCCGGATCATCCGAATGCCAGTCGGGTCGCAGTGCGATGATCTTCTCGTACAGCCGCACGGCGATCCGGCGACTCATGGTGACGATCATGCCCTTGCCGAACAGGGATTCGCGGCGCTTCTCCCAGTGCTCCACGATGTCGCGGGCCACGAGATCAAGTCGTGCCTCCGCTCCGACGACCGCTTCCAACCGCGACCAACGTGACTTCGCAGCTGTTGCGGTGTCTTTCTCGACGGACTCGGTGATCTCATCGGCGAGGTCGTCCAAGGCAGCGAGGTCCGCTTCCGACAGCTCGATTTTTGCCAACCTGGACTCGTAGAAGATCCGGACAGTCGCACCATCCTCCACTGCCCTTGTGAGGTCGTACACGTCCACGTAATCGCCGAACACAGCCCTTGTGGATTTGTCGTTCGACTCGATCGGAGTGCCGGTGAAACCGAGGTACGTCGCGCCGGGGAGCGCGTCGCGCATGTGCTTGGCCAGCCCGGACTTGAGTCGACCGTGGCGGTCGAGCGTCTCGCTGAATCCGTACTGACTCCTGTGCGCCTCGTCGGCGATCACGATGACATTCCGACGGTCAGTGAGCACGGGGTTGGCGTCTCCGTCCTCGCCCGGCGCGAACTTCTGCAAGGTGGTGAACACGATCCCACCCGACGCGCGCTTCAGCTTGGCCCGCAGATCCGAGCGCGTTGCTGCCTGCACCGGCGTCTCCGGCAGGATGCGCGCGGGGGCGAAAGTCTCGCCGAACAGCTGATCGTCGAGATCGTTGCGATCGGTTATGAACACCAGCGTCGGGTTCGCCATGCGCGGGTCGCGCATGATCTTTGCAGCGTAGAACACCATCTCGAAGCTCTTGCCGGAGCCCTGGGTGTGCCACACCACGCCGCCGCGTCGGTCCCCATCAGGGCTTGACGCTTGCACCGTGGACTCGACGGCAGCGTTGATCGCCCAGTACTGATGGTACTTCGCCACACGCTTCAAGAGCGCCCGCGTGGGCTGTCCTGTCGACTTGTCGGTGACTGTCTCGTCACTGAACACCACGAAGTTCTTCAGTAGGTCCAGGAACCGCTTCGGCTCGAACACGCCCTTGATGAGAACCTCAAGTGCTGGCCGGTTGCTGACGACCTCACGACCCTCGATGGTCTTCCACGGCGCGTAGTGCTCGAACGCACCCGAGTAGCTGCTCATCGCCGCCGACGTTCCGTCAGAGATCACTGTCACCGCGTTCGGCACAAATACCGACGGGATGTCGTGTCGGTACGTCTGCACCTGGTTCCACGCCGACTTTAGCGTCGCGTGCCCAGCGGCCGGATTCTTCAGCTCCAACAGCGCGAGCGGGAGCCCGTTAACCATCACGAGCACGTCAGGGCGGCGGTTCTTGCCGTTCTCGACGATCGTGAACTGGTTGACAGCCACCCAGTCGTTATTCGCCGGCTCGTCGAAGTCCACCAGCCACAAGCGTGTTGTGCGCAGCAGGCCATCGTCGCCGCGATGCTCGACAGGTACACCCTCCGTGATGAGCTTGTGCAGGCGAGCGTTCTCGTCTACAGCGCTCTGCGACCCGGCACGCTGCACGGTCTTCACAGCCTCGGCGATCAGCGCGGCGTCAGCGCTAGTGTTGATCCGCCGAAGCGCATCACGCAGACGCCCCCACAGCACGACGTCCTCGTACGAGTCCCGCTCTGCGTCAGGCTCTCCCGGCGCGATCTCAGGGGCGTGCACACGTCGGTAGCCCAGCTCGGCGAAGTGCTCTAGAGCGGCCAGTTCGACGACGTTCTCGTTGAAGGTGCTCATCCGCCACTCCTCACTGCGGCAGGCGACGTTGGTCCAGTGCGCTTCGCCAGATAGACCTCGACGAGGAAGCTCGCGACGGTCTTCGCTGAGTTCACAGCCACCCGGGCATGTCGCGCTTGTGGCTGCACGTGACGCGCGTGTCCGTCACTCGCCATGTTCCGGATCGCTGCCAGACCGTTGACGATCTGGACCAGGCCGCGTGCGATCTGCTTGAACCCTTCGTCGACCTGGTCATCCTTGTCGTCGATCCGAAGAATCTTCGCAACTGCCTTGTACTGTCGCTGGAGGTCACCGGCGTAGTTTCCGCTCTGGCCTGTTAAACGAATCTCCAGCTGTTCCAACACCGCCTCAACCAAGGTGCGCGACACTGTGATCGCCCCTTCGAGGTCTGAGGCTGCGAGACGACGCTCCGCCTTGTCGGACAGTTCTCGGACATACGCCAGCGTGAGAACTTCCGGTGCGACCGGCGCAGCACTCAACGGGACGGCGACGCCTTCCAGTCGCGAGACGATCGCGCGATACTTATCGATCGAGGCACTTTCATCGTCTCCGTCTTGCTCGCCTCTGTATTCGAGAAGTGCATGTAGAACACGAGCGCACTCTGACGTCGAAGCAGAGCGAAAGAACGCACGTAAACGCTTAGCCTTCGAGAGGCCGGAGTCTTCTGGCTCGATCTCGACATCCAGATCAGCAAAGAAATCCGCGAAGGTGCGGTTACTGAAGTCGAGTACGTAACCGTCACCCATGTCGAGGACTTGTTCAACGATGCGCATATCTGTCGCGCTCAAGACAGGTGTTTTCATGACGTCACCGGAACTCGTAGACCACCTGAGAGTAGTTCGGGGAGGAGAGCGTCGCGAAGAGCGACAAGACGATGAGACTCGAACGTCAACTGCGTGAGACGCTCAACGAGCGGGTCTACACGGGCTGATAGCTCGATTCGTTCGGTGGCGGTCAGGACCGGAACTCGCCATGCCGCGAGGTCTTTCCAAGAGGCACGGGGCATTCTTGTCCCAGTAGAACTGGCTGACAAAGAATCGATCAATGCATCAGATGCTGCGACGGCTGTCACCAAGGCAATGTCGCGAGGACTCTTCGGCCGGACTACCAAGATGTCAGTCGAGCACACGCCATCGATAGGCGCAATACCCACCTTCTTGAAGTACGGGCGAAGCTTACCGAAGAGGAGGTCCCCTCGCTTAAAGGCAGTCTTATTACTGCCAAGACCCTTAGCTTTCTTCCATTCAGTCAGGAAAATTGATCCTCTGGGCATGTGTTCAAGCCCAATATAGTTGTCATCGGGATCAATCTTGTCTATTTCTACTGGGGCCTTCACCAGTGCGCAATAATCGCCCAGTGTTCCGTCCTCGCCCTCGGAGGCATCGAGCGTAGATTCGACAACCGCGCGGATAAGAGATTCCCCAGTGGCCATTGCTTGTCGGTTCGACTCGATCTTGTCGTCGAACGCGCCGAGTGTCGCAGCGATCGCGCGTTGCTCCGGGAGGGACGGGACGTGCACCGGAATGTCTGCGAGAAGTTTTTGGCTCAGGTATGGAAGCGCGCTCCCTTGAGCCCATTCCGCGATATGGACACTTTCGATCAGATAGATCAAGAAGCCGCTATCGACAACAGCGGGCTTGGGTATGGCAGCCATCATGTTGTTGTCCATCGCGGTCGGTACCGTGATCCGCCTCAGGCGCTCAGCCTTCAGTCCCTCGCCAATTTTTGCGAATGCTACGGCGCCGGGAGGTGTTAGTTTCAACTTCATTCGCGCCGCGGTTTCAGCCGACACCCAGTTATTTGCCTCAATGATCCGTATGCTGTTAGCAGGAAGAGTCATATCGCTGACCTTGATGAACGGATGGTCGCCGGTCAAATGTCCTTGCTCGTGTCTCGGAAAAGCTCCTCCTGCCTGGAATGTACAGAGTTCCCCGAGCACGCTTTCCATCCACTGCGCGGTCACGAGAGCGATCCCATGCGCAGTCGAACCTCATTTTCCAGCTCGCGCCCACGCTCGAACTCCGCTAACAGCTCGTTCGTGAGGCGTTCAATCTTCTCATCGATCGGTTCGTCGTCGACTTCCGCCTCAGCTGCACCGACGTACCGGCCGGGTGTGAGGACGAATTCGTGTTTCTCAATCTCCCCGATCGTGGCCGACTTCGCGAAACCGGGGACGTCTTCATAGCAGCCGTCGTGGTTGCGCCATTCGTGGTAGGTGTCCGCGATCTGCGCAATGTCGTCGTCCGATAGCACGCGCAGGCGTCGCGACTGCATAGCTCCGAGCTTGCGGGCGTCTATAAACAGCACCTCACCTTTGCGCGCGCGGTGCCCATTGCCGTCACGCCCCTTGGAGATGAACCACAACGACACGGGGATGCCTGTGTTAAAGAAGAGCTTGTCTGGCATTGCGACGATGCAGTCGACCAGGCCAGCCTCGACGAGCCGCTGACGGATCTCGCCCTCGCCACTGCTCTTGGAGGACAGTGACCCGTTGGCGAGCACGAAACCTGCTGTGCCGTGAGGCGCAAGATGGTGAAGGAAGTGTTGCACCCATGCGAAGTTCGCGTTGCCCTTCGGTGGTGTCCCGTACTTCCATCGGGGGTCGTCGGCGAGCTTCGCATCCCACCAGTCAGAGACGTTGAAAGGCGGGTTCGCGATCACGTAGTCAGCACGCAGGTCGAGGTGAAGGTCCTCTGTGAACGAGTCCGCAGAATGCGAGCCCATGTCCGCCTCGACGCCACGCAAAGCCAGGTTCATCTTCGCGAGCTTCCATGTCGTATCGGTGAACTCCTGCCCATATACCGAGATGTCGGTGCGTTTGCCGCCGTGAGCCTTCACGAACTCAGCCGACTGTACGAACATGCCGCCCGAGCCCGCAGCTGGGTCGTACACGCGACCCTTGAACGGTTCCAGCATCTCGACAAGTGTCTTGACCACGGAGCGAGGCGTGTAGAAGGCTCCCGCATCCTTGCCGGTCTCCTTGCCTGCGAACTGGCCAAGGAAGTATTCGTACACGCGACCGAGCACGTCGTCTGCGCCGTGATCGTCGGTCTCAGTAAAGCCGATCGACCCGATGAGGTCGACCAGCTCACCGAGGCGTCGCTTGTCGAGGCCATCACGGCCATAGTTACGGGGCAGCACGCCGCGAAGCGACGGGTTCTCCTTCTCGATGAGATCCATCGCTTGGTCGATCTGCTGACCGATCTCCGGCTGCTTGGCCACCGACTGCACGTATCCCCACCGGGCGAGAGACGGCACCCAGAAGACGTTCTGACTCGCGTACTCGTCCCGATCCTCCAGGAACGACTCGATCCGCTCGGGCTTGATGCCCTCGGCGGCCAGCTCGTCCTTGAGCTGCTCGCGGCGCTCCTCGAACCGGTCGGAGACGTATTTGAGGAACACCAGGCCCAGCACGACGTGCTTGTACTCGCTGGGCTCCTGGTTGCCCCTGAGCTTGTCAGCGGCATCCCACAGTGTCTGTTCGAGCGTTTTCGCCGGCTTCGCTTTCGCGGCCCGTCTCGCCATAGTTCGTACTCCTTCGCGCGAGAAACGCGCCTTCGTCTGCAATTTTCAGCTCCATCTCAGGATACCGAGCACCACGGGCATCGTAGGGTCTCCAGGCAGCTGGCGCGCCGCGGAGCGGCGCCCGGGGGTCGACGTGAGAGCGGTTGACGCGGCGTAAGCGCGTCATTCCATCAGAGCCTGACTGCCTGTCGCGTTCGCCGCTCTCCTCGATCCGAGGAGGAGACCCATGGACACGGACACCCTGGACAACACGCCGCGCGTGTGGATCGGCTGCCTGCACTGCTACAACTCCGGAGGCCTCGTCGGGGAGTGGTTCGACGCCGTCGATGCCGAAGAGGTCACCCTGACCCATGTGCACCGGGGCGCGGGCGGTACCGCGCCGGTTGCAAGGAGTTGTGGTGCTTCGACCACGAGAATCTGCCCGTGCGCGGCGAGATGAGCCCGCACGAAGCCGCCGAGTGGGGCAGCTTGCTGGCATCAGTCCCGGAGCACCAGCGCGAGGCGTTGTGCGCGTGGGTGAGGAGCGGTGACTACGTGGCTGAGGGCACGGGCGACCTGCCGGGCATCCCGGACTTCGAGGACCGCTACTGCGGCGAGTGTGCGTCATTCCGCGAGTACGCGGAGGAGCTGGCCGACGGCACGGGCTTATTGTCGGCAGTCTCGGACGATGTCGCCTGGTACTTCGACTGGTCGATGCGGACCCGTGACCTGGCGTTCGACTACACGGTCGGGGGTGCCGAGCATCGCCAAGCGCGTGCTTGTCATGGCAGGGGATATGAGCATGCGCCAGGTCTAATGCGACCCGGAGCACGGGCCGTCGTCGAGCAAGCCGGCGGAACGCTCGGCGAGGGCACCGATCTCCTCGGCACTGAGCAGCTCCGCAAGCCGCCAACCATCCCACCCTCAAGTGCATCGATATCCTGCCCCACGCCGTCGCGCTTCTCCTCGGTCAGCTTCTCGCCCAGCCATCCCCACAGGACGGTGCGCAGCTTGTCCTCCATATGGAAGGTCAGCCCGTGGTCCACCCCGTGATGGTGCCCGCCGGGCACGGTAAGGATATGGGCGCCCTTGCGGTCGGCGTTGCTGAGGATCACGTCGAACACCGCCATGCGGCGTAGCGCCGCCGAGTCCTCGTGGGCCAGGGTCAGCCGATGCCCGCCCTCACCCTCCTCAACGTCTGAGCCCGGCGGGGGAGCAGGCCATCACCAGCCGCCCGACGTCGCGGGCGGTCGCGGTCAGGTCCTCTGCCGTACGACGGATCGCTGTCGCCAAGTCCTGGGGCCCGCGGCCGATGGGCACGATCGCGGTGATGCCCTCGTCGTAGAGGGTGTCCGTGTCCTGTCCCACGGAGCCGGCGAGGACGATCACCGGGATCGCACGACCGGCTGCGCGCACGGCCTGGGCCACGCCGATCGGCACTTTCCCGGCCAAGGACTGACCGTCAATGCGCCCCTCCCCGGTGATGACGAGGTCAGCGGTCTTCACGAGGTCGTGGAAACCCGCCGTCTCGAGGACGACGTCGATGCCCGGCTTCAAGGTGGCCCCGATGAAGGCGTGCAGGCCACCGGCCAGACCTCCCGCCGCCCCCGAACCGGGGAGCGCATCGATCGCGACCCCGAGGTCTCGTTCGACGATGCCCGCGAGATGGACCAGTCCGGTGTCCAGGCTCGCCACTGATGCAGGATCCGCCCCCTTCTGGGGGCCGAACACGTGGGCTGCACCCTGCGATCCCGTGAGGGGGTTGCTGATGTCGCACATCACCTCCACGTCGACGTCGCGGAGCCGGTCTCGTGCCGGGCTGGAGTCGATCCGCGCAATCCGGGTGAGGGTGTGGCCGGTGGGGACGAACTCCTCACCTGCGGCGTCCAGGAACCGGACGCCGAGGGCTGCGGCAGCGCCCGTGCCGCCGTCCGTCGTGGCGCTCCCGCCTGCCCCGACGATGACTCTGCCCGCGCCAGCGGACACCGCGTCGAGGATCTGCTCACCGACACCGAACGTCGTGGCCCGTCCCGTGTCCTCGCGTCCGGAGGCGAGAGGGAGCCCGGCACATGAGGCTGTCTCGACCACCGCCACGTCCGGGTCGATCAGTCCGTAGTGGACGGGCACGCGTTCGCCGTAGAACACCCCGCAGACGGTCGCGGATCGCAAGGCGCCCCCTGCGGCGGCCACGAAGGCCTCGACGGTGCCTTCCCCGCCGTAGGCGATGGGCACCACGAGAACTTCGGCGTCGGTGACCGACGCGAGACCCGCGGCGATCGCGGAGCCCGCCTCCCGCGACGACAGGGCCCCCTTGAACGAGTCTGGGATGACGATGATGCGCTGCACGCGTGGATCTCCTGAGTCAGGTGACGGGGTCAGACGAGGACGAGGCCGAGGAGCCAGATGAACACGATGGAGGTGAGTCCCATCAGAAGCGTGACCATCGTCTGGGTGCGGTAGCCCTGCGAGGGCGTCATGCCGCTGAAGTTGGTGACCACCCAGAAGTACGAGTCGTTGGCGTGGGAGACGGTCATGGCGCCGGCTGCAATGGCCATGACCACGAGCGCGCTGGCCACCGGGGTCTCGAAGCCCAGTGCGGGCATCATCGGGAAGACCATGGCCGACGTGGTCGTGAGGGCCACGGTGGAGGAGCCCTGCGCGGTCTTCAGGACGGCGGAGACGAGGAAGGGGAAGAACAGTCCGATGACCGACAACGGCGCAGCGTTGCTCTCGATGAAGGTGACGAGGTCGGTGGCGGCGATGACGCGCCCCAGCACACCGCCGGCCGCCGTGATGAACAGAATGGGGCCGACGACCCGGAGGGTCTCCTCTGTCAGGTCGTAGAACGTCTCGCCACGGCGCACGCTGAACAGCACGCCGACTGCGCAGAGGGTGCCGACGGCGAGCGCGATCATCGGCGTGCCGAGGAATCGGGCGAAGTCACCCGCGGGGCCGGTCCACTTCTGGACGGATGCGAGCGAGCCGAGAGCCATGAGCAGGATGGGGGCGATGATGGGCGCGAAGGACGCAGCGGTCCCAGGCATCCGCCCGTAGGACCGGCGAAGCGCGTCGTAGGCCGCCTCCAGCTCATCCGTATCCTCCGTGCCGGTCTCCTCAGGGGAGGTCACCCGCTTGCCGATGTAGAGGGCGTACAGGTACGCGACGAGGAGTGCGGGGATCGAGACGAGGACGCCGAGGCCGATCACCAACAGAAGGTGGTCGCCGATGCCGAGGTTCTGGGCCGCTGCGATGGGCCCCGGGGTCGGCGGGATGAAGACGTGCGAGGTGTACAGGCCTGCCGCCAGGGCCACGGTCATCGCCACGGGTGACGCCCCGGTACGACGGGCCAGGGCCTTGCGGATGGGGTTGAGAATGACGAATCCGGAGTCGCAGAACACGGGGATGGAGACCACCCAGCCCATGAGCTGCATGGCCAGGACGGGGTAGCGCTTGCCGACGACCCTCACGAGCGCATCGGCGATCCTGAAGGCGCCGCCGGTGCGCTCCAAGATGAGTCCGATGAGCGTGCCCAGGATGATGACGATGCCGATCGAGGTGAAGATCCCGGAGAATCCCTCCCCGATCACGTCGGCGATGCCCTTGACGGGCGCTTCCCCTTCGGCGCCGGTCGACTTCACCAGCGGTATCCCACCGATGATCCCCAAGGCGAAGGCGACGGCCATGATCGAGAGGAAGGGGTGGATCTTCCATCTGGAGATCATGACGATCATCAGGGCGACGGCGAGGATGAAGACGAGCAGAAACGGTATTCCAGTCATCGGAAGTCCTTTGTGCGGCAGGGGATTCTAGCCAGACTAGGGCGTGTCTCCCTTATGCGCGTAGCCAGGTGAAGATGGCGCAGAGGGTGACGGCGGCGCGGTAGGTGATCGCTAGCTTGTCGTAACGAGTGGCCAAGCCGCGCCATTGCTTGGCTAGGGCATGTCCCGAGCCACCCTCTACCGACGCATCCGCGCCATACCTGCTGCAAATTAGCGCTCTTGGCGCTGCCCCATCGTCTGCAAGCGACAACAGGGGAGGGGGAGCCATCCAGACTTGTGTCATATGACGCCCCATCACCGGAAGGACCACCGGACGGGGCCGACGGGACGCGGCCCAAGGGATGTCAACGTTCGTCCACGTGAGCTGCTGGCGTGTCCGGTGGGGGGTTCGGTCAGCGGGACAGCGGGGTGGGCACGGTGGCTGAGGTCTCCTGAGATCGAACGGCCCCGAGGCTTTCGTCTTGCGGGGCCGTCCCGGGGTGGTGGCGTGCCGTTCAGTAGCGGGCGGTGGTGCCCATCATGTTCCAGGGGCTGTAGTCGACAGCGGTCACGGCCACGCCCATTTGCGGGTTGCGGGCGTGGGCGATCTGGCCGTCGCCGATGTACATGGCCACGTGGTAGATCCCGGAGGCCGAGCCGTTGTTGGACCAGAAGACCAGGTCACCGACCTGGAGGTCGTCCAGGGAGACGTATTGGCTAGCGGCCGCATACTTGGGCCTTGGAGTTCAGAGGCAGCTCAATGTCGGCCTGCGCGAACGCGTTCTGAATGAAGCCGGAGCAGTCGTAGCCGGTCGGGCCATTTCCACCCCAGACGTAACCGACGCCCGGATCGGCAGCCTTGGCCGTAGCCCACTGCACGGCCGCCCCCCAACCAGTACTACTGGAGGAAGCGGTGGAGTAAGAGGCCCGCTGGATATCCTGGGCCGGCTCACTGCTGGTCGCGGACGAGTGCGTGTGAACCCTGGAAGAGCGGGACGTCTCGGCGGCGGTACCGCCCTCCCACGTACAGGAATTAGCAGTGGAGCCGCTGGGCGCGGAGTAGGCGCCCTCGTTGGCTGCGGCCGGGCCCATGCCGGCCACCGTGGCTCCCACCACGGTGGTCAGGCCTATCGCACCCATGGTGAGGGAACGGCGGTACTGGGAACGGCGGGCTTGTGCTTCAGCCTCGATGCGGGCACGGCGGGTGGGGGTAGGACATGGGTTACCTCGGTAGACATTGGCGTACATTTTCTGGACTTTTTCCACGGCCTCCTAATTCCGCGTCGAGCAAGTTATCACTTAGTCGAAATGGTCCGTGGCCAGAACGTTATGCAACAATGCGGATTCGTGATCTGGCCGCAACTTGCCGGAGTGCCAAGTTCCGAGCCGATTCAGGGTTGAGCCGGGCCCGGAAAGGCCGTCATTTCGAGCCTAGCTGTAGGAGGGCATGACGTTGTTGACTCGTGCCGGGGCCAACGAGGCCGGCGGGGCGTCTCCGCAGGAGGTATGAGGCCGATGGTAGTTGTAGTGGTTCACCCACACCTGCAGGGCCTCACGCCGAGCTTGCTCTGAGGTGTAGGGGCGGGCGTAGAGGACCTCGTCGACCATCAGCCGGTTGTACCGTTCGACCTTCCCGTTATGGCGCGGGGTGTATGGGCGGATCCGGTGGTGCCGGCCTCCGAGCGAGACCACCTTCCGGGTGAAGTCCGCGGCCCGGTAGTTGTTCCCGTTGTCCGTGACCACCCTGTCGATCCGGATGCCGTGGGCGGCGAAGAACGCCCGCGCCCGGCAGAAGAACCCGATCGTGGTCACCGCGCGCTCGTCCTCCAACGCCTCGGTGTACGCCAGGCGGGTGTACCCGTCGATCGCCGAGTGCAGGTAGGTGTACCCGACCCGTCGGCCAGGCCCGCGCTTGGCCGCTCGCGCGTTCTCGGAGTCCCGGCCGTGAGCACGCCAGCCGCCCCCCTCGGGGATGCGCCCGATTTTCTTCACGTCCAGGTGCACCATGTGCCCCGGCCCGCGGGCGGTGATCCTCTGGGCCGGCTGTTGGCGCAGGTCTTCTCCGGCCGGGGTCAGGTCCCGTAGGCGGGAGATCCCGAGTCGGTGCATCCACCTCCCCACGGTGCGCAGGCACAGCTGGTGGCCTTCGGAGACGAGGTGGTGATGGATGCGTCGGGCGGACCATTTGCGCTCCCGCCGCAGGGCGTGGATCTGGGCGACCAGGACCGGATCGAGCTGGGCAGGTGAACGGTGCGGCCGGCTGGGCAGGTCCTGAAGGCCGGCTTCTCCCTGGGCGCGGTAGCGGGCGACCCAGGTGGCCACCGTGGGCCGGCTCACCCGGAACTCGGCGGCCACGTGTGCCTGCGGGATCCCGTCGTGCAGGTGGCGGTGGACCATCCTGAGACGGCCGGTGGGGGTCAGGGGTGCGTTAGCGTGAGTCATGAGTGGGTCTTCTCGGGCAGGTCGGTGGTGTAGGAACTTCCATCCTGCGGGAGAGGCCCGCTCGTCTCATCTCAGCCCGTACCCCGTGGCAAGAACCTCATGACCCACAACACCTAGCCGCCCGCTCGAACGGCTCGGGCGGAGCCCGTGGCCGGCTGGGATCTTTACGGAATCTTCAAAGTTGAGCCCCTTTTCCGGGCCGGGCGGGGGGTCTATGGTCGGTTGCATGGCGGGCCGGTTCCAGCCGGTTCGTTTTCCGAACCGCACCGATGAAGGAGTAAGCCATGACCCATCACGTGAGCTCGATGCTGGAGACCTACCCGAAAGACTTGGGGGACATCGACCGGCAGAAGCTGGCCGAGTGCATCGAGGCCTGTTTCGAGTGCGCTCAGACCTGTACGGCCTGCGCGGACGCGTGCCTGGCCGAGGACATGGTCGCAGAACTGAGGCAGTGCATCCGGTTCAATTTGGATTGCGCCGACATCTGCGCCACCACCGGGGCGGTGCTGTCCAGGCAGACCGGCAACAACGTCGAGACCACTCGTGCCCTGCTGGAGGCCTGCCGGACCGCCTGCAAGACGTGCGGGGACGAGTGCGCCTCCCACGCTGAAATGCACGAGCACTGCAAGATCTGCGCTGAGGCTTGCCGGCGCTGCGAGCGGGCCTGCGCCGAGTTGCTCGCCTCCCTGGGCTGAGCGCAGTCCAGGCCCATGCCGTAATGCCAGTCAGGGCCAGCAGGCGTGGAACATGTGCTGCTGTCCCTGACTGGCCCGGCGGTAAAAGAACATCCCCGCAGGAGGAGAACTCGACGTGTCAAAGACAGGGCGCTTCACTTGTGCATGGCTGCATCCAGTTCCGTCCCGCTGTGGTCAGCGCAGCAGGACGGGTCGGGCGTCGATGCGGGTGCGGAAGAGGGTGTAGGGCTTGACCCGTTCATCCTGCCCCTGCCGGTAGTCGGCCTGGCGGTGGAGCTGGTTCGCGGTGATGTAGAGGTAGCCGTCGGCCGCGACCGAGAGCGTGTCCGGCCACAGCAACCGAGGGTCGCTGACCACGGTCTCCCACGCCCCGACGGTGTCGACCCGACGCCGCAGCACCGCGTTGTGCTCGTAGTTCGTCGCATACACGTTGCCCTGTGCGTCGGACTCCAGGCCGTCGCCGGCCCCGCCCTTGTCGCCTTCATCACGCACGGTCGCGGCCACCGCCGCCTCATCCAGGGCTCGGTCCACCAGCGCGTCGGTAGCCACACTGTAGAGCCGCCGGGATGCCAGCGGGCAGTAGTAGAGGCGGGCGCCGTCGGCGCCGATGGCGATTCCGTCCGCGCCCATCGCGATCGCCGGCGCCACGGTCCCGTCCTCCTGGCGGGCGACCATCGGGCGGCCCTCGACAACCGGCATGAAGTCTGTGAGCGGCTCGGCCTTCGTGGAGGGGTGCTCGTGCAGCCGCCGCCAGCTCTGACCGGTGGCCAGGTCCACCACCACCAGCGCGTTGGGTCCCTGGTCGGAGGAGTCGGTGAGGTAGGCGACGCCCTCGGCTCCGCGGCGCAGGTCGAAGCGCACGTCGTTGAGGTAGCTGGTGGGCAACGCGACATCCTGGGGGAACAGGATGGTCTTGACCACTGTGTCGCTGGTCAGGTCGACGCAGACGAGCTTGGGCCCGCCGTAGGTCGTGGGCTTGAATAGCGGGCTTCCGGTGTCCAGGATCCACAGCCGATCGGCAGGGTCCACCACCACGCTCTGCACCGAGACCAGGGTGTTCACCAGGTCGTCGGAATCGGTGCGATTGATGGCCTCGTTCGGGTAGGCCACCGCCTCGCCGTCGCGAATTTCGGCCACCGTGAAGGCGACGTCATCGCCCCACTTCGGGTAATTGACGAAGATCCGCCCCCGGTGCGAGACCGTGACGCCGGTGAGCATGGCGCCGTGGAAATGGGCCACTTCCTCCAGCTCGCCCACCGGCTGCTCCGCGGGCAGGCCTTCCGATCGATTCTCCATCACATCGCTCCTGTCAGTCGGGCTCGTGCTCGGAACGGTACACCGGGTTCTCGGCCGCCGGGGCGGGAGCCTTCGGGCAGGACCAGTTCTGCCCGGCAGTCCCAGTGGGTTGCGGTGTGCGGTGCCCAGGACCCCGGTGCATGGAGAGCCCCCGTCCAAGTCACGTAAGGGGAGTGGTGCGCCGGTCAGCTGGTCCGGGCCACGGCGCTGAGCAGGGTGACCGCGACCGCGTCGATCTCGTGCGCTTCCACGCCGCCGACCTGGTTGAGCACCCGCAGCCGCGCCAGGGCGCTGTCTCCGATCGCCAGGACACCGTCTGATGAGACCAGCCCGACGTTGAAGTGTTCGGCCCACTCATCCCAGACGCCGCGGCTTTCGCACGCGAAAGCAACGAGTCGCGGGTCGTCGTGGGCATGTCGGAAGATCCGCGACTCGCCTCCGGACTGACCCGTCCCGGGCAGACCAGCCTCGTACAAACGCACCGGCACGCCCTGCTCCCGCAGCGCGTACGCCGTCGACAGACCAACGATCCCACCCCCGATCGCTGCTACCTCGGGTGAACGCGTCGTGGCAACGCCGTCGTCAGTTCCTGTCATCGCGGTTCCTCGATCTGTTGGTGATGAGCGATACGCCGCAGGAGAAGGGCCGCTGCCACGACGTCAGCGGGCTGTGTAAGCCCGCAGTCACCGCGCACAGCGACCCCTTCCTCTCTGGGCTAGGGCGTGTCTCCCTTATGCGCGTAGCCAGGTGAAGATGGCGCAGAGGGTGACGGCGGCGCGGTAGGTGATCGCTAGCTTGTCGTAACGAGTGGCCAAGCCGCGCCATTGCTTGGCTAGGGCGAAGTGGCGTTCCACGACGTTGCGCCCGCGGTAGGCCTGGGCGTCGAAGGCCGGCGGCCGCCCGCCGCGGCTGCCGCGACGGGCTCGGGCCGCGATCTGGTCCCGTTTCTCCGGAATTACCGCGGTGATTCGGCGGCGGCGCAGCTCGTTGCGAATCACTCCGGTGGCATAGGCCCGGTCGGCGATCACCGCCTCCGGGCGGGCTCGGGCGGCGCCGGCGCCGAGTCGGGGAATCTGGATTTCGGCCAGCACCTGCGCCAGCACGGCCTCGTCGTTGCGCTGCCCGCCGGTGACGATCGCGGCCAGCGGCCGGCCGCGGCCATCGACGGCGTGGTGAATCTTGGTCGTCAGCCCGCCGCGGGAACGCCCGATGCCGTGCCCGGGCGGCTCAACCTCATCCAGCGGCAGTTTCTTGTGATTCGCCCCGGCCCCCTGTGTCCTGGTCCGGACGAGTGGTGTTCGTGGCGTGCTGATGGGCCCGGGCGATGGTCGCATCGACCGAGACGGCCCAGTCAATCATCCCGGCCGCATCGGCCTCGGCCAGCACGTGGGTCAGCACCCGATCCCAGGTCCCATCCGCGGCGTAGTGTAAGCGACCATGAAAAGCTGCCCATAGGTGGCCAGGGAATGACCCGCTGACGGCCATGAGGACTGCCCAGTGATGGCCACGGGAACTGCCCGGTGCTGGCCATCTGGTTTGCCCGCGTTGCTCGTTGCCCGCCGCGTCGTGAGCCGGCGGGGGCCTCCTCCCCGGGTTGGATATCGGTGTCGAATCGAATCCAGCGAGGAAGAGGCCCTGAATGAAGGATGCCGCAGAAACCATGAAAATACTCAGTGCCTATGACCTGACCAAGTCATTGCGGGGCGCCGCCGAGCTGGCCGGTTGCTCCCATCACACCGTGGCCCGGCTGGTGCGGGCCCGCGACGCCGGCCAGACCCCTGGATCCGGAGCCAGCCGCCCGAAGGTCACCGATGTCTGGCTGCCCAAGATCGAGGAATGGGTCGAGGCCTCCACGGGCAGGATCCGCGCCGATGTCGTGCACGCCAAGCTCACCGCAATGGGCTACACCGGCTCTGAGCGCTCCACCCGGCGGGCGGTGGCCGAGGTGAAGGCCGCCTGGCGGGCCGGGAAGCGCCGGGTGCACCGGCCCTGGATCACCGAGCCGGGCGCATGGCTGCAGTACGACTTCGGCGATGGGCCGGCGATCGACGGGGCCAAGACGGTGCTGTTCGTGGCCTGGCTGGCCTGGTCCCGCTACCGGATCGTCATCGCCCTGCGTGATAGGACGGCTCCGAGTGTGTTCGCCGCCCTGGACCGGTGCTTCCGGCTGATCGGGGGCGCGCCGACCTATGTGCTGACGGATAACGAGAAGACAGTGACGGTCTCTCATGTGGCCGGGGTGCCGGTGCGTAACCAGGCCACCGTGGCGTTCGCTCGGCATTACGGCGTGGAGGTGCTGACCTGCCAGCCAGCGGATCCGGCCGCCAAGGGCGGGGTGGAGAACGCGGTGAAGCTGGCCAAGGCCGACCTGGTCCCGAAGGACACCAACCTGCGGGACCAGTACGCCTCGTTCGCTGAGCTCGAGGCCGCCTGCGCGGGGTTCATGGCCATGGTGAACTCCCGGGAGCACCGGGTGACCCGGCGCCGCCCGGACCACATGCTCGCCGAGGAGACCAGCGCGTTGCATCGGATCCCCGCCACGGCGCACACCGTGGCCTACGGGGTGGGACGGAAGGTGCCGGAGAACACGCCGATGGTCTCCTTCGAAAACGCCCAGTACTCGGTGCCCGCGCACCTGCTCGGGGCCGAGGTGTTCGTGCGCCATCACGGCACCGGACCGGACTCGATGGTGGTGATCATGCACGCCGGTGCGCAGGGGCCGGTGGAGGTCGCCCGGCACCGGGTGGCCCGGCCCGGGTCCCCGGCCATCGACGACGCGCACTTCCCCGGCCACGAGACGGACAAGGTGCCCGGGGACTACACCCCGGTGCCCCGTTCGGCGGCGGAGGCCGAGTTCCTGGCCATCGGGGCCGGAGCGAGGACCTGGCTGGTGGAGGCCGCCGCGGCCGGCACCAGCCGGATCGGTCAGAAGATGGCCGAGGCCGTCACCCTGGCCAAGCTCGCCGGCACCGACCAGGTCGACCGCGCCCTCGGGGTGGCCGCGGTGCACCAGCGCTTCGCCCACGGCGACCTGGCCTCCCTGCTCACCGCCGCCGGCCACCGCACCGGGATGCACACCGCCACCGAGGAACGGTCCCTGACCCAGGGCACCGCCGGCTGGGCCGGCCTCGGTACCTCCAACACCGAGGGGGCAGCCCGGTGAGCATCCACACCCCGAACACCGCCGCACCGGCGCTGCCGGCCGATTTGGAGGCGCTGTTGCGGCAGCTGAAGATGCCCCACGCCCGCGGTATCGCCGCCGAGGTACTGGCCACCGCCCGGGCCCAACGCTGGGAGCCGGCCGAGGTCCTCAAGGCCCTGCTGGTCGAGGAGACCACCGGTCGGGCCCGATCCATGCTCGCCGCCCGGCGCAAGGCCGCCGGGTTCCCCACCGGCAAGACCTTCACGACCTGGGATCCGGGCGCCTCCTCGATCCCGGCCCCGACCCAGCAGTCCCTGCGCACCCTGGAATGGCTCTCGCGCAGAGAGAACCTCGTGGTCTGCGGGCCCTCCGGCACCGGCAAGACCTTCTTCCTCGAGGCCCTGGGCCAGCAGGCCGTGGAGGAGGGCAAGCGGGTGGCCTGGTTCACCCTGGAGGACCTCGGGGCGATGATCCGGGCCCACCGGCCCGATGACACCATCACCAAAGCCGTCGCCCGAATCCTGCGCGCCGACCTGATCGTCATCGACGACATCGGCCTGCTGCCGGTCGCCGACGATGCCGCCGAGGGCCTCTACCGCATCGTGGACGCCGCCTACGAGAAACGCTCCGTAGCGATCAGCTCGAACCTGCACCCGGCCGGCTTCGACGAGCTGATGCCCAAGACCCTGGCCACCGCCACCGTGGACCGGCTCCTGCACCACGCCCACGTGTGCCAGACCACCGGAGACTCCGTACGGATGACCCAGGCAATGGCCGGGAAGGGAGTCATGCCACTGAACTGATCCCATCACGGTGGCCAGCACCACCACCCAAACGGGCAAACCAGCTGGCCACCAGTGGGCAGTTCTGATGGCCACCAGCGGGAAGAAACACTGGCCGCCTATGGGCAGAACTCAATGGCCCTTGACAGCGTAGCGGCGGTGGCGCTTCCACACCGTCTGCCAGGGCCCGAACTGCTCCCGGGGCAGATCCCGCCACGGGACCCCGGTCCGATACCGGTAGGCGATGCCCTCCACCACCCTGCGGTGCTCCCCGAAGGGATGCCCACGCCGGCCCTGATTCGAGGGCAGCAACGGCTCGATCCGCTCCCACTGCTCGTCCGTGAACACCTGATACCGCGACCCTGTCGACCTCACCCGACCAGCCTGCCGCGAGCCTCACCACCGATAAGGGAGACACGCCCTAGGGCAGATGGGACTTCAACGGCGATGTTGTGGCGAACAGGGTTCGGCCGTCTCGATGGTCCTCAGGACAATAGAACGGCCCGCGGGGGCCTGCGTCAGGAGAGCGGGTGTGGACATCTTCGGGAAGCCCAAGGCGCTCCTGGGAGAGCAGGGGACGCCGTCGCCGCGCCCACGGACCACGAGGGCAAGGAGATCTGCATCCCGCACGGCACCCCCCGAGTTCGACAGCCCCAACTGGTACCATAAGCAAGTACCACATCGCACCCGAGGAGGCCAGCATGTCCATCAGCGCCAGTGAAGCCCGCAAGACCCTGTTCCCGCTCATCGAGCGAGTGAATGCGGACCGCGACGCCGTAGAGATCGTCTCCCGCAAGGGGAATGCCGTCCTCATGCCCGCGGACGAGTACGCCGCCTGGCAGGAGACCGCCTACCTGTTCCGCTCCCCGGCCAACGCCCGCCGGCTGCTGGACGCCTACGAGCGCGCCCGCGCAGGGAGCGTCGAGGAGCACGCTCTGGACCGCATGGACGGGGACGCCTGAGTGCGCCTCGTGTGGGACCGCTCGGCCTGGGAGGACTACACGCACTGGCAGACCACGGACCGCAAGGTCCTCAAGCGGATCAACACCCTCATCGACGCCGCCCTGCGTGATCCCTTCGACGGGATCGGCAAGCCCGAGCAGCTGAAGTACGGCGCGCCCGGGGCATGGTCCCGACGCATCACGGAGGAGCACAGGCTCGTCTACCTCGTCGACGGCGAGGACCTGATCATCCTCCAGGCGAGGTATCACTACTGACATGCGCTTCACCCAGGCCGAGCTCCAGCAGTTCCGCGACCGCACCGTCCCCGACCTGTTGCCGGACCCGCTGCGGCTGCTGTTCATCGGCATCAACCCCGGCCTGTGGAGCGCCGCCACCGGTGCGCACTTCGCCCGCCGCGGCAACCGCTTCTACCCGGCCCTGCACCGCGCCGGGCTCACCCGACACCTGATCGACGCCTCCGACGGCTACAAGGCCGAGGACCTCGCCGAGCTGCACGCCCGCGGCATCGGGATCTCCAACCTCGTCCCGCGGGCCTCCGCCCGCGCCGACGAGCTCACCGCGGAGGAGCTCGCCGCCGCCCCCGCCCGCCTGGACGCGCTCGTGGCAGCGCATGCGCCGGCCGTCGTCGCTGTGTTGGGGGTGACGGCCTACCGGCAGGCGTTCGGACGCCCGAAGGCGGTGCTGGGGGAGCAGCAGACGCCGTGGCCGGGCACGCGGCTGTTCGTGGCGCCGAACCCCAGCGGGCTCAACGCTCACGCCACCCTGGACTCGCTCGCCGCGGACTACCGTGCGGCCGGTGCCGCGGCGGGGCTCGTGGACTGAGTGCGCCCGCTGTCCCTGCGGCCGCGCTGACGCCTCAGGCCCGTCAGAAGAGCGGCCAGGGCACGGCCGGCGTCAGCCCGCTCGGGGCCGGGAAGATCCCGCCGTCGAGCAACCGGGCACAGCGTTCGGCAAGGGCGTCGACTTCCTCGGCACCCAGCAGCTCCGCCAGCCCCCACCCCAGCTCACCGTCGAGCCCGTGGAGAACCCGGGCGACGCCGTCGCGCTCCTCCTCGCTCAGCGCCTCGCCCAGCCACCCCCACAGCACGGTGCGCAGCTTGTCTTCCACATGGAACGTGAGCCCGTGGTCCACCCCGTACCGGTGCCCGCCGGGCATGGCGAGAATGTGGGCGCCCTTGCGGTCGGCGTTGTTCACGATCACGTCGAACACCGTCATGCGGCGCAGCGCCGCCGTGTCCTCGTGGGCCAGGACCAGCCGATTCCCGTCCTCGTCCTCACCCTCCAGGATCGTGAGCCACCCCGAGGCCGGCACCTGGTCCGCCGGGAACAGGTCCACGGCGTCCTGCTCAGGATCCTGCTCCTGCCAGAGCTGCACCATCCCCTCGCCGAACGGGCCCTCGTGCAGCCAGGTGCGCGGCACGATCTCCCACCCCAGCGCCTCGGACACCAGGTGCGCGGCCACCTCGCGGCGGGCCAGGGTCCCGGCGGGGAAGTCCCACAGCGGGGCCTCACCGGCCACCGGCTTGTAGACCACCGAGGTGTCCCCGATGCTGCCCAGGAAGGTGGCGTTGGAGGCCGTCGTGATGCGGCCGGTGAGCATCAGCTCCCCGGACACCAGCTCGCCGGCGGGCACGTCCGCGGCGCTCATCAGGAGTCGGGGAAAGTGCAGTCGTGGCCGTCGGGGTCGATGGGCTGGCCGCAGTCCGAGCAGACCGGACGCCCGGCGTCCACGACCTCCCGGGTGCGCCGAGCGAACGCCCGGGCGGCGCCGACGGGCATCCGCACGCGCACGGCCTCGGCGTCCGCCTCGAGCGCCGGGTCGGCGTCGTCGTCGGTCAGGGGGTGCGCGTCGACGAGCACCTGCGCGGTGGTGGGGTCCCAGCCCAGGCCGATAGCCCCCACCCGGAACCACTCCTGCACCGGGTCCAGCGGATCGTTGTCCACGAGTTCCACGGGCGTGCTGGCCGGGACGCTGTGCGGGTTGCCCTCCAGCGCCATGAGATCGTCGAGGATCTCGTCGATCATCTCCGCCATCAGGGCCGACTGCTGCTTCTCCAGCGCCAGGCTCACCAGCCGGGGCCCGGTGCGCACCTGCAGGTAGAACGTGCGGGCGCCGGGACGCCCGAGCGTCCCGATCACGACGCGATCCGGCCAGTCGAACTCATGGGCGGGGGCAGGTGCATCAGTCATGCCACGATCCTAGGCGTCCGCTCGTCCACCGCACCGGCGCCCGTGCCTGCGCCGCCGCCCACCGGGGCGTCGTCGGACGGGCCGAGGGTCGCCAGCCAGGACAGGTCCCCGGCGTCGGTGTTCATCGCCCAGACCCGCGGGCGGGCCGGACCGTAGCTCACGATGGACACGGAGGCGGGCCCCACCTCGATCCGCTGGAACAGATCCAGGTGCGTGCCGAGCGCGTCGGCCAGGATCGACTTGATGACGTCCCCGTGGCTCACCGCCACCCACACCGCCCCGGGCCCGTGCTCGGCCTCGACCGCGGCGTCGTGCCGGCGGATCGCCGCCACCGCGCGGGCCTGCATGCCCGCCATGGACTCCCCACCGGGGAAGACGACGGCGGACGGCTGGGTCTGCACCGTCGCCCACAGGGGCTCGGTGGCCAGGTCGCTGAGCGCGCGTCCCTGCCACTGGCCGTAGTCGCACTCGGTGAGGTCGTCGTCGACCAGCGAGGGCACCGTCCCCGGCTGGCGATCGAGGAGGGCGCGGGCCGTCTGCGCGCACCGCTCCAGGGGACTGGCCACCACCGCGGCCACGGGCACGGCCGCGATCCGGCCCCCGGTGCGTGCCGCCTGCTCCCGTCCGTGATCGTCCAGGCTGACCCCGGGGGTGCGGCCCGCCAGCAGTCCGGTCGCGTTGGCCGTGGTGCGGCCGTGCCGCACGAGGAGAACCGTCGCCATGGCCTCAGCGTAGCGAGGGGATGCCCGCCTCTCGCGGACAAAGCCTCGCGGCCATGACGCAAAGGGTCAGTGACGCAACGCGAGCACGCCTATGCCCGGCAAGGCTGACGCCCGTCTGCAGGCCTCGAACGCCCGGAGCAGGCCCTCGAGGCCTAGGACGGCGCCCTGCTGCTGGTCACCCACGACCGCCGCATGCTCGAGGCCGTCCGACTCGACCGCCGCTGATACCCTCCCCCGGTAGTCAACCTCCTGCTCTCGGTGACGTTCGCGTGCGGCGTGGCGATCGCCGGGCTCCACGTGGTGAACCGGCGGTTCATCACGCCGATGTACGACGTCGTCCTCAACCTGGCCGCGTTCCTCGCCGCCGTCGCCTCCTCCGTGCTCCTGGGGCACGTGCTGCCCGCGGTGTTCGCCGCGCTGGCCGTGCTCGCCTGGCTGATCCTGGCCGTCCGCACGGTGCGCGCCCGCCGCGCGGGACATAAGTCTGCCGGCCAGCGCCCCGCCGGCGCCGGCCTCTAGGCTGGCGCCATGTCCTTCCTGATCCCTTCCGTCCCCGTCTCCTGCGGCTGCCGCCGCGAGGTCCGGGAGGAGACGGGGCTGGAGGTGACCGCCGGGCGGCTCGTCGCCGTCGACACGCGGCCCAGCAAGGCCGACGGCCGGATCGGCCTGCGCTTCCTCTTCCGCGCCGTCCACCCGCTCACTGCTGCGGACGTCGCCGCCATCCGCCTGCAGGAGGACGAGGCCTCCGAGCATAGCTTCGTGACGTGCCAGGAGGCCCGGAAGCTCCTGCGCCCGGCGATCGCCCGCCGCGTCGACGCCGCCTGGGACGCCGCGCACTGCGTCTACCTGGAGGACGGGCGTCCCGCCGCGGGGGTGGATCAGCCGGCGGGCTGAGGCCCGTCCTCCGGCCGGACGAGCGGTGCCCGGCGGCGTCCCCGTCCCGGATGAGGGCCGCTGCCTGATCTGCGGGCGTGATCGTGGCGGCGCGGTCAGGAGGGTGGACGCGGGACGAGACGGTGCGCCCAGGCAACGGCGGGACGGTCCCACGGACGCCGCTGCCGTGTTCTCCGCATCCGTGATCGACGACGCCACAGGCGTCAACATGGGCATCGGCTTCCTCGGCGTCGCCCTCGGCTTCGCCTGACCGTGGTGGCCATGGCCTACGCCGTGGGTCACGTCTCCGGCGGTCACTTCAACCCGGCAGTCACCCTGGGTGCGGCGCTCGCGGGTCGTCTGCCGTGGAAGCTCACTGTGCCGTACTGGATCGCCCAGCTCGTGGGCGGCGTGGCGGCCGGCGGCGTGCTGCTGGCGATCGCCTCCGGTCGTCCGGGCTACTCGCTTGCGGAGAACGGCCTGGCCACCAACGGCTACGGCGAACTCTCGCTCGCCGGCTACTCGATGGGCGCGGTGTTCCTGACAGAGGCGCTGCTGACCGCCGTGTTCCTCTACATCATCCTCGGCGCCACGGACCGCCGTGCTCCGTCCGGCTTCGCGCCGCTGGCCATCGGCCTGACCCTCACGCTGATCCACCTGATCTCCATCCCCGTGTCGAACACCTCCGTGAACCCCGCTCGCTCCTTCGGCGTGGCCCTGTTCGCAGGCGGGGACGCCCTCGGCCAGGTCTGGCTGTTCTTCGTGGCCCCGTTGTTGGGCGCCGCGGTCGCCGGTCTCAGCTACCGCTTCGTCTTCCCCAACTCCTCCCGGATGACCGAGGAGCTGCCCGAGCCCGCCGCCGACGGGACGCGTGACGCCGTCTGACCCCTGCCATTCGGACCCTGCCCTCACCGCCCCTTCTCTTCCCGCACCTCCTTGGAACGCAGCAGGCGCGGCGCCGTCGTCAGCGCCAACCCGCCGAGGATGTTCAGGGGGATCACCCACCACACCCAGCTGAGCCACTCGAGCCAGCCCACGCCGTGCGCTCCGGACGGGATGGCTCCGATGATGAGGATCGAGTCCATCACCGAATGGAAGAGCGAACCGCCGGCGAGGACGACGGCTCCGGCGACGGACGCGACGATCATCGCCGTCGGGCTGTCCGTCCCGGCCTGCATCCGCGTCACGAGGGTGATCGCCACCCCGGCCAGGACCGCCAGGGCGGCGCCCTGCCAGCTGAAGCCGATGTCCAGGAAGTGGTGGGCGCTCTCGGCCAGGGTGCCGTGCAGGTCGGGGAACCCCGCCACCACGAGGGCGATCATCACGGTGCCGCCGAGGAGGTTCATCACGAGGGTCACCGCCCACAGACGCAGCAGCTCCATCCACGTGCCCCGGCCGGCGGCGATCGCGGTGATCGGGTAGTAGAACCCCTCCGTGAAGAGCTCGGAGTGGGCGAGGAACAGGCTGACCAGGCCGATGGAGAACGCGAGTCCGGCCAGCAGGTGGCTGCCCGTCTCGTGGAGCGTGAGCAGGTACGCGAGCAGGCCGATCGTGATCTCGACGCCGCCCAGGAACCCGGTGGTCGTCAGGGCGGTGAGGGACCGATGCAGGCGTTCCGCGCCCTCGTCTGCCGCCTCCCTGTGGGCCGCCGGCCTGCCGGAGACGGACTGACCGGCATCGCTCCCTTCACGGTCATGTCCGTGGCACACTGGGCCCATGATGCATGACGAACGGCCCACGGGTCGGCTGGGCCTCGCCCTGGGCGGCGGAGGAGCGCGCGGGCTGTGCCACATCGGGGTCTGGCGGGTGCTCGAGGAGCTCGACATCCGCCCGGACGTGCTCGCGGGAACGAGCATGGGCGGCCTCCTCGGCGCGCTCATAGCCGCCGGTCATGACGCCGCCTCGCTCGAGAAGATCGAGCGGAGCGTGGACTGGCCGCGGCTCATCAACTGGGGCCTGACCGGCGGCATCCTCTCCAGCGAGAGGCTGCGGGCCTGGCTCCGCGAGCTGCTCCCGGACACCTTCGAGGAGCTGCAGATTCCCCTGGTGCTCACCGCGGCCGACGTCGTCGAGGGCCAGACCCGCTACCTGAACACCGGGGACCTCATCACCGCGATCCAGGCGACCACCGCCTACCCCGGCGCGCTGGAGCCGGTGACCGTGGGGGACTCCGTGCTGGTGGACGGCGGCATCCTCAACCAGATCCCGGTGGACGGGGTGCGCTTTCTGGGCGCGCAGCGGGTGATCGCCGTCGATGCCACCACGCTCGAGCCCCTGGAGCGGCCGGAGCCCGGGGCGCGCACCCGCCGTTCGCCCGCCACGTCGCTGCGCCAGGCCATGCGGGCGATCGACGTCATGCAGGCCCAGCTCACCACCGTCCGGCTCTCGCTCTACCGGCCGGACGTGCTCATCAGCCCGCCGATCGAGGGGATGACGGTCGCGGACTTCCGCAGCTCCGGCGTCGCCATCGCGGCGGGAGAGGAGGCGACGCGCGCCCGGGCCGAGAAGCTCGTGGAGCTCAGTCGCGGCAGAATGGCCTGACGCCCGCCGCACTTCCGTCAGGAGCACCATGACCGCCACCCTTGTCGCCTCCGGCCTCGCCGGCGGCCACGGCCACCGCACGCTCTTCGAGGATCTGGACCTCACGGTCGCGCCCGGGGACGTCGTCGGCGTCGTGGGGGCCAACGGCGCGGGCAAGTCCACCCTGCTGCGCATTCTCGGCGGGGACCTCGCGCCGCAGGCCGGCACGGTCAGCCTGGCCCCGGCCGACGCGTTCGTGGGCTGGCTGCCGCAGGAGCACGAGCGGGTGCCGGGGGAGACGGTCGCCGGGTACATCGCCCGCCGCACCGGCTGCGCCGAGGCCACTCGAGAGATGGACGCCTCCGCTTCGGGCCTGGCGGACCCGGACGTCACGGACGCCGCCGCAGACCGCTACAACACCGCCCTCACCCGCTGGCTGGCCTCCGGCGCCGCGGACCTGGAGGAGCGCATCCCCGCCGTCCTGGCCGACCTCGGCCTCGACCTCTCCGCCTCCCCGGAACAGGTCCTCATGACCTCCCTCTCCGGTGGGCAGGCCGCCCGCGTCGGCCTCGCCGCGCTGTTGCTCTCCCGCTTCGACGTCGTGCTCCTGGACGAGCCCACCAACGACCTGGACCTCGACGGTCTGACCCGCCTGGAGGCCTTCGTGCAGGAGCTGCGCGGCGGCGTCGTGCTGGTGAGCCACGACCGCGAGTTCCTGGCCCGCTGCGTCACCCGCGTCCTGGAGCTCGACCTCGCCCAGCGCACCAACCGCGTCTACGGCGGCGGCTACGAGGCCTACCTCGAGGAGCGGGCCACCCTGCGCCGCCAGGCCCGGGAGAAGTACGAGGAGTTCGCCGAGCAGAAGCAGGACCTCGTCTCCCGCGCCCGCACCCAGCGGGAGTGGTCCAGCCAGGGCGTGCGCAACGCGATGAAGAAGTCCCCGGACAACGACAAGCTGCGCCGCAAGGCCAACAGTGAGTCGAGCGAGAAGCAGGCCCAGAAGGTCCGGCAGATGGAGAGCCGCATCGCGCGCCTGGAGGAGGTGGAGGAGCCACGCAAGGAGTGGAGGCTGGAGTTCACCATCGGCGCGGAGCCGCGCTCCAGCTCCGTGGTCGCCACCCTCAACGATGCCGTGTTCCGGCTGGGTGGCTTCACGCTCGGCCCGGTGTCCCTCCAGGTCAACGCGGGAGAGCGGATCGGCATCACCGGGCCCAACGGGGCCGGCAAGTCCACCCTGCTGCGCGGGCTGCTGGGCCGCCAGGCCCCGGACGAGGGCACGGCCGCCCTGGGATCCAGCGTGCAGATCGGGGAGATCGACCAGGCGCGCTCACTGCTGGCCGGGACCGCCCCGCTCGCTGCGGCCTTCGAGGCGCTCGTGCCCGAGATGGCCTCCGGGGAGGTGCGCACCCTGCTGGCCAAGTTCGGCCTCAGGGCCGACCACGTGAACCGCCCCGTGGACGAGCTCTCTCCCGGCGAGCGCACCCGGGCATCCCTGGCCCTGCTCCAGGCCCGCGGGGTGAACGTCCTGGTGCTCGACGAGCCCACCAACCACCTGGACCTGGAGGCCATCGAGCAGCTCGAACAGGCCCTGGAGACCTATGAGGGCGCCCTGCTGCTCGTCACCCACGACCGCCGCATGCTGGACACCGTCCGCACCGACCGCCGCTGGCAGGTCCAGGACGGGCGGGTGACGGAGCGCTGATGTCTCGGGCGCGGCGGCCGCGGCGTCAGGCCGGTGGGCATCGTCACCCTTGCCCGAGATTCGGTCGTGTACGACCATGAGAGTTCAGTCCCCACCGACGAAAGGGCCCCAGACATGTCCCGCATCCTGATGATCCTCACCTCGCACGACCAGCTGGGCGACACCGGCCGCAAGACCGGGTTCTGGCTCGAGGAGTTCGCCTCGCCCTACTATGTCTTCACGGACGCCGGCCACGAGGTCACCCTCGCCTCGCCCCGCGGCGGCCAGCCGCCCATCGACCCGACGAGCTCGAAGCCGGAGATGCAGACCGAGGCCACCCGCCGGTTCGACCAGGACGAGGAGGCCAAGGCCGCCCTGGCCCACACCACGCCCCTGGCCCAGGTGGACGTGGACGGGTTCGACGCCGTCTTCTACCCGGGCGGTCACGGCCCGCTGTGGGACCTGGTGTCCGACGCCGACTCCACGCGGATCATCCTCGACAGCGACGCGGCCGGGCGCCCGCTCGGCCTCGTCTGCCACGCGCCCGGGATCCTGCACCCGATCACCGCCGCCGACGGCACCCCGTTCGTACGCGGCCGTCAGGTCACCGGGTTCACCAACGGCGAGGAGGAGGCCGCCCAGCTGACGGACGTCGTCCCGTTCCTCGTCGAGGACTCGCTGATCGCCGCCGGCGCGGACTACCGCAAGGGCCCGGACGGGGAGAGCTTCGTGGTCACGGACGGCACCCTGGTGACCGGCCAGAACCCGGCCTCCTCCGCCGACGCCGCCCGCCGCCTCCTGGACCTGCTCGCGCGCTGACCCTCCACCGAGCCCGCCGCCCCGACCCCGAGGAGACCACCATGAGCACCCCCACCCGCACGCGCGAGATCCACCTCGCCTCCCGCCCCCACGGCGCCCCGACGCCGGAGAACTTCCGCCTCACGGAGGTCGAGCTCCCCGAGCTCGCCGAGGGCCAGGTCCTCGTGCGCAACACCGTGATGTCCGTGGACCCGTACATGCGCGGCCGCATGAACGACGTCGAGTCCTACGTGCCTCCGTTCCAACTCGACGCCCCCCTCGACGGCGGCGCGGTGGGCACCGTGATCGCCTCGCGCCACGCGGACGTGCCGGAGGGCACGTCCGTGCTCCACGGCCGCGGCTGGCGCGAGCACGCCGTCCTCGACGGCGACACCGTCCAGGTCGTGGACACCTCCCAGTTCTCGGACAGCACCTACCTGGGCGTGCTGGGCATGACGGGTCTGACCGCCTACACCGGCCTCGTGCACGTGGCCGAGATGCAGGAGGGCGACGCCGTCTTCATCTCGGGCGCCGCGGGGGCCGTCGGCTCGGTCGCCGGCCAGATCGCCCGCCTGCTGGGCGCCTCGCGCGTGGTCGGCTCGGCGGGCACGCCCGAGAAGGTGGCGCGGGTGAAGGAGCTGGGCTTCGACGCCGCGTTCGACTACCACGACGGCTCGCCCACCGATCTGCTGGCCGAGGCGGCGCCGGAGGGCATCGACGTCTACTTCGACAACGTGGGCGGCGACCACCTCGAGGCCGCCATCGCCGCGCTGCGGGTCGACGGCCGCGTGGCGATGTGCGGCGCGATCGCCCAGTACAACTCGACGGAGCCGCCGGCCGCCCCGCGCAACCTCGCCCTGGCGATCGGCAAGTGCCTGACCCTGCGCGGCTTCGTCCTGCAGAAGTACGCAGCGCAGGTCCGCCCCGAGTTCCTGGAGCGCGTGGGCCCGTGGGTCGCCGCCGGGAAGATCCAGTGGGACGAGACCGTCCGGGAGGGGCTGGAGAACGCACCCCAGGCGTTCATCGACCTGCTCGAGGGTGCCAACACGGGGAAGATGCTCGTCCGGCTGTGACGGGCGACGGCGCACTCGGGGGCGGCATGGACACCTTCCGGCATCAGGGCCTGACCTTCGACGTCCGCGACGGCGGGCCGGCCGAGGGGGAGGTGGTCCTGCTGCTGCACGGCTTCCCGCAGGACGCCACGTCCTGGAGGCATGTCGAACCGCTGCTGCACGCCGCGGGGCTGCGCACGCTCGCCCCGGATCAGCGCGGCTACTCCCCGGGGGCCGCTCCGCGGGCGACGGCGGCCTATCGCCTCCCGGCGCTCGTGGGGGACGCCGTCGCGCTGGCGGACGCGGCGGGGGCGCGGCGCGTCCACGTCGTCGGCCATGACTGGGGTGGCGCCGTCGCCTGGGCGCTGGCCACCGCCCACCCCGAGCGCGTCGCGTCCCTGACGGTCCTGTCCACGCCGCACCCGGCCGCCCTGGCCCGCGCCCTGCGCGGCCCGGACCAGCTGCGCCGCAGCTGGTACATCGCCGCCTTCCAGGCGCCGGCCCTCCCCGAACGAATCCTCGCCCGACGGCTGGGCTCCCTGCTGCAACGGGGGCAGGTCCCCGGGGCGGAGCACTACGCCCGCCGGTTCTCCACCCCGCAGAGCCTGCGCGGCCCGGTGAACTGGTATCGGGCGAACCCGGATCTGGTGACCACCACGAGCAGCGCGCCCGTGTCGGTCCCCACCACGTATGTGTGGGGCACCCGGGACGCGGCCCTGGGGCCGCGGGCCGCCGAGCTCACGGCGGGGCAGGCGGCGGGGGAGTACCGGTTCGTGGCGCTCGACGCGGACCACTGGCTGCCCGAGCGCGAGGCGGACGCCGTCGCCCGGGCGATCCTGGACCGGGTGCGCTGACCCGCGCTCCGCGCGGGCCGCTCCCGCCGTTTCAGCGCGGCCCGGCGGCCTCGGTGATCCGGTTCAGCAGGCCCATGAGGACCTGGCGCTCGGTGGCGTCGAGGGGGATCCGGGTGAGGGCGTCCACCGGGACCGTCCGGGCGGACGCCCGCAGCGCTCGTCCCTCGTCCGTCAGCCGGACCAGCACGCGTCGCTCGTCGTGGACGTCGCGCTCCCGCGTGACGAGCCCCATGCCGGCCAGGCGCCGCACCAGGGGTGTGATCGTCCCGTTGTCCATGCCGAGCCGGTCCCGCAGCGCGCCGACCCCCAGCGCGCCGGCGGCGTCCGATGTCGACGCCTCCGTCTCAGCCGAGGCGTCACTCTCCACCTGCCACAGGGTGAGCATCACGAGGTACTGCGGGTAGGTGAGGCCGAGGCGGGAGAGCAGGGGGCCGTAGCCGCGCGTGACGGCGCGCGCCGCCCGGTGCAGGGCGAAGCAGAGCTGGTCCTCGAGGGCGAGGCTGGGGGTCGGCGCGGCATCCATGGGAGCGATTCTAGTGGTCGCTGGGGAGCGACTTGGTTGCGCGCGACCTAACCGGGTGGCAGGCTGGAGCCGACTCGTCCCGCACGGGGCGGGCGGATGAAAGGACCTCTCATGGAGACCATCTACACCGCCGAGGCGCTCAGCACCGGCGCCGGCCGCGACGGCCATGTCCGCACCACCGACGGGCGGGTCGACCTCGACCTCGCGGTGCCCACCGAGATGGGCGGCTCCGGCCAGGGCACCAACCCCGAGCAGCTGTTCGCCGCCGGCTACGCCGCGTGCTTCCACTCGGCCCTGCAGATGGTCGCCCGTGCCTCCCGTGCCGACATCACCGACTCCTCCGTCGGCGCGCGCGTGGGCATCGGCCGCCAGGGTGAGGGCTTCGGCCTGGAGGTCACCCTCGAGGTCGTGCTGCCCAACGTCCCCGCGGACCAGGCCCGCGCCCTCATGGAGCAGGCGCATCAGGTGTGCCCCTATTCGAACGCCACCCGGGGCAACATCGACGTCGTCCTCGAGCTCGGGGAGGCGTGATGACGAAGCGCCGGCAGTCCGCCCCCCTCTCCCAGACCGGCGCCCGCCTCGGCCTCGGCGGGTTCATGACCGCCGCGGGGCTGTCCCACCTCACCGTGGCGCGCCGTGAGTTCCGCGCCCAGGTGCCCTCGTGGGTCCCGCTCCCGGCGGACCTCGTGGTGCTCGGATCCGGCGTGGCCGAGATCAGCCTCGGGGCCGCTCTGCTGGCGCTCCCCGGGCAGCGTCGCCTGACCGGCACCGCCCTGGCGGCCTTCTACACCGCGATCTACCCCGGGAACATCGGGCAGTACGCCGAGCGCAAGGACGGCTTCGGGCTGGACACGGACGGCCGCCGCCTGGCGCGGCTGTTCGGCCAGCCCGCCCTCATCGCGGCCGCCCTGTGGGCCGCGGGAATCCCCGAGCGGGAGCAGGGCGGGCGCAGCTGACGCCGTCGCCGGTCCTGCGGTCCTGGGCCGGCTCCGGGCGCGTGCCCGGAGCCGGCGTGTTCTCACCCCGCCCCGAGGCGCGGCCCGTTCCGCAGGACCTCCACGACCAGCCGCAGGGCGATCGGGAAGGCGTCCTCATCCAGCCCGAACCGCGGGTTGTGGTGACCCGCGTCGAAGCCCTTGGCGGCGTTGCCGGCCCCCACGAACACGTACGTGGCGGGCGCGGTCCGGGAGAAGGCCGCGAAGTCCTCGCCGCCGAGCATCGGCGGGTCGGTGATCACCGAGCCCGGGAACAGGTCCTCGCACAGCTCCTGGACCACAGCGGTGCGGGCCGGGTCGTTCCACACCATGTCGTAGCCGCGCAGATAGTCCAGTTCGCAGCGCAGACCGGGGTTCGCCGTCTCCAGGCCGCGGACCATGTCCCGCATCGCCGCCTCGACCGTGTCCCGCACGTCGTCGTCATGCGTGCGGACCACGCCGCCGATGTGCGCCTCCGGCGGGTACACGTTCAGCGCTGACTGACGTCCGGCGTCCATCCACGTCGTGGACACCACGCACGGGTCCAGGCCGGCCACCCGGCGGGACGGGATGAGCAGGAACTGCTGGATCAGGGAGCTTGCCGCGGTGACCACGTCCACGGCGTCCTCCGGGGTGGACGCGTGGGCGCCCTCGCCCCGCAGGTGCACCTCGAACAGGTCCGAGTTCGCCGAGGCCGGGCCGGGCTTGATGTCCACCGTGCCCGTGGGGAGGGTGCTCCAGTAGTGGAAGCCGAAGAAGTAGTCGACGTCCGCGAACCGGCCCGTCTCCACCATCTCCTTGGCCCCACCGGGCGGGGTCTCCTCCGCGTGCTGGAAGATGCCGAGCACGGTGCCGGTCAGCTCGTCCAGGTGATCGTGCGCCCAGACCAGGGCGGACATGATGGTGGCCGTGTGGCCGTCGTGACCGCAGCCGTGCATGCGACCCGGCGTCGTCGAGGCGAAGTCCAGGTCGGGGCGGTCCTCGGTCATCGCCAACCCGTCGATGTCCGCGCGCAGACCCAGGGTGGGGCCGGGGCGGCCGGTGTCCAGGGTCACCACGAGGCTCGTCGGCGTGAGGTTCTCGAACGTGGCGCCCGGCAGGCGCGGCTCCAGCTCGGCACGGATGTAGCGGACAGTCTCGTGCTCCTCGAACGAGGCCTCCGGGTGCTGGTGCAGGTGGCGGCGCCAGGCGACGAGCTGGTCCTGGTAGGCGTCGATGTCGGCGGACATGGGGGTCTCCTCTCGGTCGGGGCGGGACGTCACGGGGTGGGCAGGTGGATGGGACCGTCCGGCCCCATCGGCCAGCCCAGCAGGTACCAGACGACCATCATGGCGGTCCACGCCAGGCCCATCGCGAGCGAGTAGGGCACCAGCGTGGAGATGAACGTGCCGATGCCGAGCTTCTTGTCGTAGCGCTGGGCGTAGGTCAGCACCAGGGCGAAGTACGGGAACATGGGCGTGATCGGGTTCGTGACGGCGTCGCCGATGCGGTACACCATCTGCGTGAACGCCGGGTGGTAGCCCAGCAGCATCATCATCGGGATGAAGATCGGCGCCAGGATCGCCCACTTGGCGGAGGCCGACCCGACGAAGAGGTTCACGACGGCGGAGATCGCGATGATCCCGAGGATCAGCACGATGCCGTCCTGGCCCTGGAGCAGTTCGGCGCCGCGGATGGCCAGGATGGCGCCCATGTTGGACGCGCTCACGTACGACAGCAGCTGCGAGGCGAAGAAGACGACGACGATGAAGCTGGCCATCGTGGCCATGGACTCCACCATCATGCGGGCGACGTCCGAGGAGCCCGTGATCGTCTTGGCCCGGACCCCGTAGACCAGGCCCGGGAGGAAGAACGCCAGGGCAAGGATCAGCCCGATGCCGTTCATCAGGGGCGCGTCGGTGGTCAGGGAGCCGGTCTCGGCGTTGCGCAGGAACGAGCCCTGGGGGATGCAGGCGGCCACCACGAGCGCGGCGAACAGTGCCAGCGCCACCAGGGCCCACCGGTTGGCCCGGCGCTGGACGTCGGTGACCTCCATGTCCCCGGCCTCGACGTCGTCCGTCTCCTGGTAGGCGCCCAGGCGGGGGATCGCGATCTTGGTGGTGACGAGCCACAGCACCGGCAGGAGGACGACGACGGAGGCGGCGATGAACCACCAGTTCATCGGGACGGTCGTCTCGATGTCGGGGTCGATGATGACCGCGGCCTCCTGGGTGAAGCCCTGGACGAGGGCGTCGGACATGCCGATCATCAGGTTCGCCGCGAAGCCACCGGTCGCGGCCGCGTAGGCCAGGGCGATGCCGGCGATCGGGTGCCAGCCCAGCTTGTGGAAGATCAGGGCGGCCAGCGGGGGCAGGACGATCGGGGCGGCGTCGCCGGCGATGTTGCCGAGCAGTCCGATGAGCGCGATCGCGGGGATGATCAGGCCCTTGGGGGCGCTGGTCATGGACTGCGTCAGGCCGACCTCGAACCATCCCGACCGCTCGGCGACGCCGATGCCGAGCATGATGATGAGCACCTGTCCCAGCGGGGCGAAGGCGCCGAAGGTCTTGGCGGCGTCGCCGATGACGACGCGCATGCCCTCCGTGCTGAGCAGATTGGTCGCCACGAGGGTCTCACCCGTGCCCGGGTGGACCGCGCTCCACCCGCTCAGCCCGGCCACGGCGGACGCCGCCAGGGTCAGGGCGCAGAGGGCCGCGAAGATGATGATCGGGTCCGGGAGCTTGTTGCCGCTCCATTCGATCACGTTGAGGAACCTGTTGAGCAGGCCTCCGGGGGCGTGTTTCCGGGGTGAGGCGTCGGCGGCGGTGGACCCACCGGTGGGCGAGGTCATGGGACTCCTCCGAGGTGCGAGAGACGGTGAGACCTCGGCCACAGGGGCGAGGTACGGCCCACTGTAGGGTGCCCCGTCGCAGGTGTCCCGCAGGTGTCCCGCGGGTGTCCGGTCCGGCGGGCCGTCAGCCTTGACGCATCGTCCCGGTCTCGAGGAAGCGCTGGTGCCAGGACAGGGCCTCGCCCAACAGGTGCGGGGTGTGCAGGCCGTCCGACTCACGCATCGCGCGGTCGAAGTAGTCCCGCAGCTGCTCCCTGTAGTCCGGGTGCGCGCACGTGTCGATGATCGTGCGGGCGCGCTGCTTGGGGGAGAGGCCGCGCAGGTCGGCCAGCCCCTGCTCGGTGACCACCACGTGCACGTCGTGCTCGGTGTGGTCCACGTGCGAGACCATCGGCACGATGCAGGAGATGTCCCCGCCCTTGGCCGTGGACGGGGTGAGGAAGAACGAGGTGAACGCGTTGCGGGCGAAGTCGCCGGAGCCGCCGAGACCGTTCATCATCTTCGTGCCCATCAGGTGCGTGGAGTTCACGTTGCCGTACAGATCGGCCTCGAGCATGCCGTTCATGGCGAGGATGCCGAGCCGGCGCACGAGCTCGGGGTGGTTGGAGATCTCCTGGGTGCGCAGGATCAGCTTGTCCCGATACTTCGCGGCGTTGTCGTTGAACCGTTCGGCGGCCTCGGTGGACAGGGAGAACGCGGTCGCGGACGCGGTCGCCAGGGTGCCGGAGTCCAGGGCGTCGAGCATGCCGTCCTGCACCACCTCGGTGAACGCGGACAGGCCCGTGAACCGGGACTTCACCAGCTCGGACATCACCGCGTTCGCGATGTTGCCCACGCCCGACTGCAGCGGCAGCAGTCGCTCGTCGTACCGGCCCTGGGCCACCTCGTGCTCGAAGAACTCCACGAGGTGCTGGGCGATCGCGATCGAGTCCGCGTCGGCGGGCTTGAAGGCAGAGTTCCGGTCCGGGGCGTGGGTCTCGACGACGGCCACCACCTTGGCCGGATCGCACCGCAGGTACGTCTCACCGATGCGGTCCGCGGGGTGGGTGAGCATGATCGGCGTGCGGTGCGGGGGCAGCGCGGTGCCGTAGTAGACGTCATGCAGACCCTCGAGGTCCTCGCTCTGCCACGAGTTGACCTCGAGGATCACCTGATCCGCCAGGTCGATCCAGGACTTGTTGTTGCCCACGGAGGAGCTGGGGACGAGACGGCCGTCCTCGCGGATCCCGGACACCTCGATCACCGCGGTGGTCATGGGCCCGTAGAAGCCGTTCCACACGGTCTGCGCCAGGTGGGACAGGTGTGTGTCGATGTACTCGATCGCGCCCGCGTTGATCTTGGCGCGCATCGTCGGGTCCGACTGGAACGGGGTGCGCAGCGCGACGGCGTCCGCCTCGGCCAGCGCACCGTCCATCTCCGCGGAGGTGGACGCCCCCGTGTGGAGGTTGATGCGGAACTCCTCGCCGCGCGCGTGCAGCTCCTTGGCCCGCTCGGCCAGCGCCGTCGGCACGGCCTTCGGGTAGCCGGACCCCGTGAACCCGCTCATGCCCACGGTGGTGCCGTGCTGGATGAACGCCGCCGCCTCCGCGGCGGACATCACCTTCGACCGGAGGCCGGGGTGGTGGATGCGGGACGACATGGGTGAGGCCTCCGTGCGGGTGAGACGAGTCGAGCGAGAGCGCTGTGACGTGGAACAGCGATCAGCGTACCCGCGTCACGGGTGGCCGTGGGGATGATCACGCCGGAGGACACGGGCCCGCCCTGCGTGATCGACGACGGCGAACAGGGCTCGGCCCTCCGGGCCGGCACCGCCTCGTATCCTGGCCTCGTGCACCCGTCTGTGAGCGAGCCCCTCACCCGACTGCCGGACGGCACCGTCAAGCAGCGCAACCCCTTCACCGGCACCGAGGTCTGGACCGTGCCCGGCCGCGGCCACCGCCCGCTCGGCCTCGTCCGGCCCGCCCCGCAGCCGCTCGACCCCGCCCAGCACGGCCGGCACTGCGCCTTCTGCGAGCACCGGATGCTGGAGACGCCGCCGGAGAAGTCACGCATCGTCTCCATGAGGGCCGACGACGGCGCCCCGGCCTGGCAGATCCTGCGGCACCCGGCCGCGGAGCGGCTCGAGGAGACGACCCCGGCCTTTCGCCGGGTCCCCAACCTCTTCGAGATCCTCAGCTACGACTACTGGCGTCTCAACCACGGCTATGAACTTCCCCCGGACGCGCGCCGCCGCCGTGACGAGTACCTGGCCACCGAGGCCGGCCGCGCCCACGTGCGCGCCGTCGTCGCCGCGAAGCTGCGCGCCTCCGGCCGCTCCGCCGAGGAGGCGGCGGCGATGTCCGAGGCGGAGCTGATCGGGGCGTCGGCCGCATTCTTCGGCGGCACGCACGACGTCGTGATCGCTCGGCGGCACTTCGTCGACGGGGCCGTGGACGACCACCAGCTGGCCTCCTCGGGCACCCTCACCCCGGACGAGCACCACGCGTTCCTGGCCCTGACCGCCGACGCGATGCGGGACCTCTACGCAACCACGCCCGCCGTGCGGTACGTCTCCGTGTTCCAGAACTGGCTCAAGCCCGCCGGCGCCTCCTTCGACCACCTGCACAAGCAGCTCGTGGCCATCGACGAGGTCGGCGCGCAGAACGTCGCCGCCCCGGACCGGCTGCGGGAGGACCCGCAGGTGTTCAACCACGCCGCGCTGGACGTGGCCGTGGCGCACGACCTCGTGATCGCCGCGAACGAGCACGCCGTGATGTTCGCCGGCTTCGGTCACCGGTATCCGACGGTCGAGGTCTACTCCACGAGCCCGGTGGGGCAGCCGTGGCGGCAGACCGCGGCCGAGCTGCGCGCCGTCTCCGACCTGCTGCACGCCGCCCACGCGGCCACCGGGCCCGATGTCCCCTCCAACGAGGAATGGCACACCCGCCCGCCCGGCGTCGCCTCCCCGATGCCCTGGCGCGTGATGCTCAAGTGGCGCGTCTCCACCCTCGCCGGCTTCGAGGGCGCCACCAAGATCAACGTCAACACGATCAGCCCGTGGGACGTGCGGGACCGGGTGCTGGCGCGGCTGCGGGAGCTGCGGGCGGCGGGCGCGCTCGCGGACGGGATGCGGATCGGGGCCGACGCGCGGGTCCGGCCGGGCGCCCTGCGGTACGCCGACGGAGCGGCGAGACTCACCCCTCCGCGCGGTCGGTAGCGTGGGCGTCATGGCCCTCCACCTGCAGCGCTACCGCGAGATCGCCCACGTCATGGCCCGCAACGGCCTCAGGGCCACGGCCGTGCAGGCCGGGCTCTCCCGGTGGCTGCCCCTCGAGGAGGGGGAGCCGCACCTGGGCATCGACGCCGAGGCCCGCCCCGAGCTGTTCGTGCGCACGTTCGAGGAGCTGGGCGTCACCTTCGTGAAGCTCGGGCAGCTGATCTCGGCGCGCCCGGACCTGTTCCCCGAGGCCTACTGCGCGGCGTTCGCCCGCCTCACGGACAGCACGACGGCGGTGCCCTTCGAGGCCGTCGCCCGGACGGTCGAGGAGGACCTCGGCGCCGACGTCGACACCCTGTTCGCCTGGTTCGACCGGGCGCCCCTGGCCACCGCCTCCATCGGTCAGGCCCACCGTGCGCGCCTGCACGACGGGCGCGCCGTCGTCGTGAAGGTCCGCAAGCCCGGTGTGGTGGAGCAGGCCCAGGCGGACCTGGAGATCCTGCGGACGCTGGCGGCCACGTGGTCGCGGGCCTCACGGACCTTCGCCGACCTGGACGTGCCGGCCATGGTGGACGAGTTCGACCGCTCGCTGCGCGCCGAGCTCGACTACGTGGTGGAGGCGCGGGCCTGCGAGGAGATCGCCGCCGGCTTCCGGGACACCCCGGGCGTGCGGTTCCCGTGGATCGAGTGGGACCTGACCACCTCGCGCGTGCTGACCATGCAGGAGCTCTCCGGGCTGCGCGTGGACGACCTGGCCGGACTCGACGCCGCCGGCATCGACCGGGAGGAGCTGGCGTACCGGGCCGCCGACGTGCTGCTGGCCATGGTGTTCGAGCACGGCGTGTTCCATGCGGACCCGCACCCGGGCAACCTGTTCATCGAGCCGGACGGGACCGTCGGGTTCATCGACTTCGGCTCCGTCGGGCGGATCTCCCCGTCCCTCCGGCGCCGGTTCGCGGGCCTGGCCATGGCGCTGGCCCGGCAGGACACCGACGGGCTGGTGCGGGCCCTGCTGGACATCGCCCCGCCGCGCGGCCCGGTGGACCGCCGTCGGCTCCGGCTGGAGGTGGCCCGGATCGTCGGCCGCCTCGAGGGGCGCGAGCTCGAGGACATCCGCGTGGCGCAGCTGGTCTCGGAGATCTTCGCCCTGGTGCGGCGCCACCGGCTGTCCCTGCCGCCCGAGCTCGTGCAGCTGCTGCGGATGCTGATCATCGTGGACGGCATCGGCCGCCGCCTGCACCCCGGCTTCGACTACACCCGCGTGCTCGACCCCTTCGCCCTACGCCTTGTGGGGGAGCACCTCGACCCCCGGCGGGTGGCGGGCCGGATCGGCCGGGCCACGATCGCGGCGGCCGAGCTCGGCATCGACCTGCCGGAGTACGCCCGCAAGGTGATGGAACGCATCGACGACGGCGGGATCGACGTCACCGTCCGCGCGAGCGAGCTCGAGCCGCTCGTGACGCGCCTCGAGCGGACGGGCGACCGGGTGGTGGCCGCCATGGTGGTGGCCGCGATGATCACCGGCGGCACGAACGTGCTCGTGGCGTACAAGGACCGGCTCGGCCGCTTCGCCGGGCCGGTGGTGGCCGCCGGCGGCGCCGCCCTGACCGGCGGCAGCGCCTATCTGGCCTGGATCAGCCGCCCGCGGCGTCGCCCCCGCTGAGGGCCGTGGGCGGGGTCAGTCGTCGGGATCATGCCCGCACCAGACCGGCCGCGGTGCAGGCCGTCTCGAAGTCGTCGAGGCCGAACGCCTGGATCGGGCTGACGACGCCGGCCTCGCGGGCCTGTCCTGCGGCGAGCTGCCGGGCGCCCCAGGCCATGAGGTCCCCGGTCAACGTGTAGGCGTTGGGGCCGCTCAGGTGGACGTCCGCCACGATGCGGCCGGCCGCGTCGCGCGCGATCGCCCCGACCCGGGAGCCCGTGCGGGCCCGGTCTGCGGCGTCGGGGCCACCCGGGTCGCCGGCCAGGGGCCGCAGCAGGGCCTGCACGCCGCGGGCGACGCCGGGGAGCCACCCCACCGCGCCGAGGGCGGCGGCGCCGATCTGCGTGGGCCGGGCCGGGAACCAGCCGTTGAAGACCTCGACCTCGTCCAGGCCGGGCTGCATCCGCGGCAGGAACAGGGACTCCGTGCCGCCGAACAGCACGCCGCGGCGGTCCTGCCCGTCGACCCGGAAGACGGCCGACCGGCTGGCCGGGCCCGTGGTCGCCAGCCGCCCGCCGCGCCACGTGATCGTCCGCTCGGTGAGGGCGCCCACCATCGTCTGGCGCGTCCCGTGGCTGAGGTCGACGCGCGGGTCCAGCTCGCCGTCGGCGAAGTAGCCGATCTGCAGGGACCGTGCGCGTCCACCGGCCTCCGCCAGCGCGAGCCCGCCCGCGAGCATGCCCGGCGCGTAGTCGAAGCCGAGGGCGGGCAGCAGGGTGGCGCCCGTGCGTCGGGCGGTGGCGTCCAGGTCCGCCTTGAGGTCCTTCACGAAGCCGACCTCACCGGTCGAGTCCACGTAGTGCGCGCCCCGCTCCGCGGCGGCGCGGGCGACCGGTCGGCCGTAGCGTTCGAAGGGGCCGACCGTGGAGACCAGCACATCGCCCTCCGTGACCAGGGCCCTCAGCGAGGCGGGGTCCCCGGCGTCGGCGACGGCGACCTCCAGCCCGTCGTGCCGCCTCGCCGCGTGCTGGAGCGAGTCCCGGTTCCTGCCCGCCAGCACGGGCCGTGCGCCCTGGGCCACGAGGGCGTCCACGACGAGGGATCCGGCGTAGCCCGTCGCGCCGAGCACGATGATGCGGGGGGCGTCGGGGTGGTCGAGGTGCAGGGGAGAATCCGTCATGGCCCCACGCTAGGTGTAGGAGGGCATGACGTTGTTGACTCGGGCCGGTGCCAACGAGGCCGGCGGGGCGTTCCCGCAGGAGGTATGAGGCCGATGGTAGTTGTAGTGGTTCACCCACACGGCCAGCGCCTCACGCCGAGCTGTCTCTGAGGTATACGGGCGGGCGTAGAGGACCTCATCGACCATCAGCCGGTTGTACCTCTCCACCTTCCCGTTATGGCGCGGGGTGTAGGGGCGGATCCGGTGGTGCCGGCCCCCGAGCGAGACCACCTTGGCGGTGAAGTCCGCAGCCCGGTAGTTGTTTCCGTTGTCCGTGATCACCCGGTCCACGGTGATGCCGTGGGCGGCGAAGAACGCCCTCGCCCGGCAGTAGAAGCTCACGGTCGTGGCCGCCCGCTCGTCCTCCAACGCCTCGGTGTAGGCCAGCCGGGTGAACCCGTCGATCGCCGAGTGCAGATAGGTGTACCCGACCCGCCGGCCAGGCCCGCGCTTGGAAGCACGGCCTGCTTCACTTTCACGTCCGTGGGTGCGCCAGCCGCCCCCGTCTGGGATCTTCCCGATCTTCTTCACGTCCAGGTGCACCATGTGCCCCGGCCCTCTCGCGGTGATCTTCTGGGGTCGTTGGCGCAGGTCTTCTCCGGCCGGGGTCAGGTCCCGTAGGCGGGAGATCCCGAGTCGGTGCAGCCACCGTCCCACGGTACGAAGACACACCCGGTGGCCCTCGGAGACGAGGTAGTGATGGATGCGCCGTGCGGACCACTTGCGCTCCCGCCGCAGGGCGTGGATCTGGGCGACCAAGACCGGATCGAGCTGGGCAGGTGAACGGTGCGGCCGGCTGGGCAGGTCCTGAAGGCCGGCTTCTCCCTGGGCGCGGTAGCGGGCGACCCAAGTGGCCACCGTGGGCCGGCTCACCCGGAACTCGGCGGCCACGTGCGCCTGCGGGATCCCGTCGTGCAGGTGGCGGTGGACCATCCTGAGACGGCCGGTGGGAGTCAGGGGTGCGTTAGCGTGAGTCATGAGCGGGTCTCTTCTGGCAGGTCGGTGGTGTAGGAACTTCCATCCTGCGGGAGAGGCCCACTCGTCTCATCTCAGCCCGGTACCCATGTCAAGAACCTCATGACCCACAACAGCTAGGCCGCGCACGCGGAGACCTCACGGGCTCGGCGACGCCGATCCGCGTGGACCCCCTCTCGCGCTCCCGGACCGGCGGACCCGGACATGGCGAGCCTGGCCCGGCACCCGCCTGCAGGGGCAGACTCGGGGGATGACCCGTACCCCGCCCGCCGTCGCCCCGCCCGCCGCCGAGTCCGGCGGCGAGAGCCTGCTGACCGTCCTGATCGCCCTCGGCGTGAACACGGTGATCGCCGTCGTCAAGTCGATCGTGGGCGCGGTCACCGGCTCAGCCGTGATGGTGGCGGAGGCCGCGCACTCCTGGGCCGACGCCGGCAATGAGGTCTTCCTGCTGCTGGCGGAGCGTCGGGCCGGCCGAGCCCCCGACGCGCGGCACCCGCTGGGCTACGGGCGGGCGGCCTACGTGTGGTCGATGGTCGCGGCCTTCGGCCTGTTCGCGGTGGGCTCGGCGGTCTCGGTCTGGCACGGGATCACGGCCTGGTCCGCCCCCGAGGAGGAGGCGGAGTACACGATCGCGTACATCGTGCTCGCCGTCGCGTTCGTGCTCGAGGGCATCTCGTTCCTGAACGCGCACCGGCGCGTCCGCCGCGACGCGGAGCGGCGGCACATCAGCGATGCCACGTTCCTGCGCCAGACCTCGGACCCCACGCTGCGCGCCGTGTGGGTGGAGGACGCCTCGGCCCTGATCGGCCTGGCCATCGCGGCCGCCGCCCTCGCCCTGCACCAGCTCACCGGGGACCCCCGGTGGGACGCCGCCGGCTCGATCCTCGTGGGCGTGCTGCTCGGGGTCGTCGCGATCTTCCTGCTCTCGCGGAACATGGCGTTCCTCGTCGGCGAGGTCGCCGACCCGGTGATCCGGACCCGGGTGCTGCGCTGGCTGCTGGAGCGGCCCGAGGTGCTCTCCGTGAGCTACCTGCACCTCGAGTACGTCGGCCCGGAGAAGCTCTTCGTCGTCGGGGCCGTGGACCTGGCCGGGGACGAGCGGGAGAGCGAGGCCGCGGTCCTGCTCCAGCGCGTGGAGGACGCCCTCCTCGAACACCCGCGCGTGGCCGCCGTCGTGCTCTCCCTGTCCAACCCCGCCCACGCGCCCCTGGCCCCGGAATCGCAGAACACCCGCGTCTGAGCCCGCGCGGCCGGCGGGCGAGCGGCCTCAGTCGAGGCCGGGGCGGCGGCGCGTGCGCTTCACCTCGGAGCGACGGTGTTTGGCCTCCAGGCGGCGCCGCCGAGAGCCGCGCGTCGGCTTGGTAGCCCGCCGCGGCGTCGGCGGGGCCAGGGCCTCGCGCAGCAGCGCCGCGAGCCGCTCGCGGGCGGCCACCCGGTTGCGCCGCTGGGCCCGGTGCTCCGCCACGCTGACGGTGAGCACCGTGCCGGCCAGCCGGGGTGCCAGCCGTGCGAGGACGCGGGCGCGCTGGACGTCGTCGAGGGCGGAGGTGGCCGCCAGGTCCAGGCTGAGCTGGACCCGCGAGTCCGCCGTGTTCACGCCTTGACCGCCCGGGCCGGAGGCGTGGGAGAAGCGCTCGACGAGTTCGCCCGCGGGGATGACCAGCCCGCGGGGTGCGCCGGGGCCGGGGGTGACGCGCACGTCGCCGGGGCGGGGCTCAGCCACGGGGCGCCGCCGTCCGTGGTCCGCGCAGGTCCGCGAGTGCGACGAGGAGCGCGAGCGCCATGCACCCCGCCACCAGGGTGAAGGCGGCCATGAACGCCCCGTCCCAGTCGGCACCGGAGGCGACGCCCAGGAACACCCCCACGATCACGGCGGTGCCGACGGCCGTGCCGACGCGCTGGCCGGTCTGCAGGACGCCGCCGGCCGTGCCGGAGTGCCGCGGCGGGACCTCGGCCAGGCTGAGGGTCTGGTTGGGGGAGACCACCAGCCCCTGCCCGGCACCCAAGATGGCGAGGGTGAGCAGCAGCCACCACGGGCTCAGGCCGAACTCCCGGTTGGCCCACGCCACCCCGATGGAGCCCACGACGGCGAGCAGCGCCAGCGCGATGCCGAGGACGACGATCTTCCGGCCCGTGCGCAGCACCACGCGACCGGCCACGGTGGACATCACGCTCGACATGACCGCCGAGGGAAGGCCGATGAGTGCGGCGTGCAGCGCCGGGTAGCCCAGCCCGTTCTGCATGAACATGGCGATCACCACGAACATGCTGGTCGAGCCGGTGAAGTAGATGGCGATCAGCAGGGCGCCGCACGCGAAGCTGCGGGTCTGGAACAGGCGCAGGTCCACCATCGGGGCGCGGCCCCGTCGGGCGTAGCGGGCCTCCCAGCGTGTCCAGAGGGCGGCCAGGCCGATGCCGACGGGCACGAGCACGAACCGCCACGGCCCGAGCTCACGGTCCAGGAACGGGAGCATGACGGCCACGAGGGCGCCGGCCAGCAGGACGACGCCGACCGGGTCCAGGTCCGGACGCCGCGCCCGCTCGGGGGCGGTGCGCGGCAGCCACTGGCGGGCCACGATCAGGGCGCCGAGGGCGATGGGCACGTTCACCAGAAAGGTCGCGCGCCAGCCGAGGTCGCCGCCGAGCCACGCGATGAGCCCGCCGCTGAGCAGCGGCCCCACCGCCACGGACACCCCGACGACGGCGCCGAGCGCCCCGAACGCCCGGGCGCGGGAGGCGCCGGAGAACTCGCCCTGGATGAAGCCGGTGACCTGCGGGTTGAGCAGGCCCGCGCCCACGCCCATGACCAGGCGCGCGAGCACGAGCAGGACGCCCGTGGGCGCCAGGCCGGACAGGAGCGCACCGAGCGCGAACACGCCGAGGCCCACCAGGAACAGCCGGCGGCGGCCGAAGAGGTCACCCGCCCGGCCCGCCGGCACGAGCACCATGCCGAACACGAGGGTGTAGCCGGAGATGGCCCACTGCAGCTCCGCGTCGCTGGCGTCCAGGCCCCGCTGCAGGGCGGGCAGGGCCACGTTGATGCTGGACACGGCCAGCAGGGACATGAAGATCGGGATGAGGAGCACCGCGAGGATGCGCTGCTGGTGCGGGGTGAAGACCGAGGACGCGGCGCCGTCGGACGGACGCGGGGCGACGGGCATGCGGTCTCCTTCACAAGGGTGTCTCGGGCGCTCTCCAGGATCGGCCCTCGTCCCGCATCGTGCCAGGTCCGAGGGTCCTCGGCCCGGTGCGGCGCACGGAGGCTGTGACCGCGACCGATGCCCTGCCGCCCCTCACTTCGCGTCCGCGTACGACCCCACGCTGGAGACGGTGAGCGGGAAGTCCACGGGGGCGGGGCCGAACAGCAGGCGGCCGGCGGCGCTCGCGGACTCCGCCACGACCGTCCGCACGGCCTCGGCCTCCGTGGCCGGGCCGTGCAGGACGACCTCGTCGTGGACGAAGAACACGAGTTCCGTGCGCATGCCGGCCGAGCGCAGTCGACGGCGGATCTCGCCCATCCAGCACAGCGCCCACTCGGCCGCGGTGCCCTGCACCACGAAGTTCCGGGTGAAGCGGCCCTGGGAGCGCCGCCGTCGCCGGGCCGCGGACTCGGCGGCCTGGGTGCCGACGTCGGACACGGACTCCTGCCACTTCCGCCCCGGCGCGGGGGACCAGCGGCCCAGCCACGTGGACACCTGGCCGCCTCCCTCGCCGACGGAGGCCGCCCGCTCGAGCAGGCCGATCGCTCGGGGGTAGAGCCGGCGCAGGTGCGGCATGAGCGCCGCGGAGTCGCCCGTCGTCGAGCCGTACATCGCACCCAGCAGGGCGATCTTCGCGCGCCCGCGGTCGGCCAGCGCGGTGCCGGCCGCCCGGCCCTGCTCCGCCACCTCCCGGTACAGGTCGGGCGTGGTCCCGGCACGGGCCAGCGCCTCGTCGGCGGCCATCGCGGCGAGGATGCGCGGCTCCACCTGGGAGGCGTCGGCCACGGTCAGCGTCCACCCGGGGTCTGCGCGGACGGCGTCGCGCACCCCGGCCGGGACCTGCATGGCCCCACCGCCGTGGGCGGCCCACCGCCCGGTCACCACGCCGCCGACCAGGTAGGCGGCGTGGAACCGGCCGTCGTCGCCGATCCACTGGTCCAGCCAGTGCCAGCCGTTGGCCGTCCACAGCCGGGCCAGGGCCTTGTACTCCAGCAGAGGCGCGAGCAGCGCGGCCCGCGCCTCGCGCTCCGCGCCGCCGGCGTCGATCCAGTGCTTCAGGTCCCACTGCCGCGTGGACTCCACGGCCACGCCCGCCGTCTGCAGCGCCCGCAGCAGGCTCGGCTGCGAGTCGGGGCTCAGCCCGGGGGAGCCCAGGACGTCGGCGATGCGTTCGGCCAGGGTCTGCAGGCGGGCCGGACGCTCGCCCGGTGCAGGCCGGGGGCCGAGCTGCTCGGCGAGGAGCGCCTCGTGCACGCCCCGGTCCCACGGCAGACCCGCCGCCCGGATCTCTGCGGCCACGAGTGCGCCCTGCGACTCCGCCGCCGCGAGCAGCCGCAGCCGGTGGGGGTGGGCTGAGCCCTCGACGGCCGCCCGCTGCGCGGCCAGCTCGGCCGCGAGCACGGTGACGTCCGGGGTGGGGCCGGACTCGTCCGGCAGGTCGAAGAAGGACTCCTGACCGGCGGGCACCCGCGCCGGGCGCTCGGGTTCCGTCGGGTCGGCGACCTCGAGCTGCGCCACGGGCGTGTAACGCACCCCGCTGCCCGGCGCCGTTGCCGCGTGCCGCAGGATCCGCTGGACGAGGGCCAGGTCCCAGCACCGATCCACCCGCACCCCCGCCACCAGCCAGGCGGCGTACTCCGTCCCGACGTCGGCGAGCACCCAGCGGACCGTGCTCGGGTCCACGCCCAGGCGGGCGGGCAGACCGGCCACGAGCCCGGCCACGGACCCGGCGGCGCAGGATCCCAGGGGAGAGGCGTCGTCCCCGTCCACGGCCCACCAGGCGCCGGGGCTGCCGACGGAGGCGGGGGCGGGGCCCAGGACGACGAACATGGCCCTCATTCTGCCCCGCCGCCTCCTCTGCGCGGGGCGAGGGGCTGTGCGACTTGCACGCTCGCCAAGCGAAGAACACACTGTGCGGACGCACCGGCGCGCAGCGGGCCGTCGGGCGCCACCCAGAGAGGACCCACCATGACAGCGACCCGGTCCGGCGGCGCCGCGACGTCTCGCCTCAACGCCAAGGTGGTCGGCATCTCGGTCGCCGCCGCGCTCGGCGGCTTCCTGTTCGGCTTCGACACCTCCGTTATCAACGGTGCCGTGGACGCCCTCGCCGGGGAGTTCGGCCTCGGCGCCGGTCTGACGGGCTTCGCCGTCTCGTCGGCGCTGATCGGCTGCGCGCTCGGCGCCTGGTTCGCCGGGCCGATCGCCAACCGCCGCGGCCGCGTGCCCGTGATGGTGATCGCCGCGATCCTGTTCCTGGTCTCCGCCATCGGCTCGGGCCTGGCGTTCGGCGTGGTCGACCTGATCGTCTGGCGCATGGTCGGCGGCCTGGGCGTGGGCGCCGCGTCCGTGATCGCTCCGGCGTACATCGCGGAGGTCAGCCCGGCCCATGTGCGCGGTCGCCTCGGCTCGCTCCAGCAGCTGGCGATCGTCCTCGGCATCTTCGCCGCGCTCCTCACGGGCGCGCTCTTCGCGACGATGGCCGGGGGAGCGGCGCAGCCGTTCTGGCTCGGCGTCGACGCCTGGCGCTGGATGTTCCTGGCCGAGGCCGTCCCGGCGGTGCTGTACGGCCTGTTCGCCCTGAAGCTGCCGGAGTCCCCGCGCTACCTGGTCGCCCGCGGCCGCACGGACGAGGCGGCCGAGGTCCTGCACGAGTTCACCGGTGTGGACCGGGTGAACCTGATGATCGAGGACATCCGGCGCTCGCTGGACTCGGAGCGCCGCGAGTCGCTGGCGGACCTGCGTGGACCGGCGGCGGGCCTGCAGCCGATCGTGTGGATCGGCATCCTGCTCTCGGTCTTCCAGCAGGCCGTGGGCATCAACGTGATCTTCTACTACTCCACCACCCTGTGGCGTTCGGTGGGCTTCGGGGAGTCGGACGCCCTCACGGTCACCGTGATCACCTCGGTCACGAACATCGCCGTCACCCTCATCGCGATCGCCCTGGTGGACCGCGTCGGCCGTCGCCCCATGCTGATCGCCGGCTCCGCCGGCATGACGGTCAGCCTCGGCCTGATGGCACTGGCCTTCTCCTTCGCGCAGACCGGCGGCGCCGAGTCCGTGTCCCTGCCGCAGCCGTGGTCCACCGTGGCGCTGGTGGCCGCGAACGCCTTCGTGGTGTTCTTCGGCGCCACCTGGGGTCCGCTGGTCTGGGTGCTGCTGGGCGAGATGTTCCCGAACCGCATCCGCGCCGGCGCGCTCGCCGTGGCCGCCGCCGCGCAGTGGGCGGCGAACTTCACCGTCTCCACCACGTTCCCGTGGTTGGCGGACATCGGCCTGACCCTCGCCTACGGCCTGTACGCGGTCATGGCGGCGCTGTCCCTGGCCTTCGTGGCGGCCTTCGTCCCCGAGACCAAGGGCAAGACGCTCGAGGAGATGAGCGACGTCGTCGTGCGCTCCCCGGGGCAGCGGCGCGCGGTGCGCGCCGAGGCGGAGCGGGACCTGCGCGGCTGACACCGCCCGTCCCGACGACGGCCCCCTCCCTGAGCTGCAGACAGGGAGGGGGCCGTGGTGTGTGCGGGGCGGGTCAGCCGGCGTCGGCGCCGGTCGCGGCCCCCTCGTCGTCGAGGCGCTCCAGGCCCTCGTCCTCGGAGTCCTCGATGAGACGGTCTCCGGCGATCTTGTCGACGATCATCGCGATGGCGGCGTCGCCGGTCACGTTGGTGGCGGTGCCGAAGGAGTCGATGGCGATGTACGTGGCGACCATGAGCGCGACCTGCGGCTCGGTGAAGCCGAGCATCGAGGTCAGCAGGCCCGAGGCCGCCACGATCGCGCCGCCGGGCACGCCGGGCGCCGCGACCATGGTGACGCCCAGCATGAAGATGAAGCCCACGAACACCGGGACGTCGATCGACTGGCCCGAGAGGAACAGCACCGCGATGGAGAACGAGACGATCTTCACGGTGGAGCCGGCCAGGTGGATCGTCGCGCACAGCGGCACGACGAACGAGGCGATCGGCCGGCGCACGCCGAGCAGCAGGGTCTGGCGCAGGGTCACCGGGATGGTCGCCGCCGAGGACGAGGTGCCCAGGGCCGTCGCGTAGGCCGGCAGCATCGTCTTCAGTGCCGTGAACGGGTTGCGGCCCGCGATCGCGCCCGCGACGACGTACTGGAGGAGCAGCAGCACCACGGTGAGGCCGAAGACCAGCAGGATCACGCCGAGGAACGTGGTGATGACCTTGAAGACCTCGCCGGCGGCGGTCATGTTCAGGAACACGCCGAAGATGTAGACGGGCAGCAGCGGCACGATCAGGCCCATGACGACCCGCTCGATGATCGATCGCAGCTGGTCGAAGCTCTCGTGCAGGGCGCCGCGCGGCAGCGTCGTCAGGCCGATGCCGAGCACGAACGCGAGCAGCAGGGCCGTCATCACGCCGAAGGGCGGGTCCATCTGCACCTCGAACAGCGGGCCGAGCAGCGCGTCCTCGGGGTTGGCCATCCCCTCGAAGGACCCGGGCGTGAGGATCAGCGGGAAGACGAGCAGGCAGACCAGCAGGGCGCCGAAGCCGCCGACCAGGGTGGAGCCGTAGGCGATGCCGCCGGTCAGGGCCAGCAGCTTCCCCGCGCCCCGGCCGATGTCGCCGATGGCGGGGGCGACGAGCGCCAGGATCAGCACCGGGACGATGAAACCCAGGAAGTTCGAGAACAGCCCGTTGAAGGTGGCGAAGGCCTGCACGAGCCAGGTCGGCGCGACCAGGCCGACGAGGACGCCGGCCACGATCGCGACGAGGATGCGGGGCAGCAGGCCGAAGCGGCGGCGGGGCACGGCGACGGCGCCCCCGGAGTCGGGGCCGGACGCGTCGAGGGCGTCGGAGTGGGAGCGAGACATGGCCGACACGCTAGCGCAGGCCGTCCTGCCCGTCGCCCGGTCGGTAGGCCATCCTTGGCGGTGCCGGTGACCCCCTTCGTGGCGCAGAACACAGGGAGCGCCACCATCTCGGGGAGCGTGCAAGAGCACGCCCGACCCACCCGGACCGAAGGAGACGACGATGACGGTCCTGCCCCGCCCCGCAGACGCCCGGGCCGCCCAGGGGTGCGCTGCCGGCGTGGAGGCCGCATGAGCGAGTTCCTCGCCTCACGCTGGCCCGACATCCTCTTCCGGGCGTGGCAGCACGGGTGGCTCGTGCTGCAGGCGCTGGCCATCGCCACCGTGCTCGCCATCGCGCTGGCCGTGATCGCCACGCGGATCAAGGCCCTGACCCCGATCGCGAACGCCTTCACGGCCGTCGGGCTGACCCTGCCCTCCTTCGCGCTCATCGGCGTCCTGATCCCCCTGGTGGGCATCGGGACCGTCCCGGCCGTCGTGGTGGTGGTCTTCTATGCCCTGCTGCCCATCCTCCGCAACGCGCTCGTGGGTCTGCGCGGCGTGGACCCGGAGGTGCTGGAGGCCGCCCGGGGGATGGGCATGGGGCCGGTGGCGCTGTTCACCCGGGTGCGTCTCCCGCTGGCCTGGCCCGTGATCCTCACCGGCATCCGGGTCGCGGGCCAGCTCGGCATGGGCGTGGCCGCGGTCGCGGCCTACGTCCTGGGGCCCGGACTGGGCTCGTACATCTTCACGGGGCTGGTCTCCCTGGGCGGCGCCAACGCGTTGAACTACGCCCTCGTGGGCACCCTCGGCATCGTCGTCGTCGCCCTCGTCCTGGACGGGCTGCTCGTGCTGCTCGGCCGGCTCACCATCTCGAAGGGACTGCGCGCATGAGCACCGACCGTGACGCCGGGGCCGAGATCCGTCTCGAGTCCCTGACGAAGCTCTATCCGGGGCAGGACCGTCCCGCCGTGGACGCCCTGGACCTCGTCATCCCCGCGGGGGAGACGGTGGTGTTCGTCGGTCCGTCCGGCTGCGGCAAGACCACCTCGCTGAAGATGATCAACCGCCTCATCGAGCCCACCTCCGGGCGGATCCTGATCGGCGGGGAGGACATCACACGCCGTGACCCCACCCGGCTGCGCCGTCAGATCGGCTACGTCGTGCAGGGTGGCGGGATGATGCCCCACCTGTCCGTCGCCGAGAACGTCGGCCTGGTGCCGCGCCTGCTCAAGTGGGACCGCCGGCGCATCGCCGACCGCGTGGACGAGCTGCTCGACCTGGTCGGCCTGGACCCGGCGATCTATCGAGACCGTTTCCCGCGCGAGCTGTCCGGCGGACAGCAGCAGCGCGTCGGCGTGGCCCGGGGCCTCGCGGCGGATCCTCCCGTGCTGCTCATGGACGAGCCCTTCGGCGCCGTGGACCCCCTCACCCGCGAGCGCCTGCAGCAGGAGATGCTCGACATCCAGGCCAGGGTGGGCAAGACCATCGTGATGGTCACCCACGACGTGGACGAGGCCGTGCTCCTGGGCGACCGGATCCTGGTGCTCGAACCCGGCGCGCACGTGGCCCAGTACGCCACCCCCGAAGAGGTCCTGGCTCGGCCGGCCACCGAGTTCGTGGCCGACCTCGTGGGGTCGGGGGCGGGGCTCAAGCGGCTGGGGCTGCGGTCGGTCGACTCGCTGCCGCTGCGCCCGATCGCACACCACCCGACGGGCCCGCTGCCGGGCGGGCCCGTGCTCGACGCGGCCACCCCGATCAGCGAAGCCCTCGCGGCGCTGGTCATGGCCCCGACGGAGGAGATCGCCGTGGTCCGTGATGGCACGGTCATCGGTCTGCTCGACTATCCGACACTGCGCGCGCACGCCCGCGCCGCCGACGAGCAGGCTCAGCCATGATCGCCCGGCTGCGTTCGGCCTCCGCCGAAGACCGCCTGCTCCTGATCGGCCTGCCGCTGCTGGTGGCCGCCCTGCTGATCGGGTGGACCGTCTGGGTGCGCGGAGCCGCCCTCGACGACGTCGAGGCCCGGCTGCTGACCTGGCCCACCGTCCTGCGCCTCACCGCCGAGCACCTGGCCCTCGTCGGCGTGTCCACCGTTCTGGTCGTGGCGACGGCCGTCCCGCTCGGCGTGCTGCTGAGCCGCCCCGCCGCCCGGCGGTTCACCCCCGTCGCCATGGGGCTGGCCAACGCCGGTCAGGCCGCCCCCGTGATCGGTGTGATCGTCCTGCTCGCCATGGCGTGGGGGTTCGGCTTCCGGGTCGCCGTCCTGGCCCTGTCCCTCTACGCGTTCCTGCCCGTGCTGGCCAACACGCTGGCCGGGCTGCGGGGCGTCGACCCCACCGTCGTCGAGGCGGCCCGCGGCATGGGCATGTCGCCGCTGCAGACCCTGCTCCGGGTGGAGCTGCCCCTGGCCCTGCCCGTGATCATGGCGGGTCTGCGGACCGCCCTGGTGCTGCTGGTGGGCACCGGGGCGTTCGCGACGTTCATCGACGCCGGCGGCCTCGGCCTGCTCATCCAGACCGGGATCGTCCTGTTCCGTTTCCCGCTGCTCGTCTCGGGGGCGATCCTCGTGGCCGCCCTCGCCCTGATGATCGAGTGGATCGGCCGCCTCGTCGAGACGCTGGCCACCCCGAGGGGGCTCGCATGACCACCCCGCGCGCGACCACCCCATCCCGCCGCCGCGGCCGGACCCCCGCTCGTGCCGCGCTCGCCGCGCTCGGCCTGGCGGCCTCCCTGGTCCTGTCCGGGTGCGGGCTGAGCACCGCCGGCGGCTACCTGCCCTCGGGCACGCCCGCCGGCGACGTCGCCGGGATCGACCTCGAGGGCGCCCACGTGGCGGTGGGCTCCAAGAACTTCAACGAGGGCGTCGTGCTCGGCAAGATCACCGCGATCCTGCTGCGCTCCGCGGGGGCCGACGTCGAGGATCTGACCAACATGCCGGGTTCGCTCAGTGCGCGCCAGGCCCAGGTCGCCGGCGTCGTGGACGTCGAGTGGGACTACACGGGGACGGCCTGGATCACGTACCTGGGCCACACCGATCCGATCCCGGACGCCCAGGCGCAGTGGGCCGCGGTCCGGGACGAGGACGCGCAGCAGGGCCTGGTGTGGCTGCCGCCGGCCGAACTCGACAACACCTACACCTTCTCCGTGCGCCAGGACCGGGCGGAGGAGCTCGGCCTGGAGACGCTCGCGGACATCAAGGACCTCCCCGCGGAGGAGCAGTCCTTCTGCGTGAGCGCCGAGTTCGCCGCCCGCAACGACGGGTTCCTGCCCATGCTCGAGTCCTACGGGATCGAACGGCCCACCGGATCCCGGCTGCGCCAGATGGACATCGGGGCGGTGTTCGCCGCGGTGGCGGACGGGTCGTGCACCTTCGGGGAGGCGTACGCCACGGACGGGCGGATCGCCGCGCTGGACCTGACGACCCTGCAGGACCCGCTGAGCTTCTTCCCGAAGTACAACGCGGCCCCCATCGTGCGCGAGGAGGTCCTGGCCCAGCACCCCGAGATCGCCGACCTGCTGGCGCCCGTGACCGCGCGCCTGGACAACGCGACGGCCGCGCGCCTGAACGCGCGGGTGGACGTCGACGGCGAGGAGCCCACCCAGGTCGCGTGGGACTGGCTCCGCGAGGAGGGCCTGATCACCGACTGACGGCCCGCAGAATCAGGCCGCCGTCAGCGTGCGCGAGTAGACCGTCCGGCCGGCGGCGTTGATCAGACGCACTCGGAACTCGCGGCCGTCCTCGGGGATCTCGACGTGGCCGAAGTACTGGTGCTCGCCGGAGCGCGGTGAGCCCATGACCGGCCCGTGCGCCTCGAAGTCCAGGCGCGGGCCGAAGGTGCCGTCCAGCGTGTTCGGGCCGAACGATCCGGCGTTGATGGGGCCGGCCACGAACTCCCAGAACGGCTCGAAGTCGGTGAACGCCGCGCGCAGCCCGCGGATGAGCCACTGCAGCTGTTCCTCGCCCAGGATCGGGGTCTCGTGGGTCTCGAGACGCTGGGTGTTCTCGCCCTTGTGGGTGCGCATGTCCAGGGCGAACACGTCGAGCGTCGCGCCGCGGGGGATCCTGCGGTGGATGCGGGTGGGCGCGAGGCCGGAGCCGCGGTGCAGGGCCGTGGAGTCGGCGATCGGCATGTACTCCTGCCACGCTCGCCGGGCGCCGTCGTGAAGCGGGCCACGGCCGACTCGCCCAGGCGGCCGGTCTCGTCCTCGAACGCGTACGTCACCTCGAAGCGGGCGCCGGAGGGCAGCGTGTCCGCGAGGATCTTCGCGGTGTGCTCGGCGGCCCCGTCGACCCAGCCGGAGCGCAGGGTCAGCCCGCGAGCGAAGCGGCCGCGCAGCACCAGCCCGTCCTCGTCGACCGCGCGCAGCGTGGCGTGCAGGCGCGAACGGCCGGACTCGGCCAGGCCCCCGGGTGTGTGGCCTCGGGCTGACCCCCGGGTGAACGTCCGACGCCGGCCCCGGCGGCAGCGGGGTCGACCGGCCCGGGGCCGCTCAGCGCAGGGCGGCGACCGTCCGGACGGCGTCGACGATCGCGTCCGCCGCGGCCTCGAGCAGCGGGGCGTCGGCGTCCGGGCCGAACGTGCAGCGCAGGGCCGTGCGGGCCTCGTCCTCGCTGAGGCCCAGCGCGAGCAGGGCCGGGGACGGCTCGGCGTCGTGGGCCGAGCACGCGGACCCCGCCGAGGCCAGCACGCCCCGGCGGGCCGCCTCCTCCAGCACCGACTCGCCGTTCACGCCGGGCAGCACGAACGAGGCGTGGCGTGGCAGCCGTCGGGCGGGATGGCCGGTCAGCCGCGCGTCGGGCACGAGCTCCCGGACGCCGTCGAGCACGCGCGCCGCGAACCGGTCCCGCAGCCCGGCCCACGCGTCCGCGGCCGCGGCGCGCTCCGCCTCGGCCTCCTCGAAGGCGGCCGCGAACCCGGCCGCGCCGGCCACGTTCTGCGTCCCGGACCGCCGGCCCCGCTCCTGGCCGCCACCGGGCACGAGCGGTTCCAGGGCGTGACCCGGGCGCACCCACAGCGCGCCGACCCCCTTGGACCCGCCCACCTTGTGCCCGGACAGCGCCACCAGATCCGCCCCGAGGGCGCGCACGTCCACCGGGATCTGCCCCGCGGCCTGCACCGCGTCCACGTGCACCGGCACGCCCGCCTCCCGGGCGACGGCGGCCAGCTCGGCCACCGGCTGCACCGTGCCCACCTCGTTGTGGGCCAGGTGCACGCTGACCAGCGCGGTGTCCGGGCGCAGGCGGGCGGCGAGGTCGTCCGCCGAGGTCAGGCCGTCCCGGTCCAGCGCGAGGTGCTCGACCTCGACGCCGTGCAGCCGGGCCAGCTGGTCACAGGACTGCCGCACCGCGCTGTGCTCGATCCCCGTGGTCAGCACGTGGCCCGCCGGGCGGCCGGCGAGGATCCGGGCGCGCACCGTGCCGAGCACGGCGAGCGCGTCGGCCTCCGTGCCGCCCGAGGTGAACACGACCTGCCCGGCCCGGGCGCCGATCAGGCGGGCCACCCGCGCGCGGGCGTCCTCGAGCAGGGCCGCCGCCGCCCGGCCGGCCTCGTGCGCCGAGGACGGGTTGCCGTAGACGCCGGTGAGCGCGGGCCACATCGCCTCCAGCGCGCTGCGCCGGACGGGCGCGGTGGCCGCGTGGTCCAGGTCGAGGGTGGTGCTCATCGGCGCGGCGAGCCCTCCTCGACCACGGCGTCCAGGCCCAGGTCCAGGGACCGGACGGTATGGGTCAGTGCTCCCACCGAGATCACGTCCACGCCCGTGGCCGCGATCGCCCCGATCGTCTCGAGGCTCACCCCGCCGGAGGCCTCGACGACGGCGCGGCCCGCCACGAGCTCGACGCCGGCCCGCAGCTCGGCCGGCGAGAAGTTGTCCAGCATGATCGTGTCGACCCCGGCGGCGAGCACCGCCGGGATCTGCTCGAGCCGGTCGACCTCCACCTCCACGTGGGTGGTGTGCGGCAGGCGGGCCATCCCGGCGCGCAGGGCCGCGGTGAGGGCCTCGCCCGGGTCGCCGGCACCGCCGAACCCCAGCGCGGCCAGGTGGTTGTCCTTGAGCATCACGGCATCCGAGAGGCTGAAGCGGTGGTTGTGCCCGCCTCCGTCCCGCACCGCCTGCCGTTCGAGCACGCGCAGACCCGGGGTGGTCTTGCGGGTGTCCACCACCCGCGCGTGCCCGCCGCCGGCGCGCGCGGCGGCCACGTGGGCGGCCGTCGTCGTGGCGATCCCGGACAGGCGCTGGACGAGGTTCAGCGCCACGCGCTCGGCGCGCAGCACCGAGCGGGCGGGGCCCGCGACCTCGGCGACGACGGCGCCGGGGGACAGGTCGGCGCCGTCGGCCAGGTGCAGGGTGACGGACACGGCCGGGTCGACGAGCCGGAAGGCGGCCTCGAGGGCGTTCGTGCCGGAGAGCACCCCGGCCTCGCGGGCCACCACGCGCGCGGTGATCCGGGCCTGCTCCGGGACGAAGGCCTCCGAGGAGACGTCACCCCAGGGCGCGTCCTCGGCGAGCGCTGCGGCCACGATCCGCTCCACGTCCGGCCGCGGGGCCGGTGTCGTCGGGGCGCGGTCGGCCGGGGTCACGTCCCAGCCCCGGCGGACTGCGCGGCCGACTGCTTCGGCGCGACGGCCAGCATTCGCTCGAGCGCGGTGCGGGCCGGGTCGGCCACGGACGCGGGCACGGTGATCCGGTTGACCACGCGGCCGGCCACGAGCTCCTCGAGCACCCACGCGAGGTAGCCGGGGTGGATGCGGTACATCGTGGAGCACGGGCAGATCACGGGGTCGAGGCAGAAGATCGTGTGCTCGGGGTGCTGGGCGGCCAGGCGCTGCACGAGGTTGATCTCGGTGCCGATCGCGAAGGTCGAGCCGGCCGGCGCCGCCTGGATGGCCTTGACGATGAAGTCCGTGGACCCGGAGGAGTCCGCGGCCTCCACCACGGGCAGGGGGCACTCGGGGTGCACGATCACCTGGACGTCCGGGTGCTCGGCGCGGGCCTGCTCGATCTGCGCCACAGTGAAGCGGCGGTGCACCGAGCAGAAGCCGTGCCACAGCAGGACCTTCGCGTCCCGCAGGGCGTCCTCGGAGTTCCCGCCCAGCGGCAGGCGGGGATTCCACGTCGGCATCTGCTCGAGTGGGATCCCCCTGGCGCGGCCCGTGTTCCGGCCCAGGTGCTGGTCCGGGAAGAACAGGACGCGCTGGGCACGCTCGAACGCCCAGTCCAGCACGGCCGAGGCGTTGGAGGACGTGCACACGATGCCGCCGCGCTCGCCGACGAAGCCCTTGAGGGCCGCGGAGGAGTTCATGTAGGTCACGGGCAGCAGGGGCACGCGCCCGTCGTCGTCCGGCTCGGTGCCGTAGACCGCCTCGAGCTGCTCCCACGCGTCCTCGACCGAGTCCAGGTCGGCCATGTCCGCCATGGAGCAGCCGGCGGCGAGGTTGGGCAGGATGACGGCTTGGTCCGGGGTGGAGAGAAGGTCCGCGGTCTCCGCCATGAAGTGCACGCCGCAGAACACGATCGCCTCCGCCTCGGGCCGGCCCTGGGAGGCCCGCGCGAGCTGGAAGGAGTCGCCCACGAAGTCGGCGTGCTGGACGACCTCGTCGCGCTGGTAGAAGTGGCCCAGCACGACGACGCGTTCGCCGAGCGTCTGCCGCGCCGCGCTGATCCGGGCGTGGAGCTCCTCGTCCGAGGCCCGCTGGTACTCCTCGGGGATGCGGCCCTGCACGGGGGCGTCGGCCGGGACGGCGTCGTCCTGCGATGCGCCGGGGCCGTAGGCGGGCAGGCCGGCGTCGAACGCCCAGGGGCCGCGGGTCAGGTCGGGGGAGCACGAGGAGCCGCGCGCGGCGTCCTTGTCGATCAGGGTCAGGGTGCGGGCCACCGAGGCGGTGGTCCCGGTCGGGGTGGTCATGGGTGACTCCTGGGTCGGGGCTGGTGGGTCAGCGGCGGGCATCCGGCCCGGCGGGATCGGGGTCGGTCCCGGGCCCGGCGGGCCGGTAGCGGTAGAGCTTGGGCGGGCGGTGCGGGGTGCCGCCGCGGACCTCGCCGGTCTCCTCGAGGGCCCCGGCGGCGAGGGTGGCGCGGCGGAAGTTGGCGGCGTCGAGGCCGCGGCCGAGGACGGCCTCGTGCACGGCGCGCAGCTCGGCGAGGGTGAAGGAGGGCCCCAGCAGCGCGTGCCCGACGCCGGCTCGCGGCAGGTCCGCGCGCAGGCGCGCCACGGCCGCCGCCAGGATCTGCGCGTGGTCGAACGCCAGCGCGGGCGGCGCGTCGGCCCGGTGCCAGCGCACATGGACCCCGATGGGCAGCCCGGCCACGTCCGGGTCCGGGCTGGACGCTGGGGCGGCGCCGTCGTCGTCCAGGGCGGGGCTGAGCGCCCAGTGGGCCACCGTGAGGACGCGTCCGGTGGGGGAGCGGTCCACGGCGCCGAACGCCGCCAGCTGCTCGAGGCGACGGACGGGACCGGGCACGCACTCGGCGGCCACGCGTGCGGCGACGTCGGCCAGCTCCTCGTCCGCGCCGAGCCACGCGCCCGGCAGCGCCCACCGGTCCAGGAACGGCTCGCGCATCCGCGGGACGAGGGCGACGCAGAGGCGGGGCACGCCGTGCGGGTCCGGGCGCACGCCGAAGACGGCCGTGGACACGGCCACGCTGACGCGGGCCTCAGCGACCGGCATGGGACCTCCCGGGGCGGACTGGCGGGGCTGTTCTGGTCAGTATGACACTGTTCGCGCCCATCTCAGAGGGTCGAGATGACTGTAAGGCGGGGGAGGCACCGTCGCGGTCCCGCGCTAGCCTGAGTCGGGTGAACACGACCGCCGCCGCCTCCGACCCGTCCGACGCCCCCCTGGCCTCCACCCGCATCGGGGAGGGCCCGCGCCGCGTCGCGTTCCTGCACGGCCTCCTGGGCCGGGGCCGGAACTTCACCGGCCCGGCCAAGGAGCTGGGCGACGACTTCACGGTGGAGCTGATCGATCTGCCGGACCACGGCGCCTCGCCCTGGACGGACCGGGTGGACTACCGCGAGATCGCGGACCGGGTGGCCGCCCACCTGCGCGCCGGCCTCGCCGCCGACGGGCCGGTCCATCTGCTGGGCCACTCGATGGGGGGCAAGGTCGCGATGGTGCTCGCCCTGCGGCACCCGGACCTCGTGGACCGGCTGATCGTGGAGGACATCTCCCCGCGGGTCTCGCCGCAGGCCACGGACGAGTTCGTGCACCTGCTGGGCACCATGCTGCGCATGGACCTGGACGCGTACGACTCGCGGGCCGAGGCCGACGCGGCCATGGCCGAGCACGTCCACGACGCGCGGGTGCGCGGCTTCCTGTTGCAGAACCTGCGGCGCACGGCCGGCCACTTCGCGTGGCAGCCCAACGTGGCCATGCTCTTCGAGCACCTGCGGGAGATCGGCTCGTTCCCGGACCCGGTGGTCCCCGAGGATCCGGAGCGCGTGTTCGACCATCCGGTCCTGTGGCTGGCCGGCGCCGAGTCGGACTACGTCCAGGATGAGGACGTGCCGCGGATGAAGGAGCTGTTCCCGCGCGTCGTGCGCGTGACCGTCCGTGACGCCGGCCACTGGCTGCACGCCGACCAGCCCGAGGCCTTCGTCTCCGCGGTGCGCACCTTCCTCACCGCCGACTGACGGGGCCCGTCGGGAGACGGAGACAGCGCCGAGGCCCGCAGACGCGCCGCCACGTTCCGTGCGTAGCGGCGCGTCTGCGGGCCTCAGCGTCGGGCGCGGGTGGTGGCGGACCCGTCAGCCGCCGCATCAGTGGGCGGGCGCGGCCTTCTTCCCGCGCAGGCGTCCGACGAGCAGGACCACCCCGAGCGCGACCGAGCCCCAGAGCAGGCCCCACACGGCCGACGTCGCGGTCTCCGTGAGCCAGCCGAGGAACGCGCCGGCGGCGTGCGTGACGGGCTCGACGATCCCGTGCTGCACGGCGTAGTAGGGCCACGGCACGCCCAGCGCGTCCAGCTCCACGAGGGCGATGTGGCCGCCCACCCAGAGCATCGCCACGGTGCCGATGACGGTCACCACGCGCAGCACGTGCGGCATGGCCTTGACCAGCCCGGCGCCGAACGAGCGGCCGCCGGAGGTCGAGGCGTTCTGGTGCAGGTGCAGGCCGACGTCGTCCATCTTCACGATCAGCCCCACCGCCCCGTACACGCATACGGTGATGAGGACGGCCACCACCGCCAGGACCGCCGCCTGCATCCAGAAGCCCAGGTCGGTCACCTCGTTCATGGAGATGACCATGATCTCCAGGGAGAGGATGAAGTCCGTGGTGATGGCCCCGCGCACCACGGTGTCCTCGGCCTCCGGGCCCCGCTCGACGGCGGGCTCCGCGTCGTCGGCATGCCCGTGGCCGGCGAGCTTGCCCCATACCTTGTGCGCGCCCTCATAGGACAGGTAGGTGCCGCCGGCCAGCAGCAGCCACGGCAGGATCCAGGGGGCGAGCCAGTCGAGCAGCAACAGCGCGGGCAGGATGAACACGAGCTTGTTGCGCAGGGAGCCCTTGGTGATCCGCCAGATCATCGGCAGCTCGCGGGCCGCGGCCGCGCCGGCCATGTACTGCGGGGTCACCGCGGCGTCGTCGACCACCACACCCGCCGCCTTGGCTGCAGCGCGTCCCGCTCCGGCGGCCACGTCGTCCACGCTCGCGGCGGCGAGGCGGGCGAGGGCGGCGACGTCGTCGAGCAGGGCTACGAGTCCGACCATGGTTCCTCCTGGGGTGGGGCCGACGGGCGCGCCGGTGCGCGGGCAGGGCGCAGGTCGAGCATAGCGGCGAGGACGGACACGCACCGGCCCGGCCCCGTGGGGGACCGGGCCGGTGCGTGCGCGGCCGACGAGGCCGCCGGTGGGCTCAGGCGTCGTTCTCGGTGGTCTCCACGGGACGGGAGCCCAGGCGGCCGTCGATGCGGAGCAGGCCCGAGCCGTCGTCGCCGACGAGCTCGAGCTGGCCCACGATCTCGGAGACGGTGGCCTCCTCCTCGATCTGCTCGTCCAGGAACCAGTTCAGCAGCGGGCGTGAGTTGAGGTCGCCCGCGGACTCGGTGGCCCGGTACAGCTCGCGGATCGCCTCGGAGACCTTCTGCTCGTGCGCGAGCGCGGCCCGGAAGATCTCCAGGGCCGAGATGCCGGCCTGCACGGGCGGGGCCGGGATGGCGCCGATCGTCGGGACGCTGTCCCGGTCGGCGACGTGGTCGATGAACTTGTTCGCGTGGACGATCTCCTCGTCCGCCTGGTGCCGCAGCCACGCGGCCATCCCCGACAGGTCCAGGTCGTCGGCGGCGATCGCGAGCTGGCGGTAGACCATGGACGCCTCGAACTCGAGGGTGATCTGGTCGTCGAACTTCTGCAGCAGGTCTTCGGTGAGCTTCATGACTCGAACTCTAGGCAGGCGGCCGGGGCGCGGTGAAGGCGCGCCGCCCCGTCATCGAGGCGCGACGACGGCGGGCGGCGGGCTCCGCCGGATTCGGCGCCCCGCGGACCCGGCCCTAGGCTGGGCGCCGTGTCCGAGACCCACCGCGCCCGCCCGGGCGTCGACCCCGCGTCGGCGCCGCCCTCCGACGTGCCGCGTGGCCCGGGAGGCCGGGACGCGCTCGTCCGCCGCCGCGTGTTCCAGACGCCCCTGCTGCGCCGCGTGGTCTACGCGGTGGTCTTCGAGCTGCTCGCCATCCTCTTCACCACCGGGATCCTGGCGGCGCTCGGCAACGGCGGCGGGCCCTCGCTCGCCGTGGCGGTGGTGTCCTCGACCGTGGCCCTGCTGTGGAACATCGTGTTCAACTCGGTGTTCGAGACCCTCGAACGCCGCCTCGGGATCACGGGCCGACCCTGGTGGGTGCGCGTGGCCCACGCCGTCGGCTTCGAGGGCGGGCTGATCGTGTTCCTCGTGCCCGCGGTGGCGCTGATCCTCGGCATCGGGCTGGGGGAGGCGTTCCTCATCGAGGCCGGCCTGCTCGTGTTCTTCCTCGTCTACGCCGCGGTGTACGCCTACGCGTTCGACTCGGTGTTCGGCCTGCCGGACTCGGCCGCCCGCGCCGAGGCCTGACCCACCGCTCGGAGCAGGCGCGGCTCAGCGGGACGCCGGCAGCCCCAGGAACGCGCGGATCGCCGGCATCTCGCGGCGCACCTGGTCCAGGCCGAGCTCGTGGGCGGCGGCCAGCTTGGCCACGGACCGCTCGCCGTTGGAGATGGGCATGGTCGCGGGCACGAACAGATAGGCCCGTCCCTGCCGCTCCATCTCGAACAGGCGCTCGCGGGTCGCGTTGTACCGGCGCCAGCGCGTGAGCAGGGCGTCCGCGACGGCGGGGTAGCGCCGGAAGGTGCGCTGGTAGAACGAGGGGAACCGCTCGGGCCGCTTCACGTACCCGCGCTCCCGGGTCAGGACCACGAGGACCTTCTCGAACCCCGCGTCCTCCGCCGCGGTCAGCGGGATCCCGCCGTCCACGCCGAGGGCGCCGTCCACGAACACGCTGCCCTCGGCGTGCACCGGGGGCATGAGGACCGGCATCGTGGACGACGCGCGGACGCGGACCATCAGATTGGTCAGGGTGGTCATGTCGGAGCGGTCCCACCAGCGGGTCTCGCCGCTCGCGGCGTCGAACCCGCCCAGCACGAGCCGGGCGGGGTTCGCGCGGAACGTGGCGAAGTCGTAGGGCAGGTCCGCCTCGGGCAGGCCGGCGTGCTCGTAGATGTACTCGGCGTTGAACAGGCCCTTGCCGCGCACGAAGCTCAGCCAGTTGCCGAACCGAGGATCGTCGGCGAAGTCCACGAACGAGCGCCGCGCGCGGGCCGGGTCGCGGGACAGGTAGTTCACGGCGTTGGACGAGCCCGCCGAGATGCCGGCCACGAAGTCCACGTGGATCCGCTCGCGCAGCAGCTCCGCCACCACGGCCGAGGTGAGCGCGGCGCGCATCCCCCCGCCCTCGAACAGCAGCGCCGTGTCGGTGACGTTGGACGTCATGGGCTCGGTCATGGTCGGTACCTCCGTGTTCGCCGTCCGCCGAGCCGGGCGCGGAGTGCTCCCGTCCGGCCGCGCCCATCCTAGGCTGTCCCCATGGCGACGACCCACATGAAGAGCACCCCCGTCCACACCGTCGGTGAGCTGCCCCCGGTGGGTGCCCCCGCCCCCGACTTCACCCTCACCGGGGCGGACCTGTCCCCGGTGACCCTGCGGGAGCTGCGCGGCCGCCGCGTGATCCTGAACATCTTCCCGTCCCTGGACACGGGCGTGTGCGCCGCCTCCGTCCGCGAGTTCGACTCCCGCGTCGCGGACCTCGAGGACACCACCGTCGTGGCCGTGTCCGCGGACCTGCCGTTCGCCGCCGCACGCTTCTGCTCGGTCGAGGGCATCGACCACGTCCGCAGCGGCTCCGTGTTCCGCTCGTCCTTCGGCGACGACTACGGCGTGCGCATGACCGACGGTCCGCTCGAGGGCCTGCTGGCCCGCGCCGTCGTCGTGGTCGATGCCGACGGCGTGGTCCGTCACGCCCAGCTCGTCCCCGAGATCTCCGAGGAGCCGGACTACGAGGCCGCCCTGGCGGCCGCCCGGGGCTGAGCGTGACGCCGCCGGGCTGGCCGCCGCGCGCACGACGCGCGCCCCTGGCGTTCGTCATCGCGCTGTTCGGCGTGCTCGGCGCGCTGGTCCTGGCCGGGGGCCTCACCGCGCTCCTCGCCGGCCGGATGGTCGACGTCGCCGCGGACTCCGCCCCGACCGTGCCCGCCGCCGAGGCCCCCGCCCGGGAGGCGGGCGAGCTCGCGGCGGGCCTGACGCACGTCCACGACGGCGTGGCGGTGGACTGGTCCGCGTCGGCCCACGACGGATCGTCCCTGGATCCGGGCCAGCCGGTCGCGGACGCCCCGGGCATCCTCCTCGTGGAGACCGCCCTCGGCGCCCGCACCGGCACGGGGACGGGCATGGTGCTCTCCCCGGACGGACTGGCGGTGACCAACTACCACGTGGTCGAGGACTCCTCGGAGGTGCACGTGGTGGTCGCGGACACCGGCGCGCGGCACACGGCCACGGTGCTCGGGCGCGATGCCGAGCACGACATCGCGGTGCTCGACGTCGAAGGCGTCTCAGACCTGCCGGTGGCCAGCGTCTCGCTGGACCCTGTGCGTCGCGGGGAGACGGTGGCCGCCGTCGGCAACGGCGGGGGCCAGGGCCACCTGACGGCCGTGCGCGGCACCGTGCTCGGCACGGACCGCTCGATCATGGCCGCGGCCGAGGGCACCGATCAGTACGCGCGCCTGTCCGGCCTGATCCAGACGGACGCGGACGTCGTGCCCGGCTACTCCGGCGGCCCGGTGGTGGACGACGCCGGCCAGGTGGTCGGCGTGACCGTGGCGGCCAGCGATGGGACCACCGCAGAGGAGGTGGACGGCTTCGCGATCCCGCTGGACGTGGCCTTCGACGTGGTGGACCAGGTCCTCTCGGGTGAGGAGACGGACACCGTGAGCATCGGCGCGGACGGCGCCCTGGGCATCATGGTCGGCGCGGATCCCGACGTCGGCGTCGTGGTCATGCAGGTGGACGCGGGCTCGGCGGCCGAGCAGATCGGCCTGGTCGAGGGCGATGTGATCCTCGAGATCGAGGGGCGGCCCGTCGGCGACGACGCCTTCCGGATGTCCCGCCTGGTCAACGACCACAACGTGGGGGACCGGATCACCGTCCAGTGGCGCACCGCCAGCGGCGAGGTGCGCGAGGCCGAGGCGGTCCTGCAGCCGGCCCTCGTGAACTGACCGGCGCCCGCGCTCAGGCGAGCAGGTCCAGCGAGAGGGCCATCGCGGCCACGCCCAGCAACACGCCGCCCAGCGCTGCGCCACGGCCCCCGGCCGCCCGGGCGGCGGGCAGCAGCGCGTCGAGGCTCACGGTCACCATCACGCCCGCCACGGCCGCGAAGACGGCGGCCACGAGCGCGGGCGTGAGGAACGGGGCCAGCAGCAGCCAGCCGATCAGCGCGCCCAGCGGCTCCGCGATCCCCGTGAACGCGGCCCACGCGAAGGCCTTGCACCGCGACCCGGTGGCCTGCCGCACGGGCACGGCCACGGCCACGCCCTCGGGCACGTTGTGCACGGCCATCGCGACGGCCAGCGCGAGGCCCACCGACGGATCCTGCAGGGTGCCGGCGAAGGTGACGAAGCCCTCCGGCAGATTGTGCAGGCCGATCGCCAGGGCCGTCACCGTGCCCAGGCGCAGCATCCTCCGCCGGTCCAGGCCGGCCGGGTCGTCGACGTCGCCCGGCATCTCCGAGACGGGGTCGGGGACGGCGCGCTCGAGCAGCACGTAGGCGCCTGCGCCGAGGGCCAGGGCGGCCACCGCGACGGCGGTCGCCGCGGGGCCGACCGCCCCGCCCAGCCCCTCGACGGCGGCCGGCAGCATCTCCAGGAAGGAGACCGCGAGCATGACGCCCGCGGAGAGGCCGAGGGCGGCCCCCAGCCCGCGGCCCGAGGGCTCGCGTCCGACGATCGCCAGGACGCCGCCCAGCACCGTGGCCAGCCCGGCGAACGTCGTGAGAGCGAGCGCGGTCCAGAACGGGTCCACGGGGGAGGGCCTCCTGACGGGCGGCGGGCGGGGTGGGACCATCCTAGGGACCACAGGAGGAGACCATGACCGACACCGCCGCCGGCCCCGGATTCGCGCTGCCCCGGGGCGTCGAGCCGGGCCGCGCCGTCGTCGTGGGCGCCGGCCCCAACGGCCTGACCGCCGCCGCCCTGCTGGCCCGCGAGGGCTGGGAGGTGGACGTGTTCGAGCGGGCCCCGGTGCCCGGCGGCGCGTGCGCGTCCGCGCCGGTGCTGGGGGAGGGGACCGTGGTGGACCTCGGGGCGGCGGGCCATCCGTTCGGCGTCGCCAGCCCCGTGTTCCGGGAGCTGGGGCTGACGGACCACGGGCTCGCCTGGCTGCACCCGGCCGTGCCGATGGGACATCCGCTGCCGGACGGGCCGGCCGCCCTCCTGCACCGGGACCTCGAGGCCACCGCCGCGGGTCTCGGCGTCGACGCGCGGGCCTGGCGGGCCGTGCACGGGGCCCTGGTCGACCACGTCGACGAGATCCTGGCGGGCGCGCTCGGCCCGGTGCTGCGACCCCCGCCCCATCCGGTGGCGATGGCCCGCTTCGGCCTGCGCGCCCCGTGGCCGGCCGATCTGCTGGGCCGGGCGATGTTCCGCACGGAGGCCGCCCGCGCCCTGTTCACGGGCTCGGCGGCCCACGCGATCCTGCCCTCGAGCCGGCCCCTGACGGCGGCGTTCGGTGCGCTCTTCGGCGCGCTCGGGATGAGCTCGGGCTGGCCGGTGGCGCGCGGCGGGTCGGGGGCGATCGTCGACGCGCTCGTGGCGGTGCTGCGGGCGCACGGCGGGCGCCTGCACCTGGGTCACGAGGTCACGGACCTGCGCGCGCTGCCCGCCGCGGACGCCGTCGTGCTGGACCTGACCCCGCGCCAGGTGCTGCGCGTCGCCGGCACGGGCCTGCCGCCGCGCTACGCCGCGGCCCTGCGCCGGTGGCGCCCCGGGCCGTCCGTGTCCAAGGTCGACTTCCTGCTCGACGGGCCGATCCCGTGGCGCGACGCCCGGCTGGCGGGCGCGGGGACGGTGCACCTGGGCGGGACCGCCACCGAGATCCGGCGGGCCGAGGACGACGTCGCGGCCGGCCGGATGCCGGCGCGGCCCTTCGTCATGCTCTGTCAGCAGCAGGCGGCAGACCCCTCACGGGCCACCGGGCCCGCCCGGGGGCACACGGTCGTCTGGTCCTACGCCCATGTGCCCCACGGCCACCCCGGCGACGTCCGTCCGCTGATCGAGGCGGAGGTGGAGCGGCACGCACCCGGTTCCCGGGACCGGATCCAGGCCGCGGTCGCGATGCGCCCGGCCGATCTGGAGGCGTGGAACCCGAACCTCGTGGGCGGCGACATCGCGGGGGGATCGCTCGCGGGAGCGCGCGCGCTCCTGCGCCCCACTGCGTCGCCCCGGCCGCACCGGGCGGGTCGGACCGGGCTGTATCTGGCCTCCGCCTCCACCCCGCCGGGCGCCGGCGTCCATGGCATGGGCGGGGCGTGGGCCGTGCGGACGCTGCTGGCGGACCGTCGTCGCTGACCGCGCCGGCGCCCGGGTGCAGCGGCGCCGGGCCGGGGCCTGCCGGGGTGTCGGCGACCGCTGTGCGACACGGCTGGGACGGATCCAGATTCGGACTTTCGCGAACCTGAATGTTCCCGCTACAGTGTGCTCCATCTCACGGAACGTCCCGTCTCGACGGAACGGCCCGGGGGTCGTCTCGCACCACCAGGTCCCCACAGGGATGCGGGCGCGCGACGTCCTTGCACCTCTCATGAACGGAAGCACCTTCCATGAAGTACACGAAGCTCTCCGCTGCCGCGGCCCTGGCCGCCGGCTCGGCCCTCATCCTCTCCGCGTGCGCCCCGGGCGGCGGCAATGCAGGCGACTCCAGCAGCAACAGCGCCTCCGGCGCCAGCCAGGGCGGCGACTCGGGCGCCGGCAACGTCATCGAAGGGGACAAGGGTCAGAAGCTCACCGCCGAGGCCTCCGGGCCGGGGAAGGCCGACCTGGGCGACGTCAAGACCCAGGACGGCTCCATCGCGTACTCGGTGGGCGCCGACGACTTCCTGTCCTACAACGGCCTGCAGTCGAACACGTACACCACGTACAACTCGGCCGTCGCGGACCGCATGTTCTCGTCCTTCTGGTACTTCGGCACCGACGGCTCGATCATCCCGGACAAGGACTTCGGCACGTACGAGAAGACCTCGGACGACCCGCTGACCGTGAAGTACACCATCAGCGACGACGCCAAGTGGTCCGACGGCACCCCCGTCACCGCGGGCGACTTCATCGTCCACTGGGCCGCGAACAACGACACGATCAAGGCCGAGGGTGCCGAGACCCCGCTGTTCGACTCGATCTCCTTCGAGCAGGGCAAGTACATCCCGGAGGCGCCCGAGGGCGAGGCCGACGGCAAGGAGTTCACCGTCACCTACCCGGAGCCCTACGCGGACTGGGAGATCCTCATCAGCACCGCGCTGCCGGCGCACATCGTCGCCAAGGAGGCGGGCATGAGCTTCGAGGAGCTCGTCACCGCCGCGAAGGAGAAGGACGTCGAGGCGCTCACCCCGGCGGCCGAGTTCTGGAACGACGGCTGGGACTTCAGCCCCGGCGAGCTGCCGGACGCCTCGCTGGTGCCCTCCATGGGCCCCTACAAGTTCAAGGACGGCGGCTGGCAGGCCGGCCAGTCCATCACCCTTGAGGCCAACCCCGAGTACTGGGGCACCCCGGCGGCCACCAAGGAGCTCGTCCTCCGCTTCGCCGACCCGAAGACCCACGTGCAGGCCCTGCAGAACGGCGACCTCGACGTCATCGAGCCGCAGGCCACCGTGGACACCCTCCAGCAGCTCGAGGGCCTCGGCGAGGACGTCAACGTCCAGACCGGTGACCAGCTGACCTGGGAGCACGTGGACTACAACCGCGGCGAGGGCTCGGTCTTCGCGGACTCCCCGGAGCTGCGCGAGGCCTTCGCCCTCTGCCTGCCCCGCCAGCAGATCGTGGACAACCTGATCAAGCCGATCTACGCGGACGCCCAGGTCATGAACCTGCGCGAGGTCTTCCCCTTCCAGGACAAGTACCAGGAGGTCGTGGACGCGGCCTACCCGAAGGAGATGGACCAGCCGAACATCGAGAAGGCCAAGGAGCTCGTCGAGAAGTCGGGCGTCTCCAAGCCCACGGTCCGCCTCGGCTACCAGGCCGGCAACCAGCGTCGCACCGAGACCGTCGCGCTCATCAAGAGCTCCTGCGACCAGGCCGGCTTCGACGTGCAGGACGCCAACTCGCCGGTGTTCTTCAAGGAGGTCATGCCGGCCGGTGACTACGACGCCGCCCTCTTCGCCTGGGCCGGCTCGGGCCAGAAGGCCTCCGGCGCGAACATCTACCAGTCGGACGGCGCCCAGAACCAGCAGAGCTACAACAACCCCGAGGTGGACGCGGCCTGGGACAAGCTCGCCACCTCGCTGGACGAGAACGAGCAGCTGGAGCAGGTCAAGACCATCGAGAAGCTGCTGTGGGAGGACTTCCAGGCCATCCCGCTGTACGCTCACCCGGGTCTGGTCGGCCACAAGGCCGACGTCGCCAACGTGCGCGACACCGCCGCCCAGTCGGGTGCGCTGTGGAACGTGGAGCAGTGGGTCCGCGTCCAGGAGTGACACCCCGCTGACCTCTGACCCGGCGGTCCGCCTCCCGCGGACCGCCGGCGTCGGGATCGAGGACAGAGCCCGGCCGGGCACCGGCCGGGCTCTGGCCGTGAACCGCGGCGAACCCGCACCCCTCCCTTTCCCTTGCACGCGCACGGAAGGTCACCCCCTGTTGTGCTGAAATTCATCCTCAAGCGCCTCGGCAGCTCCCTCCTGGTGCTGTTCGGCGCGTCGATCCTGCTCTTCTTCCTCGTGGCCCACTCGGGTGACCCCCTCCAGGACCTGCGAGAGTCACAGAACCCCAACCGCGAGACCCTCATCGCCGCCCGCACCGCGTTCATGGGGCTGGACCAGCCCTGGTACGCCCGGTACTGGGACTGGCTCCAGGGCATCGGCGGCTGCGTCACCGGTCAGTGCGACCTCGGCCTCAGCCGAAACGGCCAGTCCGTCGCCGACCTGCTGAGCAACGCCGCGGCCTCCACGCTGCGCCTCGTGGTGCTCGCGACCGTCCTGGCGATCATCATCGGCATCGCGATCGGCATCGTCACCGCGATCCGCCAGTACTCCGGCCTCGACTACGTGGTCACGTTCCTGATCTTCCTCTTCTTCTCGCTGCCCGTGTTCTGGGCGGCCGTGCTCCTGAAGGAGTACATGGGGATCCGGTTCAACGACTGGATCCGCAGCCCCGAGCTGAACTGGCCCCTCCTCATCGGGGTCGCCGTCCTCGCGGGCCTGGTCCTGCAGGCCGTCATGGCGGGCGACCTCAGGCGGCGCGCCTTCACGTTCGGCGCCACCGCCGCGTTCATCCTCCTCGCCGGCTGGGTGCTGTTCGCCGTCGACTTCTGGCGGCATCCGCAGATGGGCCCGGTCGTGCAGCTGGTCATCGGCCTGGCCGCCGCCGTCGGCGCCACCGCGGTGATCTCCGGTCTGCGCAACCGGTCGGTCCTCAAGGCCGCTCTGGTCACGGTCGCGATCGGCCTCGTCGCCTACTACGCCACCTACGGCCTGCTGTGGCGGACGCCGTCCGCACTGCTGCTGGCCGGCCTCGGCGTCATCCTCGTGCTGGTGGCCATCCTGGTGGGCCGGCTGCTCGGCGGCTTCTCCAAGGGCTCGGCCGTGTCTGCCTCGCTGGTGACCGCCCTGATCATGGGCGTGGCGATCGTGGCGGAACACCTGATGAACTACTGGCCGACCTTCCTGAAGGTCAAGCCGCGCCCGATCTCCACGATCGGCTCGGGCACCCCGAACCTGGACGCCCACTTCTGGGTGGTGTTCCTGGACCGCGGTGCGCAGCTTCTGCTGCCCACCATCCTGCTGACCATCATCTCGGTGGCCACGTACTCGCGGTACACGCGCTCTTCCATGCTCGAGGTCTCGCGCCAGGACTACATCCGCACCGCGCGCGCCAAGGGCCTGCCGGAGCGCCAGGTGATCCTGAAGCATGCGTTCCGCAACTCCCTGATCCCCATCACCACGATCATGGCCTTCGACTTCGCCGGCCTGATCGGCGGCGCCGTGATCACGGAGCAGGTGTTCGGCTGGAAGGGGATGGGCGAGCTGTTCGCCACCGGCCTGCGCGACGTGGACCCCATGCCCGTGATGGCGTTCTTCCTCGTGACGGGCACCGCCGCCGTGCTGATGAACCTCGTGGCGGACGTGCTCTACGCCGTCCTCGACCCCCGGATTCGAGTGTGAGCCAGATGACCACCAACAACTCCTCGATGACGGGCGCGCAGCTCGACGAGAAGCAGATCTTCGACCTTGCGGAGGCGGAGGACGCCAAGCTCCGCGCCAAGGCCGGGAAGTCCTACTCCCAGGGCGCCCTGGTCCGCAAGCGGTTCTTCCGCCACAGGGCGGCGATGATCTCCCTGATCGTGCTGGTCTTCATCACGCTGATGGCGTTCTCCTCCATCGGCTTCGCCGGCATCCCCGGCTGGTGGGACAAGTCCTACACGGCCGCGGCCTCCGTGGTGAACGGCGGTCGCCCGACGCTGTCGGTCGTGCCGCAGGCCTTCGGGGGCGAGGGCCTCCGCTGGGGCGAGCACCCCTTCGGCCAGGACACCACGGGCAAGGACTACTTCGCCCTCGTGATGCGCGGGACCCAGCAGTCCATGATCATCGCGGCCATCGTGGGCCTGCTCTCCACCGTGATCGGCGCGATCGTCGGCGCCGTGTCCGGGTACTTCGGCGGCTGGGTCGACTCCGTGCTGATGCGCCTGACCGACCTGATCATCGTCATCCCGCTGCTCGTGCTCGCCGCGGTGCTCGGCCAGATGGCCAGCGGCATGAAGATGGGCATCCTCCCGCTCGCGGTGGTGCTCGGCCTCGTGTCCTGGACGTCCCTGGCCCGCCTCGTGCGCGGCGAGGTCCTGTCCCTGCGCGAGAAGGAGTTCGTGGCGGCCGCCGTCGCCATGGGCGCCAAGCCGGGCCGCCTGATCTTCAAGCACCTGCTGCCCAACACGATCGGCGTGATCGTCGTGAACGCGACGTTCGCGATCGCGGGCGCGGTGCTGCTGGAGACCTCGCTGTCCTTCCTCGGCTTCGGCGTGAAGGCGCCGGACTCGTCTCTGGGCCTGCTCATCTCCGACTATCAGAACGCGTTCACCACCCGTCCGTGGCTGTTCTGGTGGCCCGGCATGATCATCCTGGCGATCGCCCTGTCCGTGAACTTCCTCGGTGACGGCCTGCGCGACGCCTTCGACCCGCGCCAGGGTGCGGGCGCCCACCGCAGGCCCCGCTTCTTCGGCCGCCGCGCGGCCGCCACCGAGGCCGGTGCGACGACGGCGGGCGGTCTGGCCGCGGCCCCGACGGCCGGCCGGATCGAGGCCCCCGTGGAGGCGGCCGGCGGATCCGCACGGATCTCCGACGCGGACGAGGACGGTCAGCGATGAGCGCGAACGACAAGAAAGGCCGATCCATGTTCGGCAAGAAGAACCAGAACGACGTGACCGCCGGCGGGCAGGGCTCGCACGCGGCGTCGTCGGCCGACCTCGAGGCGCGCGGCGCCGCCGTGCCCGGCTCCTCCGGCGCCGGCGGCGTGCCTCCGGGCCCCGCGACGAGCGCGATGGGCGTCGTGGCCCGCCACGACGACCTGGGCGGCGAGCCGGTGCTCGCCTTCCGCGACGTGGACGTGAAGTTCGCGACCGAGTTCGGCGAGGTGCACGCGGTCAAGGGCGTGACGTTCGACGTCAAGCCCGGCGAGGTCGTCGCCCTCGTGGGCGAGTCCGGCTCCGGCAAGTCCGTCACGAGCGCCACCGCCATGGGCCTGCTCCCGGGCAATGCGGACATCACCGGCTCCGTGCAGCTGGCCGGCCGCGACGTGCTCACCATGACCCCGGGGCAGCTGCGCGACATCCGCGGCGACGAGGTGGCGATGGTGTTCCAGGAGCCCATGACGGCCCTGAACCCCGTCCTCACCGTGGGAGACCAGCTCACGGAGGCCCTCGAGCTGCACGGCATCGCCTACGGCACCGAGGCGGACAAGCGCGCCGTCGAGCTGCTCACCATGGTGGGCATCCCCGACGCCGCCACCCGGCTCAAGCAGTACCCCCACCAGTTCTCGGGCGGCCAGCGCCAGCGCATCGTCATCGCGATGGCGATCAGCTGCTCGCCGAAGGTGATCATCGCGGACGAGCCCACCACGGCGCTCGACGTGACGGTCCAGGCCGAGATCCTGGAGCTGCTGCGCTCCCTGAAGAACAAGATGAACACCGGCATCCTGCTCATCACGCACAACATGGGCGTGGTGGCGGACATGGCGGACCGGGTGTGCGTGATGCTCCACGGCGAGCTCGTGGAGCAGGGCTCGGTGCACCAGGTGCTCCAGCACGCCCGGCACCCGTACACCCAGAAGCTGCTCTCGGCGGTGCCGCGCCTCGGCGAGCCCCTCGAGGTGGCAGAGCCGGAGCCGGTCACGGCCACGCAGACGCAGGCCCGGTACGCGATCGAGGCGGAGAACCTCCACCTCGAGTACGACCACCGCGGCAAGAAGAACCGCGTGGTCCACGACGTCAGCTTCCAGGTGGCCCCGGGCGAGATCCTGGGCCTGGTGGGCGAGTCCGGCTCGGGCAAGTCCACCATCGCCAAGTCGGTCCTCGGCCTGCTCACCATCGCGGAGGGCTCGCTGCGCATCCAGGGCCACGACCTGGCGACGATGCCCAAGGCCGAGCAGCGCGCCCTGCGCAAGAACATCGGCGTGGTCTTCCAGGACCCGGCGGCCTCGCTGGACCCGCGGTTCCCGATCGGCGACATCATTACCGAGCCGATGGTCGTGCACAAGGTGGGGGACCGGCGCTCGCGCCTCGCCCGCGCCGAGGAGCTGCTGGACGCGGTGCGTCTGCCGCGCTCCGTGGTGAACCGGTACCCGCACGAGCTCTCCGGCGGTCAGCGCCAGCGCATCTCGATCGCCCGCGCCCTGACCCTGGACCCCCAGGTGCTCATCGCGGACGAGCCGACCTCGGCCCTCGACGTGTCCGTCCAGGCCGCCGTGCTGGACATGTTCGCGGAGCTGCAGCAGCGCTACGAGTTCGCGTGCCTGTTCGTGTCCCACGACCTCGCGGTGGTGGACATGCTGGCCCACAAGGTGCTCGTCCTCAAGGACGGCCGCCAGGTGGAGCAGGGCCCCACGGAGGAGGTGCTCCACCGTCCGAAGGAGGAGTACACCCGTCGCCTCCTGGCGGCGGCGCCCGTGCCGGACCCGGACCAGCAGGCGGAGCGTCGCCAGGAGCGCCGCGAGTTCCTCGCCTCCCTCGGCGAGGGCGTCTACTGACCGCGCGGGTCGGCGGCGGGCGCGTCCCGCCGCCGGCCCCGGGCCCACCGGCCCGCCTGTCCACGGCGGCCCCTGCGCGTACAATCGCACGGGGGCCGCCGTCGTCGTGCGCCTCCACCCCTTTGATGTCGAACCGGACAGGACGCCCATGACCTCGACCGAAACCCGCCGCTCCGATCTGCGCAACGTGGCCATCGTGGCCCACGTGGACCATGGCAAGACCACGATGGTGGACGCCATGCTGCGCCAGACCGGTGCCTTCAACACGCACGGCGACGTCGCCGAGCGGGTCATGGACTCCGGGGACCTGGAGAAGGAGAAGGGGATCACGATCCTCGCCAAGAACACCACGGTGTTCTACTCCGGCCCGTCCGCCCCCGAGGGCGAGACCGTCACCATCAACGTGATCGACACCCCCGGCCACGCCGACTTCGGCGGCGAGGTGGAGCGCGGCCTGTCCATGGTGGACGGCGTCGTGCTGCTCGTGGACTCCTCCGAGGGCCCGCTGCCCCAGACCCGCTTCGTGCTCCGCAAGGCCCTCGCGGCCAAGCTGCCCGTGATCCTCGTGGTCAACAAGACGGACCGCCCGGACGCGCGCATCGACGGGGTCGTCTCCGACTCCATGGACCTGCTGCTCGGCCTGGCCTCGGACCTGGCCGAGGAGGACCCGGGCCTGGACCTCGACTCGGTGTTGGACGTCCCCGTCGTCTACGCCTCGGGCAAGGCCGGCCGCGCCTCCCTGACCCAGCCCGCCGACGGCGCCCTGCCGGAGGCCGAGGACCTCGAGGCCCTCTTCAACGTGATCATGGAGCACATCCCGGCCCCGTCCTACACCGAGGGCGAGGTCCTCCAGGCGCACGTCACCAACCTGGACGCCTCCCCGTTCCTCGGCCGCCTCGCGCTGCTGCGCATCTTCAACGGCACCCTCCGCAAGGGCCAGCAGGTCGCGTGGGCCCGCCAGGACGGCGCCCTGAAGACCGTGAAGATCACCGAGCTGCTGGCCACCAAGGGCCTCGAGCGCGTGCCCGCGGAGGAGGCCGGCCCGGGCGAGATCGTCGCCGTCGCCGGCATCGAGGACATCATGATCGGCGAGACCCTCACCGACGCGGAGAACCCGAAGCCGCTGCCGCTGATCACGGTGGACGACCCGGCCATCTCCATGACCGTGGGCATCAACACCTCCCCGCTGGCCGGCCGCGTCAAGGGCGCCAAGGTCACGGCCCGCCAGGTGAAGGACCGCCTGGACAAGGAGCTGATCGGCAACGTCTCGCTCAAGGTGCTCCCCACCGAACGCCCGGATGCGTGGGAGGTGCAGGGCCGCGGCGAGCTCGCCCTGGCCATCCTCGTGGAGCAGATGCGCCGCGAGGGCTTCGAGCTCACCGTGGGCAAGCCGCAGGTGGTCACCCGGACCGTGGACGGCAAGGTCCACGAGCCGATGGAGCGCATGACCATCGACATCCCCGAGGAGTTCATGGGCGCGGTCACGCAGCTCATGGCCGCCCGCAAGGGCCGCATGCAGGAGATGTCCAACCACGGCACGGGCTGGATCCGCATGGAGTTCCTGGTCCCGGCCCGCGGCCTGATCGGCTTCCGCACCCGCTTCCTCACCGAGACCCGCGGCGCAGGCATCGCCTCCTCCTACGCGGCCGGCTACGAGCCGTGGACCGGTGAGATCGAGTACCGCACCAACGGCTCCCTCGTGGCCGACCGGGCGGGCACCGCCACGCCGTTCGCCATGATCAACCTGCAGGAGCGCGGCACCTTCTTCGTGCAGCCGGGCGCTGAGGTGTACGAGGGCATGATCGTGGGCGAGAACTCGCGCGCCGACGACATGGACGTGAACATCACCAAGGAGAAGAAGCTCACCAACATGCGTGCGGCCTCCTCCGAGTCGTTCGAGGGCCTGACGCCCCCGCGCCGGCTCACCCTCGAGGAGTCCCTCGAGTTCGCCCGCGAGGACGAGTGCGTGGAGATCACCCCCGAGGACATCCGCATCCGCAAGGTCGTCCTGGACGCCAACGAGCGCCTGAAGGCCGCGCGCGCCCGCGCCCGTGCCTGATCGCCCCCGCCGCCGCGCCCGGCCCGCCGACGTGGTGGGCGGGACGCTGCTCGGCGTCGTCGCCGGCGCGCTCGGCACCGCCGTCCATCTGAACCTGGCCTCCCTGCCGGGCGGCTGGACCCTGCCCTGGGGTGCGGTGCTGGCGCTCGTGCTCGTCGGCTCGACACAGCGCTGGTGGATGGTCCGACGCGCGGGCCGCGGCGGGCGCGCCCTGCCGGCGGGGGCCGCGGTCGTCGCCGGCGCGTTCACCGCCGTCCTGGCCCTGCAGCGCCTGCCGGTGGACGACGCCCTGGGGTTGTCCTGGACGGCCGGCCTGTGGGCGGCGGCGCCGGGCGCCGTCGTCGCCTCCGTGGCCTGGAACGTCGGCCAGCCGGTGCTCGGTATGGTCCTGTTGGCCGCGGGCCGGCGGCTGGACCGCCGACCCGCGGAGGCCGCCGAGGCCGCCACGCGCCCCCGCCGGGCCACTGTGACCGCCCGCGAAACGCGTCCGGGGGAGCGAGTACCCTGGACCGCAGCCCCGCAACCCCGTGCCCAGAGAGAGGTGGACGGTCAGCCATGACCTACGTGATCGCGTTGCCGTGTGTGGACGTCAAGGACAAGGCGTGCATCGACGAATGCCCCGTGGACTGCATCTACGAGGGTGAGCGCATGCTCTACATCCACCCGGACGAGTGCGTCGACTGCGGTGCGTGCGAGCCGGTGTGCCCCGTCGAGGCCATCTACTATGAGGACGACACCCCCGACGAGTGGGCCGAGTACTACAAGGCCAACGTCGAGTTCTTCGACGACCTGGGCTCCCCGGGCGGCGCCGCCAAGCTGGGCATGATCGCCAAGGACCACCCGATCATCTCCGCCCTGCCCCTGCAGAACGCCGACGCCTGAGCCCCATGCTGACGCTGCCGGACTACCCGTGGGACACGCTCACCCCCTACCGTGAGCGTGCCGCCGCCCACCCGGACGGCGTCGCGGACCTGTCCATCGGAACGCCGGTGGATCCGACGCCGGCGCTGATCCGCCGGGCCCTGACCGAGGCCGCCGACGCGCACGGCTACCCGACGACGCACGGCACGGACGCCCTGCGCCGCGCGGTCGTCGACTGGTACGCCCGGCGCCGCGGGGTGTCCGGGCTGGACCCGGCGGCCGTGGTGCCCACGGTCGGGTCCAAGGAGTTCATCGCGTGGCTGCCCACGCTGCTCGGGCTGGGCGCAGGCGATGTCGTCGTCCACCCCGAGGCCGCCTACCCCACCTATGCGGTGGGCGCGCTGCTGGCCGGGGCGGAGGCCGTGGCCGCGGACGACCTCGACGCGCTGGCGCCCGAGGTGCGGGAGCGGGTGCGCCTCGTGTGGACCAACTCGCCGGCCAACCCCACCGGCGCCGTGCTGGACGCGGCGGCGCTGCGCCGCACGGTGGACGCCGCCCGTGCCGTGGGCGCCGTGGTGTGCGGGGACGAGTGCTACGCCGAGCTCGGCTGGGACGCGTGGGACGGGGCCGTCGTGCCCTGCATCCTGTCCGACGAGGTCGCCGGCGGCGACCTGACGGGCCTGCTGAGCGTCTACTCGCTGTCCAAGCAGTCCAACCTCGCCGGCTACCGCGCCGCGTTCGCCGCGGGGGATCCGCAGCTCGTGGCGACCCTGGTCAACACCCGCAAGCACGCGGGCATGATCGTGCCGGCCCCGGTGCAGCATGCGATGGCCGTGGCCCTGGCCGACGACGCGCACGTCGCGGAGCAGAAGGACCGCTACCGCCGCCGTCGGGACGCGCTGCGCACCGCGCTGGAGGCCTCCGGCCACACGGTGGACCACTCCGAGGCGGGGCTGTACCTGTGGACCCGGCGGGCGGACCTGGACCCGGCCGACGCCACGGCGCAGGACTCGTGGGACCTGCTGGGCGAACTGGCGGACCTGGGCATCATCGCCGGGCCCGGCGTGTTCTACGGTGCCGGCGGCGACGGCTACGTCCGCGTGGCGATCACCGCCACGGACGAGGCGGTCGCCCGGGCCGCGGCGAGACTCACGGCCCGCGGGCCGCGGACCGGCTGAGCCGGGGTCGGGGGCCGTCGTCGGGGGAAGCGACCGCGCGTCCCGGGCCGGTCCTTGATAGTTTGGAGCAGAGTCGTCCCCGCGTGGGCGCGCCCACATGGGCGTGCGAACCCGGGCCATCGAGAAGACAAGACGAGGGAGCACACCCGTGACCCATCACGAGTCCGTCCGGCTGACCGTCGGCGAGCAGAGCCTGGACCTGGGCGTCGAGCACGCCACAGAGGGCAACAACGGCATCAACATCGCCCCGCTCCTGAAGGAGACCGGCGACGTCACCTACGACCCGGGCTTCATGAACACGGCGAACGCCAAGTCGGCCGTCACGTACATCGACGGCGACCAGGGCATCCTGCGCTACCGCGGCTACGCCATCGAGGACCTCGCCGAGCACTCCTCCTTCATGGAGGTGGCCTACCTGCTGATCTACGGCGAGCTGCCCGAGTCCAAGGAGACCCTGGAGGCCTGGGAGACCAACATCCTGCGCCACAACATGGTGCACGAGGACCTCAAGCTGTTCTTCAACGGCTTCCCGCGGGATGCGCACCCCATGCCGGTGCTGTCCTCCTCCGTGTCCGCGCTGTCCACGTTCTACCCGGACTCCCTGGACCCCCACGACCCGGAGCAGGTCCACATCTCCACCGTGCGCCTGCTCGGCAAGCTGCCGGTGCTGGCCTCCTACGCGTTCAAGAAGTCGCTGGGCCAGCCGTTCATGTACCCGCACAACTCGCTGAACTACGTGGAGAACTTCCTCCGCCTGTGCTTCGGCGTGCCGGCCGAGGAATATGACATCGACCCGGACGTGGTCAAGGCCCTCGACCTGCTGCTCATGCTGCACGCCGACCACGAGCAGAACGCCTCCACCTCCACGGTGCGCCTGGTCGGCTCCACCCAGGCCAACCTGTTCGCCTCGGTGTCCGCCGGCATCAACGCCCTCTATGGCCCGCTGCACGGTGGCGCCAACGAGGCCGTGCTGAACATGCTCCGGAAGATCAAGTCGGAGGGCATCACGCCCGAGGACTTCATGGAGAAGGTGAAGAACAAGGAGGACGGCGTCCGTCTGATGGGCTTCGGGCACCGCGTGTACAAGAACTACGACCCGCGGGCCAAGATCATCAAGAAGACCGCCGAGGACATCCTGGGCAAGATGGGCGGCAACGACGAGCTGCTGGAGATCGCCCAGCGTCTCGAGGAGAAGGCCCTCGCCGACGACTACTTCGTGGAGCGCAAGCTCTACCCGAACGTCGACTTCTACACCGGCGTGATCTACAAGGCCATGGGCTTCCCGGAGAAGATGTTCACCGTCCTCTTCGCCCTGGGCCGCCTGCCCGGCTGGATCGCCCAGTGGCGCGAGCTCATGGAGGACCCGGCCACCAAGATCGGCCGCCCGCGCCAGATCTACGTGGGCGAGCAGCTGCGCCAGTACCCGCAGCGCTGACCCGGGGGCGCTGACCCTGGGGCGCTGACCCTGCGTTTGGGGGCGGTTTCGGGTGGTATTCCGACGGAATACCACCCGAAACCGCCCCCAATGCGTTCGCCGGAGCGTCTTCATGTCGAGGCGGAGTGGCCGAGGCGGCGTCGGACCACCGCGACGACGCCACGGAAGTCCTCGCGCCCATCGGCCCAGGTGACGCGGAGCGTCGTCCAGCCGCGCGCCTGGCCGTAGCGGTCCCGGCGGGCGTCGCGCGCCTGCTGCTCCCGCGTGCGGTGCCCGGCACCGTCGTACTGCAGGGCCAGGCGCACGTGGCGGTAGGCGAGGTCGGCCACGGGGGAGAAGGGGTCCTCGGGTTCGAGCGCGGCCTGCAGCCCCGGCTCCGGCAGCCCGCCGGCCACGAGGGCGAGGCGCAGGCGGGTCTCGGGCGGCGAGTCCGCCCCGACGCGAACGGAATCCAGCGCCTCCCGGGCGGCCGGGCGGCCGTGGAAGCGTCCGGACGCGTGCAGCGCCGACCGCAGCGCGGCGATCGTGGTGGCCGGATCCGTCCGGCCCGCGGGCGTCCACGGGTGCCGGACGGCGTGGTCCCCGGCGGCCACGAGGTCCTCGAACGTCCACGGGGGAGTCAGGGAGCACAGGTCCAGCCAGGTGCGATCGACCGTGGTGACGCGCAGGCCGTGCACGTGCGTGACGAACTCGGGCGCCAGCGGCCGCCGGTGGTCCATCAGACCAGCCCGCCGGACGCGTCGTGTCCCCCGGGCCACGGTGAGGTGAACCGGCGGGTCGACGTCGAGCTCGCCGGTCGCCGGGTCGCGCCGCCGCCAGGCACGCGCGGGCATCGGCAGACCGTGCAGGTGGGCCGCGGTCTCGTGGGAGAGGACGGCATCCGGGCGTCGGCGCAGAAGCGCGGCAAGGTGATCGGGGGAGAAGCCGTGCCCGGGCTCGGGCAGGCCCAGGTCGGCCCATCCCGTGCCAGGGTGCGCCCGCTGCCGGTGGAAGCCCTGTCCGACCCGCTCCAGGTCCGACCGGCGGGCGCGGTCGGGCGGCAGCCCCAGTCGGGCCAGGTCCGTGGCCAACAGGACGGCGGGCTGGTCGGGCGGCAGAGGAGTCACGACGCGCGGCATGCACCCATCGGACGACGCCGGCGGGGCGCCCGGGGCGCGCTGGCCGCGGCACGGGGATGACGCGCGGGGCGGGCGCTGCTGTGCAGGAGCCGACGGCCCGCGCCGCGTGCCGCCGTCGTCGTCTTCCCGCCCCCGGGCCGCCGGGGAGTTCCGGGGGCGATACTGGGCGTTATCCCGGCGGGATACCACCGGAAATCGCCCCCCAACGCGGCGGAAAACGCGGGGAGGAACGGGGGAGGGGAGGGCCGGGTGTGCCGGGTCAGTTCGCGTGCAGCGCCGCGTTCAGTTCGACGGTCCGGCCGGCGCGGGGGAGGGCCTCGACCCGGCCCGTGGTGGAGTTGCGGCGGAACAGCAGGTTCGGCACGCCGGAGAGGTCCACGGCCTTCACGGTCCGCGCCGCCTCGCCGTCCTGGAGCACGCTCACGCGCGTGCCCGCGGTGACGTACAGACCGGCCTCGACCACGCAGTCGTCGCCGACGGAGATGCCCACGCCGGAGTTCGCGCCGAGCAGCACGTGCTCGCCGATCACGATCCGCTGGGTGCCGCCGCCGGAGAGCGTGCCCATGATGGACGCGCCGCCTCCGACGTCGGACCCGTCGCCCACCACGACGCCGGCCGAGATCCGGCCCTCCACCATCGAGTGCCCCAGGGTGCCCGCGTTGAAGTTGACGAAGCCCTCGTGCATCACGGTCGTCCCCTCGGCCAGGTGGGCGCCCAGGCGCACCCGGTCCGCGTCGCCGATGCGCACCCCGGAGGGCACGACGTAGTCCGTCATGCGCGGGAACTTGTCCACGCCGTACACCTGCACGGCGCCGCGGGCACGCAGCCTCGCCCGCGTCAGCTCGAAGTCGGCGACCGCGCAGGGTCCGTGGTTCGTCCACACCACGTTGGTGAGCAGCCCGAAGACGCCGTCGAGGTTGAGCTCGTTCGGCCGCGCCAGGCGGTGCGAGAGGGCGTGCAGGCGCAGCCACGCGTCCGCGGTGGAGGCCGGGGCGGCGTCCAGGTCGACTTCCAGCTCGACGACGGCCTGCGTGGTCCCGCGGTCCGCGTCGTCCGCGGCGAGGGCGCGCAGGGTGTCGCGCAGCGAGGCGTCCGCAGCGGAGAGCGGGCCGGCCACGGGGGCGGGGAACCACACGTCCAGGACGGCGCCGTCGGCGGCCGTGGTGGCCAGGCCGTGGCCGGAGACGAGACGGGAGGAGGGCTGCTGTGCGGCGGTCTGGGTCATGCGCCTCAGCCTACTGAGTGGCGGTGGCACGCTGCGGGGCGACGGGAGGCGCGTCCGTAGACTGGACACATGAGTCTCACCCCCAACACCCTGCCCGACCTCGCCGATCCGGACCTCGACGTCGCGGCGCTCACCGCCACCCTGCTGGACGTGCGCTCCGTCTCGGGGGAGGAGGGGCCGCTGGCCGACGCCGTCGAGCAGGCCCTGCGCGCCCTCGGCGGCCTCGAGGTGCGGAGGTTCGGGGACGCCGTCGTCGCCCGCACCGCTCTGGGGCGGTCGACCCGCGTGATCCTGGCCGGGCACCTGGACACGGTGCCCCTGCCCACCGTGCCGGGCTCGCGCGGGACCGTGCCCTCGGCGTGGGACGGGGACGTGCTGTACGGCCGCGGGGCCGTGGACATGAAGTCCGGCGTCGCCGTGCAGCTGGCCCTGGCCGGCCGCTTCGGCCGCGCGGACGGCCCGACCCCCGTGCACGACGTCACGTGGGTGTTCTACGACCACGAGGAGGTCTCCTCGGACCTCTCGGGCCTCGCCCGCGTGGCCCGCCAGGCCCCCGAGCTGCTGGAGGGCGACTTCGCGGTGCTGCTCGAGCCGACCGACGGCGTCGTGGAGGGCGGCTGCAACGGCACGTGCCGGTACCGCGTCACCTTCTCCGGTGTCGCGGCGCACTCGGGCCGCGCCTGGCGCGGCGACAACGCGATCCACAAGCTGGCCCCCGTGCTCACCGCCCTGGCGGCGTACGAGCCGGCCACGGTCACGGTGGAGGGCCTGGAGTACCGCGAGGGGCTGCACGCGATCCGCGTGGCCGGCGGCGTCGCGGGCAACGTCATCCCGGACGAGGCGTCCGTGGACCTGAACTACCGGTTCGCTCCGGACAAGACCCTCGAGCAGGCTCACGCGCACGTGCGCGCGGTGCTGGAGGGGGCCGGCGTGGACTGGGACGCCCAGGTGCGGATCGACGACGCCTCGCCCGCCGCCCGCCCCGGTCTGGACCGACCGGCCGCCGCCGCGTTCGTCGCCGCCGTCGGGGGAGAGCCCCAGCCCAAGTACGGGTGGACGGACGTGGCCCGGTTCTCCCAGCTGGGCGTGCCCGCGGTCAACTTCGGCCCCGGAGACGCCCTGCTGGCCCACACGGACGACGAGCACGTGTCCCGCGAGGCGGTCCACGCGTGCCTCGCGGCGCTCACGGCCTGGCTGGCCGGCTGACCCGACGACGTCGGCCGGTGCCAGCCGCCCGACCCGCGGGCCCGCCTCGCCCGCCGCCCGGTCAGCCCGCTGTGTCCGTGGGCGCCCCGACGCGCGGGGTCGTGGGGGCGCTGGCGTCGCCGGCCGTCCGCGACGACAGCCGCCGCGAGAGCCGGGTGGCCGCCCAGGTGAGGAGGAAGTTGATCACGATGAAGATCATCGCGGCCACCACGAGGGACTGCAGGATGTTGCCGTTGCCGGAGCCGAGCTGGCGGGCGTACTGCAGGAGTTCGAAGAAGCCGATGAGGTAGCCCAGCGCCGAGTCCTTGAGGATCACCACGAACTGGCTCAGCAGCGACGGCAGCATGGCGATGAGGGCCTGGGGCACCTCCACGAGCCGCAGGGACTGGGTGCTCGTCATGCCCACCGCCGCGGCCGCCTCGCGCTGGCCGCGCGGCAGCGAGCGCACCCCGGAGCGCACCAGCTCCGCGATCACGGACCCGTTGTACAGGGTCAGCGCCGCGATCACCGCGTAGTACGGGCCGTCCTGGGGCTGGATCGCCCCGGAGCGCGCGACCTGTGCGAACAGCTGGTAGAAGAACACCATCATCACGAGCACAGGCACGGCCCGGAAGAACTCCACGACGACGGCGGCCAGCCAGCGCACCGGGCCGACCGGGGCCAGCCGCAGGAAGCCGAACACCAGGCCGAACACCACGGAGGAGACCACGGCGATGCCCGCGGCCTGCAGGGTGAACTGCAGGCCCGGCAGGTAGTAGTTCCGCCACGCGTCGCCGTCGACGGCGGCCAGCCAGCGGCGGCCGGAGAGCTGGCCGGTGGCGTTCATCTGGATCAGCACGAGCACCGCCACGGCCAGCACCGCGGCGAGGGCGACGAGGTTGGCGAGGAGGATCCTCCGGCGGGCGATGGGACCCGGGGCGTCGAAGAGGACGGAGGCCTGGGCGCTCATCGGGCCACCGCCCATTTCTCCGAGGCCCACGTGGTCAGCAGGCCGATGGGGATGACGATCAGGCAGAAGCCGATCGCGAAGGTCAGGAAGATCGCCACCATCACGTCCGGGCTGAACTCGATCATGCGCTTCATCAGGCCCGAGGCCTCCGCCACCGACGCCGCAGCGGCGACGGTGGTGTTCTTGGTCAGCGCGATCACGGTGTTGCCCAGCGGGGTGATGGCCCCGCGCAGCGCCTGGGGCAGGATCACGTGGCGGGCCGCAGGCAGGAAGCCCAGGCCGATGGAGCGGGCGGCCTCGGCCTGCCCGAGGGGGACGGTGTTGACGCCGGAGCGGATCGCCTCGCACATGAACGCCGCGTGGTAGAGCGAGAGGGCGATCACGGCGTAGATGAAGAAGTTCAGCGTGAAGTCGGACGAGAAGCTGATCTTCAGCTGCCCCCAGACGGCGAGCACGCCGAGCAGCATGATGATCGTCAGCGGGGTGTTGCGGACCACGTTGACGTAGCCGGTGCCGAGGGCGCGCAGCGAGGGGACGGGCGAGATGCGGAACAGGGCGAGCACCACGCCGAGGGCGAACGAGCCGAGGGTCGCGAGGAACGCGAGCCTGATGTTCGTCCAGAACGCGAGCGGGATGTCCGCGCCGTAGTCCGCGAGGAGCGAGGAGATCGATTCCATGACTTCTCCGAGGGTCGGGACGGGGCTGACGGGCAGGGGAGCCGCCGGGCGGGCCGAGGGTGACCGTTCAGGTCACGTCCCCGGCCCGACCGGCGGCGGAGGTCGTCAGGCGCAGGGCTCGAACTCGGCGTCCTTGCCGGAGTTCAGCGTCTCGTCGTAGGTGTAGCCCGTGCCCTCGGTGTTGGACTCGAGGGCCTTCTTCCACTCGCCGGAGTCCTTCATCTCCTTGATGGCCTCGTTGATGTCCTCGCAGTGCTCCGAGTCCTTCGGCAGGCCGACGCCGTAGCGTTCCGTGGTGAAGGTGTTGCCGACGACCTTGAACTTGCCCTTGTTGGCGTCGGCGGCGGCCAAGCCCGCGAGGATGATGTCGTCCGTGGTCACGGCGTCCACCTGGCCGGACTCGAGGTAGGTCACGCATTCGGCGTAGCCGCCCTGCTCCACCAGGTTCACGCCGGAGGCGAACTGGTCCTTGATCTTCTGAGCCGAGGTGGAGCCGGTGACGGAGCAGAGGTTCTTCCCGTCGAGGGACTCGGGGCCGGTGATCGCGGTGTCGTCCGCGCGGACCAGCAGGTCCTGGCCGGCCACGAAGTACGGGCCCGCGAAGTCGACGCGCTCCTTGCGGGCGTCCGTGATGGAGTACGTCGCGAAGATCATGTCGACCTCGCCGTTCTCCAGGGCGTTCTCCCGGTTCGCGGACGGGGTCTGGACCCACTCGATGTCCTTCTCGGCCACGCCGAGCTTGCCCGCCACGTAGCGGGCCACGTCCGTGTCGAAGCCGGTGGGCTGGGCCGAGCCCTCGCGGTAGCCCAGGCCCGGCTGGTCGAACTTGATGCCGATGCGCAGGCTCTCGCCGGAGCCGGACGACGTCGACTCGCCGGCCGAGGACGAGCCGGCGGCGTCGCCACCGCCGCCCTGCGACGAGGAGGGGGAGCAGGCGGTGAGGGACAGGGCGGCCGCGGCCGTGACGGCGGACAGGGTCAGGAGCTTCGTGCGGAGCATGGTGCTCTCCTCTGGTTCGGTGCGGTGGGGTGCGACGGGGGACGGGGTCAGTGCGCGAGGATCTTGCCCAGGAAGTCCTGGGCGCGCTCGTGCTGGGGGTTCGTGAAGAAGGTGTCGGGGTCGGTGTCCTCGAGGATGGCGCCGTCGGCCATGAAGACCACGCGGTCCCCGGCCTTGCGGGCGAAGCCCATCTCATGGGTGACCACGACCATGGTCATCCCGCCCTCGGCGAGCTGGACCATGACGTCGAGGACCTCCTGCACCATCTCAGGGTCGAGGGCGGAGGTCGGCTCGTCGAAGAGCAGGGCCTTCGGCTCCATCGCCAGGGCGCGGGCTATGGCCACGCGCTGCTGCTGCCCGCCGGAGAGCTGGGCCGGCATCTTCCTGGCCTGGGCGGCCACGCCCACGCGCTCGAGCAGCTCCATGGCGTGCCGCTCGGCGTCTGCCCGGCGCTTGCCCTTCACCTTGATGGGCCCGAGGGTCACGTTCTCCAGGATCGACTTGTGCGCGAAGAGGTTGAAGGACTGGAAGACCATGCCGATCTCGGCGCGCAGCTGGGCGAGCTGCCTGCCCTCGGTGGGGAGCGGCCGCCCGTCGATCAGGATGCGGCCGCCGTCGTCGTCGATGGTCTCGAGCCGATTGATCGTGCGGCACAGCGTCGACTTGCCGGAGCCCGACGGGCCGAGGACGATCGCCACCTGGCCGCGCGGGATCCGCAGGTCGATCTGTCGGAGGGCGTGGAAGTCGCCGAAGTGCTTGTTGACGCCCTCGAGGACGATCAGGTCGTCGCCTGCGGCACCGCGACGGCGCCGCGTGCCGGCCTCGTCGAGGAGGTGGGCGCCGTGGGGCTGCTCAGGCGTGATCTGCGTCATGCCAATGGAATATAGCGCACGCCACACCCGGCGGGGTGCGCCGTGCGACGCCGGCCCTGGCGGCCCGCCGGCTCGTTAGGCTGACGCCATGGCCCCACATGAGCACCCCTCGGGCGGCGACGTCGCCGCCGCGCCCCAGCGCGTCCGCCGCGGCGGGCAGGTCCTGCGCGGGGAGGCGGCGCACACCCCCACGTTCGACCAGCTCCTCCTCGACGGCCGGCGGCCCGGCGACGCGGCACGCCCCGCCGCCGACGTCACCTCGACGACGTCCGAGGCCTGGCGTGTCCTGCGCATCCAGGCGGAGTTCGTGGAGGGCTTCGGCACCCTCGCGAGGCTGGGTCCCGCGGTCTCCGTGTTCGGCTCGGCGCGCACGCCCGAGGGCAGCGCCGAGTACGCCCTGGCCCACGAGGTCGGGAGCCGCTTGGCCCAGGCCGGGTACACGGTCATCACCGGCGGGGGGCCCGGCACCATGGCGGCCGCCAACCGGGGCGCCCACGAGGCCGGTGGAGAGTCCGTGGGCCTGGGCATCGAGCTGCCGTTCGAGACCGGCCTGAACCCCTGGGTGCACGTGGGCGTGGACTTCCGCTACTTCTTCGTCCGTAAGGTCATGTTCCTCAAGTACGCGCAGGGGTTCATCGTGCTGCCCGGCGGCCTCGGCACCCTGGACGAGCTCTTCGAGGCCCTCACCCTCGTGCAGACCGGCACCGTCACCCGCTTCCCCGTGGTCCTCGTGGACCGCGGCTTCTGGAGCCCGCTTGTGGACTGGATCCGCGGCACGCTCGTGGAGCGCGGCATGATCTCGCCCGAGGACCCGGACCTGTTCCACCTCGTGGACACGGCCGAGGAGGCCGTCGCGTGCGTGCTCCGCTCGGCGGGGAGGGCCGACGCGTGAGCGGGCCGCAGTGGATCGTCCTGGTGGCCGTGCTCGTCGTCGTGCTGGCGGCCCTGGCCGCCGCCCTCGCGGGCCGGCTCACGCTCCGGGCCGACGACCCGGCCGGGCGGACGCCGGGGCACCCCGTGCTGCTGCCGGAGCGGCCGCGCGCGGCGGATGTCGACCTGCTGCGGTTGGCCGTCGCGGTGCCCGGCTACCAGCGGGACCAGGTGGACGCCGTCCTGCTGCGGCTGCGGGACGCCCTGGCGCAGCGCGAGGACGAGGTGACCGCCCTGCGGGCCCGGGTGGCCGAGCTCGAGGCCGCCGACCCGTCCCGGAGCGATCCGGCGGGGCGTGCCTGAGTCGCGGGCCGGGCTCGGTGCGGGCCATCGTTTGGCGCGAGCACGCGGAATCCGCGATAATGGTGATGTGACCGGCCTCGCGCACGCTCGCGTGCGGGGGCGCCGGAGGCGTCCGGACAGTGCCCGCTCCCGCGGTCACCGGACGCCGTGACGGGAACATCATCCAGAAGGGAAGTCGCAATGGCCGCCATGAAGCCCCGCACCGGGGACGGTCCCATGGAAGTGACCAAGGAGGGGCGCAGCCTGATCATGCGCGTGCCGATCGACGGCGGCGGCCGTCTCGTGCTGGAGATCAACGCGGACGAGGCCCGCGAGCTCAAGGAGTGCCTCGAGGGCGTCATCCAGGCCTGAGCCCTGACCCCTTCGACGCGGACGCCCCGCGCACCGTCACGGTGCGCGGGGCGTCCGCATCCGCGTCCCCGCCGCGGATCAGCGGCGCACCGCGATCAGCACGCCCGTGCCGGAGGGGACGACGGCGGACAGCCAGTGCTCGTCCTCCCGGATGAGGCGGTCCACCGCCCGGGCGGACACGGTGGACTCGTCGCGCACGGCGGGCCGGGGAACGCGGTCGCCGTCGAGGGCGTCCACCACGACGAGCACGCCGCCGGGGGCGAGCATGCGCGCGGCCTGCTCGACGTCGAACTGACGTGCGGCCGGGTCCCCGTCCACCAGGACCATCTCATAGGCGCCGCTCGTGAGCCGGGGGAGGACGAGCCGGGAGCGCCCCGTGATCATGCGGGTGCGGCTCGTGGGCAGGCGGGCCTCCGAGAACGCCTCGCGGGCCGCGCGCTGTGCCTCCGCGTCCGGGTCCACGGTGGTGAGGACCGTGCGCTCGGGCAGACCGCGCATCAGGGCGAGACCCGAGACGCCGGCGCCCGTGCCCACCTCCACGACCGCCGCGGGGGCACGCGTGGCCGCCAGCACCGTCAACAGGGCCGCCGTCCCCTCACTCACCGGCGGCACCTCCAGCTCGGCGGCGCGCTCGCGGGCGCGCAGGACGACGTCGTCTTCGGTGGCCCGGCTCTCCGACCAGGCCCAGGACGCGTGCTTGTCGGTGGGCTGGGGCTGCAGGGCGCTCATGGGTGACTCCGGGACGACGACGGCGGGACCTCGCCCGCGGCACGGGCGACGCGGGCCAGTGTACGGGTCGGCACGCGGCCGCGACCCAGAGTTCTCCCAGGAGGCGGGCCGATGATGGGAGATGGCACGAACCGGCTCCCGCCATGTGGGAGGCCGTTCGCCGGGCCGAGGACGCGAGGACCGAGGAGGTGGCCGCATGGGACGTCGACACACCCAGCGCCACATGGACGCCTACCTCGAGGGCGCCCTCCCCGCCGCGTCCCGGGCGCGCATCGCCCGCCACCTGGACCGCTGCCCCGAGTGCCGCGCCACGGTCCAGGCCCGGGCCCGCGTGCTCGACGCCGCCCGCACGGTGCACCAGCGTCCGGCGGGCGCCGTCGTCGCCCCGGTGCTGCGCGCCCGCGGCGTCTCCGGCCGCCTCGTGGTGGGGCTGCTCACCTTCGTCGTCCTGCTCGGCGGGCTGTTCACCGCGGTCTGGGTGGCCGGCGCGCCCCGCGCCACGGCCGTGCGCACGGCCCCGACCCCGACGGACACCGTCGCCCTGCCGGCAGCCGGGACCGCGTCGACGGACCGGCGCGGAACCGTCGCGGAGCTGCGGGGTCAGGGCTGGACGGTGCCCTCCCTCGTGGGGGCCGGCCTGGAGCCGCTCACCGTGGACACCGCCCAGACGGCCGAGGACGTGGAGGTCGTCGTCGGCTGGGGTCGGGACGAGCCGACCGTGACCGTCCGCGAGTGCCGACCCCGGATCGTGGGAGCCGCCCCGGAGGGCTGTGCCTCGACCGCGCCCCTGAGCACGGGGGCGCAGGAGCGTCGACTGGCCGGCGGCGGCGTCTACCGGATCGTCCCGGCGGGGGGCGAGGACGGCTGGACGGCCGAGCTGACCACGCCGCAGGCCGCCTACCGCGTGGAGGCCACCCTGCCGGACGAGCGCGCGGACGCGGTCCTCACCCACCTGCTGGTCTCCGAGCGGGCACGGGTGCTCGAGCTGGGCGGCGGAGACGCCGTCGAGGAGCGCCTCGAGCGAGGCCTCGAACGCATCGCGGACGCCGTGCCGCGCCCCCGCGGCTGAGCCGCCCCGCCCCCGCGGCTCCGGGCTGTGGGGCGGTGCCGCTCTAGTAGAGTTCGGAGGGTGTTAGGTATCAACGGCAGCGAGTTCATCATCTTGGCGGTGCTCGCGATCGTCATCCTCGGGCCGGAGAAGCTCCCCGAGTACACGCGCGCCTTCACCGACTGGCTGCGCGTCATGCGCGACAAGGCCGAGGGTGCCAAGGCGCAGTTCAAGGAGGAGACCGGCACGGACTTCGACGAGGTGGACTGGCGCAAGTACGACCCCCGCCAGTACGACCCGCGCCGCATCATCCGCGACGCGCTCCGCGAGCCCGCCGACGGCTCGTCCACGCCCGCGTCCCGGGCGGCGCAGGCGACGGGCATCAGCGCCGAGGACGTGCACGGCGGCCTCACCCACCAGGACCTGGCGGACATGGATCCGCGCACGCTCTTCCGCCGCCCCGCCGGGGGCGGCAGCACCGCCGCCGCGGAGTCCGTCGCCGCCGCACAGACTCGGTCCACCGCGCCCGCCGCGGGGGCGGCCGCCGTGGGCGGTGCCGCCGCAGCCCTGATGGCCTCCGGCCGCGCCGAGGCCCTCGCAGAGGAGCGTCCTGCCGCCGTCGAGACCGAACCGGACCCCCTCGAGCTGCTCGGGCTGGCGCCCGCCCCCTTCGACGTCGACGCGACCTGACGCCGTCGCGCGCGTCGGGTGCCCCGGCCGGGGCGCCGGCACCCGAGGTCAGCGAGGGGTGAACGGCAGGGGTCGCCCGGCCAGCCCGCGCGGTCGCACGGCCACCCGCTGCGCGATCTGCGTCAGCGCCCGGCCCGCGGGGCTCTCCGGCGCGGACACCACCACGGGTTCGCCGGCGTCGCCGCCCGCGCGCAGCGCCGGGTCCAGGGGAACGGTGCCCAGCAGCGGCACCTGCGTGTCCAGCACCCCGGACAGCCGCTCCGCCACCTCGGCGCCGCCGCCGGTCCCGAACACATCCAGGACGGTGCCGTCTGGCAGGGTCATCGGCCCCATGTTCTCCACGACGCCGGCCACGGTCTGGCCCGTCTGCTCCGCCAGCTGACCGGCGCGCGCGGCCACCTGCGCGGCGGCGTGCTGCGGCGTGGTCACCACGAGCAGCTCCGAGGCGGGCAGCAGCTGCGCCGTCGAGATCGCGATGTCCCCGGTGCCCGGGGGCAGGTCCACGAGCAGGACGTCCAGGTCGCCCCAGTGCACATCCGTGACGAACTGCTCGAGCGCGCGGTGCAGCATCGGCCCGCGCCAGGCCACCGGTCGGTCCGCGTCGAGGAACATGCCGATCGAGATGACCTTCACGTCCCGCACCACGGGGGGCAGGATCATCCGGTCCAGCTTCGTCGGGGTGCCGGTCACGCCCAGGAGCCCGGGGATGGAGTAGCCGTGCACGTCCGCGTCGATCAGGCCGACGGCGAGCCCGCGCGCGGCGAGCGCGACCGCGAGGTTGGCCGTGACCGAGGACTTGCCCACGCCGCCCTTGCCCGAGGCCACCGCGAGGACGCGCGTGAGCGTCCCCTCCCCGAACGGGTTCGTCGGCCGAGTCGCGCGCAGGGCGTCCTGCAGCGCCAGGCGGCGCTCGGGCTCCATGACCCCGACGCGAACGTCCACGGATTCACAGCCGGGCACGACGGCGACGGCGGCGGCCACGTCCGTCTGGATCGTCCCGCGCAGGGGGCACGCGGCGATCGTGAGCAGGACCGCGACCTCGACGACGCCCGGGGCGGTCTCCACGACCGACTCCACCATGCCGAGGTCGGTGATCGGGCGGCGGATCTCGGGGTCCTGGACCGTGGCGAGCCGTTCCAGCACCCGGCGCTCGAGGTCGGTGCGGACCTCGGGCACGGGCAGGCCCAGGGCGCTCATCGGCCGCCCCCGTCCACCGGGCCCGCACCGTCGGCGGTACCGGCCGCCGGACCGGACCCCCCGGCCTCGCGGGCCTCCTGGGCCGCGAGGGTGGCGAGCGTGGTGGTCGTGGGCTCGGCGCCGGCGTCGCCGCGCCGCGCATCCCGGCCGCGGCCCTTGGTCTTCTTGTTCTTGCGGGGCTGGGCCTCGGCGCCCGGGAGGCCGGCGCGCAGCTCCTCCCGGATCTCCTCCCGGATCTCCTCCCGGATCTCCTCCCGCAGCTCGGCGCGCAGCGCCTCGCGGAGGTCGTCCCTGAGGTCGTCCTGGACGCCGCGCAGCTCGCCGCGCACGAAGTCGCGCGTGGCGACCTCCTGGACGGCCAGCCGCAGACCGGCGATCTCGCGGGTGAGGAACTCGGTGTCGGCGAGGTTGCGCTCGGCGCGGTCACGGTCCTCGCGCAGCGCGACTTTGTCCCGGTCGTCCTGGCGGTTCTGCGCCAGCAGGAGCAGGGGTGCGGCGTAGGACGCCTGGAGGGAGAGCATGAGCGTGAGCGCGGTGAAGCCGAGCTCGGCGGAGTCGAACCGCCACTCCATCGGGCCGAACGTGTTCCAGCCCAGCCAGGCGGCGCAGAACAGCGTCATCCAGACGAGGAACTGCGGGGTGCCCATGAAGCGGGCGATGCCCTCGGTGGCCTCGCCGAAGGCGTCCGGGTTCGGGGCCAGCCGGGGCACGCGGCGCCCGCTGGCGCTCAGCGGGGTGTCCAGGCCGGTGCCGCGGCCCGGGCGCAGGTCTCGCGCGGTCTGGGTCATGCTCACACCTCCGGTGTCGTGCGGCGGCGGGCCGCGGGGGTCAGGTTGCGGGGCGGGTCTCGGCGTCGTCGAGGTCCATGGCCCGCCAGTCGTCGGGCAGGATGTGGTCGAGCAGGTCGTCCACGCTCACGGCCCCGACGACGCGGTCCTGCTCGTTCACCACGGGGATGCACGTGAGGTTGTAGGTCGCGAGCTCGCGGGTCACATGGGCGATGGGGGCGAGGTCCGAGACGGGCTCGAGGTCCTTGTCCATGATGTTGCCGATCGCCTCCGGCGGCGGGTACCGCAGCAGGCGCTGGAAGTGGACGACGCCGAGGAACCGGCCCGTCGGCGTCTCCAGGGGCGGCCGGGCCACGATCACGAGCGAGGCCAGCGCGGGGGAGATCTCCTGCTGTCGGATGGTCGCCATGGCCTCGGCCACGGTGGCCTCCGGGGGGAGGATGACCGGCACGGGGGTCATGAGCGAGCCCGCGGTGCCCTCCTCGTACTCGAGCAGGCGCCGGACGTCCTCGGCGTCCTCCGGCTCCATGCGTTCGAGCAGCAGCTCCTGCTGGGAGTCGGGCAGCTCGTGGAGCAGGTCCGCCGCGTCGTCCGGGTCCATCTCCTCCAGGACGTCGGCGGCGCGGTCGATGTCCAGCTGGGAGAGGATCTGCACCTGGTCGTCGTCGGGCAGCTCCTGGAGCACGTCCGCGAGGCGTTCGTCCTGCAGCTCGCTGGCGACCTCGACGCGGCGCTTCTCCGACATGTCGTGGAGCATGTCCGCCAGGTCGGCGGGCTTGAGGTCCTCGTGCGCGGCGAGGAAGCTCGTGGCCCCCTGCGGGTCGGCCTGCGCCGTCCAGCGGGCCTCGTCCCAGTTCAGCAGGAGGTGCTCGCCCCGCTGGGCGCGGCCGAAGGGGCCGCGGCCGACGATGCGGCGCACGTACAGGTCCGAGACCAGCCAGTCGCCGTTGCGCTGCTGCTCCAGCCCGATGTCCTCCAGGAAGGCCTCGCCCGACCCGTCGGAGAGGCGCACCTTCCGGTCGAAGAGGTCGGCGGCCACCATCTGCTCGGCGCCACGGCGGGAGAACCGGCGCAGGTTGATCAGCCCGGTCGTGATGATCCGGCCCGAGTCCATGGACGTCACCCGCGTCATCGGGACGAAGACGCGCTTCTTGCCGGGGACCTCGATCACGAGGCCGGTGGCGAACGGGGCTGCGGCGGGGCCGCGGTCCAGCACGACGACGTCGCGCAGCCGTCCCAGGCGGTCGCCGAGGGGGTCGAAGACGTCCAGGCCCAGCAGGCGGGCTACGAAGATCTTGGGGGAGCTCACCGACCCAGCCTACGGCGTGCCGGGCCGCGGCTCCGTGTCCGCGGACGGCGGACCGCCGCCCGCCCGGGCGCCGGGCCGGGCACAATGGGTCCATGTCGTTCATGATGTCCAACCCTCAGCCCGGCGCCGAGCAGGGCCTGCCCCGCGGAGAGCTGCTGGCCACCTACGCCACCTACGCGCAGGCGCGCGAGCAGGTGGACCGCCTCGCCGCCACGGACTTCCCCGTGAGCGCCGTGTCGATCGTGGGCAAGGACCTGCGGGTCGTGGAGCGGGTGCGCGGCCGGCTGAACTACGCCCAGGTGGCGTTGTCCGCGGGAGTGCGCGGCGTGTTCTTCGGTGGACTGATCGGCGTGTTCCTCTACCTGCTGGCCCCCGAGGCCGGCCCGGGGCAGATCCTCACCTCCATGCTGCTGGGCCTGGCGGTGTGGCTGATCTTCGGCGTGATCGGCTTCGCGATGCGTCGGGGCCAGCACGGCTTCGCGTCCTCGCAGGCCGTCGTGCCCACGGCCTTCGACCTCGTGGTCGCGTTCGACCACGCCGCCCGCGCCCGCCAGGAGCTGGGCCTGGGCGGTGCCGCGGCCCCGACGCCGCCCGCGGCCCCGCAGCCGGCGCCCGCGCCCGCCGCGGAGGAGGCCGAGGACGGGCCCGTGCAGGCCACCCCGGCCGCCGCGCCGTCGTCGGGCGGGTCCCACGCGGCGCCCGCTCCCGGCGGACCCGAGGCGCCGGCCCGGCCCGTCCCGGAGGCGGACCCCGCGCCCACCGGCCTGGACCGCTCCTACGGCGTGACCCTGCCCCCGGAGGAGGTCGCCAAGCTCATCGAGGCGCGCGGCGGCCACCCGCCCCGGCCCCAGGACGAGCCGCGCGGCTGAGCCCCGTCAGAGGGACCAGGACTCGAGCCGCCGGAGCATGTCGCGCTTCTTGCTCGCATGACCGTGCATCCGGCCCAGGATGTCGCCGAGGACGGTGACGGCGCGGTCGATGTACGGGCCCTTGTTCAGCATCGCGGCCTCGGCCCGCTGCGCCATCGCGGCGTCCGTGATCTCCGCCCGTGAGGGCAGGCCGGTCTTGGCGAGGGACTCGAGGACCTGGGTGGCCCAGATCGCGGGCACGTGCGCCGCCTCGCACAGCCACAGGATCTCCTCCTGCAGCTCGGCCATCCGTGCGAAGCCGGCCTCCACCGCCAGGTCGCCACGGGCGATCATCACCCCGACGTCCCGCCAGCGCATCGCCTCGAGCAGCATCCGCGGCAGCTGCCGGAAGGCCTCCACCGTCTCGATCTTCAGCGTGATGTCCACGTCCGGTGCGTCCTCGGCCTCGAGCGCGTCGATCAGCTGGGCCACGTCCTCGGCCGAGCGGACGAAGGACATGTTCACCATGTCCGCGTGGCGGGCCGCGAACGGGATGTGGGCGAGGTCCTCGTCCGTGAGGGCCGGGATGGCCAGGTGCGTGTCCGGGAAGTTCACGCCCTTCTCCGCCTTGAGCTTCGCCCCGCGAGGGCCGGCCTGGGTCACCTCGAGGGTGATCTCGTCGGCGGACACCGCTGTGATCCGCGCGCCGATCCGTCCGTCGTCGATGGAGACCCGGTCGCCGACCGCCGCATCCGCGAACGCCTGCGCCAGGGTGAGGCCGATCCGGTAGGGCGGCGTGTCGACCGCGGGGACCGGCTCGAGCGAGCGGGCCAGCACGATCTCCTCGCCCTCGTGCACGCGCATGGACTGCTCGAGCGGGGGCAGCTGGCCCACCTCGAGCGGACCGTGCGGCGTCGTCAGCGCCGTGCCCGTCGCCCAGTAGACCGTCTTCTCCGCCCGCACGAGCACGCCCTCGCCGTCCACCCGCTCGACCTCCAGCCTGCGGTGTGCGCCACGCGCGTCGGTCAGCTCGATCTCGTCGCCGCGCTGCAGGCCCGCCAGGGTCTTCCCGTCCGGGTCCGCCAGCGGCACGACGACGGCGCCCTCCGGCCCGTGAGCCGCGGCCACGGCGTCGTGGGTCCCGGCGGCGAGCCACACGCGGGAGGGCTCGGTGACGGTCCCGGAGGGGTCCCGGGCGGGCTTCACCTTCACGACGCGCGGGCCCGGCTCGATGGGGCCCGTGCGCACCTTCGGCCCGGCCAGGTCCATCGCGACCAGGGGAGCGGGCCGGCCCGCCCCGGCGCACCGGCGGACCGCCGCGATCATGGCGGCCCACGCCTGCTCGTCGTCGTGGGCGCAGTTCACGCGCGCCAGGTCCATGCCGGCCTCGGCGATCCGGGTCACGAGCTCCGGGTCCGTGGCGGCCTCGGAGGGCATGGTCACCATGATGCGCGCGTCCCGGTCGTCGCGGGCCGGACCGAGCAGGCTCGCCGCGTTGCGGGCGAGGATGGCGCGGCCCTCGGCGGAGGTCAGGGCGTCGTCCTCCGGCGCGGGGGCGGGGTCGCCGTCGAGCGCGCGGGCGGCGGCCAGCACCGCGTCCACGTGGCCCAGCACGCCGGCCTCCATGCGGCCCAGCGAGGACAGTCCGGCGTCGCTCAGCGCCTCCTGCAGGGGCCGCAGGTCGGTGCCGCGCAGGGCGACGTAGTGCACGAGGTTCCGGGCCGAGGCCCGGTGGCGCTCCCGGACGCGGGAGATGAGGTCGGCGTGCTCCGCCTCGGCGGAGAGGAGGCGGTCGCGGAGGGCGGTGAGCTCGGTGGTCAGGTCGATACCCATGGTCCGAACCCTAGGGGCGCCCTCCGCGCCGGATCACGCCTGGAGCCGCGCCATCCAGGCCTCGATCTCGTCCGGGGTGCGGGGGAGGGCCGCGGAGAGGTTCTCGGCCCCGTCCTCGGTCACGAGGATGTCGTCCTCGATGCGCACGCCGATGCCGCGGTACTCCTCCGGCACGGCCAGGTCCTCCTCCTTGAAGTACAGACCCGGCTCGATCGTGAAGACCATGCCCGGCTCGAGCACGCCGTCCAGGTAGAGCTCGCGCTTGGCCTGCGCGCAGTCGTGCACGTCGAGGCCGAGGTGGTGCGAGGTGCCGTGGGGCATCCAGCGCCGGTGGTGCTGGCCCTCGTCCGAGAGCGCGACCTCGGCCGAGACCGGCAGCAGGCCCCAGCCGTCGAGGCGGTCGACGAGCACCCGCATGGCCTCGGCGTGGAGCTCACGGAACCGGATGCCGGGGCGCACGATCGCGAAGGCGGCGTCCGCGGCGTCGAGGACCGCATGGTAGATGCGGCGCTGCACGTCCGTGAACGTGCCGGACACGGGCAGGGTGCGGGTGATGTCAGCGGTGTAGAGGGAGTCGTCCTCGACGCCGGCGTCGAGCAGGAGCAGCTCACCCGGGCGCACGGCGCCCGTGTTGCGGATCCAGTGCAGGATCGTGGCGTTGTTGCCGGAGGCCGCGATCGTGTCGTAGCCCAGGTCGTTGCCCTCGAGGCGGGCGCGGGCGAAGAAGGCGCCCTCGACCACGCGCTCGCCGCGGTCGTGGCCCACGGCGCGCGGCAGGGCCCGCACGACGTCCTCGAAGCCCGCGATCGTGGCGGCCACCGAGGCGCGCATCCGCTCGATCTCCCACGCGTCCTTGACCAGGCGCAGCTCGGAGAGGAACTCGGCGGTCTGGGCGTCGGCCTCGGCCGCGGCGGCCAGGTCCACGCCGGCCTCGGTCCGGACGGCGGCCAGCAGGGCGTCCACGTCCTGGTCGGTCTCGGCCAGCAGCCGCACCGCGGTGCCGTCCGCGGCCACGTTCTTGGTGACGGCGGACTCGAGCTCCTCGAGCCCCGCCGTGCGCAGACCCGTGCGGGCGGCCAGGCCGGCCAGGGTCGGACGGGGGCCGATCCAGAACTCACCCGAGCGCGAGTCCGCGTAGAACTGCTCGGTGTCCCGGCCGGCCAGGGGACGGAAGTACAGGGTGGCGGTGTGGTCCGTGCCGTCGTCGCCGGCGCCCGGGTCCGTGGGCTCGAGCACGAGCACGGCGTCCGGCTCGTGGTCCACGCCGAGGCCCGTCAGGTGGGCGAACGCGGAGTGCGCGCGGAAGCGGTAGTCGGTGTCGTTCGAGCGGACCTTGAGGCGGCCGGCCGGCACCACGATCCGCTCGCCCGGGAAGCGCGCGGACACGGCGGCCCGCCGCCGGGCGGCGTACGGGGCCGAGGCGTCGGGGTCGGGCAGGGCCTGCGACGAGGGCGCCCAATCGGAGGCCATGAAGTCGCGGAAGGCGTTCGAGGCGGGGCGCTGCGAGCGGTTGTCGACGCGCTCGGCCAGCGGCTGGGGGTTCACCGCGCCGGTGCCGTCGGCGCCCGCCTCGGGGGTGGCGGCGGGCTGGTCGGGGGTGGTCTGGGCGGGGTGCTGTGCGGCATCGGTCATGCCCTCCATCATGGCACCGGTGGGCGGGGGCAGGTCGGGGCCGCCGCGCGCGGGTCGTCGGTACCATGGCCGCCATGGCCCGCTACGACCTGCACACGCACTCGACCGAGTCCGACGGCACCGAGCCGCCGGCCGACGTGGTGCGTGCGGCGGCGCGGGCCGGGCTGGACGGCCTCGCGCTCACCGACCACGACACGACCGCCGGCTGGGCCGAGGCCGCCCACGCCGCGCGGGAGACCGGGCTGACGCTCGTGCCCGGCATGGAGATGTCCTGCACCTCCGCCGACGGCGTGAGCGTGCACGTGCTCAGCTACCTGCACGACCCCGAGGACCCCGCCCTGCTGCGGGAGGTCGGCCTGGCCCGCGACGCGCGGCTGATCCGGGCGCAGGAGATGGTGCGGCGCCTGGGCGCGGACTTCCCGATCACGTGGGAGCTGGTCCAGGAGCACGCGGCGGAGAACGCGACGATCGGCCGGCCCCACCTGGCCGACGCCCTCGTGACGATCGGGGCCGTCCCGGACCGCTCCGCGGCGTTCCGGGAGATCCTCGCCGGCCGGTCCAAGTACTACGTGCCGCACTTCGCCCCGGACCCGGCCGAGGCGGTCGCGCTCATCCGGGCCGCCGGCGGGGTGCCGGTGTTCGCGCATCCCCGGGCGCGCATGCGGGGCCGCGTGGTGGGCGACGAGGTGTTCGAGCAGATGGCCGAGGCCGGACTGGCGGGGGTCGAGGTCGAGCACCGGGACAACCCGGCGGAGGAGCGCACCTGGCTGCGCGCATTCGCGGACCGGCACGGACTGTTCGTCACCGGCTCGTCCGACTACCACGGCACCGGCAAGCCCAATCCGATCGGCGAGCACACCACGGGCGCGGAGGTGCTCGCCGAGATCGAGCGGCAGGGCACCGGCACGGCGATCATCCGCGGCTGAGCCCGGACGGCCCGGGCGACGGCGGAGGATCCGTTGCGCGAATGACCCTTCCGGCCGCCTGCACGGCGGTCAGAAGGGTCATTCGTGCAGAAGACTCCCGGGGGCCCGGAAGGGAGGGTCAGCCGTCCACGACCTCGCCGTTGCGGCGCCGCGTGCGGGAGCGGCCGCCCCGGCGACGACGGGCCTCGGCCCGGGCCTCGGCGCGCTCGGCCCGGCGGGCCTCCGTGAGCTCGACGCCGGCCACCGGCTCCGACGTCCGGGCCGCGGGGGTCTCGGAGCGCGAGGCGGTGCGCTCGCGGCCCTCGCCGCGACCACGGCCCCGGCCCTCGGCGCGCTGCTCGGCGGGTGCCTCACCACGCCCGCGGGCCGAGCGCTCGCCGCGGCCTCCGCCGCGTGCATCGTCACGGCCCTCGCCGGAGCGGCCGCCCCGGTTCCGTTCGCCACGGCCTCCGCCGCGCGCCCGGTCACGGCCCTCGCCGGAGCGCCCGCCCCGGCCTCGGCCGCCGCGCTCGCCGTCGCGGGACCGGCCGCCCTCGCGACCCCGTCCGCGGCCGCCGTCGCGCTGCTTCGCCTCGGGGCCGCCGAGGTCCTCGAGCGTCTCGCCCTCGAGGCCCTCGAGCACGCGCTTGGCCTGCGGCAGACGGCCCTTCGTGCCCTTCGGGATGCCGAGGTCGGAGAACAGGTGCGGGGAGGAGGAGTAGGTCTCCACCGGCTCGGGCTGGCCGAGGCCGAGCGCCTTGTCGATCAGGGACCAGCGCGGCATGTCCTCCCAGTCCACGAGGGTCACCGCCACGCCCTTGTTGCCGGCGCGGCCCGTGCGGCCCACGCGGTGCACGTAGGTCTTCTCGTCCTCCGGCGCCTGGAAGTTGAACACGTGCGTGACGTCGTCGACGTCGATGCCGCGCGCCGCGACGTCGGTGGCCACGAGGATGTCCACCTTGCCGTTGCGGAACGCGCGCAGCGCCTGCTCGCGGGCGCCCTGGCCGAGGTCGCCGTGCAGCGCGCCGGCCGCGAAGCCGCGCGCCGTCAGCTCGTCCGCCACGCGAGCGGCCGTGCGCTTGGTGCGCGTGAAGATGATGGTCCGGCCGCGGCCCTCGGCCTGCAGGGCGCGGGCCACGAGCTCGTCCTTGTCCATGTGGTGGGCGCGGTAGACGAGCTGACGGATGTCCTTCTTCGTCAGGCCCTCGTCCTCCGGGTCCGCCGCGCGGATGTGGGTCGGCTGCGTCATGTAGCGGCGCGCCATCGCGACCACGGGACCCGGCATGGTGGCCGAGAACAGCATGGTCTGACGCACGGCCGGGACGGCGGCGAGCAGGGTCTCGACGTCGGGGAGGAAGCCGAGGTCCAGCATCTCGTCGGCCTCGTCCAGCACCACCGTGTTCACCAGGTCCAGGCGCAGGTGGCGCTGGCGCATCAGGTCGATGAGGCGGCCGGGGGTGCCGACGACGATCTCGACGCCGCGCTGCAGCTCCTCGATCTGCGGCTCGTAGGCGCGGCCGCCGTAGATGGTGGCGATGCGCAGGGGGCGCCGGGCCGCGGCGGCCGTGAGGTCGCCGGCCACCTGGACGGCGAGCTCGCGCGTCGGGGCGACGATCAGGGCCTGCGGGGCGCCCGCGGTGCCCTTGGCCTCGAGGCCGTCCCAGCCGGGCTCGCCCGGGCCGATGGCGCGCTGTAGCGCGGGGATGCCGAAGCCGAGGGTCTTGCCGGTGCCGGTCTTGGCCTGGCCGATGATGTCGTGGCCGCCGAGGGCGACCGGCAGGGTCATGGCCTGGATGGGGAAGGGGTGGACGATGCCCTTGGCCTCCAGGGCCTCGACGATCGCGGGGTGCACCCCGAAGTCGGCGAAGGTCTGCTCGGGGGCCACGGGGGCGGCGTCCTCGGTGACGATGTCCTCCGCGATCGCGGCGACCGTCGGGTCGAGGTCGGCGGAGGCGGGGGTGTGCTCGGAGTTCTGGGTCATGGCGACTCGCGTTCCTGGTCAGGCGTCGTCACGGCGGGCGGAAGGCCCGGCTCCGCCGTGCGCGCGGTTCAAGCGGAAGCCGATCGCGAGGCAAGCACGCGGAGCGGCCGACGGGCGGCGCCCCGTGGAACCGGGCGGGCGCGCCGTACGCGGCGGGCCGTGCCGGATCCGGCAGGTCATGGTGCCGTCCCGGGCGTCAGGGGCGCGGGCGGCGGGTCAGGGTGATCAGAGAGCGACCGGTCATCCTGGGTCAGCGTGAGCTGTGCGGCCAGTCTACCCCCGCGGCCGTGATCGCACCCGAGGCGCGGTCCACGCCCTCGATCCGCACGCGCACCCGGGTGCCCGCCGGGACGCTGCCCGGCACCCGCAGGCTCACGGCCGGGTCGAGCAGCCACACCTCCGTGCCGTCCTTCGCCTCGCGCACCGCGATCCCCTCGAGCTCCGCGCCGACGCGGGACTCGAGTGCCGCCGCCTCCACGAGGTCCGCCGCCGTCCGGCTCGCGGCCGAGGCCCGGCGCGACGAGTCCGCCATGAGGGCGGGCAGCGCGGGCAGGGCGCTGCGGACCCATGCGGGGGCGGGGGCGCCGATGGCATGGGCGTGGCACAGGGCCAGGACGAAGCGGTCCACGAGCCGGCGCAGCGGAGCGGTGGCGTGGGCGTAGGGGGCGGCGAGCGCGGCCTGGGCCGGTTCGTCCGGCGGGGTGCGCAGGGCCGGGTCCTCGGCCTGCGCGTCGAAGGCCGTGTACCCGGCGCCGCGGAACAGCCCGGTGGCCGCGTGCAGCACCGCCAGGTGCCGCGCGTCGGCGGGGTCGAGGGAACGCAGGTAGGCGCCGTAGTCCTGGCCCTCGTCCCACGGGGCGCCCAGGGCGCGCGTGCGCTCTCGGAAGGCGGCGACGGCGTCGGTGTCCGGCGCCGGCATCGTACGCAGGATCCCGACTCCGGCGGCCAGCATCAGCTCGGCCGCGGCCATGCCGGTCAGCAGGGAGAGCTGGGCGTTGTGCTCCTCCGCCGGCAACGGCGCCCGGTGCACGAGCTCGTGCGCCCCGTCCTCGGTGACACGGACCTCCTGGTCCGGCAGGTTCAGGGAGGCGCCGCCGCGGGCGGCCTCCTGCGCGGCCCGCCGTCGGCCCACCTCCGGCAGCAGCGCCAGCGAGTCGCGCACCTCGGCCGGCCACCCCTCGGCGGCGGCCCGGTCCGCGTCGGTGACCCCGGGGCGCGGCGTCGTCGGCGCCTGCGCCCCCGGCTGTGCGTCGAGGAAGGCCTGCACCTGCCCGTACGTCAGCTGCGCCCGGGAGCGGATGCGGGCGCGTTCGAGGCCGGTCTCGACGACGGCGCCCGCGGCGTCCAGCAGGAACGTCCACACGAACGCCGGGCGCTCGCGGTCGGGCAGCAGCGAGGCGGCGTCCTCGCTCAGCACCTCCGGGTGCAGGGGGACCCGGCCGTCGGGCAGGTAGACGGTCTGGCCGCGGCGGCGGGCCTCGCCGTCCACGGCGCCGCCCGGGGTCACGAAGGCGGGCACGTCCGCGATCGCGTAGCGGACCAGGATGCCGTCGTCGTCGGCGGGGGTCAGGAGCAGGGCCTGGTCCAGGTCCGTGGAGCCGGCGGGGTCCACGGTGACGAACGGCAGGGCCGTGCGGTCCGCGTGGTCCGGGCTCCCGGTCAGGCCCGCGTGCACCTCACGCGCGGCCGCCTCCGCCTCGGCCAGGACGGGGGCGGGGAAGGCCGGCGGCAACTCGAGCTCCGTCCGCAGGGCGGCGAGGCGCTCGAGCAGGGTCGGGTCGGCGGGGCCGCGGAGGCCGAGGGCGTGAGGGGTCATGGCGGTGCTCCTGGGCAGGGGGCCGAGACGACGCACGCCCCGGCGGATCACCGGGGCGTGCGGGCGGGTCAGGAGGCGGCGAACCCGAGCGGGCCCGACTTCTTCGCGCCGATCTCCACGAAGCCGATGCGGTCGCCGGGGACGACCACCTGGCGGCCCTTGGCGTCCGCCAGGACCAGCGGGGTGCCGTCGGAGACGGCGGCGTCCACGAGGGAGCGGACCTCGTCCGCCGACTGCTCGCTGTCGATGACGACCTCGCGGCCGACGTGCTGCACACCGATGCGGATCTCCATGGGGAACCTCTTCTCTTCGTCGCGTCCTGTGCGGTCCGCCGTCAGCCTACGGGACCGCTCGGCGGGGTGGACGGGCACCCCCGAGGTTCACCCGCGGGCGAAACGGGCCGGACGGCCGGGTCAGCGCGGCGCGTCGTCCGCGGAGGGCAGCGAGGCGAGGCCGCGCCAGACGAGCGCGTCCACCGTGCGGGCCATCTCGGCGGCGGCGGGGCGGGCGTCGGCGTCGAGCCGGTCCGCCCAGTGGCGGGCGGCGCCCAGGAGATAGCCGACGAGTCCGCGGGAGAGCACCTCGGCCTCGGCCTCGGCCACGGTGGTGTCCGCGCGGATGGTGCGCGCGACCTCGGAGGAGAGCAGCCGGTGCACGGCCTCGCTGCGCGTGCGCACCTCCGGGTCCCCGTCGATGCCGGAGTCGAAGATCAGGCGGTGGGTCCGCTCGGGGGAGGCCATGTACTCGAACACGGCGGCGACGGTGGCCCGCACCCGTTCGCGATTGTCCCGGCGGGTGTCCATCGCCGCCTCGAGGAGCGCGCGCAGGCTCGCGACCTCGGCGTCCAGCAGCTCGAGGAAGAGCTCGTGCTTGCTGGGGAAGTGCTGGTAGAGGACCGGCTTGGAGACCTCGGCCCGCTCGGCGATCTGCTCCATGGAGGCCCCCGCGTACCGCTCCGCGGCGAAGACCGCGCGGGCGCAGTCCAACAGCTGGCGGCGACGCTCGTGCCGGGGCAGACGACGGCCTCGCCCGGGCTCGTCGGGCGCGGTGGCGGCGGGGTGGGCGGTCACGGGGTCCTCCTGGCGCGGGGCCGGCTCACGCGATGCGCGCGGCGCCGCCCTCGTCCTCGTGCGCGGGGCAGACCGCCTCGACCGTGCCCACGGCGGGGGCGGGGCGGCCGGGGGCCTCGATCCCGAAGACCGCCTCGAGGGCGTCCTCATAGCGGTCGAGCCGGCCCTCGGCGGCGAGCCGCTTGGCGCGCACGCTGGGCTCGTGCAGGAGCTGGTTCACCATGCGGCGCAGGGCGAACTCCACCTCCTCGGCAGCCGCCGTGCAGCCGTGGCGGGCACGCACGCGCTCGAGCTCCCGGTCGAGCACCCCGAGGGTGTGGCGGCGCAGGGCCTTGATCGCCGCGTCGGCACTGCGGCCGCGCTGCGCGGCGCGGTACTCCTCGACGGCATCGTCCACGAGCGCGCGGGCCTCGGCGACGGCGACCTGGGCCTGCTCGGGGGCGGCCAGCCGCACCGACTCGAGGGTGATGAGGTCGACGTCCGGCAGGTCCGCGACCGCCGGGTCGAAGTCGCGCGAGAGGGCCAGGTCGACCACCGTGAGCGGACGCCGTCCGCCCTTGCGCAGCTCCTGGAGGCGCTCGGGGCTGATCTGGCGTTCGCCGCCGGAGGAGCCGATGATCACGTCCGCCTCGGCGACGGCGCCGGCCACGGCCTCGCCGCCGAGCGCGAGGGCCCAGCCGCCGCGGTCCGCGACGAACTGCTCCGCGCGGCCCGAGGCCGAGTGCACGCCGACGGTGGTCGCACCCCGGTCCGCCAGCTGCGCCAGCGTGGTGCCGGCGTAGGCGCCCGTGCCGATCAGCAGGATGGTGGCCCCGGCCCAGAAGTCACGCTGGGCCGCGGCGTCGGTGAGACCGCGCAGCTCCTCCGCGAGGTCCAGGGCGACGGAGACGACCGAGCGGCCGGCCGCGCCGAGCGCCGTGCGGGAGCCGACGTCCTTGGCCGTGCGCGTGGCGGACTCGAAGAGGCGGACGAGCGGGCCCGAGGCGGTGCCGGCCTCCTGGGCCGCCGTCAGGGCGCGCCGGACCTGACCGGCGATCTCGCGCTCGCCCACCACGGCGGAGTCCAGTCCGGCGCCGACCTCGAAGAGGTGACGGGCCGTGGCGTCGGCGTCGAGCGTGCGGAACGCGGTGTGCACGTCCTCGTCCGGCAGGGAGGTGGAGGCGGCGACGGCGGACAGCAGCCCCGCGCGAGCGGCCTCGACGCCGGCCGCGTCGGCCTCGGCGTAGATCTCCACGCGGTTGCACGTGGCCAGCACGACGGCGCCCGCCGCGCCGCTGCCGGGCAGGGCGGGCCCGACCCCGGTCGCGCCGGCGCTGAGGCGGGCGACCGTGTCCAGGTCCAGGTCATGGTGGGAGGCGACGAGAGAGAAGACAGTCACAGCGGGCCAAGTCTAGCCCCGACCGCCCCGCCCGTCCGGGAAGGCGGACCTGACCCGGGTGCCGTCGGCCAGTGTGACGACGCTCACGGAGGACGCGGATGTGCCACCGCGACACGACCGGTGGGACACTGGGGGCATGTCCGCCCTGTCCCAGACCCCCGAGACCCCCGCGGCCGTCCCGGCACTGCCCGCCGAGCACCCGCTGCGCACCGAGGATCCGTCACGCTCGACCGTGGCCAGCCCGCTCCTCCGCGCGCTGCGCGGCCAGCGCCCCGACCGCCACCCCGTGTGGTTCATGCGGCAGGCCGGCCGTTCGCTGCCCGAGTACCGCCGGGTGCGCGAGGGGATCGGGATGCTCGACTCCTGCCTCATGCCGGACCTGGTCCGGGAGATCACGATGCAGCCGGTGCGCCGCCACGACGTCGACGCGGCGATCTTCTTCTCGGACATCGTGGTCCCCCTGCGCCTGGCGGGCGTGGACGTGGAGATCCAGCCCGGCGTGGGCCCCGTGCTCGGCCAGGCCGTCCGCACCGCCGACGACGTCGCCGCGCTGCCCGTCCTCGAGGACGCCGCCCTGGACGTCATCCGCGAGGCCGTCGCGGCCACCGTCGCCGAGCTGGGCCCGCGCCCCCTGATCGGCTTCGCCGGCGCCCCCTTCACGCTGGCGGCGTACATGGTGGAGGGCCGTCCCTCCCGCGACCACTTCGGCCCGCGACGCATGATGCACGCCGACCCCGAGACCTGGGCCGCCCTGGCCGGCTGGGCGGCCACCGTGTCCGGCCAGTTCCTGCGCGCCCAGCTCGAGTCCGGCGCCTCCGCCGCGCAGCTGTTCGACTCGTGGGCCGGTTCGCTCTCGGCGGACGACTACCTCGAGCACGTGCAGCCGCACTCGACGGCGGCCCTCGCCCATGTCGCCGACCTCGCCGGGCCCGGCGTCCCCGACGGCGCCCCGCTCCTGCACTTCGGCACGGGCACCGGAGAGTTCCTGCACCACATGCGTGACGCGGGCGCGACCGCCGTCGGCGTGGACCACCGCCTCACGCTCGCCGAGGCGCACCGCCGGCTCAGCGCGAACCCCGGCCCCGACGGACGCGGCGCCGTGCCCCTGCAGGGCAACATCGACCCGGCCCTGCTCGCCGCCCCGTGGGAGGTCCTCGAGGCCCACGTGCGCGACGTTGTCGCCTCCGGCGCCGTCGCGCCCGGCCACGTCGTCAACCTCGCCCACGGCGTGCCGCCGGAGACGGACGCGGCCGTGCTGACCCGCGTGGTCGAGCTGATCCACTCCCTGCCCGTGCCGGAGCGGGAGGGCCAGGACCCGGCACCGGGGGTCGAGACCGCCGAGCGGGAGGAGCGCGCATGAGCGGCACGGCGCTCGTGGTCGGCGGCGGCATCGCCGGCCTCGTCGCGGCCCACCGACTGTCCGCGGCGGGCTGGGACGTGACCCTCGCCGAGGCCACCTCCGTGCTCGGGGGCGCGGTCTCCCCGCGCTTCCTCGACGTCCCCTCGCACGGCGAGACCGGGGCCCCCGAGACCCAGACCCTCGAACTCGACGGCGGCGCCGAGTCGTTCGCCGTCCGCGGCGCCGCCGTGCGCGCGCTCGTGGAGGAGCTCGGGCTGGGCGAGAAGATCGTCGCGCCCGAGCCCCTCGGCTCGTGGCTGCACGGTCCCGCCGGCCCCGTGCGCGCCCCGCGTCTCGGCATCGTCGGCATCCCCGGCGACCTCGACGCCGAGGACCTCGCCGCCGCCCTCACGCCGGCCGGCCTGGAGCGCGCCCGGCAGGACGCCGAGGCCCCCATGGATCGCTGGGCCGCCGCGCTCGCGGCCGGCGAGCCGGTGACCGTCGCGCAGGTCGTGGCCGACCGCCTCGGCGACGAGGTGCTCGACCGCCTCGTGGCCCCCGTCGTCGCCGGAGTCCACTCGGCCGACCCCGCGGTCGTCGAGCTGGAGCGCGTGGCCCCCGGCCTGCTCGCCGCCGCCGTGGAGCACGGCGGGCTGGCCGCGGGCGTCGCCGCGCTGCGGTCCACCGGGACCCCCGGCTCGCTCGTGGCCGGTCTGGACGGCGGCATGGTCCGCCTCACCGGCCGGCTCGTCGAGGCGCTGCGCGAGGACGGGGCCACCGTCCTGCGCGGTGTCCGGGTGGCCGCCCTGTCCCGCGTGCCCGCCACCGGCGGCTGGTGGGCCCAGATCTCGGACCGGGACGACGAGGTCGTCCGCGGGCTCGACGTGGACCGCGTCGTGCTGGCCGTGGACGGCGTCACCGCCTGGGACCTGCTGGCCCCGCTCTCGGCCGAGGCCCTGGACCCCGACGCCGGCCCCGCCCTCGGCGAGGGCATCGCGCTGGCCACGCTCGTCGTCGAGGCCGCGGGCCTGGACGACGCGCCACGCGGCACCGGAGTGCTGGTCGGCGCCGGGACGGACGTGGCCGCCAAGGCCCTGACCCACGCCACCGCCAAGTGGGCGTGGCTGCGCGAGGTCGTCGCGCGGCCGCAGGAGGACGGCGTCGCCCGTCATCCCCACCGCCACGTGCTGCGCCTGTCCTACGGCCGCCAGGGCGGCGGGCCCGAGGCCCTGGGCCACCGCAGCGCGGACGAGGAGCTGCTCGCGCAGGCGCTCGTGGACACGGCGACTCTCACCGGGGTGCCGCTGGCGGAGGAGGACGTCGTCGCCCGCACCGTCACCCGCTGGCGCCGCTCCATCCCGCCGCAGGCCGGCCCCGACCGCGCGAAGGCGGACACGCTGATCGACTGGGCACGGGACGTGCCCGGCCTCGACCTCGTGGGCAGCTGGGTGCACGGCACCGGGCTGGCCGCCGTCGTCGCCGGCGTGGACCGCACCCTCGGCGCCGACGCACCGCCCGCCGGCTGACCTCGCCCCCAGACCACCCCTGACGCAATCGGATCCCAAGGAAGAGGACCATGACCAAGGACAGCACCACCACCCCTGCCGAGGCCGGCAAGGACTGGTTCACCACCTACACCGTGTTCGCCCGCCCGCAGGGCGAGCCAGGCTGGCTGGGACTGGAGGGCCGCGACGCGAAGAAGGCCGCCAAGGAGTTCGACGAGGCCGTCGCGCGGGTGGCCCAGACGGGCGTGACCGTGCGCGGCGTCTACGACGTCTCGGGCATGCGCGAGGCCGGCGACGTCATGGTGTGGATGTACGGCCAGGTGCCCGAGGACCTGCAGGCCGCCATCCGCGAGCTGCGCCGCACCCGTCTGCTCGAGGGCACCACGATGGTGCTCTCGGCCATGGGCGCCGATCGCATGGCCGAGTTCAACAAGGACCACGTCCCCGCCTTCGCCATGGGCCGCAAGGCCCTGAAGTGGCTGTGCTTCTACCCGTTCGTGCGCTCGTACGACTGGTACCTGCTGGACCCGAAGGAGCGGGCCCGCATGCTCCGCGAGCACGGCCAGCTCGGCCAGGACTTCCCGCAGGTGTGGGCGAACACCACCAGCGCGTTCGGCCTGAACGACTGGGAGTGGCTGCTGGGCCTCGAGGCGGACGAGCTGACGGACCTGGTGGACATGATGCGCCACCTGCGCAACAACGAGACCCGCCTGCACGTGCGCAGCGAGGTGCCGTTCTACACCGGACGCCGTCTGGAGACCGCCGAGATCGCGGAGGTGCTGGCCTGATGACTACCGCCCCCGAGCCCCGCGCCAACGCGCCCGTCCACACCGGCCCGGACGCCGGCGTCGCCCCGGCCCTCCGGACGCCCGAGAAGGCCGCCGCCGGCGTCGACTACGACGTGTGCGGCGTGATGGCCCCCAAGGACTACGACGCCCTGCTGCTCGCCTCCTTCGGCGGGCCCGAGGGCCAGGACGACGTGATCCCGTTCCTGCGCAACGTCACGCGCGGGCGCGGCATCCCGGACGAGCGCCTCGAGGAGGTCGCCACCCACTACCGCGCCAACGGCGGTGTCAGCCCCATCAACGCGCAGAACCGCGCGCTGAAGGCGGCCATCGAGGCCGAGCTGGCCGCCCGCGGCCTGGACCTGCCCGTGTACTGGGGCAACCGCAACTGGGAGCCCTACTTCCCGGACACCCTCGCGCGGATGCACGCCGACGGGCACCGCCGCATCCTGACGGTCACCACCTCCGCGTACTCCTGCTACTCCTCGTGCCGCCAGTACCGCGAGGACATGGGCATGGCCCTGGAGCAGACCGGCCTGACCGGGAAGGTGGACCTGGACAAGACGCGCCAGTACTTCAACCACCCCGGCTTCATCGAGCCGTTCCGGGACGGCCTGCGCGCGGACCTGGCGTCGCTGCGCGCGGAGCTGGGGGACGACGCGCGGATCCACGTGCTCTTCGCGACCCACTCGATCCCCACCTCCGACGCCGCCGCGGCCGGCCCGCGCGGCCTCGCCGCAGACCTGCGCGCGCAGGCGGGGGCGGAGCCGGGCGACGAGGGTGCGGACGTGTACTCGGCGCAGCACCTCGACGTGGCCCGCGAGATCCTCGCCGGCGTGCCCGAGGCCGCGGACGTGCCGTGGTCGCTCGTGTACCAGTCGCGCTCCGGCCCGCCCTCGGTGCCGTGGCTGGAGCCGGACATCAACGACGCGATGGAGCACCTCGCGGGCGAGGGCGCCGAGACGGACGCGCAGGGGCGTGCCGTGGCGGGCTTCATCGTCGTGCCGCTGGGGTTCGTCTCGGACCACATGGAGGTGGTCTGGGACCTCGACACCGAGGCCAAGGAGACCGCCGAGGGGCTGGGCGTGGGGTTCCGTCGCAGCCCCACCCCGGGCACCGACCCGCGGTTCGTGGCCGGGCTCGTGGACATCGTGGAGGAGCGGCTGGGCCGGCGCGAGGGTCGCGCCGCGGTCGGCTGCTTCCCGGCGTGGTACGACGTGTGCCGGCCGGACTGCTGCGTCAAGGTGATGCGGGACGGCTCGACGCGGCCGACGACGTCCGCTGTCGACGCCGCCGTGCGCGGGCTGGCCGAGCACGAGGCGGGCGCCGCGGCCCCCGCCGAGGAGGCCTGAGACCGTGACCCCCCTGCGCATCGGCACCCGGGGCTCCGCCCTGGCGACCACGCAGACCACCCACGTGGCCGAGACGCTCACGGAGCGCTCCGGCCTGGCCCACGAGCTGGTGGTGATCCGCACCGAGGGCGACGTCACCACCGGCTCGCTGGCCTCGCTGGGCGGCACCGGCGTGTTCGCCTCGGCGCTGCGGGCCGCCGTGCTCGACGGCGTCGTGGACGCGGCCGTGCACTCGCTCAAGGACCTGCCGGCCGTCCAACCGGAGACCCTCGAGATCGCCGCGGTGCCGGCCCGGGCCGACCTGCGGGACGCCCTGTGCGCCCGCGACGGCCTCACCCTGGCGACCCTGCCCGAGGGCGCCCGGGTGGGCACGGGCTCGCCGCGCCGCGTGGCCCAGCTCAAGGCGCTGCGCCCGGATCTGGAGCTGGTGGACATCCGCGGCAACGTGCAGACCCGCCTGGCCCGCGTGCCCGGGCTGGAGCAGCACGACGATCACGCCCCGGCCGCCGCGGGTTCGCCCCGCGGTGACCTCGACGCCGTGATCCTGGCCTGTGCCGGGCTCGACCGGCTCGGCCTGGACCACGTGATCACCGAGCGGATCGACCCGGAGGTCATGGTGCCCGCCCCCGGGCAGGGCGCCCTGGCCGTGGAGATCCGGGCCGAGGACGAGTCCTTCCTCGGTCGGGCGCTCCTGGACCCCGAGGCGCCGGTCGGGAGGCTGCACGCCGCCCTCGAGCTGGTCGACGATCGGGACACCCACGTGGCGGTCACCGCCGAGCGGGCCCTGCTGCGCCGCCTCGAGGCCGGCTGCGCCGCGCCGATCGGGGCCGTGGCCCGCGTGACCGACGGCGAGGCCGGCGCGCCGCGCATCGAGATGACCGCGATGGTGGCCGCCCTCGACGGCTCGCGCGTGCTGCGCCGGACCTCGTCCGTGCAGCTCGACCCGGTGCCGACCGACGTGGCCGGCGACCCGGCGGCCGGCGACGAGTGGCTCGAGGACACCCTGTTCGTGGCCGCGGAGGCACTCGGCGTGCACGTGGCCGAGCAGTTCGTGGCCGAGGGCGCCGACCTGCTGCCCGGCACGGTGCGCGGGGTGGACCGGGGCGACGGCGCCCCGCGCCCCGACGACCCGGCCTGAGATGCGCGTCCTGCTCACCCGCCAGCCGGCCCAGGCCGGCGACCTCGAGGCCGGTCTCGCCGGCACCGAGGTGGCGGGGCGGCGGCTGCGGGTCGGCTTCCTGCCGCTGACCGACTTCGCACTGCCCGACGACGACGGCCCCCTGCGCGCGCTGCTCGCGGACTGGGCGGGGGCCGACGGTGATGCGGCCGGGCCGGTGCGCTCGGACGGGTCCCGCTGGCTCGTGGTGACGAGCCCCAACACCGTGCGCGCGCTCAGGGCCGTCGGCTGGGACGGCCATGTCCCGGCGGGCGCGCGGATCGCGGTCACCGGACCGGGCACGGCACGGGTGCTGACCGAGGCGGGCTGCGACGCGGCGCCGTGGCTGCCGCCCGAGGACCGCTCCGCCGAGGGCCTGATCGCCGGACTCGCCGCCCTGCATCCCCGCGGCGCCCGCGCGTGGCTGCCCCAGTCCGATCGGGCCCGGTCCCGCCTCGCCGACGGCCTGCGCGCGGCGGGCTGGGACGTGCGGACCGGGCTCGCCTACCGGACGGTGCCGTATCCGGCGCAGGCCGGCAGGCGGCTGCTCGACGGGGCGGCGGACGAGGGCCGGGGGGACGTCGTGACGCCCGCGCGGCTGGCCGAGGTCGCGGCGGGGACCGCCGTGGTGCTCACCAGCTCGTCCGCGGCGGAGGAGTTCGTGGCCGCGGGTCTGACGCCGCTGGTGGGGGAGCGGGTGCGGCTCGTGGCGATCGGCGCGCCGACCCGGGACACATGCGCGCGGCGGGGTCTGCCCCTGCTCGGGACGGCCCCCACGCCGGATGCGGCCGGAGTGCTGGCCGTGCTGCGCGCTGCGGCCTGAGCCGCCCGTCCGCACTCGAGGCGAGGCTCAGTCGGGGCGGCCGCCGTCCGGGTCGGGCGCGTCGTCCTCCGTCGGCGCCGGGCCGGCGTCGTGCCTCTCGTCCTGCGGCACGCCGGTGGCGGCGGCCATGATGTCCACCCGCGGGCCGCGCAGGATGGCGACCGAGACGTTGGTGAAGCCCGTGTTGGCGAGCAGCTCCGAGGCTTCCTCATCCGTCAGGTCGTACGCGTGCGCGAGCATGCGCACGTTCTCCGTGTAGAAGGCGTGCAGGCGGTCGACGCCGCGCAGGAAGTCCAGAGTGTTCCCCATGCCGGGGAGCCTACCGAACGGGCGTGGTGGGCGGGTGGCCGGCGGGTGAACGGCCGGTGGACCGGCCCGCCGGCCGCGGGGGACGACGGGCCGTGCCGCTCAGCCCTCGGCGCGGCGGCTGCGGCGGCGGACCAGCGAGACCTCCATGGTCCGGCCCTCGGTGCGGGTGCGCAGGTACGGCTGGTCCTCCACGAGGGTGGAGAGCTTGGAGTGTCCGAAGTCGCGCGGGTCGAAGTCCACGTGGGTGCGGCTCAGGTGTTGGCCGATCAGGGACAGCGTGGCCCAGCCGTCGTCGGTGCTCGTGGCGTTGACGGCCTTGGTGAGCGCGGCCTGCAGGTCGATGCGCGGGGCGGCGTCGGCCTCGTCGTGCTCGGGCTCGGCCTCGACCGGCACCTCGGGCGGGGTCGGGTCCTCGGTGACGTCCGACGACGACGCACGGCGGCCCCGCCGACCGGCCCCGGACTTCGCCTCCGCGGCCTTCCCGTCCTTGCCGGCGGCGGCGTCCCCGGCGGGCGCCGCGTCCCCGGCGGGCGCCGCGTCGGCGGCGGGGGCCTCGTCGGCAGCAGGGGCCTCGTCGACAGCGGGGGCCTCCGCGTCCGCGTCCGTGGCCTCGGGGGTGTCGGTGGCGTCGGTGGTCTTTGCCCCGCGACCGCGGCCTCGACCGCCGCGGCGGGACCCCGAGCGGCCGGAGCCCTCGGACGCCTTGGCGTTCTCCTCCTTGGCGGGGGCGTCCTCGCCGGTCTCGTCGTCGTCGACGTCGTGGTCCGTGGCGGTGCCGAGCAGCTCGAGGTAGATGAACTGGTCCACGGCGTTGCGCAGGGAGGCGGGGGTCTTGCGGGCGCCCAGGCCGATCACGCGCTTGCCGCCCTCGCGCAGGCGGGTGGCCAGGCGCGTGAAGTCGGAGTCGGAGGAGACGAGGGCGAACGCGTCCACGTTGCCCATCCAGAGCAGGTCCATCGCGTCGATGATGAGCGCGGAGTCCGAGGAGTTCTTGCCCACGGTGTAGGCGAACTGCTGGACCGGCTGGATCGCGTGGTGGTTCAGCGCCTTCTTCCAGCCGTTGAGGTTGGTCGTGGTCCAGTCGCCGTACGCGCGCTTGATCGTGGGGGTGCCGTAGGTGGCGAGCTCCTCGAGGATCAGGGGGGCGAACTTGGGGGAGACGTTGTCGCTGTCCATCAGGACGGCGATGCGCAGGGATGCGGGGGTGGGTTCGGGCATGTGTCCCACCCTAGTTGTAGGAGGGCATGACGTTGTTGACTCGGGCCGGTGCCAACGAGGTCGGCGGGGCGTCCCCGCAGGAGGTATGAGGCCGATGGTAGTTGTAGTGGTTCACCCACACCGCCAGGGCCTCACGCCGAGCCTGCTCTGAGGTGTAGGGGCGGGCGTAGAGGACCTCATCGACCATCAGCCGGTTGTACCTCTCCACCTTCCCGTTATGGCGCGGGGTGTAGGGCCGGATCCGGTGGTGCCGGCCTCCGAGCGAGACCACCTTCGCGGTGAAGTCCGCAGCCCGGTAGTTGTTTCCGTTGTCCGTGATCACCCGGTCCACGGTGATGCCGTGTTCGGCGAAGAACGCCCTCGCCCGGCAGTAGAAGCTCACGGTCGTGGCCGCCCGCTCGTCCTCCAACGCTTCGGTGTACGCCAGGCGGGTGAACCCGTCGATCGCCGAATGCAGATAGGTGTAGCCGACCCGCCGGCCTGCACCACGCTTGGAAGCACGGCCTGCTTCACTTTCACGTCCGTGGGTGCGCCAGCCGCCCCCGTCTGGGATCTTCCCGATCTTCTTCACATCCAGGTGCACCATGTGCCCCGGCCCTCTCGCGGTGATCTTCTGGGGTCGTTGGCGCAGGTCTTCTCCGGCCGGGGTCAGGTCCCGTAGGCGGGAGATCCCGGCCCGGTGCAGCCACCGTCCCACGGTACGAAGACACACCCGGTGGCCCTCGGAGACGAGGTGGTGATGGATGCGCCGTGCGGACCACTTGCGCTCCCGCCGCAGGGCGTGGATCTGGGCGACCAGGACCGGATCGAGCTGGGCAGGTGAACGGTGCGGCCGGCTGGGCAGGTCCTGAAGGCCGGCTTCTCCCTGGGCGCGGTAGCGGGCGACCCAGGTGGCCACCGTGGGCCGGCTCACCCGGAACTCGGCTGCCACGTGTGCCTGCGGGATCCCGTCGTGCAGGTGGCGTTGGACCATCCTGAGACGGCCAGTGGGGGTCAGGGGTGCGTTAGCGTGAGTCATGAGTGGGTCTCTTCTGGCAGGTGGGTTGTTGAGGAACTTCCATCCTGCGGGGCGGGGCCCACTCGTCTCATCTCAGCCCGGTACGGATGTCAAGAACCTCATGACCCACAACACCTAGTCGGCGGCGGTGCGCCCGTGGCCGGCGGTGACCGGGATCGCCTCCCGCTCGCCCCGGCGGGAGCGGGGCCGCGAGGCGGCGGCCAGCGTGCCGACGACCAGCCCGACGAGCGCCGGGACCACCCAGCCGAAGCCGACCGCGTAGCCGGGCAGCACCCGGCCGGCCAGGCCCGTCAGGGCGGTGACGGGCGGCGTCGTCACGAGCGCCTCCGGCAGGGCGCCCAGCAGGTCGAAGAAGGCGGCGAGCCCCGTGCAGGCGACCACCCAGCGGGCCACCGCCGGGCGGTCCCGCACCCAGGCCCAGGCGAGGCCGAGCAGGATGACGACGACGGCGATCGGGTAGAGGAACATCAGCACCGGGACGGACCAGGCGATGATCGCCTCCAGGCCCAGGTTGGCGAGCGCGAAGGACACCACGAGGAAGAGGCCCGCCCACAGCCGGTAGGACCCGGGGAACATCTCCGCGAACATCTCGGCGCACGCCACGATCAGTCCGATGCAGGTCTTCAGGCACGCGACGAAGACGATGGCCGCGATGAGGTACGCGCCCGCCGTGCCGAAGAAGTGGCTCGCGCTGCGGGCGAGGACGTCGCCGCCGTTCGTGGCCTGCGCGAACGCGCCGTGGCTCGTGGCGCCGACGTACGCCAGCGAGGCGTAGACCACCGTCATCGCCGCGCCGCCGAGCAGCCCCGCCTTGCCCAGCTCCACCGCCATGCGGCGCGGGCCCGTCACGCCCAGGCGCCGGGCGGCGTCGACGATCACGACCGCGAAGGCGAGCGAGGCGAGCGCGTCCATCGTGGCGTAGCCGTCCAGCAGGCCCCGCACGAGCGCCCCGTCGGCGTAGGCGGGGGTCGGCGAGGGCAGGGCGCCCGTGCTCATCGGGGCCACGACGGCGGCCGCCACCAGAGCGCCGAGCAGGACCAGGAACGCCGGGGTCAGGTACCGCCCCACCCACTCCATGAGCCGGCCCGGACGGAACGCCGCGACCGCGGCGACCGCGAAGAACGCCGCCGTGAAGCCGAGCAGCCGCAGGCCGCCGTCGCCCGCCAGGGGCGCGACACCGATCTCATAGGACACCGTGGCGGTGCGGGGGATGGCGAAGAGGGGGCCGATCGTCAGGTACAGCAGGCACGTGAACGCCACGGCGAAGCGCCGGGAGACGGGCGCCGTCATCTCACGGACCGAGCGCGCCCCCGTCACCGCCGAGGCGACGATGCCCAGGACCGGCAGCCCCACCGCCGTGACGAGGAAGCCGAGCGTGGCCGGCGTGACCGCGGCGCCCGCATCCCGGCCCAGGCCGGCGGGGAAGATCAGGTTGCCCGCGCCGAAGAACAGGCCGAAGACGAGCGAGGCCAGCAGCAGGGTCTGACCGGGGCGCAGGCGCGGGGGCATCACGGGCCTCTCGACGGCGGACGGGGCGCCACGACTGTACCCGGCGCGCGGTCAGCCTCCGCGCCTAGACTGGACGGGTCCCCGAACCAGGAGCGTGTGACCCCGTCATGTCCTTCCCGCTGCACCGTCCCCGGCGTCTGCGCCGGTCCGCCGCGATGCGCCGCCTCGTCGCTGAGACGCGCCTGCACCCCGCCGAGCTGATCCTGCCGGCCTTCATCAAGGAGGGCGCCGCCGAGCCCGTGCCGATCGCCTCGATGCCGGGCGTCGTGCAGCACACCGCGGACTCGCTCAAGGCCGCCGCGGCCGAGGCCGCCGAGCTGGGCCTGGGCGGCATCATGCTGTTCGGCGTGCCGACCACGCGCGACGCCGTCGGCAGCGCCGCCCTGGACCCGGACGGCGTCCTGAACCGGGCCATCCGGGACGTGAAGGCGGAGGTGGGGGACGGGCTCGTCGTGATGTCCGACCTGTGCCTGGACGAGTTCACCGACCACGGCCACTGCGGCGTGCTCACCGCCGAGGGCACCGTGGACAACGACGCGACGCTGGAGATCTACGCCCGGATGGGCGTCGCGCAGGCCGAGGCCGGTGCGGACGTGCTCGGCCCCTCCGGGATGATGGACGGCCAGGTCCGCGTGATCCGGGAGGCCCTCGAGGGCGCCGGCCACCACGAGACCGCGATCCTCGCCTACGCCGCGAAGTACTCCTCGGCGTTCTACGGGCCGTTCCGCGACGCCGTCGACTCCCAGCTCACTGGCGACCGCAAGACCTACCAGATGGACGCCGCCAACCGGAGCGAGGCCCTGCTCGAGGTCGCCCTCGACCTCGAGGAGGGCGCGGACATGGTGATGGTCAAGCCCGCGATGAGCTACCTGGACATCGTGCGCGACGTGGCGGACATGGCGGACGTGCCCGTCTCCGCGTACCAGATCTCGGGGGAGTACGCGATGATCGAGGCCGCCGCCGCGCACGGCTGGATCGACCGGAAGGCCTCGATCGTCGAGTCCGTGCTCTCCATCCGGCGCGCCGGCGCCGACTCCGTGCTCACCTACTGGGCGGCCGAGCTCGGCCGCTGGATGAAGGAGGGGTCCCTGTGACCGCGTCCCAGCCGACCACCAACGCCGCCGCCTTCGCCGCGGCCCAGGCCGTCATCCCCGGCGGCGTCGACTCACCCGTGCGCGCCTTCGGCTCGGTGGGCGGCACGCCCCGGTTCATGGCCGGCGCACGCGGCCCGTACCTGACCGACGTCGAGGGCAACGAGTACGTGGACCTGGTCTGCTCGTGGGGCCCCATGCTGCTGGGCCACCAGCACCCCGAGGTCGTCGAGGCCGTGCACGCCGCCGTGGACCGCGGCCTCGGCTTCGGCACCTCCACGCTGGAGGAGACCGCGCTGGCCGAGCTGATCGCCTCCAAGGTCCCGGTCGAGCGCGTGCGCTTCGTGTCCACCGGCACCGAGGCCACCATGACGGCCCTGCGCCTGGCCCGCGGCGTGACCGGCCGCAACCTGATCGTGAAGTTCGCCGGCTGCTACCACGGCCACTCGGACGGCCTGCTGGCCGCGGCCGGCTCGGGCGTGGCGACCGCCGCCCTGCCCGGCTCCGCGGGCGTCACCGAGGCCGCCGCCTCCGAGACCCTCGTGGTGGACTACAACGACCGCGCCGCCGTCGAGGCCGTGTTCGCCGAGCACGGTGAGCGCATCGCCGCGCTCATCACGGAGGCCGTGCCCTGCAACATGGGCGTCGTGGAGCCCGCCGAGGGCTTCAACGCGTTCCTGCGCGAGATCACCCGCCGCCACGGCGCGCTGCTGATCTGGGACGAGGTGCTCACCGGCTTCCGCGCCACCGCCACGGGCGGCTGGGGCCTGTCCGGACAGCCCGAGGGCTGGACCCCGGACATCTGGTGCTTCGGCAAGGTGATCGGCGGCGGCATGCCCGCGGCCGCCCTGGGCGGCTCCGCCGAGATCATGGACCACCTGGCCCCGCTCGGCCCCGTGTACCAGGCCGGCACCCTCTCCGGGAATCCGGTGGCCATGGCCGCCGGCCACGCCACGCTCTCCCGCGCCGACGAGGCCGTCTACGCGGCCGTGACGCGCGCCTCGGACGCCGTGCGCGAGGGCCTCGTGGCCGCGCTCGACGCCGAGGGCGTGGACCACTCGATCCAGCGGGCCGGCACCCTGTTCTCCCTGGCGTTCGGCACCTCCGGCACCGGCGTGCGGGACTACCGGGACGCCCAGGGCCAGGAGGTCTTCCGCTACGCCCCGTTCTTCCAGTCGATGCTGGCCTCCGGCGTGTACCTGCCGCCGTCCGTGTTCGAGGCCTGGTTCGTCTCCGCCGCCCACGACGACGCGGCGGTCACCCGGGTGCTCGACGCGCTGCCGGCCGCGGCGAAGGCGGCCGCGGCGGCGACGCCCCAGGGCTGAGACCCGGGTGCGGGTCGGGGCCGGGCGCTCAGCGCTCGGCCTCGACCGGCCAGTGGCGCGAGACGGTGGCCTGCGGGTCCTTGCGTCGCAGGTACTGCTCGAAGCTCTCCGCCTGCTCGGCCTTCCAGCGGACCTGCCGCTCGTGCAGGTCCACCGGCGCGACGCGCAGCTGCTCGTACCGGGCGGCCAGGGCGTCGGCCACCTGGACGGCGGCGAGGGCGTCCGCCGCGGAGGTGTGCGCGTTCTCCAGGGTCACCCCGTAGTGCTCGGACACCGCGGAGAGCGTGCGCTTGCCCTTGCGGAACCGGTCCACCTGCTTGTCCAGCACGAACGGGTCGATCACGGGGCGGGCCTCGAGCGGCGTCAGCCCGTGGTGGCGCGCCTCCCGGTCCATCACCGTGAAGTCGTACACGCCGTTGAACGCCACCACGGGGATGCCCGCGGCGAACAGGTCCCGCAGGGTCTCGGTGATCTCCGTGACACCCTGCGCGGCGGGCATGCCCTCCGCCTGCGCCCGCTCCGTGGTGACGCCGTGGACCTCGGCCGCCTCGGCCGGGATGGGCACGCCCGGGTCCACGAGCCACTCGGCCGACGACGCGGCGCGGCCCTGCTCGTCCACCATCACCAGGGTGGCGGTCACGATCAGCGCGGTGCGCGGATCACGTCCGGTGGTCTCGAGGTCGAAGCCGGCGCGGATGCTCTCATGCCAAGTCACGCGCCTCACGCTACCCGGAGCGGCGGACACGACAGGATGGGGTCGTGACCGATCACCCTGTGCTCCCCGGCGCCCGCCACCGCGACGACGGACCGCTCACCCTCGGCGAGGGGCTCGAGGCGCTCGCCCGTCTGGTCCCGCCCGGACGCGCCGTCAGCTACGGGGGGCTGGCCGGCCTGCTGGGGGTCGGCGGTCCGCGGCAGGCCGGCCGGGCGATGGCCGAATCGAGCCCCGGCACGCCGTGGTGGCGGGTGGTCCGGGCCGACGGCTCGCTGCCTCCGGAGCTGGCCGCGCGGGCCGCCGTCGAGCACGAACGCGAGGCCATGCCCCGCACCCCGGCCGGGCGCGTGGACCTGCCCCGGGCCCGCTGGGAGCCCGACGACGGCGCCGCGCGGGCGATCCGTGCGATCGCCGACCGTATCGTGTCCGGGCCCGGTGCGAGGATGAGGCCATGACCAGGGAACACGGGGTGGACCCCTTCGACGACGACGCGGCGGCGCCGGAACGGGCCGCTCGGCTGGTGCGCACGGCCGCCGCGCCCGAGGACCGGATCACGCTCACGGACGAGCAGGAGGCGATCGCCTCGCTCGCCCCCGGGCACAACGCCGTGCTCGTGCTGGGCGCCCCCGGCACGGGGCGCACCACCGTGGCGGTCGAGTACGCGGCCCGCCGGATCGAGGCGGGGCTGGACCCCGAGTCCCTCCTGCTGCTGGCCCCGAGCCGGGATGCGGCGGCGCGGCTGCGCGACGCGCTGACCCGCCGGCTCGCCGCCGCCGGTCGGGGCACCCGCGCCGTCACCCCCGTGCGGACCTGGTCCTCCTACGCGTTCGACCTGCTGCGCCGTGCCCGCGTCACGGGACCGCTGAGGCATCTGGAGGTCGCCCCCCGGCTGCTCACCGGTGCCGAGCAGGACACGGTCATCGCCGAGCTGCTCGAGGGCTACGCCGCCGGCCTCGCCGCCGCGCCGGACTGGCCGGCCGACGTCGCCCCCGCCGTGGAGGCGCGGGGATTCCGCCGCGAGGTCCGCGAGCTCGTGGACCGCATGAGCGAGCTCGGCCTCGAGCCGGGCCGCCTGCAGGAGCTCGGCACCGCCCACGGGCGCCCCGAGTGGGAGGCCGCGGCCGTGCTGCTGCAGGACTACCGGGACCGGATCGACCTGGGCATGGCCGAGGCGTTCGACGCCGCCGGGCTGCTGTCCGCCGCCGTCCGCGTGCTCACCGAGCGGCATCCCGAGGACCCGGAGCGCGACGCCGCGGCGCAGGCGTTCGTGGCGGCGGAGCGGGACCGCCTGGCCGTGCTCGTGGTCGAGGACCTCCACGAGGCCACCCCCGCCGTGCACGACCTGCTCACCGTGCTCGGACGCGGGCGGGACGTGCTGCTCACCGCGTCGCCGGACACCACCGTGGAGGGCTTCCGCGGCGCCCGGCCCGACCTCCTCGCCCGGTACCCCGGGGTCCTCGACCCCGATCCCGTGCCGGGGGCCGCCCCGCCCGCGTCCCCGGACGGGCGCGTCCGGGTGCTGACGCGCGGGCACCGCATGCGCGCCGAGGTCCAGGACGCCTACCTGCGCGTGGCCCGCCGGGTCCGCCAGCGCACCGCCGGCGTCGAACGGACCCGGACCGAGACCGTCCCGGCGGACGGTGACGGCGCCGTCCGCGCGCACGTCGTGCCCACCCGCGCCCACGAGGACCAGCTCGTCCTCGAACGGGTGCTGCGGGTCCACCACGAGGACGGGGTGCCCCTGGACCGGATCCTCGTGGTCGCCCGCTCCGGCTCCCGTGTGGCCGCGCTCGCCCGCCACCTGGAGGCCGAGGGCGTCCCCGTGCTGCGCGACGCCGCCGGGCTCGTGCTGAAGGAGGAGCCCGCCGTCGCGCCCCTGCTCACGCTGGTGGACGCGGCGGGGGCGCTCGCGGAGGATCCGGAGGCCCGGGTCGAGGACGTGCTCGACCCGGACGAGGTCGTGGGACTGCTCACCGGCCGGTACGGGATGGCCAGCGCGCTGCACGTGCGGCGGCTGCGCCAGGACCTGCTGGCCGCCGAGCGGGGCCGGGGCGGCCGGCGCACCTCGGACGCGCTGCTCGCCGCGGCCCTGCTGGACCCGAGCCTGGCCGGCCCCGAGCACGAGCGGCACCGCGCCCTGCGCCGCGTCCACTGGATGCTCCGGGACGGCCTGGAGGCCGCCCGCGCCCCCTCGGCCTCGCCCGAGACCGTGCTGTGGGCGCTGTGGTCCGCCTCCGGTCGGGCCGAGCGGTGGCGTTCGCTCGCGCTGCGGCCCGCCGAGCACGCGAACGACCGCCGCGAGTCCCGCCGGGCGGACGCGGACCTCGACGCCGTCGTCGCCCTGTTCAAGGTGGCCGAGCGCTTCGTGGACCAGTTCCCGGGCGCGTCGCCCGAGTCGTTCGCCGTCTACATGGAGTCCCAGGACCTGCCCGTGGACACCCTGGCCCGCCGTGCCGAGTCCGGTGACGCCGTGCACGTGCGCACCCCCGCCGCGGCGGCCGGCCAGGAGTGGGACACGGTGATCGTCGTGGGCCTGCAGGAGGGCGTGTGGCCGAACACCCGGCTGCGCGGCCAGCTGCTCGGCGCCACCGACCTCGTGGACCTCGTGACCCTGCCCGCGGACGCCCCGTGGCCCACGGATCACCGCACCCGGCTGCGCGAGGTGCGTCAGGACGAGCTGCGCATGCTCGCGGCCGCGGTCTCCCGGGCACGGCGTCAGGTGGTCGTCACGGCCGTCCGCTCGCCGGATGAGGGCCCCTCCGACTTCCTCGACCTGGTGGACCCGCCCGAACGGCTGCCCGCCGAGGCGCGCGACGCCGCCGGCGTCCGGCGGCTCACCGCGGTCCCCGACCCGATCACGGCGTCCGCGCTCGTCGGCCGGCTGCGCCGCGTCCTGGAGGCCGGGGACGAGGCGGACGCGGCCGACGGGGCGACATCCCGGGCCGCGGCGGCCGCCGGCCTGGCGGTCCTCGCCGAGGACGGCGTGACCGTCGCGGACCCCCGACGCTGGTGGGGCCTGCTGCCGCTGTCCACCGAGGCCGCGCTCGTCGACCCGGAGCGCGAGGTCGTCGCGCTCTCGCCCTCCCGCGTGGAGACGGCCCTGCGCAATCCGCTGAACTGGGTGCTGTACCACGTCGGCGCGAACGCGGGCGGAACCCTCGCCCAGTCCGTGGGCACGCTCGTGCACTCGGTGGCCGAACACCACCCCGAGGGCGTGCCCGAGGACGTGCGCGCCGAACTGGAACGCCGCCTGCCCGAACTCGGCCTGCCGGAGGGCTGGATCACGGAGATCGAGCACGACCGGGCCCGCGGCCTGGTGGACGCCTACATCGGCTACTGGAGCATCGCCCGGGCGGCCGGGCGTCGGCCCGTGGCCCAGGAGGTGCGGCTCCTCGCGGACCTGACCTGGGGCGGGACCACCGTCCGGATCACCGGCGTCGTGGACCGGCTCGAGGCGGATGCGCAGGGCCGACCCTTCATCGCCGACCTCAAGACCGGCCGCAGCGCGCCCACCGGCGCGGAGATGGCGCGCCAGCCCCAGCTGGCCGCCTATCAGGTGGCCGTCCGCGCCGGCGGTCTGGAGCAGGTCCGGGACGACCCCGCCACGGACCCCGCCCTGCGCGCCGCGCTCGCCGGTCTGGAGCACCCCACGACACCGGCCGGCGCGGCCCTCGTCCAGCTCGGCGCCGGCACCCAGAAGACCAAGGTGCAGGACCAGCCGGCCCTCGAGGACGAGGACACCTGGGCGCTCGAGCAGGTGTTCACGGCGGCCCGCCGCACCACGGGGCCGCGCTTCCTCGCCCTCCACGAGGCCGGCGCCCGCCGGTGCGCGCTGCCCTCCGTCTGTCCGCTCTGCTCCGAAGGAAGGCAGGTCACCGAATGGCCCCGCTGACCGGCGATCCCGCCGCCCAGACCGATCGTCCGCGCGTCGAGGACGCGGTCCACTCGCCGGAGGACATCGCGGCACGGCTGCGGCTGCCCCCGCCCACGGAGGAGCAGGCCGAGGTGGTCACCGCCCCGCTCACTCCGCGCCTGGTGCTGGCCGGCGCCGGCTCCGGCAAGACCGCCACCATGGCCGACCGCGTGGTCTGGCTCGTGGCCAACGGTCTCGTGCGCCCGGACGAGGTCCTCGGCGTCACGTTCACCCGGAAGGCGTCCGGTGAGCTCGCCGAGCGGATCAACGGGCGCGTGGACGCCCTGCTGCGCTCCGGCCTCGAGATCCCCGGCTTCGACGGGGAGCCCGAGGACCTGGGCCGCGCCTCGGTGTCCACGTACCACTCCTACGCCGGCGCGCTCGTCAGGGACCACGGCCTGCGGATCGGCGTGGAACCGGAGGCGCGGCTGCTCGGAGGCGCGGACGCCCACCGGCTCATGGGCGCCGTCGTGCGTTCGCATCCGGTGGTCGCGGACACCCTCGGCGTGGCCCCGTCCCGGCTCATCACGCAGGCGTTGCGGCTGGCCGGGGACATGGCCGAGCACCTGGTGAGTGCGGACGAGGTGCGCGGGTTCCTCGCCCGGCTGGCCGAGCAGGGGAGCGCCCTGCCGCTGCCCCCGCGCGCCAAGACCCCCTCGAAGGAGATCCAGGAGTTCCTGACCGGCCTGGCGGACCGCGCCCTCATGGCGGACCTCGTGGCCCGCTACGACGAGGTCAAGCGCGAGCAGGACGTGATGGACTTCGGCGACCTGCTGCGCCACGCGGCGCGCATCGCCGTCGAGGTGCCGGCGGCCGGCGAGCAGGAGCGCGCGCGGTTCCCCGTGGTGCTGCTGGACGAATTCCAGGACACCTCCCACGCCCAGATGCGGATCTTCGCCGGGCTGTTCGGCCCGCGCGGCCCCGAGGACGACGCGCCCGGGTTGGGGCACTGCGTCACCGCGGTGGGTGACCCCCACCAGTCGATCTACGGCTTCCGCGGCGCCTCCGCCGGGCAGCTCTTCGCCTTCCCGCACGCCTTCCCCCGACTGGAGACCGGCCCCGGCGGCGCCCCGCGGCGCGTGAACGCGGACGTCTCGCACCTGACGATCGCGTGGCGCAACGAGGAGTCGATCCTGGCGGTCGCCAACGCCGTCGCCGCACCGCTGAACGCCCACGCCGCCGCGACGGGCGGCGCGCCGGTGGAGGTGCGCACCCTGCGGCCCCGGCCGGGCGCGGGGGAGGGCGTCGTCCGGGTGGACCGGTTCGTCACCGCGGAGGAGGAGGCCGCCGACGTCGTCGCCCGCCTCGGCGCCCTCACCGGGTCCGGGCCCGGGGGGACCACCCCGAGCCGCGCCGTCCTGTGCCGCACCCGCGCCCAGTTCGGCCCCGTGCTGGACGCGCTCGACGCCGCCGGCCTGCCCTACGAGGTGCTCGGGCTCTCCGGGCTGCTGGCGCTGCCGGAGGTCGCCGAGGTGCTCGCCGTCCTCCACGTGCTGGCCGACCCCACGCGCAGCGACCAGCTCGTCCGCCTGCTCACCGGCCCGCGCTGGCGCATCGGCGTGGCCGACCTCGAGGTGCTGCAGGAGCGCGCCCGGTTCGTCTCGCGGCTGCGGGCCCGGCGGGCCGGCGGTGGGCGGGAGGACCCCGCCGGGGACGCCCCGGACCCGGCCCGGGACGTGAGCCCCGAGGAGGACGCCGACGCCGCCGCCCTGCTGGAGGCCCTCGACTCCCTGCCCGGGGAGGGGACGGACTGGGTCGGCTCGCGCGGCCGCGGCTTCTCACCCGAGGGCCTGGCCCGACTGAGGGCCGTCAACGCCGAGCTGCGCCGGCTCTCTACGCGCACCGGGGAGGACCCGGCCGACCTCATCGCGGAGGTGATCCGTGAGACGGGGCTGGACGTCGAGGTGGCCCTGCGGCCCGGCGTCTCCGCGGCCGCGGCCCGGCGGCACCTGAACGCGTTCCAGGACGCGGCCCGCGACTTCGGCGCCGGCACCACGGCGACGGACCTGACGGCGTTCCTGGCCTGGACGGAGTCCGTCCTCGAGCACGAGGACGGCCTCGGCGTCGAGAACGCCGAGCCCACCCCCGGCCTGGTCCAGGTGCTCACCGCGCACGCCTCGAAGGGGCTCGAGTGGGACGTCGTCGCGGTCCCCGGCCTGCAGGAGGGCACGTTCCCCTCCACGCGGGCGGACCGCTGGACCAGCCCCCGGGCCGGCGCGCTGCCGTGGCCCCTGCGCGGGGACCGCGCGTCGCTGCCGCAGTGGGACGGCTCGTGGGCGCAGGACCAGCGGGACTGGGTCCAGTCGGCCGGCACCGGATACAGCTCGAAGGCGGCCCAGGAGGGCAACCCGGACCCCTATGCCGTGGCCGTGGCCGCCCACGCCGAGCGCGAGGAGCGGCGCCTGGCCTACGTCGCGTACACGCGCGCGCGATCCGCCCTGTGGCTGAGCACCTCCCTGTTCAAGGGAGTCAACAAGGAGCCCCTGCCGGCCTCGGCCTTCCTCGAGGAGGTGGCCGGTCTGGCGGGGGAGGTGCCCGGGGTCGCGCTCGGCCCCGCCCCGGCCGAGGACGACCTGCCCGAGGCCAACCCCGCCGCGGGCCGGACGCTGGTCGCCCGCTGGCCCTTCGACCCGCTCGACGGCCCGGAGGCCTTCGTCGCCGACCCGGAGGACCCCGAGGACGAGGAACGCTGGCAGCCGCTGCCGCGCCGCTCCCGGGCCCGCCGGCACGGGGTGGAGGCGGCCGCCGCGGCCGTGCACGCCGCGGACCCGGCGGCGCTCGGGGACGACCCGGAGCTGGCCCGCCAGGTGGACTGGGTGCTGGTGCGCCGCCGGGACGTCGCCGGGACGGGCGGGGAGACCGCCCTGCCCGAGCACGTCTCCGTGTCCCTCTACGGCGAGCTCGCCGCCGACCCGCAGGCCGTGGCCGAGCAGCTGCGCCGGCCCCTGCCCCGGCCGCCCGCGCACGCGGCGCGGCGCGGCACGGCGTTCCACGCGTGGCTCGAGGAGCGCTTCGGGGCCACCGGCATGCTGGACATCGACTCGGCCGAGGACGCCGCGGACCTGTGGGTCGACGAGGCCCTCGACCTCGGCCCGATGCAGGAGTGGTTCCGCTCCTCGCGCTGGGCGGAGCGCACCCCGGCCTTCGTCGAGGCCCCGGTCGAGACGACGGTCGGCGGGATCACGCTGCGCGGCCGGGTCGACGCGATCTACCGCTCCGGCGGCGACCCCCGCCTGCCCTTCGACCCCGAGGCCGACTGGGAGCTCGTCGACTGGAAGACCGGCGCCGTGCCGCGGGGCCGCGACCTCGAGCTCAAGTCGCTGCAGCTGGCCGTCTACCGGCTCGCCTGGTCACGGCTGCACGGGATCCCGCTGGAACGGATCGGGGCCAGCTTCGTGTACGTGGCCCACGGGCAGGAGCGCTCCTTCCCGGACCTGCCGGGGGAGGAGGAGCTCGAGCGTCACATCACGGACGCCCTGGCCCGCCGTTGATCGGCCGCACCACCTCGGCGGCGGGCAGCGGGCCCGTCTCCGGGTCCGCGGTCCTCGCGGCCGCGGCCTCCCGGGCGTCCTCCGCCGCATCCCGGGCGTCCTCGGCGGCGTCGGCGGCCGCGTCGGCCTCCGCCTGGCGCGCGGCCGCCTCCTGCGCGGCGCGCACGTCGCCCGCGAGCTCGGCCAGCATGGCCTCCGCCTCGGCGACCATGGCCTCGTCGTGCCGGTCCAGGACCCGCGTGAGCCACTGGGCGAGGGCGAACTCGGCGAGCAGCGCCGCACGGCGCATCAGGTGGGCGTCGCCGTCGTCGGCGGCCCCCGCGTCGGCCCGCCGGGCCGCGTAGGCGTCGAGGACGCGGTCGGCCAGGTCCGGGTCCGTGGCGGCGGCCAGCCAGGCGACGTCGCCGGCGGGGTCGCCCACGTGCAGGTCCGTCCAGCCTGTCACGCCCACCACGCGGCCGCGCTCGAGGAGCAGGTTGTCCTCGTGCAGGTCACCGTGCACGGGCACCGGGGTGAACCGCCACAGGGCCTCCTCCTCCATGGCCTCCTCCCAGCGGCGCAGCAGCAGGGGCGGCACGCGGCCGGAGGTGGCCGCCTGGTCGAGGGCGTGGAGGTGACGCTGCCGGATCTGCTCCGCCGTGTAGGAGGGCAGGTCCGCGTGGTCCACGACGTCCGAGGGCAGCGTGTGGATCGCGGCCAGCACGCGGCCCACGTCCTGCACCGCGGGCTCGCCGAGCCGGGCCAGCTCGTCCAGGGTGACGGGACGCCCGGGCATGTCCTGGTAGACGAAGGTGCGCAGCCCCTCGAGCCGCACCGCGCCCGCCACGGAGGGCGTGCGGAACGGCAGGCCGGCGCGCACCGCCGGGGTCAGGCCCGCCAGCACCTGCAGCTCCGTCTCGAGACGGATGCCCGCCTCCGGGGTGCGGGGCGAGCGGACCCGCCACCGCTGGCCCTCACCGTCCACGACGACGGCGGTCGAGAAGTCCGCGGGGTCGTCCGGGCTCGCCTCCACGGAGACGGGGGCGAGGCCGGGGACGGCCGCGGCGGCCAGGGCTGCGAGACGAAGGGGCTGACGATCCACCCCTCCAGCCTAGGCGCGGAACGCCCTCCCCCGTCGTCGGGCGCACCGGAGACGGGTCGCTAGCCTGGACGCATGGCCTCCTGCCCCCCGTCGTCGTCCGACCCCACCGCCGCACCACCCCTGGCCCTGCCGCTGGCCCGCGAGGAGCTGGACCGCGGTGCCGTGGCCCGCCTCGACCCGGGCCACCTGGCGGCGTCCTGGGCGCGCGAGGGGACGGAGGTCCTGTGGCTGCAGGGCGGCCGCGCACCGGTCGCGGACGGCCGGCTCGTCTTCACCGCGCCCTCCGGTCCCGTGCCGGCCGAGGCCGCGTATCTGGGCCGCGGCACCGCGGCGGACCGGGGCCCGCACGGGCGGGAGCGCGAGGTGGTCTCCGTCGCCGTCGAGCCGCCGGCGGCCCTGCCCGAGGACGCGGCCACCGCGCTCGCGGACGCCGTGTGGGTCGGCCTCCGCGACGCGGCCGCCGCCCTCAGCGACGCGGACACCGGGCTGTTCGTGGCCGCCGTCGCGAACGCCAACTGGCACGCCACCCACCGCTTCTGCGCGTTCTGCGGCGGCGTCACGGACGTCGAGGCGGCCGGCTGGGTGCGTCGCTGCCGCGACTGCTCCCGGGAGCAGTTCCCGCGCACGGACCCGGCGGTGATCGTGGCCGTCATCGACCCGGCCGGGCGGATCCTGCTGGGCCGCAACGCGGCGTGGCCCGAGGGGCTGTACTCCTGCCTGGCCGGGTTCGTGGAGCCGGGGGAGTCCCTGGAGCACGCGGTGGTCCGGGAGATCGCGGAGGAGTCCGGGGTCACGGTGACGCAGCCGCGCTACCGCGGCTCCCAGCCGTGGCCGTTCCCGCGCTCGCTCATGCTCGGGTTCACCGCGCTGGCACCGGCCGGCGCCGAGCCGGTTCCGGACGGCGAGGAGATCCTCTCCGTGCGCTGGTTCGAGCGGGAGGAGCTCGCGCGTCTGGCCCGCGAGGGCGACGTCACCCTGCCCGGGGCCGTGTCCATCGCGCGGGCGCTCATCGAGGATTGGTACGGTGGGACGCTGCCCGATGCGCAGACCCTGATCACCTAGGAGGACTCGTCCCGCATGAGCACTCCCGACGAGATCCTCCGCGGCCTCGACCCGGAGCAGCGCCGGGCCGCCACGGCCCTGCACGGGCCCGTCTGCATCCTGGCCGGCGCCGGCACCGGCAAGACCCGCGCCATCACGCACCGCATCGCCTACGGCGTCGCCTCCGGCGTCTTCGACCCGCACCGCACCCTCGCCCTGACCTTCACGGCGCGTGCGGCCGCGGAGATGCGCACCCGCCTGCGCGACCTCGGCGTGGCCGGCGTCCAGGCCCGCACCTTCCACTCCGCTGCCCTGCGCCAGCTGCAGTACTTCTGGCCCCAGGCCGTGGGCGGCCCCATGCCCTCGCTGATCGAGAACAAGGTGCGCCTGCTCACCGAGGTCGCCCAGCGCATGCGGATGACCGTGGACCGGGCCGGACTGCGCGACCTCGCCGGCGAGATCGAATGGGCCAAGGTCTCCCTGCACGCCCCCGAGGGCTACGCCGAGGCCGCGAAGGAGCGGGAGATGCCCGCCGGCTGGACCGCCACCACCGTCGCCCGTCTCTACACCGGCTACGAGGAGGCCAAGACAGCCCGGAACATGATCGACTTCGAGGACGTGCTGCTGATCCTCGTGGGGATCCTGTCCACCGAGCCGCAGATCGCGGCCACGATCCGGGACCAGTACCGCGTGTTCGTGGTGGACGAGTACCAGGACGTCTCGCCGCTGCAGCACCGCCTGCTCGACCTCTGGCTCGGCGACCGCGGCGACCTGTGCGTCGTCGGCGACGCCTCCCAGACGATCTACTCGTTCACGGGCGCGACCTCCCGCTTCCTCACCGACTTCCGTGAGCGGTACCCCGCGGCCACGGTGGTCCGGCTCGTGCGCGACTACCGGTCCAGCCCGCAGATCGTGGAGGCGGCCAACCGCCTGCTGGCGGACCGCACCAAGGCGGGGGAGCGGGACCGCACGATGCCGCGCTGGCCCGACCCCCTCGAGCTCGTCTCCCAGCGGCCGGCCGGCCCCGACCTCGTGTTCGCGGAGTGCACCGACGACGAGGCCGAGGCCGGCTGGGTCGCCGACCGGATCGCGGCGCTGATCGACGACGGCGTGCCCGCCTCCGAGATCGCCGTCCTGTTCCGCACCAACGGCCAGTCCCAGGCCTTCGAGACGGCGCTGTCCTCGGCGGGGATCGGCTACCAGCTGCGCGGCGGCGAGCGGTTCTTCTCCCGGCGCGAGGTGCGCGACGGGATCCTGCAGCTGCGGGCGGCCGCCCGCGCGGCCCAGGACCTGACGGGCGACGACGTCACGGACCGGGTGCGGGACGTGCTCTCCTCGCTCGGCTACTCCGCCGAACCGCCGTCGGCCACCGGCGCGGCCCGTGAACGGTGGGAGTCCCTGCACGCCCTCGTCAACCTCGCCGACCAGCTCGCCACGACGCGCGGGGCCGAGTTCACGCTGACCGAGCTCGTGGCCGAGCTCGACGAGCGGGCCCAGCACCAGCACGCGCCGACGGTGCAGGGCATCACCCTGGCCTCGCTGCACTCGGCCAAGGGCCTCGAGTGGGATGCGGTGTTCCTCGTGGGCCTGTCCGAGGGGCTCATGCCGATCTCCTTCGCGGAGACCCAGGCCGAGGTGGACGAGGAACGGCGCCTGCTCTACGTGGGGATCACGCGTGCCCGCCAGCACCTGTCGCTGACGTGGACGCTCTCGCGGGGCACGGGCGGGCGCTCCACCCGGCGGCCCTCCCGGTTCCTGTGGGCCATCGACCCGACCCTCGGCGGCACCCGCGAGCACGCCCCGGCCCGCGGATCCGCGGCCGGCCCGACGGCGCCGCGGCGCCGGGGTGCGAAGGTCGCCGTGTGCCGCACGTGCGGCAAGCCCCTCGAGACGGGAGCCGAGCGCAAGGTCGGCCGCTGCCTGGACTGCCCCGCCACCTACGACGAGGCGGTGCTCGAGGAGCTGCGCGACTGGCGCACCCGCACGGCCGCCGAGATGCGGATGCCCGCGTTCGTGGTGTTCACGGACGCCACCCTCGTGGCCATCGCCGAGGCCATGCCGAGGACCCCGGCAGAGCTCCTGAAGGTGCCCGGCCTCGGCAAGACCAAGCTGGAGAAGCACGGACCGGAGCTGCTCGAGCTGCTGCACGGCACCCCGACGGCCTGAGCCGCGGGCCCGCACCCCGTTCCGCCGGCGGCGCCGCCCCCGTCAGAACGCCCAGCCGAGCGCGTCCGGGTCGCAGGCGCAGCCGGGCCGGGGGCGGACCTTCACTCGGCGCGTGCGTCCCGTCACCCGATCGGCCCGCAGCACGCCGGGGGCCGGTCCGGTCCGCAGCGCGTCCACGGTCAGCACGGCGGCCCGCAGCGCCGCGAGCCCGTCCACCTGTCCCCGGTGCGCCGACGGGCCGGGCGCCGTCGGGGCACCGGGGACGCCCGCCGGGTCCGCGGGCCATCGGCACAGCGGGCACCCGCGCACCCCGGGGGCGCACCACGGTCCGACCGTGACCGCTCTCGGCCCCACCTTGACCGGCAGCAGCGGGTGGTCGGCGGCGAGGGCGTGCGCGGCCAGGTCCGCGTCGAGCACGGACCCCACCGCCACCGTCGCCTGCCCCACGAGCACCGGCACCGGGCCGTGGTGCGCGAAGACGCGCAGCCCGGGGGCCACATCGCCCAGCCGGCGCTCGAGCGCACCCGCCCGGGGCCGACCGAGGTCCCCGGGCAGCAGGCCGGTCCCCAGGTCCGCGGCGTCGACGGGCCGCGGATCCCACAGGGCCAGGCGCAGCGCCCCGGCCCCCGCCAGCGCGTGGGCGATCGCCGCGCCCACCGCGTCGAGGCCCGCCACATGGACGTCCGTCGGCGGGGCCCACGCCCCCGGCTCCAGCGCTGACGCGGCGGCATCATGAGGGACGGTGGTGACGGTCTCGGCGACGGTGCGCACGGCTCTCCTCTCGGCTCGGTGCCTCCCACCCTGCCAGGGCACTCCCGGACCGCGCCGGATTGTCCACAGCCTGCGGCCCATGCCGGACAATGGCCGGATGCGCCCTGTCCCGCCCGCCCCCGGCCGCCCTCCGCGTGCCGTCCCGGCCGCCCACCGCGGTCCCGCCCGCGAGAGCATCCATCTGGACTGGGAGGGCACGCCCGTGCGGCTCGTGCGCTCCACGGCCCGCACCCGCACCGTCTCGGCGGCGTGGCGCGACGGCCGCCTGCAGGTCAATGTCCCGGCCCGGCTCTCGGCCGCGCAGGAGCGCGAGTGGATCGGCCGGATGGTCGCGAAGGTGGGCGCACGCGGCGGGACGGGGCAGCCGGCGGCCGACCCGGACGGCGGCCCCGCCGACGCTCGCTCCGACGACGCGCTCCTGGCCTGGGCGGGACGGCTCTCGGCGGCGCACCTGGGTGGGCGGGCCCGTCCGGTCTCGGTCACGTGGTCGGCCCGGCAGCGCCGCCGCTGGGGCTCGTGCACGCCGGCCCGCGGCACCATCCGGCTCTCGACGCAGCTGCGCGGCATGCCGGACTGGGTGGTGGCGGCGGTGCTCGTCCACGAGCTGGCCCACCTGCTGGAGTCCGGACACGGCCCGGCCTTCCGACGCCTCGTGGACCGGTACCCGCGCTACGCCGAGGCGATGGCCTTCCTCGAGGGGGTCACCTTCGCCGAGGGCCGCGGTCGCACGGCGCCGGACCGGTGGGCGGAGGACGAGGACGCGGGCTGACACGACGGCGGGCGGCCCGCACCCGAGGTGCCGGACCGCCCGCCGCCGTCGTGCCGGGAGGGGCTCAGCCCTCGCGCGGCGCGTCGCCGAAGCCGCCCTCGAGGAGCTTGCGCAGCTCGTCGTCGAGGGACTCGGCGCTGGCGTCCGCGGCGGAGCGGCGCCCGGCGTACCCGGCGGGGTCCTCGAGGTCCTCCGCCGTGGGCTGACGCTCGGGATGGCGCCAGATCTCCTCGCGGTACTCCGTGCCGTGCTCGGCCGTGACGTGCTCCCAGAACGCGGCGGCCTCGCGCAGGCGGCGCGGGCGCAGCTCGAGGCCCACGAGGGCGGCGAAGGCCTGTTCGGCCGGGCCACCCGAGGCGCGGCGGCGGTTCATGGTCTCGCGCAGGGCGGCCGCCGACTCGAGGGGGCGCGCGGCCTCGGCGACCACCACGTCCACCCAGCCCTCCACGAGGGCGACGAGCAGCTCCAGCTGGTCCAGCGCGGCCTGCTGGGTGGCGTCCGGGGCGGCGATGAAGGACGCCCCGTCGAACACGGCCTGCAGGGAGCCGGGGTCCATCGGGTCCACCGACTGCGCGGCCCGCTCGATGCCCTCGGTGTCCAGGCGGATGCCCGCGGCGTACTGCTCGACGGCGGCGTACAGGTCCCGCTCGAGCCACGGCGAGTGCAGGAACAGGCGCATGCGTGCGGCCTCGCGCAGGGCCAGGTAGATGCGGATCTGGTCGTCCGGCACCGAGAGCCCGTCGCCGAACTCCTCGATGTTCACGGGGACGAGGGCGAGACGGTGGCCGGCGACGGGCAGGCCGATGTCCGTGCCCGAGAGCACCTCCTTGCCCAGGGCGCCCACGGCGCCGCCGAGCTGCAGGCCGAACATCGTGCCGCCCATGTTCTTCAGCATGGGCTGCAGCCCGCCGAGCAGGGAGGCGTCCATGCCCTCGGGGAGCTGGCCCGGCAGCTGCTGCTCGATGGCCGCGGACATCGCGCGGGACATCGAGACGGCCACGGGCTCGGTGAGCCGGCGCCACTGGTCCATGGTCGCCTCGACCCACTCGGCACGGGACCAGGCCACGCCGACGCTGCCGACGGGCTCGGTCTGCGTGACGCCGTCGAGCCACAGCTCGGCCAGCCGCAGCGCCTCGTCCACCTCGCGTCGCGCGAACGAGCCGACGGCCGGGTCCTCGCCGGCCACGGCCTGGCGGGCGGCCTGCTTCGCCAGAGCCCAGTTCACGGGGCCGTCCGAGCCGGAGCCGGAGCTCATCATCGCCTGGAACTGGGCCATGGCCTGCTGCATCATGGCCGGATTCAGCTGGGACGGGTCGAAGGGCACCCCGCCGGGGCCGCCCAGGCCCTCCATGGCGCGTCGGACTTCGTCCGGGTCGGGGCCCTGGCCGCCGAAGAGCTGCCGCAGCATCTCCTCCAGGGGGTCGCGGCCGTCGTCGGATCCGGGCGTGCGCGCGTCGTTGCTCATGTCTCCAGCGTATCCGCGTCGGCGCGGCGCGCCCGCCCTCCCGACGTCGCGGCGGCGCGGTTCGCCCATGGCGCACGGCGTCGCGCGGGGCAGGCGGGGGTCGCGGCCCCGCGTAGACTGGTGTGACCGTCGCCGCGCGGCCCGTGCCCGGCGGCGAGGACGGCCCGATCAGGACCCCCAGGAAAGACGGTGTCGCGTGCGCGCAGTGCCCTCGAGGACCACCCGCGCCGCCCGCGTGCCCTTCTCCGGATGGCTCGCCCTGGGCAGCGCCGGGCTGGCACTGCTGGCCCCCACCCCCTACATCCTCGAGGGCCCCGGCCCCGCCGTGGACCTGCTGGGCGAACGCGAGGGTCGACCCGTGCTGCGCGTCGAGGGCGGCGAGGCGGACCCGGGTGAGGGGACCCTGCACATGACCACCGTGATGGTCGGGGGTCCTCCCATCGGCACCACCTCCCTGCTCGACCTCGGCCGCGGCCTGACGGACCCCGCCGTGGACGTGGCCCCGCGCGAGCTGATGTATCCCACCGGCGTCACCTCCGACGAGGTCGGCGAGGCCAATTCGGCGGCCATGTCGGACTCCCAGCAGACCGCGACCGCCGCGGCCCTGCACGAGCTCGGACGCGAGGTGCCCCAGCGGCTCGTCGTGCAGCAGCTCGTGCCCGGCGGGCCCGCCGAGGGCGTCCTGCGGGCCGGGGACGAGGTGATCGCCGCCGAGGGACGGCCCGTGGCCGACCTGGAGGCCGTGCGCGCCGCCGTCGGGGCCGCGGGGCCCGACCCGGTCACGCTGACGGTCCGCCGCGACGGCGTGGAGCAGGACCTCGAGGTGCCGGTGGCGGCCGCCCCCGAGGGCGCGCCCCAGCCGTGGCAGATGGGGGCCCTGATCGAGACCGCCTACGACGTCCCGGTGGACGTCGAGCTGACCGTGCCGGACATCGGCGGACCTTCGGCGGGTCTGATGTTCGCGCTCACCGTGATCGAGCGGCTGACCCCGGGGGCGATGACGGGGGGCGCCCCGATCGCGGGAACGGGCACGATCACGGGGGACGGCGTCGTGGGTCCCATCGGCGGGATCCCGCAGAAGGTGCGCGGCGCCGCCGAGGCGGGGGCCACGACGTTCCTCGCCCCCACGGCGAACTGCGAGGAGCTGGCCGGCCGTGTGCCCGAGGGCCTGACGGTGTACCCCGTGGACACGCTGGGCCAGGCCCGCGACATCGTCGAGGCGGTGGCCCGGGGGGAGACCCCGGCCGCCGCCCGGACGTGCGGCTGAGCCGACGCACACCAGGACCACCAGACCACCAGACCACCAGACCACCAGACCGGACGACATGTCCGGGGCGCAGCGCCCCGGACCGGAGCAGAGCCCCGCGGACGCGGGAGGGAAGAGGACAGAGCAGTGAGCTTCGGACAGGGAGGCGGCGGACCGTTCGGCGGCCCGCCCCGTGACGGCGGCGGGACCGCCGGGGGCCAGTCCGGCCCGTTCGGGGCGTTCGGCCCCTTCGGCGGCGCCCCGCGCGGCCCGGGCGACGACGGCGACCGCGGTCCTGGTGGCCCGTTCGGCGGGGGCGGGTCCTCCGCCGCGCGCGGCAGGGGCCGGCCGGGCCGGCCGAGCGCGCTCGTGCTGACCATCATCGCGGTGGCCGTGCTCGTGGGGCTGTTCGTGGTGTTCACGAACGTCTACACGGACGTGCTGTGGTTCTCGCAGCTGGGCTTCACCGAGGTCTTCTGGACCGAGGTCGTCGCCAAGGCCGCGCTGTTCCTGATCGCCGGGCTCGGGATGGCCCTCGCCGTGTGGCTGGCGATCCGCACGGCCTGGCGCCACCGCCCCGCGGACGCGTCCGCGGCCGCGCGGGACTCGCTCAGCCAGGCCCAGCGCCAGCTGGAGCCCATCCGGCGCCTGGTGTTCCTGGGTGTCCCGCTCGTGCTCGGCGTGTTCGCCGGCTCCACCGCGATGAACGGGTGGAACACGGTCCTGCTGTTCCTGAACCAGGTGCCCTACGGCCAGGCGGACCCGGAGTTCGGCCTGGACCTCATGTTCTTCATGGCCACCCTGCCGTTCCTGACGCTCGTGGTCGGGTACCTGATCTCGGTGGTCCTGGTCTCCGGCATCACCGGTCTTCTGGTGCACTACCTGTACGGCGCGGTGCGCGTGGAGGAGGGCGGCGGCGTGCGGATCACCCCGGCGGCGCGCGCCCACATCGGCATCACCCTGGCCGTGTTCCTGCTGCTGCAGGGCGTCAACTTCTGGCTCAACCGCTACCGCACCACGCAGTCGCAGACCGGCAACTGGGCCGGCGCGCTCTACACGGACGTGAACGCGGTCATCCCGACGTCGGCGATCCTGGCGGTCACGGCCGTGATCGTGGCCGGCCTGTTCGTGTGGACGGTGGTCTCGGGCCGGTGGCGGCTGTCGCTGATCGGCACCGCGGTCCTGGTCATCACGGCGCTCGTGGTGGGCACGGCGTACCCCTTCATCGTGCAGGAGTACCAGGTGAAGCCGTCCGAGCGCACGCTCGAATCCCAGTACATCGAGCGGAACATCGCCATGACGCGCGAGGCGTACGGCCTGGACGACGTCGAGGTGACGAACTATGAGGGCGCCACGGACCCCGAGGCCGGGGCCCTGGCGGGCGAGGAGGCCAACACGGCCAACGTCCGTCTCATGGACCCGAACCTGATCTCCCAGACCTTCGGGCAGCTCCAGCAGTTCCGTCCGTACTACTCGTTCCCCACCACGCTGCACGTGGACCGCTACGAGGTGGACGGCCAGACGCGGGACACCATCCTGGCGGCCCGTGACGTCAACGTGGACGACATGCAGTCGTGGGTGAACCGCCACACCATCTACACGCACGGCTACGGCATGGTCGTGGCCGACGCCTCCGAGGTCGCGGCCGGCGGCCGGCCCCAGTGGCTGCTCTCCGAGATCCCGACGCGCGGGCCGCTGGCCTCCGACCAGGACTACGAGCCGCGCATCTACTTCGGGCTCAACTCGCCCTCGTACTCGGTGGTGGGTGCGCCCGAGGGCGCGCCGGCCGTCGAACGCGACCGGCCGCAGACGGCCGACTCCCAGGAGGACACGGCGTACACCTTCTCCGGCGACGGCGGCCCCTCGGTGGGCAACCTGTTCAACCGGCTCGCGTACGCGGTGAAGTTCGGCTCGCCCGAGCTCGTGCTGTCCTCGGACGTGAACGAGGCCTCGCAGATCCTCTACGACCGCGACCCGGCCGAGCGCGTCCGCAAGGTCGCGCCCTACCTGACGGTGGACACCGCCCCCTACCCGGCGATCGTCGACGGCCGCGTGCAGTGGATCGTGGACGCCTACACGACCTCGGACCAGTTCCCGTACTCCACCGCGCAGCAGCTGGGCGAGGTCACGGTGGACTCCCTGAGCCAGGGCCAGAACCCGGCGCTCCAGGGCCGGGTGAACTACATCCGCAACTCGGTGAAGGCGACGGTGGACGCGTACGACGGCTCGGTGTCTCTCTACGCGTGGGACGACCAGGATCCGCTGCTGCAGGCCTGGCAGAACGTCTACCCGTCCTCGCTGCGCCCGTACTCGGAGATGAGCGCCGGACTCCTGGACCACGTCCGCTACCCGGAGGACATGTTCAAGGTCCAGCGCGAGCTGCTCGGCCGCTACCACGTGACCGACGCGGACGACTTCTACGAGAACAACGACGCGTGGTCCGTGCCGTCGGACCCCACGCGCGAGGAGGACGTCAAGCAGCCGCCGTACTACATGACGCTGCAGATGCCCGGCCAGGACGAGCCGGCGTTCTCCCTCACCAGCAGCTACATACCGCAGATCACGGACGGTGCCCAGCAGCGCAACGTGCTCTACGGGTTCCTCTCCGCCGCCGGCGACGCCGGCACGGGGGAGGACGGCGTGAAGGCCGAGGGCTACGGGCAGCTCCGACTGCTCGAGCTGCCGCGGTCCACCACGGTGCCCGGCCCGGGCCAGGCGCAGGCCAACTTCGACTCGAACGCGGACGTCTCGCGGGAGCTGAACCTGCTGCGCCAGGGCGCGTCCGAGGTGCTCAACGGCAACATGATCACCCTGCCGGTGGCCGGCGGCATCCTCTACGTCCAGCCGGTGTACGTCCGCTCCTCGGGCGGCACCACCTACCCGACGCTGCGCAAGGTGCTCGTCTCCTTCGGCGACAAGGTCGGCTTCGCGGACACCCTCCAGGAGGCCCTGGACCAGGTGTTCGACGGGGACTCGGGCGCGGTCACCCCGGAGGAGAAGCAGGCGGAGGCGCCCGCGCCGGGCGAGGAGCCGACGGCTCCGGGCACCGTCGAGGAGGAGCTCTCGGCGGCCCTCGAGGAGGCTCAGGACGCCCTGACCCAGGGCCAGGAGCGTCTGGCCGAGGGCGACTGGGCCGGCTACGGCGAGCAGCAGAAGCGTCTCAACGAGGCCCTGAAGCGTGCCACCGCCGCCGACGACGCCCTGGGCGGCGACGCGCCTGCCCAGGAGCAGGCCCCGGCCGAGGCGAGCCCCGCGCCGTCGTCGAGCCCCAGCCCGACGCCGAGCGGCTGAGTCGGCGCCGGCGGGCCGGGCCCGCCGGACCGTCGACGACGGCCCCGGCCACGCACCGCGCGTGGTCGGGGCCGCTGTCGTCTCGGGGCAGGTGGCCGCCGCATGGCCGCCGGGTGGCGGGGTGCTGACGCCGATTTGAACTCGACGGAACAGGTGTGTATAGTTCTAGAAGTCGCCGCGGGGTGGAGCAGTTCGGTAGCTCGCCGGGCTCATAACCCGGAGGTCGCAGGTTCAAATCCTGCCCCCGCAACGAGAAGGAGAAGGCCCCCAGCATCTGCTGGGGGCCTTCTCGCATGTCCGGACCCGGTCGCCCCGGCCCGCCGGCACGGTGCCGGCGGGCGAGCCGACCGCCCTCGGGCGATCAACGCGGGGGAGCGGGAGCGTCAGCGGCTCGAGGCCCGGACCGCCTGCTGGGCCGGGGTGCGGCGGCCCGGGTCGGTGCGGCGCAGCCAGACGGCAGCGATGATCGCGATGACCGCGATGGCGCCCCAGATGCCGACGACGGCCCAGGACAGGCCCGCGAGGAGCAGCAGCGGCACGAAGGACACGGCCGCGATCTCCACGGGCACCACCGGGATGTAGGCCACGCCGAACTGCTCCATGGTCCCGGACTTCAGCTTCGGGTCCACGATGCGCAGCATGGCCACGCCCGTGGCGACGGCGCCGGTGGCCCAGCCCCACGTGAACAGCTGCTTCTCGAACCACGCGTCGGTCATGACGCGCGGCGCCACGACGATCCCCAGGAACAGGGCCAGCGCGAGGCCGATCACGAACAGGAGCAGCAGCGGCTGCCAGTAGTCCACGACCACGGTCGGGGCGATCGCGGCGATGCCGCAGACGATGAGGATGTCCGTGGCGGTGCCGGACACCGAGTTCAGCGAGCCCGGGTCGAGGAACTTCGCCGTCTTCGTGGCCTGGAACAGGACGCGAGCGATCAGGCCGAGGAGGAACGCGATCGCGAACGCGGGGATGATCAGCTGGGGTCCGTCCTCGCCCACGACGCTCGGCCACACGGACGTGATCCAGGAGACCACGCCGTGCGCGGCCGCCGCGATCATCGCGACGACGCCGACCTGGAAGGCCAGTGACTCCACCGAGGCCGCCGAGAAGGTGTGCCGGCCGATGACCGGGCGTTCCTCCACCTGGTTCAGCACCCCGGTGCGCAGCTCCTCCGGGATGGAGGTCAGGCCCGCGAACTCCCGCGCGTGGCCGCGCTGCGCGCCGATCTTGGCCTGGATGATGCCACCCACCACGCCGACGATCATGCCGACGGTGGCCGAGGTGTAGGCCAGCGAGGTGACGGTCGCATCACCGTTGGCCGCGTATGCCTGGCCCACGGCGGCCGCGGAGCCGAAGCCGCCCGCCCAGCCGGCGAACAGCAGGGCGGCGAACGAGTCGGGCGCGTCGAACAGCGGCTGCAGGAGGACCAGCGTGACGAGGGCGCCGATGGCCACCTGGGAGGCGTAGATCAGCACGCCGTAGGACGCGAACGCACCCACGGGGCGGCCGATCTTGCGGACGTCGAAGTCGTCGGTGAGCGCGATGCACACGAACACGATGACGATCAGGATCGAGCCGTACGTGCCCAGCTGGGAGCTGAACGGCAGCCAGCCCAGGCCGTTCGGGCCGAGGACCAGGCCCAGGATGCCGGCGATGACGGAGGCCGGGATCATCAGGGTCTGGAGGGGCGTGATGACGGCACGGGCCAGCGTGCCCACGGCCAGGAGCGCGCCGATGAGGCCGGCGTCGACCAGCACGGACCAGGCCGTGAACTGCTCTTGCATGGGGTTCTTCCTCTGTGCGGGGACGGGGGCGTCCCGCGGAGCGTGCCGAGGGACCCCGGGACAGTACCAAAGGAGCGCGGGGGCCGGGGCGCGTCCGGGAGGAGCACCGGGCCGGGGCGCACGAGGACGGCCCGCCGCGCCGGCGTGGGCCGGGCGACGGGCCGTGGGGAGGGGCGGGGTCAGCCGCGCGCGGTGCCGGTCTCCTCGGCGGTCCCCTCGGCCGCGTAGTCGAGGGTCAGGGTCTCATCGGCGTCGACGTCGCCCGAGGTGAGGGCGGCCTGGCCGGCGCCGCCGGCCTTGAGGGCGGCGAGGCGGGCCTCCACCTCGGTCTTCTCGCCGAGGTCCTCGAGGGACTCGAACTGGGCGTCGAGGGAGGAGGCGGCGATCTCCTGCTGGCCGCGCACGCGGGCCTCCTCGCGACGGACCTTCTCTTCGAAGCGGGAGACCTCGGAGGTCGGGTCCAGCAGGTCGATCGACTTCACGGCGTCGGCCACCGCGGACTGGGCGTGGGCGGACTTGGCGCGGGCGGTCAGCTCGTCGCGCTTGGCGACCAGCTGCTGACGCTTGACCTTCATCTGGTCCAGACCGGTCTTCAGGCGCTCCACGATCTCGCGCTGCGAGGCGATGGTCGGCTCCGCGGACTTCGCCTGGCGCTCGAAGTCCATCTGGCGCTCGATGGCCACCTTGGCGAGGTTGTCGAACTTGTCCGCCGAGGCGGTGTCACCCTTGGTGCGGAAGTCGTCGGCCTTCTGGGAGGCGGCCAGCGCCTTCTGGCCCCAGCTGCGGGACGCGTCCTGGTCCTCGCGGTAGTCGTCCTCGATCATTCGCAGGTTGCCGATCGTCTGGGCGACGGCGGCCTCGGCCTCCGCGATGTTGTTCGTGTAGTCGCGGACCATCTGGTCCAGCATCTTCTGGGGGTCCTCGGCCTTGTCCAGCATCGCGTTGATGTTGGCCTTCGCCAGCGTGCTGATGCGGCCGAAGATGGACTGCTTGACCATGGTGTCTGCCTTTCGTCGGTCTTTCACGTCAGCGCAGACCGTCGGCCTGCGTCCACCCCGTCCCGCGCGTGCGGGCCGGGCCGGCGCCCGGGGCGCCGGAGTTCATGGGGCGGCGGTCAGAAGCCGCCGCCGGAGATGTCGCCGAACCCGCCGAAGTCGCCGCCGCCGAGGCCGCCGCCGTCGAACCCGCCGAAGCCACCGCCGCCCCAGCTGCCGCTGTTCAGGATCGAGTTCATCAGGATGCCGCCGAGCAGTGCGCCGCCGAGGCCGCCGCCGAAGCTGCCGCCCACTCCGGCGCGCGGGCGTGCACCGTACATGCCGCCCACCATGCCGGGGCCGTAGCCGAAGCCCTCGACGTCCGCGCGGGCCAGCTCGCTCGCGCGCTCGGCCAGCTGGGAGGCGCGCTGCGCCTGCTGGAGGGCGGCCACGGGGTCGGTGCGGCCGAGGCTGATCGCCGAACGCAGCGTGTGGTCGGCCTCCGCGAGCCGGGTCCGGGCCTCCGAGCCCACCGCACCGCGCCGGGCGCCGATGAAGTCGGCCGTGCCGTCGATCTGCGCCTGGGCCTGGGCGATCGTGGAGGTGAGCACCTGGGAGGCCTGGCGGGCCTGCTCCCGAGCGTCGCGGACGCCGGCCAGCGGGGTGTTGAGCTGGCGGTGCGCGGCCTCGAGCTGGTGCAGCAGCTCCAGGGGGTCCGGGCGGCCGGCCGCGAGGGCTCGGCGCACCGCGTTCACAGCGTTCTTCATCCCCGCCACCGGGCCGGCCAGCTCGGGGTTCGACCCGTTGGCCACGAGCGCCTCGGCCTCGGCGACGTCCTGCTCGGACTGGGCGAGGCCCGTCTGCAGGTTGCCCAGCATGGCCCGCAGGGACCCCTCGGCCTTGCCCACCGCCTCCGTGAGCGTGTCCACCTGGCTGAGCGCCTCCTCGGCGGCACGCACGGCCAGCGCCGCCGTGGAGCGGTCCTGGGCGTCCCACGCGCTCCGCGCCTTCGCGACGGCGGTCTCCACGAACTCGAGCCGCTCCCGGGCCTGCGCCGCGTTGTCCGCGACCTCGGCGAGGGCGGACTCCGCGTACTGGCCGTGCAGCGCGGCGATCGCCGACTCGGACTCCTGCACCCGGGACCGCGCCTCGGGCAGGCGGGCGTCGACGCGCTCCAGGGCCTCGGGCACCTGGTTCTCGAGGTCGCGCAGGGAGTCGAACTCCTTCTTGTGCGCCGCGAGGGCCGCACCCACGGCCTCGCTGCGCTGGATGATCTCCTTGAGCCAGGCGCGCTGCTCGGCCTCGGTGTCCGGGATCTCGTCGTCGAGCTGGTGCTGGAGCTGGAACGAGGCCCGCATGTGCTCCTTGGCCCGATCGATGTCCTCGCGGAACGTCGCCACGGACTTCTCCCCGTAGGACGCCTCGGCGAAGCCCAGCTCCTGCTCCGAGGAGCGGATGGCGTCGTCCGCGGCCACGAGCTTCGAGCCGGCCTGGGTGCGCAGCTGCTCCACGCTGAGCTCGTCGAGGGGGTCGCGGCGGACCTCCTCGGTGCGGCCCCCTTCGACCGCGCCGCCCTGCGTGCGCTTCCGGCTGCGGGCCACGAGCACGCCGCCGCCCACGGCCGCGGCCACCGCGCCCGCGCCGAGCACCGCCGTCAGGGCCCCGCCGCCGGAGGCGCCCTGGGCCGTGCTCCCGTCGCCCGCGGTGCCGGCCGGCAGGGCACCGGCCGGATCGTACTCGGCCCCGCTGGCCCCCGTGCCGTCGAGCGTGCCGTCGGCGGCGTCGTCGAGCCCCTGCACCGCGGCGGTGCCCGCCGCGAGCCATTCCGCCGAGCCGGGGTCCGTGCCGATCTTGGACAGCTCCGGGCCCACGTAGGTGCGCGTCACCTGGTTCTGCAGGTCCGCGTCCCCGCCGCTGTCCAGCCCATAGGCGCGGTCCTCGACCGCGATCGCCAGGACCGAGTCGTTCGTCCCGAGCCCGCGCTGGCGCGCCACGTCCTGGGCCAGCGTCTGGGCGTCCGTGCTGAACTCATCCACGTAGACGACGTACAGCCCCTGCCCGGTGTCCCGGCGCAGGTCCTGGATCTCCTGGGTCAGCCGCTGCTCATCGGAGGTCGAGAGCACCCCGGCCTCGTCCACCACGTACACGCCCGGCGGCACCGTCACGGCGTGCGAGGCGGGTGCCGCCACCAGGAGGCCCAGGCCTCCCAGACCCGCGGCGGTCACGGCGCGCGCCAGACGGCCGACATCGGCGGGGCGGGTGGGCACGGTCATGCGGGGTCTCCTTCGACGGCGGAGGCGAGCCGCCGCACCGGGCGGACCCGCCGGATCCTGGGGTTGAGTGTAGGGCGGCGTGGGAATCGGGCACCAGGGATCCGGCGCGGCCGGGACCGTGGGAGGAGCGGACGTTCGGCCTCTAGGCGGCGTTCAGTCATGCACGCTAGCGTGGACGTGCCCCGGGGCGCGCGTCCGCAAGACGACGGGCGTCTGTGTCGACCGCCCGGGGCCCGACCCGAAGCGAGGACCCCGTGGACCAGACCGCCGCCCCCACCCAGCCCCCCGTGCCGACGGCCCGCACCGTCGCGCGTCCCCGGCCCCAGTCCCGCGCCCGTGCCGGGGCGGGCCTGCTCGCCGCAGCCGTGCTCATGGTGGGGCTCTCCGGTTGCGCGGTCGCGGAGGACGGCGGCGAGGCCGCGTCCGAGGCCGCGAGCTCCTCCTCCTCGCAGGCGACGGACACCTCGGCCGAGGCCGGGGGACAGCCCGTGGCGGACACCGCCGTCGGGAACGCCGCGAGGACCGCGCTGCCCTCCGTGGTGACCATCTCCGCGACGTCGAGCTCCGCCTCCGGTTCCGGTTCCGGGTCGATCCTGGACACGGAGGGGCACATCCTCACGAACACCCACGTGGTCACCCTCGGCGGCCAGGCCAACGACGCCGAGCTGACGGTGCGCACCTCGGACGGGGAGGTCTACGCTGCCACCGTCGTGGGCACCGACCCGCTGTCCGACCTGGCCGTCATCAAGATCGACGCCCCGGACCTCACCCCCATCCAGATCGGCCGGTCCGGGGATTTGAAGGTCGGGGACGAGGCCGTCGCCATCGGCGCCCCCCTGGGCCTGCCGAACACCGTGACCGACGGGATCATCTCCACCCTGGACCGGACCATCGCGGTGGCGTCCTCCGAGGCGCCCGAGCCGCAGGGCGAGAGCTCCGGCTCGTCCTCCGGCACCGATCAGTACCGTTTCCAGCTGCCGGGCACCCCGCAGGGCACCCGGGGCGAGGTGTACATCAACGTGCTGCAGACCGACGCGGCCATCAACCCCGGCAACTCCGGAGGCGCGCTCGTCGACGCCGAGGGTCGCCTGGTGGGCGTGAACGTCGCGATCGCCTCGGCCGGCCAGGACCCGAGCGAGGCGGGCAACATCGGGGTCGGCTTCGCCATCCCCGTGGACTACGCCCAGCGGGTCGCACAGGACCTGATCGACCACGGCAAGGCCACGCATGCCATGCTCGGCGTGAGCGTCACCCCGGAGCCCGCCGAGGTGCAGGGCGGCAGCGAGAACGCCCGGACCGTGTTCAGCGACGGCGCCCGCGTCCAGCAGGTCGTGGGAGAGTCGGCGGCCGACGCGGCCGGGCTGAAGGAGGGCGACGTGATCACCGCCGTCGGCGACCGCGCGGTGATCGACTCCGAGTCCCTCACCGCCGTCGTCCGCGAGCACCGCGTGGGAGACTCGGTGGACGTCACCTACCTCCGCGACGGCGCGGAGCAGACGACCGAGGTGACGTTCACGGAGGACACCCGCTCGTGACCACCACGCTCACCACCCCCGCCGCGCTCGCGGCCCACCACGGCTGGCGCCGGGTCCTGGCCGTCGGCGCCCACCCGGACGACCTCGACTTCGGGGCCGCCGCCACCCTGGCCGGCTTCCGCGCGGCCGGGCTGCACATCGAGCTGTGCATCGTGACGGACGGGGACGCCGGCGGCTTCGACTCGGAGGGCCCGGAGGCGATGACCGCCCGCCGGCACGCCGAACAGCGCGCGGCCGCCGCCGTCGTCGGTGCCGCCGAGGTCCACTTCCTCGGCGAGCGCGACGGACACCTCGAGCCGGACCACGGCGTGCGCCGCAAGCTCGTGGCGCTGATGCGCCGCGTCCGCCCGGACGTGGTGCTCAGCACCCACCCGGAGCGGGACTGGGAGCGGATGCAGGCCGCCCACCCGGACCACCTCGCCTGCGGCGAGGCCGTGGTGCGCGCCGCGTACCCGGCGGCCGAGAACCCGTACGCGTACCCGGAGCTCGCGGCGGAGGGGCTCGAGGCGTTCAAGGTCCGGAACCTGCTGCTGTACGCCGCCCCCGCCGCGCGCCGGAACACGGTCGTGGACGTCACGGGCCTGGCGGAGCAGAAGCTGCGCGCCCTCGACGCCCACCTCTCCCAGCACCCGGACGTCGACGCGATGCGGCGGCACGTGCTCGCCCAGATGGCCGAACATCACCGGCGCGCCGCCGGCCCGGCCGCCGCGCCGGGTCACGCCGAGGCGTTCCACCTGGTCACGGTCAACGGTCCGAGCACCATCGCCGGGTTCTGAACCGCCCCCACAGCAGAAGGGCCGACGACGCGCCGCGTCGTCGGCCCTTCTGCTCCGGGGACTCAGTTGTTGCTCGGCCGCCCGCCGTAGCGCGGGCCGGTCTGCGCGGTGGGGTCGAGGTCCACGCCGACGACGGGCTCCGACGTCGGCACCTCCGAGCCCGAGCTGGGCTCCACGGAGATGCCCATCGCCGCGAAGCGGTCCAGCCCCCGGAAGGTCACGGGCTCGCCGAAGCCGTTGGCGTCGAACGTGCCGAGCGAGGCCGGGGCCGTGCCGTCCGAGGGGTAGAGCCACAGCTGGTAGGACTGACCCTCCGGCAGCTGGGGCATCCCGCTGATCATCAGGTAGCCGCTGTTCTGCTCCCGGGACAGGAACGCCTGGACCGTGCCGCCGTCCTGGGCCGGGTACTCCGAGGTCGTGAACAGGTCCTTCGACTGGTCGATGCGGTGCACGATGCCCGGCCGCGTGAACTGACTCCACACCGTCCACCCGCCGACGCCGAGCACGAGGGCCGCGAGCAGCAGGAGGGCGGTCACCTTGAGCCAGCGCAGGCGGTCCCGCGGCGGGCCGGCGGGGGCGGACTCGTCGCCGATCAGGTCCATGCCCACGTCCTGGGCGGGCAGGCGACGCAGGACCTCGTCGAGCAGGGCCGACGGCGGCTCGGCCGTCACGGACCGGAACGCCCAGGCCACCGCCTGGCGCGCACCGTCCACCCGGGAGCGCCACCGGGCCAGCTCGCCGCCCCGCCGCTGCACGGCGGAGAAGGCCGCGGTGTGCCCGGCCGTGTCGAGGGCGTGCACGGCCGAGAGGTCGGCCAGCTCGAGTGCGCGGCCGGCGTCCACGTCCTCGCGCACGTCCGCGCCGAGTGCCGGGCCGGTCGCCGGGGCCGGCGCGGACGGCCGGGCGGCGTCCTGCGTGAGGTCGCGGCGGGCCGCCACGACCTGCCGCACGCCGTCACGCAGGAGGGTGCGGGCCTGGTCGGCCGGCAGACCCAGCCGATCGGCGACCTCCCGGTCGGTGCAGCCGCCCAGCCACGCCAGTCGCACGGCCTCGTAGGCGTCCGGGGCCACGCGGTCGACGAGGTCCTCGGGCAACGGCGCGGGCCCGGCCGGGCCGGGACGACGCCCACGTTCCGCCGCGGAGCCGCCGGCGCGGCGCAGCGAGGTCATCACACGGTGGGCGAGGACCTCGAGCCACGTGAACACCTGGCGCTCGCGGTGGGTCGCGTCGTCACGCTCGCTCAGGTCGAGCCCGGCCTCGGAGGCCTCCTCCCATGCCGTCAGGTAGGTGCGGACCGTGGCCGCGGCGGCGTCGTCGCCGGGGCCGAACATCGCTTCGGCCAGGCCGTGCACCCACGGGACCGTGGCGTCGTAGAACGCGGAGAACGCGGCCCGGTCACCCTCGGCGCTGCGGCGCAGGAGGGTGTCCAGGGCGGGCTGGCCGGCGTCATCGGGGCGGTCGGCGTGGGGCTCGGACGCGTCAGGAGTCTGCATGGTGGCCTCAGTCTAGGGAATCGGGGCGGGCAGCGGACCCGGCGAAGTCGTGCTGGCGCCAGGCCTCGTACACGGCGATGGAGACGGCGTTCGCCAGGTTCAGGGACCGACGGGCCGGCTGCATGGGCAGGCAGACGGTCTCGGTGACCCGCGGATCGGTCAGCACCTCCTCGGGCAGGCCGGTGGACTCGCGGCCGAAGAGCAGCACGTCGCCGGGCCGGTAGGCGACCCGGTCGTGCCGCACGGACCCGCGCGCGGTGAAGGCCAGCACACGGGCGGGGGCGAGGGCCGCGAGCGCAGCGTCGAGGTCCGGGTGCACCGTCACCACCGCGAGGTCGTGGTAGTCCAGGCCGGCGCGGCGCAGGTGGGCGTCCTCGAACCCGAAGCCCAGCGGCTCCACGAGGTGCAGCTCGGCCCCCGTGAGGGCGGCGAGCCGGATCGCGTTGCCGGTGTTGCCGGGGATCTCCGGGGTGAGCAGCAGGATCCGGAAGCCGGGGGTGCCGGGCGCCGGGGCGCGGTCGGCGCCCTCGTGCGGGTTCGGTCGGGGTGGGGTGGGGGAGTCGGGCACGCGCCCAGCCTAGTGGGGCGCCGCCGGGCGGGGGCGTGCCTCAGTGGAGCCGGTCGACCAGCGCGCCGAGCGCGCGCCGGTCCACGAGGTCCGGGTCCGTGCCGGTGCCCAGGAAGAGCGCGACCTCGCGCGCGAACGCGATCCCGGGTGCGGGCGGGGCGGTGAGCAGGTCGGCCTGCGCCTCCGGCGCGTCGGCGCCGCGCGTGTGGCGGATCACGGGTGCGTGCCGCGCGTCGCGGTCCGTCATCACGTGCACGAATCCGCCGACGGTGACTTGGGGCAGGGCCTGCTGCCACGCCATCATCGCGGGGCCGAGCAGCGGCGGGGCCACGGGGCGGCCCCGGGAGCGCAGGTCCGCCCCGTCCCAGGTGTAGGTCCCTTCCGGGACCATGACGGAGCCGATCAGCGCCAGGCGGTGGCCGCACAGCACCGCGTGGTCCACGTCGAGGTGCCGTCCCCAGCGCCCGCCCAGCCGCAGCCCGGTCAGGACCCGGGCGGCCGGGAGCGCGTCCGCCACGTGGCGCAGCAGCACGTCGAGGGTGCGGGCCTGCCGCAGCACCCGGTGCTCGTCCGGCAGGATGCCGCGCGGCCGCGGCGCCCCGTGGACGCGTTGGCTCGATCGCGGCAGGTCCAGCACGGTCGGGTCCGTCTCCGCCTCGCCGGGCGGGGGCTCGTAGCGCACGGGGCGGGCGGCACGTCCGCCGGGTCCGGACCGTCCCGACGGTCTCGCCGGCCCTGATCCGGCCGTCGCGCGGGGGCTGCGGGGACCGACGTCCGGGCCGGGCAGCGAGAGGTCGTACCGGCGCCGGGCCTCGGCGTCGCCGAGCAGGTCCCACGCCCGCGTCACGGCCCGGAAGGCGGCGGGGTCGCCGCCGACGTCGGGGTGCGCGGCCCGGGCCGCGCGGCGGTAGGCCCGCCGGACCTCCTCGGCCGTCGCGTCGCGGGGCACGCCCAGGACCTCGTAGGCGGTGCGGTGCTCCTCGGCCGCGCTCACGGCGTGGGGTCCGGGCCGGGGGAGGCGTGCCCCTCGTGGTGCAGGCGCAGGAACAGCATGCCGTCGTCGTGGAGCACCTGGACCAGCTGCAGCCGGGCCGGGAGGCCGGGGCCGTCCTCCCCGGTCAGGACGCGGCCGGGAGCGGGTCCGGCCAGCAGCGGCGCCACGGTGAGGAGCACCTCGTCCACGAGGCCGGCCGCCGCGAGGCTGCCGAACAGGCGCGGTCCGCCCTCGCAGTGGACGACGCGGGCGCCGCGCGCGTGCAGGGTCCCCACCACGGTCTGGGGGTCCACGTGCTCCTCGCCGACCGCCAGCACGTCCGCGCGCGCGGCCAGCGCCGTCGCCCGCTCCGGCTCAGCCGCGAGGGCGGCCCGGGACGTGAGGATCCAGGGGCGCACCGGGGCGGCCGTGAAGAACGCGGACTCCGGGTCCAGGTCCAGGCTGCCGCTGACCACGGCCACGGGCGGGTCCGCGGGCCCGCCGGCCTCCGCGCGTCGACGCCGGTCCTCCTCGGACAGCAGCGCTCCCTCGTAGCCCTCGGCCCGGATGGTCCCGGCCCCCACGAGCACGACGTCGGCGTCGTGCCGGGACAGGGACAGCAGCCGCTGGTCCGCGGGGGAGCCGAGCCCGCCGGCACGGCCGTCCAGGGTGGCCGCGCCGTCGGCGGAGGCGATGAACACGACGCGGACCCAGGGTCCGGGGCCGGTGTCCTCGGCCGCCGGGGCCGCGAGGGCGGCGCGGAGGGCGTCGTCGTCCAGGCCGGGGCCGGTCTCGGTCAGCCGTCTCATGCCCGCCCCCCGCGGTGGGCGCGGTGTCCGGCCAGGGTGCTGCGGTCCGGCGGCGGGTTCTCCGCGCCCATGTTGTGGACCAGGCGCGCCGGCTCGCGCCACCCGAACACGCACTCGAGCATGCGGGCCGCCGAGACGGAGGCGTCGGCGTCGTGCATGCGCAGGATCCGGGCGCCGCCGTACACGCAGGCCGCGGCCGCGGCCAGCGAGCCGGGCAGGCGCTCGTGCCGGTGCCGGTCCAGGCTCTCGCCGATGAAGTCCTTGTTCGAGACCGCGGCCAGCACGGGCAGCCCCAGGGTGGCGATTTCGTCCAGCCGCCGCGTGATCTCGAGGGTGTGCCGGGTGTTCTTGTTCAGATCGTGGCCGGGGTCCACGATGATCCTCTCCTCGGGGACGCCGAGCGCCACGGCCCGGTCGACGGTGCGCCGCAGGTGGTCGCGGACCTCCCTGACGACGTCGCCGTAGGTCGGCCGGGGGACCACGGCCCGGGGTCCGCGCACGTGGGCGAGGGAGTGGGTGACCACGAGGTGCGCGCCCGCGGCGGCCACCACCCGGCCCAGGTCCGCGTGGAACAGTCCCGTGGTGTCGTTGACGACGTCCGCCCCCGCCGCCAGGGCCGCCTCGGCCACGGCCGGCTGGAACGTGTCCGCCGAGAGGATCAGCCGGCGCGATGCCTCGGACGACCCGGCCCCGTCCCCGCTCCGCAGGGCCGCGATCAGGGGGACCACCCGCGCCGCCTCCTCGGTCGGGTCGAGCTCCGCCCCGGGCGCGAACGGCACGCCGCCGACGTCGACCCACTCGGCTCCGGCGTCCGCCGCGGCGTGGGCCTGGGCGAGGGCGTCCTCCAGGACGGCGCCGGCGCCGTCGTCGTAGAAGGAGTCCGGGGTGCGGTTGACCACGGCCATCGTGACGATCCGGCGGCGGAAGTCGATCTCGTGGTGGGCGAACCGGTGCACCGGGTGGACGAGCGGGACGGAGGGGGTCGGCACCCGGCCATTCAACCACCGGCGCCGCACGGTGACAGTGCGCCCCGGAAGGACTATGTTTCCCTCCCGTGACATTTACCTCGTCGCCGCGGGTCGGCCCGCGCCGGCCCCGCATCCGTCCGACCCAGCTCGTGGTCGGGTCCTTCCTCGTCGCCATCGTGACGGGCACCGGCGCACTGCTGCTGCCCGCCTCGTATCAGGGCCGCGCGCCCACCCCGCTGGAGGCCGCGTTCACGGCGACCAGCGCCACCACGGTGACGGGCCTCGGCGTCGTGGACACCCAGACGTTCTGGACACCCCTGGGTCAGCTCGTGATCCTCACGCTCATCAAGCTCGGTGGCCTGGGCGTCATGACGTTCACGTCGCTGCTGGGGCTGGTGATCCTCCGGCGGCTCGGCCTCACCCAGCGCCTCGACGCCGCGGCCTCCACCCGGGCCGAGGGGATCGGGGACCTGCCCCGGGTGCTGCGGGCCCTGATCCTGTACTCCACGGCCGTCGAGGCCTCGGTGGCGCTGCTGCTGAGCCTGCGCTTCTGGCTGGGCGCGGGAATGTCCCCGGGCCAGGCACTGTGGCAGGGGGTCTTCCACGCGGTCTCCGCATTCAACAACGCCGGGTTCGCGCTGTTCAGCGACAACCTCATGGGCTTCGTCTCGGACCCGTTCATCTGCCTGCCGATCGCGGCGGCGATCATCTTGGGCGGCCTGGGCCTGCCGGTCGTGCTGACCCTGCGGCGAGACCTGCGCCGACCCGAGCGGTGGAACCTCACGGTCCGGCTCGTGCTCGTGGGCACCGCGGTGCTGCTGGTGGGCGGCACGCTCATGTACCTCGTCCTCGAGTGGTCCAACCCGCGGACCCTGGGCGGTCTGGACCCGGCCTCGCGCGTGCTCGCGGCGTTCTTCCAGTCCGTCACGACCCGCACCGCCGGCTTCAACACCCTGGACTACGGGCAGATGCACCCCGTGACGCTCTTCGCCACCGACGTGCTCATGTTCATCGGCGGCGGCCCCGCCGGCACCGCCTCGGGCGTGAAGATCACGACGGCGAGCGTCCTGCTGTTCATCGTGCTCGCGGAGATCCGGGGGGAGGGCGCCGTCCATGCGTTCGGCCGCCGGCTCTCCCGGACCACGCACCGCGAGGCGATCACCGTGATCATGCTCTCCGCGACCGCGATCGCCGTCGCCACGATGGCGCTCATGGGCCTGTCCTCGTTCACGACCGACCAGATCCTGTTCGAGTGCGTGTCCGCGTTCAGCACGGTGGGCCTGTCCACCGGCATCACCGCCCAGCTGCCGCCGGCCGCGCAGGGCATCCTGATGCTCCTCATGTTCGTCGGCCGCATCGGCCCCGCCACCGTCGCCGGCAGCCTGGCCCTGACCGACCGCACCCGCCACTTCGAGTACCCGAAGGAGAGACCCCTCATTGGCTGATCTCACCCGTTCCCTGTTCGCCCCCCGCCGGGGCGACCGCCCCACCGTGGCCGTCCTCGGGCTCGGCCGGTTCGGCTCAGGGGTCGCCCGCGAGCTCATGGAGTCCGACTGCCACGTGCTGGGGGTCGACGCCGATGCCGAGGCCGTCCAGGCGCTCAACGGCCGGCTGACCCACGTCGTCCGCGCGGACAGCACGGACGAGGAGGCGATGCGCCAGCTCTCGGTCCACGAGATGGACCACGTCGTCGTCGCCATCGGCGGCGACCTCGCGGACTCGATCCTCACCGTCTCGCTGATGCGGCGGTTCGGGACGCACCAGCTCTGGGCCAAGGCCAATGACGACCGCCACGGCGAGATCCTGCGTCAGCTCGGCGTGGAGCACGTGGTCCACCCGGAGCGGGACATGGGCCGCCGCGTGGCGCACCTGGTCAGCACGTCCTTCCAGGACTTCGTCGAGGTCGAGCCGGGCCTGGCCATGGTCCGGGCCACGCCGCCGTCGCGCCTGCTGGGCAGGGACCTGCGAGCCACCGGGCTCGCGGGGGAGCGGGGCATGCGCGTGGTCGCGGTCCGCAGCCGCGGCACGTGGCTCTACCCGCCGAGTCACTACGTCCTCGAGCCCGAGGACACGATCCTCCTGGTGGGCCCGACCCGCGACGTCGAGCGGTTCCTCGCCCGGGACTGATCCGGGCACATCCGGCGCGGCTCCTAGACTGGCCGGGTGACCACCCCGGACCGCGTGCACCTGGACCACGCCGCCACCACGACGGTGCGCCCCACCGCGCTCGCGGCCCTGGCCGAGGCGGCCGCGCTGCCGGGCAACCCGGCCTCCCTCCACGCCTCCGGCCGCCGGGCCAAGCTGCACCTCGAGGAGGCGCGGGAGCGCATCGCCGCGGCGCTCGGGGCGCACCCCCCCGAGGTGATCCTCACGTCCGGGGGCACCGAGGCGGACAACCTCGCCGTCCAGGGGCTGTACCGGGCCCGCCGCGCGGTCGCGCCGGAGCGCACCCGGATCGTGCTGACCGGCATCGAGCACCACGCGGTCCTCGACGTGGTGGACTGGCTCGCTGCGCACGAGGGTGCCGAGCCGGTGCTCGTCCCGGTCGACGACGACGGGCGGGTCGACCTCGCCGCATGGGGGGCCGCGCTGGCGGCCGCGCCCGAGCGGACCGCCCTGGCCACGCTGATGTGGGCCAACAACGAGATCGGCACGGTCCAGCCCGTCGCGGAGGCCGCCCGGCTCGCGGCCGACCACGGGATCCCGTTGCACACCGACGCCGTCCAGGCCCTCGGGGCGGTGCCCGTGGACTTCGCCGCGTCCGGGGCCGCGACCCTGGCCGTCTCGGGGCACAAGGTCGGTGCCCCCGTGGGTGTCGGCGCCCTGTTCGTGCGCCGGGACGTCACCCTGGAGGCCGTGGTGCACGGCGGCGGTCAGGAACGCCGCCTGCGCTCGGGCACGGTGTCGGTGGCGCTGGCCGCCGCGCTGGCGGCCGCCGTGGCGGAGGCCGTCGCGGAGCAGCCCGCCGAGGCCGCCCGCCTGGGCGGGCTGCGGGACGAGGTGATCGCCGCCGTCGACGCCCTGGACGGGGTGCGCCTGACCGGGCCGCGGGACCTCGACCCGGCGACGGGGGAGCCGCTGCCGCCGGGGACGCGCCGACTGCCCGGCAACGTCCACATCACCGTGCCGGGCCGGACGGCGGACGCGCTGCTGTTCTCCTTCGACATGGCCGGACTGGACACCTCGTCCGGGTCGGCGTGCACCGCCGGGGTGGCCGAGCCGTCGCACGTGGTCGCGGCCCTGCCGGGGCGGACGGAGGCCGACGCGCGGGCCACCCAGCGGTTCACCCTCGGCCGGACGACGACGCTGGCCGAGACGGCCGCGCTCATCGACGCGCTGCGGACGCTGCTGGGGCCGGGCGTCTAGACTGGAGCGCCCGTCCGTCGTCGAGAGAGGAGTCCGCCCGTGAAGGTCCTGGCCGCCATGTCCGGGGGAGTCGACTCCGCCGTCGCCGCGGCGCGTGCCGTGGACGCCGGGCACGACGTCGTCGGCGTCCACCTGGCCCTGTCCCGCATGCCCGGCACCCTGCGCACCGGCTCGCGTGGCTGCTGCACCATCGAGGACGCCTCGGACGCGTGGCGCGCGTGCGAGCGGCTCGGCATCCCCTTCTACACGTGGGACTTCTCCGAGCGGTTCGCGGAGGACGTCGTGGACGACTTCGTGGCCGAGTACGAGGCCGGCCGCACGCCCAACCCGTGCATGCGCTGCAACGAGCGCATCAAGTTCGCGGCGCTGCTCGAGCGCGCCCTCGAGCTGGGCTTCGACGCCGTCTGCACCGGCCACTACGCCGCCGTGCGGCCCGGTCCGGACGGCTCGCTGGAGCTGCACCGCGCCGCGGACGACGCGAAGGACCAGTCCTACGTGCTCGGCGTGCTGACCGCGGATCAGCTCGCCCACTGCCTCTTCCCGCTCGCGGACACGCCGTCCAAGGAGCTCGTGCGCGCCGAGGCGGCCGAGCGCGGCCTGTCCGTGGCGGCGAAGCCGGACTCCCACGACATCTGCTTCATCCCCGACGGCGACACCCGCGGCTGGCTGGCCGAGCGCATCGACCTGGCCCCCGGCCCCATCGTGGACCCGGAGGGGCGGGAGCTCGGCACCCACGCGGGCGCCCAGGCGTTCACGGTCGGCCAGCGCAAGGGCCTGGCCATCGGCCGTCCCGCGCCCGACGGCAAGCCCCGGTTCGTGCTCGAGGTGCGGCCGAAGGAGAACACGGTGGTCGTCGGCGGCCGCGAGCTGCTCGACGTCGACCGCATCACCGGCATCCGCCCGTCGTGGGCCGGCGCCCCGGTGCCCGAAGCCCGCACGGGCGCCTGGTTCGACTGCGCGCTGCAGTTCCGGGCCCACGGCGAGATCGTCGAGGCCCGCGCCCGCCAGCGCGCCGACGCGGCGGGGCATCCGGGGTGGGAGATCGAGCCGGGGCGCCCCCTGCGCGGCGTGGCTCCCGGTCAGACGGCCGTCCTGTACCGGGGCACCCGCGTGCTCGGCCAGGCCACCATCGACACCGCCCGCAATGCCCGGCTGTCGGCCCCCGCGGATGCGTAGGCTTCGGCCATGAGCCCGGACTACGACCCCCACGCCAGCTCGCTGCCCGGCACCGCGGACCCGGCGGTCCTCGACGAGCTCTTCGCGATCCGCGGCAGCATCGACAACATCGACGCCTCGCTCGTCTACCTGCTGGCCGAGCGGTTCAAGTTCACGCAGCGGGTCGGCGCGCTGAAGGCCCGGCACGACCTGCCGCCCTCGGACCCCGGGCGTGAGGCCGCCCAGATCGCGCGGCTGCACCGGCTCGCGCTCGAGGCGGACCTCGAGCCCGCGTTCGCCGAGAAGTTCCTGAACTTCATCATCGCCGAGGTCATCCGCCACCACCGCGCGCTGGCGGCCGAGGGCCGGTCGGACGCCGAGGCGGAGCCGGGGGCGGGCTCCGGGGACGCGGATGACTGAGGCCGCCCACGACGACGGCGCCACCGGCCCCGTCGCCCTCGGCGGCACGCCGTGGCGCGGCACCGACGTCGCCGAGGCGCAGCGCGTCACGCTCGGCGAGCTCGGCGCGGACCACTGGCCGGTGCTCCCCGAGCTGCCCGATCGCGGACCCGGCGCCGACGCCACCGGCCGCTCGGCCGCCCTCCTGCAGGAGCTGGCCGTCGACCTGCAGCCGCACGGCTGGCGGGTCAGCCCGCCCGGGGCCGCCGGCTCCGGCCGAGACCGACGCCGGGCCGTCTCCCTCTGGCGCGAGGACGCGCACCGCTGGGCGGACACCGCGGGGGCCGAGGGCGCCGTCGTCGAACGTCTGGCCGTGCGGGTGCGCGGCCCGCTCAGCCTGCTCGCCGGCCTCTGGCTGCCCGGGGGAGAGCGCGTCCTCGGCGACCACGGCGCCCGCCGCGACGTCGCCGAGTCCTATCTCGAGGGACTGCAGGACGCCCTGCCCCGCCTCCGGAGGGCCACCGGGGCGGCCCGCCTCGGCGTCGTCGTCGACGAGCCGTGGGCGGCGGCCGTCCTCGCCGGGACCCTGCCCACCGCGAGCGGGTACCGCACCGTCCGGTCGCTGCCGCGCGAGGAGGCCCGCGGCCTGTGGCGCGCCGCTCTCGACGGGCTCACCGCCCTGCCCGACGTCGCCCGGGTGTGGCTTGCGCCGGGCCGCCGCACCGCCTCCCCGGGGGCCGAGCTGCCCGGGCCCGCCGCGCTGGCGGCGCTGACGGGAGAGTCCCTGCCCAGGCCCGACGCAGCCGCGGACGCGCCTGCCCGGGCCCCGGTCTCGCTCGTGGTGGGCGTGGGCGCCCTCGACGACGGCACGGACGGCACGCCCGGCACCCGCGAGGCGTGGGAGGCCGCGGCCGGCTGGGCCGACGTCGGGCGCGGGCTGACCCTGGCCCCCGAGCCGGGCGTGCGCCCGGTCGACGTCGTCCGCACGTGGGAACGGCTGGGGGTGGACCCCGGACGGGTGGGCGACGTCGGCCTCACGGCGGCGGGGTCGCACGACCCCGCCGTGCTCCGCACTCTGCGGCGGGACGCGGAGGAGCTGGCCGCACGGCTCGCCGAACTGCGCGGCTGAGCCGGCGCCCCGACGGACCGGGGCGACCTCCGGCGTCGTCCGCCGTGGACGGGCCCGCCCGGCGGGTATCATCGGGCTGATCCTGAAAATTTCCTGTGCCCGGGGCCGGTCCCGCTCGCGGCGCCGGGGGGAGCGCTGACGAGGAGGTCAGGATGGGCAAGGCCAAGATCCTGGTGGTGGACGACGACGAGGCGCTGGCCGAGATGATCGGCATCGTCCTGCGCAATGACGGCTTCGAGCCGGCGTTCGCCGCGGACGGCACCTCCGCACTGCCCGCGTTCCACCGCGAGCGCCCCGATCTCGTGCTGCTGGACCTCATGCTCCCCGGCATCGACGGCATCGAGGTCTGCAGGCTCATCCGAGCCGAGTCGGACGTGCCGATCGTGATGCTCACGGCCAAGTCGGACACGGCGGACGTGGTGCGCGGCCTCGAGTCGGGTGCGGACGACTACGTGCCCAAGCCGTTCAAGCCGGCCGAGCTCGTGGCCCGCGTCCGGGCCCGCCTGCGTGAGGGGGAGGCCAAGCCGGCGGAGGTCCTGCACATCGGGGACCTCGAGATCGACGTGGCGGGCCACGAGGTCACCCGCGGCGGCGTCGGCATCGCCCTCACCCCGCTGGAGTTCGACCTCCTCGTGGCCCTCGCCCGGCGGCCGCGCCACGTCTTCACCCGCGAGATGCTGCTGGAGGAGGTCTGGGGGTACCGGCACCAGGCCGACACCCGGCTCGTGAACGTCCACGTCCAGCGCCTGCGCTCGAAGGTCGAGCCGGATCCCGAGAACCCGTGCGTCGTGCTGACCGTCCGCGGCGTCGGGTACAAGGCCGGCCAGGGCTGAGGGCATGACGGTGTCCGGCCCGGGTCTGAGCGCGGCCCCGGCGGCCGAGTCCGGTGCCGAGCCGGTCGAGCCCGCCGCCGCCCGCCCACGGTCGTGGGGCCCCGGCCCCGCGTGGCGTGCGCTGCGCCGCCGGTGGCGTCGGTCCCTGCGGCTGCGCACGGCGGTGCTCGCGGCCCTGCTCTCGATCCTCGCGGGCCTCGTGGTCGCCGCGTTCCTCACGCAGCAGATCACCCAGGCCCTCTTCGAGGCCCGCTACGAGCAGGTCCAGTCCGAGGCACGCCGTGGCCTGAGCCAGGTGCGCGAGACGTTCGCGCAGACCACCGCCACGGACGCGCAGAGCACGGACGTGCTGGTGACCCAGACCCTGCGCGCCCTCGAAGGCGACTCCGGCACGACGATCCGCCGCCGCTACCACCTCGCCCCGCTGCCGGACTCCGAGTCCGCGTACGTGGGGACGATCTCCTCCGCCGGGCTCGATCCCGCAGTGATCCCCCAGGAGCTGCAGGACGCGGTCGCCTCCGGGCCGGGCGTGTACGACGCGAGCGTGGCGCTGCCGAACCCCGGCGGTGGCACCCGGCCCGGCCTCGTGTTCGGCGCCCAGATGGTGCTGCCCCCGGGTGCCAACTACGGGCTCTACCTCGTCTACGACCTCGCGGACGTCCAGAGCTCGCTCGACTCGGTGCTCAGGGTGCTGCTGGTGTTCGGCGTCGGCTTCCTGGTGATCAACGTGCTGGTCTCGTGGTGGGTCTCGCGGCGTGTGACCCTGCCCGTGCAGCAGGCGGCCCGGGCGGCCGAGTCCCTCTCGAGCGGCAACCTGGCCGTGCGGATGCCGGTCGACGGTGAGGACGAGATGGCCCGCCTGGGCATGTCCTTCAACCGGATGGCGGACAGCATCCAGGACCAGATCGGCCAGCTCGCCCAGCTGTCCCAGATGCAGCAGCGGTTCGTCTCGGACGTCTCCCATGAGCTGCGCACGCCGCTGACGACCGTGCGGATGGCGGCCGACGTGCTGCACGGCTCACGCGAGGACTTCGACCCGGTCAGCCGACGCTCGACCGAGCTGCTCTACCACCAGGTGGACCGCTTCCAGGCCATGCTCGCGGACCTGCTGGAGATCACCCGGTTCGACGCCGGCGCCGCCACCCCGGCCCTCGAGGCCACGGACATGCTCGAGCTGGCCCGCGACGTCGTGCTCACCTCTCAGCCGCTGGCCGATCAGATCGGCGTGCCCGTGTACATGGTGCCCATGGACCGGGACCGCGCCGACGGCCACGTCGCCTGGGTCGACCCGCGGCGGATCGAACGGATCCTGCGCAACCTGGTGAACAACGCGATCGAGCACGCCGAGGGCCGGCCGGTGGACGTGCTCGTGGCGGCCGACGAGGGGGCCGTCACGTTCGCCGTCGTGGACCACGGCATCGGCATGAGCCCCGAGCAGGTGCAGCGCGTGTTCGACCGGTTCTGGCGCGCCGACCCCTCACGCAAGCGCACCACCGGCGGGTCCGGACTGGGTCTGGCGATCGCCACCGAGGACACCCGGCTGCACGGCGGTCGGCTCGAGGCGTGGGGCGAGCTGGGGGAGGGGTCCACCTTCATGGTGACCCTGCCGCGGGCGCCGCGCCCGGCCACGCAGGGCGCCGAGGCCCCCGAGCCGATCGGCCGCTCCGTGCTGCCCATTCCGCCCCGCTACAGCACGGCGGACCGCCGGTACGCCGATGACCTGTCCCGGCCCGTCCCGCAGGAGGCGGACGCCGACGCCGTCGGCACGGTCGCGGACGTCGCCGCGGCGGCCGCGGCCGCCCCGCCGTCCGCGCGCCAGACCGAGCAGGCCCTGACCGCACCGACCCGGCCGGTGCGCGTGGTCCCTGCGGAGGATCCCGCCCACGGGTCGGCCCCCGGGGACCCGACCGGCGACGACCCGGCCGAGGAGGCCCGATGACCACCGTGGATCCGCAGCCGCCCCGCCCGCCGCGGGTCGCCGTCGTCGGCGTGATCGTCGCCCTGATGCTCGCCCTCAGCGGCTGCACCCAGATCCCCCAGAGCTCCGAGGTGCGCAGCGCCGACCCGGTCGACGGGGCCACCGCAGACGCCGACGCGCCGCAGTTCCATCCGCCGGGACCGGCCGAGTCGGACACGGCGGAGGAGGCCATCCGGGGCTTCCTGCTCGCGGGCACGAGCCCGCAGGACGACTACGCGGTGGCGCGCCAGTTCCTCGACGGGCCCGCGGCCACCCAGTGGACGCCCGGGCAGCGCACCCTCGTGTACTCGGCGGAGCCGCGCATCACCCGGGGCGACGGCGCCGGGGACTACCAGATCCAGGTCGAGGTCGACTCGGAGATCGACGAGTACGGCCTGCGGACCATCGCGCCGCCGGGGACCACGCAGGCCTGGGCGGTCACGGTGCAGGAACGGCCGCAGGGCATGCGGATCACGTCCACGGAGAACGGCACGCTGCTCTCCCAGGCGCAGTTCGGACAGCTGTTCGCCCCGCACGAGCTCGCCTTCTACGACACCGCGAAGCGCTACGTCGTGCCGGACGTGCGGTGGTTCGTCAATCGGGGCACCACCGTGACCGCGGTGACGCGAGCGCTGCTGCGCGGGCCGGCACCGTATCTGGCCGGGGCGGTGGACACGGCCTTCCCGCTGCGCACCGGCACCGACCTGGCCGCACCCACGGTGCCCGTCGACGACGACGGCGTGGCCCACGTCGACCTCACCCAGGCGGCCGCCGAGGGGGCCGACGCCGACCGGCGGCACCGCATGCGGGAGCAGCTGGAGCTGACCCTGACGGGCCTCCAATCGGTCAAGGAGGTCGAGGTGACCGTCGCCGGCGCCCAGCTGTCCACGTCGGGAGACGACGGCCCCGCCCCGGTCCAGACCGACCCCGCCGTCGGCTCAGTCCAGGTGGGCATCGACACGGCGACGGGCGGACTCGTGTACGTGCAGGGGACCAGCGTCACGCCGGTGGGCGGCGCCCCGGACGTCACCGCGCTCGATCCGGTCCGCCCGACCATGTCCGGCGACCGCAGCCGCTTCGCGTTCGTCACCCGTGACCGGACGGCGGTCCACGTCGCCGGCACGGACGGCTCCCTGCGGGAGGTGCTGCGCGGCACCGGGCTCACCGTCCCGTCGCTGGACCTCCTGGGCTGGGTGTGGGCGGCCGACCGGGGCACGACCTCGCGGATCCGCGCCGTCTCGGCCCAGCCCGGCGGGCAGGAGCGCATCGTGACGGCCACCTGGCTGCGCCCCGGCGAGCGGATCGTCGACCTGCGGTTGGCCCGGAGCGGGGCCCGGGCCGCGATGCTCGTCGACGACGGCCAGCGGACCACCCTGCGCGTGTCCGGCGTCGTGCGCGGTTCGGACGGGGTGCCGAACGCCCTGACCGAGCCGATCCTGCTGCCCTCCTCCGGGTCGGAGGACTCGGTGGAGTGGGCCGGCGACACGAACCTGCTCGTCTCGGCGTACGCCGCGAAGCCCGACGAGCGCGTGGTGCCGCGGATCGTCTCGGTCGATGGCACCGTCCGGGAGCTCAACCCACTGGGCGGCCTGCGGGGGATCTCCGCCGGCGACGACGGCGCCTATTACGCGGAGACGGAGGAGTTCGTGTTCCTGCTGGTGGGCTCCTCGTGGCGGGCGCAGGAGCTCGACCGCGGGGTACGCGACCTCTCGTTCCCGGACTGAGCCGGGCCGGCGCCGGGCGCCCATCGTCCATTCCTGCACAGCCGCCCCGTCCCGCACAGTGGCCCGCCCCGGCGCCCGGACGGCGGTGGCGTGCGGTGGACTCATCGCCATGCATTCCCCGCCGTCCTCCCCGTCCCCGGCGTTCGGCGCCCTCGGTCGGGCCCTGGCCGACCTGGTCCTGCCCGCCGAGTGCGCGGTGTGCGCGGCGCCGGGCCACCGGCTCTGCCCGGCCTGCGCGGAGGGACTGACCGCCGCCCTGTCCCGGCCCTTCCGGGCGGAACAGGACGCCCCGGCCCTGCCCGTGGGCCCCGGCGGCGCTCCCCTGCCGGTGATGGCGGCCGGCCGCTACGCAGACCCGCTGGCGGCCGCCGTGCTCGCGTTCAAGGACCATCACGCGCTGCACCTGCGCGGCGTGCTGGGCGAGGCCCTCTGCCGGACCGTCGCCGCGGCGCGCCTCGAGCCGGACCTGCCCGGGGCACCGCACGCCCTGCTCGTTCCGGTCCCGGGCGGCGCGGTCGGATTCCGACGGCGCGGCTACGACCCGCTCGCCGAGCTCACCCGGGCGCTGCCGGCGCCGTGGCTGGTCTCCGACGCCGTCCGCGCTCGGCTGCTGCCCCGCGCGAGCACACTCCGGGGCGGCGGCCCGTCCCATGCGGGCACCGGGGCGGGCCAGCGCCGCCGGCGGGCCCGGGACTGGCGCGTCCTCGCCGCACGGCTGCCGGCCGGCGCGCCCGTCCTGCTCGTGGACGACGTCCTCACCACCGGCGCCACCCTCGCCGCGCTCGCGGAGGCGGTGCGCCGCGCCGGCGGGCACCCCGTCGGGGCCGTCGTGCTCGCGGCGGTGGCCCCGCCGCGGGACCCCGCCGAGCCTGGCCCCCGGCCAGGCCCCCGGGTAGGGTGAACGGCACGGAATCGCCCCTACGGTTCCCGTCCTGCCGACGGCTGGAAGGAGGTCGCCCCCTCGGACCCGACGCCCCCCTGCGGACGCGACACCGAGGCGCACCTCCCCTCCCGAGGCCGGACCCGTGAGAGTCGGACCAGGAGGACGCCATGACCATGGATGTCAGCTACATCGCCCGCAACATCAGCCTCTCGGAGAGCTTCCGCGACCACGTCGTCGAGCGCACCGAGCGCCTCCAGCGGCTCGCCGAGGGCGCCGACACGCTCGAGGTCCGCGTGACGAAGGAATCCCACCACAAGCACTCAGACGAGGCGGTCCGCGTGGAACTGACGGTCCGCGGCCCGCGGGACGTCGTGCGGGCTGAGGCCGCCGCGGACGACGAGCTGGCAGCCTTCGACAAAGCCGCCGCCCGACTGACCGAGCGCCTGCGGCGCCTGCGCGACCGGCGCAAGGACCGTCGCCGCGGCAAGCTCGGCGCCTCCCGCGGCGCGGGCGAGGTCGGCTTCGTGCCACCGCTGCCGCCGTCGGGCGCCGCGCTGGCCGCGGAGGACGCCTCCGCGCAGGACGCCCCCGAGGCGGGCACCCCGGTGCGCATCCGGCAGAAGGCGTTCCCCGCGACCCCCATGAGCGTGGACGACGCCGTGGACGCGATGGAGCTGGTCGGCCACGACTTCTACCTCTTCCAGAACGCCGAGACCGGCGTGCCCTCCGTCGTCTACCGCCGCCGAGGCTGGAGCTACGGCGTGATCCGCCTGGACGAGTCCCTCCCTCAGGATCACGTCTCCGCCTCCGAGGGGGAGCAGGCATACCAGACGCGGGAGGACTGACCGCCCCGCCGACGTCGACCACGACCTGCTGACGCCGCGACGCCCCTCCCCTCCGGGACGGGCGCCGCGGCCCGTCCGGACTCGGCCCGTACACTGTCCCGGAGACCGCGCCACGGCCGCGCGCGAGGGGCATCCCGTCCCGCCCCGGCCACACCGCAAGGGAGCAGAGAACCAGTGCCTTCGATCATCGACCGCGTCCTGAAGATCTCGGACAACCGCGTCCTCAAGCGCATGCAGGCCACGGTGGACGCCGTGAACCTCCTCGAGGACGACTTCCGGGCGCTCAGCGACGCGGAGCTGCGTGCCGAGACGGACACGCTCCGGGCCCGGCATGCGGACGGCGAGTCGTTGGACCTGCTCCTGCCGGAGGCCTTCGCCGCGGTCCGCGAGGCCGCGGGACGCACGCTCGGCCAGCGGCACTACGACGTCCAGCTGCTCGGCGGCATCGCGCTGCACCAGGGCAACATCGCGGAGATGAAGACCGGCGAGGGCAAGACCCTCGTGGCCACCGCTCCGGCCTACCTCAACGCGCTGTCCGGCAGGGGCGTGCACGTGGTGACGGTCAACGACTTCCTCGCCTCCTACCAGGCCGACCTCATGGGCCGCGTGTTCCGCTTCCTCGGCATGCAGACGGGCGTCATCGTGGCGGGCCAGACCCCGGCCGTACGGCGCGAGCAGTACGCCGCGGACATCACCTACGGCACGAACAACGAGTTCGGCTTCGACTTCCTCCGCGACAACATGGCCTGGTCCCTCGACGAGCTCGTGCAGCGTGAGCACCACTACGCGATCGTCGACGAGGTGGACTCGATCCTCATCGACGAGGCCCGCACCCCGCTGATCATCTCCGGCCCCGCCCAGGGCGAGGCCAACCGGTGGTACGGCGAGTTCGCCCGGCTGGTGCGCCGCCTCGAGGCGAACACGGACTACGAGGTGGACCACAAGAAGCGCACCGTCGGCATCCTCGGCCCCGGCATCGAGAAGGTCGAGGACCACCTCGGCATCACGAACCTGTACGAGACGCAGAACACCACGCTCATCCAGTTCCTGAACAACGCGGTCAAGGCCAAGGAGCTGTTCAAGCGGGACAAGGACTACGTGGTCCTCGACGGCGAGGTGCAGATCGTCGACGAGCACACGGGCCGCGTGCTCAAGGGACGCCGCTACAACGAGGGGCTCCACCAGGCCATCGAGGCCAAGGAGGGCGTGGAGGTCAAGCCCGAGAACCAGACGCTGGCCACGGTGACCCTGCAGAACTACTTCCGCGGCTACGAGAAGCTCGCCGGCATGACGGGCACCGCCGAGACGGAGGCCGCCGAGTTCACGTCGACCTACGGCCTCGGCGTCGTCGTGATCCCGCCGAACCGGGAGCCACAGCGTGTGGACCGCAACGACGTGGTGTACAAGAACGAGAAGGTCAAGTTCGACGCCGTCGTCGACGACATCGCCGAGCGGCACGCGAAGGGCCAGCCGGTCCTGGTGGGCACCACCTCCGTGGAGAAGTCCGAGTACCTCTCCACGCTGCTGGCCAAGCGCGGCATCCGCCACGAGGTCCTGAACGCGAAGAACCACGCCCGCGAGGCCGCCATCGTGGCGCAGGCGGGCCGCCCGGGCGCCGTCACCGTGGCCACCAACATGGCCGGCCGCGGCACCGACATCATGCTCGGCGGCAACGCCGAGTTCACGGCGGTGGCCCGCATGCAGGAACTGGGCCTCGACGCCGCCGAGGACCCGGAGGCGTACGAGGCCCGCTGGCCCGAGGTGCTGGCGGAGGCCGAGGCCGCCGTGGAGGACGCGCACCGCGCGGTCATCGAGGCCGGCGGCCTGTACGTGGTGGGCACCGAGCGCCACGACTCGCGCCGCATCGACAACCAGCTGCGCGGTCGTTCCGGCCGTCAGGGCGACCCGGGCGAGTCCCGGTTCTACCTCTCCCTCACGGACGAGCTCATGCGCAACTTCAACCCGGGCGTGGCCCAGCGGATCATGAACAGCCCGTCGATCCCGGACGACATGGCGCTCGAGTTCGGCTTCGTCTCGAAGGCGATCCAGAACGCGCAGGCGCAGGTCGAGGGGCGCAACGCCGAGCAGCGCAAGAACGTGCTCAAGTACGACGACGTGATGAACCGCCAGCGCGAGGCCATCTACACGGACCGCCGTTCCATCCTCGAGGGGGAGGACCTGCAGGACCGGGTGCGCCGCTTCGTGGAGGACGCCGTCGGGAACATCGTGGACGCGGCCACCGAGGAGGGCCACGCCACCGACTGGGACCTCGACCAGCTGTGGCGGGACCTGGCAGAGCTCTACCCCGTGGGCATCTCGCAGGAGGACGTCCTCGACGAGGTCGGCGGCCGGGGCCGGCTCAAGGCCGAGGTCCTCAAGCGCGAACTCGTCTCCGATGCGCTCCTGGCGTACGAGGACCGGGAGGCGCAGGTGGGGTCCGAGGCGCTGCGGGAGGCGGAGCGTCGCGTGGTGCTCGCCACCATCGGGCGCCGCTGGCAGGAGCATCTCTACGAGATGGACTACCTCAAGGAGGGCATCGGGCTGCGCGCGATGGCCCAGCGCGAGCCCCTCGTGGAGTACCAGCGCGAGGGCTACACGATGTTCCAGAACATGCTCGCCGCCATCCGCGAGGACGCCGTGCGCACGCTGTTCCAGGCGCAGATCAGTGCGGCCCCCGCGCCGACGTCGCTGCCCGGCGTCCAGGACGCCCGCGCCGTGACGATGGCCCCGCAGATCTCCGTGGAGGGCATCGACGCCCCGCAGCAGCCGGCGCAGCTGCGTTTCACCGGTCCGTCCGAGGACGGGCAGAGCGCGGTCACCCGCAGCGGCACGGACTCCGGCGCCACGGTCGCGGCGGGCACGAACCGCCGCTCCCGCCGTCAGGCGGAGCGCCGCGGCCGCCGCGGCTGACCGGCATCCCGCCACGACGCAGGACGAGGGCCCGCAGACCTCCAGGTCTCCGGGCCCTCGATCGTCGGTCCGACGGGACGATCCGGCTCAGCCGATCTCGACCGACGTCACCTTCCACCGGCTGAGCCGCCGCTCGAGTCGGAGCGCGAAGGCCCGGGCCCGGCCCTCCCACAGCACCGTCGCGCTGGCCTCCACCCGGCCGGGCGCGACCTCGCACACGCGGGCACCCACCGGGCGGGGTGCGGACGCGGGCGTCCGGGGCGGGACGGCCGCGGAGGGCCGTCGACCGGGCCCGGTCGGCGCGACGGCGCCCAGCAGCTCCATGCGACGGGTCAACTTGTCCAGGACCTCGGGCGAGAGCCAGGCGGAGAGGTCCCGCAGGGCACGGCGGCCCGTCTCGACCTCGACGCAGGCGACGGCGATCACGGCGGCGAGCGAGCGGACGCGGCGCAGCTCCTCGCGCCCCTGTTCGGTGCGGGCCCGCCGGGCGATCTCCTCACCGCGGGGCAGGACTGCGGGGCTGTGGGCGGGCCCGTGGAGGAGGGTGTCGGCGGTGCGCCGGTCGGAAGCGGCGCGGGGGCGGGTGGCGAGGGTGGTCATGGCGGTCTCCTGAGGACGAGGCGAAGCGGGGGAGTGCAGGGTCGTGGATGTCATGGCCGTGGTCCGTCCACGCCGGCGTGCGGGGTGAACACGGGGGAGGTCAGCACGGTGCCGGGCAGCAGCAGGTGCGGGTCGTCGCCGATCACCCGTCGGTTGGCCTCGTACCAGCGGCGCCAGCGGGCGTCGATCTCTCGGGGGGTCGCGTCCGGGCCGAGCTCGGCGGCGGCGAGGTGCCACAGGCAGTCGCCGCGCCGGACGGTGACGGTCGGGTGGTCCGGATCCGCACGGCCGGTGCCGGCGCCCGGTGGGGCCGGCGCCGGGGGCCGGGGCGTCCACGCGGCGTCCGGCGCCGGGGCCTCGACGCCGGTGGCGTGCGCAGGCACCGCAGCCACGGTCCAGGAGGCGTCCGGCACGGGATGAGCCGCGTCCGCCCACGCGGCCGGTGCCGCGAGCAGCTGGGCACCGACGACGGCGCCTGCCACGCGTCCGAGCAGGGCGGGAGTGAGGCTCCGGCCCAGGCGGGCCCAGGCCGGCCGACCCGCGCGGCGCCCCAGCGCGACGAGCGCCAGCCCGATCAGGCCCACCGCCCACCATGCGAGCAGTCCGAGCCCGGCGAGACCGGCACCGAGGCCCAGCACGCGGGTCAGTTCCGCCCCGGGCGCGCTGGTGCCCGTCTGCAGCAGCGCCGCGGCACAGGCGAGCAGACCGGGACCGGCCAGAAGCAGGACGGTGAGGCCGACGGCGTCCGCCGCGTCGACCGGACGGGTCGGGGCCGGGCCGGCCGGTGATGTCGAGCGCTCCATGGATTCCCCTCCTGTGCGTCCGTCCGGCCGGGATCCCGCGATCAGGCCGGTGATGATGATCACAGTGAACTGCACGGGCCGATAGGTGTCAAGAGTGATGTTTGATGATGTTTGATGACGACCGATGTCCGGCGCTGAGCCTCCTATGCTGAGCGCATGCGGTGGAACGGACTCTTCGACGACCTGGAGGCGCACTGGGCCGACCTCGGCTGGCAGGAGACGGTGGCCGAGGCCGCGGAGCTGACCCGAGCGGAGTGGATGGCGCTGTCCCTGGCCGACCGCCTGCGCGGAGCTCGAGGGCGGCAGGTCCGGCTGCACCTGGCCTGGGGCGAGGTCGTGGACGGCGTGGTGCACACGGTGGGCCAGGGCTGGGTCGGCGTGCACGTCGACGGCTCGGGGTCGGCGATCGTCGCGGTGGACTGCGTGGCGGCCGTGGAGGCCGACCTGACCCGGGCCGCGGTCGCGCCCGAGCTCGCCGCGGCCGGCTGGGGGACGGTGCTGCGCGGCATCGCGCGGACGCGCCAGCCGGTGGCGGTGACGGGGCGCCTCGGCGCGGCACTGGCAGAGGGCACCGTGGACCGGGTCGGCGGCGACCACCTCGACATCGCCCGCCACCCGCGGGACGAGGCCCGGCGGGCCGCCGCCGTCCGCGGGCGGCTCGTCATCCCGTTCGGGGCGCTGGGGACGGTCCGGACCGCGCTGCGCCCCGCCTGAGCAGACCGTGTGGGCTCAGCGGGCCTGCGCGTCCGCCTCGGTCCACTCCCGGACGCGGGCGCGCGTCACTTCCTTCTGACGCTCCACGTAGTCCTCGAGCCAGGACACCTCGATGCGCCACTGACCGCGGCCCCCGACCTGGATGGCCTGCAGCTCACCCGAGCGGACCAGGGCACGGGCGGCCTGACCGGAGATGTTCAGGGTCTCCGCCACGTCGGTCAGGGTGAGAAAGCGCTGCACGGTGCTCCTTCGGTCGAGGCGTCCAGGACGGTCGCGGGCGGCCCACGACGTCGACCCATTCAACCCCGGGAACACCCGGAGGCGACACTTTTCCACAGCGTACGCGGCGGATCCGGCGATCCACGGCCCCTGTGGTTACTCTGGGCGCAGCGCGGAGGGGCCGACACCGACGGGGTGCCGGGGCCGCGGCGGCCCGAGAGGCCGGTCCGAAGGGGGGAACATCCGGTGTCCACGACCATGTCCGCGTCCGCCGAGGGCGGCCGTCTGCGCCGGCCCCGCTGGCGGGATCCCCGGCTCCTCGTCGGTCTCATGCTCGTCCTCGCCTCGATCGCCGGCGTCGTGGCGCTGGTCGCCTCCTCCCAGCGGACCGCCGCGTACTGGACGGCTGCGGAGGACCTGCCCCCGGGCACACCCATCGCGGCCGGGGACCTGCGGCCCGTGGAGGTGAACCTCAGCGAGGCCGGCGAGCGGTACCTCAGCGCCGATGCTCCGGCGCCCGAGGGGCGGATGGTCTCCGGGACGGTCCGGGCCGGCGAGCTGCTGCCGGCGGCGGCACTGGTGGACGCGGACCCGGACGGCCGTCGTCCCGTCGGGGTGGCCCTGGACGAGCCGCTGCCGTCCGGCGTGGGCGTGGGAGACCGCGTGGACGTCTGGGTGGCCATGCCCGCGGAGGGAGGCCGCGGCCATGCGGACCCGGCCCGGCTGGCCGAGGCGCTCGAGATCTCCGAGGTCACGGCGGAGCAGAACGGCTTCGGCGGCTCGGGCACCACCCGGGTACAGCTGCTGGCACCGGAGGAGACCCTGCCGCGCATCGTGGACGCGAAGGTCAAGGACGCGCGGGTCACCCTCGTGCCGGCCCACGGGGTGCGCTGACCGTGCGCATCGCCCTGGCCACCACCGTCCAGCCGGGCCTGGACCACATCGGCCCGCTCGAGCGGCACCAGACGGACATCACGGTCCTCCGCCGGGCCGAGGACCTCGCCGAGCTGCTCGCGATCGCCCGCTCCGGTCTCGTGGACGCGGTCCTCGTAGCCGGGGACACCGAGTCCCTCACCGCCGCCTTCCTGGAGGAGACGGCCCGGCTGCCCCGACCCGTGGGCGTGGCGGCGCTCAGCGAGGTTCGCACCGAGCGCCGTCGCCTCCGCAGCATGGGGGTGCCCTGCGTGCGCGCCGACGCCGACCCCGAGCAGATCGCGGCCGTCGTCGTGGAGTCCGCGAGCGCCGCCGCGGAGGGCCGCCGGCCGGAGACCTCGCACGGGGAGGACGCCGACCACGCCCGGGATCACGCCGAGGACCTCGACGACCTGCCGATCACCCTGGAGACGCTCGGCGCGGACGAGGTGCCCGGCCTCACGGACCCCTGGCGCGACGCCGACGAGCCCGACGACGCCGGGCCGGGCGCCGCCCCCGCCGCGGCCACCCCCGACGACGGCCCCGCCACCGCGGACGAGGGAGCCGACCCCGCACCCTCTCCGGAGGAGGGCGAACCGACCGCACCCGCGCGGGAGTCCCTGGTGACCGTGGTGTGGGGTCCCACCGGCGCCCCGGGACGCACCACCGTCGCCGTGAACCTCGCCGCCGAGCACGCCGTGGCCGGCCGGAACACGCTGCTGGTCGACCTGGACACGTACGGCCCCGCCGTCGGTGTGCACCTGGGGCTGACGGAGGAGTCGGCCGGCGTGGCGCGGGCCGTACGGCGGGCCGACCACGGCCGACTGGGCGCCGCCGACCTGGCGGCCGCGGGCGTCCGCGTCCGCGTCGCCGGCGCGGACCTGACGGTTCTGACGGGACTCACCCGCGTGGACCGGTGGCCCGAGCTGCGCCCCGCCGCCGTCACCGCGCTGATCGCGGCCGCCAGGGAACACTGGGACCGCGTGGTCGTCGACGTCGGGTTCGGTCTCGAACAGGACGAGGAGCTGTCCTTCGACGTGCCCGCCCCACAGCGCAACGGTGCGACCCTGGCGGCGCTCGCCGCGGCCGACGAGGTCATCGCGGTCGGCGGGCCGGACGCCGTCGCGCTGCCCCGCCTGGTCCGCGCGGTCGAGGAGCTGGCGGAGGCGGCCCCGGCGGCACGGCTGCGCGTCGTGGTCAACCGGCTCCGGCCCGCCGCCGCCGGCGTCGCCCCGCGCGGGCAGGTCGAGGCCGTCTGGAACCGCTACGCCTCGCCGGCCACGCCCCTGGAGGCGTTCCTGCCGTGGGACCCGGCCGCCGCGGACCCCGCGCTGCTCGCCGGCCAGGTGCTCGCCGAGGCCGCTCCGAACAGCCCGCTGCGTCGCGCCCTCGCCACGCTGGCCGGTGTCCCCGCCCGCCCCGCCCGCCGCAGACGGCACCGCGCACGGCCCTCGCAGACCATCGCCGCCGTGTCGTCCGACGCCGCCCGCGACGCCACGGACCCGGGCCGCCCGGCACGTCGCCGTACCCTGATCCCATGGTCAGTTCGCTCGCGCAGGACCCCCTGACGTCGCACCCGGACATCGGAGACGAGGACCGCGCCTGGCTGCAGCGGCTCGTGGGGGACTGGCAGCTCGTGGCAGACCTGGCGCTCGCGGACCTCGTGCTCTGGTGCCCCGTGCCCCGCCGCGACGAGGCCGGAGGGTTCGTCGCGCTCGCCCAGGTCCGGCCCTTCACCGCTCCCACCCTCTTCCACCGCGACATCGTGGGCTCGCGCGCCCGCGCGGACCTGCGGGCCGTCGTCGGGCAGACGTGGCATGGCGGGGAGCGGGCCGAGGGGGCCGGCCCCGTCGAGGCCCCGGGCGGCACGCTGCAGGTGCGTCTGTGGCCGGTGGTCCGCGCCGGGAGGGTCATCGCGGTCGTCTCCGCGCACGCGGACCCGAACGGCCGGCCGGCGCGCTCGGTGATCGAGGAGAACTACAGCCGGACGGCCAGCACCCTGCTGGACATGATGCAGCACGGCCGCTGGCCGGCGCCCGAGGAGCCCTCCGGCCTCTGGGCGGGCGGCACGCCGCGGGTGGGGGACGGCCTCGTCGTGCTCGGGCCGGACTCGGTCGCCGAGTTCACCAGTCCCAACGCGGTCTCCGCCCTGCGCCGGCTGGGCATCGCCTCGACCCTCGAGGGGCACCGGCTCACCGACGTCCTGGCCAGCACCGACGCCGCCCGCGTTCCCACCGACGAGGGGACGTGGGCCGTGCTCACCGGGCTGCGTGCCGGACGGCGGGAGGTGCAGTCCGGCGGGGTGTCGCTGACGGTGCGCTCCGTCCCCCTCCTCGGTCCGGACGGCTGGCAGGGGGCGCTGCTGCTGCTGCGCGACGTGACCGAGCTGCGCCGCCAGGAGCAGCGTCTGCTCACCAAGGACGCGACCATCCGCGAGATCCACCACCGCGTCAAGAACAACCTGCAGACCGTGGGATCGCTGCTGCGCATGCAGGCGCGGCGCACGTCCTCGCCCGAGGCGGAGCGTGCGCTGCGTCAGGCGATGCAGCGCGTGGACACGATCGCCCTCGTCCACCAGACGCTGAGCGAGGAGATCGAGGACCAGGTCCCCGTGGACGGTCTGCTGCAGCGGCAGTTCCGCCTGGCCGTCGAGGTGGCCGGGGACGGGCGGCCGCTGCAGGTCGCGGTCACGGGCGAGTTCGGTGAACTGCCCTCCCACGTGACCACGCCGCTGGCGCTGGTGCTCAATGAGCTGGCGGCCAACGCCGTCGAGCACGGCACGGCGCCGGGCGGTGGCTGCGTGGGCCTGCACGCCGACCGCGAGTCGACCCCCGCAGGAACGGTGCTGGTCGTGTCCGTGACGGACAGCGGCCCCGCCGCCCCCGACGGATGGGTGCCGGGGGAGTCCCCCCGCGCGGGCGAGGGATCGGGGCTCGGCCTGCGCATCGTGCACTCGCTCGTGGAGGGGGACCTGCGCGGCACCCTGCGCTGGGAGCGGTCCGACGACGGCGGCACGCGCGTCGTGCTGCGACTGCCCCTGACGTGAACCCGGCCGGGCATGACGACGGCCCCGTCGACGAGGTCGACGGGGCCGGTGGTCCGGGTGGGTCAGGAGGCGCGGCGGGCGCGCGCCGCGCGGCGCTTCATGGCGCGCCGCTCGTCCTCGCTCATGCCGCCCCAGACGCCCGAGTCCTGGCCGGACTCCATGGCCCACTTCAGGCACGTGTCCACGACCTCACACGAACGGCACACCGCCTTGGCCTCCTCGATCTGCAGGAGGGCGGGGCCGGTGTTGCCCACGGGGAAGAACAGCTCCGGGTCCTTGTCCAGGCACGCTGCTTTACTGCGCCAATCCATCGGTCCGCTCACTTTCTGTCGGAAGAGCCGGAGCCCGCGGGCGCCGGTGGTCACGGCCTCCGCCGGCGGCGGGCGCGGGGGCCTGCGCGGACGACGCGCGGCACGACCGATACGGAGGGCGACCCTGGTCATTGCAACGGGGACCGCTTTCGTACGAACGCGGCCCCCGGAAATCTTTCGCGTGCCATCCTCGCACGGCCCTCACGAGTGAACAAGAGGTGAATGAGGTGCATCACCGCACCTCCCAGTGAGTCCTTGGTCACACCCATGCCCGGGGCGGCGCGTCGCCGCGGACCTGGCCCGCGCACCGCCCGGCGTACGGTGGGGGACACGTCCGTCCCCGCAGCCGTCCCGCAGGAGAGGCCCCATGGCACAGTCCCGCCGCCCCGACCCCGTCGCCCCGTCCGAGTCGTCGGGCGCCGACGCGACGACGGTCCCGCCCCGCCCCGGCCGGGGCCTGCCGGTGGCCGTCCTCGTGGTCGCCGCGGCGCTCGTGCTCGAGGCGGGCGCGCTCCTCTGGCTCGCCGTGGACGCGGTGGTGCATGCGGCGGACGGGGTGCTCCCGGCCGGCGCCCGCGTGATGCTGGTCGTCATCTACGCGCTGCTCACCCTGTGGATCCTTGCGACCGCCGTCGCCCTGCTGCGCGGTCGGGCGTGGAGCCGCGGCGCCGCCGTCGCGATCCAGCTCTTCGGTGTGCTCCTGTCCTCGTGGCTCTTCAGCGTGGACGCCGCCGCTCTGGGTGGGCCGCTGCTCGCGGTCTCCGGCGTCGCGCTGCTCACCCTCTTCACGACGCCGGTCACCCGGCATCTCACCCCCGCCCCGGAGGCCTCGACGGACGCCTGAGCCCGGCTCCGACGACGACGGCGCGCCCCCGGTCGGGGGCGCGCCGTCGTCGTCATCGGGGGGCGTGGTCAGTTCACCGGGCCGGTGAACTTCTCGCCGGGGCCCTTGCCCGGGGCGTCCGGGAACGGGGAGGCCTCACGGAACGCCAGCTGCAGCGAGCGCAGGCCGTCGCGCAGCGGGCCGGCGTGCTGGCTGCCGATCTCGGGGGCCGCGGCCGTGACCAGCCCGGCGAGGGCCGTGATGAGCTTGCGGGCCTCGTCGAGATCGATGAGCTCGCGGGCGTCGGGGGAGTCGGCCAGGCCGCACTTGACGGCGGCGGCGGTCATCAGGTGCACGGCGGTGGTCGTGATGACCTCGACGGCGGGGACCTCGTGGATGTCGCGGATCTCGGCGGGGGCGTCCATGGGGGTGGCGTCCTGGGCCTGACGTTCGTCTGTCATGGTGGTAAGCTTCCCATAGACCACTCGTGGTCCGCGCAAGACCTCGTCATCCGGTGACCCCGGGGCGGGCATGCACGGGCCAGGAGCAGCAAAGTGGAGGCCTCTCTCCCACCCGCGTCAGCAGGATGTCCGGTTCGCCCCGGGCCGAGTTGCCGGGTCGCCGGTCGGGACCGCCGCGTCGTGGCGCGCAGCCCGCACCGAGGGTCCCGTCCGACGGGATCGTGTCGAGGCCTCCGTCTGCGTCCGCGCAGGGGAGGCCTTCCTCGTTTCCGAGGGCCCCTCCGGTGGGCGCGGGGTCACCCGTCGTCTCACACAGAGGAGTACCACCATCAGCGATCCCCGCATCAACGAGCGTATCCGCGTTCCGGAAGTCCGCCTGGTCGGCCCGAACGGCGAACAGGTCGGCATCGTCCGCGTCGAGGACGCCCTCCGGCTCGCCGCCGAGGCGGACCTGGATCTCGTGGAGGTGGCCCCCACGGCCAAGCCTCCGGTGTGCAAGCTGATGGATTTCGGCAAGTACAAGTACGAGGCCGCGGTGAAGGCCCGTGAGTCGCGCAAGAACCAGGTGAACACGGTCCTCAAGGAGGTCCGCTTCCGCCTGAAGATCGACAAGCACGACTACGAGACCAAGACCGGCCACGCCAAGAAGTTCCTGAGCCAGGGCGACAAGGTCAAGGCCATCATCCAGTTCCGCGGCCGTGAGCAGCAGCGTCCCGAACTCGGCATCAAGCTGCTGCAGCAGTTCGCCGAGGACGTCGCCGAGCTGGGCACCGTCGAATCGCAGCCGCGCCAGGACGGCCGCAACATGGTGATGGTGGTCGGCCCGCTGCGCACCAAGGCCGATGCGCGGGCGGACCAGCGCAAGAACTCGGCCGAGAGCCACCGCGAGCGTCAGGGCGGCGGTTCGCGTCGCGACCAGGCCGCCCGCGAGGCCAAGGAGCGCGCCGCGCAGAAGGCGGCGTCCGACTCCGCCCCGGTGCGGAATTCGGTCGGGGATGCGTTCCCCGAGCAGCTGAAGGCCATGGCCGCCCGGACGCAGGAGAACGCCTCCGCGGCCCCGGCCGAGACGACGCAGGCGCCGAAGACCCCGGCCCCGGCGGCTCCCCGCCCGGCCGCGGCCGCCCCGGCTGCGAAGCCGGCCTCCAGCGCCACGCCCGCATCGGCCCCGAAGCCGGCCGCGACGCCGAAGCCGCAGTCCTCGGCTGCGCCGGCTGCCACGCCGAAGCCGCGGTCCGCCGCCAAGCCGGCCGCGCCGTCGTCGGCTCCGAAGCCGGCGGCCAAGCCGATGCCGGCCCCGCCCAAGCCCGCCGCCCCCCGCGGCGGTGCCCCCAAGTCCGGTCCTCGGGCCTGACCCCCCGGGGTCGCCACAGACCAGCCCGGTCCGGACGGACCGGGGTGACCAGCACTGCCGTGCGCGCCGCGCACGGCAGCGATGAGTGAAGGAGAACGGCAGCCATGCCGAAGATGAAGACCCACAGCGGTGCCAAGAAGCGCTTCCGCGTGACCGGCTCCGGCAAGATCATGCGCCAGCAGGCGAACCGCCGCCACTACCTGGAGCACAAGTCCTCGCGCCTGACCCGCCGTCTCAAGGGCGACCAGCTCGTCTCCAAGGGCAGCATCAAGCAGATCAAGCGGATGCTCGGCATCTGACACCCCCCCCGGCCTCGCCGGAACCCCTTCCTCCTCGGCCGTGACGCGCCAGTGCGCGCCCCGGGGACCACACAGATTGGAGTACGCACGTGGCACGTGTGAAGCGGGCAGTGAACGCCCACAAGAAGCGTCGGACCATGCTGGAGCGCGCCTCCGGCTACCGCGGCCAGCGGTCTCGCCTGTACCGCAAGGCGAAGGAGCAGATGCTCCACTCGTTCACCTACAACTACCAGCATCGCCACAAGCGCAAGGGTGACTTCCGTCGCCTGTGGATCACCCGCATCAACGCGGCCGCCCGCGCCAACGGCATGACCTACAACCGCTTCATGCAGGGCCTCAAGCTGGCCGGCGTCGAGGTGGACCGCCGCATGCTCGCCGAGATCGCCGTCTCGGACGCCGCGACCTTCGCCGTGCTGGTGCAGACCGCCCGCGAGGCCCTGCCCGCGGACGTCAACGCCCCCGCCGCCTCCCGCTGAGCCGGCCCCGGGACCCCCGGGTCCCCGCCACGTGTCAGACGTGGACACCGCCGCCGACGGGGCGGGCCCTCCGATGAGGAGGCCCGCCCCGTCGGCGTCTGCGCACCCGCGCCCCGCCGAACCCGACCAGGAGAGCCCATGACCCCGCCCGCCGAGCCGCTGACCCACCCCCGCGCCGAGCGCGTCCGCGCCGTCGCCGCCCTGGCCGGCCGGCCCGCGCGACGCCGGACCGGCACGTTCCTGGTGGAGGGCCCGCAGGCGTGCCGCGAGGCGCTGCGCGCGCACCTGGGGGAGGGGCCGGCGGGCGCGGCGCGGCAGTGGCCGGCCGGTCGCGTCCTCACCCAGGTCTACGTCTCCGCCGGGCTCGCCGACCGGGACTCGGAGCTGGCGGCCCTCGTGGAGCGGGTGGCCGCCGACGGGCCCGACGGCGGCGAGCGGGTGTTCGTGCGGGAGGCCTCGGACGAGGTCCTGACGGCCATGGCGGACGCGGTGACGGGCCAGGGCGTCGTGGCCGTGGCCCGCGTCCCGGATCAGCCCGCCCTGGAGGACGCGTTCGACGGTGCGGCGCTGGCGGCCGTGCTGTGCCGCGTGCAGGACCCGGGCAACGCGGGGACGGTGCTGCGCGCGGCGGACGCCGCGGGCGCGGACGCGGTGGTGCTCACCGCCGGATCGGTGGACCCGTTCAATCCGAAGGTGGTCCGCTCCACCGCCGGGTCCCTGTTCCACCTGCCCGTGCTCGCGGGGGTGCAGGCGGAGGACGTGGCGGTGACTGCCCGGGCGGCGGGTCTACAGGTGTGGGCCGCCGACGGCCACGGGTCCGATCGACTGGACGCCCTGTCCCCGGCGTCGCTGGGGGCGCGCACCGCCTGGCTGTTCGGCAATGAGGCCCAGGGCCTGGACGAGGCGGAGCTGGCCCTGGCGGAGCGCCGGGTGGCCGTGCCCCTCTACGGCGCCGCGGAGTCCCTGAACGTGGGCACGGCGGCCACGGTGTGCCTCTACGCCTCGGCGATGGCCTCGCCGACCACGCGGGACTGAACGCACACGCCAGAAGGGGCGGGGATCCGTGAGGATCCCCGCCCCTTCTGGGGTCGACCCGGCGGGTGCCGGGTCAGCCGATGTCAGCTCAGACGCGGGTGCCGCGGCGGCTGGTGATGGCCTGCCAGATGAAGGCCACGATGACGCCGCCGATCACAGACCAGATGAGCGTCTGCCAGCTGAACGCGTCGCCGAGCCCTTCCCCGCCGAGCAGGGTGGAGATCCAGCCACCGAGAACGGCACCCAGGAGGCCCGTGATGAGGGCACCCAGCCAGCCGGAGCCCTGTCGCCCCGGAAGAATCAGGCGAGCGATGGCACCGGCGATGAGGCCGATAATGATCCAAGCGATGATGGTGAACATGCTGATGTTCCTTTCGAGTTGCGGATGATGACGTACGGAAAGGAACTTAGCAAAGCCGATTCCACCTGTGCCACCTCTGACGGCCCGCTACCCCTCGATCGCGAGGTCAGCCGCCCGTGGACCGAGCGCGCCGCACGCGATTCACACGGTGGCGGCGGAGGGGCCGTCGTGCGGGACGGCGCCGACGGCGGGGGTGCGTCGGACCAGCAGGAGCGCGAGGACGAGGCCGCCGAGGGCAATGGCGGCACCGATGAGCGGCGGGGTCCTCAGGGAGGCTCCGGCGCCGATCGCGGCCGCGCCGACCCAGGCCCCCATGGCGTTGGCCATGTTCAGTGCGGAGTGGTTCAGGGAGCCCGCCAACTGCGGCGCGGTGGGGGCGGAGTCCACCAGCAGCACCTGCAGGGACGGGGCGATCCCGGAGCCGCTGACGGCCACCAGGAAGAGGAAGACCACCATCACGGGCGCCCACTGCGCGGTCAGGCCGACGCCCAGAAGGAAGACGGCGCTGAGTGCGAAGCTCAGACGCAGCGTGCGCACCGGGTCGCGGTCCGTGAGGGCGCCGCCGACGAGCGTGCCGACGACCATGCCCACCCCGTAGAGGGCCAGGACGGCGGGCACCCACCGCTCATCGAGGCCGGACACCGTGGTCAGCAGGGGGGCGATGTAGGTGTAGAGGGCGAACATGCCGGCGAAGCCGAGGACGCCGACGGCCACCGTGGCCCACAGGCGCCCGGACGCCAGGCCGCGCAGCTCGCGGCGCACGGACGCCCCCTCGGGCGCCGGGACCGGCGGCACGAGCCATGCGGTGGCGGCCACGCACAGGGCCGCGCACGTCGCCACGATGACGAACATCCAGCGCCAGCCCGCGCTCTGGCCCAGGGCGGTGGCGGCCGGGACGCCGAGCACGTTGGCCACCGACAGGCCCGCCATCACCCATGCGACGGCCTGGCCACGGCGGGCGGGCCCGGCCAGGTCCGCGGCGGCCAGGGCGGCCGCCGAGAAGTAGGCCCCGTGGGGCAGGCCGCAGATGAAGCGGGCGGCCATCATGGTGGCCGCGTCCGGGGCGAGGAACGCGGCCACGTGTCCCACGACGAACAGCAGCATCAGCACGATGCTCGTGACCCGCCGGTCGACGCGGGCGAAGGACGCGGCCAGCAGGGGAGCGCCGATCACGACGCCCAGCGCGTACATGGAGATGAGCACGCCGCCGGCCTCGAGACCGATGCCGAGGTCGGCCACCGCCTGCGGCAGCAGGCCCATCATCGCGAACTCCGTGGTGCCGATCGCGAAGCTGCCCAGGGCCAGCGCGAGGATGGCCGGCAGCAGACGCACGCGGCGGCCGCCCAGCAACGCGCCCGGGCCCGGCGGCACGGTCGGCGGAACGGACGGGTCTGGGCGCGTCGGACGCGGGGCGCGGGGGGAACGGTCGTGGGCGCCGTCGGCGGCGGGAGTGGGGGTGGGCACCGACCCAGCCTACGGACTCCGGTCTGCGGGGGCGGGGGCCTCGCTAGCCTGGGCTCATGACCTCCGCCACACCCGCTCGCCCCGCGCCCGCTGCCAGCCCGACGACGTCGCCCCGGGACGGTGCGCGACCGCGGCTGGTCGTGGGGCTCGCGCTGCTCGACGATGTGGCCGCGCCGACCCGCCTGCTGGCGGCCCGTCGCAGCGCGCCTGCCCCGCTGCGGGGGCTCTGGGAGTTCCCCGGGGGCAAGGTCGAGCCGGGGGAGGGCGTCCAGGAGGCGCTGCTGCGGGAGTGCCGGGAGGAGCTCGGGGTCGCCGTGCGGCTCGGCCCCGAGGTGGCGGCGCCGGAGCCGGACGGGTGGGAGCTGGCCAACGGCGCCCGGATGCGGGTGTTCTGGGGCGTCCTGGCGGAGGAGGGGACGACACCCCGAGCCCTCCAGGACCACGACCTGCTGGCGTGGCTGCCGCTCGCCGGGCCGGGCGTGCGGCACCTGGACTGGATCCCGGCGGACCGGCCGATCGTGGCCGAGGTGCTCCGTGGCGCCGCCACGGCGTTCTCCGCGGGGCGCTGAGTCGACACGCGGCCGGCCGCGCCCCGCGGACCGGTCAGAACAGCGCGGGCTGCGCCGCCGGAGCGGAGGGCCGGGACGCCGGCCGGCGCCGGGCCGGGGGACCGTCCTCGCGCCGGATGCCGTGGGCGCCGCCGCGGGCCAGGCCGTGCCGTGCGGCGGCCTCCCCGGCCATCCGGGTGAGCATGCGGCGGTACGACTCGGGCGCGTAGGCGGACCGGGCGTACATCTGCTCGTAGCCGGCCAGCAGATCCGGGTGCTCGCGGCGGATCCAGTCCAGGTACCACTCCTTCGCGCCCGGCCGCAGGTGCAGGGCGCCCGGCATGACGCGCGCGGCTCCGGCGTCCGCCAGCGCGCGCATGAGGGCGTCGATCTCGCGGTCCCCGTCCGTGAGCCACGGCAGCAGGGGCATGGCCATGACGGTGACGTCCGCACCCGCGGCGGCGAGCCGCTCGATCAGGCGCAGGCGTGCGGTCGGCGACGGCGTGCCCGGCTCGACCGCGGCGGCGATGGCGGGGTCGAGCATCGCCAGGGACAGCGAGACCTGCACCGGCACCTGGCGCGAGGCCGCCTGCAGCAGGGGCACATCCCGCGCGAGCAGGGTCCCCTTGGTCAGCACGGAGAACGGGGTGCCGGAATCGGCCAGGGCCCGGATGATCCCGGGCATCAGCGCGTAGCGGCCCTCGGCCCGCTGATACGGGTCCGTGTTCGTCCCCAACGCCACCGCCTCGCGGCCCCACGTGGGGCGGGCGAGTTCGGCGCGCAGCACCTCGGCGACGTTGACCTTCACGACGATCTGCCGGTCGAAGTCGGCCCCGGCGTCGAGCTCGAGGAAGGTGTGGGTGCTGCGGGCGTAGCAGTACCGGCAGGCGTGGGTGCAGCCGCGGTACGGGTTCACGGTCCAGCGGAACGGCATGGCCGAGGCGGACGGCACCGAGTTCAGTGCGGTCTTGGCGAGCACCTCATGGAAGGTGACCCCCGCGAACTCCGGGGTGGTGACACTCCGCTGCAGGTCCGAGAGCGGCAGCAGGGCGGCGGAGCCGGCCGGTGTGCCGGCCGTCGCCCGCTGGGCTCCGCCCTCGGACCGCAGGGTCTGCGCTTCCCATCGCATGGCCAGAAGTAGAACACATGTTCGAATCAACCCGCAAGCGTGTTCGAGTCCGGGCGGGGCGCGGGCGCCCAGACGCGCCTACCGTGGTCGCCATGACCTCCCGTGCACCCGCCCCGGCCGCCCGCGTCCTGCTCACGGGCTTCGAGCCCTTCGGCGGCGACGTCCACAACCCGTCGATCGCCGCCGCGCGGGACGCCGTGGGCATCCTGGCGGACCGGGGTGTGACGGCCGAGGCGGTCGAGCTGCCGTGCGCGTTCGGCGCGGCCGGGTCTGCCCTGACCGCGGCCCTCGACCGGGTCCGGCCGGAGGTGGCGATCGCCGTCGGGCTGGCCGGCGGCACGGCGGCCGTCCGGGTCGAGCGGGTGGCCGTGAACCTGCAGGACGCCCGGATCCCGGACAACGCGGGGGACCAGCCCGTGGACCGGCCCGTGCGCGCCGACGGGCCCGCGGCCCTGTTCGCCACCCTGCCCGCCAAGCGTGCCGTCGCCGCGATCCGGGCGGCCGGCGTCGCCGCGGAGCCGTCCCTGTCCGCGGGCGCGTTCGTGTGCAACCACGTCATGTACGCCCTCCTCGACGCCCCCGGCACCGCCCGGGCCGCCGGCTTCCTCCACGTGCCGTGGGACGCCGAGCACCGCCCGACGCCGGACACCCCGGCGCTGCCCGCGGCCGACCTGGCGCGCGCGGTGGCCGAGGCCGCCCTGACGGCGCTGGCCGGCGGCCCCGACCTCGACGTCCCCGGCGGCACCATGCACTGACCTCCCCGGACCCCGGGTCCGCGTCGGCGCGACCGCCCGTGCCCGTCAGCGGCGCGGCCGCAGGCCGCGGACCACGGGCCGCTCGACGTAGCCGCCCAGGGCCAGGCCCGCGCGTCGTTCGAAGACGTTGCGCGACGCCGGGTCCCCGGTCCGCCACGTCGACCACGCCGCCGCGAGCGCGTACGCCGGCAGGAACGGCAGACCCAGCAGGAGGGCGTACTGGTCCGCATGGCCGGCCTCGTGCCGCCACAGCGCGGGCGTCATGCGCAGGCCGGGGCGGGTGAACACGACGTCGCCGACCGTGAACGCGGCCCCGCCCGGGAACCGGTGCGTCCAGCCGCGGGCCTCGATCAGCCCGTGCGGCCCGGGCCGCAGCGCGCAGCCGGCGACGACGGCGCCCACCAGCCCCAGCGGCGTCGCCAGGTTCAGCAGGTTCCACAGCCCGCGCGCCCGCACGTGCGCCGGAGGCGACGGCCGGGAGGGGGCGGCGGTCACGGCCGTGTCGCGGGGTCGACGTCACCGGCGGGGGACCCGGACGCGGGGACGTCGAAGTAGAGCGGGGCATGGGCGGCGCAGCCCGGGTTGAACGGCGCTCCGCAGGCCGGACACGCGGGATCGGCGGTGGCCTCGAGGGCGAGGTAGGCGGCCACGCTGAGCTCGGTGCGGCACACCCCGCACAGCACGTGCGGCCGGTCGAAGTCGCCGGCCGGCACCGGCACGGCCGGGTGGTCGGCGAGTTCCGCGTGGCAGCGGTGGCAGGACCAGTACGCGGGGCAGCAGGCGAAGCGCAGGGCGACGACGTCCCGCGCCGTGGCGTAATGGGCGCAGCGGGTCTGCGCGTCCAGCCCCACGCCCCGCAGCAGCGGGTCGGTGCCGTCGAGGGAGTCCGGGGCGGTCATGCGCCTCAGCCTAGGCCGAGCGCGCCCGGGGCGGACACTAGACTGACGGGCGTCCCACCGTCCCCCATGCGAAGGTCGTTGCCCTGATGACACCCAGCCCCGAGACCGGCGCGGAGCCCACCGCGCCCGTGGCGGAGATCTCCCCCGTGGACGCGGAGGCGGTGGAGGCCGCCGTGCAGGCCGCGCTCGCCGCGTACGAGGCCGCGGCGGACCTCGATGAGCTCAAGGCCGCCCGCCTGGCCCACACCGGCGACCGGGCCCCCCTGACTCTCGCGAACAAGGCGATCGGCGCTCTGCCCAAGGAGCGCAAGGCGGAGGCCGGCAAGCTCATGGGCGCCGCACGCGGCCGCCTGGGCAAGGCCCTGGCCGCCCGCACCGAGGTGCTCGAGGCGGAGCAGGCCGCGCGGATCCTGCGCGAGGAGACGGTGGACGTGACCACCGCGGTCCGTCGCCGCCGCGTCGGCGCCCGTCACCCGCTCTCGCTGACGATGGACCGTGTCTCGGAGATCTTCGTCGGCATGGGCTGGGAGATCGCGGAGGGCCCCGAGCTCGAGTCCGAGTGGTTCAACTTCGACTCCCTCAACTTCGCGCCGGACCATCCGGCCCGCGAGATGCAGGACACCTTCTTCGTGGCCCCGGCCGAGGCCCACCTGCTGCTGCGCACCCACACCTCCCCGGTGCAGATGCGCTCCCTGCTCGAGCGGGGCGCCCCCACCTACGTGCTGTGCCCGGGTCGCACCTTCCGCACGGACGAGCTGGACGCCACGCACACCCCGGTGTTCCACCAGTTCGAGGGCCTGGCCGTGGACAAGGGCCTGACCATGGCCCACCTGCGCGGCACCCTCGAGTACTTCGCCCGCCAGATGTTCGGGGCCGAGGCGGCCATCCGCCTGCGCCCGAACTTCTTCCCGTTCACCGAGCCCAGCGCCGAGCTGGACATCTGGCACCCCGGCGCCAAGGGCGGGCCCCGCTGGATCGAGTGGGGCGGCTGCGGCATGGTGCACCCGAATGTGCTGCGCGCCGCGGGCCTGGACCCGGAGGAGTACTCCGGGTTCGCGTTCGGCATGGGCGTGGAGCGCACGCTCATGTTCCGCAACGAGGTCCCGGACATGCACGACATGATCGAGGGCGACGTCCGCTTCTCCCAGCACTTCGGAATGGAGGTCTGATCCATGCGCATCCCCCTGGACTGGCTGCGGGAGTTCGTCCCCGTGCCCGCGGAGCACCGTGCCGAGGACGTGATGGCCGACCTCGTCCGCGTCGGCCTCGAGGAGGAGGACGTCCACCGTCCGGCCGCCGAGCTGCAGGGCCCGATCGTCGTCGGGCAGGTGCTCTCCAAGGAGCCCGAGCCGCAGAAGAACGGCAAGACCATCAACTGGTGCTCCGTGCGGGTGGTTCCCGAGGGCGCCGCCCAGCCGCTCACCGGCGAGGGCATCGAGCCCTCCGGCGTGCAGGGCATCGTGTGCGGCGCCCACAACTTCGAGGTCGGGGACAAGGTCGTCGTGACCCTGCCCGGCGCGGTGCTGCCCGGCGACTTCCGCATCAGCCCCCGCAAGACCTACGGGCACGTCTCGGCCGGGATGATCGCCTCCAGCACGGAGCTGGGCGTGGGCGACGACGGCACGGACGGGATCATCGTGCTCGGCGACCTCGGGCTCGACCCCGAGCCGGGCACCGACGCCCGGGACGTCCTGGACCTGCACGGCGAGGCCGCCGAGATCAACGTGACGCCCGACCGCGGCTACGCGTTCTCGATGCGCGGCGTCGCGCGCGAGTACGCGCACGCCACCGGCGTGCCCTTCACGGACCCGGCCGCCGCCGTCCACCCGCCCGCGGCCGACGACGCCGGCCCGGCCGTCCGCATCGACGACGACGCGCCGATCCACGGCGAGCCCGGGGCCACCCGGTTCGTGGCCCGCACGGTCTCCGGCGTGGACGCGACCCGCCCGACCCCGCCGTGGCTGGCCGCGCGCCTGCGCCTGGCCGGCATCCGCACCATCTCCCTGCCGGTGGACATCTCCAACTACGTCATGTGGGAGCTGGGCCAGCCCCTGCACTTCTACGACGCGGACACGCTCTCCGGCGAGATCGTGGTGCGCCGCGCGCGGGCCGGAGAGACCCTGACCACCCTCGACGGCAAGGAGCGCGAGCTCGACCCCGAGGACCTGCTCATCACGGACGACTCCGGCCCCATCGGCCTGGCGGGCGTCATGGGCGGGGCCGCCACCGAGGTCACGGACGCCACCACCACGATCGTGGTCGAGTCCGCGAACTTCGACCCCGTGTCGATCGCCCGTACGCGGCGCCGGCACCGCCTGCCCTCGGAGGCGTCGAAGCGCAACGAGCGCGGCGTCGACTGGGAGATCGCCGACGAGGCGGCCGAGCGGGCCGTGCAGCTGCTCGTCGAGCTCGCCGGCGGCACCGCCGAGCCCGGGGTCACCGACGTCGGGACGCGGCCGCAGCCGGCCGTCGTCGAGATGGCCGCCGACTTCCCCTCCGCCCTGGTGGGCGTGGCGTACACGACCGACGAGGTCGTGGAGACGCTGCGCGCCCTGGGCGCCGAGGTGGCCGTCGCCGAGGCCGCCGCCGACGTCGCCCCGCGGCTGACCGTGACCGCCCCGTCGTGGCGCACGGACCTGCGCATCCCCGAGGACCTCGCCGAGGAGGTCGCGCGCCTGCGCGGCTACGACGCGATCCCCTCCGTGGTGCCCGTGGCCCCGCCGGGCCGCGGCTTCACCCGCCGCCAGGCCCAGCGTCGCCGCGTGTCGGCCGCGCTCGCGGCCGCGGGACTCACCGAGGTGCTGGCCTACCCGTTCGTCTCCGAGGAGCAGAACCGGCGTTTCGGGGCGGACTCGGACGCGCAGGGCCAGGCCCTGGCGATGGTGGCCCTGGCCAATCCGATCGCCTCCCAGTACCGGTACCTGCGCCTGTCGCTGCTGCCGGGCCTCGTCGAGACCGCGCGCCGCAACCTCGGACGCGGCTTCCGCGATCTGGCGCTGTACGAGATGGGGCTGGTCTTCCTGCCCGGCGCGCAGCTGGGCTCGGCGACGATCCCCCCGCGCGCGGTCCACCCCTCCGCCGAGGTCCTCGCCGACCTCGAGGCCGGCATCCCCGCTCAGCCGTGGCACGTGGCCGGTCTGTACGCCGGGCACGACTCGGCGCCCGGGCCGGACCACGACCCCCGCCCGGTGGACTGGCAGGACGCGATCGCCGGGGCCCTCGACGTGGCCGACGTCCTCGGCGTCGAGCTGACCGTCCGGCAGGGCCGGCACCACGCGTTCCACCCGGGCCGGGTGGCCGAGCTCGTCGTCGTGACCGAGCACGGGGACCGGGTGGTGGGCGTCGCCGGCGAGCTGCACCCGCAGTGGCTCGAGGCCGAGGACCTGCCCGCCCGCACGAGCGTGTGGGAGCTGGACCTGGACGCGCTGTGCGCCGCGGCCCCCGAGATCGTGGTCGCCGCACCGCTGTCCACGTTCCCCGTGAGCACGCAGGACGTGGCGCTCGTGGTGGACGAGGCCGTCGTGGCCGGGGACGTGCGCGCGACCCTCGCCGAGGGTGCCGGGGAGCTGCTCGAGGCCGTCGAGCTGTTCGACGTCTACCGGGGCGCGGGCGTGCCGGAGGGGCGGAAGTCCCTCGCGTTCTCCCTGCGCTTCCGCGCCCCTGACCGCACGCTCACCGCGGAGGAGGTCTCCGAGGCCCGCGCCGCGGCCACCGCGCTCGCGGCGCAGCGGCACGGGGCGGTCCAGCGCTGACCGTGTCCGTCGCGACCGGCCCGTGGGGCCTGACCTCGGCCGTCCCCGCCTCGGCGGGGGCGGCCGACGCCGTCTCCGCGCTGCTCGGTCAGGTGCGCACCGCCCTGACGGCGGCCTGGGGCGTGCCGGTGGGGCCGCTCGGGCTCCGGCACGCCTGCCCGCGCTGCGGCTCGGCCGCGCACGGCGTCCCCGCGCTGACCGGCCTGCCCCCCGGCCGGGTCGCCCTCGTCTCGTTCACGCGCGTCCGGATGCCCGGCACTGAGGACCGGGCTCGGATCGGGGCGTGGTGGGCGCCGGCACGGCCCGCCGACGGGCTCGGCCTCGGGGTGGACGTCGAGCGGGCGGACGCCGCGGCCTTCGCGGACGAGGACGGCCTGGGCGGGGTGGGCTTCTCGACGGCGGAGCGCGCCCGGGTGCGGGAGCTTCCCGCCCCCGAGAGGCCCGCCGCGCGGGCCCGGCTGTGGACGCGGAAGGAGGCGCTCGTGAAGGCCGCCGGCACCGGCTTCACGGGCGACCCCGCCGCCGTCGACGCACTGACCGTGCCGGCCGACGTCGTGCTGGTGGACCTCACCGACCGGCTGCCGGGCGGTCTCCTCGGGGCGCTGGCGCTGCGGGGCCGCTGAGTCGACCGCGCGGGCGCCTCAGCCCGGGAACGGCGGCAGCTCGGGCCGCAGCGTCCACGCGTCGAAGAGCTCGTCCACCTGCGCTCGGCTCACCCCGGCGTGCGGGGCCCACGCGTGCACGTGCGTGCGCAGCCCCAGGGAGTCGACGGTGCCGAACCGGTGCTCCCGCACCCAGGCGCGCAGCATGGAGCCGAAGAGGTCCGTGCCCAGCAGGTGCCGCAGCGCCTCCACGGTGAGCGCGCCGCGCTTGTACACCCAGTCCTCGAACATCTCCTCCGGCCCGGGCTCGGCCAGCGCCTGCTCCACCGGGTGCGCGGCCAGCTTCTGCCAGGCCCGCCGCGCCATCGAGGTGATGCTGGACCGCCCCGAGGCCTCGGCCCACAGCCACTCGGACCAGCAGGCGAAGCCCTCGTGCAGCCACAGGTCGGACCAGCGGCCCAGGGTCACGGCGTTGCCGAACCACTGGTGGGACATCTCGTGGGCGATCAGCCGCTCGGACTCCCACGAGCCGTCCAGGTGGTTGGTGCCGAACAGCGACATGCTCGCGGCCTCGAGCGGGATCTCGAGCTCCTCGTCGGCCACGACCGCGGTGTAGTCCTCGAATGGGTATGGCCCGTAGGCGTCGATGAACGTGGCCATCATGGCCGGCTGGGGGGCAAGGGCCCGGAGGGCCCGCTGCTCGGTCCGCGGGGAGACCACGAGGCGCAGCGGCGGCAGGCCCTCGGCGGGAGGGGCGGCGTCCACGAGCCGGTAGCGGCCGATCTGCACGCTGAGCAGGTAGGCGGGCACGGGCTGGTCGAGCCGCCACCGCCACGTGACCCGCGAGCCGCGCGTGCGCACGGGCGCGCCCACGCCGTTGGCGACGGGCAGGTAGCCCGCGTCGCAGGTGAGGGTGATCTCCGCCGTCGAGCGGGAGGTGGGGGAGTCCACGCACGGCAGCCACGTGGAGGCGCCGTGGGGCTGCCCGGCCACGAGCACGCCGTCCGTGAGCTCCTCCCAGCCGATCGTGCCCCACGGGCTGCGCCGCAGCGTGGGCGTGCCCGCGTAGACCACGGTCAGCTCCACGAGCGTGCCCTCCGGCCGGCTCTCGTCCAGGTCGACGACGAGGCGGCTCGGGGCGCGGCCCGGCTGGGTGAACGAGGAGGCGACGGCGCGGCCGTCGACGACGGCGTCCACCCGGGACACGCGCAGCCGGTACAGGTCCAGCTCGATGCGGCGGCTCTGCTTCGTCAGGCGCACGCGCAGGACGGCGGTGCCGGAGACCCGGTTCGCGGCCAGGCGCACGTCGAGGTCCAGTGCGATGTGCTCGACGGTGGCGGCGTCGGTGCCGACGCCCGGGACGTAGGGATCGGTGCTCATGCTTCCTCTCGGGAGGGGGTGGCCGCGGCGGCGGGGTCGCCGTCGGGACGACGCCACGGGGAGACCGGGTTGCCGAGCCACCACGTGCCGGCGGGCAGCTCCTCGCCGCGCATCACGAGGGACCCGGCACCGACGGTGGTGCCGCGGCCCAGGCGGGCGGCGGGCAGCACCACGGAGTGGGGGCCGAGGGTGGCGCCGTCCTCCAGGACGACGGCGTCCAGGGACATCACGCGGTCGTGGAACAGGTGGGTCTGGACGACGCAGCCGCGGTTCACGGTGGCGCCGTCGCCGAGCTCCACGAGGTCGGCCTCGGGCAGCCAGTAGGACTCGACCCAGGCGCCGTGGCCGATGCGGGCGCCCATCGCGCGCAGGAACCAGACCAGGGCGGGGGTGCCGGCCGCGGCCCGGCTGAACCACGGGGCGGCGAGGAACTCGGTGAAGGTGTCCGCGACCTCGTTGCGCCAGATGAACGAGGACCACAGCGGGTGCTCGCCCGCGCGGATCCGGCCGACGAAGACCCGCTTGGCGAGCACGGTCAGGCTCGCCGCGACCGCGCCGGCCGCGAGCAGGACGACGCCGCCCAGGACGAAGGCCAGCGCCCACGTGCCGACCGCGATGAGGGCGGCCAGCGTCGCGCCGACGGCGAGGGACAGGGCCACGTGCAGCCACACCGGGATCGCGCGCAGCAGCTCCCAGGCGGTGCGGGCGGCCTTGAGTCGGGCCGGCGGGTCGTAGGTGAGGGCGGCGTCTGCGGTGACCTCGTTGCGGCGCAGGCGCACGGGCGGGGAGCCCATCCAGGACGTGCCCGCCTTGGTCTTGGCCGGGGTGGTGGACAGCACCGCCACGAGCGAGTCGCGGCGCAGGGTGCGGCCGCCGGGCACCATGCCGGAGTTGCCCACGAACGAGCGCTTGCCGACCTTCGCGGGGGCCACGTGCATCCACCCGCCGTCGAGGGAGTAGGAGGAGACCATCGTGTCGTCGGCGAGGAACGCGCCGTCGCCCACGCGGGTCATGCAGGGCAGGAGCACCACGGTGGAGGCCTCGACGCCGCGGCCCACCTCGGCGCCCAGCAGGCGCAGCCACGTCGGCGTGAAGCGGGAGGCGTAGATCGGGAACAGCTGGTCGCGGGCGGCGTCGAGGACGCGCTCGGTGGCCCACACCTGCCAGCCGACCCGGGAGCGCACGGGGTGGTGCCCCTCCGTGATGCCGAGCGCGAGCAGGCGCACGGTGACGAGCACGAGCAGCATCTGGGTCAGGAACCAGACGCCGGCCACCAGGGGGCTTGCGGCCAGCAGGCGCGCCGCGGTGGTCCCGACGGCGGCCAGCGGCCCCGCCTCCGGGGCCGGCGGCCACCAGGTCAGCGACCACGCGGCCACCGCGGCCGCCGCGGCGGCGGAGACGAGCGGAAGGAGGGAGATGAGGGTCGAGAGGACGGTCGCCATCAGGCGCCAGCCCGGGGTCTCCCGCGGCGCCTCGGCGGGGCCGCGGGACTTCACCTTGCCCACCTTGACGGCGGGGGAGCCGGCGTGGCGCTGGCCGCCGCGCACCCGCCCGGCGACGGTGGACCCGGCCTCGACGTGCGCCCCGGCGCCGACCTGGGCGCCCGGCAGGAGCGTGGAGCGGGCGCCCACGACGGCGTCCGCGCCGATGCGCACCTCGCCGAGCCGGACGACGTCGCCGTCGACCCAGTAGCCGGACAGGTCCACCTCAGGCTCGATCGCGGCGCCCTCCTCGACCGTGAGCATGCCGGTGACCGGTGGCACGGTGTGCATGTCCACGTCCTTGCCGATCCGGTTGCCCAGCAGTCGCGCGTAGGCGGGCACCCACGTGGCGCCGGCCAGCGAGTAGGGGTCCACGAGGTCGCTGATCTGCTGGGCGAGCCACAGGCGCAGGTGGACGCGGCCACCGCGCGGGTAGGACCCGGGGCTCACGCCGCGCAGCAGCAGCCGGGCCGTCGCGGCGGTGAGCAGCATGCGGCCGGGCACGGTCACCACCAGCAGACCGGCCACGATCAGCACCCACCACGGCACGGTGGGCAGCCCGGGCGCGAGCCCGGAGAGCGTCAGCAGGTTCAGGGCCAGGCCGGTCCACACGCCCAGGCGCAGGGCGGGCAGGACGAACACGGGCAGTCCCACGAGGGTCTGGACCCACTGGGTGCGGTGGCGGGTGCGGTCGACGTGCCGGTCGTGCACCTCGATGCCGCGGGGGCCGTCGTCGCCCACGACGGCGGCCACGAGGGCCCCGGCGGTGGGGTTGCGGTAGACGTCCTGGACGGTCACGGCCGGGTGGCGCAGGCGCAGGCGGGCCACGAGCTGGGCAGCGGCGAGCGAGCCGCCGCCGGCCTCGAAGAAGTCGGTGTCGGCGTCCTTGGGGGGCGCGCCGAGCACGTCCGCCCACTGGCGCAGCACCCAGCCGTCGGCGGTGTCCTCGTTCGGCTGGGGCGCGTCCTCGTCCACCTCGGCGCCGGGCAGGGGCCACGGCAGCGCGTGGCGGTCCACCTTGCCGGAGGTCTTCGTGGGCAGGGAGTCCACGACGGCCAGCCGGGGCACGAGTGCGGCCGGCAGCTCCGCCGCGAGGTGCTCGCGGGCCATGTGCAGGTCGAGCTCGGCCTCGGGGTCCGCGGGGACGAGGTAGCCGACGAGGATCTGGTGGCCCGCCGGGGTGGTCTGCACGGCCGCGGCGCCGCCGTGGACGCCGGGCAGGGCCTGGAGCGCCGCGTCCACCTCGCCGAGCTCGATGCGGCGGCCGCCGAGCTTCACCTGGTCGTCGGCGCGGCCGACGAACAGCAGGCCCTCCGGCTCGAAGACCACGAGGTCACCGGAGCGGTAGGCACGCTCCCAGCCGAGGGAGGGCATGGGGGCGTACTTCTCGGCGTCCTTGGCCGGGTCGAGGTAGCGGGCCAGGCCGACGCCGCCGATGATCAGCTCGCCCGTCTCGCCCTCGGCCACGGGCAGCGTGGTCTGCGGGTCGACGACGGCCAGGTCCCAGCCGTCCAGGGGCAGGCCGATGCGGACCGGGCCGAGACCCGTGAGCGGGGCCGCGCACGCGACGACGGTGGCCTCCGTGGGGCCGTAGGTGTTCCAGACCTCGCGGCCGTCCTCCGCCAGGCGCGCGGCGAGCTCGGGCGGGCAGGCCTCGCCGCCGAAGATCAGCAGCCGGACGTTGTCCATGGCCTCGGTGGGCCACATCGCGGCGAGGGTCGGCACGGTGGACACGGCGGTGATGCGCCGCTCGGCGAGCCACGGGCCGAGGTCCATGCCGGAGCGCACGAGCGAGCGGGGGGCCGGGACCAGGCACGCACCGTGACGCCAGGCGAGCCACATCTCCTCGCACGAGGCGTCGAACGCGACGGACAGTCCCGCCAGCACGCGGTCGCCCGGGGCGAGCGGATCGTCCGCCAGGAAGATCCGCGCCTCGGCGTCCACGAAGGCCGCGGCCGAGCGGTGGCTCACCGCCACGCCCTTGGGGGTGCCCGTCGAGCCAGAGGTGAAGATGATCCACGCGTCGTCCTCGAGCCCGGGGGCGCGGGCCTCCGCGGCCGGGTCCGCGGTGTGCTCGGGGTGCGGGGCGTAGACCCGCTCGTCGGTGAGGACGCCGGCCACCTTCGCCTCGCCGAACACGAGGCGGGCGCGCTCCTCCGGATCGTCCGCGTCCACGGGGACGTAGGCCGCGCCGGCGGCGAGCACGCCGAGGATCGAGACGTACAGCGCGGCCGTGCCCGAGGCGATCCGCACGCCGACCCGGTCTCCCGCCCGCACGCCGGCGGCCCACAGGTGGCGGGCGGTCTCGTCGACGCGCTCCCGCAGCTCCGCGTACGTCAGCGGCTCGACGCCGTCGTCCAGGGCGGTCGCGTCCGGGTGCTCGCGCGCCGTGGCGTCGAAGAGCTCCACGAGCGTCCGGGCGGGCGGGGTGCGCTCGGAGCCGGGCAGCTGCGGCCGATGCGGCGCGCCCGCGGGGTCGAGGGGGACGGAGGGCGGGGTGGGCGCGGCGGACGAAAGGGACACAGGGGCCTCCGGGGGTGTGAGCGGCAAACCGAGGGTCGGACGCGGACCAGGCCGCAGCGGGACATTCTATGCCCCGCCCGCGGCCGCGCGGGGCGCCTGGAAGGCACCGGGCGGGTCCGGCTCAGGACAGGGTGAGCAGCACCTTGCCCGTCGTCGACCGGGACTCGAGGGCGGCGTGCGCGGCGGCCGCGTCCGCCAGCGGGAAGCGCTCGCCGATCCGTACGTCGAGCTCGCCGGAGGCCCACGCCCCGAACACCTCTCCACCACGCCAGCGGGTCTCCTCGCCCGTGCGCGTGTAGTGCACCAGCGAGGGCCGGGTGACGTACAGCGCGCCGGCCGCGTTGAGCCGCTGCAGGTCGAAGGGGGGCACCTGCCCGGAGGCCCCGCCGAAGAGCACGAGTGTGCCGCGCACGCGCAGCACCTCGAGCGAGGTGTCGAAGGTGTCCTTCCCCACGCCGTCGAACACGGCGTGCGCGCCCTCCCCGTCGGTCAGCTCCGCCACCGTGGCGGCGAGGTCCGGATAGTCCACCGCGGCGACGGCGCCCGCGCCCCGGGACAGCTCCCGCTTCTCCTCCGTGGACGCCGTGGTGACCACGCGGGCGCCGCGGGCCGTCGCGAGCTGGGTGAGCAGGAGCCCCACGCCGCCGGCACCGGCCGTCACGACCACCGTGTGGCCCTCCTCCACCGGGAAGGTGGACCGGCAGAGGTAGTGGGCCGTCATGCCCTGCAGCGGAAGGGCGGCGGCCTCGGCCAGGTCGATGCCCTCCGGGACGGCGAGGAGACGATCCGCGGGGGCGGTGAAGTGCTCGGCGTACGCACCGGTGGCCGTCGCGGTGGCGACACGGGCCCCCAGGAGCGCGGCGTCCACGCCCTCGCCGAGCGCGACGACCTCGCCGGAGCCCTCCGTGCCGGGGGTGAAGGGCAGGTCCATCGCGTAGACCCCGGAGCGCTGGTACGTCTCGATGAAGTTCAGGCCCGCCGCCGCGGTCCGCACCAGCACGTGCCCCGGTGCGGGGGAGGGCACCTCCGTCTCGGTCCACTGCAGGACCTCGGGGCCGCCCGTGGCGGACACGACGACGGCGTGGTGGGTGCGGGGGACGGCGGGGGTGTTCGCAGTGGTCATGGCCCCACTCTAGGAGCGGGCCCGGACATCCGGCCCGGCCCGGGGACCCAAGGCGCCGCATAGATATTCCGTGCAACGCATATCTACGCTAGGATGGGGCCATGACCCACACCGTCGCCGTCTCCGGAGCCAGCGGCTACGCCGGGGGAGAGGCCCTGCGCCTGCTCGCCGGCCACCCGTCCGTCACCGTCGGAGCCATCACGGCCCACTCCAACGCGGGGGAGCGCCTCGGCGCCCTTCAGCCGCACCTGCACGCCCTGGCGGACCGCGTCCTCGCCGAGACCACCGCGGACGTCCTCGCCGACCACGACGTCGTGATCCTCGCGTTGCCCCACGGGGCCTCCGGGGCGCTCGCGGCTGAGATCGCCGAGCGCTCCCCGGACACCCTGGTGATCGACGCGGGCGCCGACCACCGCCTCGAGTCCGCCGCGGACTGGGAGGCCTTCTACGGCACCGCGCACGCCGGGACCTGGCCCTACGGCCTGCCCGAGCTGCCCGGTCAGCGCGAGCGACTCGCCGGCACCCGCCGCATCGCCGTCCCCGGGTGCTACCCGACCACCTCGATCCTCGCCCTCGCGCCCGGCTTCGCCGCGGGGCTGCTCGAGCCGCGGGACGTGGTGATCGTCGCCGCCTCGGGCACCTCCGGGGCGGGCAAGGCGCTGAAGCCGCATCTGCTCGGCGCCGAGGTCATGGGCGGGATGCGCCCGTACGGCGTCGGCGGCGGGCACCGGCACACCCCGGAGATCGAGCAGGGTCTGGCCCAGGCGGCCGGCGAGCCGGTCCGCGTCTCCTTCACGCCCACGCTCGCGCCGATGTCGCGCGGCATCCTCGCGACGGCCACGGCGCGGCTGCGCCCCGGCGTCGCCGCCGCGGACGTGCGCGCCGCATGGGCCTCGGTCTACGGCCGTGAACCCTTCGTGCACCTGCTCCCCGAGGGGCAGTGGCCCACCACGAAGGCGGTCCTCGGCTCCAACCACGTGCAGCTGCAGCTCGCCGTGGATGAGCGGGCCGGCCGCGTGATCGTCTGCGCGGCGCTCGACAACCTCACCAAGGGCACGGCCGGCGGCGCCGTGCAGTCCATGAACATCGCCCTGGGCCTGCCGGAGCAGGCGGGGCTCGAGCAGCAGGGGGTCGCGCCGTGAGCGTCACCGCAGCACAGGGGTTCCGGGCGGCCGGCGTCACCGCGGGGCTGAAGGCCTCGGGCACGCCCGACGTCGCCGTCGTCGTCAACGAGGGCCCGCGCGACGCGGCCGCCGCCGTCCTCACCGAGAACCGGGTGGCGGCCGCCCCCGTGGTCTGGACCCGCCGCGCCGTGCGGGACGGTCGCGCGACCGCGGTCGTCCTGAACTCCGGCGGGGCCAACGCGGCCACCGGCGCCGAGGGCCTCGAGGACGCCCGTCGCACCGCCGAGCACGCGGCCGCGGCCCTCGGGACCTCCGCCGACGACGTGCTCGTCTGCTCGACCGGCCTCATCGGCGAACGCCTGCCGATGGACACGCTCACCGCGGGCGTGTCCGAGGCGGTCGCCGCCCTCAGTCCGGACGGCGGCGAGGACGCCGCCGTCGCGATCAAGACCACGGACACCGTGGCCAAGACCGCCGTGGCCCGCGGCGAGGGCTTCATCGTGGGCGGCATGGCCAAGGGTGCGGGCATGCTGGCGCCCGGCATGGCCACCATGCTCAGCGTCATCACCACGGACGCCGACGTCCCCGCACCCGCCCTCGACGCGGCCCTGCGCGAGGCCGTGCGCGCCACCTTCAACCGGGTCGACTCGGACGGGTGCATGTCCACCAACGACACCGTGATCCTGCTGGCCTCGGGCGCGTCCGGGACCGCGCCCGAGCCCGCGGCGTTCGCCGCGGCCCTCCACGAGGTCTGCGCGGACCTGTCCCGCCAGCTCGTCGCCGACGCCGAGGGCGCCCGGCACGACATCGCCGTGCGCGTGGTCCACGCCGAGACCGAGGAGGCGGCCGAGGCCGTCGCGCGCGCCGTCGGCCGCTCCAACCTGTTCAAGACCGCGATCTTCGGCCAGGACCCGAACTGGGGACGCGTGATCGCCGCCGTCGGCACGGTCCCGGAGTCGGTCGCCGCCTTCGACCCGTACGCCCTCGACGTGCGCTTCAACGGCGTCCAGGTGTGCCGTGCCTCCGGTGTGGGGGAGGACCGCTCCCGCGTGGACCTGACGGCCCGCGAGGTGCTCGTCGAGGTCGACCTGCACGCCGGCGACGCCGAGGCCACGGTCTGGACCAACGACCTGACGCACGACTACGTCCACGAGAACTCCGCCTACTCCACGTGAGGACCCCCCGCATGAGCCCGCACACCGACCCGGCCACGGCGGCCGCACCCGTCCTGTCCACCGCGGACCGGCTCGACCGCGCCGAGTCCAAGGCGGAGGTCCTCGTCGAGGCCCTGCCCTGGATCCGGCGGTTCGCCGGAACCGTCATGGTCGTCAAGTACGGCGGCAACGCCATGGTGTCGGAGGAGCTGCGCCGGGCGTTCGCCGAGGACATCGTGTTCCTGCACCACGTGGGGGTCCACCCCGTGGTGGTGCACGGCGGCGGCCCGCAGATCAACGCGATGCTCGACCGCCTCGGCATCGCGTCCGAGTTCCGCGGCGGCCTGCGCGTGACCACCGAGGAGGCCATGGACGTGGTCCGCATGGTGCTCACGGGACAGGTGGGCCGCGAGCTGGTCGGCCTCGTGAACTCCCACGGCCCGTACGCCGTCGGCTTCTCCGGCGAGGACGCGGGGCTGCTGCGCGCCCGCCGCACGGGCGCCGTCGTGGACGGGCAGGAGGTGGACCTCGGCCTCGTGGGGGAGGTCACCGGCGTCGACCCGACCGCGATCCTCGACGTGATCGAGTCCGGGCGGATCCCCGTGGTCTCGTCGGTCGCCCCCGAGATCGACGACGACGGCGAGCCCACCGGGCAGGTCCTCAACGTCAATGCGGACACCGCCGCCGCGGCCCTGGCCGCCGCCCTCGGCGCCGCGAAGCTCGTGCTGCTCACCGACGTCGAGGGCCTCTACGCGGACTGGCCGGACCGGGACTCCCTCATCAGCTCGCTCACCGCCGCCCAGCTGCGTGCGCTGCTGCCCTCCCTGGCCTCCGGGATGATCCCGAAGATGGCCGCGTGCCTGGCGGCCGTCGACGCCGGCGTGCAGCGCGCCCACGTCGTGGACGGCCGCCGCCCCCACTCGATGCTGCTGGAGGTCTTCACCTCCGCGGGCGTCGGCACCCAGGTGGTGCCCGACGCCGAACCCACCGCCCCGACCACCCCCGAGGAGGACGCATGAGCACCGACCAGTCCGCGCTGCTGGAGCGCTACCACGCCGCCCTGACCGGAGTCTTCGGCCGCCCCGCCCGCGTGCTCGTGCGCGGCGAGGGGGTCCACGTGTGGGACACCGACGGCCGGCGCTACACGGACCTGCTGGCCGGCATCGCCGTGAACGCGCTCGGCCACGGCCACCCGGCGCTGGTGCGGGCGGTGTCCGAGCAGGTCGCCACGCTCGGCCACGTGTCCAACCTCTTCACCTCCGAGCCGCAGATCCGCCTGGCCGAGCGCCTGCTGGAGCTGGCCGGCGCGCCCGCGGGCTCCACCGTGTTCTTCGCGAACTCCGGCACGGAGGCCAACGAGGCCGCGTTCAAGCTCGCCCGCCGCCACGGTGCGGACGACCCGTCCGGCCGCCGGACGCGGGTGATCGCGCTCGAGCGGGCCTTCCACGGCCGCACGATGGGCGCCCTCGCGCTCACGCACAAGGAGGCCTACCGGGCGCCCTTCGAGCCGCTGCCCGGCGGCGTGGAGCACGTGCCGGGCGGGGACGCCGCAGCCCTGCGGGCGGCCCTGGCCCCGGACGACGACGGCGCCACCGTCGCCGCCGTCATCCTCGAGCCGGTCCAGGGCGAGGCCGGCGTGCACGGCTGGCCGGCCGGCTACCTGGCCGAGGTGCGGGCCGCGACCCGCGAGGCCGGCGCCCTGATGATCCTCGACGAGGTGCAGTCCGGCGTGGGCCGCACCGGCACGTGGTTCGGCTTCCAGAACCCGGCCGTCACCGGTGCGGCAGAGCCGGTGGTGCCCGACGCCTTCACCCTGGCGAAGGGACTGGGCGGCGGCGTGCCGATCGGGGCGCTCGTGTGCGTCGGCCCCGCCGTCTCCGGGCTGCTCACCGCCGGCCAGCACGGCACCACGTTCGGCGGCAACCCCCTGGCCACCGCCGCGGGCCTGGCCGTGCTCCAGACCGTCGAGGACGAGGGCCTGCTCGGCCACGTCCGCGCCGCGGGCGAGGCCGTGGCCGCCCTGCTGGAGGACCTGCCCGAGGTGGCCGCGGTCCGCGGTCACGGCCTGTGGATCGGCGTCGACCTGGCCGACCCCGCGGGACCGGCCCCGGCCGGCGGGCTGGCCCCCGCCGTCGTCGCCGCCGGCCTCGAGGCGGGCTGGATCCTCAACGCCACCGGCCCCTCCACCCTGCGCCTGGCCCCGCCGCTGACCGTGCCCGTGGCCGAGCTCGAGCGCTTCGCCGCGGCCCTGCCCGGGCTCGTGGCCGCCGCCCTGACCCCCGCCGAAGGAGACCGCCCATGACCCCCGCTGCCGCCGTCCGCCACTTCCTGGTGGACACGGACCTCACCCCGGCCGAGCAGGCCGAGGTGCTCGACCTCGCCGCGCAGATGAAGGCCGACCGGTTCCGGCACCGCCCGCTGGCCGGGCCCCGGACCGGCATCGTGTTCTTCGACAAGACCTCCACGCGCACCCGCGTCTCGTTCGCGGCCGGCATCGCCGAGCTCGGCGGGACGCCGCTGATCGTGAACCCGGGGGAGTCGCAGCTGGGCCACAAGGAGTCCGTGGCCGACACGGCCCGCGTGCTGGAGCGGATGGTCGGCGTCATCGTCTGGCGCACGTTCGCCCAGGCCGGCCTCGAGGAGATGGCCGCCCATTCCTCGGTGCCCGTGGTCAATGCGCTCAGCGACGACTACCACCCCTGTCAGATCCTCGCCGACCTGCTGACGGTGCGCGAGCACCTCGACGGCACGGCGGGCCGCACTCTGGCGTATCTGGGGGACGCGGCGAACAACATGGCCCACTCGTACCTGCTCGGCTGCGCGACGGCCGGCATGCACGTGCGGGTCGCCGGACCCGAGGGGCACCTGCCTGCCGAGGACGTCGTGGCCGCTGCCCGACAGCGGGCGGCGGAGACGGGCGGTTCCGTCCTCGTCACGACGGACGCGGTGGAGGCCCTGGCGGGCGCGGACGTCGTCGTGACCGACACGTGGGTGTCCATGGGCCAGGAGGAGGAGAAGGAGGCCCGCCTGGCGCTGTTCCGCGACTACCAGGTGGACGCCGCCGCGATGGCGCGGGCGGCCGACGATGCGATCTTCCTGCACTGCCTGCCCGCGTACCGGGGCTACGAAGTCACGGCCGAGGTGATCGACGGGCCGCGGTCCGTGGTGTTCGACGAGGCCGAGAACCGCCTGCACGCGCAGAAGGCGCTCATCGCCTGGCTGCTGTACCGCTCCGGCCTGGCCGAGGAGCCGCGCTGATGGCCGCCCCCACGACGAAGATCGCCCGTCAGGCCGCGATCCGGGAAATCCTGGCCACCCGGGGCATCCGCTCCCAGGCCGAACTCTCGGACGCCCTGGGCGATCGCGGGCTGTCCGTCACCCAGGGCACGCTCTCGCGGGACCTGGTGGACCTCGGCGCGGTGCGGACGCGCGGGCCGGCCGGCATGGTCTACGCCCTGCCGGCGGAGGGCGACGACGGCGCCGTGCCGGGCCGCGGTTCGGACGCGCAGCTGAACCGGCTGGCGAGCATGGCCCGCGAGCTGCTCGTCTCCGCCGAGCCCACGGCGAACCTCGTGGTCCTGCGCACGCCCCCGGGTGCGGCGCAGTTCCTGGCCAGCGTGATCGACCAGGCGCGCGTGGAGCACGTGATGGGCACGATCGCCGGCGACGACACCATCCTCCTCATCACCACGGGGACCACGTCCGCCCCGGCCGTCGCGGCCCACCTGCTGGGTCTGGCGGGCTAACCGACCCGTCCGGCCCCGCCCGCGCGGGTGACGGGCACCAGGCACGAGGAAGGCCCCCGCCGACGGCGGGGGCCTTCCTCGTGTGGTACCGGTCCGGGGGACCGGTCAGGCGTCTCAGGCCTGCGGCAGGACGAGCTCCTGGCCGACGTAGATCACGGCGGCGTCGGAGACGGCGCCCTTGTTGGCCTCGTAGAGGGCGGTCCAGCCACCCTCCACCTCGTACTCGTTGGCGAGCTTCCAGAGGGAGTCACCGGACTTGACGACGATGGTCTCGGCCTCGGCGACGACGGCCTGCTCCGCGGCAGCGGCCTGCTCCGCGGCGGCAGCCTTCTGAGCGGCGGCCTTCTCCGCGGCGGCAGCCTTCTGAGCGGCGGCCTTCTCAGCGGCAGCGGCCTTCTGAGCGGCAGCCTTCTCCGCGGCGGCGGCACGCTGGGCGGCAGCCTTGTCGGCGGCGGCCTGCTCGGCAGCAGCCTGCTTGGCGGCCCAGCGCTCGGCGGCGGCCTGGTCGGCAGCAGCCTGCTTGGCGGCCCAGCGCTCGGCCGCGGCCTGGTCGGCAGCAGCCTGCTCAGCCGCGGCCTGGTCGGCAGCAGCCTGCTCAGCCGCAGCCTGGTCGGCAGCAGTCTCGTCCGCGGCGGACTGGCGCTGCACGGTGGCGGTGCGCTCCACGGCGACCGGGGCGGCGTCCACGTCGCCGGCGTCCGCGTCAGCCTGGGTCAGGCCCAGCTTCTGCGAGCACAGCGGCCAGGCGCCCCAGCCCTGCAGGTCCTGGAGGATCTCGGCGCGCTTGATCTGCTCGGCCTTCGAGGCCTGATGCGGGTAGCCCTCGCCGCCGACGGCCTGCCAGGAGGACAGGGTGAACTGCACGCCGCCGTAGAAGCCGTTGCCGGTGTTGATGTCCCAGGTGCCGCTGGACTCGCACTCGGCGAGGCGGTCCCAGGTGTCCACGGTGGCGGCCTGGGCCGGGGCGGAGAAGCCCACGGCGGCGGCGCCGGCGAGGGTCATGCCCGCGACGATCGAGGCGGTGGCACGGCGGGAGCGGGTGGCGGAAGTGGTGAAGAGAGTCATGGTGTCCATGGCGAGTCCTCGCTGATCGGCGGCCGAGGCGCACCGGGGTCGTCCTTCTCCTTGGTCGGGTCATGCCCTCCGTCGGTTCGAGACGACCCAGCAGCGGGCGACCGTCGGAGGGGGTTCGATGTCGTGGCCTCCCCGTCCCCGACCTCTCGGTCAGATCACGGTTCGATCACGAATCGGCTACGGAAGAGTCAACGACGGGAGCCCCCCTCGCGTCAAATCATGGGTCGACGGATTCTTGCCCGTCTGTCTGAAATTTGAGAACGGGTGACGAATCGATCCCTAGAGTCGTGGGCGCGTGGATGAAATGCACGCTACTGGTCGGATTTGCTGTCATGGTGTCTGATCCGCCGGTGTGGACAACCTCCGTCACAGGGGCATGGGCGAAGGTCACGATCGACGGCCGAGGCCGTGACCTGAGTCGCGTTCGACCCGGGATTCGAGGGCGGAGCGATGGTCGCCCGTGGCCGTCGCTGTCGGCGCAGAGGGGCTGCACAGGGGCCATCGGGAGCTGATATTCCGTCAGTTGCATATTTATTCAAGATCCGGGTAGGATCGCCACCGAGCACGCCTCCGACGGCCACGTGCCGCGCTGGGAGACCCCCCCTATATAAAGAGGAGAAAACGTGAAGGAACGCATCATCCTTGCCTACTCGGGCGGCCTGGACACCTCGGTGGCCATCGGCTGGATCGCCGAGGCCACGGGCGCCGAGGTCGTCGCCGTCGCGGTCGACGTGGGCCAGGGGGGCGAGTCCCTCGAGACGATCCGCCAGCGCGCCCTGGACTGCGGCGCCGTCGAGGCCTACGTCGCCGACGCGCGTGACGAGTTCGCCGAGCAGTACTGCATGCCCACGCTCAAGGCCAACGCCCTCTACATGGACGCCTACCCGCTGGTCTCCGCGATCTCGCGCCCGGTGATCTCCCGCCACCTGGTCGCGGCGGCCCGCCAGTTCGGCGCCTCGACGGTGGCGCACGGCTGCACCGGCAAGGGCAACGACCAGGTCCGCTTCGAGGTCTCCATTCAGACCCTCGGGCCCGACCTGAAGTGCATCGCCCCGGTGCGCGACCTCGCCCTGACCCGTGAGAAGGCCATCGAGTACGCCCAGCGCAACGACCTGCCGATCGTCACCACCAAGAAGAACCCGTTCTCGATCGACCAGAACGTGTGGGGCCGCGCCGTCGAGACCGGCTTCCTCGAGGACATCTGGAACGGCCCCACGAAGGACGTCTACGACTACACGGACGACCCCGCCTTCCCGCCGGCGCCGGACGTGGTCACGATCGCCTTCGAGCGCGGCGTCCCCACGGCCCTCGACGGCCGCGCGCTGAGCCCGCTGGAGATCATCGAGGAGCTCAACCGCCGGGCCGGTGCCCAGGGCGTGGGCCGGATCGACATCGTCGAGGACCGCCTCGTGGGCATCAAGTCCCGCGAGATCTACGAGGCACCGGGGGCCATGGCGCTGATCGCGGCCCACCGTGAGCTCGAGAACGTCACCCTGGAGCGTGAACAGGCGCGCTTCAAGAAGCATGTGGACCAGCGGTGGACCGAGCTGGTCTACGACGGCCAGTGGTACTCCCCGCTGAAGCGGAACCTGGACACGTTCATCGACGCGACCCAGGAGCACGTCAACGGTGAGATCCGCCTGGAGCTCCACGGCGGCCGCGCCACGGTGCAGGGTCGCCGGTCCGAGACCGGCCTGTACGACTTCAACCTCGCCACGTACGACGAGGGCGACTCGTTCGACCAGTCCTCGGCCCGCGGGTTCATCGACATCTTCGGCCTGTCCGCGAAGACGGCCTCCGAGCGCGAGCAGCGCCTGCGCGGCAGCGACGACCTCCAGGACGTCGCCCGCCTGTCCAACGACTGACCCCGCACGCCCCGTGCACGACGGCGGCCCGCCCGCGACCGGGCCGGCCGCCGTCGGCCTGTCACCGACCTCGAGGAGACCTTCGATGACCGAGAACACCGATGCCCGCCACGGGACCAACGAGGGCGCCCTGTGGGGCGGCCGCTTCGCCGGCGGCCCTTCCGAGGCGCTCGCCGCGCTCAGCAAGTCAACGCACTTCGACTGGCGCCTGGCGCCCTATGACATCGCGGGTTCCCGTGCCCACGCCCGGGTGCTGCACACCGCCGGTCTGCTCAGTGCGGACGACCTGGACGGGATGATCGCGGCCCTCGACCGTCTCGAGGCGGACGTGCGTTCCGGTGCCTACACCCCGGCGGCGTCCGATGAGGACGTGCACGGCTCGCTCGAGCGCGGCCTCATCGAGCGGGCCGGTCCCGAGCTCGGCGGCCGCCTGCGGGCCGGCCGATCCCGCAACGACCAGGTCGCCACCCTCGGCCGGATGTTCCTGCGCGACCACGCCCGCATCATCGCGCGGGGCGTGATCGCCACGGTGGACGCGCTGCTCGATCAGGCGCGGGCGCACCCGCACGCGCCGATGCCGGGCCGCACCCACCTGCAGCACGCGCAGCCCGTCCTGCTCTCGCACCACCTGCTCGCGCACGCCTGGGCGTTCGCGCGGGACCTGCAGCGGCTCGTGGACTGGGACGCGCGCGCGGCCGTCTCGCCGTACGGCTCCGGGGCCCTGGCAGGCTCCTCCCTGGGTCTGGACCCGAACGCCGTGGCCACCGAGCTCGGCTTCGAGTCGGCCGTGTGGAACTCGATCGACGGCACCGCCGCCCGCGACGTGTACGCGGAGTTCGCGTGGGTCGCCGCGATGGTCGGCGTCGACCTGTCCCGCATCTCGGAGGAGGTCATCTTCTGGGCCACCAAGGAGGCGGGCTTCGTGACGCTGCACGACGCGTACTCCACAGGGTCCTCGATCATGCCGCAGAAGAAGAACCCGGACGTCGCCGAGCTGGCCCGCGGCAAGTCCGGCCGCCTCATCGGCGACCTCACGGGGCTGCTGGCCACGCTCAAGGGCATGCCGCTGGCCTACAACCGCGACCTGCAGGAGGACAAGGAGCCCGTCTTCGACGCCGCGGACACCCTCGAGCTGCTGCTGCCCGCCGTCTCCGGGATGATCGCCACCCTCGAGTTCCAGACGGAGCGCATGGCGGAGCTGGCCCCGCAGGGCTTCGCGCTGGCCACCGACGTCGCCGAGTGGCTCGTCCGCCAGGGGGTCCCGTTCCGCGAGGCCCACGAGCTGTCCGGCGAGGCCGTGAAGGCGGCCGAGGCCCGGGGCGTGGAGCTGTGGGACCTCACGGACGATGAGTACGCGGCCATCTCGCCGGCGCTGACCCCGCAGGTCCGCGAGGTGCTCAGCACGGAGGGCTCGCTCGCCTCTCGCGACGCCCAGGGCGGGACCGCGCCGACGGCCGTCGCGGCGCAGATCGGGGCGCTCGAGGACGCCCTGGAACCGCTGCGCCGCTGGGCCGACACGCCGGGCTCCGTCGTCGACGCCCGCTGACGCGGTCGCCCGGTCGAGTCGGCGTCGGCCGGGCCGGACGCGGCGGTGCCCGGCAGGGCACCGCCGCGTCACCCGCCGTTCACCGCGGTCGGCGTAGCATGGGTGGTCACTTTTCCGCCGGGCGGGCCGCAGCGTGGTCCGCCTCTCACCGCACCGCGAGGGCCCCCGATGACCGATACCGTGTCCGTCCGCCAGTCCGAGCTCGACCTCGAGCGGGGTCGGGTCGCCGAGCGGTACGCCCGCCTCGACGCCCTGCGTGAGGAGAAGGAGCGCCAGCTCGCGGCCGTGCGCCGGACCGGCCCGCAGGGGTCGCTGCAGAACCACTCCGAGCGCGACGCCTTCGCCAGCCTCTACGAGGACCGACTCGCCCAGCTCTACGCCGTGGACGACCGCCTCGTCTTCGGCCGGCTCGACCTCGACGCCGAGCGGGAGGGTGGGGCCGACGAGCAGCGGTACATCGGGCGCATCGGCCTCACCACCGAGGACCACGAGCGCCTCCTCGTCGACTGGCGCGCGGCCGAGGCCGGCGCCTTCTACCAGGCGACGGCGGCCCACCGGGGCCGCGTGCGCCGTCGTCGTCACCTGATGCTGCGGGGGCGCGAGGTGCGCGACCTCGAGGACGACATCCTGGACCCGACGCTGCTGGGCGAGGACGGCGTGCGCGCCGATGCCCAGGGTGCGCTGCTGGCCGCCGTCACCGCCCGACGCACGGGACGGATGGGGGACATCGTCGCCACGATCCAGGCGGAGCAGGACGAGGTGATCCGCGCGCCCCTGCCCGGGGCGGTCGTGGTGCAGGGCGGGCCCGGCACGGGGAAGACCGCCGTCGCCCTGCACCGCGCCGCCTACCTGCTGTACACCCACCGGGAGCGCCTCGCCCGCTCGGGCGTGCTGATCGTCGGCCCCTCGACCGCGTTCATGCGGTACATCGAGCGGGTGCTGCCCTCGCTGGGCGAGACGGGTGTCGTGATGTCCTCGCTGGGGACGCTGATGCCGGGCGTGCGGGCCGTCCCGGAGCGGGACCTCGACGCGGCGGCGGTGAAGGGCCGGCTGGACATGGTGGACGCCGTCGCCCACGCGGTCGCGCAGCGCCAGCGCCTGCTCGTCGAGCCGCGGCGCCTGATGATCGACGGCACGGCCGTCAAGCTCAAGCCGGCCATGGTCCGGCGCGCCCGGGACAAGGCACGGGCCACCCGCAAGCCCCACAACGAGGCCCGGGTGACGTTCGTGAAGATCCTCGTCCGCGAGCTCGCGGAGAAGCTGCGCAAGAAGCTGGAGAAGTCCTCGGGCGCCCCGGTGCAGCGTGACCTCCTGCTGGAGGACGTGCGCACCTCGCGCGACGTGCGCATCGCGCTCAACCTCTGCTGGATGCCGCTGACGCCGGAGAAGCTCATCGGCGACCTCCTCACCCGGGAGGACCTGCTCCGGGCGGCGGCCCCGTGGCTCTCCGACGCCGAGGTCGGCACGCTCCTGCGGCCGGCCGACGCCCCCTGGACCGAGGCCGACGTGCCCCTGCTGGACGAGGCGGCCGAGCTGCTCGGACGCCTCGAGACCCCGGGCCGGGGCGGTGAGTTCGCGGCCCAGCACGAGCGCAACCTCGAGAACGCCAGGGCGTCCCTGGAGAACATGCACCAGACGCTCGCGGACCTGGGCGTCGACGGCGTCGTGGACGCCGAGCAGCTGGCCGCGGCCAATGAGGCACGCGGGGTGCGACGGACCACCGCTGAGACCGCCGCCCACGACCGCACCTGGACGTACGGGCACGTGGTGGTGGACGAGGCTCAGGAGCTCTCTCCGATGCAGTGGCGCCTGCTGGCGCGCCGCTGCCCGATGAAGTCGTTCACCATCGTGGGGGACATCGCGCAGTCCTCCCGTCGTGACGCGGCCGGCTCGTGGGCGTCCGTCCTCGCCCCGGAGTTCGGGGACCGCTGGCGCCTGGAAGAGCTGACCGTGAACTACCGCTCGCCCGCGCGCGTGATGCGCTGGGCCGCGCAGGTCGCACGGGCGGCCGGGCTCGAGGTCTCCCATCCGCGCGCCGTGCGCGAGGGCGACCACCGCCCGCGCCTGGTGACGGAGCCGGGCGGGGACGTCGCGGCCCTGGCCCTCGACGCGGTCGAGGTCGAGCGGGACCGCGTGCCCGAGGCCCTGACCGCCGTGATCGCCCCCGCCGAGCGGACGGGGGAGCTGCTCACGGCCCTCCGGGAGCGGTGGGGGGAGGCGGCCGTGGACACCGCGCCGCTGCCCGGCGTCGAGATCGTCGTCGCCACCCCGTGGGAGACCAAGGGGCTGGAGTTCGACACCGTCGTGCTCGTCTCGCCCGAGCGGATCGTGGCCGACGCGCGCGGCGTGGTGGGCGATCTGTACGTGGCGATGACCCGCGCCACCCAGTCGCTGTCCGTCGTCGCCGGGACGGACGCGGCCGCGCTGCCGGCCGGGCTGGCGGACGTCCCGGAGTGAGCCCCGCGGGCGACGTCGCACGTGCACGGCGTCGCGGAGGCGCGCGGGCGCGTCGCTAGGCTGGGGGCTATGGCACCCCAGAACGAGGAGCGCGCGGCCCGACTGCGCGCACAGGCGAACGACCCGAGCTTCGAGAACGTCTGGCAGGAGCTGCGCTGGCGCGGGCTCGTGCACGTCTCGACGGACGAGGCCGCGCTGGAACAGGCGCTGGCCGGGGAGCCCGTCTCGTATTACTGCGGCTTCGACCCGACCGCTCCGTCTCTCCACCTGGGACACCTGGTCCAGCTGCTCACACTGCGCCGCCTGCAGCTCGCCGGCCACCGCCCGTATGCCCTCGTGGGCGGCGCCACCGGCCTCATCGGCGACCCGCGGCAGACCTCGGAGCGCGTCCTGAACTCGCAGGAGACCGTGGCGGCGTGGGTGGAGTCGCTGCGCGCGCAGATCGAGCCGTACCTCTCCTTCGAGGGGGAGAACGCGGCGACCATGGTCAACAACCTGGACTGGACCGCGGGCATGAGCGCGCTGGACTTCCTGCGGGACGTCGGCAAGAACTTCCGCGTCGGCACGATGGTGAAGAAGGAGATCGTGGCCAAGCGCCTGAACTCTGATGAGGGCATCTCCTACACGGAGTTCTCCTACCAGGTGCTGCAGGGCAACGACTTCCTCGAGCTGCACCGCCGGCACGGCGTGACCCTCCAGACCGGCGGCTCCGACCAGTGGGGCAACCTCACCGCCGGCACCGAGCTGATCCGCAAGGTGGAGGGGACCCACGCCCATGCGCTGGGCACGCCGCTGATCACGAACGCGGACGGCACCAAGTTCGGCAAGTCCGAGGGCAACGCCGTCTGGCTCGACGCGGAGATGTGCTCCCCGTACGCCTTCTACCAGTTCTGGCTCAACACGGCGGACGCGGACGTCGTCGACCGGCTCAAGGTCTTCACGTTCCTGACCCGCGCGGAGATCGAGGAGTACGCGCAGAAGGTGGCCGACGAGCCGTTCCGCCGGGAAGCCCAGAGGCGCCTGGCGTGGGAGGTCACGGCGCTGGCCCACGGAGAGGAGACGACGACGAAGGTCATCGAGGCCTCCCAGGCGGTGTTCGGAGGCGGCGACCTCACCACGGTGGACCCGGACACGCTGACCGCCGTGCTGGCCGAGCTGCCGCAGGCCGACCGGACCCAGTGGGAGGGGGAGCCGGGCACCGTGACCGCGGTCGAGCTGCTGGTCTCCACCGGGCTGGTCGCCTCGCGCTCCGAGGCGCGTCGGACGGTGCGCGACGGCGGCGCGTCGGTGAACAACGTGCGGGTGACGGATGCCGACCAGGTGTTCACCCGAGACGACGCCCTCGCCGGCCGGCACCTGCTGGTGCGCCGGGGCAAGAAGAACATGGCGGGTGCGGACCTGGGGGAGGCCTGACCACGGCCGCAGACCACCGGTGTCCACCGGGTCGCCAGAAGTGACCGAGGACACGACGGGCGGCGACGGCGGAGGAACCGCCCACGGGAGGAGCACCGGGCCCCGTTCTCCGCAGGATTCTGCGGAGAACGGGGCCCTCCTTCGTGCCCGGACGCCGGGTGTCACCCCTGATTTTGTGTTCGGTGGGATTCGTGTGTAGAGTTCCATCTCGTGCTCAAGACGCCGACCGGGTGACCGGGAGGCGGGGTGAAGAACACAGAATCCGCGGATTCATGCTGAGAATGGCAGGTCCAGGGCGGGTGGTGCTCACCGGGTGCGCGGCCGGCAGTGATGCGGGTCGGGATTCCTGAAGAAGATGATCTGGTTTGACAGCCGGGAATCATGTGGTAAGCTTTTCAAGGCCTTCCACGTGGATGGTCCGGTGAGTGTCTGACACCGCGTTGAGCGGAGTTGACATGGTCGGATCATGTGGTAAGGTTTTCTAGCCCGACCATGTGAACGGACGGTGAATGCTTCGGACACGGAGTTGACACGGTCGAAACGGATGGTCTAGGATGGAGAAGTTGCTCCAGAGCGAAACGGCCCGCGGAGCGGGTCGCTGAAGCTGGAAGCGCCTGTTGTTTGAGAACTCAATAGTGTGCCAAGTTTGTTGATGCCAATTGTTTTAACACATATTGGTTGATCATCGCCTGCCACCCCCGTGGTGTGGTGATGGTCTGCTAGGTATTGAATGGATGTCGTGGTGGTTATTTCCGGCTGCCACGGTGTTGTTCTGTAATTTTTTTACGGAGAGTTTGATCCTGGCTCAGGATGAACGCTGGCGGCGTGCTTAACACATGCAAGTCGAACGATGAAGCTCAGCTTGCTGGGTGGATTAGTGGCGAACGGGTGAGTAACACGTGAGTAACCTGCCCTTAACTCTGGGATAAGCCTGGGAAACTAGGTCTAATACCGGATAGGAGCGCCTACCGCATGGTGGGTGTTGGAAAGATTTATCGGTTTTGGATGGACTCGCGGCCTATCAGCTTGTTGGTGAGGTAATGGCTCACCAAGGCGACGACGGGTAGCCGGCCTGAGAGGGTGACCGGCCACACTGGGACTGAGACACGGCCCAGACTCCTACGGGAGGCAGCAGTGGGGAATATTGCACAATGGGCGAAAGCCTGATGCAGCGACGCCGCGTGAGGGATGACGGCCTTCGGGTTGTAAACCTCTTTCAGTAGGGAAGAAGCGAAAGTGACGGTACCTGCAGAAGAAGCACCGGCTAACTACGTGCCAGCAGCCGCGGTAATACGTAGGGTGCGAGCGTTATCCGGAATTATTGGGCGTAAAGAGCTCGTAGGCGGTTTGTCGCGTCTGTCGTGAAAGTCCGGGGCTTAACCCCGGATCTGCGGTGGGTACGGGCAGACTAGAGTGCAGTAGGGGAGACTGGAATTCCTGGTGTAGCGGTGGAATGCGCAGATATCAGGAGGAACACCGATGGCGAAGGCAGGTCTCTGGGCTGTAACTGACGCTGAGGAGCGAAAGCATGGGGAGCGAACAGGATTAGATACCCTGGTAGTCCATGCCGTAAACGTTGGGCACTAGGTGTGGGGACCATTCCACGGTTTCCGCGCCGCAGCTAACGCATTAAGTGCCCCGCCTGGGGAGTACGGCCGCAAGGCTAAAACTCAAAGGAATTGACGGGGGCCCGCACAAGCGGCGGAGCATGCGGATTAATTCGATGCAACGCGAAGAACCTTACCAAGGCTTGACATGTTCTCGATCGCCGTAGAGATACGGTTTCCCCTTTGGGGCGGGTTCACAGGTGGTGCATGGTTGTCGTCAGCTCGTGTCGTGAGATGTTGGGTTAAGTCCCGCAACGAGCGCAACCCTCGTTCCATGTTGCCAGCACGTAATGGTGGGGACTCATGGGAGACTGCCGGGGTCAACTCGGAGGAAGGTGAGGACGACGTCAAATCATCATGCCCCTTATGTCTTGGGCTTCACGCATGCTACAATGGCCGGTACAATGGGTTGCGATACTGTGAGGTGGAGCTAATCCCAAAAAGCCGGTCTCAGTTCGGATTGGGGTCTGCAACTCGACCCCATGAAGTCGGAGTCGCTAGTAATCGCAGATCAGCAACGCTGCGGTGAATACGTTCCCGGGCCTTGTACACACCGCCCGTCAAGTCACGAAAGTTGGTAACACCCGAAGCCGGTGGCCTAACCCTTGTGGGGGGAGCCGTCGAAGGTGGGACCAGCGATTGGGACTAAGTCGTAACAAGGTAGCCGTACCGGAAGGTGCGGCTGGATCACCTCCTTTCTAAGGAGCATTAGTGCCCGTTGCATCACCGCGTGTGTGATGGCGGGTTGCTCATGGGTGGAACATCAATGAATGGTGCCAGTGGTGGTGCCGGCAGTGCTCGAGTACGTCATGCCTTTGCGGGTGTGGTTGGAATGGGTGGTGTTGGTGGCTGCGAGCTGGTGTTGGCACACTGTTGGGTCCTGGAACAGCAGGCACCCTGATCTGTGAGGGTTGGGGTTGTTGTTTCTGGTCTCCGTATCTTGTGAAGCTGGCCTTGTGGGTTGGTGGATGGGGTGTGGGTTGTTGTTTGAGAACTGCATAGTGGACGCGAGCATCTTATTTTTTTTGTTGCTGCATCGTTGATCGCACTGTTCCCCCTGGGGTGGTGTGAGAGGTGTGGTGATGCCGAGAATGACATCTTAGTTAGATATTGCTCATTTGAGGACTTTCATTGTGTGTGAAAGTTTCCAAGGGCGCATGGTGGATGCCTTGGCAACAGGAGCCGAAGAAGGACGTGGGAATCTGCGATAAGCCTGGTGGAGTCGATAACCGGACGTTGAGACCAGGATTTCCGAATGGGGAAACCCCGCACGACGTGTCGTGTGACCCCCGGTTGAACACATAGACCGGGTGGAGGGAACGTGGGGAAGTGAAACATCTCAGTACCCACAGGAAGAGAAAACAAAAGTGATTCCGTTAGTAGTGGCGAGCGAACGCGGATGGGGCTAAACCGTATGTGTGTGATACCCGGCAGGGGTTGCATGTGCGGTGTTGTGGGCCCCTCCTTGTCATGTCTGCCGGCATGGCGCAGTGAGGTGCGGGCATATAGACGAACCAGTGTGGATGCTGGACCGTAGAGGGTGAGAGTCCCGTAGTCGAAATGTGTTCCGCCGCTGTTGGAGGGTTGCCCGAGTAGCACGGGGCCCGAGGAATCCCGTGTGAATCTGCCAGGACCACCTGGTAAGCCTGAATACTACCTGTTGACCGATAGCGGATCAGTACCGTGAGGGAATGGTGAAAAGTACCCCGGGAGGGGAGTGAAATAGTACCTGAAACCATGTGCCTACAAACCGTTGGAGCCTTCTTGTGGGGTGACAGCGTGCCTTTTGAAGAATGAGCCTGCGAGTTAGTGATACGTGGCGAGGTTAACCCGTGTGGGGAAGCCGTAGCGAAAGCGAGTCTGAATAGGGCGATTGAGTCGCGTGTCCTAGACCCGAAGCGGAGTGATCTACCCATGGCCAGGTTGAAGCGCGTGTAAGAGCGCGTGGAGGACCGAACCCACTTCAGTTGAAAATGGAGGGGATGAGCTGTGGGTAGGGGTGAAAGGCCAATCAAACTCCGTGATAGCTGGTTCTCCCCGAAATGCATTTAGGTGCAGCGTCACGTGTTTCTTCCCGGAGGTAGAGCTACTGGATGGACGATGGGCCCTACAAGGTTACTGACTTCAGCCAAACTCCGAATGCCGGGAAGTGAGAGCGTGGCAGTGAGACTGTGGGGGATAAGCTTCATAGTCGAGAGGGAAACAGCCCAGACCACCGGTTAAGGCCCCTAAGCGTGTGCTAAGTGGGAAAGGATGTGGAGTTGCTGAGACAACCAGGAGGTTGGCTTAGAAGCAGCCACCCTTGAAAGAGTGCGTAATAGCTCACTGGTCAAGTGATTCCGCGCCGACAATGTAGCGGGGCTCAAGTACACCGCCGAAACCGTGGCATTCAGTTTTGCTGGATGGGTAGGGGAGCGTCGTTCACGAGGTGAAGCCAGCGGGTAACTTCTGGTGGATTGTGGACGAGTGAGAATGCAGGCATGAGTAGCGAAAGACGGGTGAGAAACCCGTCCGCCGGATGACTAAGGGTTCCAGGGTCAAGCTAATCTGCCCTGGGTAAGTCGGGACCTAAGGCGAGGCCGACAGGCGTAGTCGATGGACAACGGGTTGATATTCCCGTACCAGTGAAGAACCGTCCATGTTGAGCCGGTGATACTAACCGCCCGAACCATCCCGAACCCCGTCTTTGACGGGGTCGGTGATGGGGAGCGCGGGACCTGAACCGGGGAGGCAAGCGCATTAACAGGTGTGACGCAGGAAGGTAGCCGGGCCGGGCAATGGAAATGACCTGGTCTAAGGGTGTAGGGCTGCCGGTAGGTAAATCCGCCGGCTGTATGCCTGAGACCTGATGGGCGCCCACATGGTGGGTGATCCGGTGATCCTATGCTGCCTAGAAAAGCATCGGCGCGAGGTTCAAACTGCCCGTACCCTAAACCGACACAGGTGGTCAGGTAGAGAATACTAAGGCGATCGAGAGAATCATGGTTAAGGAACTCGGCAAAATGCCCCCGTAACTTCGGGAGAAGGGGGGCCCCAACCTTGAGCACCACGTGCTGGTGTGAGGGGATCGGGGCCGCAGAGACCAGGGGGAAGCGACTGTTTATCAAAAACACAGGTCCATGCGAAGTCGTAAGACGATGTATATGGACTGACTCCTGCCCGGTGCTGGAAGGTTAAGGGGACCCGTTAGCTTCGGCGAAGCGGAGAACTTAAGCCCCAGTAAACGGCGGTGGTAACTATAACCATCCTAAGGTAGCGAAATTCCTTGTCGGGTAAGTTCCGACCTGCACGAATGGAGTAACGACTTCCCCGCTGTCTCAACCATGAACTCGGCGAAATTGCATTACGAGTAAAGATGCTCGTTACGCGCAGAAGGACGGAAAGACCCCGTGACCTTTACTATAGTTTGGTATTGGTATTCGGTGTGACTTGTGTAGGATAGGTGGGAGACTGTGAAGCGGGCACGCCAGTGTTCGTGGAGTCGCCGTTGAAATACCACTCTGGTCACTCTGGATATCTAACTTCGGCCCGTGATCCGGGTCAGGGACAGTGCCTGATGGGTAGTTTAACTGGGGCGGTTGCCTCCTAAAATGTAACGGAGGCGCCCAAAGGTTCCCTCAGCCTGGTTGGCAATCAGGTGTCGAGTGCAAGTGCACAAGGGAGCTTGACTGTGAGAGTGGCAGCTCGAGCAGGGACGAAAGTCGGGACTAGTGATCCGGCGGCTCGTTGTGGAACGGCCGTCGCTCAACGGATAAAAGGTACCTCGGGGATAACAGGCTGATCTTGCCCAAGAGTCCATATCGACGGCATGGTTTGGCACCTCGATGTCGGCTCGTCGCATCCTGGGGCTGGAGTAGGTCCCAAGGGTTGGGCTGTTCGCCCATTAAAGCGGTACGCGAGCTGGGTTCAGAACGTCGTGAGACAGTTCGGTCCCTATCCTCTGCGCGCGTTGGAAATTTGAGAAGGTCTGTCCTTAGTACGAGAGGACCGGGACGGACGAACCTCTGGTATGTCAGTTGTACCGCCAGGTGCATGGCTGATTAGCTACGTTCGGGATGGATAACCGCTGAAAGCATCTAAGCGGGAAGCCGGCTTCGAGATGAGATTTCCTTGCCCCTTTGAGGGTGTGAGGCCCCCAGCTAGAACACTGGGTTGATAGGCTGGATGTGGAAGCGAGGACTGAAGACTCGTGAAGCTGACCAGTACTAATAGGCCGATGACTTACACACACTCTTATTCCATTGCTTGCTTCAAGGTGATGGGTTGGTGTTCGCGTCCACTGTGCGGTTGTCTGATTGCAACCGGCTGTCCATGTGTTGGTGGATGGTTGGGGTGTTTCAGTTGAATAGTGTCACTGTTGTGTGACCCGTAGGTTTCCCTGCTGTTGCCCGTGTTGAGGGTGGTGGTGTGGGGTTAGGGTTACGGCGGTCATAGCGTGGGGGAAACGCCCGGTTCCATTCCGAACCCGGAAGCTAAGGCCCACAGCGCCGATGGTACTGCAACCGGGAGGTTGTGGGAGAGTAGGTCGCCGCCGGACATTTTTTGAGGGAGGGCCTCGCACTGTTGGTGCGAGGCCCTTCCCGCATTTCTGGACTGTTTCTCCGAGAGGACGGTCCGCCACAGGCTCCGGGCACTAGCCTGGTCTCCTGAGGACCCGGCCGTGAGGCCGGCGCATGAGGAACAGAGACTGCGTTCCCGCGGATCATCGCGGCGTGACGCCCAGGAAGGACACCATGGCTGAGGACACCCCCCGAGAGCGCCGCGAGGACCGCGGATCCGAGGGCCGCGGGCCCCGTGGTGGCGGTGATGGCCGGCGTCGTGGCGGTGACCGCGACGGACGTCCTCGCAGCGGTGCCGGTGACCGGCGCCGCTCCGGCGGGCCTCACGAGGACCGGCGGCGCGGCCCGGGCCAGGATGGCGGGCGGCCCGAGCGCCGCGGTGCGCCGACGGGCCCTCGTCGCGAGGACCGCGCCGAACGACCCGCGCACAATCCCGGTGACCTCCGAGCGGCGAATCGTGCGGACCAGGAGCGCTCCCCGGACATCGACCCGGACGTGACGGGCAAGGAGCTCGACCGCGGCACGCTCAAGGAGATCAACGGCCTTGACGAGCGTGCTGCCAGCTGGGTCGCCAAGCACCTGGTGATGGCCGGTCGCTACCTGGACGTCGACCCGACGCTGGCGTTCCAGCACGCCCTCGCCGCGTCCCGCAAGGGCGGCCGCCTGTCACGCGTGCGCGAGGCCGTCGCGCTCACCGCCTACGCGGCGGGGGAGTACGCCGACGCGTTGCGCGAGTTCCGCACCTACCGGCGCATGACGGGCGACGACACCCACATCGCCGCGCAGGTGGACAGCGAGCGTGCCCTCGGCCGCACGGAGAAGGCCCTGCAGCTGGCCGCCGAGGTGGATGCCTCGCGTCTGGACCGCGCGGCGCGGGCCGAGCTGGCCATGGTCGTCTCCGGCATCCGCGAGGACGCCGGCGACCTCCAGGGTGCCCATGAGGCCCTGCAGATCCCGGAACTGGACCGTCGGCGCGGCTACCCCTTCTCTCCCCGGCTGTTCCAGCGCCAGGCCGACGTGCTGCTCGCCCTGGGGCGCCGCGACGAGGCTCGGCTGTGGGCGCGTGCCGTGCGCGTCGCGGAGAAGGCCCTCGGCGTGGGCGGGTTCGCGGACCCAGAGATCATCGACGTGGACACCGAGCCGGTCGAGGACCCCCGGAACCGCCGCCCGTCCCCCCGCGAACGGCGCCACGAGCGGTATGCGGCCGAGGCCGGTGCGGAGCCGACGGCGGACGGATCCCCGGCCGAGGAGCCGGAGGCCGCCGCGGAGCCGACCTTGGTGCCCCGACAAGAGGCCGTCGCGGAGCCGCCGGCCGCCGTCGACACGCCGGACGAGGTCGACCCGAACCAGCTGTCGCTGTTCGACGACCTCGAGGCCCCGGAGGCAGACGAGCGGTGAGCACCACGTTCTTCGACGGTCACGACGGGCTGCTGTGCGACCTGGACGGCGTCGTGTACGCCGGAGACGGTGCGATCGCCGGGGCGGTCGAGACGCTGTCGACGCTGCAGGAACGCGGCGTGCCGGTCGGGTTCGTGACGAACAACGCCTCTCGCGCGCCGGAGTCCGTGGCCGAGCATCTCCGCACGCTCGGGGTGCCCGCGGAGGCGGGGCAGGTCTTCGGCTCCGCACCGGCGGGCGTCGACCTGCTCGAGGAGACGCTCGGCCGCCGGACCGGCCGGGTGCTCGTGGTCGGCTCGGCGTACCTGCGCGCCGTGGTCGAGGAGCGGGGCTACGAGGTGGTCGCGTCCGCGGCGCAGTGTCCCGACGCGGTGATCCAGGGCTTCGACCCCGGTCTCGGCTGGGCCGATCTGGCGGAGGCCGCGTACGCCGTGCGCGCCGGGGCCACCTGGGTCGCCACCAACCTGGACACCTCGATCCCGCGCGCGGAGGGGATCGCCCCCGGCAACGGGGCCCTCGTCGAGGCGGTGGGCCGGGCCACCGGCACCGCGCCCGTCGCGGCGGGCAAGCCCGAGCCACGACTGTTCCGGACGGCGGCCGACGCCCTCGGCCTGGCCCGTCCCCTCGTGGTCGGCGACCGCCTGGACACGGACATCCGCGGCGGCAACGCGGCGGGGTTCGACACGGTGCTCGTCCTGACCGGCATCGACACGCGCGAGACCGCGGCCGCCGCCCCCGGGCCAGACCGGCCGACGTGGGTCCGTGCGCACCTGCCCGCTCTGCTCGCCGGCGGGGCCGAGGCCTCCGCGGACCCACGGCGTGGCTGAGACCGCACGCGCCGACGTCGCCCTGGCCGCTCGGGGCCTGGCACGCTCCCGCACGGAGGGCGCGGCGCTCATCCGCGCGGGACAGGTGCTCCTCGACGGCCGCCCGGTGCGCCGGCCCGCCGACCGCGTGGCCGCCGACGCCACCCTGCGCCTGCGCGACCCGGGCCCGCGGTACGTCTCCCGTGCGGCCCACAAGCTCGTCAGCGCACTCGAGGCATTCCCGGACGTGGGCGTGGCCGGCCGCCGAGCGCTCGACGCCGGGGCCTCCACCGGCGGATTCACCCAGGTCCTCCTCGAGCGGGGCGCCGAACGGGTGGCCGCCGTCGACGTGGGCCACAACCAGCTGGCCCCGCCCGTCCGGGCCAACCCCCGCGTCCTCGTGCGCGAGGGGCTCAACATCCGCGACCTCACGGCCGAGGACATCGACGGTCCGGTGGACCTGGTGGTCTCCGACCTGTCCTTCATCTCGCTGCGCCTCGTCCTCGCCCCGCTCGCGAGCGTGTGCCGACCCGGCGCCGAGCTACTGCTCATGGTCAAGCCCCAGTTCGAGGTCGGGCGGCGCGCCCTGCCGCGCTCCGGTGTCGTGACCGATCCCGACGCCCGCCGCCACGCCGTCGTGGGTGTGACCGCGGCCGCGCTGGGCGCCGGCCTCGCACCGCGCGGCCTCGCCCGATCCGGCCTGGCCGGACAGGACGGGAACGCCGAGTTCTTCCTGCGGCTCCGCCGTCCCGACGCCACCGCGGCCGACAACCCGGCAGGCGGGACGAGCCCGGCCCCGCCCGCCGGCGAGCGCGCCGCCGGGTGGGTCCGGGGCGCCCACATCGACTGGTCCTGACCCCCGACCGGGGGACACCGCCCGTCCACGGGCGCGGGGCCACCGGTTCGCGTGTCCGGTCTCGTGGCTATCCTGGAGCGCAGTGCCCGGCACCCCGGCTCGCGGAAGGAACCATGCCCTACACCCCCGGACGTCGCATCCTCGTCCTGACCCACACGGGCCGCGAGGACGCCATCAGCGCGGCGCTGCAGGCCACCCGCATGTTCGCGGAGGAGGGCCTGGTCACCGTCATGCTCGAACAGGACGTGGCCGCCATCCGCGCGGCCGCGGGGGACCCCCCGGAGTTCGCGCCGGAGACCCTCGGGGTCGACTGCGAGCTCGAGGACATCACCCTCGGCCTCGTCCTCGGCGGCGACGGCTCGGTGCTGCGGGCGGCCGACTTCGTCCGCGGCTACAACGTGCCGCTGCTGGCGGTGAACCTGGGCCACGTCGGCTTCCTCGCCGAGTCCGAGCGCACCGACCTGCACCGCACCGTCCAGGCGATCGCCTCGGAGTCCTACGTGGTGATCGAGCGCATGGCCCTGGACGTCGTCGTGCACGTGGAGGGCCGCGAGGTGGCCCGCACGTGGGCCCTCAACGAGGCCTCCGTGGAGAAGTCCCACCGGGAGCGGATGCTCGAGGTGGTCGTCTCCGTGGACAACTCGCCGCTGACGTCCTTCGGCTGCGACGGCGTCGTGCTGGCCACCCCCACCGGCTCCACGGCCTACGCCTTCTCCGCCGGGGGCCCCGTGGTGTGGCCCTCCGTGGAGGCCCTGCTGTGCGTGCCCATCAGCGCCCACGCACTGTTCACCCGCCCCCTCGTGGTGGGTCCGCGCTCCACGATCGGTGTGGACGTGCTCACCCGCACCCGCGAGACCGGTGTGCTGTGGTGTGACGGCCGGCGCACCGTCGAACTGCCACCGCAGGCCCGGGTCGAGGTGTCCCGGTCGGCAGAGCCGGTGCGCCTGGCCCGTCTTAACCCGACTCCCTTCGCGGAACGGCTGGTGCGCAAGTTCCGGCTGCCCACGGACGGCTGGCGCGGCCCCGTCACCGCCCAAGAGCGGGCGGGCGTGCTCCACGAGGTGGAGACCGTCGAGCCGCGGCACGCGGGGCCGCGTCCCGACGTCGTCGAACCGGCCACCATGCCGCTGTCGGTGCCCTCGCCCGCGGACATCCAACGCCACCGCGACCGCGGGGCGCGTCACCCCGGGGAGGACGCATGATCGACCATCTGAGGATCTCGGGGCTCGGCGTGATCGGCGAGGCCACCGTGGACCTGGACCCCGGCTTCACCGTCGTCACCGGTGAGACCGGCGCCGGCAAGACCATGGTGGTCACCGCCCTGGGCCTGCTGCTCGGTGCTCGCGCCGACGCGGGCGCGGTCCGCCGGGGCTCGTCCCGAGCCGTCGTGGACGCCGGCGTGCGCGTGACCGCGGACCACGCGGCGCTCCGCCTGGCTCAGGAGGCCGGCGCGGTCGTGGACGAGGGCGACAACGGCACCCACGACCTGGTCCTCAGCCGCAGCGTCACGGCGTCGGGGGACGGCACACGCTCCCGTGCCACGGCCGGCGGCCGTTCCGTGCCCGTGGGCCTGCTCTCCGAGATCGGGGCCACGCTCGTGGCCGTGCACGGGCAGAACGACCAGGTCCGCCTCCAGGGCGCCGACGCCCAGCGGCACGCCCTCGATGCGTTCGGCGGCGCCGAGCTCGCCGCGGCCCTGCGCGCCTACCGCGCGGACCACGCCGCCTGGACCGCCGCGCGTCGGGAGCGCGAGGAGCTCACCGCCCACCGCCAGGAGCGGGCCCGCGAGGCCGAGGCACTGCAGCGCTCGCTCGAGGAGATCGACCTCGCCGAGCCGCAGGAGGGGGAGGACGAGGAGCTGCGGGCTCTCATCCGTCGGCTCGAGGACGTCGAGGAGCTGCGCGCCGCCTCGGGGGAGGCGCACGCCCGACTGGCCGGCCCCGACGTGGACGCGATGGACGAGACCCCCGGCGCCGTCAGCCTTGTGGAGGCGGCGCGGCAGGCCGTGCTCGCCGCCCCCGGCGACGACCCCGACCTCGCCGCCGCGGCCGCACGCCTGGCCGAGGCCGCCGTCGTGCTCACGGACATCGCCGGCGACCTGGCCCGCTACACCGCCGACCTGGACGCCGACGCGGCCTCCGACCTCGACGCGGCCCAGTCGCGGCTGGCCGAGCTCACGCGACTGCAGCGGCTCTACGGGCCGGAGCTCGCCGACGTGATCGACTGGGCCCGGACCCAACGTCCGCGCCTGGACGAGCTGCAGGGCGACTCCGGCCGCCTCGAGGAGCTCGAGGCGGAGGTCGACCGGCTGGACGCCGCGCTGCGCGAGCGGGCCGCGACCCTCACCGCCCTGCGCACCGCGGCCGCCGAGCGGCTCGAGACCGCGGTGACCGAGGAACTGCACGCCCTGTTCATGCCGGACGCCTCGTTCCACGTGGGACTGACGCCGGTCGCCGGGGACGGTCTCGGCCCGTACGGCGCTGAGGACGTCACGCTCGCCCTGCGCCCCCACGCGGGCGTCGAGCCCCGGCCCCTGGGCCGCGGCGCCTCCGGCGGCGAGCTCTCCCGCGTGATGCTCGCCCTCGAGGTGGTCCTGGCCGCCACGGACCCGGTGCCCACCTTCGTGTTCGACGAGGTCGACGCCGGCGTGGGCGGTGAGGCCGCCGTGCGGATCGGGGCCCGCCTGGCCCGGCTCGCCCGCCACGTGCAGGTCATCGCCGTGACCCACCTGCCCCAGGTCGCCGCCTACGCGGACCGGCACGTGCGGGTGGAGAAGAACTCGGACCCGGCCGCGGGTGTGACCACCTCCGACGTCGTGACGCTGACGGCCGACGAGCGGGTCGAGGAGCTCGCCCGCATGCTCGCCGGCCACGGGGACTCCGCGGCGGCCCGCGAGCACGCCCGGGAACTGCTCGAGTCCTCCGCCCGCGAACGCGGCTGACCCGGTCCGCGGACGCCGCCCCGACATGAGAGGATCGCCCCATGCCTGAGATTTCCGCGTCCGCGGGACGCTCGCCCCTGCGCGACCTGCACGTCCCCCGCCCGGTGAAGAAGTCGAAGACCGTGTACGAGGGCCGCGTGTGGGACATCGCCCGCGAGTCGTTCCGCCTGGACCCGGCGGACAAGTCCCGGGAACCGCTGACCCGAGAGCTGATGGTGCATCCGGGCGCCGTGGCGATCCTCGCGGTCCGCACCAAGCTCACCACCACCGGCCCCCGCGAGCAGGTGGCCCTCGTCCGCCAGTACCGCCACCCCGTGGGCATGGAGCTGTGGGAGATCCCGGCGGGCCTGCGGGACGTGGACGGGGAGGACCTCCACCAGGTCGCCGTCCGTGAGCTGGCCGAGGAGGCCGACCTGCGCGCCCGCGAGTGGCACACCCTCGTCGACTACTACACGACCCCGGGCGGCTCCAGCGAGGCGATCCGCGTGTTCCTGGCCCGTCAGATCGAAGAGATCCCCGACGGCGAGCGGCACACCCGGCAGGACGAGGAGGCCGCCATGCCGCTCGTGTGGGTCGGCGTCGACGAGGTGACCGACGCCGTCCTGGACGGCCGGGTGCACAACCCATCCACCGTCGTCGCCGTGCTGGCCCTGGGCGCCCACCGGGCCCAGGGCTGGCGACGCCTGCGTCCCGTGGACGCGCCGTTCGTCCCCGACCGGCAGGCCCCGGGGGCGGACTGGTCCGCGTGAGCCCGCACGCGCCGCAGACCTCGGCGCTCGCGGCACCCTTCCGCCGGCACCTGGACCATCTCGCCGTCGAGCGGGGCCTGGCCGAGAACACCCTGGCCGCCTATCGGCGCGACCTGGCCCGCTACCGTCGCTGGCTCGAGGCGGCCGGGGTGCGCGCCCCCGGGGACGTCGACCCCGGCCACGTGGCCGGCTTCCTGCAGGCCCTCGCCACGGGCGACGACGGCGGCCGCCCGCTCGCCGTCCGCTCGGCCGCCCGCGTGCTCGCCGCGGTGCGCGGGCTGCACCGGTTCTGGGCCCTCGAGGGACTCACGCCCGCCGACCCCGCCCGCGACGTCCACCCGCCGAAGCCGGGCGACCGCCTGCCGAAGGCGCTCCCCGTGGAGCAGGTGACGGCGCTGCTGGAGGCCGTGCCCGTCGACACCCCCGCCGGACTGCGGGACCGCGCGCTGCTCGAGTTCCTCTACGGCACCGGCGCCCGCATCTCCGAGGTGGTCGGCCTCGACGTCGACGACGTGGTGGGGCTCGCGCAGACCGGGGACGACGGCGGCCAGCCCGTGGTCCGCCTGTTCGGCAAGGGGTCCAAGGAGCGCGTGGTGCCGATCGGCTCCTACGCGGCCGCCGCGCTCGACGCATGGCTGGTGCGGGGACGGCCCACGATCATGACGGGAGTCACACGCTCCACGCCCGCCCTGTTCGTCAACGCCCGCGGGGGCCGGCTCTCCCGGCAGTCCGCGTGGGCCGTGCTGAAGCGGGCGGCCGAGCGCGCCGGCCTCGAGGCGGACGTCTCGCCCCACACCCTGCGCCACTGCTTCGCCACGCACCTGCTGGCCGGCGGCGCGGACGTCCGCGTGGTCCAGGAGCTGCTCGGGCACGCGTCCGTGACCACCACGCAGGTGTACACCCTCGTCACCGTGGACTCCCTGCGCGAGGTCTACTCCGCCGCGCATCCGCGCGCGCGCTGAGCCCCGCACCTGATACGCTCAAAATCCGTGGTGAAACGAACTACTCGTACTCAGACGTCCACGCGCGTCACCCGTCACGTGTTCGTGACCGGCGGTGTCGCCTCCTCCCTCGGCAAGGGGCTCACGGCCTCCTCGCTCGGCCACCTGCTCAAGGCGCGCGGGCTCAGGGTGGTGATGCAGAAGCTCGACCCCTACCTCAACGTGGACCCGGGCACCATGAACCCGTTCCAGCACGGCGAGGTGTTCGTCACCGAGGACGGCGCCGAGACGGACCTGGACATCGGCCACTACGAGCGCTTCCTCGACGAGGACCTCGACGGCCTGGACAACGTGACCACCGGCCAGGTGTACTCCACCGTGATCGCCCGCGAGCGCCGCGGCGAGTACCTCGGGGACACCGTCCAGGTCATCCCGCACATCACCGACGAGATCTGCCGCCGGATGCGCCTGCCCGCGGAGCCCCGCGGCGACCGCCCCGCCCCGGACGTGATCATCACGGAGATCGGCGGCACCGTCGGCGACATCGAGTCGCAGCCCTTCCTCGAGGCCGCCCGCCAGGTCCGCCAGGACGTCGGCCGCGACGACGTCTTCTTCCTGCACGTCTCCCTCGTGCCGTACATCGGCCCCTCGCAGGAGCTCAAGACCAAGCCCACACAGCACTCCGTGGCCGCCCTGCGCTCGATCGGCATCCAGCCGGACGCGATCGTGCTGCGCTCGGACCGGGCCGTCCCCGACGATGTCCGCGGCAAGATCGCCCGCATGTGCGACGTCCCGCAGGACGCCGTCGTCAACTGCGCCGACGCCCCCTCCATCTACGACATCCCCCGCGTCATCCACGACCAGGGCCTCGACGCCCACGTGGTGCAGTCCCTGGACCTGAAGTTCAAGGACGTGGACTGGACCGCGTGGGATGCCCTCATGGACGCCGTGCACCACCCGGAGCACGAGCTCACGGTGGCGCTCGTGGGCAAGTACGTGGACCTGCCGGACGCCTACCTGTCCGTCACCGAGGCGCTGCGCGCCGGTGGCTTCGCCCACCGGGCCAAGGTGGGCATCCGCTGGGTGGCCGCGGACGAGTGCGCCACCCCCGAGGGCGCGGCGGTGGCGCTCGCGGACGTCGACGCCGTGTGTGTGCCCGGCGGCTTCGGCGTGCGCGGGCTCGAGGGCAAGCTCGGCGCGCTGCGGCACGCCCGCGAGCAGCGGATCCCGACGCTGGGTCTGTGCCTGGGCCTGCAGTCCATGGTCATCGAGTACGCCCGCAACGTCCTCGGCCTGGAGGACGCGGACTCCACCGAGTTCGACCCGGAGACCGCCTCGCCCGTGATCGCCACCATGGCCGAGCAGGAGCAGATCGTGGCCGGCGAGGGGGACCTCGGCGGCACCATGCGCCTGGGCGCCTTCCCCGCGACCCTGCGCCCGGGCTCCGTGGTGGCCGAGGCCTACGGCACCACCGAGGTGACCGAGCGCCACCGCCACCGCTACGAGGTGAACAACGCCTACCGCGACCGCCTCGAGGAGGCCGGTCTCGCGATCTGCGGCACCTCCCCGGACGGCGCCCTCGTGGAGTTCGTGGAGCTGCCCCGGGACGTGCACCCGTACTACGTGTCCACGCAGGCCCACCCGGAGTTCTCCTCCCGGCCGACCCGCCCGCACCCGCTGTTCGCCGGCCTCGTCGCCGCCGGCCTGGCCCGCCGCGCCGACGCGGCGGCCCGGCGCTGAGGGGCCGACGACCGGCCCGACACAGTGGTCACGACACGCCGTCGCCGCGCCCGGCACGCGGCGTGTCGTGACCACTCTGCGAGGGCGTCGCACCGATGACGACACGACGACGGCGGGCCGCCCCACCCGGGGCGACCCGCCGTCGTCGTGCACGCGGCACCGCGCCGCGAGCGAATGGGGCGACGTGTCGGAGGTGATCTGCGTCTACACCTCCGACAAGTCGCCCCGACCGCCCCTCACGAGGCTCAGCCCGCCGGCAGCTCCCGCTGCTCGGGGCCGTCGTAGGCCGAGAGCGGGCGGATCAGCGCGTTCGCGGCGCGCTGCTCCATGATGTGGGCGGTCCAGCCGGTGATGCGCGAGGCGATGAAGATCGGCGTGAACAGCTCGGTGTCGAAGCCCATGAGGTGATACGTCGGGCCGGCGGGGTAGTCGAGGTTCGGCTTGATCTGCTTGGCCTCGTCCATGGCCTGCTCCAGACCGTCGTACAGGCCGAGCATCTCCTCGCGGCCGTAGTGCTCGATCATCCGGTCCAGTGCGGCCTTCATGGTGGGCACGCGGGAGTCCCCGTTCTTGTAGACGCGGTGGCCGAAGCCCATGACCTTCTTCTTCTGGGCCAGGGCGTCCTCCATCCACGCCTTCGCTCGGGCGGCGGCGTCCTCACGGGACTCCTCCTTCCGGATGCCGATCTCGTCGAAGGTGTGCATCACGGCCTCGTTGGCGCCGCCGTGCAGCGGGCCCTTGAGCGCGCCGATCGCACCGGTCACGGCCGAGTGCAGGTCGGAGAGCGTCGAGGTGATCACGCGCGCGGTGAAGGTCGAGGCGTTGAACGAGTGCTCGGCGTACAGCACCATCGAGACGCGGAACGCGTCCACGACCTCCGGGGCGGCCTCCTCGCCGAACGTCATCCAGAGGAAGTTCTGCGAGTAGTCCAGGTCCTCGCGCGGCTCCACCACGTCCTGGCCGCGGCGGCGGCGCTGGTCGTAGGCGACGACGGCCGGGAACGCCGCGAACAGGGCCTGGGCCTTCTCCAGCTCGGCCTCGGGGGAGGAGTCCTCCGCCTTCGGGTGGTTCGCGCCGAGCACGGACACGGCGGTGCGGCCGACGTCCATGGGGTGGCAGTCGGTGGGCAGCAGGTCGATGGCCTGCTTCACCTTCGGGTCGAGGGCACGGTGGGCGCGCTCGAAGCGCTCGAACGCGGCCAGCTCCTCGTCCGTGGGCAGCTCGCCCGTCCAGAGCAGCAGCGCGACGGCCTCGAACGAAAGCTGCGCGGCCAGGTCCTGCACGGGGTAGCCGCGATACAGCAGGGAGTTCGTCTCCGGGTTGACCTTGGAGATCGCCGTGGTGTCCACGACGACGCCGGCCAGGCCCTTCTTGATCTCGGTCTCGGTCATGGTGTCCCTCCTCGGGGAGTGGGGCCCGCCCGCGCACGGGCGGGCCCGGTGACGGGTCAGAGGTCGGCGTGGTTGGCGCCGATGTCGAGCGTGGGCACGTCGAAGTTGAAGATGCCCGTGTCGAAGGCGTTGTAGCCCTCGTAGTCCACCAGCTCGTAGAGGCGGGCGCGGGTGAGCATCTGCTCCACCTGCGACTGCTGGGTGCCCTCCTCCTTGATGGCGTCGAGCACGCGCTCGGCGGCGCCCATCGCGGAGCGCAGCAGGGTGACCGGGTAGATCACCATCGCGACGCCGGCGTCGGCCAGCTGCTGGCGGGTGAACAGCTCGGACTTGCCGAACTCGGTCATGTTCGCCAGGACCGGGACCCCGAGGGGCTCCAGCTCGCGACACACGGTCTCGAACTCGCCGATGTCCTTCAGGGCCTCCGGGAAGATCGCGTCCGCACCGGCCTCCACGAGCGCCTTCATGCGGGCGATCGCGGCGTCCAGGCCTTCCACGGCCCGCAGGTCGGTGCGCGCCATGATGAGGAAGTTCGGGTCCCGGCGGGCGTCGACGGCGGCGGCGATGCGCTTGACCGCGGTGTCGAGGTCCACCATGTTCTTGCCGTCGAGGTGGCCGCACCGCTTGGGGTTGAACTGGTCCTCGATGTGGCAGCCGGCCAGGCCGGCGTTCTCGAACTCCTGCACCGTGCGGGCCACGTTCATCGGCTCGCCGAAGCCCGTGTCCGCGTCGATGAGGCACGGCAGGTCCGTGAGGCGGGCGATCTGCCCGCCGCGCACGGCCACCTCGGTGAGCGTGGTCAGCCCGACGTCGGGCAGGCCCAGCTCGTTCGCGAGCACGCCACCGGAGATGTACACCCCGGGGAAGCCCTTCTCCTGGATCAGCTTGGCGGTCAGCGGCGTGAACGCGCCCGGGAACTGCTGGGCGCCGCCCTGCTTCAGGGTCTGCCGCAGGTCGATCCGCTTCTGTTCGGCCGTCTTCGTCGAGTACAGCATCAGAACAGGCCCTTCGGGGCGGCGGCGAGGTCGGCCTCGGACAGGAACGCCGGGTCCGCCAGGATGTTCAGCTGGTCCAGCTCGCCGGGCTGCAGCTCGGCCACGCGCTCGGCGGCGGCCAGGAAGCGGTCCTGCTCCTCCTTCGAGACGATGCCCTCGGCCAGGGTGCGGAACTTCTGGATGTACTGCTCGCGGGCGAACGGCCGGGCGCCGAGCGGGTGGGCGTCGGCCACGGCGATCTCGTCGGTGATGACGGCGCCGTCCTTGAGGGTGATCTCCACCGCGCCGCCGAACGCCTTCTCCGCGAGGTCCAGCGAGTGGTACCGGCGGGTCCACTCCGGGTCCTCCACGGTGGTCACCTTGTGCCACAGGGCCACGGTGTCCTCGCGCTGGGCGCGCTCGGGGGCGTAGGAGTCCACGTGGTGCCAGGAGCCGTCCTGCAGGGCCACGGTGAAGATGTAGGGGATGGAGTGGTCGAGGGTCTCGCGCGAGGCCGTCGGATCGTACTTCTGCGGGTCGTTGGCGCCCGAGCCGATCACGTAGTGGGTGTGGTGCGAGGTCTTGATCAGCACCGACTCGACGTTCGCCGGGTCGGTGGCCTCCGGGTGCTCCCTGTGGAGCTTGCGGGCCAGGTCGATCCAGGCCTGGGCCTGGTACTCGGCCGAGTGCTCCTTGGTGTAGGTGTCCAGGATGCCGCGCTTGGGCTCGCCCTGCTCGGGCAGCGGCACCTCGTAGGAGGCGTCCGGGCCGTCCAGCAGCCAGGCGATCACGCCGTCCTCGCCCTCGTAGATCGGGACGGGGGAGGTCTGGCCGCGCATGGCGCGGTCCACGGCCTCGACGGCCATCTTGCCGGCGAACGCCGGGGCGTGGGCCTTCCACGTGGAGATCTCGCCCTTGCGGGACTGGCGGGTGGCGGTGGTGGTGTGCAGGCCCTGGCCGATGGCCTGGAAGATGGTCTCGGTGTCCAGGCCGAGCAGGGTGCCGATGCCGGCGGAGGCGGAGGGGCCGATGTGGGCCACGTGGTCGATCTTGTGGCCGTACAGGTTGATGGACTTCACGAGGTCCACCTGGATCTCGTAGCCGGTGGCGATGCCGCGGATCAGGTCCTTGCCGGAGCGGCCGGCGTGCTGGGCGACGGCGAGGATCGGCGGGATGTTGTCGCCCGGGTGGGAGTACTCGGCGGCCAGGAACGTGTCGTGGTAGTCCAGCTCGCGGACGGCCACGCCGTTGGCCCACGCGGCCCACTCGGGGGAGACCTTCTGCGCCACACCGAACACGGAGGCGCCCTCGCCGCCGGTGGAGACCGGGTGGGACAGGGCCTGGGCGCGGGCGGCGACGATCGGGCCGCGCTTCAGCGAGGCGACGGCGACGGAGGCGTTGTCGATGATCCGGTTGATGATCATCTCCTCGACCTCGGGCAGCACCTCGACGTCGTCGACGGCCACCTCGGCCAGCTTCCAGGCCAGCTGGTCCTTGCGCTCGAGGTTCTCCTCGGAGCGGTGGACGCGCACGTGATGGTTCTTCATGGTCGGTCTCCTTCGGTGGGGGTCAGCAGGGTCGGGGTCTCCTCGGCGCGGCCGCGCCGGGTCAGATGGTGGAAGGCGTGGTGCAGGTGGACCCGCGTGGTCGCCTCCGCGAGGTCCGCGGCGCCCGAGCCGACGGCGTCGGCGATGTCCGCGTGCTCCGCGGCGGAGGCCGCGAGGCGGGCCGGGTCGTCCGCGGCCAGGCGGCGCAGGCGCGCCAGGTGCAGGCGCAGGGTGCGCAGGGTGGAGACGAGGTAGGGGTTCGCGGCGGCCTCGTCCAGCCGGCTGTCCAGCTCGGCCGTCATCGCGTAGTAGTCCGCCGGGTCGGTCCCGCCGCGCAGGGCCACCTCGGCCTCCTGGAAACGGCCCGCGAGGACCGTGAACCGCTCGGCCGCCTCCGGGGTGGCCCGCTGCGCGGCCCGGCGCGCCAGGAGGGACTCGAGGGCGATGCGCAGGTCGAACAGCTGGTCCGCCTGTTCGAGGGACAGGTCGGCGACGACGATGCCCCGGCCCGGGGCCTGCTCGGCCAGGCCGTCGGCCACCAGGCGGGAGAGCGCCTCGCGCAGAGGGGTGCGCGAGATGCCCAGGCGCTCGGCCTGCTCCACCTCGCCCAGGCCCGCGCCCGGAGGGAGGGACCAGTCGAGGATCTCCGCCCTCAGGGCCTGGTACGCCCGCTCACTCGCTCGCATGCCGCCAGTGTATACACAACAGTCCCGCCGAGGGCAGGGGGTGTGTCCGATGCGCGTGCCGGGCGACGCCGCCCACGGGGAGTGCCGTCCGGCGTGCGGGGGCTGGGTGGTGCGTCCCCGGCGCGGGACTCGCGCGTGCCGCCACGCCTCACTGACGGGGCAAGAAATGTATACAGATTCCTTGCCCCCTGTGATCCACGGCACTACCCTGGGCGCATGGCGACCCACGATGCCCCCACCGAAGACCGCCCCTCCGGCGCGTACGCCGACGCCCACGCCCGGTCCCTCCGCGACCCCGAGGGGTTCTGGCTCGACGCGGCGCGCGCCATCGACTGGACCGTCGCGCCCACGCGCGCCCTCGACGACTCCGCCGCGCCCCTGTACCGCTGGTTCCCGGACGGCGAGCTGAACACCGCCTTCAACTGCCTGGACCGGCACGTCGAGGCGGGCCGCGGGGACGCCGTCGCGCTGATCCACGACTCCGCGATGACCGGCGAGGTCACCCGCTACACGTACGCCGAGCTCACGGACGCGGTGGCCCGCCTGGCCGGCGCCCTGGCCGCGCGCGGCGTCGGCAAGGGCGACCGCGTCCTCGTGTACCTGCCGATGATCCCGCAGGCCCACATCGCGATGCTGGCGTGCGCGCGGCTCGGCGCGGTGCACTCCGTGGTCTTCGGCGGCTTCGCCCCGCGCGAGCTCGCCTCCCGCATCGACGACGCCGCCCCCGACGTCGTGCTCACCTGCTCCGGCGGCATCGAGCCCAAGCGCCGGGTCGAATACCTGCCCGCCGTGGCCGAGGCGCTCGAGACCGCCGCGCACCCCGTGCGCACGGTGCTGGTCCACCACCGCGAGGGCTTCGAGACCGCGCTCGCGGACGCCGACGGGCGCGGGGGCGCGAGCTGGGAGGACTGGGGCGAGGCCGTCGCGGCCGCCGAGCCGGCCGACTGCGTCCCGGTGCGGGCCACCGACCCGCTGTACGTGCTCTACACCTCGGGCACCACGGGCAAGCCCAAGGGCGTCGTCCGGGACAACGGAGGCCACGCCGTCGCCCTGCGCTGGACCATGGAGCACATCTACGACGTCGGCCCGGGGCAGGCGATGTGCACCGCCTCGGACGTGGGCTGGGTCGTGGGGCACTCCTACATCGTCTACGGACCGCTGCTGGCCGGGGCCACCACGGTGATGTACGAGGGCAAGCCCGTGGGCACGCCCGACGCCGGCGCGTTCTGGCGGCTCATCGAGGACCACGGGGTCCGGTCCTTCTTCACGGCCCCCACGGCGCTGCGCGCGATCCGCCGCGCCGACCCCGAGGGCGAGCTGCTCCAGGCCCACGACCTGTCCTCCCTGCGGCACTTCTTCGCCGCGGGCGAGCGCCTGGACCCGGAGACGCAGCGGTGGATCGAGGGCCTGCTGGGCATGCCGGTGATCGACCACTGGTGGCAGACCGAGACCGGCTGGGCCATCGCGGCGAACCCGGTGGGCCTGGAACAGCTGCCGGTGAAGATCGGGTCGTCCTCGGTGCCCTCGCCGGGCGTGGACCTCGTGGTCCTGGACGGCCTGGGCGAGCCCGTGCCCGCCGGGACCGAGGGCAACATCGCCCTGCGGCTGCCGCTGCCCCCGGGCACCCTGCCCACCCTGTGGCGCGACGACCAGCGCTACATCGACTCCTACCTCAGCGCGTTCCCCGGCCATTACGCGACCGGTGACTCCGGCCTCGTGGACGAGGACGGCTACGTGTTCGTGCTCGGGCGCACCGACGACGTCATCAACGTCTCCGGGCACCGGCTGTCCACGGGCGTCCTCGAGGCCGCCCTGGCCGCGCACCCGGCGGTGGCCGAGTGCGCCGTGATCGGCGTCGCAGACCAGCTCAAGGGCCAGCGACCCTCGGGCTACGTGGTCCTCAAGTCCGGCGTCGAGACGCCCGAGGCCGGCTCGGAGGCCGAGGCCGCGCTCATGGACGAGCTGCGTCAGGCGGTGCGCCGCGAGGTGGGTCCGGTGGCGGACTTCCGCGACGTCGTCGTGGTGGACGCGCTGCCCAAGACCCGCTCGGGCAAGATCCTGCGCAAGACCATGCGGCAGATGGCCGACGGCGAGGAGTACGCGGTGCCCTCGACCATCGAGGACCCCGCCGTGCTCGAGGCCCTGGCCGGGGTGCTGCGCCCGGCCCGCTGAGCCCCGCTCACGTGCGGCCGGCCCAGCGGTACTCCTGCTCGGGCCGGCCGCGGCCGCCGTGCCGGGCCGAGCGCCGCACCCGGCGGATCCGCTCGAGGTGCTCGAGGTAGCGCCGGGCCGTCACGCGGGAGATGCCCAGGCGCTCGCCCACCTCGGCCGCGCTCAGGGCGGTCTCCGGGTCCGCCCCCAGCAGCTCCACCACCTCGCGCAGGGTGCCCTCGGTCAGCCCCTTGGGCAGGGCCTCGGCGCGCCGCTCGCGGGAGACGCGGAAGACGGCGTCCACCTGCTCCTGGCCGTCGAGGGCGCCGTCGCCGGCCAGCATCGCCGAGGCGGCGCGGAACCCGCCCAGTCGGTCCGCGAACTCGTCGAACCCGAACGGCTTCACGAGGTACTGCGTCACCCCGTACGCGACGGCCCGGCGCACCACCGGCAGGTCGGTGGCCGCGGTGAGCGCCAGCACCCCGCCGTGGAAGCCGGCCGCGCGCAGTTGGCGCAGGAAGTCCAGGCCGTGCCCGTCCGGCAGGTTCATGTCCAGCAGGACGACGTCGAACGGGAAGCGCCCGTTGGCGTGCAGGCCCGCCGCGGCGACCTGCCGCGCGGCCAGCAGGGAACCGGCCACCGCGGCCACCTCGAAGCCCGGCAGCCGGTCCAGGTGCGCCACGTAGGTCTCGGCCGTCAGCTGCTCGTCCTCGACGACGAGCACCCGGTACGGGCGGGCGGTCATATCTCCTCCTGGGGTCGGGGGGTGCGGGGCACCTCGACGGTGAACACGGTGCCCGAGTCGGTCGCGACGTCCGCGACCCCGCCGGCCTCCTCCGCGATCCGCCGCGTCAGCCACAGCCCCATGCCGCGTCCGGCGGCGCCGACGGGCTTCGTCGACCAGCCCCGGTCGAAGAGTCGGCCGCGGTCCGCGTCGGAGGGTCCGGGGCCGCCGTCGGCCACCTTGCACGAGCAGGCCCGCGGCGTCCGAGACCACCTCGACGTCGACCCACCGGTCTGCCGCGGACAGGTCGGGTGCGGCGGCCGCGTCGAGGGCGTTGTCCACCAGGTTGCCCAGCGCGGTCAGCAGGGCGGCGAGGACGTCGTCGGAGGCCTCCTCGTCCGCGGCGCGTCGGGACAGCACGGCGCGGGCCGCCTCCAACCGGCCCGACTCGACGAGGGCGAGGGCGGTGTGCAGCTGGTTGGCGTGCTCATGCGTCTGGGCGCGCAGCGCCGTGGTCAGGGTGTGGGCCACGGTGAGCTCGTCGCCGAGCCGCTGCAGGTCGGTGCGGTCGTGCAGGACGAGCACGCGCGATCCCGCCGGGGCGGTGGTCACGCCCTCGCGGGCGGCCGCGGCGAGGGCCGTCGGCGGGACCGACCCGCCGGGGTCGGAGCGGCCGGGCGCCCGCACGACACGCTCCTGCACCACGAGGACCCGACCGCCGACGGCGAGGCTCGCCTCACCGCCGACCGCGCCCGGCAGGGCCGCCGAGAGCTCGGTGGGCAGTCGAGGCTCGCCCGCGCCCTCCCAGCCGAGCAGGCGCGCGGCGGCGTCGTTGTGCAGGCGGACCCGCCCGTCCGGGGCGAGGACCACGACGCCGGCCTCGAGCGAGTCCATGGCCGTCTCCGCCAGCAGGAACTGCTCGGCGATCTGCTCGGGGCCGCGTCCGAGCGTCACCCGGTTCAGATACCGGCCCACGAGCCAGGCGACGAGCAGGCCGACGGCGGCCACGGCGGCCGAGCCGAGCAGGATGCCGGGGATCTGGGCCTGGGCCATGATGGCGACATCGGAGATCTGCACGCCCGTCGTGACCACGCCCAGGACGGTGCCGTCCTCCGGGTCCACGACCGGCGCGAGCGCGCGCACCGAACGGCCCGCCGCACCGGTGCTCGAGAGCTCCACGACGGTGTCCCCGGCGACGACGGCGTCCACCGGCCTCGGGTAGCGGACGCCGACCTGCTCGGGGCGCCAGCTCGCCAACCGCATCCCGTCCGGGTCCATCACGGTCAACCACGAGACCTGCGCCTCGGCGATCCAGCCGTCGATCCCGGCCTGCAGGGCGGGGGCGTCGCCGGCCCGCAGGGCCGAGACGAGCGCGGGGTCGCGCGCCACGAGGGTGGTGACGCCCTGCACATGGCGCTCCTCGACGCGCTGGGCCACCTCGCGGGCCTGGAGGTAGGCGCTCCACACGCTGAACAGGGCGATGGCCGCCACGAGCGCCACGTGGACCACGGCGATCCGCCGGGCGATCGACCACGGGTGGCGCATGCCTCTCCTCCCTCGGGCCGGCGACGCGCCGGTCCACCCCCACGATCCTGCAGTCCGTCGGCCGCCGTGACCACTATGACCGCAATCGTGACCGACACCACCCGGGGCCGCGAGAGTGGTCACATCCCTCCCGCGCCGCTGCGGACCGCTCGGCGGCGCCCCACCACCGCACAGAACGGAACGCCCGATGGCGCACACCCCACCGGCCGAGACCTCGGCCCCGCCGGCCCCGGCGACGAAGAAGGACCGCACCCACTGGCTGTACATCGCCGTGATCGCCTCGGTGGTGCTGGGCGCCGCCGTCGGCCTGCTCTTCCCCGAGTTCGGCAAGTCCCTCAAGCCGCTGGGCGACGGCTTCGTCTCCCTCATCAAGATGATGATCGGCCCGGTCATCTTCTGCACGATCGTCCTCGGCGTCGGCTCGATCGCCAAGGCCGCGACCGTCGGCCGCGTGGGCGGCATCGCCCTGGCCTACTTCATGACGATGTCCACGTTCGCGCTGGCCGTCGGCCTCGTCGTCGGCAACCTCATCCACCCCGGCGAGGGCCTCAAGCTGACGCCCTACGACCCGAACAAGCCCCAGGCCGCGGCGGACGGCACCGTCCAGTTCCTGCTGGACATCATCCCCGGCTCCCTGCCGGTGCTGCCCACCCTGTTCATCGCCCTGCTCGTGGGCTTCGCCCTGCAGCAGATGGGCCCGGCCGGCGCCCCGCTGCTGCGGGGTCTCACCCTGATCCAGGGCGTCGTGTTCCGCATCCTCATGATGGTGATGTGGGTCGCCCCGATCGGCGCGTTCGGTGCGATCGCCGCCGTCGTCGGCTCCACGGGCTGGTCCGCGATCGGCGCCATGGCGCTGCTCATGGGCGCCTTCTACCTGACCTGCATCGCCTTCATCGTGGTGGTGCTCGGCACCGTCCTGAAGGTCGTGACCGGCCTGAGCATCCTGTCCCTCATGAAGTACCTGGGCCGGGAGTACCTGCTCATCTTCGCCACCAGCTCCTCCGAGACCGCCCTGCCCCGCCTGATCGCCAAGATGGAGCACGCCGGCGTGGACAAGTCCGTCGTGGGCGTGACCGTGCCCACCGGCTACTCCTTCAACCTGGACGGCACCGCCATCTACCTGACCATGGCCGCGCTCTTCGTCTCCAACGCGATGGGCGCGGAGATGAACCTCGGCGAGCAGATCGGCCTGCTGGTATTCATGATCATCGCCTCGAAGGGCGCGGCCGGCGTCACCGGCGCGGGCATGGCCACGCTCGCCGCCGGCCTGCAGGCGCACCGACCCGAGCTGCTCGGCGGCATGGGCGTGATCGTGGGCATCGACAAGTTCATGTCCGAGGCCCGCGCCCTGACCAACTTCACCGGCAACGCCGTGGCCACGCTCCTCATCGGCCGCTGGGTGGGCGAGCTCGACGGCGAGCGTGCCCGGCGCGTCCTCAGTGGCGAGTTGAAGTTCGACGAGGCCACCGTGGCCGGCCACGACGGCGCCGCGCACGACCCGCAGCAGTCCCCGACGATCGCCGAGCAGGCCTACGAGGGCCACCCCGACTCCAGCCTGAACTTCACCATGGCCGCCGACGGCGACCGGAACCCCACCCGCTGACGGAGGCGGCGGGCCCGCGCGGCACGCCGCACCGTCGACCACCGGCGACGCCGGGGATGAGCCTGGACACCGGCCCGTCCCCGGCGTCGCCGTCGTCCCGGGAACGCCAGGCACTAGGGTGGGGGAAGATCCGGACACGCCGACGACGGCGGCCGCGGCGCGCCGCGGCCCGCGGCCGGGCGTGCAGACCACCGTGGAAGGAGCCGGCGCCGCCGTGACCTCGAGAGAACCGATCCCCGTGATGACCATCCACGGCGAGCCCGTGCTCGGGCCCACCGGCCGGCCCAAGCACGACTTCCCCGAGCCCGCGCCCCTGACCTCGCACGGCCCGGCGCGGATCATCTCGATGGTGAACCAGAAGGGCGGCGTCGGGAAGACGACCTCCACCATCAACCTGGGCGCCGCGCTCGCGGGCTACGGCCGCAGGGTGCTCATGGTGGACTTCGACCCGCAGGGCGCCCTCTCGGCCGGCCTGGGCGCGAACCCGCACGAGCTCGACACCACGGTGTACAACGTGCTCATGGAGCGGTCCGTGACCGCGAAGGACGCGATCCTGTCCACGGACTTCGAGAACATGGACCTGCTGCCGGCCAACATCGACCTGTCCGCGGCCGAGGTGCAGCTCGTCAACGAGGTGGCCCGCGAGCAGGTCCTCGAGCGCGCGCTGCGCCAGGTCCGCGACGACTACGACGTGGTCCTCATCGACTGCCAGCCCTCGCTGGGCCTGCTGACCGTCAACGCGCTGACCGCCTCGCACGGCGTGATCATCCCGCTGACCGCCGAGTTCTTCGCGCTGCGCGCGGTCGCCCTGCTCGTCGAGACGATCGAGAAGGTGCAGGACCGGCTCAACCCGGACCTGGAGATCGACGGCGTGCTGGCCACGATGTTCGACCAGCGGACCCTGCACTCCAAGGAGGTCGTGGGCTCGCTGGTGGCCGGCTTCGGGGACCGCGTGTTCGAGACCGTCATCAAGCGGTCCATCAAGTTCGCCGACGCCACGGTGGCGGCCACGCCCATCACCCTGTTCGCCGAGAACCACGACGGTGCCAAGGCCTACCGGCAGCTCGCCCGCGAGCTGATCTGCCGCGGCGGCGCGCCGTGACCGTCCGCTGAGCGCCGACGACGCCGGCCCGGTCCCGTCTCGGGACCGGGCCGGTTCGCTGCGCGCTCGCGGCGGGGGAGCGGTGGCCGGGAGACGCGACGCCGCTGATCTGCGAGAATGGAGCCGGGCGTGTCCGTCTCCGGGCCGTCCCTCACCCCCTGACCCGTCCGCCGCCGGCCCGACCGGCGCCGTTGACGCGCACCCGAAAGGACGCCCTCCCCATGAACTCCCGCAAGCCGCGAGGCTCCGGACGCACCCCCGCCGTCGGTCGACGGGGCGGCCCGTTCCAGGAGCGCGACTTCCAGCGACAGATCGGTGCCCGCCGCGGCGCCGCCGCCCCCCGTGAGGAGGCCCCCTTCGACGAGGACGCCGTGCCGCGCACCCGCGGTCGCCGCGGCCGCGGCGCCGGCGCCGCCCGGGCCAAGGCCGCCCACCTCGACCGCATCCACGACGAGTCGGGCGAGCGCCTGCAGAAGGTGCTGGCCGCGGCGGGTGTGGCGTCCCGGCGCGTGAGCGAGGACCTCATCGCCGAGGGCCGCGTGGAGGTGGACGGCGTCGTCGTCACCGAGCCCGGCGTGCGCGTGGACCCGGCCACGGCCGTGATCCGGGTGGACGGCATCTCCGTGCAGACGGACGTGACCAAGCAGTACTTCGTCTTCAACAAGCCCCGCGGCGTGATCTCCACGATGGTGGACCCGGAGGGCCGGCCCTCGATCGCCACCTACCTCAAGCCCGGGCAGGAGCACCTGTTCCACGTGGGCCGTCTGGACAACGAGACCGAGGGCCTGCTCATCCTCACCAACGACGGCGAGCTGGCCAACCGCCTCACCCACCCCAGCTACGAGGTCCCCAAGACCTACGTGGTGCAGACCCGCGGCCCGCTGGCCAAGGGCGTCTCGAACCGGCTGCGCGAGGGCGTGGAACTGGAGGACGGCGTGGCGCAGGTCGACTCGTTCAAGCTCGTCGACTCGACGCCGGGCCACGTGCTCGTCGAGGTCGTGCTGCACTCGGGCAAGAACCGCATCGTGCGTCGCATGTTCCAGGAGATCGGCCACCCGGTCGAGCGGCTCGTCCGCGTCAAGGTGGGCCCCATCCTGCTGGGCGACCAGAAGCAGGGCACCGTCCGCGCACTCAACGCGCAGGAGCTGGGCCACCTCAAGGCCCTGGTCGGCCTGTGAGCGCGCCCGCCGAGTCCGCCGCCAAGCTCGGTGACGGCCCGGCCGGGATCCCGCAGCCCGTGCTCGTCCGGGGGACCGGTCTGCTGGGCGCCTCGATCGGCATCGGGCTGAGCGCGGCCGGTGTGGACGTGCGCCTGCACGACCCCTCGCCCGCCGCCCTGGCCGTGGCCGCGGACATCCGCGCCGGACGCCCCGCCCGCCTGGACGCCGAGGGCGACGACCTCGACGTCGCCCCGGGACTCGTCGTCGTGGCCGCGCCGCCGGACGTGACCGCCGACGTCGTGGTCGACTCGCTGCGCCGCTGGCCCGCGGCCGTGGTGGTGGACATCGCCTCGGTGAAGGAGGCGGTCGCCGCGGGCGTGCGCGCTGCCGTCGACGACGGCCGCCTGGCCCCGCAGGACGCCGACCGGTACCTCGGGACGCACCCGATGGCCGGCTCCGAGCGGTCCGGTCCCGTGGCGGCCCGCGGCACCCTGTTCACGCAGGCGCCGTGGGTGCTGTGCCCGACGGACACGACGCACCCGGGCGCCCTCGCGGCCGGTCGGGCGCTCGCGCGGACGCTGCAGGCCACCCCGTACCGGATGGCGGCCCGCGCCCACGACGAGTCGGTCGCGCTGATCTCGCACCTGCCGCAGATCGCCGCCTCGCTCGTGGCCTCCCGCCTGCAGGACACCCCGGACCAGGCGCTCGCCCTGGCCGGCAACGGGCTGCGGGACACCACCCGGATCGCAGCGTCGGACCCGCAGCTGTGGGTGCAGATCCTCTCCGGCAACGCCGGGCGGATCGTGCCGGCGCTGCACGGGCTGCGGGCGGACCTGGACCGGCTGATCCGCACCCTGGAGGACCCCTCCGCCCCCGGGGCGCGGCTGGACATGGCGCAGCTGATCGCCGAGGGCAACGCCGGTCGGGCACGGGTGCCCGGCAAGCACGGGGCGCCGCCGCAGGCGTTCGCGGTGGTCACGGTGATCGTGGACGACGCCCCCGGGCAGATCGCGGCCCTCCTCGACGAGGTCGGCCGCACGGACGTGAACGTGGAGGACCTGCGGCTCGAGCACGCCTCGGGCCACCGGGTCGGCATGGTGGAGATCTCCGTGCTGCCCGGCCGCAGGGACGAACTCGTGGCGGCGCTGACCGCCGCCGGATGGAAGGTGGTCTGAGATGACCGAGCACACCCGCGACGACGTCGCACCCGCGCCGCTCGTGGTGGCGGTGGACGGCCCCTCGGGCTCGGGCAAGTCGTCCGTGTCCAAGGCCGTGGCCCGGCGTCTCGGCGCCGCGTACCTGGACACCGGCGCCATGTACCGCGCCGTGGCGTGGCACTGCCTGCACGAGGGCGTCGACCTGGCCGATGCGGAGGCCGTGGCGGCGGCCGCCGTCGCCATGGACCTGGACCAGTCCACCGACCCGGACGTCGAGGCCGTGCGGGTCGGCGGCACGGACGTCACCGAGGCGATCCGCGGCCCCGAGGTCACGGACACGGTCTCCACCGTCGCCGTGGTCATCCCGGTGCGCGAGGAGCTGCATCGTCGCCAGCGGGCGGCGATCGCCGCCGCGGGCCGGATGGTCGCCGAGGGCCGTGACATCACCACGGTGGTGGCCCCGGACGCCCACGCGCGCGTGCTGCTCACGGCCTCCGAGGCCGTGCGCACCGCCCGCCGCTCGGGCCAGCTGGCCGCGGCGGGGGAGACCGGCGTCGATGCCGGCACGCTGCACCGTCAGGTGGCCGGGCGCGACGCCCGCGACGCCACCGTGTCCACGTTCGACCGCCCCGCCGACGGGGTGGCGCTCGTGGACTCCACCGAGCTCGACTTCGAGCAGACCGTGGCGGCCGTCCTGGCCGCCGTCGAGGACCAGGCCGGCATTCCGGCCGTGAAGGGAGGCCGACGATGACCGAGAACCCCCAGCACCGCTCCGGTGAGGACGAGTTCGTCCCCGCCGGCGACGATCAGGTGGCCGAGCGGCTCGCCGCCATGACCGAGGAGGAGGCCGAGGCGCGCGCCGCGTCGCTGCGCGCCGGCCTCGAGGACTACGAGCTCGAGGAGGACGACGCCGCCCTCCTCGACGCGTGGCAGCTCGGGCCCGACGAGGACGTCGACGCGCCCGTGCCGCCCGTGCTGGCCATCGTGGGCCGGCCGAACGTCGGCAAGTCCACGCTCGTCAACCGCATCATCGGCCGCCGTGAGGCCGTGGTGGAGGACGTGCCCGGCGTGACGCGCGACCGCGTCTCCTACGACGCCGAGTGGAACGGCCGCGAGTTCACCGTGGTGGACACCGGCGGCTGGGAGCACGACGCCAAGGGCATCCACCGTCGCGTGGCCGAGCAGGCCGAGCTGGCCGTGGACGTGGCGGACGCCGTCGTGTTCGTGGTGGACGCCACCGTCGGCATGACGGCCACGGACGAGGCCGTGGTCTCGATGCTGCGTCGCAAGGACCGCCCGGTGATCGTGGCCGCCAACAAGGTGGACGACATGGTCCAGGAGGCCGACGCCGCCACCCTGTGGTCGCTCGGCTTCGGCTACCCGTACCCGGTGTCCGCGGTGCACGGCCGCGGCGTCGCGGACCTGTTGGACGCCGCGCTCGAGGCGCTGCCGGAGGAGTCCGCCCACGGCGGTCTCGTGCCGCGCGGCGGCCCGCGCCGGATCGCCCTCGTGGGCCGGCCGAACGTGGGCAAGTCCTCGCTGCTGAACAAGCTGGCCGGCTCGGACCGCGTGGTGGTGGACGACCTGGCCGGCACCACGCGCGACCCCGTGGACGAGCTCGTGGAGCTCGGCGGACGGCTGTGGCGCTTCGTGGACACCGCCGGCATCCGTCGACGGCAGCACATGGCCCACGGCGCCGACTACTACGCGTCGCTGCGTACGGCCTCCGCCCTGGACCGCGCGGAGGTGGCCGTGGTGCTGCTCGAGGCGCCGCAGGTGATCTCGGAGCAGGACGTGCGCATCCTCCAGATGGTGCTGGACTCCGGTCGCGCCCTCGTGATCGCGTTCAACAAGTGGGACCAGGTGGATGAGGATCGGCGGCTCCAGCTGGCCAAGGAGATCGAGCGGGACCTGGCGCACGTCGCGTGGGCGCCGCGCGTGAACATCTCCGCGAAGACCGGCTGGCACAAGGACCGTCTCGTCCCCGCGCTGGACCTCGCCCTGGACTCGTGGGACACCCGTATCCCCACGGGCAAGCTCAACGCGTTCCTCGGCGAGCTCGTGGCGGCCCACCCGCACCCGCTGCGCGGCGGCAAGCAGCCCCGCATCCTGTTCGCGACCCAGGTCTCGAGCCGGCCGCCCAAGTTCGTGCTGTTCACCACCGGGTTCCTGGACCCCGGTTACCGCCGGTTCATCGTGCGCCGCCTGCGCGAGACGTTCGGGTTCGAGGGCACGCCGCTCGAGATCGGGATGCGCGTGCGCGAGAAGCGCGGTCGCCGCCGCTGATCCGGCTCTGCCCCGACGACGTCCCTCGGCCACCCGCGCCGGGGGACGTCGTCGTCCCGGCCGGCTCCCACCGTTCGTCCACCTTCGTCTCGTAGCCTGAGGGCATGAGCCTCATCCGACGTCGCCCCGCCGCCCTGTCCCTGGCCACCCTGGCCGCGCTCGCGCTGGCCGCATCGGGCTGCGCCGTCGACGACGGCGAGACCCGGGCCGCGCTGCAGAGCGCGGAGGACCGGCTCGCCCAGGCCGAGGACCGGATCAGCGAGCTGGAGGCGGACGCCTCGGACCGTGTGGACCTGGGGCAGCTGCGTCAGGAGGCCGAGGGCGCCCTCGAGGAGGCGGACCAGCGCGCCGCCGAGGTCGTCGAGGGCCTGACGCGATCCTTGCCCTCCGGTTCGGACATCGTCGACGTCGAGGCCCTTCGGGAGGACGGGAAGGTGGTCATCGAGTACGGCCGGTCCCTGCTCGAGGCCGATCCCCAGGTTCTCGAGGACACGATGCGGGAGGCGGCGGACCGGGCGCGCGACGCCATCCCGGACCTGGAGGACGTCGAATTCCGCGTGGGAGACCGGACCTTCACGTTCTGAGCCTGCGACGGGGCTCCGTGAGGCCCCCGACACGCCCCTGCGACGCGCCCGGAACGGCGGATCGGAGCGGCTCAGCGTGTTACACTTCTCACGTGCGCGACTGCACCCTCAGTCATGAGAGGGTTCGTGCAGACCGCCAGGCCCACCGGTACGCCGGGGCCGCGGTCGCTGGGGGACTCTCGGTCGGGTGGCCCTCGGTCAAGGGATGAGGGGTTCACGTCTGTGAAGAGGACGTGGGCCCCTTGTTCACGTTTCGGGGGTGTCGCGCGGTTTGCCCCTGACAACGACGACCTGGCAGGCCCGCTTCCGATTCGCGCCCGGCGGTGCCGGTGGGGTATGCTCATCGGGTGCCGAAGCGCGGATGACCGCGATTCGCCACGGGCTATGGCGCAGCTTGGTAGCGCGCTTGACTGGGGGTCAAGGGGTTTACCCCGCTCTGATCGGCCCGAACAACTGAAAATCGATGCCACGGGATGTGGCGCAGCTTGGTAGCGCACCTGACTGGGGGTCAGGGGGTCGCAGGTTCAAATCCTGTCATCCCGACAGAAAAGCCCCGATGAGAAGCCATTTTCATCGGGGCTTCGTCATGTCTGACGACGGGTTTTTGTTGGTCCCCCTCTGGTCCCCTCGCCAAGGCATCGATGCCGCATCACAGACGTCGGAGGGCATATCTGGCTCTCTGGAAAACGCCGCCTGTGGATAAGGGGACCAAAAGGGGACCAGAGCCCCCGGTCGTGGCTTCCGGCTCCCCGTCACAGTGGCCTCGAGGCCTCACGCCGGCTCGGTCTGCTGGCCTTGGCGGATCGGGCGAGGAAGGCGTTGGCCTGCTCTGCGGCGGATGCGAGGTGGCGGTCGTCGGGGTGCAGGTATCCGCGTGTGGTCTCGACGGAGGCGTGGCCGAGGATGTCCTGGAGGACGTGCAGCGGGATGCCTGCGTCTGCCATCCAGGTGGCTCCGGTGTGCCGGAGGCCGTGCCGGGTGAGGTCGGGCAGGCCGAGATCGCTGACGATCTGGTCCCAGTTCGTGGCGTCCCGCACGGTCGCGGTCGTGAGAGCGCCGCCCTTCGGGCCGATCAGCAGCCGGTCCTCGGGCTCCTTGCCTTCCGCGAGCCGCTCGAGGATCGGGCGGAGCGGGTCGAGGATCGGGACGCGGCGTTCTCTCCGGCCTTTCGTCTGTTTCGTGATGAGCCCGCCTTTGCCGGGGTAGGTCTGCCGTGCGATCATCACGATGTTCTTGTCGAACCGGACGTCACCGGCCTGAAGGCCCGAGACCTCGGATGAGCGCGCTGCGAGGAGGGCGGCGAGCATGACGAAGTCGGAGTAGGACTGGTGAATGTTCCCGCAGGCTTCAGCGAGCGTCGTCAGCGTTGCCATGTCGGGGATCGCATGCGCGCGCGGGGAAGCATCCTCCGCAGGCTGGAGACGGAAGGCATTGCGGTTCAGGCTGCGCTTGGCACGGTTCTTCGCGGGGTTGATCGGGATGAGCCCGTCGCGCACCGCTTCATCGAGGACCCGCACGAGCGGGGCGATGGAGTTCTTGATCGTTGACGCCCCGTGCCGTTTCTCCCAGGCATCGATGGTGCGGTCGATGATCCCGGCGGTGATCTGCGCGACCGGCAGGTGCCCGAGGGCAGGTAGCACCCGGAGCTTGAGACCGTACCCGTAGGTCTCCCCGGTGGAGGTGGGGTCGAGGCCGCGCGCCCATCGGTCGCCGATCGTGGTGACGAACTCGGTGAGCGTCATGGACACGTCCATGCCCTTGGCCGATGACTGCCGCAGCGAGTCGAAGAACTCGTGCGCCGCAGCCTCGTCATCGACGATCTCGGAGCGGATGATGCGGCGTTTGCTGATCGGGTCCGTCCAGCGGGCACGGGCGCGGATGCCGTAGGAGCGACGTTCCAGGTCGGTGGAGATCTTCACGCCGACCGGAGGCACCGGCTTTGGCTGCGCGTGCGGGAGCGGCTCACCCTTCCGGGGCATGGCTGTCCTCCAGCCCAGCCAGCCAGGCGTCGACCGCGTCGATGCGGTACCGGGCGATCCCGCCCAGCCGCAGGAACGGCGGCCCCTGACCAGCCGAACGCCACCTCGACAAAGTCGACTCGGACACCTTGAGATAGGCGGCGATCTCCCGACTGTCCATTAGAGGCGAGACCACGATCGTGCCGCCGGTATCGCTCATGCGACTTCTCCGGTGTTCGGGTCGAGTCCGGCATAGAAGTCGTCCTCGGCCTGGCGGCGCGCGGCGACATCGTCGAGGACGAACTGCACGAAGTCCTGATCCCGGTGAGCGATGATCGTGTCCTCGACCGGGCCTGCCGGGTCCTCGCCGGGCCAGGTGGTCTGCCGGGTCGGGCGGTCTCGGTCGAGACGGGTTCCGGAAGCGGCGACCCAGTCGCGGAGCCGCTGGCGGGCGTCGGCGAAGTCGCGATGCCAGCCCAGCGGCGCGGAGCCGTTCTGCTCCGGGTCGTAGGCGGACAGCCAATGCAGGTGCAGAGCGCTCAGCTCCCACAACAGCTCCGGGTGGCGGTGCCAGAACGGCGGAACTACCGAAGCAGGCAGCCCGTAGGTGCGGCGGAGCCAGTCGACCCAGCGGTTCAGCTCCAGCCACTCGGCCTCCGCTTCCTCGCTGGTCAGGAGGTTCCAGTTGATCGGGTGCGGAGGCTCCGGGATCAGCGGCCCGTCGAACTCCGCGGCCTCCCCGTCCAGGTCCGGTTCGTCGGTCTCGGGGGCGGTGTCGTTCTGGTTCATCACGGTCACCGCCGTTCAGAGCCCGAGCGCCGGTGCGGCGCCGCGTGATTCGCGGCGGGCGCCGACATCGACGGTCTGCCCCGCGGTCTCCTGCGTGACGGCGGGCTGGCGGCGGGTGCGGTCGACCTCGTAGCTCGTGCGGGCGAGGTCGTGGCCGAGCTTCTTCGCGACGAACTCCTCGGACTTGACCACCTCGCCTTCCGGCGTGGCGCGGTCGTACTCGCGGGTGTAGCCCTCGGCGACGAACTTGTCTCCCTTGGCGAGCCGGTCGTGGGCGCGCTCGGCGGTCTTCTTGAACGCCACGAGGTCGTGGAAGGTCGTCTCGGTCTGCGTGAACGACCCGTCCGGCTCCTTGCGATAGTGCTCCTGCCCGATCTTGGCGTAGAACCGGGCATCGCCCCGCTCCGTGTAGGTGAGCTGCGGGTCGGAGGCGATGAACCCCGAGACGGATTCCTGCGTGTGGAGAGCCATTGGACTGCCCCTCTTTCTGACATCGGCGGCGACCCCACGGTGGGGCCGCTCTGTCAGGCAGGTGCGCCCGGCGGCTCCTCCGAGCGGTGCTGCAGCGTCGCCTCGATGTCGGCCCGGTCGTCGCGCAGCTGTTTCGCGTCGGGCCGGTCGGTCCAGGTCCGCAATCGGGTGACGATGGGTGGTGCGGAGCGCAGCAGCACCAGTGCAGTCCCGAACGGGAGGGTGCGGATCGTGTCGGGCGGCATGATCGGCACGCGGCGGATGGAGCGCTGTGCGGAGCGGGAGCCGTGGTCTCCGACCGTGGTGGAGTCGGTCACTTCGTCGCGCTCGCCGATGAGCGTGGTCAGGTCGTGCAGGTCCTTGGAGTTCGACGCTCCGCCGAGGACGATCTTGACGATAGCGGCGTCCCAGATCGCGCCGGCCGCGTTCTCCGACCACTTCTCCCGCGCCTGCGCGAGGCTTTGGAGTACGGGCATGGTCGTGATCCCGGTTCCGCCGCCCTCTGCCATGAGCGTCGGCAGCGAGGGCAAGGGTGCGAGGTTGCCGACCTCATCGAGTGCGAGCAGCAGTGGCGGGTCGAGGCGGGCGCCGGGGCTCGTGGCGGCGAGGCGGCGGGCGGCTTCCACGACGTCTTCCACGAACGCCGCCACCAACGCAGCGGAGTTGTTGGCGCCGGCTCCGGTGGCGAGCAGATAGAGGGTTCCTCGGTCGCGGAGGAACGCTTCGGGGTCGAAGTCCTCGTCCTCGCGCGGCGAGACGGCGTCGAGCACGCGCGGGTCTGCCAGCGCGGCGAGGGCGAGGGAGACGCCTTGCCAGATGGAGTCGCGCGTGCGGGGGTCGGAGTCGATCATCGCCTGCAACGAGTCCGCCCACCCAGTCGCCGCTCGCGGGTTCGCGGTGAGGATCGCCACTGCGTCCGCGGCGGCGGAGGGGTCGAGGGTCCAACGGAACAGCTCCGAGGGCGGCCGGTGATCGAGGGCGGCGGCATGGAGGAGCGCCTGGAGCGCGGTCCTCGTCTTGCCCTCCCAGAACCCGCCTCCCTCGACCCCGCCGGCCGAGAGACCGGTGCCGGCGGCAAGGCCGGTCGCGCGGATCATCGCCGTCAAAGGGTCCTCACACCCGCGGATGGGTGACCACCTGAGCCCGGCGGGTAGGCCTTCGGCGAGGTGCTGGGGGTCGAACACCGCGACAGGGCCGATCTTCTGCCGGGCGCGGAGCGTCGCGGTCAGGTTGTCCGGCCGCGTCGATGTGGTGACGACCGCGCCAGGGGCGTCCAAGATGGCGTTGATGACGATGTGGGCGCCCTTCCCGGAGCGGGGCGGGCCGATCAGCAGGATGCTGTCTTCGACGGACGCCCAGACGCTCGTGCCATGTGAGGCGCCGATCCGGTAGCCGACATCCTTCGGCTGCGGCTGGTGGAGCGAGGGCCGCAGGTGACCGGCCCGGCGCAGCAGCGCCGCCTCCGAGGCGGCCTTAGCGACCTCGTTGCGGGTGGCGATCCCGGCGATGCGGTACGGGTCGGTATTCACTTGACGGCCGTGCTCGCGGAAGAACCGCCACGTCCACCAGCCGGCCACTCCGGCGCCGAGGACCAGCAGACCGGCGGTGATCCAGTACGCCACGGCGCTCAGGCCCGGTGCGCCGAGCGCGGTCGCTGGGTCACCGGGGCCCAGCAGCACGCCCAGTCCGGCTTCGACTCCGCCAGTGGGCTGGTTGACGCCGGTGATCCAGGCGGCGACGGACCCGGCGCCGCGGAGGATGGCGGCGAGGACCGCCGTGCCGATGAGGATGCCGATGCCGAGGTTGCTCAGCTCGTCCCCGAGCGCTCCCGTGGGCCGGGGCGTGCTCATTCGGGGTGGCCGATCGTGAGGGTGCCGGAGACGCGGCCGAGCAGGATGACCTCGCGGGTCGGGGTCCCGGCGAGCTGGTGGGCTTCGACGAGGCCGCGCATGGTGCCGTCCGGGGCGGCATCGCCGTGGGCGATGACGACGGCGATCGCGACGTCCTCGCCGGGAACGAACCCTTCCCCGTGCAGCGCGACGAGTTCCGCCGCCGGTCGGCGGGCCGGTTCTTCCGATGCCGGCTCTGGATCGGGTTCGGTGCGGCGGCGCCTGCTCGGGGTGATGATGTCGGTGAACACGGTTCCGTCCGCTTCGCGCACCTCGACCCGCACCGGGGAGCGGCGCAGGTCGGTGAGCTGGTCGAGGACGCGGGCGAAGTCCTCCCGCCGCCACGGCGGCGCGAACGGCTCCGGCTCGAACGGCGCCCCGTCGACAGTGACGGTCATGCGGCCGTCCTCGGCGATGGTGATGGCGACGAGCGGGAGCACGACCGGCACGGGCTCGGCACTCCCGCTTCGGGATGCGGGTTCGCCCCAGGATCGCTTGTAGCGGGGCCGGAGCATCAGGAATCCTGCCGATCGTTCGGGATTCCTGAAGGCACGTCGAGATTCCCGAACTCGTGCGCATCTGTCCCAACCGCCGTGAGTTCGTTCGCGGTGTAAGTCGGTCGCAGTCTCATATCCATCAGGTACGCGGGCGAGTACGGCCAGTGCTCCGCGGCTGACGAACGTTCAGGATTAGTGCGAGGAGTTCACGATTCGTGAAGGAATCGCAGGAATGGTGAACGCTCGGCTCGGGCTGGACTATCCGACGTTGAGGGCGGCGAGTTGCTGCGGGGAGCCGGTCACCACGAGCCGCAGGTCCGAGTGCTGCTCCTCGATGCGCCAGTCGACGAAGGAGCAGCAGGAGCTTTCGGCCTCGACCAGCCCGCGAAGGCGGGCGATGGAGTCCTCGACCTTGGCGTAGTGGATGGTCAGCCGCGTGTCGGTGCGTTCCGTTTCGAGTGCGTAGTCCTCGTCGAATGCTCGCCACTTCTCGATCTGCGCCTTGCCGGCGGTGGGGGTCAGCGTGCAGGCGATGGGCAGGCCGTTGAGCGGGCCGATGTGGGTCACGGGGTGACCTCCTCGTGGTCGTCGTGGTCGAGGTCTTCGAGCACCTCGAAGGGGGATTCGATGTCGCCGCGCCAAGCCTCGATACCCTCACGGATCGCCAGGCCCGCCACCACGAGCGCGGCGATGGAGTCGGCCCACGCCCACCCGAACAGGCCGTTGAGGACGAGCCCGATGAGGACGGTGCCGGAGAGGTAGATGCACAGCAGAAGCTGCTTCGCATCGGCCTGCACGCTCTTGGAGCGCAGCTCCCGGCCGGTGCGAAACTCGAACCAGGCCAGGACGGGCATCACGATCAGGCTGGCGATCGCGATCCCGATACCGACCGGACTGTGATCCGGGTCGCGGACGCCGGTGAGGGCGAGGATCGCATCGACGGCGACGTACACGGCCAGGGCGAAGAACGCGCCCCCGATCACCCGGACGGTGGCCTTCTCCCACCGTTCGGGGTCTCTGCGAGTGAACTGCCAGGCGATCGCGGCGGCAGAGGCGACCTCGATCACCGAGTCCAGACCGAACCCGATCAGCGCCGCAGACGACGCAACCGCGCCGGCCGAGAGCGCAATGACAGCCTCGATGACGTTCCAGGTGATCGTGAAGAAGACGATGAACCGCACCCGCCGGTGCAGCTGGGCGCGGCGCTCGTCGGTCAGGGCCGGCGCGCTCATCATGCGGTGGCCTCGGTGTCGCAGCAGCCGGGCACGCTGCAGGCCGGGTCCAGGCACGGCGCGCTCTCGTCGACGGCGAGCGTCACATCCACCAGCGCGACGAGCGCCGCCGTCAGGTGTGGGTCGGCGATCTCGTACCGAGTCTGCCGACCCTCGGGCTCGGCAACCACGATCCCGCAACCACGCAGACACGACAGGTGGTTCGACACGTTTGTACGGGTCAGGTCCAGGTCGCGGGCGAGCTTCGCCGGATACCCCGGCTGCTCCAGCAGCGACAGCAGGATGCGCGAGCGGGTCGGGTCGGCCATCGCCCGGCCGAGCCGGTTCATCACGTCCACCCGAGAAGCAAGAGTCAGCACACACTGGCTATACAGCGATCAGTGACCTATTGGAAGGCTGGAAGGATAAGACTCATGCGGACGGCGGTCGAGTGGATGGAGCGGTGGCAGGTGCCCCTCTACCTCGCCGCGTTCGTCCTCGGCGCGGGCATCGGGCTGCTGATCCCGGCGATTGCGCACCCGGCGGAGTTGGCGATCAACCCCGTGCTCGGGCTGTTGCTCTACGCGACCTTCCTCGGGGTGCCGTTCGCGAAGATCGGGCAGGCGTTCCGCGACTGGCGCTTCCTCGTCACCGTCTTGACGGTGAACTTCGTCGCCGTCCCGATCGTCGTCTACGTCCTTTCGCGGATCGTCGCCCACGATCAGGTGCTCCTGATCGGCGTGTTGTTCGTCCTCCTCACGCCATGCGTGGACTACGTCATCGTGTTCACCGGCATCGCCGGTGGAGCCAAGGATCGGCTGCTCGCGGCCGCACCACTGCTGATGCTCGCGCAGATGCTCCTGCTGCCGCTCTACCTCTGGCTGTTCGTCGGAGCCGAGTTCGTCGCCACGGTCGACTTCGCCCCGTTCATCGAGGCGTTCCTGCTGCTTATCGCGCTGCCTCTCGTTGCCGCGGGGTTCACCCAGCTTGCCGCCGCCGGCACCCGCTGGGGCGTAGCGATCCAGGGCACCGTGCTGGGGGCGATGGTGCCGCTCATGATGCTCAGCCTCGCTGTCGTGGTGGCCTCCCAGATCGCCGGCGTCGGACGACAGCTCGGCGCGCTCCTGCTCGCCATCCCCGTCTACATCCTGTTCGCCGCGGTCATGGTCCCGATCGGTGCCGCCGCCGGGAAGGTTGCCCGGATCGACGTCCCCGGTCGCCGCGCGATCGTGTTCAGCGGCGCGACCCGCAACTCCCTCGTCGTCCTCCCGCTCGTCCTCGCCCTACCCGCCGCGTTCGACCTTGCTCCGCTCGTCGTTGTCACACAGACCCTCGTCGAGCTCATCGTCATGGTCGTGTTCGTGCGGCTCATCCCGCGACTGCTCCCCGACGACATCGACACCGCGAACTCACGACCTCAGATACTCTGAAATGGCCCCTCGGCCCGTGGGTTCCCGCCTCAACTGCCTTCAGGATTCGTGATCTTACGTGGGTTCGCTGGTCATGCGGCCGGTGGTGTCGAACGCGGCGAGCTCGGCGGGATGGAGCTGATGCTGCACGACGAAGGAGCGGTCCTTGATCCGCCAGAGCCCCTGACCGGTCCCCAGGCCGGGGAGCAGCTTCTGCTCGGTGCCGGTGAGCCCGAGCGCGAGGGCGGTGGAGCCGAGCTGGTCCGGCTCCTGCCGGTACACGATCCGGGTCTCCGCATTCGCCAGCAGCGACGAGGCGAGGGCGCGCATCGCGGTCCCGGCATCGCCGACGTTGTCGAGGTCGGAGAGCTTGTGGAAGATGAGCATGTTCGCGATTCCGAAGTGCCGCGCCAGCCTCCACTGGGCGTCCATGCGGCGAAGCAGCGCCGGGTACTGCATGAGCCGCCACGCCTCGTCGTAGACCACCCATCGCTGCCCGCCCGCCGGGTCGGACAGAGCGGACTCCATCCATGCGGACGAGCAGGTCATCAGCACCGAGATCAGCGTGCTGTTCTCCGCGACCCGCGATAGGTCGAGCGACACCATCGGCAGCGACGGGTCGAACCTGACCGTGGAGGGGCCGTCGAACAGGCCTTGGAGGTCTCCGGCGACAAGCCGACGGAGCGCGTGGCCGACGAGACGACCGTCTTCCGCGAGCCGACCGTCCTCATCGTCCCCCGTGTTGGGGGTGAGGATGCGGTCGACGACCATCGGCAGGATCGGCACCTCGGCGCTGCGGACGGCGTCTCGGAGGGCGAGGTCGATGGCGGTGTGCTCCAACGGCGACAGCGCCCGGTCCAGCACGGTCTCTGCGAGGGCGCCGATGAGGTCGCGGCGGCGGGAGGCGACCTGCATCGCCCACTCCGTATCCGACACGGCAGATGGCCGGTGGCCCTCATCGAGCGGGTTCAGACGATTGCGAAGGCCGTGGCCGAGGATGATCGCCCGTCCGCCGACCGCCTCCGCGACAGCCGTGTGTTCGCCCTTAGGGTCGCCGGGGACGTAGACCCTGCGTCCGAACGGCAGGCTGCGCGTGTACAGCGACTTCGCCAGGGAAGACTTGCCGGAGCCGACGATCCCGGCGAGCACGACGTTCGGCGCCGTGATGAGGCCGCGCTGATAGAGCACCCAGGGGTCGTAGACGAACGATCCGCCGCTGTAGAGGTCCTGGCCGACGAAGACGCCCTGGCTGCCGAGGCCGGCCTCGGCCAGGAAGGGGTACTGGCCGGCGAGCGTCGCGGAGGTGTCTTGGTGCTTGGGGAGCCGGAACCGGCCCGGCGTCCGCAACGCCGCGGGCCCCGCCTCGCCGGAGGCGGGCAGGTAGCTCGTGTTGCGGCGTTCAGCCTGCTCCGCCTCCCACTTCGCCCGAGCTTGTGCCTTGCGATGCTGGCGGGCATCGGTCTCGACCTTCGCCGCCGCCTGCCGGCGGGCCTTGCGTGCCCGGCGCCGCTCGCCTTCGGGACCGACGAGCACGGCGGTGTGCAGGCGGCTGTCGTCCTGCCCGGTCACAGCGCCAGCCCCCGTCCGTGTGCGGAGGCGGCGCCGGGGCGGCGGGTGAACCAGTCGGCCCCGTCTCGCCCCCGGCTGACCGCGGGGCCGACTGCACGCGTGGACTTGTGCGCGGCGCGTTCCGCTTCCCGCCTCGACTCCGATGCGGGTGCGGAGGCCGGGGTGTCGATGCCGAGGAGCGCCGGGTCGGGCACGGTGTCGTGCTTGCGCAGCAGCGAGACGTGCCCGAGGAAGGGGTTGTAGGTGAGCGTGTAGACGTCGTGGGTGGCCACCTTGTCGAGCACACCTGCCGGGGGCTCGTCGTAGACGTATCCGTTCTCGAGCGCGGCCTGGGTGGTCTCCGCTCCGTAGTCGTGCCCGGCCAGGTGCTCGATCGCTGCATCCGTCCCGTCGCGGTCGATCAGCTCCAGCACCTCATCGGCCTCGGCGCCTTCCAGGAACACGACGCTGACCCACCGCCTCGCCGGGCCGTCCTCGACGGCAGGTGCGGGGTGCCAGGCGATGCGACCGGAGTGCTGGGAGGCGGCGTCCAGCCGCCACTCCACGGTGTCCAGCAGGGTGCCGGCCTGGTGCAGCTCATCGGCAGCTGCGAGGGCCGAGGTTGCGCCGGCGGCCTGGTTCCCGGCGTCGTCGTGCGCCCTGGCGCGGGCGCTGATGTGGGCGGCTGCGAGCTGGTCGAGCACTTGCCGCAGCGACCTGACGCCGGCGAGCAGATCTCCGATCACCGGGTGGGTGTCGGCGGGGCTCTCGAACGTGCGGGTCGCGTGGGCCAGGCCCCGCAGCGCGGCGGACGCCTCAGCGGCGTCCGCGAGCGGGTCATCGAAGGTCGGCATGATCGGGGCTCCTCACAGGAAGGCGTGACGGTTGGTGAGCAGGTGCGCCGGGTCAGACCGGCCGGCACAACGGCAGCGCGGCAGCGGTGAATGCCTGCGCCTGCTGACCGACGAGCCGCCTGGTCTCGCAGGACGCTTGGATCGCCGCCTGCTCGACCGCGGCCACCGCCGCGTCGAGCTCGTCCACGGTCGGCGCAGAGACGGAGACGAGGCCGGAGACGCGCAGGACGCCGTGCCCGGCAGTCAGGTCCGCCTCCTGCTGGAGCACGTCGTCCAGCTCGGCGCTGCTGGCCGCGTCGTCGATCTGCCCGATCTTGCGCCGCTGGGCGGCATCGGAGATGAGCTCGGTCTTCTTCTTCCGCAGGTCCCGCGCGGCCTGGTCGGCGCGCACCGGGGTGTAGTGCAGGGCGAGGGTGCGCAGGATGCCGTTGGACAGCACGAGCGGCGCGAGGAAGCCGGGATACACCTGCGAGCGAGGCCACTCGGTGATCCACAGCACCGCATGGTGCGCGGAGTCCGACCGCAGCCGGTCCCAGGTCTCGGTAACCGCGACCGGACCTGCGGTCGCCAGGTCACGGCCCAGGTCCCCGTGGCGCTCCAGCGCCGGGGCGGCGGCGGGGTCGTAAGCCGAGCGCAGGACGACGGCGACCTCGCCCGGCGTCAGCCACCCGGTGCTACTGAGCTCCGCGGCGCGCAACGCCGTCGTCAGCGTGCTCATCTCCTGCCGCAGCACCGCAGCCGCGCCGCGTATCCCGCCACCGCTCGTTCTGATCTGCCGGGCGGCGGCCTTCATGTCGAGCGCGAGCGAGATGGTCGTCGCGTGGCGCTCTCCGGCGGGGCCGGCACGCTCGATGAGCTCGGCGTACGTGGTCGCGGCCCAGGAGCCGTCGTCGGTGCCGTGCGTGCGCCACCACTCCGCCAGCCCCGTCCCGGAATCCGGCAGAGTGCGCTCGGACACCTGGATGCGGGCGATCCGCCCGGACCTGCAGGCGGCGGCCAGTACGCGGCCCCAGCCGGAGACGCGACGCTGCTGCTCACCCGGATCAAGGAGCACGAACGCGGGGTGGGAGACGCCGAGGATCGCGGTGAGGGTCTGCGCGTGCGGGTCGTGGACCATCGCCGCGCCGGTCTCGGGGTCTTCCCACTCCCGCAGCGGTGCCGCATCCCCGGGCAGGGCGAGGGTCCCGGCGGGGCGGGGCTTGATGACGCGGCGCCGGTAGATGAGCTGCCCGAGATAGGTCCGGGCGGCCCAGCGGGCGAGGATCGGCACCCACTCGATCACCTTCCGGCCCCCGGCAGGGATCACCGCGAGCAGGGCGCAGGTCCCCCAGACGGGTGCGGTCCAGGCCAAGCCCATCCCGTCGGCGGTGTAGAGGGAGAAGACGACCGTGAGCACCGCGATACCGAGGACGATGAGCTGCGGCAGGGACAGACCGAGCATGATGCCGCGCCTGGCGAGCCGCGAGAACTGCACCGGCGCCAGCGGGTAGTCGCTAGGCGAGTTCGTGACCATCGGTTACTCCTTCCCGGCCGGTGCGGACGACGGCGGAGGCGGCGGGTCCTGCCGGCGCTGGCGCGCGGGCGAAGACTCTCCAGGCCCGGGAGAGGGCGGCGTGGCCGGAGGCGGTGTCGACGGTGCGGGACGCGGCGGGGCGCCCTGCGACGGCGGCGGGGATGCCTGCTCGGCCGCCGCGCCGGCCTGACTGTCCGCCGCGCCGCCCGCCGCTCTGCCTGCCTTCGGACCGGCGGTCGCTGCGGCCTTGACCACGGCGGCTCCGACGACCACCGCGGCACCGACCGGCCCCGCGGCCGCACCGGCACCAGCCGCGCCAGCGCCGGCAGCTCCGGCGCCCGCTCCAGCTCCAGCTCCAGCTCCAGCCCCTGCTCCTGCTCCGGCTGATGCGGCGGCGCCGGTGCCCGCCGTGCCGGCTCCCGCGCTGGCCGGGGCCGCAGCCGACGCACCGGGAGGAGGTGGGGGCGGTGTCGAGCCTCCGCCCGCGCCGCCTCCACCACTCGGCGGCTTGCTGCCCGGGTCGGTGCCGCCGTCGAGGACCTTCTTGGCCGTGTCGGCCTGCGGGGCGGACGGCACCGGCACGGGCCGGTTCAGCGCGGACTTCGCCTCCTGCTCGGACGACATCGCGTGGTACATGTCGAAGCCCACGAACGACAGGAACTTGTAGGTGATGTACGGGGCGAACGCGGCGATGAACATCAGCACGACGCCCGCGATCGGGTCGGAGATGGAGGCCAGGTCGGCCTCGATCGGGGCCGAGACCTGCCCGATCGCGACGAGGAAGATCACGACGAGGACGAGCTTGGAGAAGATCAGGGCGATCACGAACGCCGCCCACTTGGCGAACCAGCCCTTCGTCGCATCCCACGTCGCCCCGGCCAGGGCGACCGGGCCGAACACGACCGCCACCAGCAGCAGCGCCTTGCGGATCAGCAGGGAGAACCACACAATCGCCGCCGCCGATATGGCTAGGCCGGCGAAGAAGATCGTGAGGATCGCCCCGACGCCAGGGCCGCCGATGTTGATGGCGCCGAGGGCGACGGCGAGGAGCCCGATCTGGGTCCCCATCCCTTCCATCGTGTTCCCGGTGGCCTGCACGATCCCGACCGCGAGCTGATCGGTCACCTCCAACAGCAGCGCCGTCAGCGTGATGACGAGAAACGAGCCGAGGACGGACTTGGCGAGGCCGAGCGCGGCACGGGACAAGGCGGTCGGGTCGCGGTGGACCAGGCCGGTGATGAGCTGGAGGCAGAAGAAGATCAGCATCACGAACACGGCGACGCCGAAGAGGACGTTGTAGACGCCGACGTACTCGGCGCTCGTGACGTCGACGAGGGTCGTGGTGTCGAACACCCACCACACGGCCTCGAACAGCCACGCCGCCGCCCCCGCCATCGCCTGAGCCAGCCAGTCGAACGGGGCCGCGATCAGGGAGGCGGTGCCCTCGCCCACGGCGTCACAGACGGAGGAGATGACCGGGACGTCGCAGACGCTCACCGCGCCCACCCCCGCCGTCGGAAGTCATGTCGGGTCGTCATTAGACGGCCTGCCCGACGCCCCAGAAGAAGTTCACCAGCGTCACCGCCGCGCCGCAGATGATCGCCGCCCCGCAGCTCACGAGGACGCCGACCTTGCCGCGGCTGGCGAGGTGGGGGTTGCTGCTGTTCGATCCGAGACCCCAGACGATCGCGGAGACGATCAGGGCGAGGACGGAGAGGATCAGGCCCACCGTCATGACGGCGCCGACGATGATGCGCAGCTGCTCGATGCCCGGAAGGCCCGAGCTGTTGGGGTCGATGTCGATCACGGTTGTGCTCCCTTGACTGGTCGAGACGGGGTTCTCGACGGTCAGGTGCGCACTCGCTCCCAGCCGCACAGGCAAGGACGGTCAGAGCCGGGTGCCGACGTCCAGCAGGAAGTTGAGCCAGGCAACGCCGGCACCGGATAGCGCGGCGGCGCCGACCGCGACAAGCAGGCCGGTGCGGGCCTTGGTCGCTGCCTGGTAGTTGCCGGAGGCTCCGCTGATCGCCCAGATGATGGCGCAGACGATGAGCATGAGCACCGCGGTGACGAGCACGAACATCAGCAGCGCGCCGACGATGGAGCGCAGGTCTGCGGCGCCGCCCACGCCGCCGAAGTCGGGGAACACGTCCATCACGCGCCCCCGGCAGTGCACAGGGCGGGGGCGGCATCGCCGCCCGCAATCCCTCCGGCACCGTGTTCGGTGAGCCAGGCGTCGGAGTCCACCGGGTCCGCTCCGGCGCCGCCGGGGTGGATCTGCAGGTGGAGGTGCGGGCCGGTCGAGTGGCCGGAGGAGCCGACGTCTCCGATGTGCTGGCCCGCGGTCACGGTGTCGCCGTCGGCGACGTGGATGCCGTGCTGCCACATGTGCACATACATCGACGCGACCCGCTGCCCGCCGACGGTGTGCTCGATGACGATGATCCCGCCGCCTGCGTCGGTGTAGTTCGCGCGCACCACGACGCCATCGGCGACGGCGTAGATCGGGGTGCCGTCGGGGGCGGCGAAGTCCGAGCCTGCGTGGAAGCGTCGTTCCCCGGTGATCGGGTCGTTGCGCCACCCGAACGGGCTCGTCCGCACCCAGGTTCCCTCGGGAAGCGGGAACACGATCCTGGTCGTCTCGGGCACGACCGGTGTCTCATCCCCGCCGCCGTTGCCGGAGGGCGCGGGGCGGGTGAGGGCGTCGAGGATCGCCTGCGCGACTGGCTGGTAGTTCTGATACCTGTCCGGGTAGGCGCTGACCTCGACGGCCTGGGCGGCCTCGCCGGGGTCGAGCTGCTGCCAGCCGGGGATGTCGAGCAGCCCCCGCGGGGACGGGTAGTTCGGGCCGGACTCGCCGCCGTAGAACGCCCTGGCCTGGTAAGCCGAGTCCATGAGCTCGGCGACCGTGCCCCAGCCGCTGGCGGGGCGCATCTGGAACAGGCCGAGCGAGTCATGATCAGAACCGTTGCCGTCGTTCGGATAGTTCGCCGACTCGGGGTAGGCGCTGGTGTTGGCGAGCATCCGCAGGGTGGATTCGGTGAGGGCGGCCATGAGCGCGATGAGCACACCGTCGCGGCCGACGCCGGCGGTCTGCCCGCCGACCGTGATGATCGTCGCCGCGTGCGTGAGCTGTTGCCGGTTCAGCGTGACCGTCTCCCCGTTTCGGGTCGTCGTGGTCAGCGAGTCCGGGATCGGGCCGACCGCGAGTGAGCCGGGCGTGCAGACGGCGGCGGTCGCGGAGGTGCCGCCGAGCGCGGCGACGCCCAGCAGGGCCGTGGAGGGCCCGATGAGCAGCAGGGTGAGGGCGAGGACGGCGAGCTTCTTCATCACGACGCTCCCGGCTAGTGCAGCGGGTTGTCGAGCTCGGACAGCCGCAGCACCTCGCACGAACCTGATGCCGCGCCGTGGCCGGGCGTGGGCGGGTTGCAGACGAGGAACACGGTGAACGCGACCGGGCGGGACGCCTCCACCGGCGTCGTGCCCCAGGTGCCGTCGCGGTGCCTCGTGCCCTCGAAGGTGTAGGCGATCGCCCCGGCCGGGATCTGGCCGGGCGCGGCCTGGTCGACGGCGGTCTCCCACGCCTCCGGGATGAACACCTCGTCGATGGTGAGCCACTGGCGCGTCGCATACTGTCGCAGCTGCGCCCACGCCTCCACAGAAGGCAGGTAGGCGCGCACGTCGCCCACGAACGCATCCGCCTCGGAACCGTGGGCGGCATCCGCGAGCACCTGCGCATAGTCCGAGGGCGTGTGCCCGGTCGTGGTGTCCCAGGTGAACAGGGCGGTCGCGACCGCGCGGGCGAACGCTTCCGGGCCGAGGTTCTGCCGGAGCGACTCCAGCTCACCGCCCGGCATCGGGCCGGGCGTCACAGGCGCAGCCGTGGTAGACGGGCGTTCGCTCGACGCCGGGTCGGCCGCGGCGGGGCCGTGGACGAGTCCGTAGATGCCGACGCCGACGAGGATCAGCAGGGCGAGGCCTGCGGCGGTGGCGGCGATCAGCAGGCGACGACGGCGACGGTCATCGGGGGCGGCGGGGTCCATGAACAGGGGTCCTTCCCGGACGGCAACAGGGATGCGTGGTTGCCAGGAAGGTGCGCACCACCGCCCCGTTACCTTCTTCGTGGCTCCTGGATCCGGCAGGATCAGGGAGTGCTGACCGGCCGGTCCTGGGCATGATCGTTTGCCCCCAGTCATCCATGATCCGGGGGGTGTTGTCACCCAGGACCGGTCCGGTGGTCACGGATCGCTGATAGAGGCAGGACCCGGCTGACAAGGGCCTTCGTAACGTGGATGCCGAGCGTGATCACCTCCCGGCCGGCCAGCACACGCCACCGGCGCACCAGAAGGGAACGATCATGACAGCACAGCAGCACCCGGCCGTGTTCATCGGCCTTGACGTCGGCAAGGCCGAGCACCACGCCGTGGCCCTCACCGCGGCCGGGAAAAAGGTCTACGACAAGGCCCTGCCCAACGACGAGACCCGCCTACGCGGCATCCTCGACGAGCTCGCCCGCGCCCACGGGCCCGCGCTGCTCGTCGTCGATCAACCGGCCACGATCGGCGCCCTGCCCGTGGCCGTGGCCCAGGCCTGCGACGGCGTTGAGGTGGCGTACCTGCCCGGGCTGGCGATGCGACGGATCGCTGACCTGCACCCCGGCTCGGCCAAGACCGACGCCAAGGACGCGGCGATCATCGCTGAAGCAGCCCGCACGATGCCCCATACGCTGCGCTCCATCCGAGTCGATGAGGAACAGATCGCCGAGCTGGCCATGCTCGCCGGGTTCGATGACGACCTCGCCGCGCAGATCACCGCGACCTCGAACCGGCTGCGCGGACTCCTCACCCAGATCCACCCCGCGCTCGAGCGCGTGCTCGGGCCCAGGATCACCCACCCCGCCGTGGCAGACCTTCTCGGCCGCTACCCCACCCCGGCACAGCTCAGAACGGCTGGGCCGGGGCATGTGCGGGCCAGGCTGCGCAAGCACGCCCCACGCCTGGCCGCTTCTCTCACGGAACAGATCTTCCAAGCCCTGGACGAGCAGTCCGTGGTCGTGGCCGGCACGCAGGCCGCGGCCACCGTGGTCCCGATCCTGGCAGAACAGCTCGCCGGCCTGACCCGTCAGCGGGCCGGCCTGGCCTCCCAGGTGGAGGCTGCAGTGGAGGCCCACCCTCTTCACCCGGTCCTGATCTCGATGCCCGGAGTAGGGATCAGGACCGCCGCACGCATCCTCACTGAAGTTGTGGGCAAGGACTTCGTCGATGCCGGGCATCTGGCCTCCTACGCCGGGATCGCCCCGGTCACCCGACGCTCCGGGACCTCGATCCGCGGAGAGCACGTAGCCCGGGGCGGGAACAAGCGACTGAAGCGGGCCCTGTTCCTCTCAGCGTTCGCTTCGCTGTCACACCCGCCTTCCAGGGCGTACTACGACCGCAAACGAGCCCAGGGCAAACGCCACAACCAGGCGCTGATCGCGCTGGCCCGGCGCCGCACGGACGTGCTCTACGCGATGCTCCGCGATGGCACCCTGTATCAAGATCCGACCGCCCCGCCAGCACCATCATCAGTCGCTCTCGCGGCTTGACGAAAACCATAGAGGCACCCGCCCTGTTCAGGCGGTCTGCTCGGCCCGGTCCTCCCGGGCGGCACGGGCGGCATCGGCGAACGTGACGGTGCCGGCGATCGTCTCCTCGAACCGGGCCCATTGCTCGGTGGTGAGTGCCGGGCCGACATCGGCGGGGTCGTAGTGCTCCCACCACGAGGCCATGTCGTCCCACGTCGCGGTGAACACGCTCAGCGGGAACGGCACCGGGACACCCGGCTCCACCGCCGTCAGCGCGGGCCGCTTCGCCTTCCTGCCGGTCTTGGCGGCCTTGACGCGGGCGAGCGCGGCCTGCGCCAACTGCTCCAGCTCCGCAGCCTTCGCCTCCCGCTCCGCCGCCCGCACCGCATCCGCTTCGGTGCGGGCCTGCTCGCGCAGCTCGGCGGGCTGGGCAGGGTCGGCGGCGAGCTGGTCGAGCTCCGCCAGCGACAGCTCCGCGTTCACGCGCAGATGCGAGGGATAGACGCTGCCGCCGGTCTTGATCTGCTCGACCTCCTGCGCGGCGCGCGCCCGCACCGCCTCGGGCTGGGACTCGTCCGCGGCGAGGTCTTCCAGCCGGCCGATGCGCTCCAACGTCGTGTAGGAGGCGCGGCCAGTGACCATCCGAGCAGCCTGCGCACGGGTCTTGCCCTGCTCGATCTGCGGTGGTGCCAAATTGGCACCACCGTCTTCTGCGTCGTCGGCGGACGCCTGGAACCGGGTGGCCTCCTGTCGGCGCGCGGCGTCCTCGGCCAGCAGGGCCTTCAGCTCGCGGTAGAGGGCGGCGGCTTCGAGCTGGGTGAGGGGCTTGTGGAGCTGGTTGTCGTCCTGCTCCGCGAGGAGCTGCCCGAGCCGGTCGGAGACGCCGGAGCGTACCCACACGTTGACGGTTTTGATGCCGAGCAGCTTGATCGCCGCGAGCCGTCGGGCTCCGCAGATCAGGTGCCCGTCGAGGGTGACCGTGATCGGCTGCAGCAGCCCGTGGCGGCGTATCGACTCGACCAGCGGGATCAGGTCGCCGTGGTCGTGCCTGTGCCGCGCGCCGACGACGATCGAATCGACGGCGCGCTCCAGCTCGATTCGGCCTTCCAGCGGCGTGCTCATCGCCCGCCGCTCCCGGCATCGAATCTGGGTGCGGCGAGCCCGGCGGTGATCACGAGATCGTCGTCTGTGAGGAGTGCGCGCAGCGGCTGGCCGATCAGCAGGCGGCGGAGCATTCCGCGGCCGGCGTTCGTGTGCGCGAGTGCCGGGTCGGGAACGCCGAGCACGGCCCGCAGCAGCGCCGTCCAGGATGCGCCGGGGAGGTCGAGGAGGGCGCGGGCTTGCCGGTCTCGGCGCAGCACCTCGAACGCCGACGCCCGCGAGGACGCCTCCGTGAGCCGGGCAGTGACGTACTCGACCGCGGCCCGCGCGGTCTCTGGCTCCCACCCGACCCGGGTGAGGAACGCGATGGTGTCCTCGATGGCGGCGGTCACGTTCACCGCTCGCTCGGGCGCCGGGTCCTCGTCGTCGGGCTCGTCGTCGGTGAATGGGTCGAACCGGAACGCGGGGTGGTAGTCGGGCAGCGGGTTCTCCCGATCGCTGAACCGCTCCGCATCGTGGAACACCGAGTAGCGGGGACGGCGGGCCTGGTGAACGGAGCACAGCAGCCCGTTGCCGCGCTCCTCCGCGGTGCACGTCACCTGCACCGCCCGCGTGATCACCGCCCACGGGTCCTCCGCCCGGCGGGTCGCGGCACCGCGCATCGCCTCGAATGCCGCGGACGCCGCCTCCCACGGGTCCAGTCCGTGTTTGCGGGCCAGCGCCGCGTACTTGCTCGCCGCGTGCTCCATGAGCGCAGCGGCCTCGGGGTCATGGCGCCACGCTCCGCGCCCCGCCTCGTGGAGGCGGGTGAGCAGGGCGCGCAGCGCTTCCGAATCGTCGAATCGTTCCCGCCGTTTGCGGGCCGTGGCAGTCTCCATGACGGCACCTCCTGACAGGCAGGTGCGCACACGGCCCACAGCGGCTTGGTTTCGCGCCGTCGCGCCGGGGGCGAACATGGTTACCCGAGCCCGATCCCGGAGCGAGACACCCAGGAGTAGTGCTCCCCGGACCCGCGGCCGAACGCCGTCACGGGCGGCAGCTTCCGGGCACGCTCGCTCACGAACCGGACACCAGTGCGCGCCCCGGTGCGCGCTGCCCGGTACGCCTGGCCGGGAACCCGGCGGGAGCGGCGGGCGAGCTCAGCCTGGAAGTCGATACCCCGTCCCGCAACCCTGGCCGAGCGGGAGACCATCAGGTTGGTCGGGCGCACCCACTCCACGCCCGGCCGTTGCTTCTTCGCCGCCTCCGTGGTGTCTTTGGTCAGCGACGGGTCGCGGTGCCGGGCGAGCGCCGAGGTCTCGCCCTCCCGCGGCGTCTCGTCGCGCTCCGGCCAGTCCGGGGCGCGTTCGACGCGCTCGTGCAGGGCGGTCGTGTGCTGGTCGTCGTTCATGGCGTCTCCTTCTCCTCAGGCCTCGTCAGTGCGGGCGGGGCCGTGAACCAGCGACCCACGGTGGAGGGGTGCACGCCCAGGCGCCGGGCGATGGCCTTGTTCGACCAGCCCTCCTCCTCGCGCAGGCGCGCTGCGAGCTCCCGGCTCGCCTGGCGCACCGGTCCGACCGCCAGCGGCGCTGGCGCAGCATCAGGCACGCGCTCATCAGGCGCAGGCTCCTCGGCGGGCTCGATGCTCGCGGGAAGGGGGCGGGTGAGGATCACGGTGAGGTGCGTGATCGCCAGCAGCACCATCGGCGGTACCGCCGCCACACACGCGGCGAGCACGCTGGGCACGTCGGCGTCGGCCGCGACGACGGCGTGGATCGCGTTCGCCGTCACCGACACCAGCGCACCGGCCGCGAGCAGCAGCCACGGGTACCAAGCCGACCGCTGGCTCGCGAGGGCGACGACAGCGACCGTCGCGACGACGATGATCCCGTCGACGATGAGCGGCCACGCCCAGGCCTGCCCGGCATCCACGCCCGAGCGGCGAGCGAGGTCCGCGAGGGCGGTGAACGAGAGCCAGAACGCGCCGGCCGCGATGAACACCGTCCCGGCCAAGGCCGTCACGACCGCGACCCCGCCGCCCCGCGTCCGTACCGCGGTACTCATAAGAGCACCTGCCCCGTGAGCCGCACCGGCCGTTGCGGCGCATCGCCCTGCCCGACGACGGATGCGGGCCGGGCGTGCGCGACGCGGTACGCAGAACGGATCGTGGTCTCGACCTCTCGCGGCGCAAGGCCGACTCGTTCGCCGGCCGGGGCAAGCGCGTCGACCATCTCCGGCAGCGACATGCCTGCCTCCGCGAGACGGCACGATGCCCAGAACAGGCCGCGGTTGCGCTCGCCCTCGGCGCGCATCCCGACCCACGCGGCCAGCCGTGTGGCATCTTCCGACCGGATCGGGCCGCGTACCTGGTGCGGGGCAGGCTCCGGGCGCGGGTCGAGGAAGTCCCGCAGCCGAGCCGCATCGACCGGTGCGGGCGCACGGTCGGCACCGGCGACGAACTCGTAGGAGCCGGCGCCTGTCACGGCCGAGGGCGGGACGATGATGTAGCCGCCGTCGCCGCGGAAGTCCACATGCGCCTTCGCCGCCTGCCACGACCGCTGCGGCCGGTCCGGGTCGGATGGGAAGTAGAAGTGCGCCCCGCCCGACGCCGACCTGACCGCGGCCAGCCATCCCGGCACCAGGCCGGCACGGCGGGAGCGCTCGAACGCCGCGAACCCGTCACCGCCGGGCTTGCGATCCACATCGACGACCACGACCCCGGAGACAGCGCCGGTCGGGATGCCAATGTTCGCGGACGGCCACCGCCGCCACCACGCCGCCACCTGACGGGCATCGATGGTTGCCGCGTGGAACCCGCCGGGCTGCGCTTCCGGGTTCTCCTCATCGGGCTTCAACAGCGGGTTCTTCGCGCCCGGCACGCACGGCAACACAGGCACCCCAGCAGCCGCGAGCAGCGCGGCGGCCTGTGGCAATGGAAGGGTCGACACCGAGGAGAGGACGCTGGCGACGCTCATCACAGGCTCCTCACCGCGACGTCCGCAGGACGCGACGAACGCGCCGACTCGCCCGGCACCGACTGGGGTGCGATCCGCTTAGAGCCAGCCACACGCGAAGTCCCAGTCGACTCACGGGACAGGCCGGGCGGGTCGCCCGTGCCGACCTGAACGGTGGGTAGCGCGTCGAGAATCGTCACGGCGACCTTGCGGACACGCTCGCCGGTGGCCTGCACAACCTCGGCCGGGTCCTTGTCCTTGACCGTGCCCGCCCAGCCCGAAACATACGGGATCGTGTAGGCGGTGGTGTCCATGCCATGCGCGGCGCCGATCATCAGCGCCACGGACTCGGCCTCGACCTCGCCGACGCCTCGATGCCCGGTCGCATCCGGGCTGTCGGGGCCGTGCAGCATCACATGCGCGAGCTCGTGCGCGAGGGTCTTCACCTGCGCGGCGTCGTCCATGTTCGTCCGCACCGCGACCGTGCGCGCCTGGAAGTCGGTCAGGCCGTTCGCGCCGTGGATCATCCCCTCGTGCTCGACCCGCAGCACCGCGAAGCCCTCGGCCGCCACCAGTGCCGATAGCCCTTCCCATAAGCCGTCCGGTGCCTGGCCTTCCATCAGCGTCGGCGCCGGGCGTTCAGGGATCGGCGGGCCGTCGGTCATCGAGACGTCCCAGACACGCACCGGAATCGCGCGGACCATCTTCGACCGGACCGTTTCTCCGGGCTTCGGCTTCTCGTACCTGTCCAGGCGTGTCAAGGGCCATTGAGTTCTGCCCATAGGCGGCCAGTGTTTCTTCCCGCTGGTGGCCATCAGAACTGCCCACTGGTGGCCAGCTGGTTTGCCCGTTTGGGTGGTGGTGCTGGCCACCGTGATGGGATCAGTTCAGTGGCATGACTCCCTTCCCGGCCATTGCCTGGGTCATCCGTACGGAGTCTCCGGTGGTCTGGCACACGTGGGCGTGGTGCAGGAGCCGGTCCACGGTGGCGGTGGCCAGGGTCTTGGGCATCAGCTCGTCGAAGCCGGCCGGGTGCAGGTTCGAGCTGATCGCTACGGAGCGTTTCTCGTAGGCGGCGTCCACGATGCGGTAGAGGCCCTCGGCGGCATCGTCGGCGACCGGCAGCAGGCCGATGTCGTCGATGACGATCAGGTCGGCGCGCAGGATTCGGGCGACGGCTTTGGTGATGGTGTCATCGGGCCGGTGGGCCCGGATCATCGCCCCGAGGTCCTCCAGGGTGAACCAGGCCACCCGCTTGCCCTCCTCCACGGCCTGCTGGCCCAGGGCCTCGAGGAAGAAGGTCTTGCCGGTGCCGGAGGGCCCGCAGACCACGAGGTTCTCTCTGCGCGAGAGCCATTCCAGGGTGCGCAGGGACTGCTGGGTCGGGGCCGGGATCGAGGAGGCGCCCGGATCCCAGGTCGTGAAGGTCTTGCCGGTGGGGAACCCGGCGGCCTTGCGCCGGGCGGCGAGCATGGATCGGGCCCGACCGGTGGTCTCCTCGACCAGCAGGGCCTTGAGGACCTCGGCCGGCTCCCAGCGTTGGGCCCGGGCGGTGGCCAGTACCTCGGCGGCGATACCGCGGGCGTGGGGCATCTTCAGCTGCCGCAACAGCGCCTCCAAATCGGCCGGCAGCGCCGGTGCGGCGGTGTTCGGGGTGTGGATGCTCACCGGGCTGCCCCCTCGGTGTTGGAGGTACCGAGGCCGGCCCAGCCGGCGGTGCCCTGGGTCAGGGACCGTTCCTCGGTGGCGGTGTGCATCCCGGTGCGGTGGCCGGCGGCGGTGAGCAGGGAGGCCAGGTCGCCGTGGGCGAAGCGCTGGTGCACCGCGGCCACCCCGAGGGCGCGGTCGACCTGGTCGGTGCCGGCGAGCTTGGCCAGGGTGACGGCCTCGGCCATCTTCTGACCGATCCGGCTGGTGCCGGCCGCGGCGGCCTCCACCAGCCAGGTCCTCGCTCCGGCCCCGATGGCCAGGAACTCGGCCTCCGCCGCCGAACGGGGCACCGGGGTGTAGTCCCCGGGCACCTTGTCCGTCTCGTGGCCGGGGAAGTGCGCGTCGTCGATGGCCGGGGACCCGGGCCGGGCCACCCGGTGCCGGGCGACCTCCACCGGCCCCTGCGCACCGGCGTGCATGATCACCACCATCGAGTCCGGTCCGGTGCCGTGATGGCGCACGAACACCTCGGCCCCGAGCAGGTGCGCGGGCACCGAGTACTGGGCGTTTTCGAAGGAGACCATCGGCGTGTTCTCCGGCACCTTCCGTCCCACCCCGTAGGCCACGGTGTGCGCCGTGGCGGGGATCCGATGCAACGCGCTGGTCTCCTCGGCGAGCATGTGGTCCGGGCGGCGCCGGGTCACCCGGTGCTCCCGGGAGTTCACCATGGCCATGAACCCCGCGCAGGCGGCCTCGAGCTCAGCGAACGAGGCGTACTGGTCCCGCAGGTTGGTGTCCTTCGGGACCAGGTCGGCCTTGGCCAGCTTCACCGCGTTCTCCACCCCGCCCTTGGCGGCCGGATCCGCTGGCTGGCAGGTCAGCACCTCCACGCCGTAATGCCGAGCGAACGCCACGGTGGCCTGGTTACGCACCGGCACCCCGGCCACATGAGAGACCGTCACTGTCTTCTCGTTATCCGTCAGCACATAGGTCGGCGCGCCCCCGATCAGCCGGAAGCACCGGTCCAGGGCGGCGAACACACTCGGAGCCGTCCTATCACGCAGGGCGATGACGATCCGGTAGCGGGACCAGGCCAGCCAGGCCACGAACAGCACCGTCTTGGCCCCGTCGATCGCCGGCCCATCGCCGAAGTCGTACTGCAGCCATGCGCCCGGCTCGGTGATCCAGGGCCGGTGCACCCGGCGCTTCCCGGCCCGCCAGGCGGCCTTCACCTCGGCCACCGCCCGCCGGGTGGAGCGCTCAGAGCCGGTGTAGCCCATTGCGGTGAGCTTGGCGTGCACGACATCGGCGCGGATCCTGCCCGTGGAGGCCTCGACCCATTCCTCGATCTTGGGCAGCCAGACATCGGTGACCTTCGGGCGGCTGGCTCCGGATCCAGGGGTCTGGCCGGCGTCGCGGGCCCGCACCAGCCGGGCCACGGTGTGATGGGAGCAACCGGCCAGCTCGGCGGCGCCCCGCAATGACTTGGTCAGGTCATAGGCACTGAGTATTTTCATGGTTTCTGCGGCATCCTTCATTCAGGGCCTCTTCCTCGCTGGATTCGATTCGACACCGATATCCAACCCGGGGAGGAGGCCCCCGCCGGCTCACGACGCGGCGGGCAACGAGCAACGCGGGCAAACCAGATGGCCAGCACCGGGCAGTTCCCGTGGCCATCACTGGGCAGTCCTCATGGCCGTCAGCGGGTCATTCCCTGGCCACCTATGGGCAGCTTTTCATGGCCGCTTACAGCGGCTAACGGCTGCAGTCGATCAGCTCGTCTCGGGTGAGGACTGGAAGCGTGCGCTGGAGTTCGCGGCCCGGTTCCGGGCGAAGTCGTTCAACAACACGCTGCTGATCTGGGCTCAACATCTCGATCTCTACGAGGCAGGTCGCACAAGCGCGCCAGAGCCGACCTTCGTGGCCGGTTACAAGCAATGGAAGGCGCTGGGTCGCTCTCCGCTGGCAGGCGGGTCGATGCAGATCTTCGCCCCGCTGATGGCGCGGTTCGCGTCCTCGACACCGCAGAACCCCGGATCATGGCGCCGCCTGTGTAAGCGGCCATGAAAAGCTGCCCATAGGTGGCCAGGGAATGACCCGCTGACGGCCATGAGGACTGCCCAGTGATGGCCACGGGAACTGCCCGGTGCTGGCCATCTGGTTTGCCCGCGTTGCTCGTTGCCCGCCGCGTCGTGAGCCGGCGGGGGCCTCCTCCCCGGGTTGGATATCGGTGTCGAATCGAATCCAGCGAGGAAGAGGCCCTGAATGAAGGATGCCGCAGAAACCATGAAAATACTCAGTGCCTATGACCTGACCAAGTCATTGCGGGGCGCCGCCGAGCTGGCCGGTTGCTCCCATCACACCGTGGCCCGGCTGGTGCGGGCCCGCGACGCCGGCCAGACCCCTGGATCCGGAGCCAGCCGCCCGAAGGTCACCGATGTCTGGCTGCCCAAGATCGAGGAATGGGTCGAGGCCTCCACGGGCAGGATCCGCGCCGATGTCGTGCACGCCAAGCTCACCGCAATGGGCTACACCGGCTCTGAGCGCTCCACCCGGCGGGCGGTGGCCGAGGTGAAGGCCGCCTGGCGGGCCGGGAAGCGCCGGGTGCACCGGCCCTGGATCACCGAGCCGGGCGCATGGCTGCAGTACGACTTCGGCGATGGGCCGGCGATCGACGGGGCCAAGACGGTGCTGTTCGTGGCCTGGCTGGCCTGGTCCCGCTACCGGATCGTCATCGCCCTGCGTGATAGGACGGCTCCGAGTGTGTTCGCCGCCCTGGACCGGTGCTTCCGGCTGATCGGGGGCGCGCCGACCTATGTGCTGACGGATAACGAGAAGACAGTGACGGTCTCTCATGTGGCCGGGGTGCCGGTGCGTAACCAGGCCACCGTGGCGTTCGCTCGGCATTACGGCGTGGAGGTGCTGACCTGCCAGCCAGCGGATCCGGCCGCCAAGGGCGGGGTGGAGAACGCGGTGAAGCTGGCCAAGGCCGACCTGGTCCCGAAGGACACCAACCTGCGGGACCAGTACGCCTCGTTCGCTGAGCTCGAGGCCGCCTGCGCGGGGTTCATGGCCATGGTGAACTCCCGGGAGCACCGGGTGACCCGGCGCCGCCCGGACCACATGCTCGCCGAGGAGACCAGCGCGTTGCATCGGATCCCCGCCACGGCGCACACCGTGGCCTACGGGGTGGGACGGAAGGTGCCGGAGAACACGCCGATGGTCTCCTTCGAAAACGCCCAGTACTCGGTGCCCGCGCACCTGCTCGGGGCCGAGGTGTTCGTGCGCCATCACGGCACCGGACCGGACTCGATGGTGGTGATCATGCACGCCGGTGCGCAGGGGCCGGTGGAGGTCGCCCGGCACCGGGTGGCCCGGCCCGGGTCCCCGGCCATCGACGACGCGCACTTCCCCGGCCACGAGACGGACAAGGTGCCCGGGGACTACACCCCGGTGCCCCGTTCGGCGGCGGAGGCCGAGTTCCTGGCCATCGGGGCCGGAGCGAGGACCTGGCTGGTGGAGGCCGCCGCGGCCGGCACCAGCCGGATCGGTCAGAAGATGGCCGAGGCCGTCACCCTGGCCAAGCTCGCCGGCACCGACCAGGTCGACCGCGCCCTCGGGGTGGCCGCGGTGCACCAGCGCTTCGCCCACGGCGACCTGGCCTCCCTGCTCACCGCCGCCGGCCACCGCACCGGGATGCACACCGCCACCGAGGAACGGTCCCTGACCCAGGGCACCGCCGGCTGGGCCGGCCTCGGTACCTCCAACACCGAGGGGGCAGCCCGGTGAGCATCCACACCCCGAACACCGCCGCACCGGCGCTGCCGGCCGATTTGGAGGCGCTGTTGCGGCAGCTGAAGATGCCCCACGCCCGCGGTATCGCCGCCGAGGTACTGGCCACCGCCCGGGCCCAACGCTGGGAGCCGGCCGAGGTCCTCAAGGCCCTGCTGGTCGAGGAGACCACCGGTCGGGCCCGATCCATGCTCGCCGCCCGGCGCAAGGCCGCCGGGTTCCCCACCGGCAAGACCTTCACGACCTGGGATCCGGGCGCCTCCTCGATCCCGGCCCCGACCCAGCAGTCCCTGCGCACCCTGGAATGGCTCTCGCGCAGAGAGAACCTCGTGGTCTGCGGGCCCTCCGGCACCGGCAAGACCTTCTTCCTCGAGGCCCTGGGCCAGCAGGCCGTGGAGGAGGGCAAGCGGGTGGCCTGGTTCACCCTGGAGGACCTCGGGGCGATGATCCGGGCCCACCGGCCCGATGACACCATCACCAAAGCCGTCGCCCGAATCCTGCGCGCCGACCTGATCGTCATCGACGACATCGGCCTGCTGCCGGTCGCCGACGATGCCGCCGAGGGCCTCTACCGCATCGTGGACGCCGCCTACGAGAAACGCTCCGTAGCGATCAGCTCGAACCTGCACCCGGCCGGCTTCGACGAGCTGATGCCCAAGACCCTGGCCACCGCCACCGTGGACCGGCTCCTGCACCACGCCCACGTGTGCCAGACCACCGGAGACTCCGTACGGATGACCCAGGCAATGGCCGGGAAGGGAGTCATGCCACTGAACTGATCCCATCACGGTGGCCAGCACCACCACCCAAACGGGCAAACCAGCTGGCCACCAGTGGGCAGTTCTGATGGCCACCAGCGGGAAGAAACACTGGCCGCCTATGGGCAGAACTCAATGGCCCTTGACAAGCCGCTCATGGAGCTGTTGGAGCCGCGCATCCCGCGCTGCTCGCGCCTCCTCGTCCGTCGCCATCAATGACCTCCTCCCGGCGAGGCCAACGGCACAAGCCGTTGACCCTTGCGACCATGAGGTGCGCCGGGCGGATCAGGAAGAAGAGAGACGGACAACGGACTGGGCCTGTGGCCGTCAGGCTCCGCGATGAACCCGACGTATTTGACGTGTTCTACACGGCAGTCCAAGACCTGTCGACGTCGCCGGCGAAACGTGGGACACGCGTCGAGTGGAGCGGTTCATACGACGAGTCCGCAGAGGTTACCGGCTGGTGTCGTTGACAGCGATAGCGTGGCTTTGTCGATCCTCAGGAACCGTATGTGGTGTGCGCCGGTACTGTGTCGGCGTGATGCCGTAGCGACGGAGAAACCAGTGGGATGCTACGCGCGGATCGCTCCACCCGACTTCGCTTGCGGCACGCATTACGGAAATGTCGGTTTCTTCGATGAGCCGCGCGAATTCGGTGAGCCGGAGTTCAGTGAGTAGACGCATTGGTGCGGCGCCGGCGTACTGTACGAACATGCGGGTGAGGTGGGTCCGTGAGAGGGAGAGTTCGCGTGAGAGCGCTCCAACGGTCCACGGCTCTGCGATGCGCCCGCGAAGCAACCGGATTGCCTGACCGACGTAGCCAATAGATCCGGTGTCGGTCAGTCGTCCATTGATGGGTGTCCACGGTGTCGTGAGGGTGTCCGGCGCTTCGTCCAGAAAAGTCGGCAGTATCAGCCTCATCCATCGTGCGAGAAGCTCGAGAGTGTGAGTCGCGACGACTTCGGGCGAGTGGGTCCCGCTGCGCAGTACGCTCATCTGTCGCCATATCGGCTCGACATGCCGCAGCACAGCGATACCTGGCGCAAGGACGATTGCGCGGCCGTCCCACTCGAGGGGGTGTACTCCTGCGATCACTCGTTCTGCGTCAGGGAGGAACCATGCCATCTGGGTGCGCCAGAACTGCTCGTCGGCGTAGATGGCCCAGATGCGTACGGACGGGGATGGGCGCACGCGGCACCATTTGCCGGTGCCGAGGGCAAGAGACATGCCAGGACGCAGGACGTGCATGCTCTCAGCAGTCTCTAGGGCGCAGGAGCCCTCAACGACGTTGAGTATCTTCGCGTGCCGGAACACGGTACGGCTTGACGGGACCGTACGCACCATCTCTATGGCCGCGATATCTCCTGGTGCCCGAACCGCTGCGTAGGGGCGCGTGAACCTGAGGGGCGCAGCGGGTGGCAAGTCATGTGCGGCCTCGAACGCGTCCTCTGGCGTAGCGGCCACGCTGCGCACGGCACACCGTCAGCTCAGCTTGCCTTCCGAGTCGCGTGGTCGCACGCGATGTTCGCTGAGGATCGAGATCCGATTGAACATGTTGATGGCCGCGGCGACCCACTCCGCGGCCGCGAACTCCGCCTCGGAGAGGGTGCTTCGGGCCTGCGCGAGCTCGACATTCACGGCGGCGTCGAGGGGGAGCCGGGTGGCTGCTTCAGCGATCGCGAGCAAGGCGCGCTCTCGATCGCTGAACAGTGGCGACTCGCGCCAGGCGGCCAAGATGTCGAGTAGTTGCTGATTGACGCCTGCGCGCCTTGCCTGCCGCGAATGCAGATCGAGGCAGAAGACGCATCCGTTCAACTGCGACGCCCGAACCTTGATCAACTCGCTCTCGGCGGGAGTGAGTCCGCGTTGCGATGCGGCTTCAGACACAGCGGTCGCGAACGCAGACGCGGCTTCCCATGCTTCTGGGACGGCCTTGTCCATGTAGGGGCGTGCTCCATGCAAGGTGGACATCAGCGATCATCCTTGGCCGAGCCGCCATCGGAGTCGAGGTCCTTCCTGACCTCGTCCATGTCGAGTCCTCTGACGTTCTCTACCACTTCGGCTAGGGCAGTGGGCGGTAGGGCGCCGGCCTGGCTGAAGACGAGCAACCCCTGGCGGAAGGCGAGCAGAGTGGGAATCGCGGTGATTTGGGCCGCCGCAGTGATGCGCTGCTCCGACTCCGTGTCGAGCTTCGCGTGGACGATGTCGGGATTGTCTTGCGACGACTTCTCGAAGACCGGCGCAAACTGATGGCATGGTGCGCACCAGTCCGCCCAGAAGTCGACGAGAACGATGTCGTTCTGATTGATCGTGACCTCGAAGTTGTCCTCGGTCAGTTCGACGGTTGCCATGTGGGTTCTCCTCTTGTGCGTATGACGATCAGTGGTGGTGTCCGTGGGGGTTGCCAGGGAACCGCGTGTCGACGACATCCGCATACTCCGGATGAGCGCGGATGTACGCGGCGGCGAAGGGGCACGAGACCGTCGCGGTCTTCTTGTCCTCGCGGAGACTGTTGAGGACGCCTCCAAGGAGTCGCGCCGCGACTCCCTTTCCGCGGAACTCGGGGAACACGGACGTCGCGAGCAGAAGCACCCGGTCGCCGGTTCTGCTGTAGAGCAGGCCGGCGGCGAGCTTGCCGTTCACGGTCGCTTCGTACAGCTCGGACTCGACGTTCTCAGTGATGACGAAGTCTTCGACTGCGTCCGAGGATGCAGCCGGGAGGTCAGTGTCGGCGTCGGTCGCGGTCAAGCCGATCATTCCGTCGGGATGTTTCATGTGTCTCCTATCGCGAGATCTCGGTCAGCGGCCCGGTAGTACCCAGTCGGGTCGGATGAAATGGCACGAGTATCCATTGGGGTGCTTCTGCAGGTAGTCCTGGTGTTCGGGTTCGGCCTCCCAGAACGGGCCGGCTTCGCCCACCTCTGTCACGACTTTTCCTGGCCAGCGGCCGGAAGCGTTGATCGCTTCGATCACGTGGAAGGCGACCTTCCTCTGTCCCTCGGTCGTCGTGAAGATCGCTGATCGGTAACTGCGCCCGATGTCGTTTCCCTGACGGTTCCGAGTGGTGGGATCGTGAATCTGAAAGAAGAACTCCAGCAGTATCTGGAATCGGATGATCGAGGGGTCATAGATCACTTCGAGGGCTTCTGCGTGATCCCCGTGATCCCGGTAGGTTGCGTTGGGGGTGTCGTCGTCGCCGGAGTATCCGACGCGGGTGCTCACGACGCCCGGGAGTGAGCGGAAGAGCTCCTGGGCTCCCCAGAAGCAGCCGCTGGCGAGGATCACTCTCGAGGTCGGCATCGTCTTCTCTCTCTTCACGGCGGGCAGCACGCCCCTTCGGGTCACGATACGGAGCCGGGTGCTGTCCAGGTGGCCTGGCTGTGCAGCGTAATGTCCGCGACCTGCGGCGTTCGGAAGCGGAGCGGGCGGTTGCAGGGAGAAGACAGCTCTCTGCAGGGGCAGGCCACACAGGGCAGAGAAGCGGATCTACCGTCGGAGGAGGCGTCGGAACTCCGGCAAGCCAGCGAACCGTGCCCTACGGTGAGGAGAGATCGTGATATCAGAGCAGATCGATTTCGAGAATGTGCGCTTTGACCCGGATCTCTCTGACTTCCACGAACTTGCGAAGCAGATGGCTGCGGGGTTCGGGTACACGGCGAAGTTGTCGATCGGTGATCGTCTCGCTGCCCTTCTCCGATTGCGGGTTGCTCAGATCAATCCGTGCTCGTACTGCCTGATCCTGCACACGCGTATCGCCGTGGAAGTAGGAATCGGCGCGGCGATGGTGGCGCACCTGGCGAGTTGGCGGCAGAGCACGATGTTCTCCGGTTCCGAAGCACTCGCACTGGCGTACTGCGAAGCGCTGACACGTTACGAGCACGAGCACTTCGATGAGATGCATCAAGGGCTGACGGTGTTCTTCGATGAGCGTGAGATCGCGGAGATCGCAGCCGTCGTCATCAACATGAACGTGTGGACGAGGCTGAAGCTCGCACAAGGCTCCGTGCCGGTGGTATCGCCCGGTGGTGAAGAGTCTGCTCGCGACGCCGAGAGACCAGGCGTCAGGAGAAAGAAAGGGAACCCATCATGACTGACGGATCGTTCAGTGGGCAGGACATCGAGTTCGATCTGCTTCCGCCGGATGAGAGCCTGGACTCGGATCTTCTCGGCGAAGACTCCGATGACGACGGCCCGGGATACTCTCCACCGGAGCGGCGGTCATCCGAACTGTCGTGGGGATTCACTGCACGCGAAGCACGTGCCCGGGAGCCGCTGGCGGCTCGCTTGGCGCGTGAGGTGCCGGAGTACGAACCCGAAGAGCCGATGGGCGACGGGATCGGCGACATCATCGGCACGGACGGCGAGATCCTTGACGACCAGGTCGGATCGGTACGCGCTGGACGGCTGATCTGGACCGAACCCGGCAACCCAGACCCATCCTCCGACTTCTGGGCCTCCGACATCGGCATCGACAACGGTGCCGCCTCCGCCGAAGAAGCGGCTATCCATGTCGTCATCGACGAGGGCGACTATGACCGGCAATAGTCTGGAATCAGACCGGGGAAGCCCGGAAGACCGGCGGAGGCTGTAATGATGCAGCAGACATGGGACTCGCGCAGCATCGATCCACGTGACCGCGTGGAGACGATCCGCACGATGCTCTGCGAGAACCTCGTCCAGACGGACCTGACTCTCGACCCGCAGGGCCGCGAGGCGCATGTGAACGTGTCCTACCAAGACATCGGGCAGCTGAGAGCGTTGTCCGTCAAGACGGTGCCCTCGCTGGCTGCCCTCGCTATGCGTCCCCAGCGGATGATCATGTCGGACGACGACGAGTCATTGTTCGTGGTCTTCCAGCGCGGCAACCGGTCGATGCTGCGCCGTGGCGATGACCAGACCGTGATGACCCCGGGCAGCATCGTCGTTTACCCGAGCACGAGCCCCTACGTCCACGCCTTCGACGAAGGAGTCATCGGGGACTTCTTCCGACTGCCGTTGGGTGTGGTGGGGTTGACGGCGGATCAGGTCGCTGAGGTCTCGGGTGTGGACCTGCAGGAGCGGACCTCGCTGGCGGCGCTGCTGCGGTCCGTGCTCGGGGGCGTGATGGACTCCGAACTCAGCCTTCGCGACGAGGTGGACGTGTTCGCGCCCGTCGCCGACCTGCTGAAAGTCACCCTGCTCAGCGCCCTCACTCCCGACCGCGCCACGACCCGGTATCCGCTGGCCGAGCAGATCGTCACCTACGTGCTCGACAACCTCACCGACCCCGGTCTCGGAGCCGCCCGGATCGCGAAGGACCTGCACGTGTCCGAGCGTCTGCTCTACGCAGAGATGTCCCGCGCGGACATCAGGCTCGCGCAGCTGATCCAGTCCCAGCGCCTGCGTCGCGTCCGCGACGCCCTGACCGCACCGGCCACCATCGACGTCCCCATCGGCATCCTCGCCCAACAGCACGGGTTCGTCTCCGCCAGCCACTTCAGCCGCATCTTCCGCGAAGAATTCGGCACCACACCCCGCCAATGGCGCAACAACACCACACCTCGCCCCGATGAGATCCAGGACGAGAGTCGACTGGATCTCCCGCAGCAGATCAGACCAGAGGAGACGTACGGATGAACGAGCCGCTGTCTGATCTCGCCGTCGTTGACGCGGAGGAAGTTCGAGCATCGGATATCCCTCGCGCGCTGACGGCCGCATCGATCCTGTACGAGGACGGGGCGACGCAGGCATTCGCCGAGAACGGCAAGACCGTGTATGTCGAGAACGGAAGACCCACGTTGGGGGAGTGGTACGTGGATGCAGAGGGGCAGTTCTGCTCCTTCTGGCCGCCGGACTACCGAGCGTGCTACGAACTGCGCTGGCTCGTCGAAGATGAGCGGATCACTGGTCTGCGCTTCCGCCGCGGCTCCTACACAGCCGTCGGCCGGTACCAGCTCCCCGGGCCTGACAATGCTGTCAAGGAATGAGCAGGGCGTCTCGGCAACGGGCCAGAAGCTCGTAAAGACGGGCGCGCTCCACCAGCTCGACCTCCATCGTCATGCGTTGAACAACCGAGGACACTTCCTCATGCGCGCGTTCGAGGAGGAGCTCTGCGGCGTCGTTCAGCACCACGCTCCGTTCTCGCCGGGGTCCAGGATCACTCGAGCGGGTCACCAGCCCCCGCTTCTCCAGTCCCTGGAGCAGCACGTTCATCGACTGACGGGACACGAACGCGCGTCGGGCGAGCTCGGAGCTCGTGATACCTGGCGTGTCCTGCAAGGCGGTCAAGCACGCGTACTGCGGCACACTCAGCGCGAGCGGGCGAAGCCGATCGTCCATTCGCTGGTTCAGGAGCGACTGCGTCTCCTTGATCAACACCCCCAACGACTCCGGGCTCCGGTCCAATGCATCCATGTCAATAGTTTGACACACACTCCACTGAGTGTCAGGATATTGACACTGGCGTTATTGAACAGAACAGGAGCTTGCTCATGGCAGCAACAACCACCGGCCCGGGCTTCATCTCTTTCCAGGTGCGGGACCGCGCCGTCTCCGCGGAGTTCTACGACAAGCTCGTCGGACTCACACGGCTCCCAGACTCGAACCCGGCAGCGACCGTCTTCTCCGCAGAAGGAACCGCGTTCGCCGTCCGCGACCCGTTCCCGGGCGTGGATCTCGACGCGATCCCTCAGCTCGGCGCCGGCATCGGCGTCTGGTTCCGCAACGATGACGCGGAACGCGTGCACGCACGACTCGTCGACGCGGGAGTGGCGATCGTGCAGGAACCGGTCGAGGGGCCGTTCGGCCTGCAGTTCTCGTTCCGAGACCCCGACGGCTACGTCGTCACCATCCACGCCCGCGCCTAACACCACCATGGCGCAGCACACCCTCTCGGTCCCAGTGCTCGGGCCGTGGTCGTTGCGCACCAGCAAGCGGTTCTGGGAAGAGTTCACCCCTACCGCGATCGAGTCCGGCGGCGACCCGGACGTCCTCTCCGCACGCTTTGTGAGCGAGCACGACTGGACGTCCGTATCCGCCCACGTCACCCAGAGCGGGGAGAGCGCCCAGATCGGTCTGTCCGGCCCGGGCGATCTGACCGCAGCCGCCGAGCAGGTGCGGCGCTTCCTCTCTCTCGATGTGGACGCGCGGGAATGGCCGGCCGTCGGCGATCGCGACCCGATCGTCGCCACCGCCCAAAGGGCGCTCCCCGGATATCGCCCGTGCGGCTTCCATTCCCCGTACGAAGCCGCAGCCTGGTGCGTCTTGTCGCAGCGCACCCGCGTCCCGGTCGCTGCCCGACTCCGCCGCGACCTTATCGTCGCGCACGGCAACGACGGGGTGTTTCCCGCGCCCGATGCGCTCATCCGCGCCATCGACGCCGAAGAACTAGACCTACCCGGTCGGAAGCCAGAGTATCTCCGAGCTGTCGCAGAGGCCGCACTCACCGGGCTGCTCAACGGTCCTCGGCTCCGAACGATGCCCGAAGAATCGGCTCGCCGCGACCTGCTCACGGTGACAGGCATCGGCCCGTTCGCCACGGACCTCATCCTTATCCGCGGCGCCAACGCCCAGGACATCCTTCCGCGCGCGGAACGCCGCCTCTACGCCGAGATCTCCTACCAGTACGGGCCCGACTCGGTGCTCGAGGAGGTCGCGGAACGCTGGCGCCCCTTCCGCTCCTGGGCCGCCGTCCACCTCCGTGCGCTCCGAGAGCAGCGCACCCGTGAGATGGGCTGATCGATGACGTTACGGCTCTTCGATAGTGGAACGTCATCGCTACGCACGTTCGCGCCCCTGCGACCGGGCCACGTCGGCATCTATCTGTGCGGTCCGACTGTTCAGGCTCCGCCGCACGTCGGTCATCTCCGATCCGCAGTGGTCTTCGACCAGCTGCGACGATGGCTCCAGATCGGCCACGAGCTCGACGTGACCCTGGTGCGAAACATCACCGACCTGGACGACAAGATTCTTGCCGCGAGCCAGACGGCGGGCGTTCCATGGTGGGCGTGGGCGGCTCGTCATGAGAGGGCGTTCGCCGACGCTTATCGCAAGATCGGTATCTTGCCGCCGACGATCGAGCCGCGCGCGACAGGGCACACCGCCGAGATGCTTACCTTCATCGACCGGCTGATCGCCCGGGGCCACGCGTACCGAGCGGGAGGGGAAGCGGGGGACGTCTACTTCGACGTCTCATCATGGCCCGGCTACGGGTCTTTGACCTCACAGGAGCACGGCACTCTCCGCGGAGACGAACATACCGATCAGGCAACAGAGAAACGTGACCCTCGCGACTTCGCGCTCTGGAAGTCGGCTCCCCCGGACGCGGGGGCCAGCGAGGAGATCGTTGCTCCTGCGGCATGGGCTTCGCCTTACGGGCCGGGACGCCCCGGATGGCATCTGAGCTGTTCGACAATGATTCTCCGCTACCTGGGAGAGAGCTTCGACATCCACGGTGGCGGGCTCGACCTGCGCTTTCCTCATCATGAGAACGAACAGGCGCAGTCCCGTGCCGCCGGATACGGATTCGCGCGCTACTGGATGCACAACGGCTGGGTCACGTCCGGCGGCGACAAGATCAGCAAATCCCTCGGCAACGCGACACCCCTCGACGAGCTACTGCAGCACATGCGTCCTCTCGACCTGCGCTACTACCTCGGATCGGCCCACTATCGGTCGAACCTGGAACTGACCGACTCCGCCCTGCGATCCGCCGCGGCGGCGATGCGCAGGATCGAAGACTTCATCACCCGGAGCGCCAACCACTCGAGGCGCGCGGCGGACGCGGACATGCTGCCGGTCGCATTCCGAAACGCCTTGGATGACGACCTCAACATCCCCATGGCACTCGCGGTCCTCCATGACGAAGTCAGGCGGGGCAACACCGCCCTCGCCCAGCACGACGCGCGGACCGGTGCCGACACGCTGGATGCGGTGCTCGCCATGACTGACGTCCTCGGCATCAACCCGCGCGACAGCCCGTGGGACGAATCAACGGCCACACCCCCGCGCGCCGAGCGCGCACTGGAGGCCCTGATCGCACAGGCGCTCGACCAGCGAGCCCAGGCACGTGCGGCCGGAGACTTCCGCACTGCAGACCGTATCCGTGACGAACTCGACGCCGCCGGGATCGTGCTCAACGACAGCCAGTCAGGTACGACATGGGGCTTCACCGAAGGCCATACCTCATAGCCCGGAACAACAACAGGAGGATTCTTGAAGTCACAGCCCACTCCCAGGCTCACGGGACCAAACCGCGTCACCCCGGCGTTATCAACAGTGACGCCGCAGCCAGCGGCGCCGAACAAGGAGGACATCGTGTCGCACGACTACAGCAAGACTTCTGAGGCCCTGAGCCGCCTCAACGACCAGCAGTACCGCGTCACCCAGAAGGACGGCACCGAGCCGGCCTTCCGCAACGAGTACTGGGACAACCACGAGGACGGCCTGTACGTGGACGTCGTCTCCGGACAGCCGCTGTTCTCATCCACCGACAAGTACGACAGCGGAACCGGATGGCCCAGCTTCACCAAGCCGGTCGTCGCTGACGCCGTTCACACGAAGACGGACCGATCCCTCTGGATGCCCCGCACCGAGGTCCGCTCTACCGGGGCGGACAGCCACCTCGGGCACGTCTTCGACGACGGCCCCGCGAACGCCGGCGGCCTGCGCTACTGCATGAACTCCGCCGCGCTGCGGTTCATCCCCGTCTCCGACCTGGAGGCCGAGGGGTATGGAGAGTTCCGCTCACTGTTCGAGACCACCACCACGACCACGAAGGAGCACGCATCATGACCAGTGGAATTCACGACACCGGAGAGGTCACCCGCACACCCGGCACCGAGACGGCCGTCCTGGCCGGCGGCTGCTTCTGGGGCGTGGACGAGCTCATCCGCAAGCAGCCGGGCGTGATCAGCACCCGCGCCGGATACACCGGCGGGCAGAACGATCACGCCACCTACCGCAACCACCCCGGCCACGCCGAGGCCGTGGAGATCGTCTTCGACCCATCGAAGACGACGTACCGGGACATCCTGGCGTTCTTCTTCCAGATCCACGACCCGTCGACCCTGAACCGTCAGGGCAACGACATCGGCACCAGCTACCGGTCGGCGATCTTCCCGCTCACCCCCGAGCAGGAGCAGGTCGCCAAGGAGACGATCGCCGACGTCGATGCCTCCGGTCTGTGGCCAGGATCGGCTGTCACCACGATCGAGCCCGCCGGCCCGTTCTGGGAGGCCGAGCCTGAGCACCAGGACTACCTCCAGCGGTATCCGAACGGCTACAACTGCCACTACCCTCGTGCCGGCTGGGTCCTGCCCCGCCGCATCCAGGCGACCGAGGCTTCCGTTCGACCATGTCCACGTGGGGGCGTGCCACCGCTGAGCCGGTGGCACGCCCCCGCGTCATCAGTGACGGAGGAATGATGCGGAACGACCGTGAACGAAGATGAAGACAACGCGGTGGAGCGACGTCGCGCAGCGTCAGCCGCAGTCCTCACATGCGCAGACCTGACCGATGCGCTCGGCCGGAAGCACCGTCACCGCGCCCATATCACCGGGCTCGTCAGCCCGGCACCCGAACGCATCCTGTTCGGGCGCGTCGCGACGATCTCCTTCTTCCCGACCTGCCACGCCATACTTGACCCGGAGGAATACACCTTCGGACGGCTGTTCCACCAGGCCGTCGACGGATCACCAGCCAATCCCGGCAACACGGTCCTCGTGATGGCCAGCAACGGCCACAGCTCGACGTCTCTCGCCGGTGGAACGAAGCTCTCCCGTGCGACCAACGTCGGCCTCGCCGGCGTCCTAACTGACGGACGCCTTCGCGACTTCGACGAACTGGCCGCGGAACCGTTCGCCGCATGGTGCTCGGGAGAGGCCGTCGCCTGGGGTGGAGCAGTGGTCACGCCGTTTCAGGCAAATATTCCCGTCGTCATCGAAGGAGTGGGCATCTATCCGGGCCAGTACATCTTCTGCGACTCATCGGGAGCCGTCGTCATCCCCGACAGCGACATCGACGAAGTGCTTGAGACCGCCCATCAGGTCCGTGCCGACGACAGCGCGTCCCGTGACCTGATCGCGCGGGAAGGTCGCAACGAAGGCTTGACGCGCGAGCGGTGACCTCACGGTCCCGGTGGTGTGGTGTTGTTGCGCCATTGGCGGGGTGTGGTGCCGAATTCTTCGCGGAAGATGCGGCTGAAGTGGCTGGCGGAGACGAATCCGTGCTGTTGGGCGAGGATGCCGATGGGGACGTCGATGGTGGCCGGTGCGGTCAGGGCGTCGCGGACGCGACGCAGGCGCTGGGACCGGATCAGCTGCGCGAGCCTGATGTCCGCGCGGGACATCTCTGCGTAGAGCAGACGCTCGGACACGTGCAGGTCCTTCGCGATCCGGGCGGCTCCGAGACCGGGGTCGGTGAGGTTGTCGAGCACGTAGGTGACGATCTGCTCGGCCAGCGGATACCGGGTCGTGGCGCGGTCGGGAGTGAGGGCGCTGAGCAGGGTGACTTTCAGCAGGTCGGCGACGGGCGCGAACACGTCCACCTCGTCGCGAAGGCTGAGTTCGGAGTCCATCACGCCCCCGAGCACGGACCGCAGCAGCGCCGCCAGCGAGGTCCGCTCCTGCAGGTCCACACCCGAGACCTCAGCGACCTGATCCGCCGTCAACCCCACCACACCCAACGGCACCTCGACAATCATGCGATCGGCATCCTCGGTGGGCATCGCGCTCTCCACCGTCGAGCGGGGGACAACGACGATGCTCCCGGGGGTCAGCTCGGTGTCCCGCCCCTGCAGCGACAGGACCGAGGCGTTCCGACGCTGGTAGATGACTAACAGGTAGTCCTCGCTGCGACCACGGGGAGAGCTGACCGTCGTCACAGGACTGCTTCCTCGATCAGCTCATAGATGTTCGCCCGGCGGAGGTCGCTGGCGTGAAAGACGAGCCCGTCGCCCCGGTGCGGTGGCTGCTCCGCGACATGCCGCACGCACGCGGCGGCGAGATCTCGCTCGGTCGGCGACATCACCACGACTCCAATCACGGTCGTGTCCGCGCCGACGAGATTGGTGGCGCTCCTGCTCACCTCACCGACTACGCCCGTCGCCAACCTGTGTACTCGGGCCCGAGACATCGTGCCGGCACCGTCGAACGCCACCACCACCGTTCCGGGCCGAACGATGTGCAGCGCGGCGGTCACCTCATGCTCGATACGCGAGGCCAACGCCCGTCGAGCCCGGATGCCCAGGCCCCTACGAAACCGATAGGCCGCCACGACCAGGCGCTCGTCCTCAGCCACCCGCTCCGCAAGAGGCGAGGGAACGAGCATCAGAAACTCTTGCGCGTCACCGAGCTTGACCGGCAGGTCCACCGAACGCCCCTCTCCTGCGGAGCGCGCAACGTTCTCGACGGGCGCGCGTGGGCAGCCGCACCGAGCCCTCGGCTCGGACTTTCTCGCGCACACGGAAGATCCGTGAGCCGCGTGGCTTCCCGCACATCATGACCACTAGCCTACGACGACAGAAAAGGACTCGCCAGACCAAAGTATGAGCGGGACGTCGATTGACGAGAGGTGTAGCAGGTCTGAAAAGCAGGACGCTTGGATCGCCATAGGTGTTTCGGATCGACTTGGATAAGGACTCCGAGGTCCATTATTGTGAAGGTGTGAGATGCGAGCGTCCCGCTCCGCTGGACTTCACTGGGCCGGCCGGGCTGGCATCGCGTGACGGACGACTTCGAGTCCTGCGGACGGAGGAGACTACCCTGGAGGCGTGACTGCCGACGGAACGAGTGCGCGCCGGTTGACGCCGAAAGGGGCGGCAACGAGGGCGCGTATCGTCGACGCAGCGAACCAGTTGATGTATGAGCGAGGCGTTGCGGCGACGACCCTCGCCGACGTCCGAGCCGCCAGCGCGACATCGAAGTCTCAGGTTTATCAGCACTTCGCCGACAAGGACGCACTCGTGAAGGAAGTCATCGAGACCCGGGCGGAGGACGTCCTGACGCAGCAGCGCCGGCGCCTTCGACGCGTGGAATCCCTACGCGGGTTCGAGCTGTGGCGGGATGAACTCGTCGAACGCAACGCGCTACGCGACGGCGCGTACGGGTGCCCGCTCGGGTCTCTGGCGAACGAGATCGCAGACCACAATGAGGATGCCCGCCGGGCGATCGCTGCCCACTTCGATGATTGGCTGGAGATGCTGATCGATGCCGTGGAGAGGCTGAAGACACGCAGCGTGTTGCGCAGCGATGCGGACTCGCGAGCGCTTGCCATTGGGCTGCTATCGGCACTGCAGGGAGGTTATCTTCTGGCGAAGGCGAGTCGAGATGTTTATCCGATGCGTGCCGCTCTCGACATGGCTATCGCACAGCTCAGGGCCTACGCGACTGAGACCGACTCCTCAGCCTGATCCCGCCTCATCGCGAACGCGGTCATCCCCGCGAAGCTGAGGAAGAGGCGTTCACCGGCGTCGATGATCGTCGCCAGCACGTGGCTGCACGTCTTGCAGCGTACGACCAGCCCCGGGGCGTCCGGATACACGATTGCCTCGCCAAGGGGCGCGACGCGCCCGCAGCCTCCGCACCGTCCTTCGATCATCGTTGCATCGGGCACGAGAAAATCCGCGAGAGTCCCGGCGAGGATGTTCCCGTCGAGGTGGCTGGTCATCATAGGCCTCCGAATCGTTCGGTGAGGATGTCTTGCGGCGCATGGCCGAGCTTCACGAGCCACGGCGCGACGGCTTCGACGAAGCCTGTCGAACCGCACACGAAAATGCGTGGGCGGTCTTCCGGAGGGAGCGTCCGCGCCGCGATAGTCGACTCTGTGAGCCGTCCGACCGGATCTTGCCACCCAGCTGGCGCTCGTCGCGTGTACACGAGGTCGATCGCGAACGACCCGTCCGACAGCTCGAGGAACTCCTGGTGGAAGTAGACGTCCTCCGGGGTGCGCACCGAGTACAGCAGCCGGAACGGAACGGGATCGGATGCGGCCGCATGAGACGCCGCCATCGCGTAGAGGGGCACGACACCTGACCCGCCGGCGATGAGCTGCACGGGGCGCTGGCTCTGTCCCGGGCGCCAGAGGAAGAACGATCCCAGCGGTCCGTGGACCTCGAGCTGGTCACCGACGCGCAGTTCACGGACGAGGAACGGAGACACCTCGCCATCGGGCAGCTCATCGACCGCAAGGACGATCGTTCCGCCCGTCTCGGAGGATGCGATCGAATACGAACGTGTCGCCTGGTAGCCGTCCGGAGCGGTCAGTCGCAGATCGAGATGGCTGCCCGCCTCGCTCCCCGGCCACCCCGGGACATCGAGCACCAGCCGAACCGCAGTCGGCGTCTCTGGACGCACCTCCGAAACCGTGGCGACGAACCACGACGGCCTCACGCGGGGGCGAAGCGGAGCGAGCCGGGTCTGCTCCATCACCAGTAGCGTTCTTCCTTCCACGGATCACCGTAGATGTGATAGCCGCTCTGCTCCCAGAACCCAGGGTCGTTCGTCGGCATCATCGTCAATGCCCGGACCCACTTCGCGCTCTTCCAGAAGTACAGATGCGGGATCAGGAGACGTGCCGGCCCGCCGTGTTCTGCGTCGAGCGGTGCGCCTTCGGCCTCGGTCGCGATCCAGGCCTTGCCATCCAGGAGATCCTCAAGCGGCACATTCGTGGTGTAGCCGCCGTAGGAGTGCGCCATGACGTAGTCATGGGATGTCTCGACGTTCTCGAACAGCTTGTCCAGGCTCACCCCGCGCCAGGCCATGTCGAGCTTGGACCAGTGCGTGACGCAGTGGATGTCGACCGTGATGTCCTCGGCACCGAGCGCCAGGAACTGCTCCCAGTTCCAGTGATGCTCGGTACCGGTTTCATCGAGGATGGCGAAATCCCACGTCTCGGTATCGACATAGGGGGTGGGACCGGCGGTGAGCACCGGCCAGTTGTCGAACAGCGTCTGTCCCGGAGGGAGCTGATCATCGGGTCCACGCCGGCGTCCCGCGAATCCGCGAGTAGTGAACGACATACATCGCCCCTTCCGTCTTCTCTGGCTGTACACCACCGACGATATTGCGGGAGCTCTCTCGCTGATCGCCTGGTCCTGCGCGGAACTTGCCCATGACTGCAGGTGATGAGTCCCCGGCGTGAAAACGGGCCACTGTGCCGACCACACTGTGGAACAGGACGCCCCACCGGGCGACCTCGCCCCCCCCCCCCCCCGCAAGCATCGAGAAGAAGTCTGTGACCATGTGCCCTGTTGCGCTCGGCATGCCGACCGTTCGCCATCGCGCGCGCTCGACGGTCGGCCGACCCGAGACACCGTTTCTCGTGGACAGGTTCGGGCGCATCGCGCGAGACCTGCGCGTATCGATCACAAGCGCCTGCTCACTGCGTTGCACATACTGCATGCCGGCGGAAGGCCTGCCCATCGTCCCTCGCGGGGAGTTGCTGACTCCGGAAGAGATCGCGCGTCTGGTCACCATAGCCGTCCACGATCTCGGAGTCCGTGAGGTGCGCTTTACCGGCGGCGAGCCGCTTACGCGACCTGATCTGGTCGAGATCGTGCGCCAGACGACGACAGCCGTGCCCGGCCTGCCGGTGTCGATGACGACCAATGGGATCGGCCTCGACCGCAAGGCGCCGCAGCTTGTGGAGGCTGGACTGACGCGGATCAACGTGTCGCTGGACACGATCGACCGCGAGCATTTCGCCGCTGTCACCCGACGCGATCGCCTGCCTGCCGTGCTCAGGGGGATCGAGGCGGCACAGCACGCAGGGCTCAGCCCGATCAAGATCAACGCGGTGGCGCTGCGCGAGACCCTCGCGGATGCGCCCGACCTGCTGGCGTGGGCGCTTGCCAACGGCGTGCGGTTGCGGTTCATCGAACAGATGCCGCTGGATGCAGATCAGACATGGCGCAGAGACCACCTCGTCTCCGCCGAAGAACTTCTGTCTGTGCTCGGACGCCGATACCGGCTGACCCCGGCCGGGCGTGAAGACCCGTCCGCTCCCGCAGAGGAGTGGCTCGTCGACGGAGGCCCGGCCACCGTCGGCATCATCGGGTCCGTCACACGCAGCTTCTGCGACGCGTGCGACCGAACCAGGCTGACAGCCGAAGGCTCGGTACGTTCCTGTCTGTTCGGAGACGACGAGACAGACCTGCGCACGATGCTGCGAAGTGGAGCAGACGATGCCGCTATCGCCGACGCCTGGCGGGCGACGATGTGGGACAAACAGGCTGGGCACGGGATGGAAGAGAAGAGCTTTCGTCGACCGGCCCGTTCCATGGGAGCGATCGGAGGCTGACGATGTCACGCATACTCGTCCGATACTTCGCAGCCGCCGCTGAAGCGGCTGGCTGCGAAGAAGAGCACGTCGAGGCGACGACCCTCGGAGAGGCGAAGGACGCGCTCCTCACAGCTCACCCGGCACTCGAGCCGGTGATCGCAAAGGGGACATTCCTCGTCGACGGCATCGCCTCACGCGATCCCGCGCGACCGGTCTCCGCGCAGGTGGACGTGCTGCCCCCGTTCTCCGGCGGCTGAGCCAAACCACAAGCGGCTGAGGTCCGATCCACCGCGGGGGTCCACGTGTCGTGAACTGCATTCGTCTCCTGCGCTGCCATCCTCTTACGTGAGACGACCGCGGTGCTGCCCAGATCCTTGTCTCAGCAGGAATCGAAGTACAAGCGTTGGGGATGCATGCTGTCGCTCACCTCGTACACGGCATCGGATGATTCGCGTGGAATGTCCTCGCGCATGTAGCGGAGATGCCGTTCATGGGTGTCTGGGTGCGCCGGCTCACCGCCGTCGAGGAAGACGGTGAAGTGCCACGCCGAGCGCAGGCTAGAGCGCAGCAGTGACCAACCGTCGACAATCAGCATCCTGTCCTCAGGCGCGGCAGCGAGCTCGCTCTCAGGTCCGTTGTGGCGGAACATGCGCAGTATGGTTCGGACGGCGTCATCGTCCGTGAACGGGGCCGCGCTGAGACGAGTCGCGTGACGTCCCACTGCACGCAGCGCTGCCGCCAGGGCGTCGGCGAAGTGCATGCGGGCTGCAGCGTCCACGCCGTCGATGGCGACGAGTATCCGGCCGCGTGGGTTTCTGCTGAGGACCTCCTGAGCGAGCTCCTCCCAGACGGCTGTCCCAGTGGCACCTGAGGCGTTCGGAGACGAGGTCAACGTCGCTTCTCCGGCGGAACGATCAAGAGAGGATGTGTCTGCATCCTGTTCTGGTTGCGCACATCCTTGCCGACTGCTCTCGCAGCGGTCTGCATCCGCGCTCTCGAGATGGCATCGATGGTTTTCATCGGTCTGCCCGCTTCCGATTCGCATCCGCATGCTGAGGCAACTCCCGGATGAGTTCGAGGACATCGTCGGGAACGAGTTGTCCCAACGTTCCGCAGGAGTACACGCTGATCACGACCGTCCCATCGGGATCCAGCACGAATCCGGTTGTCTGCAACTGCGGCGGGTCCACGGTGACGAACGCTCCGGTCGCGGCCGCGATCTGCCCCACATCGGTGCTGTGTCCGATCGGAAAAGTCAGCCCATAGCGCGCCACGAGCTCCGCGGTTATCGGCTCCTCGTCCGCAGTCACCGCGACGACAGCGATACCCGCGGCGGACAAGCGTCGTAGGCCGCGCTGGAACGCACGCAGCTGCTCCACGCAAGGCCGGCAGCCTGCCCCGCGAGAGAAGAGAACCACGCCGTACTGCCCGGCGAATACGGCCGGGATCGTTCGGCGTGTGCCTCCCACCTCGACCAGCTCGAGGGCGGGGAACGCATCACCACCACGCAGCAACGACATCAGAGGCTCGCAAGAACGGTCCGAGCGGCCGCATCGGTGGGTGCGACGCGGGCGGCTTCTGACGGGGGAAGTCGGTTGCCATGAAAGTTGTGTGCTTCAGTCTCAATGCCAGTCATCTGGCGCCTCTTTCCTCGGTGATTGCACCATCGTTCACCCGGCGGGTTCGCTAGGTCGTGCGGTGTATCTACAACCCCACCCACTCCGATCTGCCGTCGGTGAAGTGCTGGTGCTTCCAGATCGGAACCTCTGCCTTGATCGCGTCGACGAGGTTCCCGCAGACGGCGAACGCCTCTGCCCGGTGCGGGGCGGCGACGACCGTGACCAGTGCGACGTCGCCGATCTCGAGGTGACCGATGCGGTGAGCGGCGACGACATCGCAGTCCGTGGTTTGAGCGATCCTCGTGCACACGTCGATGAGGATTCGTTCCGCGTCGGGGTGCGCCTCGTAGTCGAGAGAGCCGACGTCCTCTCCGTGATCATGGTCGCGCACGATGCCTTCGAAGGTGACCACCGCCCCGTTCTTCCTACTGCGTATCCGTGTTTCCAGCTGCGTCTTGTCCAGCGGAGCAGCGGTGACGAAACCGATCGGGTCAGGCATGTCCGCCGCCGGCCAGCTGGTCGTGCAGGTGTGGCAAGAGCGGCTCCAGTGCGATGAGGCCGTCTTCCACGCCGCGTGGCGATCCAGGCAGGTTGATGACGATCGTGCGTCCGGCGATCCCTGCAAGCGCCCTGCTGAGCGAGGCTGTCGGCGTCGCCGCGCGGCCCGCTGCACGGATGGCCTCGGCGATGCCGGGAAGTGCTCTCTCGATCACCGCGCTCGTCGCCTCGGGGGTGCGGTCCTCGGGATGCACCCCGGTGCCGCCGGTCGTGACGATCAATACCGGCTCGCTGGTGAGAGCATCCGTGAGCGCCTGATAGATATCCGCGTCAGCGACAACGACGGGCTCGTCTGGCTGATACCCGTGGTCGCGAAGCCAGCCTGCGATTGCCGGACCGGTGAGATCCTCGCGCGTACCGGCCGCGGTGCTCGTTGAGGAGACGATCACGACCGCCTGTCCGTGGTCTGCGGGCACGGATGCGCCTGCAACCCAGTGCCCGCGCTTTCCTCCGGTCTTCTCGATGAGGTGGATGTCTCCGAGCACGGCGGCCGGATCGACGGACTTGATCATGTCGTGCAGAGCGAGACCGGCGATGGCGACGGCGGTGAGGGCTTCCATCTCGGCCCCAGTCTTCGCCGTCGCTGCGACCGTGGCCCGGATCTCCACCGATGAGGTGCTGAGCTCGAAGTCCACGGTGACGGACTCCAGGGGCAATGTGTGCGCGAGGGGTACAAGTTCGCTGGTGCGCTTGGCGCCCTGGATGCCCGCGACCCGCGCTGTCGGGAGCGCGTCTGCTTTGCGCAGCTGGTTGGCGGCGAGCAGTTCCAGCACCGCCGGTGTCGTGTCGAGGCGGCCGGTCGCGATCGCCGTGCGCCGAGTGATCGCCTTCCCGCCGATGTCGATCATCCGCGATCGGCCGTGATCGTCGAGGTGCGGCAGTTCGTTCATAGATTCCAGGTCTCCACGCGTGTCCCGATGTCGAGGGTGACGGCATCGATCGGGACATCGATGAGCATGTCGGATGCCGCCATGGCGGCGACAAGGTGCGAGGAAGGGCCGCCAACCGGTGCCACCCGGCCTCCAGGCAACCCCACACCACGGCGGAACTGCCGTTTCCCGGCGACAGAGGTGAGGGGCTCGGCCAGGGTCCGCGGCTCGGGCTGTCGCGCGTGCAGTCCTGCTGCCTCACGGAGGACCGGCTCGATGAAGAGCATGAACGACAGCTGCGCGGACACGGGATTGCCTGGGAAGCACACCATGGGAACGCCTTTGTAGATGGCAGTGGCTTGGGGGCCGCCCGGCTGCATCGCGAGAGTATCGACGTGCGCCCCGAGCGGCTCCAGAAGCTCCCTCACGACTTCGTAGTTGCCTGCCGAGATGCCCCCGCTGGTGAGCAAGATCTCGGCTCCCGCCGCACACGACGCGTCGAGAGCGCGCGCGAACGCGGCCGTGTCATCGACGACACGATGCTCATCGACCAAGAGGGCGTCGGCGGTTCGTACCGCTGCGGCGAGTGCGGGGCCGTTGGCGTCGTAGATCTGGCCGGGAGCCAGAAGCTCACCGGGAGCGGCCAGCTCGCTTCCGGTCGAGATCACTGCGACACGTACCTGTGAGCGAACGGGGACGGACGCCACTCCCGCAGCTGCGAGCGCCGCCAGGTGGCGAGGAGCGAGCCGGAATCCATCAGACAACAGAGGCTCACCGACCGCGAGGTCAGAGCCGGCTTCACGCACGAACTCTCCGACGTCCGGCTTCCGCGTGAACGTCACTGTCGTTCCCTGGACGGTGGCGTGTTCGACAGGGACGACCGCATCGGCGTCGTCGGGGATCGGCGCACCGGTCATGACCCGGACGGTATGGCCAGGGCGAAGCGGCCCAGGTGTGCCAGGAGCAGCGGGGATCGCACCGCGCAGCGGCAGACTGCTTGGCGTCCGCGCGAGGTCAACCGTACGGACGGCGAAGCCGTCCATCTGTGAGTTCCGGAACGGGGGCAGATCTATCGGAGTCCGTATGGGGTGGGCAAGCACCCGATCTAGCGCGTCAGACAGGGCGACCTGCTCGACGGGGCGCTGGCTCACGGCGTTCAGGAGGGTGCGGACTCGGGCCGTGTGCTCAGCGACCGATGTGCGGGGCATGTCAGTACCTGCTCGCCGTGGGGTCGATGCGGACAGCCCAGGCATCGATGCCTCCGGTGAGGTGCCGCACATCGGAGAATCCGAGTTGGAGGAGCTGATCGAGCGCTTGGCGTGAGCGTGTGCCGCGGTGGCAGTACAGCACGATGGGGTGACCGGTGTCGAGTTCTGGTGCCCGGCGAGGGAGTTCGGTCAAGGGGATCAGCACGTTTCCCGGGATCGCTGCGATGTCGGCCTCCCACGGTTCGCGTACGTCGATCAGCAGCGGCGGGAAGGAAGCTGTGAGCAGGTCGCGCAGTTCCTCGGGCGAGACGGCGTTCTGATCGTCGGATGACAGCGGAGTGGTCTCGATGTTCTGCGCTGCGGCACGGGCGGACTCGTCGCGCCGGTAGGCGATCTCGCGGGTGCGGCCGGTGCGTGCGTCGTACGCGGCGACCCGGCCGATCAACGGCTCTCCGATGCCGGTGAGGAGCTTGAGTGCCTCGGTCGCCATGAACGCCCCGATGACGGCGCATACGCTCGGCAGCACGCCGATCATGTCGCAGGTGTCCGCACTGGAGTCCGGACCATGCGGGAACAAGTCGCGGTAGTCGGTGCCTCTGGCATCCCATGCCACGCCTGCTTGGCCGGCGTACCCCAGTGCTGACCCCCACACGAGCGGAATGCCGCGTTCGGCAGCAACACGGTCTGCCAGCATCACTGTTGCCGGGTTGTCGCTGGCATCGACGAGCACGTCCACACCGTGCAGCAGACCCTCGGCTGTCACGGCGTCGAAACGCCCCTCGACGGCGCGGAGCTCAGCATCAGGAGCGAGCGACGCGAGCCTTATGGTGGCTGAGACCGCTTTGCTGCGACCGATGTCGCCGGGCGTGTGCATCGTCTGCCGGTGCAGGTTCGATTCGGCGACAGTGTCGTCATCGACGATCGTGAGGCTGCCGACGCCTGCGGCAGCAAGGACCGGCAACAGGGTGCTGGCCAGCCCACCCGCGCCGATCACGAGCACATGCGCTCTCGAAAGACGCTCCTGAGCGGGAACGCCGAAGCCCGTGAGGACGCGCTGCCTCTGAAAGGTCGGAGAGAGCGGATTGACCGGCATGCCTTCAGGCTAGGGAGCCGGTCCCAGCGGGTGAGGTCGGAAGCGGCGAGACAGCAGAGAGCAGACAAAGCCCAGCAGTCGCAGGCCATTCTCACGACCTCGGCTACGGGAGGCTTGAGACAGGTCGGCAACTTCGTTCGCCTGACCGACCGTCTTTCAGAGGAGTTCCTGTCGTGCGTGCCCCCTCCCTCCTTGCGGCAGCCGCAGCGCTCCTTCTGCTCGCTGGATGCTCATCGCCCGGCACGGGAAGCGACGAATCGGATGTCGGGGCAAGCAAGGACGACATGACCTCCGGAACGGTGACAGTGTTGGCCGCAGCCTCCTTGACCGACGTGATCGACGTCCTCGCCGAGAGGTTCGAGGACGCGAACGCAGATGTCGACGTGGTCGCCAGCTATGGCGGATCGTCGGCGCTCGCCGAGCAGATCGTCTCCGGTGCCCCGGTGGACGTGTTCTTCTCAGCGAATGAGGCGACGATGCAGTCTGTTGTCGACGCAGGCCTGGCCGCCGATCCGGAAGTGCTCGTCACGAACACGCTGCAGATCGCGGTTCCCGCCGGGAACCCTGCAGGGATCACCGGTCTCGCCGACTTCGCACGGCCTGAGCTGACAATCGCATTGTGCGACACCGCGGTGCCGTGTGGAGCCGCAGCGCAGTCCCTGCTCGACCTTGCTGGTGTTCAGGCCCAACCGGACACACTTGAGGAGGACGTGCGTGCCGCACTGACGAAAGTCTCTCTGGGTGAGGCCGACGCCGCACTGGTCTACGTGACCGACGTCGTCGCAGCAGGGAGCGCGGTGGAAGGCATCGATGTGCCTGAGGCGCAGCAGGTGATCAACAACTATCCGGTCGCCCTTCTTGCCGAGGCACCGAACCCCGACGCAGGACAGGCGTTCATCGACTACCTCCGCTCCGATGAGGCACGTCAGGTCTTCGAGCATGCAGGCTTCGCGGCCCCGTGAACGCCGGCAGCCGGTCATCCTCGCCCTCGGGGTGATCGGTCTCGCGCTGCTCGTTCTCCCGCTGCTCGGACTCATCCTGCGTGCACCATGGGGCCAGCTGGGCGAACTCTTCGTTCGGCAAGAGGTACTGCAGGCGCTCGGGCTCTCGTTACTCACGGCGACGTTATCTACCGGCCTGAGTCTCATCCTCGGTATCCCGCTAGCCGTCCTGCTGAGCCATTCCGTTCACTGGAAGGTCCTGCCGCGCCGCCTCTTGCGGGCGGCGATCACTATCCCGCTGGTACTGCCTCCCGTTGTCGGCGGCATTGCGTTGCTTCTCCTGCTGGGACGGCGAGGCATCCTCGGGCAATGGCTCACGCAGGTCGGCATCACTATTCCTTTCACCACCGGTGCCGTTGTGCTCGCGCAAACCTTCGTCGCGATGCCCTTCCTCGTCTTCGCCGTCGAAGGCGCGCTGCGATCAGCGGACCGCCGCAGCGAACTAGCCGCCGCCTCCCTGGGCGCCAGCCCGTGGCAGATCTTCCGCCTCGTGACGGTTCCGCTGACCGCGCCTGGAATCGCCGCGGGCGCCGTGCTGTGCTTCGCCCGCGCGCTCGGCGAGTTCGGCGCGACTATCACGTTCGCCGGCTCCTTCCCCGGCGTGACGCGCACACTCCCGATCGCGTCGTACCTCGCGATGAACTCGGACCCCGACACCGCGATCGCCCTCGCACTCGTCCTGCTCGCGGTATCACTGGGTGTGCTCCTCGCACTCCGCGACCGATGGCTGCCAGGCACCGCATGACCTTCGAGCTCACCGTCTCCGCACGTATCCCACGCCCCGCCTTCGACGTAGTCGTGGAGCTGAAAGCGGATCCCGGAAGTGTGCTCGCCGTCGTCGGACCGAACGGTGCCGGAAAGTCCAGCGCCATCGCGGCGATCGCAGGCTTCACCGAGTCCCACGGCACGATTCGACTGGGGGACAAGGATCTGGCCGGTCTTCCTGCTGACCAGCGAAGGATCGGCGTCATGTTCCAAGACCTGCTCCTCTTCCCTCACCTCACGGTGCGCGAGAACGTCGCCTTCTCAGCCAAAGTCCGCGGTGGGCGTTGGTCCGCCGCCCGGCGCAGCGCAGACCCCTGGCTGTCTCGCTTCGGAATGGCGGACCTGGCAGAGAGATACCCCAGTGCACTCTCCGGCGGGCAAGCTCAGCGTGTAGCGCTAGCCCGTGCCCTCGCATCCGAGCCGAAGGCACTGCTCCTCGACGAGCCGCTCGCGGCGCTGGACGTGGAGTTCCGGGATGAAGTGCGTGCCGACCTCGGTCTGCGTCTCCGCCAGTTCGCCGGTCCGACGATCCTCGTCACACATGACCGTGAAGACGTCGAGGTGCTCGCTGACGAGGTGATCGTCCTTGAGGCAGGGCGCATCACGCAGCGAGGAAGCCTCGCCGATCTGGCACGAAATCCTGCGACCGCATGGATTGCCCGCTTCACAGGTGCCCAGGGAAGAAGGGACGCAGACGATGTCAGGTACGGATGATGACTTCCTCTTGGGGCTCGCCGGAGTATCGGGAACGATGCTCGGCACGTTCATCGTGGGCGTGTTCTTCTACATCGACTCGGAGATGCACCGCCGACTCGCAGCGTCGGAGGCTGCGGACCGGTATCTCCGTTCGTCGGTCCGCTGGGTCTTCACCGCCTACTCCATTCCGCTCCTTGTTCCGCTCGTGCTCGCGTCGCTTGATCCGCTCTGGGGCGCGCTGAGCTTCATCGTCCTCGGCATCCTCCTGGTAGCGATGACAGTGGAAACAGGACGTCGTATCCTCGCGAGGGGCGGGTCCGGCTCCTCACGCGCTCTATTCGTGAACGAATGGCTCTCGAGCGCCGGCATCGTCATCGCCATGGTCCTGCCATGGACATTGGGAGGCTGGGTGCCCGATCCGACTGAGTTCGTTCCCTCGCTGCTCATCCTTCTCGCGTGCGGCTTCGCGAGCACAGCGGCGCTGGTCATGACGCAGTTCGACGCGACGATGGGCATGGTGGACGCCGTCATGGGAGACAGAGAAGGCGCAAAGCCTGAACATCCGACAGAGAGCTGAGCCGCGCTCTTGCTTGGTCGCGAGGGGAAAGATGTCCCGACGTCTACTGTTCGTCTTCGTCGAAGGCGATGCGTGCGCGTTCAATGTTCGGCAGTTGCTCATCTGCCCAGGCGACGAGCGCGTCAATCGGCCCGCGCAACGTTTTGCCCAAGGCGGTGATCCCGTACTCGACGGCCACCGGCCGCGTGCTGATGACTCGGCGTTGCACGACTCCGTTTCGCTCCAGCCGACGCAACGTCGCCGTGAGGGACTTCTGCGTCACTCCCGGAATCGCACGCCGTAACTCGTTGAACCGACAGGGTCGCTCGCACAGTTCGTTGAGCACGCTGAGTGACCACTTGTCGAGCACCTGGTCGAGCAGCTCGCGATGCGGCGTCGCGATACGCAGCTCGCTTTCGCATACGGCGTCGGTATCGGCCATGAAACCAGGTCTCCTTGAAGTGTCCTTCAACTACCAAGTATCAATAGTAAACCACCAACGAAGAGGACCTTCTATGCCAGTCACACGCTTCAGTCCTGCCGGTCTCCAGCCAGGAACGCCGTATGATCACGTCGCCATTGGCACCGGCACGCGTCACGTGCATATCAGCGGCCAGGTCGCCCGTAGTGCGGAAGGAAAGCCCATCGCGATCAACGATCTCGCGGGTCAGGTCGCGGAGGTTCTCCGCAACACAGCTCGTGCGCTCGCAGGCGCGGGTGCATCCTTCGACGATGCGCTTCGGTTGACCTTCTACGTCACCGAATGGGAGCCCGAGAAGATCGCACCTTTCATGGACGGGATCGCTCGGGTCGCTGAGGAGCTGAAGCTGCCTCAGCCCCTGCCGCCCGCGTCCCTGATCGGGGTCGACTACCTCTTCGAGCCGGACGTTCTCGTTGAGCTCGAAGTCACCGCGATCCTCGATTAGCCCGTGTTGTCCGACTGCACCACGTAGTGCGCGCGGCGCCTCTCACCGGACCGGTGAGAGGCGCCGCTTTGGCAGGTCGGTCAGGCTGCGATGTGAGACACGAGGAACCAGCGGTCCTTGTCGAGACCTCGCTGGATCTCGATCGCGACGTCCTGACTGGTCAGGTCGATGCCGTCGAGGCCATCGACCGCTGCGCGGACGTCGGCGAGGAGCCTGTCGATGTCTGCGATCACCGCGTGCACGAGGTCGTCTGAGTTCGCGAAGCCGGCCGGGACGCTTGTCCCGGAGCTCTTCTCGGCGACCGCGCTGACGCGGGCGTCGAGCGGGAGGCCGAGGGCGACGATGCGTTCCGCTGCCGCGTCGGCGAACTCGCCGGCGTTGCCTGCGATGGTGTCCAGCAACTCGTGGACGCCGACGAAGTTCGAGCCACGCACGTGCCAGTGCGCCTGCTTGGCGTTGATGGTCAGCCCCTGAAGGCCGAGTACGACGGGGGTAAGGAACTGCGCGGTCGCGACAACCGCTGTCGGGTCGCTCGCAGTCGTGGCGATGGTGTCTGTGCTGCTCATATCAATCGTTCTCCCTGCTCGTTTGTTTCTTGTTTCGGTGGATTCGGTCACGATCGGATGTCTGCGCCGGCTGGCTCTGATGCGGTTCGGGCTCGGAGGGCGGGGATGACGTCTTGTCCGATCTCCTCCATGACGTCTTCAACGTCTCGTCGTCCCGGCCGCAGCACGAGGTTGACGTGCACGACCCCTGCCGCTGCCAGTCCGGTGAGGTAATCGGTGAGACCGGTGGTGCCGACCCGTGCACCGAGGCGGATCGGCTCGAAGGGAGCGTCCGGGTTCTCCGCGAGGTCGAGGTAGAGGTTCGTCATGAACGGCTTGAGCGATATCGCCCGCCACTGCGCAGCGACGGCGCGCATCTGCGGACCTGCACGGTGGTACGTCATGTGCGCGTCGAGGTGCTCTGCCGCCCACGCAGGAGACTGCTGCGCGCCACCGATCCCGATCAGTGGAATCGTCCCGTCCGCAGGGGCGGGCAGGAACGAGTCCTGATCGATCCGGCCCAGCGCCGCCTGCGACCAGATCTCACGCAGCACGCGCACACCGTCGCGATAGGTCTCTCCCCGACGATCGAAATCGACTCCGAAGAACGGGTACTCACCCGGCCTGTCGCCCGAGGCGAGGCCGAGCAGCAGCCGCCCACCGGAGAGGACATCCACGGTTGCAGCTTCCTTCGCGAGCGCGACTGGATGCCGCAAGGGGAGCACGATCCCCGCTGTTCCGAGCAGGATGTGCTCGGTCGATGCGGCGAGGTAGCCGAGGTAGGGGATGGGGTCGAAGACCTGTCCGGCGTCGCCGAAGTCACGCGGTCGCCACATCGGCACGTCCCGCAGCCAGAGCGCCCGGAACCCGAGCCGGTCGGCGAGCTGCGCACGCTCCTGATGCCGGGTCAGGTCAGGGAAGAGTCCCTGACCGGAGACGTCTCGTCGGGCGAGATCGTTGTCCAGGGGCAGCTCGATCCCGAGGGACAAGCCGTTCTCGGTGAGCGTGTCCAAAGCGGTCATGGCATGCTCCGTTCAGTACCAGGATGGCTTGTCGCCGTCGGTGCCGGGCTTGTTCACGCCGAGCGAGGCGCCGATGCTGTCGGCCGGGTTCTTGACGAGTTCGGCGACGAGCGCGCCGACGCTCTTGCGGGACACCTCGGTGCCCTGGAAGGGCTCGCCCTTCTGGGTCAGCTCGTAGTCGACCTCGTCGGCGTCCGACAGCCACGCGGGACGGATGATCGTGTAGTCGAGGTTGGACTCCTCGATCAATTTCGCGGCGGCGCTGTACGTCTGCAGGTATCCGCCGTCGAGCATCCGGTGGTTCCACTTGCCGTACTCACCGGGCACCTCGTCGTAGATGCCGAGGGTGGAGATCCAGATCAACCGTCGTGTTCCCGCGGCGGTCAGCGCTGCGACGACGGCGCGGGCCTGAGCTTCGATGTCGCCTCCGCCGAGGTTCGCGTAGACGATGTCCTGTCCCGTGGCGGTGCGTGTGAGGAGTTCGTTGTCGAGCACGTCGCCCTCGACGATCTGGACGCGGTCGCTGGGAGCATCCGGCAGGCTCTGGGGGCGACGCAGGTAGAGGGTCAGCTCGTTGGCAGGCTCCTCGAGAAGCGCGGCGATGGCGTGTCTTGCGATACGTCCGCCCGCTCCGAGCACGGTGATCTTCGTCATGGTCTTCCTCTTTCGTTTGTGTGGTCTTGGGGGATGGTCAGCGGTTCACGTCGACGACGATCCGGCCGCGGATGCGGCCGTCCAGAAGGTCATCGGCAACGGAGAGGGCCTCGCTCAGGCCGACCTCGCGGCTCATCGCGGGCAGCAAGTCCAGGTCGAGCTCGTCGGCCAGGCGGTTCCACGCTGCGACGCGCTTGTCGCGGGGCTGGGTGACGCTGTTGATGCCGAGCAAGCTCACCCCGCGCAGGATGAACGGTGCGACAGTGGCGGGCAGATCCATGCCCTGTGCGTTCCCGCATGCGGCGACGGCGCCGCCCGCCTTCGTCCCGGCACAGGCATTCGCAAGGGTATGGCTACCGACGGAGTCGATCGCAGCCGCCCAGCGTTCCTTGCCGAGCGGCCGGCCCGGCCCCGACAGCTCTGTCCGGTCGACGATCGTCGTGGCGCCAAGGCGGCGCAGGTAATCGGCTTCAACGGGACGGCCGGTCGACGCAACGACCGAGTAGCCGCCGCGTGCCAGCAGCGCGATCGCGAACCCGCCGACCCCACCGTTCGCGCCCGTGACAAGGACGTCACCCGAATCAGTGGTGAGGCCGTGCGACTCGAGGGCCATGAGGGAGAGCATGGCCGTGTATCCGGCCGTGCCGATCGACATGGCCTGCCGCTCCGAGATCGCATCAGGAACCGGCACGAGAGTTGAGTCCCTGATAGTGGTGTAACCCTCCCCGGTCGCCAACACCGTCCCCTTCACGGACGCGGTCACCGTGGGAGCCTTCGAGCGAACCTTCCACAGCACTCTCGAAAGGACATCACCACGATGACCGCTCCACACATTGTCGACCCTGAACGCCTGCTGCGCGAAGCTCTCGGGGAGGCCTCCCCAGACCTGTTGCGCCACCTGCTGCAGACCGTGATCAACGCACTGCTCTCCGCCGACGCGGACGCGGTCTGCGGCGCCGAGTACGGCCAGGCCTCCCAGAGCCGTACCGCACAGCGCAACGGCTACCGGCACCGACCCCTGGACACCCGCGCCGGCACGATCGATGTGGCCATCCCCAAACTCCGGGCCGGCACGTACTTCCCCGAATGGCTCCTCGAGCGCCGCAAACGGGCCGAGTCCGCACTGATCACCGTGGTCGCGGACTGCTACCTGGCCGGGGTCTCGACCCGGCGCATGGACAAGCTCGTACGTCAGCTCGGCATCGACTCGCTCTCGAAGTCCCAGGTCAGCCGGATGGCACAGGAGTTGGACGAGCACATCGAGGCTTTCCGTCACCGGCCGCTGGGCGAGGCCGGCCCGTTCGTGTTCCTCGCCGCCGACGCCCTGACCATGAAGGTGCGTGAGGGCGGGCGTGTGGTCAACGCGGTGGCCATGGTCGCCACCGGGGTCAACGCGGACGGGCGCCGCGAGGTCCTCGGGCTGAGGGTGGCCACCACGGAGTCCGGGGCGGGGTGGAACGAGTTCTTCGCGGACCTGGTGGCCCGGGGGCTGGCCGGGGTGGCACTGGTGACCTCGGACTCCCATCGCGGCCTCGTGGAAGCAGTGGCGGCGAACCTGCCCGGGGCCGTGTGGCAACGCTGCCGCACCCATTACGCGGCGAATCTGATGGCCGTGACCCCGAAGAGCATGTGGCCGGCGGTGAAGGCCATGCTGCACAGCGTGTATGACCAGCCCGACGGGCCGGCCGTGCACGCCCAGTTCGAGCGCCTGTTGGACTACGTGCAGGACAGGTTGCCCGCGGTGGCCGCCCACTTAGACGCCGCTCGACAGGACATCCTCGCGTTCACCTCGTTCCCGAGGGACGTGTGGTGCCAGATCTGGTCGAACAACCCCGCCGAGCGGCTGAACCGGGAGATCCGGCGACGCACGGACGCGGTAGGGATCTTCCCGAACCGGGATGCCGTGGTGCGCCTGGTCGGGGCCGTGCTGGCCGAGCAGACAGATGAATGGGCCGAAGGCCGCCGGTATCTCGGCCTGGAACTGCTCGCCCGGTGCCGTGAGCCCCTGACCACGGAGCAAGAGACCGTGATGAGCACGGAGGTGATGCCGACCCTGCAGACCTGACAGGTACAAGCCCCCTACAACCTCGAAGACGGTTACACCACTTCCAGGGACTTGACCGGCACGAGCCAGTCCGCACTCACGCGAGCCCGCTGGCTGAGACCGCCCCAGTGCGTCTCGCCGATGCCCCAGCCGTTCACCAGCACCCGGTCGCCAGGCGCATAAGAGGGGCTGTCGCTGTGTTCCACGACACCGGCGAGGTCGATCCCGGGCACCATCGGGAAGCGACGCACGACCGGAGCCTTTCCCGTGATCGCGAGGGCATCTTTGTAGTTCAGGCCGCTGTACGACACGCGCACCGTGACGTCACCGTCAGGTAGCTCACTCTCATCGAGTTCGCGCAGCGCTGCCTGGTATCCGGCATCGGTCTTGTCGATGGAGATTGCGCTGAACATCATGCTCTCCCGGGATGGATGCGGACGGATGCGAGGTAACCGGCGAAGAACACTTCCATCGGCCGGACGTCGCGGGTCAGGCGGGCGCGAAGGATCGCGCCTTCCCAACCCACCCAGAAGAACGACGCCAGTTCGTCGCAGTCGGAGCCGGGCGGGATCTCGTCTGCGTCTGCGGCCAGTTGCAGGCACGCCGCGACGCGACGTTCCCAGTCGCGCAGCACGTCTTCGAGCGCTTCCCGGTAGCCGTCGGGGAGGGTGGAGACCTCTTGGCCGAGATTGCCGACTAGGCACCCTCGTTCGAAGTCATGCCGTACCATGCCGGCCTTGGCATCGTCCACGAACCGCGTCAGGCGTTCCAGCGGCGACGGCCCCTCTTCGAGCAGCCATCGGTCGAGCTTGCGAGCGAAGTAGTCCGCATACCGTTGCAGCACCTCGAATCCGAACGCGTCTGTAAGCGGCCATGAAAAGCTGCCCATAGGTGGCCAGGGAATGACCCGCTGACGGCCATGAGGACTGCCCAGTGATGGCCACGGGAACTGCCCGGTGCTGGCCATCTGGTTTGCCCGCGTTGCTCGTTGCCCGCCGCGTCGTGAGCCGGCGGGGGCCTCCTCCCCGGGTTGGATATCGGTGTCGAATCGAATCCAGCGAGGAAGAGGCCCTGAATGAAGGATGCCGCAGAAACCATGAAAATACTCAGTGCCTATGACCTGACCAAGTCATTGCGGGGCGCCGCCGAGCTGGCCGGTTGCTCCCATCACACCGTGGCCCGGCTGGTGCGGGCCCGCGACGCCGGCCAGACCCCTGGATCCGGAGCCAGCCGCCCGAAGGTCACCGATGTCTGGCTGCCCAAGATCGAGGAATGGGTCGAGGCCTCCACGGGCAGGATCCGCGCCGATGTCGTGCACGCCAAGCTCACCGCAATGGGCTACACCGGCTCTGAGCGCTCCACCCGGCGGGCGGTGGCCGAGGTGAAGGCCGCCTGGCGGGCCGGGAAGCGCCGGGTGCACCGGCCCTGGATCACCGAGCCGGGCGCATGGCTGCAGTACGACTTCGGCGATGGGCCGGCGATCGACGGGGCCAAGACGGTGCTGTTCGTGGCCTGGCTGGCCTGGTCCCGCTACCGGATCGTCATCGCCCTGCGTGATAGGACGGCTCCGAGTGTGTTCGCCGCCCTGGACCGGTGCTTCCGGCTGATCGGGGGCGCGCCGACCTATGTGCTGACGGATAACGAGAAGACAGTGACGGTCTCTCATGTGGCCGGGGTGCCGGTGCGTAACCAGGCCACCGTGGCGTTCGCTCGGCATTACGGCGTGGAGGTGCTGACCTGCCAGCCAGCGGATCCGGCCGCCAAGGGCGGGGTGGAGAACGCGGTGAAGCTGGCCAAGGCCGACCTGGTCCCGAAGGACACCAACCTGCGGGACCAGTACGCCTCGTTCGCTGAGCTCGAGGCCGCCTGCGCGGGGTTCATGGCCATGGTGAACTCCCGGGAGCACCGGGTGACCCGGCGCCGCCCGGACCACATGCTCGCCGAGGAGACCAGCGCGTTGCATCGGATCCCCGCCACGGCGCACACCGTGGCCTACGGGGTGGGACGGAAGGTGCCGGAGAACACGCCGATGGTCTCCTTCGAAAACGCCCAGTACTCGGTGCCCGCGCACCTGCTCGGGGCCGAGGTGTTCGTGCGCCATCACGGCACCGGACCGGACTCGATGGTGGTGATCATGCACGCCGGTGCGCAGGGGCCGGTGGAGGTCGCCCGGCACCGGGTGGCCCGGCCCGGGTCCCCGGCCATCGACGACGCGCACTTCCCCGGCCACGAGACGGACAAGGTGCCCGGGGACTACACCCCGGTGCCCCGTTCGGCGGCGGAGGCCGAGTTCCTGGCCATCGGGGCCGGAGCGAGGACCTGGCTGGTGGAGGCCGCCGCGGCCGGCACCAGCCGGATCGGTCAGAAGATGGCCGAGGCCGTCACCCTGGCCAAGCTCGCCGGCACCGACCAGGTCGACCGCGCCCTCGGGGTGGCCGCGGTGCACCAGCGCTTCGCCCACGGCGACCTGGCCTCCCTGCTCACCGCCGCCGGCCACCGCACCGGGATGCACACCGCCACCGAGGAACGGTCCCTGACCCAGGGCACCGCCGGCTGGGCCGGCCTCGGTACCTCCAACACCGAGGGGGCAGCCCGGTGAGCATCCACACCCCGAACACCGCCGCACCGGCGCTGCCGGCCGATTTGGAGGCGCTGTTGCGGCAGCTGAAGATGCCCCACGCCCGCGGTATCGCCGCCGAGGTACTGGCCACCGCCCGGGCCCAACGCTGGGAGCCGGCCGAGGTCCTCAAGGCCCTGCTGGTCGAGGAGACCACCGGTCGGGCCCGATCCATGCTCGCCGCCCGGCGCAAGGCCGCCGGGTTCCCCACCGGCAAGACCTTCACGACCTGGGATCCGGGCGCCTCCTCGATCCCGGCCCCGACCCAGCAGTCCCTGCGCACCCTGGAATGGCTCTCGCGCAGAGAGAACCTCGTGGTCTGCGGGCCCTCCGGCACCGGCAAGACCTTCTTCCTCGAGGCCCTGGGCCAGCAGGCCGTGGAGGAGGGCAAGCGGGTGGCCTGGTTCACCCTGGAGGACCTCGGGGCGATGATCCGGGCCCACCGGCCCGATGACACCATCACCAAAGCCGTCGCCCGAATCCTGCGCGCCGACCTGATCGTCATCGACGACATCGGCCTGCTGCCGGTCGCCGACGATGCCGCCGAGGGCCTCTACCGCATCGTGGACGCCGCCTACGAGAAACGCTCCGTAGCGATCAGCTCGAACCTGCACCCGGCCGGCTTCGACGAGCTGATGCCCAAGACCCTGGCCACCGCCACCGTGGACCGGCTCCTGCACCACGCCCACGTGTGCCAGACCACCGGAGACTCCGTACGGATGACCCAGGCAATGGCCGGGAAGGGAGTCATGCCACTGAACTGATCCCATCACGGTGGCCAGCACCACCACCCAAACGGGCAAACCAGCTGGCCACCAGTGGGCAGTTCTGATGGCCACCAGCGGGAAGAAACACTGGCCGCCTATGGGCAGAACTCAATGGCCCTTGACAGCTGTGGCAGCGCAGGTCCTCGTGGCGAGCGCCGCGGGACCAGCGGGCCATCTCGATCGCGTCGAGGACCATCTCGGTGCGCATGTGTGACGCGCACCGCCACCCGACGATCATCCGGGAGAACGCGTCGACGATGAAGCAGACGTACGCGACGCCGGCCCACGTCGGCACGAACGCCAGGTCGGTGACCCAGAGCCGGTTCGGGGCAGGCGCGGTGAACTCCCGCTTCACGAGGTCCGGGTGCCGCGCCGCGGTCGGATCTGGCCGGGTCGTCTTCACCCGCTTCGACCTGGTCGCGCCCTTAATCCCTGCGGCGCGCATGAGCCGGCCCGTCTGATCTCGGCCGATGTCGATCCCGGCGCGACGCGCGGTCTTCCAGAGCTTTCTGACCCCGTAGACGCGGTAGTTCGTCTCCTAGAGCTCGACCAGCTGCGGGATCAGCTCCTCGTCCCGCACCGCGCGAGCCGAGGGGGCGCGGGTCTTGGCGGCGTAGTAGCTGCTCGGAGCCACCTGCAGCAGCCTGCAGATGAGCTCGACTCCGAGCCGGCGAGCGTCGACCAGGTCATCCTTGTTCGCGTCGATGAACGCGACTACTTCCGGTAGTGGCGGTCGAGCTCCGCCCCGAAGAAAGACGCAGCACGCTTGAGGACCTCGTTGGCCCGCCGCAACTCCCGGACTTCCTGCTCCAGTTCACGCACCCGCCGCGCCTCAGCGCTGCTCACGCCAGAGGTGACGCCGTCGTCGATGTCGGCTTGCTTGACCCACATCCGCACGGACTCGACCCCGTACCCGAGCTGCGTCGCGACCCGATTGACGGTCCCATGCTCGGTCCCCAGCTCGGCACGCAGCGTCCTCACCATCCGGACCGCCGCGGCCTTCTCCTCCGGCGAATACCGACGCGTCGTCGGCTTCCCCGCTGTCTGCTCTTTCGGCATAACTCCATCCTCGTTTCCAAGGTCAGGAGTCTCCAACAAACCCAGGGCGCTTCAATCGGTCAGGAAGGCAGCAGGAGCACCTTGATGTCGTAGTCGAGCTTGCAGAGATAGAAGATCAACTCGACGACGGGACGGTGACTATCCCAGCGGGGCTGTGAGGGGCCGATCTCGCAGAACCTTGCGGCAAACTCAACCTTCTCGCGCGCGGCCGGGATCGATGCGCGGAAGGCCGCTTCATCCCATTGCTCTTCGCTCATACTCCCGACCGTAGCGGTGAGTACCGACACGGCCGTGGGAGCTCTCAGCCCCAGAAGATCGGATCCTGGTGGCTGCCGATGTAGTCGAGCAGACTCTGGACGTTCTTCGTCGGGCGCCTCTTCGTGTACTCGTGGAACTTCATGTGCCGGTCACGCCAGTAGATGCTCCACTGGCCGGTCTTGACGGTGTATCGCAGGCGCGCGACCGGGAACCGCGTCCAGTCGCCCTGCCCGTCCCACGGCGGCCGCGTCTCGATGATCGTGACGTGCCGGTCGGCGATCTCGGCTTCTACTCTCACCTGATCCCACAGGTGCTCGGGCACGCGTTCACGGCACCAGCGGCCGATGCGCAGCAGGTCGGTCTCGGGCATAGCCATGGTCAAGTCCTTTTGAGTGGTGTATCGAGGCTTTGTCGGGTTCCTCGTGGTCGGGTGGGTTGTCAGGCGGCGAGTGCCGCGTGGCCGGGGTCGTCGGTCATGGTGTCGCTGACCTGTAGGGCGGCTTGTTCAGCCGCGGCTTTCGCGGCTGCTTCGGCGAGCATCGTGTCGGTCGCGGTCAGCAATTCCAGGCTCATGTAGCGCCGTGATTCGGTCCATTCGTCGTGCTGCTCGGCCAGCACCGCGCCGAGGAGTCTAATCACCGCGACTCGGCTGGGGAAGATGCCGACGACGTCGGTGCGTCTCCGGATCTCCTTGTTGAGCCGTTCGTTCGGGTTGTTCGACCAGATCTTCTTCCACACCTCCTTCGGGAACTTCGTGAACGTGAGCACCTCATCGCGGGCGCCCTCGAGGTGCTCGGCAGCGGCCGGCAGATGGGTGGCCAGGCTGTCGATCATGTGCTCGTACTGGGCGATCACCGCCTCGACGTCGGGCTGGGTGTAGACGCTGTGCAGCAGCGCTTTCACCGCGGGCCACTGCGACTTCGGGCACACCGCCATCAGGTTGGCCGCGTAGTGGGTGCGGCAGCGCTGCCACTGCGCCGTCCCGAACACCGCCCCGGCCGCTTCGACCAGCCCGGCATGGGCATCGGAGGTGATCAGCTCCACCCCCGACAGGCCGCGGGCAGCCAGATCACGGAAGAACCCGAGCCACCCCTCCCTGGTCTCCGCGGTGCCCAGTTGCAGGCCGAGGATCTCGCGGTAGCCGTCGTTGTTGATGCCGGTGGCGACCATGGCGGCGACCTTGACGACCCGGCCGTGTTCACGCACTTTGAGCACGAGCGCGTCGGCGGCGACAAACCGATACGGCCCAGCATCGAGCGGCCGGGTGCGGAACGCTTCGACCGGTGCATCCAGGTCTTTACTCATCTCTGAGACCTGCGATTTCGACAGGCCCGTGATGCCGAGAGTCTGCACCAGTTTGTCCATCCGGCGGGTGGAGACGCCGAGCAGGTAGCAGGTGGCGACCACCGTGGTCAGCGCTGCCTCGGCGCGGCGGCGCCGCTCCAGGAGCCAGTCGGGAAAGTAGGTGCCTTCGCGCAGTTTCGGGATCGCGACGTCGATGGTGCCGGCGCGGGTGTCCAGGTCCCGGTGCCGGTAGCCGTTACGCCGGTTGGTGCGCTCATCCGAGCGGGCGCCGTAGGCGGCGCCGCACACGCTGTCAGCCTCGGCCGACAGCAGGGCATTGATGAAGGTGGTGAGCATCTGACGCATCAAGTCCGGCGAGGCCTGGGTGAGCAGATCGGACAGAAACGCCTGGGGGTCGATATCGTGGGGAGCGGTCATCGCGGGTGTCCCTTTCGAGTGGGATGTGAGAGTTTCCTCGAAAGCCTCCCGCGGTGACCGCTTCTACTTCGCGGTCGACACGCCAACCGGAGTCAACGTGCTGCGGGATTCGTACACCACTCTGCCGGACGCAACTGCGCCGCACCCTCCACACCGGGATGAGCCTGCTGACCGACCGCCAAAAAGAACACCTCAGCGTCCTCTTCGCCCACGAGAAGCACGCCGCGGTCGAAGCGGCCTGGGAGATCTACCAGGCCATGGTCGCCGCGTATCGAGAATTCGACCGCGCAAAGGCTAAGGCCAAGATGGAGAAGGTGATCGCGGCGCTGAGCAAGAAGGTCCCCGACACCCTCGAGGAACTGGGCAAGCTCGGCCGGACACTGACCAAACGCGCCGCCGACGTGCTGGCGTTCTTCGAGCGACTGGGCACCAGCAACGGTCCGACGGAGGCGATCAACGGCCGGCTCGAACACCTGCGCGGCTCCGCCCTCGGCTTCCGCAACCTCACCAACTACATCGCCCGCAGCCTCCTCGAATCAGGCGGCTTCAGACCCTTGCTACACCCTCAAATGCGATGAGCCTCGAATGCAGGATCTTGTGCCGACAGCGGCGCACGATGGTCGCGGGGATCTCGAACAACCGTGCGCGAAACCGTTTGGGCTCCCAGCGACGTGCATCATGGCCGGCCAGCGCGATGGCCTGCATCCAGGCGACGATGACGCCGGCGAGCTGGACGATCTGGCACCAGACCTGGTTCTGCGCGAATCCCTGCAGCGGGAACTTCATCAGGCCCATGTCCTTGGCGTTGCGGATCCGGTCCTCGCAGCGCGCGCGGCGGCGGTGACGCAGCTCCAGCACTGGAAGCTGGCCGCGTGGGGCGTTGGTCGCGAACGCAGTGATCCGCATCCCTTTGTGATCGGTGATCCGTAGCTGCACTCCGGGGTGGGGGCGTTCCTTCCTTACGGTTACCCGCATTCCGGGGGCCACCCGGGCAGGTCCAGTAGTCCGGTCAGTTCCGCGACCCATGCCCCATCGCGGATCCCTTCGGTGTCGGTGTCGTAGGCAGGAGTCCACGCCTTCGCCTCATCAATACGTTCCAACAGGTCAGGAGTGTTCGCGGGGAGGGTGAACCCGACTGAGTAGGCCAGACGCTGCCGCTCCAGCCAGCCCGCGAAGTCCTTGGGGCCGCCGGCCCCGTCGGTGCGAATCAGGACCTTTTTCGATCCCCGCCCGCCCCGGCCCAGCAGGGCCGGTGGGAGCTGCGCAAGGGCCAGACGGGTGACGGCGATGTGATCGCTGGCGGTGTTCGAGCCCGCGTTGCCGGGGCGAAGGTGGATCGCGAGCGGTTCCCCGGTTCCTTCGCTGCCGTGGTCCAGGAACGCGTACAGAGGGTGGTAGCCGAAGCCGCGTTTGAACGTCGGGGCGGCTTGCTCCTTCTCACTGTGGACGTTGATCAGGGTGGCGTCGAGGTCGATGACCAGCGGGGTCTTCGCGCTCGTCCCCTCGGCCGGGGAATGCTCGCCGGCCAGGGCCCAGGCCTGCTCGCGCGCGGTCCTGCGAGCCCTGGCGATCGCGGTCATCACGGCGGGCGCGTCCTCAGCGAGGGTGGTGAGCGTGCGGGAGATCGTTGGGGCCGAGGCGACGTCACCGAACAGGCCCGGCTCGCACCGCAGCAGGTCGGTGTCACGGGCGACCTCCCCGCCCACCGCGAGAGTCATCGCTAGGGCGTGTCTGAGAATAGATGCACGAGTCAGCTGAGACCCTGGGGACATGTCCCGGTTCCAGATGCTCTCCGACGCCCAATGGGAGTTGATCGCCCCGATGCTCCCGACCCGGACCGGCCGCGCCGGCAGGCCGTTCGCCGACGCCCGCACCATGGTGGAGGCGATCATCTACCGATACAGGTGCGGAATCGCTTGGAGGGATCTGCCCGAGGTCTACGGGCCCTGGCAGACCGTGTGGACCTGGCATCGGCGCTTGGCCGAAGAAGGCACATGGGACACGGTGCTGGCCACGCTGACCGCCGCCGCTGACGCCGAAGGCCTGATCGATTGGTCGGTCTCGGTGGACTCCACGATCGCCCGCGCGCATCAGCACGCGACGAACATCACCCGCCTCACAGGGGGATGGGTCGAACTACAAGAATCCGCGTGAGGAGCCGGCCGATCACGGCATCGGGCGCTCCCGTGGCGGGCTGAGCACGAAGATCCATCAGCTCGTGGACGGGACCGGGCTGCCGCTGGTCAGCCTGATCACCCCCGGCCAGGCAGGGGACTCCCCGATGCTGCTTCCTCTTCTGGAGCAGCTGCGCGTGACCCGGCCAGTAGGGCGGCCCCGGACCCGCCCTGCGGCGGTGCTGGGCGATAAGGCGTACTCCTCCCGGGCGATCCGCACTCACCTACGTGCCCGTGGGATCAAAGCGGTCATCCCCGAACCGGCCGACCAGCAGGGCCACCGCAGACGGCGCGGTGCCCGCGGCGGGCGCCCCGTCAGCCTCGACGCGGACGCCTACAAGGGCCGCAACGTCATCGAGCGTCAGTACGCTCACCTGAAGCAGTGGCGGGGTCTGGCGACCCGGTATGACAAGTACGCGATCATCTACAGGGCCGCTGTGGTCCTGAATGCTGTGCTCGCATGGTCAAAACGATTGTCAGACATGCCCTAGGTCCAGCAGGACCTTGGAGGCGTGATGCTCGGCCAGCGGTTTCGTCCATGAACCCAACGCTTCACGCAGCGAAGAGGCGAGGCCGGTGGCGTGGATCGTGTCGGTCAGCAGCACCGCGCCCGCATGCGAGGCCGCCGGGACCTCAGCGACGTCCACACGCGGGCGGGGGTAGAAGAACACGGTAGGGTGGGACACCTGAAAGGTGCTCCTTCCGGCCAGGGATTACGAGACTCGACACCCCGTATCATCCCAGGCCAGGAGCACCTTTCTCTATGACGCCCACCCGTCGAGACCACACCCCAGTGAAATCTCGAGGTCAGCGGGTGCTCGTGGCAGGGCCTGAACTGTGGTCCGTACACTCCTACTCATGGATGCGCTTGATATTGGACGGATCGTGGCCGGACTGGTGCTGCTGGTCTTGGGTGGGGAATTTTTGGTGCGTGGGGCGTCAGCACTGGCCGGACGTTTCGGGATTTCGTCATTGGTGATCGGTCTCACCGTAGTGTCAGCGGCGACGTCGGCACCCGAGTTCGCAGTGAGCGTCGGTGCTGTACTGCGTGATGAACCGGGGCTTGCCGTGGGCAATGCGGTTGGCAGCAACATCATTAATGTCCTGCTCATCCTGGGACTGTCCGCGCTGGTCGTTCCCCTCGCTGTAAAGCGGAGGCTGATCCGCTTTGACCTGCCCCTGATGGTCGTCTTGTCAGTTCTACTGCTCCTTGTGTCCCTGGATGGGAGGATCAGTGCGGTGGACGGGCTGATACTATTTTTCGGTGTGGTGGTCCACACCATAATGTCCGTGGTGATTAGTCGGCGGGACGCCAAGACCGCGGTGAATGCCCGGGAAGGGACAGGAGATTCGGCAACCGTCGATCCAGCCGACGAGGAAGGGGCTGCGCTAGGCGCCTCGGTCAGCAGGTCGCTCTTCTTTGTGCTGCTGGGGGTCGCGTTGCTGGTCGCCGGTGCCACGCTGCTCGTGGAAGGAGCAGTGAACATAGCCACCACGTTGGGCGTAAGCAGCCTCGTGGTCGGACTGACCGTTGTGGCTGTCGGGACATCGCTGCCCGAGCTGGCGACGTCCATCATTGCCGTGCGTCGCGGTGAACGCGACCTAGCGGTGGGCAACGTGGTCGGCAGCAATATCTTCAACATAGGGGTAGTGCTAGGACTAACCGCGCTCATCTCTCTTGAGGGCATTCCCGTATCCGGCGCCGCAGTGGCCTTCGATATCCCAGTAATGCTGGCGGCCGCAGTGGCACTACTGCCGATCGCGTTCACGGGCTTCGCGGTGGCGCGTTGGGAGGGCGGCTTGTTCGTGGTTTTGTACGCCGCCTACACCGGATACCTTGTGCTGGCTGCCACAGCGCACGATGCACTGGAGGGATTCACCGTAGCCATGGCGTGGTTCGTGCTGCCGTTAATCGCACTGACGCTCATTTCCTTTACAGCCTACGAAATCGGGCTCCGCAAGGGACGCCGAGACCTGGACCAGACCACGACTTCGACGTAGACCGTCGAGTGCATTCGGCTGCTGGCTTCATTCAGGTCGTCGGCTGAATGTAAATCGGCAAGAGATGACTGTCGGTTGGTGGTGTCATAGCGTCGTAGCAACACTCCCGGTCGGTGGGGGCTCGAGGCGAGGAGGCCTGGGATGGTGCGGCGGCGACTCACGTTCACGGAGCGGATGGAGATCTCGACGGGATCGAAGGCCGGGTGGGGAGTCCGGAAGATCGCGTCTCACCTGGGTAGATGCCCTTCGGTGGTCTCCAGAGAGCTTCGACCGAACTCGACGAAGACGCGCGGCTATCAAGCCGTGACCGCGGACGTGAAAGCGCAACGCCAGCGCTCTCGCCCACAGGTCCGGAAAGTGGCAAAGGACCCGGTACTCGAGGCCCGCGTCAACGCCGACCTCGCAGCGTCATGGATGCCGAACGAGATCGCGGGTCGCTTGCGTCTGGAGGCCGCAGACCCGACCGTTGAACGCATGGCGAACTCTCCCGACGCTCAGGGCCGTGAGCCGCCCCCTTCATTCGGTCCGGACGTTCTGTGAGTCGTCGGTTTCCATTTGATGGGTGCACTGCCGAGCGTACTCGGCTGGGGTTAGGTAGCCGAGCGAGGAGTGCCGGCGGTGGTGGTTGTACTCGTCCTTCCAGTCGCCGATGATGACCTGTGCGTGCAGCAGCGAGTAGAAGCTGTTGATGTTGAGGCACTCGTCGCGGATCCGGCTGTTGAACGACTCGACGTACCCGTTGCGCCACGGCGAGCCCGGAGGGATGTAGGACAGGCCGGTGCGGGTGCCGGCCCAGTCGGCCATCGCCTCGCTGATGAACTCCGGCCCGTTGTCCGACCTGAGCACCGCCGGGGCGCCCCGGGCGGCGACGAGGTCCTCGAGGTGGGCGGTGAGTCGGTCGGCGGTAATCGAGCGCTCCACGAGCCCGCCGATGCACTCCCGGGTGTGTTCGTCGACGATCGAGCAGATCTTGATCGGTCGTCCGTGCTCGTCGGCGTCGAACTGGAAGTCCACCGCCCACACCACGTTCGGCGCGTCCGCCGTCGGCGCGTCGACGGTCGAGGACCCGACGCGCTTGCGTCGACGCCGCTGCGGGACCCGGAGCCCTTCGTCACGCCACAGGCGTTGGATCTTCTTGTGGTTCACCACCCACCCCTCGGCGCGGGCGTCGTGATACGCCCGCCGATACCCGTAGCGGGGATGGTCCTTCGCCCAGGCGCGCAGCCACTTCCTGAGCGCCCGATCCGGGTCCGCGACCGTGTCGCCCTTGAGCGGTCGCCGGTACGCGGAGCGGCTCAGCCCGACCAGACGGCACGCCATCCGTTCGCTCACCCGCAACTTGCGCTTGAGGTGATCGACGGCGGCGCGGCGCCTGTCCGGGCTTAGAAGTTTCCCTCAGCCAGCTCCTTGAGCGCGGCCTTCTCCAGCTCCGCTTCCGCGAGCAGACGCTTCAGGGTCGCGTTCTGCTTCTCCAGCTCCTTCAGGCGCTTTGCGTCGTCGGCCTTGAGGCCGCCGTACTGGTTCCGCCACCGGTAGTACGTCTGCTCGGACACCCCGAGCTCCCGGCACACCGCCGCGACGTCCTGACCATCGGCGAGCATCCTGTCGGCCTGCCCGAGCTTACGGACGACCTGCTCGGGGGTGTGACGCTTCCTGCTGTTCGTCATGATCTGACCAGTCTCCCTGCCCGCGACCGCGGGCAACAGGACGACTCTCATAACGACTGGACCTACGAAACGGGGTCAGCCCAGGCGGTCGCCCGGGCTCCGCGTCGACTCGCGTGCCGTGGCCAGGAGCTCGGCCAGTTCCGCGGTTCTCCGCGCTTGTTGGCAGTAGTTTCGCAGCAGCCCGACCACATTCACGAGGCCGGAGTCCTGCAGCGCAGGGCTCCGGCTTCGTCGTACCCGGGGCCGGGCCACCTTTGCCGCCACTCCCCGTCGGTCGGGCGGGCGGTTCAGGCTGCGAACAGCACGTGCGTGTCCGGCACGACGGCCCGGCCGCCGAGGGCCCTGAGTTCCAGCAGGCAGGCCGCGCCCACCACCTCCGCACCCCGTGCCTCGATGAGCCGTCGGCCGGCGGCGAGGGTGCCGCCCGTGGCGAGGACGTCGTCGAGCAGGAGCACCCGTGACCCGGCCCGCAGGTCCTCGGAGACCTCGATGCTCGCGGTCCCGTACTCCAGCGTGTAGTCCGCGCGGGCTGCGGGCGCCGGGAGGCGCCCGGCCTTGCGCAGCGGCACGAGGCCGGTGCCTGTCAGGACGGCGGCCGCCCCGGCGAGCAGGAACCCGCGGGCCTCGAGGCCGGCCACGAGGTCGAACCGCCCCTCGAACGGCGCCACCAGGGCCTCAACACACTCCCTCAGGGCGCGGGCGTCGGCGAGCAGGGGCGTGATGTCCTGGAAGGCCACGCCCGGGCTGGGATGGTCGGGGACCACACGGATGAGCGAGCGGGCACGGGCGATCTCGGAGGTGACGGACACGGCCTCCACTCTAGGACGTACGCCGCCCGGGCCGCGGATGTGATCGGCGTCACCGGGCAGGGAGTTTGCCCTGGCTCCCTCGGAGGAGGACAGTAGATCGGTGGAAAATCCCCAGAATCCTCTCGCGGGCCGCGTGCCCGACGTCGAGCCGTCCGCCCGCGTGGCGGCGTCGACGGCCACCCGTCCCGACGACGCCACCCCCGACTGGCGCGGCCGCCCGTTCCTCGGCCAGCCCGGCCCGCTGGCGAACCTGTTCTCCGTGGAGCTGTGGGAGCGCTTCTCCTTCTACGGCATGCAGGCGATGCTCGTGTACTACATGTCCTGGACCGCCGCGGAGGGCGGCCTCGGGATCGACCCGGCCGTGGCCACGGGCATCGTCGGCGCCTACGGCGGCATGGTGTACGTGTTCTGCATCCTCGGCGGCTGGGTCGCCGACCGCCTGCTCGGTTCCGAGCGCACCATGTTCGTCAGCGCCGTCGGGATCATGTTGGGCCACATCGCGCTGGCCCTCGTCCCGGGCGTCCCGGGCCTGACCCTGGGCCTCGTGCTCGTCGCCGTCGGTTCGGGCGGCCTCAAGGCCAACGCCACGAACCTCGTCGGCTCCCTGTACTCCCGCGAGGACCCCAAGCGCGATGCCGGCTTCTCCATCTTCTACATGGGCGTGAACATCGGCGCCCTCTTCGGCCCGCTGCTCACCGGCCTGGCACGCGACACGATGGGCTTCCACGTGGGCTTCGGCCTCGCCGCCGCCGGCATGGCCATCGGCCTGGCGCAGTACGCCCTGACCCGCAAGAACCTGCCCACGGACGTGCACCGGGTCCCGGACCCGCTGCCGCGGTCGCAGTACGGCCGCTGGGGCCTGATCGGTCTGGGGATGGTCGCCGTCGTCGTGGCCCTGTTCCTCACGGGCGTCGTCACCCTGGGCAACCTCTCCGACGCCGTCGTCGTGCTCGCCGCCGTCGCGGCCATCGCGATCTTCGCCGTCCTGCTGACCTCCACGAAGGTCACGGAGGAGGAGCGCTCGCGCGTGAAGGCGTTCATCCCGCTGTTCATCGGCACGTCCGTGTTCTTCGCCCTCTTCCAGCAGCAGTTCACCGTGATCGCGCTGTACTCCGAGAACCGCCTCGACCGGAACCTGTTCGGCTGGCTCATGCCCATGGAGTGGGTCAACTCCATCAACCCGATCTTCATCATCGTGTTCGCCCCCGTGTTCGCCGCGCTGTGGACCAAGCTGGGCACCCGCCAGCCCGCCACCCCGGTGAAGTTCGGCATCGGCATTGTCCTGATCGGCATCGCCTTCCTGCTGTTCATCCCGGTGGCCGACGTCGTCGCCGTGCCGCTGCTGTGGCTGACGCTGATCCTCTTCGTCTGCACCATGGGCGAGCTGCTCGTCTCCCCGGTGGGCCTCTCCCTGGCCACCAAGGTCGCCCCGCGCAGCTACCCGGTGATGATGGTGTCGCTGTACAACCTGTCCGTCGCCCTGGGCACGGCCCTGGCAGGCTCCCTGGCCGGCTCCTACTCGGAAGAGAACGAGGTGGGCTACTTCGGCGTGATCGGCGCGGTCACCCTCGGCGTGGGCCTGCTCGTGCTGGCCATCGCCAAGCCGGTGCGTCGCGGCATGCGCGGCGTGCTCTGAGCGCGCCAGTGGCGCGAATCACGCGCCGCTCGGTAGTCTGCGAGACGACGTCATCACTCCCGACCACGCAAAGGACGCGCACTCCATGAGCTCCATCCCCGAAGGCCTGAAGTACTCCGCCGAGCACGAGTGGATCGCCAAGGCCGGTGCCGCCGGCACGGTCCGCGTGGGCATCACCGACTTCGCCCAGGACGCGCTGGGTGACGTCGTGTACGTGGACCTGCCGGAGGTCGGCACCGAGGTCACCGCGGGCACCGCGGTGGGCGAGGTCGAGTCCACGAAGTCTGTCTCGGACATCTACGCCCCGGTCTCCGGCACCGTGGCCGCCGTCAACGACGAGCTCGACGGCGAGCCCGGCCTGGTCAACTCCGCCCCCTACGAGGGCGGTTGGCTGTTCGAGATCACCCTCGCGGACGAGGCCCAGCTCGAGGGCCTCATGGACGCCGAGGGCTACGCCTCGCACACCAGCTGAGCCCCGTCCGCCGTCGCCCCGCCGCTGGCTGGCGGGGCGACGGCGTCCCCTTCGTCTCTCCCTCCGGCGCCGCGGCGCCGGCCCCCGCACAGGAGCACCCCATGAACCAGCCCGGACGTGAACCGGACCTGTCCACCTCCGCCATCAACCTCACCGAGCTGGCGCCGCTGGTCTCGGCGGACCTCACCCGTGAGGAGTCGGACGCGATCCGCGCCCTCCCGGCCGGTTCCGCGCTGCTGCTCGCCCACGAGGGCCCGGACCAGTCGGCCCGCTTCCTGCTGGACGAGGACGTGGTCTCCGTGGGGCGCCACCCGGACGCGGACATCTTCCTCGACGACGTCACCGTCTCCCGTCGTCACGCGGAGTTCCGGGCCGAGGACGGCGGCCACCGGCTCGTGGACCTGAACTCCCTCAACGGCACCTTCGTGAACCACGACCGCGTGGACGAGATCCTGCTGCGCTCCGGGATGCACGTGCAGATCGGCAAGTACCGGCTCACGTACTACGCCGGGCCGGCGCGGGGCTGAGCCGTCATCCTCGTGACCGATCCGCGCCCGCGCCCCGGCGCCGTCCCCACCGCCCGCCCTGCGGGCCGGCTGGGCATCGGCGAGGTCGTAGCCTCCCTCGAAGTCGAATTCCCCGGCGTCACCGCGTCCAAGGTGCGCTTCCTGGAGGACCGCGGCCTCGTGCTGCCCGAGCGGACCAGCGCCGGCTACCGGCGCTTCCGGCCCGAGGACGTGGACCGGCTCCGGTTCGTCCTCGCCCTGCAGCGCGACCACTTCCTGCCGCTCAAGGTGATCGCCGACCACCTGGCCGCGCTGGACCGCGGTGAACGCCCCACCGGCCTGCCCGGAACCGCGGCGGCCCCGGCGTCCTCGGACGCGGAGCGGCTCGGCCGCGAGGTCGCCGGGGGCCGCCGGTCGTGGACCCGCGCCGAGCTCGCCGCCGAATCCGGTGCGGGCGAGGAGCTGCTGTCCGAGCTGGACCAGTACTCGCTCCTGCCCGTCGATCCCGACGGCGGCTACCCGAGCCACGCGATGGACGTGGCCCGGGCCGCCGTCGTGCTCGCGGGCCACGGCCTGGAGCCGCGGCACCTGCGCCCGCTGCGGGCCGCCGCCGACCGCGAGCTGGGCCTGGTGGAGCGCGCCGTCGCCCCGCTGCAGGCCCGCCGCGACGCCGGCACCCGCCCCCGCGTGGCCCGCTCGGCACGGGAGATCGCGCAGGCCAGCCTGCGGTTGCATGCGGCCCTCGTGGCCGAGGGGCTAGAGCAGTGGGATGACTGAACCGCGCCCCGTGCCCGCCGACGAGGTCGGCGACGTGCCGCTCTCCGTGCTCGGCGTGCGCGTCGAGCTGCCCGAGCAGCACCACGTGATCCTGCTGGTGGATCCGCCCGGCCGCACGATGGTCCCGCTGTGGGTGGGCGCGCCCGAGGCCGCCGCCGCCGCGCTCGCACTCGAGGACGTCCGCGCGCCCCGGCCCCTCACCCATGAGCTGCTCCTGGCCGCCGTCGACGCCCTGGGCGCCGAGGTCGTGCGGGTGCGCCTCACCGAGGTCCGGGACGAGGTCGTGCACGCCGAGCTCGTGCTCTCCACGGGCGCCCGGGTCGACGCCCGCGCGTCGGACGCCGTCGTGGTCGCCCTGCGCGCCGACGCCCCCGTGCTGGGCAGCCCCGCCGTGCTCGCGGACGCCGGCATGCCGGCGCGGACGGGGGAGGAGGACGCCGGCCAGGAGCGCGCCGTCGAGGACTTCCGCGACTTCCTGGACACGGTGCGCCCCGAGGACTTCGCCTGAGCGGAGCCGGGGCGACACGGCGCGGCCTCGCCGCCAGCTTCGTTGACCGCCCCCGGACCCGCGCGTACCTTCGAGGGGAAGAGGGCCCCGCCACCCGGGGCGCCTCCGTCGTCCTCCCCACGGTCACCGGGGAGCGCCGCCACGGTCACCGGCGGCACATGACGGTCGCGTCCCCTTCCCGCACCGGGGGCCCCGCACCAGGAGGTTCCCCGTGACACCCACTGCAGGTCCTGGCCGGCCCCCCGCGCTCGGCACCCAGGGCACGCTCTTCGACGAGGGCGCGACCCGGGGCGACGACGTCGGCTTCCGCGGTCCCACCGCGTGCAAGGCCGCCGGCATCACCTATCGCCAGCTCGACTACTGGGCCCGCACGGACCTCGTGGTCCCCACGGTCCGCAGCGCCTCCGGCTCCGGCTCCCAGCGGCTCTACTCGTTCCGCGACATCCTCGTCCTCAAGGTGGTCAAGCGCCTCCTGGACACCGGCGTCTCGCTCCAGCAGATCCGCGCCGCCGTGGGCCACCTGCGCGAGCGGGGTGTCGAGGATCTGGCGCAGATCACCCTGATGAGCGACGGCGCCTCGGTGTACGAGTGCACCTCGGCGGACGAGGTCGTGGACCTCGTCCAGGGCGGCCAGGGCGTCTTCGGGATCGCCGTCGGCCGCGTGTGGCGCGAGGTCGAGGGCAGCCTCGCCGAGCTGCCCCGCGAGAGCGTGGTCGGCGCCCCCGAGCCGGGGAACGAGCTGGCCGGGCGGCGTCGGGCCCGCCGCTCCGCCTGACCCTCCACCCCGGGGCGCCCCGGAGGGCCGAGTCAGTCATCTTTCGTCTCGCAGCGGTGACTGTGCGCGACATGAGGCGGAACTCCGGCGCGGTGTGACACACTCCCAACCATGACCGCACCTGTCGAGAACTTCACCCCTCCAGAGGACGCGGCCGGGTCGACCGGAGCCGGCGCCGTCTTCTCCAAGGTCTTGGTGGCCAACCGCGGCGAGATCGCCGTCCGCGCCTTCCGCGCCTGCTACGAGCTGGGCGCCCGCACCGTCGCCGTCTTCCCCTACGAGGACCGCAATTCGATCCACCGCCAGAAGGCGGACGAGGCCTACCGCATCGGCGAGGAGGGCCACCCCGTGCGCGCCTACCTCGACGTGGACGAGATCATCCGCGTGGCGAAGGACGCCGGGGCCGACGCGATCTACCCGGGCTACGGCTTCCTGTCGGAGAACGCCGGCCTGGCCCGTGCCGCGGCTGAGAACGGGATCACCTTCGTCGGCCCGCCCGCCGACGTCCTCGAGCTGACCGGCAACAAGGTCGAGGCCCTGCGCGCGGCCAAGCGCGCGGGCATCCCCACCCTGGCCTCCTCGGACCCGAGCGCCGACGTCGAGTGGCTCCTGGAGCAAGCCGAGGAGATCGGCTTCCCCATCTTCGTCAAGGCCGTCGCCGGCGGCGGTGGCCGCGGCATGCGCCGCGTCGAGCGCCGCGAGGACCTGCGCGGCTCCCTCGAGGCCGCGATGCGCGAGGCGGACACCGCCTTCGGCGACCCCACCGTGTTCCTCGAGCAGGCCGTCCTGCGGCCGCGGCACATCGAGGTGCAGATCCTCGCCGACGGCGAGGGCAACGTCGTGCACCTCTTCGAGCGGGACTGCTCGCTCCAGCGCCGCCACCAGAAGGTCATCGAGATGGCCCCGGCTCCGAACCTGGACGAGGAGATCCGGCAGGCCCTGCACCGGGACGCCGTCGCCTTCGCCAAGGAGATGGGGTACGTCAACGCGGGCACCGTCGAGTTCCTCGTGGACACGGCGGGCGAGCGTGCGGGCCAGCACGTGTTCATCGAGATGAACCCCCGCATCCAGGTGGAGCACACCGTGACCGAGGAGGTCACGGACGTGGACCTGGTGGGCGCGCAGCTGCGCATCGCCGCCGGCGCCACCCTGCCCGAGCTGGGCATCACCCAGGACGCCCTCCAGGTCCGCGGCTTCGCCATCCAGTGCCGCATCACCACCGAGGACCCGGCCAACGGCTTCCGCCCGGACACCGGCACCATCACCGCCTACCGCTCGGCCGGCGGCTCCGGTGTGCGCCTCGACGGCGGCACCATCTACGCCGGTGCGGAGATCAGCCCTCACTTCGACTCCATGCTGGTCAAGCTCACCTGCCGCGGACGCGACTACGCCACGGCCGTGCGCCGCGTGCGCCGCGCCCTGGCCGAGTTCCGCGTGCGCGGCGTGGCCACCAACATCCCGTTCCTGATGAACGTGATGGACGACCCGCAGTTCGTCAGCGGCGACGTCGCCACGGACTTCATCGACAAGCACCCCGAGCTGGCCACGGTGAACCGCTCCCAGGACCGCGGCTCCAAGGCCCTGCAGTACCTCGTGGACGTCACGGTCAACCAGCCGCACGGCCCGCGCATCGAGGGCATCGACCCCCGCGACCGCCTCCCGGAGCACCCGGGCGACAAGCACCAGGAGCCGGACCGCTCGCCCTTCGACGGCCCGAGCCGGAACGAGGACGCGGCGCCCCCGCACGGCTGGCGTCAGGTGCTGCTGGAGCAGGGCCCCGAGGGCTTCGCCCGCACCCTGCGCGAGCAGACCGCGCTGGCCGTCACGGACACCACGTTCCGCGACGCCCACCAGTCCCTGCTGGCCACCCGCGTCCGCACCCGCGACCTCCTGGCCGCCGCCCCCGCCGTGGCGCACACCCTGCCGGGGCTGCTCTCGGTGGAGGCCTGGGGCGGGGCGACGTACGACGTCGCGCTGCGCTTCCTCCACGAGGACCCGTGGCAGCGCCTCGAGCTGCTGCGCGCGGAGCTGCCGAACATCCCGATCCAGATGCTGCTGCGCGGCCGCAACACGGTGGGCTACACGCCGTACCCCACCAAGGTGACGGACGCGTTCGTGGCCGAGGCCGCGGCGTCCGGCGTCGACGTGTTCCGCATCTTCGACGCCCTCAACGACGTCGAGCAGATCACCCCGGCCATCGAGGCGGTGCGTGCCACGGGCACCGCCGTGGCCGAGGCGGCCCTGTGCTACACGGGCAACATGACGGATCCGAAGGAGACGCTCTACACGCTCGACTACTACCTGGGCCTCGCCCGCCGGATGGTCGACGCCGGCGCCCACGTCCTGGCGATCAAGGACATGGCGGGCCTGCTGCGGCCCGCCGCCGCGCGCGAGCTCGTCACCGCCCTGCGCGCCGAGTTCGACCTGCCCGTGCACCTGCACACGCACGACACCGCCGGCGGCCAGCTGGCCACCCTGCTCGCGGCGGCGGAGGCCGGCGTGGACGCCGTCGACGCGGCCACCGCGTCCATGGCGGGCACCACCAGCCAGGTGCCGCTGTCCGCCCTGGTCGCGGCGCTCGAGCACACCGAGCGGGACACCGGGCTCGGCCTCGAGGCCGCCACCGCGATGGAGCCCTACTGGGAGTCCGTCCGCTCGGCGTACGCGCCCTTCGAGGCGGGGCTGCCCGCCCCGACCGGCCGCGTGTACCACCACGAGATCCCGGGCGGCCAGCTGTCCAACCTCCGCACGCAGGCGATCGCCCTCGGCCTGGGGGAGCGGTTCGAGGCCATCGAGTCGATGTACGCCGCGGCCGACGACCTGCTCGGCCACCTCGTCAAGGTCACCCCGTCCTCCAAGGTGGTGGGCGATCTGGCACTGCAGCTGGTCGGCTCCGGTGTGGACCCGAAGGAGTTCGCGGAGCGTCCGCAGGAGTTCGACATCCCGGACTCCGTGATCGGCTTCCTGCGCGGCGAGCTCGGCGACCCGCCCGGCGGCTGGCCGGAGCCCTTCCGGACCAAGGCCCTCCAGGGTCGCCGCGAGGGCGCGGGCATGGTGGAGATCTCCGCGGAGGACTCGACCGCCCTCGCCGAGGCCGGACAGACCCGCCGCGCGGTGCTGAACCGCCTGCTCTTCCCCGGCCCCACGAAGGAGTTCGAGGCGCACCGCGAGGAGTTCGGGGACACCGTCACACTGCACACCCGCGACTTCCTCTACGGCCTCGTCCCCGGGCGCGAGCACGTCATCTCGCTCGGACGCGGTGTGCGGCTGCTCGCCACCCTCATGTCCGTCTCCGAGCCGGACGAGAAGGGCATGCGCACCGTGATGGTCACCCTGAACGGTCAGCTGCGCCAGATGACCGTCCGGGACCGCTCGATCGAGTCCACCGTGCGGACCGCGGAGAAGGCGGACCCCGGCACCCCCGGACACGTCGCCGCCCCGTTCGCGGGCTCGGTCACCGTCCAGGTGGCCGAGGGCGACGCCGTCGAGGTCGGCCAGGCGGTGGCCACGATCGAGGCGATGAAGATGGAGGCCGCGATCACGGCCCAGGCCGCGGGCACCGTGCGCCGCGTGGTCACGGAGGGCGTCACGCCCGTCAACGGCGGAGACCTGCTGCTCGTGATCGAGTGAGCCCCGCGTGAGCCCGCCGCCGGCGGGCCGCCCCACGGGCCCGGACGCCATCGCGTCCGGGCCCGCGCCTATCCTGGAGGGCATGGACACCCCTGCTGAACACCACGACCTGCTCATCATCGGCTCCGGATCGGGGAACTCCCTGATCAGCGAACACTGGAAGGGCCGGAGCGTCGTGATCGCCGACTCCGGCACGTTCGGCGGCACCTGCCTGAACGTCGGCTGCATCCCCACCAAGATGTACGCCTACCCGGCCGGCCTGGCCGCACTGCCCCCCGAGGCCCGGAGCCTCGGGGTGGGGCTGGAGTTCACGGGCGCCGACTTCCCGGCCATCCGGGACCGCATCTTCACGCGCATCGACGGCATCAGCCGCGACGGGCTCCGCTACCGCCGGGACGATCTGGACTACACGAGCGTGATCCAGGAGGAGGTCCGCTTCGTCGGCCCCCGCCGCGTGCGCACCGCCTCGGGCCGGGAGATCACGGCGGACCAGGTGGTGGTCGCCGCGGGGTCGCGGCCCACCCTCCCGGCAATCCCGGGCCTGGACCTGCCGTCGGTGCACACCTCGGACACCGTGATGCGGATGGATCGGCTGCCGCGGCGGCTGCTCGTGGTGGGCGGGGGGTTCATCGCCTGCGAGTTCGCCTCCGTCTTCGCCGGGCTGGGGACCGAGGTCGTCCAGGTCAACCGCGGCCACCGGCTGCTCAAGCAGCACGACATGTCCGTGTCCACGACGTTCACGAAGATCGCGGCCCGGCGGTGGGACCTGCGCACGGGGTGGACCCCGGCCGGGATCGAACCGGTCGAGGACGCCGAGCGGGCCGCGGACGGCTGGGTCCGGGCGCACCTGGATCGCGCGGAGGGCCAGGAGCAGACCGGCATCGTGGAGGAGGCCATCGAGGCGGACGCGGTGCTGATCGCGGTCGGCCGGACGCCCAACACGGACCGCCTCGACCCCGCCGCCGCGGGACTGGACGTCACCGACGGCGGCGTCCTGGCCAGCGACGAGCATCAGCGCGCACTCTCCGACGGTGCTCCGGTGGAGGGGGTCTACGTGCTCGGGGATGTCGCCAACACGTGGCAGCTCAAGCACGTGGCCAACCACGAGGCCCGCGTCGTCGCGCACAACCTGGAGCATCCGGACGACCTTCGCGCCAACACGCTCGGCCCCGTGCCGGCGGCCGTGTTCACCCATCCGCAGGCGGCCTCCGTCGGGCTCACGGTGGAGCAGGCGCTCGCCGACTACGGCGCGGACGCGATCACGGTGAAGACCCAGTCCTTCGGGGACGTCGCCTACGGCTGGGCCATGGAGGACACCGAGGGCGTGTGCACCGTCGTCGCGGAGAAGGCCACGGGACGGATCCTGGGCGGGCACATCCTGGGGCACGAGGCCGCGAACCTCATCCAGCCGCTCGTGACCGGCATGGCGTTTGGCATCGACGCCCACCGGCTCGCGCGGGGCCAGTACTGGCCCCACCCGGCCCTCACCGAGGTCGTCGAGAACGCGCTGCTGGGCCTGGACGTGCCGGACTCCGGTCTGCTCTGACCGGACCCGCGGGGACGACGACGCCCGGCCGCGGGGGCCGGGCGCCGTCGTCGAAGGGGGCGTTCAGTTCTGCGGGGCGGGCTCCCCGTAGATGTCCGCGATCTGCGCGACGAAGTCCTTCATGATCGCCGACCGGCGCATTTTCAGGGACGGGGTCACATGGCCCTCCTCCAGGGAGAAGTCGCGGTCGAGGATGCGGAACTCCCGGATCCCCTCGGCGCGCGAGACCAGGCTGTTGGCCTTGTCCACGGCCTCCTGGATGTGGCGGCGCACCGCGTCCTCGCGTGCGGCCGCAGCGACGTCGAGGTCCTTCGGCAGCCCGTTCGCGGCGAGCCACGCGGGCAGGGTGTCGGTGTCGAGGGTGACGATCGCCGCGATGAAGGGCTTGCCGTCGCCGACCACCATCACCTGGGAGACGAGCGCGTCGCTGCGGATCGCGTCCTCAAGCATCGCCGGTGCCACGTTCTTGCCGCCGGCCGTCACCAGCAGCTCCTTCTTGCGGCCGGTGATCGTGAGGAAGCCGTCGTCGTCCAGGGCCCCGAGGTCGCCGGTGCGGAACCAGCCGTCCTCGAAGGCCTCCTCGTTCGCCTCCGGCCGGTTGTGGTAGCCGCGCATCAGCGAGGTGCCGCGCGTGAGGATCTCGCCGTCCTCGGCGATCCGCACCTGGTTGCCGCCGAGGGGGTGTCCGACCGTGCCGATCTTCAGCCGGTCCGGCCGGCCCACGGTGATGGGGGCCGTCGTCTCGGTGAGGCCGTAGCCCTCGAGGATGGTCACGCCCACGCCGCGGAAGAAGTGCGCCAGGTCGGTGGAGAGGGGGCCGCCGCCGGAGACCGCGTACGCGAGCCGGCCGCCCATGGCCGTCCGGATCCGGCGGTAGATCAGCGCGGAGTAGAACGCGCGCTGCAGCCGCAGGGGCGCCGTCATCTGGCCCGAGTCCAGCGCCCGGGACCAGCGGATCGCCACGTCCGCGCCACGGCGGAAGATCTTCTCCTTGCCGCCGCTCTGCGCGTTGAGCAGCGCCGCGTTGTAGATCTTCTCGAACACGCGCGGCACGGCCAGCACGAAGCTCGGCTGGAAGGTCTGCAGCGAGACCGAGAGCCGCTTGATGTCCGAGACGTGCCCGCAGCGTGCGCCCGCGGCGACGGTGAGCACCGAGACGAAGCGCGCGAACACGTGCGCCAGGGGGATGAACAGCACGGTGGAGGTGTCCTGGCGGACGACGTCGCCGAGCGAGGAGGACAGGGTCTGGTTGACGAGCTCCGCGAAGTTCTCGTGCGTGAGCTCGCAGCCCTTGGGCCGGCCCGTGGTGCCGGAGGTGTAGATGATGGTCGCCAGGTCGGCCAGGCCGGCGGAGGACCGGCGCGTCTCGAGCTCCTCATCGGTGACGTCCGTGCCCAGGGCGACGAGCGCCTCGAGACCGGAGCCGGGGGCGCCGTCGGCCGGGTCCATCGTCCACAGGCCGATCAGCTCCGGCAGGCCCTCGCGCTGCACCGCGTCCCGCACCGTCTTGGCGAGGTTCTCGTTCCCGGTCACGACGGCGCGCACGTGCGAGTCCTCGATGATCCAGGACACCTGGCTGACGGAGGAGGTCTCGTACACGGGCACGGTGACCGCGCCGGCATACCAGATGGCGAAGTCGACCAGTGTCCACTCCAGGCGGGTGGAGGCCAGGAGCCCGACCGTCTCCCCGGGCTGGATCCCGGCGGCGATCAGCCCCTTGGCCAGGGCCCGCACGCGCTCGCGGGCGTCCCGGGCGGAGACGTCCGTCCACTGGTCCTGCGCGTCGGGCACCGCGAAGAGGCCGTGGTCGGGACGCTCCGTGGCCTGGCGTTCCAGGAAGTCCGTGATGTTCGCCTCCGGGGACAGGCGGGGGTGGTACGGCTCGCTGATCTCGTGCATGGGACTCCTCGGGCGTTGGGTCGGTCCCGCCGACCGGTGGTCGGCGGAACGGAAGTATGTGTGAGTCGTGTCACGCACACTCTACAACCGGCAGCGGCAGGGTCCGGGCGCGACTCAGTGCGTCGTCATGGCGGCGACCGCGCTCCGGCCGTGGTCGATCAGCAGCGGCAGGTCGTGGTCGAGCGTGGCGACGTGGCGGCTGCGGGGCAGTCCCACCACCTCCACGGGGGCCTGGCGCAGGCCCCGCACCAGGGTCCGGTGGCTCGAGGCGGGCACGACGGCGTCGCGGGCGGACCGGTAGACCGTCACGGGAGCGGTGATCCGCGGCAGGGCGCGGCGGGCGGCCCGCTGGATGCGGCCGACGGCGGCGACGCCGGCCACCGGCGTGCGGGGGTAGGCGCGCTCGCGTGCCGTCGGGTCCGCGATGTCGTCCGCGATCGGGGCGACCGTGGGGACGAACGGGGCCAGCAACGGGGCGAAGGGGGCGAGGGGGCTGGCGAAGCGCAGCGCGGGGTTCACCACGAGCACGCCGGCCACGGGTCGGTGGGCCGCGGCGTCGAGCGCGAGGGCGCCGCCCATCGAGATGCCCGCCATGACCACGCGGCCGTGTCGGGCGAGCTCGAGGTCCACGACGGCCCGGACGGCGGCGCGGATCTCGTCCGCACCCGTGGCGGCCAGGTCCTCCCACCGCGTGCCGTGCCCCGGCAGCAGGGGCACGCTCACGGGGGAGCCGCCTGCCGCGAGCCCCTCGGCCCAGGCGCGGACGGAGGCCGGAGTCGAGGTGAACCCGTGCAGGAGCACGACGCAGTGGTCGCGCCGGGCGGGAGCGGCGGGCATGAGGCGCAGGGGCAGGTCTTCGGGGGCGACGGCGACGGGGCGGGGCATGCTCCCAGGGTAAGGCAGGCGGACCGTACGATGGGCAGGCACCCGACCGCCCCGACCGGAAGGCCCTCGTGTCCACGTTCTACTGGTCCGCCAAGACGTTCGCCGTGGCTCCGGCCACCCGCCTGCTGTTCCGCCCCTGGGTGAAGGGCCTCGCGAACGTGCCGGCCGAGGGCCCGGCGATCCTGGCCAGCAACCACCTGTCCGTCTCGGATTCGGTGTTCATGCCGGCCATGCTCGACCGCCAGGTGCACTTCCTGGCCAAGCACGAGTACTTCACCGGCCCGGGCGTGAAGGGGTGGGTCACCCGCCGGTTCTTCGAGGCCGCGAACCAGCTGCCCATGGACCGCTCCGGCGGAGAGGCGTCCCTGCGCTCGCTGGACGCGGGCCTCGCGGCGCTGCGGGAGGGCCGGCTGCTCGGGATCTACCCGGAGGGCACCCGCAGCCCGGACGGGCGGCTGCATCGCGGCAAGATCGGCGTGGCCAAGCTCGCGCTGGCCTCGGGCGTGCCCGTGGTGCCCATCGCGATGATCGGCACGGACCGGGTCCAGCCGATCGGCCACGTGCTGCCGCGGATCCGGCGCCTGGGCATGATCTTCGGCGAGCCGCTGGACTTCTCCGGCCGTGCCGCGGCAGCCGACGACCGCCGGGTGCTGCGGGAGGTGACGGACGAGATCATGGAGGCCATCCGGCGCCTGTCGGGCCAGGAATACGTGGACACCTACGCGGCGGACGTGAAGGCGGGCCGGGTGGCCGCTCCGCCGCGCGCCGGCGACTGAGCGGGGCCCGCGCGTCGTCATCCGGGGACGCCCAGACCGGGGCGCGGCACGCGGCCCCTAGCCTGGTGTGCATGACTGAAGACCCCCGCGAGAAGATCCTGGCCTTCGGCACCGCCATCTCGGAGGGCGCCGCCGACATCCCCGGCCTGGACCACTGGCGCTCGCTGCCGATCGCACAGGCGCCGTCCTGGGCGGACGAGGCCGACCACCGCGCCGCCGTCGCCGAGCTGAGCGCCCTGCCCCCGCTCGTCTTCGCGGGCGAGGTCGACCTGCTGCGCGCCCGTCTGGCCGACGTCGCCCAGGGCCGCGCGTTCCTCCTGCAGGGCGGCGACTGCGCCGAGACGTTCGCCGGGTCCACCGCCAACCGGATCAGCGCCCGGGTGAAGACCATCCTGCAGATGGCCGCAGTGCTGACCTACGGCGCCTCCATGCCGGTCGTGAAGATGGGCCGGATCGCCGGCCAGTTCGCCAAGCCGCGGTCCTCGGACACGGAGACCCGCGACGGCGTCACGCTGCCCAGCTTCCGCGGCGAGATCGTGAACGGCTACGAGTTCACCGAGCAGGCCCGCCGGCACGACGCCCGGCGGATGGTGCAGGCGTACCACACCTCCGCCTCCACCCTGAATCTGGTCCGCGCCTTCACCCAGGGCGGCTTCGCCGATCTGCGCAGCGTGCACCAGTGGAACCAGGGCTTCATGGCCAACCCGGCCTACGCCCAGTACGAGGAGATGGCCGCCGAGATCGACCGCGCGGTCCGCTTCATGAACGCCGCGGGCGTGGACTTCGAGGCCATGCGCCGCACCGAGTTCTACTCGGCCCACGAGGCGCTCCTGCTCGACTACGAGCGCGCCCTGACCCGCGTGGACTCGCGCAGCGGCGACCCCTACGCCACGAGCGCCCACTTCCTGTGGATCGGCGAGCGCACCCGCCAGGTGGACGGCGCCCACGTCGACTTCCTCTCCCGGGTCCGCAACCCGATCGGCGTGAAGCTCGGCCCGACCACCACGGTCGCGGACGCGCTCGAGCTCGCCGAGCGGCTGGACCCGGAGCGCGAGCCGGGCCGCCTGACCTTCATCACCCGCATGGGCGCGGAGCGGATCCGGGACGTGCTCCCCGGCATCGTCGAGGGCGTCCGGGACGCGGGGCTGGAGCCGGTGTGGGTCACCGACCCCATGCACGGCAACACCGTGACCGCGGCCAACGGCTACAAGACCCGCCGGTTCGAGGACGTGATGGACGAGGTCAGCGGCTTCTTCGAGGTGCACCGCGAGCTCGGCACGCACCCGGGCGGCATGCACGTCGAGCTGACCGGCGACGACGTCGCCGAGTGCCTGGGCGGCTCCGACCCGATCAACGAGGCCGACTTCGACGCCCGCTACGAGACGCTGTGCGACCCGCGGCTGAACCACCAGCAGTCCCTGGAGATGGCGTTCAAGGTCACCGAGGCCCTCTCCCACCCCGAGCGCCGCGCGCCGCGGGCCTGACCGCGCGGCCGGGCACGCCCCGGCTCAGCCGACCCAGACGTGGACCGCGGTGCCCTCGGGCAGGGCGGTCCCGGCGGCGGGGGACTGGTGCAGGACCCGGGACTCGCCCCGGCCGGAGAGCGGCAGCGGCAGGCGATGCACGCGGGCGTCCCAGCCGTCGTCCGCCAGCGTCGTGCCCGCCATCTCCGAATCCTGCCCGGTCACGTCCGGCACCGGGCGCACGGCGCGGCCTTCGGAGAGCACCACGCGGACCGCGGTGCCCGGCGTCGCCTGCTCGCCGGGGGCCGGGTGCTGCTCGATCACGGCCCCGGCCGGCACTGCGGGATCGGTGCGGCGCTCCGCGACCTCCACGGTGAATCGGGCGTCCCGGGCCACGCCGTGGGCCCGCCGGATCACGACGCCGGTCAGGTCCGGCACCGGCACCGGCGCGGGGCCGGCGGAGACGGTGAGCTCGACGGGGGTGCCGCGCCCTGCCGGCTCCCCGGCCGCGGGCGAGCTGGCGACGACCGTGCCCTCCGTGCGGAGTTCGTCGTGCCGGGCCGTGACCGCCGCGGTGAAGCCCGCGGCGGTCAGCCGTTCCTCCGCCGCCTCCCGGGCCAGCCCGTCGAGGTCGGGGACCACCGCCACACCTCCGACTCCGAGGCCGCCGGAGCCCAGCGTCCAGCCCAGCAGCAGGGCGACGCCGGTGAGCAGCAGGGTCACGGCCGCGCCGATCGCGGCGGTCCGGCCGGTGCCCTGGCCGAGGTCGAGGGCGGGGCGGCGGGCCGCCCGACGCAGCCGCCGCGGGGACTCGCGCCCCGGATGCCGGTCCGCCGGAGCGGGGTCGAGCCCGAGCGGGCCGATCGGCTCCGCCGGATGCGCGGCGGGCCGCCGGTCGGCCCCGCGCGTCGCCGCACGGGTGTCGATGACGTCGGTCATGTCCGCGTCGAGGTCGGACTCGGCCAGGGCGGGGAGCAGGCGCGTCGCGTGGTGGTCGCCGGCGTCGAGGGCCCGGGTCTCCAGGTTCCCGTCCGGGGCTGCGTCCTCGGGGCCATCGGCGGCGGGGGCGCCCACCGCCGGCTCCGCATCCGGGCCCTCGGCGGGGTGGCGGTCCGGTTCGTCGGGGTCCAGGCCCGCCGCCACGGCGTCGATGCGGTGCAGGAGCTCGCCGGCACCGGCGGGCCGGTCGGCCGGGTCCGGCTCGGTGCACCACAGCACGAGGTCGTCGAGATCCTCGGGGAGCCCGGGGTGCAGCGTGGACGGCACGGGGACCCGCTCGTGGACATGCCGGTAGGCGACCTGCAACGCGGTCGCCGCGGTGTACGGCTGGCGGCCCGTGAGCAGCTCGAACAGGATGATGCCCACGGCGTACACGTCGGAGCGGGCGTCGGCGGGCGCCCCGGCGATGTGCTCGGGGGCGAGGTAGGCGGGCGTGCCCACGACGGCCTGCCCGGCCAGGGTGTGGGCCGTGGCGGCACGGGACAGGCCGAAGTCCGCGACCGTCACCCGCCCGTCGTCGCGGACGAGCACGTTCTCGGGCTTCACGTCCCGGTGCACCAGCCCGGCGCGGTGCGCGGCGGCCAGGCCGTCGACGAGCGGACGCAGGAACCGCAGCGCCTCCCGGGGTGAGAGCGGTGCACGGTCCCGGATGACGGTGCGCAGCGTGCGGCCGGGCACGTGCTCCATCACGAGGTAGGCCAGCACGTCGCCGTCCTCGGCCTCGGTGTGGCCCTGGTCCAGGACCGCGACGACGTGCGGATGGGACAGCCGCGCCGCCGTCTTGGCCTCCTGCTCGAACCGGCCGACGAGGACGGGGTCCTCCGCCAGGTGCGGGTGCATGACCTTGAGCGCCACCTCGCGGTCGAGACGCTCGTCCACGGCCAGGTAGACGGTGGACATGCCGCCCCGGGCCAGCCGCTCGACGACTCGGTAGCGGCCGTCGACGATGTCCCCCACGAGGGGGTCCCGGCGTGCGCTGCTCATCGTCCCAGGGTAGGACAGGCGGCGGACCCCCTCGGGGCGGTCCGCCGCCGGCGGATCAGAACATCGCCATGGCGGCGCGCACCTTGGCCACGTAGTCCCGTGCCTCCGGGTTCAGGCCGCTGTCCAGCACCCCGCCGAGGCCCTGGTAGTAGGCCCCGATGCCCTCATCGAGTGTGGGGGTGCGGTCCTGCACGTACTTGATGAACGCGACGCCGGCCACCGCGTTGTCGTAGGGGTCCAGCAGGTTCAGCTCGCGGCCCACCAGCTCCGAGGCGAACTCGCCCGTGATCGGGATGACCTGCATCGCCCCCACGGCGTTGCCGGGGGAGACCGAGGCCATGCGGAAGCGGGACTCGGTGTACGCGTGGCCCAGGGCCAGGCGGGGGTCCACGCCCATCCGCTCGGCGGTCTCGCGGACGATCTGCTGCATCTGCTCGGGGGTGGGCTGCGGGACGGAGCGCAGCAGGCGCAGGTTCTCGTTCGCCGAGGCCGTGACGTGCGGCGCGTCGGTGCGGCCGAGGAAGGTGTCGCCGACCGCCTGGACGGCGGAGACCGGCTCCACCTCGAGGGTGCCGTCGGAGATCACGAGCACGTCGCCGGGGTGTAGCGTCGAGGCCCGCGTCAGGCCGTTGAGCTCGCGCAGACGGGGGATGGAGACCTCGAACCGCTGGGAGATCCCCCAGAGGGAGTCGCCGGAGACCACGGTGTACCGGACCGTCTCGCCGGCGGCCGCCGGGGCCTTCGAGGCCGGCGCGGGGGCGGTCGACGCGGGGGTCTTCGGTGCGGCGGCCGTGCGCTGCGTGGTCAGGACCATGCCCGGGTGGAGCATGCTCGACGCGCTCATGCCGTTGAGCCGCTGCAGCTGCGCGGCGGAGACGCCGGTGCGGCGGGCGATGATCCACCACCCGTCGTTCGGCTGCACCGTGTAGGTCCCGACGGCCGGTGCCGGGGCCGCCGCGCCGGTCAGGCGGAGCTCGTCACCCGGGTAGAGCACGGTCTCCAGGCCCAGGCCGTTGAACCGCAGCAGGTCGGCGACGGAGACGCCGCGGGCGGCCGAGATCCGGGTGAGGGTGTCGCCCGGGCGCACGGTGTGCACCGCAGCCTCCTGGGCGTGGGCCTGGGCGGGCAGACCGGTGAGCAGCAGCAGGGGCACCGCGCCGCCGGTCAGGACGGAGCGCAGGCGGCGGGAGCGGACGGGGTGTGGGACACGGCAGACCTCGGCATCGGATCGGACGGATGGAACACGACGGGGAAGTGACGGGCGGGACCCGTGGCCCCCCGCGGTCGACCGACGACGTCGGCGCCCGGCCGTGGAGCCTCGGCGATGTTATCGGAATGTGATCTTCGTGACCATACCGAGATCCATGCCGTCCGGGGCGCGGTGGGCCGGGCCCGTCGGCGGCCACGTAGGCTGGCGCCCGTGAGCACCACTTCCTCCGACACCCCGGTCCCCGCTGACGCGATCCCCGCCGAGCTCGACGCCCTCGTGGGCGAGTGGCTCTCCGTGCCCGACGTGGCGGAACACCTCGACCAGCGCGTGACCCGCGTCCACAACCTCGTGCATGATCGCCGCCTGCTGGCCGTGCGTCGTCCCGAGCCCGCGGTGCGGTCCGTGCCGGCCCTGTTCCTCACCGAGACCGGCGTGCTCGACTCCCTGCAGGGCACGCTCGTGCTGCTGGCCGACGCCGGCTTCTCCGACGAGGAGGCCCTCCGTTGGCTGTTCACCGAGGACGAGTCGTTGCCCGGCCGGCCCATCGACGCACTCCGGGACGGCCGGAAGACCGAGATCCGGCGCCGCGCCCAGGCCCTGGCCTGGTGAGCCGGCCCCGCGGGCGGCCATCCGCCCGCGGGGTCCGTCGCCGCTCAGTGGCGGCGCGACGTATATGCGTCGATCAGCCGCGTGAGCTCGGCGCTCACGTCCTCGGGGACGCCGTGCGCGAGCAGGCCCGCCACGGCCCCGGCCGCCTCATGCGAGAGCACCGCGACCCGCTCCTCGACGGCCCGGCGCGCACCGCACGCCTCGAGGACGCCCTGCCAGTGGGCCACCCGGTCCGCGCCGAGGTCCGGATCGCCGAGGTCCGCGTCGAGCGCGGCGGCCTCGTCCGGGGCGAGCAGCTCGACGGCGCGGGCGATGAGCACCGTCTGCTTCCCCTCCCGCAGGTCGTCGCCCGCGGGCTTGCCCGTGGTCGCCGGATCGCCGAACACGCCGAGCAGGTCGTCCCGGTACTGGAAGGCCATGCCGAACGGCAGCGACACCCGGGCGAACGCGGTCACCAGCCCGTCGTCCGCCCCCGCCAGCAGTCCGCCCAGGGCCAGCGGGTGCACCGCCGAATAGCGCGCCGACTTGTGCTCCACCACCGCCTCGGCGGCCGCCTCGGCCTCGCGGGCGTCGCGCGCCGCCGGGGCCATCTCGGCCACCACGTCGAGGTACTGACCCGCCATCACGCCGAAGCGCATCCGCTCGAGCTCGGCCCGCGCCCGGTCCTCCCGGGGCGTGCCGGCGAGGACGCGCGCGAAGGCCGTCTCGCTCATCCCCAGGGCGACGTCGCCGGCGAGGATCGCGGCGGAGACGCCGAAGTGCTCCGCGGCGTGGCGCCAGCCCGCCTCCCGGTGGAGGGACTCGAAGCGGCGGTGCACGCTGGGCATCCCGCGGCGGGTGTCCGAGCGGTCCAGGATGTCGTCGTGGATCAGCGCCGCGGCCTGGAACAGCTCGAACGCCGCGCCCGCCTCGGCGATGCGGGGGTCCTCCGCCTCGCCGCCGGCCGCCCGCCAGCCGAGCCAGGCCAGGACGGCGCGCAGGCGCTTGCCGCCCGCGGTCAGGTCCGCGATCGCGTCCACGAGGGGCGCCGTCAGCGGGTGGACGTCCCGGGCGCGTTCGCGGTGCTCCGCCAGCAGGCGGTCGAGGGCGTCGGCGACAGCGGCGCGGAAGCGGTCCTGGTCGGCGGGACGGGGGCGGGGGACGGCGACGTTGGCGGGCATGGCCCCACCCTAGCCGCGCCGCGCGGCGGCTCGCCGGTCCCGGATAGGCTCGGTCCATGTCCGAGACCGCGCCCGCTGCACCCCGCGATGAGGCGACGATCCTGCACGTGGACATGGACGCGTTCTTCCTGTCCGTCGAGCTGCGCGAACGGCCCGACCTCGAGGGGCGTCCCGCCGCCGTCGCCGCCCCGAGCGGCCGGTCCGTGGTGCTCTCCGCCTCGTATGCGGCGCGGGCCTACGGGATCCGCTCGGCGATGCCCCTGGCGCACGCCCGCGCCCTGTGCCCGCCGCTCGTGGTCATCCCGCCGCGCCAGCAGCTCTACCGGGCCGTCTCCGCCGAGGTGATGGCCGTGTTCGCGGACGTGACCCCCGTGATGGAGCAGCTCAGCGTGGACGAGGCGTTCCTCGACGTCGCCGGCGCCCGCCGCCGGCTCGGCCCGCCCGAGCACATCGGCCACCTGATCCGGGAGCGCGTCCGCTCCGAGCTGGGGCTGCCGTGCACCGTGGGCGGCTCGGCCGTGAAGTTCGTGGCCAAGACGGCGTCCACCGCGGCCAAGCCAGACGGCCTGCTGATCGTGCCGCCGGAGCGCACCCTGGACTTCCTCCATCCGCTGCCCGTGGGCCGGCTGTGGGGCGTGGGCCCCAAGGCGGCCGAGCGGCTCGCCCGGCGGGGGGTGGCGACCATCGGCGACCTCGCCCGGGTGGACCCCGCGCGGCTGGAGGCGTCGTTCGGGGCCGCCGGCCGGGAGTGGGCGTCGCTCGCCCGGGGCATCGACCCGCGCCCCGTCGCCCCGCGCCCGGCGGCCCGCAGCATCGGCGCGGACCACACCTTCGACGTCGACCCCGTCGACGTCGCGGGCGTCGACCCGGAGGTCCTGCGCCTGTGTCACCGGGTCGCGGCCCGGCTGCGCGCGGAGGGGGTCACCGCCGGCGCGGTCACGGTCCGCCTCAAGGCGCCGGACGGGTCGGTCCGCAGCCGCACCGCCCGCCTCGCCCGGCCGACCGCCACGGGCCACGACCTCCTCGGCCCGGCGCGGCGGCTCGTCCGCGAGCTGCACGCCGAACGGCCGCATCCGATCCGGCTCGTGGGCGTGCGCGCCGAGCGCCTCGGGGGCGAGGCCGATCAGCCTCCGGCCCAGGAGGCGCTCTTCGGCGGTCCCGCCTGGGGGACGGAGGACGAGGCGTCGGAGGAGGGCGACTGGGCCGGTGCCGAGGCCGCCCTGGACGCCGTCGCCCGGCGCTTCCCGACGGCGGCCGTGCGGCCGGCGTCGCTGCTGGGACGACGCGAGGCCCGCGCCGACGCCCGCCAAGACGCGCCGCGGCCGGGCCCCGGAGGCCCGGATCGGGAGTGAGGGGTTCCGGGGCCGGCGACGTCGCCACCTGGCTAGGGTGGGGCGGCAGGTCCTATCCTGGAGGGCAAGTCGGACGCGCGGGCGTCCCCTCCCGGTCCCGGAGGTGTCGGAGGCCGCGTTCGAAGGAGTCGCCATGCCCCTCTCAGAGCATGAGCAGCGGATGCTGGACCAGCTGGAGCAGCAGCTGCGCACCGAGGACCCCCGGCTGGCCACCCAGATGGCGGACACGGGGCGGCATCGGCTGCCCGTGGGTCGCGTCGTGGCCGGGGCCGTCCTCGCCGTGGTCGGGCTGCTCGTCGTGGTCCTCGGGGTCGCCAACCACGCGATCCTCCTGGGCGTGCTCGGCGTCGTCGTCATCGGGGCCGGCATCTTCCTGCTGACCACGCGGCCGCGCGCTGTCGCCTCCGGGGCCTCGGGCCCGGAGGCCCGCCGGTCGGGCGCACCGCGACGGCAGGGAGGCGGCGACTTCATGGGCCGCCTGGAGCGGCGCTGGGACGAGCGGCGCGCCGGAGGCGACTGAGCGCCTGGCCCGCCGGGCCCCCACTATCCTCCACTCCAGGCCCCGATCCGCTCCGGATCGGGGCCTTTCCGCTGCCCGAGGCTCCGTCGTCGCCGCGGCCCTCCACCGGGGCCCACCGGTCCTCCACGTCCCTCCACGGCGACGCCGGCCCCGGGACCCGCGGGATGGCGCGCCGGACTCGGGGGGCCTCGACACGCCCGTGGCGCCGGGACCCGCGTCCGGGGTTGATGGTGGAGGGAAGTGGGGTAATGTGGAGGGAAGGAGAGAGCATGGGTCCCGACCTTGGTCGGGAGGGACCGCTTGACGAGCCAGGGGGTCTGCCGTGTTCTTGGGCACGTACACCCCCCGGCTCGACGAGAAGTCCCGGCTGATCCTCCCCGCCAAGTTCCGCGAGGAGCTGGCGGAGGGGCTGGTCCTGACCCGGGGTCAGGAGCGCTGCATCTACGTGTTCAGCGCTCGTGAGTTCGAGCGGGTCCACGAGCAGATGAGGTCGGCTCCACTGTCCTCCCGCCAGGCCCGTGACTACATCCGCGTCTTCCTCTCGGGGGCGTCGGACGAGGTCCCGGACAAGCAGGGTCGGGTGACCGTGCCGGCGCCGCTGCGACAGTACGCGGGGCTGGACCGGGACGTGACCGTGATCGGCGCGGGGACGCGAGTGGAGATCTGGGACTCGGAGTCCTGGAACACCTACCTCGCCGAGCAGGAAGCCGCCTTCTCCGAGACCGACGAGGACGTCCTGCCCGGCGTCTTCTGACCATGACCACCCGACCTCGAGCGAGACCTCCAGCCGACGCCGCCGCACCTGACCCGTCTTCCCCTGGGCCAGGCGCGGCGGCGGACGGATGGGGATCCCGCCCGAGGTCCGCCAGGACCGCGATGTGAGCAGGAGGTCGAGAGTGGACGCAGGCCAGCCGCGCCCCGAGGGCCGCCACCTGCCCGTGATGCGGGACCGCGTCGTCGACCTCCTCGCCCCCGCCGTCCAGGCCGCGCTCGAGGCCGGCCGTACGCCCGTCGCCGTCGACGGCACGCTGGGCATGGGCGGGCACACCGAGGCCCTGCTGACCCGGTTCCCCCACCTGCGCGTCATCGGCATCGACCGCGACGTCCACGCCCAGGCCATGGCCGTCGAGCGCCTCGGCCCCCTCGCCGAGCGCCTGATCCCCTTCCACGGCACCTACGACCGGGTGCCCGAGGCCATGGCCGCCGCGGGCGTCACGAAGGTCGACGCCGCGCTCTACGACCTCGGCGTGTCCTCCTACCAGCTGGACGACCGGGAACGCGGCTTCGCCTACTCCTACGACGCTCCGCTGGACATGCGCATGGACGACACCGCCGAGCGCTCCGCCGCGACGCTCGTGGCGGAGCTGGACGAGCAGGAGCTGCGCCGCATCATCCGTCGCGACGGTGAGGAGCGCTTCGCCGGCCCCATCGCACGGGCCATCGTCCGGGCCCGCGCCGAAGCCCCCATCGAGACCACCGGCCGCCTCGTCGAGGTGATCCGCTCGGCCGTCCCCGTCGCCGCGGGGGCCACCGGCGGGCACCCGGCCAAGCGCACCTTCCAGGCCCTGCGCATCGCCGTGAACGAGGAGCTCGACATCCTCGACGCCGCCGTGCCCGCCATCCTCGACGCCCTCCACGTGGGCGGCCGCCTCGTGGTGATGAGCTACCACTCCCTCGAGGACCGGATCACGAAGCGGCACCTGAGCGCGTGGGCCACGTCCACGGCGCCCCCGGGGTTCCCGGTGGTGCTGGAGGAGCACGAACCCGTGGTGCGGGTGCTCACCCGCGGCACCGAGAAGCCCACCGAAGAAGAAATCTCAGAGAACCGTCGCGCCTCCTCCGCGAAAGTGCGTGCGGTTGAGAAGATCAGGACGTCCAGGACCACGGCATGACGCTGCACGAGGAGATGAGCATGGCCGCACACGCACGGATCGCAGAGTCGCTGCGCCCCGGGTCGACCCCCGTCGCCCCCGCGCGGCCGGCTCCGCAGGAGCGCACGCCGCTCTCGGTGGTGCCCGCCCCGCTGCCCCGATCCCGCTCCGGCGTGACCGTGCTGTGCGTCCTCGTGGTGCTCGCCGCGCTCGCGGCGGTGCTCGTCATGAACATCACCATGTCCAACCGGCAGTACGCCCTCCTGGACCTGCGCCAGGAGCAGCAGGCCGTCACCGAGACCAATGAGCGGCTGGCCGAACAGGTGGGCCACCTCGAGGCGCCGCAGAACCTGGCCGCGCGCGCCGACGCCCTCGGGATGGTCGCCCCCGCCGGCACCGCCTCCGTGGACGCGGGCACGGGCCAGTTCAGCGGCGAGGCCCAGGCGGCCCAGGACGGCGACATCTCCGCCACCTACGTCGCGCCGCCGGCGGACGCGGACGCGGTCCGCCAGGGGACGGCCGGCGACGGCCAGGACGAGATCGAGGGACCGCGCACCCTCGGCGGCGAGGACGCCTCCGCCGCCCCCGACCAGGACGCCGCCGACCGTTGATCGACCGTCCCGCCTCGCACCTTCCCCGCGGCGGATCGACGGTCGGGCCCGCTCCCGGGCACCCCGCCGTGCGCACCCGCATCCTTCTCCTGCTCGTCTTCGTCCTGCTCGGCGGGCTCGCACTGCGGCTCGTCTACGTGCAGGGCATCGACCCCACGGGGCAGGCCGCGGCGGCCATGGACCAGCGCCTGACACACCAGGAGACCCTGCCGCAGCGCGGGTCCATCCTGGACCGCGACGGCGACGTGCTGGCCGCCAGCGTGCGCCGCTACGACATCGTCGTGGACCAGCGCCTCGTCAAGGACTTCAACGAATGGGACCGCGAGGCCCGGGAGACCGTGCTGGTGGACGTGGACTCCCGCCTGGCCAGCCTGGCCGAGGTGCTCGGCATGTCGGAGGAGGAGGTGCGCGAGGCCACCATCGGCTCCCGCCCGTACGCCGTGGTGCGTCGCTCCGTGACCCCGGAGGTGCGGGACAAGGCCATGGCGCTCAACGTGCCGGGCCTGCTCTCCGAGGCGGTGGACCGCCGCACCTACCCGAACGGGTCGGTCGCCGGCAGCATCATCGGCTTCATGGGTGGCGACGGCACCGCCCTCGAGGGCCTCGAGCTCAGCCAGGACGACGTCATGACCGGCACCCCGGGCACCCGCACGTTCGAGGTGGGCGCAGACGGCATCCGCATCCCCAACGCCCCGCTCGAGGAGGTTCCGGCCGTGGACGGCGCCGACCTGCGCCTGACCGTGGACAAGGACGCCCAGTGGTTCGCGCAGGAGACCCTCGGCGCCCTCGCCGCCGAGTACGAGGCGGAGTGGGCGAACGCCGTCGTGATGGACGTGAAGACGGGCGACGTGATCGTCATGGCGGACTCCACCACGGTGGACCCCGCCGACCCCGACGCCACCGAGGGGAACTTCCGCACCTCCACCGTGATGAGCACGCCGTACGAGCCGGGCTCCACGGGCAAGGCGCTGCCGATCGCGGCGGCCGTCGACGCCGGGAAGGTCACCGCCACGGACGGCTTCACCGTCCCCAGCAGCCAGGACTTCGACGGGCAGACCATCCGGGACTTCTCCCCGCACCCGACGTTCGACATGACCGTCGCAGGCATCTACGCGCGCTCCTACAACACGGGCACGGTGCAGATCGCCGAGAAGATCACGGACGAGCAGCGCTACGAGTACATGCGCTCCTTCGGGGTCGGCCAGCCCATCGACCTCGGCCTGCCGCAGCAGGCGGGCAGCGTGCTCGTCCCGCCCGAGCAGTGGGACGGCCGCCAGCGCCTGACCACGGCCTTCGGTCAGGGCTACACCCAGACCACCCTGCACACCGCCCAGATGTACCAGGCCCTCGCCAACGGCGGCGTGCTGATCCCGGCCCGGCTGATCGACGCCACGGTGGACGGCGACGGCGCGGAGAAGCGCTGGGAGTCGTCCGCGGAGCCCCACCGTGTGGTCTCCGAGGAGACGGCGGCGCAGATGCTCCGCATGATGGAGACCGTCGTGACGCAGGGCACCAGCAAGGCCGCCGCGATCCCCGGGTATCGCGTGGGCGGCAAGTCCTCCACCGCCGAGGCCGCGAGCGACACCGGCACGTACGACGGCTACAACCTCGGCTTCACCGCCGTCGCCCCGCTCGACGACCCCCGCTTCGTGGTGTCCGTGTCCCTGCATCGGCCGCCGTCGAAGCAGGGCTCCCGGGACGTGTCCATCGCGGCTGCCACGATCATGGAGTACATGCTCCGCCAGGCGGACGTGCCCGCCACCGGAGCCGAGCCGAACGACTACCGCGTCTTCGTGGACGATCCACAGGACCGGCCGTGGTGACCCACGCCGCCGGCCCCGAGCACCCCAGGAGCACCCCCATGACCACCCCGAGCGACCCCCCTGCGCCGCTGACCCCGGCCCAGCAGGACGCCGCCTTCCGGCCCTCCCACACCCCCGCCACGCCCTGGCCCGCCCTCGCACAGGCGCTGGCCGAGGCGGGGATCGCGGCCCACGTCCACGGCGCGGCCCCGGCCGACGGCGTCACGGGGGTCAGCCTCGACTCGCGTGTCGTGCGCCCGGGCGACCTCTACGTCGCCGTCCCGGGGGCGCACGCCCACGGTGCCGCGTTCGCGGCCACGGCGCTGGAGGCCGGCGCCGTCGGCGTCCTGACGGACGCGGCGGGCCGCGCGCTCTTGGCGGAGCAGGGCCTGGCCGACGTCCCGGTGCTCGAGGTCGACGCCGTGCGCACCGCCGCCGGCACCGTGGCGGCCCGCGTCTACGGCGGCGGGGGCGACGCCGGCCCGCGCCTGCTCGGCGTGACCGGCACCAACGGCAAGACCACCACGAGCTTCCTCGCCGCCGCCCTGCTCGAGGCCCTGGGGCGCCGGTCGGGCATCGTGGGCACGATCCTGATCCGCGCGGGGGAGCGGGAGGTCCCCTCCACGCTCACCACGCCCGAGGCCACCCAGCTGCACGCCCTCATGGCGCTCATGCGCGAGGAGGAGGTGGACACCGCCGTCATGGAGGTCTCCTCCCACGCCGTGGCGTACCAGCGGATCGCCGGCCTGCGCTACGCGGTGGCCGGGTTCACCAACCTGACCCAGGACCACCTGGACATGCACGGCTCGATGCAGGAGTACTTCGCGGCCAAGGCCGGTCTGTTCGACCCCGCCCGCACCGACCACGCCGTCATCACGCTCGACGGCGGCGAGGGGCCCCGCTGGGGCGTCGCCATGGCCCGGGCCGCCGGCGCTCCCGTCACCACGCTCGCCCTCGGGCCGGCCGCGCCGACGCCGGGCGCCCTGGCCGAACACGACCCCGGCCTCCGGGCGGACTGGGAGGTCGCCGAGCTCGCGCCGGACGGCCTCGGCCATCGCTTCACGCTGCGCCACGCGGCCACGGGCCGGGAGCTGCGGGCCTCCGTCGGTCTGCCGGGCCGCTTCAACGTGGCCAACGCGGCCCTCGCGGTCCTGCTCGTGCTGCACGCCGTGGGGGAGGAGCACCTGGACGCGCTCGCCGCCGTCCTGGACGTGCCCGCGGGCGAGGGCCCTCTGGCCGCCGCCGTCCCCGGACGGATGGAGGTCGTGGGCCGCGAGCCGGACGCCGTCGTCGACTTCGCGCACAACCCGGACGGCATAGTCCAGGCGCTGCGCTCCCTCGCCGACGCCCGGGCGGCGGCCGGGACGCGCGGCCGCACCCTGATCGTGTTCGGCTCCGCCGGTGACCGTGACCGTGACAAGCGGCCCGTGATGGGCGCGATCGCGGCCCGGGCGGCGGATGTGGTGATCGTCACCGACGACACCCCCCACTCGGAGGACCCGGCCCCGATCCGTGCCCACATCCTCGCCGGCGCCCGCGCCGAGGCCGACCGCATCGCGCGGGAGGAGGGCCGCACGGTCGTGATCGAGGAGGTGGCCGACCGTGCCGCGGCCATCCGCCGCGCCGTGGAGCTGGCGGGGCCGCAGGACGGCATCCTCCTGGCCGGCCGCGGGCACGAGACCACGATGGACTACGACGGCGAGCTCGTCCCGCTGGACGATCGGGTGGCCCTCCGCGAGGCCCTGGCAGCCCGTGTCGCGGCGGCCTCCGCCTCGGGCTCCGGCCCCGCCCGCGAGGGTAAGGTCATCGAGTCATGATCGCTCTCACCGCAGCCCAGATCGCCGAGGCCGTGTCCGGCACGCTCTCGGCCACCCTCGACCCCGCCACCGTGCTGGTGCACGTCACCCCCGACTCGCGGGAGGTCACCGCCGAGGGCACGCTCTACGTGGCGAAGCCGGGGGAGCGCGCCGACGGCCACGACTTCATCGACGCCGCGCTGGGCGCCGGCGCCGCCGCTGTGCTCGCCGAGCGCGCCACGCACGCCCCCGACGGCGCCGCGCACCCGGCGATCCTCGTGGAGGACGCCGTGCTCGCGATGGGCGCGCTCGCCCGGGAGGTCGTGCGCCGCGTCCGGGAGCACTCCCCGACCACCGTCATCGGCATCACCGGCTCGGCCGGCAAGACCACCACGAAGGACCTGCTCGCCGCCCTGCTGGCCACCCAGGGCCCCACCGTCGCACCGGTCGGCTCGTACAACGGCGAGGTCGGCGTGCCGCTCACGGTGTTCCGGGCGGAGCTGGACACGCGCTTCCTCGTGGTCGAGATGGGCGCGGACCACGTCGGCAACATCGCGTACCTCTGCGACCTCGTGCGCCCGGACATCGGCGTCGTGCTCATGGTGGGCACCGCCCACGCGGGCAGCTTCGGCGGCGTGGCGAACATCGCACGCACCAAGGGCGAGCTCGTGGAGGCCCTCGGCCCCGACGGCATCGCCGTCCTCAACCTCGACGACGAGCGTGTCGCCGGCATGGCGGCGCGGACCGCCGCCCCGATCACCTGGTTCACCGCGGACGAGCGGGGCGTCGCCCGCGCGGCCGAGGACGTGTCCGCCGGCCGCGCGTCAGGCCTCGTCGCCGCACGGGACGTGCGCGCCGACGACCAGGAGCGCCCCGTCTTCGACCTGCAGGTCGGGACGGATGGGGCCGCCCTGCGGCACCCGGTCGCCTCCGGACTGACCGGCCTGCACCACGTGCACAACGTGCTGGCCGCCGCCGCGGCCGCCCACGCCGCCGGCATGGACCCGGCCGAGATCGCCCGTGGTCTCGACGGGCTCGGACCCGCCAGCCGCTTCCGAATGGAGCGCACCGACCGCGCGGACGGCGTCACGGTCATCAACGACGCGTACAACGCCAACCCCGAGTCCATGCGCGCCGCGCTGCGGACGCTGGCCACCCTCGGCCGCTCCAGCGGCCGCCGCACCTGGGCCGTCCTGGGGGAGATGCTCGAACTCGGCGATGCCCGCGTCCGTGAGCACACCCTCGTGGGCGAGTCCGTGGTGCGCCTGAACATCGCCCAGCTGCTGGTGGTGGGCGCCGGAGCCCGGCCGCTCTACATCGGCGCCCTCAACGAGGGCAGCTGGGGCGAAGAGGCGCACTTCGTCGACGACGCCGCGCAGGCCGAGGCGTTCCTCACCGAGCACCTGCGCCCCGGCGACCTTGTCCTCGTCAAGTCCTCCAACGGCGTCGGGCTCGCGGCCCTCGGCGAGCGCCTCGCCACGGCCGACGCCGTCGCCGCCCCCTCCGCCTCCCCGAAGGAGTCCCGACCGTGATCGGACTGCTCATCGGCGGCGTGCTCGGCCTAATCCTCTCGGCCGCCGGCACCCCGCTGTTCATCAGGTTCCTCGTCAAGCGCGGATACGGCCAGTTCGTCCGCGACGACGGCCCGACCACCCACAAGACCAAGCGCGGCACGCCCACGATGGGCGGCGCGGTCATCATCGGCTCCATGGTGCTGGCGTACCTGATCACCCACGGGCTGCTCGCGGTGCTCGGCGTCGACTTCGGCGGGCCCACGGCCTCCGGCCTGATCCTGCTGCTGCTCACCGTGGGCATGGCCTTCGTCGGTTTCGTGGACGACTTCACGAAGATCACGAAGCAGCGCTCGCTCGGCCTGACGCCGCGCGGCAAGATCATCCTCCAGGCCCTGATCGGCACCGCCTTCGCCGTCCTCGCCCTGAACTTCCCGGACGAGCGGGGCCTGACCCCCGCCTCGACGGCGATCTCCTTCGCCCGGGACATCCCGTGGCTCGACCTGGCCTTCGCCGGACCCGCGATCGGCGTCATCCTGTTCGTGATCTGGTCGAACCTCATCACCACCGCCACCACGAACGCCGTGAACCTCACGGACGGCCTCGACGGGCTCGCCACGGGTGCCACCGCCATGATCACGGGCGCCTACGTTCTGATATCGCTCTTCCAGTCGAGCCAGTCCTGCGCGCTCGAGGGCACCCGCGGCTGCTACGAGGTCCGCGACCCCATGGACCTGGCCCTGCTCGCGGCGATCCTCACGGGCAGCCTGCTGGGCTTCCTCTGGTGGAACACCTCGCCGGCCAAGATCTTCATGGGGGACACCGGCTCCCTGGGCCTGGGCGGCGCCCTGGCCGGCTTCGCGATCTTCACGCGCACCGAGATCCTGGTGGCCGTGCTGGCCGGCCTCATGGTCGCGATCACGCTCTCCGTCATCATCCAGGTGGGCTGGTTCAAGGTCTCCGGCGGCAAGCGCGTGTTCCTGATGGCGCCGCTGCAGCACCACTTCGAGCTCAAGGGCTGGGCCGAGGTGACCGTCGTGGTCCGCTTCTGGCTGCTGTCCCTGATGTGCGTCACCGTGGGGCTCGCGATCTTCTACGGCGACTGGCTCATCCGCCAGGGCGGCCTCGCGGGGGTGACCCCGTGACCGGCCCCGCGTCCGACGCCGCGCCCGCACCGGTGCGCCGGCCCCGCGCCGACACCGCCCGCACCGCCGACCTCACGTCCTGGGACGCCCCGGGGTGGGCCGGCCTGCGCGTCGTCGTCACGGGCCTGGGCATCACCGGCTTCTCCGTGGCCGACACCCTGGCCGAGCTGGGCGCCGCCGTCGTGGTGGTGGACGGCGACGACGGCCCCGAGAACCGGGCGCGCGCCGAGACCCTGCGGATCGTGGGAGTCCGCGAGGTCCTGCTCGACCGGGCGGCCACGCAGGCGCTGCCCGAGGTCGACGGCGCCGCCGCGGACCTCGTCGTGACCTCCCCGGGCTGGCGTCCGGACCAGCCGCTGCTGATGGCCGCCCACGCGGCGGGCCTGCCGATCTGGTCCGACGTCGAGCTGGCCTGGCGGCTGCGCGAGCGCGCCGGCCGGAAGACCGCCGACTGGGTGTGCCTGACGGGCACGAACGGCAAGACGACCACCGTGACGATGGTCGAGGCCATCCTGCGGGCGGACGGCCGTCGGGCGGTGGCCTGCGGCAACGTCGGCACCCCCGTGCTCGACGCGATCCGCGACCCGGAGGGCTTCGACGTGCTCGCCCTCGAGCTCTCCAGCTTCCAGCTGCACTGGACGCACGGACTGGCGCCGGCGTCATCGGCGGTGCTGAACCTGGCCGAGGACCACGTGGACTGGCACGGCTCGATGGACGAGTACGCCGCCGCCAAGGGCAAGGTGTATGCGAACACGCGGGTGGCCTGCGTGTTCAACGAGCAGGACCCGCTGACCCGCACCCTCGTGGAGCGCGCGGACGTCCAGGAGGGCTGCCGCGCGATCGGCTTCACCACGGACACCCCGGGCCTGTCCGACATCGGCGTCGTGGACGGGATCCTCGTGGACCGTGCGTTCCTGGATAACCGGCGCCACGAGGCGATCGCCCTGGCCGAGCGCGCCGACCTGGGCCCGGTGGCGCCGCGCCACACCGTGGCCAACGCGGCCGCCGCGGCGGCGCTGACCCGGGCCGTCGGGGTGAGCCCCGCGGCCGTGGCCGAGGGCCTGCGCTCCTACGACCGCGGGGAGCATCGCATCCAGCTCGTGGCCACCTCCCGCGACGTGATGTGGGTCAACGATTCCAAGGCGACGAACCCGCACGCCGCGGACGCGTCGCTGGCGGCGTTCAGCTCCGTGGTGTGGCTGGCCGGCGGCCTGCCCAAGGGCGTGACCTATCACGAGCTGGTGGCCGCGCACGCCCACCGGCTCCGCGCGGTGGTGCTCCTGGGCAGGGACACCTCGGCCCTGCGCGCGGCCCTGGCCGCGCACGCCCCCGAGGTCCCCGTCCACGCCCCCCTCGCCACGGCCGACGGCACCGGCCCCGCCGACGGTGCGGCCGTGATGGCCGAGGCGGTGCGCGTGGCCGACGGCCTGGCCCGCCCCGGCGACACCGTGCTCATGGCGCCCGCCGCGGCGTCGATGGACCAGTTCCGCTCCTACGCGGCCCGCGGCGAGGCGTTCATCGAGGCCGTCGCCGGGCTGATGCGTGAGCACGGCTGGGACGTGCACGACGACGCCGCGCCCGACGCCGACTGACCCGCCGCCCACCCGACCGTCTCGCTTCCCCCGTGAGGAGGGCCATGTCCCCGATCGAGCTCCGCCCGGTGCGCTCCGGCGCGGACGACGACGCCCCCGAGCATCGGGAGCGGCTCCTGCGCCGGATGTGGCGGGTCCTCGAGGGTCGCCGCGCCCTCGACCTGTCGGTCCTGCTCATCAGCGGCTGCACCGCCCTGCTCACGGTGCTGGGCCTCGTGATGGTGCTCTCCTCGTCCTCCGTCGAGGCGATCGGCACCGGCGGCGGCTCGTACGCCCTGTTCCTGCGCCAGACCGCCTGGGCGGTGGCGGGCGTGGCGGCCCTGCTCGTGTTCTCGCGCCTGCCGGTGCGCGTCTTCAAGGCGCTCGCCTGGCCGGCGTTCGGCGTGGCCGTGATCCTGCTCGCGCTGGTCGCGTTCTCCCCGCTCGGGGTCACCGTGGGCGGCAATCGCAACTGGCTCGGCATCGGCGGGTTCAGGATGCAGCCCTCCGAGGCCGCCAAGCTCGCCCTGGCCCTGTGGGCGGCGGCGGTCCTGGAGCGCAAGCACCGCCTTGTCACCCAGGTGCGGCACGCGCTGATCCCGGTGCTGCCCGGCGGCCTGCTGCTGCTGGTCCTGGTGATGGCGGGCAGCGACCTCGGGACCGCGATCATCCTCGCGCTCGTGCTGGCCACGGTGCTGTACGTGGCCGGCACCCACTGGGGGGTCTTCCTCACCTTCCTGGCGCTGAGCGTGCTGAGCATCCTGGCCCTGACCCTCCTCGCCCCGCACCGCATGGTCCGGGTGCAGGCCTGGCTGGGGGACTGCTCCGACGCCACCGACCCCTGCTTCCAGCCGGCGCACGGGATGTACGCCCTGGCCTCGGGCGGCTGGTGGGGCGCGGGCCTCGGCCAGTCCCGCCAGAAGTGGAGCTACATCCCGGAGGCCGAGAACGACTTCATCTTCACCATCCTCGGCGAGGAGCTCGGGCTCGTGGGCACGCTGGTGGTGCTGCTGGCCTACCTCGGCCTGGCGATCGGCATCTACCGCGTCGCCTCCGGGACCACGTCCACGTTCATCCGCCTGTCCACGTGGGGGATCCTGGCCTGGCTCGTGGGCCAGGCGGCCGTCAACATCGCGATGGTCTCCGGGATCATCCCCGTGGTGGGCGTCCCGCTGCCCTTCATCTCCTATGGTGGTTCCGCGCTGACCCTGTCCTTGAGCGCGGTCGGCATCGTGCTGGCCTTCGCCCGCCACGAGCGTCGCCGTGCAGCGGAACCGGACGCCCGCCCGCAGGCGGGCGAGCCGGACACCGACCCCGTCCCCGTGATCCCCACCCCCGCCCTCCAGGAGCCCCGATGACGCAGACCTCTCATCCCTCCGGACCCCTGCGGGTGGTGCTGGCCGGCGGCGGCACCGCCGGCCACATCTCCCCGATGCTCGCGATCGCCCGCGCCCTGGAGGACGACGACGGCGGTCCCGTCGAGTGCACCATGGTCGGCACCGCCTCCGGCATGGAGACGCGTCTCGTCCCCGAGGCGGGCTACGAGCTCGACCTGATCGACCGGGTCCCGATGCCGCGCCGCCCGTCGATGGACGTCGTCCGCTTCCCGGCCCGCATGCGCGCCGCGGTCGCCACGGCGGCCCGGATCCTGCGGGACCGGCGCGCCGACGTCGTCGTGGGCGTGGGCGGCTACGTCGCCACCCCCGTGTACCTCGCCGCGTTCCGGGCCGGTGTGCCCGTGGTGGTCCACGAGGCCAACGCCCGCCCCGGCCTGGCCAACCGCATCGGCGCCCTGCGGGCCACGCACGTCGGCACCGCCCTGCCGGACACCCACCTCCGCGGCGCCCGCTGGGTGGGCATGCCGATGCGCCCCGAGATCTCCGGCCTGGACCGGGCGGCCGCCCGCCGTGCCGCCCGTGAGGCCCTCGGCCTCGACCCGGACCGGACCACCGTCGTGGTGACCGGCGGCAGCTCGGGTGCGCTGGCCGTGAACCGCACCGTGCGCGCCGCGCTGGGCGACCTCCTCGACGCCGGTCTGCAGGTTTTCCACCTGACCGGGCGGGACAAGGCCCTCACCGAGGACGACGGCAGCCTCCTGGTCCGGGACGGCTACGTCCAGCGGGAGTACCTGGCGGGCATGGAGCAGGCCTACGCCGCCGCCGACCTGATCGTCGCCCGCTCGGGCGCCGGCACGGTCTGCGAGGTGTCCGCGGTCGGCCTGCCCGCCGTCTACCTCCCCCTGCCCATCGGCAACGGCGAGCAGGCGCTCAACGCCCGCCCCGTGGTGGAGGCGGAGGGTGCGCTGCTCGTCCGCGACGACGCCTTCGGGCGCGCGTGGGTGCAGCGTCAGCTGATCCCGCTGGCGACCGACCCCGAGCGTCTGGCGCGCATGGGGGAGGCGGCCGCCCGCTTCGGCGTCCGGGACGCGGACGTCACCATGGCCGGCCTCGTGCGCTCGGCCGCCCAGGAAGGAGCCCGGCGATGAGCCGCGACGAGAGCACCCGTCCCGCGGCCGAGGGCCGCTTCGCCGACCTGGGCCGCGTGCACCTGCTGGGGATCGGCGGCGTGGGCGTGTCGGGGGTCGCCCGCATCCTCCAGGAGCAGGGCGTCGCGGTGTCCGGCTCCGACGCGAAGGACCTGCCCGTAATGCGCGAGCTCGCCGCGGGCGGCGCCCGGATCACGGTCGGCTACGACGCCGCGCACCTCGGCCGGGACGTCACCACGGTGATCGCCTCCTCGATCGCCGGGCCGGGCAACCCGGAGCACGACGCCGCCGTGGCACGCGGACTGCGCGTGCTGCACCGTTCCGAGGGCCTCGCCCTGGCCATGCGCGGCCACCGGGTGCTGGCCGTCGCCGGCACGCACGGGAAGACCACCACGTCCTCCATGGCCGCCATGGCCTTCTCCGACGCCGGCTGGGACCCCACGTTCGCCGTCGGCGCCGCCGTCGCCGGGCTCGGCACCAACGCCCGGGCGGGCCGGGGCGAGTGGTTCATCGCGGAGGCCGACGAGTCCGACGGCACCCTGGTGAACTACCCGAGCACGATCGGGATCGTCACGACCGTGGAGGCCGACCACCTGGACCACTACGGGACCGAGGAGGCGGTGCACCAGGTCTTCCGGGACTTCGCGGGCGGGCTGCCAGCCGCCGCCCAGGGCGGGGTCCTCGTGGCCTGCCTCGACGACGCCGGCGCGGCGGAGCTCGCCGCGTGGGCCCGTGACAACGCGGCCGCCGACGTCGTGACCTACGGCACGGCGCCCCGCGACGGCGTGGTGCCGGACCTGCTGGTCACCGACCTCGCGGTGGAGCCGGGCGAGACCGGAGTGGGCCAGCGCGCCACGTTCCGGATGGCGGACGGACCGGAGCGCACCCTGCACCTGCAGGTGCCCGGCCGGCACAACGCGCTGAATGCCGCCGCCGTGGTCCTGGCCGCCGTCCGGGCGGGCATGGCCTTCGAGGCCGCCGTGCGGGGCGTCGAGGCCTTCCGGGGCACGGCCCGCCGATTCGAGTTCCGTGGCGCCGCGCGCGGCGTGCGGGTCTTCGACGACTACGCGCACCACCCCACGGAGGTGGCCGCCGCGGTCTCCGCCGGCCGTGCCGTGGCCGGTGACGCCCGCGTGCACGTCCTGTTCCAGCCCCACCTGTTCTCCCGCACCCGGGACTTCGCCGCCGAGTTCGCCGCCGCCCTCTCCGGGGCGGACGTGGTGCGCGTGCTGCCCGTGTACGCGGCCCGGGAGGAGCCGATGCCCGGCGTCGACTCGTCCCTCATCGCCTCCCGCCTCACCACGGGTGCCGCCGAGGACCGCGTCGTCGCCGAGGACCGCGCCGAGGCGGTGCGCTCGCTCGCGGCGGGCGCCACGGCCGGCGACGTCGTCCTGACGATGGGCGCGGGGGACGTCACCGCCCTGGGTCCGGACCTGCTGGCCGAGCTCGGCCGGGACGCGGCGCCCGGCGTCGCCCACCCGTGAGGCGCGGCCGCGGGACGCCGCCGCCGGCCGGAACCGACGCCTCCACCGTCGTCCAGTTCCCGGGGCGCACCGCGCGCCGGCGCCGCGCCACCCGCTGGGGTGTGGCGGCCGCGGTGCTCGCGGTGCTGGGCGCCCTGGGCTGGGTCGTGCTCTTCTCGCGCGTGCTCGCGGTGGACCGCGTCGAGGTCACCGGCACCCGCCATGTCTCCGCCACCGCCGTCCAGGAGCGCCTGGAGCCCGTGTACGGCGTGCCGCTGTCCCGCGTCGGGGCCGGCCGTGTGGGCGAGCTGGTCGGCGGTCTGCCCGGGGTGGCCGAGGTCCAGACCGTGCCCCGCCTGCCCACCGGCCTGGAGGTCGTGGTCCGGGAGCACGAGGCGCGGGCCCGGCGGGACGGTGACGACGGCGCGCAGCTGCTGCTCGCGGACGGCACCGTCCTGACGAGAGTGCCGGAGGAGCGGCTCGAGGGCGAGGACCTCCCCGCGTTCTCGGAGGAGCTGGAGCAGCGGGCGCAGGAGGAGCGCGCCGAGGTGGCCGAGGTGCTGACCGCCCTGCCGGAGCCTGTGGCCGATCGTGTCGAGACCGCCGACTCCCGGGGCCCGGGCCAGGTCTATCTGGCGCTCGAGGGCGGGGTGACCCTGGTCTGGGGCGACGCGCAGGACGCCGGCCTCAAGGGGTCCGTGGCCGAGGCGTTCCTGGCGGACGAGCGGCACGGGTCCGCGGCGGGCGGCGTCGCCGAGATCGACGTCTCCGTTCCCACGCGGCCGATCACGCGCTGAACCGGGGCCACAGAAGTCTCCAGTAGAACGTGAAGGTGAAGGTCGGGGCGCGGGGCCTCGAGCGGGTCGGGGTGCCATCACCACGGCGGCTGGTCCTTATAGTTTCACGTGAAGGTTGAGTTGGAGGCCGTCTTTTCCGCGTAGACACGCCGTTTTCTTTTGCACGTGACGCGGGCCTCCCAGTACGGTGGACCCGAACGCGCGCGAGGCTCGCTTCACGCTGTACTTGAAGGTGTCCACCCCGGGTGGCCGCCGATCACCGGGGCGATGTGCCTCGCGCTGACCTCTCGAGATCTCGAACAAAGGGAACCAACACCGTGGCTGCACCCCAGAACTACCTGGCCGTCATCAAGGTCGTCGGCATCGGCGGCGGCGGCGTGAACGCCGTGAACCGCATGATCGAGGTGGGGCTCCGCGGCGTGGAGTTCATCGCCATCAACACGGACGCCCAGGCGCTGCTGATGTCGGATGCGGACGTGAAGCTGGACGTGGGCCGCGAGCTCACCCGTGGACTCGGCGCGGGCGCGAACCCCGAGGTGGGCCGCCAGGCCGCCGAGGACCACGCGGAGGAGATCGAGGAGGTCCTGCGGGGCGCGGACATGGTGTTCGTGACCGCGGGCGAGGGCGGCGGCACCGGCACCGGCGGAGCGCCCGTCGTGGCCCGCATCGCGCGCTCGCTCGGCGCCCTGACCATCGGCGTCGTGACCCGTCCGTTCACGTTCGAGGGCCGCCGTCGCGCCGGCTCCGCCGAGGCGGGCATCGACGCCCTGCGGGACGAGGTCGACACCCTCATCGTGATCCCGAACGACCGCCTGCTGTCCATCTCGGACCGCAACGTCTCGGTCATGGACGCCTTCCGTCAGGCGGACCAGGTGCTCCTTTCCGGCGTCCAGGGCATCACCGACCTGATCACCACCCCGGGCCTGATCAACCTCGACTTCGCGGACGTGAAGTCCGTGATGCAGGGCGCGGGCTCCGCGCTCATGGGCATCGGCCACGCGCAGGGCGAGGACCGCGCCGTCAAGGCGGCCGAGCTGGCGATCGCCTCGCCGCTGCTCGAGGCCTCCATCGACGGCGCGTACGGCGTGCTGCTCTCCATCCAGGGCGGCTCCGACCTCGGCCTCTTCGAGATCAACGAGGCCGCGCGCCTGGTCCAGGAGGTCGCCCACCCGGAGGCCAACATCATCTTCGGCGCGGTCATCGACGACGCCCTCGGCGACGAGGTGCGCGTGACCGTGATCGCCGCGGGCTTCGACAAGGTGGACGTCACCTCCGCCCCGGCCGCCCCGCAGGCCGGGCAGCAGCAGGCAGCCCCGCAGCGGGCCGCGGCCCCCGCGCAGCCGCAGCCCGTCCCCGCCCAGCCTCAGCCCGCCGCCCCGGCCCAGCCGCAGCAGGCCGAGCGCCCCGCCGTGCGCGGCACCGTGCCGCTGGCCCCGCAGGAGCAGCAGCCGCGCCGCCAGCAGGACCTGCCCACCGTGGTGGAGCCGGACCTCGGCGCCGGGTCCTCGGACCTGGATGTCCCGGACTTCCTCAAGTGATGGCCGCGGAGGGGCCGGCCGGGACCGCACGGGTCCCCGCCGGCCCCTTCGTGCACCGCGAGACCGTCCGCACCGCGACGGGCGCCGTGCACGTGGCCTGGACGTCCGTGGCCGCCGGCAACCTCGCGCTGCACGTGGTCCCGCCGGACGAGGCCGAAGGGCTCGCCCGCGTCAGCGCCGCCCGTCGCGCCCTGGAGCGCGTGATGGGGGTCCCCGAGGGCGCCACGCTCTATCTGGACCAGGTGCACTCGGCCGACGTCGTGTGGGCGGACGGACCCGGGCGCGGCGGTGCCCCGGCCCCCGTGGCCGACGCCGCCGTGAGCCGCGACGGGTCCCGGCCGCTGGCCGTCATGGTGGCCGACTGCCTCCCCGTGGTCGTCGTCGACGAGACGACCGGCGCGACCGCCGTGGCCCACGCCGGGCGGCGCGGGCTGCTGGACGGCGTCCTGGAGGCGACCGTCGATCGGCTTCTCTCCCTGCGCCCGGAGGTCGACCGGACCGGTCCCGGCCTGCGCGCCTGGATCGGCCCCGGCGTGTGCGGCCGCTGCTACGAGGTGCCCGCGGCCATGCGCGCCGGCGCCGCCGCCCGCCTCCCGTCGACCGCCGCCACCACGTCCTGGGGCACCCCCGCCCTCGACCTGCCCGCCGGTGCCGCGGAGGTCCTCCGTGCCCGCGGGGTGGCCGCCGCGACGATCGACGTGTGCACGCGGGAGGACGAGCGCCTGTTCTCGCACCGTCGAGCGCCTGGCGAGGGCCGGTTCGCCGGCCTCGTCTGGCGCGCCGACCCCGACGCCACCAGCCCGAGAGGAGACGCATGACCGCCCCCGCCACCGCCGGGCCGACCCCGACGGACCCCCGCGCCCGGGAGATCGCCGACGCGCTCGCCGCGGTGCACTCCCGCATCGTCGACGCCGCGCGGGACGCCGGGCGCGAGGCGGAGCCCGCGCTCGTCGTCGTGACCAAGACCCACCCCGCCGAGGACGTCGTGCGCCTCGCCGCGCTCGGCGTGACCGACGTGGGGGAGAACCGCGACCAGGAGGCCCGGCCCAAGGCCGAGGCCGCCGCCGCGGCCCTGGGGGTGGACGCCCCGCGCTGGCACTTCGTGGGCCAGCTGCAGACCAACAAGGCCAAGTACGTGGTGCGCTACGCGTCCGTGGTGGAGTCGGTGGACCGACCCGAACTGGCCGAGGCGCTCTCGCGGGCGCTCGTGCTGCGGCGCGAGCGCGAGCCCGAGGCCGCGATCCCCGACCTGGAGTGCCTCGTGCAGGTGGACGTCGACGACCGCGCCGACGAGGACCGTCCCGAGGGGATCGGTCCGCGCGGCGGCGCCCGCCCCGAGGACGTCGCCGCCCTCGCGGCCGTCGTCGCCGGCCTGCCGGGCCTGCGGCTGGGCGGGCTGATGTGCGTGGCACCGCGCGGCCTGGACCCGGAGGGCGCCTTCCGCCGGCTCGCAGCACTCGGCGCGCGCCTGCGGCAGACGCATCCGGAGGCCACCGCCCTGTCCATGGGCATGAGCGCGGACCTCGAGGCGGCCGTGCGCGCCGGGGCGACACAGGTGCGCATCGGCTCCGACGTTCTGGGGGCCCGGGACGCGGTGGGCTAACGTTGACCCCGCGCGTCCCGGCGGGACGCGACAGGACCGTGCGGACGCACGCGCACCGACGACGAACGACGGCGGCCCCCGGGGCCGGAGGACGTGGTGAAGGAAGACTCATGGCTGGTGCCCTGAAGAAGACGATGATCTACCTCGGCCTGGCCGACGGCGACGAGTACGACGAGCAGCCGCGTGCCGCCGAGCGGGAGCCCGCGCCCCGGCACGAGGTCGTCGAGGCGCGCCGCCCCGCGGAGCCGGACACCGACCCCCACATGGAGGCCGTCCGCCCCGCTGCGGTCCGCGATCCCGAGCCGGCCGAGCGGCCGGAGCCCGTGACCCCGTCCGGCTCCACCGCGGCCGATCCCGTCGAACCCCGGCGTCCGGCGCGTCCCGAGCCGGTCGACCCGGGCTACCGGGCCCCGGTGACCCCCATCAAGCGAGCCGCAGCGTCGTCTGCCGAAGGAGCCTCCGTGCACACCCTGTCCACCGTCCACCCCCGCTCCTACAACGACGCGAAGGCGATCGGCGAGGCCTTCCGCTCCGGCGTCCCCGTGATCATGAACGTGACCGACCTCGGTGAGAACGAGGCCAAGCGCCTCGTGGACTTCGCAGCCGGCCTCGTCTTCGGCCTGCACGGCTCGATCTCCCGCATCACCAGCAAGGTGTTCCTGCTGACCCCGGCCACCGTGGACGTCGTCGGCGCCGAGCAGGGCGAGTCCGGCGCGGCCGACTCCCCGTTCGACGGCGACTGAGGCGCCCATGCAGCTGCTCCTCGCCCTCGCCTACCTCGCCCTGACGGTGGTGCTCGCGGCACTGACCGTGCGGATCGTCCTGGACGTCACGCAGTCGTTCGCCCGCCACTGGCGCCCCACCGGGGCGGTCCTCGTGCTGGCCAGCGGCGTGTACGGGGCCACCGATCCGTTGCTGCGCCCCGTGCGTCGTGCCGTGCCGCCGGTGAACCTGGGCGGCATCGGCCTGGACGTGGCCTTCCTCATCGTGTTCCTCGGCGTCGTGCTGCTGCGGGTCCTGGTGCTGAGCCTGGCCGGCGTGGCCTGACCCCCGGCCCGGGGCGGCTGTCGGCCTCGGTGGTAGTCTTCGCGGCAGGATCGGCGCCGCCCCTCACCGGCGCGCCGGCCGCCGACGCGCCGGGCCGCCCGGCCGTCCCCGAGCACCGAGCAGAGAGCGAGACGGTTCCATGGCGCTGTCCTGGGAAGACGTGGTCAACAAGCAGTTCCAGCCCACGAAGTTCCGCGAGGGCTACGACCAGACCGAGGTGGATGACTTCCTCGACGAGATCGTGGCGGAGTTCAAGCGCCTGATCGCCCTCAACGAGCAGCTCGAGTCCGAGAACGCGGAGCTGCGCGCCGGCGGCGCCGCCCCGGCCGCCGGCCCCGCTGCGGACACCCCGGAGGCCGCCGCGACCCCGGCCTCCGCCGAGGAGTCGGCCCCGGCCGCCGCCCCCGAGTCCGCCGACGCGGCCGCGACCTCCGCCGCCGGCGTCCTGGCCATGGCCCAGCGGCTGCACGACGAGCACGTCGCCGCGGGCGAGCAGCGCAGCACCGAGCTCGTCGCCGAGGCCGAGGCCACCGCGGCCCGGCTCGTCAGCGACGCCGAGGAGCAGAAGGCCCGCACCCTCGAAGCCCTGGCCGAGGAGAAGGCCGGCCTGGAGGGCGAGGTCGAACAGCTGCGCAGCTTCGAGACCGACTACCGCAGCCGCCTCACCTCCTACATCGAGGGCCAGCTGCGCGAGATCCGCGCCCAGAAGCGCGTCGAGCCCCCCACGCCCACGGCGTGAGCCGAGCCGTCGACGCCGCGCCGGCCCCGCGATCCCCTCGCGCGGGCCGGCGAGCCGTGCTCACCGCCCTCATCGTGGCGGTGCTGGCCTACGCCCTCGACCAGCTGACCAAGTACGCGGTCGAGAGCACGATGCAGCTGGGGGACTCCGTCGCGGTGATCCCCGGGGTGCTGCGCTGGCACTACATCCTGAACCCGGGCGCGGCCTTCTCCATCGGCGAGGACCACACCTGGGTGTTCACCATCATCCAAGCCGTGGTGGCGGTCGCCGCCCTCGTCGGGATCGCCCGCGTGCGCTCGACGCCGTGGGCCCTGGCGCTGGGCGGGCTCGCCGGCGGCGTGCTCGGCAACCTCACGGACCGGCTGTTCCGGCCCCCGGCGTTCGGGCGCGGCCACGTGGTCGACATGATCTCCGTGCCGCACTTCGCGATCTTCAACGTGGCGGACTCGTTCATCGTCTGCTCCGTCATCGGCGTCGCCCTGCTCGTGATGACCGGCCGCCGCCTGGACGGCACACGGGAGGCGTGAGGACATGGGCATGAGACCGGGACTGACCGAGCGGCTCGAGGTCACCGAGGCCGAGGCGGGCCGGAGGGTCGACGCGGTGCTCGCCGACGCGTTCGGCGTCTCCCGCTCGCTGCTGGCGGACTGGTTCTCCCGGGGCCTGGTGCGGGCCGAGTCGCGCTCCGGCCGCCGGGACCGTGTCCTGGCCAAGTCCGCGAAGGCCGTGGCGGGGGAGACCCTCGCCGTCGACGTCCCCGACGACCCCGACCCCCTGGAAGTGAGGGCAGAGCGCGTGGACGCGCTGAGCATCCTGTACGAGGACGAGGACCTGGTGGCCGTGGACAAGCCCACCGGCGTGGCCGCGCACCCCTCGCCGGGCTGGGTCGGGCCCACCGTGGTGGGCGCCCTGGCCGCCCTCGGCTACGACATCACCACCTCGGGCGCCCCTGAGCGCCAGGGGATCGTGCACCGGCTCGACGTCGGCACCACCGGGGTCATGGTCGTGGCCAAGACCGAGCGCGCCTACACGGCCATGAAGGACCAGTTCCGCGAGCGCGTGCCGGAGAAGGTCTACCACGCCGTGGTCCAGGGCATCCCGGACCCGCTGAGCGGCACCGTGGACGCGCCCATCGGGCGGCATCCCGGCCACCACTGGAAGTTCGCGGTGCTCGAGGACGGCCGGCCGTCCGTGACCCACTACGAGACGCTCGAGGTGTTCGGCCGGGCCACCCTGCTCGAGGTCCACCTGGAGACCGGGCGCACCCACCAGATCCGCGTGCACACCTCGGCGCTGCGCCACCCGTGCGTCGGCGACCTCACGTACGGGGCGGATCCGCGCCTGGCGGCCGAGCTCGGGCTGACCCGCCAGTGGCTGCACGCCCACCGCCTGGCGTTCCCGCACCCGGTCACGGGGGAGCCGGTGACGATCACCTCCCCGTATCCGGACGACCTCGCCCACGCCCTGGCGGCGCTGCGCGGCGACGAGGACTGAGCCTGCACCGTCGATGTGACCCCCGTCCCGGTCCGGCCCCGCCGCCCGGGCACCACGAGTAGGCTGGTGCGGCCCTGCCGTCCTCCCCGTCGAAAGGCCCACCCCGCATGACCGTGTCCGCCGACGCCCGCCCCGACGCCGTGAAGGACGGCGGCTTCGTCCACCTGCACACGCACACCGAGTACTCCATGCTCGACGGCGCCGCGAAGCTGGACGACCTGTTCGCCGAGGCCCAGCGGCTGGGCATGGACTCGCTGGCCATCACGGACCACGGCTACCTCTTCGGCGCCTACGACTTCTGGTCCAAGGCGAAGGCGGCGGGCGTCAAGCCGATCATCGGGCTCGAGGCCTACGTGGCCCCCGGGCAGCAGCACCGCACGGACAAGGAGAAGACCCGCTGGGGCGAGCCCCACCAGCGGGGGGACGACGTGTCCGGCGGCGGTGCGTACACGCACATGACGCTGCTGAGCGAGACCACCGAGGGGATGCACAACCTGTTCCGGATGGGCTCGATCGCCTCGCTGGACTCGGTGTACGCCAAGTGGCCGCGGCTGGACCGGGAGCTGCTGAGCCAGTACTCGAAGGGTCTGATCGCCACCACGGGCTGCCCCTCCGGCGAGGTGCAGACGCGCCTGCGCCTGGGCCAGTACCGGGAGGCGATGCAGGCGGCCTCGGACTTCCGGGACATCTTCGGCAAGGACAACTACTACTGCGAGATCATGCACCACGGCCTCGACATCGAGCGCCGGGTGATGACGGACCTGCGCCGGCTCGCCAAGGACCTGGGCCTGCCGTTCGTGGCCACGAACGACCTGCACTACACCCACGAGCACGACGCCAAGGCGCACGAGGCGCTGCTGGCCCTGCAGTCGGGCTCGAAGCTCAACGAGCCCAGCTACGACCAGGGCGGCTCCCGCTTCGCGTTCTCCGGCACCGAGTACTACCTGAAGTCCCCGCGGCAGATGCGCGAGCTCTTCGCGGAGCTGCCCGAGGCCTGCGACAACACGCTGCTCATCGCCGAGCGGTGCGAGGTCGAGTTCGACACGAAGGCCAACTACATGCCGGTCTTCCCCACGCCGGAGGGCGAGGACGAGACCAGCTGGCTCATCAAGGAGGTCGCCTCCGGTCTGGCCTACCGCTACCCGGACGGCGTGCCGGACCACGTGCGCAAGCAGGCGGACTACGAGCTGGACGTCATCATCTCGATGGGCTTCCCCGGGTACTTCCTCGTCGTGGCCGACTTCATCAACTGGGCCAAGGAGAACGGCATCCGGGTGGGCCCGGGCCGTGGCTCGGGCGCCGGATCGATGGTGGCGTACGCGCTGCGCATCACGGACCTGGACCCGCTCAAGCACGGGCTGATCTTCGAGCGGTTCCTCAACCCGGACCGCGTGTCCATGCCCGACTTCGACGTCGACTTCGACGACCGCCGTCGCTCCGAGGTGATCGACTACGTCACCCGCAAGTACGGCGACGAGCGCGTCACCATGATCGTCACGTACGGCACCATCAAGACCAAGCAGGCCCTGAAGGACTCGGCCCGCGTGATGGACCAGCCGTTCTCGATGGGCGAGTCCCTCACCAAGGCGCTGCCGCCGGCGGTGATGGCCAAGGACATCCCGCTCAAGGACATCGAGGACCCCGCGGCCCCGCGCTACGGGGAGGCCGCGCCCTTCCGCGAGCTGATCGCCACGGACCCGGTGGCGAAGGAGGTCTTCGAGACCGCCAAGGGTCTCGAGGGTCTGAAGCGGCAGTGGGGCGTGCACGCGGCCGGCGTGATCATGTCCTCGGTGCCGGTGATCGACGTCATCCCGATCATGCGTCGTCTCCAGGACGGCCAGGTCATCACCCAGTTCGACTACCCGATGGCGGAGTCCCTGGGCCTGATCAAGATGGACTTCCTGGGGCTGCGCAACCTCACGATCATCTCGGACGCGCTCGAGAACGTGAAGGCGAACCAGGGCGTGGACCTGGACCTGGAGACCCTCGACGTGGACGACCCGGCGGCCTACGAGCTGCTGGCCCGCGGCGACACCCTCGGCGTGTTCCAGCTCGACGGCGGCCCCATGCGCTCGCTGCTGAAGATGATGCGCCCGGACAACTTCGAGGACATCTCGGCGACCATCGCCCTGTACCGCCCCGGCCCCATGGGCGCGAACTCGCACACCAACTACGCGCTGCGCAAGAACGGGCAGCAGGAGATCACCCCGATCCACCCGGAGCTGGAGGAGCCGCTGCGGGAGATCCTGGACACCACCTACGGCCTGATCGTGTATCAGGAGCAGGTCATGGCGATCGCCCAGAAGGTGGCGGGCTACTCGCTCGGCCAGGCCGACATCCTGCGCCGCGCGATGGGCAAGAAGAAGAAGTCGGAGCTGGACAAGCAGTACGAGGCGTTCCACCAGGGCATGCTGGACCGCGGCTACTCGGAGGCCGCGGTGAAGGCCCTGTGGGACATCCTGCTGCCCTTCTCGGACTACGCGTTCAACAAGGCGCACTCGGCCGCCTACGGCCTGGTCTCCTACTGGACGGCCTACCTCAAGGCGCACTACCCGGCGGAGTACATGGCGGCGCTGCTCACCTCGGTGGGCGACGACAAGGACAAGCTGGCCATGTACCTCAACGAGTGCCGCCACATGGGCATCACGGTGCTGCCCCCGGACGTGAACGAGTCCCACCTGACCTTCACCCCCGTCGGCCGGGACATCCGCTTCGGCATGGGCGCCGTCCGCAACGTGGGCGCCAACGTGGTCAAGGGCATGGTCCAGGCGCGCGAGGACAAGGGCTCGTACACGGGCTTCGGCGACTTCCTGGCGAAGGTGCCGCTCGTGGTGTGCAACAAGCGCACCATCGAGTCCATGATCAAGGCCGGCGCCTTCGACTCCCTCGGCTACGCCCGCCGCGCCCTGCTGGCCGTGCACGAGGAGGCCGTGGACGCCACCGTGGCGCAGAAGCGCAAGGAGGATCACGGCGAGTTCACCTTCGACCTGTTCGCGCTCGGCGGCGGCGACGAGGACGACTCCGACGCCGCGGACGGCGTCGCCGTCCCGGACCTGCCGGAGTGGGCGAAGAAGGAGAAGCTCGCGTTCGAGCGCGAGATGCTGGGCCTGTACGTGTCCGACCATCCGCTGCAGGGCCTCGACGGCGTCCTGGCCCAGCACGCCGACGTCCAGATCACCCGCGTGCTCGACGACGACGGGCCCGCCGACGGCGCGATCGTCACCATCGCGGGCCTGATCACCACGCTCGAGCGCCGCATCGCCAAGTCCTCGGGCAACGCGTACGCGCGCTGCGAGATCGAGGACCTCGGCGGCTCGATGGACGTCATGTTCTTCGGCCAGGTGTATGCGCCCATCGCGATGATGCTGGCCGAGGACCTCGTCGTCGCCGTCAAGGGCAGGGTGCAGCGCCGGGACGACGGGTCGGTGTCCCTGTCGGCGATGGAGCTGACCATCCCGGAGCTCTCGGACGGCCCCGGCGGCCCCGTGCGGATCACGCTGCCCGCGTTCAAGGCCACGGAGCAGGTCATGGGCCAGCTGGCGGACGTGCTGCGCACCCACGAGGGCTCCTCGGAGGTGCGGCTGTCCCTGGTGGGCCAGCGTGCCACGCAGGAGTTCCAGCTGGGCCCGCAGTTCCGGGTGAGCCCGAACCCGGCGCTGTTCGGGGACCTCAAGATCCTGCTGGGTCCGGCCTGCCTCGGCTGAGCGGACGTAGCATGGGAGTGCCCCGCCCAGGAGGAGAGAGCTGATGCACTGCCCGTTCTGCCGTCATGAGGACTCGCGCGTGGTGGATTCACGCTCCCTCGACGACGGCTCCGCCATCCGTCGGCGTCGGCAGTGTCAGGCCTGCGGCAAGCGGTTCACCACCATGGAGACCACCGCCCTGACCGTCGTCAAGCGCTCCGGGGTGGCGGAGCCGTTCGACCGCTCCAAGGTGATCAACGGCGTCCGGAAGGCGTGCCAGGGGCGGCCGGTGACGAGCGACGACCTGGCCATGCTCGCCCAGGAGGTCGAGGAGACGGTCCGTGCCACGGGCAACGCCGAGGTGGACGCCCACGACGTCGGCCTGGCCATCCTCGATCCGCTGCGCCGTCTCGACCAGGTGGCCTTCCTGCGCTTCGCCTCCGTCTACCGGGACTTCGAGTCCCTCGACGACTTCGAGGAGGCCATCGCGGAGCTCCGGGCCGGTGACGGGGACGACCGCGGCCGTCCCGCCGTGCAGCCGCGGCTGTTCACCCGCTGACCTGGGCCGATGCGACGGCGCCGCCGGGATCGACGGTGCAGTGGTGCGCACGGCCTCCAGACGCTACAGTGATCCCCGGGCCGACCTCGGTCGGCCCGGCAAGACTGCCGAGGGCGGTTCCGGAGGGGAAGCCGGAACCGCCCTCGGTGTCTGCGCCCTCAGTTGCCGTCGGCGAGCGAGCCGTGCGCGGCCAGGGCGGCGCCCACGATGCCCGCGTTGTTCTGCAGCTGGGCCGGGACGATCGGGGTGCGCAGGCGCAGCAGCGGCAGGTAGTCGTCCGGCCGCTTGGAGATGCCGCCGCCGACGATGAACAGGTCGGGCGAGAAGATCCGCTCCACGTGGGAGAAGAAGCGCTGCAGTCGCTCGGCGTACTCGGCCCAGCTGAGCTGATCGCGCTCCCGGGCCTTCGCGGAGGCCCGCGACTCGGCCATCACGCCGTCGAGCTCCAGGGAGCCGACCTCGAAGTTCGGGACGAGCACGCCGTCGTGGATCATCGCGCCGCCGATGCCGGTGCCGAGGGTGATCACGTGCACCAGGCCGCGCACGCCCCGCCCGGCCCCGTAGCGGGCCTCCGCGAGGCCGGCCGCGTCGGCGTCGTTGACCACGGTCACGGGGCGGCGCAGGTGCTCCTCGAACGTGCCGCGCAGGTCCGTGCCGATCCACGAGTGGTCGATGTTGTTCGCGGACAGGCACACCCCGTCCTTGACGATCGAGGGGAAGCACACACCCAGCGGGGCGGAGGGCTTCGGCGCCTTCTCGCGCCCGTCGAGCTCGGCGGTGATGGCCGCCAGGGTCGCCGCCACTGGCTCGGGCATGGCCGGCTGCGGCGTGGGGATGCGGAAGCGGTCCCCGCGCAGGGTGCCGGCCTTCGGCCCCGACCCGAGGCGGACCAGGCCGCCCTTCATGCCGGTCCCCCCGACGTCGATGCCGATCGTCGTGGGGTATTTGGAGGAGCGCTGGGCGGTGCTGGTGTGCGTCGTCACGGCCCCCAGCTTAGTGCCGGGTCACGGCAGCGTGAGAATCTCCGCGCCGTCGTCCGTGACCACGATCGTGTGCTCGAACTGCGCGGTGCGACGGCGGTCGCGGGTCACCACGGTCCAGCCGTCGTCCCACTGGTCCCACTCGATCGTGCCGAGGGTGAGCATCGGCTCGATGGTGAACACCATGCCGGGCACGAGCAGGCGGTCGTGGGCCGGGGCCGCGTCGTAGTGGGGGATCACGAGGCCGGAGTGGAAGTCCACGCCCACGCCGTGGCCGATGAAGTCGCGCACCACGCCGTAGCCGAAGCGCTTGGCGTAGGACTCGATGGCGCGGCCGATCACGTTGACCTGACGGCCGGGCTTCACGGCGCGGATGCCGCGGCGCAGGGCCTCCTCGGTGCGCTCGACGAGCAGCCGGGACTCCTCGTCCACGTCGCCGACCAGGTAGGTGCGGTTGTGGTCCCCGTGGACGCCGTCCAGGTACGCGGTGATGTCCAGGTTGACGATGTCCCCGTCCTCCAGGACGGTGCCGTCCGGGATGCCGTGGCAGATGACCTCGTTGATCGAGGTGCAGATGGACCGCGGGAAGCCGCGGTAGCCCAGGCAGGACGGGTAGGCGCCGCGCTCCACGAGGAAGGCGTGCGCGATCCGGTCCAGCTCGTCCGTGGTGACGCCCGGGCGGATGTGGGCGGCGGTGTGCTCCATGGCCTGCGCGGCCAGGCGGCCGGCGGCGCGGATCCGCTCGATGCCGGCGGCGTCGTAGACGTCCGAGGCGTTGCCCTCGTCCGGGGTGGCCTTGCCGACGTACTCGGGGCGCGGGATCGCGGCCGGCACGGGCGGGGCGGGGGACGGGGCCCCGGGCGTCAGAGTGCCGACGGGGGCGAGCGACCCGGGCTCCGGTGCGGTGGGGCCCGCGGGGCGGGGACCGTTGTGGCTGGACGGGACGGCGGGGTTCTGACGCTGGGACATGTCCTCCAGCCTATCGGCCCGGCTATTGTGGCCCCCATGACCGAGACGAGCGAGTTCTGGTACAACGTCAACACGCATCAGGTGGAGGTGGGCGCCCAGTCGGACTGGTCCCAGCTGCTGGGCCCGTTCGGCACCCGTGAGGAGGCCCAGGCCGCGATGGACCGCGTGCGGGCGAACAACGAGGCCGCCGACGCGGAGGACGCGCGCGACGACGACTGGGACAGCCGTCCCGTCGACGACGCCTCCTGACCGCGACGCCGGACGACACCGGGCCCCCGTCCTGAGGGACGGGGGCCCGGTCGTCTCACAGGGCGGGTTCAGCCCTCGAAGCCGTGCTCCGGGGCCGGGAACGCGCCGTCGAGCACGTCCGCGCGATAGGCCCGGACCGCCTCACCCACGACCTCGTGCAGGCGGGCGTACTGACGGACGAACCGGGGCACCCGGCCCTCGCGCAGGCCGAGCATGTCCTGCCACACGAGCACCTGGCCCGTGGTGCCCGGGCCCGCGCCGATGCCCACGGTGGGCACCCGCAGCGCGGCGTCGACGGCGGCGGCGACGTCCGAGGGGACCATCTCCATCAGGACGGCGAACGCCCCCGCGGCCTCGAGGGCCCGGGCCGACGCCGTCATCCGCTCGGCCGCCCCCGCGCCGCGGCCCTGCACCCGGTAGCCGCCGAGCACGTGCTCGGACTGCGGGGTGAAGCCGATGTGGGCCATGACCGCGACGCCGGCTGCCGTCATCGCGGCCACGTGCTCGGCGAAGCGCTCGTCGCCCTCCACCTTGACGGCGTGCGCGCCGGACTCCTTCACGAGGCGCACGGCCGACTCGACGGCCTGCCGCGGGGAGGCCTCGTACGAGCCGAAGGGCAGGTCCGCGACCACGAGGGCACGCTCGGCACCGCGCACCACGGCCTGGGTGAACAGGATCATCTGGTCCAGGGTGACCGGCAGGGTGGTGGGATGGCCCAGCACGGTGTTGCCCACCGAGTCGCCCACGAGCAGCACCTCGACGCCGGCCTCGTCGAACAGGGCCGCCGTCATCGCGTCGTAGGTGGTGAGCATCGCGAAGCGCCGGCCCTCGTCCTTGGCCCGCTGCAGGTGGACCGTCCGGTACCGGGACGGGGCGGGCGGCCCGTAGGGGGCGGTGTCGTCAGGCTGCCGGGGGGACTGGGGAGCAGACATGGGCCGGAGTCTACGCGGCGCGTCTAGAGTGGCGGCATGGATCGACAGCAGGACTACGTGCTCCGCACCATCGAGGACCGGGACGTCAGGTTCGTCCGGCTCTGGTTCACGGACGTGATCGGTACGCTGAAGTCGGTGGCCCTGTCTCCGGCCGAGGTGGAGAACGCCTTCACGGAGGGCCTGGGCTTCGACGGCTCCTCGATCGACGGATACACCCGCATCTCGGAGTCGGACATGCTGCTGCAGCCCGATCCCTCGACCTTCCAGATCCTGCCCTGGCGCGGCGACCAGGGACAGAGCTCCCGGATGTTCTGCGACGTGCTCACCCCGGACGGCCGCCCCGCCCCCGCCGACCCGCGGCACGTGCTGCGCCGCGTGCTGGACCGGGCCGCGGACCAGGGCTTCACGTGCTTCACCCACCCGGAGATCGAGTTCTACCTCCTGCAGTCGGACCAGCCCGGCCCGGACGGGGAGCCGGTGCCCGTGGACCGCGCGGGCTACTTCGACAACGTGCCCGGCTCCGACGCGGCCGACTTCCGCCGCGACGCCGTCAGCCTCCTCGAGGGCATGGGCATCTCCGTCGAGTTCAGCCACCACGAGAACGGCCCCGGCCAGAACGAGATCGACCTGCGCGCGGCGGACGCGCTCACGACGGCGGACAACGTGATGACCTTCCGGACCGTCGTCAAGGAGGTCGCCGCCGCCCAGGGCACGTACGCCACGTTCATGCCCAAGCCGTTCTCCGAGCACCCCGGCTCGGGCATGCACACCCACATCTCCCTCTTCGAGGGCGACTCCAACGCCTTCTACGACCCCGCGGACGAGTTCCGGCTCTCCGTGACGGGCCGCCGGTTCATCGCGGGCCTGCTGCGCCACTCCGTGGAGATCAGCGCCGTCACCCACCAGTTCGTGAACTCCTACAAGCGCCTGTGGGGCGGCGGCGAGGCGCCCTCGTACGTCTCCTGGGGCCACAACAACCGTTCCGCGCTCGTGCGCGTGCCCCTGTACAAGCCGGACAAGGCCGGCTCGGCCCGCATCGAGTACCGCGGCATCGACGCCTCGGCCAACCCGTACCTGGCCTACGCCCTGCTGATCGCGGCCGGGCTCAAGGGCATCGAGGAGGGCTACGAGCTGCCCGAGTCCGCCGCCGAGGACGTCAGCGCGCTGACCACCCACGAGCGGCGCGTGCTCGGCCACGTCCCCCTGCCCGGCACCCTGCACGACGCCCTGCGCGCCGCCGAGGAGTCCGAGTTCGTGGCATCCGTGCTGGGCGAGCACGTCTTCGACGCCCTGCTGCGCAACAAGCGCCAGGAATGGGACGACTACCGGGTGGAGGTCACGCCGTACGAGCTGCGGCGCTACCTCTCCGGCCTCTGAGGCGCCGGCCGTGTCCGCCCTGCCCGACGCGGCGACCGCCGACGCCCCGGACCGCCGCACCCTCGCGCACGCCGGCGTCGCCGACGCCGGCCGCGTGCAGACGCTGCTCACCTCGCCCGAGTTCGAGGGCGTGGACGTGCGTCCCCTCGTCGAGCTCCTCGGCCACGCCGCCGATCCCGACCGGGCCCTGCTGCTGTGGGTGCGCCTGGCCGAGCGCGAGCCCCGCGTCCACCACGCCCTCCGGGACCCCGGGACGACGGCCCGCCTGCTGCGGCTGCTCGGCGCCTCCGAGGCCCTCGGCGAGTTCCTCATCCGCCGTCCCGAGCACCTGGACCTCGTCCTCGACCCGGACGCGGCCGCCGCCACCGCGCCCGCCCTCGCCCAGCCCGACCCGACCGCCGGCGAGCCCTGGGGTGATGCGTCCGCCGCCCTGCGCCGCCTGCTCCTGGACTCGGTGGGCGCCGACCCGGACGCCGACCGCCCCCTCGCGGCCGTCACCGGCAAGGACGCCGCCGTCGCCTTGCGCCGCGCCTACCGCCGCCAGCTGGCCGCGATCGCCCTGCGCGACCTCGACTCCGCCGAGCCCACGGCGGCCATGCCCTCGGTGGGCCGCTGGCTCGCGGACCTGGCCGGCGCCACCGTGGACGCGGCGCTCGCCGTCTCACGGGCCGTCCTCACCGAGCGGGAGGGCCCCGTGGTGGACCGCGTGGACCTCGCCGTGATCGGCATGGGCAAGTGCGGCGCCGGCGAACTCAACTACGTCTCAGACGTGGACGTCGTGTTCGCCCACGCCGTCCGCGAGGCCGCGGACGGCGCGGACCCCGACGCCCAGGTCCCGGACGGGCCGCGCGCCGCCGCGCTCGCGGCCGAGCTGGCCGCGGGCATCGGCCGCGTGATCCAGGGTGCGGCCCCCGAGCCGGGACTGTGGGAAGTCGACGCCAACCTGCGTCCCGAGGGCAAGGACGGCGCCCTGAGCCGCACCGTGGAGTCCCACGCCGAGTACTACCGCCGCTGGGCCCACGGCTGGGAGTTCCAGGCCCTGCTCAAGGCCCGCCCGATCGCGGGCTCGCCACAGCTCGGCGAGCGCTACATCGCGGAGATCTGGCCCCGGGTGTGGGAGTCCTCCGCGCGCGACGGGTTCGTCGAGTCCGTCCGGGCCATGCGCGCCCGGGTCCTGGACACCCTCGCCCCCGCGGAGCGCGAGCGGGAGATCAAGCTCGGGCCCGGCGGTCTGCGCGACGTCGAGTTCACGGCCCAGCTGCTCCAGCTCGTGCACGGCCGTGCGGACGAGTCGCTGCGGGTGCGCGGCACGCTCGACGCGGTGCGGGCGCTGCACGCCGCCTCCTACGTCACCACGCGAGACGCGCGGGCGTTCGACGAGCACTACCGGTGGCTGCGCACCCTCGAGCACCGCATCCAGCTCGTGCACCTGCGGCGCACCCACCTGATGCCGGTCAAGGAGGAGGCCCGCCGCGTCGTCGCCCGGTCGATGCGCGGCGCCATGGACCGGGGCCCCGCCACCGGCGAGGACCTCCAGGCTGAGTTCACGCGCGTGCGCCGCGCCGTGCGCGGTCTCCACGAGACCGTGTTCTACCGGCCGCTGCTGTCGACGACGGCCGCCCTGTCCGCCGAGGACGTGCGGCTGTCCGCGGAGGCCGTCCGCGACCGCCTGGCGGCGCTGGGCTACCGCGACCCGCAGGGCGCCCTGCGGCACATCGAGGCCCTCACCCAGGGCGTCTCGCGCCGGGCCGCGGTCCAGCGGCAGCTGCTGCCGGCCATGCTCGGCTGGTTCGCGCGGGGCGCCGACCCCGACGGCGGCCTGCTCGCCTTCCGCCGGCTCTCCGAGTCGCTCGGCGGCACGGCCTGGTATCTGCGGATGCTCCGCGACTCCTCGGACGCCGCCCGGCGGCTGTGCCTGGTCCTGTCCGGCTCCCGGTTCGTGGGGGACCTGCTCGAGCACTCGCCCGAGGCCGTGGCCTGGGTGGGCGACGACCGGGAGCTCGACCCCCGGGGCGCGATCCAGCTGTGGCGCCAGGTCGACGCGCGGCTCGACCGCCGCGTGGCCGCGGAGGAGGCCCCCGCGGCCGTGCGCCACGTGCGGCAGGTGCGGCGCAGCGAGACGCTGCGTGTCGCCCTGGCCGACATGTCCGGCCTGCTGGACCTGGAATCCGTCTGCGGCGCGCTCGCGGACATCGACCAGGTGACGGTGGTGGGCGTCCTGCGGGTGGCGTGGCGGGCCGTCGTCGGGGACGCCGAGCCCCTCACCGACGTGCTCGTGGTGGCGATGGGCCGCCAGGGCGGGCGGGAGATCACCTACGGCTCGGACCTGGACGCCCTGTTCGTGCACCGGCCACGCCCCGGCGTCGACGAGGGGCGGGCGCGCGAGCAGGCCGAGGAGGTCGTGCGGACGCTGATGTCCCTGCTGCACCGCCCCGCGACCCCGCCGCTGCCCGGCGAGCGGCCGCTCGAGGTGGACGCCGACCTGCGCCCCGAGGGACGCCAGGGGCCCCTGGTGCGCACCCTGGACTCGTACCGGGAGTACTACGGTCGCTGGGCCGAGGTGTGGGAGCGGCAGGCGCTGCTGCGCGCCCGCCCCCTGGCCGGCGACGACGACCTGGCCACCGACTTCCGCCGCTGGGCCGACGGCGTCCGCTACGCGCAGGACCTCTCGGCCGTCGATGCCCGGGAGATCCGCCGGATCAAGGCCCGCGTGGAGGCCGAGCGGCTGCCCCGCGGGGCGGATCCGGCGCGCCATGTCAAGCTCGGGCGCGGGGGGCTCTCGGACGTCGAGTGGCTCGTGCAGTCAATGCAGCTCAAGCACGCCGGTCAGATCGAGGACCTGCGGGTCACCGGCACGCTGCCGGCCCTGCGGGCGATCGCCCGGCACGGGCTGCTGCCCGAGGCCGAGGTCGCCGTGCTGGAGGAGGCGTGGCTGCTGGCCACCCGGATCCGCGCCGCCCTGCTGCTGTGGACGGGCAAGGTCTCGGACGTGCTGCCCACGAACATGCGCGACCTCGAGGCCGTGGCCCGCCTCAGCGGGGTGGGCACGACCGGCGGGGAGCTCGAGGAGCGCTACCTGCGGGTGACCCGCCTGGCCCGTCAGGTGTTCGAGACCCGGTTCTACGGGCTCTGAACGACGCCGGCCCGCCACCTCGACGGGGTGGCGGGCCGGCCGTGCTCCGGTGTCGCGAGCGCCGGCTCAGGCGCGCACGACGTGCTCCCCGAGCAGCTCCAGGGTGCGTCGCCGCACGCCGGCGTCCTGGGCCGCCGTCGTGATGATCAGCTCGTCCGCCTGGACCCGCGCCGCGAAGTCGTGCAGCCACGCCGCCGTCGTCGGGCCGGTGCCCACGGCCGTGCACTCGAGCATCCCGAGCACCTGCTGACCGGCGGGGGAGTGCAGCAGCATCTCGACCTCGTCGTCGGTGAGGGTGCGGCCCCGGCCGAGCATCATCCGGATGCGCGCCCGCTGCGCGGCCTGCCACTCCCGCTCGGCCACCTCCTCGGTGTCCGCGGCGATCACGTTGGCCGCCGCGATGAAGTGCGGCTCCGCGAGGGCCTCGGAGGGCTCGAAGTGCTCCCGGTACAGGCGCGCCGCATGCTCGAGCATCTGCGGTGCGAAGTGGCTCGCGAACGCGTAGCCCAGGCCGAGCTGCGCGGCCAGCTGGGCGCCGAACGCCGAGGAGCCGAGGATGTACAGCGGGACGTTGGTGCCCTTGCCGGGGTAGGCGTCGATGCCGGGGATCAGGCTCTGGCCGGTGAGGTAGCCCTGCAGCTCGAGCACGTCCTGCGGGAAGCGCTCGGCCGCCGACGGATCCCGGCGCAGCGCCTGCAGCGTCCGCTGGTCGGTGCCGGGGGCGCGACCCAGGCCCAGGTCGATGCGGCCGGGGTGCAGCTCGGCCAGGGTGCCGAACTGCTCGGCGATCACCAGCGGCGAGTGGTTGGGCAGCATGACGCCGCCGGAGCCGAGGCGGATCGAGTCGGTGTGCGCGGCCACGTGCGCGATGAGTACGGCCGTGGCGGAGGAGGCGATGGAGGGCATGTTGTGGTGCTCCGCGTACCAGACGCGCCGGAAGCCGGCGGCCTCGGCGACGCGGGCCTGCTCCACGGATTCGGCGAAGGCTTCGCCCATCGGGGCGCCGTCGCGGACGAGGGCGAGGTCCAGCAGGGACAGCGGCAGGGGGGTGGGGGCGGTGTGCTCGGTCATGGTGCTCCTGGTCTGCGGGCCGCCCGGCCGGGCGGAGGTCTCCACAGATCCAGCGCCCACCGGCCCCGGACTATTCCGCGGCCGGGCACGACGACGGCCGCCCGCCTCCGGCGTGGGAGACGAACGGCCGTCGTCGGGGCCGCGGCGGGCGGATCAGACCGAGTAGTACAGCTCGAACTCGTAGGGGTTCGGGCGCAGGGCCAGCGGGGCGATCTCCATCTCGCGCTTGTACGCGATCCAGGTCTCGATCAGCTCCTCGGTGAACACGTCGCCGGCCAGGAGGAACTCGTGGTCCTCCTCGAGGGCGTTCAGGGCCTCGTCCAGGGTGGCGGGTGCCTTCTGGATGTCGGCGGCCTCCTCGGCCGGCAGCTCGTAGAGGTCCTTGTCGATCGGCTCGGCCGGCTCGATGCGGTTGCGGATGCCGTCCAGGCCGGCCATCAGCTGCGCGGCGAACGCGAGGTACGGGTTGCCCGAGGCGTCCGGGGCGCGGAACTCGATGCGCTTGGCCTTCGGGTTGGAGCCGGTGATCGGGATGCGGATGCCCGCCGAGCGGTTGCCCTGCGAGTAAACCATGTTCACGGGGGCCTCGAAGCCCGGCACCAGGCGGCGGTAGGAGTTCACCGTGGGGTTGGTGAAGGCCAGGACCGCGGAGGCGTGCTTCAGCAGGCCGCCGATGTACCAGCGGGCGGTGTCCGAGAGGTTCGCGTAGCCCTTCTCGTCGAAGAACAGCGGCTCGCCGCCGTTCCACAGGGACTGGTGGCAGTGCATGCCGGAGCCGTTGTCGCCGAAGACGGGCTTGGGCATGAAGGTCGCGGACTTGCCGAACATGTTGGCGACGTTCTTGACGACGTACTTGAACTTCTGCAGGTCGTCCGCCGAGTGGGTCAGCGTGTTGAAGCGGTAGTTGATCTCCGCCTGGCCCGCGGCGCCCACCTCGTGGTGGGAGCGCTCTACCTCGAGGCCGACCTCGGCCAGGACCGAGCAGATCTCGTCGCGCAGGTCGGCCTGCTTGTCCGTGGGGGAGACGGGGAAGTAGCCGCCCTTGAGGCCGGTCTTGTGGCTCAGGTTGCCGCCCTCGTCCTCGCGGGAGGCGTTCCACCAGGCCTCGTCCGAGTCCACGGCGTAGAACGAGCCGCGGGGGGAGGACTCGTAGCGGACGTCCTCGAAGATGAAGAACTCGGCCTCGGGGGCGAAGAACGCCGTGTCGGCGATGCCGGAGGAGCTCAGGTAGGCCTCCGCGCGCTGGGCCACGCCGCGCGGGTCGCGCAGGTAGGGCTCGCCGGTGCGGGGGTTCACGATGGAGAAGTTCATCGTGAGGGTCTTGCGGACCCGGAAGGGGTCCACGAAGGCCGTCGCGACGTCCGGGATGAGCTGCATGTCGGACTCGGCGATGCCGGCGAAGCCCCGGATCGAGGAGCCGTCGAAGAGCTGGCCCGTGACGAAGAAGTCCTCGTCGACGCTCGAGGCGGGCACGTTGAAGTGGTGCTGCATGCCGGGGAGGTCGGTGAAGCGGACGTCGACGAACTCGATCCCCTCATCCTTGATGTACGCGAGGACGTCCGCGGGGGAGGTGAACATGGTGCGCTCCTGTGGTCGTGACGATGGTGGCATGTCCGGCACGGCGGCGCTGGCGTGGCGGGTGTCATCACCCTACTTGCCCGGCGGCCTCCGTGGGCGTCGGTGACGCCCCACGGCGAGCCTCGCGGTTCCGCGCCGGTAGGCTGGGCCGGTGGCACGCAGAGCACCCGACCCCGCGCAAGAGCCCGAACCGACCCGCCGCGACGAGCCGCTGATCACCCGGCGCGACCTCGCCGGCTGGGTGGACGGTCCGGGCGGCGGCCTGGCCGGCGGCCGCTGGCCGGGGGACCTGCTGGGCCTGCCCGAGCACGGCCCGACCTCGATGGCCACTGCGGCCCGCCGCGCCGTCGCCCTCGTGATCGACTGGTTCCTGGCCCTGGGCGTGTCCTGGCTGCTCTTCGACTCCGACGCGATCGCCACCCTGATGGTCTTCGCCACCATGCACATCCTGGGCATCACCCTGCTGGCCACCACCGTGGGCAAGGCCGTGTGCCGCACCCAGGTGGTGCGCCTCGGCGGCCGGACCGCCCCCGTGCACCGCGTGGTGGTGCGCACGGCGCTGCTGTGCCTCGTGCTGCCGGCCGTCGTCGTCGGCCCGGACGGCCGCGGCATGCACGACAAGGTCGCCGGCACCGTCGAGATCCGCATGTGAGCGCACCGGCCCGCGCCGGACGACGCCGGATCCGACTCGACGCGAGGCCGGACACGACGAAAGGGGGGCGCCCCGCCGAATCCTCGGCGGGGCGCCCCCCTTTCGCGCGGGTGCGTCGGCGCTCAGCGGCCGCGCATGGCGCGCCGGCTCGGGCGCACCTTGTTCGGGTCGACGCCCTTGGGGATGGGCAGCCGGTTGGTGTTGAGCGCGGTCAGACGCTTGTCCACGGCCTGGACCTCCTGCGCCGTGAGGGCCTTCTTCATGCCCTTGAGCGTGCCGGGCAGCTCGTGCAGCGGGACCTGGCCCTGGCCGTTGCCGGACTCCACCACGGTGACGGGCACGCCGGGCAGGAAGCGGCGCATGGCCTTCTCCTCCTTGACCACCAGCGCGGCGACGCGGGGGGAGGGGCCCTCCGTCACCAGCACGACGCCCGGCCGGCCCACGGCGCGGTAGACGAGGTCCTGGGTCTTCGGGTTCACGGCGGCCGGCTGCTCGGACACGATCCAGCCGCGGCCCAGCGTGGAGAGCGCGGCGCCGGCGGCGCCGGGGCGGCCCTCGAGCTGGGCGAACCCGGCGCGGCGCGCCTTCCGGTTCAGGATGACGACGGCGGCGAGCACACCGAACGGGATCGCGATGAGCAGCCACGTGATCCAGTTGTCCAGCAGGAGGCCGATGACGAGGCCGACGACCAGGGCGCCCAGGAAGGCCAGCAGCATCCACAGTCCGACCTTGGGGTCGTGCGCCTTGGTCATGGCGTAGGCCTGCTTGAGCTGGGAGATCACGCCCGGGCCCTTCGTGGCGCGCTTGTCCCGGCGCTGGGCCTTCGCCTGCTCCTTCTCGCGGAGGCGACGCTCGCGCTGCATGGCCTTGACCTCCTTGAGCGTGGCGGAGGTGGAGCCGGAGGAGGACGCGGGGGGCTGGCTGTTCTTCGTCATGGCGGGGTCCAGTCTAGTCGGGCGGCTCAGGACATCTGGGCGACGACGGCGGAGGCCTCCTGGCGGGCGGTCTTCTCCCCGGCCAGGTGCGCCAGGTTCTCCGGCAGGGTCCGGCCGAGGCGCTGCATGGCCTGCGCGTAGAGCTTGCCCGCGCGGTACGACGAGCGCACCAGCGGGCCCGCCATGACGCCCTGGAAACCGATCTCCTCGGCGCGCTGGGACCACTGGACGAACTCCTGCGGCTTCACCCAGCGGTCGATGGGGTGGTGCAGCTTCGAGGGCCGCACGTACTGCGTGATGGTGATGATGTCGCAGCCGGCCTCGTGCAGGTCCACCAGGGCCTGGTCGATCTCGTGGTCCTCCTCGCCCATGCCCAGGATGAGGTTGGACTTGGTGACGAGCCCGTCGGCCTTGGCCATCGTGAGCACCCTGAGGGACTTCTCGTACGTGAAGGCCGGGCGGATGCGCTTGAAGATGCGCGGCACCGTCTCCAGGTTGTGCGCGAACACCTCGGGCCGCGCGTCGAACACCTGCTGGACGAGCTCCGGCACCGCGCCGAAGTCCGGCGGCAGGATCTCGACGCCGGTCCCCGGGTTGAGCGCGTGGATGCGGCGGATGGTCTCCGCGTAGAGCCACGCCGCGCCGTCCTTCTGGTCGTCACGGGCCACGCCCGTGACGGTGGCGTACCGCAGGTCCATCTCGCGGATGTTCTCGGCGACCTTCTGCGGCTCCTCCATGTCCAGGGGACGCGGCTTGCCGGAGGTGATGTCGCAGAAGTCACACCGGCGGGTGCAGATGTCGCCGCCGATGAGGAACGTGGCCTCGCGGTCCTCCCAGCACTCGAAGATGTTGGGGCAGCCGGCCTCCTCGCACACGGTGTGCAGGCCGGCGGACTTGACCTTGTTCTTCAGGCCGATGTACTCGGGGCCCATGTGGACCTTGGCCTTGATCCACTCGGGCTTGCGCTCGACGGGCACCTCGGCGTTGCGCGCCTCCACGCGCAGCAGGCGGCGTCCTTCGGGGGCGAGGCTCATGCGGGGATTCCTTCCGTGGGGGTGACGGCGATGAAGGCCGGCCCGAGCTCGTCCAGATGACGGGTGAGCACCGGGACGACGTCGGCCGGCGTGATGGTCCGGCCCGTCTCGACCGACAGGGTGGTGGTGGCGGCGTCCGTGATGCCGCACGCGATGATCCCCTCGTAGGGGGCCAGGGAGTTGGAGCAGTTCAGCGCGAAGCCGTGCATGGAGACGCCGTCGTGGATGGACAGGCCGATGGCGCCGACTTTGCGGTCCGGGCGGGCCGTGCCGTCGTCGTCCCGGTCCGCGAGGACCCAGATGCCCGCCCGCCCGTCCACGCGGACGGCCGTGACGCCGAACTCGGCGGCGGTGCGGATCAGCAGCTCCTCGAGGAACCAGACGTAGTCCTTGACGTGGGCACGGTCGCGCAGTCGGACCACGGGGTAGCCGACCAGCTGGCCCGGGCCGTGCCATGTGATCTTGCCGCCGCGGTCCACGTCCACGACGGGGGCGCCGTCCGTGGGGCGCTCGGCGTCCTCGGTGCGGCGACCGGCCGTGTAGACGGCTTCGTGCTCCAGGAGGAGGGACTCGCCGTCGGAGCGGCCGGCGACGACGTCCGCGTGCAGGGCGCGTTGGGCGTCCCAGGCGGCGTGGTAGTCCACCAGGTCGGGCGCCAGGCCGAGCACGCGCAGGGGCGGCAGAAGGGTCTCGGGCATGACGTCCACTGTAGTCCTCGGGCCCGGACCTGTGGACAACCGCCGTGACGCCCGGGGACATGCGGCACCCTGGGATGGAACGGACGGCGTGGCGGAGAGGGGAGCCGGATGCGGGACTGGGACGAGGCGGACGGCGGCGCGGCCGGACGCGTCGGCGGCGGGCCGGAGACGGAACCGGAGAGGACGTCGGAGCCGGGCACGGCTGCGCCGCGCGCCCCGGGCTGGGCACCCGTCCGGCTGCTCGGCGCGGGCGCCCAGGCGGAGGTCTGGCTCGTCGAGGACGGCCGGGGCGTCCGGTCCGCCCTGAAGGTGCCCCGCGCCGGCGCGGCGCCGGACGCCCTGGCGGCGGAGGCGCAGGCCGGACGGGTCGCGCATCCCCATCTGCTGCGCGTGCTCGGCGTGGTGGAGACGGACCGGGGCCTCGGGGTCCTCACCGAGCACCGCGCGGCCGGCACGCTGCAGGACATGGTGCAGCGGGTCGGACCCCTGAGCCCGGGGCAGGCCGTCACCGTGCTCGTCCCGATCGCGCAGGCTCTCGCGTGCCTTCACCGCGAGGGGGTGGTGCACGGCGACGTGTCCCCGGCGAACGTCCTGTTCGGCGTCGACGGCAGCCCGGCCCTCGCCGACCTCGGCGTCGCCCGCGTGGTCGGCGGGGCGTCGGGGGCCGGGGCGACGCCGGGCTTCGCGGCCCCCGAGGCGCTCGCCGCGGTGCAGGGGGCCGGGGCGGAACCGGGGGCGTCTCCGGCGGTGGGGGCGCCGAGTGACGTCCATGCGTGGGCCGCCCTGGGCTGGTACGCGCTCACCGGTCGGGCGCCGGGCGCCGCCGGGCATCGGGCGCCGCTGCCCGTCCTGGTCCCCGAAGCGTCCCCCGAGCTCGCGCTGCTGCTCGATGCGGCGCTCTCCCCGGACCCGGCGGCGCGGCCGAGTGCGGAAGAGGCCGCCGCCGCCGTATACGCGACGGCCCGGCCCGAGCCGGTCCCGCTGGGAGAGGCCGCCCCCGCCGAGGTGGCGCACCTGCTGCCCACGGTGCTGCCGGGCTCCGGGCCCACGCGGCGACGCCGGGGACGACGCGCGGCTCCGGGACGGCGCGCGCTCGTGCGCCGACGGGGGGCGGCGCCACGCCGGGGCGTCCTCGTGGCCGCCGGGCTGGCCACCGCGCTGGCCGTCGGCGGCGGCACCGTGGGGCTGTGGTGGCCGGCGTCCCTGGGCGACGCGACGGAGGGGGAGCCGGAGCCGGCGGGCGCGGTGCCGGCCGGCACCTCGGTGGACGCGGCGCGCCCGGCGGACGGGACGCCGGAGAGCGGGACGCCGGCGAGGGTGCCGGACGCGGGTGCCCCCGGGGAGGACGCCGCCGGTGAGGACGCCGTCGACGTGGGCGAGGCGCTGGCCGCGGTCGGCCAAGCCCGGACGGCCGCGCTCATCGACCCGGAGCCTGCGCGACTGGACGCCTACGCCGTGCCCGGGGGACCGGCGTGGGAGAACGACCGGGATCTGCTGCGCCGGCTGACGGACGAGGGGTTCGCCTTCTCCGGCCTCGAGGTGACGGTGGAGCAGGCCGGACCCGCCCGGCGGGCCGGGGACGACGCGCTGCGTGTCGACGCCGTGCTCCGGACGTCGGCCCACACCGTGCTGGACCGCGTCGGACGCGTGGCGGCCCACCGGGAGGCGACGGCCGAGGAGGTCGTGCTGGTCCTGCGCAGCGGCCACGGAGAGGGCCCCGAGGGGCGGGACGGCGGCGCGGCGGGTCGGACGTGGCGGGTCGAGACCGTCGATCCGCGCTGACCCCGGGCCCGGATCCAGCGCCGGAGGCCGGCGGTCCAGACGGGGGGACGCCGCGGGCCCCGGGGAGAAGCTCCCCGGGGCCCGCGGCGTGGTGCGGCGTCAGCCGCCTGGGCTGATCACTGCCAGAGGACGGCGACCAGGATGTTCACCAGGCCCAGACCGCCCACCGCGTGGGCCAGGCCCGTGGGCACGACCTCCCCGCGGTTGGACTTGCGGCGGCCGATCAGGGCGGCCACGAAGACGATGACGCCGATCAGGAACTTGACGCCCAGCTTCATGTGGTTCGGCTCCCCGCTCATGGCGAGGCCGAAAAGCACCACGCCGGAGACGATCATGCCCACGGAGCCCCACCACTGCGAGGTGGTGACGGTCGGGTTGCGGAAGTGCGCGAACCAACCGCCCACGATCGCTGCGGCGGACACGATGTGCACGGCCACCAGGATGCTGTGCAGGATATCCACAGTCCTTCTCCCTTTCCGTCAGAGACCCAGCTCGTTGGCGAACTCGCCGCCCTCGAGACGCTGACGCAGCGTCGTCAGGAAGCGGCCCGCGTCGGCCCCGTCCACCAGGCGGTGGTCGTAGGTCAGGGACAGGTACATCATGTGGCGGATGGCGATCGAGTCGTTGCCGTCCGCGTCGGTCACCACCATGGGGCGCTTGACGATCGCACCGGTGCCCAGGATCGCGACCTGCGGCTGGTTGATGATCGGCGTGTCGAACAGCGCGCCCACGGAGCCGATGTTCGTGATCGAGAACGTGCCGCCCGAGAGCTCGTCCGGCGAGATCTTGTTCGTGCGGGTGCGCTCGGCCACGTCGGCGATCTTCTGGGCGAGGCCCGTCAGGTTCAGGGAGCCGGCGTCCTTGATGACGGGCACCAGCAGCCCCTTCTCCGTGTCCACGGCGATCGCGATGTCCTCGGACGCGTGGTAGGTGATCTCCTTGTTGTCCTCGGAGAACGACGCGTTCAGCTTGGGGTGCTGCTTGAGGGCCTCGGCGACCGCCTTGGTGATGAACGGCAGGTACGTCAGGTTCACGCCGGCCTGCTGCTGGAAGGAGGCCTTGGCCTTCTTGCGCAGCTGCACGATGCGGGTGACGTCCACCTCGTGCACCTGGGTCAGCTGGGTGGACAGGTCGAGGGACTCGCGCATGCGCTGGGCGATGACCTGGCGGATGCGCGGCGCCTTCTCCACCTCGCCGCGGACCGAGGGGTCCACGGAGGAGCTCGCGGCCGGGGCGGACGCAGCGGCCGGGGCGGACGACGGGGCGGCAGCCTCGGAGGCCTGCTCGGCCGGAGCCTCGGACCCGCCCGCGGCGGCCTGCGAGGCCAGCGCGGCGGCGAGCACGTCCTGCTTGCGGATGCGGCCGCCGACGCCCGTGCCGCGAACCGTGGACAGGTCCACGTTGTTCTGGTGGGCCAGGCGGCGCACCAGCGGGGTCACGTAGCCCTGGCCGGGCTCGGTGGCGGAGGGCGCCTCGGCGGACTCGGCCTGCGCGGAGTCGCGCTCAGCGGACTCGCGCCGGGAGGCCTCCTCGGACGGAGACGCCTCGGGCGTCTTCTCCGACTTCTCGGCGCCGGCGGCCTCGGCGGCCTCCTCGGTCTCCTCGGGGGCCTCGGCCTCGGTCGCCTTGTCCTCGATCTCCTCGGCGGACGCCTCGTCCTGACCGGAGGAGCCCTCCGACGGGGCGGAGCCGCCGCCGGCGGAGCCGGAGCCGACGAGTGCGAGGACGGCGCCCACCTCGACGGTGTCGTCCTCCTCCGCACGGATCTCCAGGAGGGTGCCCGCCACGGGGGAGGGGATCTCGGTGTCGACCTTGTCGGTGGAGACCTCGAGCAGCGGCTCGTCGACCTCGACCTCGTCGCCGACGGACTTCAGCCAGCGGGTCACGGTGCCCTCGGTCACGGACTCGCCCAGCGCGGGCAGGGTGACCTCGGAGGCCTCGCCGCCGGCCGACGGGGCCCCGTCCGAGCCCTGGTCGGTGGAGGCGCGCTCCTCCGGAGCCGGCTCGCCTGCGGGCTCCTGCTGGGCGTCGTCCTGCTGCGCCTCCTCGACGGCGGGCTCCTCGGCCGCGGCGTCGTCCTCCGACGCGTCGGCGGAGCCGCCGCCGGAGCCGTCGCCGATCGTGGCCAGCGGGGCGCCGACCTCGACCGTGTCGTCCTCCTCGACCAGGATCTCCTCGAGCACGCCGGCCACGGGGGACGGGATCTCGGTGTCGACCTTGTCGGTGGAGACCTCCACCAGGGGCTCGTCGACGGCGACCTCGTCGCCGACGGCCTTGAGCCAGCGGGTCACGGTGCCCTCGGTGACGGATTCGCCCAGGGCGGGCAGGTTCACGGTTTCAGACATGGTTCCGATGCTCCTCATGAGGGGTGGGCGCCGGGGGCGCCCACCCGGGGTTGCGAGGTGGGCCCGACGCACGGGCCCGGGATGGTCAGTGCGGTGGGTCAGCTGTGCAGCGGGTGGCCGAACAGGGCCATGGCGGCCTCGCCCAGGGCCTCGTTCTGCGTGGGGTGCGCGTGCACGAACTGGGCGACGTCCTCGGGGTAGGCCTCCCAGTTCACGATGAGCTGCGCCTCGCCGATCTGCTCGCCGATGCGCTTGCCGATGCCGTGCACGCCCACGATCGGGCCGTTCTTCTGGCGGATCATCTTGATGATGCCGCCGGTGCCGAGGATCGAGGACTTGCCGTTGCCGGCCAGGTTGTACTCGGCGACCTCGACGTTGTCCTTGCCGAACTCCTCCTCCGCCTTGGGCTGGGTGTAGCCCACGGACATGATCTCCGGCTCGGTGAAGGTGACCTTCGGGATGTTGATGTCCTCGACGACCATCGGCTTGTTGCCGGCGATCTCCTCGGCCACGAAGATGCCCTGCTGGAAGCCGCGGTGCGCCAGCTGCAGACCAGGAACGATGTCGCCCACGGCGTAGATGTTGCCGACGCCGGTGTGCAGACGCTCGTCGGTGAGGACGAAGCCGCGGTCCATCTTGACGCCCTGCTCCTCGTAGCCGAGGCCCTCGGTGTTCGGGCCGCGGCCGACGGCGACGAGGCAGACCTCGGCCTCGAACTCCTTGCCGTCCGCGAGGGTCACCTTGACGCCCGAGTCGGTCTCCTCGACCTTGTCGAAGAACGTGCCCAGGTTGGTCTTGATGCCCTTCTTCTTGAACTCGCGCTCGAGGACCTTGATGATCGCCGGGTCCTCGTTGGGGACCAGGGTCTTCAGGCCCTCGATGATGGTGACGTCGACGCCGAAGGAGTTCCACAGGGACGCGAACTCGGAGCCGATGACACCGCCGCCGAGCACGATGGCCGACTTCGGGGTGTAGTCCAGCTCGAGGGCCTCCGTGGAGGTCATGATCTTCTTGGAGATGGGCAGGCCCATGGTCTTGGCCACGGAGCCGGAGGCCAGCACGATGTTCTCCGCCGTGTAACGGGTGCCGTCGACCTCGACCTCGTTCTTCGAGACGAGCTTGCCCTCGCCCTCGATGACCTGGACCTTGCGCATCTTCAGCAGGCCGGCCAGGCCCTTGTGCTTGCCGGCGACGATGCCGTCCTTGTAGTCGCGCACCTTCGCCATGTCCACGGACTCGAGGGTCGCGTTGACGCCGAACTTGGCGGCGTTGCGGGTCTCATCGGCCACCTCGGCGGCGTGCAGGTAGGCCTTCGTGGGGATGCAGCCCCAGTGCAGGCAGGTGCCGCCGACCTTGGACTTCTCCACGAGGGCGACGGACTTGCCGTACTGCACGGAACGCAGGGCTGCGGCGTACCCGGCGGAGCCACCGCCGAGGACGAGGACGTCGAATTCCTGAGCGGTTGCCTTGTCGGCCACGGTGTTGCTCCTTGGTGCTGGGGTCGGTGGATCGTGGTGGTGGTGCGTCACCGCCACCCCCGGCCGTCGGCGGCGGGCCGCGCGGCCGGGGACGCGGTGGACATCGGGACCAACCTTACCGGGCACGCCCCTCGATGAGACCCACCAGGGTCCGCACCATCACGCCGGTGGCGTCCTGCGGGGTGTAGCCGTACGCGGCCGACTCGTTGAAGGAGGGGCCGGCGATGTCGAGGTGGGCCCAGGGGGTCCGTGCGGCGGCGTCGCCCTCCGACCGTCCGGCGTCGACGAATTCGCGCAGGAAGGTGGCGGCGGTCATCATGCCGCCGAAGCGGTCGCCCATGTTGGAGATGTCCGCGACGCGCGAAGTGAGCGAGGCGCGCAGCTGCTCCGGCAGGGGCATGCCCCACGCGAGCTCCCCGGCCGCGTCGGCCGCGGCGACGACCTCGTCGCGCAGCGCGTCGTCACCCATGACGCCCGTGTGGCGCACGCCGAGGGCGACCAGCTGGGCACCGGTGAGGGTGGCCACGTCGAGCACCGCGTCGGGTCGCTCGTCGGTGGCCGCCACGAGGGCGTCGGCCATGACGACGCGGCCCTCGGCGTCCGTGTTCATGACCTCCACGGTCTTGCCGCCGTACATCGTGATGACGTCGGACGGGCGGATGGCGGTGCCCGAGGGCATGTTCTCGGCCAGCGCCAGCCAGCCGGTCACCTTCACAGGGACGTCCAGGGCCGCGGCGGCGCGCACGACGGCGAAGACGGTGGCGGCGCCGGCCATGTCCGACTTCATCGTCATCATCGAGGCGGCGGGCTTCAGCGAGATGCCGCCCGTGTCGAAGGTGATGCCCTTGCCCACCAGCGCGATGTGCGCGGCGGCGTCGGCCGGCGCGTGCTCGATGCGCACGAGCCGCGGCGGGCGGGAGGAGCCCTGGCCGATCGCGAGGATGCCGCCGAAGCCCTCGGCGCGCAGGCGGTCCTCGTCCCACACGTCCACGCTCACGGACGAGTCCGCGAGGTCCTCCGCGACGGCGTCCGCGAACGTGGCCGGGTAGAGGTGCGAGGGGGCCGTGTTCACCAGGTCGCGCACGGCGCAGACCGCGTCGCCCACGACGGCGGCCCGGCGCAGCACGGGGTCGGCGTCCGCGGCGGCGAGCGGGGTGACGACCTCGACCTCGCGGACGGGACGGGACGTGTCCGTCTCGGCGCGGGCGCGCTCGGACTTCTGGGCGGTGAAGGCGTACGCGCCCAGGACGGCGCCCTCGGCGACGGCGGCCAGTCGGGCCGGGGTGTCGGCCGGCAGGGCCAGGGCCACGGCGTCGGTGCCGGCCAGGGAGCGCACGGCAGCCCCGGCGGCGCGGCGCAGGGACTCGTCCGCGGCCTCGCCGTCGTCGTCCAGACCGCCGACGCCGGCCAGGACCAGCAGCGGCACCGGCACGCCGCCCAGGCCCGGCAGGCGATGGACCTCGTCCTCGGCGCCCCGCACGCCCAGCAGCTCGAACGAGGCCTCGAGGGCGGTGGCCGCCTCGGCCGGCAGCGCGTCCGTCAGGAGCACGGGGCCGTCCGGGCCGGTGCCCACCCCCACCACGAGGGCGGAGGCGGTCAAGTCCTCCAGGGCGCGGGCGGTCAGGGTCGGGCGGTCCAGGGTGATCACGGACGGGCCTCTCTTCCGGGGGTGGGGGATGCGCCCGGCGGGGTGGGCCGGGCCGTCCCGCGTCATCCTAGCCAGAGGGCTCGCGCGCCCGTCCAGGGCGCGCGGGCGCGGAATAGGAGGGTGCCGTGCCGTGGTTGACTGACGCCAGAGGACAGGGAGGGATCCGCGTCCGCCGCCATCCGGGCGGCGGGGACGGCTCTCCCGCAGACGGACCACCGGAAGGGGAACGAGACGTGCAGGACGCCGCGCCGCTGTACACCCGTCATGAGGGGGCGCCCGTGCCCCCCGGCCTGGGCATGCTCGTGGCCCTGACCGGGCACATGGACGCGGGCCGGGTCGCTCGGCAGGTGCGGGCCGCGCTGCACGAGCACCTGACCCATCGGACCGTCGTCTCCTTCGACGTCGACTCGATGTTCGACTACCGCGCCCGGCGTCCCCGGCTCCGGTTCGACCGGGACCGCTACCGTGATCTGCGCCTGCCCGCGCTCGAGGTGCAGCTGGTCGAGGACCTGCTCGGCCACCCCTTCCTGCTGCTGTCCGGCCCCGAGCCGGACTTCCGGTGGCAGGCGGTGACGGAGGCCGTGCTCGGCCTCGCGCAGGAGTGGGAGGTGGACTCGCTCACCTTCCTCGACGCGGCCCCGCTGCCCGTGCCGCACACGCGGCGGCTCGGGGTCACGACCCACGGGTCCCGCGCCGACGCCGTCGAGGGGCTGTCCACCTGGAGCCCGGAGGCGGACATCGTCGCGGGGCTGCTGCAGATGCTCGAGCTGCGCGCCGAGGAGGCGGACCTGCCGACGGCGGGCTACACCGTCCATGTGCCGCACTACGTGGCCGAGGCGTCCTTCCCCCAGGCGGCCGTGGCCGCGCTCGAGTACGCGGGGGCCGCCATGGGGCTCATGCTGCCCTCGGACGACCTGCGAGACGCCTCGCGGGACATCGAGGCCGAGCTGGAGCGCCAGGTCTCCGGGTCCGGGGAGATCCAGCAGATGATCGCCGGCCTGGAGCGCAACTACGACCAGAACGCCGAGGACCAGGAGCGGTCGTTGCTCGAGACCGAGCAGGGCCTGCCCGACGGCGACGAACTCGCCTCCGCCGTCGAGGCGTACCTCGCCGCGCGGGACGCCGGCGGCGGGTCCGCTCCTGCACAGGAGGACGGACCCGGCCGTCCGTCCACCGGCGACGGGGACTGATCCCACCGCGGGCGCCCGGTCGGCCAGGGTGGCGGCATGGAAGCCCCCACCTCACTCGACGTCCCCGTCCTGCCGGCCCGCGGCCCGGAGGACCTGCTCGCCTACGTCGGCCACGCCCTCGGGCGGTTGCCCGAGGGCAGCCTGGTCCTCCTCACCCTGCGCGACGGGCGCCTGCGCGCCGTGGTGCGGGTCGACCTGCCTCCCGAGGAGGTCGACGTCGGCGCCTGGGCCTGCGCCGTGGCCGAGGTGTGCCGGCGGGACGCAGCCGCGGACGCGACGCTCTGCCTCGCGCTGCCGGACGGCGCCCGGGCCACGCTCGCCCGTCCCGGCTGGGCCGCGGCGCTCGACGACGCCCTGGCGTCCGCGGGTCGCCCCCTGACCGCGGCCTGGACGTGCGCGCGGGGACGGGCGCGCCCCTGGTGGGGGAGCGGCGTCGCCGAGGAGGGCCCGCTCGACCCCCGAGCCGCGCCGCTGTCCCTGCACCTGATGACCCGCGGTTCGGTCTGGGACCGTGCAGCAGTGCCCGACCCGGTCCCGCGCCGCGGTCCCGCGGCGGCCCGGGCCGACGACGCGCGGTGGCGGCCTCCCGAGCAGGACGCGCCCGCGGCACGCCGCGCGTGGCTGGCGCAGTGGGAGTCGGTGCTGACCGGCGCGGTGGGTGACCGCGGCGCGCCCGCACCCGCCGTGCTGGGCTCGCCGCTGACGCGTCCGGCCTGGCGCGACGGCCTGCTGCTCCATGCCGCCGCGCCGTCCGGCGCGGCCACGGGGGATCCGGGGGACGAGGAACGGATCCTCACCGCGGCCTCGGGCCGGGCGCCGGCCTGGGATCGGCTGGACGCCCTGCGGGCGGGGCTGCGCGCGCTCGTGCCCGTCGCGACGCCGGCCGTGGCGGCGCAGGCCCTGGCGCTGGCCGGGTGGGTCGGCTGGGCCCGCGGCCACGGCTCCGACGCGGACGCCCACCTGACCGCGGCGGCGGCGCTGAACCCCGGCGACCCGTTCGTCTCCGTCCTGCGACGCATCGTGGCCGCGGGGTGCGTCGCCGGCTGGGCGACCGACCCGGCCACCGCGTGGCGGCCCGACGGTGGCGGCCCATGAGAGAATGATGCGGCTTCACGACGGCACGGCCGATCGCACCCCGTTTCCCGGGTTCGGAATAGATCGGTCACAGCCGTCGTTGGCACTGGCGGACCCTGCAGTCGACGGGCCCGGACGACGTCGGTCGTCCGAGGCCCGGACTTGACAGGGTCACGTGTATATGGACTGCAAGGATCCGCGGGTGGCCGCGGACGAGACGGAAAGGCCTCGAGTGACCACTTCGACGACCAGCGGTGCGCAGGACGGCAAGGAGACCACTGCCTCCGGGGCCACGACCACGCGCACCCGCTCCACGGCAGCCAAGAAGTCGACCGCCACGAAGAGCGCCACGACCAAGGGCGCCACGACGCGGACGACCGCGGCGAAGTCGGCGGCGACCAAGACCGCTGCCACGCCGACGGCCAAGAAGAAGACGACCCGGAAGCCCGCCGCGGCCAAGACCACCGCCACGAAGAAGACCGCCACGACCCGGGGCAAGAAGGCCACCGCCTCCGCCGCCTCCGCCGAGCAGGCCGAGGACGACGAGGAGTTCGTCGAGGCGCGCGAGCGCACCGAGGCCGCCGACGCCGTCGAGGAGGACGTGGTGGAGGACGAGACCGCCACCGAGGACTCGGATGACGAGGACGCGGACGGCTCGGACGCTCCGGAGCGCCCGGCGATGGACGCGGAGGCCGTGACCGGCACGAAGGCCGCCACGGGCCAGAAGGTGGCCCAGTCCAAGGGCGCGTTCGTCATGGACGACTCCGAGGACGACGCCCCGGTGCAGCAGGTGGTCGTGGCGGGCGCCACGGCGGACCCGGTGAAGGACTACCTGAAGCAGATCGGCAAGGTCGCCCTGCTCAACGCCGAGCAGGAGGTGGACCTGGCCATGCGCATCGAGGCCGGCCTCTACGCCGAGCACGTCGTGCAGCACGAGGCCTCCGACGACTACCGCGAGCGCCGGGACATCCAGCTGATCATCGCGGACGGGCGCAAGGCCAAGAACCACCTGCTCGAGGCCAACCTGCGTCTGGTGGTCTCGCTGGCCAAGCGCTACACCGGCCGCGGCATGCTGTTCCTGGACCTCATCCAGGAGGGCAACCTCGGCCTGATCCGCGCCGTCGAGAAGTTCGACTACACCAAGGGCTTCAAGTTCTCCACGTATGCCACGTGGTGGATCCGACAGGCCATCACCCGCGCCATGGCGGACCAGGCCCGCACCATCCGCATCCCGGTGCACATGGTGGAGGTCATCAACAAGCTGGCCCGCGTGCAGCGGCAGATGCTCCAGGACCTCGGCCGCGAGCCCACCCCGGAGGAGCTGGCCAAGGAGCTGGACATGACCCCGGAGAAGGTCGTGGAGGTGCAGAAGTACGGCCGCGAGCCCATCTCCCTGCACACCCCGCTCGGCGAGGACGGCGACTCCGAGTTCGGCGACCTGATCGAGGACTCCGAGGCCGTCGTGCCCGCGGACGCCGTCTCCTTCACGCTGCTCCAGGAGCAGCTGCACTCGGTGCTGGACACGCTCTCCGAGCGCGAGGCCGGTGTCGTCGCCATGCGCTTCGGCCTGACCGACGGCCAGCCCAAGACGCTGGATGAGATCGGCAAGGTCTACGGCGTGACGCGCGAGCGGATCCGCCAGATCGAGTCGAAGACCATGTCCAAGCTGCGTCACCCCTCCCGCTCGCAGGTGCTCCGGGACTACCTGGACTGAGTCGGAGCGGCATGACGAAGGGCCGGACCCCCGCGGGGGTCCGGCCCTTCGTCATACCGGGCGCCTCAGGCGCCGGCGGTGAGGCGGTCCGTCTCGTCCTGCCACAGCGCGGCCTGGGGACGCAGCGCGTCCTCGACGGCGCGGGCGTGGTGGGCGCAGAACTGGAGGGCACCGCCGGAGTGCAGCACGGCGCGGACGTAGGCCTGCGCGCCGCAGCGGTCGCAGCGGTCGGAACGGGTGAGGGCGGCCGGCTCGGCCACAGCGGTGATGGACATGGTGTCCTCCTCGGGTCTCTCGGGGCTGGAGGGCGACGACGCCGGTGGGGCGGGCCGGTCCTCCTCTTGTCCCATGGAACAGCAAGGATGGCAGGGAACTTCCCCGCGCGCCCGCCCTCCACCCGCGTTTCGCCACCCGCGTACGCGAGGAGCCCAGCCGGGCGGCCCGCGACGTCCGGCGCGGAGCCCGGCGTGTCCGGCCCGCGGAGTAGGCTGGACCGGCCGCTGTCGTCCACCGAAAGGCCCGCCCCCGTGCCCGCGAACACCGAGTACAACGCCCGCCACCTCTCCGTGCTGGAGGGGCTCGAGGCCGTCCGCAAGCGGCCGGGCATGTACATCGGCTCCACCGATTCCCGCGGCCTCATGCACTGCCTCTGGGAGATCATCGACAACTCGGTGGACGAGGCCCTGGCCGGCTTCGGGCAGTCGATCGAGATCACCCTGCATCCGGACGGCTCCGTCGAGGTCGAGGACAACGGGCGCGGCATCCCCGTGGACGTGGAGCCGCGCACCGGCCTGTCCGGCGTCGAGGTGGTGTTCACCAAGCTCCACGCCGGCGGCAAGTTCGGCGGCGGTTCCTACGCCGCCTCGGGTGGCCTGCACGGCGTGGGCGCGTCGGTGGTCAACGCCCTGTCCTCGCGCCTGGACGTGCAGGTGCTGCGCGGGGGCAAGGTCCATCAGATGTCGTTCCGGCGCGGGGAGCCGGGCCGCTTCCAGGACGGGTCGCGCCCGTCGCCGGACGCCCCGTTCGAGCCGTCCACGGACGCCTCGCCGCTGGACGTCGTCGGGAAGGCCAAACGTGGGCAGACCGGCACGCGCGTGCGCTACTGGGCGGACGAGCAGATCTTCGTGAAGGACGCGACGTTCTCCGCCGAGGAGCTCCAGGCGCGGGCGCGCCAGACCGCCTACCTGATCCCGGGCCTGCGGATCACGGTCAAGGACCTGCGCCGCCGACCCGGCACGCCCGGCGCCGACGGCCCGGTCGAGGAGGTCTTCCAGTACGACGGCGGCATCTCCGAGTTCGTGGAGCACCTCACGCCCGCCACCCCGGTGACGGACGTGTGGCGGATCCAGGGCTCCGGCACCTTCAAGGAGCGGGTCCCGGTGCTCGGCGAGGACGGGCGCACCTCCATGCAGGATGTGCAGCGCACGTGCGAGGTGGACGTCGCCCTGCGCTGGGACGTCGGCTACGGCACCGTCTTCCGGTCCTTCGTGAACATCATCGCCACGCCCAAGGGGGGCACCCACCAGTCCGGGTTCGAGGCGGCACTGCTGAAGGTGTTCCGCGCCCAGGTCGAGGCCAACGCGCGCCGGCTCAAGGCCGGGTCGGACAAGGTGGAGAAGGACGACGTGCTGGCCGGCATGACCGCTGTCCTGACGGTGCGGCTCGCCGAGCCGCAGTTCGAGGGACAGACCAAGGAGATCCTCGGCACCTCCGCGGTGCGGCGGATCGTCTCCCAGGTGGTGGAGAAGCAGCTGACCGCCCGCCTCACCTCCACGGCCCGCGCCCAGAAGCAGCAGGTGCACACGCTGCTGGAGAAGGTCGTCGCGGAGATGAAGTCGCGCATCTCCGCGCGCACCCACAAGGAGAACCAGCGGCGCAAGAACGCCCTGGAGACCTCGACGATGCCGGCCAAGCTGGCGGACTGCCGCAGCAACGACGTCGCCTCCTCGGAGCTGTTCATCGTCGAGGGCGACTCGGCGCTCGGCACCGCCAAGCTGGCCCGGTCCTCCGACTTCCAGGCCCTGCTGCCGATCCGGGGCAAGATCCTGAACGTGCAGAAGGCCTCCGTCTCGGACATCCTGGCCAATGCCGAGTGCGCGGCGCTGATCCAGGTCGTCGGGGGCGGCGCGGGGCGCAGCTTCGACCTGGACGCGGCCCGCTACGGCAAGGTCGTGCTGATGACGGACGCGGACGTGGACGGTGCCCACATCCGCACCCTCCTGCTGACGCTCTTCTTCCGCTACATGCGGCCCATGGTCGAGGCCGGGCGCGTGTACGCGGCCGTCCCGCCGCTGCACCGGATCGAGGCGGTGACCCGCGGCGTGAAGGAACGCGAGGTCATCTACACGTACTCGGAGCAGGAGCTGCACGCGACGCTCGCCCGCCTGGAGCGGGAGGGTCGCTCGTACCGCGAGCCGATCCAGCGCTACAAGGGCCTGGGCGAGATGGACGCCGACCAGCTGGCCGAGACCACGATGGACCCGCGCCACCGCATGCTCCGCCGCGTGAACATCGCCGAGGTGGAGGCCGCCGAGCGCGTCTTCGACCTGCTCATGGGCTCCGCGGTGGCCCCGCGCAAGGACTTCATCGTCTCCCATGCCGACGAGCTGGACCGCGAGCGCATCGACGCCTGACCCCCCACTTTCGTTCGGGAAACGGCGGCCCCAGGAGCGTCGTCGTTCGGGAAACGGCGGGCACCGAGACGACGGCGCCGCAGGCCCCCGGCACGACGCTGCGGCCGCCGCCGTTCTCCGAACGAAAGCGGCGTGACCCGCGCCGTTTCCCGAACGAAAGCGGCGTGACCCGCGCCGTTTCCCGAACGAAAGCCCTGGGCGGGCGCCCGTGCCGACCGCGGCGGACGTCAGCGGTCGCGGTAGTACGCCGCGACGCGGTGCAGGCCCTCGTCGATGCTCACGGTCGGCGTCCACGCGAGGACCTCACGGGTGCGACGCTGGTCGAACCAGTGGGCGGTCGAGAGCTGCTCGGCGAGGAACTCGGTCAGCGGCGGCTCGCCGTCGTCGGAGCCCACGCCCCGGGACCGCAGCCCGAACAGGTCACGCTCCCACGCCCGCTCGATCAGGGCGCCGGCGCGCCGGGCCAGGCCCGCCGGGACGCGGCGCTCGGGCTCCGTGGCGCCGCCCGCCAGCGCGATCTGGCGGATCAGCTCGCCGACCGGTCGCGGCTCGCCGTTGGTCACCACGAGGGCCTCGCCGTGGTGCACGTCCGCCGCGGACACGGCCGCCACCACGGCTTCGACGGCGTTGGCCGTGTACAGCGTGTCGACCAGGGGAGCGCCCGTGCCGAGCACGGGCATCCGCCCGGCCCGCGCGCGCTGCACGATCCGGTCGGTGAGCTGCAGGTCCCCGGGCCCCCACATCAGGTGGGGGCGCAGCACGAGGACGCGGAAGTCGTCGCGGTCGGCGGCCAGGGCCAGACGCTCGCCGGCCGCCTTCGTGCGGGCGTAGGGTCCGCGCGCGTGCTCGGGGCTGGCGGCTCCGGCGCCCTCGCCGACGATGGAGTCGCCGGCGTGCGCCACGGAGGGGGAGGAGACGTGGACGAAGCGTCGCACGCCGTGCCGCTGCGCGGCGTGCAGGAGGATGCGCGTGCCCTCGACGTTCACGGCCTCGTACTCGTGCTTGGGGCCGGACACGGACACCTTCGCGGCCACGTGCACCACGGTGTCCGCGCCGGTCAGGGCCTCCTCGACGGCGGCCGGGTCGGTCACCGACCCGCGCACGTCCCGCGCACCGGGCACGCCCGAGGGACGCCGCTGCAGGGTGGTCACGTCGTTGTCGGCATCGGCGAGCACCCGGGCGACGCCCGCGCCCAGCAGCCCCGAGGCGCCGGTCACCAGGACGCGGCGCGACTCGAGGCGCTCGACGAGGTCGGGCATGCCGGCGGCATCGAGGCCGACGTCGTAGCCGAAGCCGCTCACAGCGCACCCACCTTCCCGCCGGCGAGCACGGCCTCCGCCCAGTCGGCCACCCGGGCGCGGTCGATCTTGGAGTTGTGCCGGATGTCCGTGGGGATCTCATCGGCCACGAGCACCGCGGCCACCGGCAGCGGCTCGAGGGCCGCGCGCACGGCGGAGGCCAGCGCGGTCGGGGCGAGGCCCTGCTTGGGCCGGCCGTCCCGGTGGTGACCCGGGCGCCGCGCCGGGCGCGTGGCCGGCACGGCCGCCTCCACGACGACGACCACGGCCTGCGTGCCCCGGGGCCCGACGCCGACGACGGCGCTGCGCCGCACCGGCCCGAGGGCGTCGACGGTCTTCTCGGGCCCGCCCGGACCGACCGGGCCCTCGGGCGTTGTGATCACGTGCTGGAGCCGACCCTCGAGCCAGACGCGGCCCTCGGCGTCGAAGTGGCCGACGTCCGCGGTGCGGTGCCAGACCCGGCCGTCCCGCCGCCACAGCCCGTCGCGCTTGCTCTGCTGGTCGGTGTGCCAGAGCGCGTCGTAGCGGTCCTTCAGGTGGGGGGCGCTGACCACGATCTCGCCGAGGACGCCGTGGCCCCGCGCGGGGTCGAGGATGACGTCCTCGGCGCTGCCGTCCTCGAGCAGCGGCGCGATGGCCAGGGACACCGTGGGCAGCGCGGAGCCCACGCAGACGCCCTCGTCGTCGGCGGCGCGCAGGCGCTGCACTTCGGCGCCGTCGATGTCCGTGAGCAGCAGCCCCTCGGTCATGCCCCACGGCGTGTGGACCCGGGCGTTCGGCATCAGGTCCGAGACCTGCCGCATCAGCTGCGGGTGCACGGGGGCGCCGGCCGAGAGCACGAGGCGCACGGCGTCGAGGGCCTCGCGCCGGGGCGCGTCGAGGCCGTCGGCGGTCGCGACCACGTTCGCCAGGGCGGCGGGGGAGGCGAACAGCACGCTCGACTGCCCGGCGATCGCGGCGTCGGCCAGCTTCTGCGCGGTGAGGGTGGCCGGCTGGGTGACGTCCATGTCCGGGGAGACGGACGCGGCGCCGAGGGCGGGTCCGAGCAGCGCGAACGGGGCGAAGCCGGCGAGCAGGGAGCCGCCCGGGCGGATGCCCAGGGTGCGGGAGATCAGCGCCACGAGGCGGCCCAGCCGCTCGTGCGTGTACACGACGCCCTTGGCCGGGCCCGTGGAGCCGGAGGTGAACAGCACCGCGGCGTCCGCGTCCAGGGCGGGCTCGGGCAGCACGGTGCCGTGCTCGTCGACGGCGTCGCCCGCGGCCGGGTCGCGGTGGCGGTCGACCATCGCGTAGAGCGAGTCGGAGACGTCGAGCAGGCGGCGCTGGGCGGCGCCCGGCTCGGTCACGGAGATCCGGGTGCCCGGCCAGGACTGGGCGCGGGCCAGCGTCAGCCCGGGGGTGCGGCCGATGATCCAGCGGGGGCGGGCCGACTTCATCGCCCGGGTCATGCCCTTGACGCCGAGGCCCTGGTCCGCCACCACGGCGACGGCGCCCACGCGCAGCACGGCGTACAGGGCCGCCGACAGGTCCCGGCCCGGCGGCACGAGCATGGCGACCCGGTCGCCCGGCCGCATGCCCGCGGCCCACAGCCCGGTGGCGATGGCCGAGACCATCTCCTGCAGCTCGCCCCAGGTGACGGCCACGGGTCGGCGGGCGGTGCCCACGAGCGAGCGGCCGGCCTGGGCGCCGGCCATGTCCACCAGCGCGGTGTACTCGCGGTGGTCCGAGCCGGGGGCGCCCCAGTCGCGGAGGTGGTCCCAGAGTCGGACCACGCCGGGCTCGCGGGCTCCGGGCTCCTCCCCGAGGTCCACCTCCAGGCCCGGGTCGGCGGCCGCGTCGGCGGTGGCGTGCGGGACGGGGCCCGGCAGCCCCGAGGCGGGGTCGGAGAGCTGGCCGCCGCGCAGCAGCTGGGCCCACTGCAGCAGGGGCGCGGTGATGTCGCGGTCGTCCACGAGCAGGTGCCCCGCCTGCTCGTAGCGGTGCACGCGCGCGTGGGGCAGGCGGTCGCGGAGGTCGTCGAGGTAGCGGTCCAGGAAGACCGGGTCGTCGGCGCCCCACAGGATGAGGGCGGGCACGTCGGTGCGACCCAGGGCGGCGAGGTCCTCGCCCACCCGCTGCAGTTCGGGATGGCTGCCGTGGCCGGGGTCGGCCGGGATGTCCGCGACGAAGCCGCCGACGCCGCCGCGTCGGGCCGCCGTGTCGTAGGGCAGGTGGTAGGCGGCCCGGGTCTCGCGGTCGAGGGCCGGGGTGGCGAGGGAGGTCGTCACGGACAGGAAGGCGTCCGTGGTGACGGTGGAGGCCGGCAGGACGGGCCCGGCGAGGGCGGCCTGCAGCGGGGCGGGGATCGGCGCCCCCTCGGGCTGGTGGACCGCGGTGTTCAGGGTCGCGACGCCGGCCACCAGCTCCGGATGACGCGCCGCCCAGCCGAGGGACACGACGCCGCCCCAGTCGTGGCCGAGCGTGATCAGCGGGTGGCCGGTGGCTGCCAGGTCGCGCAGCCCGAGAGCCGCCAGCAGGGCGTCCAGGTCGGCGATGCGGCCGCCCAGCGTGCGGTAGGTGTCGCCGGCACGGCCCATCGACGCGGCGGACGGGGAGCCCGCGTGCGCGAGGCGCTCGGAGAAGCCCATGTCTAGCTGGTCCGGCGCCACGACGCGCCACGCGGCCATGCCCCGGCGTGCCCGGCGCACGGTCTCCGCGAGCAGGGACCGCCACAGCCAGGACCACGTCGGGTTGCCGTGCAACGCCACGATCGTGCCGACGATCTCCGCCCCGGCCGCCGCGAGCACGGGACCGGTGTCCGCCACGTGCAGCGTCCGCACGGTCCCCTCCGGGTCCGCGGCGGAGCGGATCTCCACGAGGCGGGACCACGCCGGGTCCCAGCCGGGCAGTCGGTCGGCCGGCGGCAGGGCGGCGGGGGCGGCGGGGATCTGGGGCATGGCTCTGGCTCCTTCAGCTCACCATTCGATCTCGAGCATCGCGGTGTTCAGACCCGAGCCCACGCCCAGGCAGACCACCGTGTCCCCGTCCTCCAGGGCGTCCATCTCCCGCACGAGGGTGATGGGCAGCGACGCCGGGCCGACGTTGCCCAGCGTGGGGAACGTCGTCGGGATGCGCGCCGGGTCCAGGTGGGCGGACTCCGCGATCGCGTCGGTGTGCATCTGCGAGACCTGGTGGGTGATGAACCGGTCGGCCTCCGGCCACGCCCACTCCGCCGGGACGTCGTGCCACGCGTCCATCACGAGCTCGAGACCGTCCTTGAGCAGGGCGGTGGAGTCGGTGTACATGCCGTGGTGGTCGCCCACGCACAGGCCGTGGTGGTCGGTGCCGGCGCGGGTGATCCCGCGGACGATCCGGTGGGCGTCCGGATGGTCCTCGATGCGGCCGACGACGGCGGCGGCGGCCCCGGAGCCCAGCGTCAGGGACGCGAACTGCTCCATGAAGTTGCCGCGGTGCGTGGTCTCGGCGTGCAGGTTGGCCACGGTGGCGGCCTGCACCTTCGAGGCGTCCTCGGCGGCGACCACGACCGCGTAGTCGATCTGGCCGGCGTCCACCAGGGTGGAGGCGAGCATGAGGCCGTTGACGAACCCGAGGCACGCGTTCGTGATGTCGAAGTTGGTGGCCGAGGTCGGCAGCCCCATGAGGTGGTGGATCCGCACGGCCACGGAGGGCTCGAGCGTGGCCCGGGTGACCGACGTGTTCACGAGCAGGCCCACCCGCTCCCGGGGGACGCCGGCCTGCTCCAGGGCCGCGACGCCGGCGCGGGCGGCGGCCTCCTGGAAGTCCTCGGTCTCGTCCCAGTTCCGTCGGCTGCGCACACCGGCCACCCGCTCCAGGAGGGAGCCGGGCAGGCGCAGGCGGGTGAGCACCTCCGCCAGCTGGTCGTCGAGGTCCTGCGAGGTGACTTCGACGGGGGCCTCCACCTCGGTGACCGCCAGGAGGGCGGCGCGGGAGTACTCGTAGCTGGCGTTGCCGGACACGTTCGTCACCAGGACCAATCTGCGGGGGGTCGGGGAGGGGGCGCTCACCTGCGGTGAGACGACAGCCCACTGTATCGGAGGGGTCGGGCGGGGCGCCCATCGGGGGCGTCGATCGGCCCGAGGCGAACAGGGTCGCCCCGGGCCGGGCCAGTCCGCGGACACGGTCAGGGCGTCGTCGGCCCGGCGCCGTCCGGCGATGTCACGACGTCCGACTGAGACGTCCGACTGACTAGGGTGGTGGTATCCAGCGACCGCGTTGTCGCGGTCGAACGCCTGTCTCAGGAGCGCAGCCTCGTGGATCCCCTCGAACTCGCACGGTGGCAGTTCGGCATCACCACCGTCTACCACTTCCTCATGGTCCCGCTGACCATCGGACTCGGCCTCGTCGTCGCCGTCCTGCAGACCCTCTGGGTCGCCACGGGCAAGGACCACTACCTGCGGATGACGAAGTTCTGGGGAAAGCTGTTCCTGATCAACTTCATCATGGGCGTGGCCACCGGGCTGGTGCAGGAGTTCCAGTTCGGCATGGCCTGGTCGGAGTACTCCCGGTTCGTCGGGGACGTCTTCGGGGCGCCGCTGGCCCTCGAGGCGCTCATCGCGTTCTTCCTGGAATCGGTGTTCCTGGGCATCTGGATCTTCGGCTGGGACCGGATCCCGCGCAGACTCCACCTGGCCGCCCTGTGGTGCGCGGTGCTGGGGATCAACCTCTCGGCCTACTTCATCATGGTGGCCAACGGCTTCATGCAGCACCCGGTGGGCTATGAGGTCGTCGACGGCCGCCCGGTGCTCAACGACCTCGGCGCCGTGCTGACCAACCCGATCGTCCTCACCCACTACCCGCACACCATCTTCGGTTCCTGGGCCGTGGCCGGCGGCTTCCTCGTGGGGATCGCCTGGTACCACCTGTGGAAGCGCCGCCGGGACGGCATCGACGTCGTGGACGAGGCGGGCCGGGTCGTCGTCGGCGACGCCGGCACCGCCGCCCGGGACCGCACCGACCACCGCGTCTGGCTCACCTCGCTGCGCGCCGGGGCGGCCGTCGCCCTGATCGGCTTCGTCGGCACCGCATTCTCCGGCCATGCCCAGGCCCAGCAGATGATCCACTTCCAGCCCACCAAGATGGCCGCCGCGGAGGCCGCCTGCCACGACGGCACCGCGTTCTCCGTGCTCACCCTCGGCGATGTGCGCTCGGGTGGAGCGACCACCTGCGAGGACGTCCAGGGCGTGATCGAGGTGCCGGGCCTGCTCTCCTACCTCGCGTACGAGGACTTCACCACGCCGGTGCGCGGCATCAACACCCTGCTGCCGGAGTTCGAGCAGAAGTACGGCACGCACCTGCCCGACTCCGAGCTCTACGGCGACCGCGCCGGCAGCGAGATCTCCTATCTGCCGCTGATGGAGGTCACCTACTGGGGATTCCGGCTCATGATCCTCTTCGGCGGACTCGGCGCGCTCGCGGCACTGGGCGCGCTGTGGTTCTCCCGCCGCGGCACCGTCCCGGCCTCCCGTGGCTGGATGCGCCTGGCCGTGGCCTCGATCGGGGCGCCGTTCGCGGCGAACATGACCGGCTGGGTGTTCACCGAGATGGGCCGGCAGCCGTTCGTGGTGTACCCGAACCCGGCGATGGGCGTGGATCAGGTGTACATGTTCACCGCCGCGGCCGTCTCGCCCGGGGTCACGGGTGAAGAGGTCCTCGTGTCCCTGATCGTCCTGGTCGGGATCTACGCGGTGCTGCTGGGCGTCGAGGTCTTCCTGCTGACCCGGTTCGTCCGCGGCGGCGTCCCGGCCGCCATGCCGGAGCTCACCGCCGCCGAGCACTCCGATGAACAGAAGCGCGACCGCGACGACGTGCTCGCGTTCGCCTACTGACCCGCTCGCAGAGAGGACAGCACGACCATGGCTGAGGTCCTTCCCGTCTACTGGTACGTCATCATCGCCGTGCTCTGGCTCGGCTACCTGGCCCTCGAGGGCTTCGACCTCGGGGTCGGCATGCTCGTGCGCTTCTGGGCGCGGGACGAGCCACGGCGCCGGGTGCTGCTGAACATCATCGGCCCCGTCTGGGAGGGCAACGAGGTGTGGCTGATCACCGCCGTCGGAGCGATGTTCGCGGCCTTCCCGTTCTGGTACGCGGCGGTGTTCTCCACCCTGTACCTGCCGATGCTCGTGATGCTGTTCGGTCTGATCCTGCGGGCGGTGTCCATCGAGTACCGCGGCAAGGCCGCCACCGACGCCGGCCGGGAGATCTGGACCTGGACCCTGGGCATCGGCTCGTTCCTGGCGGCCTTCATGGCCGGCGTGCTGCTCGTGCTGACGACGACCGGCCTGCCGCTGGACGCCAACGGGGACCGGGTGGGCGGCCCCTTCGTGTGGGTGACCGGCCCGGCGCTGCTCGGTGGTCTGGCCGTGGTCGGCTTCTCCCTGGCGCAGGCGTGGGCGTTCATCGGCCTGAAGACCGACGGCGCCCCCCGCCGGTCGGCCGCCCGCTTCCTGTCCACGTGGACCCCGCTGGCCGTGCTGCCGCTGCTGGTCTGGGCAGGGCTCGTGGTGGCCCGCGGCGACCGCCCGTGGACCTGGGCGCTGCTGGTGCTGGCCGTCGTGGCGGTGGCCGCGTCGGTGGTGGCCGCCCGGGCCGGCCGCGAGGGCTTGGCCTTCACGTCCCTGACGCTGGTTCTGGTGCTGGCGTGGACGGCGATCATGGTCACCCAGTACCCGGTGGTGCTGCCCTCCACGGTGGACCCGCAGTTCAGCCTCACCGCTCAGCTGGCCTCCTCCGGCCCGTACACCCTGGGCCTGATGGCCGTGATCTCCCTGATCTTCGTGCCCATCGTGCTGGCCTACACGGGGTGGTCCTACTGGATGTTCCGCCGCCGTCTGGCCGACACCCACATCCCGGAGGCCCACCTGGTGGAGCCGCTGTGAGCCCCAGCCGCCCCGCCGCCCCGGCCGTCGAGCGCTCCGCCTCGGCGGCCGGGCCGCCTCCGGGCCCGACCCGTCGGGCCCGGCCCCCGATGACCCCGGCCGCACTTCGGGCCCTGCCGGCCCTGCTGGCCCTCGCCGTGCTGCGCGCGCTCGGCTGGATCCTGCTCGCCGAATCCCTGGCCCGGCTGATCACCGGCCTGGCGATGACCCTGGACCCCGAGGACTCCGCCCGGCTGCTCGACCTGCTGTTCCACCCGCCGGCCCCCGTGGGCCCTGTGCCCGCCGCGCAGACCCTGAGCGGCCCCGTGCTGCTCGGGGCGGCCGGGGTGGCCCTGCGTGCCCTGGCGGAGGCGGGGCAGCGCGTGGTGGGCCGCCGCGCCGCGCTGGGGGCCCAGCAGCAGGTGCGGGCCGCCGTCGTCGCCCAACGGCTGGCCGCCGCCGACGGCGGACGCCCCCGTTCCGGCGCCGATGCCGTCGTGGTCACCCACGGCCTCAAGAGCCTGGACGACCACTACACCGAAGCCCTGCCCGCGCTGGCCGCCACCGCCGTGGTCCCGGCGGCCCTGGGCGTGTGGATCCTCACCCACGACCTCGTCTCCGCCGTGGTGGCCGCCATCACCCTGCCCCTGGTTCCCCTGTTCATGATCCTGGTGGGCCGCCACACCCAGGAGCGCATCGATGCCGCCCAGGACGGGCTCGACCGGCTGGCCGGGCACCTGCTGGAGCTCGCCCGCGGCCTGCCGGTGCTCGTCGGACTCCACCGGGCCGGCGTCCAGCGCCGCGCTCTGCAGGAGGTCTCCCAGCGGCACCACGCGGCCACGATGGTCACGCTGCGCACCGCATTCCTCTCCGGTCTCGCCCTCGAGCTGATCGCCTCCCTGTCCGTGGCCGTCATGGCGGTGTTCATCGGACTGCGCCTGGTGAACGGGCAGATGGCGCTTCTCGACGGCCTGGTGGTCCTCATCCTCGCCGCCGAGCTCTACCTGCCGCTGCGGGAGGTCGGCGCGGCCTTCCACGCCTCCGAGGACGGCCGCGAGGCCGAGTCCCGCGCCCGGGCCGCGGCCGACGCCCCCGTCCCGGCCCCCGTGCTCGACACGCTCGGGCCGGCCTCCGGGCCGGACCGGGACGGCGGCGTCCTGGTGCAGGACCTGAGCGTCCGGATGGCCGGACGGCAGGTGCTCGAGGGTCTCGACCTCACCGCGCCCCCGGGGCATCTGACCGCCCTGGCCGGGCCCTCCGGCACCGGCAAGTCCACCGTCCTGCGTCTGCTGGCCGGCCTGCTGCGCCAGGACGCCGCCGAGGCCACCGGCCGGGTCGCCGGAGTCGACACGGAACGCACCCTCTGGATCGGGCAGCACCCCGTGCTGACCGAGCGCACGGTCGCCGGCGAACTGGACCTGGCCGCCGGGGGTGCGCTGCCCGGTCCCGTTCGCTCCGCCGTGCTGGCCGCCGTGGCGCTCGAGGGTCTCCAGGAGCGGGACCCGGCCGATCTGAGTCCGGGGGAGTGCCGGCGGGTCGCGGTCGCCCGCCTCCTGGCCCGCCTGCACGCCGCGGACGGGACCGGCCCGTGGCTCGTACTCCTGGACGAGCCCACCGCCCACCTGGACGGCGCCGTCGCCGCCGTCGTCGTCGAGACCCTCGCGGCCTTGCCCTCCGGTGCGGTGCCCGGGCTGAGCACGCCGCAGTGCACCGTGCTGGCCGCCTCCCACGATCCCACCCTGCTGACGGCCGCCGACGCCATCGTCCGGCTGGCCCCCGGCGCCGGTCCGACCGCCGGATCCCCGGCCACGGCTATGCCGGTCGCCGCCGCCCAGGGGCGTGCGCGGCCGGAGCCGGTCACCCCGCGACAGGTCTCGCTGCGGGCCGGACTGCGGCTGCTGCCGTGGCGGCAACCGAAGCTCTGGGCCGGCATCGGCTGGGCCGCCGGGACCCACGTGTCCGCGGCACTGCTGGCGGCACTGTCCGGCTGGCTGATCGTCACCGCCTCGACGCGGCCGCCGGTGCTCTACCTGCTGGCCGTGATCGTGCTGGTGCGCGGGTTCGGCCTGTCCCGGGCCGTGTTCCGCTACCTGGACCGGCTGACCACCCACGACGCCGTGTTCGGCTGGGCCACGGAGCTGCGGCTGCGCCTGTGGGACGCGCTGGGCCGTCAACCCCGGCTGTGGGGGCGGGTGGGCCGGACCGACGGCGCCCTGTCCCTGTTGGTCTCGGACGTGGACGCCTTTCGGGACGCGGTGCCCCGGGTGCTCGTGCCTGCCCCGGCGGCCCTGCTCGCCTGGCTGGCCACCGCCGCCCTGACCTGGGCGTTGGCCCCGGAGCTGGCGGTCGTGGCCCTGGTGCCCGGGGCGGTCGCCCTGGTGGTGATCCCCGCGCTGGTCGCCGTCCTGGACCGCCGCCAGACCGCGGCCCAGGTGCGAGGGCAGGGCGCGCTCGTCGACCGTGTGGCCGCCGTGCTGAACGCGGCCGGGGACCTGCGCGGGCTGGGGCTGACCGAGCCTGCGCTGAGGGGACTGGCGGTGCTGGACGACCGGCTGCAGCGTCCCCGCCGTCGGGCCGCGTGGGCCGCCGGCGGGGGCCGGGCGCTGGCGGTCGCGGCCTCCGGGGGGATCGCGGTGGCCGCGGCGGCCGCGGCGGCCCACACCGGCACCTCAGCGCCGGTCGCGGCCCTGGTGGTGCTGCTCGCACTCTCCTGGGCCGAGCCCTATGGGGCGCTGGCCGCCGCCGCCCAGCACTGGGGCACCCTGGCGGATCGGGCGCGGGCGACCGGCGAGCTGCTCGGCCCGGAGGAGGGCGGAGCTGCCGCGGCGCCGCCTGAGCCGGCGGAGGCCGCAGAGCCGGAGGCACGGGTGTGCCGCCTGCGCCTGGTCGAGGCCGCCTTCGCCCACCCCGGTGCGGCCCCGCTGTGGACCGACCTGGAGCTCGACCTGGCCCCCGGGGACGTCGCCGTCGTCACCGGGCCCTCCGGGTCCGGGAAGTCGACCCTGCTGGCCGTGCTGCTGGGCTTCCTGCCCCTGACCGCCGGCCGGTACACGCTCGGGACCTCGCCCCCGACGCCCCAGTCGGACCCGGCCCGCCCGGACGCGACGGCGCTGGCCCGGGTCGCCTGGACCCCGCAGGACGCCCTGATCTTCGACTCCACGGCGCGCGGCAATCTCGCCCTGGCCCGCGGCGTCGCGGACGCCCCGTCCGACGCAGAGCTCACCGCCGTGCTCGAGCTGGTGGGACTGGGTCCGTGGCTGGCCGCCGCACCGCAGGGCCTGGACACGCGCGTCGGCCCAGGCGGGCAGCGGCTCTCAGGCGGGCAGCGTCAACGCCTGGCCGTGGCCCGGGCACTCGTGGCCCGCGCCGATGTCGTGCTGCTGGACGAGCCGACCGCACACGTGGACGCCGACGAGGCACGCGCCCTCATGAGGGATCTGCGCCAGGCCCTGACGGACAGGATCGTCGTGGTCGTCACCCATGACGGCAGGCTGTTGGAGGACGGCGACGTCCCGGTGCGGATCGGCCGCTAAGGCCCCTGATCAGTCCGCGGACACGGCCACGGCGTCCTCCTCGGCGGGCGGGGCTGAGACGAGTTCGGGGGAGGCGCCGGCACCGACGGCCTCGATGCGCTGGTCCACGGGCACGCCCGAGCCGTCCCGGCGCCCGTACTCGATCGGCAGCGCGCGGGCCACGCCGGCCCGGGAGGCCGCGAGCGCGGGCGCGGCGCCGATCCAGCCGAGCTCGAGGCCGCTCTCGCCCTTGAGCAGCCGGTGGGCGCGCACGCCGCCGGTGCCGCGGCCCTTGGCCGGATACTCCCCGAGCGGGGTGACCTTGACGGAGCCCGGGGCGGAGCCGAGCACGTCCGCCTCGCCGTCCGTCACGGTCACCACGACGGCGGGCCGCGGGTGGGCCGCGGCGTCCGCACCGGTCTCGGTGAGGGAGGCGGCGGGGGCCACCCCGAACGCGAGCACCGTGTCCCCGGCGGCCAGCCGGATGCCCGCGACACCGCCGCCGGCCGGGCCCTGGGGGCGCACGGCGGAGGCGGCGTAGCGCAGCAGCTGGCCGGTGCGGGTGAGGAAGACGAGCTGGTCGGCCTCGTCCGGAGCGGGGGCGGCGCCGACCACCGCGTCGCCGTCCTTCAGGGCGACGGCGTCGACGACCTGGCGGTTCAGGGGCCACTCCGGCCGGACGCGCTTGACGACCCCGTGGGCGGTGCCCAGTGCCAGGACGGCGTCCAGGGGGACCAGGGCCACGAGCGTCTCGCCCTTGGCCAGGGGCACCAGCTCCGCGGCGGGGAGGGCCGCGGTCATCGCGGGGGCCGCGGACGGCTCGCCGGCCACCGGCAGGTCGACGGCCTGGAGGCGGTGCAGCGCGCCGGCGGAGGTGAGGGCCCCGATCTCGCCGCGGGCCGTCGTCGGGACCACGGAGGCGAAGGCGTCGTGCTTGCGGCGCCGGCCCTGCGGGGCGATCGGCGTGCGGTCCACGGTGCGCAGCAGGCGTCCGGAGGTGGAGAGCAGGGCCCAGCACGCCGTGTCCGGGACCATCAGGTCCGCCCCGGCCTCCGCGGCGCCGGCGGGGGTCGGCCCGGACGGCGCGGGCCCGGCGGCGGGGGCCGCGGCGGTCTCGGCCTCGAGCAGGACCGTGCGGCGGTCGTCGCCGTGCTCGTCGGCCGCGGCCTGCAGCTCGGACGAGACCACCTCGCGCAGCCGCGCGTCGGAGGCGAGGATCGCCTCGAGCTCGGCGATCGCGGCCTGCAGCTCGTCGCGCTCGGCCTCCAGCTCGATGCGGGAGAACTTCGTCAGCTGGCGCAGCCGCAGCTCCAGGATGTGATCGGCCTGCACCTGGGTGAGGTCGAAGACGCCCATGAGGCGGGTGCGCGCGGCCGCGGTGTCGTCCGAGGAACGGATGATCTCGATGACCTCGTCGATGTCCACGAGCGCCAGCAGCAGGCCCTCGACGAGGTGGAGGCGGTCGCGGTGCTTGCCGAGGCGGTGTCCGGTGCGGCGCCGCACCACGTCCAGACGGTGGTCCACGTAGACCCGCAGCAGGGACAGCAGGCCCAGGGTCTGCGGCTGCCCGTCGACGAGCGCCACGTTGTTGATCCCGAACGTCTCCTCGAGCGGGGTGTGCCGGTACAGGGCGGCCAGCACGGCCTGGGGGTTGAACCCGGACTTGAGCTCGATCTGCAGGCGCAGCCCGTTCTTGCGGTCCGTCAGGTCCACCACGTCGGCGATGCCGCTGAGCTTCTTCGCGTCGACGCCGGCCTTGATCCGCTCGATGACCTTCTCGGGGCCCACGCCGTACGGCAGCTCGGTGACGACCAGGCCGGTGCGCCGCGCGGAGACCTGCTCCACGGCGACGGCGGCCCGCATGCGGAACGTGCCGCGGCCGGTCGCGTAGGCGTCGCGGACGCCGTCGAGCCCCACGATCCGGCCGCCCGAGGGGAGGTCGGGGCCGGGGATGTGGGCCATGATCGCCTCGAGGTCCGCCTCGGGGTCCGCGAGCAGGTGGCGCGCGCCCGCCACGACCTCGCGCAGGTTGTGCGGGGCCATGTTCGTGGCCATGCCGACGGCGATGCCGGTGGTGCCGTTGACGAGCAGGTTGGGGTAGGCGGCGGGCAGCACGGCCGGCTGCTGGAGCTGGTTGTCGTAGTTGGGGACGAAGTCCACGGTGCCCTCGTCGAGGTCCGCGGTGAGCGCCAGGGCGGCCGGGGCCATGCGGGCCTCCGTGTAGCGCGGGGCCGCGGGGCCGTCGTCGAGCGAGCCGAAGTTGCCGTGCCCGTCCACCACGGGCAGGCGCAGGGAGAACGGCTGGGCGAGGCGGACCATCGCGTCGTAGATCGCGGCGTCGCCGTGGGGGTGCAGCTTGCCCATCACCTCGCCCACCACACGGGCGGACTTCACGTGGCCGCGGTCCGGGCGCAGGCCCATGCGGGACATCATGTAGAGGATGCGCCGCTGCACCGGCTTGAGGCCGTCGCGCGCGTCCGGCAGGGCGCGCGAGTAGATCACCGAGTAGGCGTACTCGAGGAAGGACGCCTCCATCTCCTCGGAGACGTCGACGTCGACGATGTTCTCCTGCTCCAGCGGCAGCGGGCGCGGGGCGTCCTGCTCGGCGGGGCGGGAACGGGATGAACGGGCCATCATGGTGGTCGGGGAGTCCTCACGGCGTCGGGGATTGTCTACAGTGATCCTATGGGTGAGACCGAAGCCGTCCGCGGATATCCCTCCCACTGGGAGGCCGATGTGGTGCTCCGTGACGGTGCGACGGCCCACCTGCGGCCCATCTCGCCCGAGGACGCCGCCGAGCTGCAGCGCATGCACGCCGGGCAGTCCGAGAACTCCATCTACCTGCGCTACTTCACGTACAAGTCCGAGCTGAGCGCCAAGGACCTGGACCGGTTCACCCACGTGGACCACCGGGACCGGGTGGCGTTCGTGATCACCCGCGGCGGCCGACTGCTCGGCGTGGGCCGCTACGACCGCTACGGGGACTCCGACGCCGCGGAGGTCGCCTTCAACATCTCCGACGCCGCGCAGGGCCGCGGACTGGGCTCCATCCTCATGGAGCACCTCGCCGTGGCCGCCCGCGAGAACGGCATCCGCCGCTTCACCGCCGAGGTCCTGCCCGAGAACCGCAAGATGCTCTCGGTGTTCCAGGAGTCCGGCTTCGAGGTGACTCGCCGCTTCGAGGACGGCGTCGTGGCCGTCGAGTTCCCCATCGACCCCACCGCCCGGTGGCGCGCCGTCGTCGAGTCCCGCGAGCACCGCGCCGAGTCCCGCAGCGTCGCCGAGCTGGTCGAGCCCGCGTCCGTGGCCGTCGTCGGCGCCTCCCGCGATCCGCAGGCCGTCGGCTCGCTCGTGCTGCGCCACGTCCTCGAGGCGGGCTTCACGGGAGCCGTCCACGCCGTGAACCGCGCCGCCGAGGACGTCCAGGGCCTCACCGCCCACCGCTCCCTGGCCGACATCGGCGAGCCGGTCGACCTCGTCGTCGTCGCTGTGCCCGCCGACGAGGTCGAGGCCCTCATCCCCGAGGCCGCCGCGGCCGGGGCCCAGGGCCTCGTGGTCCTCACCTCGGGCTACGCCGACGCCGGCGCCGAGGGGCTCGAGGCCCAGCGCCGCCTGGTCTCCCTCGCCCGCGCCCACGGCATGCGCGTGATCGGCCCGGCCTCGGCCGGCCTGGTCCGCACCGACCCCGCGATCCGCCTCAACGCCTCCCCGTCCCCGGGCCTGGCCCAGCGCGGCCCCGTCGGGCTGTTCAGCCAGTCCGGCGCCGTCGGCGCCATGGTCTCCGCCGGCGTCAAGCGCCGCGGGGTGGGGATCTCCACCTCGATCAGCGCCGGCAACCGTGCGGACGTCTCGGGCAACGACGCCATGCAGTTCTTCGAGGCGGACCCCCACACCGCCGCCGTCGGTGTGTACCTCGAGTCGTTCGGCAACCCACGCAAGTTCTCCCGCATCGCCCGGCGGCTCTCCCGCACCAAGCCCGTCGTGGTGGTCCGCTCCGACGTCACCGGGCGCTTCCTGCCCCCGGGCCACGAGACCCGCACCACCCAGGCCCCCGAGGGCACCGTGGACTCGATGCTCGACCAGACCGGCGTGCTCGAGGCCCACACGCACGAGGCCATGCTCGACATCCTCATGGCCGTGGCCAGCCAGCCGCTGCCCACGGGCCACCGCGTCGTCCTCGTGGCCGACTCCCTCGCCCTGGACCGGCTGGGCCGCGACGCCGCGGCCGAGGCCGGGCTGGAGGTCACGGCCACCGTCGGCCTCGTCGGCAGCGAGCAGGGCATCGCCCCGCCCGCCGAGACGCTGGTCTCCGCCGTCCGGGACGCCGTCCGCCACGAGCAGGCCGACGCCGTCGTGGTGCTGGCCCGCCTCGGCCTGCACCAGGCGGACGACGAGCCGGAGCGACTGGCCCACGCCCTCGCCGACGCGACCCGGGACGCCCGCATCCCCGTGCTCGGCTGCCTGACCGACGTCGTCTCCCCGCGCTACCGCGGGGCCACGCTCGGCGCCGCCGGTCCCGTCGACGACGACGCCGAGCCCGGCTCCCTGCAGCCCGGTCTGCCCTTCTACCCGTCGCCGCAGCAGGCCATGACCGTGCTCGGCGCGCTCGCGGACTACGTCCACTGGCGCCGCCAGGAGGTCGGCGAGCCGCTCGAGCCGACCGGCCTGCACCCGCACGAGGCCGAGGAGCTCGTGGAGGCGGCCGCCGCGCGTGCCGAGGGCACCGAACTCGTCCGGCTCTCCGACGAGGAGACCGAGACGCTGCTGGGCCACTACGGGATCACCGTGCTGCCCTCGGCCCGGTTCGAGACCGCCGACGAGGCCGTGGCGGCCGCCGAGCGGCTCGGCTTCCCCGTGGCGCTCAAGGCCGTGGACCCCCACCTGCGGCACCGACTCGACCTGGGCGGCGTCCGCCTGAACGTGGTGGACGCCGACTCCCTGCGCCGCAACGTCGAGCACATGCGCCGTCTGCTCGCGCCGTTCGGCGTGCGCGAGCTCGAGGTCCAGGCCATGGCCCCCGCCGGCCAGGCCTGCATGCTCACGGCGCTCGAGGACCCGCTGCTGGGCCCCGTGGTCTCCTTCGGCATCGCCGGCGACGCCACGGACCTGCTGGGGGACTGGGTGCACCGCGTGCCCCCGCTCACGGACCGGGACGTGGCCCGCATGGTCCGCGCCCCCCGCGCCGCCGTGAAGCTGCGCGGCACCGGCGGGGTGCCCTCCGTCAACCTCGCCGCGCTGGAGGACCTCGTGGGCCGCGTCAGCGTCCTCAAGGACGACCTGCCGCAGGTCGCCCGCCTGCGCTTCGCGCCCGTGCTGGCCGCCCCCGAGGGCGTGACGGTGCTGCAGGCCGAGGTGCACGTCGCCAACGCGGCCCGCCGCACCGACTCGGCCCGGCGCGCGCTGCGCGGCCGCTGACCGGGCCGTCCACAGCGGGCCCGGACGGCCCGGCACCGGACCCGTAGCATGGGGGACATGAGCCCGTTCCGCAGGAGTCACGAGCCCGGCCGTCCCGACCACCGCCCCGACGCCCCCGAGGCCGAGGGCCGGCAGCGCGAGGCCCGCACCCTGGACGGCAGCGGCGGCCTCGACGCCTCGCTCGTCCGCGCCGGCTTCTACCCGGACCTCGTGGCGCACGCCATCGCCGTCGAGCTCGAAGGCCGCACCCCGGACGCGCACCTCGTCCACGTGGACACGCACTTCGACTACGAGGAGATCCACCGGCACATCACGGCCCTCGTGCTCGCCGGGGACACCCTGCTGGCCGTCCACCTCGACGACCACGCCGCCGACCCGGCCGGCCAGGCGGTCCTCGCCCAGGTCTCCACCGAGATGGTCCCGGTCCGCGCCCTCGGCTCCGTGGTCCTGACCACCGGCCACGCCGACCCCGCCCGCTTCCGGCCGTCCGACCCCGTGGCCGAGATGACCCTCGGGCTGATGTGGGCCGGAGGCCAGCGACTGGACCTGCAGCCCGCCGGCTGCGCCGACCCCCAGTGCGACCTCGACCACGGCTACACCGGCACCGCCACCCGCGAGGACCTCGTGATCCGCGTCGCCGCCGACGCCGACGGGCAGGGGGCCGTCGACGGCGCCCTGGCCTTCGCCCGGGCCCTGCGCCGCGCCCACCTGGCGGCCACCACGTGACGGGGCCCGCCCTCCCCGCGGGCGTGGTCCCCGCCGACCGTGCCCTGCGCTCCGTCCTGACCTCCGCCGCGGCCGCCCTCGGTGTCCCGGGCTGTGAGAACGCGCTCGCGGTCCCGGCGGGCCGCCGCGTGGTCGTCGCCCTGGTGGACGGCCTCGGACGGTCCCTGCTGAAGCGCTTCGGCGGCCACGCCCCCACGCTGCGCTCGGCGATGGCCGACGGCGGCCGCGTCCTCGAGGTGGCCGTGCCCACCACGACGGCCGCCTCCCTCACGAGCCTGGGCACCGGGCTGGACGTCGGGGAGCACGGCGTGGCCGGCTACGACGTGCTCGACCCGGACCGGGACGTGGTGATCAATCAGCTGGGCGGCTGGGACGAGGCCACCGACCCGGTGGGGTGGCAGCCGAAGCCCACCGTGTTCGAGCGCGCCGCCGCGGCCGGCGTGGACGCCGTCACGGTCTCGCTGCCCGCCTTCGAGCGTTCGGCCCTGACACGGGCGGGGCTGCGTGGCGGCCGGTTCGTGGCCGGTCGCACCCTGATCGCCCGCGCCCAGGCCGCCGAACGCGTGATGAAGGACGCGCGCGTGCCCACGCTCGTCTACTTCTACGTCAACGAGCTGGACAAGGCCGGCCACCGGGACGGCGTGGGCTCGGAACGGTGGCTGCACGCCCTCGAGGAGATCGACGCGGCGGTGCGGCGCCTGGTGGACCGCGTGCCCGCCGGGACGGTGGTGCTCGCCACCGGCGACCACGGCATGGTCGACGTGCCGCCGTCGCGCCGCGTGGACTACGCCGCCCTGGACGAGGCCGGGGAGCTCGCCGACCCCGCGCTGCTCGAGGGGATCGCGCACACCGCGGGGGAGCCCCGCCTCGTGCAGCTGCACTTCCGGTCCGACGCGGGTCCGGACGTGCGCGCGAGGGTGCGGCGCACCTGGGCCGAGCGCTACGGGGCGCACGCGTGGGTGCTCACGCGGGACGAGGCCGTCGACGCCGGCTGGTTCGGCGCCGTCGTCGAGGACCGGGTCCGTGCCCGCATCGGGGATCTGCTCGTCGCCGTGCACGGGGATCTGGCCCTCTACGACGGCCGGCGGGTGCCCCCGCACGCCTTCGAGATGGTGGGCCAGCACGGCGCGCCCACGCGCGCCGAGCGGGAGGTCCCGCTGCTCACCTGGCACCGCTGAGCCCGCCCCGCGGCCGGGGCCGGGCCGGGGTCAGTCGCCCTTGCGGCCGAAGACGATCTCGTCCCAGCTGGGCACGGACGCGCGGCGAGCGGCCGAGCGGGCCCGGGGGCGCGGCGTGACGGTCGGCATGGCAGGGCGCGCGGCACGCTCGCGAGGCGCGGGCTCCGCCCCCTCGTCCTCGACACCCGCGTCCGCGACGTCTGCGGCAGTGTCCTCGGCGCGGTCGGTCTCGGCGGCCGGTTCCGGCGCGTCGACGACCGGGGCGTCGTCGGCGGTCGTCAGGGCCCCCTCGGCGTCGACCGGGGCGAGCCGCTCGGGCGCCTGGGCGGCCTCGCGCCGACTCCGGTCCTGGTGCTCGCGAGCGATCAGGTGCGCGAGCGCGTCGTCCGACTCCAGGTCCGCGCCCACACGCTGACCCCGGCGCACCCGCAGGATCTCCAGCAGATCGGCGTCGCGGTCGGCGGCCGGGGAGTGCGCACCCGCGGGGGTCACGGCGTCCTCGGCGTCCACGTCGTCCGTCACCGGTTCGGCCGCGGGGGCGCGGGGGACCAGGTCCCAGGCCTCCGCCTCGGACAGGGCGCGGGCCCAGGCGTTCTCGGGTTCGAGGTGGCGTCCGGCCGGGCGGAACGTCCAGAGCGCCGGCGGCTCCTCGCGGGTGGGCAGACTCCTCGCACCGGCCACGGCGAACCGGGCGGCCACGGTCCAGCCGGCCTGGTCCTCGCGCCACGCGTCCCACTCGAGGCTCGCCTCGTCCACGCCCAGCTCGGCGAGCCGGTGCGCGGCGAGCTCGCCGAGCGTGGTGGGGCCGCCGTCCTGGACGAGGTCCGAGTAGAGGTCGGGCCCGCCGACCCAGACCTCGACGGCGCGGGCCTGCCGGGCGATCCAGTCGCGCTCGGCCAAGACGGGGTGACCGTAGGTGCGGATGCGCGAGAACGCGTTCCCGCTCTCCCGGGCCACCTGCTCCACGGAGGCGCCCGCACGGATGCGCTGCTGGATCTCCCGGGGGGTGAGGGGCACGGCCTCCTGGGTCGCGGCGGCCTTGACGGACTCCTGGTCGGTCAGCGGCGCCGGGGTCGGTCCGTCCGCGGTCGAGTCGTCGGCCACGGGCCGCGGGTCGATCCGCGGGGTGAGCGCGAGGTCCTCGTCCGGCCGGGCCGGGCCGGAGGGCGCCTCGGGAGCCCGCTCGTCCTCCGCCGCGGCATCGTCGGCGTGCGTCGCCGCGTCCACCGGTCCCTCGGCGTCCTCGTCGTCCGCCCCGGGGACGTCCATCTCCGTCATGTCGTGCCAGGCCGCGGGGCCGTCCTCGGCCGGTCGCCCGTCCTCGGGCGCGGCGCCCTCGATGACCAGCCGGCGCAGATAGGGGGAGAGGGGGAGCGTGTGCTCCTCGCCCTCGGGCCCCGACAGGCGCAGCGCGTCGCCGTCCTCGGTGGGTCCGGTCAGTCGCAGCTCTGCCATGGCGGTGGTCCCTCCCACATCGTGTTCTGGTCACCGGGCATGCGGACGCCCGGCCGGGCATGCCCCGATCCTAGCCGCCGTGCCGCAGACCACGGCCCGGGCGAGGGACGAGCGCCCGCGCGAATCCGCCCTGGGCGAGCATGCCCGACAACATTTGGCACGGGTTCGGGCATGGTGCACAATCTACGCGCAACGGCGCAGGCCGGTGACGCGTGGTCCGCCCACGACGCCGCCCGCGCAGTGCCGGCACCGGTCCCGGTGCCGTCCCCCACCAGCGGAGCGTGAAACCCCATGGCCACTGACTACGACGCCCCTCGCAAGAACGAGGAAGAGCTGAGCCAGAACTCCATCGAGGAGCTGAAGGCACGGCGCACGGACACCCAGTCCGCCGTCGTGGACGAGGACGAAGCGGAGGCCGCCGAGGGGTTCGAGCTGCCCGGCGCCGACCTCTCGGGTGAAGAGCTGATGGTGCGGGTGCTGCCCGCCCAGTCGGATGAGTTCACCTGCGCCTCCTGCTTCCTGGTCCGCCATCGCTCGCAGGCCGCGCGTGAGAAGAACGGCCTGATCTACTGCACCGACTGCGAGGGCTGAGCCCCCGCCGCCGGGGCGGTCAGCGGCCCTCGGCCGTCCCCTCCTGCCGGGCCATGGTCCCGCCGAGGGCCGCGACCAGCTCCTCCGGACGCCGGGTGCTGGTCAGCCAGTAGGGTGTGCGGTCGCGCTCGTCGGTCAGCTGGATCCGCACGACGGGCGCGATCCAGCCGCGCACGTTCACGAAGGCCAGCCCGTGCAGCAGCGGGCCGCGCTGGGCCCGGGCGTCCTCGCCGCGATACCCCGTGACCTGACCGACGTGGTGCCGTTCGATGCTGGCGCGGCCCACCTGGAGGGTGCGTTCGCGCACCACGATGCGCGGGGTGGTGGCCACCAGGATCAGGACCTCGACGGCGAAGAACGCGACGGCGGCCGCGATGCCCACCCCGAGGTCGATCGGCGCGAACACGAGTATCGTCAGCGCCGCCAGCATGAGCGCCACGGCCCAGACCCCCGGGGAGGGCGTCAACCGCTCCTCGAACAGGACCGGATCGGGTCCCGCCGCGGCGCCCCCGGGGGCGCGGCGGGAGGCATCGGCGACGGGGTGCTGCTGGGGATCACGCATGGGTCCCAGCTTCCCACATCCGGACTCCGGTCCCGCCGCGCGGCACCGGCGAGGGCGCCCGCCCGGCCGCCTCGACGCGGCCCCGGGCCGACGGGTGCTCGTGTAGGGTCGGGCCTCGTGACCGACTCCGCCGAGCTGCCCGTGCCCCTGCACGCCCTCGATCCGGGCCTGGCCCCGCCCGCCTACGCGCAGCCGGGCGACGCGGGCGCGGACCTGCGCACCGCCGTCGACGTGACCCTGGCCCCGGGAGAGCGCGCCCTCGTGCCGACCGGCGTGGCGCTGGCCATCCCGGAGGGCCACGCGGGGTTCGTGCACCCCCGCTCGGGCCTCGCGGTCCGCCACGGCCTGAGCGTCGTCAACGCCCCCGGCACCATCGACGCCGGCTACCGCGGCGAGATCAAGGTGCCCCTGATCAACCTGGACCCGACGGAGCCGATCGTGCTGCGCCGCGGCGACCGGATCGCCCAGCTCGTGCTGCAGCCGGTCGTGCGGGCCCGCTTCGAGCCCGTGGACGCGCTGCCCGACTCCGAGCGCGGGGCCGGCGGCTTCGGCTCGACCGGCGGCTTCACCGCCGACAACACCCCTGGGAGGACGTCGTGATCTTCGGACGCAACCGCACCGTGCGCCACGAGCAGGTCAGCCTGCCGGCCGAGCTGCTGGAGGAGCGCGACCTCGAGATCGCCGCCGCGCCGGAGGCAGCCGACGTCGGTCCGCACGACGTCGCCACCCGCCCGGATCCCGCCGGCATGATCGACCTGGGGTCGCTGCGCCTGCGGGCGGTCCAGGGCATGAAGCTGCGCCTCGACGTCGAGGACGCGACGAAGCGGATCGTCGCCGCCACCGTCAGCCTCGGCCGCTCGGCGCTGCAGGTCCAGGCGTTCAGCGCCCCGCGCCGCACGGGCCTGTGGGACGACCTGCGCGCCGAGCTGCACGACTCCCTGTCGACCACCGCCCACGCGACCGTGCAGGAGCAGACCGGCCGCTTCGGCATCGAGATCCTCACGCGCGTGCCGGCGGCGCTGCCGGACGGCTCGCCGGGGTGGAACGTCGCCCGGTTCGTGGGCGTGGACGGTCCGCGCTGGTTCGTCCGCGGCGTGTTCCACGGCGAGGCCGCCTTCCAGCCGGAGGCCGCCGAGCCGCTGGAACAGGTGTTCTCCGACCTGGTCGTGGTGCGGGGCGACGAGCCGCTCCCGCCGCGCGAGCTGCTGCCCCTGCGTCCGCCTCCCAACGCGCGCCCGCTGCAGCGTCGCCGCCCGGCCCCGGACGAGGGCCGGGACGTGCTCGCGGACACCGCCACCGGCCCGGGGGACGGCGCGGCACCGGAGGCCACCGCGCTGCCCGAGCGCGGTCCGGAGATCACGGAGACCCGGTGAGCCCCGCCGTCGCAGCCCGCCCGACCGGCGCCGCGGGCCGCATCGAGCGCCGCGGCGTCATCGCCTCCGTCACACTGCCCGGCGCGGACGAGGCGACCGTCTTCCGCGCGGTCTTGGCCGACCGCCTGCCCGCGCCCGGGAGCATGGCGCCCGCGGAGACGCTGCAGCTGGTCTGGCACGGGCGGCGCCGCGTGCCCGGTGTCATGCCGGGGGAGTGGCTGACGGTCCGCGGCCGCGTCACCCAGATGGACGGCGTGCCCACCCTGCACAACCCCGAGTTCGACCTGGTCGACGCGCCCGAGGCCACGCGCTGAGCACGGCCCCGAGAGGAGAGCCCATGACCGAGCCGCGTGGCCCCGTCACCGCCGCCCCGGACGGGGCCGGCCCCCTGCCGTCTCGAGCCCGCCTGGACGAGCGCGGCCGCCTCGACGCGCTGGGCAGCGTCGGTGGCTGGCGCGGCATCGTCGAGGCCTCCCTGCCCACCCTCGTCTACATGGTCGGCTACGTCGCCACCCAGCAGGTGTGGCCCTCCGGCGTGGCGGCCGTCGCGGTCGCACTCGTGCTGGGCGTCGCGCGCCTCGTCCAGCGCCAGTCGCCGGTCCAGGTGCTGGCCGGCCTCGCCGTCGTCGTCCTGTCCGTCGTGGTCTCCCTGACCACCGGCCAGGCCCGCGACTACTACCTGTGGGGCTTCGTCACCAACGCCGCCTACGGCCTCGCGTTCGCGGTGTCCGTCCTCGTGGGCTGGCCCGCGGCGGGCCTGGTGCTCGGCCTCGTGCGCGCCGAGGGCACCCGCTGGCGGGCCCACCGGCGTCGGCGCCGCGCCTACGCCGCGGCCACCTGGATCCTCGTGGCCGTGTTCGCGCTGCGCCTGGCGGTGCAGGTGCCCCTCTACCTCGGGGACGCCGTCACCGCGCTCGGGGTGGCCCGCCTGGTGATGGGCCTGCCGCTCTATGCCCTGGGGCTCTGGCTCGCCTGGTCCGTCAGCTCGCCCGGTCAGGACGACGGCGTGCCGGCGGACTCCGCCGCCTCCGAGCGTCCCTGAGCGCGGCCCTCGCCGACGAGGAGGCGACGCAGGGCCGGCTCGGCGGAGCCGGCGGCCAGGAAGAAGAGCTCGTCGCCCACCTCCAGGACCTCGTCCGCCGACGCCTGCCGGGGGGCGCCGTCGCGCACGACCGCCACGAGCGGAGCCTCCTGCGGCCAGGACACGGTGCCGATGCGCCGGCCCTCGAGCCAGTGCTTTGCCGGGACCCGGAACTCGGACAGCGCCGCGCCGCCGGCCTCCAGCCTGAGCAGGCGCACGAGGTCCCCGGTCTCCACGGCCTCCTCCACGAGCGCCGTCATGATCGAGGGGGTGGACACGGCCACGTCCACGCCCCACGACTCGTCGAAGAGCCAGTCGTTGAGCGGGTTGTTGACGCGGGCCACGGTGCGGCCGACCCCGAACTCCGAGCGGCTCAGCAGGGAGCACACGAGGTTGACCCGGTCGTCGCCGGTCGCCGCGACGAGCACGTCCGCCTCCAGGGCGCCGCACTGCTCGAGCACGGCCAGGTCGCACGCATCCCCGAGGACGAGGCGGGCGCCGCCGACGTCGGCCTTGCGGGCCGCGTCCGTGCGCGCCTCGACGACGACCACCTCGTGGCCGTGCGCGTGCAGCTCCCGCGCGATGGAGGCGCCCACGGCGCCGGCTCCGGCGATGACGGCCCTCATGCCCGTCCCTCCTCGTCCTCGTCCGTGCCGTCCGGCACGCGTGCCTCGCCCTGCAGGGCGGCCTCCACCTGGTCCCGGCGGTCCACCGGGTAGACGGCGTGCAGCACGTCGCCCTCCTGCAGGCGGTCGCCCGACCGGGGCAGCTGGCCGTCGCCGAGCCGGGTGAGGTAGGCGATGCGCATCCCCACCGAGGACTCGACGTCGGTCAGCCGACGGCCCCACCACGAGGAGTGGGGGACCAGCTCGGTCACGAGCAGCCGGCCGGAGGCGTCACGGTGCTCCGCGTCGGCGGTGCCGGCCGGCAGCAGCCGGCGCAGCACCTGGTCGGCCGTCCACTGGATCGAGGCGACCGTGGGGATGCCGAGGCGCTGGTACAGCCGGGCCCGGTCGGCGTCGTAGATGCGCGCCACCACGTGGTCCACGTGGAAGGTCTCGCGGGCCACGCGGGCGGCGATGATGTTCGTGTTGTCGTCCGCCGTCACGGCCGCCAGGCCCTGCGCGCGGTCGATGCCGGCGGCGAGCAGTGCGGAGCGGTCGAAGCCCACGCCGGCCACGAGCTCGCCGGAGAAGCCGGGAGCCAGCCCCTCCACGGTCCGCGGGTCGCGGTCCACGAGGGCGACGCCGTGACCGGCCGCGTCCAGCGCGGCCGCCAGCCGGGTGCCCACCCGTCCGCCGCCGACGATCACGTAGTGGGCCATGCCCGTCCCTGCCTCTCGTGCGGTGCTCCGTGCGCCGGGGAGCCGACGCGCGCTCCATCCTCGCATCCGGCGGGCACGTCCGGGAGCATCCGCGTCGCCGCGGCGCCCGGGCCCGGCGGGGGTACCGTGGTGCGGTGGCCACGCTGTCCTCCCTCCTGCGCCGCGGCCTCCTCGGTCGCCCCGTCACGTCGCACGCCGCCGACGAGCCCCGCATGAACCGGTGGCGGGCGCTGCCCGTGACCTCGTCGAACGCCCTGTCCTCCCTCGCCTACGCCCCGGACGAGGTCATCCTCACCCTGGTCGCCGCCGGCACGTCCGCGCTCGCGCTCGGACCCGCCGTCGGCTGGGCCGTCGTCGCGGTGATGCTGCTCATCGTCGTGTCCTTCCGCGCCGCGGTCGCCGCCGTTCCGCACGGCGGCATCTACCACATGGCCGGCACGAAGCTGGGCCCGAGGGCCGGCGTCGTCGCCTCGGCCGCACTCCTGCTGGACTTCGTGTTCACCGCCGCGGTCTCCGTGGCCGCGTTCGCCCACTTCGTGGCGGCGCTGGCCCCCGGACTCACCGTCGGCAGCCGTGTGCTGGTGGCCTCGGCCGCGCTCGTGGGCGTGCTGCTGGCCGCGCTCCGCGGGGTGCGGCTGTCTCGGTGGGTGCTGCCCGTGCTCGTGAGCGTGTTCGTCGCCCTGACCGCGCTGCTCGTCCTGGCGGGCCTGTGGCAGGAGGGCCGTGGGCTGCTCGGCGCGGCGCCGACGGCCGGGTGGACGCAGGAGGGCGTCGGGGTCGGCGGGACCGTCGGCACCGTGGCGACGGCGCTGCTCGCCCTGCGCGCGTTCAGCGCGGGATCCGTGCTGCTCACCGGCGTCGAGGTGCCGGTCTCGAGCACCCGCCTGATGGCCCGGCCGGCCGTGCCCACGGTGCGGTGGGTGCTCACCGTGATGGCCCTCACCCTCGGCGCGCTGACCGTGGGCGTCATGCACCTGGCCCAGCGCACCGGCGTCGTCGTCGGGCTGGAGCTGGAGAACCTCCGGGACGCCGCGGGTGCCGAGGTCACGCCCGACCGCGCCCCCGCCCCCGTGCTCGCCCAGCTCGCGGACACCGTGTACGGCCCGGGCAGCATCCTGTCCGTCGCCACCATCGCGGCCACCGCCCTGCTCCTGCTGTTCGCGGCCAAGTCGGCGTTCCGCTCGTTCCCCGCCCTGGCCGCGCGCGTGGCCGAGGACGGCTACCTGCCCCGGCAGCTGAGGGTCCGCAGCGACCGGCTGGTGCACACGTGGAGCGTCCTCGGGATGGGAGCCGTGGCCCTCTCGCTCGTGGTGCTCTTCGAGGCCCGGACCGCCCTGCTCGTGCAGCTCTACGTCATCGGCGTGCTGCTGGCCTTCACGCTCGCGCAGGCCGGCATGCTGCGGCTGTGGCGCCGCCGGCTCGTGCACACACCGGGCTCCCGGGCCCGCGCGGCCGTCCGGCTGCGCCTGATCATCACGGCGGTGGCCTGGGTGGTCACGGCGCTGGCGGGGGTCGTCGTCCTGGTCACCCGCTTCACGCAGGGGGCGTGGGTGGCGCTGCTGGCGATCGTGCTCGGCTCGCTGGTGATGGGGCGGATCCGCCGCCACTACGCGGACGTGGACCGCGAGCTCGCACCGGACCCCCAGGACGACGCGCGGGCCCTGCCCTCGCGGGTCCACGTGGTGGTCGTCGTGACCACGCTGGACCGGCCGGCGCTGCGGGCGCTGGCCTACGCCCGCGCGTCGCGGCCGTCCTCCCTCGAGGCCGTCGTCGTGGACGCCGAGCGCGCCGCCACCCTGGAGGTGATCGACGCCTGGGAGCGTGCCGGCCTGCCGATGTCGCTCACCGTGATCGCCTCGCCCTACCGCGACACGGTGGCCCCCCTGGTGCGGCATGTGCGCGAGCACCGACGCCGCTCCCCGCGGGACCTGACCATGGTGTTCATCCCGGAGTACGTGGTGCGGCCGGGCTGGCGCACGCTCCTGCACAACCGGACCGCCACCCGTCAGACGCGGCGGCTGCAGCGGGAGCCGGGCGTGATGGTGGGCTCGGTGCCGTGGCAGGTTCACGAGGGCCAGGGCTCCTGACCGCCCCGGCGCCCCGGCGAACGGCGGATGACGCCGTCCGACGGCGCGCCCACGATCGAGGCGACACAGCCGCATCGGTCTGCAAGGATGGTGATGATCTGACCAGTCGATGCTCAGGGCAAGACCTGAAGCGCGCTGCGATGCGAGAGGAGCCAGACATGGCAGTCGTCGACACGTCCACAGACGTCACCGGGATCGGGAGGACCATCGAGGTGGAGGTCGGGGCCATGGCCCACGGCGGCCACTGCGTGGCCCGGCACGAGGGGCGGGTCGTCTTCGTGCGCCACGCCGTGCCCGGCGAGAAGGTCCGGGTGGCCCTGACCGAGGCCGAGGACGGGGCCCGCTTCTGGCGCGGCGACGTCGTGGAGGTGCTGCGGCCCTCTGAGTTCCGGCGCATCCACCAGTGGAAGCTCGCAGACATGCTGCGCGCCCACGCCTCGGGCCGCCCGCCCGTGGGCGGCGCCGAGTTCGGCCACATCGTGGTCCCGCACCAGCGCCGGCTCAAGGCCCAGGTCTTCCGGGACACGGTGCACCGCATCGCCGACCTCGCGGTGGAGCCGGAGGTGTGCTTCGCCGGCTCCGAAGATGAGCCCACCGGCCAGCGCTGGCGCACCCGCAACGCGTTCGCGGTGACCCCCCAGGGGCACATCGCGATGCACGCCTACCGTTCGGCGACCCTCCTGCCCGTGCGCAACATGCCGCTCGGCGTGCCGGCCCTCGATGCGCTCGCCCTGTGGGACTGGGACTTCACCGGAGCCGCCCGCGTGGACGTCGCGACGCCGGCCTCCGGCTCCCGCCCCCTCGTGCTGGTGACGCCCACCCCGCAGACGCGGGCAGACGAGGTCAAGCTCGGCCGGCTGCGCACCCGGATCCGCCAGGCGGCCAACGCGTGCGACGTGGACGTCTCCACCGGCCTGGCCCTGCCCGGCCCGAAGCGGTTCCAGCCGGTCAAGGTCGAGCGCATCACCGGCAAGACCTGGGTCGAGGAGACCGTGGAGTCCGAGCGCGGCGGCACCAAGCGCTTCCGCGTCACGGGCGACGGCTTCTGGCAGGTCCACCAGCACGCCCCGGCCACCCTCGTGGACGCGGTGCTCGAGGACGCGCGCGTCGAGCCGGGCCAGGTCGTGGCCGACCTCTATGGCGGCGCCGGCCTGTTCAGCGCCTACCTGGCGGACGCCGTGGGCCCCGAGGGCCGCGTGTACTCGGTGGAGGCCTCCCGCCAGGCCTCGAAGGACGCCCGCCGCAACCTGCACGACCAGCCGCAGGCCTCAGTGCTCAACGGCCCCACGGACAAGGTGCTCGGCAGCTGGCTGAAGTACCCCGAGCGCCCCGTGGCCGACGGCGGCCTCGGCGGTGCCGCGCTGGACACCGTCGTCCTGGACCCGCCGCGGGCCGGCGCGGGGCGGCGGGCGATCGAGCGCATCCTCGCGCTCGAGCCGGGCCGCATCGTGTACGTCTCGTGCGACCCCGCCTCGTTCGCCCGCGACCTGGCGTGGCTGCGCGACGGCGGCTACGAGGTGGAGCGCGCCCGCGTGTTCGACCTCTACCCGGACACGCACCACCTCGAGTCGGTCACCGTGCTGGTGCCGGCCGCCCAGAGCACACCGGCCGCGGCCGTCGTCGAGATCTGATCCGGCGCCCGCGCGGCGGCCTCCGGGCCGCCGCGCGCCATGCCCGCGTCATACGCGACCGGCGCGGTACCCTGGGACGCAGTGCGGCACCTGTGACGCAGACGACGCCCGTCCCGGACGGCGCGCGGTCCGCGGCCGCGGGTGACCACCCCCCACTGGACGAGCGCCCGGAGGAAACCGGGCGGGAAGAGGAGTCCTCTCGTGACCACCGTCGACAGCTTCGGCTCCAAGGGCGTCCTGGACGTCAAGGGCGCCGAGTATGAGATTTTCCGTCTGAACAAGGTCGAGGGGGCGCAGAAGCTGCCCTACTCCCTGAAGGTGCTGCTGGAGAACCTGCTGCGCACCGAGGACGGCGCCAACGTGACCGCCGACCAGATCAAGGCCCTGGCCGCCTGGGACCCGAACGCCCAGCCGGACACCGAGATCCAGTTCACGCCGGCGCGCGTGATCATGCAGGACTTCACCGGCGTGCCCTGCGTCGTGGACCTGGCCACCATGCGTGAGGCCATCCAGGACCTGGGTGGCGACCCGGAGCGCGTGAACCCGCTCTCCCCGGCCGAGCTCGTGATCGACCACTCCGTGCAGATCGACCACTTCGGCAACGAGCAGGCGATCGAGCGCAACATGGAGATCGAGTACGAGCGCAACGGGGAGCGCTACAAGTTCCTGCGCTGGGGCCAGACCGCGTTCGACGACTTCAAGGTCGTCCCCCCGGGCATGGGCATCGTGCACCAGGTCAACATCGAGCACCTGGCCCGCACCGTCATGACCCGCGACGTCGACGGCGTCACCCGCGCCTACCCCGACTCCTGCGTCGGCACCGACTCGCACACCACCATGGTCAACGGCCTGGGCGTGCTGGGCTGGGGCGTCGGCGGCATCGAGGCCGAGGCCGCGATGCTCGGCCAGCCCGTGTCCATGCTGATCCCGCGCGTCGTGGGCTTCAAGCTGACCGGCTCCATCCCGGCCGGCGCCACCGCCACCGACGTCGTGCTGACCATCACCGAGATGCTCCGCCAGCACGGCGTGGTGGGCAAGTTCGTGGAGTTCTACGGCGAGGGCGTCGGCTCCGTGCCGCTGGCCAACCGCGCCACCATCGGCAACATGTCCCCGGAGTTCGGCTCCACCGCCGCCATGTTCCCGATCGACGACATCACCCTCGACTACCTGCGCCTGACGGGCCGCTCTGAGGAGCAGGTCGCCCTCGTGGAGGCCTACACCAAGGAGCAGGGCCTGTGGCACGACCCGTCGGCCGAGGTGGAGTACTCCGAGTACCTCGAGCTCGACCTGTCCACCGTGGTGCCCTCCATCTCCGGCCCGAAGCGGCCGCAGGACCGCATCGACCTGACCGACTCCAAGGCGCAGTTCCGCAAGGACCTGCACGACTACGCCGGTCAGGACGACCAGCTGGGCGACGTGGACGAGGCCTCCGCCGAGTCCTTCCCGGCCTCCGACGCCCCGAGCGCCACCCCCGGCGACACCCCCGACGCCGCCGACGCGCCGCGTCAGACCGACGCCACGACCGTGCAGGGTCGCCCGTCGAAGCGCGTGGACGTCCGGATGCCCGACGGCCGCGAGTTCCAGCTGGACCACGGTGCCGTGTCGATCGCCTCGATCACCTCGTGCACCAACACGTCCAACCCGTCCGTGATGATGGCCGCCGGCGTGCTCGCGCGCAACGCCCTGGCCAAGGGCCTGACGTCCAAGCCGTGGGTGAAGACCTCCGTGGCCCCGGGCTCCAAGGTGGTGACCGACTACTATGAGAAGTCCGGCCTGCGCGATTCGCTCAACCAGCTGGGCTTCAACGTGGTGGGCTACGGCTGCACCACCTGCATCGGCAACTCCGGCCCGCTGGAGTCCGAGATCTCCGAGGCGATCCAGGAGAACGACCTCTCCGTGACCGCGGTGCTCTCCGGCAACCGCAACTTCGAGGGCCGCATCAACCCGGACGTCAAGATGAACTACCTGGCCTCCCCGCCGCTCGTGGTGGCCTACGCCCTGGCCGGCACGATGGACTTCGACTTCGAGAACGAGCCGCTCGGCCAGGACTCGGACGGCCAGGACGTGTTCCTCAGGGACATCTGGCCGGACCCGGCTGAGGTGCAGGAGATCATCGACGCGTCGATCGACACGGAGATGTTCACCAAGGAGTACGGCGCCATCTTCGACGGCGACGAGCGCTGGCGGGCGCTCGACACCCCCACCGGCAAGACGTTCGAGTGGGACGAGGACTCCACCTATGTGCGCAAGCCCCCGTACTTCGAGGGCATGGGCGCCGAGCCGGAGCCGGTCCAGGACATCGAGGGCGCCCGCGTGCTGCTCAAGCTGGGCGACTCCGTGACCACGGACCACATCTCCCCGGCCGGCTCCTTCAAGTCGGACACCCCGGCGGGCCGCTACCTGCTGGAGAACGGCGTCGAGCGCAAGGACTTCAACTCCTACGGCTCGCGCCGCGGCAACCACGAGGTGATGATCCGCGGCACGTTCGCGAACATCCGCATCAAGAACCAGCTCCTGGACGGCGTCGAGGGCGGCTTCACCCGCGACTTCACCCAGGACGGCGGCCCGCAGGCCTACGTGTACGACGCCGCACAGAACTACGCGGCCGCCGGCACCCCGCTGGTCGTGCTCGGCGGCAAGGAGTACGGCTCCGGCTCGTCCCGCGACTGGGCCGCCAAGGGCACCGCGCTCCTGGGCGTCAAGGCCGTCATCACCGAGTCCTTCGAGCGCATCCACCGCTCGAACCTCATCGGCATGGGCGTCCTGCCGCTGCAGTTCCCCGCCGGTGAGAACGCCGACTCGCTCGGCCTGACCGGCACCGAGACCTTCGACATCTCCGGCATCACCGCCCTCAACGAGGGCACCACGCCGAAGACCGTGAAGGTCACGGCCACCGGCGAGGACGGCACGGTCACCGAGTTCGACGCGGTCGTCCGCATCGACACCCCCGGTGAGGCCGAGTACTACCGCAACGGCGGCATCCTGCAGTACGTGCTCCGTCAGATCGCCTCGAAGGCCTGATCCACGGGACACCGCCCGCGCGCGGGCATCACGACGGCGGCCCGCCGCCCTCCGCACGGAGGGCGGCGGGCCGCCGTCGTCGTGGGGCGCCGGGGCCGACGCCGGTGCAGGACCGCTCTTCATCCCCCAGTGCAGAGACCGGCCAACCCTTGGGCCAGACGGGCCTAGGGCGTGTCTGACAATGAAGCCGGGGGAAGGCTGGCGCCCTCGAAGACACGTCCCGGTTTCAGATGCTCCCCGCCTGCACGGGCCGGCAGGGCCGGCCGTTCGCCGATGACCGCACGAGGGTCGAAGCCATCATCCACCGGGACAGGTGGTTCGATCCCGTGGCGGGATCTGCCCGAGGTCTACGGGCCCTGGCTGAGTCGTGTGGACCTGGCACGGCCGCATGGCCGAAGAGGGCACCTGGGACACGGTGCTGGCAACACTGACCGCCGCAGCGGATGCCGAAATCGTGATCGATTGGTCGGTCTCGGTGGACTCCACGATCGCCCGCGCCCATCAGCACGCGAGGAACACCACCCGGCTCACGGGGGGCTGGATCGAACGACAAAGAATCCGCGTGAAGAGCCCGCCGACCACGGCCTCGGGCGCTCACGGAGCGGGCTGAGCACGAAGACCCATCAGCTGGTCGACGGTGCTGGGTGTCAAGGGCCATTGAGTTCTGCCCATAGGCGGCCAGTGTTTCTTCCCGCTGGTGGCCATCAGAACTGCCCACTGGTGGCCAGCTGGTTTGCCCGTTTGGGTGGTGGTGCTGGCCACCGTGATGGGATCAGTTCAGTGGCATGACTCCCTTCCCGGCCATTGCCTGGGTCATCCGTACGGAGTCTCCGGTGGTCTGGCACACGTGGGCGTGGTGCAGGAGCCGGTCCACGGTGGCGGTGGCCAGGGTCTTGGGCATCAGCTCGTCGAAGCCGGCCGGGTGCAGGTTCGAGCTGATCGCTACGGAGCGTTTCTCGTAGGCGGCGTCCACGATGCGGTAGAGGCCCTCGGCGGCATCGTCGGCGACCGGCAGCAGGCCGATGTCGTCGATGACGATCAGGTCGGCGCGCAGGATTCGGGCGACGGCTTTGGTGATGGTGTCATCGGGCCGGTGGGCCCGGATCATCGCCCCGAGGTCCTCCAGGGTGAACCAGGCCACCCGCTTGCCCTCCTCCACGGCCTGCTGGCCCAGGGCCTCGAGGAAGAAGGTCTTGCCGGTGCCGGAGGGCCCGCAGACCACGAGGTTCTCTCTGCGCGAGAGCCATTCCAGGGTGCGCAGGGACTGCTGGGTCGGGGCCGGGATCGAGGAGGCGCCCGGATCCCAGGTCGTGAAGGTCTTGCCGGTGGGGAACCCGGCGGCCTTGCGCCGGGCGGCGAGCATGGATCGGGCCCGACCGGTGGTCTCCTCGACCAGCAGGGCCTTGAGGACCTCGGCCGGCTCCCAGCGTTGGGCCCGGGCGGTGGCCAGTACCTCGGCGGCGATACCGCGGGCGTGGGGCATCTTCAGCTGCCGCAACAGCGCCTCCAAATCGGCCGGCAGCGCCGGTGCGGCGGTGTTCGGGGTGTGGATGCTCACCGGGCTGCCCCCTCGGTGTTGGAGGTACCGAGGCCGGCCCAGCCGGCGGTGCCCTGGGTCAGGGACCGTTCCTCGGTGGCGGTGTGCATCCCGGTGCGGTGGCCGGCGGCGGTGAGCAGGGAGGCCAGGTCGCCGTGGGCGAAGCGCTGGTGCACCGCGGCCACCCCGAGGGCGCGGTCGACCTGGTCGGTGCCGGCGAGCTTGGCCAGGGTGACGGCCTCGGCCATCTTCTGACCGATCCGGCTGGTGCCGGCCGCGGCGGCCTCCACCAGCCAGGTCCTCGCTCCGGCCCCGATGGCCAGGAACTCGGCCTCCGCCGCCGAACGGGGCACCGGGGTGTAGTCCCCGGGCACCTTGTCCGTCTCGTGGCCGGGGAAGTGCGCGTCGTCGATGGCCGGGGACCCGGGCCGGGCCACCCGGTGCCGGGCGACCTCCACCGGCCCCTGCGCACCGGCGTGCATGATCACCACCATCGAGTCCGGTCCGGTGCCGTGATGGCGCACGAACACCTCGGCCCCGAGCAGGTGCGCGGGCACCGAGTACTGGGCGTTTTCGAAGGAGACCATCGGCGTGTTCTCCGGCACCTTCCGTCCCACCCCGTAGGCCACGGTGTGCGCCGTGGCGGGGATCCGATGCAACGCGCTGGTCTCCTCGGCGAGCATGTGGTCCGGGCGGCGCCGGGTCACCCGGTGCTCCCGGGAGTTCACCATGGCCATGAACCCCGCGCAGGCGGCCTCGAGCTCAGCGAACGAGGCGTACTGGTCCCGCAGGTTGGTGTCCTTCGGGACCAGGTCGGCCTTGGCCAGCTTCACCGCGTTCTCCACCCCGCCCTTGGCGGCCGGATCCGCTGGCTGGCAGGTCAGCACCTCCACGCCGTAATGCCGAGCGAACGCCACGGTGGCCTGGTTACGCACCGGCACCCCGGCCACATGAGAGACCGTCACTGTCTTCTCGTTATCCGTCAGCACATAGGTCGGCGCGCCCCCGATCAGCCGGAAGCACCGGTCCAGGGCGGCGAACACACTCGGAGCCGTCCTATCACGCAGGGCGATGACGATCCGGTAGCGGGACCAGGCCAGCCAGGGGTCAAGTCCCTGGAAGTGGTGTAACCGTCTTCGAGGTTGTAGGGGGCTTGTACCTGTCAGGTCTGCAGGGTCGGCATCACCTCCGTGCTCATCACGGTCTCTTGCTCCGTGGTCAGGGGCTCACGGCACCGGGCGAGCAGTTCCAGGCCGAGATACCGGCGGCCTTCGGCCCATTCATCTGTCTGCTCGGCCAGCACGGCCCCGACCAGGCGCACCACGGCATCCCGGTTCGGGAAGATCCCTACCGCGTCCGTGCGTCGCCGGATCTCCCGGTTCAGCCGCTCGGCGGGGTTGTTCGACCAGATCTGGCACCACACGTCCCTCGGGAACGAGGTGAACGCGAGGATGTCCTGTCGAGCGGCGTCTAAGTGGGCGGCCACCGCGGGCAACCTGTCCTGCACGTAGTCCAACAGGCGCTCGAACTGGGCGTGCACGGCCGGCCCGTCGGGCTGGTCATACACGCTGTGCAGCATGGCCTTCACCGCCGGCCACATGCTCTTCGGGGTCACGGCCATCAGATTCGCCGCGTAATGGGTGCGGCAGCGTTGCCACACGGCCCCGGGCAGGTTCGCCGCCACTGCTTCCACGAGGCCGCGATGGGAGTCCGAGGTCACCAGTGCCACCCCGGCCAGCCCCCGGGCCACCAGGTCCGCGAAGAACTCGTTCCACCCCGCCCCGGACTCCGTGGTGGCCACCCTCAGCCCGAGGACCTCGCGGCGCCCGTCCGCGTTGACCCCGGTGGCGACCATGGCCACCGCGTTGACCACACGCCCGCCCTCACGCACCTTCATGGTCAGGGCGTCGGCGGCGAGGAACACGAACGGGCCGGCCTCGCCCAGCGGCCGGTGACGGAAAGCCTCGATGTGCTCGTCCAACTCCTGTGCCATCCGGCTGACCTGGGACTTCGAGAGCGAGTCGATGCCGAGCTGACGTACGAGCTTGTCCATGCGCCGGGTCGAGACCCCGGCCAGGTAGCAGTCCGCGACCACGGTGATCAGTGCGGACTCGGCCCGTTTGCGGCGCTCGAGGAGCCATTCGGGGAAGTACGTGCCGGCCCGGAGTTTGGGGATGGCCACATCGATCGTGCCGGCGCGGGTGTCCAGGGGTCGGTGCCGGTAGCCGTTGCGCTGTGCGGTACGGCTCTGGGAGGCCTGGCCGTACTCGGCGCCGCAGACCGCGTCCGCGTCGGCGGAGAGCAGTGCGTTGATCACGGTCTGCAGCAGGTGGCGCAACAGGTCTGGGGAGGCCTCCCCGAGAGCTTCGCGCAGCAGGCGTTCAGGGTCGACAATGTGTGGAGCGGTCATCGTGGTGATGTCCTTTCGAGAGTGCTGTGGAAGGTTCGCTCGAAGGCTCCCACGGTGACCGCGTCCGTGAAGGGGACGGTGTTGGCGACCGGGGAGGGTTACACCACTATCAGGGACTCAACTCAGCCAGGCCACGAACAGCACCGTCTTGGCCCCGTCGATCGCCGGCCCATCGCCGAAGTCGTACTGCAGCCATGCGCCCGGCTCGGTGATCCAGGGCCGGTGCACCCGGCGCTTCCCGGCCCGCCAGGCGGCCTTCACCTCGGCCACCGCCCGCCGGGTGGAGCGCTCAGAGCCGGTGTAGCCCATTGCGGTGAGCTTGGCGTGCACGACATCGGCGCGGATCCTGCCCGTGGAGGCCTCGACCCATTCCTCGATCTTGGGCAGCCAGACATCGGTGACCTTCGGGCGGCTGGCTCCGGATCCAGGGGTCTGGCCGGCGTCGCGGGCCCGCACCAGCCGGGCCACGGTGTGATGGGAGCAACCGGCCAGCTCGGCGGCGCCCCGCAATGACTTGGTCAGGTCATAGGCACTGAGTATTTTCATGGTTTCTGCGGCATCCTTCATTCAGGGCCTCTTCCTCGCTGGATTCGATTCGACACCGATATCCAACCCGGGGAGGAGGCCCCCGCCGGCTCACGACGCGGCGGGCAACGAGCAACGCGGGCAAACCAGATGGCCAGCACCGGGCAGTTCCCGTGGCCATCACTGGGCAGTCCTCATGGCCGTCAGCGGGTCATTCCCTGGCCACCTATGGGCAGCTTTTCATGGCCGCTTACAGCTGGGCGAGAGGGCGTACTCATCGCAGGCGATCGGCACCCATCTGCGCGCCGGTGGCATCAAGGCCGTCCTCCCCAACCGGCTGACCAGCAGGGCCACCGCAGACGCCGCGGCTCGGCCGGCGGCCGAACCGCGGGCCTGGACTTGGACGCTTACACGGGCCGGAACGTGATCGAGCGCCAGGACGCGCACCTGCAGCAATGGCCGGGCCTGGCGAGCACGTACGACAAGTACGCGATCGTGGACCGGGCTGCCGTGGTCCTGAATGCTGTGCTCGCGTGGTCAACGGCATTGTCGGACACGCCCGAGTGGCGTGTTCGAACGGATCGACGATCCAGGTCAAGTGCTCGAGAAGCTCGGCGAGGCTCAGCACCGGCAGGTATGAGCGTGAGGACCTGGACAGAGAGGATCCCCCGAAATGCACGTCGTGAAGCGGCGTGAGCGATGTAGTGCTCTTCAGTTGGCACTGGTTGATATGGGTCGACGAGGCTTCAGCCCGGTGTGGTGATGCCCTGCGATGACTCTGAAGCCGGCTCTCGGGCGAATCCTCACATCGGGACGCCGAGACCCTGTGGGAGTCCAAGGATGGGACGTCTCGACGCCTGATCTGTCGGCGCTGCAGAGGAGCATGAGGCCTGGGCCTCAAACCAGCTGAAGACCGGTCAAGCAGGTGGGGTCGTCGGGGCGGGTCGAGATGACCTTTTTCGCGGTGCGGCCTTCAGCTGAGACAGTGAGAGTAGCGTCAATTCCACGCGGCAGCCAGACCCCGACGAATCCGTTGTCGTACGTCGTCAGCGTTTCATCGAGGAGGGTCTCCCCGGACGTCGCCTCGACCACGGTGACGTGGACGTCAGTATTGGCGAGTTCGCCGCTGCACGTAGTGAGGCTGTGGAAGTAGCATTCGTGCGTCTGGCTGCGATACGGGGCGATAGAGACGTAGAACTCGTCTTCTGGCATCGGCAGGGTGGTCTGATTGTTCTGATCGTCGGTCAGTACTAGCTGGTCCGGTTCAATCGAAGCGATGAATTCAGACGAGCGATCTGTCACCTTCATTGAGTCGAGGCGCGTGATGATCTCGCGAGCATCCAATCCGTCTAGATCGTGCTCGACCACCAGTGAGTGATCGGATCCTGCATCAGCGGACGGTCCCGCATCAGCACAGCCGCTGAGCAGGAGGACGGCGCTGGTCGCCAGACCGGTCAAGGCCGCGCAGATCCTCAGGCGGCTCCTGGAGGACTGGATCGGAGCAACAATGGCAAGTGGCATGCCCAACTCTTTTCTCAGGTGAACGTGTTCATGTCGTCAGGTTAGACAGAAGGCATCCCGAGTTCGCCGGTGCCAAGGGCGCGACGACGTGCAAAGCACGCCTGCCCGGAGACATCAAGAGCCTTGTCCTGATCTGGGGCCCACCGGTCCGAGGCACCCTGTGTTGACGAAATCGGATGGTGTCAGGAGCGCACGAGGCGATTGGTGGCGTCGGTGGCCTCCTGGATCTTGGCGATGGCCGCGTCTTCATCGCCTTTCTTGGCGGCGTCGAGCACGCAGTGCTTGAGGTGGTCATCGAGCAGACCGGTCGCCACTCCCTGCAGGGCGCGGGTGAGGGCCGAGACCTGGGTGAGGATGTCGATGCAGTACTTTTCGTCGTCGATCATCTTCGTGATGCCGCGGGCTTGGCCTTCGATGCGCTTCATGCGGTTGCGGTAACGGTCCTTGTCACTGATGTAGCCGTGCCGATGGGCTCCGGTGTCGGTACCGGTCTCATCGGCTGCAGTTTCAGTGGTCACGGGTGTGTCCTTCACTTCTGGTGCTCCAGGACGGAGCGGGTGCTGGCAGCTGGGGCGAGGTCGATGCGACGCAGCAGCTGGGCGTTGAGCGCGACGATGACGGTGGAGATCGACATCAGGATCGCACCTACTGACATCGGCATGACGAAGCCGACGGGTGCGAGCACGCCAGCCGCGAGCGGCACAGAGAGCAAGTTGTACCCTGCAGCCCACCACAGGTTTTGCTTCATTTTACGGTAGGCGGCACGGGAGAGCTGGATCACCGAGAGCACGCTACGCGGGTCGGAGCTGGCGAGGATGACACCTGCAGAGGCGATGGCGACGTCGGTGCCGGCCCCGATGGCGATGCCGACGTCGGCCTGGGCCAGGGCAGGGGCGTCGTTGACGCCGTCGCCGACCATGGCGACCTTCTTGCCCTCCTTCTGCAGCTGGTCGACCTTGGCGGATTTGTCCTCGGGGCGGACGCCGGCGAAGACCCGGTCGATGCCGAGCTCTCTTCCCACCTCGTTCGCCACGGCTTCCGCGTCGCCGGTGATCATGACGACCTCGACGCCGAGCTGATGGAGCGCATCGACGGCGTCGCGGGACTCTGGGCGAACCTCGTCGGCGAGCTTGAGACCGCCGATGACCTTGCCGTCGCGGAGGACGTGCAGGATGATCGCACCCTCTGCCCGCCATTCGTCGGCGACACCGATCTCGTCCTGGCCGGTCTCCTCGAGCAGACGGGGTCCGCCGACGCGGATCTCATGGTCGGCCACCGTCGCGGTGACGCCGACCGCCGGGGAGGAGGTGAACCCGCTGGCCGGTTCGACGGCGAGGCCCTTCTCCTTGGCGGCGGTGACGATGGACCGGGCGAGGGGGTGCTCACTGTCGGCCTCGGCGGAGGCGGCCAGGGCGAGAAGCTGTTCGGCATTCAGGCCGCCGGTCGGCTCCACGCCGGTGACGGTGGGCTCGCCCTTGGTCAGGGTGCCGGTCTTGTCGAAGAGCACCGCGTCGACCTGGCGCATGGACTCCAGGGCGAGGCGGTCCTTGATCAGGACGCCGCCGCGGGCGGCGCGCTCGGTGGCGATGGACACGACCAGAGGGATCGCCAGACCCAGCGCATGGGGGCAGGCGATGACGAGGACAGTGATGGTGCGAACGACCGCGTCGTCGGGGAGCCCGAAGAGCGTCCAGACGACGGCGGTGATCAGCGCAGCTCCGAGGGCGAACCAGAACAGCAGGGCCGCAGCCCGGTCGGCGATGCGCTGGGCACGGGAAGATGAGCCCTGCGCCTCGGCGACGAGCCTGTTGATGCCCGCCAGAGCCGTGTCGTCGCCGGTGGCGGTGATCTCTACGCGCAGGCCGGAGTCGGTGGCCACGGTGCCGGCGGTGACGTTCTCGCCCTCGCCGCGGGCGACGGGGTGTGATTCGCCGGTGATCATGGACTCGTCCATGTCGGCGCGGCCGTCGACGATGGTGCCGTCGGCGGGGACGCTGCCGCCAGGCCGGACGATGACGACGTCGCCGACGCGCAGCTCTGCCGGGTCGACCTTGACGACGTCGTCTCCCTCTATACGCTCAGCCTCGTCAGGGAGCAGCGCGGCGAGGGAGTCCAACGCCGAGGTGGTCTGGGCCAGTGAGCGCATCTCGATCCAATGGCCCAGCAGCATGATGACGATCAGCAGCGCCAACTCCCACCAGAACTCGAGCTCGGGGTGGACGAGACCGACAGTGGCGGCCCAGGAGGCGAGGAACGCTACGGTGATGCCGAGCGCGATGAGCAGCATCATCCCCGGCTGGCGGCTTTTCAGCTCGCTGACAGCACCGGTGAGGAACGGGGTGCCGCCCCAGGCGTACATGACGGAGCCGAGGACTGCGGCGACCCAGCCCGCCCAGCTGGGGACCGAGTAGCCCAGGAGCATGGCGAACATGGGGGAGAACGCGACCACCGGGATGGCGATGATCAGATTGATCCAGAACAGCCGCCGGAACTGGCCGACGTGGTCGCCGTGGCCCGCGTGACCACCGCCGTGATGACCGTGCCCGGCGTGGTCACCGTGTTCCATGGTGTGGTCTTCGTTCTCGGCGCGCGAGTCGTCACGGTGGCCGGACTCGGTGGTCGCGACGCCGGCGTGGTCATGGTGATGCGTGGTCGGGTCCGTCATGCTCTTCGCTTCCCCTCGTCATTCCCCGATCTTTCCTTCGATCGGGTCGTATTTCGCCGCGGACCTTCAGCGCGCCCGCGGCGATCGGCTCAGGAGGCCGGCTTGAGCTCGCTCTCGACGACCCACTTGTGGTTGGTCATCGTCATGCCGTCGGACTCGTAATCGACCATGTAGACGGTCTCCTCGGTGGAGGAGGCGATGGTCGCCTTCGCGCCCTTCATGCCTTCCATGTGTTCGGCCTCGAGAGTGACCTCGGTGCCGTCGGCCAGACGTTCATCTCCGGCGTCCTTGATCTCCTGCTGGACGACCCACTTGTGATCCTTGACCGGCTCCCCGCCTGCGGACGGCGTGAAGTCCACCGCATAGGTGTACGTGTCGTACGCGCCGGCGATCATCGCGTTCGCACCGTCCATGCCCTCCATGTGGTCGGCGGTGAGCGTGACCTCGGTGCCGACCGGGTATGTGGGCGACGCAGCCGTCTCGATGCCCTCGGGGGCGGGGCCGCCGTCCATCGGATGCTCCATCCCGCCGCTGTCAGAGCTGCTGCCGTGGCCCTCGTGCTGGCTGGTCGTCGAGGGGGTCCCTTGGTCCTGGTCGCCGCCGGTGCTGCAGCCGGTGAACACGAGCGCTCCTCCGAGCACTCCTGCGGCGACGGTGGTCTTGAGGTGCTTGCGCATGAAGTCTCCTGTTCGTTCTGGTCCAGTCAACGCTATACCCCTCCCGGGTATCAAGTCGATGTCGATCGGCGGGCGTGGAATCGCCCGGCCAAGATCCAGTCGACCCGGGGTGGCAGCGCTGAGGCTGCGATGGAGAACATCGGCTCGGCGGCCCTGGTCGCAGATGGAATCGAGGCCCGAACGGACGGGCTCACCTCGCTCGCCGTCGTGACGGGATCGGCTGCGTCGTCTCGTGAACATCACCGTGGTGAGAAGACGATCCCAGTACCGCCGATCACCCAAGAGAAATTGGTCTTGTACGGTTGCATCGTCGGGCGTCCCATCGAGACAGGGATCCTGAGAGCCGACGGAAGCTGTGCAACTATCGCCAGGCAGAGCGAAGCATGTCTCAGTACGTGCTCCGTCAGATCGCCGCGAAGGCCTGATCCACGGGGCCCGCCCGCGCGGGCCGCCGCCCGCGTCCCGCCCGGGCGCGGACCCGCGGAGTAGGCTGGTCGCACCATGGAACATCTGCCCCCCACGAGCCCCGGCGCCCCGCTGCTGCCGCAGATCGCCCGCCCGGCGGACCTGTCGGCCCTCACGGAGGACCAGTTGACCGCGCTGGCGGCGGAGATCCGCGCCTACCTGATCGCCCACGTCTCCAAGACGGGTGGCCATCTCGGACCGAACCTGGGCGTCGTCGAGCTGACGCTGGCCGTGCACCGCGTGTTCGAGTCGCCGAAGGATGCGGTCATCTTCGACACGGGCCACCAGTCGTACGTGCACAAGCTGCTCACGGGGCGCCAGGACTTCACGACGCTCCGCCAGGAGGGGGGCCTGTCCGGCTACGGCGACCGCACCGAGTCCGAGCACGACGTGGTGGAGTCCTCGCATGCCTCCAGCTCGCTCTCCTGGGCGGACGGCATCGCGCGGGCCTGGGCGCAGACCGGGCAGGGGGACCGCACCGTGGTGGCCGTGATCGGCGACGGCGCGCTCACGGGGGGCATGGCCTGGGAGGCGGTCAACAACATCGCCGCCGGCCGGGATCGGCGCGTGGTGATCGTGGTCAACGACAACGGCCGCTCGTACGCGCCCACGGTGGGCGGCGTCGCCGAGCACCTGGGCGGACTGCGCCGCGGGGTGCTGGACAAGGTGCGCACCCACCACCGCTACGAGCAGACCCTCGACTACCTCAAGCGCCGCCTCCAGGAGGCCGGCCTCGCGGGTGAGCTGGTGTACCGGCCGCTGCACGCGGCGAAGAAGGGCCTCAAGGACCTCTGGGCGCCGCAGGGCCTGTTCGAGGACCTGGGCATGAAGTACATCGGTCCGGTGGACGGTCACGACCTCACCGCCATGGAGGAGGCCCTCGAGGACGCGCGGGCGTACGGCGGGCCCGTGATCGTCCACGCGATGACCGAGAAGGGGCACGGCTACGCGCCGGCGGTCGCGCACGAGGCGGACCAGTTCCACGCGATCGGCGTGATCGACCCCTCCACGGGCGAGCCCATCACCTCGTCGACGGCCCAGTCCTGGACCTCCGTGTTCGGCGAGGAGATGGTCGCGATCGCGGACGAGCGGCCGGACGTCGTGGCCATCACCGCCGCCATGCAGAACCCCGTGGGCCTGGCCCCGATGGCGCTGGCCCACCCGGACCGGGTGTTCGACGTCGGCATCGCCGAGCAGCACGCGGTCACGTCGGCCGCCGGCATGGCCTTCGGCGGCCTGCACCCCGTGGTGGCCGTCTACGCGACCTTCCTCAACCGCGCCTACGACCAGGTGCTCATGGACGTGGGCCTGCACCGTGCGGGCGTGACGTTCGTGCTGGACCGCGCGGGCGTCACCGGGCCGGACGGCCCGAGCCACCACGGCATGTGGGACCTGGCCCTGCTGCAGTCGGTCCCGGGGCTGCGGATCTCCGCGCCCCGCGACGCGGACACGCTCCGGGAGGAGCTGCGCGAGGCCGTCGCCGTCGAGGACGCGCCCACCGTGGTGCGGTTCGCGAAGGGCTCGGTCGGCGAGCCGGTGCGCGCCCTGGAGCGGCTGTCGGACGGCACGGACGTGCTCGCCCGGCGCGGCGAGGCCGGCGGACGCGACGGCGCCGAGCGGGACGTGCTGATCGTGGCGGTGGGCGCGATGGCCGAGCTCGGCCTCGACGTCGCCGAACGGCTCGAGCGGCACGGCATCAGCGCCACGGTGATCGACCCGCGGTGGGTCCTGCCCGTGGCCCGGTCCGTGATCGACACGGCCGCCCGCCACCGGATCGTCGTGTGCCTCGAGGACGGGGTGCGGGCCGGCGGCGTCGGCTCGCGGATCCGGCAGGAGATGCGCGCGGCCGGCGTGGACACCGCCCTGAACGAGGTCGGCCTGCCGGTCGAGTTCCTCGCCCACGGCAGCCGCGAGCAGGTGCTGGCCCGCGTGGGCCTCACCGCGCAGCGCATCACCCAGGACACCGTCGCCCAGGTCCTCGGCGCCAAGGTCCCGTACGCCCGGCCCGTCCCCGAGGACGCGGCCGCCCCCCACCACCAGGAGCAGGCATGAGCATCGTCCGGCTGTACCGTGATCGCGTCGGCGACGACGGCGCCCGGCTCTTCGAGTACCGCGAGGCATGGGCCGACGCGGAGGCCGGGGAGTTCGTGGTCCACCACGGCCGGGTCGGCCAGCCCGGCACCGTCGGGGAGCAGCCCCTGGCCGACCAGGCCGAGGGTGATCAGCTGCTGGCCGCGTTCGTGGCGCAGGGCGCGGAGGAGGGCTTCGCCGAGGCGGACCCCGCGACCTTCGCCGTGCTGCCGGTGGCCTACCGGCTCCGCGGCCGGGAGGCCACGGTGATCGAGCGGCGCACCGTGGAACGGCTGCGCGTCGAGGTGACCCACCAGCTGGCCTGGCGCGGTCTTGGCGAGGTCGAGGACGTCGTCGAGGAGGCCGGTGCCCTCGTGCTGCGCGTCCGGACCCCCCACGCCCGCAAGGCCGCCGCCGAGATCCCGGCGGCCGCCAAGCGCGCCGACGGCGTGCAGCCGAACAAGGTGGACGTCCGCACCGCAGAGCAGGAGGGCTGACCCGTGCGCCACACCCGTCTCGGCCGCTCCGGGCTGACCGTCTCCGTCGTCGGCCTGGGCTGCAACAACCTCGGCCGCCCCGGCACCGCCACGCTGGAGCAGGCCGGCACCGACGCCGTCGTCCACGCCGCGCTCGACGCCGGCATCACCTTCTTCGACGTCGCCGACGTCTACGGCGCCGAGCCCGGCCTGTCCGAGGAGCGGCTCGGCCGCGCCCTGGGCGCCCGCCGCGACGAGGTGGTGATCGGCACCAAGTTCGGCATGGACATGGGCGGTGTCGCCGGCGACGACGGCGGCGCGCGGGGCTCCCGCCGGTACATCGTGCGCGCCGTCGAGGACTCCCTGCGCCGCCTCGGCACCGACTGGATCGACCTCTACCAGTTCCACACCCCGGACCCGGCCACGCCCATCGAGGAGACCCTCCGCGCGCTCGACGACCTCGTGCGCGCCGGCAAGGTCCGCTACGTGGGCCACTCGAACCGGGCCGGGTGGCAGATCGCCCAGGCCGAGTACGTGGCCCGCGAGCTGGGCGTGGAGCGCTTCGTGTCCGCGCAGAACCACTACAACCTGCTGGACCGCCGGGCCGAGCTCGAGGTGGTCCCGGCGGCGGCCGAGTTCGGGCTCGGCGTCCTGCCGTACTTCCCGCTGGCCAACGGGCTGCTCACGGGCAAGTACTCGCAGGGCGACGCCCCCGAGGGCTCGCGCCTGTCCCACGTGCGCCAGCACATGGTGGCCGACGCCGACCTGGAGCAGCTGGCCGCGTTCGGCCGGTTCGCCCGGGAGCGGGGGATCACCGAGGTCCAGGCCGCGATCGGGTGGCTGGCGGCGCAGGGGCCGGTGTCCTCCGTGATCGCCGGCGCCACCCGTGCCGCGCAGGTCGTGGAGAACGCGGCGGCGGCCGACTGGCTCGCCACCGCGGAGGACCTGGCCGAGCTGGACGCCCTGTTCCCGGGCCCGGAGAAGGTCGCGCTCTTCTGATGGCCGGCGCGCTGACCGGCGCGGCCGCCGCGACCCCGCTCGTGCCGACGCCGGGGGAGGCCGCCCTGGGCTGGACCGTGTCCGTCGTGGCCGGTGCGCTGTGGGTGGCCGGCTTCGTCTCGCTGGGCCGCAGCCCCCTGGACGCCCGGGCGCGCCTGCCGTGGGTCGGCCTCATGCTGCTGCTGCCGGTGCTGGGGGCGCTCATCTGGTTCTGGTGGCGGCACCGCTACTACCCGGCGCGGCGGCGCGAGCAGCCGGCGTGGGACCCCAACGACCGCTCCGCCGTCGTGGTGCCCCCGCGCCGGCGCTACGGCGCGCCGGAGGAATGAGCCGGGCTCAGAGCTTGACGACGATGCGGTCGTCGACGACGGCCGCGTCGTAGTCCATGAGGGCCTTGCGGGCCGGGCCGCCGAACGGCTTCCCCGAGGTGACGTCGAAGTGCGAGCCGTGGCAGGGGCAGGCGTAGGCCGGGCCCTCCTGCCGGTCCACGACCTGGAGCAGGCAGCCCTGATGCGTGCACACGTTGGTGAAGGCGGTCACCGTGGTCTCGTCCACGCGATGCATCATCAGCGTCCGACCCTGCACCTGCACCTCCCGGGAGGCGCCCACGGGCAGCTCGGCGGCGGGCAGCGCGTCGACGGCGTCGGAGCCGGTGTAGTGGTCCTGCGCGGTGTCCTTCTCACGCAGCCGGTCCGTGCAGCCGGCCAGCGCGAGTGTGCCGGCACCCGCGGCGGCGACGGCGGCGCCGCGGCCCAGGACGGTGCGGCGGGAGGTGTCCGGGCGGGCGTGGTCGTCGCAGCAGCCGGACCGGGAGGAGTTCGGGGTGAGGGGGGAGTCCTGCGTGGTCATCGACCCATTATCGCCCGTGGCGAGGGCGGATGCGACCGGGCCCGACGGGTGCGAGGATCGGGGGGACGGACCCCCGAGCCCCAGGAGCACCGCCGTGACCCACCCCGCCCCGCGCCCCACCGGCGCCGCCCGTTTCGACCTCACTCCCTTCGAGCGGTGGGAGGCCGTGACCCTCGACGACGTGCACGTCGGCTTCCTGCACCGGGTGCTGGAGGACGGCGTGCTGACCACCCGCATGGGCTTCGCCCCCACGCCCGCCCAGCGCGCCGCCCGCGGTGGACTGCCCGAGCGCTACCTCGCCCAGACGCAGGTCGGCTTCACGCCCGACGGGGACGGCTGGGCATGGACGACCCACGAGGACTCCGCCGGAGCCCAGCGGGTGCGCATCGACCGTGAGCGGGCCGGCATCGACGCCGCGGTGCTGCCCTCGTACGCGGAGTACCTCCTCCTCGCGCGGGTGGCCGCCGAGGGCCCGCTCGCCGTGGACCGGCTCGAGGAGGCCTCGCCCCTGCAGGGCGGGCTGCGCGTGCCCCGCGCCGAGCTGCGCCCGGCGGACGCGGGCGGGTCGGACGTGCGGGTGGCCGTCGTCGCGGACGGCGTGGAGCTGGGGGCGCACCTCGTGCGCGAGGGCGCCGTGGTCGCCTCCGACTGGGGCGGGGGCACCGCCTCGACCCCCGTGGCCGACCAGGCCGCGGCGACCGCCGGGCTCGACGCGCACGTGGTGACGTTCGCCGGGCTGCCGATCGCCTGAGCCGTGGGCCGGGCCGTCGCGGACGGCCCGGCCGGGGCCGGTCAGGCCTGCGCGGCCGGGTGGAAGCGCCGCCCGTTCACCCGCTCGGCGGCCCCGCAGTCGTCCAGGTACGGCGTGATGCCGCCCAGGTGCAGGGGCCAGTTGGCGCCGAGGATCATGCACAGGTCCACGTCCTCGGGGGCCGCGACGACGTGCTCGTCCAGGAGCAGGCCGATCTCCTCGGCCAGCGCGTCCTCGACCCGGCGCAGCAGCTCCTCGGAGGTCTGCGGGGTCGAGCCCTGCTCCAGCAGGGCCGCGGTCGCCTCCGGGATCTGCTCGCCGGTCGCGCCGGCGGCCTCCTCGTCGCGCCGGTCGGGGCGGACGTCCTTGGCCCAGATCGCGGTCTTGCCGGCGTCGATCAGGCGCTGCAGGTTCGCCGAGACCGGGAAGCGCTCCGCGCCGAAGGACGCGGAGAGGGACTCGGACACGTGCTGGGCCACGGGGATGCCGACCATGGCCAGGAGGGTGAACGGCGTCATCGGCAGGGCCAGCGGGTCCAGCGCGTGGTCGGCCTCGTGCGCGTCGGTGCCCTCGTCGAAGGAGTTCTGCACCTCGCCCATCATGCGCAGCAGGACGCGGTTGACCACGAACGCGGTGGCGTCGTGGACGAGCACGCCGGTCTTGCGGAGCCGGCGGGTCAGTTCGAACGCGGTGGCCACGACCTCGTCCGTCGTCGCCTCGGTCCGCACGATCTCCACGAGCGGCATGACCGCCACCGGGTTGAAGAAGTGGAAGCCCACGAGGCGCTCGGGATGCTCGAGGACCTCGGCCATGGCGGCCACGGACAGGCTCGAGGTGTTGGTCATCAGGATGGCGTCCTCACGCACGATGCCCTCGAGCTCGCGGAAGACGGTGCGCTTGACCTCGAGCTCCTCGAAGACGGCCTCGATGACGATGTCGGCGTCCGCGTACACCGCCTTGTCCGTGTCCGCGGTGATCAACCCGGCCAGGGCCTCGCCGTCCTCGGCGGAGAGCCGTCCACGGGAGACCATCTTCTCGACCTGCGCGCGCACGCCCGCCAGGCCGCGCTCGACACGCTCGGCGTCGATGTCCGTCATCACGACGGGCACCCGCAGGTGCCGGGCGAAGACGAGGGCGAGCTGGCCGGCCATCAGGCCCGCACCGACGATGCCGACCTTGCGGACCTCGCGGGCGAGCTCGCGGCCCGGGTCGCCGGCGGGGCGCTTGGCGCGGCCCTGGACGAGGCCGAGGAACGCGTACACGGTGCGCCGGAACTCGGGGGAGTGCAGCAGCGTCCCGAGGGCGTCCGCCTCGGCCTGGGCGGACTCGGCGCGGGTGCGCGTGCGGGCGCCGGTGAACAGGTCCTCCAGGTGACGGCGCGCCGGCAGGTGGCGTCCGGGGCGAGCGGCCTGCAGCCGCTCCAGCGCCGCCAGGGCGCGGTCCCAGGCGGCGTCGGACACGTCGCGGTCGCGGTGGGCGGCCAGTTCGGCCGCCACGGACTCGTCCCCGGCGACCAGGGCGGCGGCGAGCTCGAGGCCCGCGTCGAGGAGGTCCCCCTCCACGATCCGGTCCATCAGGCCGAGCCCGTGCGCCGCGCGGGCGTCGAGCATGCGGTTGTCGTCGAGGGGGTTCTTCAGCACGACGTCGACGGCGGCCTCCGGGCCGATCAGATGGGGCACGCGCCACACGCCGGACCAGCCGGGGATCAGGCCGAGCCGGACCTCGGGCAGGCCGAAGCCCTTCGCATCGGCGGCCACCACGCGGTGTCCGGCGGCCAGGGCCAGCTCGAGGCCGCCGCCGAGGGCGAGGCCGTTCACGAGCGCGACCGTGGGGATCTCGAGGGCCGCGAGCCGGTCGTAGACGGCGTGGCCGAGCAGGGCCAGGTCGCGGCCGACGTCGTCGGTGAGGCCCGCGATCAGGGACAGGTCCGCCCCGGCCGCGAAGGTCCCCTCCACACCGGTCACGGCCAGGGCCTGGATCTCGCCCGCGGCGGCCCGGGCGGCCTGCTCGTCGAGCACCCGGCCGAGGCCGAGGAGCGTGGCCGGGCCCAGGGTCGCGGGCCGGCGGGGTCCCTGCCCGTTGTCCAGCGTGAGCAGCGCGAGCGTGCCCGCACCCTCGGGCAGGGCGTGGTCGGTCACGGTGACGGTGGTGACGACCTCATCCGGGGCCAGGGCGGGCAGGTGGTCGAAGGAAGCAAGAGAAACGGATGTCATGCGGGTCACACTACCGGCGAGTAGCCTCCGCGTCGACGCGACGCGACGGACCGATCCGGCCGGCCGCGTCGGGGGCTCAGGCGCCGGCGGGATCGGGGTCGAGGAGCGCGACCGTGACGATCGCGCCGACGTTCTCCACCTGCCACGGGCGCGCGCCCCGCTCCGTCAGGAACGCGTCGACGGTCTCGGGGGTGATCGGGGCGGGCGGGGTCCAGCAGATCCGCCGAAGGGTGTCCGGGGTGAGGAGGTTCTCGGTGGGCATCCCCAGCTGCTCGGCCCGTCGGGCGACGCGGGCCTTGGCCGTGCGCAGGCGGCGGTCCGCCACCGGGTCCCGGTCCTTCCAGGCCCGGGGTGGGGGCGGGCCGTCCCCGGTGCGGATCTGCGCCGCGGGGGCGTCGCCCCGCTCGGCGTCCTCGACGCCGGCCCGGATCGCGGCGATCCAGCGCGGGGCCTCGCGGCTCGCGGCGCGGCCGTGGAAGCCGGAGGTCTGGCGCAGGGCGGGGACGGTGCGCGGCTGGGCGGCCGCGGCGGCGACGATCGACCGGTCCGGGATGAGCCGGCCGGGGGCGACGTCGCGGTGGCGGGCGAGGTCCTCGCGGGCCTCCCACAGGCGCTTGAGGACCGCGCGCTGCACGGGGCGGCGCAGCGTCTGGGAGCCCGAGGTGCCGCGCCAGGGGTCCTTCTTCGGCGTGGGCGGCGGGGCCGTGCGCACGTGCTCGAACTCCTGCTCGGCCCACGCGAGCTTGCCGTCGGCCTCGAGGCGCGCGATCAGGGCCTCGCGCAGCGGGACGAGCAGCTCGACGTCGAGCGCCGCGTAGGTGAGCATCGCCTCGGGCAGCGGACGCACCGACCAGTCGGCGGCCGAATGCTCCTTGGCGAGGGTGACCCCCAGCAGCTCCTCCAGGACCGCGGCCAGGCCGACGTGCGGCAGGCCGGACACCCGGGCCGCGAGCTCGGTGTCGAACAGCCGATCGGGGCGCAGCCCCTGCTCGGCCAGGCAGGGCAGGTCCTGGCTGGCCGCGTGCAGGATCCACTCGACGCCCGCGAGGGCCTCCTGCAGCGGGGCCAGCCCGTCGAGGGCTTCGGGATCGACGAGCCAGATGCCGGCGCCCTCGCGCTTGAGCTGGACGAGCATAGCCCGCTGGCCGTACCGGATCCCGGAGGCGCGCTCCGCGTCGATGGCGACGGGCCCGGTCCCCGCGGCGAGCGCCGCGGCGCAGGCCTCCAGGCCCGCGCGGGTGTCGGTGAGCCGGGGGACTCCACCGGCCGGTGTGGCGATCAGCCGCGGGGGCGCGTCCGGGGCGGCCGTCTCGGGGGCGTCGGTCATGCTGCTCCTGTTCGGGGAGGTCGGGGCGGGGACGGGCCGGGGCCCGGTGTGTCGGAGGCGCGGGCGCGCGGTCAGGGGCCGGCCGTGTGGACGTCCGCGGCGTGCTCGGGCGGCAGACCGGCGAACGCGCAGATCATGTCCGACCACGCCTCGAGATGCGAGCCGAGGTCCCGCGGGGCCGGGGTCCACGAGGCGCGCAGCTCGATGTCGGTGGTGTCCGGGGCCGCACTGAGCGTCCCGAAGCCCTCCGCGATGCTGCGCGTCGCGGTGCCGCCGGCGTGGGAGTGCTCGGCGTGGCGGCGCTCGAGCGCCTCCACGAGCCACGTCCACGCGACGGCGCCGGCCAGCTGGTCCAGTGCGACGTCCGGTTCCAGGCTCGCACGGATCCATGTCACCGCCCGGAAGCCTCCCGGCCACCGGGCGTCCGGGGCCGGGTCGTGCAGGAGGACGAACCGCCCCGTGGCCAGCACGCCGCCGGTCGCGCCCGGCCCGTCGCACACGTCGGCGGCGAGGGCGACGGCGAAGGGCGCCTGCCCCTCGGGTGCCGGGATCTCCCGCAGCCGCACCTCGGTCCGTGGCCGCGCATCGCGCAGGTCCGCCAGGGCACGCCGGAACACCCCCGGCGGCACGGGCGCCTCGACCGCCCCGGGGGCGGCGGAGAGGCGACGGGGCCCGATCACGCTCATGCCCGTCAGCCTAGGCTGCGGGGCCCAGCGGGCCGCGGGGGCGCGCCGTGGACGCCACGGCGCTCCCGCACCGGATCAGCGCGCCCCGTCCGGGGCCGCCGCGTCGTCGGCGGGGGCCAGGCGCAGCGAGATCGAGTTGATGCAGTAGCGCAGGTCCGTGGGGGTGTCATAGCCCTCGCCCGCGAAGACGTGACCCATGTGGGAGCCGCACGCCGCGCACCGCACCTCGATCCGCTCCATGCCCAGGGTGGTGTCCTTCAGGTACTCCACCCGGTCCTCCGCGAGCGGTGCGAAGAACGAGGGCCAGCCGCAGTGCGCGTCGAACTTCTCGTCCGAGCGGAACAGCTCGGATCCGCACGCCCGGCACGCGTACACGCCCTTCACGTGCGAGTCCCAGTACTCGCCCGTGAAGGGCCGTTCCGTGCCGGCCCGGCGCAGCACCTGGAACTCCTCGGGCGTGAGCCGTCGGGCCCACTCCTCGTCCGTCAGGCGGGCGCCGCCCGGGGCGGCCAGGGTCTGCTCGGGAGCGGGGACGTCCCGCGCGGGGTCGGGGGTGGGGCCGTCATGGGGGGTGTGGGGAGTCTCGGTCATGCCCGGTGCAACGGTCCGGAGCGCCGTCGTGTTCCCGACCGGCGTCGCATTGGCGGGCGCGCCCGCCCGTGGAGGACAATGGCGCGCATGGCCGCACGACCCCGCCGTCCCCGTCCCCACCCCGCCGACCTGCCGCCCGCCCTGGCCGCCGCCGTCACCGTGGCAGCCCGGCGGGCCGGGGGTCGCGACTCCCGCGTCCGCCGAGCGGGCCGCCTGGTCCGCCGCGGAGTCACCGGATCGGTGCGCGGCGGCGTGGCCGTGGCCTCCCCGGTGGCCCGCTGGGCCCCGCCCGTGCTCAGCGTCGCCGCGGCCTCCGCCTTCGTGCTGGCCGGGGCGAGCTCGGCGCTCGCAGGCGTGTTCGCCCGCACCGTGGTGACCCCCGTGCGCCGCCACGCCGAGTCCACGCCGATCCTCGCCGTCGTCGACACGCCCGCCGGGCAGGACGTGATCCTGCAGGCCGACGAGTACACCACCGTGCCCGGCCAGTACTCCCTCACGTTCGACGACGGCGCCGGATGCGCCCGCATCGGGGAGATCACCTCCTTCGACCCCCGGGACGGCACGGTGCAGCGCGCGGTCGAGGAGGTCTTCTCCGGCGATCTGACGACGGCGACCCGGGGCCGGTTCACCGGCTTCGTCTACCCGACCCCCGCCGACGCCGGGCTCGACGCCGAGGACGTGCAGGTGCCGGTGCCCGGCGGCCACGCCCGCGCATGGCGCATCGAGCCGGACCCCAGCGAGGACGGCGAACCCCGTCCCGCGGAGGGGCTGTGGGCGGTGATGGTCCACGGCCGCGGTGCGCGCCGCAACGAGGGCATCCGCGCCGTGCCGACCGCCCGCCGCCTGGGCATGACGTCGCTGCTGATCTCCTACCGCAACGACGGCGACGCCCCGGACGCCGCCGACGCCCGCTACGGGCTCGGCACCACCGAATGGGAGGACGTCGAGGCGGCCATCCGCTACGCCCTCGACCACGGCGCCCGGGACGTCGTCCTCTTCGGCTGGTCCATGGGCGGGGCCGTGGTGCTGCAGACCGTGGACCGCTCCCCGCTGGCCCCGCACGTGCGCGGCGTGGTCCTGACGGGCCCCGTCATCGACTGGGTGGACGTGCTGCGCCACCAGGCCCGGCTCAACCGGATCCCCGAAGCCGTGGGCCTGCTCGGCCAGTGGCTGCTGGCCAACCGGGCCGGCCGGTTCATCACGGGCCTGGCCGCCCCCGTGGACCTCAAGGCCCTGGACTGGGTGACCCGCGCCGACCACGTGCGTGTGCCCACGCTGATCCTGCACTCCGAGGACGACGAGTACGTGCCCGTCGGCCCCTCGCAGGACCTGGCCGAGCGCAACCCGGACCTCGTGCGGTTCGTCCGCTTCCACCAGGCCCGCCACACCCGCGAGCAGAACGTGGACCCGCGCAAGTGGGACACCACCGTGCGCGGCTGGCTGCGCGCCGTGCTCAGCGCCCCCCGCCCCGGCGGCCGGGGGCGCTGACCGCGCTCAGGCCGCGGCGTCCGCCAGCCCCCGACGGCGCAGCAGCGGCTCGAGCTCGGCGTCCCGGCCACGGAACGCGCGGTAGGACTCCAGCAGGTCACGCGTATCGCCCCGCGAGAGCAGCTCGTCCGCGAACCGGCGGCCGTTCTCCCGCGTCATCCCGCCGTGCTCGCGGAACCACTCCACGGCGTCCGCGTCCAGCACCTCGGCCCACACGTAGGAGTAGTACCCGGCCGCGTAGCCGCCGCCGAAGATGTGCTTGAAGTAGCCGGTGCCGTAGCGCGGAGGCACCAGGTCCGGGTCGATGCCCGCCTCGGTCAGCACCCGGCGCTCGAACGCGGCCGGGTCGGCCGTGGCGGCGTCCACCGTCTCCTCCGTCAGCGAGTGCCAGGCCCAGTCCACGAGCGCCGCGCCCAAATACTCGACCGTGCGGTGCCCCTCGCCCCACAGGTCCGCCGCCTCGAGCCGCTCCAGCGTCCCCGCCGGCAGCGGCTCGCCCGACTCCACGTGCCGCGCGTACGCGGCCAGCAGGGACGGCTCGCGCAGCCACACCTCGTTGACCTGCGACGGGAACTCGACGACGTCGCGCGGCACGTTCGTCCCGGTGAGCGAGGCGTACTCGCCCCGGGCCAGCAGCCCGTGCAGGGCGTGGCCGAACTCGTGGAACAGCGTCGTGGCCTCATCCAGCGTCAGCAGGGCCGGACGCCCCGCCGTCGGGGCCGGCACATTCATCGTGGTGAACACCACCGGGCGCTCGCCCAGGGCGTCCGCCATGTCCCGCACCGTGTGCATCCAGGCACCGCCCGACTTGGTCGGCCGCGCGAACAGGTCCGCGACGAACAGACCCACCCCGGCACCGTCCTCACCCGTCACCTCGAACACCCGGATCCCGGGGCGGTACAGGTGCCGCGCCAGCTCCGGGCGCTCGGCGAACGTGAGCCCGTACAGCGCCGTCGCCGCCGCGAACACGCCCTCGGTCAGCACCCGGTCCAGCTCGAAGTACGGGCGCAGGGCGTCCGCGTCCACCGCGAACTCCTCCCGCGCGTACGCCGCGGACAGCGCCGGCCAGTCCCATGGGGCCACCTCGGCGTCCGTCCGGCCCGCGTGCGCCGCCGCCGTCGCCGCGTCCGCCCGCGCGTTGGCCATCGCCCGCGGCGCCATCGCGGCCAGCAGCTCCTCCACGGCCGCCGTCGACGGCGCCGCCCGGTCCTTCAGCGCCTGCTCGGCCCAGCTCTGCGCCCCCAGCAGCCGCGCCTTGCGCAGCCGCAGCCGCACCATCGCCATCGCCGTCGTCAGCGTCTCGTGCTCCCCGGACCCGCCCCGGCCCGTCGACGCCTCGAACACCTCGCGCCGCATCCCCTCGTCCTGCAGGGACGCCAGCCACGGCTGCGACGTGAACAGGGACAGCGTCAGCAGCCACGGGCCCGCCGCCGCGTCCCCGTCCCCGTGCCCCGCCTCGGCGGCCGCCCCCGCCGCCGCGGCCAGGTCGTCCTCGCTCAGACCGGCCAGGCGCTCGCGGTCCGTGACGAGCACGGCGCGGGCGGCGGTGTCCGCGACGAGGCGGCGCGTGTAGGCGGCCGAGAGGGACGCCAGCTCCGTGTTGATCCCGCGCAGCTCCTCGCGCGCGGCCTCGTCCAGGTCCGCCCCCGCCAGGGAGAGGCGCAGGCGCAGCGTCTCCAGCAGGCGGGCGTCCTCGCCCGTGAGGCCGCCGTCGTCGATCGAAGCGGCGCGCGCCGCCAGCCGCGGGTCCAGCAGGATCGCGTCCTCGTGGGCCGCGAGCTCGGGGGAGAGCTCCTCGGCCAGGGCCTGCCGCGCATCCGTGCCGTCCGAGCCGACGAGCGTGAAGAACATCGCGGCGGAGCGGCGCAGCAGCTGGCCGGACAGCTCGAGCGCACGGACGGTGTTCTCGAAGGTCGGCGCCGTGGCCGCCCCGAGGATCTGGTCGACCTCGGCGCGCTGGGCCGCCATCCCCGCGCGCACGGCCTCGGCCAGCTGCGCGTCGGAGACGGCGGAGAAGTCGGGCAGCCCGTAGGGCAGGTCGGAGGGGGTCGCCAGCGGGTGGTCGGCGGGCAGGACGGAGGGCGCGGAGGTGTGGGTCATGGGCGCGAGTGTAGTCAGCCGTGATCCGCGCCACCCCACCGGGCGTCGCTAGACTGGGCGGTCGAGCCAGCAGACGAGATCCAGACCTGAGGAGGCGTGATGGCAGGACATTCCAAGTGGGCGACCACCAAGCACAAGAAGGCCGTCATCGACGCGCGGCGCGCCAAGGCGTTCGCGAAGTACATCAAGAACATCGAGGTCGCGGCACGTGCCGGCGGACCCGACGTCGCCGGCAACCCCGCCCTCGACCTGGCCGTGTCCAAGGCCAAGAAGGCCTCGGTGCCCAACGACAACATCGACCGCGCCGTCAAGCGCGGCGCCGGCCTCACCGGCGAGGTCATCGACTACGCCGAGATCATGTACGAGGTCCGCGGCCCCCAGGGCTCGGCGCTGCTGGTCGAGTGCCTGACCGACAACAAGAACCGCGCCGCCGCGGACGTGCGCGCGGCCGTCACCCGCAACGGCGGCACCATGGCCGACTCCGGCTCCGTCTCCTTCCTCTTCGAGCGCAAGGGCCTCGTGCGCCTGCCCGCCGAGGGCAACACCGAGGACGGCCTGCTCGAGGCCGTGCTCGAGGGCGGCGCCGACGCCGAGGAGGTCGTCGTCTCCGGCGACTCCTTCGAGATCCTCTCGGACCCCTCCGACCTGCAGTCCGTGGCCAAGGCCCTCGACGAGGCGGGCGTGGAGTACGAGTCCGACGAGCTCGAGTTCGTCCCCACCATGAAGGTGGACCTGGACGCGTCGGGCGCCCGCACCTTCCTCAAGCTGGCCGATGCCCTCGAGGACCTCGACGACGTCCAGAACGTCTTCTCGAACGTGGACATCGCCCCCGAGGTCCTCGCCGAGCTCGACGAGGACTGATCGCGCTGAGCGCGCGCCGGCCCGCCGACGTCGTCCGGATCCTCGGGGTGGACCCGGGGCTCACCCGCTGCGGGATCGCCGTGGTGGACGTGGACGCGCGACGGCGGGCCGCGCTCGTCCACGTCGAGGTCACGGGCACCCCGCCCACCGCCCCCCTGGACCAGCGCCTCCTGCGCATCGACGAGGCCGTCTCCGCGGTCCTCGCCGCGCACCGGCCCGATCGCGCCGCCGTCGAGCGCATGTTCGCGAACACGAACACGCCGACCGTGCTGGGCACGGCCCAGGCCGCGGGCGTGGCGATCGCCGCGGCCGCGCGCGCCGGCGTCCCCGTGGGCCTGCACACCCCCTCCGAGGTCAAGGCCGCCGTCACCGGACACGGCGATGCGGGCAAGGAGCAGGTCACCACGATGGTCACCCGGATCCTCCGCCTCGACGCCCCGCCGCGCCCGGCCGACGCGGCCGACGCCCTCGCCTTGGCCATCGCCCACGGCTGGCGCGGCACCGCCCTCGGCGCGGCCGCCGGCCAGACCGGCCTCGACACCGCGGACCTCGCCTCCCGGGCGGGGCGCTCGCAGTTCGCCGCCAAGGCGCCCGCGCGCGCCCGCCCGCGGGGCCAGCTCACCGCCGCGCAGCGGGCCTGGCTCGACGCCGAGCGCTCGGCGGGCGGCGGGCGACGCCGGTAGGCCGCTGCCGGGCCGGCGTTCGATGATATGTTCGAATCCGCGCCGACCGGCGTCCGTCCGTCCCGACAGGAGGGCCCCTCATGATCGCCTCGCTCAGCGGCACCGTCGAGCACGTGGCCCTCGACCGGGCGGTCATCGCCGTCGGCGGCCTGGGTGTGCAGTTCTCCGCCACCCCGCAGACGCTGGCCACCCTGCACGAGGGCCGGCCGGGGGCGGTGCAGACCCACCTCGTGGTCAAGGAGGACGCCCTGACCCTCTACGGCTTCGCGGACCGCGACGAGCGCGAGGTGTTCGAGGTGCTCATCACGGCCAACGGCGTGGGTCCCCGCCTCGCCCTGGCGATCCTCTCCGTCCACCACCCCGAGACCGTGCGCCGGGCGGTCACCGAGGAGGACGAGAAGACCCTCACCCGCGTGCCCGGCATCGGGCCGAAGATGGCGCGCAAGATCATCGTCGAGCTCTCCGGCCGCCTCGCGCCCACCGGGGAGCCGGTGCCCGAGGCGGAGGCCGAGGCGAGCGCCGAGCCGACCGTCGAGGCGCTCTGGCACGCCGACGTCGTGCAGGCGATGGCCGGCCTGGGCTGGTCCGAGAAGGAGGCGCTCAAGGCCGTCGAGGCCACCGTGGCGGCCCGCCCGGAGCTGGACGAGGGCCGCGACGTCGCCGCGCTGCTGCGTGCCACCCTGCGCGACGTCGGCATGGCCGGCTCTGTGCGAGGCGGGCGATGAGCGCGGAGTCCTCGCCGCTGTCCGCGGCGGCCGTCGACCCGGAGGAGCGTCGGCTCGAGGCCGCGCTGCGCCCCAAGCACCTGGACGAGTTCGTGGGCCAGATGCGCGTGCGCGAGCAGCTGGACCTCATGCTCGCCTCCGCCCGGCTGCGCGACCGCGCCGCGGACCACGTCCTGCTCTCCGGTCCGCCCGGGCTCGGCAAGACCACGCTGGCGATGATCGTGGCCGCGGAGATGAACGCCCCCCTGCGGCTGTCCTCCGGCCCCGCGATCCAGCATGCGGGCGACCTCGCGGCCATCCTGTCCTCGCTCACCGAGGGCGAGGTGCTCTTCCTCGACGAGATCCACCGGATGTCCCGCCCGGCCGAGGAGATGCTCTACATGGCCATGGAGGACTTCCGGGTGGACATCGTGGTGGGCAAGGGCGCCGGCGCCACCTCGATCCCGCTCGAGCTGCCGCCCTTCACGCTCGTCGGCGCCACCACGCGGGCCGGCCTCCTGCCGGGGCCGCTGCGCGACCGCTTCGGCTTCACGGGCCATCTGGACTTCTACACCGAGGTGGAGCTCGAGCGCGTCCTGCGCCGCTCCGCCCTGCTGCTGGACATGCGGCTGGCCACGGAGGGGTACCGGCAGATCGCCCGGCGCTCGCGCGGCACCCCGCGCATCGCCAACCGCTTGCTGCGCCGCGTGCGGGACTGGGCGCTCGTGAAGGGGCTGGCCGAGGTCGGCGCGCACGACGCCGCCGCCGCCCTGGACATGTACGAGGTCGACGGGCGCGGCCTGGACCGGCTCGACCGGTCCGTGCTCACGGCCCTGTGCACCACGTTCGGCGGCGGGCCCGTGGGGCTCAGCACGCTGGCCACCGCCGTGGGGGAGGAGGCCGAGACCGTGGAGACCGTGGCCGAGCCCTTCCTCATCCGCGAGGGCATGGTGGCGCGGACCCCCCGTGGCCGCGTCGCGCTGCCGGGGGCCTGGGAGCACCTGGGCCTCGCCGCTCCGGAGGCCACGCCGGGGCCGTGACGCCCAGGGCGGGCCCCTACACTGGACAGGCCCGCCCACCCCGAGCATCAGGAGTCCCCCATGCCCGTCGCCACCGCCGCGACCCTGCCCGTGATCGCCCAGCAGGCCCAGGGGGGTGGCGGCAGCCTGCTCATGCTCATCGCCTTCGCCCTGCTCGCGGTGATGCTCTTCCTCTCCTTCCGCAAGGGCAAGAAGATGCAGCAGCAGCAGGCGCAGATGCGCAGCACCCTCGCCCCAGGCGTCGAGGTCATGACGGGCGCCGGCATCTTCGGCACCGTCGTGGCCGTGGACACCGAGGGCCAGCGGGTGACGCTGGAGACCGCCCCGGGCACCCGCATGGACGTGCACCTGCAGGGCGTCACCACCGTCGTGGAGCCGGAGACGGCCGCCGCGCCCACCACGGACCCGTCGCGTCTGGATGACGCCCCCGGCACCGAGTACCGCGCCGACGACGCCGACGACCCGCGTCCGCGCCGCGACGACCTGGCCTGAGGCCCACCCACCCCTGCACACGCGGCCCCGCCTGGCGGGGCCGCTCGAATGTGACGGAAGCACCTGAGCAATGGCGAAGAGAACACCCACCGGCTCCGCCGGGCGCACCCTGGCCTGGCTGGCCGCCCTCCTCGTGGTCCTGGCCGCGATCCTCGGCGGGGGCGTGGCCTCCGGCGCGGCCTCCTGGGCTCCCAAGCTCGCCCTCGACCTCGAGGGCGGCACGCAGATGGTGCTGGCCCCCCAGACCTCGACGGGCGAGTCCGTCACCCCCGAGCAGCTGGACCAGGCCGTGGAGATCATCCGCCAGCGTGTGGACGGCTCCGGCGTGGCCGAGGCGGAGGTCGCCACGCAGGGCTCCCAGAACGTGGTCGTCTCCCTGCCCGGGGTCCCGGACGAGGAGACCCGCCGCCTGATCCAGGCGTCCGCGGACATGCAGTTCCGCCCCGTGCTGCAGTCCGGCCCGGGGGAGGCCACCCCCGAGGACCAGCGCCTGCCAGAAGACCAGCTGCCGAAGCCCGACGGGGAGCCGGCGGACGCCTACGACCCGAACTGGGTCACCCCGGCCCTGCTGGCCGAGTTCCAGGCCACGGACTGCACCGCCCCGCGGGACCCGGCCGCGCCCCCGCCGCCGTCCGACCGGGCGATCGTCGCCTGCCAGCCCTCCGAGGAGCTCGCCGACGGCGCCGTCACGCCGGCCCAGAAGTACATCCTGGGCCCCGTGGTCATCCCGGGCACCCAGATCAAGGGCGCGTCCAACGGCATGGCCCAGGCCCAGGGCGGCGTCTCCACCAACCAGTGGGTCGTCAACATCGAGTTCGACGAGGAGGGCACCAAGGCCTTCACGGAGGTCACCCAGAAGCTCACCCCGTACCCCGAGGGCGACCCGCGCAAGCAGTTCGCGATCCTGCTGGACGGGGACGTGATCTCCGCGCCGCAGTCCAACGTGGTCATCACCAACGGCAGCGCGCAGATCAGCGGCCCCACCCTGAACGAGCAGACGACGGCGCAGTTGGCCGAGCAGCTCAACTACGGCTCCCTGCCGATCTCCTTCTCGATCGAGTCCGAGCAGCAGATCTCCGCCACGCTCGGCCGGGACCAGCTCTTCTGGGGCCTGATCGCCGGCCTGATCGGCCTCGGCCTCGTGGCCGTGTACCAGTTCTTCCAGTATCGGGCCCTGGGCCTGCTGACCTTCGCCTCGATCATCGTGGCGGGCGTGCTGACGTGGCTGACCATCGCGATCCTGGGCTGGACGGACAACTACCGCCTGTCCCTCGCGGGCATCGCCGGGCTCATCGTGGCGATCGGTCTGACGGCGGACTCGTTCATCGTCTACTTCGAACGCATCAAGGACGAGCTGCGCGCGGGCCACACCGTGCCCGTCGCCGTGCACGAGGGCTGGAAGCGCGCCCGGCGGACGATCACCGCGTCCAAGGCCGTGAACCTGCTGGCCGCCGTCGTGCTGTACTTCGTGGCCGTCGGCAACGTGCGCGGCTTCGCGTTCACCCTCGGCCTCACCGCGATCGCCGACCTGATCGTGGTGTTCATGTTCACCCACCCGCTCATGGTGCTGTTGGCCCAGACCCGCTTCGTGGGCGAGGGACACCCGATGTCCGGACTGGACCCGTCGCTGCTGGGCGGGCCGTCCCTGTATCAGGGCGCCGGCCGCTTCCGCGAGCCCGCCCACGCCCCCCGCACCGGGCTCCCGGCGGAGGACTCCGACGAGCCGGCTGACGCGGCGGCCGCCGACGCCCCGCGCCCGCTCGTCGCGACGGGCGCCCCCCGCGCGGGCTCGTCCGCCCGGGGGGGCGGCCGCCGCTCGCGCACCGCGCCGCCCATGACGATCGCCGAGCGACGCCGCGCCGAGCGACGCCGCCAGGAGGAGGACCAGTGAACCGCTTCGCCGACTGGGGCAACGCCCTCTACTCGGGCCGCATCTCCTACCCGTTCATCCAGCGCTGGCGGCGGTGGTTCGCCCTCGCCGCCCTGCTGCTCGTCCTCGCCGGCGGCCTGACCGCCCTCCGCGGTGGCTTCAACCTCGGCATCGAGTTCCGGGGCGGCTCCGAGTTCACCGTCTCGCAGACGGCCTCCACCGACGTGGCCGCGGGCGAGCGCGCCGTGACCGACGTGCTGGCCGACGGCCACGCCACCGTCACGAACGTCGCCCCGGGCACCGTGCGCGTCCAGACCGAGCAGCTCGACGACGCCCAGACCCGAGCCGTGGCCGCGAACCTGCAGGAGGCCTACGGCGTCGGCCAGGACCAGGTGACCTCGACCTTCGTGGGGCCGACCTGGGGCGCCGCGGTGTCGCAGCAGGCCCTGATCGGCCTGGTGATCTTCGTGGTGCTCGTGACCCTGTTCATGGCCGTGTACTTCCGCACCTGGAAGATGTCCCTGGCCGCCGTGCTCGGCATGCTCTACGTGGTCGCGCTGACCGCCGGCATCTACGGCGCCACCGGCTTCGAGATCACGCCGTCGGCCATCATCGGCTTCCTCACGATCCTGTCGTACGCGCTCTACGACACCGTGGTGGTCTTCGACAAGATCCGCGAGAACACGATCGGGGCCGAGGAGGACCCGGAGCGCTCCTTCGTCGAGAACGTGAACCTCGCGGTGAACCAGACGCTCGTCCGGTCCATCACGACCTCCGTCGTCGGCATCCTGCCGGTCGGCTCGATCCTGTTCATCGGCGCGGGGCTGCTCGGTGCCGGCACGCTGCGGGACATCGCGCTCGCGCTGTTCGTGGGCATCATCGTGGGCACCCTGTCCACCCTGTTCCTCCAGGCGCCGCTGTACGCCCTGCTGCGCCGCAACGACCCGGACGTGCGCGACCACGACGCCCGGGCCGCGGCCCGCGCCGCCCGGGAGCGTGCCTCAGAGGCGGTCACCGATCCCGACGTCGCCCCCTGGGACGACGGCGCGCGACTCTGACGGAGCCGCTGCGGCCCCGGTGGTCTTCCTGGGGCGGGGTGGGACGGGCGCGGGTAGACTCGCCGATCATCCCGGCCGGAGCGGTCGGGGCCGCACGAGTCAGGAGGCGTGGCCCATGAGCGAGCAGGACCCCACTCCCGCCCCGGCCCGTCCCGCCCCGGCCCGTCCCGCCCCGGTCCGGCCCCGCAGCCGGATCGCACGCCTGACCGGCCGGCACGCCACCGAGTACTCGCCCCTGCTCGAGCCGCTGATGCGCACCGTGCGGCAGCGAGCCACCAAGACCGAGCTGGCCGAGATCGTCCGCGCCTTCGAGGTCGCCCGCGCGGCACACGAGGGGCAGATGCGGCGCTCCGGGGACCCGTACATCACCCACCCCGTCGCGGTCGCCACGATCCTCGCCGAGATCGGCGTGACGGGCCCGACGCTCCTGGCGGCCCTGCTGCACGACACCGTCGAGGACACGGACTACTCCCTGGAGCGCCTCCGCGCCGACTTCGGCTCCGAGGTCGCCCTCCTCGTGGACGGCGTGACCAAGCTGGACAAGGTGACCTACGGCGCCGCGGCGCAGGCCGAGACCGTGCGCAAGATGGTCATCGCGATGGCCCAGGACGTGAACGTCCTGCTCATCAAGCTCGCCGACCGGCTGCACAACGCGCGGACGTGGCGGTACGTCTCCCCGGAGTCCAGCGCCCGCAAGGCCCAGGAGACCTTGGACATCTACGCCCCGCTGGCCCACCGGCTCGGCATGAACACCGTCAAGTGGGAGCTCGAGGACCTCTCCTTCGCCGCCCTCAAGCCCAAGATGTACGCGGAGATCGTGCGCCTCGTGGGGGAGCGCAACCCGGAGCGGGAGAAGCACATCGCGGCGCTGCGCACCGTGATCGAGGAGCACCTGCGCGAGCACCGGATCCGGGCGACCGTCACCGGACGGCCGAAGCACTACTACTCGATCTACCAGAAGATGGTGACGCGCGGGAAGGACTTCGACGACATCCACGACCTCACGGGCATCCGGGTGCTCGTGGACTCCGTGCGTGACTGCTACGCCGTGCTCGGCGTCATCCACGCGCGCTGGAACCCGGTCCCGGGCCGGTTCAAGGACTACATCGCGGTCCCGAAGCTCAACATGTACCGCTCCCTGCACACCACGGTGATGGTGCCGGGCGGCAAGCCGGTGGAGATCCAGATCCGCACGCAGGAGATGCACCGCCAGGCCGAGTACGGCGTCGCCGCGCACTGGCGGTACAAGGCCCAGGTCGCCGGCCAGGCGCCGGTGCAGGCCACGCCGGCCTGGCTGCGCTCGGTGATGGACTGGCAGGCGGACACCCGGGACCCGGACGAGTTCCTCGCCTCGCTGCGCACCCAGATCGGGGCGGACGAGGTGTACGTCTTCACGCCGAAGGGGGAGATCCGCACCCTGCCGGCCGGCTCCACGCCCGTGGACTTCGCCTACGCCATCCACACCGACGTCGGCCACCGCACCATCGGCGCCCGGGTCAACGACAAGCTCGTCCCGCTGTCCACGCCGCTCAGCCACGGCGACACCGTGGAGGTCTTCACCTCGCGCGCCGAGGACGCGGGGCCGAGCCGGGATTGGCTGGGCTTCGTGGTCTCGCCGCGGGCCCGGTCCAAGATCCGTCACCACTTCGCCACGCAGCGCCGCGACGAGCAGGCCGACCGGGGACGCGAGTCGCTGACCCGTCAGCTGCGCAAGGCCGGCATGGCCGTGCAGCAGGTGCTCGGCGGCGAGGAGCTGGTGCAGGTGGCCACGGATCTCGGCTACGCGGACCTCGACGGGCTGTTCGTGGCCCTCGGCGACGGCCACGTGTCCGCCCAGTCCGTGCAGGAACGCGTCGCGGAGCGCCTCGCTCCGCCGACGTCGACGCAGGCCGAGCCGGAGGGCGAGCTGACCGTCGGCGAGGTGGACCTGCAGGAGCTGGTCCCGGCCCAGTCGCGGCGCGCCCCCGCGCGGGCCACCAACGACGCCGGCGTGCTCGTGGACGGCGACGGCGGCGTCATGGCCAAGCTGGCACGGTGCTGCAACCCGGTGCCGCCGGACGCCATCGACGGGTTCGTCACCCGCGGCTCCGGGGTCTCCGTGCACCGGGTCGACTGTCCCAACCTGGCGACCCTGCTCGCGCAGGAGCCGGAGCGCCGCACCCCGGTCAGCTGGGCGCCGTCGCGGGACACCGTCTACCTGGTGGAGATCCAGATCGAGGCGCTGGACCGCAAGTCGCTGCTCTCCGACGTCACCCGGGTCCTCTCCGAGAACCACGTGAACATCCTCTCGGCCTCCGTGAACACCACCCGCGACCGCGTGGCGATGAGCCGGTTCGTCTTCGAGATGGGCGACCCCCGGTTCCTCGGCCACGTGATCGACGCGGTGCGCCGCATCGACGGCGTCTTCGACGTGCACCGCACCTGAGCCTCCCGGCCTCAGTCGGGGACGTCCAGCGCCGCCAGCAGCGCGCCCAGCCGGCGCCGGGCCGCCACGACGCCGGCACGGCGGGTCCGGCGGGCCAGCCGCTCCCGCAGCCCGGCGGCGCCGTGGGCGCCGATCACGGCGGCCGCGCGCCGCGCCGCATCCGGGTCGGCGCTGAGCAGCAGGTCTTCGACTGTCCGGGCGGGCGTCGTGACCCGCACGGGGCCGAAGCGGAGCACGTCGTGCTCGGCGGGGGCGACGCCCGTGGCATCGGCCGCGACGTCCGACTGCGTGAGCGTCCAGGGCAGCAGGCCCCCGCCGGCGGGGCGCCGGTGGAAGTGCGGCACGGCCGCGTGCAGCCGCCCGGGCGCCGCGCCGCCGGCCAGGATCCAGGCCGCCGACGGGCCGATCGCGGTCCAGCCGGCGGCCAGGAGCGGGCCGCCGAGGGTCCACAGGGCAGCGGCCCGGACCGCGGGATCGTCCGCGGCGTCCGGCCGCGCCCACACCCCGGGCAGCAGCGGCCGCACGGCGCCCCGCGCGCCGAGCGCCTGCAGCTCCGGCTCCGTGAAGGGGTCGCCCGCCAGCACGAGTGCCCCGGTCGGGGCGGTCTCCTCGATCGTCACGGTCGTCATGCCCGGATCCTGCCAGAGACGGGGACGCCCCCGCGGCCGCCTGTGGACAGGCGGGCCGCGGGGGCGTGCTCGAGACGGGTGGGGCTCAGCGGAGCTCGGAGGCCGAGGCCTCGAGGGCCTGCTTCCACTGCAGGCGCGCGTCGAGCGCCTCCTGGGCCTTCTTGACGGCGCGCTGGTCGCCCCGGGCCTGGGCCCGGGCGAGATCCGCCTCGAGCCCCGCGATGGTCTCCTCGAGCTGCGTGAGGGCGGAGTTCGTGCGGGCCTTGGTCTCCGGGTCGGTGCGGCGCCAGTGCTCGTTCTCCGCCTGCTTGAGGGCGTCCTCGAGCTTGCGGAAGCCCTCCTCCATCCGGCGGACGTCCCCGCGGGGCACGCGGCCGGCATCCTCCCACCGCCCGCGCAGCTCGTTGAGCGCGCGCCGTCCGGCCTTGACGTCCGTGAACGGGAGCAGCTTCTGGCCGTCGGCGAGGATCTGCTCCTTCACCTTCAGGTTGGCCCCGTACTCGCGGTCGATCTCCTGGTTCGCGGCCTTGCGGGCGGCGAAGAAGACGTCCTGGGCGGCGCGGAAGCGGGCCCAGAGGGCGTCGTCCTCCTTGCGGGAGGCCCGGGGGGCGCGCTTCCACTCGTCCATCAGGTCGCGGTACTTGCCGGCGGTCACGCCCCAGTCGGTGGAGGTGGACAGCTCCTCGGCACGGGCGATGAGACGCTCCTTGACCTGCTTGGCCTCGGCCGAGGCGGCGTCCAGCCGGGAGAAGTGGGCGCGGCGGGTCTTGTCGAACGCGGTGCGGGCGCCGCGGAAGCGCTTCCACAGGTCGTCCTCGACCGACTTGGCCAGACGCGGACCGGCCTTCTGGGCGGCCTTCCACTCCTCGAACAGCTCCGTCATGCGCTTGGACGCGGTCTTCCAGGGCATCCGCTCGGCCGGGGTCTGGGCGAAGGTCTCGGCCTCGGCGACGATGGCCTCGCGGGTGGCCAGCTGCTCGGCCTGGGCGGCCTGCCGGGCCTCCTGTTCCGCGGCGCGGTAGTCGCCCAGGAGGGTCTCCAGGGCCGCCAGGCGGGTGCGGAGGGCGTCCATGTCGCCGACCATGTGGCGCTCGTTCACCGCGGTCGTCATCTGACCCAGCGCCCGGCCCAGCTCACCCGAGGGGGCGCCGGCGGCGATGCGCTGCTCGAACAGGGCCATCTGGGCGCGCACGTCGTCGTACTTGCGCACGAAGTACGCCAGCGCGTCCTCGGTGCTCGCGTCCGGCACCTGGCCGACCGCGTGCTCCTCCTGCCCGTCCAGCAGCGTGACGTGGCCGTCCTCGCTCACCCGGGCGAACCTGGCGGCCTCCTCCACCGGGGTGGGCGGCACGGTCGGGGCCACGACGGGGGCCGGGGCGACGGACGCGGCGGCGGGCGTCGCGGGGCGCACGGCGGCCGGGCTGGCCTTCTTCATCGCGGCCGGGGAGGGCACGGCGGGCGTCTCGGCGGGCTGGGAGGAATCACCGTGCGCCGGGGCGTCGGGGACGATCTCGGGGACGGGCCGGGCCTCGGCGGGCACGGTCGTATCGGCGGCCTCGGCCGACGCGGGGGTGGACTCGGTGGCGGGGGACTGCTGGTCGTCGGGCTGCATGTGATTGGTCACCGCTGGAACTCTCCCTGACTGCGCCGGCACGCAGTCGTCGAGGGATGCGGCCGGTCGGGATGGACACGAACAGGGCCAGCGTACCGGGCCGGACAGCGCCCGCGCCTAGAATGGGCCGGTGCGCCGGCGGGGGACCGTCGCGCGTCCCCGCCGTCGTCGTCTCGAAGGATCGCCATGTCCCGCAAGGCCTCCCTGTCCGGTTTCCACGAGTGGCTGCCCGCCGAGCGGCTCGTGGAGCAGCACGTGCTCGACACGCTGCGGCGGACCTTCGAGCTGCACGGGTTCGCCGGCATCGAGACCCGTGCCGTGGAGACCCTGGGCCAGCTGCTGCGCAAGGGCGAGGTGGACAAGGAGGTCTACGCGGTCTCGCGCCTGGCCGAGGACGAGGAGGTCGCCGCGGGCCTGCGCGATCCCAAGGACCCGGCCGACCCCAAGCGCCTGGCCCTGCACTTCGACCTCACCGTGCCGTTCGCCCGCTACGTCGTGGAGAACGCCGGCCACCTCGCCTTCCCCTTCCGTCGCTACCAGATGCAGAAGGTCTGGCGCGGGGAGCGCCCTCAGGAGGGCCGCGCCCGCGAGTTCACCCAGGCGGACATCGACGTCGTCGGCGACGGCGCCCTCTCGCCCCGGTACGACGCCGACGTCGCACTGGTGATGGCCGAGGCGCTCGGCGCCCTGCCGATCGGCGACTTCCTCATCCGCGTGAACAACCGCAAGCTCGCCGAGGGCTTCTACCGGGGCATCGGCCTGGAGGACACCGCCGGCGTGCTGCGCAGCATCGACAAGCTGGAGAAGGTCGGCCCGGAGGAGGTCGCGCGGCTGCTCCAGGAGGAGGTCGGCGCGAGCCCCGAGCAGGCTGCGCAGGCGCTGGCCCTGGCGGACATCCGCACGTCGGACACCTCGTTCGTCGAGCGGGTCCGCGCCCTGGGGGTGACCCACGAGCTGCTCGAGGAGGGGCTGACCGAGCTGGCCGACGTCGTCGCCACCCTGCACCGCCGCGCCCCCGGGCGCGCCGTGGCGGACCTGTCCATCGCGCGCGGCCTGGACTACTACACGGGCACCGTCTACGAGACCGTCCTGGTGGGCCACGAGCAGCTCGGCTCGATCTGCTCGGGCGGCCGCTACGACGCGCTCGCGTCCAAGGGGAACCGCGTGTTCCCCGGTGTCGGACTGTCCATCGGCGTGACGCGGCTGGTGATGCGCATGCTGTCCCAGCAGATGGCCGTGGCCTCCCGCTCCGTGCCGACCGCGGTGTACGTGGCGCTGACGGCGGACGAGGACTGGTCCGAGGCCCAGGACGTCGCGGCCCTGCTGCGGGAGCGCGGCATCCCCGCGGAGGTCGCGGTGTCCGCGGAGAAGTTCGGCAAGCAGATCAAGTATGCGGACCGCCGCGGCATCCCGTTCGTCTGGTTCATGGGTCGGGACGACGCCGGCGCGCGGGTCCACGAGGTGAAGGACATCCGCTCCGGCGAGCAGCACGCCGCGGACCCGGCCGACTGGACCCCGCCGGCCGAGGACCTGCTGCCGCAGGTCGCCCGCGCGCAGGACTGAGCGGACGCGGCCGCTATGCCGGCCCCGGTGTGCGGCGGCGGTGGGTGTCTGCGCGTCGGGTCACCGGCCCCGGCGCCCGGCCCGCACGAACGCGCGCCCGCCCACCCCGATCAGGAACACGCCCGCCATCGCGGCCACGGACATCGGCGGCAGGCTGAGGGCGAGCAGCAGGCACAGGGCCAGGCCGAGGACGTTGACGGCGCGGGGCACGCGCAGCGGGCGCGGCCGGGCCGGGCGGCGGCCGTCGTCGTCCCCGCGCAGGGTCAGGGCGGACAGGTTCGCCACCGCGTAGTAGACGAGCACGCCGAACGAGCTGAAGCCCACCACGGTGAGGATGTCCGTGGTGAGCAGGAGCAGGATCACGGCCGCGGCCACCGTCAGCTGAGCCGTCCACGGCGTGCCGGTCCCCGCATGGACCCGTGCCAGGGGGCGGGGCAGGTCGGACTCGCGGGCCATGGCCAGGGCGGTGCGGGAGATGCCCGTCAGCAGGTTGAGCATGGCCCCGGCCGCGGCGAGGGCGGCGCCGGCCACCGCCACCCAGCCCCAGCCGGAGCCCAGGGCGGTCTCGAGCAGGTCGCGCACGGGCGCCGGGGACCGGGCCAGCCCGGAGGTCCCGAGGCCCGAGATCAGCGCCGTGGCGAGCAGCAGGTACAACGCCACGGTCACGGCGAGGGCGATCAGGATGGCGCGCGGGATCGTGCGTGCGGGGTCGATGACCTCCTCACCCATGGTGGCCACGCGCGCGTAGCCGGCGAACGCGAAGAACAGGACGCCCGCGCCCATGAGCACGCCCTGCACGGGGGAGTCGACGCCGAGCGCCGCGGCCGAGCCCCCGGGGGCCTCGCGCGCCAGGCCTGCGCCGATGGCCAACACGAGCACGGCGAGCACGGGCACGAGGATCGCCAACGTCGCCTGCGCGGTCCGCGTCACGCCCGCCATCGCCACCCCGGTGAGCACGACGACGGCGGCCACGCCCGTCCACCGGGCCGCGGCGGCGTCGTCGGGGAAGAGGTACAGGCCGAGGGTGGCCGCCATCGCGGCCACCGACGCGGTCTTGCCCGTGACGAAGCCCCAGCCGGCGACGAAGCCGGCCCACGGGTGCAGCTGCCGCCGGCCGTAGACGTAGGCGCCGCCGGACTCGGGGTGGACGGTGGCCAGCTGCGCCGTGGACAGGGCGTTGCACAGGGCCGCGACGGCCGCGACCGCCAGGGCCCCGTACAGCAGGCCGGGGTGGCCGCCGGTGAGCGCGGCCGCCAGGCCGATCGCGGTGAACACGCCCGCGCCGATCATCGAGCCGAGGCCGATCGCGACGGCGTGGAGCAGGGTCAGGCGGCGCTGCAGGGCGGCGGTCATGACGGGGTCCTCCTGGGCTGGGGCAGTGTGGACGGGGCACTAGACTGACGGGAACGGCGCGCGCCCGCCCCGCAGGCGTATCACACGGCGTCGACCATCACATGAACCCCGCACATCGTCCGGCGACCGGACGGAGAGGATCCTCGTGCTGCGCACCCACTCCCTCGGCGAGCTCAACGCCTCGCTCATCGGCCAGACCGTCACCGTCACCGGCTGGGTGGCGCGGCGGCGCGACCACGGCGGCGTGGCCTTCGTGGACCTGCGCGACGCCTCGGGCTTCGCCCAGGTCGTGGTGCGGGAGGAGGCGGACTTCGACCCGCTGCGCAACGAGTGGGTCCTGCAGGTCACCGGCACGGTCGAGCGCCGCCCCGAGGGCAACGAGAACCCGAACCTGCCCTCCGGCGAGATCGAGCTGATCGCGGAGACCGTGACGGTGCTCAACACCGCCGCCGCGCTGCCGTTCCAGGTGGACGAGCACGTGGAGGTCGGCGAGGAGGCCCGGCTGCGCCACCGCTACCTGGACCTGCGCCGCCCGCAGCCCTCGCGCATCATGCGCCTGCGCTCCGAGGTCAACCGGACGGCGCGCGAGCTCCTGCACGGCGAGGGCTTCGTGGAGGTCGAGACCCCGACCCTCACGCGCTCGACGCCGGAGGGCGCCCGCGACTTCCTCGTCCCGGCCCGCCTGGCTCCCGGCTCCTGGTACGCCCTGCCGCAGTCGCCGCAGCTGTTCAAGCAGCTGCTGCAGGTGGGCGGGATCGAGAAGTACTACCAGATCGCCCGCTGCTACCGGGACGAGGACTTCCGCGCGGACCGACAGCCCGAGTTCACCCAGCTGGACATCGAGGCCTCCTTCGTGGAGCAGGACGACGTGATCGCCCTCGGCGAGAAGATCGTCAAGGCCCTGTGGGCCCTCGTCGGGGTGGACGTGCCGACGCCGATCCGCCGGATGACCTACGCCGAGGCGATGGAGAAGTACGGCTCGGACAAGCCGGACCTGCGCTTCGGCCTCGAGCTGACGGACCTGACCGAGTACTTCAAGGACACCCCGTTCCGCGTGTTCCAGAACGAGTACGTGGGCGCCGTCGTGATGCCGGGCGGCGCCTCCCAGGCCCGCCGCACCCTCGACGCGTGGCAGGAGTGGGCCAAGCAGCGCGGCGCCAAGGGCCTGGCCTACGTGCTCATACAGGAGGACGGCGAGCTGACCGGTCCGGTGTCCAAGAACATCTCCGAGGAGGAGAAGGCCGGGCTGGCCGCCGCCGTGGGCGCGAACCCGGGCGACTGCGTGTTCTTCGCCGCCGGCAAGCCGAAGGAGTCCCGCGCGCTGCTGGGTGCGGCCCGCGTGGAGATCGGCCGTCGCTGCGGGCTGTTCACCGACGCCGGTGACGGCGTGGCCGCGAAGGACGCCGACTGGGCGTTCGTGTGGGTCGTGGACGCGCCGATGTTCGAGCCGGCGGCCGACGCCGTGGCCTCGGGCGACGTCGCCGTGGGCGCGGGCGCCTGGACCGCCGTGCACCACGCGTTCACCTCGCCCAAGCCGGAGTTCGCGGACACCTTCGACACCGACCCGGGCTCGGCCCTGGCCTACGCCTACGACATCGTGTGCAACGGCAACGAGATCGGCGGCGGTTCCATCCGCATCCACCGTCAGGACGTGCAGGAGCGCGTGTTCGAGGTCATGGGCCTGTCCCCGGAGGAGGCGAACGAGAAGTTCGGCTTCCTGCTCGAGGGCTTCAAGTACGGCGCCCCGCCGCACGGCGGCATCGCGTTCGGCTGGGACCGCGTGGTCGCCCTGCTGGCCGGCACCGACTCGATCCGCGAGGTCATCGCGTTCCCGAAGACCGGCGGCGGCTTCGACCCGCTGACGGCCGCACCGGCGCCCATCACCGCCCAGCAGCGCAAGGAGGCCGGCGTCGACGCGCAGCCGGAGCCGAAGCAGGCCGAGGCCGAGCCGGGAGCCTGATCCGGGCCCGCGGCGGGCCCGCCTCAGCCGCGCCGCGGACCGGCCAGCTCGTCCGAGTCCACGATCAGCGTGAACGGCCCGGAGTTGGTGAGGGAGACGTCCATCTTCGCGCCGAACACCCCGCGCTCCACGCGCACGCCGGCGGCCTCGAGCTCGGCCGTGAACCGCTCGTAGAGCGGCTCGGCCTGGTTGCCCTTCGCCGCGCGCGTCCAGGACGGCCGCCGGCCCTTCCGCACGTCGCCGTACAGCGTGAACTGGCTGACGACGAGCGCCGGGGCACCGGCGTCGGTGAGGGACCGCTCGCCGTCGAGCATGCGGAGCCCGGCCACCTTGCGGGCCACCTGGACGGCCTCGGCCTCGGTGTCGTCGACGGTCACGCCGAGCAGGATCACCAGCCCCTCGCCCTCGAAGGAGCCGACGACTTTGCCGTCGACGGTCACGGACGCGGAACGGGCGCGTTGCAGAACGGCTCTCATGCAGCCATTCTGCAACGCGCCCGGAACCGGTCCGCGTCAGCGGATCACTGACGACGGGTCGGATTCACCTCGTACACGGTGGTCGAGCCGGAGACCTCGTTGGCGACGATCAGCAGGGCGGTGCCGGAGGGGGACTCGTCGGCCGGCACGAAGGTCAGGCCCTCGGCGCCCATGTCACCCAGGCCGGCCGTGGCGTCGTCGCCCGCGGCATCCCAGTCACGGTCGTTGACGTAGTCCACGTAGGTGGCGTTCCGCGGGTCGGTGATGTCGAAGACCACCACGCCGCCGATGCGCTCGAGGCCCACGAACGCGTAGGTGCGGCCCTGGATCGTGCCCACCACTACGGACTCGGGCTCGGGGCCCTTGTCATCCGAACGGGAGTCCCCGGACGGGGTCTCGTCGTTGTTCGCGTTGAACGCGTGCTCCGGCAGCTCGCCGGCGGCCACGAGCCGGGCGATCTGCTCCTCGATCATGCCGGCGGAGTCGAACAGGCGGGTGCCGTCCGCGGTGTAGATGGAGAAGGACCGGCCGCCCAGTGTGGTCAGGGAGGAGTGGCACTCGCGCTCAGAGTCGTAGCCGAGGTCGGTGAGCACCTTCAGGCGGCCCAGGGCATCCTTCTTCTGCAGGGCCTTGGCCCCCGGGAACTCGGCGGCGCACAGGTCCAGGTCGCTGACGCGCTCGGAGTCGTTGAAGTCGCCCCACTCCCGCCCGTCACCCTCGTTGGCGGTGACGACCAGGTTCTGACCGCGCCAGCGGTACGTGTCGATGCCGTCGGGCATGGGCAGGCCGTCGACCGGCCAGTGGCCCAGCTCGATGCCGCCGTCCTTGTCCGAGGCGTCCAGCACGCCCTCGGTGGACCAATCGGTGGGCGTCAGCGCCCAGAGGTCCTCCAGCGTGGCGGACTTCAGGTCCACGACGGCGACGGCGTTGGCCTCCTGCACGGACACGTAGGCGGTGCGTCCGGTCGGGTCGACGGTGACGTACTCCGGCTCGAGGTTGCGAGCCACCCGACCGGCGGGCTCGTGACCGGCGGGCACCGCCATATCGGGGCCGGAGACGCGCACGCCGGCGGGCAGGGCGGTGCCGGCGTCGTAGGCACGGAAGTCCACGGTGCGCACCGCGTCCTGGGTCAGGCGGGAGAACTGCCGGGCGTTCTTCGGTACGGAGACCACGGAGATCGTGCCCTCCGGGTCGACGGAGAAGTCGTCGGCCGGTTCGCCCTCGTTGGCGACCACCACGTACGCCCCGTTCGGGGAGAAGGCCAGCGAGTCCGGCAGGGCACCCACCCGCACGCCGCCGAGGTAGCGCAGGGTGGTGGTGTCGAAGAACACGACCCAGCCGTGGTCGGTCTTCTCGGCGGCCTCGACGGCGACGGCCATCACACCGCCGGAGACAGCGACGGAGTTCACCGTGGCGCCCTTGTCCGTGACGGAGCCGTCCGCGGTGCGCAGGCCCTCGGCGGAGAGGGTCCGCTCGGCCACGGGGGCGGCGTCGGCGCCCAGGCGCATGACGTCGACGGCGCCGCGCTGCGCATTCACCACGAACAGGCGGCCGGAGACCGCGTCGAAGGCCGGGATCTCGGCGGCGGACTCGCCGAACACGCCGGTCTCGTGGGTGCCGGCGCGGGTGAGCTCGATGCTCTTGCCGGACGGGTTGGCGGCGATGGCGGCGCGCTGGGCCGTGGCCGAGTGCGGGGCGGGCGCGCTGAGGGAGGCCGGGGCGAGGAAGGCCGTGGACAGGGTCGCGGCGGTGACGGCCGTGGCGAGGCGTGCGAGGCGAGGCATGGATGCTCCAGTCAGGGCAGGGAGGCGGAGGACGGGGTCACCCCATCGCACGGATGTGAACGGTCCGTGACGTCCCGGCCAGCGCGCGGTGTCCCGCGGGTGTCGACGCCCCGGACGCCCCGCGTGCCGTCCGCCGAGGTCAGTCCTCGCTCGGCAGCCCCGCGAGCACCCGCACCGTCGTGAGGTTCCGGGCCGTGCCGCGCACCCCGAGCGCCCGGTCGAGGCGGGCCGGAGTGAGCGGGGAGTCGGCGACCCCCGCGGCGCAGCGCATCCACAGCAGCCGTCCCTCCAGGGCCGTGCGATCCGGCCCCGCGGGTCGGTCGTCCCCGTGGTCGAGCGCGGCCAGGGCGGCGGCCGCCTCGGGTGCGGGGTCGTCCTCGAGCACGGTGAGCTGCGTGCGTTTCGGCTCGCCGCCGGCCCAGGGGAGCGCGTCGTGCAGCTCCAGGGCGCGCCGGAGCGTGCCCACGTCCACGAGGACCACGGGGACGTCGAGGCCGCCCTCCTCACGCGCCCGTCGCGCGAACCCCTGCCGCACGCCCTCCGCGGCTGCGTCGGAGGACGCCCGGAACAGGACGTTGCCGCTGGCCAGGTGGGTGGTGACCGCCTCCCCGCCGGCGGCCTGGGCCCAGCGGATCAGCGTGTCCTTGCCGACACGGTTGCTCCGCCCCACGTTGATCCCGCGCAGCAGCAGGACGTGGGTGTGGTCGGTGCGCGGGGCGGCGGGGCTCATGCGGCCATGATGCCACCCACGCCCCCGCGGGCCGAGGACTACCCTGGACCCGATGGACGACCTCTTCAGCGCCGCCCACAACGGGGCCGACGACGACGGCCCGGCCGGCACCGTGGCCGCCCCGCACCCCGGCGCACCGCTGGCCGTGCGCATGCGCCCGCGCACGCTGGATGACGTGCTGGGCCAGCGGCACCTCATGCGGCCGGGCTCCCCGCTGCGCAAGCTCGCCGAGCCCGATCCGGACTCCGCCGCGGGACCGAGCTCGGTCATCCTCTACGGGCCTCCGGGCATCGGCAAGACGACGCTGGCCCACGTGATCGCCCGCGCCCCCGGGCGCACGTTCACGGAGCTGTCCGCGATCACGGCCGGTGTGAAGGACGTGCGGCAGGTGATGGAGCAGGCCCAGCGCGAACGGGACCTCTACGGGCGCACCACCGTCCTGTTCCTCGATGAGATCCACCGCTTCTCCAAGGCGCAGCAGGACGCGCTGCTGCCGGGCGTCGAGAACCGCTGGGTCGTGCTGGTGGCCGCGACCACGGAGAACCCGTCCTTCTCCGTGATCGCACCCCTGCTCTCCCGGTCGCTGCTGCTCACGCTGCGTCCCCTCACGGACGACGACATCGTCGGGCTGCTGGACCGTGCCGTGACCCAGGAGCGCGGGCTCAACGGCGCCGTGGTGCTCCAGGACGACGCGCGGGACTACCTGGTGCGGATGGCCGGCGGCGACGCGAGGCGGGCGCTCACGGTGCTGGAGGCCGCGGCCGGCGTCGCCCTGGACAAGGCGCGCGAGGCCGGCCGGGCGGGGGAGGGCGCCGTCGCGGTCACGGACGAGGACGCCGCGCAGGCGATGGACCACCACGTCCAGCGCTACGACAAGGACGGCGACCAGCACTACGACGTGATCAGTGCCTTCATCAAGTCCATCCGCGGCTCGGACGTGGACGCGTCGATGCACTACCTCGCCCGGATGCTGGAGGCGGGGGAGGACCCCCGGTTCATCGCCCGGCGGCTGATCATCTCCGCGTCCGAGGACGTGGGCATGGCCGACCCGACCGCGCTGCAGACCGCCGTGGCCGCCGCCCAGGCCGTGCAGCTGATCGGCATGCCGGAGGGACGCATCATCCTGGCGCAGGCCGTGACGCATCTGGCCACCGCGCCGAAGTCCAACGCGAGCTACACCGCCGTGAACGAGGCGATCGCGGACGTGCGGGCCGGCCACACGGGCGCGGTGCCGGCGCACCTGCGGGACGCGCACTACCCCGGCGCGGCGGCCCTCGGCCACGGCCAGGGCTACGTCTACAGCCACGACGAGCCGCACGCCGTCGCCCGTCAGCAGTACGCGCCGGACCCCCTGGTCGGGAGGGACTATTACCGGCCCAAGCCCATCGGACACGAGAAGCGGCTCACCGAGCAGGTGGCCGCGCTGCGCCGGATCATCCGCGGCGACTGAGCGCGCGCCGGGCCCGAGGGCGGACGCCTCGGGCGGCCGCGCGGAATAAAGACCCCGGATCACCGGTTGTCCAGGGATGAGCGGGGCGGTCGACGTCGGCCCGCCGACTCCTCGCCCGCTCGCGCCCCCATGCACCACCGACGCACAGAAGGAACAGAAGGAGCCGCCCCCATGACCCAGTCCACTCCGCAGCAGTCCACCCCCCAGCACACCGCCGCGCAGCAGCCGGCCCCGTACGGCCGCCCCGGCGCCGGCGGCCCCGCCCTCCCGCAGGCCGACTACCGCATCCTGCGCTCCGTCCCGGCCTACGCCGAGGCCCAGGCCCTCGTGGACCAGCTCTCCGACGCCGGGTTCCCCGTGGAGCGCGTGCGCATCGTGGGCACCGGGCTGCGCTCCGTGGAGCAGGTCCTGGGCCGGATGACCACCGGCAAGGCCGCCGTCCGCGGCGGGCTGCAGGGCCTGTGGTTCGGCCTCCTGCTCGGCCTGCTCTTCTCGATCTTCGCCCCCGGCTTCGGGTTCCTCTGGATCCTGCTGATCTCCCTGGGCCTGGGCGCCCTGTGGGGGGCCGTCTTCGGGGCGATCGGCCACGCGGCCACCGGCGGCAGGCGCGACTTCACGTCCCTGCAGACCATGGAGGCCGAGTCGTACGACGTGCTGGTCGAGGCCTCCCACCTGGACCAGGCCGGTCAGCTCCTCGGCGCGGACCCCGGCACCGCGGCCACGCCGCGCGCCTGAGCCCCGGCCCGCCCCGTCGTCGTCGCTCTGGTAAGGTGGACCGGTCTGGCAGGCGCTGCGCCCCGGACGCATCCCCCTCGAACGGTCCACGGGACACCCGCGTGCCCGGTCGAGGGACGCGCAGCGCATCAGTGGATGACGGGCGGCGGCACGCCCCTCAGCTCTCCTCAGGATCGCGGGGAGGCCAGGTTCGAGTCCCCTTGACCCGTGTGCCCCGGCGCGCGGACGAGACCTCGAGACAAACCCGAACCGTGCCGCACGTCAAGGAAAGGCAGGTCCACCATGAGTGGCAACCTTCGCACCCGCCGCACCGTGCGGCACTCCCGCGCCCTGGGCATCGCGCTGACCCCCAAGGCCGAGAAGTACATGGAGCGTCGTCCGTACGGCCCCGGCCAGCACGGCCGTGCCCGCCGCAAGCAGGACTCGGACTACGCGGTGCGCCTCAAGGAGAAGCAGCGTCTGCGCGCCCAGTACAACATCCGCGAGGCCCAGATGCGCCGCTACTTCGAGGAGGCCAAGCGCACCGCCGGCCTGACCGGTGAGAACCTGGTCGAGCTCCTCGAGCAGCGCCTCGACGCCCTCGTGCTGCGTGCCGGCTTCGCCCGCACCATCCAGCAGGCCCGTCAGCTCGTCGTGCACCGCCACATCCTGGTGGACGGCAAGCGCGTGGACGTCCCCTCGTTCCGCGTGAAGGAGGGCCAGATGATCCACGTGCACGAGCGCTCGGAGAAGATGGTCCCCTTCCAGCTGGCCGCCGCCGGCGCCCACCAGCAGGTCCTGCCCGCCACCCCGGGCTACCTGACCGTGGAGATCGACAAGCTGCGCGCCACCCTCACCCGTCGCCCGAAGCGCTCCGAGGTCCCCGTGACCTGCGAGGAGCAGCTCGTGGTCGAGTACTACGCGCGCTGATCCGCCGCGGCCGGGTCCGTCCCGGACGACGGCGCCCCGCGCGTCCCGCAGGCCCGGTCACCTCTCGGAGGTGACCGGGCCTGCGGCGTCCCCCGGGCCCGCCGCCGGGGATCGGCGCCGCGCCCGGTAAGGTGGGGCCGGAATCCCTGCCGTCCGAAGGAGGCCCCCGCCATGCTCCGCTCGCTGCTGCTCGTCGGCGCCGGCGCCGCATCCGGCTGGTTCGCACACCGCGCCCTCGGCGACCGTGCCCACCCGGCCACCGACGCGACCGACGCGCCGACGTCTGACCCTGGCTCCGCGGGGGGGCGCGCGGGGTTCTCCGCCCGCCTGGACCCGGAGCGTCTGGCCCGCCAGGCCGGTGAGGCCGCCGCCGACGCCGCGGCGGCCGCCCTGCAGGACGGTGCCCGGCGCCTGGCCGAGCGCGTCCGCGCCGAGGCCCCCTGGGCCGCGCCCTACCTGCCCCACACGGGGCCGATCATCTCCGGGGAGACCGTGGAGCCGCCGTCGCACGGCGCCGCCCGCCCCCAGACCACCACCACGCAGAAGGACACCCCCGCATGAAGTCCCAGGAGATCGCCCGCCGCTGGACCGCCTTCTTTGAGTCCAGGGGGCACCGCGTGGTGCCGTCGGCGTCGCTCGTCTCGCCGGATCCGTCGCTGCTGTTCACGGTGGCCGGCATGGTCCCGTTCATCCCGTACTTCCTGGGGGAGCAGACCCCGCCGAGCCCGCGCGTCGTCTCGGTGCAGAAGTGCATCCGCACCGCGGACATCGAGGAGGTCGGCAAGACCGTCCGCCACGGCACCTTCTTCCAGATGTGCGGCAACTTCTCCTTCGGCGACTACTTCAAGGAGACGGCCATCCCGATGGCCTGGGAGCTGCTGACGTCCTCGGTCGAGGACGGCGGCTTCGGCCTGGACCCCGAGCGCCTCTGGGTCACCGTGTACCGCGAGGACGACGAGGCCGAGCGCATCTGGCGCGAGGACGTGGGCGTCCGTCCCGAGCGCATCCAGCGCATGGGCAAGGACGACAACTACTGGAACACCGGCCAGCCCGGCCCGGGCGGCCCCTGCTCGGAGATCTTCTACGACCGCGGCCCCGCGTACGGCGTCGACGGCGGCCCGGCCGCGGACGACACCCGCTACATCGAGATCTGGAACCTCGTGTTCATGCAGTACCGCCTCTCCGCGGTGCGCTCGAAGGACGACTTCGACATCGCCGGCGAGCTCGAGCACAAGAACATCGACACCGGTCTCGGCCTCGAGCGGCTCGCCATGATCCTCCAGGGTGTGGAGAACATGTACGAGACGGACCAGGTCCGCCCCGTGCTCGACCGCGCCGCGCAGCTGGCCGGCCGCTCCTACACCTCCACCGAGGACCCGGCCGACCCGCACTACGACGACGACGTCCGCCTGCGCATGGTGGCCGACCACGTGCGCTCGGCCCTGATGCTGATCAGCGACGGCGTGCGCCCCGGCAACGAGGGCCGCGGCTACGTGCTGCGCCGCCTCATCCGCCGCGTCGTCCGCGCCCTGCGCCTGATGGGCGTCACCGAGCCCGTTTTCCCTGAGCTGCTGCCGGTCTCCCGGGACGCGATGAAGGGCACCTACCCGGTGGTCGCGGACGAGTTCGAGCGCATCTCCCGGATCGCCTACGCCGAGGAGAAGGCGTTCCTGCGGACCATCGCCGCGGGCACGGCCCGCCTCGACGCCGCGGTGGGCCAGGCCCGCTCGGCGGGCGGCGGCATCGCGGGCCCGGACGCGTTCGAGCTGCACGACACCTACGGCTTCCCGATCGAGCTGACGCTGGAGATCGCGGAGGAGGCCGGCGTCGCCGTGGACGAGGCCGGGTTCCGCGCCCTCATGGCCGAGCAGCGCGACCGCGCCCGCGCGGACGCCAAGGCCAAGAAGGCCGGCCACACGGACACCGCCGTGTACCAGCGCCTGCGCGCCGAGGGCCAGACCCACTTCACCGGCTACACCGAGCACACCACCGAGTCCGTGGTGCGCGGCCTGCTGCAGAACGGCGAGGAGGTCGCGTCCGCCGGCGCCGGCACGGAGCTCGAGCTCGTCCTGGACGCCACGCCGTTCTACGCGGAGTCCGGCGGCCAGGCCGCGGACACCGGCCTGATCACCGGCGACGGCTTCCGCCTCGAGGTGCTCGACGTGCAGGCCCCCGTGAAGGGGCTGTCCGTGCACAGGGTCAAGGTCCTCGACGGGGAGGTCGCCGCCGGCGCGCAGGCCCTCGGCGCGATCGACCTGCAGCGCCGCCTCGACGGCGAGAAGGCCCACTCCGGCACCCACCTGGTGCACGCCGCGCTGCACCAGGTCCTCGGCCCCGAGGCCACGCAGTCCGGCTCCTTCAACAAGGAGGGCTACCTGCGCTTCGACTTCCGCTGGGCCGAGGCGCTCTCGGCCGGGGCCCGCTCCGAGGTCGAGGACGTGGTGAACATCGCCATCCGCGACGACCACGCCGTGCTCACCCAGGAGATGAGCCTCGAGGAGGCGCGCGCACTTGGTGCGATGAGCCTGTTCGGCGAGAAGTACGGCGACCGGGTGCGCGTCGTGGAGATCGACGGTGCCTGGTCCCGCGAGCTGTGCGGCGGCACCCACGTGGGCCGCACCGCGCAGATCGGCTCGCTGACCCTGCTCGGCGAGCAGTCCGTGGGCTCGGGCAACCGCCGCGTCGAGGCGCTCGTCGGCCTGGACTCGTTCCGCCACCTCGCCGCGGAGCGCACCCTCGTCTCCGAGCTCTCGGAGATGTTCAAGGCCCCGGCCGAGGAGCTCAAGGACCGCATCGGCGCCACCCTGGACCGGCTCAAGGCGGCCGAGAAGCAGGTCGCGGAGCTGCGGGCCCAGGCGCTGCAGGCCCAGGCCGGCCAGCTCGCCGGGCAGGCCCAGGACGTCACGACGTCCGCCGGGACGTCGGTGCGGGTGCTGGCGCACCACGTCGGCGACGTGGCCGGGGACCAGCTGCGTTCCCTCGTGCTGGACCTGCGCGCCCGGATCGAGTCGGCCGGCGGCAACGCGGCGGGCACGCCTGTGCTCGTGGCCCTCACGGCCGAGGCCAAGGGCCGGCCCCTCGTGGTCGTGGCGACCAACGAGGCCGCCCGCGCGGCCGGCCTCAAGGCGGGCGCCATGGTCAAGACCGCCACCGGCGTGCTCGGCGGCGGGGGCGGAGGCAAGGACGACGTCGCCCAGGGCGGCGGCCAGGACGTCACGCGCGTCGAGGACGCGCTCGAGGCCGTCGTCGCCGCGGTGCGCGCGGCCTGAGGCGGACGTGAGCGCAGGTCAGGACGGGGCCGCCGTGGCGAGCGACGCCGTGCGCCGGGGGCGCACCCTCGGCGTCGACGTCGGCCGTGCCCGCGTGGGCGTCGCGTCGGCCGACCCCGACGGCCTGATCGCCACCCCCGTGGCCACCCTGCGGCGGGATGCGCGTCGACGTCGTGACGTGGACGAGCTCGTCGCCCACGCACGCGAGCTCGACGTCGTCGCCGTGTACGTCGGTCTGCCGGTGAATCTGCGGGGCGAGCACACGCCGTCCACGCAGGACGCCCTCGACTACGCGGACGCCGTCGCCGCCGCCCTGGTCGAGGCGGGCCAGCCTGTGCCGGTCCGGCTCGTCGACGAGCGGCTCAGCACGGTCTCCGCGCAGGCCGGACTGCGGGCCGCGGGCCGGTCCGTCAAGGACAGCCGCGGCGTGATCGACCAGGCGGCCGCCGTCGCGATCCTGCAGGCCGCCGTGGACGAGCAGCGCCGCACCGGACGCTGGGCCGGCCAGGACCGGGAGCGGATCCGGTGACCGGCGACCGCCAGCACGCTCGGCGTGAGGACCAGTGGGACGATCTGCTCGGCGACGAGGCCGACGTCCACGACGACCTCGACGTGTTCGGCTTCGCCCACGGCGAGGCGGACGAGGCCGATCTCGGCGCCCCGTCCCAGCCGGTCGACGCGGCCGGCCCACGCCGGCCTCGCAGGTTCCTGCGTCGCCGGGGCTCCGGGTCTCACCCGGCCCCGCGGGTCGACCGCGGCGCCGACCGGCGGCGGACCGCGCTGGTGCTGGGCACGGTGCTCGTGGCGTTCGCCGTCGTGGTCGGGCTGATCGTGCGCGGCTTCCTGAGCGGCCCCGACCACACGGCCGTCGAGGGTGACGAGGTGACGTTCTCGGTGGGGCCGGGCGAGGACCTGGGCTCCGTGGCGGCCCGCCTGGACCGGGCCGGCATCGTGGCCTCCGCCCGTGCGTTCGAGCGCGCTGCCCGGGACACGGACAGCGGTCTCGTGCGGTCGGGGGACTTCGTGCTGCGCGAGCGGATGCCCGCGGCCGAGGCCCTCGCGGTGCTCCAGGGCGCCACGGACGGGGCCGTGCACTACGTGCTCGTGGAGCGCGGCCGGCGGCTCACCGAGGTGCTGGACGCCGTCGCCGAGGCCACGGGGCTGCCCCGCGAGGAGCTCGAGGCCGCCGCCCAGGACCCGACCCGCTACGGCGTCCCCGGGGAGGCGGGCACGCTCGAGGGCTGGCTCGACGCGGGGGAGTACCGCCTCCCCGTCGACGCCACCGCCGAGCAGGTGCTCGACGCCCTGATCCGGCCCACCCTCGCCGAGCTCGACGCCCTCGACATCCGCGACCCGGCCGACCAGCAGCGCGTGCTCACGATCGCCTCCATCCTCGAGGCGGAGGCCCTGCCCCAGGACTACCGGCAGGTCGCCGGCGCCATCGAGAACCGCCTCGCCCCGGACAACACCGAGACGCACGGCCTCCTGCAGATCGACGCCACCGTCACGTACGGCCTCGGCGTGCGCAGCCTCAGCTTCACCTCGGGCCAGCGCCAGGACGCCTCGAACCCCTACAACACGTACGTGCACCCGGGCCTGCCACCGGGTCCGATCGGCATGCCCTCCGACGCGGCCGTCGAGGCCGCCCTCGACCCGGCCGAGACGGACGCCTACTACTGGGTGACCACGGACATCGGCACCGGCCACACCGAGTTCTCCCGCACCTATGAGGAGCACCAGCAGCACGTGCGCACCCTGCAGCGCTACTGCGCCTCCAATCCGGGGGTGTGCTGATGCGCCCCGTGCTGCGCGCGGCGGTCCTGGGCCGGCCGATCGCCCACTCGCTCTCCCCGGTGCTGCACACGGCCGCCTACCGGGTCCTGGGCCTCGACGTCGACTACGGCCGCCGTGACCTGGGCGAGGACGAGGTGCTCGCCTTCGCGGCCGAGCACCTCGGCGCCCCGGGCGCGGCCGACGGCGGCGCGGCCGCGGCCCGCGGGCAGGACTGGCTCGGCTGCTCCGTCACCATGCCGCTGAAGCGGGCGGTCGTCGCCGCCGCCGGGCACGTCAGCGACCGTGTCCGGCTCCTGGGCAGCGCGAACACCCTCGTGCGCGACCACCCCTCCGCGCCCGGGGTCGTCCACGCCGAGAACACGGACGTGGACGGCATCCTCGGCGCCCTCGCCGCGGCCGGCCTCGACCGTGCCGCCCGGGGCGGGACCCTCGGCGTCCTCGGGAACGGGGGGACCGCGACGGCGGCCGTCCTCGCCGCCGCCACGCTCGGCGCGGACGCGGTGCTCTTCGGCGTCCGCGACGCCGCCCGCGCCGCCGAGGTGACGGCCCTGGCCGACGCGCTCGGGCTGCGCTGGGCGACCCTGACCCAGGCGGATCTGCTCCGGCGGGCGCCGGGGCTGCGTGCCGTCGTCGCCACCCTGCCGCCGCGCGCCGCGGACGCCCTGGCCGCACACGTGCCGGCCGACGCCGCCCTGCCGCCCCTGCTGGACGCGGCCTACGACCCGTGGCCTTCCGTGCTGGCGTCCGCCTGGTCCCGGGAGGTCGGTCCGGTGGCGTCCGGGCTGTCCATGCTGCTGCACCAGGGCATCCAGCAGGTCCGGCTGTTCACGGCCCGGCCCCGCGCCGCGGCCGGGATGCCCGAGCCGGACTGGGCGGCGGTGACGCGCGCCGCGGCGGACGCCCTGGGGCCGGCCGCCGGCTGAGTGCCGGACGCCGCACCCGGCGCGTCCCGTCCGGTCACACGTGGCGGCGCGGTGCCCCGTGCGTGAGAGACTGCACGCCATGGTGCGCTGGTTGACAGCGGGGGAGTCTCACGGCCCCGCGCTCACAGGAATCGTTGAGGGACTGCCGGCCGGGATCCCGGTCACGACGCAGGACGTGCAGGACGCGCTCGCGCGCCGCCGCCTGGGGTACGGGCGCGGCGCGCGCATGAAGTTCGAGCAGGACGCGGTGACGATCCTCGGCGGCGTCCGCCACGGCCGCACCCTCGGCTCGCCCGTGGCGATCCAGGTGGGCAACACGGAATGGCCCAAGTGGGAGAAGGTGATGGCCGCCGATCCCGTCCCCGCGGAGGAGCTCGACGGTCTGGCCCGCAACGCGGCGCTCACCCGCCCACGGCCCGGCCACGCCGACCTGACCGGCATGCAGAAGTACGGCTTCGACGAGGCCCGCCCCCTCCTCGAGCGCGCCTCGGCCCGTGAGACCGCCGCCCGTGTGGCCCTGGGCACCGTCGCCCGCGCCTTCCTCGGCGAGCTCGGCGTGCGGATCGTCTCCCACACCGTGGCCTTCGGGGAGGCCGCCCTGCCGGAGGGCCACCCGTTCCCCGTCCCCGAGGACGAGGCCCGCCTCGACGCCGACCCGGTCCGCTGCCTCGACCCGCAGACCTCCGCGGCGATGGTCGCCGAGGTCGACGACGCCCACCGCGCCGGGGAGACCCTCGGCGGCGTCGTGGAGGTGCTGGCGTACGGCGTGCCGATCGGCCTGGGCTCCCACGTGCACTGGGACCGCCGCCTCGACGCGCGGCTGGCGGGGGCGCTCATGGGCATCCAGGCGATCAAGGGCGTGCAGGTCGGCGACGGGTTCGCCACGGCCGCCCGACGCGGCTCCGCCGCCCACGACGGGATCGCCCGCGGCGCGGACGGCCGCCCCCGGCGCACGAGCGACCGGGCCGGCGGCATCGAGGCCGGCATGTCGACGGGCGAGCTGCTGCGCGTGAGCGCCGCGATGAAGCCGATCGCCACGGTGCCGCGCGCACTGCCCACGGTCGACGTCGCCACGGGCGCGGAGACCACGGCCCACCATCAGCGCTCCGACGTGGCGGCCGTGCCCGCCGCGGGCATCGTCGCCGAGGCCATGGTCGCCCTCGTCCTGGCCGACGCGATGCTCGAGAAGTTCGGCGGCGACTCCGTGGCCGAGACGCGCCGCAACCTCGAGGCGTTCCAGGCCGCGGTCCCCGCCTTGCCGGAGCCGGGCGCCGACGTCGTGGCGGACGGCCCGATGGGCGACCCCCTGCCGTGACCGACACCCCCGGGACCGCGCCGGCCCCGGGACCGGACCCGAGCACGCGTCCCGTCCCCGGGCCCGTCACTGTGTGCCCGTGGGAGGGCATGACCGGTGCCCTCGAGGCGCGCCTGACGGCCGCGGCCACGGTGGCCGCCGCGGCCGACGAGGACCCGGCCGCGCGCCCGGCCCGCCGGGTCGTCCTCGTCGGCCCGATGGGGGCCGGGAAGACGACGGTCGGCCGGGCCCTGGCCGCCGTGACCGGGCTGCCCTTCGTGGACTCCGACGAGCTGTTCATCCAGGTGCACGGCCCGATCCCGGAGTTCTTCGCCGAGCACGGCGAGGCCGCGTTCCGGGCGGAGGAGGCGCGCGTCATCGGCCATGTGCTCGGCCGACCCGCCCCGTGCGTCCTCTCGTGCGGCGGCGGCGCCGTCCTGCATCCGGGCACCCGCCGCGCGCTGGCCGGGCCGGACTCCGACGTCGTCTACCTCGCGGTCGGAGAGGAGGAGGCGCTGCGCCGCGTGGGCGGCGGCGCGGGCCGCCCCGTCCTGGCCGGAGACCCCGCCGGGACCTGGCGGCGCATCCTCGCCGAACGCGAGGGGCTGTACCGCGAGGTCGCCGACCTCGTGCTCGACACCACAGGCCTGACGGCCGCCGAGGCGGCCTGGCGTATCGTGGGGGACGCCCACCGCCCCCGAAGGAGTGAGTCACACCCATGACCGACCGTGAGCCGGACATCACCGAGCAGGAGACCCCGGGGGCGGCGCCCGCGGCCGCTCCGGCCGCACCCGAGGACGTGACGGTCATCCCCGTGGCCGGCGGCCACGAGGCGGCCGTGCACGGCGGCTACGACGTGGTGGTGGGCCGGGGCCTGCTCGCGCGCCTGCCGGACATGCTCGGCCCGACCGTCCGACGCGTGCTGGTCATCCATCCGCGCGCCCTCCGGGCCACCGGCGACGTCGTCAAGAACGACCTCGAGGCCGTGGGCCTGACCGCACTGACCGCCGAGATCCCGGACGCCGAGGAGGGCAAGCACCTGCAGGTGGCCGGGTTCTGCTGGCAGGTGCTCGGCCAGAACGACTTCACCCGGTCGGACGCGATCGTCTCCGTGGGCGGCGGCGCCGTGTCCGACCTGGCCGGCTTCGTGGCGGCCACGTGGCTGCGCGGCATCCGCGTCGTGCACATGCCCACCACCCTGCTGGGCATGGTGGACGCGGCGGTGGGCGGCAAGACCGGCATCAACACCGCCGAGGGCAAGAACCTGGTGGGGGCGTTCCACAATCCGGCCGGCGTGCTGGCCGACCTGGACACGCTGCTCACCCTGCCGGCCAACGAGCTGATCTCCGGCCTGGCCGAGGTCGTGAAGTGCGGCTTCATCGCCGACCCCGCGATCCTCGACCTCATCGAGGAGGACCCGGCCCAGGCCCAGAACCCGCACTCCGCGCGGCTGCGCGAGCTGATCGAGCGCTCGATCCGGGTGAAGGCGGACGTCGTCTCCCGCGACCCCCGCGAGTCGGGGGCCCGCGAGGCGCTGAACTACGGCCACACGATGGGCCACGCGATCGAGCTCGCCGAGCGCTACCAGTGGCGCCACGGCGCCGCGGTGTCCGTGGGGCTGGTCTTCGCTGCCGAGCTGGCCCGCTCCCTCGGCCGGCTCGACGACGCCACCGCGGACCGGCACTGGTCGGTGCTGACGGCCCTGGGCCTGCCCGTCTCCTACCGCGGGGACCGGTGGCAGACCCTGCTCGAGGGCATCCGCCGGGACAAGAAGAACCGCGGCGACCAGCTGCGCTTCGTCCTGCTGGACGGGCTCGCGCAGCCCACCACCGTGGACATCCCGGACGCGTCCCTGCTCTTCGCGGCGTACCAGGAGATCGCGGAGTGAGCCGCCGCTGACCCCGGCCCCGCGCGGGGCCTCCCGTAGACTGGCCCGCGCACATCCAAGACCCCACCCACTCCAGGCGGACCCGTGACGGTCCGCGAGACCGATCGGGAGCACACACGTGGCAACGAGCAACGACATCAAGAACGGCGCCGTCCTGAAGCTGGAGGGCCAGCTCTGGAACGTCACCGAGTTCCAGCACGTCAAGCCGGGCAAGGGCGGCGCGTTCGTCCGCACCAAGATGAAGAACATCACCACGGGCAAGGTCGTGGACAAGACCTTCAACGCCGGCGCCAAGGTCGAGTTCGCCACCGTCGACCGCTCCGACTACCAGTACCTCTACCAGGACGGCGCGGACTACGTGTTCATGGACGTCAAGGACTACGACCAGATCACCGTGCCCGGGGCCGTGGTCGGCGACGCCGCGAAGTACATGCTCGAGAACACCCAGGTCGTCATCGCCCTGCACGAGGGCACGCCGCTGTACCTCGAGATGCCGGCGTCCGTGGTCCTGGAGATCACCTACACCGAGCCGGGCCTGCAGGGGGACCGCTCGTCCGCCGGCACCAAGCCCGCCACCGTGGAGACCGGCGCCGAGATCCAGGTGCCGCTCTTCGTGGAGCAGGGCACCCGCGTCAAGGTCGACACCCGCACCGGCGACTACCTCGGCCGCGTCAATGACTGAGCGGGCCTCCGCCGGCTCCGCTGCCAAGCGGGGGACCACGGCGCGCAGCCGCTCCCGGCAGCGTGCGGTGGAGATCCTGTTCGAGGCCGAGCAGCGCGGCTCCACCGCGCTGGAGGGCATCCGCACCCGACGCGAGAGCACCGACCTGCAGGTGAACGCCTACACCCAGCGGCTCGTGGAAGGCGTCATCGCGGACCAGGAGCGGCTCGACGAGGCCCTGAGCTCCTACTCCCGCGGCTGGTCCCTGGACCGCATGCCCGCCGTCGACCGGGCGATCCTGCGCGTGGGGGCCTGGGAGCTGCTGTTCCAGGACGACGTGCCGGACGCCGTCGCCATCTCCGAGGCCGTCGCCCTGGCCGCCCAGCTGTCCACGGACGACTCGCCCGAGTTCGTCAACGGTCTGCTCGGCCGCCTGCAGCAGGTCAAGTCGACACTGCTCGCCTGAGCCGCCGAGAGCTCCGTCACGAGGCCCGTCCCGCACCGCGTCATCCGCGCCGTGGGGCGGGCCTCGCTGGTAGAGTAGGCGACGTCCCGCACGGGGGCCCACCGGCGCCCGGGGACGAACCACGCATCCTTTAAGAGCCGTCCTGTGAGGCGGGGAAGGAGGCGCCGGCATGGGAACTGATCCCGCCGCACCTCGTGCTGCCCGGACCGTGCTGTCCGCGTCCGAGATCGACCGGGCGCTGACCCGGATCGCCCACGAGATCCTCGAGTCCAACAAGGGTGCCGAGGGTCTCGTCCTGATGGGGATCCCGCGCCGCGGGGCGCCCCTGGCCCGGCGGCTCGGCGCCCTGCTGGCCCGCATCGAGCCGGCCTTCGACCCCACCGCCGCCGTCGGCGAGGTGGACGTGACGCTCTACCGCGACGACCTCCGCCGCGGCACGGCCCGCACCCCGATGCCCACCCGCCTGCCCGAGGTCCCCCTCGACGGCGCCGTCGTCGTGCTTGTGGACGACGTCCTCTTCTCCGGCCGCACCGTCCGGGCCGCCCTCGACGCGATCGCCGACCTGGGCCGCCCCGCCGCCGTGCGCCTGGCCGTCCTCGTGGACCGCGGGCACCGCGAGCTGCCCGTCCGGGCCGACTTCGTGGGCAAGAACCTGCCGACCTCCACCGCCGAGCGCGTTCAGGTCCGGCTCATGGAGGTCGACGGCCCCGAGGGCACCGGCGAGGTCACCGAGGACGCCGTGAGCATCGTCGACCGCGTCGCGACCCGGGAGGGCTGAGCCGTGCGCCACCTGCTGTCCACCGCCGACCTCTCCCGCGCCGACGCCCTCGCCGTCCTCGACACCGCCGAGGAGATGGCCGCCGTCAACCAGCGCGAGGTCAAGAAGCTGCCCGCCCTGCGCGGCCGCACCGTGGTGAACCTCTTCCTCGAGGACTCCACCCGCACCCGCATCTCCTTCGAGGCCGCCGCCAAGCGGCTCTCCGCGGACGTGATCAACTTCTCCGCGAAGGGATCGTCCGTCTCCAAGGGGGAGTCGCTCAAGGACACCGTCCAGACGCTCGAGGCCATCGGCGCGGACGCCATCGTGATGCGCCACTGGTCCTCGGGCGCGGCCCGCCAGCTGGCCGACTCCGGCTGGGTGCGCTCCGCCGTCGTGAACGCCGGCGACGGCACCCACGAGCACCCCACCCAGGCCCTCCTGGACGCCTTCACCCTGCGCCGGCGCCTCGCCGCGGCGACGGGAGAGGACCTGGTCGGCCAGGACCTGACCGGCATGCGCGTGGTGATCGTGGGGGACATCCTGCACTCGCGCGTGGCCCGGTCCAACGTGTGGCTGCTCAGCACGCTGGGCGCCCAGGTCACCCTGGCCGCCCCGCCCACCCTGCTGCCCGTCGGCGTGGCCGCGTGGCCGTGCCAGGTCACCTACTCGCTGGACGAGGCCCTCGACGCCGGCCCCGACGCCGTCATGATGCTCCGCGTCCAGGCCGAGCGGATGGGCGGCGCCTTCTTCCCGTCCGCGGGGGAGTACACCCGGACCTGGGGGCTGACCGACGACCGCTTCGCCCGCCTCACCGCCGGCCGCGGCGCCCTGCTCGACGAGCCCGTGGTCATGCACCCCGGCCCGATGAACCGCGGCCTGGAGATCAGCCCGGCGGCGGCGGACTCGCCCCGCAACACCGCCCTCGAGCAGGTCGCCAACGGCGTGTCCGTCCGCATGGCGGTCCTGCACCTCGTCCTCAACCACGACCAGGAGGTCCGCCCGTGAGCGCCCCCAGCCCCGCCCCCCTGCTGCTGCGCAGCGCGCGCCTGACCACGGGCGAGACCGCCGACGTGCTCGTCGCCGAGGGCCGGATCGCCGCCCTCGGCCCGGACGCCGCGACCCACGCCGCCGGCCTCGACCCGGCCCCCGAGGAGGTCGACTGCGCCGGCCTGGTGCTGCTGCCCGGGCTCGTCGACCTGCACACCCATCTGCGCCAGCCCGGCAAGGAGGACGCGGAGACGGTCGAGACCGGCACCCGCGCCGCCGCGATGGGCGGCTTCACCTCGGTCCACGCGATGGCCAACTCGACGCCGACGGCCGACACCGCCGGCGTGGTGGAGCAGGTGTGGCGGCTGGGCCGGGACGCGGGCTGGTGCGATGTGCACCCCGTGGGCGCGGTGACCGTGGGCCTGGCCGGCGAGGCCCTGGCCGACCTCGGCGCGATGGCCGACTCGCAGGCCCGCGTGCGGATGTTCTCCGACGACGGCATGTGCGTCCACGACGCCGTGCTGATGCGCCGGGCGCTCGAGTACGTGAAGTCCTTCGGCGGCTTCGTGGCCCAGCACGCGCAGGAGCCGAACCTCACCGCCGGCGCCCAGATGAACGAGTCCGAGCTCTCCGGCGTTCTCGGCCTGGCCGGCTGGCCCGCCGTGGCGGAGGAGGCCGTCATCGCCCGTGACGTGCTGCTGGCCCAGCACGTGGACTCCCGCCTGCACGTGTGCCACGTCTCCACGGCCGGCTCCGTCGAGCTGATCCGCTGGGCCAAGGCCCAGGGCGTGGCCGTGACCGCCGAGGTCACCCCGCACCACCTGCTGCTCACGGAGGAGCTCGTCCGATCCTACGACCCCGTGTTCAAGGTCAACCCGCCGCTGCGCCGCGAGTCCGACGTCCTGGCCCTGCGCGCCGGCCTGGCCGACGGCACCATCGACACCGTGGGCACCGACCACGCCCCGCACACCGCCGAGACCAAGCAGTGCGAGTGGACGGTCGCGGCGATGGGCATGACGGGCCTCGAGACCGCCCTGTCCGTGGTGCAGCAGGCGATGGTGGACACCGGCCTGATGGACTGGGCGGGCGTCGCCCGCGTGATGTCCACGGCGCCGGCCCGGATCGCCGGCCTGACCGACCAGGGCCAGGCCGACGAGCGCGGCGTCCCGCGCGTCGGCGCCGTGGCCAACCTCGTGCTCGTGGACCCGCGGGCCCGCCGCACCGTGGACCCCGAGCAGCACCTGACGAAGTCCCGCAACAGCCCGTACCGGGGCATGGAGCTGCCGGGCGCGGTGCGCCACACGGTCTATCGCGGCGCCCGCGTCGTCGCCGACGGCGCCCCCGCCCGGCCGTACCGCCACCCGGCCCTGACGGAGACGGGGGAGCGCGCGTGAGCATCACCCCCCTGGCCGCCGCCCTGGCGGCCCGACCCGTCCCCCCGCGGACCCCGACGAAGGACTACGCGGACGTGTGGCTGCCGGTGACCCTGGGCACCCTGGCCGTCGTCCTCGTGCTGCTCGGCCTGCTGGCCCTCGGGTGGCGGGCCCGCCGCCGGGCGCAGGCCGGGATCCCGGCCCCGGCCCCCGTGCCGACGGCCCTCTACGACGCCGAGCCGACGCTGTCCGCGGAGGGCATGCACGTGGGCACGGTGCGCGGCGAGGACCGACTGGACCGCGTGGCGGTGCACGGCCTGGGCCTGCGCTCGCGCGCCGTCCTCGAGGTCCACGACGCCGGCGCCCACCGCGGCCTGCTCGTGCTCCGCCCCGGGGCCGCCAACCTGTTCATCCCCGCGGACGACCTCGTCGAGGCCGGCCTGTCCGCGGGGATCGCCGGCAAGTTCGTCGAGCCGGGCGGGCTCGTCGCCTGGGGCTGGCGCCTCGGCGACGTCGAACTCACCTCCGCCTTCCGCCCCGACCGCCCCGAGGACCGCGACCGGCTCCTCGCCGCCCTGCAGACCATCATCGACCCCGCCCCGGCCGACCCGGCCGGCCGCGCAGGAGAAGGAGACCCCCGATGAGCACCCCCACCGACGACCTGGCCCTGCTCGTCCTCGAGGACGGCACCGTCCACCGCGGCCGGGCCTACGGCGCCCGCGGCCGCACCCTGGGCGAGGCCGTGTTCACCACGGGCATGACCGGCTACCAGGAGACCCTCACCGACCCGTCCTACGCGGGGCAGATCATCGTGCAGACCTCCCCGCACATCGGCAACACCGGGGTCAACGACGCCGACCGCGAGTCGCGGGCGATCTTCGCCGCCGGCTACGTGGTCCGCGACGCGGCCCGGCGTCCGTCCAACTGGCGCGCCGAGCGCACCCTCGACGAGGAGCTCGAGACGTTCGGCGTCGTCGGGATCCGCGAGGTCGACACCCGGGCCATCACCCGCCGCCTGCGCACCGAGGGCTCGATGCGCGCCGGCGTGTTCTCCGGCGAGCACGCCGCCCGCCCGGAGGCCGAGCTGCTGGCGGAGGTGCGCGCCCAGCCGTCGATGGCCGGCGCCCGCCTCGCGGAGTCCGTCACCACGGAGCAGCCGTACGTCATCGAGCCGGCCGAGCACGGCTGGGAGGGCGAGCCGATCGCCGAGATCGCCGCCCTCGACCTCGGCATCAAGGCCGCCACGCCGCGGCACCTGGCCTCCCGCGGCATCCGCGTGCACGTGCTGCCCGCGGCCACGGACCTGGCCGGCATCCGCGCCGTGGACCCGGACGGCGTCTTCCTGTCCAACGGCCCCGGCGACCCGGCCACGGCAGACGCCCAGGTGGAGCTGCTGCGCGAGGTCCTCGACGCCGGCCTGCCGTTCTTCGGCATCTGCTTCGGCAACCAGATCTTCGGCCGCGCGCTCGGCTTCGACACCTACAAGCTGAAGTTCGGCCACCGCGGCCCGAACCAGCCGGTGCTGGACAAGGCCACGGGCCGCGTGGCCATCACCTCCCAGAACCACGGCTTCGCCGTGGACGCCCCCCTCGGCGAGCCGATCGAGGCGCCGGAGTCGCGCTTCGGCCGCGTCGAGGTCTCCCACTGGTCCCTGAACGACCAGGTCGTCGAGGGCCTGCGCCTGCTCGACCGGCCCGCCTTCTCCGTGCAGTTCCACCCGGAGTCCGCGGCCGGCCCCAACGACACCCTCGACCTGTTCGACCGCTTCGTGCAGCTGCTCACCGAGCACCGCGCCGCCACCACCCCCGCCACCGAAGGAGCCTGATCCATGCCCAAGCGCACCGACCTGAAGTCCGTCCTGGTCATCGGCTCCGGCCCCATCGTGATCGGCCAGGCCGCCGAGTTCGACTACTCGGGCACCCAGGCCATCCGCGTCCTCAAGGAGGAGGGCGTCCGCGTCGTCCTCGTCAACTCCAACCCGGCCACGATCATGACCGACCCGGAGCTGGCCGACGCCACCTACGTCGAGCCCATCACCCCGGCCGTGGTCGCCAAGATCATCGAGAAGGAGCGCCCGGACGCCCTGCTGCCCACCCTGGGCGGCCAGACGGCGCTGAACACCGCCATCGCCCTCGACAAGGACGGGGTGCTCGAGCGCTTCGGCGTCGAGCTGATCGGCGCGAACATCGAGGCCATCGAGCTCGGCGAGAACCGCGAGCTGTTCAAGGGCGTCGTGGAGCGTGCCGGCGGCGAGTCCGCCCGGTCCCACATCGTGCACACGATGGAGGAGGCCCTGGCCGCCGTCGAGGACCTGAAGTACCCCGTGGTGGTGCGCCCCTCGTTCACGATGGGCGGCCTCGGCTCCGGCATGGCCTACGACGAGGCCGACCTGTACCGCATCTGCGGCGCCGGCCTGCAGTACAGCCCGACCTCCGAGGTCCTGCTCGAGGAGTCCATCCTCGGCTGGAAGGAGTACGAGCTGGAGATGATGCGGGACAAGAACGACAACGTCGTCGTCGTCTGCTCCATCGAGAACGTGGACCCCGTGGGCGTGCACACCGGCGACTCCATCACCGTGGCCCCGGCCATGACGCTGACGGACCGCGAGTACCAGAAGCTGCGGGACATCTCGATCAACGTCATCCGCGAGGTCGGCGTGGACACCGGCGGCTGCAACATCCAGTTCGCGGTGAACCCCGTGGACGGGCGCGTCGTCGTCATCGAGATGAACCCGCGCGTCTCCCGCTCCTCGGCGCTGGCCTCGAAGGCCACCGGCTTCGCGATCGCCAAGATCGCCACCAAGCTGGCCCTGGGCTACACGATGGACGAGATCCCCAACGACATCACCCAGAAGACCCCGGCGTCCTTCGAGCCGGTCCTGGACTACGTGGTCGTGAAGGTCCCGCGCTTCGCGTTCGAGAAGTTCCCGGCGGCGGATCCCACGCTGACCACCACCATGAAGTCGGTCGGCGAGGCCATGGCCATCGGCCGCAACTTCACGGAGGCCCTGCAGAAGGCCCTGCGCTCGCTCGAGCAGAAGGGCTCGGAGCTCGCGTTCCCGCAGGACGCCGACCCGCAGGCCCTGCTCGCGGCGGCGAGCACGGCCACCACCGACCGGCTCTCCCAGACCCAGCAGGCGCTCTACGCCGGCGCCACGATCGAGGAGGCCTTCGAGGCCACCGCGATCGACCCGTGGTTCCTGGACCAGTTCGTGCTCATCAACGAGGTCGCGGACGAGATCCGCGACGCCGAGGTCCTCGACGAGGCCCTGCTGCGCCGCGCCAAGCGGCACGGGTTCTCCGACGCCCAGATCGGCTCGCTGCGGCACATGGACGCCGCGGTCGTGCGCGGCGTGCGTCACGCCCTGGGCGTGCGCCCCGTCTACAAGACCGTGGACACCTGTGCCGCCGAGTTCGAGGCCTTCACCCCGTACCGGTACTCCAGCTACGACCTCGAGACCGAGGTCGCCCCGCACGAGGGCGAGTCGGTGATCATCCTCGGCTCGGGCCCGAACCGGATCGGCCAGGGCATCGAGTTCGACTACTCGTGCGTGCACGCCACCATGGCGCTGCGCGAGGCCGGCTACGAGACCGTGATGGTCAACTGCAACCCGGAGACGGTATCCACGGACTACGACATCTCCGATCGCCTCTACTTCGAGCCGCTCACGCTCGAGGACGTCCTGGAGGTCATCGCGGCAGAGGAGGCCTCCGGCGGCGTGCGCGGCGTCTTCGTGCAGCTCGGCGGCCAGACCCCGCTCAAGCTGGCCCAGCAGCTCGCCGACGCCGGCGTGCCGATCCTGGGCACCTCGCCCGCGGCCATCGACCTGGCCGAGCACCGCGGTGAGTTCGCGCTCGTGCTCGAGCGCGCGGGCCTGGTGGCGCCGAAGAACGGCACGGCCGTCTCCTTCGACGACGCCAAGCGCGTGGCGGACGAGATCGGCTACCCCGTGCTCGTGCGCCCCTCCTACGTGCTCGGCGGCCGCGGCATGGAGATCGTGTACTCCGAGGAGGCGCTGGCCCACTACGTGGCGCACGCGACGGAGATCACCCCCGACCAGCCGATGCTCGTGGACCGCTTCCTCGAGGACGCGATCGAGATCGACGTCGACGCCCTCTACGACGGCACCGAGCTGTACCTCGGCGGCGTCATGGAGCACATCGAGGAGGCGGGCATCCACTCGGGCGACTCCGCGTGCGTGCTGCCCCCCGTCACCCTGGGCCCGGACGTGCTCGAGCGCGTGCACCGCGCCACCGAGCGGATCGCGGCCGGCGTCGGCGTGCGCGGCCTGATCAACATCCAGTTCGCGCTCGCCTCGGACGTGCTGTACGTGATCGAGGCGAACCCGCGCGCCTCGCGGACCGTGCCGTTCGTCTCGAAGGCCACGGGCGTCCAGCTGGCCAAGGCGGCCGCGCGGATCGGCGTCGGCGAGAGCATCGCCGACCTGCGCGCGGCCGGCATGCTGCCCACGGCGTACGACGGCGGCACCCTGCCGATCGGCGCGCCCGTGGCGGTCAAGGAGGCGGTGCTGCCGTTCACCCGCTTCCGCACCGCGGAGGGCCGCGTGGTCGACTCGCTGCTGGGCCCGGAGATGCGCTCGACGGGCGAGGTCATGGGCATCGACAAGCACTTCGACACCGCGTTCGCCAAGTCCCAGTCCGCCGCCGGCGGCCCGCTGCCCACCTCGGGGCGCGTGTTCGTGTCGGTCGCGAACCGGGACAAGCGCACCCTCGTGGGCCAGGCCAAGCGCCTCGTCGACCTCGGCTTCCAGGTGGTCTCCACCGGCGGCACCGCCGAGGTGCTGCGGCGCAACGGCATCCCCGCGGAGGTCGTGGCGAAGATCGCCGACGCCGGGCACGAGGACGGCGCGGGCACCGTGCTGGAGCAGCTGCACGCCGGCACCGTCGATCTCGTGCTGAACACGCCCTCCGGCGGCGACGCCCGCACGGACGGCTACGAGATCCGCGCGGCCGCGACGTCGCTCGGCGTGCCGGTGATCACGACCACGGCCGAGTTCGGGGCGTGCCTGCAGGCCATCGAGGCCATGCGGTCCTACGAGTGGTCCGTCACCTCACTGCAGGAGCACGACGCGCGCCTGCAGCAGGCTGTCGCCGGTCCGGAGGCCGCGGCGTGACCACGACGGCGACGGGCGGCGCGGGGCCCCGCGCCCCCTTCGGGCGGCGGCTGGCCCAGGCCATGGAGACGGCCGGTCCGCTGTGCCTCGGCGTGGACCCCCATCCGGGCCTGCTGCGGCAGTGGGGCCTGAGCGACACCCCGGCGGGCCTCGAGGCGTTCTCCCTGACCGCCCTCGAGGCGGCGGTGGGTCCCGAGGGGCCCCGCGTGGCGGCGATCAAGCCCCAGGTGGCGCTGTACGAGCGCCACGGATCGGCCGGCCTGGCGGCCCTGGAGCGGCTGCTCGCGGCCGCCCGAGACGCCGGGGTGCTCACGATCGCGGACGCCAAGCGCGGTGACATCGGCTCCACCATGGACGGCTACGCCGCCGCGTGGATCGCCGATGCCTCGCCCCTGGCCGCGGATGCGGTGACGCTCAGCCCGTACCTGGGTTTCGGCACCCTCGTGCCGACCATCCGCGCCGCCCACGAGGCCGGCCGCGGCGTGTTCGTCCTCGCGCTGACCTCCAATCCGGAGGGCCGCGAGGTCCAGCACGTGGGCGAGGGGTCGGCCGAGGGATCGGTCGCCCGGCGCATCGCCGCGGCGGCGGCCGCCGAGAACGCGGCCCTGCGCGGCGACGACGCGTGGGGGCCGGTGGGACTCGTCTTGGGCGCCACGGTGGCCGCCGAGGCGGACCGCCTCGGCCTGGACCTGCCGGCCCTCGGCGGGCCCCTGCTGGCGCCCGGGTTCGGTGCCCAGGGCGCCACGGCCCGGGGCATGCGGGCCGACTTCGGGACGGCCTGGCCGCAGGTCTTGGCGACCTCGTCCCGCGGCATCCTGAGCGCGGGCCCGTCGGTGGCCTCGCTGGTGGACACGATCGAGGAGAATCGCGCCGCCCTGCGGTGACGCCCGCGTCCTCCCGGCGCGCCCGTGCCGTGTGGACGGGATGGTATCTTCCCTTTCGATCGGCTGTGCTCGTCGTCCTTGACGGTGGAAGGGTCTCGACGGGGCCGGTGAGGAATGAGAGGCATCGAGGTCAGACCATGGCGTTGCGGCAGCTCAGTGTGCAGGAGCGGGCGGAGGCCCGGAGGAAGGCCCTCCAGGCCCGCCAGGCGCGGGCGGAGCTCAAGGCGGCCTTCGCCGCCGGTGCGGTCGGCCTGGCCGACGTGTTCGCGCGCGCGGACACCGAGGACGCCGTCGCCCGCCTGCGGACCGTGGACCTGCTGCTGGCCCTGCCGGGCGTGGGCGAGGTCCGGGCCCGGGAGACGATGGCGGGGTGCGGCATCTCGCCGCGGCGTCGGCTGGGCGGCCTGGGCCGTCGTCAGCGCGAGGCGTTGATCGCCTATATTGGCCGGTGACCCCCACACCCCGGCGGGTCGGCGCCGGCCCGGGTGAAGGGCCTGCGAGGCCCGTCCCACCAGGAGGATGCGTGACCGACACGTTCGACCCCGGACCCGCCCCCGCCGTCCCGGTGGCCCGCACCGCCGTCCAGGAACGCCCCCCGGGCCCGGGCGTCACCGTCCTGGCAGGACCCACCGCCGTCGGCAAGGGCACCGTCTCGGCCTATGTCCGCGAGCACTATCCCGAGGCCTGGCTGTCCGTCTCCGCCACCACCCGCCCGGCGCGCCCGGGTGAGGAGGACGGGGTGCACTACTACTTCACGACGCCGGAGGAGTTCGACTCCCTCGTCGAGGCGGACGAGATGCTGGAATGGGCCGTCGTCCACGGCGTCCACCGCTACGGCACGCGGCGCGACCGTGTGATGGAGGCCGTGGCGCAGGGGCGCCACGTCCTGCTGGAGATCGACCTGCAGGGCGCGCGCCAGGTCCGCCGTGCGCTGCCGGAGGCCACCTTCGTGTTCCTGGCGCCGCCGAGCTGGGAGGAACTCGTGTCCCGGCTGCTCGGCCGCGGCACCGAGAGCCCGGAGGAACAGCGGCGTCGGCTCGAAACGGCTAGACTGGAACTCGCAGCGGAACCCGAGTTCGACGCCGTCGTCGTGAACGACCGCGTGGAGCGGGCCGCCGAGGAACTGGTGAGACTCATGGGGCTGGACCCCGAGCGCCGTCCGACCGAGGCCTGAGGACCGGCCGCACCGACGCCGCACCCGGCGCCGACGTGACAGTGAGATGAAGACTTTGGAGACCCCGTGACCGAACAGTACGAAGGCATCGTCAACCCGCCCATCGACTCCCTGCTGGAGCGGGTCGACTCGAAGTACGCCCTGGTGCTCTTCGCCGCCAAGCGGGCCCGGCAGATCAACGCCTACTACTCGCAGCTGCACGAGGGGCTGTTCGAGTACGTCGGCCCGCTCGTGGACACCCAGCTGAACGAGAAGCCGCTGTCCATCGCCCTGCGCGAGATCGAGGCCGACCTGCTCGAGTCCCACGAGGCCGTCGAGGCCACCCCGGAGGCCGACCTGGCCGCCGAGGACTTCGGCGACTTCTCCCTGCCGGGCGAGGACGACCCGTTCGCCACCCTCGAGTCGGCCGACGCCCACCAGCCGATGGGCGATCCCGCCGCCATCGAGGAGGCCGCCGAGACGGTGCGCGCCGAGGAGGGCACCTCCGAGGACGCCACGGAGGCCTGAGCCCGTCATGGAGATCGTCCTCGGGGTCGGCGGCGGCATCGCGGCCTACAAGGCGGCGCTGCTGCTGCGCTTGATGACCGAGGCCGGCCACGGCGTGACCGTGGTGCCCACCGCCAACGCCCTCGAGTTCGTGGGCGCGGCGACGTGGGAGGCCCTCTCCGGTCGCCCGGTCCGCACGGACACGTTCGAGGCGGTCGACGAGGTGAACCACGTCCGGCTCGGCCGGCGTGCGGACCTCGTGGTGGTCGCGCCGGCCACGGCCGACCTGCTCGCGCGCACCGCCGCGGGGATGGCGCCCGACCTGCTGGGCAACGTGCTGCTCACCGCCACGTGCCCCGTCGTCCTGGCCCCCGCCATGCACACCGAGATGTGGCACCACCCCGCCACGGTGGCCAACGTCGCCCTCCTGCGCGAGCGCGGCGTCACGGTCGTGGATCCCGCCGTGGGCCGCCTCACCGGGGCCGACTCCGGCGCCGGACGTCTGCCCGAGCCCGCCGAGATCTGGGAGCGTGCGCAGGCCGCCGCCGCCGCGGGCGCCCCGCGCCGTCCCCGGGCCTCCGGGTCCGACGCCGAGCCGACGCCCGGCCCGCTGGCCGGTCGCACCGTGGTGATCACGGCCGGGGGCACCCGCGAGGCCCTGGACCCGGTCCGCTACCTGGGGAACCGCTCCTCCGGCAAGCAGGGGGCCGCCCTGGCGCGCGCCGCCCTCGACGCCGGCGCCACCGTGCGGTTCGTCGCCGGGTCCATGTCCGTCCCGACGCCCGAGGGCGTCGAGCGCGTCGTGCCCGTGGAGTCCACGCAGGACCTGTTGGACGCCGTGCAGGCGGAGGCCGCCGACGCCGACGTCCTCGTGATGGCGGCGGCCGTCGCGGACTTCCGGCCGGCCGAGGTCTCGGACGCCAAGATGAAGAAGGGCGACGACGGCGGCGCGCCCGTCATCGTGCTCGAGCGCACCCCGGACGTGCTCGCCACGGCCGTGCGCACCCGCTCCGAGGGCGGGCCCATGGCCCCGCTCATCGTCGGCTTCGCCGCGGAGACCGGCGACGCGACGTCCTCCGTGCTCGAGTACGGCCGGGCCAAACTGGCGCGCAAGGGCTGCGAGATGCTCGTGGTCAACGAGGTCGGCACGGACAAGGTGTTCGGCCGGGACGAGACCGCCGTGACCATCCTGTTCGCCGACGGCCGCCCCGCCGTGGAGGCCGCAGGCTCCAAGGACGAGGCCGCGGCCGCCGTCGTGCAGGCGATCGTGGATGACCTCGCCGGTCGCGACCCCGTCGGCGCGTCGGGCCGCTGACCTAGACTGTGCGGCATGACCGATGCCGCCTCGCTGAGCCCCGCCCGCCACGCCGACCCGTATTCGGGGGTGGGCGGCGGAGAGCTCCGCCTCTTCACCTCCGAGTCCGTCACGGCGGGCCACCCCGACAAGATCTGCGACCAGATCTCCGACGCCATCCTGGACGCGATCCTCGCCGCCGACCCGTCGGCGAAGGTGGCCGTGGAGACCCTGACCACCACCGGCCTGGTGCAGGTGGCCGGCGAGGTGAACACCTCAGCGTACGTGGAGATCCCCAGGATCGTGCGCGAGACCATCCTGGACATCGGCTACGACTCCTCGGCCAACGGCTTCGACGGCGCCCAGTGCGGCGTGAACATCTCCATCGGCCAGCAGTCCTCGGACATCTTCGCCGGCGTCTCCCGGTCCCTCGAGGCCCGCGAGTACGGCTCGGCGGACGAGGTGGACGAGCAGGGCGCGGGGGACCAGGGCATCATGTTCGGCTACGCCACGGACGAGACCCCGGCGTACATGCCCATGCCCATCTACCTCGCGCACCGGCTCTCCGAGCGGCTCACCGCGGTGCGCCGGGCGGAGAACACGCCCATGCCGTACCTGCTGCCGGACGGCAAGACGCAGGTCACCATCGGCTACGCGCCCGGCCACGTGCCCACCACGGTCGAGGCCGTGGTGGTCTCCACGCAGCACCACGAGTGGGTCACGCAGGAGCAGCTGCGGGCGGACGTGGAGGAGCACGTGATCCGGCCCGTCATCGAGCGCTCCGGCCTCGACACCTCCGGCATGCGGATCATCATCAACCCGGGCGGCAAGTTCGTCATCGGCGGCCCCGTGGGCGACGCCGGCCTCACCGGTCGCAAGATCATCGTGGACACCTACGGCGGCATGGCCCGGCACGGCGGCGGCGCCTTCTCCGGCAAGGACCCGTCCAAGGTGGACCGCTCCGCCGCCTACATGCTCCGCTGGGTCGCGAAGAACGTGGTGGCCGCCGGCCTCGCCTCGCGCGCCGAGTTCCAGGTGGCCTACGCGATCGGTTCGGCCCGGCCCGTGGGCCTGTACGTGGACACCTTCGGGACGGCCACGGTGCCGGAGGAGAAGATCATCGAGGCCGTGAACGCGGTGTTCGACCTGCGTCCGGCCGCCATCGTGAAGGAGCTGAACCTCCTGCGGCCCATCTACCGACGGACCGCCGCGAACGGCCACTTCGGCCGGGACGACGCCGACTTCACGTGGGAGCGCACGGACCGCGTCGAGCAGCTGCGCGCTGCCGCCGGCCTCTGACCCGGAGGCGGGCATCACAGACGCGCTGTTCGCCCTCCCGGAGCCGGAGGACGCGCCCCGACTGCCGGAGCGGGCCGAGGGGTGGCCGGAGCGGCCGATCGCACGCGTCCTGCTGGACTCGCCCGTGCCGCACCTGGACCGCGAGTTCGACTATCTCGTGCCCGTGGCCCTGGACGACCGGGCGGTCCCCGGCTCCCGCGTGTCCGTCCGCTTCGGCGGACGGGCCATGACGGGCTGGCTCGTCTCGCGGGAGCAGGAGCCGGCCACCGGCGCCCAGCTCACCGAGCTCACCGGCGTGCTCACCGTCATCCCGCCGCTGACGGAGGAGGTCCTGGCGACCGCGCGCGCGGTGGCCCGCCGCCAGGCCGGCGTCGTCACGGACGTGCTGCGGGCCGCGGTGCCCCCGCGCGTCGCGCAGGTCGAGAAGGCCGCCCTGGCGGAGGACGCGGAAACCGCCGCGGACCACCCTGTGACGCTGACCGGCACGGACGCCGAGCGCCCGGAGCCTCCCGCGGCGGAGGAGGGCCTCGTGCCCACGGTGTGGGAGTCCCTTGAGGGGGGCACCGCGTTCGTGTCCGCCGTGCTGGCCGGGGACGCCGCGCGGGCGGCCGCCGTCGTGCCCTCGCGCCTGTTCGAATGGGACGAGGCGGGCGCGCTGGCCGCCCTGGCGCGCACGGTGGCCGCCTCGGACGGCGGCGTCCTACTGCTGGTGCCCGACCACCGCGACCTCGACCGGCTCTGCGCCGCCCTCGACGAGCACGTGGGGGAGGACGCCTACGCGCGGATCGGCTCCGAGGACGGCAACACGCCCCGGTACCGCGCCCACCTGGCCGCGCTGCGCGGCACCCGGCGCATCGTGGCCGGCACCCGGGCCGCCGTGTGGTCGCCCGTGCGCGACCTGCGGCTGGTGGTGCTCTGGGACGACGGCGACGACGCGTGGGCAGAACCCCGCGCGCCCTACTTCCACGCCCGAGAGGTCGTGCTGGAGCGGGCCCGCGCGACCGGCGCGGCGCTGCTCTTCGCCGGGCCCTCCCGGTCCGTCCCGGTGCAACGGCTCGTCGAGTCGGGCTGGCTGCTGCACCTGGGCCCCTCCCGCGCGACCCAGCGGGAGCTCGGGCCGCGGGTCGTCTCCACCGCCGACGCCTGGGAGACGGCGCGCGACCCGTTCGCGCAGCGGGCGCGGTTGCCGCAGGCCGCCTGGGCCGCCGCCCGCGCCGCGCTGCTCGGGCCACGGCCCGGCCCGGTGCTCGTGCAGGTGGCCCGGGCCGGCTTCATCCCCGCCCTCGTGTGCGAGCGCTGTCGCACGCCCGCCCGCTGCCGCGTCTGCGCGGGGCCGCTGGGCTTCCGCGACGCGCGGGCCGCCCGGCACGGGGAGGTGGCGTGCCGGTGGTGCGGCACCCGGGAGCGCGGCTTCCGGTGCACCGAGTGCGGCGGCACGACGCTGCGGGCCGGGGCCCGCGGCGTGGACCGCACGGCCGAGGAGCTGGGCCGGGCGTTCCCGCGCGTGCCCGTGCACGCCTCCTCGGCGCAGCACATGCTCGGCTCGGTGCCGCCCGGGCCCTCCCTGGTGGTGGCGACCGTGGGGGCCGAGCCGGTGACGCCCGACGGCTACGCGGCCGCCCTGCTGCTCGACGGGGACAGCCAGCTCCAGCGCGAGGGCCTCGACGTGCCGGGCCGGGTGCTCGCCCGCTGGCTCGCGGCCGCCTGCCTGGTCCGCCCCGCCTCCGACGGGGGCGTCGTGGTGGTCACCGCGGACGCGGGGGAGGCGGTGAACGCGCTCGTCCGACGGGACCCCGACGGCTTCGCCGCGCGCCAGGTCGCCGAGCGGCGCGAGCTGCACCTTCCTCCCGCCGGCCGCCTCGCAGAGGTCACGGGGGAGGCCGCCGCCGTCGCGGAGTACCTCGAGCTCGTGGAGGCCGCCCGCCGGGAACGGCCGGACGAGGACGTCCACGAGGATCCGCACTCGGCCCCGCTCGACGGCGGCCCGGCGCGACTGCCCTGGATCGGGCCGGTGCCGGACCCCGCCGACGAGATCCGCTCCCGCGCCCTGCTGATCTTCCCGTACGCGGCGGCCGAGGCCACCGTCGGCGCCCTGCGCGCCGCCCGGTCCGCGGCGAGCGCTCGGCGCGAGACCGCCCCGGTGCGGGTGCGGCTCGACCCGGCCGGGGTGCTCTGAGGGGGCGGCCGGACCGGCCCCCAGCCCGAGGGGCCGGAGCGCGGCGACGCCGGGGCGACGACGACGTCAGCGGCCGGCGCGGCGGAACCAGTCGCGGATCAGCGCCGCGCAGGCGGCCGGCCGCTCGTAGTGCAGCAGATGCCCGACGCCGTCGAGGACGTGCAGCTCCGCTGTGCCGCCCGCGGCGTCGATCGCCGCGGCGAGCGCCTCCTGTGCCGGCACCGAGCCCAGCGGATCCTCCCGCCCCGCGACCAGCAGCACCGGCAGGGTGAGGCGGGCGGCGACGTCGGCCACGGAGCCCGTGCTCGAGGCGCGGTACGCCTCGGAGAGCATGCGCGCGGAGGCGAAGCCCGAGAAGTGACGCCGGTGCTGGTCATGGGTGTACGCAAGGACATCCCTGTCCCTGGTGCGGGTCATGGCGAGCGTGGTCACCCACACGACCGGCGGCGCGCCCAGCAGCAGCCGCGCCGGGCGCTCGGGCAGGCGGGCGGCGACCTCGTAGTACCCCTCGGCGACGGCCGCCAGCACCCGACTCGACACGGACGCCGACGCCTCCAGCGCGGGTTCGGCGATGGGGTTGAGCAGGACCAGCCGTCCCCACCGGGACGGGTCCCGCGCGACCAGCTCGGCCGCCACCGTCGTCCCGTAGGAGTGCGCGACCAGCACGGGGGTCGCCCGCAGACCCAGGGCGGCGACGACGGTGGCCACCGCGTCCGCGTGATGGGCCACGGTGTGCTCGGCGTGGGGGAAGGGCTCCGAAGCCCCGAAGCCGGGCAGCTCGATCGAGTGGATCGGATGCTCCGGGAGCGCGTCGGCCAGCAGGGCGAGGCCGTGGTGGTCCCCGCGGAAGCCGTGCACGAACACGAGCGGGGCAGCGGCCGCGTCCCCCTCGGGTGCGCCGGGCGATCCCGGCGCGGCCACCGGAACGGGGGTGTACTCCCACACGGCCACGGACGACCGGATCCCGCTGACGGGGTCCGGGACGGCCAGGGTGTGCCGGCGGGGCGTCCGGGCCGGGTGGCCCGTGAGCACGCGGGGATCGGCGGGCGCCGCGGGCGGGCGCAGCAGATCGCGCAGGCGGACGGGCGGGCCCGGGGCGGCGGACGGCGTCGGGACAGGCACGTCCCCACCCTAGCCAGGCCTTCGACCGCCGACGCCGTGGCGCCTCGTCTCCGCTGGACGCGGGGACGGGGTCCGCCGAGATGCTCGGCCTGATCGCGACCGCGGCGTGCCAGCGGGAGGGCGGCCTTGGGGTGGGCCTGAGGCCACGCTGCCCGGAACCCGGCGACGCCTGGTCCTGGCCACGATGGCGCGCGCGTGCCTACCGTACTCCGGCCCGTCCTCGGTCCCGGGGCCCGCACGGGCGCACCCCGTCCCCCACGAAAGGCCCATGCGTGCAGCACCCCGTCGCGCTCAGATCCCTGAAGATCGCCCTCGCCTTCGTCGGCCTGCTCGTCGGCGCCGGCTTCGCCACCGGCGCCGAAGTCATCCAGTACTTCGTGGGCTTCGGCTGGATCGGCGTCGTGGGCGCGGGACTGGCCGGCCTGCTCGTCACCGCCGGCGGCGCCGTCATCCTCCAGCTGGGCAGCGTGTTCCTCGCGGCCGACCACAAGGTCGTCTTCCGCAGCGTCTCGCACCCCGTGATGGCCCGGATCCTGGACGTCGTGGTGACGGTGACGCTCTTCGCGATCGGCGTCGTCATGCTCGCCGGGGCGGGCTCGACGCTCGCCCAGCAGTTCGGCTGGCCGACGTGGGCGGGCTCCACCCTGATGACCCTGCTCGTGCTCGTGACGGGCATGCTGGACGTGGAGAAGGTCTCCGCGATCATCTCCCTGATCACGCCCCTGGTGGTCGTCGCGGTCGTGGCCGGGTTCGTCCACGTCCTGGTCACCCGCGACGGCGGCTTCACCGCCCACGAGTCCCTCGCCGTCCAGGCCACCACGCCGGTGGACCCGTGGTGGCTGTCCTCGGTCAACTACTTCGGCCTCGTCGTCGTGATGGCCGTGTCCATGTGCCTCGTGATCGGCGGGTCCATCACCCACCCCCGGGAGGCGTTCCTCGGCGGCCTCACCGGTGGCCTGATGTACACCGCCCTGCTCCTGATGGCCTCCACGCTGCTCTACCTCGGCTACGCCGAGATCGGCCGCGCCGACGTCCCCATGCTGCGGCTGTTCGCCTCGATCGCGCCCTGGCTGGGCTGGGCGATGGTCGTGGTGATCTACCTGATGATCTTCAACACCGCGATCGGCATGTTCTACGCGCTGGGACGCCGCCTCACGGCCGACCGCCCGGGCCGCTACCGGCCCGTGTTCGCCGGCGTCACGCTGCTGGCCTTCGCGGTGAGCTTCGTCGGCTTCGGCGACCTGATGAACGTCGTCTACCCGGCGCTGGGCCACCTGGGGATCGTGCTCGCGCTCGTGCTCCTCGTCTGGTGGCTCACCCACCGCCGGCAGATCTCCGCCGAGTCGGGGCTGCGTCTGCGCCTGCTCGCGCTGCTCCGCCTGCGTGAGCATCCGGAGAAGACCTTCACGGCCCAGCACGCAGTGCAGCTGCAGGAGGCGGTCGGGGACTCCGTGGCGGCCCCGGACGCGGTGACGGAGGCCCTCGAGGACGAGGTCGCCCAGGTGCTCGAGGAGGACGACGCGCTCACCTCCGGAGGGGCGCGCCCCGGTCCCGACGCCGGGCCCGAGCGTCCGGCAGGCGGCAGCCACTCCGCCTGAAACCGCGTGCCCGGCCGGGCACGGCGTCTCGGAGCGGCCCTGCGGCCGGGCCGGGGCGCCGTCGCCGTAGGATGGGGTGGCCGGCCGTGCCGCCGGCCCCGTCCGCGCCGCCCGAGGGCCGGCGCCCCATCCCGACTGCGTGAGGACTCGAACCGCCGTGAGCCAGACCCCCGACAGCGCCGTGCCGGCCACCCCCAGCATCCCCGCCGACGCGGAGTACTCGTTCCGTGACGTGGAGGCCCGCTGGGCCGGGTACTGGGAGCAGGCCGGGACGTTCGCCCCGCGCGAGGACGGCTCCGAGACCCGCACCGTGGTCGACATGTTCCCGTACCCGTCGGGCGACCTGCACATGGGGCACGCCGAGGCGTTCGCGATGGGCGACGTCGTCGCGCGCCACTGGATGCAGCGCGGCTTCGACGTGCTGCACCCCATCGGCTGGGACTCCTTCGGCCTGCCGGCCGAGAACGCCGCCATCAAGCGCGACGCCCACCCGGCCGAGTGGACCTACGCGAACATCGAGACGCAGAAGCGCTCCTTCCAGCGGTACGGCATCGCCGTGGACTGGTCCCGTGAGCTGCACACCTCGGACCCCGAGTACTACCGGTGGACCCAGTGGCTGTTCCAGCAGCTGTACCGCAAGGGCCTGGCGTACCGGAAGGACTCCCCGGTCAACTGGTGCCCCCAGGACCAGACGGTGCTCGCCAACGAGCAGGTCGTGGACGGCCGCTGCGAGCGCTGCGGAACCGAGGTCACCAAGCGGACCCTGAACCAGTGGTACTTCCGCATCACCGAGTACGCGGACGCGCTGCTGGACGACATGGACCAGCTCACCGGCCACTGGCCCGAGCGCGTGCTCGCCATGCAGCGCAACTGGATCGGCCGCTCCGAGGGCGCCCACGTCGACTTCCAGGTCGAGGACGGCCCCGTCGTCACGGTCTTCACCACCCGGCCGGACACGCTGCACGGCGCGACCTTCATGGTGGTCGCCGCCGACGCGCCGCTGGCCGCCGAGCTCGCCGGCGACGACGTGCGGGCCGAACTCGAGGCGTACCGGGAGGACCTGAAGAAGGTCTCGGACATCGACCGCCAGGCCACGGACCGCCCGAAGAGCGGCGTGTTCCTGGGCCGCCACGCCGTGAACCCGCTGACCGGTGAGCGCCTGCCGATCTGGGCCTCGGACTACGTGCTGGCCGACTACGGCACGGGCGCCATCATGGCCGTGCCGGCCCACGACCAGCGCGACCTCGACTTCGCCCGCGCCATGGGGCTGCCCGTGCGCGCCGTGCTGGACACCGGCGAGGAGGACCCGGCCGTCTCCGGCGTCGCGACGACCGGCGAGGGCATCCTGGTGAACTCCGGGGAGCTCGACGGCCTGGACAAGACCGCGGCCATCGCGCGGGCCATCGAGATCGTGCAGGAGCGCGGCACCGGCCGGGGCACCACCACGTACCGGCTGCGCGACTGGCTGCTCTCCCGTCAGCGCTTCTGGGGCACCCCGATCCCCGTGGTCCACTGCCCGGACTGCGGCGAGGTGCTCGTGCCGGAGGACCAGCTGCCGGTCACCCTGCCGACCGACCTCAAGGGCGAGCAGCTCGCCCCCAAGGGCCAGTCGCCCCTGGCCGCGGCGACGTCGTGGGTCGAGGTGGACTGCCCGCAGTGCGGCGGCCCCGCGCGACGGGACACCGACACCATGGACACGTTCGTGGACTCGTCCTGGTACATGCTCCGCTACGCGTCCCCGAACGACGACGCCCGCGTCTTCGACCCCGAGGCCCTGCGCCGCTGGCTGCCCGTGGACCAGTACGTGGGCGGCGTGGAGCACGCGATCCTGCACCTGCTGTACGCCCGCTTCTTCACCAAGGCCCTGCACGACCTCGGCCTGGTGCCCTTCACCGAGCCGTTCCGCGCCCTGCTCAACCAGGGCCAGGTGCTCAACGACGGCAAGGCCATGTCCAAGTCGCTGGGCAACGGCGTGGACCTGGGCGACCAGCTGGACCAGTTCGGCGTCGACGCCGTGCGCCTGACCATGGTGTTCGCCTCGCCGCCCGAGGACGACGTGGACTGGGCCGACGTCGCCCCGGGGGCCGCCGGCAAGTTCCTGGCCCGCGCGTGGCGCCTGGCCCGCGACGTCCGCGCGACGGGCACCCCGGCCGGCACGGACCCGGCGGACGGGGCCGTGGCCCTGCGCCGGGTGACCCACCGGACCGTGCACGAGGCCCAGCAGCTGCTGGACGACGGCAAGTTCAACGTGGTCGTCGCCAAGACGATGGAGCTGGTCAACGCGGCCCGCAAGGAGATCGACGCGGGTGCCGGCGCGGCCAACCCAGCCGTCCGCGAGGCCGCCGAGGCCGTGGCCGTGCTGCTCTCCCTCGTGGCGCCGTACACGGCCGAGGACATGTGGGTGCTGCTCGGCCACGAGCCCTCCGTGGTCCGCGCCGGCTGGCCCGCGGTGGACGAGGCGCTGCTGGTCGAGGACACCGTCACGGCCGTCGTCCAGGTCAAGGGCAAGGTCCGCGACACCCTCGAGGTGCCCGCGGACATCACCGCCGAGGACCTCGAGGCGCGCGCCCGCGCGTCGCAGAAGGTGCGGAACTTCATCGGGGACGCCGAGATCGTCAAGGTGATCGTGCGGGAGCCCAAGCTCGTGAACCTGGTGATCCGCTGACCGCGTGAGACCGGCCCCGACCGAGCCGGGGGAGAGGAGGCAGGCCGTGGCGAGCATCGAGCAGTGGCGCGACGACGCGCTCGTCCGCCTGCGCTCCCGCCGCTCCCAGCTGGCCGGGCGGGCACGCTACGGGCTGCGCCCGCCCCGCCGGGACCGCACGGCCGTCGTCACGGACTCGGCCGCGGCCCTGCCCGGCGCCGTCCTCGGACACGGTCTGGCCGCGGGGATCCGCCAGGTGGCGCTGCCCGTCATGGTGGGCGAGCAGATCCACACGGAGGGCACGGACGAGCTCGCGCTGGAGCTGCCGCTGGCCCTGGCCGCCGGCACTCCGGTCCGCACCTCGCGGCCCTCGCCGGGCGCGTTCCGGACGGCCTACGCCGAGCTGGCCCGCGCCGGCTACGCACGCATCCTCTCCGTCCACCTGTCCGGCGAGCTCTCCGGCACCGTGGAGGCCGCGCGCCTGGCCGCCGCGGACGCCGAGCGCCCGGTGACCGTGGTGGACTCGCGCACCGTGGGCTTCGCTCTGGGCACGGCCGTGGTGGACGCCGCCGTGGACGCGGGGGTGGGAATGCCCGTGGCCCGCATCCGCGAGCGGCTCGAGGCCACCGTGGACTCCAGCCACGTGCTGTTCACGGTGCCCAGCCTCGAGCAGCTGCGCCGGGGCGGGCGGATCAGCGGGCTCGCCTCGCTGCTGGGCACCCTGCTGCAGGTGCGCCCCGTCATGGCCGTCGACGACGGCGCGATCGGCCTGGTCGACCGCCCGCGGTCCGCGGCCCGCGCCGTCGACCGGCTCGTGGAGCTCGCGGTCGAGAGGGCCGGAGAGGACCCGGTGCGGATCGCCGTCCACGAGTACGGCGACCCCGAGACGGCCATGCAGCTCGCGGAGCGTCTGCAGCCGATCTCCACCACACCCGTGCCCGTCGTCGAGCTGCCCGCCGTGCTCGCCGCGCACCTGGGCCTGGGTGCGCTGGGCGTGGTGATCTGCCCACTGGAATCGCCCACGGGGGGCTCGGGGGACTGAGGCCGCCCGTGCAGGAGCGCAGCGGAGACGGGCGCGTCCGTTCCTGCACACCGCCCCGGACCGCGGTGGTCATCCCCAGGCCGGGTACGGGACGCGCCCGGCTCAGACGCGGGGACGCAGACTGCCCGCATGAGCCCCAGCCACCGCCTCTGCGACGATCCGCCCGCCTTCGCCCCGGACCCCGCGGCCGTCCCCGACGTCGACACGGCCGGCCCGCACGCCGCGTCCCGGTGGGAGCGCACCCCGCCCCGGGGCCCAGTGCTGCGGTGGCGGCCGGCCCTGCTGGCCGTCACCGTGCTGCTCGTCGCCGCCGCGGCCTGGTGGGCGGTGGCCTGGCTGACCACCCCGGCGCCGCCCGCGGCGGTCCCGGCGGCCGCGGCCGGTGCAGGCATCCCGCAGACCGGCGCGCCCTCCGCCGCCTCGACGGCGGCCGGCACCGACGCGCGGACGCCCGAGGCGGGGCCGTCGGGGGAGGCGTCCGGGTCCGCCGGGTCCACCCCGCTGCGGGTGCACGTGGTGGGCGAGGTCGCCCGGCCGGGTGTGGTCAGCCTCGCGCCGGGCTCCCGGGTGGCCGACGCCGTGCGCGCGGCCGGGGGCCCGACCCGGCACGCCCGGGCGGAGCGCATCAACCTCGCGGCCCCGCTGGACGACGGCCAACAGGTCCTCGTCCCCTCCGCCCACACGCCGCAGGACGCCCTGGACCGGGTGGCCGGGGCCGCGCAGGCTCAGCCCACGCCGACCACGGGCGGGGCCGGTGCCACTGGCGAGCCTGGCGGTGCCGAGCCCCGCGGCACCGTGGACCTGAACACCGCCGACGCCGCAGGCCTGCAGACCCTGCCCGGCGTCGGCCCCGCCACGGCGGAGAAGATCATCGCCCACCGCGAGACGGTCGGCCCGTTCACCGGCCTGCAGGACCTGGACGCGGTGCCCGGCATCGGCCCGGCCACGCTTGACCGGCTCCGCGACCTCGTCTCGTGGTGAACCCGGCCCCGGGCCCGCCCAACGATCCCGTGGACCGCCGCGCCCGGCACCGCGAGGTGCCCGGCCCGCTCGAGGCCCGGTGGGTGCCCGCCCTGCTCGGGTGCCTCACCCTGGGGATCCTCGGCGTCGGCTGGGACGCCCCGGCCCGGTCGGCGGCGGCCCTCACGGGGCTGGCCGTCGCCGCGGCCGCCATCCTGGGCGCCGCCCGCTCGACCGGTCGGATACGGGGCGTGGCCACCGCGACGGCGCTGGCCGGCGTGGCCGCGGCCCTGATGCTGCAGCACTCGGCCGGGCCCGCCGCCGCGGCCAGCGGCAGCGGCTGGACCGGCGCGGTGCACGCGGGCTCACCGCTGCGGCTCGAGCTGACCCTGGACGGGCCCGCCACCCGGAGCGAGGCGACCTTCGGCCCACGCTGGAGCGTGCCCGTGCGGGTCGAGACGTTCGGTCATCCGCCGCGGGCCCCCGAGGCGGCCGTGACGGCCCGACTCACGGGCGGGGGCGCACCGCCCGCGACGATCGTCGCGCCGGAGGGCGGGACGTGGGCCCCCGACGGCGGGCCGGGATCGCGGGTGTGCGTCGTGGCCCGGCCGTCGAGGTCCGGTTCCACCGTGTTCCTGGCCGCCGCGTCCGCCCCGCAGCCGGGACCCTGCCCCGGCGGGACGCAGACGGCAGGCGGGGCCACCGGCGGTGACCCGGGCCCCCCGCGGCGGGAGGCGCTGCGCGCCGCGTTCCGTCAGTCTGCGGAGGGCACGGTCGGCGCTGCGCCGGAACTCATCCCGGGGCTGGTGCTGGGCGACCGCTCCGCCCAGGGGGCCGCCCTCGACGACGCCATGAAGGCCTCGGGCCTGTCGCACCTGTCTGCCGTGTCCGGGGCCAACGTGGCCATGATCCTCGGCGCGGTCGCGATCACCCTGCGCAGCGCGCGGGTGCACCGGGCGGTGGTCCTCAGCGCCGGGCTGGCGGTCCTCGGGGTGTTCGTGGTCGTCGTGGGGCCGGAGCCGTCCGTGCTCCGGGCGGCCGTGATGGGCGCCCTCGGAGCGCTCGCGGTGTTCTTCGGCCGCGCGCGGCAGGCGTTCGGACTCCTGACGGTGGGCGGCACGGCCCTGCTCGTCGCGGTGCCGGCCCTCGCCGTGGAACCGGCCTTCCACCTCTCCCTGGCCGCGACCGCGGGCATCGTCCTGGCCGGCGCGCCCCTCGACCGTGCGCTGCACGCCGGGCTCGGCCGGATGCTGCCCGACGTCGTAGCGCGGTGGCTCTCGGCGTCGCTCGCGGTGACCGTGGCCGCCCACCTGGCCTGCCAGCCGATCATCCTGGCCATGACCGGTGAGGTGTCGGCCTACGCGGTGCCGGCCAATCTGCTGGCCGCCCCGGCCGTGCCGCCCGTGACCGTCCTGGGCACCCTCGCCGCGGCCCTCGCCCTGCCCGCGCCGGGGATCGCGGCCGCCCTCGTGGCCGTGATCCAGTGGCCCGCGGCCTGGATCGGGTGGGTCGCCCACACCAGCGCCTCCCTGCCCGGGGCGCTGCGTCCGTGGCCGGCCGGAGCCCTCGGCGCCGGGCTGGGCGTCCTGCTGGTGGCCGCGACGCTCCTCGGGTTCGCCGCCGTGCTCCTGCTCGAACGACGCCGGACCGCCCCTGTCCGGCGTGTCGGCCGCAGCGCGCCGCGGACCCGCGAGCGCCTCCCCGCCCTGGTCGTGCTCGCCGCCGCCCTGGCCGCGGCCACCACGGGGGCGGTCGGGGCGGTCCTCGTGCCGCGGTCCTCGGGCTCGGCCCCGCCGGACTGGGCGGTGGCGTTCTGCGACGTCGGCCAGGGGGACATGGCCGTGTTCCGGTCCGGCCCGCGCGCGGGGGTCGTCGTCGACGTCGGGCCCGAGCCGGGGCTCGCACGTCGCTGCCTCGACGACCTCGACGTAGACCGGGTGGACGCCGTGCTGCTCACCCACCTGCACGCCGACCACGCCGGGGGACTGGCCGGCGTGGTCGACCGCGCCTCCCGCGGGGCGGTGCACTACGCGACCCGGGACGCACCGGCGCAGGGCCGGGAAGGGCGCGGAGGCGAGGCGGACGGCGTCGACCCGCTCGCCGACGCGGCACGGCTCCGCACCGGCGCGACGGGCACGGCCGGGCCGGTGCGGTGGCACGTGCTGCTCGCCGACGCGCGGGCCCCCGAGGAGAACGACGCCTCCGCCCAGGTGCTGGTCACCGTCGAGAGCGGGGCCGGTCCGGTCACGACGCTGGTCACCGGCGACATGGAGGAGGACGCCTCCGCGGCGTGGGTCGCGGGGCGCCGGTCCGATGCCGCCGCACCGCCGCGCGTGGACGTGCTCAAGGTCGCCCACCACGGGGCCCGCAACGGTGGGACGGCCGTGCCGCGCGCGGCCGGCGCCCGCCTGCACGTGGTCTCCGTGGGCGCCGACAACCCGTACGGCCACCCCCACCGGGCCACGGTGGACGCGCTCGGCCGCCTCGGGCCGGTGGCCCGCACGGACCTGCACGGCACGCTGGCCCTCACGGCCGCGGACGGCCCCGACCCCGACGGCGCGCCCGAGATCGCGGTCCACACCGTCCGCCCGCCCTCGAGCGTCCGCACCGGACCTTAGGATGGGACGCATGTCCGCCGCCCGCAGCCCCCGTTCCGGCCGAGCCGGCCGCACCGACCCGCTGGCCTGGCGGAGGGCCGAGCCCGCCCCGCTCATGCTCCTCAAGGGGCCCGAGGACCATGCCGCCCGCTGGGTGACGGACCGCGTGACCCAGGCTCTGCGCGAGCGTCACGGTCAGCTGGAGATCCACCGGCTCCGCGCGGGGGAGTACCAGCCCGGCCAGCTGGCCACCGCGGCCAGCCCGTCCCTCTTCGCCGAGCCCACCCTCATCACGGTCGAGGGCCTCGAGGCCATGAACGATGCGTTCCTCGAGGACGCCCTGCGCCTCGTCCAGCAGGGCCCCGGCGCGGACGACGTCACGCTCGTGCTGCGTCACACCGGCGGCACCCGCGGCAAGAGGCTGCTGGATGCCGTCGCGAAGGCCGGCACGGTGGTCGAATGCGTGCCGCTGAAGAAGGACGAGGAGCGGCTGGCCTTCGTGCAGGCCGAGTTCCGCGACCGGCGTCGGCGCATCGACGAGGAGGCGGCCCGCGCGCTCATCCGCGCCACCGGCGCCTCGCTCACGGAGCTCGCGGCCGCGTGCGCCCAGCTCGTCGACGACACCGAGGGCGTCGTCAGCGTCGAGACCGTGGACACGTACTACAGCGGCCGCGTGGAGGCCACGAGCTTCGCGGTGGCCGACGCGGCGCTCGAGGGGCAGGCGGCGAGGGCCGTCTCCCTCGTGCGGCACGCGATGGCCACCGGCGTCCACCCGGTGATGATCACCGCGGCACTCGCGCTCAAGGCGCGGCAGGTGGCGCGGATGATCGACGCCCGCCGGCCCGCCGCCGAGCTGCCGTCCCTGCTCGGGGTGGCCCCGTTCCAGGTGCGCTACATCCAGCAGGCGGCGCGGCACTGGACGGCGGCCGGCATCGCGCAGGCCGTGGAGTGGATCGCCCAGGCCGATGCCGAGGCCAAGGGCGCCTCCCGCAACCCGGAGTTCGCCGTCGAGCGCGCGGTCATCCGCGTGGCCACCGCCGTCAGCCGCTGACGGCGCCGCCGGACGGCATCCCTCGGGGGCAGCCCGGACACGACGCGGCCCCCGCACCGATCGCTCGGGGCGGGGGCCGCGGTCACAGCCGGGGGGCGTGGATCAGCCGAGGAGGGCCTTCACGCGGGCGGCGATGCCGGACTTGCGGTTCGCGGCCTGGTTCTTGTGGATGACGCCCTTCGAGGCGGCCTTGTCCAGCTTGCGGGAGGCGGTGCGCAGCGCGGCGGCGGCGGCCTCGGGCTCGCCGGCGGCGACGGCCTTGTCCACGGCGCGGATGGCGGTCTTCAGCTCGGACTTCACCGCGACGTTGCGCTGGCGCGCCTTCTCGTTGGTGAGGATGCGCTTCTTCTGGGACTTGATGTTAGCCAAATCGGGTCCTTCGTCGTCGGCGGCGCGGACGAGGGTCCGGGCGCCGCATGAACAGGGGGTCGTGGAGGGTGCCCGGATCCGTGGACTGAGCGGCGTGGGGAACACCGATGATGACCCGTTCCGGGGGTGCCCGTCGACCGGCGGACACAATGCGGACGATCCTACCACCCAGACCCTGCGATCCGCGCGGCCGACTCAGCGCCCCCGCCGCCGGGCGCGGGCCAGCGCGGCCGTGACCCGGTCGAAGGCCGCCCGGTCCAGGACGCCGCCCTCCCGGCGCACCGCGGCCGGATCCACGCGGACCACCCGGTCCAGCTTCACCTCCGAGGCGCGGCCGGACCGGTCCCAGGCGCCCGCGCCCACGTCCACGTAGTCCTCGTCGCGGGCCAGGGCGTTGTTCCGGTCCCGGCTGGTCAGCATGAGCCCGAGCAGGTGCGCCCCGTCCCGGCCGATCAGGAGCACGGGGCGGTCCTTGCCCCGGCCGTCCATCTCCTCGTACGGCACCCAGGTCCACACGACCTCGCCCGGCCCGGCCGTCGGCCCGGGCACGGGCGCGTACTCGACGCGGACGGTGCCGGTGAAGTCCGGCAGGGACACGTGGCGGCCGGCGTCCTGTCGCCGGGGCCGGCGCTCCTGCCCGGGCCCGGGCATCGGCCACGAGTCGGTGGGCTCCGTGGGGTCCCACGCGGGCCCGGGAGGCCCGGGCGGGCCCGGGAAGGGCGACGGGCCGCTCCGGTCGCCGGCCCGTCGACCGGCCTCGGAGGCGGCCCGGCGCGGCCGGGCGTCGTCGCGGAGGGCGCCGATCAGGCGTGCCGTCCGGCGGCCGAGGGACAGGGCGCGATGCAGGTCGAAGGCCATGGGCGTGAATCTAGTGGACGCGCGGGCCCGGCGTCCGGGTCGGGTCGGCGGCGGATCATGAGAGACTAGGCGGTCAGAGTCCCGTCCCCGTCACCCGTAGAGGAAGTGCCCGTGTCGCCCCTGGCGTCGAACCCCCCGGTGCCCGCTGCCACCGACCCCTCGGTGATCCGCAACTTCTGCATCATCGCCCACATCGACCATGGCAAGTCCACGCTGGCGGACCGCATGCTGCAGGCCACCGGCGTCGTGCAGCCCCGCGACATGAAGGCGCAGTACCTGGACCGCATGGACATCGAGCGTGAGCGCGGCATCACCATCAAGTCCCAGGCCGTGCGCATGCCCTGGTCCGTGGACGGGGTGGACTACGCCCTGAACATGATCGACACCCCCGGGCACGTGGACTTCACCTACGAGGTCTCCCGCTCGCTGGCCGCGTGCGAGGGGGCGATCCTGCTGGTGGACGCCGCCCAGGGCATCGAGGCGCAGACCCTGGCGAACCTCTACCTCGCCATGGAGCACGAGTTGGAGATCATCCCCGTGCTCAACAAGATCGACCTGCCCGCCGCGGATCCGGACCGCTACGCGGCCGAGCTGGCCTCCCTGATCGGCTGCGATCCCGAGGACGTGCTGCGCGTGTCCGGCAAGACGGGCGTCGGCGTCGAGGAGCTGCTGGACCGCGTGGTCCGCGCCGTCCCCAGCCCGGAGGGCGACGCGGACGCCCCGGCCCGCGCGATGATCTTCGACTCCGTGTACGACACCTACCGGGGCGTCGTCACGTACGTGCGCGTCGTGGACGGCCGGCTCTCCCCGCGGGAGAAGGTCCGCATGATGTCCACGGGCACCACCTACGAGCTCCTCGAGATCGGCGTCTCCTCCCCGGAGCCCGTACCCACGAAGGGCCTGGCCGTGGGCGAGGTGGGCTACCTCATCACCGGCGTGAAGGACGTGCGGCAGTCCAAGGTGGGCGACACGGTCACCAACCACGCCCACCCGGCCGAGCAGTCCCTGGGTGGCTACGAGGACCCCAAGCCCATGGTGTTCTCAGGCCTGTACCCCATCGACGGCTCGGACTATCCCGTGCTGCGTGACGCCCTGGACAAGCTCAAGCTCAACGACGCCGCGCTCGTCTACGAGCCGGAGACCTCGGTCGCGCTGGGCTTCGGCTTCCGCGTCGGCTTCCTCGGTCTGCTGCATCTGGAGATCGTGCGCGAGCGCCTCGAGCGCGAGTTCGGGCTCGACCTCATCTCCACCGCGCCCAACGTGGTCTACGAGGTCACCCGGGAGGACCGTGAGGTCGTCACCGTGACCAACCCCTCCGAGTTCCCCGAGGGCAAGATCCTCGAGGTGCGCGAGCCCATGGCCTCGGCCACGATCATCGTGCCGGCCGAGTTCATCGGCGCCGTCATGGAGCTGTGCCAGGCCAAGCGCGGCAACCTCAAGGGCATGGACTACCTCTCCGAGGAACGGGTGGAGATCCGCTACTGGATCCCGCTGGCCGAGATCGTGTTCGACTTCTTCGACCAGCTCAAGTCCCGCACCAAGGGGTACGCCTCGCTGGACTGGAAGGCCGACGGTGACCAGGCGGCCGACCTCGTCAAGGTGGACATCCTGCTCCAGGGCGAACAGGTGGACGCGTTCTCCTCCATCACCCACAAGGACAACGCCTATACGTACGGCGTGATGATGACGGGCAAGCTCAAGGAGCTGATCCCGCGCCAGCAGTACGAGGTGCCGATCCAGGCCGCCATCGGCTCGCGCATCATCGCCCGCGAGAACATCCGCGCGATCCGCAAGGACGTGCTCTCCAAGTGCTACGGCGGCGACATCTCCCGCAAGCGCAAGCTGCTCGAGAAGCAGAAGGAGGGCAAGAAGCGCATGAAGATGGTGGGCCGGGTCGAGGTCCCGCAGGAGGCCTTCATCGCCGCCCTGTCCTCGGACGGCGCCGGCGCCGACCAGGCGGCGAAGAAGTAAGTGCCCGCCCTGCCCCTCGGCGAGCCGGTCCCCGACGACGGCCGGCTGCCGGCCGACGTCGGGCAGCGGGTGCGCGCGGCCGCCGGCGACGGCGCGGCGCGCACCTTCAGCCTGTACGTCCACGTGCCGTTCTGCACCGTGCGCTGCGGCTACTGCGACTTCAACACGTACACGGCCGTCGACCTCGGCCCCGGCGCGGGCCGCGGCGACTACTGGGAGTCGGCGGTCGCGGAGCTGGACTTCGCCGCGGACGTGCTCGCGTCCTCGGACGTGCCCGCCCGCCCGCTGCACACGGTGTTCTTCGGCGGCGGCACGCCCACGCTCCTGCCGGCCGCGGACCTCGTGCGCATCCTCCAGGCGGCGGTGGACCGGTTCGGGATCGCGCCCGGCGCGGAGGTCACCACCGAGGCCAACCCGGACACCATCACTCCGGAGTACGCCCGCCAGCTCGCGGCCGGCGGCTTCACCCGCCTCTCCCTGGGCATGCAGTCCGCGATGCCGCACGTGCTCGCCACGCTCGAGCGCACCCATCGGCCCGAGTCCGTCCCCGCCGCCGTCGCCGCGGCCCGCGAGGCCGGCCTGGAGGTGTCCCTGGACCTGATCTACGGGACCGCGGGGGAGTCCCTCGCCGACTGGCGGGCCACGCTCGAGGCCGCCGTCGCCCTGGCCCCGGACCACGTGAGCGCGTACTCGCTGATCGTGGAGGAGGGCACCAAGCTCGGGGCCCAGGTGGCCCGCGGCGAGGTGGCGGACGTGGACCCCGACGACCAGGCGGACAAGTACCTGCTCGCCGAGGAGCTGCTCAGCGCCGCCGGCTACCGCTGGTACGAGGTGTCCAACTGGGCGCGCGACCCGCAGGGCTCCGGGGTCCACCGCGCGCGGCACAACGTGGCGTACTGGGAGGACCAGGACTGGTGGGGGATCGGCCCGGGCGCGCACTCGCACCTCGCCGGCGTCCGGTTCTGGAACGCCAAGCACCCCGCCGCCTACGCGCAACGGCTGGCCACGGGGGTCACCCCCGCCGTCGGCCGCGAGCGGCCCGACGCCGACGCGCGGCGCCTCGAGCGCATCATGCTCGCGGTGCGCACGGTGGACGGGCTCCCGACCGCGGAGCTCGTCTCGGAGACGCCGGGGGAGGCCGCGCGGATCCGCGGGGCGATCGCCGAACTCATCGCCGCGGGCCTGCTGGACGGGCGCGCCGCCGTCGACGGGCGCATCATCCCGACGCTCGAGGGGCGGCTGCGCAACGACGCGATCGTCCGGGCGCTGGCCGGCTTCTGACCGGCCGACCCCGGGTCAGCGCAGGATGCGCAGGTTGAACGGGTACCGGAACGGACGGCCCTTGGACACGTGCGAGGCGCCCATCACGCCGTAGACCGCCATGGCGGCCCACGTGAGCGCGCCGAGGATCGCGAAGATCGGGCCGACCACCGGCAACAGGGACAGGAAGAAGAACAGGAGCGTGATGAGCGTGGGCGGCCCGGAGAAGTTCAGGGCCTCCCGCGACTCCTGCGAGGTGAACGGGCCGCGGTCGCGATAGAGCAGCCACACGACCAGCGGGCCGAGCACGCCGAACGCCAGACTGAGATGGGCCAGCGCCGCGCGGTCACGGTCCTGCTTCGCCGTGAGCGGGGCGCCGCGGCCGCCGGCCGAGACGAGCCAGGCGGGCGGGCCGTGGCCGGTGCGGCCGGCGTCGGGCTGCGCGCGGGTGTTCACGAGGGGCTCCTCCTGGATCGCGGGACCCGCGCGCCGGGGACCGGGCGCAGGGCATGGGCCAGCATAGCGCGGGCGGGCGGGGGCCGCGCCGAGATCAGTGCTCGGGTGCGGCGGTGAGGAAGTCGATGAGCTCCTCCACGCGGCCCAGCAGGGACGGCTCGAGGTCCGCGTACGTGGTGACGTGGGAGAGCAGCCGCTTCCACCCCAGCCCCGTGGCCTCCTTGCTCCCGTGCGGCCAGCCCAGTCCCCGCAGGATCCCCGTCTTCCAGTCCTGCCCCTTCGGCACGACGGGCCACGCGGGGATGCCGAAGACGGAGGGCTTGATGACCTGCCAGACGTCCACGTAGGGGTGACCGAGGATGAGCACGTTGCCCGCGGCCCCCGGCACGCGCATGGCCTCGGCCGCGAGGCGCTCCTCCTTGGACCCGGTGACGAGATGGTCCACGAGGATCCCGAGCCGGCGCCGCGGACCGGGGGCGAACGCACGGATCGCCCCGGCGAGGTCGTCCACGCCGTGCAGGGGCTCCACGACGATGCCCTCGAGGCGCAGGTCCTCGCCCCACACCTTCTCCACCAGCTCGGCGTCGTGCACGCCCTCCACCCAGATGCGAGAGGCGCGGGCAGTGCGGGCCCGCGCCCCCTCGACCCGTCGCGAGCCGGAGGCGGTGCGGGCCGGCGCCGCCGGGGCCGCGGCGGTCGGGGGGACCAGGGTCACGGGCTCGCCGTCGATCCAGAAGCCGCCGCCGAGGGGGAAGCCGCGGCGCACGCCGCGGCGGTCCTCCAGGACCACCACGTGCACGCCGCCGGAGCGCTCGATGCCGCTCACGGCCCCGGTGAACCCGGAGGCCACGTCCTCGACCACCGTGCCGGGGGTGGCGGGCACATCGGGGACGGTCCGGGCGGGGCGGCGCGTCAGGTCGTCGTGGCCCGCGGGGCCCCAGCTGCTCCAGTCCATGGGAGAGCACGGTAGCAACGGGGGCGGGCGATCACCGTGAGCGAAGCCGTGCGGGCCGGTCGGGTCGTCCCCCGGGTCGGACGGTAGCATTGGCACTTGACCCGCCGGAGTGCCAGCCAGGGGCACCTCCGGGGTCGCCCCGGATCCCGACGGACCAGAGGAGGACCGAGATGTCGGAGCAGCCCCGCCGCCTGCAGGTGCTCCAGGCGATCGTGGAGGACTACGTGGCGCTGCGCGAGCCCGTGGGCTCCAAGGCGCTCGTGGAACGGCACGCCCTGGGCGTGTCCTCCGCGACCGTGCGCAACGACATGGCTGCGCTCGAGGAGGAGGGCCTCATCGTGGCCCCGCACACCTCCGCCGGGCGCGTCCCCACGGACAAGGGCTACCGCGTGTTCGTCGACCGCCTCTCCGAGGTGAAGCCGCTGTCCCCCGCCGAGCGCCGGGCCGTGCGGACCCTGCTGGACCCGGAGACGGACACCGAGCACATGATGGAGTCCACGGTGCGCCTCCTGGCCCAGCTGACCCAGCAGGTCGCCGTCGCGCAGTTCCCCCACGAGGACGGCTCCACGATCCGCCACCTCGAACTGGTCTCCCTCACACCCACGCGCGTGCTCGTGGTCCTCATCCTGTCCACGGGACGGGTGGACCAGCGGCACGCCGTGCTGGACCGTCCGGTCGAGGAGGCGGAGCTGTCCGTGCTCCGCGGCCTCCTGCTGGACGCCCTGCTGGGGCTCGGTCCGGTGCAGGCGGCCACCGTGGTGGACGACGTCGTCACCCGGGTCCGCCCGGAGCACCAGCAGTCCGCCGCCCTCGTGGCCGCGGCCGTCCACGACCTGCTCGAGGCCGGTCGGCAGGACCGCATCGTCCTGGCCGGCACCGCCAACCTGGCCCGCTCCCCGGGGGACTTCGGCGCGTCCATCGGGCCGATCCTGGAGGCGCTCGAGGAGCAGGTGGTGCTGCTGCGCCTGCTCACGGAGATGGAGCAGGACGCCCACGGGGTGTCCGTGCGGATCGGGTCCGAGAACGTCGGATCGCTCGCGGACACCTCGGTGGTCGCAGCCGCCTACGGCCCCGGCGCCGTGGCGAAGGTCGGTGTCATCGGTCCGACCCGGATGGACTATCCGGGCACCATGGCCGCCGTCCGGGCGATCGCCCGCTATCTCTCCCGCATCCTGACCACCTGACGCGCCTCCGCGCGTCCTGGCGGGCCCCGTCCCGCATCGCCCCACGTCCCGCTCTCCCCGAGAGGAATCCCCACCGTGACCGACCACTACGAGACGCTCGGCGTCAGCCGTGACGCCAGCACCGAGGAGATCCGCCGCGCCTACCGCAAGCTCGCGCGCACCCATCACCCGGACGTCAACCCCGACCCGGAGGCGGCCGAGCAGTTCAAGCGCATCTCCCACGCCTACGAGGTGCTCTCGGACGAGGGCCGGCGCCGGGCCTACGACACGACGGGCAATGAGAACGGCCAGGCCGGCTTCCCGGGCGGCTTCGGCGGGGCGGGCGGCTTCGGGGGCTTCGCCGACATCTTCGAGACCTTCATGAACGCCGCCGGCCAGGGCGGCCGCGGCGGCCCCGCCAGCCGCGCCCGCCGCGGCCAGGACGCCCTCGTGACCGCGCGGATCGACCTGCGCGACGCCGTCTTCGGCGGCGAGCAGACGATCGAGTTGGACACGGCCGTGCGCTGCGATCGGTGTGAGGGCTCGTGCTGCGAGCCCGGCACCCAGCCGGAGACCTGCCAGACCTGCCACGGCCACGGCATGATCCAGCGCCCCGTGCGGTCGCTGCTGGGCACCGTCATGGCCACCGAGGCCTGCCCCGCCTGCCAGGGGTTCGGCACCGTCATCCCGACGCCCTGCCACGAGTGCGACGGGCAGGGCCGCGTCCGCACCCGGACGCCGCTGACCCTGCGCATCCCCGCGGGCGTGGACGACGGCACCCGCATCCACCTCGCCGGCCGCGGCGAGGCCGGCCCGGGCGGCGGCCCGAACGGGGACCTCTACGTGGAGATCGCGGTCCGCCCGGACGAGACCTTCCGCCGCGAGGGCGACCACCTGGCCACCACCGTGACCGTCCCCATGGCCGCCGCGGCCCTGGGCACCACCGTCACGCTGGACACCCTGGACGGCACGCAGTCCGTCAGCCTGGACCCGGGCGTGCAGTCCGGCCACGTCGAGGTCCTCCACGGCCTGGGCGTCGGCCGCCTGCGCGGGCAGGGCCGAGGCGACCTCAAGGTGGACGTGGTGGTCACCACGCCCACCGACCTGGACGAAGAGCAGCGCCAGCTCCTGGAGCGCCTGGCCGAGGTGCGCGGCGAGGAGGTCGTGCACGGCGCACCCCAGGCCAAGGGCATGTTCGCTCGGCTGCGGGAGAACCTGAGGAATCTGTGACCGCCCCCCTGTTCCACCTCGAGCCGGGCGCCCTGGCCGGCGCGAGCGCCGGCGCGGAGGTCGTCTTCGGCGGCCCCGAGGCCCGACACGCCGCCGCGGCCATGCGCCTGGCCCTCGGGGAGGCCGTGCTCCTGGCCGACGGGTCGGGCACGCTCGGCCACGGCACCGTGCTCGCGGCCGCCCCGGACGCGGTGTCCGTGCGGCTGGACGCGGTGGCGGAGGAGCCGGCGCCCACCCCGGCGCTCGTGCTCGTCCAGGCCCTCGCCAAGGGCGACCGGGACCTCATGGCGGTCCAGGCCGCCGTCGAGCTCGGCGTGGACGCCGTGGTGCCCTGGGAGGCGGAGCGCTCGATCGTCCGCTGGAAGGGCCCCAAGGCCGCCAAGGCCCGCCAGAAGTGGGCGGACACGGCCCGCGCGGCCGCCAAGCAGGCGCGTCGCGCCCGGGTGCCCGCGGTCCGAGACCACGTCTCCGGGACGGCGGTCGCCGGGCTGGCCCGGGACGACGACGGCGGCCGGCTCGTCCTCGTGCTGCACGAGGACGCGGAGCACGGGGTGTCCGCGGTGCCCGCGGAGCGACTCTCCGCGGCCGCCGAGATCGCCGTCGTCGTGGGTCCCGAGGGCGGGATCGGCCCGGCCGAGCTCGAGGCCTGCGTGGCCGCGGGGGCCGTGCCGGTGCGGCTCGGCCCGCACGTGCTGCGCGCCTCCACGGCCGGCCCCGCCGCCCTCGCCGTGCTCCAGCACCGGCTCGGCCGCTGGTGAGCCCCGGCAGGACGACGCGCCGACGCCTAGACTGGACGGGACGTCCCGCCCCCACGACCCCGAGGTGATCCGCCCCATCGTGACCGTGCCCCCCACGACCCCGACCCCGCCCGCCACCGCGCACGAGGGGGTCGCGTTCGAGACCGCCGACCTCATGGTCCGCACGCTCGGACCGCAGGACGCCCTGCTGCGGATCCTCGGCGGCGTGTTCCCCACCGTGGACGTCACGGTCCGCGACCAGCGACTGGACCTGGCCGGGCCGGTGGCCGACGTGGCCTCGGTGCGGCGCGTCGTCGAGGACCTGCGCTCGATCGCCCGCCGCGACCAGGCCGTCACCCCCGAGGTGATGGGCCAGGTGGTCCACCACGTCCGCGATGCCGCCACCGGGCGCGGCGCGGGTCAGCTGCACCTGGACTCGATCCTCTCGGGCCGGGGCCGCCGCATCCGCGCGAAGACCCTGCACCAGCAGGACTACGTGGAGGCGATCGACCGCTCCACCGTCGTCTTCGGCATCGGCCCGGCCGGCACCGGCAAGACCTACCTGGCGATGGCCAAGGCGGTGCAGGCGCTGCAGGCCAAGGAGGTCAACCGCATCATCCTCACCCGTCCGGCCGTCGAGGCCGGCGAGCGGCTCGGGTTCCTGCCCGGCGGGCTCTCCGAGAAGATCGACCCGTACCTGCGCCCCCTGTACGACGCGCTGCACGACATGATCGAGCCCGAGTCGATCCCGCGGCTGATGGAGGCCGGGACCATCGAGGTCGCCCCGCTGGCGTACATGCGCGGCCGCACCCTGAACGACGCGTTCGTGATCCTCGACGAGGCCCAGAACACGACCGGCGAGCAGATGAAGATGTTCCTGACCCGCCTCGGCTTCGGTGCGCGCATGGTCGTCACGGGCGACACCTCGCAGGTGGACCTGCCGCGCGGCACCCAGTCCGGCCTGGCCCAGGCCGTCGAGGTGCTCGAGGGGATCGAGGGACTGGAGATGGTCCGCTTCGACTCCTCGGACGTGGTCCGGCACTCGCTGGTGAGCGCCATCGTGGACGCCTACGACGCCGCCCGCGGCCCCGCGGAGCGCTCCCAGAAGCGAGGAGGGGCCCGCCGTGGCCGTTGAGATCCTGAACGAGTCGGGGATCGAGGTCCCCGAGGACGCGCTGCTGCGCATGGCCCGGCACGTGTACGCGCGCCTGCACGTCCACGAGCGCGCCGAGACGGCCGTGACCGTCGTGGACGCCGCACGCATGGCCGAGCTGCACGAGGAGTGGATGGACCTGCCCGGGCCCACCGACGTGATGAGCCTGCCCATGGACGAGCTGACCCCCGGCTCGCCCGAGGCGCCGGCCGAGGGCGTGCTCGGCGACGTCGTGCTCTGCCCCGAGGTCGCCGCCGAGCAGGCGGCGCGCGGCGGGCACTCCCGTGACGACGAGCTGCTCCTGCTGCTCACCCACGGCATGCTCCACCTGCTCGGGTACGACCACGTCGAGGACGCCGAGCGCGAGGAGATGTTCACGCTCCAGGATCGGCTCGTCTCCGAGGTCCTCGGCCGGCCCGCCCCGGCCCCCACCGTCGAGGATTGACGGCACCGCCCATGCTGACGCCCGCCGTCCTCTTCGCCCTCTTCCTGGTCTTCCTCGGCCTGACCTGGACGCTGTCCCTGGCCGAGTCCGCGTTCTCCTACCTCTCCCGGCGGGACGCGGAGGACATCGTCCGCGAGCAGCCCGGCTCCAAGGTCCTGGAGATCGCCCGCGAGCGGGAGAGCCACCTCGGGGCCCTGCGGGTCTGGCGCTTCGTCGCCGAGGCCCTGTCCGCCGTCTGCCTGACCGCGGCCGCCGACGCGGTGGTGGACGACACGTGGCTCGCCGTGGCGATCGCCGCGGTCGTGCTCGTGGGCGTGGCCGCCCTGCTGGGCGTCTGGAGCCCGCGGCCGATCGGCTCCCGCAACGAGGCCGCCGTCGCCCGCCGCCTGGGCGGCCTCGTGTGGGTGCTCCGCCGGGCCCTGGGCCCGCTCGCCGCCCGCCTGGACCGGGACCGGCGCCGTCGCGAGGTCGAGCCGGAGGACGAGGACGACTTCCAGGAGCGCCACCTGCGCGAGTTCGTCGCCCGCGCCCACGACGCGGACGTGCTCGCCGACTCCGAGGCGGAGCTGATCCAGTCGGTGTTCTCCATGAACGACACCATCGTCCGCTCCGTCATGGTGCCGCGCACCGACGTCGTCACGATCGACGCCGACCACACGCTCGGGCAGGCCATGGCCCTGTTCCTGCGCTCCGGCAACTCCCGCATCCCGGTGATCGGCGAGGACGCCGACGACATCCGGGGCATGCTGCACCTCAAGGACGTCACCCGCGCCCTGCACCACGACGGCGCTGCGACCGACACCCCCGTCACCGAGGTCATGCGCGACGTCCGCTTCGTCCCCGAGTCGAAGTCCGTGGCCACCCTCCTGCAGGAGCTGCAGCGCGAGTCCACCCACGTGGCCGTGGTGGTGGACGAGTACGGCGGCACGGCGGGGCTCGTGACGCTCGAGGACCTCATCGAGGAGATCGTCGGCGAGATCTACGACGAGGACGACCACCCGGACCGCCCCGAGGTGGAGTTCGTCGCGCCCGGCGTCTACTCCGTCGACGCGCGCATGGGCATCCACGACTTCCGGGAGGAGTTCGAGCTGCCGGAGGAGGACGAGGACGACGACGTCGACACGGTCGGCGGCCTCCTGGCCAAGGAGCTCGGCCGCGTCCCGATCCAGGGCTCGCGCGTCGTGGTCCAGGGGATCGAGCTCGTCGCGGACACCCTCGAGCCCCGCCGCAACCGGGTCGCGCGCCTGCGCGTCTCCGAGACCCCCGACCGCCCGGTGCGGCTGCGCCGGCGCGAGGAGCAGGCCCACGGCGCCACGCCCGCCGACCCCGTGGCCTGAGCCGGCCGCCCCACCCCACGCCCCGCCTGACAAGGATGACCCCATGACCGATCTCGTCGATCCGGCCCGCGCCGCGGACGGCTTCCGTTCCGGCTTCGTCTCGCTCGTGGGCCGGCCGAACGCCGGCAAGTCCACGCTCACCAACGCGCTGGTGGGGGAGAAGGTGGCGATCACCTCCTCCAAGCCGCAGACCACGCGCCACACCATCCGCGGGATCGTCCACCGCGAGGACTTCCAGCTCGTGCTCGTGGACACCCCGGGCCTGCACCGGCCCCGCACCCTGCTCGGCGAGCGCCTCAACGACCTCGTGGCGGAGACGCTCAACGAGGTCGACGCCGTGGGCATGTGCCTGCCGGCCGACGAGGCGATCGGCCCGGGCGACCGGTTCATCGCCCAGCAGCTCTCGTACCTGCACCGCACCCCGGTGGTCGCCGTGGTGACGAAGACGGACAAGGTGGGCCCGGAGCAGCTCATGGCGCAGCTCGTGGCCGTGACCGCGCTGGGCGACGAGGTCCTCGGGCCGGAGAACGGCGGGGAGGGCTTCGCGGCCGTCGTGCCGGTGTCGGCGGTGGCCGGCCGCCAGGTCGACGACGTCCTGGGCGTCTTCGCGGGCCTGCTGCCGGCCGGGCCGCCCCTGTACCCCGACGGCGAGCTCACGGACGAGCCGGAGGCGGTCATGGTTGCCGAGCTCATCCGGGAGGCGGCCCTGGAGGGCGTGCGCGACGAGCTGCCGCACTCGGTGGCCGTGATGGTCGAGGAGATGTCCCTGCGCGAGGACCGCCCCGCGGATCGGCCCCTGATGGACGTGTGGGCGAACGTCTTCGTCGAGCGGGACAGCCAGAAGGGCATCATCATCGGCAAGGGCGGCTCCCGGCTGCGTGAGATCGGCGCGCAGGCGCGGGCGGGCATCGAGCGCATGCTCGGCACCAAGGTGCACCTGGACCTGCGGGTCAAGGTCGCCAAGGAGTGGCAGCGCGACCCCAAACAGCTCGGCCGACTCGGCTTCTGAGCCGGAGGCCCGACCCGGGCGCGCACGCGCCGGAGCGGGCCGCCGTCGTCGTGCGTCACACGGGGACGGCCTCCTGTGGCCCGGCCCACCTCGGTGCTAGGGTCGGGGCATGTCCCTCCGCCTCGCGACGACAGCGCCGGCCACGGCCCGCCTGCTACTTCCCGGCCGCACGGGGTCCCCGTGCCAGGCCGTGATCCACGCCGCCTGAGCGCATGCGGAGGCAGGACGCCTCCCACCGGACCGGACACCCCGTGCGGAGCCCCTGACCTCCCGGTCCGGCCACCGACCACCCACCTTTCGCGCGCCCGCCGCGCGCACGTCGAGGGAGAACACGCATGAGCGCTCACCTGCAGAAGTCGTCGGGGATGAAGTTCCACAAGTACGTCCCGTTCCAGGACCAGATCGAGGTCGCCCTGCCGGACCGCACCTGGCCGGACAAGGTCATCACCGAGGCACCACGCTGGTGCGCCGTGGACCTGCGCGACGGCAACCAGGCCCTGATCGACCCCATGGGCCCCGAGCGCAAGCTGCGCATGTTCCAGCTGCTCGTCGGCATGGGCTTCAAGGAGATCGAGGTCGGCTTCCCGTCCGCCTCGCAGACCGACTACGACTTCGTCCGTCAGCTCATCGAGGGCGACCACATCCCGGACGACGTCACCATCCAGGTCCTCACGCAGTCCCGTGAGCACCTGATCGAGCGCACCTTCGAGGCGCTCGAGGGCGCCGACCGGGCCATCGTGCACCTGTACAACTCGACGTCGGTGCTGCAGCGCCGCGTGGTGTTCCGGCAGGACGAGGACGGGATCGTGGACATCGCGACCTCCGGCGCGCGCCTGGTGAAGAAGTTCGAGGAGCAGCTCAAGGGCACGCAGATCACCTACGAGTACTCGCCCGAGTCCTACACGGGCACCGAGCTCGAGTTCGCCCGGCGCATCTCGGACGAGGTGGCCACGGTCCTGGAGGCCTCCACCGACCGCAAGATGATCCTGAACCTGCCGGCGACGGTGGAGATGTCCACCCCGAACGTGTACGCCGACTCGATCGAGTGGATGCACCGCAACCTGGAGCACCGTGACTCGCTCATCCTCTCCCTCCACCCGCACAACGACCGCGGCACGGGCGTGGCCGCCGCCGAGCTGGGCTACCTGGCCGGGGCGGACCGCATCGAGGGATGCCTGTTCGGCAACGGCGAGCGCACCGGCAACGTCGACCTGGTGACGCTGGGCATGAACCTGTACTCGCAGGGCGTCGACCCCATGATCGACTTCTCCGACATGGACCACATCAAGCGCACGGTCGAGTACTGCAACCAGCTGGCCGTGCCCGAGCGCTCGCCCTGGGGCGGCGACCTCGTCTTCACGGCCTTCTCCGGCTCCCACCAGGACGCCATCAAGAAGGGCTTCGAGGCCATGGAGGTCGACGCGAAGGCGGCCGGCACGGACGTGGACGGCATCCCGTGGGCCGTGCCGTACCTGCCCATCGACCCGAAGGACATCGGCCGCTCCTACGAGGCCGTCATCCGCGTGAACTCGCAGTCCGGCAAGGGCGGCGTCGCCTACCTGCTCAAGTCCGAGCACAACCTGGAGCTGCCGCGCCGCGCGCAGATCGAGTTCTCCCACGTCATCCAGGATCTGGCCGACGCCCAGGGCGGCGAGGTCTCGGGCGCCGACCTGTGGCGCGTGTTCCAGGACGAGTACCTGCCCGCCGACGCGGCGGAGGCGCAGTGGGGCCACTACCGGCTCCGCTCGGTCTCCTCGGCCTCCGGTGAGGACGGCGCGTTCCGGATGGAGGCCGAGCTCGAGGTCGACGGCGTCACGCAGACCCGCACGGCGCAGGGCAACGGCCCGATCGACGCGTTCCTGCGCATCCTCGGCGAGGAGGGCGTGGACGTCCGCGTGCTCGACTACTCCGAGCACGCACTGTCCGAGGGCGGCGCGGCCATGGCCGCCGCCTACGTGGAGGCGGCCGTGGGCGACCGTGTCCTCTGGGGCGTCGGCCTGGACCACAACACCACCACCGCCTCGCTGAAGGCCGTGGTGTCCGCGGTGAACCGCGCCCTGCGCGCGTGAGCGGCTCCGGCTCCTCCCGGCGGGGTGCGCGGCACGGCGGCTACGCGGCGAACTCGTTCCGCACCGAGGCCATCGTGCTGCGCACCCACCGTCTGGGGGAGGCCGATCGCATCATCGAGGCGCTCACCCCCGAGCACGGCCTGGTCCGGGCCGTGGCCAAGGGGGTGCGCAAGACCTCCTCCCGGCTGGGCTCGGTGGTGGAGCCGTTCATGCACTCCACGCTCCAGCTCGCACGCGGCCGGGGGGAGCTGCACACCGTGAGCCAGGCGCAGCTGCTGCACCCGTACGCAACGATGCTGGCCGCTGACTACGACGCCTACACCGTCGCCGGCGCCCTCGCCGAGGCCGTCGAGCGGGTCCCCGCGGTCGACGACGACGGCCGGCGCGCCCAGTACCGCCTGTTCCACGGCGCGCTGGCCGCGCTGGCCCGCGGCGCGCACGACCCGCGCCTGATCCTGCACTCGTTCCTGCTGCGCGCGCTCGCCCAGGCCGGCTGGGCCCCGACCTTCGACCGGTGCGCCCGCTGCGGCGCCCCCGGCCCGCACACGGCACTGCACGTGGGCCTCGGCGGAGCCGTCTGCCCCGAGTGCAGGCCACCCGGTGCCGCTCACCCGGCCCCGGAGACCTTCGACCTGCTCTCGGCCCTCGCGGCGGGGGACTGGGCCACCGCGGACGCCTCCGGGGCCCCCGCCCGCCGCGAGGCGGCCGGTATCGTGGCGGCGTACCTGCAGTTCCACGCCGAGCGGCGCCTGGTGTCCCTGTCCGTCCTGGACCAGGACCTCGGCCTCCCCGCCCCGCGCGTCGAGAGGAGACCATGAGCGCCGACCGAGCCCCGCAGCCCCCGCCGCCGCACCCCTCGGGTGCGGTCGCCCCGCGGATCGACCCGCGTTTCGTGCCCCGGCACGTGGCGATCGTGATGGACGGCAACGGACGGTGGGCCAACCAGCGCGGCCTGCCCCGCACCGAGGGCCATCGGGCCGGCGAGGCGGCGCTGCTGGACGTCGTCGCCGGGGCGGTGGAGCTGGGGATCGGCCACGTGTCCGCGTATGCGTTCTCCACGGAGAACTGGCGGCGCTCGGCGGAGGAGGTGCGCTTCCTCATGGGCTTCTCCCGGGACGTGCTGCGCCGCCAGCGGGACACCCTGCACTCGTGGAACGTGCGGATCCGGTGGAACGGGCGGGCCCCGCGCCTCTGGACCCCCGTGATCCGGGAGCTGCAGGAGGCCGAGGAGCTCACGCGCCACAACACCGGCACCACGCTGCACATGTGCGTGAACTACGGCAGCCGGGCCGAGATCCTGGACGGCGTCCAGGCCATCGCCGAAGAGGTCCGGGCCGGCCGGATGCGGCCGGGCGAGATCAGCGAGGACGTCATCACCCGCTACCTCGACCGCGGCTTCCGCACGGGTCAGGACGTCGACGTCGTCCCGGACGTGGACCTGTTCCTGCGGACCTCGGGAGAGCAGCGCCTGTCCAACTATCTGCTGTGGCAGTCCGCCTACGCGGAGCTGCTGTTCCTGGACGTGCTGTGGCCGGACGTCGACCGGCGGACCCTGTGGGCCGCCGTCGAGACCTACGCCCGACGGGACCGGCGCTACGGCGGCGCCGTGGACACCCCTCAGCCGGCGCCGTCGTCCGGCGCGCCGGACTCGGCCTCGGTCGCCGACGGCGGTGCGTAGGCCCCCAGCCACGTGAGCGTCGCGGCACCGGCCGCCTCGCGCACCGACGCGGGGGAGGCGAACACGTCGTGCAGCGCGTCGGGGAGCCGGTGGACGGTCACCCGGTCGCCGAGCCGCAGGGAGCGGCGGGCCATGGCGTCGGGGTCCAGGACGATGTCCGAGGTCAGCATCGCCTCGCCGTAGGACGTGCCCCGATGCCCGCGCGCGGAGACGAGCACGAGGATCGGCACGGAGACGTCGAGCCGCCCGGCCACGGCCCGGTGCCCCGAGAGGACCGCGCTCAGCCAGGCGGCCGGCACCTCGAACGCGTGCGGGGGACGCCAGAGCGGGTGCAGGTCCCATTCGCCCTCGGCCTGGTCCGAGAGGGTACGCCAGTAGTGGTCGATGCGCGGCAGCGTGAGCATGGCGTAGGGCTTCATGGCGGAGACGGGCCCCACGATGGACTTCGCCAGCAGGCGCACGCCCGCGCTGCCCTGCATCTCCAGCCATGGGCTGTTGAGCACGAGCGCGGCGAGGCGGCCGGGATTCCGGTCCGCCCACAGCGCGGCGATCAGCCCGCCGGTGGAGTGTCCCATGAGGATGGGCGGGAGCGGGTGGTCCTGGGCGATGGTCTCGAACGCGGCCTCGAGGTCCGCGTCGTAGCGGGCCAGGTCGTCCGTCCAGCCGGGCGTCTGTCCCGTGCGCAGCGAGCGGCCGTAGTGGCGGAGGTCGACGGCGTGGAAGGCGTAGCCGGCGGCCTCGAACGCGTGGGCGAGCGGGGCGTTGTAGAAGTAGTCGCTCCAGCCGTGCACCGAGAGGATGGGCCGCCGGGCCGGGTCACGGGCAGCGTCGGTGCGCGGACGCACCACTGTGACAAGGTTCTGTCCTTGTTCATCGGTGTCGAGGCCGAGGGTGCATCGTTCGAAGCCCGGCAGCCCGTCCGGGACCCAGCCCAGGCCCGGCGGATCGTCGAGGAACGGGCGGGTGTCCTCCTCCGTCGGTCCGCCGGCGGGTGCGCCGTGCGGGGCGGAGGGGTCCGGGGGCGGCGGCTGGAGCGGGTCACGGGCCATCCGACCACTCTAGGAGGACCCCGGGCGGGCGGGAGGCTCGTGCGAGGATGGGGACATGCAGCTGCCTGATCCCAAGTCCGCCGTCGACGGCCTCCTGACCTCCCGTGCGCCTCGCCTGTACCCGCCCTTCTTCCGTGCCGTGTTCGGCGGCATGGACGCGGAGCAGGCGCACCATCGGGGCTTCGACGCGATCCGGCTGGCCGAGCGCACCGGGGCGTCCGCCGCCCTGCGCGCCGCCTTCCGCCCGGACCCGCTGCTCGGGCGCACGGTCATGGGCCTGCGGTTCCCGACGCCCTTCGGCCTGGCCGCGGGGTTCGACAAGGACGGCCGGGGGACCGCCGCCCTGGCCGACCTCGGGTTCGGCCACATCGAGGTCGGCACGATCACGGCGCAGCCGCAGCCCGGCAACCCGCAGCCCCAACTGTTCCGTCTCGTGGACGACCGGGCGCTGGTCAACCGCATGGGCTTCAACAACGACGGCGCGGCGGCCGTCGCCCCCCGCCTGGCGCGGACCCGGCAGACCCTGGAGCGCCGCTTCGGTCCGACCCGGCCGGTCCTGGGCGTGAACATCGGCAAGACCAAGGTGGTCCCGCTCGAGGACGCGGCGGACGACTACCGGGCCTCGACCCGCCTGCTCGCGCCCCACGCCGACTACCTGACGGTCAACGTGTCCTCCCCGAACACGCCGGGGCTGCGCCAGCTGCAGGAGATCGACGCGCTGGAGCCGATCCTCACGGCGGTGCGCGAGGAGGCCGACCGTGCGGTCCCGGGCCGGCGGGTGCCACTGACCGTGAAGATCGCCCCGGACCTGGCGGACGACGACGTGCGCGCCGTCGGGGCGCTCGCCGAGCGCCTCGGGCTCGACGGCGTCATCGCGACCAACACGACCGTCTCCCGCGAGGGTCTGCGCACCCCGCGTGCCGACGTGGACGCCCTGGGCGCGGGCGGCCTGTCCGGGGCCCCGCTCCAGGAGCGGTCGATGCGGGTGCTGGAGGTCCTGCGGACGGCGCTGCCGACGGGCACCGCCGTCGTCAGCGTGGGCGGGGTGACGGACGCCGACGACGTCCAGGCCCGGCTCGACGCGGGCGCGGACCTCGTCCAGGGCTACACCGCGTTCCTCTACGAGGGGCCGTTCTGGGCCGGCCGGATCACCGCCGGGCTGGCCCGGTCCCTGCGGGGCTGACGGTCTGCTCGCCGGGGCCGCGACGGCCCGGACCCACCGGGGTCCGGGCCGTGGCGCGGTGTCGTGTCAGGCGGGGTACTCGCCCCGCTTGACCTGGGGCTTGGGCAGACGCAGGCGGCGGAACTGCAGGGCCCGCATGATGCCGTAGAAGCCGGTCCCGGGCTCCGGCGTGCCGAAGCGCTCCGTCAGGCCCTTCTTGATGTGCCGGCTGACCAGGAAGCTCTCGATGAGCACGAGGGCCACGAGGACGTACAGGCTGATCATCAGGATCAGCTGCGCCTCGCGGCCGGGGATGAACATGAGCAGGACGTAGGCGAAGACGACGGGCATGAGCCACTCGCCGATGCCGGAGCGCGCGTCCACGTAGTCACGGACCCAGCGCTTCTGCGGTCCCTTGTCGCGCGCCGGGAGGCCGCGCTCGTCCCCGGTCTCCAGCGCGGCGCGCTGGCGCATCCGCTCCTGGGCCATCGCCTGACGCTCGGCCTTGCGGGCCGCCTTGCGATCCTCGGGGACCAGGGTGCGACGGCGCGCGGCCTCCTGGTCGCGGCGCCGCGGAGTCGGGCCCTTCTTGCCCTGCGAGCGGTCGCGCGGCCCGGCCTCGGCCACGGCGCCCTCGGCGGGAGCGGCCGAGGAGCCGTGAGTCGAGGGGGCGGGCGCGGTCTCGGGGGTCTTGTCTCGCTTGAACACCCCTCCAGTCTAGTGGTGGGGCGCGTCCGGCCCGCCCGGAGGCGCGGCCCTCGGCTCGGTCGCCGTCTACGCTGGCCGTCATGACTGACATCACCTCCCGTGCGCCGCAGGACGCGGCCCTCGTCTCCGCCGTCCGTGAGGCCGTCGAGGCCCGTTTCCCGACGACCCTCCAGACCCTCACCGACCTCGTGGCGATCCCGGGCATCGCCTGGGACTCCGCGGACCGCACCCAGCTCGAGCGGTCCGCCGAGGCTGTCGCGGGCCTGCTGCGCGAGGCGGGCCTGCAGGATGTTGAGATCGTGACCGAGACCCGCGACGACGACCGGCCCGGCGGGCCGGCGGTGATCGGCGAGAAGCCCGGCGCCTCCGACAAGCCCACCGTCTTGTTGTATGCCCATCATGACGTGCAGCCGCTCGGGGACGAGGACCTCTGGGACACCCCGCCGCTCGTGGCCACCGAGCGCGGCGGGCGGCTGTACGGCCGCGGCGCCGCCGACGACAAGGCCGGCATCATGGTCCACCTCGCCGCCCTCGCCGCCCTGCGGGACGTCCTGCCCGATGCCGGCGTCGGCGTCCGCGTCTTCATCGAGGGCGAGGAGGAGGCCGGCTCGCCCACCTTCCGCACCTTCCTGGAGAAGCACCGGGCGCGCCTCGACGCCGACGCGATCGTGGTCGCGGACTCGTCCAACTGGGCCGTGGGGGAGCCCGCGCTGACCACCTCCCTGCGTGGGCTGGTGGACGGCACGGTGACCGTCCGGGTGCTCGACCACGCCGTGCACTCCGGTATGTTCGGCGGGCCGGTCCTGGACGCCGTCGTCCTGCTCTCGCGGCTGATCGCCACGCTCCACGACGCGGACGGCGCGGTCGCCGTGCCCGGCCTCGAGCCGCGGCAGACCGCGGGCCTGGACTACCCCGAGGACGTCTTCCGCGCGGACGCGGGCGTGCTGGACGGGGTGACCCTGGCCGGCCGCGGCCCGGTCGCGGACCGGCTGTGGAACGCTCCCGCGCTGAGCATCATCGGGATCGACGCGCCCTCGGTCGCGGAGTCCTCGAACACGATCCAGCCCGCGGCGCGCGCGAAGTTCTCGCTGCGCCTGGGCCCCGGCATGGACCCCGCGGAGGCCTTCGAGGCGCTGCGCACCCACCTGGAGGCGCAGTCCGCGGCGGTGCTCGGCGCGGAGATCACGGTCACCGCGGGGGAGTTCGGCCAACCGTTCACGACGGACACCTCGGCCCCCGCCGCGGCCGCGATGATGGCCGCCCTGGAGGACGCCTGGGGCGTCGAGCCCCGGGCGATCGGCATGGGCGGCTCCATCCCGTTCACCGCGGACCTCGCCGAGGTCTTCCCGGAGGCCACCCTCCTCATCACGGGCGTGGAGGACCCGGACACGCGGGCGCACTCGGCCAACGAGTCGCTGCACATCGACGACTTCAAGCGGGCCGTCGTGGCCGAGGCGCTCTGGCTCGCGCGGCTCTCCGCGTGAGCGCCGCCCGGCCCGTCGGTGCGGCGGGCCGGGAATGCCCCGTGGGCGGCTAGTGTTGCCCGGGAGACCACACGCGCGTGACGGCCCCGTCCGCGCCCCATGATCTGAGGAGGTCACGATGGCTCTGTCCGCAGAGGAGACCGGCGTCGAGATCGGCGCGACCCAGGACGCCGAGGGCCTGCCCCCGCACGAGGTCGAGCTGACCGACGTGGCGGCCGGCAAGGTGCGCTCGCTGCTCGAGCAGGAGGGCCGCACGGACCTGCGGCTGCGCGTTGCTGTGCAGCCGGGCGGCTGCTCGGGCCTGATCTACCAGCTCTACTTCGACGAGCGCGTCCTCGACGGCGACACCGTCCGTGACTATGACGGGGTCGAGGTGATCGTCGACAAGATGAGCGTGCCCTACCTCATGGGCGCGACCATCGACTTCGAGGACACCATCTCGAAGCAGGGCTTCACGATCGACAACCCCAACGCGGGCGGCTCGTGCGCCTGCGGCGACTCCTTCCACTGATCTGCGGGCGCCCGGAGCGCCACGGACCGCGAACCGGCGGGTCGGCCTCGGCCGGCCCGCCGTCGTCGTGTCCGGGCACCGCGCCCAGGATGCTCGGACCCGACTCCCAGACACGATCGGCACGTGTCACGGTGCGGAGAATCCGCGTGTTTCGGCTTAGACTGGCTCTGAATCATCAGGGCATACCCGTGCTCCCTGCGAGGACGTTGCGAGAAGTCGCCGAATCGCCGGGGGAGCGGGCACGCCCCTCGCACACGAGATGAAGAGGAAGGCCGTCTGTGAGAGCACAGAATGACGCCGGACGTCGGACTCGCCGCCGCTGGACCGCCGGTGCCGTGGGCACCACATCGCTCCTGGTGCTGACCGGGTGTTCGGCAGAGGTCCAGCGCGGCTGGTACCCCGGCACCCGGGACACCACCAACCACAACGCCCAGCTCACCGACCTGTGGGTGAACTCCTGGATCGCGGCCATGGTCGTCGGCCTGCTGGCCTGGGGCGCCATGATCTGGTGCATGGTGGCGTACCGCCGCCGCAAGAACGACCAGGGCTTCCCGAAGCAGACGGCCTACAACGTGCCGCTCGAGACCATGTTCACGGCCATCCCGATCCTGATGGTCTTCACCCTCTGGGGCTTCACCAACCGCGTCCAGACCGAGGTCGACCGCCCCGTGGACGACTCGCCGCTGACCGTCACCGTGTACGGCAAGCAGTGGTCCTGGGACTTCAACTACTCCTACGAGCAGGAGAACGGCGAGGTCATCGAGGCCCACTACTCCGGAATCCAGGCCCAGCTGGACGGCACCGAGGGCGTGCGTGACACCCTTCCGGTCCTGTACCTGCCGAATGACGTGCCGGTGCACTTCGAGCTGAAGTCCCGTGACGTGGCCCACTCCTTCTGGATCCCGCAGTTCCTCCAGAAGCGTGACATGGTGCCCGGCAAGACCAACCACCTGTACCTGACCCCCCAGGAGCTGGGCAGCTACGACGGCAAGTGCGCCGAGCTGTGCGGCGAGTCCCACTCCGAGATGCTCTTCAACGTGGAGGTCGTCGACGAGGCGGAGTTCGTCCAGCGCCTCGAGGAGATGGAGCCGGGTCAGGTGGGCGACGAGTACAGCCGCAATCCCAACAACAACCCTGACGGCGCCGGGACGATGGAGCGCGATCTCCAGACCCCCCGCGGTGGAGGTAGCCACTGATGACCACTTACGAGTACGCAACGGATGAGGTGCGCTCACAGGCGCAGCCTCGTGTGGTGCCCCGTTCGCTGGGCAAGATCGTCGTCAGCTGGCTGACGACGACCGACCACAAGGTGCTCGGGTACATGTACCTGATCACGTCCTTCGTCTTCTTCTGCATCGGCGGCGTCATGGCCCTCATGATCCGCGCGGAGCTCTTCGAGCCCGGCATGCAGATCCTGCAGACGAAGGAGCAGTACAACCAGCTGTTCACCATGCACGGCACGCTCATGCTGCTCATGTTCGCGACCCCGCTCTTCGTGGGCTTCGCCAACGTGCTGGTGCCGCTGCAGATCGGTGCTCCGGACGTGTCCTTCCCGCGTCTGAACGCCTTGGCGTTCTGGTTCTTCCTGTTCGGCTCGCTCATCGCGACCGCCGGCTTCCTCACCCCGCAGGGTGCGGCCTCGTTCGGCTGGTTCGCCTACGCCCCGCTCTCCAACACCACGTACTCGCCGGGCGTCGGCGGTGACCTCTGGGTGTTCGGTCTGGTCCTCCAGGGCTTCGGCACGATCATGGGCGGCGTCAACTTCATCACCACGATCCTGACGATGCGTGCTCCTGGCATGACGATGTGGCGCATGCCGATCTTCACGTGGAACACGCTCATCACCGGCATCCTGATCATGATGGCGTTCCCGCCGCTGGCCTCCGCGCTCTTCGCGCTGGGCCTGGACCGTCGCTTCGGCGGCCACATCTTCAACCCGGAGAACGGCGGCGCCATCCTGTGGCAGCACCTCTTCTGGTTCTTCGGCCACCCCGAGGTGTACATCATCGCCCTGCCGTTCTTCGGCGTCGTGTCGGAGATCATCCCGGTGTTCTCCCGCAAGCCGATCTTCGGCTACAAGTCCATCGTGTTCGCGACGACGGCGATCGCCGCGCTCTCCGTGACGGTGTGGGCGCACCACATGTACGTGACCGGCGCCGTGCTCCTGCCGTTCTTCTCCGTGATGACCATGCTCATCGCGGTCCCGACCGGCGTGAAGTTCGTGAACTGGATCGGCACCATGTGGCGCGGTTCGATCACCTTCGAGACCCCGATGCTGTGGACGCTCGGCTTCATGGTCACCTTCCTGTTCGGTGGCCTGACCGGCGTCATCCTGGCGTCGCCGCCCCTGGACTTCCAGGTGTCCGACACGTACTTCGTCGTGGCGCACTTCCACTACGTCGTCTTCGGCACCGTGGTGTTCGCGATGTTCGCCGGCTTCTTCTTCTGGTGGCCGAAGTTCACCGGCAAGATGCTGAACGAGCGTCTCGGCAAGATCCAGTTCTGGATGCTGTTCGTGGGCTTCCACGGCACGTTCCTGATCCAGCACTGGCTCGGTGTCATCGGCATGCCCCGTCGCTACGCGGACTACATGGTGGAGGACAGCTTCCAGGCGATGAACGCGTTCTCCTCGGTGTTCTCCTTCGTTCTCGGCGCGTCGCTGATCCCGTTCTTCTGGAACGTCTACATCACCTCGCGCTATGGCAAGAAGGTCACCGTGGACGACCCGTGGGGCTTCGGCGCCTCGCTCGAGTGGACCACTTCGTGCCCGCCGCCGCGGCACAACTTCCACTCCCTGCCGCGCATCCGCTCCGAGCGTCCGGCGCTGGATCTGCACCACCCGGAGCTCTTCCCGCACTCGCCTCAGAACACGTCTGAGGCCTTCGGAGAGAAGGTCGCCCAGTGAAGGTCGCAGCCAACATCTTCTGGATCATCGGCCTGTTCTTCATCGCAGCCGCCACCCTCTACGGGTTCTGGGTCGAGTGGACCGAGTGGGCAGGCATCCCGGCCATCTACGCCGTGGGCGGGATGTCCTGGATGATCGCGTGGTACCTGAACGTCACCGAGCGGAAGTACGGCGTCGGGCCCGCCGATGATGCGGACGGCCAGATCGCCGACTACGCCGGCACCTACGGCACCTTCGCTCCCTGGAGCTGGTGGCCGCTGGGCCTCGGCCTGGCCTGCGCGATCATCGTGACCGGTCTGGCTGTCGGCTGGTGGATCTTCATCATCGGCGTCATCGCGGGCGCCTACTTCACCTTCGGGTGGGTCTACGAGTTCTCTCGGGGCAAGTACGCCCACTGACCCGACCGTCGTCGAACGCCGCAGGCCGGACCCCTTGGGGTCCGGCCTGCGGCGTTTTCATGCCGCGTGTGCTGCGGAGCGACACGGCGCCGTCGCGGTGTCAAGGGCCATTGAGTTCTGCCCATAGGCGGCCAGTGTTTCTTCCCGCTGGTGGCCATCAGAACTGCCCACTGGTGGCCAGCTGGTTTGCCCGTTTGGGTGGTGGTGCTGGCCACCGTGATGGGATCAGTTCAGTGGCATGACTCCCTTCCCGGCCATTGCCTGGGTCATCCGTACGGAGTCTCCGGTGGTCTGGCACACGTGGGCGTGGTGCAGGAGCCGGTCCACGGTGGCGGTGGCCAGGGTCTTGGGCATCAGCTCGTCGAAGCCGGCCGGGTGCAGGTTCGAGCTGATCGCTACGGAGCGTTTCTCGTAGGCGGCGTCCACGATGCGGTAGAGGCCCTCGGCGGCATCGTCGGCGACCGGCAGCAGGCCGATGTCGTCGATGACGATCAGGTCGGCGCGCAGGATTCGGGCGACGGCTTTGGTGATGGTGTCATCGGGCCGGTGGGCCCGGATCATCGCCCCGAGGTCCTCCAGGGTGAACCAGGCCACCCGCTTGCCCTCCTCCACGGCCTGCTGGCCCAGGGCCTCGAGGAAGAAGGTCTTGCCGGTGCCGGAGGGCCCGCAGACCACGAGGTTCTCTCTGCGCGAGAGCCATTCCAGGGTGCGCAGGGACTGCTGGGTCGGGGCCGGGATCGAGGAGGCGCCCGGATCCCAGGTCGTGAAGGTCTTGCCGGTGGGGAACCCGGCGGCCTTGCGCCGGGCGGCGAGCATGGATCGGGCCCGACCGGTGGTCTCCTCGACCAGCAGGGCCTTGAGGACCTCGGCCGGCTCCCAGCGTTGGGCCCGGGCGGTGGCCAGTACCTCGGCGGCGATACCGCGGGCGTGGGGCATCTTCAGCTGCCGCAACAGCGCCTCCAAATCGGCCGGCAGCGCCGGTGCGGCGGTGTTCGGGGTGTGGATGCTCACCGGGCTGCCCCCTCGGTGTTGGAGGTACCGAGGCCGGCCCAGCCGGCGGTGCCCTGGGTCAGGGACCGTTCCTCGGTGGCGGTGTGCATCCCGGTGCGGTGGCCGGCGGCGGTGAGCAGGGAGGCCAGGTCGCCGTGGGCGAAGCGCTGGTGCACCGCGGCCACCCCGAGGGCGCGGTCGACCTGGTCGGTGCCGGCGAGCTTGGCCAGGGTGACGGCCTCGGCCATCTTCTGACCGATCCGGCTGGTGCCGGCCGCGGCGGCCTCCACCAGCCAGGTCCTCGCTCCGGCCCCGATGGCCAGGAACTCGGCCTCCGCCGCCGAACGGGGCACCGGGGTGTAGTCCCCGGGCACCTTGTCCGTCTCGTGGCCGGGGAAGTGCGCGTCGTCGATGGCCGGGGACCCGGGCCGGGCCACCCGGTGCCGGGCGACCTCCACCGGCCCCTGCGCACCGGCGTGCATGATCACCACCATCGAGTCCGGTCCGGTGCCGTGATGGCGCACGAACACCTCGGCCCCGAGCAGGTGCGCGGGCACCGAGTACTGGGCGTTTTCGAAGGAGACCATCGGCGTGTTCTCCGGCACCTTCCGTCCCACCCCGTAGGCCACGGTGTGCGCCGTGGCGGGGATCCGATGCAACGCGCTGGTCTCCTCGGCGAGCATGTGGTCCGGGCGGCGCCGGGTCACCCGGTGCTCCCGGGAGTTCACCATGGCCATGAACCCCGCGCAGGCGGCCTCGAGCTCAGCGAACGAGGCGTACTGGTCCCGCAGGTTGGTGTCCTTCGGGACCAGGTCGGCCTTGGCCAGCTTCACCGCGTTCTCCACCCCGCCCTTGGCGGCCGGATCCGCTGGCTGGCAGGTCAGCACCTCCACGCCGTAATGCCGAGCAAACGCCACGGTGGCCTGGTTACGCACCGGCACCCCGGCCACATGAGAGACCGTCACTGTCTTCTCGTTATCCGTCAGCACATAGGTCGGCGCGCCCCCGATCAGCCGGAAGCACCGGTCCAGGGCGGCGAACACACTCGGAGCCGTCCTATCACGCAGGGCGATGACGATCCGGTAGCGGGACCAGGCCAGCCAGGCCACGAACAGCACCGTCTTGGCCCCGTCGATCGCCGGCCCATCGCCGAAGTCGTACTGCAGCCATGCGCCCGGCTCGGTGATCCAGGGCCGGTGCACCCGGCGCTTCCCGGCCCGCCAGGCGGCCTTCACCTCGGCCACCGCCCGCCGGGTGGAGCGCTCAGAGCCGGTGTAGCCCATTGCGGTGAGCTTGGCGTGCACGACATCGGCGCGGATCCTGCCCGTGGAGGCCTCGACCCATTCCTCGATCTTGGGCAGCCAGACATCGGTGACCTTCGGGCGGCTGGCTCCGGATCCAGGGGTCTGGCCGGCGTCGCGGGCCCGCACCAGCCGGGCCACGGTGTGATGGGAGCAACCGGCCAGCTCGGCGGCGCCCCGCAATGACTTGGTCAGGTCATAGGCACTGAGTATTTTCATGGTTTCTGCGGCATCCTTCATTCAGGGCCTCTTCCTCGCTGGATTCGATTCGACACCGATATCCAACCCGGGGAGGAGGCCCCCGCCGGCTCACGACGCGGCGGGCAACGAGCAACGCGGGCAAACCAGATGGCCAGCACCGGGCAGTTCCCGTGGCCATCACTGGGCAGTCCTCATGGCCGTCAGCGGGTCATTCCCTGGCCACCTATGGGCAGCTTTTCATGGCCGCTTACATCGCGGGCAGCCAGCTCCTGCGCCGCGGGGCCGGTCACGGCGACCGGCCTACTCGCCGCTCGGGGGCCAGGCGTGGTGCCCGGGTGAAGGGTTCGCCTGGTGGCCCGTCCCGCTGTCTCGTGGTCTGCGTAGGCCCGGGCATCGACCGCCGCGCAGAGTCAGCGGCGCGCCAGGAGCGCCTCACCGCGCTGCCCATGACGACGTCTGCGTGCCGCGGCGGCACTTGAATGGGCCGTCCCGTCGCGCGTCCCGTTGATGCCCGTGCCCGCGACTCCTACGCCGCTCTCAGCGGCCGGAACGAGCCTCGTCACGTAGAGACCGGGCAGGGGAGTCGCACGGGGTGCAGGCCAGCAGGGCCGTCGCTTGTGACGGTCCACGTGGCGAGGTGAGGGTGACACTTTCGGTGGGCGCCGGACGAGGCCCCCTCCGCCCCCTCTGCACCGTCCGAGGGGGCGGGGCCGGCCCGGCCTCCGGAGAGCCCGTGGCCGCGTCCGCACGGGCACCTGCCACGCACTGTCGACAGCTCCTCGGTCAGGAAGAAAGGGCTGGCCGGTGGTTGCGGCGATGGGCCTCATCATCACCATCGGTGCATCGGTGCATCGGTGCATCGGTGCAGCGGAGTACGGCTTGGCTCTGCACCGGTGCCCACCATGTTGACCGTGACGCCGTGGCCTGCATCCGGGCCGTCGTCCATCTCGGGGCCCAGGGGTGGCGGATGGCCACCCTGCCGGGACAGCCCCCGCCGCCAGGACACACCGTCGGGCACGGGCCCGCGGCACCTGGGAGTCCGGAACCGGGCACGTGGCCGTCAGCAGGGGCCGGGCACGTCCCAGGCTGGCGGGAAACGCTGGGCAGGCCCACGGGGGTGGCCCGGGACCGGCGGGCCTGAACCCTTCGCCGTCCATGCGGGCCGATGCGCGCCGCGGCGTCGGGGCTGCTCAGGGCAGCGCGTCCTCGAGGTCACCCTGGGAACGTCGAAGGGCCCCACGCACCATGGTGCGTGGGGCCCTTCGTCAGGGAATCAGCCGCTCGGGATCAGCGATCCAGGTGAGGGGCGTGCGAGCCGTGCTCGAGCTCGACGGGGTGCTCCTCGTGGCCGTGCTGGCCGTGGGTGCGGGCCTCCACCAGCTCCTCGCGGGAGACCGGGGCGACGCGATCCTGGTAGAACATGCGGTTCAGGCCGGCACGGGCCTTCTCCAGCATGCCCACCTTGCCGTTGCGGCCGGGGATGGCCGGCACCGGGCGACGATCCTCGAAGGACACCAGGCGGTACAGCTCGTAGTCGGTGAGCTGACGGTGCCGCTCGTGGAAGCCGCCCTCGGGGGACATCTCGATGACACCGGCCTCGTGGCCGTGGAGCACGAGCTCACGGTCCTTGCGCTGCAGGGAGAGGCAGATGCGGCGGGTGACGATGAAGGCGATCACCGGGCCGAGGAAGAACAGCGCGCGCAGCACGTACAGCACGTCGTTCAGGGAGAGGCGGAAGTGGGTGGCGATGAGGTCCGAGGACGCGGCCGCCCACATGACGCAGTACCAGACGACGGCGGCCACGCCGATGCCCGTGCGGGCCGGGGCGTTGCGCGGACGGTCGAGCAGGTGGTGCTCAGTGTTGTCCTTGGTGATCCACCGCTCGATCCAGGGCCAGGTGCACATGCCGACGAGCAGGACGCCGACCGGGATCAGCGGCACGAGCACGCCCATGGGCAGGGACACCGAGGAGCCCCACGGCATCGGGATGTTCCAGAGGAAGGAGTAGTCGCCGATCATGCCCGGCATGAGGCGCAGGGCGCCGTCGAACACGCCGATGTACCAGTCGGGCTGGGTGCCGGCCTGCACCGGGGACGGATCGTACGGGCCGTAGTTCCAGTTGGCGTTGATCGTCACCGTGGAGGCGATGAGCGCGAGCACACCGAACACGATGAAGAAGAAGCCGCCGGCCTTGGCCGCGTACACGGGGCCCACCGGGTAGCCGACCACGTTGTCCTCGGTGCGGCCCGGGCCCGGGTACTGGGTGTGCTTGTGCACGACGACCATGAACAGGTGGATGCCGATCAGCAGCAGGATGGCGGCCGGCACGATCATGATGTGCAGGGCGTACAGGCGGCCGATGACCGAGTGGCCGGGGAACTCGCCGCCGAAGAAGAAGGCGGAGAGGTACGTGCCCACCAGCGGCAGCGACTTCAGGATGCCGTCGATGATGCGCAGGCCGTTGCCGGAGAGCACCTCGTCGGGCAGGGAGTAGCCGGTGAAGCCGGCGGCCCAGCCGGCCATCAGCAGGAAGCAGCCGACCAGCCAGTTCAGCTCACGCGGGCGACGGAACGCGCCGGTGAAGAACACGCGCAGCATGTGGACGGACATGGCCGCCACGAACATCAGCGCCGCCCAGTGGTGCAGCTGGCGCATGAACAGGCCGCCGCGCACGTCGAACGAGATGTCCAGGGTCGAGGCGTAGGCCGCGGACATCTCGATGCCGCGCAGCGGGGCGTAGGCCCCGTCGTAGACGACCTCCGACATGGAGGGGTCGAAGAAGAGGGTGAGGAACGCGCCGGACAGCAGCAGGATGACGAAGCTGTACAGGGCGACCTCGCCGAACATGAACGTCCAGTGGTCCGGGAAGATCTTGCGGCCGAAGAACTTCACGATCGGCGACATGCCCATGCGGGTGTCGACGAAGTTGGCGATGCGGCCGGTCGTGGTCGCCGGCTGGAACTCATTCACGGTGGTGCTCATAGGTGTCAGCCACGCTCCCAGTAGACAGGCCCGACGGGCTCATGGAAATCGCTCTGGGCCACGAGGTAGCCCTCGTCGTCCACGGTGATCGGCAGCTGCGGCAGCGCGTGGCTGGCCGGGCCGAAGATGACCTTGCACTCCTGCGTCAGGTCGAAGGTCGACTGGTGGCAGGGGCAGAGCAGGTGGTGGGTGTGCTGCTCGTACAGGGCGATCGGGCAGCCCACGTGCGTGCAGACCTTGGAGTAGGCGAAGATCCCGTCCACGTTCCAGTCCTCGCGACCCGGGGTGATCTTCACCTTGGCCGGGTCGAGGCGCATGAGCAGGACGACGGCCTTGGCCTTCTGGTTGAGCTTGTCAGGGCCCAGGTCGTTCAGGCCGTCGGGGATGACGTGCACGGCGGAGCCGAGCGTGACGTCCGAGGCCTTGATGGGGGAGCCGGTGGGGTCGCGCACGAGGCGCACGCCCTCGGCCCACATGGTGTGGCGCAGACGCTCAGGGCCGAAGTTGTGAGCCTCCTGGTCCGAGAAATTGTCCGAGTCGTCCAGATCGCGGAACACGGCGATGAACGGCAGGGGGGCCAGCAGGGCGGCGCCGATCAGGGTGTTGCGCAGCAGGGGGCGGCGCTTGATCTGCGACTCGTCCAGGATCTCGGAGATCATCCCGGTGGCGGCCACGCGGTCGTCCTCCGAGCGGATCTCGTGACGGTCCTCCACGGTCTCGTGGTCCGGCATCAGGGTCTTGGCCCAGTGCACCACGCCGATGCCGATGCCGAACATGGCGAGGGCGGTGCCCAGGCCGAGCAGCAGGTTCTGCAGGTAGATCTTGCTGAACGCCTCACCGTTGCCGATCTGCCCCACACCGAAGTAGCCGATGAAGAAGAGCACCGTGCCCACGATGGAGATGAGGAACATGACCGAGACCTGACGCTCGGCGCGCTTCGCGGCCTTCGGATCCTCATCGGCCAGGCGCGGACGGTGCGGAGGCAGGCCCGGGTTGTCGATCGCGTACCGGGGCGCGTCCTCGCCGGCGTGCTCGAGGGAACCCGAGCGGTGCTCGGTCCCTTCAAAGCCTTTCTCGCCCATATGTCCTGTTTCCTTTACTCGAGTGATGAATGTCGATGACGGGTGGTCGGCGCGCCTGCGCCGATGGGATCAGGAGGATCGGCTGGTGAGCCAGACCATGAAGCCGATGATCAGCGCCAGGCCCGCGGTCCAGATGAACAGGCCCTCGGAGACGGGGCCGAGCGAGCCGAGGGTGAGGCCGCCGGGGGAGCCCTGGTTCTCGATGGTCTTGAGGTAGGCGATGATGTCGCGCTTGTCCTCGGGCTTGATGTTCGAGTCGGAGAACACCGGCATGTTCTGCGGGCCGGTCTCCATGGCCTCGTAGATGTGCTTCTCGTCCACGCCCTGCAGAGACGGGGCGTACTTGCCGCGGGTGAGCGCACCGCCGGCCGCAGCCGCGTTGTGGCACATGGCGCAGTTGATGCGGAACAGGTCGCCGCCACGGGTGATGTCCACGTCCTCGTGGTTCACATCCAGGTACTCGTCCTCTGGGATGGCCGGGCCGGCGCCGAGGGAGGCGACGTAGGCGGCGAGCTGAGCGGTCTGCTCCTCGTTGAACTGGTTCGGCTTGGCCGGGGCCTGCGGGCCGTTCATCTGCATGGGCATGCGGCCGGTGCCGACCTGGAAGTCGACGGACGCGGCGCCGACGCCGATCAGGGACGGGCCGGAGGGGCCCCCCGCGGCGCCCATGCCGTGGCAGGAGGCGCAGTTGGCGTTGAAGAGCTTCTCGCCCTCGGTGATGTCATCAGCCGAGGCGGCCGCGGTGACCTGCGTGGCCGCCTGTGCCTGGTTCACGGTGCTCGCGACGGAGTACAGTCCGCCGGTCACCAGGAGTCCCAGCAGGAGGAGCGCCAGCCCCATCAGGGGATGGCGTCGGTTCTGCGAAAGTGCCTTCACGGGGGTTTCCTATCGTTCTCTTACGGGCCGGACCGCTGCGTGCCCCCGGCCCGTACCTGACGTCGGTGCGGTGAGTGAGGGTCGTCTTACTTCAGGAAGTAGACGATGAAGAACAGGGCGATCCAGACGACGTCCACGAAGTGCCAGTAGTAGGACACGACGATCGCCGACGTGGCCTCGTGGTGGCCGAAGCGGCGGGCCATGTAGGCGCGGCCGATGATGAAGAGGAACGCGATCAGGCCACCGGTCACGTGGATGGCGTGGAAGCCGGTGGTGATGTAGAACGCCGAGCCGTACGCGTTCGCCGCGACGGTCACACCCTCGGAGACGAGGACCGCGTACTCGTAGGACTGCACCGCCACGAAGATCGAGCCCATGATGAAGGTCAGGATGAACCACTCGACCATGCCCCACTTCCCGAACTGCAGGAAGCCGCCGGTGCGGCGGGGCTGAAGGCGCTCGGCGGCGAGGACGCCGAACTGGGCGGTGACGGAGGAGAGCACCAGGATCGTCGTGTTCACCGCGGCGAGCGGGACGTTGAGGATCGCGGTGTGCTCGGCCCAGAGCTCCGGAGACGTGGAGCGAAGGGTGAAGTACATGGCGAAGAGCCCACCGAAGAACATGAGCTCGCTGGCAAGCCACACCATGGTCCCGACCTGCACCATGTTCGGCCGGCTCGGGAGCCCCGTGGTGGGCTGATGGAGAGTGGGGTTAGCTGTGGTCACCCAGCCATTATGGCCCCAAACACCGCCCGGGCGGTAAATCGAACCTACCGTGTCGCAGGACAGGTCGTCAGCACCGTCGGGGGGTTTCAGTGTCAGTCGGGGGCTGGCGTCCAGGGGATGTCCAGGTTCACGGCGGGCGGCGCATGACACGACGCGGTGCCGGGTGCGGCCGGGCCGCTAGGCTCAGTGCGTGAGCACCCCCGAGAACACCGCAGCAGTCCTGGGGACCTCCTGGCCGGAGGTCTTCCGCGCCCTCACCGTCGGTGAGGACCTCAGCGACGACGTCGCCGCGTGGGCCATGGGGGAGATGATGGCCGGCGATGCCACCGAGGGGCAGGTGGGCGGATTCCTCCTCGCCCTGGCCGCCAAGGGGGTGACGGTGCCGGAGCTGCGCGGCCTGACCGAGGCGATGGTCCAGGCGGCGAACCCGGTGCACGTGCCGGGGGAGACCCTCGACGTCGTGGGCACGGGTGGCGACCGCCTGGGCACCGTGAACCTCTCCACGATGTCCTCGCTCGTGGCCGCCGGTGCGGGCGCGCGGATCGTCAAGCACGGGAACCGCGGCGCCTCGTCCACCGCCGGCGCGGCCGACGTGATCGAGGCCCTCGGCGTGGACCTGTCCATGCCGACCCGGAAGGCCGAGGAGTGCGCCGAGGCCGTGGGCATCACGTTCCTCTTCGCCCAGAACTACCACCCGTCCATGAAGTATGTGGCCCCGGTGCGCAAGCAGCTCGGCGTGCCCACCGTGTTCAACTTCCTCGGCCCCCTGAGCAATCCGGCCCAGGTCACCGCCCAGGCCCTGGGCTGCTCGAGTGAGGCCATGGTCCCGCTGCTCGCGCAGGTGCTCGCGGACCGGGGGGTGCGCGGCTTCGTCTTCCGCGGGGCGGACGGCCGGGACAAGATCACGACGTCGGGGCCGTCGACCGTCATGGAGGTCCGGGACGGTGTGCGCACCCACGAGCTCGATCCCCGGGAGCTGGGCATCGACCTGGCCCCCGTTCAGGCCCTGGCCGGGCGGGACGGTGCCTACAATGCGACCCTCGTCCGCGCTCTGCTGGCGGGGGAGAAGGGTCCGATCCGCGACGCCGTCCTCCTCAACGCGGCCGCGGGCCTGACGGCCTGGGACCGTGACGCGGACGCGCCGCTGATGGAGCGGCTGGCGGCCAACATGGCGCGGGCCGCCGAGTCGATCGACTCCGGCGCCGCGCGTGACGTCCTGGACCGCTGGGTCGCCTTCTCCCGGTCCTGATGGTGCGACGACGGGCCCTCGCCAGCGAGGTGGGGCCCGTCGTGGGGAGGACGCTCAGGAGTCGAAGCCGAGCGCCCATCCCTCGCCGAGGTCCTCGGACGAGTAGGTCCGGAAGGCCAGCATGGTCTCGGTGTCCTGGATCCCGTCGACCTTGGAGAGGTGGTCGGCGATCACGTCGGCGAGGTCCTCGTAGCGGCGCACCTTGACCATCGCCACCAGGTCCCACGCGCCGGTCACGGAGTAGACCGACCCGACCCCCTCGAGCGCGGCGAGGGTCTCGGCGGTCTCCGGGATGCTGGATTTGTCGGTCTTGATCAAGACGATGGCGGTGACCACGGGCGGTCCTCATTTCCTCGATGCTGTGGGTCCGGTGTCCGGGATGATCCTAGCTGCGCGCCGGGCCCTCACCTCCGGGTGCGGCGCACCAGCCAGGCGGTCACGGCCCGGCGGCCCAGGAGCAGGACGCCCAGCACCCCGAGCGCCACGAGCACGAAGGACACGGGTGCGCCACCGAGGCCGAAGGCCACGCGTAGGACCATCCCGACGGCGACGGTCCCCAGCCACACGATCACGCCGTGGGGCCACACGCGGGCCCAGGTCCGGTGTCCGGCGGTCAGCCCGGTCATGACCAGGAGACCCGCGAGGAACGGCGCCGCCGTGACCAGCAGCCCCAGCGGCCCGCGCTCTGTCGCGTGCTGCCCCTGGCCCAGAGCCACGAAGAGGAGGGTGAGGAGGAGGTCGACGGCAAGTGCCGGCTGGGCGCCGCGCGGGTCACGGTGCTCGGCGGGCACGGCACGACGGGCGGTGGGGGAGGACGTCATGCATCCAGTCTGGCCCACCGCAAGGTCGAGGCGGCGCGTCCAGCCACAGGTGACTCGGTGGACGGGGCCTATGACAAGATGCCAATGTTGTCAGAGGTAGGCTCTCTGTATGGTGTTCGTGCATCTGGTGCCCATCCGACCGACCGCTGCCACGGCCGACGACGCCCGACGTCTGGCAGCGGTGCTGCTCGATGATCCTCACCCGGACGCGTCCGTAGCCGCGGCGGTGTGGCGTGGCGACGAAGGGAACCCCGACGCCGATGCAGCGCCGGGCGACGGCGAGCTGGCCGTCGTCGTCGAAAGCATGGCGGCTGCGGTGGGCCTGGCGTTGTGGGCTGTGCGGACCGGGTCCTGGGCGGTGCTGTTGGATCCCGAGGATGCCCTCGACAAGGACTCATTATTGTCGTACCTGACGCCAGCCGAGCGGCGGCGCGCCCGGCGGGCACCGGGACGGCTGGTGCTGCCGCACGGACGACGCCCGGGCCGCGCCTCGGAGACCGGCCGAGAGGCTGATCTGCGCTGTGCAGAGGCCACCCTGCAGCTGGTCGCCACGGTGGAACGGCGCCGGTCCGATGACCAGCATGCGGCGGGGCGGCTGGTGGAAGCCGGCGCCAGTCAGCGAGAGGCGGCGGCGGAGCTCGGGATCAGTCAGCAGGCCGTCCATTCCCGGTTGCGGCACGGGCTCTGGCACGAGAGCCGGACGGCCGTGGCGGCCGTCCTGCCGTTGCTGGAGCGGCTGTCCGCAGACCCGGGGGAGTGAACCCCGGCACGCGGTGTCGGTGCCGCCCGGCGCGGCCACCTGGGCCAGTTCACGACGCAGCGCGTGCCGCGCAGGCGGCCTCCGAAGGGGAGGCGAAGAACGGGCTAGTTGACATAATGTACATTATCGGCGCACGGTAGAAGGGCGGACAGGGGCGCCCCGCGCGGCGGGTCTCGCGCGTAGCCTGGACCCATGACGATCATGACCGACCAGCGCGACCGCCCCCTGCACGCGACGATCGCCGTCGTCCTGGCCATCGCCACGGCGGGCTACCTGGCTCCGTGGGCCATTGCCGCCGTCCGCGGCCGTTCCAACGTGTGGGCGGTGTTCTGGGTGAACCTGCTCACGGGGTGGACCGTCCTCGGCTGGTGCATCGCGCTCTACATGTCACTCACCAGCCATCGCCGGCTGCGGCCCTGGGGTCCGCGCGGCCTCTGACCGCGCGGACCGCCCCTCAGGACAGGCGCGCGACGACGGCCCGCACACCGTCTCCCTCGGCGACCAGGCATCGCGGGCCGTCGACGTCCGCCTCGTCCGTCTCGGACAGCTCGACCGGCACCTCGAGCTCCCCCGTCGCATCGGCGCCGATCACGCGGAGGGTGAGATCCGGGGCGCGCGTCTCGAGGTAGGTCCCGGACTCGTCGTGCATCTCGAGCCGGGCCTGCGGGATCTCGCCGCGCACGGCGGCTGCGAGGATACGGCGCGCGTCCGGGTCGGTGGCGGCGTCCACGACCCAGCGGTGTCCCAGGACGGAGTGCTCCACCTCGGCCACGACGTCTCCCTCGGCGGGTGCGTCGCCTCGGTAGGCGAACGCAGTCTGGTAGAGCCGGTCCCCCACGCGCACGAGCATCGACTCGACGCCGATCTCGCCGGTGGGATCGTCGAACCGGTACGAGCCGACCTTCTCGGCGGTCACGTCCTCGGGCAGTCCGTGCGCCACGAGGCGGCGGCGGATCCATTCGGGCTTGTCCGGGTCCAGGCGTGCGGTGTAGATGAGAGCCATGCCCCGACCGTAGCCCCGACGTCGTCCGCCCGGGAGGGCCCGCCGGCCGGCGGCGCGGCTCAGCCCTGCACGGCCCGCACGGCGTGGTCCATGGCCCGGTAGGCGTCGAGCTCGCGGGCTTCGGCCGCGCCACCGATCAGGCGCACCGCCTCCGGCGCGTAGCCCGCAGCCACCAGGTCCTCGACGAGATCCGTCTCGGACTCCTGCCCGGCGCACACGACGACGTCCGTCACGTCCAGGGTCAGCGCCACGCGGGCCTCGGGGTCCTCCGGGGACGGCGCGGTCACGCGCAGGCCGTCGGGGCCGAGGCCCTCGTAGGTCACACCGGAGTGCAGGTGGACCCCGTGCCGCCGCAGCTCGGCGCGGTGCACCCAGCCGGTGGTGGGGCGCAGTCGCACGCCGATCGGTCCGGGGCTGCGCTGGAGCAGGTGGACCTCGCGTCCGGGGTCGGCCGCGGCCGGCTTCGCCAGCTGGCCCGGCGTCTGAGAGGTCAGTGCCACGCCCCAGCGGGCCCGCCAGTGCTCCTGCGTCTCGGGTGTCCCGTCCGGCCGTTCCGTGCCGGCCGCCAGGGCCTCGGCGACATCCACGCCCACGCCGCCGGCGCCGATCACCGCGACGCGCGGGCCGACGTCGACGTGCCCCAGGACCACGTCGTCATAGGCATGGACGGCGGGCGCGCCCGGCTCCCCCGTCCCGGGCAGATCGACGGGCCGGGGCCGCACGCCGGTGGTGAGGAGCACCTCGTCGTAACCCGGCCGCCCGTCGTCGGTCAGGAGTGTCTGTGCGGATACCTCCTCCCCGGTCACGAGCGTCACCCCGGACGCCGCCGCGCGGGCCGCCAGGTGCTCCAGCGCGGGACCGAACTCCTCCTTGCCGGGGATGCGCCGGGCGAGCCGGAACTGGCCGCCGGGCTCGGCGTGCCGGTCGAACAGGGTGACCTCGTGCCCGAACCGGGCCGCACGCTCCGCCGCCGTGAGGCCCGCCGGCCCGGCACCGACCACGGCGATCCGGCGCCGGCGGCCGAGGGCCACCGGGACGGGCGCGGCGTACTCCGGCTCCGTCTCCCGCCCGGCGCGGGGGTTCATCAGGCACGAGACCTTGGCCCCGGTGAACACGTGGTCGAGGCAGGCCTGGTTGCAGGCGATGCACGGGGTCAGGGTCCGAGCGCGCGGGTCGCTGATCGCGGCCATCCACTCGGGGTCCGCCAGCAGGGGCCGGGCCAGCCCGACGAGCGCGGCGGCCCCGGACGTCAGCGCCTCCTCCGCCTCGGCGGGGGTGGTGAGCCGGTTGGAGGCGATCACGGGGATGTCGACGGCGGCGGTCAGGTCAGCCGAGGCGGCGAGGAACGCGGCGCGCGGCACGGAGGTCACGATGGTCGGCACGCGGGACTCGTGCCACCCGATGCCGGTCATCAGGACGTCCGCTCCGGCGGCCTCGAAGGCCCGGGCGGTGTCCGCGATCTCCGCGCGCGTCTGCCCGTCGGGGACGAGGTCCGCCGCCGAGGTGCGCACCGAGAGCACGCCGCGCTCCCCCAGCGCCTCGCGCACGGCCGCGACCACCGCCGCCGGGAACCGGCGTCGGCGCTCGGCGTCGCCCCCGTACTCGTCCGCGCGTCGGTTCGTCGCCGGGGCGAGGAACTGGTTGAGGAGGTAGCCCTCCGAGGCCATGATCTCCACGCCGTCGTATCCGGCCTCCAGGGCCAACGTGGCCGCGCGTGCGAACGCGTTCACGGTCCGCTCGATGTCCGCGGCCGTCATCTCCCGGGGCGTGTGCCGCGAGATCGGGGCTCGCACCGCGGAGGCCGAGACCAGGTCGGCGCTGGGGGCGTAGCGCCCGGCGTGCAGCAGCTGGGCGAGGATCCTGCCCCCGGCGGCGTGGACGGCGTCCGTGACGACGCGATGGGCGCGCGCGTCCTCCTCGCTGGCGAGCATCCCCCCGCCCAGCGTCACCGTGCCCTCCGGGACGACGCCCAGGCCGCCGGTGACGATGAGTCCGACGCCGCCGCGTGCCCGCTCCGCGTAGAACGCCGCCAGCTGCGGCAGGTCGTCGTGCCGATCCTCCAGTCCCATGTGCATCGAGGCCATGACCACCCGGTTGGGCAGCGTGAGGGGGCCCAGAGTGATCGGCTGGAGCAGGGGCGAGACCGCGACGGGTGAAGATGTCATGCAGCTCACATTACCGGTCGGTAGCCCCCTCCTTCCAGGACCGCCTGGGGACACGCTGTGTCCGACGCCACTGCATAGGGCAGGATGGGGATCACACGTCGACGCGCGGCAGACCCGTCCGCGCACCCGACACGGAGGGGAGCGCACGCATGGAGTGGATCGAGGCGAACGCGGGCTGGCTGTGGCTGGTGCTGGCCGCCGGCCTGGCCGGCGTCGAGCTGCTGACCCTCGACCTCGTCTTCCTGATGATCGCCGCCGGGGCCGGCGCGGCGGGAGTGGTCGCGCTCGTGGGCGGCCCGCTGGCGCTCCAGCTCGCGGCGTTCGCCGCCGTCGCCCTGCTGATGCTCGCCGCCGTGCGCCCCGTCGCGCTGCGCCACCTGCGCAAGGACACCGGCGCCGGCGCCTCCTACCTGGACACGCTTCCGGGGCGCCGCGTCGCGGCCCAGGGCGCGATCACCGGCGACGCCGGCACGCTCGCCGTCGACGGCGACACCTGGTCCGCCCGCGTCGAGCCCGGGGCGCCCGAGGTCGCCCCCGGCGACGAGGTGACCGTCCTGCGCATCGACGGGGCCACCCTGGTGGTCCGCCCGCTCCCCCGCATCGACTGGGAGGCGGACGGCGCCTGAGCCGCCCCACGTCCTCGTTCCGACCGCACCGACCGCACCGACCGCACCGACCCCAGAAGAAGGGACCCCGATGGAAACCCTCATCGTCCTCGTCGTCCTCGCCGTCCTCGCGGCGGTGATCGTGGCCTCCTCGGTCAAGATCATCCCGCAGGCGCGGACGGCCAACATCGAACGCCTCGGCAAGTACAACCGCACGGCCGGCGCCGGGCTGACCCTGATCATCCCGTTCGTGGACCGCATGCTCCCGATGGTGGACATGCGCGAGCAGGTCGTCTCCTTCCCGCCCCAGCCGGTGATCACCGAGGACAACCTCGTCGTCTCCATCGACACGGTCGTCTACTTCCAGGTCACGGACGCCAAGGCCGCGACCTATGAGATCGCCAACTACATCCACGCGGTGGAGCAGCTCACCACCACCACCCTGCGCAACGTCGTGGGCGGCATGAACCTCGAGGAGGCCCTGACCTCTCGCGACTCCATCAACTCCCAGCTGCGCGGCGTGCTGGACGACGCCACCACGCGCTGGGGCCTGCGGGTCTCGCGGGTGGAGCTCAAGGCCATCGACCCGCCCATGTCCATCCAGGACTCGATGGAGAAGCAGATGCGCGCCGAGCGCGACCGCCGCGCCGCCATCCTCACCGCCGAGGGCACGAAGCAGGCCGCCATCCTCACGGCCGAGGGCGAGCGCCAGTCCCAGATCCTCTCCGCCGAGGGCGAGGCTCAGGCCCGCGTGCTGCGCGCCAACGCCGAGGCGGAGGCGATCGAGGTGGTCTTCGACGCCATCCACTCCGGCGGCGCCGACTCCGAGGTCCTGGCCTACCAGTACCTGCAGTCCCTGCCCAAGATCGCCGACGGCCAGGCCAACACCATGTTCGTGGTCCCCGCCGAGCTCACCCGCGCCCTGCAGGGCCTCGGTGAGGCGTTCGCCCCCGGCGACGGCGACCGCCCCACCCCGGAGCACGCACCCCGGCGTCGGGACTCCGGGGACCGCGCGGGCGAGCCGGGAGCCGAGCACTCCGGCGTCACCCCGGAGCGCGCGCGTCGGCCGCGTGGGTCCCGTCCCACCACCGCGGACGCCCTGCGCGCCAGCGGCGTCATGGACGCGATGACCGCGGGCGCGGTGACGGCGGAGGACATGCCGCAGACCTCGCTCGACGAGGCCCTGGCCACGCCGCAGGAGATCGAGCCCGACCCGTCGGCCGGCCGCACCCCCGGCACCCGCCCGGCCGGCGAGGCCGACGGGAATGCTGTGGGACACTGAATGGTTCCATCGGTGAGAACGACCCGCCGCGCCTCGATCGGCCCGCGCCCCCGCGCGGGCCTCGGCGCGGCCTGACGAGGAGGAAACGTGAGCGATCGCAGCCTGCGGGGCATGCGCCTGGGCGCGCAGTCCCTGGAGTCCGAGGCCGGCGTCGAGCCCGCCGCCCGGCAGCGGGTGGAGTACCGCACGGAGGACGGCGAGCAGGTGTTCGTGACCTTCTCCGTGGAGGCGGACGTGCCGGCCACCTGGACTTCGAAGACCGGCAAGGAGGCGTTCCTCGTCAGCGGCGAGAAGCCGGCTGAGACCGAGGGCAAGCCCGTGCGCACCCACTGGGACATGCTGCGTGAGCGCCGCAGCCTCGAGGAGCTGGAGGAGACCTACAAGATCCAGCTCAACAAGCTGCGCGCCAGCCGCGGCGAGGAGGTCGACGCCTGACCCGCCGCTCCCCCATGCACGACGGGGCCGGATCCGCCATGGATCCGGCCCCGTCGTCGTTCGGGGACTGTGCGCCTCACAGGCCGAGGCGGGCGCGCAGGCCCTCCCAGCGCGCGGCCAGGCCCCACCGGGTCACGTTGACCACGGCCTCGCCGATGATGCCGCCGCTCATCTTGGACTCGCCGAGCTCACGCTCCACGAACGTGATCGGGACCTCGACGATCCGCTTGCCGAGGCGGGCCGTGCGGAAGGTCATGTCCACCTGGAACCCGTAGCCCTTGGACTCGATCGCGTCCAGGTCGATCGCACGGAGCGTGTCGGCCCGGTAGGCGCGGTAGCCCGCCGTGATGTCCGTCAGGTTGAGGCCCAGCATGATCCGCGGGTACAGGGAGCCGGCCCACGAGATCATCTTGCGGGAGGTCGGCCAGTTCACCATCTTGCCGCCCGGCACGCGGCGCGAGCCGATCACCAGGTCCGCAGTGCGGACGGCCTCCAGCAGGCGCGGCAGCTGCTCGGGCTGGTGCGAGCCGTCCGCGTCCATCTCGACCAGGACGTCGTAGCCGCGCTCCAGGCCCCAGCGGAACCCGGCGATGTAGGCGCCGCCCAGGCCGTCCTTGGTGGTGCGGTGCAGCACGTGCACGGAGGGGTCCTCGGCGGCGCGGGCGTCGGCCCAGTCGCCGGTGCCGTCCGGGGAGGCGTCGTCCACCACGAGAACGTCGGACTCCGGGACGGCGTCACGGAGTCGGCCGAGGGTCAGCGGCAGCGACTCGATCTCGTTGTACGTGGGGATGATGGTCAGCACGCGCATGTGCGGTTCTCGCCTTCCGGCCGGGGTCGTGGGGGCGGCCCGCCGGTCGGACGGGCCATCGCATCCGTTCGAGTATAGGAAGCGGAGGTCTCAGGCCGGCGTCGCGGCGTCGTGAGCGTCGCGGGCCACGTCCTCCGCGGCGATCCGGCCGTCCACCCAGGTGGCCCGCCAGCGGGGCAGGGCGGTCTCGGCGTCGAGGGCCGGCAGCAGCGGCGTGCCGGCCCGGGTGTCCGTGCTCCACGCCGCCACCCGGCCGTCCGGCGACTGCACAGCGACCGCGTCGGCGTCCCAGACGCCGAACACGGCCGGGGCCGACACGCTCAGGCGCGGGGCGACGGACAGGCGTGCCGCCGGAGCGTCGGGCAGCGCGCGCAGCGGGGTGCGGGTCGCGGCGGCGAAGGCGGAGCGGGCGGAGATGCGCTCGTCCGGGTCGGGGTGGGACAGCGCCGACCGGACGGCGGCCCACGGGTCCCCGGCCGGGCCGGCGCCCAGGCACACGGTGACGGCGTCGGCCAGCAGGCTCGCCACGGGGGCGTGCAGCACGCCGTCCGCGTCGGGGACGACGGTGGCGCTGACCCCGGCGGCGGCCAGGAAGGCGCGGTCCTCGGCGGTGACCGGGTGGGTGACCACGAGCCGATGGCGCACGCGGCCCAGGGCGGCGGTGCCGAGTTCCTCCGCGACCGAGCGCAGGGCGGTCAGGGCCACGTCCTGGGCGGCGGGCCCGGCGTCCGCACCGCCGTCGGGGACGAGGTAGGCCTGCTCCCCCGCCTGGGTCGAGGCCGTCAGGAGGCCGGTGAGCGTGGCGGGGTCGGTGTCGGTCCCGACGGGCAGCCACACCCCGGCCGCCTCGGCGTCCACGCGGTCGGCGTGCCGGTAGACGACGGTCTGGACGTCCTCGTCGGCGGGCGCGGCGCCCGTGTCCTCGGGCCCGGCCAGGACCGTCACGACGGCGGTGCCGCGGCTCAGCGCGTCCCGCGCGTCCGCGGGCCGGGCCAGCGGCTCGACGAACACGGGCACGACGACGGCGCCGTCGAGGTCCCGCCGTTCGTCACCCGGGTCGGCCACGCGGTCCGCGGAGTCGTCCGCGCCGAGCCAGGCGATCATCCCGTCCCGGACCAGCAGCGCCTGTGCGTACGGGTCCGTCGTCGAGTGGATGATGCCGCGGGTCAACAGGTGTGCGCTCACCCGCCCACCCTAGCCCGTGTCAGTCCTCGTCCGCGCGCGGCGCCGAGGCCGCCGGCAGCGAGGTGGCCACGACGCCGCGGGAGACGAGGTCCGCGGCCCGGCGGCAGGCACGGCTGCGACGGGTGTCCCCGGGGACGTTGGCCAGCTGGCCCAGCACGTCGATGACCTGCCGCGCCCAGCGGACGAAGTCGCCCGCGGCGAGGTCCGCGCCGTCAAGGGTGCGGCGCAGGGTGGCGCCCCGCACCCAGCGGTGCATGGGTGCCACCAGCCCGGGGTCCGTCCGGGGCGTCGGCTCGAGCCGGGCCTGGGCCTCGTCCGTGCGCAGGCGCTCCTCGATGCGCTCGGCGGCCTCCGCGACGCGCGCGAGCCGCGGGGTCGGCATCGGGACCAGTCCGGGCTCGGCCTCCCCCCTGCCCTGGTACACGAGCAGCGCGGCGACGGCGGCCCACTCCTCCGGCGTCAAGCCGTCCGTGGCCGGATCCTGCAGCACCAGCGAGGTGAACAGGTCCCGCTCGCCGTAGATCCGGCGCAGGGCCTCGCCGCGCTCCGTGAGCGCCGCGCGGGGCGAGGACGCGTCCTCCTGGACGTAGCCGTAGGCGCGCAGCAGACCGACGACGCGGTCGAACGTGCGGGCGATGGTGTTGGTGCGGCCCGCGATGCGCTCCCGCAGGACGGAGACCTCCCGCCGCATGGCCCACCAGCGGTCGCCCCAGCGGGCGTGCTCCTCGCGGTCCTGGCAGCCGTGGCACGGGTGGCGGCGCAGTGCCCGGCGCAGCTCCTCGACCCGGGGCGCGGCCGGGTCCTCCCGGAGGCGGAAGCCCGCCGTGCGGCGGCCTCCGGCGGGCGGGCGGCCCGTGCGCACGGCCTCGCGCATGAGCGCGGCGACGTCCTTGCGCTGCGCGGGCGTCTTCACCTGCACCACCTGGGGCAGGGCGGCGCCGGCCACCGGCTCGACCGGCCCGGCGACGTCGTCCACCGTGATGCGGCGCAGCTGCGCCTTGTCCGTCACGACGCCGACGCGCGGGTTCTGGAGGTTGCCGGCGGGGAACACGACGACGGCCCGGCCGAGCGCGCGGCCGGCGTCGAGCTCGACGACGTCCCCGACCGCGAGGTTCGCGAGCGAGTCCTTCACGGCGGCCAGGTGGGCCCGACGGCGCCCGTGCGAGCCGGACTTCTCCGCGGCCGCGAGCTCCTTGCGCAGGGTGAGGTACTCGGCGAAGTCGCCGAGGTGACACTGCATGGCCTCCTCGTACTTCTCGAGGCTGGCCTGCTTCGAGCGGACCTCGCGGGCCAGCCCCACCACGGAGCGGTCCGCCTGGAACTGGGCGAACGAGGACTCGAGGATGCCCCGTGCCCGCTCCGCCCCGACCTGTGCCAGCAGGTTCGCGGACATGTTGTAGGTAGGCCGGAACGAGGAGCGCAGCGGGTAGGTGCGGCGCGAGGCCAGGCCCGCGACGGCGGCCGGGTCCAGCCCGGGACGCCACATCACCACGGCGTGGCCCTCGACGTCGATGCCGCGGCGGCCCGCCCGGCCCGTCAGCTGGGTGTACTCCCCCGGCGTGATGTCGACGTGGTTCTCGCCGTTGAACTTGACCAGCTTCTCGATCACCACGGAGCGGGCCGGCATGTTGATGCCGAGGGCGAGGGTCTCCGTGGCGAACACGGCCTTGAGCGCGCCGGCGGCGAACAGGTCCTCGACGGCCTCCTTGAACGGGGGCAGCATGCCGGCGTGGTGGGCCGCGAAGCCCCGGGACAGGCCGTCGCGCCACGCCCAGAACCCGAGGATCTCCAGGTCCTCGACGGGCAGCAGACGCGCCGCCTCCTCGACCCGCTCGGCCACGAGCGCCTTCTCCCGCGCCGTGGTGAGGTCGAGCCCGGCCCGGAGGCACTGCTCCACGGCGGCGTCGCAGCCGGTCCGGGAGAAGATGAAGGTGATACACGGCAGCAGCCCGTCGCGGTCGAGGGCCCGGATCATCTCTGGGCGCGACGTGGACAGCCGCGGTCCGCGCCGCTGGCCGCCGTCGTGACCGCCCGGCCGACCGGAGACCGGCCGCTCCCGGTCCAGCGCGGAGGAGCCGTTCCGGCCCCGGCCGCCGTCGCGAGTCGTGCGTCGGCCGCCCCTGACCCGGCCCTTCGGGCCGCCCCCGCGCCCGTCGCGGTGCTGCTGCCGCCCGGGCCGTCCCCAGTCCGCGCGCTGGAACCGGCGCTCGGTCTCCTCCCCCAGGCGCTTGAGCTCGGGGTTGAGCAGGGCCTCCCCGTCCCGGTCCGCGGTGTCCTCGAAGGCGATGTCCTCGGCGAACAGGTCGTAGAGCCGGCCCCCGGCCATGACGTGCTGCCACAGCGGCACCGGCCGGTGTTCGGAGACGATCACGGTGGTGGCGCCCCGGACCGTGTCGAGCCAGGCGCCGAACTCCTCGGCGTTGGACACCGTGGCGGACAGGGAGATCAGCTGCACGTGCTCGGGCAGGTGGATGATGACCTCCTCCCACACCGGGCCCCGGAACCGGTCGGCGAGGTAGTGGACCTCGTCCATGACGACGAAGCCGAGGTCGATGAGGGTGTCGGACTGCGCGTACAGCATGTTGCGCAGCACCTCGGTGGTCATCACGACGACGGGCGCATCCGGGTTGACGGAGGTGTCCCCCGTGAGCAGGCCGACGTTCTCCGCACCGTGCACGCGGGCGAAGTCCGCGTGCTTCTGGTTGCTGAGAGCCTTGATGGGGGTGGTGTAGAACGCCTTCGTGCCGCGGGCCAGGGCCAGATGGACGGCGAACTCGCCGACCACCGTCTTGCCGGCGCCGGTGGGCGCCGCGACGAGGACGCCGTGGCCGTCCTCCACCTCGGCGCACGCGCGGCGCTGGAAGTCGTCGAGGGGGAAGCCCACGCGTGCGGCGAACCGGCCGAGCTCGGAGCCGGCGTGGTGCCGGGCCGCCCGGGCACGGGCGTAGCGCTCCGCCGGGCTCAGCTCGGGCTCGTCGTGCGGGGTCGCGGACGCGGGATGGTGGGCCATGGCCCCACCCTACTGGCGGGTCCGGACACCGTCGTGGTCGTGCGTCCGGGCGGGAGGGCCGCCGCGTACGACGCTCAGATCTGATCGAGCGGCTTCGGGCCTTCGGCGAGCTCCGCCTCGACGTCCACCTCGCGCTGCCCCGAGCGGCGGTCACGACGACGGTCCCCCCACAGGCACAGGACGATGGCCACGCCGAAGAGGACGACGAGCGGGATCGCCATGTAGAACATGGAGATGGCGTCCGCACCGGGGGCGGCGATCGCGGCGATCAGCATGATCACGAAGACGGTGATGCGCCAGTGGTGGACGATCGTGCGGCCCGGCAGGATGCCGAGCATGTTCAGTCCCACCAGCAGCACCGGCAGGACCATGGCCACGCCGAACGCGAGGTAGAGACGCGTGACGAAGCTGATGTACACCGACGCCGTCGGGAGGTTCGCGCCGCCCTCGGGAGTGAAGCCCACGAAGAACTGGACGGCCTGCGGCATCACGAGCCACCCCAGCGCGATGCCGAAGATGAACAGGGGCACGGCCGCGGCGATGAAGCCCAGGGCGTACTTCTTCTCGGCCTTCTTCAGACCCGGCACGATGAATGCCCAGATCTGGTAGAGCCAGACCGGGCTGGACAGGATGAGCCCGATGAACATGCTGACCTTGAGCATGAGGTCGAACGGCGAGGCCACCGTGTCATAGGCGACGGCCGCCGTGTGCCCCTGGCTGGCGATCTCCTTGACCGGGCGGAACAGCTCCGCCATGACCGGCTGGTAGACGAGGAAGCCGACCACCATGCCGACCGCGACGGCGAGTCCCGACTTCAGCAGTCGGTTGCGCAGCTCCGTGAGGTGCTCGCGCAGCGGCATCTCGCCGGTGGGGTTGTCCCGCCGCTTCCGGCGGCGCCGGGTGCGGCGGGCGACCTCGTCGACCTCGGTCATCGGGTGGGGGTCCTTCCGGCTCAGCGCGGGTCGCGCGGGTCGGTCTCGTCACGCTCGACGACGCGGCCCTCGACCGGCTCGTCCGCGGCGGTGGAGCCGGCGCCGGAGCGCTCGTCCGTGGTGCCCTTGCCCTCGGTGCGCATCTGCTTCACCTCGGAGGAGAAGATGCGCATCGACTGGCCGAGGTTGCGGGCCATCGCGGGCAGCTTCGGCGCCGCGAAGAGCAGGATCGCGAGCAGGATGATGATGACGAGCTGCCAGCCCTGGAGTCCAGCCATGATGAAGGGTCCTTTCGATGGGGTTCCGGGGTCCAGGCTACCGCGCCGGCAGGGCCACGAGGGCATCGCCCAGCGCGTCCGCCACGGACGCCCGGAGGTCGGCGGGGGCCAGCACCTGGACGGCTCCGCCGTGGCGTCCGACCAGCGCGGCGGCCACGCCGGCGTCGGTCAGATGCACCCGGGTGAGCCGGTCGCCGTCGGGCAGATCGGCCTGGGCGTCCGGGCGGTAGCCGGCGGCCGCGTCGCGGACGGGATGGGCCCAGCGCAGCAGCACGGGCACCCCCGCGGCGTCGTCGGGATGGACCCGCCAGCGCGCGGGCCTTGCCCGGGCGGCGAACGTCTCCCCCGTGGGTGCGGGCGCGCTGATCCGGTCCACCCGGAACACCCGGTGGTCCTCGGCGCGACGGCACCACGCCTGCAGGTAGAGACGCGCCCCGTCCTGTACCAGGGCCAGCGGCTCCACGTCCCGCTCGGTGAGGGCGTCGGCATGCACGGAGCGGTAGGTCAGGTGCACGACGGCCCGCTCCGCCACGGCGGCCAGCAGGGTGCGCACCGTCGCGGGGTCCACGGCCACGTCCCAGTGGGCGGCGACGGCGACCGGGGGCTCGCCGGCGGTGTGCGCCTCGGCCTCCCGGAGGGCGGCGTCGTCCGCATCGTCCGCGTCCGGGGCCCCCGCGTCCAGGACGGCGGCGCGGATCCGGCGCTGGGCGGAGCGGGCGGCCTCGCGGTCGGCCTCGTCCAACACCGGCAGGTCCGCGACCGTCTGCAGGGCGGCGACGAGGCTGTGCGCCTCGGGGCGCGTCAGCCGCACGGGACCGGCCAGGTCTGCGGCGCGCTCCACGTGGACGCGGCCGCCGACCTCCGCCACCTCGAACTGGAAGCCGGGGAAGTCGCGCTCGGGCATGCCGCAGTAGCGCAGCGTCTCGAGGTCGGCGTCGAGGCGCTCGTCGGTGATGCCGAGGCGGGCGCGCAGCTCCGCCCGGTCCACCCCACCCGCCCGGTTGGCCAGCCCCACGATGTCCAGCAGGCGGCCCACGAGGTCCTCGCTCGAGTCGCGGGCGCGGCGCCGGACGGGCGCGGCGAGCGCCACCTCGAGCAGGGCCGGGTCGGCGGGGCCGGCGTGGGACTCCGCCGCGGCGGCCAGGCCCGCGCGGACGCGGTCGGTCAGGTCCGGGTGCGCGGCCGAGGGCACGGCGCAGCCCAGCAGGCCGCCGATCTCCGCGGCGAGGCCGTCCTCGCGAGGACCGGCCGGGGCCTCCCAGAGTTCCCAGTCGGGTCCCGGTGCGGCACCGTCCTCGACGCGGGGCTCGGCGGGCTCACCGACCGCGCGGACGCCCTGGCCCCGACCGGGCGCGAGCCACACGCGGACCCGCTCGGCGTCGGCCTGTCCGGCCAGGCGCGCCACGAGGTCGGCATGGTCGTGGTCCTCGGGACGGCCGGGGGCGTCCGTCGCCCGCTCGAGGCGGCGCGGCTCCCCCTCCATCCGGGTGAGCCGGAAGCTGCGCTCGGCGGCGCGGTCGAGGTCCCAGCCGGTGAGATACCAGCGACCGCGCACGAGGGTGAGGAACCAGGCCCGCACGGTGCGCCGGGTGGCCCGCCCCCGCGCGTCGCGGTAGGGGAAGCGCAGCACGGCCTCGTCGGCCACGGCCTGGGTGAGGGCCTCGAGCCGGGGGTCGGCCCGGGGCATGAGGGTGTGGTACCCGGCCAGCTCGTCATCGCCCGTGAGGTCGGTGGCCGGCTGGAACAGCAGGCCCACGGCGCGGACGACGTCGGCGCGCAGCGGCGAGTCGCCCCACAGGCGCCGCGCCCGCACGAGGGCGCGGCGCTCGTCCACGGTCAGGTCGAGGTCGCGCAGCAGCAGCGCATCGCGGACGACGCGGTGCCGCACCCCCGCCTCGCCCTCGTCGAAGCCGGCGGGCTCGAGCGTCTCCAGCGGGACCCCCACGGCGCGCAGCACGCGGCGGTCCCGCTGGAAGAGCTTCTCGAAGGCGGCGTCCGTGAGCCCCTCGTAGCCGACGACCTGCCGTCGGATCCGGTCACGCTCGAGGCCGTGCGGCGCCGAGAGCAGCAGCCACAGCAGCGAGATGATGCGCTCGGCGGCCTCGTCGCCGGCGCGCCGCGGGGCGGGTGGGGTCACGGGGCCCGGGGTCAGTCGACCGAGACGAGGTCGCAGACGAAGATGAGCGTCTCGTTCGGCCCGATCGCGGAGCCGGCGCCGCGGGCGCCGTAGCCCAGGTGCGGCGGGATCTCGAGGCGGCGGCGGCCGCCGACCTTCATGCCGAGCAGGCCCTGGTCCCAGCCGGCGATGACCTGGCCGACGCCGACGGTCAGGGGCAGCGGGGTGCCGCGGTTCCACGAGGCGTCGAACTCCTCGCCGGTGGACCAGGCCACGCCCACGTAGTGGACCTGCACGCGGGAGCCGGCCTCGACGGCCGGGCCGGAGCCCTCGATCAGGTCCTCCACCACGAGCTCGGTGGGCGGGGTCTCGCCCGGGAAGTCGATCTCGGGCTTGGTGCGGTCGTAGTCGCGCTGTCCGAAGGACACGGTGCTCTCCTCTGGGGTTCTCGTGGACGGGGTCAGTTCGCCGACTCGGTGGCGGGCGCCTGGGCGTCCAGGATGTCCACCACGAACAGCAGGGGCTCGTTCTCGCCGATGGCCGGCGGGCTGCCCTGCTCACCGTAGGCCTTCTCGGCCGGGATCGACAGGAGGACGCGCGAGCCCACCTTCTGGCCGGCCAGACCCTCCTTCCAGCCCTCGATGACCTGGTTGAGGGAGAACGTGATGGCCTGGCCCGTCTCCCAGGACGAGTCGAAGACCTCGCCGTCGGACCACGTCACGCCCTCGTACTGCACGGTCACGGTGTCGTCCGCGCCGACCTCGCGGCCCTCGCCCTCGATCAGGGACTGGACCACCAGCTCCTGGGGCGCCTCGCCGTCGGGCTTCGCGATGCTCGGCCGGCCGCTCTGCTCGTCCACGGTGACGTCGGGCAGGCGCTCGTCCCGCTCGGTCACCTCCTCGCCCTCGGCCTGCTTCGGCAGGATGGCGTCGATCTTGTAGACGAACAGCTGGGCGGGCTGCGTCTGGGTGGAGGGGGAGGCGCTCGGCGACGCGCTCTCGGTCTGCGGGACGGGGACGTCGTACTCGGGGCTGTACGCGGCGACGATCGTGCCGGCACCGCTGCCCACCAGCATCTCGTGGATCTCCGGGTTCATGGACTTGAGCTGGTCGTCCACGGGCACGGCCTCCGGTTCGCCGCTGAAGTTCTCGGCGACCACCTCGCCGCTGGCCGGATCGACGACGGCGATCGACATCTTCAGGACGTCGCCCTCCTGCACCTGCTCCCCCTCGCCGGCGGTCAGCACGCGCGTGGTGGGCTGGTCGGTGTCGATCTCCCCGTCGATCTCGACCGTCGGCGCCCCGCCGTCGCCCTCCGTGAAGGTGACACCCGTCAGGGCGTCCGGCTCCCCCTGGCCCTCGCCGACGGCCGCCCGCTCGGGGGCGGCCGACGTGGAGGCCGACGCGGTGTCGCTGTGGGGCTGGTCCGCGCCGTCGTCGCCGGTGGCGCAGGCGGTGGCCAGCATCAGGCCCGCGGCGCCGAGGGACAGCAGCGGCAGCAGGCGGCGACGGCGGCGGGCCGTCGGGGGCTGGGGGGTCTCGAACGAACTCATGCGGGTCACCCTAACGGCGCGTCCTGGACGCGCGCTGTCAGGCGATCCGCTCGAACAGCCGGTCGACGGCGGCCGACGACGTGTCGAACGGGTCCTTCGTCACGATCGCGTGCAGCGGATGGTCGGTGAGCTTCAGGGTCGTCCAGTCGACGGCGTAGTCCAGGCCGCGCTCCCGGGCGCGGGACACGAAGTCCGCGCGCACACGGGCCCGGGTGGTGGGCGGGGCGGCCTCCACGGCGGACCGGGCGGCGTCCTCGGGCAGCAGGCGCGCGACGGCCCCGCGCCGCAGCAGCAGGCGGAACAGCCCCCGGTCGGGGTCGATGTCGTGGAAGGCCAGGTCCAGCTGGGCGAGGCGGGGCGCGTCCCAGCCCAGGTCGTGGCGGGCCCGGTAGTCCTCCAGCAGGCGCAGCTTGATCGCCCAGTCGATGCGGTCCTCGATGCGGGACCGGTCACCGGTGCGGACGGCGTCAAGCACCTCGCCCCACAGGGTGAGGACCTCCCCCACCCGGTCGTGGTGGGCACCCTCCGCGGCGACGAAGGCGCGGGCCCGCTCGAGGTAGTGCTCCTGCAGCTCGAGGGCGGAGGCCTCCCCCTCCCGGAGCGCGATGCGGGCCGTGCCGGTGAGGTCGTGGGAGATCTGCCGCACCGCACGGGTGGGGTGGGCGACGACGCGGTCCCCGAGCGGGAAGCCCGCCTCGATCATCCGCAGCAGCAGGTCGGTGGCGCCGAAGCGCAGCAGGTGGGTGTGCTCGGAGAGGTTCGTGTCCCCCACGATCACGTGGAGGCGCCGGTACTCGGAGGCGTCCGCGTGCGGCTCGTCCCGCGTGTTGATGATCGGCCGGGACCGCGTGGTGGAGGAGGACACGCCGTCCTGCACGAAGTCGGCGCGCTGGGAGAACGCGAAGTGGGCCGGGCCCTCGCCCTCGGGCCACGTGCCGGCGGGCACGACGCGGCCCGCGCCCACGAGGATCTGCCGGGAGACGAGGAACGGGACGAGCGCCTCGGTGAGCCGCCGGTACTCGGTGCGCCGGCGCAGCAGGTAGTTCTCGTGGGAGCCGTAGGAGCTGCCCGAGGAGTCGGCGTTGTTGCGGTAGAGGTGGATCCGGCCGCCGACCCCGTCCGCGGCCATGCGCTCCTCGGCCTGGACCACGAGGTCGTGCAGCAGCAGGTCCCCCGCCCCGTCCGAGGCGATGAGCTCGTCGAGCGTCGAGCACTCGGCGGTCGCGTACTCGGGGTGGGAGCCGACGTCGAGATAGAGCCGGGAGCCGTTGGCCACGAACACGTTCGAGGACCGCCCCCACTCGACGACGGGCCGGAAGAGGTAGCGGACGACCTCTTCGGGGCTGAGCGGGCGCCCCTGCGGGTTCCAGTGCTGGACGCCGTACTCCGTCTCCAGGCCGAAGATCCGGCGGGCGCGGTCCGCGTCGGTCACTGGCCGCCCTTCTGGACGAAGCCCTTGACGAACTCCTCGGCGTTGGACTCCAGCACCGAGTCGATCTCGTCCAGCAGGCTGTCCAGGCGCTGGTCCTGGGCCGCGGGCTTCACGTGCGCCTGGCCCGCCGCGGCGCCGGTCTCGTCGTCGCCGCCGGACGGGCGTGGGCGGATCTGCTCCTGGGACATGGTGGCCTCCTCGTGCGTCGACGCGGGTCGGTGTGCTCCGTCCGCGTCCACCCATCCTGCCCCACGCGCGGGCCACGTTTCAGCCCCACGCCCCCGGGTTGCCCCGCGCTGGCAGGATGGGGGCATGCGCCTGTGGACCCTTCACCCCCGCCACCTCGACCGTCAGGGCCTGACGGGCGCCTGGCGCGAGGCCCTGCTCGCGCAGGCCGTCCTGGCCGGCCGCACGCGCGGGTATCGGGACCACCCGCAGCTGCTGAGGTTCCGGGAGCACCCGGACCCGTCCGGCGCGATCGGTGCGTTCCTCTCCGGCCTCGAGGCCGAGGCCACGGCGCGCGGCTATCGCTTCGACCACTCCCGGATCGACCGGCCGTGCCCCGCCCCCGACGGCGCGGTGCGCATCCCGCCCGCCGGTCTCGCACCGATCCCGGCCACCACGGGCCAGCGCGACCTGGAGTGGCGTCACCTGTGCGCCAAGCTGGCCGCGCGCAGCCCCGCCTGGCTCGAACGGTGGTCGGACACGCCCGTCCCCGACGTGCACCCGCTGTTCACGATCGTCCCGGGGCCGGTCGCCTCCTGGGAGCGCGCCTGAGGGCGGGCCGCGGTCGGGCCCGGTCTGGCACCGTGGGGGCATGATCCGCGACGAGAGCATCGAGAGCTATCTGGGGCGCCTCGCCTCCGGCGAGCCCACCCCCGGCGGCGGCGCGACGGGCGCGCTCGCGGTCGCCGAGGGCGCCGGACTGCTGGCCATGGCGGCCCGGTTCAGCGCGGCCGAGGAGGACGCCCGGGCATCGGAGGGCCTGATCGCGGCGTGCCTCGGCCTCGCCGACGGCGACGAGCGGGGCTTCGGCGCCGTGGCCGAGGCGTTCGGGCTGCCCCGCGACACCCCGGAGGACCGGGCCCGGCGCTCGGCCGCGATCCAGGCCGCCCTGGCCGAGGCCGTCCAGCCGCCCCGCGGGATCGTCGACGTCGCCGAGCGTGCGCTGGACCTGGCCGAGCGTGTGCTGGACGCGGCGAACCCGAACGTGCTCTCCGACGTCGGTGCGGCGCTCGGCTGCGTCCGGGGCGGCCTCACCGCCGCCGCGGTCACCCTCGAGACCAACCTGGGCCCCCTCCGCGACGAGGGCCTGGAGGGCGTCCTGCGCACCGACGTCGACCGGGCGGACCGTCTCGTCGCGCGGGCGGACGCCCTGCTGGGCCGCGTGCGCGCGGCCGTCGCGGGCTGAGCGCCCGCCCTCGCCTCAGGCCCGCGCGCCGAACAGCGGCGGCAGCGTGGCCACGAGCGCCTCGTCGTCGGGCCGGGGCGCGGCGGCGTCCTCCCACCAGCCGGGCAGGTCGACGGCGGCGCCGACCAGCGGCTCGGCCAGGTGCAGCCGGTGCACCCGCTCCCCCGCCCCGCGCAGCAGCAGGGTCTCCCACGCGGCGCCGGCCACGCGGTCACCGTGGCGGCCCACGAGGTTGCCGCGGGTCCACGCGCGGGTGGCCCGCGGCGGCGTGGCGACGGCGGCACGGATCTCCGCCTCGTCGGCGAGCGTCCGGAGGGCGCCGGCGGCCACGAGGCGGCGGTGCAGGGAGCGGGCCGGGCGCAGGTCGGCGTACTGCAGGTCCACCATCGCGAGGCGGGGGTCGGTCCAGTCCGCGCCCGTGCGGGCCCGCAGGCCCTCGAGGACGCGCAGCTTGGCCGCCCAATCGGCGCGGTCGCTCAGGGACAGCGGATCCGCGGTGGCGTCGTCGAGGTCGATGGCCCAGGCCTCCAGCACCTCGCGCGTCTGCGGATCCGTCACCCCGAAGGCGGCGCAGTGGGCGCGGGCCGCGTCCAGGTAGGACCGCAGGATCTGCAGCCCGGTCCAGTGCCGGCGCACGGGGCCGTCCGCGGTGCGTTCGAGCAGCGGCACCGTGGCCCGCAGACCCGGGTCGTGGCTGATCGTCTGCAACGCGGCCACCGGGTCGTCCAGGGTGAGCCGGGGCGCCGTCCCGGCCTCGGCCATCGCGAGGACGAGCGCGGTCATGCCCATCCGCAGCCACGTGGCGTGCTGGCTCAGCGTCGCGTCGCCGATGATCACGTGGAGTCTGCGGTAGGCCTCGGGGCGGGCGTGCGGCTCGTCCCGCGTGTTGACGATCGGCCGGTGGATCGTGGTCTCCAGGCCCACGGGCTCCTCGAAGTAGTCCGCCCGCTGGGACAGCTGGAAGCCCGGCCGCTCCCCCGCCGGGCCGAGGCCCACGCGGCCCGCGCCCACGAGCACCTGCCGCGCCGCGAAGAACGGCAGCAGGACGGCGGTGAGCTCCTCGAAGTCGAGGGACCGGGCCACGAGGTAGTTCTCGTGCGCGCCGTAGGACTGACCCTTGCCGTCCACGTTGTTCTTGTAGACCAGCACCTCCGGGGCGCCCTCGGCCTGGCCGATGTGCTCGGCCGCCGCCTGCGCGACCAGGTCCCCGGCGGCGTCCCACACCATGGCGTCCCGCGGGGTGGTCGTCTCCGGCGACGAGTACTCCGGGTGGGCGTGGTCCACGTACCAGCGCGCGCCGTTGGCCAGCACGGTGGACAGCAGCAGGTGCACGGGCTCCCCGTCCGGGCCCACGAGCGCCTCGTCGGTCAGCTGCGAGGGGTGCGCCGCCGAACGCGGCAGCCGCCAGCCGCGGGCGTCCACGAGCGGCGACTCCCCCGTGTAGTCCCACTCCGTGCCGGCCACCGCCGAGCCGGACCGGGTGACCAGGTCCGCGTACGCGTTCACGAGCTCGACCGAGAGCACGCTGTGGTGCGCCCCCGGGTTGGCCGGCGCGTGGATGCCGAACTCGGTCTCCGTGCCCATCACGCGGTGCACGCCCCAGCCGGCGGCGTCCCGCCCGTTCGGGGGCACGGCCGCGCCGTGGAACAGCCGGCGCTGGCCCTCGAAGGCGGGGGTCGGGCCGACGTCGACGGCGGCGACCCGGGCGAAGCCGTCCGCGGCCCCGCGGCCGAACGCGCTCATGCCTCGACCCCCCGGACCATGCGCAGCGAGCGCAGCCGAGGACCGCGCCAGCCGGAGGTGCGCGCCCACTCGGCGGGCGCGACCGTGGCCAGCAGGTCCGTCTGGTCCTCCATCACCGCGGCCACGGCCTCGCGCAGGTGGCCCTCGCGGACGCCGAGCGCGGCCGGGGCCTGGCCGGCGGCGAGGTAGTCGCGCACCGCGTGCCGCTTGGCGCGGTCCACGACGTCGGCCACCACGGCGCCCGAGACGAGGTCGGCCAGGTGCAGGGCGTGGGTCGTGCCGGACACGTCCGTCAGCTCCGCCAGCGCGGTGTCTCCGCCGCGGTCGTAGAGGGCGGCGACGGTCCGGGCGATGAGCGTCGCGCGGGCCGCGTCCGCGGAGCCGGCCGCGGCGACGTCGTCGGCGTGCAGGGGCACGTCCGCGGTGAGGTGCTTGGCCATGATCTCCGCGGCGCCGGCGGCGTCGGGACGGTCCACGCGGATCTTCACGTCCAGTCGGCCGGGGCGGAGCACGGCCGGGTCGATCATGTCCTCACGGTTCGAGGCACCGATGACGATCACGTTCTCGAGGGCCTCGACGCCGTCGATCTCGGTGAGCAGCTGCGGGACGATCGTGGTCTCCACGTCCGAGGAGACGCCGGAGCCGCGCGTGCGGAACAGCGACTCCATCTCGTCGAAGAAGATGACCACGGGGAAGCCGGCGTCGGCCTTCTCGCGGGCCCGGTCGAAGATGACGCGGATCTGCCGCTCGGTCTCGCCCACGTACTTGTTCAGCAGCTCGGGTCCCTTGACGTTGAGGAAGAACGAGCGCTCGCCGTCCGCGCTGCGGGCCGAGAGGGCGTTGGCCACGGCCTTGGCGAGCATGGTCTTGCCGGTGCCGGGCGGGCCGTACAGCATGATCCCCTTGGGGGCGCGCAGGCCGTGCTCGCGGTAGACCTCGGGGTGCAGGAACGGGATCTCGACGGCCTCGCGGATCCGGTCGATCTGCGGGCCGAGGCCGCCGATGTCCTCGAATGTGACGTCCGGGACCTCTTCCAGCAGCACCTCGTCCACCTCGGACAGCTCGACCCGCCGCAGCGCCCATTCGACGCGGGCGTCCACGGTGACGGCGTCCCCGTGGCGCAGGTCGACGCCCTCCAGCGCGGGCGCGCGCCGCACCACGCGCTCCTCGTCCGCCGTGCCGGCCAGGACGAGGCCGCCGTCGGGCAGCGCCTCCTTGACGCGCAGCAGCTGACCCGACCCCGTGCCCGGGGCGACGCCGACGATCGAGCTGGACTCGTCCAGCAGCACCTGGGCGCCGGGGGTGAGGCGGGCGGCGTCGAGCAGCGGGGAGACCGTCACGCGCAGCCGTCGGCCGTTCTGCACGACGTCCGCTCCCCCGCGCACCACGGCGCCGGTCTCCACGCCCTCCTCGGGATCGCGCGGGGCGTGGACGGCCTCGAGGGTGGCGAAGGTGAACGGCGGATGCGTGACGGCGTCCAGGTTCTCCTTGAGCGTCGTGATCTCGGCGCGCGTGGCCTCGAGCAGCTCGACCATGCGCCGGTTGTTGCGGGCGGTCGTCTGCGTCTGGGCCTCGGCGGCCCGACGGCGTTCGCTCAGGCCGGCGGCGTGCCGCTGGGCGGACTGCAGCTGGTGCCGCAGCCGTTCGGCCTCGGCCTGGGACTGCCGCAGCAGCTCCCGCGCCTCGGCGAGGCGCTGCTCGGCGTGCTCCGTGCCTGATTGCGCGTGGTGGTCCACCGGTGCTCCGTCCACTCAGTCCTGCTCCCCGGTCGGGGTCCTCCCACCGTACGCGTCCACGCCCTGCTCGGCGGCGCGTGACCGCGCGGCCATGAGGCGGGCCTCCTTCGCCGCCTTGCGCGCCTTCTTGTCCGTGACCGGCCGTTCGCCGAGGGCCTCGGGCGTCCACCGGGCCTCGTCGGCCGGCTGCCAGGCCTCGACGTCCTCGGCCTTGAACTCGGAGACCTTGGAGCGCTTCTTCAGGCGCAGCGCCTCCTCGCCCGAGGCCAGGCGGCGGGCCGTGAGGAGGAAGCCGGTGTGCGCGACCATGCGGTGGTCGGGGCGCACGGCGAGCCCGTCCAGGTGCCAGCCGCGCACGAGGGTCTCGTTGGCCTCGACCTGCGTGAAGCGGCCCGAGTCCCGGATGGCCTCGGCCACGCGGGAGAGCTGGGTGGCGGTGGCCACGTAGTTCAGCCACACACCGCCGGGGGCCAGGACCTCGGCGACGGTGTCGAGGCATTCCCAGGGGGCCAGCATGTCCAGGACCACCCGGTCCACGGAGCCCGGCTCGTGGACCTTGGGCATCTCCTCCTGCGCGTCGCCGAGGTGCACCGACCAGGCGGGGTGCTCGGCGCCGAAGAAGGCCTCCACATTGGCCCGGGCGACGTCCGCGAACTCCGGGCGGCGCTCGTAGGAGTGCAGGCGACCGTGGTCGCCCACGGCGCGCAGCAGGGACATGGACAGGGCGCCGGAGCCCACGCCGGCCTCGACCACGACGGCGCCCGGGAAGATGTCCGCCTGCTGCACGATCTGCGCCGCGTCCTTCGGGTAGACCACCGTGGCGCCGCGGGGCATGGACAGGACGAAGTCGTTCAGCAGGGGGCGCAGCACCTGGTACGGCTGGCCGGCCGAGTTCTCGACCACGACGCCCTCGAAGCCGCCGATCAGGTCGTCGTGCCGCAGCACGCCCTGGTAGCTGTGGAACTCCCCGCCGGGCAGCAGGGTGATCGTGTTGAGGCGGCCCTTCGCGTCCTTGATCTGCACGCGCTGGCCGGCCCGCAGGGGGCCGCGGCGCGCGCTCACGCCGGTGGGTTCGGTCATGGGGGGCTCCTTCGGTTCAGGGACGCCGCGTCGCGTCGACGGCGGCGAGGATCGTCTCGCGGGGCACCACGGAGCGCACGAGGCCGTGCGCGTCGGTCAGCACCCACACGGGGGTCTGGGGGTCGGCCAGGCGGGCGGCCAGGTCGGGACCGGCGGCGGGGACGTCGTCGCGGACGAGGACGGCCTCCGGAGCCAGGGCGACGGCGACCGCGGCCAGGGCGGTGGTCGTGCGGCGCGCCGGGGTGAGGCCCGCCGCGGCCGTGTGGTCCAGCACGCCGCGGGGCCGACCGGCCCCGTCCACGGCCACGACGGCGCGGCGGCCGCCGTCCGCCTGGGCCAGGGCCTCGGCGACGCAGAGGTGCTCGGGCAGGGCGATGGCGGGCGCCTCGACCTGCTCGAGCCGCAGGGTCTCCAGCCGGCGGCTCCAGCGCCCGTGGCGCACGGCGTCGTCCGCGCCCCGCCACAGCGTGAGGGCGACCCAGGCCGCCAGGACGACGACGAACAGGTCCGGCGCGCGGCCCGCGAGGGTCGGGGGGCCGAACACCGCCGCGAGGACGCCCACCGCGACGACGCGCCCGGCCCAGCCGGCCGCCTCGACGCCACGGGCCCGGGAGCCGGTGGCGGCCCAGACGGCGGACTCGACCATGCGGCCGCCGTCGAGCGGGGTGCCCGGCAGCGCGTTGAACGCGGCCAGGAGGAGGTTGGCCCACACCGTGACCTCGAGCAGCAGGGCGAGGACGGACGGGCCGGCCACGGCACGGGCCGCCAGATGGGCGAGGCCCGCGAGCACGAGGTTCGCGGCGGGGCCGGCCATCGCGGTGAGGACCGTGTCCAGCGGTCGGGCGGGCGGGCTGCGGAACTGGGTGTGCCCGCCCCACAGGGTGAGCGCGATCTCCTCGGTGCGCTGGCCGAAGGCGCGGCCGGTGAGGGCGTGGGCGGCCTCGTGGACCAGGACGGAGAGGGCCAGGAGCACGGCGTACCCCAGGGCGACCCCGTAGGCGCCGCCGTCGATCGCGGGCAGCGCGCGCTGGATCTGCGGGCCGAACGCGAGGGTGATGACCGCGGCGATCAGGAGCCAGGACCAGGACAGGCGCACCGGTGCGCCGGCGATCGTGCCCAGCCGGACGGAGGCGGGCCCGCTCATCCGGGCTCGTCCGCCCCGGGCCTGCGCGTGGCGGCGATCCGGCGGACCGCGGCGAGGTCGGCCGGCGTGCGGCCGGCGAGCGTCGTCCACTCGACGGTCGCGAGCCCCGCCGGCAGCGGCAGCACGCTGGGCACGCCGACCGTCGGCAGGCCCGCGGCCACGGCCGCGCCGACGCCCACCGGGGAGTCCTCGACCGCCACACAGTCGGCGGCCGTCAGCCCCGGTGTCCGCTCGGCCAGCAGCTGCAGGCCCAGCCGGTACGCCTCCGGGTCGGGCTTGCCCCGGGAGACCATGTCCCCCGAGACGACGACGTCCAGCGTGCCCGCCGGCGCCCGCTCGGCCAGTGCGCGGGCCAGTGGGGCATGGGACATCGTCACGAGGGCGCCCGGCACGCCGGCCTCGGCGAGCGCGACGAGCAGCTCCCGGGCACCCGGCCGCCATGGCACCCCACGGACGACCCCCTGGACGACCTCGTCCATCGTCAGGTCGATGATCCGCTGCACGGGCAGGTCCAGCCCGGCCTCCTGCAGGCGGCGCGCTCCCTCGTCGAGGGGGCGTCCCACGAGGGAGGCGGCCAGGTCCTCCGACCAGGTGCCGCCGTGCTCGACCACCAGCCGGCGCTGGACGGCGTTCCACAGGGGCTCGGTGTCCACGAGGGTGCCGTCCATGTCCCACAGGACGGCGCGCGGCAGGCGGCGGGCACGGTCGTCCGGGGCGGGCGCGGGGTGGCGGGGCATGGAGTGCATCCTATCGAGCGCCGCCGCCGGGGTGTGCGGGGCGGGTCGCGGGCCGTGGCCCCGTCGTCGGGCTGTGTCTAGGCTGGCCGCCATGACCGACGCTACCTCCGAGGACCAGCCGGACGACGTCCTGGGCCCGCTGCGGACCCACCTGACGGCGACCGTGGACGCGCTCGAGGCCGGGCGGCGGGCCCCCACGGTCCTGCTGCTGGCCTTCGAGGGGTGGAACGACGCCGGGGAGGCCGCGACCGGGGCCCTGGGCGCGCTGCGGGAGCAGTGGGACGCCGGGGACGCGGGACGGGTGTGCGACGGCGAGTTCTACGACTACCAGGTCACTCGACCCCTGGTCCGGCGCGACGCGGACGGGCTGGGGACGCTGGACTGGCCGGCGGTCACCCTGCACGAGGCGCTCCTGGACCGGGAGGGCCGGCCCGTGGCGGGCGAGGCCGCCCCGCCGGACGGGGTGCGCGTGCTCCTCGCGGTCGGCGTGGAGCCGAACGTGCGGTGGCGCGCGTTCCTCGAGGAGCTGTTCGCGGCGGCCGACGCGCGCGACGTGGACGCCGTCGTGACGCTGGGCGCGCTGCTGGCGGACGTGCCCCACACCCGGCCCCTGCGCGCCCGCCCGACCTCGCCGCTCGTGGACGTGCGGGTGGCCGTCGGCGCGGACCGTCCGGTCTACGAGGGGCCCACCGGGATCATCGGCGTCATCGCGGACGAGGCCGCGCGCCGCGGCCTGCCGAGCCTCTCGCTGTGGGGGACGGTGCCCCACTACGTGGCCCAGGCGCCCTCCCCCAAGACGCTGCTCGGGCTGGTCGAGGCGGTCGAGGACCTGCTGCACGTGAGCGTGTCCACGCGCGGGCTCGAGGACGACGCGAGGGCCTGGCAGCGCGGCGGGGACGAGCTGGCCGCCGAGGACCCCGACGTCGCCGCCTACGTCCGGCAGCTCGAGGAGGCCCAGGACACCCAGCAGCTGCCGGAGGCCTCGGGCGAGTCGATCGCGCGGGAGTTCGAGCGCTATCTGCGCGGGCGCGGCGGACGCTGACGCCCGGCCGCGCCCGGCGGGGTCAGCGCAGGCGCAGACCCAGCAGCGCCGCCACGACGTCGACCACCGGCAGCGGGTCGGCGGCGGCCTCGGCCAGGCCCGGCAGGGTGCCGGCCGCCCATGCGTCGAGGGCCTCCAGCGCGCGGGGGGCGTCGAGGTCGTCCGAGAGCGCCGCGTGCACCGCGTCCAGCACGGCGACGCCGGCGGCGGCATGCGGTCCGTCCAGGGCGGCGCGCCAACGGGCCACCCGCGCCTGGGCGTCGGCCAGCACCTGCTCGGACCACTCCCAGTCCGACCGGTAGTGGTGCGCGAGGATCGCCGCGCGGACGGCCACCGGCTCGACGCCCCGCGCCCGCAGGCGGGAGACGAGTTCGAGGTTGCCGAGGGACTTGGACATCTTCTCGCCGTCCAGGGCCACCATGCCGGTGTGCGCGTAGGTGTGCGCGAGCGGCAGGCCGTCGACGGCGGTGGCGTGCGCGGCGGAGAACTCGTGGTGCGGGAACCGCAGGTCGGAGCCGCCGCCCTGCACCGTGAACGGCGCCGGCAGGTGGGCCCGGGAGATCACGGAGCACTCGATGTGCCAGCCGGGCCGGCCGGAGCCGAGCGACCGCCCGTCCCAGGCCGGCTCGCCCTCGCGGTGCACGCGCCACAGCAGCGGGTCCAGCGGGTCGCGCTTGCCGGGGCGGTCGGGATCGCCTCCCCGCTCCGGGAACACCGCGGCCATCTCGTCCAGGCCCATCGCGGAGACCTGTCCGAGGCGCCAGTCGGTCGCGGACTGGGCCGCGCGGACGTCGAAGTAGACGTCCCCGTCGGGCTCGCCGTCGCCGCCCGGCACGCGGTAGGCCCGGCCCGCCGCCAGCATCGTCTCGACGGCGTCCACCACCAGGCCCACCGCCTCGGTCGCGCCGACGTAGTGGTCCGGGGCGAGCACCTCGAGGGCGGCCATGTCCGCACGGAACAGGTCGGTCTGCTCCTCGGCGAGCGCGCGCCAGTCGACGCCGGTCGCCTCGGCCCGCTCGAGCAGGGGGTCGTCCACGTCGGTCACGTTCTGGACGTAGGCGACCTCGAGACCGGCCGCGCGCCAGTAGCGGTGCAGCAGGTCGAAGGCCACATAGGTGCTCGCGTGGCCGAGATGCGTCGCGTCGTACGGGGTGATCCCGCAGACGTACAGCGAGGCGCGCTGCGCGTCGTTGCCCGGATGCCGGGTCCGTCCCGTGGCGGTGTCGTGCAGCCGCAGCCGGTCGGGGCGGCTCGGCACGGCGGGCGGGGCGGGGGTGCTCCAGGACTTCACGGGACTCCTCAGATCGGGGTGGTTCGGCGGGGCCGGGCCGTCATGCCGGACCGCGGGAGCGGGCTCAGGCGCTGATGACGCCCGCGCCCAGCAGGGCGAACAGGACGCCGCCCAGGAGGATGCGGTACCAGACGAACGGCAGGTACGAGTTGGTGCTGATGAAGCGCATGAGCCAGGCGATGACCGCGTAGGCCACCACGAAGGCGATCGCGGTCGCGACCAGGGTCTCCCCCATGCCGTACGGGCCCTGCGTGCCGGGATCGGTGAGCGAGGTGTACAGCTTGTACAGGCCGGAGGCGAACACGGCGGGCACCGCCAGCAGGAACGCGTAGCGGGTGGCGGCGGGCCGGGTGTAGCCCATGGCCAGGCCGGCCGCGATGGTGCCGCCGGAGCGCGAGACGCCCGGGATCAGCGCGAGGGCCTGGGCCAGGCCGTAGAGGATGCCGTCCCGCACGGTGAGCTTCTCGAGCGGCGTGGTCTGACGGCCGAGCCGGTCCGCCAGGGCGAGCAGGACGCCGAACACGATGAGCATGGTCGCCGTGATCCACAGCGACCGGAACTCCGTGTCGATCCAGTCCTCCAGCAGCAGACCCAGGACCGCGATCGGGATCGAGCCCACGATGATCAGCCAGCCCATGCGCGCATCGGGGTCCGAGTGCGGGATCCGCCCCGTGACCGCGGCGCACCACCGGCCGATGATGCGGGTGATGTCGCGCCAGAAGTAGATGAGGACCGCCAGCTCCGTGCCGAGCTGCGTGATGGCCGTGAAGGCCGCCCCCGGGTCGGTCGCGGAGGGCAGGAACTCGCCCACGATGCGGATGTGGGCGGAGGAGGAGATGGGCAGGAATTCGGTGAGGCCCTGCACCAGGCCCAGGATGATGGCTTCGATCCACGTCACGGAGGGTCACTGTACGCCACGGCCCCGGGTGGGAACCCGGGGCCGTGCGATCCGTCACGAGCAGGACGGTCAGTCGTCGTCGTCCTCGTCGTCGAAGAGGTCGAGCGGGGTGACCTCCTCGGTGTCCGCGTACAGGGCGTCCTCGTAGGCCTCGAAGGCGTCGGCCACGGCGAAGAACGCGGCTTCGACGGCGGGGTCGTCCTCGCCCCGCTTGTTCTGCGCGGCCACGAGGTGTTCGTTCAGGGCGGTGGTGAGGGCCTCGAGGGCCATGCGGGCGTCAGAGCTCATGGGTGAACGGTAACCCGGTGGCCGGTGGCGCGGCCAGGGGTGGGCCGTGCGGGACCGGCCGACGGACGCGGCGCCGTCTGCCAGGATGGGCGGGTGCGTGAACAGCTGATGTCCTCGACCCTCGACGCGATCTCCCGCGGACAGAAGTGGGAGTACCTGGTGATGACGGTCGCCGCCCACGAGTCCCTCGCCGACGCCCGTCGGCGCCTCGTGGAGCACGCGGAGTACGGCCAATGGGAGCTGCAGCGCTCCGTGCACTACCGTGACGGGGCGCGCCGCTACTGGATGCGCCGCCGGGTGATGCGCGTGGCCTCGACCCTGCAGACGGTCTGAGGCGCGGGTCCGACGGCGGCGCCCCGGCCGTCGTCGCCCGCGGCCCGGATCAGCGTGGCTCCAGCATCCGCTCGAGCACCCGGCAGCCGAACTCGAGCGCGTCCACGGGCACCCGCTCGTCGATGCCGTGGAACAGGGACGTGAAGGCCAGGTCGGCGGGCAGGCGCATGGGCGCGAAGCCGTAGCCGGTGATGCCCAGCCGGGAGAGGGACTTGTTGTCCGTGCCCCCGCCGAGCATGAACGGCAGCACCTGGGCCTCGGGGTCCTCCGCCTGCAGCGAGGCGATCATCAGCTCCACCAGGTCCCCGGAGAAGGGGGTCTCCAGGGCGACGTCCCGGTGCTCGGGTGCGATGGTCACGTCCGGACCGGCGAGTTCGGCGATCGTGGCGAGGGCGGACTCCTCCTCCCCGGGGATCAGGCGGACGTCCACGGTGCCGGTGGCCGAGGACGGGATGACGTTGTGCTTGTAGCCGGCGGTCAGCCCCGTCGGGTTGGACGAGGTGCGCAGGGTGCCGGCCACCCAGGACCGGGCCTGCCCGAGCGCGTCGAGCTGCGGCGTCGGGTCCGTCTCGTCGAAGTCCACGCCCATGATCTCGGCCACCTGTTCGAGCAGCGCGCGCGTGGTCTTGGTGTACACGAGCGGCCACTCGTGTCCGCCGATGCGGGTCATGGCGCCGGCCAGCCGGGTGACCGCGTTGTCCGGGTGCGGGGCCGAGCCGTGCCCGGGGGCACCCTGTGCGGTGAGGTTGAGCCAGGCGAGCCCCTTCTCCGCGGTCTGCACGAGGTAGGCGCGCGAGCCGTGCACCTCGGTGGAGAAGCCGCCCACCTCGGAGATCGCCTCGGTGCACCCGTCGAACACCTCGGGGTGGTGGTCCACGACCCAGCGTGCGCCGTAGACGCCGCCGGCCTCCTCGTCGGCGAAGAACGCGACCGTCAGGGGTCGCCGCGGCCGGCGGCCCGTGCGGGCCAGGTGGAGCAGCGCCGCGAGCACCATGGCGTCCATGCCCTTCATGTCCACGGCGCCGCGCCCCCAGATCATGCCGTCCTTGAGCTCGGCGCCGAACGGGTCCACGCTCCACTCGTCCGCCTCGGCGGGGACCACGTCCGTGTGCCCGTGGATGACGAGCCCCGGCGCCTCCGGATCCCAGCCCGGCAGGTGTCCGACGACGGAGACCCGGCCCGGCGCCGACTCGAAGAAGCGGGGGGTCATCCCCGCCTCGGTCATGAGCCGGGCGCAGTACTCCGCGGCCTCGGGCTCACCGACGGAGACGTTGCCCCCGCGGTTGGTGGTGTCGATCCGGATGAGGTCGCGGCAGATCTCCACGACGCGGTCCTCGGGGCGCGAGCGGGCGGGGTTCTCGATGTTCTCGACCATGGTTTTGAGCCTAGCCCGAACCCGTGCTATCTTTCTCGAGTTGCCCGGAGCGGGACGGACCGGACAGGACCGGAACGCGGTGGGCGACGGAGCCTCTCCCAGGGCTCCACCGATGAGCGCGAGTGGCGGAATTGGTAGACGCGCAGCGTTGAGGTCGCTGTGTCCGCAAGGACGTGGGGGTTCAAGTCCCCCCTCGCGCACCGCTCGTCGAGCAGCAGGGCCCCGGTCGTCACGACCGGGGCCCTGCGTGTTCCCCGGCCCGGCGTCCCCTCTAGAGTGGTGTCCGTGCGACGGCAGGCGCCGTCGGTGGAACCGCACGACGGCATGGAGGACCCGATGGCCCTGGAAGCCCCCGCACTGCTGCATCGGCTCGCGCGAGCCCACGGGGTGCAGCCCGAGTACGTCGGGCAGGACGGCTCGGCCCAGACCGTGCCGGACGAGGCCCTCGTGAAGGTGCTCGCCGCCCTCGGGGTGTCGGTCCGTCCGGACGGGGTCGCCGCTCTGGCCGAGGCGCTGGAGGAGGCGGAGACGGCCCCCTGGCGGGACGTGCTCCCGCCCACCGTGGCCGCCCGGTCCGGCCACCGCCTGTCCGTGCCGTGCCACGTGGCCGCGGGCGAGCCGGTCGTGGCCCGCGTGCGCACGGAGGACGGCCGGACCCTCGAGGTGAGCGTGAGCGAGCCGGTGTCCGAGGTCCGCCTCGTGGACGGCGTCGAGCGCGAGCGCGTCCACGTGCAGATCCCCGCCGACCTCGCCCCGGGCTGGCACCGGCTGGAGGTGACCAGCGGCTCCGGCTCCACCGCCTCCGCGGTCCTGGTCTGCGCCCCGACCCGGCTGAGCACGGCGCGTCCCTTCCTCGAGCGCCGCGGCTGGGGCGCGGCCGCGCAGGGCTACTCGGTGACCTCGGCGGACTCGTGGGGCATCGGCGACGCGGCGGACATGGCGTCCCTGGCCGAGATCGTCGCCCGGCACGGTGCCGACTTCCTGCTGCTGCACCCCCTGCACGCGGTCGAGCCCGGCCCCCATCCGGCGGACTCCCCCTACTCCCCCGTCTCCCGTCGGTTCCTCTCGGCGCTGATCGTGCACGTGCCCTCGATCCCCGAGTTCGCCGACCTGCCCGCCGCGGAGCAGGCGGAGCTGCGGTCGGCCGGCGCCCGCGTCCAGGCGGAGCTGGAGCGCACCGGCCGGATCGATCGGGCCGCCGTCGCCGCCGTCCTGTGGCCCGCGCTGCGCCGCGTGCACGAGGTGCCCCGCTCCCCCGAGCGCGAGGCCGCCTACGCGCGGTTCCGCGCCGAGGCCGGCCCGGGCCTGGACGACTTCGCCCTCTGGTCCGTCCTGCGCCTGGACGGCGACGGCACCGGGCCCGATCTCGCCGACCCGGCCTGGGCGCCGGGCGGGGTCGAGGCCGAGCGGGTCCGCGTCGAACGCGCGACCGACGTCGACCTGCACCGCTGGGTGCAGTGGATCGCCGCCGAGCAGCTCGCCGGCGTGCACCAGCGGGCCCGGGCGGCCGGCATGCGCATGGGCGTCATGGTGGACCTGGCAGTCGGGGCGACCCGCGAGACCGCGGACGCGTGGATGCTCGGGGACGTGCTGGTGCCGACCATGTCCGTCGGCGCGCCGCCCGAGCTGTTCAACCAGCTGGGCCAGGACTGGTCGCAGCACCCCTGGCATCCGCGCCGCCTGGCCGAGACCGGCTACGCCGCGTTCCGGGACATGCTGCGCACCGTGCTGCGCGGCGCGGGCGGCATCCGGATGGACCACGTCCTGGGGCTGTTCCGCCTGTGGTGGATCCCGGAGGGCGCCGGTGCCACCCAGGGCGCGTACGTCGAGTACGACCACGAGGCGATGCTCGCCGTGCTCACGCTCGAGGCCGAGCGGGCCGGCGTCGTCGTGGTGGGCGAGGACCTCGGCACGTTCGAGCCGTGGGTGCAGCGCCGCCTGGCCGAGGCCGGCGTGCTCGGCACGTCGATCCTGTGGTTCGAACAGGAGGACGGCGAGCCCACCCCGCCGGAGCGCTACCGGCGGCTGGCCATGGCGGCGGTGAACACGCACGACCTGCCGCCCACGGCCGGTTACCTCGAGGGCGTCCAGGTGGACCTGCGCGAACGGCTGGGCCTCTACACCGTGGACGTCGCCCAGGAACGCCGCCGGTCGGCGGAGGAGGTGCGCGCGTTCCTCGCCGCCGCGGCCCGGCGCGGGCTGCTCGCCGAGGCGGACGTGGACGTCCCCGAGGCCGGCCCCGAGGTGCGCGAACGCCAGATCGTGGCCCTGCACCGCCTGCTCGCGCAGGCGCCCTCGGCCCTGCACAGCGTGGCGCTCGTGGACGCCGTGGGCGAGCGGCGCATCCAGAACCAGCCCGGCACCCTCCAGGACCAGTACCCGAACTGGACTGTGCCGCTCGGCGACGGCGCCGGACGGATGGTCTCCGTCGAGGACCTGGCGGACTCGGCGTCGGCGGCCCGGCTGTTCGACGCCGTGGACGCCGAACTGCGGGCGTCCGTGCCGGTGGGGATCGGGGTCAGCCTGCACACCTCCCCCCTGGCCCAGCCCGGCCGCGGCGACGCCGGCGGCATGAACGTCTACGTGCGGCAGGCCGCCGTGGCCCTGGCCCGCCGGGGCGTGCGGATGATCCTGCTGACCCGGGCGGAGGAGCCGGTGGGAGCGGATGGCGCACGGGTCCGGATGCTGGACGCCGGCGGGCAGGCCCCGCCGGTCACGGTCGTGGACCTCGCCGCCGGGCCGTCCGCTCCCGTGCCCAAGGAGGAGCTGGCGGGACTCGGCGCCGAGTTCACCCGCGCGGCCCTGGACTGGCTCGCCTCGGACGCCGTGCCGGGCGGTCCCGTCCTCGGTGGCGCGGACGCCCCGCCCGTCGCGTTCGTGCACGGCCACTACTGGCTCTCCGGGTCCACCGCCGCGGCGCTGGCGCGGGCGGCGCACGCCCCGTACCTGCAGACCATGCACACCACGGCGGCGGCGAAGATGCTCGAGGACCCCGAGCTGCGCGAGCCGGCCGCGCGGATCGAGGCCGAGCGCGAGGTCGCCGAGCGGGCCGACCTGCTCGTGGTCAACTCCGCCGCCGAGGTCGCCGACCTGCGCGAGCTGCTGGACGTGCCCCGCGCCCGCACCCGGGTGCTGCCCCCCGGGGCCGACCTCGAGACGTTCACGCCGGAGGGCGCCGCGCAGTGGCCGGGCGCCCCGGAGGACGACGGGGCCCTGCGCGTCCTGTTCGCCGGCCGCGTGCAGCGGCACAAGGGCCCGCACCTGCTCGTGGCCGCCCTCGGGGTGCTGCGCGAGCGGGCCGGTGGCGCGGGCGCCGACCCGGGGGTGCGCCTGCACGCGAACGGGGCCGCTTCGGGGGACGACGAGCTGGACCTGGCGGGCCTGGCCGCGCGGGAGGGGGTCGCCGACCTGGTGACGTTCTCCGGGCCGGTGCCCGCGCCCGCCCTGGCCGCCCAGTTCCGGGCGGCGGACGTCGTGGCGATGCCGAGCGCGTCCGAGACCTACGGCCTGGTCGCCCTCGAGGCACAGGCCTGCGGCACGCCCGTGCTGGCGCACCGGGTCGGCGGACTGGTCTACGCGGTCCTCGACGGCGTGTCCGGCCGCCACGTGACGGCGGGCACCCCCGAGGCGTGGGCCGATGCCCTGGCCGAGATCCTGGCGGATCGTGACGCCTGGGCGGCACTGAGGACCGGCGCCGTGCGCCACGCCGCCGGTCACTCGTGGGAGGCCTACGCGGACGGGCTGCTCGAGGCCGTCACCGCCGTGCCGCGGCGGTCGCCCGGGCTGGACGCCTGACCGCCCGAACGCACCGGCCCGCCGAGACAGCGAGTCTCGGCGGGCCGGTGCGCGGGCCCGGTGGCCGTCAGGACCCGAGCGGAGTGATCTCCCCGGAGAAGTGCGGGCGCCGGCGCCGCGCATCCCAGCCGCACACGCGCGTGCCGCCGTCGGGCCCGGGCTCGTAGCGGACGGCCACGGTGGTCGGCAGCACGACGGGCGCCTCGAAGTCGATGTGCCAGCGGAACCCGGCGCCGGCCGGCTCCCGGCCCTCGAGCATCCGGGCGGCCAGGAACATCCCGTGGGCGATCGCGCCCTTCATGCCGAACAGGCGGGCCGAGACGCCGGTCAGGTGGATCGGGTTCCAGTCCCCGGAGACGCCCGCGTACCGGCGCCCGGCCCCCGTGCCGAAGCGCCACTGGGCGGTCGGCGTCGGGGGCACGAAGTCCGGGCGGGCGGGCCGCTCGGGACGCAGGCCGGAGAGGTGGACGCCCTTGGCGAGGTACCGGGAGACGCCCTCCCACAGCAGTGCCTCCGCGCCGTCGTCGCCGGGCCCCTCGACGGTCACGACGACGTCCACGGCCGTGCCCGCGTGGTGCGGGACGAGACCCACCGCACGCGCGGTGACGCGCAGGGCGGTCTCAGCCGGGACGGGCCGGTGGTGCAGGACCGTGTTGCTCAGGTGCACCAGCCCGGGCAGGGGCAGCGGGAACTCGGGGTCGGCCATCAGCTCCATGGCCGCGCCGAACACCTGGGTGTGCACCAGGACCGAGGGCAGGTCCGCCGGATCCGCGGACCCGACGGCCCCGCGCCACGCGGTCACGGCCTCGGCCGGGATGCGGTGGCCGGTCACGACCACCTGACGGTCCGGGAGCTCGCGGGGACGGCGCCGACGGACGACGGCGTCCGTGGCGGCCTGCCTGGCGGCCCGGACGTAGAGCCGGCCGAGGGAGGGCGGGGCGGACAGCTGCGTGGTCTGCATCCTCACGCCCCCAGCTTCGACTGGCCGCAGACCCGCAGTGTGGCCCCGTTGGTGCCGCCGGCGGCGTCCGAGGCGAGCCAGGCCACCGTCTCGGCCACGTCCTGCGGCAGGCCGCCCTGCTGGAGCGAGTTGAGCCGCCGGCCCACCTCGCGCGTGGCGAGCGGGATCTTCGCGGTCATCTCGGTCTCGATGAAGCCCGGGGCCACCGCGTTGATCGTGCCCCCGCGGGCCGCGAGGACCGGGGCGGAGGCCGCGGTCAGGCCGATCACCCCGGCCTTGGATGCCGCGTAGTTCGTCTGGCCGCGGTTGCCCGCGATGCCGGAGATGGAGGCCAGGCCCACGATGCGCAGCCCGTGGCCCGCCACGTCCCGGGCGTCCTCGGCGAGGAAGGCCTCGTTCATGGCCAGCTGGGCCGTGGTGTTCACGGCAAGGACGGAGTCCCAGCGTGCGGCGTCCATGTTGGCCAGCATCCGGTCCCGGGTGATCCCGGCGTTGTGCACCACCACGTCCATCCGGCCGTGCCGGGTGCGGCAGTGCTCGAGGATGCGCGCGCCGGCGTCCGGCGCCGTGATGTCCAGCGCGAGCGCGGTGCCGCCCACCTCGTTCACGACCTCGGCCAGCGCCTCACCCGCCGCCGGGACGTCCACGCCGACGACGACGGCCCCGTCGCGGGCGAGCGTCCGCACGATGGCGGCGCCGATGCCGCGGGCGGCGCCCGTGACCACGGCGACCTTGCCGGCCAGCGGGCGCGCCGCGTCGGCGGGGACAGCGCCGTTGGCGGTGGCGACGGGCACGAACTGGCCGGAGACGTACGCCGCGCGGCCGGAGAGCAGGAACGCCAGCGCGCCGGCCGCACCGGGGGCGGTGAGCGGAACGCCCTCGCCCAGGACCAGGCCGTTGGCCGTGCCGCCGCGGCGCATCTCGTGCGCGATGGAGCGGGTCAGGCCCGTCACGCCCTGGCGGGCGGCGCGCAGGGTCGGGTCCGTGGCGGACTCGGGGTCCTCGAACACCGTCACCACGCGCGAGGAGGAGCCCAGCGAGCGCAGCGCGCCGCCGATCTCCAGCGCCACCGCGCCGAGGTCCGCGGGCGTGGCGACCCCGTCGAAGCACGCGACGATCGCCGCGTGGCGGGCGCCCTCCCGGGGGGCGTCGGCAACCTCGAGGCCCCACGAGGCCAAGAGGGTGCGGGCGTCCGCGGCTGCGGGGGTCGCGCCCAGGACGAGCACGGAGCCGGGCAGCACGGGGTCGCCGGGGGTGTGCCGGCGCAGCTCGACGGGCTGAGGCAGGCCCAGGGCGCCGGTGAGGCGGCGGCCCAAGGGCGAGGCGACGAAGGTGCCGTAACGGTCGGTCATGGTCGGTCCTCTCGGATCGGGTCGGTCGGGGCTCAGCGGCCGCGCAGCAGGGCGACGATGCCCTGGCCGCCGGCGGCACAGACGGAGATGAGGCCGAGAGAGCCCTCCCCCTTCTCATGCAGCATCTTGGCCAGCAGGGCGACGATGCGGCCGCCGGTCGCGGCGAAGGGGTGACCGGCCGCCAACGAGGAGCCGTGCACGTTGAGCCGGGCGCGGTCCACCGAGCCCAGCGCACCCGGCAGCCCGAGGCGCTCGCGGCAGTACTCCTCGTCCTCCCAGGCGGCGAGCGTGGACAGGACGGTGCCGGCGAACGCCTCGTGGATCTCCACGAAGTCGAGGTCGTCGAGGGTGAGCCCGTGCCGGGCCAGCAGGCGCGGGACGGCGTAGGCGGGGGCCATGAGCAGGCCCTCGTGCCCGTCGACGAAGTCCACGGCGGCGTTCTCCATGTCCACGAACTCGGCGAGCACGGGAAGCCCGCGCTCGGCGGCCCACCCCTCGGAGGAGAGCAGCACCGCGGAGGCGCCGTCGGTGAGCGGGGTGGAGTTGGCCGCCGTCATGGTCGCCTCGTCCCCCAGCTGGCGACCGAACGCGGGCTTCAGGCCGGCCAGCTTCTCCGGCGTGGAGTCGGGGCGGAGGTTGTTGTCGCGGGCCAGGCCGTGGAACGGGGTCACCAGATCGTCCATGTACCCGGCGGCGTACGCGGCGCCGAGGTTCCGGTGGGAGGCCGCGGCGAGCTCGTCCTGGGCCTGACGGGTGATGCCCCACTTGTGGGTGGTCAGGGCCTGGTGCTCGCCCATGGACATGCCGGTGCGCGGCTCGCCCGCGCCGGCCGGCTCGGGCACGAGCTGCCCGGGGCGCAGCTGGGCGAGGGCGCGCAGGCGGTCCTTCGTGGTCTTGGCGGTGTTGAGCTGCAGCAGCACGCGGCGCGCACCGTCGGAGAGCGAGACGGGGGCGTCCGAGATCGAGTCCACGCCGCCGCCGATGGCGGAGTCGAGCTGACCGAGCCGGATCTTGTTGGCCAGGGTGCCCAGGGCCTCCATGCCGGTGGCGCAGGCCACCTGGACGTCGGCGGCCGGGGTCTCGGCGGAGAGCGCGGAGCCCAGGACGGCCTCGCGGGTGAGGTTGAAGTTGCGCGGGTGCTTGAGGACGGCGCCGGCGGTGACCTGACCGAGGCGCTCGCCCTGGAGCCCGAACCGCGCGACGAGGCCGTCGAGCGTGGCCGTGAGCATCTCCTGGTTCCCGACCTCGGCATAGGCGGTGTTGGCACGGGCGAACGGGATGCGGTTGCCGCCCAGGATGACGGCGGGGCGCAGCGCTCCGCCGGCGACGGCGGGGCGGGAGGCGGTCTCGGACGCGGGGGTCTCGTGGTGGGTCATGACGGTCCTCTCGACGGCGGGCCCACCGCCGACGCGGCGGGGGCGTTGTCACCCCGGACGATACGGACGATACGGACGTCGGCGGGGTGGGTGACTGTGATCCACAGTACCTGATACGCTCGGTTTCGTGAATCCCGTCACGTCCACCGCCCGGGACGGTCGCAGCGTCCGCTGGGACCGGCACCGCGCCGAGCGCCGTCTGGAACTGGTCCGGGCCGCCCGGTCGGCCGTGCACGCCCTGGGCGCACACGCCTCGATGGAGGAGATCGCGTCCCACGCGGGCACCTCCAAGACCGTCTACTACCGCTATTTCGGCGACCGCGAGGGCCTGCGCCTGGCGGTGTCCGAGCGGGTCACCGCCCACATGGAGCGCCGCCTGCTCGAGGTCGCGGACGAACCGGTCTCCGAACCCGAGGCGCTGCGTCGCATGGTCGAGGTGTACCTCACGGTCGCGGCGACGTCGCCCGAGGTGTACGCGTTCGCCGTCGCCCCGTCCCCCGCCGCGGCCGAGGCCCCTGTGCTGGGCCCGTTCCTCGAGCGCGTCTACGCCATGCTCGAGTCGGGCCTGGCGCGCGGGATGGCCGCGCGGGGCCACGCCCCGGCGCCGGCGGACCCGCTCGCCCTGTGGCCGCGCGCCGCCGTCGGCCTCGTCCGGGCCGCCGCCGAGACCTGGCTGCGGACCCCGGCCGCCGGTCGCATCCCGGTCGAGGCGATGGCCCGCGCCATCGCCGACTGGCTGCTCACCGGCCTCATCGGCGCCGCGCCCGGCGCCGCCCTCGAACCCGCGGCGGCGGACGCCGTCCGCGCCCGCCCCCACTCACGAACAGGAGCATCGTCATGACCGTCCACGAGAAGCTCGCCCCCCAGTCCTCGACGCCCAGCACCGAGGTTCCCTCCGACGTCGCCGAGATCGCGCCCGAGCGGCCGACGCCCGGCTCCCTCGACGCCGCGGCCCTCGAGGAGGCCCTCCTCGGCCGCTGGGCCGCGGAGCGCCGCGAATCCCGCGAACTGGTCAAGGATCCCGCCCTGTGGCGCGACCCGCTGCTCGGCATGGACGAGCACCGCGCCCGCGTCCTGCGGCAGCTGGGCGTCCTCGTGGAGCGCAACGCGGTCCACCGCGCCTTCCCGCGCGAGTTCGGCGGCGAGGACAACCACGGCGGCAACCTCGCCGCCTTCGGTGACCTCGTGCTCGCCGACCCCTCCCTGCAGATCAAGGCCGGTGTGCAGTGGGGCCTGTTCAGCTCGGCGATCCTGCACCTGGGCACCGCGGAGCACCACCGCCGGTGGCTGCCGGGCGCGATGGACCTGAGCGTCCCGGGCGCCTTCGCCATGACCGAGATCGGGCACGGCTCGGACGTCGCCTCGATCGCGACGACCGCCACGTACGACGAGGCGACCCAGGAGTTCGTCATCCACACCCCGTTCAAGGGCGCCTGGAAGGACTACCTCGGCAACGCCGCGCTGCACGGCAGGGCGGCCACGGTCTTCGCGCAGCTGATCACCCGGGGCGTCAACCACGGCGTGCACTGCTTCTACGTCCCCATCCGGGACGAGAAGGGCGCCTTCCTGCCCGGCGTGGGCGGCGAGGACGACGGCCTCAAGGGCGGACTGAACGGCATCGACAACGGCCGTCTGCACTTCACTCAGGTCCGCATCCCGCGCACCAACCTCCTCAACCGCTACGGCGACGTGGCCGAGGACGGCACCTACTCCTCGCCCATCGCCTCCCCCGGGCGTCGCTTCTTCACGATGCTCGGCACGCTCGTCCAGGGCCGCGTCTCCCTGTCCCTCGCCGCCACCACGGCCTCCTTCCTCGGCCTGCACGGTGCGCTGGCCTACGCGGAGCAGCGCCGCCAGTTCAAGGCCTCCGACCCGCAGCGGGAGGAGGTGCTGCTGGACTACCAGAACCACCAGCGCCGCCTCATCGACCGCCTGGCCCGCGCCTACGCGGACGCCTTCGCCTCCAACGAGCTCGTCGAGAAGTTCGACGACGTCTTCTCGGGCCGCTCCGACACGGACGTGGACCGGCAGGAGCTCGAGACGCTCGCCGCGGCCGTGAAGCCGCTGACCACGTGGCACGCCCTGGACACCCTGCAGGAGGCCCGCGAGGCGTGCGGCGGCGCCGGGTTCCTCGCCGAGAACCGGGTGGCCCAGATGCGCGCCGACCTGGACGTGTACGTCACGTTCGAGGGCGACAACACGGTGCTCCTGCAGCTCGTGGGCAAGCGTCTGCTGACCGACTACTCGAAGGAGTTCGGACGTCTCAATGTGGGCGCCGTCTCCCGCTACGTGGTCCATCAGGCCTCGGACGCCCTCCACCGTGCGGGCCTGCACAAGGCCGTCCAGTCCGTGGCCGACGGCGGGTCCGAGCGCCGCTCGGCGAACTGGTTCAAGGACCCCGCCGTCCAGCATGAGCTGCTCACCGAGCGCGTCCGTGCCAAGACCGCCGACATCGCCGGCACCCTCTCGGGGGCCCGGGGCAAGGGCCAGGCGGCGCAGGCGGAGGCGTTCAACACGCGCCAGCACGAGCTCATCGAGGCCGCCCGCAACCACGGCGAGCTGCTGCAGTGGGAGGCCTTCACCCGCGCCCTGGAGGGCATCACGGATGAGACCACGAAGACCGTCCTGACGTGGCTGCGCGACCTGTTCGCGCTGCGCCTCATCGAGGACGACCTCGGCTGGTTCGTGGCCCACGGCCGCGTCTCGAGCCAGCGCGCCCGGGCCCTGCGCGGCTACGTCAACCGGCTGGCCGAGCGGCTGCGCCCCTTCGCCCTCGAGCTCGTCGAGTCGTTCGGCCTCGAGCCCGAGCACCTGCGCATGGCGGTGGCCACGGACGCCGAGACCCAGCGCCAGGAGGAGGCCCACGCCTGGTTCACGGCCCGCCGGGCCGCCGGCGAGGAGCCGGAGGATGAGAAGGCCGTGCGCGCCCGCGAGAAGGCGGCGCGGGGTCGCCGCGGCTGACCGTGGCCGTCCCCGGACGCACACGGGCCCCCGTCACCTCGCGGTGGCGGGGGCCCGTGTGCGTGGTCGGGCGGGCTCAGCGCAGCACGGCCTCGTAGACCTCGATCGTGCGCTCCGCGATGGTCTCCCACGAGAAGTGCTCGATCGCGCGGGCCCGGCCGGCCTCACCCATCGCGCGGGCGCGCTCCGGGTCCTCCACGACGCGGGTGAGCGCGGCCGCGAAGTCGGCGGCGAACCTCTCCTCGTCCACGGGCGCCCCCGTGCCGTCGTCGACCTGCTCGAAGGGGACGAGCAGGCCGGTCTCGCCGTCCTGCACGACCTCCGGGATGCCGCCCACGGCGGAGGCGACGACGGCGGTGCCGCACGCCATCGCCTCGAGGTTGACGATGCCCAGCGGCTCGTAGACCGAGGGGCAGGCGAACACGGTGGCGGCCGTGAGGATCTCCATCACCTCGTGGCGCGGGATCATCCCCTCGATCACGACGACGCCCTGGCGGGTGCGCCGCAGCTCGGAGATCAACTCGTTCACCTCGTGCGCCAGCTCCGCGGTGTCCGGGGCGCCCACGCACAGCACGAGCTGGACGTCCTCCGGCAGCCGCAGGGCCGCACGGAGCAGGTGGGGCACGCCCTTCTGGCGCGTGATGCGGCCGACGAACGCGACGGAGGGCTTGTCCGGGTCGATTCCGTACTTCTCCAGTGCGGCGGTGCCGGTCTGCGGGGTCCAGACCTGCGTGTCGATGCCGTTGTGGACCGTGTGCACCTTCGCCGGGTCCACGTCCGGGTAGCAGGCCAGGATGTCCCGGCGCATGCCGTCCGAGACCGCGATGACCGCGTCCGCCCCGAGGTACGCCGTGCGCTCGGCCCAGCTGGACAGGGCGTAGCCGCCGCCGAGCTGCTCCGCCTTCCAGGGGCGCAGCGGCTCGAGGGAGTGCGCGGAGAGGACGTGGGGGGTCTGGTGCAGGAGCTTGCCGAGGTGGCCGGCCAGGTTGGCGTACCAGGTGTGGGAGTGGATGACGTCGGCGCCCTCGAGGTCGCCGAGGATCGTGAGGTCGGTGGCCAGGGTCTGCACGGCCCCGTTGGCGGCGTCGAACCCGGGCGGGTTCGGGTACGTCAGGACGCGGGCCCCGTGGTAGTCCGGGTCGCGCGGCGCGCCGAAGGCGTGCACGCGGACGTCGGCGCGGGAGGCCAGGACACGGGTCAGCTCGGCGACGTGGACGCCGGCACCGCCGTAGATGGACGGGGGGAACTCTTTGCTCACGATGTCGATGCGCACGCCCCCAACCTAGTTCAGCCCGGCGGGGGTCGATAGTCTGGCGGCACGGATGCCCCGCACGCCCCGAGCACGCGTGCGGGTCGCGACGACCCGGCTCACGAGGAGTGACGCAGATGGTGCAGAAGAAGGTCCTCTCGGTCGTGCTGGCGGGCGGTGAGGGCAAGCGCCTGATGCCGCTGACGGCCGACCGTGCCAAGCCGGCCGTCCCGTTCGGCGGCACGTACCGCCTCATCGACTTCGCGCTGTCCAACCTGGTCAACAGCCGGTACCGCGAGATCGTCGTGCTGACGCAGTACAAGTCGCACTCGCTGGACCGCCACATCTCCGAGACGTGGCGGATGTCCACGCTGCTGAACAACTACGTGGCCTCCGTGCCGGCACAGCAGCGCCGGGGCAAGGACTGGTTCACGGGCAGCGCGAACGCCATCTATCAGTCCATGAACCTGATCCACGACGCACGGCCGGACATCGTCGTCGTCATCGGCGCGGACCACGTCTACCACATGGACTTCCAGCAGATGGTGGACCAGCACATCGCCTCGGGCGCCAAGGCGACCGTGGCCGCGGTGCGCCAGCCGCTCGAGCTGGCCTCCTCGTTCGGGGTGATCGAGACGGACCCACAGGACAGGACGCGGATCTCGGCGTTCGTGGAGAAGCCGGAGACGACCCCCGGCCTGCCGGACGACCCCACGCAGTTCCTGGCCTCGATGGGCAACTACGTGTTCGACACCGACGCCCTCGTGGCGGCGCTGAACCAGGACGAGGAGAACCCCGAGTCGAACAACGACATGGGCGGGGACATCATCCCGCTGTTCGTGGAGCGTGGCGAGGCCGGGGTGTACGACTTCACCGCCAACGAGGTGCCCGGGGGCACGGCCGGCAAGCACTACTGGCGGGACGTCGGCACCCTGGACTCCTACTACGACGCGCACATGGACCTGGTGCAGCCGTGGCCGGAGTTCAACCTCTACAACCGCGAGTGGCCGCTCTACACCCGCCAGTCCGTCTCCCCGCCCGCCAAGCTCGTGCGCTCATCCACCCGCCGCCCCGGCTCGGCGAACGACTCGATCCTCTCCCAGGGCGTGGTCATCTCCGGCGGCACCGTGGCCCAGTCCGTGCTCTCCACGGACGTGCGCGTGCACAACGAGGCGTGGGTGGAGCAGTCGGTGCTGCTGGACTCCGTCGTGATCGGCGAGGGGGCCCACGTGCGCAACGCGATCCTGGACAAGAACGTGGTCGTGCCCCCGGGCGCGCGCATCGGCTTCGACCGGGCGGAGGACGAGGCGAACGGCTACACCGTCACAGAATCCGGGCTGACGGTGCTCTCCAAGGGCCAGCCCGTCCCGACGCCGCACTGACGCGGCCCCGGGCCGCCGGTCCCGGACCACCGCCGACGCGCGGGCACGCCCCGGTGTGTCCGCGCGTCGCCGTCCCCGCTGGATCCCCGACCGGAGGCTCGCCTTGACCGACACCACCCCCGACCTCGACGCCACCAACGTCACCCGCGCGGAGGCCGCGGACCGCTCCCGCCTGCTCACGGTGCAGGACTACGTCGTGGACGTGGACCTCTCCGACGCCCGGGACGCCGCCGCCGACACCTATCCGGTCCGCACCGTGATCCGCTTCGCGTGCGCCGAGCCCGGCGCGCAGACCCACCTGGACTGGATCCACGGCGGCGTGGAGTCGGTGACCCTCAACGGCACGGCGCTGGACGTGGCCGAGGTCGTGGGCGAGGCCCGGGTGCTGCTGCCCGACCTGGCGGCGCAGAACGTGGTCGAGCTGGTCGGCCGGTCCGTGTACTCCCGGTCGGGCGAGGGCCTGCACCGCTTCACGGACCCCGCCGACGGCGAGGTCTACCTCTACACCCAGTACGAGCCCGCCGACGCGCGCCGCGTGTTCCCGGACTTCGAGCAGCCGGACCTCAAGGCCGCCTTCACCTTCTCCCTCACCGGACCCGAGGACTGGGTGCTGGCCTCGAACCGGCCGGAGGTCTCCCGGACGCCGACCGGGGACGGTGTCGTCCGGGTGGAGTTCGCCCCGACGCTCCCCCAGTCCACCTACATCACGACGCTGCTCGCCGGCCCCTATGCGCAGTGGGAGGACGCCTGGGACGGTCACCCGGCCAGCGGTGCGCAGGCCGTGCCGCTGCGGCTGTTCACCCGGCGCACGATGGCCGACGCGTTCGACCCCGAGGCCGTGTTCGACGTGACGAAGCGGGGGCTGACGTTCTTCCACGACCTCTTCGGCGTCGCGTACCCGTGGGGCAAGTACGACCAGGCGTTCGTGCCCGAGTACAACCTCGGCGCCATGGAGAACCCGGGCCTCGTGACCTTCACCGAGGACTTCGTGTTCACCTCGCGGGCCACCGCGGTCCAGTACGAGGGCCGCGCCAACGTGATCCTGCACGAGATGGCGCACATGTGGTTCGGCGACCTCGTGACGATGCACTGGTGGGACGACCTGTGGCTCAAGGAGTCGTTCGCGGACTACATGGGCGCCCTCGGCGTGGACGAGGCCACCGACTTCCGGACCGCGTGGGTGACCTTCGCGTCCCGCCGCAAGGCCTGGGCGTACGTGCAGGACCAGATGCCGACGACGCACCCCATCGTCGCGGACATCGTCGACCTCGAGGCCGCCCGTCAGAACTTCGACGGGATCACCTACGCCAAGGGCGCCTCCGTGCTCAAGCAGCTGGCCGCCTACGTGGGCCGTGACGCGTTCCTCGACGCCGCACATCGCTACTTCGCCGCCCACGCGTGGGGCAACGCCTCCCTCGCCGACTTCATGGCGGTCCTCGAGGCCGCCTCGGGGCGGGACATGCGCGCGTGGGCGGACGCGTGGCTGCACACCTCCGGCGTGCCCCGGCTGCGGGTCGACGTCGACGGCGACGCCCCGGTGCTGCGCCAGGAGGGCGCGGACCCGGTCACGGGCGGGCCGATCCTCCGCCCGCACGTGCTGAAGGTCGGCGTCTTCACGCCCGGGCAGGACGGCGTCCTGCGCCGCACCGCCCAGGTCACCGCCGATGTGCCGGGTGGGGCGGAGGGCGCGGCCGTGCCCCTGCCGGACCTCGAGGTGCCCGGGGGCGTCCGCCTCGTGCTGCCCAACGACGAGGACCTCACCTACGCCGCCGTCGCGCTCGACGCGGGCTCGCTGCGCGCGGCCCTGACGCACCCCATCGCGGACCCGCTCGCGGAGGCCACCGTGTGGGCCGCCCTGTGGTCGATGACCCGCGACGGCGAGCTGCCGGTCGCCCGGTTCCTGGACGCGGTGGCGACGCTGTCCGCGCGGATCGCGACCGTGGGCGTGCACGCGCAGGTGCTGGCGCAGGCCGCCGCGGCCGTGGGCCAGTACGCCCGCGCCGAGGACCGTGACGCGCTGCGGTCCCGGCTGGGCGAGGTCCTGGCCGAGCAGACCCGCACGCTCGAGGCCGGCTCCGACCGCCAGCGCACCGCGGCCCGCACGTGGGCGACGCTGGCGCGGGCCGACGTCGGGATGGCCGCGGCCCTCGAGGCCGCCCTGCTCGGCGAGGACGCGGCGGCGTTCGCGCCGGGCCTGGCGGTCGACGCGGAGCTGCGCTGGCTCGTGCTCCAGGCCCTCGCCGCGACCGGCCGGGCCGACCAGGACCGCCTGGACGCGGAGCTCGAGGCCGGCCGCACGGCGCAGACCGTCACGTGGCACCGGCTCGCCGCAGCCGCCCGCCCCGAGGCCGAGGTCAAGGCCGCCGCGTGGGAGGCGGTCATGTCCGGCCGCACGACCACCGGCACGGAGCTGTCCAACGACCTGCTCTCGGCCACGGCGGCCGGCTTCGCCGCGGGCGGGGTCGAGCTCCTCGCCCCCTACGAGTCCGGCTTCTGGCCGCGCCTGACCTCGGTGTGGGCCTCGCGGTCCAACGGGCTGGCCTCGCGCGCGATCGGCGGGCTGTTCCCGGGCCGCCAGGACGCGGTGGCCGGCGGCGCCGACGCGCAGGAGTCGCACCCGACGCTGGCCGCGGCCCAGCGCTGGCTGGACGAGCACCCCGACGCCCCGGGGGCCCTGCGGCGCCTGGTCGTGGAGCACACGGACGCCCTGCGGCGGTCCCTGCGCGTGCAGGCGGTGCAGCCGGCGGGCTGAGCGGTAAGCCCTCCCGCGCAGAGTGGTCACGACACGCCGCCTCCCCTCGGGCGAGGCGGTGTGTCGTGACCATTCCAGCTCAGGGCGCGGCAACGCGGAGCACGCGTTCCCGGCCCACCCGGCGCAGGCCCACGGCGTCGGCGGCGCGCTGGGCGTCCCGGTCGCGCATCCCCACCCGCTCGACGACGACGGGCCGCGTCTCCAGCACGGCCGTCAGTTCGGCGTGGCGCGCCACGTGCGCGGCCCCGCCGTCCGGGTCGAGAGACAGCGCCTGCCGGTCGGCCGCGTGGAGCCAGGCCGCCGACACGTCCTCCACCGGGCCGCGCAGGTGCGCGCCGAGGGAGGCGTCGTCGAGCAGGTCGGAGACGTCGGCGTCCGCGAGGCGGGCCACGAGTGCGGGTGGCCCGGCGACCACCGCGGTCGTGTGGAGCAGGACCACGTGCAGCAGCTCCGGGTCGGCGTCCGCGGCGGGCGCGAGCACGACGCCCGGGTCCTCCCACGCCGTCGGCGCGACGCCGAGTCCCGCGGCCAGCCCGGTCCGCAGCGCGGCGGTCGCGTCGGCGCCCAGCACGTCGGCCGGCGCGACCGTGCCGAGGGCCAGCGGGTGGACGCCGAGCAGCCGGTTCAGGGCGCGGGCCTCGCGGTGCGCCCGGTCCACGAGGGCGGCCAGCTCGGGCGAGGTCTCCCCCACCAGCGGCAGCTCGCGCAACGTTGCGGCACCCACCGGCACCCCGGCCTCGGCCGCGACCGCTGCCAGCGCGTCCCAGTGTCGCGTCTCCTCCTGGGCAGGCGTGCGGCCGCCGCCCGGCTCGTCCAGCCGCGGTCCGTGAGCAGAGGCACGCGGCGGCCGGAGGCCAGCTCCAGCTCGAGGGCGCAGTGGACGTCCACGGTCGACCGTGGGCGCCCCGGGGCGTCGGAGCGGGCGATCAGGCGGACGGGGGCGTCGTCGTCGGGGGTCATGGTCCGATCCTGACAGAGCCGCCCCGCCACACCTCGACGCGTCGGGGGCGGTTTCGGGCGGTATTCACGTCGAATACCACCGCAAACCGCCCCCGGACGGAAGCGTGCCGGACGGTGCCGGGACGCCGTCAGGCGGCTCAGGGCACCCGCGCGGTCCACTCCGGGGTCGCGAACTTGGTGCGGGCCAGCTGCTCGGCCTCCTCACGGGTGGCCTCGTCCAGCTCGACGCGGCGGGCGCCGTAGCGCTCCTCGAAGGTGGTCATCATGGTCTCCCAGATCTCGGCGCGGGAGACGCCGGTCTGGCGCCGGAGCGGGTCCACGCGCTTCTTCGCCGAGGTCACGCCCTTGCCGCGCAGCTTCTCCCGGCCGATGCGCAGCACCTCGAGCATCTTGTCCGCGTCGATGTCGTAGCTCATCGTCACGTGGTGCAGCAGCCCGGCCGTGCCCACCCGCTTCTGCGCGGCGCCGCCGATCTTCCCCTGGTCCGTGGCGATGTCGTTGAGCGGCTGGTAGAACGCGTGCACGCCGAGTCGGGAGAGCGCGTCCATGGTCCACTCGTCCAGGAACGGGTAGGACTCCGCCGTCTCCAGCCCGTCGACCAGCGACGACGGGACGTGCATCGAGTACGTGACGCAGTTGTCCGCCTCCATGAACATCGCGCCGCCGCCGGAGATCCGCCGCACCACGTTGATGCCGTGCCGCCGCGCCCCCTCGGGGTCCACCTCGTTGGCGAGCGACTGGAAGGCGCCGATCACCACGGCCGGCTCGTTCCACTGCCACAGGCGCATGGTCGGCTTGCGACGTCCCTCGGCCACCTGCCGGGTGAGCACCTCGTCCAGGGCCACGGTGAGCGCGATCGGCATCGGCTCCGGCCCGATGACCTCCCACTCGTGGTCCCCCCACGTGGTCGCCTTGCCGAGGGCCCGACGCACGGCCGAGGCCACCGCGAAGGCGTCCACGCCGAACAGCTCGGCCTCGGGTCGCAGACCCCGCTCGACGGCCTCCCGGATGACGCGGTGCTCAGCGTCCGCGGACAGCCCGGCCACCGCCGCGTTGAGGTCCTCGAGCGCCTCATCCGGCTCGAGGTAGAAGTCGCCGTTGATGCTCGCGGTCGCGATCCGGCCGTCCGCGAGGCTCAGGTCCGCCGCGACCAGCTTGCCGCCGATCACCTTGTATTCACCGTGGAGAGTCGTCATGCCCGTCAGCCTACGGGCGACGCGACGGGCCCCGCACCGCCCGGATCGTTCCGGGGGCGCGGGGCCCGTCGTCGTGGTGGGCGTGCGGCTCAGGCCGCCGCGGTCACTTCTTGCCGCCGAAGCCCTTGAAGCGGGCGTTGAAGCGCTCGACGCGGCCGGCGGTGTCCATGATGCGCTGCTTGCCCGTGTAGAACGGGTGCGAGGCGGCCGAGATCTCGACGTCGATCACCGGGTAGGTGTTGCCATCGGTCCACTCCGCGGTCTTGTCGGAGTTCGCGGTGGTGCGGGTGAGGATCTTCTCACCGGAGGCGAGGTCGTTGAAGATGACGTAGCGGTAATCCGGGTGGATCTCAGACTTCATGGTGCATCCTTCGTGTCAGCCGCCTGATTGGGACCAGGGGCGCGAGAGGTGTGGTCAGGGGGTCCGCCGGAGGGCGGGCCAGCCGCCCACTCTACCGCACCCGGGCCGGTCAGCGCGCGCGCAGCTCCCACAGCGCGACCGCCGCGGCCGCCGCCACGTTCAGCGAGTCGACGCCGGCGGGCATGGGGATGACGACGTCGGCGTCGGTCTGGGCGAGGGTCTCGGGACGGACCCCCGGCCCCTCCTGGCCGAGGACGAGGGCCAGGCGCTCGGCGGTGCGCAGCGGCTCGATCCAGGCGGAGTCCAGGCCCACGGCACGCTCCGTCACCTCGAGGGCGGCCACCGCGAACCCGGCCGCCCGCAGCGCGGGCAGCGACTGGGCGACCGGACCGGGCAGGCGCGCCCACGGCAGGCGGAACACCGTGCCCATCGAGACGCGGATGGCGCGCCGGTAGAGCGGGTCGGCGGCCTGCGGGGTGAGCAGCAGGGCGTCCCAGCCGAGGGCGACGGCGGAGCGCACCACGGCGCCCAGGTTCGTGTGGTCCACGAGGTCCTCGGCGATGAGCACGCGCCGCGCGCCCGCGAGGACGTCGGCGAGCGGCCGGGGCGCGGGGCGGTCCATCGCGGCCAGGGCGCCGCGGTGCAGGTGGAAGCCGGTGAGTGCCTCGAGCACGTCGTCGGGTCCGGTGAAGACCGGGACGTCCGGGTGGGCGGCGAGCACGTCCGCGAAGGAACCGCGGTAGCGGTCCCCCAGCAGGAAGGAGCGCGGGGTGTGTCCGGCGTCCAGTGCGCGGCGGACCACCTGGGAGGACTCGGCGAGGAAGACGCCGTGCTCCGCGTCGACGCGACGGCGCAGGGCCGCGTCTGTCATGGTCGTGTAGGGGGCCAGGCGGGGGTCGGCGAGGTCCTCGATCCGCTCCAGGCGCACCTCGCGGGCCCCGCCCTCACCCACCCGAGACCTGCCGCATCACCATGACCACCAGCCCGGCCAGGCCCACGATCACGATGGTGACGCGCAGCGCCGTCGGCGAGATGCGCCGCCCGATCCGCGCGCCCACGAGCCCGCCCACGAGCGAGGAGAGCGCGATCAACAGGACGGCCCGCCAGTCGATGCGGTCGAAGGCGAACACCAGGTAGAACGCCGCGGCGGTGAGGTTGACCACCAGCGACAGCCACGTCTTCACCGCGTTGGCGTGCACGAGGGTGCCGCCCACCAGCAGCACGCCGAAGATCGCCATGAGCATGACGCCCTGGGCGGCCACGAAGTAGCCGCCGTAGATGCCGGTCAGGAACACGAGCGTCCACAGTGTCGGGGTCACGGGGCCCACCGGCACGGGAGAGTCCGCGCCGGGGGTCGGTCCCTGGTCCTCCGCCCGACGCCGGACCCACCGCTGGATGCGCGGCTGCAGCACGACGACCGTCAGGGCCACCACGAGCAGCACCGGCGCGACGTAGCCGAACACGGCCGGGGGCAGCGTGGTGAGCAGGGCGGCGCCGATGACCCCGCCGAGCAGGGACGCGACGGTCAGCTTCGGCAGGAGCGCCCGGGACTGGGCCAGCTCTCGGCGGTACCCGTACGTGCCGGAGAAGCCCGAGGCCACCAGGCCCATCGCGTTGGAGACCTGGGCCGTCACGGGCGGGAACCCGACCGCCACGAGCGTCGGGAAGGTGACGAGCGTGCCCGAGCCGATCACCGAGTTGATCGTGCCGGCCCAGAACCCCGCGAGCAGCACGAGCAGGACCTGCCACAGGTCCATGCCCAGCAGCTGCGCGGTCAGCAGCCCCGTCACCGGGCGACGGCGGTGTACCGACCGCCGGTGCGGGTCACCTTCAGGTCCGTGCCGAACGCCGAGGAGAGGTGCTCCTCGGTGAGCGTCGACTCGATGGGCCCGGCCGCCACGACGCCGCCGGCCCGCAGCAGCAGTGCATGCGTGAAGCCCGGGGGCACGTCCTCGAGGTGGTGCGTGACGAGGACCAGCGCGGGCGCGTCCTCGTCCGTGGCGAGCGCCGTCAGCTGGCGCACGAGGTCCTCCCGCCCGGCGAGGTCCAGGCCCGCGGCGGGCTCGTCCAGCAGGAGCAGCTCGGGGTCGGTCATCAGGGCACGGGCGATGAGCACGCGCTTGCGCTCACCGTCGGAGAGGGTGCCGAACGCGCGGTGCGCGAGGCGGGAGAGCCCCCAGGTCGCCACGAGGCCGAGCGCGCGGGCGCGATCCTCCGTCTCGTACCGCTCGCGCCACGTGCCGGTGATCCCGTAGGCGGCGGTGACGACGGCGTCCTGCACGGTCTCGTTCGCGGGCACCTGGGCGGCGAGCTGGGCGGAGGACAGGCCGATGCGCGGGCGCAGCTCGAACACGTCGACGGCGCCGAGCACCTCGTCCAGCACGCCGACGTCGCCGGCGGTCGGGTGCAGGCGGGCCGCGGCCAGCTGGAGCAGCGTCGACTTGCCGGCGCCGTTCGGGCCCATCACGATCCACCGCTGCCCCGCGCGGACCGTCCAGTCCAGGGGGCCGAGGATGTCGGTGGTGCCGCGGCGCACGCGCACGCGGCGCATCTGCAGCACGGCGTCCTCGTCCGGGAGGAACCAGTCGTCGGGAGGCGCGGGGGTGGTCATGGGGGCCAGCCTAGTCCGGCCGGCCGGCGCGTCGCCGATGCGACGCACGCCCGGCCGCGCCCGCACCCCCGCCTAGGATGCCGCGCATGAGCACCCTGCGCCGCCTCGTCGTCACCGCCGACCCCGCCCTCCTCGTCACGGACGCGCCCCCGGCCGGCGTGCCCGACGACGCCGAACGGCTCACCGACGACGGCCTGCTGGGCTGGCGCTTCGCCGCGGACGAGTGGGCGGCGGCCCCGGAGCCGGGCTCCGGGTGGGACGTGCTCACGGTGCCGGCGACGGTCGCCGCCGCGCCGGCGCCCCTCGTGGTGACGGACGTGGACTCCACGCTGATCCGGCAGGAGGTCGTCGAGCTGCTCGCCGCCCACGCCGGCCGCGAGGCCGAGGTCGCCGAGGTGACGGAGCGGGCGATGCGCGGTGAGCTCGACTTCGCCGCCTCGCTGCACGCGCGCGTCGAGGCGCTCGCGGGGCTGCCCGTGGGCGTCGTGGCGGACGTGGTGCGGGCCATCCGGCCCACCGACGGAGCCCTCGCGCTGATCGAGGCCGTCACCGCGGCCGGCGGCCGGGTGTGCGCGGTCTCCGGCGGCTTCACCCAGGTGCTCGCCCCGCTGGCCGAGGCGTGGGGCGTGCACGCCTACTGCGCCAACGAGCTCGAGGTGCGGGACGGGCACCTGACGGGGAAGGTGCTCGGCGACGTCGTGGACCGCGCGGCGAAGGCCGCCATGCTGCGCGCCTGGGCCGAGGACGCGGGGCTCACCCCCGAGCAGGCCGTCGGCGTGGGCGACGGCGCCAACGACATCGATCTGCTCGAGGCGGCCGGCTGCGGCGTGGCGCTGTGCGCGAAGCCGATCCTCCGGGAGCACGCGGACGTCGTCGTCGACGTGCCCTCCTTCACCCCCCTGCGGTGGCTCCTCGGTCTCTGAGGCGTCCGCTCCCGGAGGTCACGAGGGCCGGATCCCACGGATCCGGCCCTCGTCGTCTGGGGTGTGGTGGGGTTCAGTCCTGCCCGAGGAAGTCCTCGGCGCCGCCCACGAGCTCGGTGTGGCCGACCTCGAGGCCCTCGCGGCCCACGAGGGAGGCGATCTCGGCGGCGAACTCCTCCACGGTGTAGAGCTTGCCGGCGGCCTCGCGGCGGGCCTCGATGGCACCGGGCTCGGCGCGGTCGAGCAGGGTGGCGGTGATGGTGCCCTCGATCATGTCGCCGGAGACCACCACGAAGCCCACGCCCTTCTCGGTGAACGCGGGGATGCGCTCGCGCAGGGCGTCCTCGCCGGCGCGCTTGGAGCGGGCCACGGGCTCGTAGGAGTCCATCGTGGCGACCTCGTCGATGAAGTGCGCCTGGTGGGAGGTCACGAACACGATCTGCCCGCCGGCGCCCATGCGCTCGAGCGCGGCGTCGGCCAGCGCGGCCTGGGCGTCACGGTTGAGCTTCATGGCGTAGTCCTCGCCGAACTGGGACTCCATGCCGCCCGAGGCGTTGAGCACGAGCACGTCGAGTGAGCCGAAGTGCTCCACGGCGGCGTCCAGCAGCGCGGCCCGGTCCTCGGCGACGGTCACGTCGCCGCCCACGGCCACGGCGCGGCCGCCGGCGTCCTCGATCCTCTGCACCACCCTGTTCGCGCGCGGCGCCTTCTGGCGGTAGTTCACCACGACGCCCGCGCCGCGGGCGGCCAGCAGCTCGGCGGTGGCGGCGCCGATGCCGCGGGAGGAGCCGGTGACGACGACGCCGCGTCCGGCCAGGTCCTGCTCGGTCATGTTCTGTGCTTCCTGTCTGCTCAGCGGTCGGTGGTCGTCAGTGGCCCATGCCCAGGCCGCCGTCCACGGGGATCACGGCCCCGGAGATGTACGCGGCCTCGTCCGAGGCCAGCCAGCGCACGACTCCGGCCACCTCCTCCGGGGCGGCGAAGCGGCCGGCCGGGATGGACGTCTTGTACTGGGCCTTGAGCTCGTCGTCGAGGGACTGCGTCATCTCGGTGTCGATGTAGCCGGGGGCCACGACGTTCGCGGTCACGCCGCGCGCGCCGAGCTCGCGCGTGATCGAGCGGGCCATCCCGACGAGGCCGGACTTGGAGGCGGCGTAGTTGACCTGGCCGGGCGAGCCGAGCAGGCCCACCACGGAGGAGACCAGGACGATGCGTCCGCGCTTCAGGCGCATCATGCCCTTGGTGGCGCGCTGCACCACGCGGAAGGCGCCGGTGAGATTCGTGTCGATCACCGAGGTGAAGTCGTCCTCGGACATGCGCAGCAGCAGCTGGTCGTGGGTGATGCCGGCGTTGGCCACGAGCACCTCGACCGGGCCGTGGGCCTCCTCGACCTCGCGGAAGGCCGCGTCCACGGAGGCCGCGTCCGTCACGTCGGCCCGGACCGCGAGGACCCCCTCCGGCCCCTCCCCCGAGCGGGAGGTGATGGCCACCCGGTCGCCGTTCGCGGCGAACGCCCGGGCGATGCCCAGGCCGATGCCGCGATTGCCCCCCGTGACGAGGACGCTGCGGCCGGCGGCCTGCGCTTCCGCTGCGGGCGTGGTGGTCTGATCGGCCATGGGAACACCTTCCGGACGGGACGGGACTAGACTGGAGCACCGGCGCGGCGCCGTCGACGCCGTCCTGCGGGACGCCGCCGAGGGCGGGCGCGCCGGCATGTGAACCACCACTCTACGTCCGCGGCCGCGCGGGGGCCCTCCGCAGGGCGCGACGTGCCAGGAGGATGCGCCATGACCAGCTCCGCCGCCAGCTCCCGAGCCGGCCGTCCCGCCCGCGCCGGGCGCGGGACGACACCGGAGGTCCAGGGGGTCACCACCGCCGCCGCCGGCCGCAGCGCGGACCGGGAGGCGCGCATGAAGGTCTACCTGGTCCAGATGCTGCTCCGCACCGCCTGCTTCGTCGCCGCGCTCTTCACCCACGGCTGGTGGCAGCTCGGGTTCATCCTCGGCGCGGTCGTGCTGCCCTACGTCGCCGTCGTGCGCGTGAACAACACCGGCCCGCAGCAGGCCGGCACCCTGCGCGCCGTGCCCGCCCAGGGACCGGCCCTGGCCCCCCGCCCCGACGACACGGCGGCGCCCAAGCCGGTCGTGCTCACCGGCGACCTCGTGGACGACCCGCGCGACCGTGCGCCCCGGGCGCTGGGCCGAGGGTCCTCGTCCGCCGGCGGTCCCGGCCTGCCCGGACGGGGCGCCGCGTGATCGGGGCGGGCCCGGGCGAGCCGGGCATGGACCTGCTGGGCGCCCTCGCGGCCGGCCGCCTCGACCCCGCCGCGGGTGCCTCCGCCACCCGATCCCCGCGCGCCGCCGCGGACGGGCCCGAGCGGCCGGTCTGCTCGCGTCGCGGCTGCACCGCGGAGGCCGCCTGGGCCCTGGAGTGGAACAACCCGCGCGTCCACGCCCCGGACCGGGTGAAGACCTGGCTGGCCTGCGCGGACCATCGGCCCTTCCTGGACGACTTCCTGAGCGCCCGCGGCTTCCTGCGGCGCTCCCGCCCACTCGACCCGCCCGCCACGGAGGCGCCCGAGGTCGAGACGCCCGAGACCCCGCAGGAGCCCCCGCGCCCATGAGCACCCCCGCCCCCATGACGACCCCGACCGCCCGCGACGCCGAACGCCTGCCGCCCCTGCGCTTCGGCTTCCTCGCCACCGGCCCGTGGATCCTCGGCTTCGTGGTGTGCATCCTCTTCGCGTTCCTGTGCCACGCGCTCGCCCAGTGGCAGTGGGACCGCCGCGTGGAGGTCCAGCACCGCGTCAACCGCGTCCTGGAGAACTACGACGACGACCCGATGCCGTTCGCCGAGGCCTCCCGGCTGTTCACCGCGTTCCAGACCGAGGACGAGTGGACGCCTGTGACACTGACCGGCGAGTACCTCGTCGACGAGACGCTCATCGTCCGCAACCGTCCCCGCGCCGGCCAGCCCGGCTACGAGGTGCTCGTGCCGTTCCGGACGGACGAGGGCCCCGTCGTCGTGGTGGACCGCGGCTGGCTCCCGGTGGGCAACAGCCCGGGTCAGCCGGACGCCGTGCCGGCCCCGCCCGCCGGCCACGCCGAGGTCGTGGTGCGGGTCAAGCCCGGGGAGCCGGCCCTGGACCGCGACGCCCCGGACGGCCAGGTGCCCTCGATCGACCTCGCCGAGATCGCCGACACCGTGGGCGGGCCCGTGGCCGGTACGGCCTACGGGATCATGGTCACGGAGGACCCGGCGGTGGAGTCGATGCCGCAGAAGCTCGTCGAGCCCACCCTCGACGAGGGCCCGCACCTGTCCTACGCGATCCAGTGGTACCTGTTCGCGGCCATGGGCTTCGGGGTGTGGGGGTACTCCGCGTGGATGCGCGCCCGCAACGACCGGGCCGACGCCCTCGACGACGCCGCGGACGACGGGCTGCTCTCCGCGCACCGGGTCCCCCGTGCCAAGCCGGCCCGGCGGCGGCGCGACGGGCGGCTCACGGACGAGGAGGCCGAGGACGCGCTCTTCGACTGAGCCGGCCCTCCGCCTCGGCGGCCCGCGGACTCAGGCGAGGGTGATGAGGTCCCTGTAGTCGTCGTTCCAGAGGTCCTCGACCCCGTCCGGCAGCAGCACCACGCGCTCGGGGTCGAGCGCCTCGACGGCGCCCTCGTCGTGGGTCACGAGCACCACGGCGCCCTCGTACTGGCGCAGTGCGTGGAGGATCTCCTCACGGCTGGCGGGGTCGAGGTTGTTCGTGGGCTCGTCCAGCAGCAGCACGTTCGCGCTCGAGGCCACGAGCGTGGCCAGCGCCAGGCGGGTCTTCTCGCCGCCGGAGAGGACGCGGGCGGGCTTGTCGACGTCGTCGCCCTGGAAGAGGAACGAGCCGAGCAGCGTGCGCGCCTGGGTGTCGCCGAGCTGCGGGGCGGCGTGGCGCATGTTGTCCAGGACGGACGCGTCCTGGTCCAGGGTGTCGTGCTCCTGGGCGAAGTAGCCCAGCTTGAGCCCGTGGCCCGCCTGCACCTCCCCGGTGTCCGGGGTCTCCTCCCCGGCGAGCATGCGCAGCAGCGTCGTCTTGCCGGCGCCGTTGTAGCCCAGGATCACCACGCGCGAGCCGCGGTCGATCGCCAGGTCCACTCCCGTGAAGATCTCGAGCGAGCCGTAGGACTTGGAGAGGTTCTCGGCGCGCAGCGGCGTCTTGCCGGAGGCCTGCGGGGTGGGGAAGCGGATCGCGGCCACGCGATCGACCGCGCGCTCGCCCTCGACGCCGCGCATGAGCCGCTCGGCGCGCTTGATCATGTTCTGCGCGGCGGTGGCCTTGGTCGCCTTGGCACGCATCTTCTCGGCCTGGGCCATGAGGGCCGAGGCCTTCTTCTCCGCGTTGGCGAACTCCCGGCGGCGGCGCGCCTCGTCCTGCTGGCGCTGGGCGAGGTAGTTCTTCCACGTCATGTTGTAGACGTCCATGGTCTGCCGGTTCGCGTCCAGGTAGAGGACCTTGTTCACGGTCATCTCCATGAGCTCCACGTCGTGCGAGATCATCAGGAGGCCGCCGGAGTAGGTCTTCAGGTAGTCGCGCAGCCACACGATCGAGTCGTGGTCGAGGTGGTTGGTGGGCTCGTCCAGCAGCATGATGTCCGCGTCGGAGAAGAGGATGCGGCCGAGCTCCACGCGGCGGCGCTGGCCGCCGGAGAGGGTGTGCAGCGGCTGGTCCAGCACGCGGTCCGGCAGGCCGAGGTTGGACGTGATCCGGGCGGCCTCGGACTCGGCCGCGTAGCCGCCGCGGGCCTCGAACTCCGCCTCCAGGCGGGAGTAGCGGTTCATCGCACGCTCCCGCTCGGCGTCGTCGACGGCGGCCATCCCGGCCTCGGCCTCGCGCATGCGGCGGATGGTCTGGTCCAGGTCGCGGGCGGAGAGGATGCGGTCACGGCCGGACTGGTCCATGTCCTCGACCTTGGGGTCCTGGGGCAGGTAGCCGATGCGACCGGTCCGGGTCACGGTGCCCGCCGTGGGCTGCCCGCCGCCGGCCAGGACCTTGGTCAGCGTCGTCTTGCCGGCGCCGTTGCGCCCCACGAGGCCGACCTTGTCCCCCTTGTCCACGCGGAAGTTCACCTCGTCCATGAGGAGACGGGCGCCCACGCGCAGTTCGACATCGGTGACGGTCAGCATGGGGGTGTCAGACTCCAGGGGTCGAGGGAAGGACAGGGGTGCACCGGCGGGGCCCGGCCGATCTCGACGGGCGGGGGCCAGTGCGGTGCCGGGCCAGTCTAGTTGTTGTGGGTCATGAGGTTCTTGACACGAGGCACGGGCTGAGATGAGACGAGCGGGCTCCGCCCCGCAGGATGGGAATTGCGACATCCACTCATCCGCGGAAGGAAGCCCGCTCGTGACTCACGCTAACGCACCTCTGACCCCCACCGGCCGGCTGCGCATGGTCCACCGCCACCTGAACGACGGGATCCCGCAGTCCCACGTGGCCGCGGAGTTCCGCGTCAGTCGGCCCACGGTGGCCACCTGGGTCGCCCGCTACCGTGCCGAAGGCGAGGCAGGACTGCAAGACCGCTCGAGCCGGCCCCATCGCTCACCTGCCCGGCTCGACCCCGCGATCGTGGCCGAGCTGGAGGCCCTGCGCCGGGCCGAGAAGTGGTCCGCCCGGCGCATCCATCACCATCTGGTCGGCGAGGGCCACCAGGTGTGTCTTCGCACCGTGGGGCGATGGCTGCACCGGGCCGGGATCTCCCGCCTACGGGACCTGACCCCAGCCGGAGAAGACCTCCGCCGGCAGCCGGCCCGGAGGATCACCGCGAGGGGGCCAGGGCACATGGTGCACCTGGACGTGAAGAAGATCGGACGCATCCCTGAAGGGGGAGGCTGGCGCGCCCACGGAAGAGACAGTGAGGCAGGGCGTGCTTCCAAGCGGGGGTCTGGCCAGCGGGTCGGCTACACCTACCTGCACTCGGCGATCGACGGGTTCACCCGCCTGGCGTACACGGAGGCGCTGGAGGATGAGCGGGCGGTGACCACGATCGGGTTCTACTGCCGGGCCCGCGCGTTCTTCGCCGCTCACGGCATCACCGTGGACCGGGTGGTCACGGACAACGGGAACAACTACCGGGCCGTGGACTTCACCCGGAAGGTGGTCTCTCTCGGGGGCCGGCATCACCGGATCCGCCCCTACACCCCGCGCCACAACGGGAAGGTCGAGCGGTACAACCGGCTGATGGTCGACGAGGTCCTCTACGCCCGCCCGTACTCCTCAGAGCGGGCTCGGCGTGAGGCCCTGCAGGTGTGGGTGAACCACTACAACTACCATCGGCCTCATACCTCCTGCGGAGAGGCTCCTCCGGCCTCGTTGGCCCCGGTGCGTGTCAACAACGTCATGCCCTCCTACATCTAGTCCGTCTACACTCTGGCCCCATGAGCTTCAACGAGAACGTGCAGATCGACGCCGGCCGGGCCCGATCGGGCGGTGGCGGCGGGCTGGGGGGCCGGGGCATCGCCATCGGCGGTGGCGGCGGCCTGCTCGCGTTGCTGCTCGCGATCTTCGCCCCCGGGCTGGCCGAGCAGCTCGGGATCGACACGGGTGGCGGGTCCGTCGGCCAGAGCCAGTACCAGCAGCAGACGGGCTCGGGCGGCCAGAGCCAGCCCCTCTCGGACGAGGAGTGCGCCAGCGGTGCGGACGCCAACCAGAACACGGACTGCCGCGTCATCGCGACCACCGAGGCCGCGGACGAGTTCTGGGGCGAGTACCTCGCGCAGTTCTCGGACATCCAGTGGCGCCAGCCGCAGCTCACCCTGTTCCAGGGCGGTGTGAGCACCGGCTGCGGCAGCGCCTCCTCGGCCACGGGCCCGTTCTACTGCCCGGCGGACGAGTCCATGTACTTCGACACCGCGTTCTTCGCGACGCTGCAGACCGACTTCGGCGCCGAGGGCGGGCCGCTGGCGGAGGAGTACATCGTGGCGCACGAGTACGGCCACCACGTCCAGCAGGTCACCGGCTACCTGCAGCACTCCAGGGACGGGACCACTGGCCCGACCTCCGGCGCCGTGCGCGCGGAGCTGCAGGCCGACTGCTTCGCCGGCATGTGGGCCGGGCACGCCGCCTCCACCGTGGACCCCGAGTCCGGCGCGCCGTTCCTGAAGCCGATCTCGCAGGACCAGCTGCGCCAGGCCATCGACGCGGCCTCCGCCGTGGGCGATGACCGCATCCAGTCCACCCACACCGGTCGGGTGGACCCCGAGGCGTTCACGCACGGCACCTCTGAGCAGCGCATGGCCTGGTTCATGCGCGGCTACCAGAGCTCCCAGCAGGAGCCGGACATCCGTCAGTGCGACACGTTCCGGGCCTCCTCCCTGGACATCTGAGCCGCGAGCCCCGGGGTGCCTGCGGGCCCGTCCGCACTCCCCCACCACGACGGCGGCCCGTCACCTTCGCGCAGAAGGTGACGGGCCGCCGTCGTGGTCCGGGCCGGATCAGATGTTGAAGCCGAGGGCGCGCATCTGGTCGCGGCCGTCCTCGGTGATCCGCTCAGGGCCCCACGGGGGCATCCAGACCCAGTTCAGCCGCCACTCGTCCACCATGGTGCCGATCGCGCGGGAGACCTGGTCCTCGATCTCGTCCGTGAGCGGGCAGGCCGCGGTGGTCAGGGTCATGTCCACGAGCAGCGCGCCGTCGTCGGCGTAGTGCAGCCCGTAGAGCAGGCCCAGGTCCACGACGTTGACGCCCAGCTCCGGGTCGATCACGTCCTTGAGGGCCTCACGGATGTCCTCCGTGGGCGCCTGGTTCGTGGTCTCCGTCATCTCAGGCCCCCGCCGCGGCCTTCTCGAAGCGGGCGTAGCCCTCGGCCTCGAGCTGCTCGGCGAGCTCCGGGCCGCCGGACTCGGCCACGCGGCCGTCCACCAGCACGTGCACGTGGTCCGGCTTGATGTAGTTGAGGATCCGCGTGTAGTGGGTGATCAGCAGGGTGCCCATCTCGTTCTGCGCCTGGGCGCGGTTGACGCCCTCGGAGACGATGCGCAGCGCGTCGACGTCGAGGCCGGAGTCGGTCTCGTCGAGGATCGCGAACTTGGGCTTGAACAGCTCGAGCTGGAGGATCTCGGCGCGCTTCTTCTCGCCGCCGGAGAAGCCCTCGTTGACGTTGCGGTTCATGAACGCCGGGTCGATCTGCAGGGCCTCGAAGGCGCCCTTGACGTCCTTGGTCCAGGTGCGCAGCGAGGGGGCCTGGCCGTCGAGCGCGGTCTTGGCGGTGCGCAGGAAGTTGGTCATGGTGACGCCCGGGATCTCCACGGGGTACTGCATGGCCAGGAAGAGGCCGGCCTGCGCGCGCTCGTCGACGCTCATCTCCAGCACGTCCTCACCGTCGAGGGTGATGGAGCCGGAGGTGACCTCGTAGCGCGGGTGGCCGGCGATGGTCGAGGCCAGGGTGGACTTGCCGGAGCCGTTCGGGCCCATGATCGCGTGGGTCTCGCCCGTCTCGATGGTCAGGGAGAGGCCCTTCAGGATCTCCTTGGGGCCGTTCTCGGTCGCGATCTGCACGTGCAGGTCGGTGATCTGCAGGGTTGCCATGGTGGTTCTCCTCGGGTGGAAGGCGGTGGGGTCTGCGGGGCGTCGGTCAGAGCTGCGCGATGCGGAGCTCGTCCTCCATCACGGCGGTCAGCTCGTCCTCGACGTCGCCGACACCGATCTTCTGGATGATCTCGTTGAGGAAGCCGCGCACGATCAGGCGGCGGGCCTCGGTCTCGGGGATGCCGCGGGCCATCAGGTAGAACAGCTGGGTCTCGTCGAAGCGGCCGGTCGCGGACGCGTGGCCCGCACCCTCGATCACGCCGGTCTCGATCTCCAGGTTCGGCACCGAGTCCGCGCGTGCCCCGTCGGAGAGCAGCAGGTTCTGGTTCTTCTCGTACGTGTCCGTGCCCTCGGCCTCCTTGCGGATCAGCACGTCGCCCACCCACACGGTGCGCGCGTCCGTGCCCTGCAGGGCGCCCTTGTAGAGCACGTTCGAGACGCAGTCCGGCTGGTTGTGGTCCACGAACAGGCGGTTCTCGAGGTGCTGACCGGCGTCGGCGAAGTACAGGCCGTACATCTCGGCCTCGCCGCGCTCCGCGGCGAACCGCGCGGTCGGGGTCAGACGCACCACGCCGCCGCCGTAGGACACGGCCACGTGCTTGAAGTGCGCGTTCGTGGCGACCGAGGCCTGCTGGGCCGAGACGTGCACGGCATCGCCCTCCCAGGCCTGCAGTGCGACCACGTTCAGGCGGGCGTCGCGACGCACGTCGAACTCGATGTTCTGAGCCAGCACGGCGGTGCCGCGGTGGGCGATCACGACGTCGGCCTGCGCGTTCTCCTCCACGAGCACGGTCAGGTGCATCGCGGCCGGGTCGGCGGAGGAGCCGACGACGTCGATGCGCACCGGCTCGGCGACCTCGCCGGAGATCGTGACGACGGTGGCCTCGGAGACCGAGTTCCAGGCCGCGGCGGACACGCGGTCGTCCGGGGTCAGGACGGAGCCGACGCGGGCGTCGTCGCGGGCCACGGTCTCCACCGTGACGCCGGCCTGCTCGGCCACGGTCACGGCGGGCGCGGCACCGGTCAGGCGCGCGTCGTCGCCCTCGGGCAGGTGCAGCCCGCCCAGGCGCTTGAGCGGGGTGAAGCGCCAGTCCTCCTCGCGCCCCGTGAGCACGGGGAAGTCGGACAGCTCGAAGGAGCTGAGGCGATCGGCGCGCGAGCCCGCGGCGTTGCGCTCCCGGCCCCCGGCCCGGGCGGCCGGGTTCTGCGCGGCGGTGAGCTTCTCGCCCTCCTCGCCCATGCCCGGGATCATGGTCCGCTGGGTGTTCTCCACGGTGTCGGTCATGTCAGCCCACCGATCCTTCCATCTGCAGTTCGATCAGCTTGTTGAGCTCGAGCGCGTACTCCATGGGCAGCTCGCGGGCGATCGGCTCGATGAAGCCGCGCACGATCATGGCCATGGCCTCGTCCTCGGACATGCCACGGCTCATGAGGTAGAAGAGCTGCTCCTCGGACACCTTCGAGACGGTCGCCTCGTGGCCGAGGGTCACGTCGTCCTCGCGGATGTCGATGTACGGGTACGTGTCGGAGCGGGAGACCGTGTCGACGAGCAGGGCGTCGCACACCACCGAGTTGGCGGAGCCGTTCGCGCCCTCGGCGATCTGCACCAGGCCGCGGTAGGCGGCGCGGCCGCCGCTGCGGGCCACGGACTTGGACACGATCGAGGAGTTCGTGTGCGGGGCCATGTGCACCATCTTGGAGCCGGTGTCCTGGTGCTGGTCCTTGCCCGCGAACGCGACGGAGAGGGTCTCGCCGGTGGCGTGCTCGCCGGTCAGGTACACGGCCGGGTACTTCATGGTCACCTTGGAGCCGATGTTGCCGTCGATCCACTCCATGGTGCCGCCGGCCTCGACCACGGCGCGCTTGGTCACGAGGTTGTACACGTTCGTGGACCAGTTCTGGATGGTGGTGTAGCGCACGCGGGCGTTCTTCTTCACCACGATCTCGACGACGGCAGAGTGCAGCGAGTCGGACTGGTAGATCGGGGCGGTGCAGCCCTCGATGTAGTGCACGTACGAGTCCTCGTCCGCGATGATCAGCGTCCGCTCGAACTGGCCCATGTTCTCCGTGTTGATGCGGAAGTAGGCCTGCAGCGGGATCTCCACGTGCACGCCCTTGGGCACGTACACGAAGGAGCCGCCGGACCACACGGCCGTGTTCAGGGAGGCGAACTTGTTGTCGCCGACCGGGATCACGGTGCCGAAGTACTCCTCGAAGATCTCCGGGTGCTCCTTGAGCGCGGTGTCGGTGTCGAGGAACACGACGCCCTGCTCCTCCAGGTCCTCGCGGATCTGGTGGTAGACGACCTCGGACTCGTACTGGGCGGCGACGCCGGCCACGAGACGCTCGCGCTCGGCCTCGGGGATGCCCAGGCGCTCGTAGGTGTTGCGGATGTCCTCGGGCAGATCCTCCCAGGTCTTGGCCTGGCCCTCGGTGGAGCGCACGAAGTACTTGATGTTGTCGAAGTCGATGCCGGACAGGTCCGGGCCCCACGCCGGCATCGGCTTGCGCTCGAAGTACTTGAGGGCCTTCAGGCGCAGGTCGCGCATCCACTCCGGCTCGTCCTTCTTGCCGGAGATGTCGCGCACGACGTCCTCGTTCAGACCGCGGACGGCCTTCTCGCCGGCCGCGTCGGAGTCGGCCCAGCCGTACTGGTAGGCGCCGATGGCGTTGAGCTCGGGGTTCTTGTCGAGGATCTCCTGGATCACGCCGGGGTCGGCGGTCTCCGCGGAGTCCCGCTGGACGATCTGGTCGGTCATCTCAGCCTCTCTCACTAGTCACTGCGGTCGGGGTCGGTCGGGTGGTCGGCGGGAGCCGGGGCGTGGCCCGCGCGGCTCAGTCGCGGCCCAGCGGCACGTGTGTGGTGCACACGTGGGCGCCGGCGGCGAGGGTCGAGAGCCGGCGCACGTCCACCTCGAGCAGGCGGGCGAACAGCGCGGTCTCCTCTTCACAGAACTCCGGATGGCGCGCGGGAATTCCCTGGAACGGGCAGTGCCCCTGGCAGACCTGGTCCGCGCGGAGGGTGGGCGCCAGGCCCGCGCCGAAGTGGCGCAGCGTGCCGGCGTAGCCGGCCTCGTCGAGGACCCGCGCGAGGATCCGGGTGCGGTCCTGCAGCGCGGTCTCCCGGCCGTCGACGGCGGCCGTGAAGCGCTCCTCGATCTCGCGGAAGGCGTGGCGCGCGGTGCGGCGCACCTCCTCCTCCCCGCCGAGCTCCTCGAGGCGGGCCAGGGTGTCCAGGGCGACGGCGAGGTGGTCCTTGGGCAGGTGCTCCTGCGCGTGCGAGGTGACCACGTAGCGGCGGGAGGGCCGTCCCGCGCCGCGGGCCGCGGTGACCCGCTTGACCTCGACGAGCGAGTCCTCCTCGAGCGCGTCCAGATGGCGGCGCACGGCGGCCGCGGTCAGCTCCAGCTCGCGGCCGATCTCGGCCGCGCTCACGGGTCCACGCGTCAGGACCAGCTGCAGCACACGCTCGCGCGTGCCCTCGGCCGGGGCCGGAGCGGGGGGCGACGCAGACTGATCCGAATACACCACGCCATCATGACCTATTGATCTGGAACGGTTCAAGTGAGGCTCACCTGGCTTGATGACGCCCACGGCGGAACCCGCCGCAGGCCCGGGCACCCCCGGCCCCACGAGCCGGGGTCGCAGGGCCCGAGGACTAGACTGGCACAGTGCCCCGACCTCCCCTGACCCCGGATCCCGTGCCGCGCGACGAGCCCGTCCTGCGCCTGAGCGACGTCCACCGGAGCCTCGGCCGCGGCCGGTCCCGCACCCCCGTCCTGCGGGGCGTCGACCTCACTGCCCGTGCCGGCGCCGTCACGGTGCTGCTCGGCCCCAACGGGGCCGGCAAGTCCACCACCCTCGGCCTCTGCCACGGCATGGACCGGCCCGACGCCGGCACCGTGCGCGTGTTCGGCGCAGACCCGTGGCGGGCCTCCGCCGACCTGCGCGCCCGCATCGGCGTGATGTGGCAGGAGGGCGGCCTGCCGCCCGCGATCCCCGCCCGCCGCTTCGTCGGCCACGTGGCGTCCCTGTACCGCGACCCGCTGCCCGTCGAGCCGCTGCTGGAGCGCCTGCTGATCGCCGAGGTCGCCGGCCGCCCCCTGCGCCGCCTCTCCGGCGGCCAGCGCCAGCGCGTGGCGCTCGCGGCCGCCCTCGTCGGCCGGCCGGACATGCTGTTCCTCGACGAGCCCACCGCGGGCCTCGACCCGGAGACCCGGCCCGTCGTGCACGACGTCGTGCGGGAGCAGACCGACCGCGGCGCCGCCGTGCTGCTGACCACGCACCTGCTCGACGACGCCGAGCGGCTCGCGGACGACGTCGCCATCCTGCGCGCCGGCCGCGTGGTGCGCTCCGGCTCGCTGGCCGAGCTCACGCGCGTGGCCGAGGGCGACGTCGTCGACGTGGACTTCGGCGACGCCTCCCCCGACGCCGTCCGTGCCTGGGCCGACACCCTGCCCGCGCCGCTGCGCGCGGCCGGCCTCGGCGAGTCCGCCCGCCTGCGCGTGGCCGGCGTCCGCGGCCCGGACGACCTGGCCGTCCTCGCGGCGAGCTGGCGGGAGCACGCCCTGATGCCCACCCGATTCGAGCGCGCCGGACTGCGCCTCGAGCAGATCCTCCGGGAGACCGCCGCATGAGCACGCCCGTCGTCGACCACCGGACCCCGGCCGGCACCGGAGCCCACGCCGGCGCCGCCCCGCTGGCCGCCCGCGTCCTGCGTCAGGCCGGCTACGAGACCGGCACCGCGCTGCGCAACGGCGAGCAGCTGCTCGTCACCGTGGTGCTGCCCCTGCTCGCGCTCGTGGGCGTGCACGTCACCGGCCTGCTGGACACCCCCGGCCGCTCGGGCCTGGACGTGGCCGTGCCCGGCGTGCTCGCCCTGGCCGTGATCAGCTCCGCGTTCACGGCCACCGCGATCGCCACGGGCTTCGAGCGTCGCTACGACGTGCTCGCCGCCCTGGCCACCACCCCGCTGGGCACGCTCGGCCTCGTCGCCGGCAAGGCCCTGGCGGTGGTGGCCCTCCTGCTGGTGCAGGTGAGCGTGATCGGCGGCGTCGGCCTGGCGCTCGGCTGGCGTCCGGACCCCGAGGGGATCCTGCCGGCCCTCGTCGCCCTCGCGCTGGGGGCCGCCGCCTTCACGGCCCTCGGGCTGCTGCTCGCCGGCACGGCCCGGCCGGAGGCGACCCTCGCCGTCGCCAACCTGCTGTGGGTGCTGTTCGGCGCCGTCGGCGGCACGGTGTTCCCCGCGCGGGTGCCCGGCGTGGACCTGCTCCCCTCCGGCGCGCTGGGCACGGCCCTGCGGGCCGCCCTCCTGGACGGGGCCTGGTCGCCCGTCCCCCTGCTCGTGCTCACCCTGTGGGGCGCCGTGGCCGTCGCGGCCGCGCTCCGCTGGTTCCGCTGGCGGCCCTGAGCCGTTCCCCGTCCCCCTGCATCGAACGATCGGAAGGACACCGTGTCCACCACCACCCCCGCGGCCGGGACCGCCCCGGCCGGGCTCGCCGCCCGCCTGCCGCAGCGCCTCACGAAGGCCACCATGGCCCTCGCCGTGGCGTCCCTGGCGTCCGAGATCGGCATCATCGTCACCGGCGGCGCCGTGCGCCTCACCGGCTCCGGCCTGGGCTGCCCCACGTGGCCCAAGTGCTCACCCGAGTCCCTCACCAACACCCCGGAGATGGGCATCCACGGCTACATCGAATTCGGCAACCGGACGCTGACGTTCGTCCTGGTGGTCATCGCCGCCGCCATGTTCCTGTCCCTGTGGAACCTGCGCGGCACCCACCGGAGCCCCTTCTGGCTCTCCGTGGGCCTGCTGGCCGGCATCCCCGCGCAGGCCCTCGTGGGCGGCGTCGTGGTCCTGACGCATCTGAACCCGTGGTGGGTGGCCGGTCACTTCATCGTGTCCTCGATCATGGTCGCCGTGGCGACCCTGCTCGTGGTGCGCATCGCCGCCGAGCGCCGCGCCGGCCGGGCGGGCGTGCCCCTCGTGGACGGCGCCACCACCGTCCGGTCCCGTGCCGCCGCCTGGGCGGCGTTCGCGCTGACGTGGGCCGCCGTGTACCTGGGCACCGTGGTGACCGGCACGGGCCCGCACTCCGGCGACCCCGGCTCGCCGCGCCACGAGTTCGACCCGCTGCTGGTCACCCGGGTCCACGTGGTCCCGGTGTACCTGCTCCTGGCGGCCGCCCTCGTCCTGTTCTTCACGGTGCGCCGCGCGGCCGGCGCCTCCCGCCTGCAGCGCGCCGCCGTGCTGCGGCTCCTGCTCGCCCTCGTGTTCCAGGCCGTCGTGGGCTACACCCAGCACTTCACGGGCCTGCCGATCGGCGTGGTCCTGCTGCACATGCTCGGCTCTGCCCTGCTCGTGGCCGCCGCGACGGAGACCTGGGACCGGCAGGTCGCCCGCTACGTCACGGCCGGCCCGGGCGCCGCGGTCGAGGCCGCCGCGCCCGCGCGCACCGTCCTCGCGGGCTGACGCCCCGCGCACGCGAACGGCCCCGCACCGGCAGGTGCGGGGCCGTCGTCGTCTGCGTCCCGGGGAGCGCCCGGGGCGGACCAGCGCTCAGGCGCCGAAGTGCATCAGCGGCGCGCCCACGAACGGGTCCACGGCCAGGGCGATGAACAGCAGCGTCAGGTAGGTGATGGAGAGGTGGAAGACCTTCATGGCCTTGCGGTCCTCGAAGTCCTCGCGCTGGGCCTGCACCTGCAGCACGTGGGACTCCCAGATGAACCAGCCTCCGACGACGAAAGCGACCGCGGTGTAGACGATGCCGGCCCAGCCCATCGGCACGAGCAGGAGGGAGCACGCCACGGTGGCCCACGCGTAGAGCACGACCTGGTTGGAGACGTGGCGCGCGGAGGCGATGGCGCCGAGCATCGGCACGTCGGCCTGCTGGTAGTCGCGCTTGTACTTCATGGACAGCGGCCAGTAGTGCGGGGGCGTCCACAGGAAGACCACGAGGAACAGCACGATGGCCGGCCACTCGACGGTCCCGCGCACGGCCGCCCAGCCGATCAGCACGGGGAAGCAGCCGGCTATGCCGCCCCACACGATGTTCTGCTCCGTGCGGCGCTTGAGCACGAGCGAGTACACGACCACGTAGAAGAAGATGGCGGCCACGCCCAGGCCGGCCGCCAGCCAGTTGGCGCCGAACCCGAGGATCAGGATGGACACGACCGTCTGCACCCACGCGAACACGAGGGCCTCGCGGGGGGTGACCTCGCCGGTGACGAGCGGCCGGTTCTCGGTGCGCTTCATGACCCGGTCGATGTCGCGGTCGATGTAGCAGTTGAAGGTGCCGGAGGCGCCGGCGGCGAGCGCACCGCCGACGAGCGTGGCGATCATGGTGAGCACGTCCGGGAAGCCGCGCTGCGCGAATATCATGGTCGGCAGCGTGGTCACCAGCAGCAGCTCGATCACCCGGGGCTTCGTCAGCTCGACGTACGCCCGGACCTTGCGGCGCAGGGGCAGCGGGGACCGGTCGACGACGCCGGGCTCGGCGGCGGCGACGCGGGCGGCGGACGGCGACTCCAGGGAGGATGACATCTGCTTCTCACGGTGAGGGGACGGTGGGCGTGCCCGTCCCGGGGTTCGGATCGGCCACTCGGGCGGTCCGCCTGCGGGCAGGCCTTGACCCAGTCTACTCGTGTCAACGGCTGTTCGCCCGGGGGCGAACCATGTCATGGGGCGCCCGGTCGGGCCCGCCCCGCCGTCGCGCGGCTAGGCTGGGACGACGGCCCCGCGCCGCGACGCCCCGGCGTCGGCCGGGGCCGCACCCCGACGCTCCCGATCCGCCAGGAGAGAACCCGTGACCGACGCCGCGCAGCCGTCCACCCCCCCGACCCTGGACCGGGTGGCCCCGGCCCGCGGGTTCGTCTACTCGGAGCAGGACCGCCGGATGGTGGACACGCTCAAGGCGCTCTCGGCGGACGCCGTGGAGAAGGCCGGGCACGGCCACCCCGGCACCGCGATCTCGCTGGCCCCCGTGGCGTGGCAGCTGTACCAGAACGTCATGCACCTGGACCCCACGGACGACCGCTGGGAGGGCCGGGACCGCTTCATCCTCTCCGCGGGCCACGCCTCGCTCATCCAGTACCTGCAGCTGTTCGCCGCGGGCGCCGGGCTCGAGATCGAGGACATCCAGGCGCTGCGCACCGAGGGATCCAGGACCCCGGGCCATCCGGAGTACGGCCACACCCACGGCGTCGAGGTGACCACGGGTCCGCTGGGCCAGGGCCTGGCGATGGGCGTCGGCTTCGCGTACGGGCAGCGCCGCGTGCGCGGGCTGATGGACCCCGACGCCGCCCCCGGCACCTCCCCGTTCGACCACCACGTGTTCGTGCTCGCCTCCGACGGGGACATCCAGGAGGGCGTCGCCGCCGAGGCCTCCTCGCTGGCCGGGCACCAGGAGCTCGGGAACCTGGTGGTCGTCTACGACGCGAACCGCATCTCGATCGAGGACGACACGGACGTCGCGTTCACCGAGGACGTGGTGCGCCGCTACGAGGCCTACGGCTGGCACGTGCAGGAGGTCGACTGGACCAACGGCGCCCAGGGCCACGCCGTGACCGAGTACACGGAGGACGTGGAGGCCCTGTACGACGCCCTCGTGGCGGCCAAGGCCGAGACCGGCCGGCCCTCGCTGATCAAGCTGCGCACCGTGATCGGCTGGCCCTCCCCCACGAAGCAGAACACCGGCGGCATCCACGGCTCCAAGCTCGGCACGGACGAGGTCGCCGGCCTCAAGGAGGGCCTCGGGCTGGACCCGACCACGACCTTCGACGTGGACCCCGAGCTCCTGGCCGGCGCCCGGTCCATCACCGAGCGCTCGGCCGAGTACCGCCGCGGATGGGAGGCGGCGTTCCAGGCCTGGCGCGAGGCCCACCCGGAGAACGCGCGCCTGTACGACCGACTGGCCGGACGAGAGCTGCCCGTCGGCTTCGCGGACGCGTTCCCGTCCTGGGACGCGGACGAGAAGGGCATGGCCACGCGCGCGGCCTCCGGTGAGGTGCTCACGGCCCTCGCGCCGGTCATGCCCGAGCTCTGGGGCGGCTCGGCCGACCTCGCCGGGTCGAACAACACGACCATGAAGGGCGAGCCCTCCTTCATCCCGGCCCGCCGCTCCACGGCGACCTGGCAGGGCGACGAGCACGGCCGCACCCTGCACTTCGGCATCCGCGAGTTCGCGGCCGGGGCGATCGTCAACGGCATCACGATCGGCGGCCTGACCCGTGCCTACATGGGCACGTTCCTGACGTTCTCCGACTACATGCGCCCCGCCGTCCGCCTGGCCGCCCTCATGGGCACCCCGAGCACGTACGTGTGGACGCACGACTCCATCGGCCTCGGCGAGGACGGCCCCACGCACCAGCCGGTGGAGCACCTGGCCGCACTGCGGGCCATCCCCGGGCTCGACGTCGTCCGCCCAGCCGACGCGAACGAGACCGCGTGGGCGTGGCGGACGGTGCTCGAGCACCGGGACCGCCCGGCCGGACTCATCCTGTCCCGGCAGAACCTGCCCGTGCTCCCCCGGGGCACGGACGGCTTCGCCCCCGCCTCGGGCGTGGCACGCGGCGCCTACGTCCTCGTCGACGCCACGGATGCCGACGGCGCGCCGACGCCGGCCCGCGCGCTGCTGATCGCGACCGGCTCAGAGGTCTCCGTGGCCGTGCGGGCCCGCGAGCTGCTGCAGGCCGACGGCGTCCCGACCCGCGTCGTCTCCGCCCCGTGCCTCGAGTGGTTCGCCGAGCAGGACGCGGCCTACCGGGCCGAGGTCCTGCCCGACGGCCCCGACGCCCCGGTCCGCGTCTCCGTCGAGGCCGGCGTCGCGATGCCGTGGTTCGAGCACACGGTGACGGCCTCCTCCCCGGGCGCCCGCGTGAGCCTCGAGCACTACGGCGAGTCGGCCGACGGCACCCGCCTGATGGAGAAGTACGGATTCACCGGTGAGCACGTCGCCGAGGTGACCCGCGGCCTCCTCTGAGGCCCGGCGCCCCCGACGCCCCGAGCACGTCCACCCCCGAAGGGAAGGCACCCGCAGACCATGAGCACCCCGCAGAACCCGAACACCGCCGCGCTGGCCCAGGCCGGTGTGTCGATCTGGCTCGACGACCTCTCCCGCACGCGGCTGGACGAGGGCACGCTCGAGAAGCTGATCGCCACCCGCTCGGTCACCGGCGTCACCACGAACCCGTCCATCTTCGCCGTCGCCCTCGCGGACGCGGGCGCCTACCAGGGCCAGCTGCGCGACCTCGCCGCGGCCGGCGCCTCGGTGGACGAGGCCGTCGTCGCCCTGACGACCGAGGACGTGCGCCGCGCCGCCGACGTGCTCGCACCCGTCCACGAGCGCACCGGCGGGGCGGACGGGTTCGTCTCCCTCGAGGTCGATCCGCGCCTGGCCCGCGACGCCGCCGGCACCGTGGCCCAGGCCCGCGAGCTGGCGGCGGCAATCGACCGGCCCAACCTCATGGTGAAGATCCCCGCGACCGTGGAGGGCCTGTCCGCCATCGCGGACGTGCTCGGCGCGGGCATCAGCGTGAACGTGACCCTGATCTTCTCCCTGCCCCGCTACCGCCGGGTGCTCAACGCCTGGCTCACCGGCCTGGAGAAGGCCCGGGCGAACGGGCACGACGTCCGCCGCCTCCACTCGGTGGCCTCCTTCTTCGTCTCCCGTGTGGACACGGAGGTCGACGCGCGGCTGCGCGCGATCGGCACCCCCGAGGCCGAGGCGCTGACCGGCCGGGCCGCCGTCGCCAACGCGCGCCTGGCCTACCGAGCCTTCGAGCAGGCCCTGGACTCGGAGCGCTGGCGCCTGCTCGAGGCGGCCGGCGCCCCCGTGCAGCGGCCCCTGTGGGCCTCCACCGGCGTCAAGGACCCCGCCCTGCCGGACACGCTGTACGTCACCGAACTCGTGGCACCGCACACCGTGACCACCCTGCCGGAGAAGACCCTCGAGGCGGTCGCCGACCACGGGGTGATTGCGGCGGACACCGTCACGGGCGCCTACGCCGAGGCCGATGCCCTGCTCGACGCGGTCGGCGCGGCAGGCGTGTCCTACCAGGACGTCGTGGACGTGCTGGAGACTGAGGGCCTGGAGAAGTTCGAGGCCGCGTGGGACGAGCTGCTCGGCTCGGTCCGCTCCGGGCTCGACGCCCATCGCTGACCGCACCCGCCCCCCGACCCCGCCGCCCGCTCGCCACGCGCACGGAAGGACCCCCCATGAGCACCCTCGGCCTCACCGCCACCGGAGCCGCCCTCGAGGCGATCGACCGCCATCTGCCCGCCCTCCTCCAGGACCGCGTCGCCTCCCGCCTCGGGGCGCAGGACGCCGACCTGTGGGGGGCGCCGGCCCGCGACGAGGCCGCCAAGCGGCTCGGCTGGATCGACCTGTTCGAGGACTCCCGCGCCCTCGTCCCGCACATCGCCCAGCTGACCCGGGAGCTGCGCGCCGAGGGCGTGGACCGCGTGGTCCTGGCGGGCATGGGCGGCTCGTCCCTGGCCCCCGAGGTGATCGCGGCGACGGCCGGCGTCGAGCTCGAGGTCCTGGACTCCACGGACCCGCTCCAGGTCTCCCGCGCCCTCGAGCGCGACCTCGAGCGAACCGTGCTGGTGGTCTCCTCCAAGTCCGGCTCCACCGTGGAGACCGACTCGCAGCGCCGCGTCGTCGAGGCCGCGTTCCGCGACGCCGGGATCGACCCCCGCACCCGCCTGGTCGCCGTCACGGACCCGGGCTCACCGCTGCACGCCGCGTGCGAGTCCGCCGGCTGGCGCGCCGTCTTCACCGCGGACCCGACCGTGGGCGGGCGTTTCTCGGCCCTCACCGCGTTCGGCCTGGTCCCCACCGGCCTGGCCGGCGTGGACGTCGCGGCCCTGCTGGACGACGCGGAGGCCGTGCTCGACCTGCTGATCGCCGACGACGAGGACAACCCGGGCCTGCAGCTCGGCGCGGCCCTGGGCGGCACCCGCCCGCTGCGCGACAAGCTCGTCTTCGCCGACCACGGGTCCGGCATCGCCGGACTGCCGGCCTGGATCGAGCAGCTGATCGCCGAGTCCACGGGCAAGCACGGCACCGGGCTGCTGCCCGTCGTCGTCGCCCCCGGCGACCCCGAGACCGCGTGGGACGCCCCCGACCTGCTGCAGGTACAGCTCGTCGGCGAGGACGACGTCGCGGCCCCGGGCCACGGCGTGCAGGTCGCCGGCTCGCTCGGCGCCCAGCTGCTGCTGTGGGAGGTGGCCACCGCGGTGGCCGGTCGCCTGCTCGGGATCAACCCCTTCGACCAGCCGGACGTGGAGGCCGCCAAGGCCGCCGCGCGCACCCTGCTGGACAGCCCTGCCGCCGAGCGGACGGCCGACGGTGAGGTGGAGGGCGTCGAGGTCTCCGGCCCGGCGTCCGTGACCTCTGCCCCGGACCTGGCCGGCGTGCTGCGCGCCACGGCGGCGCTGGTGCCCGAGGACGGCTACCTGGCGGTCCACGCCTACCTCTCCCGTCACGACGACGCCGAGCTCGAGGAGCTGCGCGCGGACCTGGCAGAGCTGGTCGGCCGCCCGGTCACGTTCGGCTGGGGTCCGCGGTTCCTGCACTCCACCGGACAGTTCCACAAGGGCGGCCCGGCCGTCGGCGTGTTCCTCCAGATCACGGGCGACGCCGGCCTGGACCTCGAGGTGCCCGGACGCCCGTTCTCCCTGGGCAGGCTCATCGCCGCGCAGGCCGCGGGCGACGCCCGGGTGCTGGGCGATCTCGGCCGCCCCGTGGTCACCCTGCACCTGCGCCGCCGCGACGCGGGCATCGAGGCCCTGAGGAACGCCGTCCGTGGCCGGTGAGTCCCGGACCGTCCCCCGCAACCCGCTGCGCGACCCCCGTGACCGGCGCCTGACCCGCATCGCGGGTCCGTCGGCCCTCGTGCTGTTCGGCGTGACGGGCGACCTGGCGAAGAAGAAGCTCCTGCCGGCCATGTACGACCTGGCCCAGCGCGGCCTGCTGCCGCCGGCGTTCTCCCTCGTCGGCTTCGGCCGCCGCGACTGGTCCGACGAGGAGTTCGCCGACTACGTGCGTGCCGCCGTGGAGGCCTCCTCCCGAACCACCTTCGACGAGACCGTGTGGGACCAGTTCCGGGGCGGCCTGCGCTTCGTCTCCGGCGCGTTCGACGACGAGGCGGCCTATGTCCGTCTCGACGAGGTGCTCGCCGAGCTCGAGACCTCACGCGGCACGCGCGGGAACACGGCGTTCTACCTCTCCATCCCGCCGGACTGGTTCGAGGCCGTCTCCCACCACCTGGCCGACCAGGGCCTGGCCGACCGGTCCCAGCCGGCCGACGGCCCGTGGCGCCGCGTGGTCATCGAGAAGCCCTTCGGCCACGACCTGGCCAGCGCGCAGGAGCTCAACGCCGTGATCGAGCGCGTCTTCCCCTCGGACGCCGTGTTCCGCATCGACCACTACCTCGGCAAGGAGACGGTGCAGAACATCCTCGCGTTCCGGTTCGCCAACCGGATGTTCGAGCCGCTCTGGAACGCGGAGCACGTGGACCACGTCCAGATCACGATGGCCGAGGACATCGGCATCGGCGGACGGGCGAGCTACTACGACGGCGTGGGCGCGGCCCGCGACGTCATTCAGAACCACCTCCTGCAGCTGCTCGCGTTCACGGCGATGGAGGAGCCGATCTCGTTCGACGCGGACCACCTGCGCGCGGAGAAGGAGAAGGTCCTCGAAGCCGTGACCGTCCCGGACACGCCCGAGGGACTCGCGGGGGCCTCCGCCCGCGGCCAGTACACCTCCGGCTGGCAGGGCGGCGAGCAGGTCACGGGCTTCCTCGACGAGGAGGGCTTCAACCCGGCGTCCGTCACGGAGACGTACGCCGCGCTCAAGGTGGGCATCCGCACGCGCCGTTGGCAGGGCGTCCCGTTCTACCTGCGGGCCGGCAAGCGCCTCGGCCGGCGGGTGACGGAGATCGCCGTCGTCTTCAAGAAGCCCCCGCACCTGCTGTTCCCCGTCCACGACGGGGACGAGTTCGGGCAGAACGTCATCGTCATCCGGGTGCAGCCGGACGAGGGCGTCACCATCCGCTTCGCGTCCAAGGTGCCCGGCACGCAGACCGAAATCCGCGACGTCACGATGGACTTCGGCTACGGCCACGCCTTCACCGAGGACTCCCCCGAGGCGTACGAACGGCTCATCCTCGACGTACTCCTCGGGGAGCCGCCGCTGTTCCCGCGTCAGGCCGAGGTGGAGCTGTCCTGGCGGATCGTGGACCCGTTCGAGGAGCACTGGGCGAGCCTGGGCACCCAGCCCGAGCCCTACGCCCCGGGCACGTGGGGCCCGCCCTCGGCCGACGCCCTCATGGCCCGCGACGGACGAAGCTGGAGGCGCCCGTGAAGATCCGCATGCAGGACACCACCACCTCCCAGGTGGCCAAGCGCATCACGCAGCTGCGCGAGAAGAGCGGGGTCGTGACCCTCGGCCGCGTCCTCACGCTCGTGATCAGCACGGACGACGCCGGCATCGAGTCCGCCGTCCAGGCCGCCAACGCGGCCTCGTTGGAGCACCCGTGCCGCATCATCGTCCTGGCCCTGGGCGACCCTGCGGCACCCACCCGCCTGGACGCCGAGATCCGGGTCGGCGGCGACGCCGGCGCCTCCGACGTCGTGGTGCTGTGGTGCGCCGGGGAGAACGCCCACGCCGATGAGTCGCTCGTCTCCGGGCTGCTCCTGCCCGATGCGCCCATCGTCGCGTGGTGGCCCGGGGTGCCGCCCGAGGTCCCCTCGGCGACGGCGCTCGGTCGCCTGGCCCACCGCCGGATCACGGACACGGCATCGGCGTCCGCGGCCGAGCCCGCCCTGTGGGCTCTGCGCGCGGGCCACCATGAGGGCGACACCGACCTGGCCTGGACGCGCCTGACGCTGTGGCGGATCCAGGTGGCCGGGATCTTCGACACGCTCGACGTGGCCACCCTGCGCTCGGTGACGGTGGACGGGGCGCCGGACTCCCCCAGCACCATGCTGCTCGCGGCGTGGCTCACCCTGACCCTGAAGGTGCCCGTGACGATCGCGCACTCGAAGGTCGGCCACGGGATCCGTGCGGTGCGCCTGCGGTGCACGGACGGGGACGTGGTGCTCTCCCGCTCGCAGTCGCAGGTGGCCCGGCTCTATCAGCAGGGCCGGCCGGTGCAGCGCATCTCCCTGCCACGCCGGACGATCCAGGACTGCCTGGCCGAGGAGCTGCGCCGCCTGGACCCGGACGAGGTCTTCGGCGCCGTGCTCCACCAGGGCCTGCCGCGCACGGACCTCTCCCCCGTGCAGGCCTCCGAACGCTGAGGGGCCCCCGGCGCCCCACCGGTGTCAAGGGCCATTGAGTTCTGCCCATAGGCGGCCAGTGTTTCTTCCCGCTGGTGGCCATCAGAACTGCCCACTGGTGGCCAGCTGGTTTGCCCGTTTGGGTGGTGGTGCTGGCCACCGTGATGGGATCAGTTCAGTGGCATGACTCCCTTCCCGGCCATTGCCTGGGTCATCCGTACGGAGTCTCCGGTGGTCTGGCAGACGTGGGCGTGGTGCAGGAGCCGGTCCACGGTGGCGGTGGCCAGGGTCTTGGGCATCAGCTCGTCGAAGCCGGCCGGGTGCAGGTTCGAGCTGATCGCTACGGAGCGTTTCTCGTAGGCGGCGTCCACGATGCGGTAGAGGCCCTCGGCGGCATCGTCGGCGACCGGCAGCAGGCCGATGTCGTCGATGACGATCAGGTCGGCGCGCAGGATTCGGGCGACGGCTTTGGTGATGGTGTCATCGGGCCGGTGGGCCCGGATCATCGCCCCGAGGTCCTCCAGGGTGAACCAGGCCACCCGCTTGCCCTCCTCCACGGCCTGCTGGCCCAGGGCCTCGAGGAAGAAGGTCTTGCCGGTGCCGGAGGGCCCGCAGACCACGAGGTTCTCTCTGCGCGAGAGCCATTCCAGGGTGCGCAGGGACTGCTGGGTCGGGGCCGGGATCGAGGAGGCGCCCGGATCCCAGGTCGTGAAGGTCTTGCCGGTGGGGAACCCGGCGGCCTTGCGCCGGGCGGCGAGCATGGATCGGGCCCGACCGGTGGTCTCCTCGACCAGCAGGGCCTTGAGGACCTCGGCCGGCTCCCAGCGTTGGGCCCGGGCGGTGGCCAGTACCTCGGCGGCGATACCGCGGGCGTGGGGCATCTTCAGCTGCCGCAACAGCGCCTCCAAATCGGCCGGCAGCGCCGGTGCGGCGGTGTTCGGGGTGTGGATGCTCACCGGGCTGCCCCCTCGGTGTTGGAGGTACCGAGGCCGGCCCAGCCGGCGGTGCCCTGGGTCAGGGACCGTTCCTCGGTGGCGGTGTGCATCCCGGTGCGGTGGCCGGCGGCGGTGAGCAGGGAGGCCAGGTCGCCGTGGGCGAAGCGCTGGTGCACCGCGGCCACCCCGAGGGCGCGGTCGACCTGGTCGGTGCCGGCGAGCTTGGCCAGGGTGACGGCCTCGGCCATCTTCTGACCGATCCGGCTGGTGCCGGCCGCGGCGGCCTCCACCAGCCAGGTCCTCGCTCCGGCCCCGATGGCCAGGAACTCGGCCTCCGCCGCCGAACGGGGCACCGGGGTGTAGTCCCCGGGCACCTTGTCCGTCTCGTGGCCGGGGAAGTGCGCGTCGTCGATGGCCGGGGACCCGGGCCGGGCCACCCGGTGCCGGGCGACCTCCACCGGCCCCTGCGCACCGGCGTGCATGATCACCACCATCGAGTCCGGTCCGGTGCCGTGATGGCGCACGAACACCTCGGCCCCGAGCAGGTGCGCGGGCACCGAGTACTGGGCGTTTTCGAAGGAGACCATCGGCGTGTTCTCCGGCACCTTCCGTCCCACCCCGTAGGCCACGGTGTGCGCCGTGGCGGGGATCCGATGCAACGCGCTGGTCTCCTCGGCGAGCATGTGGTCCGGGCGGCGCCGGGTCACCCGGTGCTCCCGGGAGTTCACCATGGCCATGAACCCCGCGCAGGCGGCCTCGAGCTCAGCGAACGAGGCGTACTGGTCCCGCAGGTTGGTGTCCTTCGGGACCAGGTCGGCCTTGGCCAGCTTCACCGCGTTCTCCACCCCGCCCTTGGCGGCCGGATCCGCTGGCTGGCAGGTCAGCACCTCCACGCCGTAATGCCGAGCGAACGCCACGGTGGCCTGGTTACGCACCGGCACCCCGGCCACATGAGAGACCGTCACTGTCTTCTCGTTATCCGTCAGCACATAGGTCGGCGCGCCCCCGATCAGCCGGAAGCACCGGTCCAGGGCGGCGAACACACTCGGAGCCGTCCTATCACGCAGGGCGATGACGATCCGGTAGCGGGACCAGGCCAGCCAGGCCACGAACAGCACCGTCTTGGCCCCGTCGATCGCCGGCCCATCGCCGAAGTCGTACTGCAGCCATGCGCCCGGCTCGGTGATCCAGGGCCGGTGCACCCGGCGCTTCCCGGCCCGCCAGGCGGCCTTCACCTCGGCCACCGCCCGCCGGGTGGAGCGCTCAGAGCCGGTGTAGCCCATTGCGGTGAGCTTGGCGTGCACGACATCGGCGCGGATCCTGCCCGTGGAGGCCTCGACCCATTCCTCGATCTTGGGCAGCCAGACATCGGTGACCTTCGGGCGGCTGGCTCCGGATCCAGGGGTCTGGCCGGCGTCGCGGGCCCGCACCAGCCGGGCCACGGTGTGATGGGAGCAACCGGCCAGCTCGGCGGCGCCCCGCAATGACTTGGTCAGGTCATAGGCACTGAGTATTTTCATGGTTTCTGCGGCATCCTTCATTCAGGGCCTCTTCCTCGCTGGATTCGATTCGACACCGATATCCAACCCGGGGAGGAGGCCCCCGCCGGCTCACGACGCGGCGGGCAACGAGCAACGCGGGCAAACCAGATGGCCAGCACCGGGCAGTTCCCGTGGCCATCACTGGGCAGTCCTCATGGCCGTCAGCGGGTCATTCCCTGGCCACCTATGGGCAGCTTTTCATGGCCGCTTACACACCGGTCCGGGACGCGCGAACGCCCCGCACGGATCTTCCGTGCGGGGCGTTCGCGTCGGGGCCCGGCGGGGCGGCCTCAGGACTCCATGGTCAGTCGCGGCAGGACGCCGAGCAGGGCGATCACGACACCCCAGGCGACCACGGAGCCGACGGTCAGGCGGGTGAGCAGACGCTGGGCGGAGCCCGAGGAGCTCATCGAGCTGGTCACGCCGCCGCCGAACATGTCCGAGACGCCGCCGCCGCGGCCCTTGTGCAGCAGGATGAGCAGCACGATGACCACGCTGAGCACGACCACGAGGATCTGCAGGGCCAGGGTCAGGACGTCCACGGGAGGGCTCCTCGGGTCGAGGTGCGGCCCCGGCGCGCGCCGGGGCCGTCACGGAGAATGCGGTCGGTCGGGCCGGACGGATCAGGCCTGGTCGAACCGGACGATCTTAGCAAACTCGTCCGCGTCGAGGCTGGCGCCGCCCACGAGGGCGCCGTCCACGTCCGGCTGCGCCAGCAGCGCCGGCGCGCTGGAGGACTTCACGGAGCCGCCGTAGAGGATCCGCAGTCCGGCGGCGACGTCGTCGCCGTGCAGTGCGGCCACGCGGGCGCGCAGGGCCGCGCACATCTGCTGCGCGTCCTCGGGGCCGGCGACCTCGCCCGTGCCGATCGCCCATACGGGCTCGTAGGCGACGACGACGCCGGCCACGTCCTGCGCCGACAGGCCCGCGATCGAGCCCTCCAGCTGGGCGAGCGTGTGCTCGACGTGCCGGCCGGCCTGGCGCACCTCCAGGCCCTCGCCCACGCAGATCACCGGGGTGAGGCCGTGGCGCAGGGCCGCGGCGGCCTTGCGCGCGACGAGGGCGTCGTCCTCCCCGTGGAGGGTGCGGCGCTCGGAGTGGCCCACGATCGCGTAACGGCACCCCAGCGCGGCCAGGAACGCGCCGGAGACGTCGCCCGTGTAGGCGCCGGCGTCCTCGGGCGAGAGGTCCTGCGCGCCGTAGACGAGGTCCAGGCGGTCGCCGGTGACGAGCGTCTGCACGGACCGCAGGCCCGTGAAGGGCGGGAACACCGCGACCTCCACGGCCTCCTGGTCATGGTCCGCGTCCGAGAGGAGCCACGTGAGGCGCTGCACCAGGGTGACGGCCTCGAGGTGGTCCAGGTTCATCTTCCAGTTGCCCGCGATCAGCGGCACGCGCGTGGTCTGCTCCGCCATGCTCACGCCCGCCCCTCGCCGGCCAGGGCGGTGACGCCCGGCAGCTCCTTGCCCTCGAGGTATTCGAGGGAGGCGCCGCCACCGGTGGAGATGTGGTCGAACGCGTCGTCGGCGAAGCCGAGCGTGCGCACGGCCGCCGCGGAGTCGCCGCCGCCGACCACCGACAGGCCGCCGGCCGCGGAGGCCTCGGTGAGGGCCTGGGCCACCGCCCGGGTGCCCTCCGCGAAGGCCGGGAACTCGAACACGCCCATGGGGCCGTTCCAGAACACGGTCTGGGCGCCGCGGATCTGCTCCGCGAACGCCCGGGCCGTCTCGGGGCCGATGTCCAAGCCCATGGCGGACGCGCCGTGCGCGCCCGAGGTGAGGGCGTCCACGGCCAGGACCTCGTGCTCGGCGTCGGCCGCGAAGCCGGAGGCCATGACGATGTCCGTGGGGAGCACGATGCGGGCGGCCCCGGCCTCGGAGCGGCGCAGGTACTCGCGGACGGTGTCGAGCTGGTCCTCCTCGAGCAGGGAGGTGCCCACCTCGTGGCCCTGCGCCTTGAGGAACGTGAAGAGCATGCCGCCGCCGATCAGCAGCGTGTCGGCCTTGTCCAGCAGGTTGTCGATCACGGCCAGCTTGTCCGAGACCTTCGACCCGCCCAGCACGACGACGTAAGGCCGCTCCGGGGACTCGGTCAGACGGGTGAGCACCTCGAGCTCGGCGGCGACCAGCGGACCCTGGTAGGCCGGCAGCTGTGCCGCGACGTCGAACACGGAGGCGTGCTTGCGGTGGACCGCGCCGAAGGCGTCGCCCACGTAGGCGCCGTCGTCGCCGGCCAGCGCCGCCATCTCGCCGGCCAGTGCGGCGCGCTCGGCATCGTCCTTGGAGGTCTCGCGGGCGTCGAAGCGCACGTTCTCCAGCAGCAGCACCTGGCCGTCCTGCAGGGCGGCGGCCTTCGCGCGCGCGTCGTCCCCGGTCACGTCCGCGGCGAGGGCGACGTCGGTGCCCAGCAGCTCGGCCATGCGCGCGGCGACGGGGCGGAGGGAGTACGCGGGGTCCGGCTCACCCTTGGGGCGGCCCAGGTGGGCCATGACGATCACGCGCGCACCGGCCTCGGCCAGGTCCCGGATCGCGGGCAGCGAGGCACGGATGCGGCCGTCGTCGGTGACGGTGTCCCCGTCCAGCGGGACGTTCAGGTCGGACCGGATGAGCACGGTGCGGCCGGCGACGCCGGCCTCGAGCAGATCGGTGAGGGTCGGTGCGGGCATGATGCCTCCTGGGGTGCCGGAGCGGGGTCGGTTCACGGTGCAGTCTAGGCGGACGGCCCGGGCCGACGGAGGAACCGTCGGCCCGGGCCGTCGGGCGCCGTGCGGGCTCAGAGCTTCGAGCCGATGAGGTCTGCGAAGTCCATGAGCTGGGAGGTGTAGCCGTACTCGTTGTCGTACCAGCCGATGATCTTCACGGTCTGGCCGATGGACTTGGTCAGCGGGGCGTCGAAGGTGCACGCCGCCGGGGAGGTGATGATGTCCGAGGACACGATCGGGTCCTCCGAGTAGACCAGGCGGCCCTGCAGCGGACCGGACTCCGCGGCCTTCTTGAACGCCGCGTTGATCTCCTCGACCTCCACGTGGCGCGTCAGCTCCACGGTCAGGTCGGTGGCCGAGCCGGTGATGGTGGGCACCCGCATGGCGAAGCCGTCGAGCTTGCCCTTCAGCTCCGGGATGACCTCGCCGATGGCCTTGGCCGCGCCCGTGGAGGTGGGCACCATGTTCTGGGCCGCGGCGCGCGCCCGACGGCGATCCTTCTTGTGCACGTTGTCGTGCAGGTTCTGGTCGCCGGTGTACGCGTGGATCGTGGTCATGATGCCGTCCACGATGCCGAACTCGTCGTTGAGGACCTTCGCCATCGGGGCCAGGCAGTTCGTGGTGCACGAGGCGTTCGAGACGATGTGCATCGACTCCGCGTCGTAGGTGTGCTCGTTCACGCCCATCACGAAGGTGCCGTCGACCTCCTTGGCGGGGGCCGAGATGAGGACCTTCTTGGCCCCCGCGTCGAGGTGGGCCTGCGCCTTGGGGCCGGTCGTGAAGATGCCGGTGCACTCGATGACCAGGTCCACGCCGAGCTCACCCCACGGCAGCTTCGTCGGGTCGGCCTCCTGGAAGAACGCGACGTCGCGGCCGTCGATGCGGAACCCCTTCTCGGTCCGCTCCAGCTCGCCCGGGTAGCGGCCCAGGATGGTGTCGTACTTGGTGAGCCAGAACAGGTCCTCGGGGTCGGCGAGGTCGTTCACGGCGACCAGCTCGAGGCCCTCGTGGCCGCGGTCCCTGAGCACGCGCACGATGTTGCGTCCGATGCGGCCGTAGCCGTTGATGGCGATCTTGGTCATGGTGGTCTCTCTCGTTAGTTCGCGTTGCGTGGTCCCCGTGGCGGTGGGTCCGGGGCGGTACGGTCGAGCGGTCGCGCCCGGTCCGGGCGCGCGGTGGGGACAGGGCCGGAGCGCCGAGCCCCTCCCCGCATCGGGGCGCTGACGTCGTGGGGCCACGACATCAGCGCCCCGGTGCGCGGTGTGGATCAGGCCGGGAGGATCAGGCCGGAGGCGCCGGCGCGGGCGGCCTCGAAGCGGGCCTGCACGTCGGCCCAGTTCACGATGTTCCAGATCGCCTTGACGTAGTCCGCCTTGACGTTCTGGTAGTCGAGGTAGAAGGCGTGCTCCCACATGTCCAGCTGGAACAGCGGGATGGTGGCGACCGGCACGCCGTTCTGCTGGTCGTAGAACTGCTCGATCACCAGGTTGCCGCCGATGGGCTCGTAGGCCAGCACGGCCCAGCCGGAGCCCTGGATGCCGAGGGCGGCGGCGGTGAAGTGGGCCTGGAACTGGTCGAACGAGCCGAAGTACTCGTCGATGGCGGCGGCCAGCTCGCCGGTCGGCTTGTCGCCGCCCTCCGGCGAGAGGTTCTTCCAGAAGATCGAGTGGTTCGTGTGCCCGCCCAGGTTGAAGGCGAGGTCCTTCGACAGCTGGTTCACGGAGCCGAAGTCGCCGGCCTCACGCGCGGCGGCCAGCTTCTCCAGGGCGGTGTTCGCGCCCTTGACGTACGTGGCGTGGTGCTTGGAGTGGTGCAGCTCCATGATGCGGGCCGAGATGTGCGGCTCCAGCGCGGCGTAGTCGTAGTCCAGCTCCGGAAGGGTGTATTCGGTCATGCTTCCTCCTTGGTCAGGCGAGGCTGCGGACAGGACGCCCTCGGCCTCCACCTCGGGCAACCTCGCGTCTCGGCGGCGTATTCCGTCCGTCTCCATTGTGATCGGGGGCGGAGCGCCGGGGCCAGATCCCGTCGACGGTGATCCCGCGCTCAGCCCTCGGAGGCCGCGTCCGTCCCGGGGATGCCCCGCTCGGCGGCCCGCTTGTCCGCCATGGCCAGCAGCCGGCGGATGCGCCCGGCGACGGCGTCCTTGGTCATCGGCGGGTCCGCGAGGCGGCCGAGCTCGTCGAGGGAGGCCTGCTTGTGCTCGAGGCGCAGCCGTCCCGCGTAGCGAAGGTGGTCGGGCACCTCGTCCCCGAGGATCTCGAGGGCCCGCTCCACCTTCGCCCCGGCCGTGACAGCGGCCTGGGCGGAACGGCGCAGGTTGGCGTCGTCGAAGTTCGCGAGGCGGTTGGCGGTGGCCCGGACCTCTTTGCGCTCGCGCCGCTCGCGCCAGAGGGTTGCGGTCTGCTCCGCGCCGACGGCGGCGAGCAGCGTGGCGATCGCCTCGCCGTCGCGGACCACGACGCGGTCCGACTGACGCACCTCGCGTGCCTTCGCCGCCACGCGGAGCCGACGCGCGGCCCCCACCAGCGCGAGCGCGGCCTCCGGGCCCGGCGTGGTCACCTCGAGGGCCGCCGAGCGGCCGGGCTCGGTGAGGGAGCCGTGGGCCAGCAGGGCCCCGCGCCACACGGCGGCGGTGGCCGCCGTCGTCCCGCTGACGAGGACCGGCGCGAGGCCACGCACGGGCCGTCCCCGCTGGTCGATGAGCCCGGTCTGCCGGGCGAGGTCCTCTCCCCCGCGCACGACCCGGAGCACGTACCGCTGACCACGGCGCAGGTTGCCGCCGGAGACCACCACGATCTCCGGGGCCAGGCCGTACAGCTCGGTGATGGCGGCGCGCAGGCGGCGCGCACTGGCGCCGTGGTCCAGTTCAACCTCCACGACGACGCGGCCGGCCACGAGGTGCAACCCCCCGGCGAACCGCAGCATCGCCGCGGTCTCCGCCCGCCGCTCCGGGGTCGCGGCGACCGGCACACGGGCCAGCTCCTCCTTGAGGGTCATGGTCAGCGCCATGCTCGTGCTCCTTCTCGGCGAGGTGCGCGCGTCAGTGGGTCATCGCCTCGTCGATCGCGACGGCCAGGCGCAGCGGGTCGTGGACCTGGGGATCCTGGGCACTGCTCACTCTACTGAACGCCACGCGCGCGCCCATCCGGGCCGCCTCGGCCTCCACCGCCGCCCGGTCGGTGACCGCGTCCACGTCGGCGATCACCACGTCCAGCCGGAGGTCCGGCGCATAGGAGCGCAGCACCTTGAGGTGGTCGGCGTGGGTGAGGCCGGTGGTCTCCTGGTCTCCCGTGCGCAGGTTCAGCACCATGAGGCGCCGGGCGGTGGTGGCGGCGAGGGCCGCGCGCACGTCCGGCATCAGCAGGTGCGGCAGCACCGACGTGTACAGCGAGCCGGGTCCGAGCACCACCCAGTCGGCCAGCTCGATCGCCGAGAGCGCCTCCGGGGTGGCGGGGGCGTCGGACGGGCTCAGGCGGACGTCGGTGACGCGCCCCTCGAACGCGGCGACCGCGAGGGCCACCTGGCCCTCCACGCATCGGGTGCGCAGGCGGCCGTCCGGGCCGGCGCTGAGCACGTCCCCGCCGATGGTCAGCGGCACCCGCGAGACCGGCAGGACCTCACCGTGCGCCCGCAGCAGGGCGCCGGCCCAGCGCAGCCCGTCCACCGGGTCGCCCAGCAGCTCCCAGAGGGCGACGATCAGGAGGTTCCCGAGCGCGTGGTTGTCCAGGGTGGCCTGGTCGGCGGGCACCTCGGTGGAGCGGAAGCGGTGCTGCATGACGTGGGCCCAGGTCCGACCCCAGTCGGTGTCGTCGCACAGGGCGGCCAGCGCCATGCGGAGGTCGCCGGGCGGCAGCACCGCCATCTCCCGGCGGATGGTGCCGGAGGAGCCACCGTCGTCCGCCACCGTGACGATGGCCGTGAGGTGCCCGGCCACGTGCCGCAGGGCCGCGAGGGACGCGGAGAGGCCGTGGCCGCCGCCGAGGGCGGTGACGCGGGCCGTGGGGCGGGACATGCCCGCACCCACCCCGCGCCCTTCCGAACCCATCCCGGGCGGCAGGGGCAGTTGGCCGGTGAGCGGGGACGTCATTCGCGCCCCATGTCCCGGTGCTGGACGTGCACCGTGACGTGGGGCACCTGGGCCAGGCGCCGGGCCAGCTCCTCGGCGACGGCCACGGAGCGGTGCTTGCCGCCCGTGCAGCCGATGGCGAGCGTGGCGTAGTGCTTGTTCTCCCGCCGGTAGCCCTCGAACACCGGCCCCAGCATGGCGACGTACGTGCGCAGGAAGTCCTCGACACCGGGGCGGGAGAGCACGTAGTCCGCGACCGCGGCCTCCGTGCCCGTGTGCGGACGCAGCGCCGGCACCCAGTGGGGGTTGGGGATGAAGCGCATGTCCGCCACGAAGTTCGCGTCCGCCGGGACGCCGTACTTGAACCCGAAGCTCATGATGGTCAGGCGCAGCGTGACGGGGCCGGACTCCGAGAACAGCTCGGTGATCTCCGTGGCCAGGCCGTGCACGTTCAGCTCGGTGGTGTCCACCACGACGTCGGCACGCGCCTTGAGCGGCTCGACGACGTCCCGCTCCGCGCGGATGCCGTCCAGCAGCCGGGCGTTGCCCTGCATCGGGTGGGGGCGGCGGCCGGCCTCGAAGCGCCGGAGGAGCACGTGATCGTCCGCATCGAGGAACACCGTGCGGTACTCCACCCCACTGTTGGCCAGGTGCTGCAGGGCGGCGTACAGCTCCTCGAAGTAGGAGCGCGAGCGCACGTCCACCACGATCGCCAGGCGCGGGAACGCCTCCGGCGAGCGGGCGATGAGCTCGGCCAGCGTGCCGAACAGGGCCGGCGGCATGTTCTCCACCACGTCCCAGCCGTGGTCCTCGAGCGCGTGCGCGGCGGTGGTCCGTCCGGCGCCGGACATCCCGGCGATCACGAGCACCTCGGATGTCGGCGGCTTCTCCGGCTGGAGGGTCTCCTCGATCATGACTCCACTGTATCCGCGGGCGTGTCGGCCGTGAGCGCCGTGTGGACGGCCTCGGCCAGCCGCGGCCCGATGCCGGCGACCTCGGTCAGCCGGTCCACGCCGGCGGCCCGGATCTCGGCGACGGAGCCGAAGTGGTTCAGCAGCGCGGTGCGCTTGGCCGGGCCCAGACCCGGGATCCCGTCCAGGGCGGAGACGGTCATCGCCTTGGACCGCCGGCTGCGGTGGCCCGCGATCGCGAACCGGTGCGACTCGTCACGGATGCGCTGGAGCAGGTACAGGCCCTCCGAGGTGCGCGGCAGGACCACCGGGAACTCGTCGCCCGGCAGCCACACCTCCTCGAGCCGCTTGGCCAGCCCGACCACGGGCAGGTCGTCCAGGCCCAGCTCCTCGAGGACCGCCGCGGCCGCGGCCACCTGGGGCGGGCCGCCGTCGACCACCACGAGCGAGGGCGGGTACGCGAAGCGGCGCCCCGCCTCCTGATCGTCCCCCTCGACCTGACCGGACAGCGGGGCGCCCTCCGCGCGCTCCTTGGCCAGGCGGGCGAAACGCCGCCGCAGGACGTCGCGCAGGGACGCCGTGTCGTCCCGGGCGGCCTCCCCCGTGACGTTGAAGCGGCGGTAGTCCTTCTTCTTCGGCAGCCCGTCCTCCATGACGACCATCGAGCCGACCACGTTGGTGCCCTGGGAGTGGGAGATGTCGTAGCACTCGATGCGCAGCAGGGGCTCGGTGATCTCCAGGGCCTCCTGCAGCTCCCGCAGGGCGGCGGAGCGGGTGGTGAGGTCCCCGGACCGCCGCGACTTGTGCAGCTTGAGGGCCATCTCCGCGTTCTCCCGGACGGTCTCCATGAGGTCCGCCTTCGAGCCCCGCCGGGGCACGCGCACGGCGACCCGGGACCCGCGCAGGCCCGAGAGCCACTCGGTGAGCTGTGCGGCGTCGTCGGGCTCGACCGGGACGAGGATCTCGTGCGGGATGCGCTCCGGCCCCTCGAGGTCGCCGTAGACCTGCTGGAGCAGGTGCGCGACCATCTCCGGCTCGGCGACGTCCTCCACGCGCTCCATGACCCAGCCGCGCTGGCCGCGGATGCGTCCCTGCCGGACGTGGAACACCTGCACCGCGACCTCCAGCTCGTCCGCGTGCAGGGCGAAGATGTCCGCCTCCGTGTTCTCCGGCAGCACCACGGCGTTGCGCTCGAACACGCGGCGCAGCGCGGCGATGTCGTCCCTCAGCCGGGCCGCGTCCTCGTAGCGCAGCTCCTCGACGGCACGGGCCATGGCCTTCTCCAGCTCGCGGATGAACCGGTTCGCGTCCCCGGCCATGAAGTCGCAGAAGTCCTGGGCCAGCGCGCGATGGTCCGCCGGGCTGATCCGGCCCACGCAGGGCGCCGAGCACTTGCCGATGTAGCCGAGCAGGCACGGCCGGTCCTGGGCGCGGGCCCGCTTGAACACGCCCGCCGAGCACGTGCGGACCGGGAAGACGCGCAGCATCAGGTCCACGGTCTCCCGGATCGCCTTGGCCGGGTGGAACGGGCCGAAGTACTTCACGCCGGGCTTCCGGTCGCCGCGCATCACCTGGACGCGCGGGAACTGCTCGTTCATGGTCACGGCCAGGTAGGGGTACGACTTGTCGTCCCGGTACATGATGTTGAACCGGGGGCGGTACTCCTTGATCCACGTGTACTCGAGCTGGAGCGCCTCCAGCTCGGAGCCGACGACGGTCCACTCGACCGCGGCCGCCGTGAACACCATGGTCCGGGTCTTGGTGGCCAGCCGGGCGGGGTCCTGGAAATAGGAGCTCAGGCGGGCGCGCAGGTTCTTCGCCTTGCCGACGTAGACGACGCGTCCGTCCGCGTCGCGGAAGCGGTAGACGCCGGGCGACGTGGAGATCTCGCCCGGAGCCGGGCGGTAGGAGGCCGGATCAGCCACGGGCACCCGGGGCGGCGTTGTAGGCGTCCACGCGCTCCTGCCCCGAGAGCGCGCCGATGGCGTCCATGATCGCCGCCGTCGCGTCGCGGCGCTGCGGCAGGGTGTGTCGACGCCCGGGGTGGCCGAAGTCCAGGGGCGCGCCCACGCGCACGGAGAACCGGTGGGGACGGAAGCCGTTCGTGTCCGGCGGCTGGAGGTGCTGCGTGCCGACGAGGCCCACGGGCACCACGGGTGCGCCGGTGGCCAGGGCCAGCCAGGCCGCACCGGTGCGGCCGCGGTAGAGGCGGCCGTCGCGGCTGCGGGTGCCCTCCGGGTAGATGCCGACGCCCTGGCCGGACTCGAGCAGGCCCACGAGGGACTCGAGCGCGGCCACGGAGGCGGCCTGCTCGCCCCGGCGGACGGGGACGGAGCCCACGGACTCGAAGAACCGCCGCCGGACGCGGCCCCGCAGGCCCATGCCCGTGAAGTACTCCTCCTTGGCGAAGAAGTGGACCGGGCGGGGGGCGAGGGCCTGGAGGATCACCGAGTCGACGAAGGACAGGTGGTTGGAGGCCATGACGAAGGGGCCCCGCGCAGGGACGTGCTCCATGCCGACGACCTCGGGGCGGCAGGTGAGCCGCAGGAGCGCGGCGGCGCTCCTGCGCACGGGCTCCGACGTCGCCATGGCTCTCCTTCGTCCGCGTCCTGCGTGGGTGGGGTCCATGCTACGCGAGCAGTTCCGCGAGGAACCGGCCCGTGTGGCTCTCCGCGACGTGTGCGACCTCCTCCGGCGTGCCCGCGGCCACGATCGTGCCGCCCCCGGAGCCGCCCTCGGGGCCGAGGTCGATCACGTGGTCGGCACTCTTGATGACGTCGAGGTTGTGCTCGATGGTGAGCACCGTGTTGCCCTTGTCCACGAGGGACTGGAGCACGTGCAGGAGCTTGCGGATGTCGTCGAAGTGCAGCCCCGTGGTCGGCTCGTCCAGCACGTAGATGGTGCGGCCGTTGGAGCGCTTCTGGAGCTCGGCCGCCAGCTTCACGCGCTGGGCCTCGCCGCCCGAGAGCGTGGTGGCGGGCTGGCCCAGGCGGACGTAGCCCAGACCGACGTCGACGAGCGTGTCCAGGTACCGCGAGATGCGGGTGTACGCGCTGAAGAAGTCCGCGGCCTCCTCGATCGGCATGTCGAGGACCTCGGCGATGTTCTTGCCCTTGTAGGTGACCTCGAGCGTCTCCCGGTTGTACCGGGCCCCGTGGCACACCTCGCACGGCACGTAGACGTCCGGCAGGAAGTTCATCTCGATCTTCAGCGTGCCGTCGCCCGCGCACGCCTCGCAGCGCCCGCCCTTGATGTTGAAGGAGAACCGGCCCTGCTGGTAGCCCCGGACCTTCGCCTCGGGGGTCTCCGCGAAGAGCTTGCGGATCGCGTCGAACACGCCCGTGTAGGTGGCGGGGTTGGAGCGCGGCGTGCGCCCGATGGGGCTCTGGTCCACGTGGACCACCTTGTCCAGGTGCTCGAGCCCCTCCACGGACCGGTGCCGGCCGGGCACGAGCTTGGCGCCGTTGAGCCGGTTGGCCAGGACCTTGTAGAGGATCTCGTTGATCAGCGTGGACTTGCCGGAGCCGGACACGCCCGTCACGGCGGTGAGGACCCCGAGCGGGACCTCCACCGAGACGTCCTTCAGGTTGTTCTCCTGGGCGCCGCGGACCGTCAGCACGCGCCCCTTCTCCGGGACGCGACGCCGCTCCGGCACCGCGATGGAGCGGCGCCCGGAGAGGTAGTCGCCGGTGACGGACCGCGTGTTCGCCTTGAGATCCGCCAGGGAGCCCGAGTGCACGACCTCGCCCCCGTGCTCGCCCGCGCGAGGACCGATGTCCACGATCCAGTCCGCCTCGGCGATCGTGTCCTCGTCGTGCTCGACGACGATGAGGGTGTTGCCGAGGTCCCGCAGGCGCAGGAGGGTCTCGATGAGGCGGCGGTTGTCCCGCTGGTGCAGGCCGATGGACGGCTCGTCGAGCACGTAGAGGACGCCGACCAGCCCGGAGCCGATCTGCGTGGCCAGGCGGATGCGCTGGGCCTCGCCTCCAGAGAGGGTGCCGGCCGGCCGCTCCAGGTTGAGGTACTCCAGGCCGACGTCCAGCAGGAACGCCAGCCGGGCCAGGATCTCCTTGAGCACCTGGTCCGCGATCTGCCGCTCGCGGTCCGTCAGCCGCAGCCCCGAGAAGAACTCCATGGCCTCCCGCATGGGCAGGCGGGTGGCGTCCGCGATGGACAGGCCGCCCACGAGCACGTTCAGGACCGTGGGGTTGAGGCGGGCCCCGTGGCACGCCGGGCACGGGATCTCCCGCATGAACGACTCGTAGCGCTCGCGGGCGCCGTCCGACTCGGTCTCCCCGTGCTTGCGCATCACGTAGGGGATGACGCCCTCGAAGCCCGTGGTGTAGCGGCGCTCGCGCCCGAACCGGTTGCGGAACGTCACCTCCACCTTGAAGTCCTTGCCGTTCAGGACGGCGTCGCGCTCCGCCTCCGTCAGGTCCTTCCACGGGGTGTCCAGGGAGAAGCCCATCTCCTTGCCCAGCCCGCCGAGCACGCGCAGCCAGTAGTCCGAGGTGGACTTGCCCAGCGACCACGGCACCACGGCGCCCTCACGCAGGGACAGCTCGTCGTTGGCGACGACGAGGTCCGGGTCCACCTGCAGGCGGGAGCCGATGCCGGTGCACTCGGGGCACGCGCCGAACGGGTTGTTGAAGGAGAACGAGCGCGGCTCGATCTCGTCCACGGTCTGCTCGTGCCCGTTGGGGCAGGAGAGCTTCTCGGAGAACGAGCGGTACCGGGGGTTGCCCTCGGCGTCCCGCCCGCCGAACTCCGCGGTGTTCTTCCTGGCCTTCTCGGCGACCGGCTCCACGTCCACGAACTCGGCGACGACGAGGCCGTCCGCCAGCTTCAGGGCGGTCTCCACCGAGTCGGTGAGGCGCTGGCGGATGCCCTCCTTCATGGCGAGGCGGTCCACGACGACGGCGATGGTGTGCTTGACCTGCTTCTTCAGCACGGGCGGGTCCGAGAGCTGGACGGTCTCCCCGTCCACGACGGCGCGGGCGAAGCCCTGCGTGGACAGGTCCTGGAACAGGTCCACGAACTCGCCCTTGCGGCCGCGGACCACGGGCGCGAGCACCTGGAAGCGGGTGCGCTCGGGCAGCTCCTCGAGCTGGTCCACGATCTGCTGCGGGGTCTGCCGGCTCACCGGCTCCCCGCACTGCGGGCAGTGCGGCACCCCGACGCGCGCCCAGAGCAGGCGCATGTAGTCGTAGATCTCGGTGATGGTCCCCACCGTGGAGCGCGGGTTGCGGTTGGTGGACTTCTGGTCGATGGACACGGCCGGGGACAGGCCCTCGATGAAGTCCACGTCCGGCTTGTCCACCCGGCCCAGGAACATGCGGGCGTAGGAGGAGAGCGACTCGACGTAGCGTCGCTGGCCCTCGGCGAAGATCGTGTCGAAGGCCAGGGAGGACTTGCCCGAGCCGGACAGACCCGTGAACACGACCATGGCGTCCCGCGGGAAGCTGACGTCCACGTCCTTCAGGTTGTGCTCGCGGGCGCCCTGGACGACGATGCGGTCCCGCTCGCCCGAGCGCGCGCCGCCGGGGCCGGAGGCGAGGCCGCCGGCGTGGGTCTCGACGGCGGAGGAGACGGTGGTGGAGGAGTTCTTGGGCACGCGGCCAGCATAGGGGCGGCACGGACACGACACCGGGGTCTCGCCTATGGGCGAACCCACCGCGGGCTGGGCCCGCCCTGGCGCCTCGCCGCCCCGTCCGTACACTGTTGCGCATGCCCGAGACCGCCCGGAACCGCCTCCTGCACGATCTGCCCGCCGTCACGGTGCGCACCTGCTCCGTGTCGGAGATGGACAACAACGTGTACCTGCTCACCTCCAAGACCACGGGGGCGCAGGTGCTGATCGACGCCGCCGACGACGCCGAGGCCATCCGCGACCTCATCGCCTCGGCCGCGGACGACACCCCGTGCGAGCCGCGCCTCGAGATGATCGTCACCACGCACCGGCACTGGGACCACGTGCGCGCGTTGCCGGCGCTGGCGTCCCTGACCGGGGCCCGCACGGCGGCCGGCGAGGACGACGCCGACGCGATCGCCGAGGCCACGGGGGTCGCCCCCGACGTGCGCCTGCGCCACGGGGACACCGTGGGGGCGGACGGGCTCCGGCTCGAGGTCGTGGCCCTGCGCGGCCACACGCCCGGGTCCATCGCGCTGGTGTGCCGCCCCGAGGCGGACGAGCCGGCCGTGCTCTTCACCGGCGACGCCCTCTTCCCGGGCGGGGTGGGCAACACCGAGGGCGACGACGGCCGGTTCCGTCAGCTGTTCACGGACGTCACCGATCGGATCTTCGACGCGTTCGACGACGACGTGGTGGTCCACCCCGGCCACGGCGCCTCCACGACCCTGGGCGCCGAGCGCCCCCACCTGCCGGAGTGGGCCGAGCGCGGCTGGTGACGGCCCGCCCGGGCACTCCCGGGCCCGGCGTCAGGCCGGCTTCTGCCCGACCATGAACAGGCGCCGGGCCGGGAAGATCGTCACCGGGCCGCCGTCGTCGGCCGTGACGCCGGGCACCGGCGGGTACGCCTCGCGCATGGCGGCGCGGTACCGGTCCACGAACGCCTCGAGCAGCCCGGCGCCCTCGGCGGCGCCCTCCTCGGCGTCCCAGCGGGCCAGAGCCTGCAGGCTCGGTCGCAGGGCCGCGCCGGAGGTCCACCGGAACACCGGGTCCTCGCCCGTCAGCACCTGCTGGTACTCCGTCTCCCAGACGACCGGGGACCACCCCGCCTCGAGGAATAGCCGCGTGTACTCCTCGGGCGGCGCCACGGTGCGGGTCGTCGCCACCCCGTGCAGCGGCTCGGAGAAGGCCGGGTCCTCCGCCAGCGCCACGATCGCCGCGTGGGAGGGCTGCTCGTAGGGCCGCGGGATCTGCGCCGCGAACCACGCCCCCGGCGTGAGGTCCCCGAGCCAGCGCCGGATCAGGCGACGGTGCGTCGGGATCCACTGGAGCATCGCGTTGGACACCACGACGTCCGTCGCCCCCGACGGGCGCCACTGCGAGGCGTCGACCGCCTCGAAGCGCAGGTTGGCGGGGGCGCCCGTGCGGGCCGCCTGCTCCCGGGCCCGCTCCAGCATGGCGGGCGAGTCGTCCAGACCGATCACCTCGGCGTCCGGCCAGCGCTCGGCCAGCGTCCGGGTCAGGGTCCCCGGGCCGCAGCCCAGGTCCACCACGACGCGCGGGGCCTCGGCGCGCACGCGCCCCACCAGGTCGTGGAAGGGGCGGGCGCGGTGTTCGGCGAAGCCCTCGTACTGCGCGGGATCCCAGGTGAACCCCCCGCCCTGTCGGCCGGTCACGTCCCCCACGACGGCGTCGGTGTCCGGGTGCGGGCTCTCAGGCGCGATCTGACTCATGGCGGCACCGTATCGCGCGGAGCGGCCGATACGCTGGGAGCGATGACTTCTCCCGCCACGAACCCGCCCTCGCTGACCGACCGCATCGACGCGCTCCCGCCGGCCCCGGACGCCGACGACGTCTTCGGGGCCTTCGCGGCCTGGACCGAGGACCGCGGCATCACGCTCTACCCCGCCCAGGAGGAGGCCGCCCTCGAGCTGGTCCAGGGCCGGCACGTGATCCTGGCGACGCCCACCGGCTCCGGCAAGTCCCTGGTGGCGCTGGCTGCACACGCCGACGCACTCGCCCACGACGCCGTCTCCTACTACACGGCGCCGATCAAGGCGCTCGTCTCGGAGAAGTTCTTCGCGCTGGTGGACGTGTTCGGCGCGGAGAATGTGGGCATGGTCACGGGTGACTCCACCGTCAACGGTGACGCCCCGATCATCTGCTGCACCGCCGAGATCCTCGCCAACCGCGCGCTGCGCGAGGGCTCGGGCATGGAGATCGGCACCGTGGTGATGGACGAGTTCCACTACTACGCGGACCCCTCCCGCGGCTGGGCCTGGCAGGTGCCCCTCCTCGAGCTGCCGCAGGCCCGGTTCCTGCTGATGTCGGCCACCCTCGGCGACACGACCCGCCTCGAGGCGGACCTGACCGAGCGCACCGGGCGCGAGGTCGCCGTCGTCGCCCACGCGCAGCGCCCCATCCCGCTGACGTTCGAGTGGTCCGAGGTGCCGCTGCAGGAGAAGGTCGAGGAGCTCGTGGGCACCCACCAGGCACCGGTGTACATCGTGCACTTCTCGCAGCTGGACGCCGTGGAGACGGCCCAGGGGCTGTCCTCGATCTCGGTGACGTCCAGGGAGGAGAAGGAGGCGATCGCCGCGCGGATCGCCGGCTTCCGCTTCTCCGCGGGCTTCGGGCACACCCTGAACCGCCTCGTCCGGGCGGGCATCGGCGTGCACCACGCGGGCATGCTGCCCAAGTACCGCCGCCTCGTGGAGAAGCTGGCCCAGGACGGGCTGCTCAAGGTCATCTGCGGCACGGACACGCTCGGCGTCGGGATCAACGTGCCGATCCGCACCGTGCTGCTCACCGCGCTGTCCAAGTTCGACGGCGAGAAGACCCGCCTGCTCCAGGCCCGCGAGTTCCACCAGATCGCCGGCCGGGCGGGCCGGGCCGGCTTCGACACCTCCGGCACCGTGGTGGTCCAGGCCCCCGAGCACGTGATCGAGAACAAGGCGGCCGAGCGCAAGGCCGCGGCGAAGTTCGCGAACGTCAAGGACGAGGCCGAGCGGGCCAAGCGCATGAAGCAGTCCGTGAAGTCCGGCAAGCGCAAGACCCCGCCGGCCGGCTTCGTCTCGTGGGGGCCGGCGACGTTCGAGCGCCTCGTCTCCGCCGAGCCGGAGCCGCTGGTCTCCCGCATGCGGATCACGCACTCCATGCTGCTGAACATCCTCGACCGGCCCGGCGACCCGGTCATCGCGGTCCGGCGCCTGCTGCGCGGCACCCACGAGACCCCGGCCCGCCAGGCGGTGCTCATGCGCCGCGCGCTCGGGATCTTCCGGGAGCTGCTGGCCACGGGCGTCGTCGAGCGTCTGCCCGAGCCGGACGCCGAGGGCCGCACCGTGGACCTCACGGTGGACCTGCAGCCGGACTTCGCGCTCAACCAGCCGCTCTCCCCCTTCGCCCTCGCCGCGCTCGACCTGCTGGACCCGGCCGATCCCGACCACGCGCTCGACGTCGTCTCCGTGATCGAGGCGACCCTCGACCCGCCGCGCCAGGTGCTCTCCGCCCAGGTCAAGCACGCCAAGGGCGAGGCCGTGGCCGCCATGAAGGCCGAGGGCATGGACTACAACGACCGCATGCGGGCCCTCGACGAGATCACCCACCCGCGGCCGCTGGCCGAGCTCCTCGAGCAGCAGTTCGAGCTCTACCGGCAGGACGCCCCGTGGCTCGCGGAGTTCGAGCTGACCCCCAAGTCCGTGGTGCGCGACATGTTCGAGCGGGCCATGGGCTTCGGCGACTACGTGCGGTTCTACGGGATCGCCCGGTCCGAGGGCGTGCTGCTGCGCTACCTCACGGACGCGGTCAAGGCACTGCGCCACACCGTCCCCGAGGCGGCCCGCACCGAGGAGCTCCAGGTGCTGCTGGACTGGCTCGACGAGATGGTGAAGCAGACCGACTCGTCCCTCCTGGAGGAGTGGGAGGACCTGGTGGCCGGGGACATCGACGAGCTGCGCCGGGACATGGAGGCGCTCGAGCCGCCGGCCCCGCCTCGCCTGACGGACAACGAGCCCGTGTTCCGGGTGATGGTCCGCAACGCGATGTTCCAGCGGGTGCGCCTGTTCGGCGACGAGCGGGACGAGGCGCTCGCGCGCCTGTCCGGCGAGCTGTCCGCCGACGACTGGGCCGACGCCCTCGACGCCTACTTCGACGACCACGAGGACATCGACGACGGCCCCGCCGCGCGCGGCCCCGAGCTGTTCCGCGTGGCCGCGGCCCCCGACGTCGCCGCCCCGCTGGAGCTGGCCGGCCCGCGCTGGTGGGCGGTGCGGCAGGTCCTGAAGGACCCGGACGGGGACCTGGACCACGGGATCAACGCCGTGGTCGACCTGGACGCCTCCGACGAGGCGGGCCATCCCGTGATCCGGGTGGTCTCCGTGGGCGCGCCCGAGTCCGGGTGGGGCCTGTGAGCGCCGGGGACGCTCGGGCGGCAGGACGGCCCGTGGCGGGCGACCCGCGCGGCTTCGCTCCCCTCGAGCCGGCCCGCCACCGCGTGGGCGAGCGCACCGAGCTCTACGACGGCACCGTCACGGTGGACCACTGGTTCTCGGTGCCGATCGACCACGCGCTGGGCCTCGCCGAGGCCGAGGCGCAGGACGCGGCGGGCACCGGCGTCGGGCCGCACGGGCGCGGCACGCTGACCGTCTTCGCCCGCGAGATCCGGGCGAAGGACGACCCCGAGGGCGAGCGCCCCTGGGCCCTGTACCTCCAGGGTGGCCCCGGCAGTGCCGGGCCCCGCCCGGCGCGCCTGAGCGGCTGGCTCGGCGCGCTGGCCGAGAGCCACCGCGTGCTGCTGCTGGACCAGCGCGGCACGGGGCGTTCGACCCCGGCCACTGTGGCGACCCTGACCGCCCCGGGCGCCTTCGCCACGGACGAGGCGCGCGCCGAGCACCTGGTGCACCTGCGGGCGCCCTCGATCGTGCGGGACGCCGAGATGCTGCGCCTCGCCCTCGGCGCCGGGCCGTGGACCACACTGGGCCAGAGCTTCGGCGGGTTCTGCACGCTGAGCTATCTCTCCTTCCACCCGGAGGGCCTGCAGCGCAGCCTGGTGACCGGCGGCCTCGCCCCGCTCACCGGCCACGCCGACCGGGTCTACCGGGCCACCTACGCCCGGATGCGCGCCCGCACCGAGGAGTTCTTCGACCGGCACCCGGCCGACCGCGACGCGTGGTCGGAGGCCGTGGGGCTGATCCGCGCCGCCGAGGCCGCGGGCGCCCCGATCCCCCTGCCCGGCGGCGGGCCGCTCACCGTGGGACGGGCCCAGGGTCTGGGCATGCTGCTGGGCGGCAACACCAGCGTGGACCGCCTGCACTGGGTCCTCGCCGAGGCCGTGGACCGCACCGGACCCGCGCCGCGCCTGTCCGAGACGTTCCTGGCCGCCGTCGCCGACCAGGACGACCGCCTCGTCAACCCGCTCTACACCGTGCTGCACGAGGCGATCTACGCGCAGCCGGCGGACCTGGCCGGCGGCCGGGCGGACACCGGCTGGTCGGCGTCCCGGATGCTCGCCGAGCACCCGGACTTCGACCCGGAGGCGACCACGGTCCCGCTGCCCACGGGCGAACACGTCATGCCCTGGTCCGTCGAGGTCGACCCCCGGCTGCGGCCCCTGGCCGGCACGGCGCGGCTGCTCGCCGAGCGCACGCAGTGGGGCCCGCTCTACGACGTGGCTGCCCTGGCGCAGAACACCGTCCCCGTGGCCGCCGCGGTCTACGCCGACGACGTGTACGTGGACCGGGACCTCTCGCTCGAGACGGCGCGGCGCGTCCGCGGCCTGCAGGTGTGGGAGACCGACGCCTTCCACCACGACGGCATCGCCGACGACGGACCGGCGATCCTCGAGCGGCTCCTGGCGATGACCGCGCCGGACGGCGCCGGGACGACGACGGCCCCCGACCCGGTCGACTGACCGGCCCGGGGGCCCGGGCGCCGGCGGAGGGCTCCCCGGCGCCGTGATCGGCTCAGACGGTGGGCCCGTCCTGCCGCACGATCTGCTCGGAGACCCCGCGCGCGTCGTCGTCACGGGGATCGGCGAGCCGGGTCTCGTGGGCCGTGCGGATGATGGCCGACCACGCGTCCTTGTGCTCGAGCAGCTGGTCGCGCCAGCGCTGGTCCACGGCCTCGGCCCGGGCCGTCCAGCGATCCATCAGGGCGGCGGCGCGCTCGCGCTCGGCCGGGTCGGCGTCCTCGGGCAGCTTCGAGTACCGGTACGAGTACTTCTCGGCGTTCTGCAGCGCCCGCAGGGCCTGGCCCTTCGGCGAGGCCAGGGAGATCGCCACGGTGATCGCCAGGATCACGACGACGACCACGAGGGACAGCGTCGTGGGGATCTCGACGACGGGCACGTTCTCGCCGCCGTTGATGAACGGCAGGTTGTTCTCGTGCAGGGCGTGCAGGATCAGCTTCACGCCGATGAACGCCAGCAGCGCGGAGAGCCCGTAGGCCAGGTAGACGAGGCGGTCGAGCAGGCCGTCGATCAGGAAGTACAGCTGGCGCAGGCCCATGAGCGAGAACGCCGTGGCGGTGAAGACGATGTACGCCTCCTGGGTCACGCCGAAGATCGCGGGGATGGAGTCGAAGGCGAAGAGGATGTCCGTGGCGCCGATCGCGATCATCACGAGGAGCATCGGCGTCATGAGGCGCTTGCCGTCCACCGTCGTGAAGAGGCGGTCGCCGTCGAACTGCTCGGAGGCGGGCAGGAACCGCTTGACGAGGCGGACCATCACGTTGTCCGCCTCGTCCTGGGCGCCCTCGGCGTCGCCGGACATCTCGCCCTTGAGCTGGCCGCCGGCGATGATCAGCAGGAACAGGCCGAAGAGGTAGAACACGTCCGACCACGCGGCGATGACGGCGGCGCCCAGCAGGATGAACAGGGTGCGCGAGATCAGCGCGAACGTGATGCCGAACAGCAGCACCTTCTGCTGGTACTCGCGCGGCACCCGAAAGCTGGCCATGATGACCAGGAAGACGAACAGGTTGTCGACGCTGAGCGCCTTCTCCAGCAGGTAGCCGGTGTAGTACTCGACCGCGTGCTGGGTGTCGCCGAAGGCGAAGAACACGAGGCCGAAGACGAGCGCGAGGCCGACGTAGACGCCGGACCAGATCGCGGCCTCCCGGATCGACGGCGTGTGCGCCTTGCGGACATGGGCGAAGTAGTCGAACGCGAGGAGCCCGACGATCAGCGCGATCGTCAGGCCCCAGGTCAGGCCGTTGATTTCCACGGGTCACCTCTCGGCGTCAGGGGTCAGGACGGTGCCGCAAGTCTCTCCGCCCGCCGCGGCCGCGGCCCGGGCCCCTGTGTCCGGCCGGCGGCGCGCTCTCGGCGGCCGCGGCGTGCTGACGTCCACAGTGTTCGGGATACTCCCCTACGTCGCCGGTCAGTCTACCCGGTCGCACGACGACGCCCCGACCCGCGGCGGGCGGAGCGGGGCGTCGTCGGGCCCGCTGGCGCAGGCCCATGAGGGCGAAGATATTGGCGGTCAGGACGATGAACCAGTTCTGGGTGAGGCCGAAGATCGCCGGGATGGAGTCCACCGCGAACATCACGTCCGTCAGGCCGATCGTGATGAACACGACCACCATGGGGGTGAACATGCGCCGGCCGTCCACGGTGGTGCGCAGTCGGTTGCCGTCGTAGTCCGGCGCCACGTTGAGGCGGCGGGTCAGGCGGGCCACGACGCCCGGCTCGGACTCCTCGTCCCCGCCGTCGCCCTTGAGCTGCTGCCAGGCGGTCCAGAGCAGGAAGGCGCCGAAGATGTAGAACTCCCACGTCAGGTGCTCGATGGCGACGGCGCCGACCGCGATGAACACCGCGCGGGCGATCAGCGCGATGATGATGCCCACCATCAGCACCTCCTGCTGGTAGCGGCGGGGCACCTGGAACTTGGCCATGATGATGAGGAACACGAACAGGTTGTCCACGCTGAGGCTGTACTCGGTGACCCAGCCGGCGAGGAACTCGGTGCCGTGCTGCGCATCGCCCAGGGCGAAGAGCAGCCCCGCGAAGACCAGCGCCAGCGCCACGTAGAACCCGATCCACAGGCCGGCCTCCTTCATGGAGGGCTCGTGGGGGCCGCGCCAGTCTAGATGTAGGAGGGCATGACGTTGTTGACACGCACCGGGGCCAACGAGGCCGGAGGAGCCTCTCCGCAGGAGGTATGAGGCCGATGGTAGTTGTAGTGGTTCACCCACACCTGCAGGGCCTCACGCCGAGCCCGCTCTGAGGAGTACGGGCGGGCGTAGAGGACCTCGTCGACCATCAGCCGGTTGTACCGCTCGACCTTCCCGTTGTGGCGCGGGGTGTAGGGGCGGATCCGGTGATGCCGGCCCCCGAGAGAGACCACCTTCCGGGTGAAGTCCACGGCCCGGTAGTTGTTCCCGTTGTCCGTGACCACCCGGTCCACGGTGATGCCGTGAGCGGCGAAGAACGCGCGGGCCCGGCAGTAGAACCCGATCGTGGTCACCGCCCGCTCATCCTCCAGCGCCTCCGTGTACGCCAGGCGGGTGAACCCGTCGATCGCCGAGTGCAGGTAGGTGTAGCCGACCCGCTGGCCAGACCCCCGCTTGGAAGCACGCCCTGCCTCACTGTCTCTTCCGTGGGCGCGCCAGCCTCCCCCTTCAGGGATGCGTCCGATCTTCTTCACGTCCAGGTGCACCATGTGCCCTGGCCCCCTCGCGGTGATCCTCCGGGCCGGCTGCCGGCGGAGGTCTTCTCCGGCTGGGGTCAGGTCCCGTAGGCGGGAGATCCCGGCCCGGTGCAGCCATCGCCCCACGGTGCGAAGACACACCTGGTGGCCCTCGCCGACCAGATGGTGATGGATGCGCCGGGCGGACCACTTCTCGGCCCGGCGCAGGGCCTCCAGCTCGGCCACGATCGCGGGGTCGAGCCGGGCAGGTGAGCGATGGGGCCGGCTCGAGCGGTCTTGCAGTCCTGCCTCGCCTTCGGCACGGTAGCGGGCGACCCAGGTGGCCACCGTGGGCCGACTGACGCGGAACTCCGCGGCCACGTGGGACTGCGGGATCCCGTCGTTCAGGTGGCGGTGGACCATGCGCAGCCGGCCGGTGGGGGTCAGAGGTGCGTTAGCGTGAGTCACGAGCGGGCTTCCTTCCGCGGATGAGTGGATGTCGCAATTCCCATCCTGCGGGGCGGAGCCCGCTCGTCTCATCTCAGCCCGTGCCTCGTGTCAAGAACCTCATGACCCACAACATCTAGACGGGTGCGGTCCCGCGCGCGGATGCGGGTGGGCCCGGTCTCAGGCTGCGCCGGGGGCGGTCAAGCCGAGGGCGAGCCAGACGACGACGGCGCCGGCGGCGGCCAGGCCCCAGCTGGCGAGGGAGCCGATGAGGAACTCCTCCGCGCGCGAGCCGGCTCCGCGGTCCGCCGAGATCTCCGGGAAGCGCACGATGCCCTTGGCCGCCATCAGGGCCGCGATCACCGGATAGGCCTGCGCGAGCCCCAGGACGACCATGAGCAGTCGCTCCATGGGCCCGATGTAGCGACCGCCGCGCAGGCCGTCGGCCGCGGGGTCCGTGGGCGCGGCGGACGGCACGGTCGTGGGCTCCGCCGCGGGGTCCTCCGCCTCCTCGTCGCCCCCGTCGGCGGACCGGCCCGCCAGGGCGAGGACCGCGCGGGTGACCCGGTTGCCGGTCTCGGTCAGCGCCACCGTCACCGCCAGCAGCGTGAGTGCCGGGGGCGCGGAGCGCAGACCCGCGGGCGCCAGGGTCGACTCGAGCACGGCCACCAGGCCGACCGCGGCCGCCACCGCGACCACCCCGAGCGGCCGGTCCGGGTGCAGCCACGTCCAGCCCATCAGCAGGCCGAGGGCCACCAGGCCGCCGCCCACCGCGACGGAGATGCCGGTCGGCGCCAGGACGGCCACCAGCACCGCGGCGAGGACGGCGGCCACCGCCGCGCCGGCCCGGGCCAGCCACCGCCGCCGGGGGGTGGGCCAGGCGTCGGGCAGGACGGCGTCGAGCAGGTCGTGCAGCCCCAGCGCGAGCAGGGCGAGGGCGGTCACGGCGCGACCTCCGTCGCCGCGGCGGCGAGCTCGGCGTCCAGCTCGAGCAGCCGGTCGATCCCGGACCGCGCGACGGCCTGTGACACCGCGGACTGCGTGATCCGCTCCGCCCGTGCCGCCTCCGCCTGGGTCGCCCCGCCCAGCAGGGCGGCGGCGATTCGGCGTTCGCGGGCCTTGAGCCGGCCGAGGACATGGTCGCGCAGCAGGACGAGCCCGTCCACGGCGGCGGTGAGGGACGGGTCCGCGGCGCGGAAGGCGGTCGCGGCTCCGACAGCCCGCTCATGCGCGCGCTCGACGGCCTCGCGGGCCCGATACCAGGCCGGTCCGTCCTCGATGCCGTCTCCGCCGGCGTCCAGGGCCCGCCGCTGCCCCAGGCCGATCCCGAAGCGCAGGTCCAGGCCCGGGGGCAGGGCGAGCGTGACGCGGACGGTCAGCCGGAGCGCGTCCGGCCAGGTGCGGTGCAGCGCCTGGAACTCGTCGCCGACGCTGGCCCAGGCGGGACGCAGCGGCGGGACGTCCTGTTCCGCGGCCGCGAAGGCGGCCAGGATCTGCTCCTGCGCGCGGTCCCGGTCCGGGAGGGCGCGGGAGCCGACGATGTCCGCGATCACGGCCGCGACCGGGGGTGCTGCGCTCATGGCGTCACACTATCACTGATATGAAGATATTCATCAGTGTTTTCATAACACCCCGGGGCGCGGAACGCGCCGGGCGGTCACTGCTCCCGCTTCATCTGCCGCAGCTCCTTCTTGAGCTCGCCGACCTCATCGCGCAGGCGGGCCGCGAGCTCGAACTGCAGGTCCGCCGCCGCCTGGTGCATCTGCTGCGACATCTGCTCGATCAGATCGGCCAGGTCCTTGGCGGGCAGCGACGCCGGGTCCACCGCCGGGGCCTCGGCACCCTCCCCCGTGGCCGGGGCCCGGTCCAGTGAGCTGAGGCCGCGGTGGCCCATGCCGAAGTCGAACCCGGACTTCACGCCCCCCATGCCCTTGAGGAAGTCGGCGGTGTCCACGTCCTCCCGGGCCAGCTGGTCCGTGATGTCCGCGATGCGCTTGCGCAGCGGCTGGGGGTCGATCCCGTGCTCCTCGTTGTACGCGATCTGCACGGCCCGGCGCCGCTCGGTCTCGTCGATCGCCCGCCGCATGGAGTCCGTGACGTTGTCGGCGTACATGTGGACCTCGCCGGAGACGTTGCGGGCGGCGCGGCCGATGGTCTGGATGAGGGAGGTGGTGGAGCGCAGGAAGCCCTCCTTGTCCGCGTCCAGGATCGCCACGAGCGAGACCTCGGGCAGGTCCAGGCCCTCGCGCAGCAGGTTGATGCCCACCAGCACGTCGAAGGTGCCCTTGCGCAGCTCCCGCAGCAGCTCCACGCGGCGCAGCGTGTCCACATCCGAGTGGAGGTACTCGACCTTCACCCCCGCCTCGAGCAGGTAGTCCGTGAGGTCCTCGGCCATGCGCTTGGTCAGCGTGGTCACCAGGACGCGCTCGTCCTTGGCCGTGCGCACCCGGATCTGCTCGAGCAGGTCGTCGATCTGGCCCTCGGTCGGCTTGACCACCACCTGCGGGTCCACCAGCCCGGTGGGCCGGATGATCTGCTCGACGTAGCCGTCCGCCTGGCCGAGCTCGTAGGCGCCCGGCGTCGCGGAGAGGTACACGGTCTGCCCGATCCGTTCGAGGAACTCATCCCACTTCAGCGGGCGGTTGTCCATGGCCGAGGGCAGGCGGAAGCCGTGCTCCACGAGGGTGCGCTTGCGGGACATGTCCCCCTCGTACATCGCGCCGATCTGCGGGATGGTCACGTGGGACTCGTCCACCACGAGCAGGAAGTCGTCCGGGAAGTAGTCCAGCAGGCAGTGCGGGGCGGAGCCGGCGGGACGGCCGTCGATGTGGCGCGAGTAGTTCTCGATGCCGTTGCAGTAGCCCATCTGCTGCATCATCTCGAGGTCGTACGTGGTGCGCATGCGCAGCCGCTGCGCCTCGAGGAGCCTGTCCTGGGACTCCAGCTCCTGCAGCCGCTCCCGCAGCTCGTCCTCGATGGTGGTGATCGCCCGGCCCATGCGCTCGTCGCCGGCCACGTAGTGCGAGGCCGGGAAGATGTACATCTCCTCCTCCTCGCGCACCACCTGGCCGGTGAGCGGGTGCAGGGTCTGGATGGACTCGATCTCGTCCCCGAAGAACTCGATGCGCACCGCGAGCTCCTCGTACATGGGGATGATCTCCACGGTGTCCCCCCGCACCCGGAAGGTGCCGCGGTGGAAGTCGACGTCGTTGCGCACGTACTGCATCTGCACGAACCGCCGCAGGAGCACGTCCCGGTCCATCTCCGCACCGCGGCGCAGGGTGACCATCTGCTCGATGTACTCCTCGGGCGTGCCGAGGCCGTAGATGCAGGAGACGGTGGCCACCACGATCACGTCCCGCCGGGTCAGCAGCGCGTTCGTGGCCGAGTGGCGCAGCCGCTCGACCTCCTCGTTGATGGAGGAGTCCTTCTCGATGAAGGTGTCCGTCTGCGGGACGTACGCCTCGGGCTGGTAGTAGTCGTAGTAGGAGACGAAGTACTCGACCGCGTTGTTGGGCAGCAGCTCCCGGAACTCGTTGGCCAGCTGCGCCGCGAGCGTCTTGTTCTGCACCATCACCAGCGTGGGCCGCTGGAGGCGCTCGACGAGCCACGCCGTCGTCGCCGACTTGCCCGTGCCGGTGGCGCCCATCAGGACGACGTCCTTCTCCCCCGCCTCCACGCGCTCGGCGAGCTCGGCGATGGCCTTCGGCTGGTCACCGGAGGGCTGGTAGGGGGAGATGACCTCGAACGGGGCGACGACGCGGTTGATCTTCTGGGCCAGGCTCATGGCAGAACCCTACGTCGCGCCCCGGACACCCCGGCGGTCAGTCCGCCGAGGGCTCAGCCGCGCCGGGGGCGAGGAACCGGTCCCACACCTGGTTCGCCACGGACGCGAGCCGCTCGAGGTCGGCGTCGTTGACGATGACCACGTCCGCGACGGCGCGCCGCTGCTCGTCCGTGGCCTGGGCCGCGATCCGCGCCTCGGCGTCCGCGCGGCTCATGCCGCGGTCCTCCACCATCCGGCGCAGGCGCTCCTCGAGCGGGGCCTCCACCACGATCACGAGGTCGAACGCGTCCGCCTGCCCGGTCTCCACCAGCAGCGGCACGTCCTGGACCACGACGGCGTCCGGCCCGGCCTCGGCGACGATGCGCCGGGCCGCAGCCCGGATCCGGGGGTGCACGATGCGGTTCAGGCGCTGTCGGGCGCCCTCGTCCCCGAAGACGATGCGGGCCATCTCGACGCGGTCGAGCTCACCGTCCGCGGTGATGACGCGGTCCCCGAACTCGTCCTGGACGGCGGCCAGCCCGTCGGTGCCCTTCTCGAGGACCAGCCGGGCGAGGGCGTCCGAGTCCACCAGGAGCGCGCCACGCTCCTGCAGGACACGGGCCACCGCGGACTTGCCGGCGGCGATCCCGCCGGTCAGGCCCACATGGACGCGCGGCCGTTCGGCCACCGGGTCGGTCTCGGTCATACGCGCTCTCCTCGGGCGGCCTCGAGCTGAGGCTGGATCTTGGCCTCCCAGTATGCCCGGACGGCCTCCTGCAGGTCCTCGAGCGAGCCGTCGTTCTCGATCACGGTGTCCGCGATCTCGGCCCGCTCCTCGTCCGCCGCCTCCTCGTCGATGAAGGCCCAGGCCCGCTCGCGGGTCATGTCGTGGGACTCCATGAGCCGGGCGACGCGCACCTCGGCGGGAGCGGAGACGGCCAGCACCTGGTCGAAGTCCTGTCCGGAGCCGGTCTCGGCCAGCAGGGCCAGGTCGACCACCAGCACGGAGTCCTCGCCGATCTCGCGGGCCCGGCGGTTCGCCTCGTCGCGCACCGCCGGGGAGACGATCTCGTACATGCGCGTCCGGGCGGTCGAGCTCTCGGTGGTGAGCCGGTTGAGGGTGCGCGCGTCCAGGGTGCCGTCCGCGCGGACGATGTCCTCGCCGAAGACCGAGCGGAGCTCCTCGAGCACGGGGTTGCCGGGCACGAGGATCTCCCCCATCAGGTCGTCGAACTCCACGACGACGGCGCCCAGCCGCTCGAGCTCCGCGCCGACCTCGGTGCGGCCCGCGGCGATGCCGCCGGTCAGGCCGACGGTGACGAGGGCCTTGGCCGCGTCGATGCGCTGCTGGTGCCACGTCTTCGGGGTGTGCGTGTCGTTCTCCGGCTCGGTGCCGACCTCGAACTCGGGGCGGATCACGAAGTCCGAGACGTCCACGCCGTCCTCGGTGGCGCGGCGGCGGTACTCCTCGACCGGCAGCACCTGCTTCCACTGGCGGGTCCGCATGGGCCGCGCGGCACCCGCGTCCTCGCGCAGGGCCTGCAGCAGCAGTGCGGCCTGCGTGACGGTGATGAGCAGGATGGGCAGGCCGATCACGATGATGACCTCCTGCAGCGCCGCCAGGCCGTTCTCGCCCGCGGTGAGGATGATGGCCGCGCAGACCGCGCCGATGGACACGGCCCAGAACACGGACTGGCGGCGGGGCGCGGCATCCTCGTGGCCATTGGCCATCGCGTCCATCACGAGCGCGCCCGAGTCGATCGAGGTGATGAAGAACAGCGTGATGACCACGAGCGCCACGACCGCGGCCACCGTGTAGAGCGGCGTGCCCTGCAGGTGCTGGAACAGGGCGGCCTGGACGTTGCCGTCGGTGACGATCGTCTGCGTGAGGTCACCGCCCTGGCCCGGCGCCGGCGCGGTGGCGCGGTCCGACTGGAACGCGGAGTAGCCGTAGATGCCCATCCAGATGATGACGAACGCCGTGGGCAGGCCGAGGCCGGCCATGATGAAGGAGCGGATGGTGCGGCCGCGTGAGATGCGGGCGAAGAACATCCCCACGAAGGGCGCCCACGTCACGGTCCAGGCCCAGTAGAAAACGGTCCAGTCACCGGACCACTGGCCCGAGTTGTACGTGTCGTTGTAGGTGGAGAGCACGGGCAGCATGGAGGCGTACTCGCCGATCGCCTGCACGGTGCCGCGGATGACGTCCATGCTGGAGACGGCCCACATCAGGACGTACACGAGCAGGGCGATCGCCAGCAGGATGTTGGCGTAGGACAGCCGCTTGACGCCCTTGTCCATGCCGACCAGCACGGAGGCCGTGCCCACGGCGGTGACGACGGCCAGGATGAGCGCCTGGACCCAGCCGGCCACGGGGGTGCCCAGCACGTAGTTCATGCCCGCGTTGATCTGCAGGGCGCCCAGGCCCACGGACACGCCGAGGCCGAACACGGTGGAGACCACGGCGATGATGTCGATCGTCTTGCCGATGGGGCCGTGGATGCGATCGCCGAGGAGGGGCTGGAAGGCGGAGGACACGCGCGGGGGCAGCTTGCGCTTGTACGTGAAGTAGCCGAAGCACAGGCCCGGGACGAGCAGGATCGCCCACATGTGGATGCCGAAGTGGAAGTTCGCGATCGCCATGGCCTCCGAGGCCGCGCGGTCGGAGAACGGCTCCGTCCCCGCCATGGGCGGGTTGGCGTAGTGGTTCATCGGCTCCGCGATGCCCCAGAACATCAGCACCGCGCCGACGCCGGCGGCGAACATCATGCCGAACCAGGTCAGGCCGGAGTACTCCGGCACCGCGTCGTCGTCGCCGAGCTTGACCCGGCCGTACCGGGTCACGGCGAGGATGAACAGGAACGCCACCAGCAGGGTCAGGCTGAGGGTGTAGATCCAGCCGACGTCGTAGCGCAGCCAGCTCGAGACCACGCCGAAGGCCGCCTGGACCGGGCCAGGGAACAGGCCCATCGCGGCGGTGAAGAGCACGACCGCGGCGGCCGAGCCGAAGAAGATCGCCGGACTCGTGCGGAGCCCCAACGTGTCGTGCAGGCGAGTGAGCGGGGAAGTCATGAGTCTCCCGGGACAGGGTCATGGGAGGCCCGCGGCGGCACGCGTGCTCGCTCACCGGTGGGCCGGTGCCGGGTGGCACGGTCTTCCACTGTACCGAAGCTCACGTCGGGGCTCGACGGCGTGCCCGTCCTCGGCCAGCCCCTAGGGTGGGGTCATGCCCGATCCCGCCCCCGCCCCGACCGCGCGCTGCACGGTCCTGCCGGCGTCCGCCCGCGACCCCGACGGCTGGCTGGAACGGGAGGTGGAGATCCGCCGCAGCCGCTTCCTCACCTACCTCGGGCGCGTCGAGGACGAGGCGCAGGCGCGCGAGATGGTCGCCGTCCTGCGGCGCCGGCACCACGACGCGCGGCACGTGTGCAGCGCGTTCGTCCTCGGCCCCGCCCGGGACCGGATGCGCTCCAGCGACGACGGCGAGCCCGCCGGCACGGCCGGCGTCCCCATGCTCGAGGCCGTCCTCCAGCGCGAGACCGCGCCGGGCCGGACCGACCTGACGGACGTGTGCGCCGTCGTCGTGCGCTGGTTCGGGGGGATCAAGCTGGGCGCCGGGGGCCTGGTGCGCGCCTACTCGGACTCGGTGTCCGGGGCACTCGACGCCGCCCCGCTGCGCACCCGCTCCCGGCTGGCCCTGCTCGCGGTGGAGGCGCCCCACACCGACGCCGGCCGGTGGGAGAACGAGCTGCGCGCGGCGGGCGTGTCGGTGCTGGAAGCGAGCTACGGCGCCGCGGCGGTCCGCCTGACGGTCGGCGTGCCGGACACCGAGGAGGCCCGCGCGGCGTTCGCGGCGCGGCTCGCGGACGTCACGGCCGGCGCGGGGCGTGCGGAACGGATCGGAGAGGACTGGGTGGACCATGAGTGAACCGCTGCCCCGGGGGGTCACCCCCGATGTCGCCCGTGGCGGGCTGCCGGACGACCTCACCGCGGGCGTGGACTTCGCGGCGCTGGATCGGTGGCCGCTGCCGACCGAGCCCGACCGCCAGGCCCACGACGCGGCGGACCTGCTCCTGCTCGACACCCTGGCCGGGTGGATCGCGAGCGGGCACGTCCCCGGCCCGGTGGCCGTCCTGGAGGACCGGCACGGCGCGCTGACCCTGCCCCTGCTCACGGCCGGCCACGACGTGCGGATCCACCAGGACGACGCCTCCGCCGAGCGCTCGCTGGACGCGAACCTCGCCGCGTGGCGCGCCGCCGGTCGCCTCGGCGGGGAGACGGGCGAGCTCGAGCGAACGGCCACGCCTGAGGAGGCGGCCCGGGGCGCCCGGACGGTCCTGCTGCCGCTGCCCCGCTCGCTCGACGAGCTCGACCGGCTGTCCCGGATCGTCGCAGCCGTGGCCGACCCCGGCGTGGTCCTGCTGGCCGGCGGCCGCGACAAGCACATGAGTCCGCGCATGAACGCGGTGCTCGGCGCGGCGTTCGAGGACGTCGTCGCCGGACGGGGACGCCGCAAGGCGCGCGTGCTCACGGCCCGGGGCCCGCGTCCCGGCGTGACCCCCCGGCCGCCGGAGGAGGCCGACCGCGACGTCCCCGGCGTGGGGCGCCTGCACCTGGTGGCCCACGCCGGCACCTTCGGCGGAGCCGCCGCCGACCCGGGCTCCCGTCTGCTGCTCACCTCGCTCGCCGACGACCCGCGCCCGCCGGGGCGCCTCGTGGACCTGGGGTGCGGCAACGGGCTGCTCTCGGTCGGGGCGGCGCGGCTGTGGCCGCACGTCACCGTGCTGGCCACCGACCAGTCCGCCGTGGCGGTCGCCTCGACGCTCGCCACGGCCCGCGCGAACCGCGTGGCGGACCGCGTCCGGGCCGTGCGCGACGACGCCCTGACCACGTGGCCGGACGGGACGGAGGAGTGCGTGCTCCTGAATCCCCCGTTCCACGACGGCAACGCCGTGGACCCCTCCGTGGCCCACCGGCTGGTGGCGGCCGCGGCGCGGGTGCTGGAGCCGGGCGGCCGGCTGTGGTGCGTCTGGAACTCGCACCTGCGGTACCGGCCGGTGCTGGAGGACCTCGTCGGGCCGACCCGGCAGACGGCGCGCGACCGCACGTTCACCGTGACGGTCTCCGAGCGCCGCTGAGCGCGGCCGTCGGGTCCCGTCCGCTCCCCCACGGCCAGCCCCCCGGGACGCGACGACGCCCCGCCCCTCCGGAGGGAGGGACGGGGCGTCGGGTGCTCGGCGCGGGCCGTCAGGGACGGTCACGCACCGCGGCGATCAGTTGCCGGTGAGCTTCTCGCGCAGGGCGGCGAGGGCCTCGTCGGAGGCCAGGGTGCCTCCGTCCGAGGACGGGGCCTCGGAGGAGTAGGACGAGCCGCCCAGGCCCGCACCGGCGTCGGCGCCGGCGGTGGCCTCCTCCTGGAGGGAGCGGCGCACCTGCTCCTTGTGGGCCTCCCAGCGGGCCTGAGCGTCGGCGTACTGCTGCTCCCAGGCGGCGCGCTCGGTCTCGAAGCCCTCCATCCACTCGTTGGTCTCGACGTCGAAGCCCTCGGGGTACTTGTAGTTGCCCTCCTCGTCGTACTCCGCGGCCATGCCGTAGAGCGCCGGGTCGAACTCGGTGCCCTCGGGGTCCACGCCCTCGTTGGCCTGCTTGAGGGACAGGGAGATGCGGCGACGCTCGAGGTCGATGTCGATGACCTTGACGAACAGCTCGTCGTTGACCGACACGACCTGCTCGGCGGTGTCGATGTGGCGCGAGGCCAGCTCCGAGATGTGCACGAGGCCCTCGATGCCGTCCTCCACGCGGACGAACGCACCGAACGGCACGAGCTTGGTGACCTTGCCCGGCACGACCTGGCCGAGGGCGTGGGTGCGGGCGAAGAGCTGCCACGGGTCCTCCTGGGTCGCCTTCAGCGACAGGGAGACACGCTCGCGGTCCATGTCCACCTCGAGGACCTCGACGGTGACCTCCTGGCCCACCTCGACGACCTCGGACGGGTGGTCGATGTGCTTCCAGGACAGCTCGGAGACGTGCACGAGGCCGTCCACGCCGCCCAGGTCCACGAAGGCGCCGAAGTTGACGATGGAGGACACGGTGCCGTTGCGGACCTGGCCCTTCTCCAGCTTGTGGAGGAAGTTGGAGCGGACCTCGGACTGGGTCTGCTCGAGCCAGGCGCGGCGGGACAGGACCACGTTGTTGCGGTTCTTGTCCAGCTCGATGATCTTCGCCTCGAGCTTCTGGCCGATGTAGGGGGCCAGGTCGCGCACGCGGCGCATCTCCACGAGGGAGGCCGGGAGGAAGCCGCGCAGGCCGATGTCGAGGATGAGGCCGCCCTTGACCACCTCGATGACGGTGCCCTCGACGACGCCGTCCTCCTCCTTGATCTTCTCGATGTCGCCCCAGGCGCGCTCGTACTGGGCGCGCTTCTTCGAGAGGATCAGGCGACCCTCCTTGTCCTCCTTGGTGAGGACCAGGGCCTCGACGGTGTCGCCCACGGCCACGACCTCGTCCGGGTCCACGTCGTGCTTGATGGACAGCTCGCGGGACGGGATGACGCCCTCGGTCTTGTAGCCGATGTCGAGCAGGACCTCGTCGCGGTCCACCTTGACGACGGTGCCCTCGACGAGGTCGCCATCGTTGAAGTACTTGATGGTCGCGTCGATGGCGGCGAGCAGGTCCTCGGCAGAGCCGATGTCGTTGATGGCGACCTGCGGGGCGTTGGAAGTGGTGGTCATGTAGGAGGGACTCCGTTGGGATCGGGGGTCACGTCGGGATCGATGCCGCCGGTGGGCGGCATCCGGGCACCAGAGGGGCCCCACCCGGCGTGGGTCGTGATGGACATGTATCAAATGCGCACGAATGTGCTCGTCTAGCGTATCAGAAGCCGACGAGGGTGTGCAGGGGTCGGCTGGGTCGCACAAGCCCGTCGAACGCCTCCGCCGCGCCGGCCCGCAGCTCCGCCACGACACCGGCCTCCGCCAGCACCGCGGCGCCGGCCCCGCGGGAGTGCCCGCCGAGCCAGAGCGCGGAGAACCGGGCCGCGTCGAGCCGGAGCCCCGCGCCCATGCGGACGGCGTCGGCCGCGGGGCCCAGCCGCTCGGCGGCGCCGCGCCCCCGGCGGACGGTGAGCCGCCACGTCCCGTCGATCGCGCCGAGCGCGTCCTCGACGGCGACGACGACCTCCCCGTCGCCCGCCCAGCCACGGGCCGCCATGGCGGCGGGCAGGTTCAGGACCCGCAGGTACAGGTCGTCGGAGCCGCGGTGCCGGCTCACCCGCCGCTCGTCGACGAAGAGCGCCTCGAGCCAACCGGGCTCGGGTGCGCGGCCCCACTCGATCCGCTCGACCAGGTCCAGCCGGGCCAGGTGGTGGACGAGCCCGCGCCGCGCGTCGGCGGTCGCCGCGAGGAACGCGGTGACGGTGATCGTGGGCGGCTCCTTCTCCCAGCCCTCGAACCGATACAGCGCGACGCCCTGGACCCGCCCGTCGTCGTCGCGGTGGACCGCCGCGTACAGCCCCGAGCCGCGCCCCTCGTTCCGACTCGCCTCGCGGTCCTCCCAGCGAGGCACGCTGAACGAGGTCCGCTGGACCGAGCCCGGGGTGGCCGGCAGCACCCGCCCGTACAGCTCGTCCACGAGGCCGGGGATCTCCCGCGGCTCCTCGACCGTGACCCGCCCGCCGGCCGGGGCGCCCGTGAACGCGGGGGCGCCCGAGACGTCGATCCGCACGGCGTGCCACCGGGTGGCGGCCCCGAAGCCGAAGCGGCCGTAGATGGCGGCCTCGGTCGCGGTCAGGGCGGCCGCGCACAGGCCGGCGTCGCGGGCGTCCGCGAGGGACCTGAGCATCATGGCCCGCAGCACGCCGCGCCGGCGGGCGTCCGGCGAGACGGTCACGTCGGTGATCAGCCAGGCGTCGACGGTGCGGCCGGGCCACGTGGTCAGCGGCTGCACGAAGTCCTCGAAGGTGGCGGCGGGGCGGCGGGCCGCCGGGTCGTCCCCCGGCGCGTAGACGCCGAGCCGGCGCCGTCCGTCGGCCGCGTGGGCCTCGAGCTGCTGGCGGAGCGCGGCGCCCGTGGGCACCGTCTCGTAGAAGCCCCGTTCGACCGCGGCCGCGAAGTGCGATGCGGCGGGGTCCTCGGGGCCGAGGACCCCGAGGTCGCGCAGCGCGAGGCCGTGCTCGCCGAGCCGGTCCTCGGCGGCGTCGGCCAGCCGCCGCAGCGACGGACCCTCCGGCGCGTCAGTGTGCGGCGTCATGCCAGCTCCTTCCCTGGCCGACGTGCACGTCGAGCGGCACGGAGAGCTCGGCGGCCCGGCCCATCCGCTCCTTCAGGAGCGCCGTGGCCTTGTCGAGCTCGGCGGCCGGGACCTCGAGGATGAGCTCGTCGTGGACCTGCAGCAGCAGGCGCGAGGCCAGCCCGTGCTCCTCGAGGCCGGCCTGCACGTCGAGCATCGCGCGCTTGATGATGTCCGCGGCCGAGCCCTGGATGGGGGCGTTGAGCGCGGCGCGCTCGGCCATGTCCCGCAGCTGACGGTTGTCCGAGCTGAGGTCCGGGAGGTAGCGGCGGCGCCCCTCGATCGTCGAGGTGTACCCGTCCTGTCGGGCCTGCGCGACGACGTCGCGCAGGTAGTCGCGCACGCCGCCGAAGCGGTCGAAGTAGCCCTTCATGAGGCCGCGCGCCTCGTCCACCGAGATCTTCAGCTGCTTGGACAGCCCGAAGGAGGACAGCCCGTAGGCCAGGCCGTAGCTCATCGCCTTCACCTTGGCGCGCTGCTCGGCGGTGACGTCGTCCGGGTCCACCCCGAACACCTGCGAGCCGACGAACGAGTGCAGGTCCTCGCCCTCGCGGAAGGCCTGGATCAGCCCCTCGTCCTCGGACAGGTGCGCCATGATGCGCATCTCGATCTGGGAGTAGTCGGCCGAGAGCAGCACGGCCTGCTCGCCGGCCACCTCGTCCGCCACGAACACCTCACGGATGCGGCGGCCCGCCTCGGTGCGCACCGGGATGTTCTGGAGGTTCGGGTGCAGCGAAGACAGCCGGCCCGTGGCGGCGGCGGTCTGCGAGTAGGTGGTGTGGATGCGGCCGTCCGGGGCGACGGTCTCGAGCAGCCCCTCCACGGTCTGCCGGAGCTTCGAGGCGTCACGGTGGGCCATCAGGTTCTCGAGGAACGGGTGCCGGGTCTGCTCGAGCAGGTCCTGCAGCGAGTCCACGTCCGTGGAGTAGCCGGTCTTCGTCTTGCGCGTGCGCGGCATGTTGAGCCGCTCGAACAGCACCTCCTGCAGCTGCTTGGGCGAGCCGAGGTTGACCTGCATCCCGCCGGTCTCCTCCGCGACGGACGCCCACGCGGACTCCTTGGCGGCGTCGGCGGCGTCGGTGAAGTCCTCGCGCAGGCCGGTCAGGGCGTCGACGTCGACGGCGATGCCGGTCAGCTCCATCCGGGCGAGCAGCCGCGAGAGCGGGATCTCGAGCTCCTGCAGCAGCCGCTGGGCCCCGCGGTCGAGCACCTGGGGCGTGAACTGGGTGGAGAGACGGCGCACCACCCAGGCGGCCCTCACGGCGTCCGCGGCGCGGTCCGCGCGTTCGGCGGCGGCCTGACCCCCGTCGAGGTCGAACGTCCCCTGCGCCCGCTGCTGCGCGGGCTCGCGCGGGGCGGTGAGGGGGGTGTGCAGATGCGCCTCCGCCAGCGCCTCGAGCGAGGTGTCCCGCCGGTCCGGCTGGATCAGGTAGGCCGAAAGCAGCACGTCGTCCACCACGCCGTCCAGGGCCGCGTCCCGGCCGAGCCCGTCCCCCTCGGTGGGCGCGGCCAGCGCCTTGAGCGTGCGCTTGAGGTCGTGCACGGCCTTGGCCAGTCCGCCCTCGCCCAGGGCCTCGCGCACGGCGGCCACCAGCGCCGGGTCCGGGGCGTCGCCGTCGAGGGTGACGTGCAGGCCCGCGTGCTCGCCCACCAGCGCGACGCCGACGGGCGTGCCGAACGTGCCGGGCACGGGCACCTTGCGGCGGGGCAGCAGGGCCGGGCCCTCGACGTCCACATGGACGCCGAGCAGGTTGCCGGCCTCTGCGGCCAGGAACGCACGCACGTCCTCGGCCGTCGTCGCCTCGGCGAACTCCGGGGCGGCCTCGACCTCGGGGGGCGGCGCGTCCTCGCCCACCCGCTCGCCGAACACCTCGAACACGCGCTCCCGGATGCGGTTGAACTGCAGCGCGTCGAACAGCTCCTCCACGGGCTCGCGCTCGGGCATCTCGAGCCGCATCGCCTCGAGCCCGATCGGCAGGTCGAGGTCGCGCACGAGGGCGTTGAGGCGGCGGTTGCGGCGCACGTCCTCGAGATGCTCGCGCAGCGCCTCCCCCTTCTTGCCCGTGATCTCGTGCGCGTGTGCGAGCACGCCGTCGAGGTCCCCGTACTGCTTCAGCCATTTCGCGGCGAACCCGGGACCGACGCCGGGCACGCCGGGCAGGTTGTCCGCGGCCTCGCCGACGAGGGCCGCGAGTTCGGGGTACTGGGCGGGGGCGACCCCGTACTTGGCCATGACGGCGTCCGCGTCCATCGGCGGGATGTCGGAGACGCCCTTCTTGGGGTAGAGCACGGTGGTGCGCTCGGAGATGAGCTGGAACGCGTCCCGGTCACCGGAGACGACGACGGCCTCCCACCCCGCCTCCTCGGCGCGCGCGGACAGAGTGGCCACGATGTCGTCGGCCTCGTAGCCCTCCAGCGTGAGCGTGGGGATGCCCAGGGCCTCCATGACCTTCACGGTCAGCTCGATCTGGCCCGCGAACTCCGCGGGCGTCTCGGAGCGGCCGGCCTTGTACTCACCGTACTCCTCGGAGCGGAACGTGGGCCCGGAGAGGTCGAACGCCACGGCCACGTGCGTGGGCCGCTGCTGCCGGATCATGGTCAGGAGCATGGCGGTGAAGCCGTACACGGCGTTCGTGTGCTGGCCCGTGTCCGTGGCGAAGTTCTCGGCGGGCAGCGCGTAGAACGCGCGGAACGCCATCGAGTGCCCGTCCAGGACCAGCAGCCGCTGCGGGGCCTCTGGGGTCGGATCTGCCGCCATGGGTGCTCACGTCTCCTCTCGGCGCGCGGCGCGGGGCGCGCCGGTCGCGTGTGCCAGCCTAGTGCTCATGAGTGAGCACACCGAGACCACCCCCGCCGCCTCCGAGCGCGTGTACCGCCCCGGCGTCACCCCCGAGCTGAGCCCCGCCGAGCTGGAGGCGGCCTGCGCCGAGGCCGGTCTGACGCCCGAGCTCGTCGCCGCCCTCGGCGGCGCGGCGATCAGCCCCCTGGCCCAGAAGATGGGTCTGCGCTTCCTCGAGCTCACGGCCGAGCGCGCCGTCGCCACCCTGCCCGTGGCGGGCAACGAGCAGCCCGTCGGGCTGCTGCACGGCGGCGCCCACCTCGTGCTCGCCGAGTCCCTGGGCTCGATGGCCGCGAAGATCCACGCCGGGCCGGACCGCAACGTCGTCGGGGTCGAGATCAGCGCCACGCACCACCGGGCCGTCCGCTCGGGCCTCGTGACCGGCACCGCGACCGCCGTCCACCTGGGCGGCACCCTCGTCACCCATGAGGTGGTGATGACGGACGAGCAGGGCCGGCGGCTCTCGACCGCCCGCATCACTAACCTGGTCCTGGCGCCGCGCCCCTGAGGCGGCACGGCCCGCCCCGGGAGACGGGACGGGCCGGTCCGACGCCGCGTGCGAGCGGTCTCAGACCTCGTCCGGCGCGCGGGGAGCGGGCTCGCCGTGCTCGCGCCCCGGGGTATCCTCGGCGAGCTCGTCGTAGTGCCCCGGATTCATGGGCACCCCAGTGAGGTAGGCCGAGCGGCCCAGGGCCATGGTGGCCACCGAGGCCGAGCCCAGCTGCAGCACCACGATCAGGGCCACCTTCACGAACGCGGCCACCCCCGGGGCCAGTAGCAGGGCGCCCACCACGATCAGGATCATCCCGACGCCGCCGGCGGTGCCCACGGCGGAGACGCGGGTGTAGGGGTCGGGGAACCGGATCAGACCGAGTCCCGCGGTGACGAACGCAAGGGCTCCGATCACCACGAGCACGGAGCCGGCGGCGGTCAGGACGACGTCCACGGGTGCGACCTCCTCAACGCTTGCCGCGCGTGAGCGCGCGGGCCAGGGACATGCCGGACAGGAAGGCCACGACCGCGGCGATCAGGACCAAGTCGAACGTCCACGGGTTGTCCGCCCGGACGCCGAACAGCACGAGCATCCCGAGCACGCTGAACGTGAGCAGGTCGCCCGAGACCGCGCGGTCCGCGTCGAGCGGGCCCACCACGATCCGGTACGCGGACACGAGCGCCGACACGGTCAGCAGCGCGATGGCCAGGTCGATCCCCACCAGGGACCAGTCGTAGGCGAAGGGCATCATGCCACCCCCGTCTTCCGCATCGCGTGGAGCATGCGCGCCTCCATGTCGTGGATCTCCGCGCGCAGGGCGTCGGCGTCGTCAGCGTACAGGCCGTGCACGTAGAGCAGGCGCCGCGCGTCCGGGTCACCGTCCTCGTCACCGACGGCGCCGGCACGCCGGGTGCCCAGCGTCAACGTGCCGGGCGTCAGGGTGATCAGCGCCGAGAGCAGGGTGACCTCGGCGTCCGTGCGGCAGTTGCTGCGCACGCGGGCGATGCCCGAGCGCGCCTGGACGCCGGGGGTGACGAGGTCCTTGATGACCGCCTTCGAAGAGGTCACCAGGGCCCACGCGTACCAGCACCAGAACACGAGCCACCGCCAAGGCCAGGACACGGCGGAGGCCGTGCCGGGCGCCAGGTCGACGGTCCCGTCGGCGGGGGCGACGGTGTGCATGGGGGCGTCTCCTTCCGGAGGCTGCGGGAGTGCGGTGCTCATGGGTTGAGCACCGCCTCGATGTACCTGCTGGGGTCCATCAGGCCCTGAGCCGCGAGGTCGGTGACGGTCCACAGGGCCTGACCGCCGAGCCCGAGGGCGAGGGTGGCCATAGCTAGGACGACGGCGGGGGCGGCCAGCCGGCCTGGGATGCGGGAGCGCGTGACGTCCTCGTCCGGATCCACGGTCACCGGCAGCACGCCCGTGGGCGGATCGAGGGTTTCCTGCGAGGCCCACGACTCGGTGCGCTCGTGGTCGGTGCTCGAGCCGCGGCCGGAGGGCGACGGCACGGAGCCCGCCCGGCCCACGATGGGCATGGCCGCGGTGGCCAGGCGCTCGCGGTGCCCGTGTGGGGCCGTCGGAGCGCCCCAGAACCAGGCGTCCCACACCCGCAGCAGAGCCCACAGGCTCACCAGGGAGGCGCCCAGCACCAGCGCAGCGGTGACACCGCGGCCGGCGTCCAGGCCGGCGCTGACGAGCATGAGCTTGCCCACGAACCCGGAGAAGGGCGGGATGCCGACCAGGGAGAGCAGGCCCACGAAGAAGGCGACGGCGATCAGCGGCTCGCGCCGGGCCAGGCCCTGCAGGTCCGCGAGACGGCCGGTGCCGTAGCGCACCTCGATCGCGCCGGCCGCCATCAGGAGGCAGCCCATCGCCACCATGTGGTGCACGAGGTAGAACAGGCCCGCCGCGAGACCCAGGCGCGTGGAGAGCCCGAGTCCGACGAGGATGCCGCCGATGCCGCTCACCATCTGCCACGACAACACGGCGCGCACACCGTGCTCACCGACCGAGGCGAGCGCACCCACCACGAGGGTGGCGAGGGACAGGACCAGGATGAGCGGCAGCAGACGCGCATCGCCGTCGTACATGACGGAGTAGATCCGGTAGAGCCCGTACACGGCGACCTTGGTGTGCAGGGCGGCGAAGAGGGCCGTCACCGCCGGGGAGGTCGAGGAGTACGCCCAGGCCAGCCAGCCGTGCAGCGGGGCCACCGAGGCCTTGATGGACAGTGCGAACAGCACCATGCCCGCGGCGATCGCGATGCGTGGGTCCGCCGCGGCGGACCCGGCGAGCATCGCGAGGTTCACCGAGCCGGTCAGCCCGTAGACGAAGCCGACGCCGACCAGGAGGATCGTGGAGGTTAGCAGGTTGAGGGTGACGTACAGCCGCGCCCCGTCCACTCGGCGCAGGGGCTCACGGCGGTTGGCGGAGAGGACGTAGAGGCCGTAGCTGGGCACCAACATGACCTCGATGAACACGAACAGGTTGAACAGGTCCGCCGTCAGCAGGGCGCCGTTGACTCCGCCGATGAGGATCAGGAGCAGCGGGGCGAAGAACTGGGAGTTAGCGACGCGGGAGCCGTAGGCGAACGCCGCGCCCACGATCGTGAGGGCGCTCGTGAGCACGAGCATCAGGGCGGACAGCATGTCCGCTGCGAAGCCGATCCCGATGCCCCCGGGCCAGCCGCCCAGCGAGGTGGCGAGCACGGACCCGTCGAGGGCGTGGACGCCCAGGGCCAGCCCGCCGGTGGTGACGAGTCCGAGCACCGCGAACAGGACTGCCCGGTGGAGGCGGGGACGCTCCCCCGCCAGCACGAGCAGACCGGCGGACAGCAGCGGGACGGCGGCGAAGAGGGGCAGCAGCTGGCCCAGCGGGACGGCGCTCATCGACGCACCTCCGGGCCCTGGCCGGCGTAGTGCTGCGCGATCCGGCCGGCCGCGGCGTGCCGCTCCTCGCGCGGGAAGCGTGCGTCGGCGGCGGCCTGCTCCAGGGAGTCGCGGGTCTCCCCCGGCGAGGCCACCGCGTCGTCCGCGCGCCCGGTGACGGCCAGCGCGAGCAGCAGCACGGTGATCGCGAAGGCGATCACGATAGCGGTCAGGACGAAGGCCTGCGGCAGGGCATCGGCCTGCACCTCGACGTCTGAGGTCCCCGCGAAGGGCAGCCCGCGGCGGTCGGTGCCGCCCGCGGCGATGATGGCCAGGTTGGCGGCGTGGCCCAGCAGGACCATGCCGAGGATCACGCGCAGCAGCTCGCGCTTGGAGAACAGGTAGAACGCGCCGAAGGTCAGAAGTCCCACGGTAAGGGCGACGGTCATCGGGTGACCTCCTCTCGTGCAGTCGTGGTGGTCGGGGCCGAGGGATCGGAGGACGGGGCCGCCGGCGCGACGCCGGGGTCACGGCTCGAGGCGCGGAGCGGGTCCTCACCCGGCCGCTCGGGGCCGAGCAGGGAGAACGCGGCCACGATCAGGCCGATCACGGCCAGGTACACGCCCATGTCGAACGCGAGCGTGGTGGAGAGCCCGTAGTCCAGGACCTTCACTCCCGCGGCTCCGAGGAAGCCCTTGCCGGTGAGGTAACCGACGATCCCCGTCGCGGTGCCGACGGCGATGCCCGAGCCGATGAAGGCCAGGTACGGCCACCGCAACTCCGGGGCCGTGTCCGAGTCGGCGGCCAGGTAGAGCAGGGCGTAGCCGGCACCGGCGACCAGTGCGGCGATGAAGCCGCCGCCGGGCTCGTAGTGCCCGCGCAGCAGCAGGAACGCGGACAGCAGGATGATCAGCACGCCGAAGACACGGCCGAACACCCGGATGTGGACGAGGTTCTCGCGCACGTGGGCGAGTGGGGAGCGCATGTCCACGGCGGAGGGCTGTGGAGGCGTCGGCCGACGGTTGAGCAACAGGGCCGCGATGGTCAGCGCCGTCGCCCCGAGCACGGTCATCTCGCCCCACGTGTCCACGGCGCGGAAGTCCACGAGGATCACGTTCACCACGTTGGTCCCCCCAGCCTGGGCATAGCTCTGGGTCAGGTAGAAGTGGGCGATCTCCGACATGCTGGAGCGGCCGGTGAACGCGAGCACGCCCAGGGTCGCGGCGACGCCGGCGACGGAGGCGGCGAGGACCGCCTGCATCCTGCGCGGGGTCGGCTCGTCGCTGAAGCGGGCGGGCAGGCGGCGCAGCAGCAGCACCATGACGCACACCGTGAGCACCTCGACCATCAGCTGGGTCAGGGCCACGTCCACGGCGCCGAGGGTGAGGAACCACAGGGTCATGCCGAACCCTACGACGCCGACCACCACCATGGCGGCGATGCGCGTCTTGGCGCGGATGGTGGCGATCACGCCGGCACCCACCAAGACGACCAGCACCCAGTCGTGCCAGCGCGAGGGCTGGCCGACGACGGCGGGCAAATCCTCGATCGTGGCGACACCGGCCACGGCGAGGAGCCCCAGGACCAGGGCGGGGATGAGGAGGTGGGGGCGGGGAGCCAGGGTGCCGGAGGCGCGCGAGACGACCGCGCCGACGCCGATCAGCCGGTGCCGAACCTCGTCCACCGCATCCAGGGCGGAGAACGGCAGGGCGGCGTGGGAGGCCACGCGCTCCACCGGGCGGCGCAAGGCCACCAGCAGCAGACCGAGCACGATGATGGCGGCGGAGACGAGCAGGGCCGTGTTCACGCCGTGCCACAGCGCCAGGTGCGCGTGCACCTCCGCGCCGGAGGCGGCCTCGGCCGCGTAGGAGACGGGGGTGTCCAGCACACCGGGCAGCAGGCCCAGGGCCACGCCCGCGGCCGCGGCCAGCACGGGCACGCCCCAGAAGGTGGCAGGAGCCTCGTGGACCTCGTCCTCCCGGCCGGTCGGCCACGAATGGGCGGCCCCGTCCGGGCTTGGACCCCAGAGGCCCAGGGCGCCGAGCACGAGACGGCCGGAGTAGGCCACGGTGAACACGGAGGTCAGGGCGATGCCGGCGGTGACGAGGACGGGGAGCCATGCGGGACCGGGGGTCCCGAGAGCGGCCTCGACCAGGCCCTCCTTGGAGATGAACCCGAACAGCGGCGGGATGCCCGCCATCGATAGGGCGGCGACGGCGATCGCCGTGCCGGTGACCGGCATGCGCACGTGGCGGGCCGCGAGCTCTCGCAGGTCGCGGGTGCCGGCCTCGTGGTCGACCACGCCGATCAGCATGAACAGCGCCGACTTGAACAGCGCGTGCGCCACGGTGTGCACGATCGCCGCGGTAAGCGCGACGGGGGTGCCGATGCCGATGGCGGTCACCAGCAGGCCCAACTGGCTCATCGTGGAGTAGGCCAGCAGACCCTTGAGGTCGTGGCGACGGATCGCGGAGACGGCGCCCAGCAGGGCCGTGATGAGGCCCGAGCCGATCAACAGCGCGGACCACACCGGGTTCCCGGCCAGGACCGGGCTGAACACCAGCAGCAGGAAGATGCCGGCCTTGACCATCGCCGCGGCGTGCAGGTAGGCGGAGACCGGGGAGATGGCCACCATGGAGTCCGGCAGCCACGCCTGGAACGGGAACTGGGCGGACTTGGTGAACGCGGCCACCGCCAGCAGGACGGCGACCGTGGTGGTGAAGCCCGCCTCGGACCACACGTCCGAGGCCAACACCCCGGACAGCGAGGCAGTGCCGGTCCGCACGGCCATGACGGCGACGGCGGCCAGCAGCGCGAGGCCGCCGCCCACGGTCACGAGCAGGGTCCGGATCGCGGGGTCGCGGGCATGGTCCCCCGAGCGCCCGATGAGGAAGAAGGAGGTGAAGGAGGTGAACTCCCACGCGACGAAGAGGACCACGATGTTGTCGGCGAGCACCAGCAGCAGCATCGACGCCGCGAACGTGGTCATCAACAGGTAGAAGGAGCCGGGGCGGCTCTCCGTGCGGTCCCGACTGAGGTACCGGCTGGAGTAGGCGAGGATCGCGGCGCCGATGACGAGGACGATCGTGGCGAACACCAGGGCCAGGCCGTTGAGCCGGAGGTCGAGGTCCACCCCGACCGCGGGGATCCACGGATGGTGCTCCGTCCGGACGTCGCCCGTCCACGCCGCGATCAGCACGCCGGCGGCGGCGAGCAGGGGTGCGGCCAGGACCCAGCCCGCGTCCCTGCCCAGCGCCCGGGAGGCCGGGACGGCCGCCACCACCGAGAGGAGGGTCAGCAGGAGGCTGGTCAGGAGCACAGGACACCACTCAGCTCGGGTCGATCGATCACGGACACGGCGCACACGGCGGGTGGCCGCGCGCCGACGGTGCCCGAAGTGGGACTCGAACCCACACGCCTCTCGGCACCGCATTTTGAGTGCGGCGTGTCTACCGATTCCACCATTCGGGCAGTGCCGCCCGGAGGCGGGACTCGATCACCCTATCAGCGCCCCGACCCGGCGTCCTCGGCCTTCCGGCGAGGGTCCCCGCCGCCGCGCCCGCGCCGCGCCCATCGCGCACGGTAGCCTGGTGGACCACCAGCGGCGCCGCACTGACGCCGTCCCGGCCCGCACGAAGGAGCTGCCGTGTCCACGCTGACGCCTCCCGAGGAGACCGGCCTGCGGGCCGTCGTCGCCGAGGACGAGACCCTGATCCGCCTCGACCTGGTGGAGGTGCTCACCGGGGCGGGCTACCGGGTGGTCGCCGAGGCCGGCGACGGCCGGGCCGCCGTCGAGGCCGTGCGCGAGCACCGGCCGGACATCGTGGTGATGGACGTGAAGATGCCCGTGATGGACGGCATCGCGGCCGCCGGCGAGATCGCCGGGGAACGGCTTGCCCCCGTGGTCATGCTGACCGCCTTCAGCCAGCGCGAGCTGGTGGAGCGCGCCCGGACGGCCGGGGCCATGGCCTACGTGGTCAAGCCCTTCACCGAGGCCGACCTGGTCCCCGCCATCGAACTGGCCGTGGCCCGCTTCGACGAGCTGCGCAGCCTCGAGGCCGAGGTGCGGGACCTGGGTGACCGCCTGGAGACCCGCAAGATCGTGGACCGGGCCAAGGCGCTGCTCCAGGAGCGGATGCGCCTGACCGAGGCCGAGTCCTTCCGCTGGATCCAGAAGACCTCCATGGACCGGCGCCTGACCATGCGGGAGGTCGCGCAGGCCGTCATCGACCAGGTCGGCTGAGCGGCGCCCGCGCGCCCGTCAGAGCGGGGAGCGGGCCGGCCAGAAGCCGAGCGGCTCGCGCGTCTGCGGCGAGGCGGCGGACGAGCCGCCCGCGGCGTCGTCGCCCACGCGGTGCACGCGCAGCGTGTTCGTGGAGCCCACGGCCCCGGGAGGGGACCCGGCGGCGATGACCACGAGGTCGCCGTGCTGGGCGATGCCCTCCGACGTGAGGGACTGCTCCACCTGGAGGGTCATCTTGTCCGTGGAGTCCTGGAACGGGACCATCTTCGGGTAGACGCCCCACGTCAGGCACAGGATGTTGTGCGTGTGCTCGTGGTGGGTGAACGCGTAGATCGGCTGACGCGGCCGGAGGCGGCTGAGCCGACGGGCCGAGTCGCCGGACTCGGTGAACGTGGCGAGGAACGGGATCTCGAGCTGGTTCGCGACCTCGACGGCGGCCCGGGTGATCGCGCCGCCGCGCGTGCGGGGACGCGAGCCGAGCGGGTGGATGAGCTCGAGGCCGTGGGTCTCGGTGGACTCGATGATCCGGGCCATCGTCTGGACCGTCTCGACCGGATACGCGCCCACCGAGGTCTCGCCCGAGAGCATGACGGCGTCCGCGCCGTCGAGCACGGCGTTGGCGCAGTCCGAGGCCTCGGCGCGCGTCGGGCGCGGGCTGTCGATCATCGACTCGAGCACCTGCGTGGCCACGATGACCGGCTTCGCCCAGCGGCGGGCGAGGTCCACCGCGCGCTTCTGCACCACGGGCACGTCCTCGAGCGGCAGCTCCACGCCGAGGTCGCCGCGGGCCACCATGATGGCGTCGAACGCGTCCACGATGGCCTCGAGGTTCTCCACCGCCTGGGGCTTCTCGATCTTGGCGATGACCGGGACCCGGCGCTCCTCCTCGTCCATGATCTCGTGCACCCGGTCCACGTCCGCGGCGTCCCGCACGAAGGACAGCGCCACCATGTCGACGCCGGTGCGCAGCGCCCAGCGCAGGTCCCGCTCGTCCTTCTCGGACAGGGCGGGCACGTTCACCGCCACGCCGGGCAGGTTGATCCCCTTGTTGTCCGAGACCGTGCCCGGCACCTCGACCTCGGCCAGCACGTCCGTGTCCGTGACCTCGACGGCGCGCAGGCGCACCTTGCCGTCGTCCACCAGGAGCACGTCACCGGGGGCGACGTCTCCGGGCAGCCCCTTGTGGGTGGTGCCCACCAGCTCACGGGTCCCGGGCACGTCCCGGGTGGTGATGGTGATCCGATCGCCCCTCTCGAGCAGATGAGGGCCGTCGGTGAAGCGGCCCAGGCGGATCTTGGGGCCCTGGAGGTCGGCGAAGATCGCGACGGGGCGGCTCTCCTCCACGCTGAGGCGGCGCACCCGCTCGTAGGACGTCTCGTGGACCGCGTGGTCGCCGTGGCTCATGTTGAGGCGGACGACGTCCGCCCCCGCGCGGATGATGGCGCGGGTGGTCTCGTCGGAGTCGGTGGCGGGCCCAAAGGTGGCGATGATCTTCGCGTGTCGCATGCGACCCACGATAGGGGGCGGGCCCGCCCTCGGTGGAGGGCGGGCCCGCGTGGCGTCGGAAGATGAGACGGAGGACTCAGCCGAGGACGAGGCCGCGGTCGTCCGGGTCCACGGGGTGCGGCAGTCGGGACCAGCGCTCGAGCGACTCGTCGACCTCCTGCGCGCACGCACGCCCCTCGGCGATGGCCCAGACCACCAGGGAGGCGCCGCGCCCGGCGTCGCCGCACGCGAACACGCCCGGCTCGTCGGTCTCGTACCCGTCCTTCCGGGCCACGAGCCCGCGTGTCACGTGCACGCCGAGCTGCTGCGTGAGCAGCCCCTCCTCGATGCCGGTGAAGCCCAGCGCCAGCAGCACCAGGTCTGCCTGGACCTCGCGCTCGGTGCCCGCCTTGGGCCCGCGCGTGCCGTCCTCGCGGTACTCGGTCTCCGCCACGCGCAGGGCGCGCACGCGGCCGTGCTCGTCGCCGAGGAACTCGACCGTGGAGGCAAGGTGCGCGCGGGCGCCGCCCTCGGCGTCGGCCGTGGTCTGCTGGTGGACCTTGGGGATCGTGGGCCACGGCTGGTGGACGGGGCGCTCGACCGGCAGCTGCTGGCCGATCGCCAGCGTCGTCACGGACGCCGCCCCCTGGCGGTGCGCGGTGCCGATGCAGTCCGCGCCCGTGTCGCCGCCGCCGAGGATCACCACGTGGCGCCCCTCGGCGGAGATCTGGTCCGGGACCTCGTCGCCGGCGACCGCGCGGTTGGACTGCACGAGGTAGTCCATGGCGAGGTGGATCCCGTCGAGGCCGCGGCCGGGGACGGGCAGCTCGCGGGCCACGGGGGCGCCGGTCGCCACGATCACGGCGTCGAAGCGGGCCTTGAGCTGGTCCCAGGGCAGGTCGACGCCGATCTCCACGCCGGTGCGGAACCGGGTGCCCTCGGCCTCCATCTGCGCCAGGCGCCGGTCCAGGACGTCCTTCTCCAGCTTGAAGTCCGGGATGCCCAGCCGCAGCAGGCCGCCGAGGCGCTCGTCGCGCTCGTAGACCACCACGGTGAAGCCGGCGCGGGTGAGCTGCTGCGCCGCGGCCAGTCCCGCCGGGCCCGAGCCGACGACGGCCACGGTGTGGCCGTTCAGGCGGGCCGGCACGACCGGCTCGAGCCAGTCGTTGTCGAAGATCTGCTCCGCGATCGCCACCTCGGTCTGCTTGATGGTGACCGCGGGCTGGTTGATGCCCAGGGTGCAGGAGTCCTCGCACGGGGCGGGGCAGATCCGCCCGGTGACCTCGGGGAAGTTGTTGGTCGAGTGCAGTCGCGCGGCGGCCTCGTCCCAGCGTCTCCGCCGGACCAGGTCGTTCCACTCCGGGATGAGGTTGCCCAGCGGGCACCCGGAGTGGCAGAACGGGATGCCGCAGTCCATGCACCGGCCGGCCTGGGTGCGCACGATCGCCTCGTCCTGGCGGACGTACACGTCCTTGAAGTCCATGATGCGCACCGGCACCGGACGCGTGGGGCGCTCGACGCGCTCCCGGTTCTTCAGGAATCCGCGCGGATCAGCCACGGGTCACCTCCAGCAGTCGGTCCCAGACGGCCTCCCCGTCCGGGTCGAGTCCCTCGGCCGTCGCGGCCTGACGGGTGCGCAGCACGAGGTCGTACTGCCGGGGCAGGACGGTCGTGAAGCGGTCCCACGCGGCGTCGGCGGCGTCCCCGCCGGCCCGCAGGTCGGCGAGCAGCGCGGCGGCGACGGCGGAGCCCGTCTCCGCGCGGTGCAGCTCCAGCAGCTCGGCGATCCGCAGCCGGTCCTGCGCGGACGGCGCCTCGAGGATCAGGGCGTCCTCGCGGACGGCGAGTGGGTTCAGGTCCTCCCGGTCCAGGTCCAGCACCCAGGCCCGCCCGCCGGACATGCCGGCGGCGAGGTTGCGGCCGGTCTCGCCGAGGATCAGCGCCTCACCGCCGGTCATGTACTCCAGGCCGTGGTCGCCGATGCCCTCGGCCACCGCGGTGGCGCCGGAGTTGCGCACGAGGAACCGCTCCCCCACGCGGCCGCGCAGGAACAGCTGGCCCGAGGTGGCGCCGTAGCCGATCACGTTGCCGGCCACGGTGTTCTCCTCGGCCACGAACGGGGCCTCGGCGTCGGGGCGGACGATCACGCGTCCCCCCGACAGGCCCTTGCCGACGTAGTCGTTGGCGTCGCCCGAGAGCCGCAGGGTGACGCCGGCGGGCAGGAAGGCGCCGAGGGACTGGCCGGCCTCGCCCGTCAGGCGCACGGTGATCGTGTCGTCGTCCAGCTCGTCGGCGAGCCGCGTGCTCGTGACGTGGTAGCCCAGCAGCGTGCCCACGGACCGGTCCGTGTTCACGACGGCCTCGTCCATCACGACGGGCGTGCCCGTCGTGAGCGTGTCCCCCAGCCGGGCGATGAACCGGTGGTCGATGTGGGAGGCGAGGTCGTGGTCCTGCTCGGTGGTGCGGCGCATGGGCGCGTCCTCGTGGCCCGGACGCCGGCCGACGGAGGGGTCCGCGAGGATGCCCGAGAGGTCCAGGCCCTCGGACTTCCAGTGGTGCAGGGCCGCGTCCACGTCGAGCAGCTCGCGGTGGCCGATCGCCTCGTCGAGCGTGCGGAAGCCCAGCTGCGAGAGCATCTCGCGGACCTCCTGCGCGATGAACTCGAAGAAGTTGACGACGAACTCGGGCTTGCCCGTGAAGCGCGCGCGCAGCTCGGGGTTCTGGGTGGCCACGCCCACGGGGCACGTGTCCAGGTGGCACACGCGCATCATGATGCAGCCGGAGACCACGAGCGGGGCGGTCGCGAAGCCGAACTCCTCGGCCCCGAGCAGTGCGGCGATCACGACGTCCCGGCCGGTCTTGAGCTGCCCGTCCACCTGGACGGTGACGCGCTCGCGCAGGCCGTTGAGCATGAGCGTCTGCTGCGCCTCGGCCAGGCCGATCTCCCACGGGGTGCCCGCGTGCTTGAGGGAGTTCAGCGGGGAGGCGCCCGTTCCGCCGTCGTGGCCGGAGATGAGCACGACGTCGGCGCGCGCCTTGGCGACGCCCGCGGCCACCGTGCCCACGCCGGACTCGGAGACGAGCTTGACGTGGACCCGCGCGGTCGGGTTGGCCCGCTTGAGGTCGTGGATCAGCTGCGCCAGGTCCTCGATCGAGTAGATGTCGTGGTGCGGCGGCGGGGACACCAGGGAGACGCCCGGGGTCGAGTGCCGCGTGCGGGCGACCCACGGGTACACCTTGGTCCCCATCAGCTGGCCGCCCTCGCCGGGTTTGGCGCCCTGGGCCATCTTGATCTGCAGGTCGGTCGCGGTGGCCAGGTACAGGCTGGTGACGCCGAACCGGCCCGAGGCGATCTGCTTGATCTTCGAGCGGCGCTCCGGGTCCAGCAGGCGCTCGGGGTCCTCGCCGCCCTCGCCCGAGTTCGAGCGGGCGCCGAGGCGGTTCATGGCGATCGCGAGGGTCTCGTGCGCCTCCTGCGAGATGGAGCCGTAGGACATCGCGCCGGTGGAGAAGCGGCGCACGATCGACTCGACGGGCTCCACCTCGGAGACGGGCACCGGCGGCCGCTCGCCCGTACGCAGGCGCATGAGCCCGCGCAGGGTCATGAGCTCCTCCGCCTGGTCGTCCACGCGACGCGTGTAGTCCTTGAAGACGTCGTAGCGCCGCTCCCGCGTGGAGTGCTGGAGGCGGAACACGGTCTCGGGGTTGAACAGGTGCGGCGCGCCCTCGCGCCGCCACTGGTACTCGCCGCCCACCTCGAGCTCGCGGTACGGGTTGATGTCGTTGCCGTCCGGCGGATACGCGAACTCGTGGCGCGCCTGGATCTCGGCGGCGACGACGTCGATGCCCACGCCGTCGAGCGGGCTCGTGGTGCCCACGAAGTAGCGGTCCACGAAGCGCCGGGACAGGCCGAGCGCCTCGAACGTCTGGGCGCCGGTGTAGGAGGCGACCGTGGAGATGCCCATTTTGGACATGATCTTCTGGACGCCCTTGCCGAGCGCCTTGATCAGGTTCGCCACGGCCTGCTCGGCGGTGACGCCCGAGACCTCCCCCGTGCGCACGAGCTCCTCGGCGGACTCCATGGCCAGGTACGGGTTGACCGCGGAGGCCCCGTAGCCGAGCAGGACGGCCACATGGTGGACCTCGCGCACGTCGCCCGCCTCGACGATCAGCGAGCTCTTGGTGCGGTTGGCCGAGGCCAGCAGGTGGTGGTGCACGGCGGAGGTCAGCAGCAGGGACGGGATCGGCGCCCACTGGGCGGTGGCGCCGCGGTCGGACAGCACCACGTACTCCACGCCGCGGTTGACGGCGGCCGAGACCTGCTCGCAGATCGCCTTCAGCTGGGCGCGGAGCTCCTCGACGCCTCCGGCCACCCGGTACACGCCGTTCACCTTGAGGGTCAGGCGGGTGCCGTCGGCGTCGCGCAGGTGCTGGATGCGGGCCAGCTGGTCGTTGTCGATCACGGGGAACGGGACGTCGACCTGGCGGGTGCGCACCTGCTCGAGGGAGAGCACGTTGCCCTGCGGGCCGATCGCGGTGCGCATCGAGGTCACCTGCTCCTCGCGGATCGCGTCGAGCGGCGGGTTCGTCACCTGGGCGAAGGACTGCACGAAGTAGTCGAAGAGCAGCCGGGGCCGCTTGGCGAGGACGGCGATGGGCGTGTCCGTGCCCATCGCACCGAGCGGCTCGGCGCCCGTCTGGGCCATCGGCCCGACGAGGATGCGCAGCTCCTCCGAGGTGTACCCGAAGATGCGCTGACGCTGCAGGATCGACTCGGAGGTGTGGCGGACGTGCTCGCGCTCGGGGAGCGACTCCAGGTCCAGGAGGTTCTGGCGCACCCAGTCCTCCCACGGCTGGGCGGAGGCGACCTCGGCCTTGATCTCGTCGTCGCCGATGATCCGGCCCTGCTCGGTGTCCACGAGGAACATGCGCCCCGGGGCCACGCGCCCCTTGCGCACCACCGCCGAGGGCTCGATCGGCACGACGCCGACCTCGGAGGCCAGGACGACGAGGCCGTCGTCGGTGACCCACCAGCGGGCGGGGCGCAGGCCGTTGCGGTCCAGCACGGCGCCCACCTGGGTGCCGTCGGAGAAGGCGACGGCGGCCGGTCCGTCCCAGGGCTCCATGAGCATGGAGTGGTACTGGTAGAAGGCGCGGCGGGCCGGGTCCATGGTCGCGTGGTTCTCCCACGCCTCCGGGATCATCATCATGATCGCCTGGGTGAGCGGGCGCCCGGAGAGCATGAGCAGCTCCGCGACCTCGTCGAAGGAGGCCGAGTCTGAGCCGATGGGGCTGATCAGCGGGAACAGGTCCTCGGGGACCTCGCCGAGCATCGGGTGCTTGAGCTGGCCCTGACGGGCGCGCATCCAGTTGCGGTTGCCCTTGACCGTGTTGATCTCGCCGTTGTGCGCGATGGTGCGGAACGGCTGGGCCAGCGGCCACGAGGGGAACGTGTTGGTGGAGAACCGCGAGTGGACCACGCCCAGCCGGGTGGTGAACCGCTCGTCGGAGAGGTCCGGGTAGAACGGCTCCAGCTGGGCCGTCGTCAGCATGCCCTTGTAGACGATCGTCTGGGACGAGAGCGAGGGGAAGTAGACGCCGGCGCGGGACTGGGCGCGGCGGCGCACCCGCCACGCCCGCACGTCCAGCGACTGCCCCGGCTCGGTGCCGTCCTGACCGTCCGCCAGGGACAGGAACAGCTGCTCGAACGCGGGCATGGCCGCCCGGGAGCCGACGCCCAGGGCCGAGGGGTCGGTGGGCACCTCGCGCCACGCCAGGACCTGCAGCCCCTCCTCCTCGGCCAGCCGCTCGACGGCCTCCTTCGCCTCGGCGCGCTCGCCGTCGACGGGCGGCAGGAAGGCGGTGCCGGCGACGTACTCGCCCACGGGGGGCAGCTCGGCGTCGACGACGGCACGGAACAGCTCGTCGGGGATCTGGGTCAGCAGGCCGGCGCCGTCGCCGGTGCCCTCGTCGGCGCCCACCGCCCCGCGGTGCTCGAGCGCGCGCAGGGCGGTCAGCGCGTGCTGGACGATGTCGTGGCCCGGGGTGCCCCGCAGGGTGGCGATGACGGCGAGGCCGCAGTTCTCGGTCTCCCGGGACGGGTCGTAGAGGCCCTGGGCGGCGGGGATGTCCGCATAGCGGACGAAGGGATCCACCGGTCCCCCCGCGCGGGGGGCCGAGGCGGGCGAGGATGCCACGGGCATGGTGCCGTCCTTTCCGGAGAGCAGGGGCTCGGACGGGGACGGCGCTGGCCCCGACGCTCGGGGCCGACGGCCCCGAGGTGGAAGAGACGCTACCGGGCGCGACGTCCCACTGTGCGGAACCGGACGTTCTGTGACACGCCGAATGTCCACCATGTGGGACACCGGGGCCCCGGGCGCCCCTCGCGGGCGCGCCGGGGAGCGGGTCAGCGCCGGACGGCGTCGTCCTCCGCCGCGCCCACGGCGTGGGACCCGGAGCGGCCCGCGGCGACGGCGGCGCCGTCGTCGCCCTCGGGGGCGTGCCCGGCGCGCCACACGCTCTGGTGGGCGTGGGGGCCGGCGGCCGCGCCGCGATGGCGCAGCAGGATCCCGACGATGAACGCGAGGGCGATGACGAACACCAGCAGGGACGTCCACACGTTGAGCCGCTGGGTGACGCCGAAGAGCGTGACCATCTCGGCGTCGTCGATGCGCAGCATCTCGATCCACGTGCGGCCCGCGGTGTACCAGGCGACGTAGGACCACAGCATGAGGCCGTGGCGCAGGTGCAGCGCGCGGTCCACGAGGAGCAGCAGCGCGACCCCGGCCAGGTTCCACAGGCACTCGTAGAGGAACGTGGGGTGGAACAGCGTGTCCGGGGCGTAGCCGGCCGGGAAGTTCGGGCTGGCCGGGTCGACCTCGAGCCCCCAGGGCAGGGTCGTCGGGCCGCCGAAGAGCTCCTGGTTGAACCAGTTGCCCCACCGGCCGATGGCCTGGGCCAGCAGGATGCCCGGCGCGACGACGTCGCCGAAGGCCGTCAGCCGCAGCCCGTAGCGGCGGCACGCGATCCACGCGCCCACGGCGCCGAGGGCGATCGCGCCCCAGATGCCCAGTCCACCGTTCCACACGTACAGGATCTGGATCGGGTCGCCCGTGCCGTCGAAGCCGGGCCCGAAGTACCGGTCCGGTGAGGAGAACACGTGGTAGAGCCGACCGCCCACGAAGCCGAACGGGATGGCCCACAGGGCGATGTCGAGCACACGGTCCTCGGGGCCGCCGCGGGCGCGCCACCGACGCTCGGCGAGCCACAGCGCCAGGACGATGCCCAGGATGATGCACAGCGCGTACGCGTGGATCTTCACCGGGCCCAGCTGGAACCCGTCCCACCCGGGGGCGGGGAAGGCGGCGAGCGGGGCCAGGGCGGCGGTCACCCTCAGCCCTCTCGGACCGTGCCGGCGGCGAGCTCGCGGGTCAGCGTGCCCACGGCCTGCGGCCCGCCGTCCGTCAGCGCGCGCACCAGGGCCGTGCCGACGATCGCGCCGTCGGCGTAGGCGCCGATCTCGCGGACGTGCGCGGCCCGGGAGACGCCGAGGCCAACGCACACGTGCTCCGCCCCGGCATCCTGAGCCCGGCGGACCACGGTCTCGGCCACGGTGGACACCGCGTCGCGGGCGCCGGTGACGCCCATGACCGACACGGCGTACACGAAGCCGCGGGAGGAGTCGACGGTGAGGCGCACCCGCTCGTCCGTGGACGAGGGCGCGGTGAGGAACACGCGGTCCAGGCCGTGACGGTCCGAGGCCTCCATCCAGGCGCCGGCCTCCTCGGGCACGAGGTCAGGGGTGACGAGACCGGCGCCCCCGGCCTCGGCGAGGCGGCGCGCGAACTCGTCGACGCCCATGCGGTCCACGAGGTTCCAGTAGGTCATCACCAGCACCGCGGCGTCGGTGCGCTGGGTCACCCGTCGGATGATGTCGAACACGTCGGCCACGCGGAAACCCGCCTGCAGCGCCGCCTGGGTCGCGGCCTGGATCACGGGGCCGTCCATCACGGGGTCCGTGTAGGGCAGGCCCAGCTCGATGACGTCGGCGCCGTTCTCCGCGGCGGCGACGACGGCCTCGACGCACTCGTCCACGGACGGGTAGCCGGCCGGCAGGAAGGCGACGAGGCCGGTGCGGCCGGCCGCCTTCGCGGCGTCCAGGGCCGCGGCGGTCTTGGAGTGCACGGTCATGCCGGTCACTGCTCCTCTCCGGGGGTCATCTCCTCGAGCGGGTCCTTCTCCTCCGCGGCCGTGCCGAGGCCGAACCAGGCCGCCGCCGTGGCGACGTCCTTGTCCCCGCGGCCGGAGAGGTTCACGATGATGATCCGCTCCTCCCCCTCCGGGGCGTCCGGCCCCACGAGGCCCTCATCCGCCCAGCGGCGGGCCAGGCGCAGCGCACCGGCCAGGGCGTGGGCCGACTCGATGGCGGGCGTGATGCCCTCGGTGCGCGTGAGCCGGAGGAAGGCGTCCATGCACTCGGTGTCCGAGACCGGCTCGTAGACGGCGCGGCCCGTGTCGTGCAGGAAGGCGTGCTCCGGGCCGACGGCCGGGTAGTCCAGGCCGGCGGAGATCGAGTGGGAGTCGATCGTCTGCCCGTCCTCGTCCTGCATCAGGTACGTGCGGGCGCCGTGCAGCACGCCGGTGCGTCCGAGCGTGATGGACGCGGCGTGGCGACCGGTCTCGAGGCCCTCGCCCCCGGCCTCGAAGCCGTAGAGCTCCACCTCAGGGTCGTCGAGGAAGCCGTGGAACAGGCCCATCGCGTTGGACCCGCCGCCCACGCACGCCGCGACGGCGTCCGGCAGGCGGCCGGCCTGCGCCAGGATCTGCTCGCGGGCCTCTTCGCCGATCACGGAGTGGAAGTAGCGCACCATGGCGGGGAACGGGTGCGGGCCCGTGACCGTGCCCATCAGGTAATGCGTGGTGTCCACGGAGGCGACCCAGTCCCGCAGGGCCTCGTTGATCGCGTCCTTGAGGGTGCGGGCGCCGATCGCCACGGGGATCACCTCAGCGCCGAGCATCTGCATGCGGGCCACGTTCAGGGCCTGGCGGCGGGTGTCCTCCTCCCCCATGTACACGGTGCACTCCATGCCGAACAGCGCGGCCGCCGTCGCCGTGGCCACGCCGTGCTGGCCGGCGCCGGTCTCCGCGATCAGACGCGTCTTGCCCATGCGGCGGGCGAGCAGCGCCTGGCCGATCACGTTGTTGATCTTGTGCGAGCCGGTGTGGTTGAGGTCCTCGCGCTTGAGGAAGATACGCACGCCGGGGGTGTCCGCGGCGAACCGCGGCACCTCGCTCAACAGGGAGGGCCGGTTCACGTAGTCCCGGAACAGGGTCCGCAGCTCGGCCTCGAAGGCGGGGTCCTGCCGTGCCTCCTCGTAGGTGCGGGTGAGCTCCTGCAGCGCGGCCATGAGGGACTCGGGCATCCACTGCCCGCCGTAGTCGCCGAAGTAGGGCCCGGCCTGACCCTGATAGGGCCCCTCGAACTCGATCGCGGGCTCGGTGCTCGGACGGTCGGCGCTCATGGTGACCACGCTCCTCGGGTCTGGTTCGGTCAGCGGACGGTGAGGGACGCGGCGCGGAACGCGCGCAGCGCCTCCTCGGGGGCGCCGTGGCGCACGAGGGCCTCGCCCACGAGCACGACGTCGGCGCCCGCGGCGGCGTAGGCCTTGATCTGCGCCTCGGACTCGACGCCCGACTCGGCGACCCGGACGACGTCCTCGGGCAGCCCGTCGGCCAGCGCGGCGTAGCGGGCCGGGTCGACGTCCAGGGTCTTGAGGTTGCGCACGTTGACGCCGAGGATGCGGGCGCCGGCGGCGACGCCGCGCTCGATCTCCTCGGGCGTGTGGGCCTCCACGAGGGCGTGCATGCCCAGGGACTCCGTGAGCTGCAGGAAGCCGGCCAGCTCGGCGTCGTCGAGGGCGGCCACGATCAGCAGGACGAGGTCGGCCCCGTGGGCGCGGGCCTCGTGGATCTGGTACTCGGTGACGGTGAAGTCCTTGCGCAGGACCGGCAGATCGACGGCGGCGCGCACGGCGTCCAGGTCGGCCAGGCTGCCGCCGAAGCGGCGGGCCTCGGTGAGCACGGAGACGGCGCTGGCGCCGCCGCGCTCGTACGCGCGGGCCAGGGTGGCCGGCTCGGGGATCTCGGCGAGCGCGCCCTTGGAGGGGCTCGCCCGCTTCACCTCGGAGATCACCCGGATCCCCGCCGGGTCGGTGCGTCCGCCGTGCAGGGCCGCGTGGGCGTCACGCGGCGCGGGGGCGGCGGCCACCAGCTCGGCCAGGCGCGCCTCGGGCACGGCACGCCGACGAGGCTCGAGGTCCTCGCGGACGCCGTCGATGATCTCCTGGAGGACGGACACGCGGATCAGTGACCGTGCTGGCCGCGACCCGCGCCGGCCTTGCCGGCGACGATGCCCACGACGACGCCCACGGCCATCAGGGCCAGGCCGATCCACACGACGACGCTCCAGTCGGCGAGCAGGCCGACGCAGCCGGCCACGAAGCCGACGAGCACGAGCGCCACCATGGCCCACGCGCCGGGCGAGTTGCCGTGGCCCGGCAGCTCGAGGTGGGTCGGGTCGTTGAGCACCCGGCCGTCCTCGGTGACGACGACGTCCTCGACGGCGCCGCGGCGGGCGGCGCGACGGGTGGTGGGCTCGGTGTGCGCGGTGTGGCTCATGGCTGTCCCTCACTGGTGCGTGGTGTACATGACGACTGTCCCTCATTGTGCCATGCGGGCACGGGGCCGGGCCCGCGTGACCCGGGACGACCCGGGCGGTGTGGGGCGCGCCGAGAGACGGGCGCTCAGGTGGGGTCGTTGCCACGGGACAGCTCGTCCCACGCGTCCATCTGGTCCACGCGCCGGCGCTGGGCCGCCTCGCGGGCGGACTGCGCGGGCTGCTCCGCTGCGGCGGCCGGGCCGGGCTCGGAGGCCGCAGGCGTCTTCTCGTAGCGCCGGGACGAACGCCAGCCGCGGCCCGCCACGGCCGCCGCGACGCCGCACAGCGCCGCGAGCACGCCGCCGGCCGCCGCGACCCACGGCCACGCCGTCACGGCGTAGTCCTGCGCGAGCGCGGTGGTCCCGGTCGCGTCGGCGACCGCGGCGGCCGCCGTCGTCGCCGGATCCAGGGCGGCGGTGACCGAGGTCGAGGCGATGACGACCCCGGCGAGCGCCATGAGCACCCCGACGATCACGGCGCCGAGCCGCCGGGCGGTGGTCAGGGCGAGGGCACCGGCCATCACGACCAGGGCCATGGCCGTGGCGACGGGCGCGGCGGCCCCGCCCGACGTCGTCGTCTCGGAGGCGATCCCGCCGGACAGGCCCGTGGCGGTCACCCACGTGCGGCCCGCCGTGAGGAGCACGAGCGCGCCGGCGGCCAGCGCGGCGAGGACCACGGTGCGGCGGCGCATCACGCCTGCCCCAGCTCGCCCGCGGTCAGCACGGACCGCAGCGGCGCCGTCGCCTTGGTGACGGTCTCGGCGGTCTCGGCGTCGGGATCGGAGTCGGCGACGATGCCGGCGCCGGCCTGCACGTGCGCCTGGCCGCGGTGCAGCGTGGCCGAGCGGATGTTGATCGCCATGTCCATGTTGCCCGCCAGGTCGAAGTAGCCGACCACGCCGCCGTAGGGCCCGCGCTCGGTCGGCTCCCACTCGTCCAGCAGCTGCAGGGCGCGGGGCTTCGGGGCGCCGGACAGCGTGCCGGCGGGGAAGGCGGCGCGGAGGACGTCGAGCGCGTCGACATCGTCGCGCATGCGGCCCTCCACATGCGAGACCAGGTGGAGGATGTGACTGAAGGCCTCGAGTTCCATGAACTGGGTGACCTCGACGGTGCCGGGGCGACACACGCGCGAGAGGTCGTTGCGGGAGAGGTCCACGAGCATGAGGTGCTCGGCCCGCTCCTTCTCGTCCTCCACCAGGTCCTTGCCGAGGAGGCGGTCGTCCTCCTCGGTGGCCCCGCGCCGCCGTGAGCCGGCGATCGGATGGGTGACCACGCGGCGGTCCCGCACGGTGACGAGCGCCTCGGGTGAGGAGCCCACGATCTCGTACGGCTCCCCGTCCGGGGTCTCGAAGGAGAAGAGGTACATGTAGGGGCTCGGGTTCACCATGCGCAGGACGCGGTACACGTCCAGACCGGTGGCGTCCGTGGTGACCGAGAGGCGGCGGGAGACGACGGCCTGGAACACGTCGCCGTCACGGATCGCCCGCTGGGCCTTCGCGACGGCCTCGCGGAAGCCTTCGGCACCCCACCGGTCCTCGGCCTGGGCGGCGACCTCGTCCGCGTCCGCCTCGAGCCAGCGGCGCGGGACGTCGCTGACCGGGTCCGCGGCCGGGGCGGCCAGGCGCTCGACCATGGCATCCAGGCGGGCGAGCGCGTCGTCGTAGGCGCGGTCCGCGCCGGTGGCCAGGCCGTTGCCGTTCACCGCGTTGGCGATCAGCGTCACGGTGCCGTCCAGGGCATCGTGCACGGCCAGGTCGGTGACGAGGTTCATCGCGAGGTCGGGCAGGCCGAGGTGGTCCTCGGGCGGGTGCGGCAGGCGCTCCCACGCGCGAACCGTGTTCCACCCCAGGAAGCCGGCCATGCCGGAGACGAGGTGCGGCAGAACGCCTCCGACCTCGGCGCGCACGTCCGTGCGCAGCAGGCGCAGGCATGCCGCGAGCACGTCCAGGGCGCGGCCCTGCGTGGGCAGCCCCTCGGGCGGGGTGCCCTGCCAGTGCGCCTCGCCGTCCCGCGAGGTCAGGGTGACGGATGAGCCGGCCCCGATGAAGCTGTACCGGGACCACGCCGCGCCCGGGGTGGCGGACTCCATCAGGAAGGTGCCGGGGCGGGAGCCGGCCAGGCGCCGATGGATCGCCAGCGGCGTGAGGCCGTCCGCCAGCACCGTGCGGACCACAGGGATCACGCGGGCGGTGTCCGCCAGACGCAGGAACTCCGCACGGGAGGGAGTGGTGGCGGCGGTCATCGGGCGGCCTCCTCGGGGTCGACGGCGGCCGCCGGCATGACGATCTCGCGGCCGGTGAAGCAGGTGCGGGTGCCCGTGTGGCAGGCGGGGCCGGTCTGGTCCACGGTGAGCAGCAGGGTGTCGCCGTCGCAGTCCGCGTGGACCGCGCGCACCCGCTGCAGGTGGCCCGAGGTCTCCCCCTTGCGCCACAGCTCGCCGCGCGAGCGGGACCAGTAGGTGGCCCAGCCGGTCTCGAGCGTCGCGCGCAGGGACTCCTCGTTCATCCACGCCATCATGAGCACCTCGCCGGTGCCCTCCTGCTGGGCGATGGCGGGCACCAGGCCCCGGTCGTCGAAGGTCACGGTGGCCACGAGGTCGTCGGGCGGGGAGATGCTCATGGAGGTCCAGTCTAGGGAGCCGGAGCGGGGCGTGGCCGCCGGGGTCAGCGGACGGGGTGCCCCGCCTGCCGCAGGGCGTCCTTGACGCGGGCGAGCATGTCGTCCGGGCCGAAGTGGAACAGGGAGGCGGCGAGCACCGCGTCCGCACCGGCCGCGACGGCGGGCGGGAAGTGCTCGGGCTCGCCGGCGCCGCCGGAGGCGATCAGCGGCACCCGCGTCACGGCGCGCACGTCCCGGATCATCTCCAGGTCGAAGCCCTCGCGGGTGCCGTCCGCGTCGATCGAGTTGAGCAGGATCTCCCCCACCCCGCGCTCGGAGGCCTCCCGGCACCAGGCGACGGTGTCGATGCCGGTGCCCCGGCGGCCGCCGTGGGTGGTGACCTCATAGCCGGAGGCGCATCCCGGGTCCTCCGTGCGCCGGGCGTCGAGGGAGAGCACGAGGACCTGGGACCCGAAGCGCCGGGTGATCTCCGTGATCACCTCGGGCCGGGCCACGGCCGCCGTGTTGACGGAGACCTTGTCCGCCCCCGTGCGCAGCAGCCGGTCCACGTCCTCGACGGTGCGCACGCCGCCGCCCACGGTCAGCGGGATGAAGACCTCCTCTGCCGTGCGGGTCACGACGTCGTAGGTCGTGGCGCGGTCCGAGGTGGAGGCGGTGACGTCGAGGAACGTGATCTCGTCGGCGCCCGCGGCGTTGTAGCGGCGAGCGAGCTCGACCGGGTCGCCCGCGTCCCTCAGGTTCTCGAAGTTCACGCCCTTGACCACGCGCCCGGCGTCCACGTCCAGGCAGGGGATGACACGCACGGCGAGGCTCACGTCGGCTCCTTCGTCTCGGGGGGCTCGGGCGGGACGGCGCGGGCCGTCAGAGGCGGATCGCGTGGATCGCGGAGATCAGGATGCCGCGGGCGCCCAGGGCGTACAGCTCGTCCATGACGCGGTTGGCGTCCGGCTTGCGGACCATGGAGCGCACGGCGACCATCGTCTCGTCCCGCAGCGGGGAGACCGTCGGTGACTCCAGCCCCGGGGTGACCGCGGTGGCCGCCTCCAGCAGGTCACGGCGGATGTCGTAGTCGATCATGACCCAGCGGCGGGCCACGAGCACGCCCTTGAGGCGGCGCAGCAACACGTCGAGGCCCTCGGGGCGCTCCCCTGCGCGGCCGATCAGCACGGCCTCCGAGTCGAGGATGGGCTCGCCGAAGACCTCCATGCCGGCGGCGCGCAGAGTGCTGCCGGTCTCCACGACGTCGGCGATCGCGTCCGCCACGCCGAGCTTGACGGAGGACTCCACGGCGCCGTCGAGGTGGACCACCGTGGCGTCCAGGCCGGTGCGGGCCAGGTAGTCGGAGAGCAGGCCGTCGTAGCTCGTGGCGATGCGCTTGCCGGCGAGCTGCTCGGCGGAGGTGAAGGAGCCGACGGGGGCAGCGAGACGGAACACGGAGCGGCCGAAGCCGAGCGCCATGATCTCCTCGGCGGTGTCCCCCACCTGCGCGTCGCAGAACAGGTCGCGGCCGGTCAGGCCGACGTCGAGGGTGCCCTGGCCGACGTAGACGGCGATGTCCCGGGGACGCAGGTAGAAGAACTCGACGTTGTTCTCGGGGTCCACGAGGACGAGCTCGCGGGAGTCCCGGCGTTGCCGGTAGCCGGCCTCGGTCAGGATCTCGCGGGCGGACTCGGACAGGGCGCCCTTGTTGGGCACGGCGATGCGCAGCACGCGTCGGTCTCCTCGGGGTGCGGTGGGGCGGGCGGGGAACGGGGCCGGCGGCCTCAGAGGTGGCGGTAGACGTCCTCGAGGCTGATGCCGCGGGCGATCATCATGGTCTGCACGTGGTACAGCAGCTGCGAGATCTCCTCGGCGGCGGCCTCATCCGACTCGTACTCGGCGGCCATCCAGACCTCGGCCGCCTCCTCGACGACCTTCTTGCCGATCGCATGGACGCCGGCGTCGATCTGGGCCACGGTGCCGGAGCCCTCGGGGCGCTCCTGCACCTTGCGCGTCAGTTCCGCGTACAGCTCGTCGAAGGTCTTCACGGGACCACCCTAGCGACCCTGCCCCTCCAGCCCAGACCGGAGTCGGTCATTGTGACGTACGGGACGGCGGGGTCTTCGCCACGCGCTGCACCTACGGGCCCACGTGGGACGTGCCGGCCGCTCAGCGTCCTCCCCCTCCCATGTCTGCACGTTCCTTCACTCCCATCGGGGCACGCGCGCGAGGCGGCCGTGGACGTGGGGATGACGGGCTGAACGTGCCCGTCCGGTCCGCACGCATGGCCCGGGCGACCTCCGACAGGTGGGCACGACACGCTCGTTTCTGACCCCAGCGACGACACCGCTCCTTGCACACCTGAGACACCACCAGGTCGATCACTGCCCCGAACCCCGCCCGGGCCCACCGCACCAGATCTCTTCCGCGACGCACACATCCATCTCGTCGACTGTCCACGCGTCCGGGCCTCGGGTCCAGGCCCTGGAGGTCACCGGCGGGCGGCGCGGCCGCGCCCACGTCGCCGACGGGGAACAGGAATGATGCGGCGAGAGGATCTGGGGGTAGCCGTCGTGGCCCTCCTCCCCTTCCCGGACGAGGAGCAGAGCCCCGCGCTCGGACCCGCGAACTGGAGCATGACCCACCACGATGAAGGCGACCCATCCCGTCCCGCACACCGAGTGAGCGCCCGGTTGCAGCGAGCGCAGAAGATCCTCTCCCGCTGGCGGGTGGCCACGGGCAATGCGGTGGAAGGCATGGAATGGGAGCGGGATCCCGGTGATGCGCAGCTCGTGGAGATGGCTCGGCTGCCCAGCAGTGCCGAGCTGCCCAGCGCTGGAGCCTGGCTTCCGGGGCTGGAGATCCTCATGGGCCTTCGTCGCAGACCTGGTGCCGGGCCCCCTCAACCACCGGCTCGCCACGTGCTCGTTCTATCGGGAGAAGGCTTCGGCGCCCGTCCCCTCGGCGCGTCGCCATGCTCGCCCTGACGTGAGCCGACGTTCGTGGGTGCGGGGCGTCGGCCGACTCCCACGGGGGTGGCCTCACACGCACCCGACGGTCTGTCCCACCACGTCTCAAACCCTCCGACACTTCTGTCCAACAGCTCGGTTTGGGACCGTTTCTGACGTGATGCTCTCGTGGGCGGACGGGGCGTGTAAAGGGGTATACCCGGCTGGACATCCTGGCGGGCAGATGCCCGATGTCGGCGGCGAGGCCACACCCCACCTTGCCCTGCGACCGGTTACCGGTGGTAATGTGCCGCCATTATTCATTCGACCCCTTATGGAGCCCCTGAATACATGAGCGACGGCCCAGCCGCCTGCCCTGGTGACAGTCCGAGCGTCACCCCCACCCCACCCCGCAGCTGGCGGGGTCGCCTGCACCTCGTGGGGAGGTGACTCAGGCATGGATCCAGTCCTGACACTGATCCTCGGATCCCTCATCATCCTGGCGATCATCGCCGCCAACGGCTTCTTCGTGGCCCAGGAATTCGCGTACATGTCTGTAGACCGCGTCCGCCTGCAGACCGCCGCCAAGGCCGGCGACCGCGCCGCCGCCCGCGCACTGCAGGTCACTCGCCGCACCTCCTTCATGCTCTCCGGCGCGCAGCTGGGGATCACGGTCACAGGCCTCATGGTGGGCTACGTGGCAGAGCCGATGGTGGGTGCGGCCCTGACCGAGTTGCTCGGCGGCACCGCACTGCCTTCTGAAGTGGTCATCGCCATCTCCACGCTGGGCGTACTGGTGGTGGCCACCCTGGTGCAGATGATCATCGGCGAGCTGTACCCCAAGAATTTGGCCATCGCCAACCCCGAGCCCCTGGCCCGCGCTCTGGCCCGGCCCACACAGATCTACCTCGGCCTGTTCGGCTGGCTCATCTGGGTCTTCGACAAGGCGGCCGAGGTGCTGCTCAAGCTCCTGCGCATCGAGCCAGTGCACGACGTCGACAGCACCGCCTCCGCCGAGGACCTGGACCGCATTGCCCTGGACTCCAGAGCTTCCGGATCCTTGCCCGCGGAGGTCTCCGTCCTGATCGACCGGGTGCTGGACTTCCCAGACCAGGACGTGCAGCACGCGATGGTGCCCCGCTCGCGTGTGGACGAGGTTCAGCCCCAGACCTCCCTGGCTCAGGTGCGCGACCTGATGGCCACCGGCCACACCCGCTACCCGGTGATCTCGAACGAACACGAACCGCTCGGGGTAGTCCACCTCACCGACCTGCTCGGTGAGACCCGGATGGCCCCGGACACCCCCGTGTCCGCCCTGATGCGCCCTGCACTGGTGCTGCCCACGATGATGTCCCTGCCCGACGCAGCCCGGGAGCTCGACGGCTCAGGGCAGCAGATGGCGTGCATCGTGGACGAGTTCGGCGGCTTCGTCGGCGTGCTCACAGTGGAAGACCTCGCGGAGGAGCTCGTGGGCGAGCTCACGGACGAGCACGACCTGCACCCCCAGGAGGAGATCACCGCCACAGGCCTGCACTCCTGGGTCCTGAGCGCAGAGGCCCACCTGGACGAGCTCGAGCGCCTCGTCGGGCACCCCCTGCCCGTGACCGAGGCCGAGTCCGCCGCCGGTCTGACCATCGACGCTCTGGGCCGTCTGCCCCGGGAAGGCGAGGTCATCACGATCGACCTGCCCGAGGACCCACGAGACTTCGGGGCTGAGGAGGTCTACGACCGCCACCTGCAGGTCGAGGTCCTCTCCATCCAACGCAGGGTCCCAGCTCGACTGCGGATCCACCTCATCGAGGTGCCCCGCTCTGACACCGCCGGCAGCCATGCCGCCCACGAGGCCCAGCCCGACGCCACCACGGACGAGGAGCGATGATGCACGGTCCACTGATCGTCATGCTCGTGACCACAGCGCTGATCGTGCTCAGCGCGATCTTCGTCATCATGGAGTTCTCCCTGCTGGGCGCCCGCCGGCACCGACTGGAGGCCGAGGCAGGACGCAGCCGCGCCGCGCGGGCCGCTCTCAAGGGAGTCGACGAGCTGACCCTCATGCTCGCCGCAGCCCAGTTGGGCATCACCTTGTGCACCTTCGCCCTGGGGGCGATCACCAAGCCGGCCGTCGACGCATGGCTCGGCCCCGTCCTGGAGGACTGGGGCATCCCCGCAGCGGCAGCCGGAACCGCCTCCTTCGTCCTGTCCTTGCTGGCCGTGACCTTCCTTCACCTGGTCATCGGGGAGATGGCCCCCAAGTCCTGGGCCATTGCCCACCCCGAGACCGCAGCCAAAGCCGTGGCCGTGCCCGCACGCGCCTTCGTCTGGACCGTTCGCCCCCTGCTGCTGCTGGCCAACCGGCTGGCCAACCGCCTGGTGACCCTCAGCGGCGTCACCCCCGTGGACCAAGCCGCCGTGGGCGGCTACGACGCAGCGGCCATTCGTCAGCTGGTTGAGCACTCCGCCGCCGCCGGCACCCTGGACCGGCAGAACCATGAAGCCTTGGCCGGTGCCCTGGACCTTCAGACCCTCACTCTCGGGGACCTCCTCCCCCAGGGTCAGCACCCGGTCAAGGTCGCCCCCGACGCCGACGTCGAGGCGGTCCAGAATGCCGCTGCGTGCTCAGGGCACTTGCGTATCCTGGTCCAGCCGGACCATACCCCTGAGAGCGTTCCGGGCGTCGTCCACGTGCGGGACACCCTCACGATGGAGCCTTCTGCGCCAATCCAGCCGCTTATCCAGCAGGCTCTGACGCTGCCCTCCACCACACCGTTGCACGAAGCACTTGCCTCCATGCGCCGCAACAGCCGCCAGCTGGCCGCAGTGACCCAGGACAACCGGTTCACTGGGGTCGTCACCCTCACCGACGTCTTGCGCGGAGTGTTGCCCCGCGCGGCTTGAGTCCACACCTCGGCAACACCACCGCGGGGGCCGCTGAAACGGCCCCCGCGGTGGTGTGGACAAAGAATCAGAATCGGCACAGTGGCCTCGCCCCCCATTCCGGCCTCAATGGGCTCAGTCATGCTCCGACTCACGGGCGTGTAACGGCTAAATCGGTCGTTTGTGGCGGCTGCTCGGTGTGCCGCCCGGTGTCATGTGTGGCTTGCGCCGCTATATGGCGGGGTTCTGTCGGAGCTCAGTGGCGGCCTCCAAGCACGCGGGCAAGAGGGCGCTGCGAGTGAGGCTCACGTTCCGCAAGCCGATCCTTCACCGGGACAGCGGCCGACGGCAGGCCGGAGGAATAGGCGTCGCGATAGGGTGCACCCCGCGCAACAGAACCGTTGCGAAAGGTCTAACACCCCAACGCAACAGAGTGGGCCGCCATGCGCTGCCACGGGCCCGTGACTTCGGTGTCACAGGTAGCGGCAGACATCCTCGGGGGAGCACATGGCCGGGTCGCCGGCGGCGGCGTCCTCGCGCAGGTCGGCGATCGTGGTGCGTAGCTGCGCGAGCTCGGCGAGTTGCCGGTCGATCACATCAAGGCGGGTGTCGAGCAGGTCGGTGACGTGCCGGCAGGGGGCCTGCCCCCGGTCGCGGATGTCCAGCACCTGACCGATCTGGGCCAGGGTCAGCCCGGCCGCTTGCCCCCGGCGGATGAAGTCCAGCCGGTCGAGCACCTCGGCGCCGTAGTCCCGGTAGCCCGCCGGGGTGCGGTCCGCGGCGGGTAGCAGCCCGACCTCCTCGTAGTACCGCAGGGTCTTGCTCGTCGTGCCCGACGCCCGAGCCACCTCACCGATCCGCATGCCACTCATTCTCCCCCTTGACCTTCCAGTGCACTGGAAGGTCGATCCTGAGGGCGATGAAGGAGGAGTTCATGACGGCAACGGCTAACAGCAGGTCGTATGACCTGGCAATGATCGGGTCCGGTGGGGCGGCGTTCGCGGCCGCGATCCGCGCCACCAACCTCGGCAGACGGGTGGTGATGATCGAGCGTGGCACCGTCGGCGGTACCTGCGTGAACACCGGGTGCGTGCCCTCCAAGGCCTTGCTCGCGACCGCCGAGGCCCGCCACGTCACACTCGACGCCTCCCGGTTCCCCGGGCTGCCGCTCCCCGAAGTCCGGCCGGTCGACATGCCCGCCTTGATCGCCGGCAAGGATCGGCTCGTCGGGTCACTGCGTGGCGAGAAGTACCTGGACCTGGCCACCGAGTACGGATGGGATCTCCACCCCGGGGACGCCACGTTCGTCGGCACACCCAGCGAGCCGGCACTGCGCGTCACCGGCCCTGACGGCACGGTGGAGACGGTCCGGGCCGCGCACTACCTCATCGCCACCGGCTCCAGGCCCTGGGCGCCGCCGGTCCCCGGCCTGCAGGAGGCCGGTTACCTGACCTCGACCACCGCGATGGAACTGGACCACGTCCCGGAGTCGCTGCTGGTCATCGGCGGCGGCTACGTCGCGATGGAGCAGGCCCAGCTCTTCGCTCGGCTCGGCGTCCGGGTCACCATGCTGGTCCGCTCACGGCTGGCGTCCCAGGAAGAACCCGAGGCGTCCACCGCCCTGGATGAGATCTTCACGGACGAAGGCATCCAGATCATCCGCGGCGCGGTGCCCAGCGCGGTCCGCCGCGACCCGGCCACCGGCGAGGTCACGGTCACTGCCACCACCACTGACGGCTCACAGGAACTCCGGGCGGCCGAGGTACTCGTCGCCACCGGGCGCCGCCCGGTCACCGCCACGCTCGGTCTCGACACCGTCGACGTGCGCACCGGCGACCACGGCGAGGTGGTCGTCGACAGCCATCTGCGCAGCACCAACCCGCGCGTCTGGGCTGCCGGTGACGTCACCGCCCACCGTCAGTTCGTGTACGTCGCCGCGGCCCACGGCGCCCTCGTCGCCGACAACGCCCTCACCGGCGCCGGCCTCGAGGTCGACTACCGCCACCTGCTCCGGGTCGTGTTCACCAGCCCCGCCCTGGCCGCCGTCGGGATGACCGAACGGCAGGCCTCCGCTGCCGGGATCCGCTACGACAGCCGTGTCCTGTCACTCGCGCACGTCCCACGCGCGATCGTCAACCGCGACACCTGCGGGTTCATCAAGATGGTCACCGACGCCGACACCGGCCGCATCATCGGCATTACCGCCCTGGCCCAGGACGCCGGCGACCTCGCCGCCGCCGGGGTCTACATGCTCGAGGCCGGCATGACCACCAGCCAGGTCGCCAACCTCTGGAGCCCCTACCTGACCATGGCCGAAGGCCTCAAGCTCACCGCGCAGGCCTTCACCACCGACATCGCCAAGCTCTCCTGCTGCGCGGCGTGAACCTGCCCCGCACACAGGGACACCGATAGGGGACCGCCTCGCCCCGGGGCGCGAGACAAGAAAATGGGCGCCGATCAGCCCTACTTACTGGCACCCCTGCGTATCGGACCTGCAACCACCGGGGAGTTCAGTCGATGCAAGAACTCCCGTCCCAGGCCTATATCTGGACGTCTTCACGACCTCTACGTGCTCGACCCGACGAGGACAGCACTGGACGACGCGATGACCGCCTTGCGGCGCCGCCATGAGGCCGCGGTCCGTTTGGGCCGCGTCACCGCACCACCATGACCACGATCGTCACCACGTAAGCCGCGGCGACCAGACCGATCCCCAGCAGGGTGAGCACCACCCCGCGCCGGGCCGGCCGCTGGCCCTCGTCCGGCCCGGGGCCCTTGCCGTGCTTCGCGGCCATCGCGCGCTCCTAAGACGTTGCTCAAGCATGTGCGGCTCTCGCGAGCGGGCTTCCGTGCCGAGTGCTACCAGCTCAGGTCGTGACAGCCGTCGCTGCCGGCGCCCTCCACCTGCAAGGTGGCATGGGCGATACCGTAACGGTCGCGCAGCACCCGGCGCGCGCCGGCAAGCACGGCGCCGTGGTCCGCGCCCTGGTCAGCGACCAGGTGGGCCGTGGCCACGTTCATCCCCGACGTCAGGGTCCACAGGTGCAGGTCGTGGACCTCCTCCACCCCCTCGACCGCGTCCAGGTCACCGGCGACGTCCTCCGGGTCCACCCCCTCCGGGGCGTGCTGGCCCAGCACCGCGATCACCTGCCTGCCCAGAACCACCGCCCGGATGATGACGAAGACCGCGATGAGCGCCGCGACCACGACGTCCCAGATCGGCTGGCCGGTGAGAATGATCAGCACGCCGGCGACCATGACACCCACCGACCCGGCGGCGTCGGCGATCACCTCGTAGTAGGCGCCCTTGACGTTCAGGCTGTCCTTGGCCCCGCTGCGCAGCAGCAGCATGGAGATGATGTTGATCACCAGGCCGGCGAAGCCGACCGCGAGCATGGCGCCGGAGGCCACCTCCGGCGCGTCGCCCAGCCGGCTGATGGCCTCGACCACCACGTACACCCCGACCGCGAGCATCGCCAGCACCGCCAACGCCGAGGCGAACACCTCGGCCCGGTAGGAGCCATAGGTGCGTCGCCCCGTGGAGTCCGGCCGGCTCGCGATGCGCGTCGCCAGCAGCGCCGCACCCAGCACCACCACATCGGCAGCCATGTGCCCGGCATCCGACAGCAGCGCCAACGACCCCGACACCAGCCCCGCGACCAGCTCGATCAGGAAGAAGCCCGCCGTCAGGGCGAACGCCCCCGCCAGCCGCCGACGGTAGCGGCCACCGGCATGCCCGGTCGCCGGGGCATGGCTGTGTCCCGCCCCCATCAGCCCTGCCCCTCGTGGCGGGCGTGCTCACGGGAGACGTCCAGCAGCATCCGCACATGCCCGTCAGCGAGGCGGTAGTACACCATCCGCCCCTCCCGGCGGTTCTCGACCACCCCAGCGGAACGCAGCACCCGCAGCACCTGGGACACCGACGCCTCCGCGACATCGACCGACGCCGCCAGGTCACACACGCACAGCTCGCCGGCCTCCAGCAACGCATACAGCACCCGGGCACGGCGCGGGTCCCCCAGGAGCTTGAACAGCCCGGCCAACCTGCCGGCCTCGCGCTCGTCGGGGATCCTCTCCCGGGTCAGCGCCACCTTCTCCGGATGGACGGCGGTGACCTGACACGAATCCAACGGCGTCACACTCATGCCACGACCATACACCTATGCAGATGTGCAGATATCAGCAGCGGGAGCCACACACGAGAGGTCAGCAGGTTCTGTATGCTCAGCGCATGCTGACTATTGCTTCGCGGCTGGACGTGATGAACCGGCTGGGCCGGGCGATGGCCGACCCGACCCGCTCCCGCATCCTCATGACACTCCTCGAGGGCCCGAGCTACCCGGCGGTACTCGCCCGCGACCTAGGGCATGTCTGACAATCGTTTTGACCATGCGAGCACAGCATTCAGGACCACAGCGGCCCTGTAGATGATCGCGTACTTGTCATACCGGGTCGCCAGACCCCGCCACTGCTTCAGGTGCGCGTACTGACGCTCGATGACGTTGCGGCCCTTGTAGGCGGCCGCGTCGAGGCTGACGGGGCGCCCGCCGCGGGCACCGCGCCGTCTGCGGTGGCCCTGCTGGTCGGCCGGTTCGGGGATGACCGCTTTGATCCCACGGGCGCGTAGGTGGGTGCGGATCGCCCGGGAGGAGTACGCCTTGTCGCCCAGCACCGCCGCAGGGCGGGTCCGGGGCCGCCCTACTGGCCGGGTCACGCGCAGCTGCTCCAGAAGAGGAAGCAGCATCGGGGAGTCCCCTGCCTGGCCGGGGGTGATCAGGCTGACCAGCGGCAGCCCGGTCCCGTCCACGAGCTGATGGATCTTCGTGCTCAGCCCGCCACGGGAGCGCCCGATGCCGTGATCGGCCGGTTCCTCATGCGGATTCTTGTAGTTCGATCCATCCCCCTGTGTGGCGGGTGATGTTCGTCGCGTGCTGGTGGGCGCGGGCGATCGTGGAGTCCACCGAGACCGACCAATCGATCAGGCCTTCGGCGTCAGCGGCGGCGGTCAGCGTGGCCAGCACCGTGTCCCATGTGCCTTCTTCGGCCAAGCGCCGATGCCAGGTCCACACGGTCTGCCAGGGCCCGTAGACCTCGGGCAGATCCCTCCAAGCGATTCCGCACCGGTACCGGTAGATGATCGCCTCCACCATGGTGCGGGCGTCGGCGAACGGCCTGCCGGCGCGGCCGGTCCGGGTCGGGAGCATCGGGGCGATCAACTCCCATTGGGTGTCAGAGAGCATCTGGAACCGGGACATGTCCCCAGGGTCTCAGCTGACTCGTGCATCTATTCTCAGACACGCCCTAGGGCTTCGATGACCGCGGCCTGGCTGGGCGTTGCCGGGTTCGTGGCGGCCTCTCGACGCACCGCGTCGCGGATCGCTTCGGGCACTCGCACGTTCAGGGCCACGGTCGGCGCCCCACGCCGCGCCAGGGGCGCATACCCACCGGCCGGGTCCGAGGTCGTTGCCGGTTCTGCGGGGATCACCGCTCCGGGAGCCGGGGTCTGGGGGGCCGGGGTGGGCTTGCGTCGCTGTGCTCGCAGACTCAGGTCGGGCTCAAGCTGCTTCTCGTTCATGCGGTGATCCTTTCGAAGATGAGGCCGGCCAGGTCGGCGTAGGCGGAGGCGACGGGTTCGCGCTTCTCATAGTGGCCCAGCCAGTCGCAGGCCAGACGTGCACCGGGGACGATGGAGCGGGCCGGCACCAGGGGGGTGAGCAGCAGCCCGGTCTCGCGCAGCTCCCAGCAGGGCCATGGACTGTTTGAACGCGGCCACGCTGCGGCAGGCTCCGTGCACCCCGACGCAGTCGTCCGAGGCGGGGCGGGCCGCATAGATCACCCGTCTGCGGCGGTGAACGCGTTGGGGGTCAACGGCCCGCCCTGACGGTCGGGGCAGTGGACGACGAGCTGTGGATGCCGCGAGCGAGACGAAGGGCGGGGGCTTCGCGTCTCCGCCTCTATCGTCGGGTCCCCGCGCCCTCCGGCCGACCCCATCCATGACGGCGCGGGGCTGCCGGCGTTCCGGACGGGCCCGGTTGACCGGCCTGCGATCACCCCACCGGCCCCGGGGACAGGGTCCACGTCGAGAGCAGCCGACCCAGCAGGCAGCCCCGCCCGGCCACCCTCAGTCCCGTGGCGTGACCGAGCGCAGCGCGAGCTCGGTGAGGACGGCCGCCTCGAGGGCCTCGCGTCCCTTGTCCTCTCGGGATCCGGGCAGGCCCGCCCGGTCGCGGGCCTGCTGGTCGGTGTCCACGGTGAGCACGCCGAAGCCCACGGGAACGCCGGTGCGCACCGAGACCTCCGTCACGCCCTGGGTCACGGACTGGCACACGTAGTCGAAGTGCGGGGTGTCCCCGCGCACCACGACGCCCAGGACCACGACGACGTCGAATCGCTCCGCCAGCCGCGCCGCGGCGACGGTGAGCTCGACGGTGCCGGGCACGCGCACGAGCACGGGCTCCAGGCCCAGGTCGGCCGCGGCGGCCTGCGCCCCGGCGATCAGCCCGTCCATGATCTCCGTGTGCCACTGGGCGGCGACGATCGCCACGTTCAGGCCGCTCGCAGCGGCGGGGTCGGGGGTGAAGGTCGGGGCTCCGGCGCCGCTCATGGGGTGTCCTCCTGGTGGGTGGGGTGGGTCGGGTCGGTGGTCGGGTCATCGGCCGGCGTGGCGGGGCCGCCGGTGGCCGTCGGCGGTTCGAGCACGCGGTCCGCCAGGGCGTGGGCCATGCGGTCCCGCTTGGTGCGCAGGTAGACCACGTTGTGCTCGGTGACAGGCGTGGGGGCCGGGACACGCTCGACGACGTCGATGCCGGCCGCCCGCAGCCCCGCGACCTTCGCGGGGTTGTTGGTGACGAGGCGGATGCGCCGATGGCCGGCGGCCGTGAGGACGGCGGCGGCCCCGGCCCAGTCGCGCGCCTCGGCGGGCAGACCGAGGGCGAGGTTGGCCTCGACGGTGTCCATCCCCTCCTCCTGGAGCCGGTAGGCGCGGATCTTGTTGGCCAGGCCGATGCCGCGTCCTTCGTGGCCCCGGAGGTAGAGGACGGCGCCGCCCTCGGCCGCCGCGCGGGCGAGGGCGTCCTCGAGCTGGGGGCCGCAGTCGCAGCGCAGGGAGCCGAGGACGTCGCCGGTGAGGCACTCCGAGTGCACGCGGACGGTGAGGGGACGCTCCGAGTCGGTCTCCCCCGCCACGAGCAGCAGGTGCTCGGCCCCGGTCTCGGCGTCCACGTGCACGCTCACGCGGAACAGGCCGTGCCGGGTCGGCAGGGTGGCCTCGGCGGGGACGGCGGTCAGGGCCGGCGTCGTCTCCTCCAGGTGGGCCACGAGGTCCTCGATGGAGATCAGCACGAGGCCGTGCTCGTCCGAGAACTCCCGCAGGGCGGGCAGGCGCATCATGGTGCCGTCGTCGTGGACGAGCTCGGCGATGGCGGCCACGGGCGCGACGCCGGCCAGGCGGCACAGCTCGACGCCGGCCTCGGTGTGGCCGCGGCGGGCCCGGACGCCGCCGGGGACGGCGCGCAGGGGGAACACATGACCGGGCCGGGTCAGGTCGCCGGGGGCGGCACCGGGGTCGGCGAGCAGGCGGAGGGTGCGGGTGCGGTCGGCGGCGGAGATGCCGGTGGTGACGCCGGCGGCGGCGTCCACGCTCACGGTGTAGGCGGTGCCCTTGGGGTCCTCGTTGACGGTGGTCATGGGCGGCAGGGCCAGGCGGTCGGCCAGGCCGGCCGGCAGGGGCGCGCAGATGACGCCCGAGGTGTGGCGGACGGTGAAGGCGGTGACCTCGTCGGTGGCCAGGGCGGCGGCGTAGATCAGGTCGCCCTCGTTCTCGCGGTCGGCGTCGTCCACGACGACGACGGGCCGGCCGGCGGCGATCGCGGCGATCGCCGCGGGGACGGGGTCCAGACGGATGTGCTCGCTCACGGGCGGGCCTCCTCGGTGGGTGCGGCGGGGGCGGAGGGGATGAGCGCGAGGCGCTCGGCGTACCGGGCGAGCACGTCGGTCTCGAGGTTGACGCGGTCGCCCGGCCGCAGGGCGCCCAGGGTGGTGGCCTCGAGTGTGGCCGGGATGATGCCGATCTCGAACCAGTGCGCGGCCGCGCCCGGGTCGGAGACGGCGGTGACGGTGAGGGAGACGCCCTGCAGGGCGATGGCCCCCTGCGCGGGGACGTAGCGGGCCAGGCGGGCGGGCAGGCCGATGCGCAGGGTGGTCCAGGCCCCGTGCGGGGTGACCGCGAGGACCTCGCCGGTCCCGTCCACGTGGCCCTGGACCACGTGCCCGTCCAGGTGGTCGGTGGGGCGCAGGCAGCGCTCGAGGTTGACCCGGTCCCCCGGGGCGCGGTCGCCGAGGCTGGTCATCCGCAGCGTCTGGCCCATGAGGTCTGCACGGAACACGCCGGGGCGCTCCGTGGGTCCGTCGAGGGCCGTGAGGCACACGCCGTCGACGGCGAGCGAGCCGCCGGCGGGCAGCCCGTCGAGGGCGCGGCCGGCGTCGAGGGTCAGCAGGGCGGTGTCGGCGGCCGCGTCGTGCTCGAGGGCGACGACGGTGCCGAGATGGGTGACGATGCCGGTGAACACTCAGTCCTCCTGGAAACGGGTCGGGGCGGGGGCGGTGGGCAGGCGCGGGGCCGGCACCGGGCTCAGGTGGGTCCAGACGTCGTCGCCGAGGGCACGGGCGGGGCCGCCCTCCGCGGGGTCGGGATGCCAGCGCGGTCCCTCGGACAGCGTGGCGACGTCCAGGCCGGCGACGGCGGCGCGGCCCGGGCCGAGCAGCAGGGGCGCGGTGTAGACCATGAGCTCGTCCACGAGGCCGGCGCGCAGCCACGCGCCGAGCACGCGGGGCCCGCCCTCGATGAGCACGTGCTCGGCACGGCGGCCGTGGGGCCAGGGCCCGGGATGGGCGGCGAGCGCGGCGAGGACGGCGTGCGGGTCGTGGTCCGGCACGTGCAGCAGGACCGGGTGGGCGCGCAGGGCGGCGCCGTCGGGCACGGGCCGGTGACCCTGGACGACGGGCACGGGCTGGTGCGCGAGTTCGGCGCCGGCGGCGTCACGGGCGGTGAGGCGGGGGTCGTCGGCCAGGACGGTCCCCGTGCCGACGACGATGGCGTCGACGCGGGAGCGCACCTCGTGGGCGTGGACGCGGGAGTCCGGGCCGGTGATCCACTGGCTCGTGCCGTCGGCGGCCGCGGCGTGGCCGTCGAGGGACTGGGCGAGGTGTCCGGTCACCCACGGGCGGCCCGCGTCGCGGACCTCGCGCCAGCGGGCGGTGAGCGCGAGGGCGGCCGCCTCGCCGGTGGGGCCGGTGACGTGCACCCCGTGCGCGGCGAGGCGGGCCGCGCCGCCGCCGTCGTGACCGGTGGGGTCCGCGACGGCGTAGCGCAGTGCGCCGATCCCCGCGTCCAGGACGGCCTGCGAGCAGGGGCCGGTGCTGCCGGTGTGGTCACAGGGCTCGAGGGTGACGTGCAGCGTCAGGCCGGCGGGGTCGAGGGTGGCCAGGGCCGGATCCGCGGCGCGGGCGGCCCGCCAGCGGGTCAGGGCGTCGACCTCGGCGTGGGCGGTCCCCCGTCCGCGGTGGTGCCCGACGGCCAGGATGCGGCCGGCCGCGTCGGTCAGGACGGCCCCGACGAGGGGGTTGGCGCCGCGCACGCCGCGCAGCGCGGCGCCGACGGCGAGGTCCATGGGGTCGGCGGACGGGGTCTCGGCGGCGTTCATCGGGCGACGTCCCCCTCGGGGCCGTCCGGCAGCAGCGTCTCCACGGCGGGCTTGTCCCGGTCTGTGGCGCGCAGCCACACGAAGAAGCCGATCAGGGTGAAGGCGCCGTAGAAGGCGTACATGACGGCCGAGGCGTAGTAGCCGGTGCTCCACAGCAGGGGCACGCCGACGACGTCCACGGCCACCCAGATCAGCCAGAACTCCACCCAGCCGCGCGCCATGCCGTAGGTCGCCAGCAGCGATCCCACGAACGTCCAGGCGTCCGCCCACACCGGCTCCCACGAACCCAGCGCGCGGAACACGGGGGTGAGGGCGACGGTGCCGACCGCCATGGCCGTCACGAGGAACACGCGCCCGCGCCAGCCGGCCCACTCCGGGGTGATGGCGGGAGCGTCCTCGGCGTGGCCCCGACGGGCCTGACGCCAGCGCACCCAGCCGTAGACGGAGACGGCGATGAACATGACCTGTCGGCCGGCCTGACCGAGCAGGGTGGCGTGATCGGCCCCCGTGAACAGGGAGGCGAGGAAGACCGTCAGCAGGATGAGGTTGCCGAGGATGCCCACGGGCCAGGCCCAGACCCTGCGCGCCATGCCGCCCAGGGCGGAGGCGAGGCCGAAGACGTTGCCCAGCACCTCGCGCATGAGCAGGCCGCCGCCGGCGACCGGGACGGTCCAGTTGAACGCGTCCACCAGCCAGTCCATGACCGTGACGCCACCTCCTCGGATCGGGACTCCGAGGGGTGCGCTCCGCAGCCCTCCCGCGCAGGGCGCGGAACGGCTCCGCCGCGTGCCTCTCCCATCCCGACTGTACGGTCGGCACCGGAATTCCACCGGTCAGGCCGCTCTGCACCGCCTCGGATGAGGACGGGCCGCGCGGTTAGCGGGCTGTCACCGCCGGTGCGGACTTCCACCGCATCTCGGAGCACGTTGCTGTCCAGCAGTATCGCACGCCCGGCCGGCCGCGCATGCCGGACGTCGCCGGACGACGCCGGGCGACGTCCGGCGCGGCGGGCGGGCGACGGCGTCGCCGGGCTCAGTGGCAGGCGCGGGCGGCGGCGGTGCGCAGGCCGGCGAGCGCGGCGTCGGGGTCCTCGGCGCCGAACACCGCGGAGCCGGCCACGAACACGTCGGCCCCGGCCTCGGCCGCGCGTTCGATGGTCTCGCGGTTCACGCCGCCGTCGACCTGGAGGGCCAGCGGGGCGGGCCCGCCGTCGAGGGCGCGGCGGGCCCGGCGAATCTTCGGCAGCACGACGTCGAGGAACGCCTGCCCCCCGAAGCCGGGCTCCACGGTCATCAGCAGGAGCATGTCCAGCTCCGGGAGCATGTCCAGGTAGGGCTCGACCGCGGTCGCCGGCCGCAGCGCCATGCCGGCCTTCGCTCCGGCCGCGCGCAGCTCCCGGGCCAGCCGGACGGGCGCCGCCGACGCCTCGGCGTGGAAGGTCACGGACTCGGCCCCCGCCTCCGCGTAGCCGGGCGCCCAGCGGTCGGCGTCCTCGATCATCAGGTGGAGGTCCAGCGGCAGGTCCGTGGCGCGTCGGATCGCCTCGACCACGGGCAGGCCGAGGGTGAGGTTCGGGACGAAGTGGTTGTCCATGACGTCCACGTGCACCGCGTCCGCACTGGGGATGCGGGCCAGCTCGTCGGCGAGGCGGGCGAAGTCCGCGGACAGGATCGAGGGGTGCAGGCGCGGGGCGCGGGCGGTCATGGTCGGGTCCTCTCGGTCAGGCGCCGGGGGCGCGCAGCAGGGCCAGGAACATGGCGTCGGTGCCGTGCCGGTGCGGCCAGAGCTGGGCCGTGCGGGCGACCACGTCTCCCGGCTTCGGCGCGCCGGCGGGTTCTGCCTCGTCCAGGCGCAGGTCGTCGAGCGCGACGGTGTCGAGGGCGGTGCGGGCGTCGAGCAGCTCCAGCTCGGGGTGGCGGCGCACGAGGTCCTGGACCTGGACGACGGTCTCCGCGACGTGCGGGGAGCAGGTCACGTAGGCGAGCACCCCGCCGGGGGCCAGGACGGCGACCGCCGCGTCGAGCAGCTCGGCCTGCAGGCCGGTGAGCTCGGCGAGGTCGGCCGGGGTGCGGCGCCAGCGCGACTCGGGTCGGCGGCGCAGCGCACCGAGGCCGGTGCAGGGGGCGTCCACGAGGACGCGGTCGAACGCCGGGGCCGCCTCGGGGGCGTCGGCGATCGTGCGGCCGTCCCCGGTCCGGACGGTCCAGGCGCCGGCGGGCACGGCGGCGAGTGCCTGCCGGACGAGGTCGGCGCGGTGCGGGGCGACCTCGTTGGCCACGAGCGTCGCCCCCCGCTCGGCGGCGAGGGCGGCCAGCAGGGCCGCCTTGCCGCCAGGGCCGGCGCACAGGTCGAGCCAGCGCTCGGCCCGCCCCTCGGCCGCGGGGACGGGTGCCTGGGCCAGGGCACGGGCGGTGAGCTGGGAGCCGGCGTCCTGGACGCGGAGCACGCCCTCGCGCACCCCGGGCAGACGGCCGGCATCGCCGCCGGAGTGCAGGGCGGAGTCCGGGGCCAGCGGCCCGGGTTCGGCGCCGTCGTCGAGGGCCGCGGCGAGCGCCTCGGCCCCACCGGCCACGGGCAGGGCGACGAGGTTGACCACGGGCGGGGCGTTGTCCGCCTCGAGCAGGGCGGCCAGCTCGGCGTCGCGGTCGGCGATGTGGCGGGTGCCGCGGTGGGCGGCCAGGGCCTGGCGCAGCGCGCGGACGATCCACACCGGGTGCGAGGCACGGACGGCCAGGGCGGCGTCGCCGCCGTCGGCAGGGGCGACGTCGGCCAGCCACTCCTCGAGGGGGCGTTCGGCAACCCGACGCAGCACCGCGTTCACGAACCCGGAGGCGCCGGCCCCGATCTCGGCGCGCACGAGGGAGACGGTGGCGTCGAGGGCGGCGTGGGCGGGCACGCGCATGCCCAGCAGCTGGTGGGCGCCGAGCCGCAGGGCGTCGAGCACGGGTGGGTCGATCTTCTCGAGCGGGCGGTCCACGCAGCGGGTCAGGATCGCGTCGTACAGGCCGAGCCCGCGCAGGGTGCCGTAGGCGAGTTCGGTGGCGAAGCCGGCGTCGCGCCGGTCGAGGCGGGCCTGGCGGATGCGCGCCGGGAGGACCAGGTTCGCGTACGCGTCCTCGGCATGGACGGAGCGGACCACCCCGAACGCGACGCGGCGCGCCGGGTCAGCGGTGCGGGAGCGCTGCGACGGCGCCTGCGCCGAGTACTTCCGCCCGGCGCCGGAGCGACCCCGGTTGCGGGTGCGCCCCTGCGCGTCGCGGCGGTCCTGGGCGTCCGGCCGGGGTGCGCGGCCGCGTTCTCCGCGGGCCCCTCGCTCGCCCCGGCCCTGTCCTGCCTGTCCTTCGCGGCTCATGCGCGTGCCTCCTCGTCCTGTGCCGCGGCGTTCCGCGCGGCCTCGCGTGCCGCCGCCCGGGCGGCGGCCTCCTGGCGGGCCTGTTCTTCGTGGTGGGCGAGCGCCTCCCCGGCCAGCAGCGCGGCCCCGGCGGCGGCGCCGCGCGCCCAGTCGGCGGCCGGCATCAGCTTCCTGCCCGCCGGCTGGACGCGGGAGAGCCGGACGGCCCCGCCGGCCGTGCGCAGCCAGGCGGCCTTCGCGGCCACCAGGATCTGCCCGGGAACCGCGGCGTCGAGGGCGGAGGGCCAGCCGTCGTCGCCGGCGCGGACCGGGGCGACGCCGTCGAGCTTGAAACGGGCCGGGGCGGCGCCGTCGTCCGCGGTCAGCCAGCCCCAGGCGCCGGGCTCGGGGGTGACGCCGTTGATCCGGGCGGCCACCTCGGCGGCCGGGCGGGCGGGGTCCACCAGGCCGTCTGCGGCCGTGAGCTTCGGCGCGTGGGTGGGTTCGCCGCGCTGGGGCGTGGCCGTCGCGGTGCCGTCTGCCAGGCGGTCGAGCACGTCGATCACGAGTGGGCCGCCGCGCTCGGCGAGGTCGGTGAGCACGGCCCCGGCGGTCTCGTCGGCCGCGACGGGGCGGGTGAGCCGGGCGAAGACGGGCCCGGTGTCCAGGCCCTCTTCGAGCTGGAACACGTCGGCGGCGATCTCGGTCTCCCCGGCCATCACGGCGCGCTGGACGGGGGCGGCGCCGCGGTAGGCCGGCAGCGCGGAGAAGTGCAGGTTGAGCCAGCCGTGACGGGGGATCTGCAAGGCCTCGACGGGCACGAGCGCCCCGTAGGCGACGACGACGGCCACGTCCGCCTCGAGCACCCGGATCGCCTGGAGGGCATCGGCGCCCTCGGGTCCGCGGAGTCGGTCGGCCTTGAGCACGGGCAGGCCGGCCTCCTCTGCCGTGACCGCGACCGGCGACGGGGTCAGCACCCGCCGGCGCCCGACCGGGGCGTCCGGCCGGGTGAGCACGCCGACGACCTCGTGGGGCGAGTCGAGCAGGGCGCGCAGCACGGGCACGGCGGTCTCGGGCGTGCCGGCGTAGAGCACGCGCAGGGGCGTCGGGGCGGTCATCGGGCGGCTCCTGTTCCGGCGGCGGGGACGGCGGGGGCGCCGAAGACCGAGCTGACGGCGGCCGCGCGCGCGGCCCCGATGCGACGAGCGGCGCGGTCCACCTCGCCGGCGCGCATGCGGCGGCGGGCCTCACGGCGTTCCTCGCCGTCGAGGCGGTCGACGTAGAGGATCCCGTCGAGGTGGTCGGTCTCGTGCTGCAGGCAGCGGGCGAGCAGGCCGGTCCCCCGGTGCTCCACCGGGTTCCCGTCCACGTCGGTGCCGCGGACGACGGCCTCGGCGGCGCGCGCCGGGTGGTAGCGCAGCCCGGGCACGGACAGACACCCCTCGCCCGGCTCCCGCAGCGCCTGGCCGGCGGTCTCGAGTACGGGATTGACCACGTGCCCGGCGACGCCGGCGACGTCGAACACGAAGACGCGCAGGCCCACGCCCACCTGGGGCGCGGCCAGGCCCACGCCCCCGACGGCGTGCATCGTCTCGATCATGTCCGCCACGAGGGCGCGCACATCCGCGCCCGGGGGCACGGGCGACGCGGCGGTGCGCAGGACGGGGTCGGGGATGGTGCGGACGGGCAGGACGGTCACGCCGTCACCCTATCGCCGCCCTCGGCAGACGCCGGGCGCGACGACGACCCGTCGGGCGCCACGTCCGGGGCGGCGTGGGAGCCGCCGCCGAACGCCGCGGCGCGCACGGCCTGCAGGCCGGTGGCCGCCGACACCGGGACCGACGGCGGAGGGGGGCCGATGACACGGAGCGCGGGGCCGGCGTCGTCCACGGCCTGCGCGTGCTTCCAGACCTGGCGCAGGGCCCAGAACTTGTGCCAGTGGCGGGGCAGCACGCCCGGGTTGGCCTGGTGCACGGCGACCTCGGTCTCCCCCAGGGCGACGCCGAGCAGCATCTCGGCCTGGCCGTGCCGCCACTCCTCCCAGGTGCCGGCCTCGGGGTCCACCAGGGACTCCTCCGCCTTCAGGCCGGCGGTCAGCTGCATGACCACCTTGGGATCGAGCGCCTTGACCCGTCCGTCCCGCCCCGTGCCCTTCGTCTTGTAGTCGATCAGGCACAGCCGGCCGCCGATCCGGGCGACGAGGTCCAGCGTGCCCGCGTAGCCCACCGTGTGGTTCCAGACGGTGATCTCGGCCGCGATCGGCCGGACGTCGTAGAGGTCCCACCACTCGTCGAAGCGGTCCGCGTAGGCGCCCTCGCCGTGCTCGATCAGCCGGGCCCGGGCCTCCGCCATGGTGTGGGGGCGGCCGAGGGCGCGCTGGGCCACCTGCTCGGCGTAGTCGTGCACGCGGTCCCCGCGCTCGGCCGCGGCGTCCCGGTAGCGGGCGGCGGCGTCGGCGGACTGCCGGGCCACCTGCTTCAGGCGCGCCGCGGAGCCCACCGATTCCGCCAGGCGCGGATCCTGGGTCACGGACTGGGCCGCCATCCACCCAACCCAGCCGTCCAGGTCCGTCTTCTCCATGCCGATCACGGTGGTGATGGACGGGACCTCGGGCAGGCCCGAGAGGGAGCGCGCGTACATGCGTCCGTGGGGGGTCTGATGCGCGAGGCGTGGCTGGGTCATGGTCAGCCATTCTGGCAGGGTCCCCGGACCCCCGACGGGGTGGCCCGACACGCCTCCGGACGCCGATTTTGCATCCGGGCGGAGATGGCCTAGAGTTCTTTCTCGTTGGAAAACGCAGGTGAGCGGCTCGGACGAGCGGATCCCGGCGGCACCGACGCGCGGATGTAGCTCAGTTGGCTAGAGCGCCACCTTGCCAAGGTGGAGGTCGCGAGTTCGAATCTCGTCATCCGCTCGCTCAACCTTCACCCCTGGTCGGGTGGCCGAGAGGCGAGGCAGCGGCCTGCAAAGCCGTATACGCGGGTTCGAATCCCGTCCCGACCTCGCAGGCTTCTCCGACCGGGAGTGGCGGCATGTTCACCACCTCCTCGGAGGTGGACGAGCGCGATTGGCGCAGCGGTAGCGCGCTTCCCTGACACGGAAGAGGTCACTGGTTCGAACCCAGTATCGCGCACGGAGACGATCCGTGAGGATCGACTCAGGCGGATGTAGCTCAGTTGGCTAGAGCGCCACCTTGCCAAGGTGGAGGTCGCGAGTTCGAATCTCGTCATCCGCTCCACACACGAAGGGCCCCTCCTGGCGGAGGGGCCCTTCGTCGTTCCGGGGCGTGCGGTCGGCCTCGTGCTCGGAGCACGGACGCCGACCGTCGGACGGGATCAGAGCCGCGGGCCCTCCACCCGCCAGTAGCCGCTGAACATGATCGCGCGCTTCGGTGCGATGCCGCGGCGGACGATCACCCGCCGCGCCGCCGTCGCGAGCGACTGCTCGCCGCACGCCCACACGTGGTCGCGGGGCGCGGCGGGGAGGTCCTCGAGGTGCGGCGTGAGCAGGGCGCCCGGCACGGCGTCTCCGCGGTGCAGGACCGTGAGCGTGGCGCCCTCCGGGACCTCGAGGGCGGGGACGTGGTCACGGCCGGGCACCTCCAGGACGACGTCCATCCGGCCCCCGCGCGGCGTGCGACGCTGCGCGGCGAGGGCGGCGGCGATGCTCGGGACTGCGGTCTCGTCCCCCACCACGAGGTGCGACTCCCCCGCCGCCGGCAGACGATAGGCGCCCGTCCCGGTGCGGAAGCCGGCGACGTCGCCCGGACGTGCGGTGCGCGCCCACGTGCCGGCGGGGCCCGCATGGTCGTGCACGACGACGTCGACGTCGATCTCACCGACGGAGGGCCGGTGCTCGGCGACCGTGTACCACCGCAGATCCGGCCGCACGTCCTCGGGGATCCGCCCGACCGCTCGCCGCGCATTGAGCGCCGCGGGATCGGGCATCACGAGCGCCCGCCCCGGGGGCGGGGTGAGCAGCCCGAAGTACTCGTCGCAGCCCTGCGGGGTGAACGTGCGGAACTCCTCCGCGGCGAACGTGAGACGACGCAGCCGGGGGGCGAGCAGCCACGTGGCGCGGACCGTCATGGTCCACTGCGGATACTCGTCGCGGTCAACGGGCATCGCCTGGCCGAGGGCCGCGAGCCCGCGGTAGGCCTTCATCTGCAGGGCCTCGACACGCGAGGGACGGGCGGCAGGCGGGGGGAGGACGGAGGAGCTCGTCATCCGGTCAGCATAGGTGAGCCCCACCTTTGCTGGAGTCCTCCCTTTGAATACGTCACGTCATTGTTGCGTATTTGCTTTCTTAGGTAAGGCTTCCCTACTGTGCGGGACGTCCGTGGCGCACGCCGCCCGGAGCCGACGACCCCCTCACGGAAGGCCCTCCCATGCTCCCTCGCCTGTTCGGACTCGGCGATCCCGCCGCCTACCTCGACGCCACCGGCAGGGCGGCCCGGGTGGCCGTCGACACCGCCTACGACCGCGCGGGGGTCCACCCGGACACCCCGTCGACGCACCTGGCCGACGCCGTCGGCGCCGTCGACTTCTCGCAGCCGACGGGCAGCCTCGACGACGCCCTCGCCGAGGTCGCGGAGCTCTACGCCCACCAGACCACCGCCTACCACCACCCGCGCTATGCCGCTCACCTCAACTGCCCGGTCCTGCTCTCCAGCACCGCAGCGGACACCGTGCTCGGGGCGCTCAACACGGCGGTCGAGTCCTGGGACCAGGCCCGCTCCGCGGCGCTCATGGAGCAGCGGCTCCTGGCCGAGGTCGGACGCTGGTGCGGGTTCGCCGCGGGCGACGGCGTCTTCACCTCCGGAGGGTCGGCCTCCAACCTGCAGGCCATGACGCTGGCCCGCGGCCGCGCCGTGCAGCGTCTCACCGGCCACGCCGGGCTCGCCGACCTGCCCGCCGAGGTGCTCGGCTCGCTGCGCGTCTTCGTCAGCGCGGCCACGCACTACAGCATCGCCAAGGCAGCCGGCCTGCTCGGGCTGGGCCGCCACGCCGTGGTCGTCGTCCCCACCGACGCCGCCGGGCGCCTGGACCCCGGGGCCCTGGCCGCGGCGGTCGAGCGTGAGGTGGCCGCCGGTGCCGTGCCGATGGCCGTCGTCGCGACGCTGGGGACCACCGACCGCGGCGCCATCGACCGGCTGCCGGCCATCGCCGACGTCGCCGAACGCCACGGGATGTGGGTCCATGCGGACGCGGCCGTGGGCGGGATCCTCGCCGCGAGCGCGGCGACGCGCCACGAGCTGCCGGCACTGCACCGTGCGGACTCGGTGACGATGGACTTCCACAAGACGTTCTACGTGGGGCTGGCCTGCAGCGCGCTGGTGGTGCGGGATGCCGAGAGCCTGCGCCATGTGACGGTGCACGCGGATTACCTGAACCCGGAGGACAGCGTCCATCCGAACTTGGCGGATCGGTCGCTGCAGACGAGCCGCCGGTTCGATTCGCTCAAGCTGTGGCTGACGCTGCGTGAGCATGGGGCCGAGGCGGTGGCGTCCCTGTTCGCGGGGGCGCGCGAGCGCACGCGGCAGGCGTGCGGGATCCTGCGGGCCCGGCCGATGTTCGCGGTGCTGGAGGATCCGACGCTGGTGACGGTGCTGTTCCGGGTGCGGGCCGAGGGACTGTCGGAGGAGGAGTGCACGGCGGTGCAGGCGGCGATGCACCGGGAGCTGGTGGCCGGCGGGCGCGCGCTGATCGCGACGACGGTGGTGGACGGGGTGCCCCATCTGAAGTTCACGATCCTGAACCCCGCGGTCACCTCGGGCGAGCTGGAGGCGCTGGTCGACGTCGTGGAGGAGGCGGCGCTGCGGCACGCCGACGCGGTGCGGGCCGGCCGTCACCGGAGGCGCGGGGCGGGGCGGAACCGTCCGCATGGCCCGTCGGTCGCCGTGTCCTGCACGCTCCCCGCTTCGGCGGGGCCACGTCCGTCCGCGGCGCGCGTGGACGAGCACGGAGAGCAGGTGTGCGCATGAGCCCGGCGTCCACGTCCCCCCGCCGCGTGCTCGCGATCGGGCTGGGCCCGTTCAACCTGAGCCTGGCCGCGCTGGCCCACCCGCTGCCCGACGTCGAGGTGGAGGTGGTGGAGAGCCGCGACGCGTTCGTGTGGCACCCGGGCATGATGCTGCCGGGCGCGCAGATCCAGGTGCCGTTCCTCGCGGACCTGGTGACGTTCGCGGACCCGACCTCCCCGTACTCGTTCCTGGCGTATCTCAAGGCGATGGGCCGGCTGCACCGCTTCTACATCCGGGGTTCCTGGTACCCGCTGCGGCGGGAGTTCTCGGACTACTGCGCGTGGGTGGCAGCCCAGCTGCCCGGCATCGCCTACGCGACCACGGTGACGGCGGTGCGGTGGGACGATCAGGCGGACGAGTTCGTGGTGGAGGCGGCCTCCGCGGCCGGGACCAGCACGCACCGGGCCGACCACGTGGTGGTGGGCACGGGCACGGTGCCGTCCCTGCCCGCGCCGCTCGCGCGCGTCGCGGAGGAGTCGGCCCGGGTCGGCGCGTCCCCCGTGGTGCACACGGGTGAGTACATGGGCCGTCGCGAGGACATCGCCGGGGCCGGGTCGGTCCTGGTAGTGGGCAGCGGCCAGTCGGCGGCGGAGTGCGCCCTGGACCTGCTGAACGCGGGCCACCCGGACCTCACGTGGGTCACGCGCTCACCCCGGTTCTTCGGCATGGAGGTCGGCCAGCTCACGCTCGAGCTGACCTCGCTGGACTATGAGCGGCACTTCGCCACTCTGCCCCGGGCGCGGCGGGATGAGATCAACGCATCCCACCGGTCCCTGTACAAGGGGATCAGCGAGTACACGATCGAGGACGTCTACCACGCGCTGTACGAGCGCCAGGTGGGTCCGCTGGACCCGGCCCGGCTGTGGCCGGGCACGTCGGTGGCGGACGCCCGCCTGGTCGCGGGCCCGGGTGCGCCCCGGGTGGAGGTCACCCTGCGCGACGAGGAGACCGGGGTGACCGGGCGGCACGTGGTGGACCGTGTCGTCGCGGGCACGGGCTACCGCCACCCGGACCATCCGTTCCTGGAGCCGGTGCGGCACCTGCTGCGCGCGGAGGACGGTCGGACGACGGCGAACGCGGACCACGCGATCGACGTGAGCGGCCGCCGGATCTTCGTGCACAACACCGCCGAACAGCCCCTGGGGCTCACCGGCCCGGACCTGGGCATGGCGGCGGAGCACAGCGGCCGCATCCTCAGCACGATCGCCGGCCGTGAGGTCTACGCGCAGGCCGAGTCGATCGCGTTCCAGGACTTCGGTGCCGTCGCGGCGGGCGTCCGGTGAGCGCCGTGACGCCGCCGCAGACCACCGTGGACGGTGCGGCCGCGAGCGCGGCCCGTCGTGTGGAGCTCCGTCCCGTGGGCGCGCAGGACCATCCGCTGCTGCACCGGTGGGTGACGTCCCCGCACGCCGTGTACTGGGAGATGACGGAGGCGGGTCTGGCCGACGTCGTGGCCGAGTACGAGGCGATCGCCGCGCACCCGCACCACCACGCGCACGTGGGGCTCGTGGACGGGACTGCGACCTTCCTGGTGGAGGTCTACGACCCGGCCCACTCGGAGCTGGCCGGACGGTATGCGGGCGCGCCGGGCGACGTCGGCCTGCACGTGCTCGTCGCCCCGACGGACACCCCGGTGCCCGGGACCACGGACCTGGTGATGGCCGCGGTGGTGCGCTGGTGCCTGGCCCAGCCGGGGGCGCGGCGCGTCGTCGTCGAGCCGGACGAGCGCAACGCCGCCATCCGGGCGAAGAACCTGGCCGCCGGGTTCACGGAGCTCGGTCCCGTGGCGCTGGGATCCAAGACGGCGATGCTCTCGATCGCCACGCCCGAGTCCTTCACTGCCAGCCGGATCGGCGTCCTCGCCGCCGGGCTGGACCTCACCCTCCCCGAGCCCCCGCTCCTCCTCACCCCCGACAGGCAGGTGTCCGCATGACCCCCGTCCCCCCGTCCTCCCCGTCCCGCCTGGACGCGCTGACGGCGCCGACCGCCCGGCACGCCCACCGGCTGCTCGTCGCCAAGGCGATCCGCGAGTTCACCCATGAGCGGCTCCTGACGCCGGTGCGCGGCGAGCGGGTCGACGACGCCGGCCGCCACGCCTACACGCTCACCCTGGGCGGGGTGCGGTGGACGTTCACCGCGCGTGCCCTCCCGCTCGAGCACCTCGGCGTGGATCCGGACTCGGTGTGCCGTGCCGGGGATCCGGACGCGGTGGCCGTCGACCGCTTCGTCCTCGACGCGGCCGAGGTGCTCGGGCTGGCCGGCGAGGCGCTGGACGTCTATCTCGAGGAGCTCGCCTCCACCTTCGCCGCCCGGTGCCACACCCTGGCCGGCGAGCGCCCGTCCGCCGCCGACCTGGTGGACGCGGACTACACGGCGGTGGAGGCCGCCATGAGCGAGGGACACCCGGGCTTCGTGGCCACCAACGGCCGCATCGGCTGGGGGGCCACGGAGTACGCGATGTTCGCCCCCGAGGGCGGGCGGGCGCTGCACCCGGTGTGGCTCGCGTTCCCCTCCGAGCTCGGGGGACGGTGGACCTGGCCCAAGACCGCGAGCGCGGGCGCCGCCGTGCCGGCGCCGCCCCCGCCGATCACCGAGGCGGTGGCGGGCCTGTGGGCGGAGCGGGCGGCGGCGCTCGACGTCGATCCGGAGGCGTACACGCTGATCCCGGTGCACCCGTGGCAGTGGGAGCACCGGATCCAGGTGGCGTTCGCCCCCGACCTCGCCGCGGGGCGGCTGGTGCACGTGGGCGAAGACCCGGACGCGTTCACGGCCATGCAGGCGGTGCGCACCCTGTTCAACGCGAGCGACCCGCACGCCCCGCAGCTGAAGACGGCGTTGTCCGTGCAGAACATGGGGTTCGTGCGCGGCCTCTCCCCCGCGTACATGTCCGTCACCCCGGCGATCAACGCGGTGGTGGCCGACCTCGTGGACTCCGACCCCCTGCTCGCGAGGTGGGGCTTCGGGGTGCTGCGGGAGTACGCCTCGGCCGGGTACACCGGGGACGCCTTCCATGCCGTGGGCTCGAAGGGTCCTCACACGAAGATGCTCGCCGCCCTGTGGCGGGAGAGTCCGCTGCCGCGCCTGGCGGAGGGCGAGCGGGTCATGACCATGGCGGCGCTGCTGCACCGGGACGGCGGGGGCCGCTCCGTGGCGGGGGCGCTCGTGGAGCGCTCGGGGCTGACGGCGGCGCAGTGGCTGCACGGGGTGGTGACGGCCTACGTGACCCCGCTGGTGCATCTGGCCGCCGCCTACTCGACCGTGTTCATGCCCCACGGGGAGAACATCGTGCTCCGCCTGCGGGAGGGACGGGTCACCGGCGCCTTCCTCAAGGACATCGGGGAGGAGGTGGTGGTCGGCGCGGACGGCGTCCCGCTCACGGAGCAGACCCGGCGCATCCGCATCGACCTCACCGACGAGGACCTCTCCCTCTCCTTCTTCACGGACATGCTGGACGGCGTGCTGCGCCATCTGGCCGACGTGATGGACGCGGACGCCCTGCTGCCGGCGGAGGAGTTCTACGCCGTGGTGGGGCGGGTCCTCGCCGAGTACACGGCCCTGGGGCTCGCGGATGTGGAGCGCCTCGGCCTGGACGCGGAGGACTTCGCGCACTCGTGCCTGAACCGGTTGCAGCTGCGGAACGCCACGCAGATGGTGGACCTGACGGACCCGTCGGGCTCGCTGCTCTACGCCGGTCGCCTGGCCAACCCGGTGGCCGCGCCGCTGCGCCGCGCGCTGGCGGAGCTCCGGCAGGACGCCGCGGCATGAGCGCGGACGCGTGGACCGGGACGGCGACGGGTGACGTGGCGGGCCGTTGCCACCGGGACGCGCACGGCGTGCCGACGCTCGTGGCCGCGTCCCTGCCCGAGCTGGCCTACCTCCAGGGGTGGCACGTGGCGACGGAGCGGGCCTGGCAGGTCGACTGCGAGCACCGCCGGGTCACCGGCATGAGCGCCGAGGTGTTCGGCCCGCCGGCGGTGGCGAACGACGTCGCCGCCCGGCAGATGGACCTGGACGGCGCGGCCCGCCAGGCGTTCAACGCCCTCGACGACGCGGAGGACCGGGCCTGGTTCACCCGGTTCGCCGACGGCGTGAACGCGGGGCTGGACGCCGGGGCCCGGCGCGCGCCCGAGTTCGCCGCCCACGGGGTGAAGCCGCTGCCGTTCGACCCGCACACGGCGCTCGCCCTGCACCTGGGCTACAACGTCTGGCTGACCAACGCGCCGGCCGCCCTGTTCCGCACCCTGCTGGCCGAGCGCTTCCCCGCGCTCGCCGCGGCGCTGATCTCGCCGCGCCCCGACGCGGACGGCTCGAACGCCTGGGCGGTGCGCGTCGGCGCCGAGGGCGCTCCGCTCGTGGCCGCCGACCCGCACCGGCTGCTCGAGCTGCCCGGCGTCTACCAGCAGGTGCGCCTCGTGGTGGAGGCCGAGCGTCCCCGGGACCGCGTCGACGTCGTCGGCCTGGCCTTCCCCGGTGTGCCGGGCGTCCCGCATGTGGGGCAGTCCGAGCACGTCGCGTGGGTGACGACCTCGGCGATGGTGTCCTCGCTCGAGATGGTCCTCGAGGACGCCCCCGAGGGGCCGGAGGTCCTCGACGCCCGGACCGAGCGGGTGCACGTGCGCGGCGGCGACCCCGTGGACTTGCGGGTGGCCCACACCCCGCGCGGGCGGCTCGTGGACGTGCCCGGCGCCGGCCCGGTGAGCATGCGGTTCCCCGCCTGGGACCGCGCCGACACCGGCCTGCCGAGCGCGCGCCGGCTGCTCACGGCCGCGAGCGCCGCGGAGGCCTGCGCGGTGCTGGACGGGCACGTCGAGCCGGTCAATCGCGTGATCGTCGCGGACCGGCGGACGGTGCTCACCCGGCACGCCGGGGCCGTGCGGCGCCGGGATCGACGCTCGGCCTGGGGTGCGGCGCGGGCCTCCGCGCTGGGCCGGGGCTCCGCCGACGGGTCCCTCGATCAGCGCTGGGTGCGCTGGCCCGCGCCGGCCGCGGCGGACGACGTCGTGGTGGCGGCCAACGAGCCCCACCCGGACACCGCCTGCCTCACCGTGGACGCGTGCGCGCCGTGGCGGTCCCGCCGCATCCGGGAGGCCCTCGAGGCGCTGGCACCGCAGGAGCGGACCGTGGACGCGATGGCCGCCCTGCAGACGGACACCCGGACCCCGGGCGCGCCGCGGGCCTGGCTCGCCGACGCCGTCGACGCGCTCGTCGCGGACGGCGTGCTGGCCGCGGAGTCCGTCCCGGCGTGGGCCGGCGACGCCGCCGCCGGATCGGCCGCGGCCCGCTGGTGGCTCCTCGTGGAGCACGAGGTGGCCGCCGCCCTGATCGCGCACCTGCCGCCCGCCTCGCGGGCCCTGCTCGGCGGCCCGTGGGCACCGTGGGGCGACGCCGCCGCATGGGTCGGCGCGGCGCTCGCCGAGCGCGGGCCGGAGCCGCTGCGCGCGGCCCTGGGGGTCGCAGCGTCGACGAGGGACCTCGTGCGGGCCGCCGTCGCCGCCGTCGGCGACGCCGCTGAGCCGCCGGGCCCCGACGACACGGCTCGGACGTGGGGTGCGGCGCATGCCCTGACCCCGTTCCTGTTCACGCACGAGCATCCCGGCGGGCCGGATGTGCCGGGGCTCGCCGACGTGCTCGACACGATCGGGTCCGTCCGGGTGGGCGGCACCGCGGACGCGGTCTGCGCCACCTCGCACGCCCCCGGCCTGGCCGTCGGCACCCACCGCGGGCCAGTGGCCCGGGTCGTGTTCGACCTCGGCGACCGCACCCGCAGCCGGTGGGTCGTCCCGTTCGGCGCCTCCAGTCTCGGAGGCGGGCACGTGACGGATCAGCTGGACGCGTGGGCCGCCGGCCGCCTGCTGCCCGTGCCGTCCGGTCCCGTCCCCCCGTCCGCCGGCAGCGGCGTCGCACCCGCCCGCTCCGTCCCCGGCGGGGCCCCTCCGGGACGCATCGTGGCCGAGGTCGGCGTCGGGGCGTTGGGCCTGACCATGACGCGCGTCCGCCCGGCCCTGGACGCCCCGCTGATCCACGCACTCGTCACGGAGCCGCGGGCGGAGTTCTACGGGATGCGCGGGCACAGCGTGCAGGACGTCGAGGAGGTCTACGACTTCCTCGAGTTCCAGCCCACCCACGCGAACCACCTCGTGTGGCACGGCGGGACCCTCGTGGCCCTCGTGCAGACCTACGACCCTCGCGCGGAGGAGGTCGGCGGCGCCTACGAGGTGCGGGACGGGGACCTCGGATTCCATTTCATCACCGCCCCCGGCGGCCTGCAGGGGCGCGCCCGCGCCACGGCCTACCGGAGCATTGTGGACTGGTTGGGCGCACGCCCCGGCACGCGTCGGCTCGTGATCGAGCCGGACGTCCGCAACACGCGGGCCGTGAAGACCGCCCGGGCTCTGGGCTTCACGGTGGACCGGGAGGTCGAGCTGCCGGGCAAGCGGGCGGCGCTGTGCTTCCGCGCCGTGCACTGACCCTGCCCCGCACACGGCGACGGCGCGCACCCGCCTCGGCGCGCGCCGTCGTCGTGCCGGTCAGGGGCGGTGGCTCACTTGTGCTCGGCCACGCCCGTCTGGCCCTCCCGGACCAGGGCGGTCATGCGGGAGACCGTGCGGAAGTACTTCTTCATGTAGCCGCCGTGCATCATCTCCTGCGTGAACAGGGCGTCGAAGGGCACACCGGAGGCGAGGACGGGCACGTCCTTGTCGTACAGGCGATCCGCGAACACCACGAAGCGCAGGGCCGTGGCCTGCTCCGTGATGGTGTGCACGTCGTGGAGGGCGAGCACGTCCACGTCCTTGACGAGCTCGCGGTAGCGGGAGGGATGCACGCGGGAGAGCATCGCGGTGAGGTCCGCGAAGTCGTCCACGGCGAGCACACCCGCGTCGGGGAAGTTCTCCTGGGCGGTGGCCTCGACGGCGGCGTCGTCCAGCGGCGACGGGGCGGCGGAGAGGCCGCGGTGGCGGTAGTCCTCGCCGTCCACGCGGATGACCTCGAACTGGTCGGCCAGGACCTGGATCTCGCGCTTGAAGTCCTGCGCCGCGAAGCGCCCCTCGCCGAGCGAGCCCGGCAGGGTGTTGGAGGTCGCCACCAGGCGCACGCCGGCGTCGGCCAGCTCGCGCATGAGGCGGGACATCAGCACGGTGTCCCCCGGGTCGTCGAGCTCGAACTCGTCGATGCACACGAGGGTGTACTCCTTGAGCTCGTCCACCGCCTTGCGGAAGGACAGGGCGCCCACGAGGTTGGTGTACTCCACGAACGTGCCGAACGCCTTGGGCCCGGGGGCCGCGTGCCACGTCGAGGCCAGCAGGTGGGTCTTGCCGACGCCGAAACCGCCGTCGAGGTAGATGCCGGCCGGCCCTGCCGCCCGCTTCTTCCCGCCGAACAGGCCGCCGAGGAACCCGCCGCCCGAACCGCCCCGGCCGAGGTCTGCCGCGAACCGGCGCAGCCGCTCCACGGCCTGTGCCTGCGAGGGGTGCGCGGGGTCCGGGATGTAGGTGTCGAAGGACACCGTGCCGAAGCGGTACGACGGGTGGAAGCCGGACAACAGCTGGTCCGGGGTGACCTGCGGCGAACGGTCGGCGAGGTGGACGATCTGAGCCACGGGACACTCCCAGGGTCGACGACGGGGATTCCGGGCCATGCTATCGGGCCGCGGACCCGACCCATGTGACCTCGCGTGTCCCGGACTGAGGGGCCCCTACCCTCTTACGTGACACCGACGTGCCGTAATCTGGCGCGCAGGGCACGGACACGGAACCCGCCGTCGTCGTGCCGCCCGCCCCGGGCCCGTGCGGGCCCGCCCCGACGCGAAGGAAGGCAGTGCCATGACCGATACCGCCGCGAAGTTCTCCGAGTACGCCCACCCCGAGAAGCTGGTGTCCACGCAGTGGGTCGCCGACCATGTCGGCGACGAGGACGTCGTGGTCCTCGAGTCCAACGAGGACGCTCTCCTCTACTCCACCGGCCACATCCCCGGCGCCCAACGCGTCGACTGGCACACCGAGCTCAACGACCCCGTCACCCGCGACTTCGTCGGCCCCGAGGCCTTCGCCGAGTTCGCCGCCTCCAAGGGGATCTCCCGGGACACCACCGTGGTGTTCTACGGCGACAAGTCCAACTGGTGGGCCGCCTACGCCCTGTGGGTGTTCACCCTCTACGGCCATGAGGACCTGCGCCTGATGGACGGCGGCCGTGACAAGTGGATCGCGGAGGGACGCGAGACCACCCGCGAGGTCCCGACCGTGGCCCGCGCCGAGTACCCGGTGATCGAGCGCGACGACCACACAGATCGTGCCGCCCGCGAGGACGTCCTGCAGGCCATCGGGACCACCCCGCTGATCGACGTCCGCTCCCGTCCCGAGTACACGGGCGAGACCACGCACATGGCCGGCTACCCGCAGGAGGGCACCCTGCGCGGCGGCCACATCCCCACGGCGGCGTCCGTGCCGTGGGCGTCCGCGGCCAACGAGGACGGCACCTTCAAGTCCCGCGCCGAGCTGGAGCAGGTCTATCGCGCCGGCGCCGGGCTGCAGGAGGGTGACGACGTGATCGCCTACTGCCGCATCGGCGAGCGGTCCTCCCACACCTGGTTCGTGCTCAAGTACCTGCTCGGCCACGAGGACGTCCGCAACTACGACGGCTCCTGGACCGAGTGGGGCAACGCCGTGCGCCTGCCGATCGCCGTCGGCGAAGAGCCGGGCGAGGCCCCCGCGCGCTGAGCCCCCGGCACGGCGTGGATCACTAGACTGGGACACCATGACCGAGAACCACGCCGTGCCCGCCGCCCTGGCCGAGATCATCGACGACTTCGCCGGGGTGCCCGATCCCGAGAAGCTCGAGCTGCTGCTGGAATTCTCGGACGAGCTGCCGGCGCTGCCGGAGCGCTACGACGGCCACGAGGCCGAGATGGAGCAGGTCGTGGAGTGTCAGACCCCGCTGTTCCTGGCCGTGGAGCTCGAGGGTGAGCCCGGTCCGCAGGCCCCGGTCCGCCTCTTCATCACCGCTCCCCCGGAGGCGCCCACCACGCGCGGTTTCGCCTCCGTGCTCACCCAGGGCCTGGACGGGCTGAGCGCCCTCGAGGTCCTGGACGTGCCCGAGGACATCCCCACCCGCCTCGGTCTGGCCAAGGCCCTCACCCCCCTGCGCCTGCGCGGAATGTCCGCCATGCTCGGCCGCATCAAGCGCAACGTGCGCGAGCAGGCCGGGATCGCCTGAGTCCGCCGTGGGCCAGCGCAAGAAGGATCGCAGCGCCCGGCACGGGGCGGCCACACCGGCCGTCGCCGCCCTCGAGGCCGCCGGGGTCCCGTACCGGCTGCACACCTTCGACGTGGCCCTCGACGCCGGCGGCGAGCGGTTCGGCGTCCAGGTCGCCCGGGCGCTCAGCGTGCCCGCCGACCGACTGTTCAAGACGCTGATGGTGGCGGACCCCGACGGCGCGCTCGCCGCGTGCGTGGTGCCCGTGTCCGGTCAGCTGGACCTGCGGGCCGCCGCCGCGGTGCTGGGCGTCAAGCGACTCGCCCTGGCCGATCTGGCCGTCGTCGAACGCCGGACCGGCTACGTGCGGGGCGGCGTCTCTCCCCTGGGCCAGCGCCGGCCCCACCCCGTCGTCCTGGACTCCTCCGCCCTCGACGCGGAGCTCATGTACGTCTCCGGCGGGCAACGCGGCCTGGATGTGGAGATCGCGCCCGCCGACCTCGTGCAGGTGACGGGCGCCGTCGTCGCGGAGATCGCGGCGGACTGACGGGCGGGTCCTGCGGCCGGGCCGGTCAGACGTCGTCGCGCGCCTGGCGGCGCACCACAGCCATGCGCTGGCCGACGGTGACCAGGGAGGCTGCGGCGAGCAGCCCCAAGGTGACGGCCAGGACGACCGGGGGCAGACCGAGGCCGGTGAGGCCGGCGACCACGAGGGTGGCCACGAGCCGTTCGGCGCGCTCGGCGATGCCCACGTGCGCGTCCCAGCCGAGGGCCTCCGCCTTGGCGCGCACGTAGGAGACGAGCATGCCCAGGGCCAGGCAGGCCCCGGAGAGCGCGCCGACCGCGGGTGCGGCGCCGACGCCGAAGCCCCACAGGCACAGCCCGAGGAACACGGCCGCGTCCTGCACGCGGTCCAGGGTGGAGTCGAGGAACGCGCCCCAGCGGCCGGTGGACCCGGCCTCGCGCGCCATGATCCCGTCCACCAGGTCCGAGAACACGAACGCGGTGATGAAGAGCGTGCCCCAGAACAGGTGCCCCAGGGGGAAGAGCACGAGCGCGCCCAGGCTCACGCCGAGTGTGCCGACGACCGTCACGGTGTCCGGACTGACCCCGGCCCGCAGGAGCGTACGGGCCACCGGGGTGAACAGGCGGGTGGTGACGCCGCGCGCGTGACGGTCCAGCATCAGGCGGGGTCTCCGGCCCCCGGGCGAGGATGCTCGGCCGCGGCACGGGCGTTGGCCGCCCGGCGCGCGGCGTGGTCCCGGGCGGCCCGGTCCCAGACGCCCGCGAGGATCTGCCGGGTCTCCCCCAGGGTCTGCGACATGTTCTTGGTCCGAGCGATGATCGGCAGGAAGTTGCCGTCGCCGGTCCACCGCGGCACCACGTGCTGGTGCAGATGGGCCGCGATCCCGGCGCCGGCCACCGCCCCCTGGTTCATGCCGAGGTTGTAGCCGGACGCGCCGGCGGCCTGGCCGAGGGCGAGCATCGCCGTCTGGGTCAGCTCCGCCATCTCGGCGGCCTCCTCCGTGGTGGTGTCCGTGTACAGGGGCACATGGCGGTAGGGGCAGACGAGCAGATGACCGGGGTTGTACGGGTACAGGTTCAGCACCACGTAGGCGGTGCGGCCGCGGTGGACGATGAGGGAGTCCTCATCGTCGCGCTGCGGGGCCGCACAGAACGGGCAGGTGTGCTCGTCCTTGACCTGGCCCGTCCCCTTGGACACGTACGCCATGCGGTGGGCGTTCCAGAACCGCTCGAAGGCGTCCGGGGCGCCGGGCAGCTCGAAGCCGTCCGTGGCGGCGGCGTCCGCCGACGCGCGGGCCTGCGCCCGCGCGTCGGATCCGCCGGTGCCGGGGCTGGTCATGGGGTGACCTCGCGCTCGCGCACCGCCTTCACGATGCGTTCGATCGCCTCCTCCACCGGCACGCCGTTGTCCTGGGTGCCGTCGCGGAAGCGGAAGGACACGGCGTTCGCCTCCCTGTCCTCGCCGCCGGCGATCAGCACGAACGGCGCCTTCTCCTTGGCCGCGGTGCGGATCTTCTTCGGGAAGCGGTCCGAGGAGTCGTCCAGGCGCGCCCGGATCCCCTCGGCACGCAGCTTCGCGACGACGTCGTCCAGGTAGTCGTTGAATGCCTCGGCCACCGGGATGGCCACGACCTGCTCCGGGGCAAGCCAGGCCGGGAACGCGCCGGCGTAGTGCTCGGTGAGGACGCCCAGGAAGCGCTCGATGGAGCCGAAGAGGGCGCGGTGGATCATCACGGGGCGCTGACGGGTGCCGTCGGCGGCCTGGTACTCGAGGTCGAAGCGCTCGGGCAGGTTGAAGTCCAGCTGGATGGTGGACATCTGCCACGTACGGCCGATGGCGTCCCGGGCCTGGACCGAGATCTTCGGGCCGTAGAACGCGGCGCCGCCCGGATCCGGGACGAGCTGCAGACCGGAGGCCTCCGCGACCTCGGCGAGGGTGCGGGTGGCCTCCTCCCAGATCTCGTCGGAGCCGACGAACTTCTCCGGGTCCTTCGTGGAGAGCTCGAGGTAGAAGTCGTTGAGGCCGTAGTCCTTGAGCAGGTCGAGGACGAAGTTGAGCGTGGTGGTCAGCTCCTCCTTCATCTGCTCGCGGGTGCAGTAGATGTGGGCGTCGTCCTGGGTCATGCCGCGCACGCGCGTGAGCCCGTGGACCACGCCGGACTTCTCGTACCGGTACACGGAGCCGAACTCGAACAGCCGCAGCGGCAGCTCACGGTAGGACCGGCCGCGGGAGCGGTAGATCAGGTTGTGCATGGGGCAGTTCATCGGCTTGAGGTAGTAGTTCTGCCCCTGGCGCGTGATCTCGCCGGTCTCGGGATCACGGACCTCGTCGATGCGCATGGGCGGGAACATGCCGTCCGCGTACCAGTCGAGGTGGCCGGACACCTCGTAGAGGTGCTGCTTGGTGATGTGCGGGGTGTAGACGAACTCGTAGCCGGCCTCGGTGTGGCGCCGACGGGAGTAGTCCTCCATCTCCTTGCGGATGATGCCGCCGCGCGGGTGGAACACGGGCAGGCCGGAGCCGAGCTCGTCCGGGAAGGAGAAGAGATCCAGCTCGGCGCCGAGCTTGCGGTGGTCGCGGCGCTCGGCCTCGGCGAGGCGCTCCTGGTAGGCCTTGAGGTCGTCCTTGCTGGCCCACGCGGTGCCGTAGATGCGCTGCAGCTGCTTGTTCTTCTCGTTGCCGAGCCAGTAGGCGGCGGCGGAGCGGGTGAGCCCGAAGCCGTTGCCGATGAGCTTGGTGGAGGGCAGGTGCGGGCCGCGGCAGAGGTCGCACCACACGGCGTCGCCGGTCTTGCGGTCCACGTTGTCGTAGATGGTGATCTCCCCGGCCCCGACCTCCACGGAGGCGCCCTCGCCGGCGGTGTCCGCGGCGTCCTTTTTGCCGAGCAGCTCGAGCTTGTAGGGCTCGTCCGCCATCTCGGCGCGGGCGGTCTCCTCGTCCACGACGCGGCGGCGGAAGGTCTGGCCGGACTTCACGATCTTCTGCATGAGCGAGGAGATCTGCTTGAGGTCCTCGGGGGTGAAGGGATCGTCGACGTCGAAGTCGAAGTAGAAGCCGTCCGTGATGTACGGGCCGATGCCGAGCTTGGCGCCCGGGCGCAGCTGCTGCACGGCCTGGGCCATCACGTGGGCGGTGGAGTGCCGCAGCACCTCGAGGCCCTCGGGCTCCGTGATGTCCACCGACTCGACGGACGCGCCGGCGGGGATCTCGCGGGCCAGGTCCCAGAGCAGGCCGTCCACCCGCATCACGGCGGTGGTCGGCTTCTCGCGGAAGAGGTCGAGGCCGGTGGTGCCGTGCGTCACCTCCCGCAGCTCTCCGTCCACGGTCAGCAGGATGTTCTTCGGCTCCGACACGGTGCTCCTTCGAGGTCTGGCTTCGGGATCGGTGGCGTACGGGGGCCACCGTCGGCCGCGTCCCATTCTAGGGGCGCGGCCGGACGGCGGGGCACGGAGGCGAGCGGTCTCATCTGTCCGGGGTGGGCAGCAGCTCCCACGTCTCCGGGTGGGGCACCGGGATCGGGGTGTGCTCCGGAGCGGGCCGATCGGGTGCCGTGCGGCCGGGGCGGGCCCCGCCGGCCGGCCCGACGTCGGTACGCACCTTCACGGGCCAGCCGCCCGTGCCGTGGTGCGGGATGTCCGGCAGGGGCTGCGCCCCGGTGCCCGCCCGGCCGCTGCGGCGCGCGGCGGCGGCTCGGCGGTCCGCCGCGAGCCAGTCCCGCCACTGCTGCCGGGTGGCGTCCAGGTAGTCGGGGTCCGGGAGCGTCTCGGGCCGGTGCAGGTCCCAGGCGCGCACGGCCTGGACGGACACGGCCCGGTCGCCGGTGCGCCGGACGGTGCCCTCGATCAGCAGGAGGCGGGCGGAGAAGAGCATCTCCCCGGAGGCGTGCTGGGCCTCGGTGAAGAAGGAGGCGTCCACGCAGCCGGTGCCGTCGTCCACGGAGAGGAACACCACCCGCTTGCCGCTGCGCATGGGCGGGGTCTGGGTGGCCACGCGCACCCCTGCCACGAGCACCCGGGACTGCGTGCGCAGCCCGAGCAGGTCCTTCGCCCGGGTGACGCCGAGCGCGTCCAGGTACGGGGCGTGGGAGTCCATGAGGTGGGCGGTGACGTCCAGGGCGGTGAGCTCCAGCTCGGTGCGGACCCGGGCGGCCGGGCCCGGGTCCGGGAAGAGCGGGGCGAGGGCGGTGAGCTCGGTGTCCGGCAGGTCCAGGGCCAGCTGGCCCTCCACCTGCCGTGGACGGGCGGACCGCGAGCGCGGGGCGGTGCGGCCGGGGGCGGTGCCGCGGGTGGTGGAGTGCTGGAGTTCGAGGTGGTGGACGAGGTCGGTGCGGGAGGCGCCGCCGGGTGGGAGGAGGCAGTCGAGGGCGCCGAGCTGGGCGAGGCGTTCGAGGTTGCCGGCGGTGGGGCGGGCGCGGTCGCGGACGTCGGCGAGGGAGCGGTAGGGACGGCCGGCGTCGAGGCGGTCGGTCTCGGCTTCGCTGAGTCCGGAGAGGCTGGTGAGGGGCAGGCGGATGCCCCAGCGGCCGGGGGCGCCGTCGTCGACCTCGGGGTGGGCGGGGACCCACTCGACGTGGACGTGGCGCGAGGAGGCGTTGACGTCCACGGGCAGGACGGGGATGCCCATGCGGCGGGCCTCGGCGACCATGAGGCGGGCGGGGTACATGCCGGGGTCGTGTTCGAGGATGGCGGCCATGAAGGCGGCGGGGTGGTGGGTCTTGAGCCAGGCGGAGTGGTAGGTGGGGACGGCGAAGGCGGCGCCGTGGGCCTTGCAGAAGCCGAAGGAGCCGAAGGCGGAGAGGGTGGCCCAGACCTCGTCGATGACTTCGAGGGAGTAGCCGCGGGCGAGGGCGCCGGTGCGGAAGGCCTCTTCGACGAGGTGTTCCTGCGGGCCGCCGAGGAGGCGGCGGTGCTCGTCGGCGCGGGCCAGTCCGCAGCCGGTCATGACGTCCATGGTGCGTAGGACCTGTTCGTGGAAGACGGTGACCCCGTGGGTCTCGGCGAGGACGGGCCGCAGGTCGGGGTGCGGGTAGTGGGCGGGTGCCCAGCCGTGCCGCTGTTCAAGGAAGGGTCGGACCATGTCGGACTGCATGGGGCCGGGGCGGAAGAGGGAGATGTCCACGGTGAGGTTGTTGAACTCGCGGGGGGCGAGTTTGCCGACGAGTTCGCGCTGGCCCGGGGACTCGATCTGGAAGCAGCCGAGGGTGTGGGTGGTGCGGATCATCGCGTAGGTGGCGTCGTCGTCGAGGGGCACCTGTTCGAGGTCGATGCGCTCGCCCGTGGTGCGTTCGACCTCGGCGATCGTGTAGGCGATGGCGGACTGCATGCGCACGCCGAGGATGTCGAGCTTGAGGAAGCCCATGGGGTCCATGTCGTGCTTGTCGAACTGGCTCATGGGCAGGCCCATGCCGGAGGGCTGGACGGGGGTGCGGTGCAGCAGGGTGGCGTCGCCGAGGATGACGCCGCAGGGGTGCATGGAGATGTGGCGGGGCAGGCGGTCGAGGCGTTCGGTGAGGTCGACGAGCAGGTCCAGCTGGCGGTCGCCCTCGGCGCGGCCGGACTCGATGCGGCGGGAGAGGCCGCCGAGTTCGGGCATGCGCTGGAGGGCCTCGCGGAAGTTCGAGGCGGAGAAGCGCCAGAGCTGCTTGGCGATGGCGTCCACCTCGGGTTCGGGCATGCCGAGGGCGAGGCCGGCGTCGCGGACGGCGCCGCGGGCCCGGTAGGCGTTCTGCATGCTCATGAGGGTGGTGCGCTCGGCGCCGAAGCGCTCGACGACGGCGTGGTAGATCTCGTGGCGGCGGGCGGACTCCACGTCGATGTCGATGTCCGGGAGGGTGGAGCGGTCGGTGGAGAGGAAGCGCTCCATGATCAGGCCGTTGGCCATGGGGTCGACATGGGAGATCCGCAGGGCGTGGTTGACGAGGGAGGAGGCGCCGGAGCCGCGGGCGGCCACGCGGATGCCCATGCCCTCGATGAGGTCGACGACGGCGGCCACGGTGAGGAAGTAGGAGGAGAAGCCGAGTCGGGTGATGATGCCGAGCTCGTGTTCGGCGCGGTCCTGCAGATCCCGGGCCGCCTGGCTGGTGCCGGGGAGGCCTCCCCCGGTGTGGAGGTGGGGGTAGCGGGCGAGGAGGCCGGTGCGGGTGCGCTCGCGCAGCACGTGCTCCGGGGGGCCGTCGATGCCGATGACGGCGGCCTCGGGGACGCGGGGCACGCCCCAGCCGAGGTCGGTCTCGGGGTCGAGCGCGCAGGCCTCGGCGAGGCGGCGGGTGGCCTCGAGCAGGGGGGCGGGGCGGTCGTCGGCGGCGGAGGCGACCTCGTGGGCGATGCGGTGCATGGCGGCGGTGGACTTGAGCCAGCCCTGCCCGTTGGGCTGCAGGTCGTGGAGGGCGTCGAGGGAGCTGAGGGCGCGGACGGCGTCGAGGACGTCCGCGGTGGCGGCACCGTCCGGGGCCGCGTAGCGCACGGCGTTGGTCAGGACGGCGGGGATACGGGCCTGGCGGGCGGCGCGGAGGGTCTTCACGGCGTGCCCGGTGTCGAGGCGCCGGCCGGGGGCGGAGAGATGCGTGACGACGTCGGCGTGGGGGCTGCCTGCGGGCAGGGCCGCCTTCCAGCGGCGCAGGGCGGCGAGGCCGGCCGCGTACCGGCGGCGGGCCAGGTGGCGGCCGACGTCCGAGTCCGGGCCGAGGAGGACGAACAGCTCGGGGGTGGGCGGGTTGTCTCGGTTGGCGGTGGTGGGGACCCGGCCGGCCGCCGCGGCGGCGAGCTCGGCGACGCTGGCCCACGGGCTGCCGCCTGCCGCTCCCCCGGTGGTGCGGGCGTGGGCGGCGGAGACGAGCTCGCACAGGGAGCGGTAGCCGGAGCCATGACAGCCTCCTCGGGCGAGCACGACCACGCGGCCGGCGTTCTCGTCCTCGCTCCACCGGACGGCCAGGTCCACGCCCACGATCGGGGTGATGCCGTGGCGCAGGCAGGCGCCCACGTGCTTGGCCATGCCGTAGAGCCCGTCCCGGTCGGTGCAGGCCAGCAGGTCCATGTCCGCGGCCGCGGCGGCGGCCACGAGGTCCTCGGGCCAGCTGACCCCATAGTGGGCGCTGAACGCGGAGGCGACGTGCAGGTGGGCGAAGGGGGCGGCGGTGCGTCCGGCCGCGGCGGCCTGGCTCATGCCGACCGCCTCAGGTCCTGGGCGTGCTCGTGGACGCGCACGAGCCGCCACCGGCCGGAGTCCAGGTGGTGGGCGACGTCGAGGGTCTGCAGGGGCGCGGCGCCGGCCCGGGCCAGGCGGACCTGCAGCCGCCACATCTCGTGGTCGACGAGACCGGCGCCGCGGCCCTTCTCCGCGCGGACCTCCTCCGCCCACCAGCGGCGCCGCTCGAACCAGCGCACGGGGCGCTCTGCGAGGACGTAGTCCCGCCCGTTCCAGCGCAGCCCCTGCGGGGTACCGTCTGCCCCGCACTCCACCGCCACCGACTGTGTGAGGACTCCCATTCTGCTTCTCTCCCTGTGCACTGCTGACCGGACCGACGACGGGGTGCCGTCGGGCGATGGGAGCGCGGCCCGTCCGGCGGACCGGACGCGGGGAAGAAGTGGGAAGGTGGGGCCGCACCCCCGATCGTACTCGAACACGTGTTCGAATGCGATGTGTGCGAAGGTAGGGCGCCCGCCGGACACGTTAAGGACGCATCGCCCCGAGACGGGCGAGGCCGGGAACGCCCTTTTCGTGAGGCCGGCTGGCCGAGTCCTGGCCGTAGGCCTCAAACCCGACCTTGGGGCGCACACGCACGAGAAAATCGTCTCTTGGGCCGGAAGAAGTGCGCCGGCACGGTCCTGTGGACAATGCGAGCAGGACCACAATCCGTCTGCGTATACTCCGAACCAACCGGGCCTCGCATGCCACGGGCACCGCGCTGCGGGATCAGCGCGGGAGGCGCGGACACACGACGGACGTCCAGTTGGAGGGGAAATGTCTCTCACCGCACCCGGGCGCGCCCTGCGCCGCCACCGATTCGCCCAGGCGGGCACGCTCAGCGTGGCCTTGGCGCTCACACTGACCGCCTGCGGCGGACAGTCCGAGCCCGCCGAGTCGTCGACGACGTCGCCCTCGTCCGCCAAGCCCGCCGTCGAGACGTCCGCGCCCGCGAGCACGAGCGAGACCGCGGGCGTCAGCTCATCCCCCGCGGCCAAGACGAGCGGGTCCGGCGAATACGTGCCTGCGTCTGCCGACGGTCCCGCTCAGAACGTACCCAAGCCGAAGATGCCCGCCGCCATGAAGGAAGAGACCAAGGAGGGCGCCGAGGCGGCGATTCGCTACTTCTGGGAGGCCATTTACTACACCGACCAGACCGGAGAGACTGCTGATTTTGATTCGACATACAGCGAATACTGCGAGCTTTGCCAAGCCGTATCCGACTCAACTACCCAGCACTACAAAGAAGGTGGCTGGTCAACGGGAGAGCGCACCTCGATCAAATCGTTAACTCTCACCCCGTCAGAGTTTGGCTACACCGCTACTCTTGTTCGTGACGCATCCGCTGTAGAGGTCTTCGACTCACAGGGCGTTAGAGACGACTCTGCCAGTGGGGCGGAAACTCACGACGAGACCTGGCTGGCCGACGTAGTCTACGAACCCTCCAAGGGCCACTGGGTGATCGATGAGATGCAAAATCACCAGGATGCTCAATGATGCCTTCCATCTCGCGTATTTTGATTGCGATAGCAACTGCCTGCATTGCCCTAACGCTGATTCAAGCGCCATCGGCACACGCACAGCGAGCGAAGCCCTGCACCGATGTTCCCATTAGTGGCAAGCGAGAAGACGTCGAATTTAGGATTCGAACGCAGTGCAAGAAACAGTCGCGAACACAGCCTCCTCAGCCGGCCTCCGAACCGGTATCCGAAGTTACCGCTCCAGGAGCCAGAGAAAAGCCGGGAATCGAGCAGCGCACTGTAGACGCCTGTTTCCCGAATCAAGAAAACAATTCCGATTTTGGGACGTGTCGCGAACAGACCGAGGCCTTTTGCCCAGAAGGAGCATGGGTACGTGAGCAGTTCGTCGACACAACTCGCCCAGATAGGGATCCCTATTACAGCCGGCCGGAATGCGTTACTGCGGGTTCGCCAGCCCCAGCAGCAGACGGCGCCCCGCCCGTCTCCATCGACGAGGTCCGCACGCTCCTCGTGCTGGAGCCTGAGATCCGGTCGGACAACGGCGGACGCGGGATCCGCAATGCGGAGACGAACTTCTACGCAGACGCCGAGACGCGCACGCTCGTCACCACCCTCAACGGGGTCGAGGTCGAACTCCGCGCCACGCCGGTGAGCTTCCACTGGGATTACGGGGACGGGTCCCCCACCAAGACCACCTCGGTCGCAGGCCAGAGCCAGCCGGAGTTCAACGTCCCCACCCCCACGAGCCACGTGTACGAGGACACCGGGCAGTACACGGTCCGCCTCACCACCGTCTACATCGGCGAATACCGGGAGGCCGGGGGCGAGTGGGTGCTCATCCCGGGCACCATCAGCCTCGACTCGGCCCCCGTCACCGCGAACATCTGGCGCACCATCACCCGCAATGTCGCCGATGACTGCAGCGTCGACTCTTCAGCCTGGGGCTGCGCCGGCCCCATCGAATCCGCCCCGGCCGGCTGAGGACGGACCGCGGGGCGGCCGACGGTCTCCCGTCCACCGCCCCGCGGCCCCCTCGTCGGCCGGGTGTGTCAGACCCGGCGCACCCGCCCCCGGGCCATGAGCACGAGTCCCGCGCCGAGGGCCGCGAGTGCTCCGAGCACGCCCGCCGGAACCTCACGCCCGGTCTCGACCGTGTCCGGGGTCGTGTGGGTCTCCTCCCCGCCCGTTCCTTCTCCCGGCTCCTCCCCGGCCACGGGCGCCGGAGTGTCGACGGGCTCCTGCTCGGCGGGCGGCACCGGGTCCGCCTCGCCGGGAGACGGGGCGTCCTCCCCCGCCGGCACGTTCAGGGCCCGGGGCTTCTGCCCGTCCGCGAGCAACTCGACGAGCGCGAAGACGTCGGACCGCGCCGCGTCCTGGGTGATGATGACGTCCTCACTCTTGGTCATCCCGTCCAGCGACCAGTCGAGGACGAGGCGGTCGTCGGTCGGGTATGTCGCGTCGGCGAGGTAGTGAAACCCGGTGAAGGAGTCCACCGTGGTGTCGCGCCAGAGGGCACCCCAGCGCGGACCCCACGAGAGTTCCGCGACCGCCGCGTCGTCGCCCAGGCCTTCGGACCGGAACGGCAGCAGCACGCCCGACTCGGCGTGCTCCAGCGTGAGGAACCGCTCGGGGTAGTCCCCGAACACGGGGTCGGCCAGGCTGTGCTCGCCCCACGCGTAGACGAGTCCGGCAGAGGGGCCTATGTTGCCCTCCGGAGTGCCGGCGGCCTCGTCATAGAGGGCGGCGGCCACCGGGGTACCGTCCACGGACAGGGTGAACAGGAGATGACCGTCTCCGGCCTCGCCGAGCAGCGCCCGCGCATCCGCCACGCGCACCGCACCGAGGTCTGAGTAGACGTCGTCGTACACCAACGGGACGGCCACCTGGTCACCGTGGCCGGTCTCCATGCTGTACGGGGCGACGGTGAGCGCGATCTGGTCCTGACGCAGGTCGAAGAAGCCCTCCATGACGACGAGGCCCGGCACCATCTGGCGGAACGTGCCGGAACGGATGCCCTGCTCGGGAGTCCAGCGGGAGGCCAGGTCAGGCAGCTCGAAGCCCGGGCCGGGCGCCGGCTCCGGGCCCCACGCGCAGTCACACACCCCCTCGGAGACGGTGGGTCCCGCCTCTTCCACGGCGACGGCGGGCGCGGCCCCGGCGAAGAGACTCACGGTCAGGATCGCGGCGGCGGCGAGACGGGCGGGGCGGGTGGTCGGGACGAACGGGCGGGTGGACACCTTGAACGAGGACGGGGACGACATCATGGCAGGACGCTCCTGGTGAATGGCCACGCGGGCTCGGGTGACGGACTGCGGTTCACCGGCCTCACCGTGGCACCCCTCCAAAAGATGCGGCGCTCATACCGGCCCGGTGACACCCACGCTACGCAGAGCCCATTCTCAGGGGGAGTTCAGAACGGTCTCGGATCCGTCTCGATCCGGTCACGATGCCGCGGCACCGCGCTCCCGCGTCTCACGGGCCGATCACCGTCGTCGCCCCGTCTCTCAGAGCAGCGTGCCCTGCTGCTCTCTCATCTCCTGGATCAGCTCCGGCCCGTTGTTCCGGACGTTCCCCACGGCGCCCCCCACGGGCCGCAGCGACCAGCCCGCCGCGACGTCGTACGCGCCGGCGCACACCTGGCCCACGAGGGCGTCGGCTTCTTCGGCGGACCCGAGCGTGTCCGGAGCGAGCCACCGGTCCATCGTCTCGGCGCCCATGGGCACGGGCATCCGGTCGTGCAGCTGGCCGAGTGCGGCGAGCACCGGATCGTCGTCGTCCGCGTCGGGCGCGGCCATGGTGAGGATCGTCGTCGAGAGGACCCAGGCGTCCTCCCCCGCGGCCTTGGCCTCGGGGTCCTGCCACCACTCGTACAGGCCGGCGAACCAGATGACCGGCCCCTCGCCGTCCCCGGCCCCGGCCGGGTGCACGTAGTAGGGCTGCTTCTTCGCGGCCCGCCCGTCGGGACCCTTGGCGCCAGGCTCCGGCGTCTTCCACTCGTAGTAGCCCTCCGCCGGCACGGCGCAGCGGCGGGCGCGGACGGCGGCCCGGAACGTCGGCTTGGAGGCCACGGTCTCCGAGCGCGCGTTGAACGCACGGGACCCCACGGACAGCTCCTTCGCCCACGGCGGCACCAGGCCCCAGCGTGCCACGTGGATCCGCCGGGTCAGCCCGGCACCGGCACCGCCATCGCCCCCGCGGGAGCCTCCGGCGCCGACGTCGTCCGCGTGCGCCACGAGGATCGGCACCTCGGCTGTCGGCGCCACGTTCCAGCTCTGGCGCAGCACCAGATCCTCATTCGTCTCGGCGTCACCCAGGGCCACCAGGTCGCTCGTGGCGCGGGCCATCACGTAGCGGCCGCACATGTCAGTGCCCCTTCCCGTCCCGGCCACGCTCGATGTACATCCACGCGATGCCGAGGGCGAAGCCCATCATCGCGCAGCCGAGCACAGTGCCCCAGGGCCTCTCGGTGCCCAGTCCGAACACCACCCCCAGGCCGACGCCGATCAGCAGCCCCACCAGTGGGATGCGCCACTGCGCGAGCGTGTCGGCACCGGCCGGAGCCTCGTGCGCCTCGTCCTCGTCTCTGCCATGTCGTGCCACGGTTCGCCCCTCCGTTCACATCGGTGCTGCGGGTCAGGTTGCAGTCTCCCCTGGCCGCCATGGTGACGCCACACACCAGGCCCCCCGGCTGCTCACCGATGCGTCGCACAGGGTCCTGTGATGGGATGGGCAGAACGAGCCCGCACGCCGCGCCGCCCCACGCATGCGCGGCATCGGGCAGATCCCCACCACCAGGAGGAACAGCGTGTCCCAGAAGGTCCGCGGCGTCGTCGCCATGGCGAAGGACGCCCCCGTCACCATCGAGACCATCGTCATCCCCGATCCGGGACCCGGCGAGGCCGTCGTCGACATCAAGACCTGCGGCGTCTGCCACACGGATCTGCACTACCAGCAGGGCGGGATCGGGGACGAGTACCCGTACCTGCTCGGCCACGAGGCCACGGGTGTGGTCTCCGCGATCGGCGAGGGCGTCGACCACGTCAAGGTCGGCGACACCGTGATCCTCAACTGGCGCGCCGTGTGCGGCGAGTGCCGCGCGTGCCGCAAGGGCGAGCCGAAGTACTGCTTCAACACCCACAACGCGACCCAGAAGATGACCCTCGAGGACGGCACGGAGCTGTCCCCGGCCCTGGGCATCGGGGCGTTCGCGGCCAAGACGCTCGTCCACGCCAAGCAGTGCACCCAGGTCGACGGCGTCGACACTCCCGAGGAACAGGCCGCGGTCGGCCTGCTCGGCTGCGGGATCATGGCCGGCATCGGCGCGGCCATCAACACCGGCGAGGTCAAGCGCGGCGAGTCCGTGGCCGTGATCGGCTGCGGCGGCGTCGGCGTGGCCGCGATCGCCGGGGCGACGCTCGCCGGCGCCACCACGATCATCGCGGTGGACATCGACGCCAAGAAGCTCGCCAAGGCCAAGGAGCTCGGCGCCACCCACACCGTGAACTCGAAGGACGAGGACCCCGTGGAGGCCATCCGCGCGGCGACCGGCGGCTTCGGCGCCGACGTGGTCATCGATGCGGTCGGCCGCCCGGAGACCTATGAGCAGGCGTTCTACGCCCGGGACCTGGCCGGCCGCGTCGTCCTGGTGGGCGTGCCCACCCCCGGCATGGAGCTGAAGCTGCCCCTGCCGGAGGTGTTCGGCCGCGGCGGCGCGCTGAAGTCCTCGTGGTACGGCGACTGCCTGCCGGAGCGCGACTTCCCCATGCTCGTGGACCAGTACCGCCTGGGCCGCCTGCCGCTGGACGAGTTCGTCACGGAGACCATCGCCCTGGACGAGGTGAACGAGGCCTTCGAGACGATGAAGTCCGGCGACGTCCTGCGCTCGGTGGTGGTGCTCTGATGGCGCGCATCGATCACCTGGTCACCTCCGGCACGTTCTCCCTGGACGGGGAGACGTTCGACGTGGACAACAACGTGTGGATCGTCGGCGGCGCGGAGCAGTGCGTCGTCATCGACCCGGCCCATGACGCCTCGGCCGTCTGGAAGAAGGTGAACGGCCGCCAGGTGCTGGCCATCGTCCTCACCCACGGCCACGACGACCACATCCGCCAGGTCCAGGAGTTCCGCCAGATGGTGGACGCCCCCGTGCTGCTCCACCCCGCAGACCGCATGCTCTGGGACGACGTCTTCCCCGACGAGGAGCCCGACGGCGCGCTCGCCGAGGGCGACGTCCTGCGCGTGGCCGACGTCGAGCTGCGGGTGCTGCACACCCCCGGTCACTCCCCCGGCTCGGTCTGCCTGTACGCCCCCGCCCTGGGCGAGGCCGGCGACGACGGCGCCCCGACCGGCGTCGTGTTCTCCGGCGACACCCTGTTCCAGGGCGGGCCCGGCGCCACCGGCCGCTCGTACTCGGACTTCGACACGATCATCGAGTCCATCCGCGAGCGCCTGCTCCCGCTGCCGGAGGCCACCGTGGTCCACACCGGCCACGGCGACTCCACCACGATCGGCACGGAGAAGCCGCACCTGCAGGAGTGGATCGACCGCGGCCACTGAGGACGCGCCGAGGTGGGGAAGAATGGTCCCCCGTGACCATCCTCCCCGCCTCGCCCCCTCCCTCCGTGATCCTGCTCGGTGGCGCGTCGGGCTCCGGCAAGTCCTACCTGGCCCGGCGGCACGGCCGGCCCCACCTCTCGCTCGATGCGTTCTACCGTCCGCAGTCCGACGACGGCGCCGCGGGTGGGCCCGGCCCCGTGTTCCCGCGCACCCCGTACGGCGAGATCGACTGGGACCACCCCGGAACGTGGGATGAGCAGGCGGCCGTGGACGCGGTCGTCGAACTGCTCGAGGAGGGCGCCACGCGCGTGCCCGCCTACGACATCTCCACGTCCTCCGTCCGCGGGCACAGCACCGTCGCGCTCGAGCCGGGCGGGGTGATCGTGGCGGAGGGCATCTTCGCCGAGCGCATGCCCGCCGCCCTGGACCGGGCCGGAGTCCGCTACGCGGCCTGGTACATCGACCAGGCGCGGACCACGACGGCGGCCCGCCGGTTCGTGCGCGATGTCGCCGAACGCCGCAAGCCGGTGCCGTTCCTCGTGCAGCGGGGCTGGTCCCTGTACCGGACGGACGCGGCGCGCCGGGCGGCGGCCGTGGCGGCCGGCTTCACCCCGCGACGCAAGCGGGAGATCATCGCGGATCTCACGGCCTGACGGCCCGCCCGCAGCCAGTCCGTGCCCTCAGCCGGAGGTGCGCGCGCCGAGGACGGCGAGCTGCTCGGCCACGACCTCGATCCCGGCGGCGGCCGCCCACGCCGTGTACTCCTCCCGCAGGGCCGCGGCGAACGCGGGAACGCTCACCCCGGGACGCACGTCCTCGGCCGCGCCCGCCGTACGGGGATCCATGTCCAGACCGAGCTCCCGGTAGACGTCGACGAGCACGGCCCGCAGCGGAGCGGGGTCGGACACCACCACGTGGGTGGAGAACAGGAACGCCCCCTTCACCACGCGCTGCGCGGAGCCGGCCAGCTTCACCGGGTATGTCGGCGCAGGACCCTGCACGGAGAACTCGCCCGGGCAGTACTCCCCCGGAATCTCGCCCACGGAGGCGGGCACGTCCATGCGCGCGAACGCCCGCACGAACAGGTCGGCGAACTCCGCGAACCGGGCCTGCTGCGTGAGCGCCGCGTCCTCCTGCTGGCTCAGGTGGTCCACCACCAGGCAGCCGTGATGGTAGGCCGCCGCCCGCCCGCCGGCCCGGCGCACCGCCGGCGCGAAGCCGTGGGCCCGGGCCGCCGCAGCCGCGGCCGCGAAGCCGGGCAGCCGCGCGTCGCGCTGGCCGAACGCGACCGTCGGTTCGGGCACGTAGACGCGGATCAGATCGTCGAGGGCCCTTCCCTCGGCCGCGGCGGCGCGGAAGACGGCCAGCTCGCCCATGGCCCAGTCGAGGTCTTCGACGGCCCCGAGGGTCCGCTCCTGCACAGCCCAGCGCAGCCGGGGGGCTACGCTCACAGGCCGCCCTCGACCGGCCAGGAGCGCAGGGTGAGGGTCTGCTCGACGTGGGCGAAGGGGCCGTCGTCGTCGTGGAGGACGGTGCTGGTCAGGCCCACGCCGTCCGGGCCCACCGTGACCTGCCCCGCGAGGCCGAGCCAGTGGCCGGTGGGCTCGCGGTACAGGTGGATCTGCAGGTCCACGTTGGGGAAGAACCACCCGCCCGGCTTCGCCGGCAGGGCCGGGGCGATCCCGTTGGCTGCATCGGTGAGGCTGATCAGGCGCACCAGGTCGCTCGTGCTCTCCCCCGCCACCATCTCGCGGTCCGTGGTGAGCCACACCCGGCCGTGGCCCGGCCCGTGGCCGGGCAGGATGACGCCGTTGAGAGAGGCGATGTACCCGCCTCCCCATCCGTGGAGCGCGTTGTGCGACTGCGCCTGCGAGCGCGGCGGGAGGGGCTCGTCCGGCAGCTGGGCGACGGCGGAGGTGTCCGAGGTGGACAGCAGCCAGGCCCGCAGGGTCAGCACGGTGCGGCCCCGGGCGTGGAGCACGGACTCGACGAGCTCGATGGTCCGGCCCGGACGCAGGGTGCGCGTGACCACCTCGAGCTCGCCCGACCAGAGCGTGCCCAGGATGTCGTAGGAGAGCCGTCCCACCCGCAGCCCGGGAGTGGTCTCGTGCGCGGCCACCTCGTGCAGCAGCAGGCCCGAGACGGCGGCCATGTGCATCTCCTCTTCCCGCCATGCGCCCTGGGCGTGCACGGTGGAGCGCACGCGGGAGGTGCGGACGCCGTCGGCGTCCACGGTGGGCTCGCCGAGGCGCACGTAGAAGGCCAGGGGATCGTCGGCGACGAAGGCCGCGGGGGTGGAGGTGATGTCGGTCATGGGCCGAAGTCTGCCAGAACGACGACGACGGCCGGTGACGTCCCCGCGGGGATGTCACCGGCCGTCGTCGTGCGGACCGAGCCGGGGTTCAGCGGCGCATGACCTTGCGGGCGATGCCGTTGCCGATCAGCTGCAGCGCCTGGACGAACACGATCACCACGATCACGGCCAGCCAGGTGACCTCCGGACGGAACCGGTTGTAGCCCTCCACGATGGCGAAGTTGCCGACGCCGCCGCCGCCGATGATGCCCGCCATCGCGGACATGTCCACGAGCGAGATGATCACGAACGTGAAGCCGAGGATCAGCGGGCCGAGGGCCTCGGGCAGCACCACGGCGCGCACGATCCGCATGCGGGAGGCGCCCATCGCGCGGGCGGCCTCGATCACGCCGGGGTCCAGCGAGACGAGGTTCTGCTCCACGATGCGGGCGATGCCGAACGTGGACGCCCAGATCATGCAGAACACCACGGCGGTGTTGCCGATGCCGGTGCCGAGCACCGCGATGGTCAGCGGCTGCAGGGCGGCGATGAGGATGACGAACGGGATGGGCCGGATGAGGTTCACGATGAAGTTCGTGACCAGGTAGACGGCACGGTTGGCGAAGATGCCGCCCGGGCGCGTGGTGTAGAGGACGAGCCCGACCAGCAGGCCGAGGATGCCGCCGAGGATGAAGGACCAGCCGACCATGTAGAGGGTGTCCCCCACGGCGGTCATCAGCTCGGGGCCGTAGTACCCCCAGTCGAGGTTCTGGAATCGGTCGATCACTGGTGCACCTCCTGCACGTCTCCGGCGCCGGCCAGGTCCGCGACAAACGCGTCCACCGCGGCGGCCTCGCCCGTGAGCGCCACGGTGAGCAGGCCGTACGCGGAGTCCTTGGTGGCGGACATGCCGCCGTGGACGATCTCGAAGCCCACGCCGCGCGTCGATGCGGTGCCGAGCACCGCCGAGACCGCGGCGGAGTCCTTGAGCGAGACCATGATCAGCCGACCCTCGGTGCGCGCCCGGATGCGGGCCACCTCCTCGGCATTCGGCCGGTCCTTGAGCGCCGTGGCCACGAAGGACGCGGCGTCGGCGGAGTGGGCGGGCCGAGAGAAGAGGTCGTAGACCTTGCCGGACTCCACCACGCGGCCGCTGTCCATCACGGCGACGCGGTCGGCGATCGAGCGGATGACCTCCATCTCGTGGGTGATGGCCACGATCGTGACCCCGAGCTCCTCGTTGACGCGGCGCAGCACGGAGAGCACCTCGTGCGTCGTCGAGGGATCCAGGGCGCTGGTGGCCTCGTCTGCGAGCAGGATCTCCGGCTCGGCGGCCAGGGCGCGGGCGATGCCGACGCGCTGCTTCTGGCCGCCCGAGAGCTGCTCCGGGTAGTGCTTGGCCTTGTCCGCCAGGCCGACGAACTCGAGCAGCTCCGCCACGCGAGCGCGGCGTTTGGACCGCGGCCAGCCGGCCGTGTCCAGAGCGAACTCGATGTTCCCGGCCACCGTGCGGGAGGTCAGCAGGTTGAACTGCTGGAACACCATGCCGATGCGGGTGCGCAGCGGACGCAGCTTCGCTTCGGAGAGATGGGAGACCTGCTGGCCCAGCACCGTGACGGTGCCCGACGTCGGCTTCTCCAGCCCGTTGATCATGCGGATCAGGGTGGACTTGCCGGCGCCGGAGAAGCCGATGACGCCGAAGACCTCGCCGCGGTTCACGGCGAGCGAGACGTCGTCCACGGCCTTCACACCGGCACCCTTCTTGGCGGCGTAGACGCGGCTGACGTGGTCGAAGACGATGACCGGCTCCCCCGGGGCGCCCGCGGAGGGGCGCCCCGGGGTGACCGCGTCACGGTCGGACGTATGGGAACCTGCCATGGATCAGGCGCCCTGCTTCGCGATCGCGTCCTGGTACTGCTTCAGGGTCTCGTCGATCTGGGCGGTGTCGAGCTGCACCGGCACGCTCGTGCCGGAGGAGAGCTTCGCGGACTCATCCAGCACGGGCTGCTCGTGGTACAGGGCCGCGATCTTCTTGTAGGTCTCGTTGTCGCGGTCCTCGCGACGCACGGCGAAGCCGTTGACGTACGGCTTGGCGGAGTCGTCCTCGGGGTCGTCCTTGAACAGGGCGGTGTTCGTGTCGATGCCGGCGTCCGCCGAGAAGGTGTTGTTGATGACCGCGCCCTGCACGGACTCGAGCGCGTTCACGGTCTGCTGCGCGGCCACGGGCTGCACCGTCACGGTGGAGGCGGCCTCGTCGATGTCGCGGACCTCCGGGCGGATGGTCTCATTGGACAGCTTCAACAGGCCGGCGGCGACGAGCACATTGATGGCACGGGCCTGATTCACGGTGTCGTTCGGGATGGCGACGGTGTCGCCCTTCTTGAACTCGGAGACGTCCGTGTACTTCTTGGAGTACAGGGGCAGCGGGATGATCTCGGTGGTCCCGATCATCGTCAGGTCCTTGCCGGAGGCCTGGTTGTAGTCGGCCAAGTAGGCGATGTGCTGGAACCAGTTCATGTCGATGTCGCCGTTGTCCAGCGCCGGGTTCGGCTGCGTGTACTCGGTGAAGTTGCGGATCTCGACGTCGATGCCGTGCTTCTCCTTCGCGAGCTTCACCAGGGCGCGGTGCGACTCGTTCTCGGACACGACGCCGATGCGCACGGTCTGGGCGCCGTCGTCGCTCTTCTCCTCGGCCTGCGAGTTGCAGGCGGTCAGGGCGAACGCGCCGACGGCGGCCAAGGACAGGCCGGCGAAGGAGCGGCGGGAGATGTTCGAGGGGGTCGTCATGGGGTTCTCCTTGGAGGACGGTGCGACGTCGCCGGCGCGGGTGGGCACGGCGGGTGCGGAACGGTGCGGGGTGGGCCGTGCGGTGGGTGATTCCCCGCGGGGCACAGCACGGCGGGCGGGGGGCGAGAGACGCCCCGAGCCGGAGGCCGGGATCCTTTCGAACGCTGCTCTTGCCCGTCCCCCAGTCACCGCGGGCTCCCCTCGAGGGGTCTGCACGCAGCGGAGGCGGGCCGCTTCTCGGTCCGTTGCCACCCGTGAACATGGGGTTGGCGAGCGGCTCGTCGTGGGACCACGTGGACCCGCCGAGGCGGGGTCCACAGCCGCTTCTCCTGAAGCTGGGCCCAAGCCTATCGCAGCGTGTGCGCTCCATCGGGCAGGGCGGTGACGCGCAGCGTCATACTGCGGGGCCCGGGGCCGACGTGTGATGCCCCCGCGAGACGACGACGGCCGGGCGCCTCCGCGGGGAGGCGACCGGCCGTCGTCGGGACGGGGCTCAGGCGGACGGGATCAGAAGTCCCAGTCCTCGTCCTCGGTGTTCTCGGCCTTGCCGATCACGTAGGAGGAGCCGGAGCCGGAGAAGAAGTCGTGGTTCTCGTCCGAGTTCGGGGAGAGCGCGGAGAGGATGGCGGGGTTCACGTTCGTGGTCTCGGCCGGGAACATGGGCTCGTAGCCCAGGTTCATCAGCGCCTTGTTCGCGTTGTAGTGCAGGAACTTCTTCACGTCCTCGGCCAGACCGACGGCGTCGTAGAGGTCATGGGTGTACTCGACCTCGTTCTCGTACAGCTCGAACAGCAGCTCGAAGGTGAACGCCTTGAGCTCCTCCCGCTTCTCCTCCGGCAGGGTCTCGATGCTCCGCTGGTACTTGTAGCCGATGTAGTACCCGTGCACCGCCTCGTCGCGGATGATCAGGCGGATCAGGTCGGCGGTGTTGGTGAGGCGGGCGTGCCCGGAGAGGTACATGGGCCAGTAGAAGCCCGAGTAGAAGAGGAAGGACTCGAGCAGGGTGGAGGCGATCTTCTTCTTGTACGGGTCCTGGCCGTCATAGCGCTCCACGATCAGGCGGGCCTTGGCCTGCAGGTTCCGGTTCTCACGGGACCAGCGGAACGCCTCGTCGATCTCCGGGGTGGAGGCCAGCGTGGAGAAGATCGAGGAGTACGACTTCGCGTGCACCGACTCCATGAACGCGATGTTCGTGAGGACGGCCTCCTCGTGCGGGGTCATGGCGTCCGGGATGAGGGAGACGGCGCCCACGGTGCCCTGGATCGTGTCCAGCAGGGTCAGGCCCGTGAACACGCGCATGGAGAGCAGCCGCTCCTCATCCGTGAGGTGGGACCAGGACTGGACGTCGTTGGACAGCGGCACCTTCTCCGGCAGCCAGAAGTTGTTGACGAGGCGGTTCCACACCTCCACGTCCTTCTCGTCCTGAATGCGGTTCCAGTTGATCGCCTCGACGAGGTGGGACTGCTGGGTCTCGGTCACGGCAGGGCACATCCTTCAGAAGAATTCGTTGAGAATCCGCGGATTCCGGGGGCTCTCGAGAGCACGGTCAGCGGGGCGCGGGTCCGGGACAGTCTAGGCCCGCAGGGGCAGCGGCAGCCACTCGGGCAGGTCCGGGCTCACGACGTCGTGGGCCCGCCCCGCCCGGCCAGGCGCGCCGCTCCACTTCGCGGCGGGAAATCGAGCGCACCTGCGCTCAGAAGCGCGGAATACGCCGGATTTCCCGCCTCGAAGGGCTGGCTGTCAGAGCATGCAGCTGACGCAGCCCTCGACCTCGGTGCCCTCCAGCGCGAGCTGGCGCAGGCGGATGTAGTAGATCGTCTTGATGCCCTTCGTCCACGCGTAGATCTGCGCGCGGTTCAGGTCACGGGTGGTGGCCGTGTCCTTGAAGAACAGCGTCAGGGACAGGCCCTGGTCCACGTGCTGCGTCGCCGCGGCGTACGTGTCGATGATCTTCTCGTAGCCGATCTCGTACGCGTCCTCGTAGTACTCGAGGTTCTCGTTGGTGAGGTACGGCGCCGGGTAGTACACGCGGCCGAGCTTGCCCTCCTTGCGGATCTCGATCTTCGAGGCCACCGGGTGGATCGAGGAGGTCGAGTTGTTGATGTAGGAGATCGAGCCCGTCGGCGGGACGGCCTGCAGGTTGCGGTTGAAGATGCCGTGCTCCATGACGGAGGCCTTCAGCTCACGCCAGTCGTCCTGCGTGGGCAGGGCGATGCCGGCCTCGGCGAACAGCTCGGCGACGCGCTCGGTGGCGGGCGCCCACTCCTGGTCCGTGTACTTGTCGAAGAACTCCCCCGAGGCGTACTTCGAGTCCTCGAACCCGCCGAACCGCTGGCCGGTCTCGATGGCGATCCGGTTCGAGGCCCGCAGCGCGTGGAACAGCACCGCGTAGAAGTACATGTTCGTGAAGTCGATGCCCTCCTCCGAGCCGTAGTGGACGCGCTCGCGCGCCAGGTAGCCGTGGAGGTTCATCTGCCCCAGGCCGATGGCGTGGGAGGCCGCGTTGCCCTTGGCGATGGACGGCACCGACTGGATGTCGGACATGACCGACACGGCCGTCAGCGCACGGATCGCGGTCTCCACGGACCGGCCGAAGTCCGGCGAGTCCATGGTCTTGGCGATGTTCATCGAGCCGAGGTTGCAGGAGATGTCCTGGCCCACGTGGGCGTAGCTCAGGTCCTCGTTGTACTCGGAGGCCTCGGAGACCTGCAGGATCTCGGAGCACAGGTTGGACATGGTGATGCGGCCCTTGATCGGGTTCGCGGCGTTCACGGTGTCCTCGAACACGACGTACGGGTAGCCGGACTCGAACTGGATCTCGGCGATGGTCTGGAAGAACTCACGCGCGCTGATCTTGGTCTTCTTGATCCGCGCGTCGTCGACCATCTCGTAGTACTTCTCGGTCACGGAGATCTCGGAGAACGGCACCCCGTAGACGCGCTCGACGTCGTACGGCGAGAACAGGTACATGTCCTCGTTCTTCTTCGCCAGCTGGAACGTGATGTCCGGGATCACGACGCCGAGGGAGAGGGTCTTGATGCGGATCTTCTCGTCCGCGTTCTCGCGCTTGGTGTCGAGGAAGCGGTGGATGTCCGGGTGGTGCGCGTTGAGGTACACCGCGCCGGCGCCCTGGCGCGCGCCGAGCTGGTTGGCGTAGGAGAAGGAGTCCTCGAGGAGCTTCATCACGGGGATGACGCCGGAGGACTGGTTCTCGATCTGCTTGATGGGCGCGCCGTGCTCGCGGATGTTGGTCAGCGAGAGGGCCACGCCGCCGCCGCGCTTGGACAGCTGCAGGGCGGAGTTGATGCCGCGGGCGATCGACTCCATGTTGTCCTCGATGCGCAGCAGGAAGCAGGAGACGAGCTCACCGCGCTGCTTCTTGCCCGAGTTGAGGAACGTGGGGGTGGCCGGCTGGAAGCGGCCGGCGATCATCTCGTCCACCAGGTGGGTGGCCAGCTCCTGGTCGCCCCGGGCCAGGTGGAGGGCGACGACGGCGACGCGGTCCTCGTAGCGCTCGAGGTAGCGCTTGCCGTCGAAGGTCTTCAGGGCGTACGAGGTGTAGAACTTGAACGCGCCGAGGAAGGTCGGGAAGCGGAACTTGGCCTTGTAGGCACGATCGAACAGGCCCCGGATGAACTCGAAGGGGTACTGCTCGAACGTCTCGGTCTCGTAGTAGTCGTTCTTCTGCAGGTAGTCGAGCTTCTCCTCCAGGTCGTGGAAGAACACCGTGTTGGTGTTGACGTGCTGCAGGAAGTACTGGCGCGCGGCCGCGTGGTCGGCCTCGAACTGGATGCGACCGTCGGCGCCGTAGAGGTTCAGCATGGCGTTGAGCTCGTGGTAGCCGAGGTTCTGCCACTCGGCGGGCATGTTCTTCGCCTGGCGGATGAGGTCCGCCTCGGTGGGTGCGGTGGTGGTCATGTCCACAGTCCTTCCAGGCCGCCGCGGACGCGTTCGACGTCGTCGGGCGTGCCCATCAGCTCGAATTTGTACATGAGGGGCACCTGGCACTTGCGGGAGATGATGTAGCCGGCCAGGCAGTAGCCCTCATGGAAGTTGGTGTTCCCGGACGCGATCACACCCCGAATCCAGTGACGGTTCTCCGGGACGTTGAGGAACTTGATCACCTGCTTCGGGACCGCGCCCGGCCCGCTGCCCCCGCCGTAGGTGGGGGTCATCAGGACGTACGGGGCGGTGGCCCCGAGGGTGGGCTCCCGGGTGATCAACGGCAGTCGAGCCACCCGGTCCTCGGGCAGCTCGAGCTTCTCGACGAAGCGGTGCGTGTAGTTGGAGGCGGAGGAGAAGTAGATCAGTCCCGCGTCGGTGGGGACGAGCCCCTGCGCCTCGGCCGAGCGGATGTGGCTCGGGTCCGCGGCGACGGTCATGTCGACTCCGGTCAGGCCACCGATGCCGCGGCGGACTCGGCGAGCTCGGCGATCTTGTCCGGGCGGAAGCCGGACCAGGAGTCGGTCTCGGTGACGACGACGGGGGCCTGCATGAAGCCGAGGGCACGGACGCGCTCGAGGGCGGCGGGGTCCTGGGACATGTCCACGACCTCGTAGGCGATGCCCTTCTTGTCCAGTGCACGGTAGGTGGCGTTGCACTGCACGCAGGCCGGCTTGGTGTACACGGTGACGGTCATGGCGATCCCTGTTCCTTCGTGGTCTCTGGTGGTCTGCGGGTGTCGGCGCGGCGCCCGCGAGGTGAATCACGGGGCGTGCCGAACATCTGCGTCGATACTACATCTAGTGATCACAGCCGGGAACCATCCCTACATGTAGTAGTCACACCGCTGTAGTTACGTATCCCCACCCTCTGCCCATCCTGTCCACACCCTGCTGTGCGAGACGATCCGCGCGGACATGCGGGACACGCCGGGACCGAGGTCGACTGTCCACAGCCGGTGGAGATCTCGGGGCCGGGTTCCCACAGCCGGAAAGTCGGGTTCGCCACGTCCGCGAGCGGCGTGTCCGGCCCCCGCGGACCACTACATGTAGGAGCCCGCCGCCGGCCGGCGTCGGAATACCCCGTGACCACCGGGGGTTGCCCCGGCATGAGCACCTCCCCCACCGTCACCCGCAATGACGCCGAGTCCCGCTACGAGCTCCACGACGGCGGCACACTGCTCGCCGTCCTCGACTTCCGGGACAACGGCGCGGCCGTCTCCCTGAACCGCGCGTTCACCATCCCGGTGCACCGCGGCCGGGGCCACGCCGCCGCGCTGACCGCGGGCGCCGTCGAGGACATCGCGACGAACGGCGGCCCCGCAGGGGGCCGCCGCATCGTGCCGATGTGCTGGTACGTCGCCCAGTGGTTCGACGAGCACCCGGAGAAGAGCGCGCTGCTCGCGCCCCGCTGACCGGCGCGGTCAGGCCGCGACGCGGTGCCGGCGCACCACGGCCAGGACGCCCGCGGCCAGCACCGCGACGGCGACGGGCCACGCCGCCGGACCACGCCCGGTCTCGACCGTGTCCGGCACCGTGTGCTCGCCGTCGGCCGGATCCGCAGGGGTCTCGGGCTCCGCCGGCGAGGTGGGAGTGTCGGGATCGGCCGGCTGGCCCGGAGCGTCGTCGAACGGGCCGGCCACGGGGAAGGTCACGAACCCCGGGATCCGCCCGTTCTCCCAGTCGTAGAGGTCCACGCGGGGATCGCCGAACCGCACGGTCACCGTCCGCGTCGTCGTCACGCCGTCCCTCGTGGCCCGCAGGGTGACGGTGTCGGATCCGGTGAAGCCCTCGGGCGCCTGGTACACGTAGCCGCGCGGCCCGCCGGTCTCCTCCTCCGTCACCTCGACGACCCGACCCTCGGCCGGGCCCGCGACGAGCGTCAGCGGCGCCGCCTCATCGCCCGTGTACGAGGAGATGAACACGTGTCGCTCCCCCGGCGCCGCGAGCAGGGTGGTGTCCCAGGCGGTGGGGAGCATGTGGAAGCCGAGCTCATGACGCTGGTCGGCGCGCAGCGGCTCGCCCGGGTCAGCGTCGGTGAGGTCGGCGTCCGGACCGTAGGTGAGGGCGGCCACCTCGCCGCCCAGGACGTAGAGGGTGTAGACGACGGGACCGGTCCCCGACTCGCCCAGGCTCCGCCGGGCCGCGGCGACGTCGAAGTCACCGCGCTCCAACTCGTCGTCGTACGTGAACGGGACCTCGGTCTCGGCGCCGCGGGCCTCCCCCTCCAGCACCGGAGCCACCGTCAGGCGGACGTCGGACTCGTCCACCTCGAACTCGGTGCCGAAGGAGGCACCGGTCTCACCCTCCGCGCCGGCCACGAGGAAGGATCCGCCGGGCAGGCCGTGCTCGGCGGTCCATCCAGCGGGGTGGGCGGGTGAGGCGAGGGCAGGGGTCGCCCCCAGGCCGGTGAGAAGGACGCCGGCGCCCAGGGCGGCGGCAAGGCGGGTCGGTCGGGCGGTGCGCATCGTGCTCCTCCAGGGGTGCGGTGCTGCGACGGGCCGAAGGGTTCTCCGGCTCGGACGCCCGAGGTCGACCGGATGCCGCACTCGCCGCTTCGGCACGAATCTACGCCGCGCGGACGTGAGGCGGGTCACTGTCCGGTGACGAAGCGCTATCGACTCGGTCACGGCGACGCGCGATGCGGATCGGGCCGGCCGGCGCCGCGCGTCAGCGGGACGCGCTGGGCGAGGGGCTCGCCCCGGAGGAGGGGCGCGGGGTGGCCTGCGCCGTGTCGGCCGGGCTGGGCGACGGGCTCGCCGACGCGGCGTCCCGCCCCCGCTGGTCCTCGGCGTCCCGGCCGGAGGCGCTGGCGGAGCCCGACGCGCTGGAGGAACTGGGCGAGCTCGACGACGGCAGCACCGGCTTCTGGGTGGCGCGGAAGTTGCGCACCCGCTGCAGCGGCTCCGGGACGAAGTCCGAGGGGACGGAGCCGCCGTCGGCGCCGGTGCCCTCGATCTTGATGGGGCCGGTGAACCCGGACGGTTCCGCCGTGCGCGCCCCGCTCGACCCGATCACGCCCATCTCCGCGAGCGTCGCGGCCAAACTCTCCAGCTCCTTGCGGTGGCCCTCGACCACGCTGGAGGCCAGCTCCTTCGCCGCGTCGTCCGAGCCGTCCTCCGCCTCCGTGGCGGAGATCGTCAGCGCGCCCTGATAGAGGCGGCGCATCTGGAGCAGGTAGATCCGTCCTGCCTCCTCCGGCTCGGCGGCGGCCAGCACGTTCTTCTCCCGGTCGGACAGGAGTCCGGCGCGCAGCTCGTCGCCCACGATCTCCGCCGGCTCCGCGTCCTCCGTGGACTCGGGCTGCGCAGACGGGGTCGCCTCGGCACCCGCACCGCGCACGTCATCCGAGGGGACGCCCCAGCCCTCGAGCATCGACTCGAGCCGGCCCGCCCGCTCCTCGTGCTCGGACTTCATCCGTTCGGCGGTGGCCCGGATCTCCTGGTCCACGCCGTCCTTGCCCAGCACCTGATCGGACTGCTGGATCGCGTCGCGGTGGTTGCGCAGCAGCAGACCCGCGAACTGGATGTCCGCCGCGAGCGGGTCGGCGGACGTCTGGCTGGGGCTGGCCAGCACGCCCTCCAGGTAGGTGTTCCCCGCCTCCGTGCCACCGGTCTGTCCGGGCTCCTCGGCGACGCTGCAGCCGCCGGTGGCCAGGGTGATGCTCAGGAGCGCCCCTCCGACGGCCACGCTCCAGCGGCGGGGGTGCACGCGGGCGGGGGCGATGTCGGCTCGGCTCATGGGCGCAGGTCCTCTCGGCGGTCGTCACCCGGTCACGGGGTCAAGGGCGGTCCGACGCGGTCGGCCGCCCCGGCCTCCCCAGGGTACCCCTCCGGCCTCCCGGCCCCGGGGTCGCCGCGGCCTCAGGCGACGCGGGTGGCCTGCACCACCCAGTTGTTGAAGGCGTTCCCGGCCATCCCGGTGCCCGGCACGAGGTCGCACGTGATCAGCGTGACCTTCGCGTCGTCGCCCCCGGGCTCCCATGCCCAGCGGTGCGACGGATCCTGGGTGAGCGCCTCCTTCTCCACCGAGACCGCGTCCGCGTCCGCCTCGAAGGCGGCCTGCGTGCCGTCGTCGTATGTCACCACGACGACGGCACCCGCGCGCACGTCGCCCAGGTTCCAGAACACGTCCCGCACGCCGTGGTAGACGACGTGCCCGGCCAGGACCCCCGCGTACCGGGACCGCTCCCCCGGCGTGGTGCCCCACTGCGGCGGGCCGTACCAGCCGACCGTCTGTGGCTCCGGGTCCAGGTCGCCGCCCTCATCCAACTGCGTGAGGTCGATCCCCGCTCCGACGATCTGCTCGCCGTCCTGGTGGACGTCCACGTGCACGGGCGTCGCCGTGACCTCGTCCCACGGGGCGGCGGGGCCGGAGAGGTGGGCGGCCGCGGCGGGGGTCGGCTCCTCGGACGGTGCCGGCTCCTCGGACGGCGCCGGCTCCTCGGTGGGGGTCGGCTCCTCGGACGGCGTGGGTGTGCCGGCGAGCTCCTGGGTCTCGACGGGAACCGCCGCCTCCCGCGTGGGTGACGCCGAGGACGGGCTCGGCGTCGGGGTCGGGGTGGCCGTCGTTGCGGGGCTGGGCGTGAAGCGTGCCGAGGACGGCGACGGCGACGGCGACGGGGTCGCGGACGCCGTGGCGCTGAGGGTGGGGGCGGCGCTGATCGGCACGGCGCCGACCGCCAGCACCCCGCGCAGCGCGAGGAACACGAGTCCCAGGCACAGCAGCACCAGGACCACCCACAGGGCGCGTCGGACGGTGGTGTTCATCCGGGTTCTCCCCTCGTGTGCATCGACGCGGCCCGCCCGGGGCCGCGTCCGACGACGGCATGGTCTCACGCGCTCCGGCCTCAGCGCGGCGCGTCGTCCCCGGGCTCGGCATAGCGGTCCCGGACGAAGGCCTGCAGCCGACGGGCGATTTTCTCCAGCGTCGCGGTGGCGAAGTGGTCCTCCCGCCACGCCGCGTGCAGTCGCACCGCGAGCGCCCGCCCCTGCGCGATGACCCGCACCGGCGTCAGCTCGAAGGCCGGGTCCTCGGTGACGACGGCGACGCCCGCCCCCGTCGCGACCAGGGCCTGGGCCACCCGCCCGGAGTTCGCCTCGACGAGGGCCGGCGGCGTGAGGCCCGCCACGGCCACGGCGCCGTCGAGGACGCGCCGCGCCATGAAGGTGCGGGCGGGTGCGACGACCGGCTGGGCCACGAGGTCGTCGAGGGACACCCGCGTCCGGCCCGCCCAGGGGTGGCCCGGGGCGACGTACGCCCAGACCGGCAGGTCCATCAGCGGCAGCGACGCGACGGAGGGCGGCGGCACCGTCGGCATCACCACGAGGTCGTGCCGCGCGACGGCGTCGAGCAGCGAGTCGTCCAGCTGGGTCTCCGCGACGCGCGGGCGCGGGTCCTCCTCCCCGAAGGTGGCCACGAACGGCAGCACGACGTCGATGAGGGTGGTGCCCGGTGCGGCCACGGCCACGTCCGTGAGCCGACCGGAGGCGAGCGTGCGGGCCGCCTGCTCCGCCCGGCGATGGGCGACGAGGACCTCGCGCGCCACCGGGAGGAACGCCTCGCCGGCCGTCGTCAGCTCGAGCCGGCCGCCGACCCGGGCGAACAGTGGCAGGCGCAGCTCACGCTGAAGCCGCTGCAGCTGCCGACTGAGCGCGGACTGCACGAGATCCAGGCGGATCGCGGCCCCCGAGACCGTGCCGACCTCGGCCACCGTGACGAAGGCCCTGAGCAGTTTCTCCTCCATGCCGGATAAGCATAGCCTCCATGCCGGATCATCACTGGACGGCATGGCCTCGACGCCCCACCATGGGAGGACGCGGCCCGACGCGTCGTCGTCGTGCCCACCCGTCGTCCCCGCTCCCCGTGAGCCGTCCCCAGGAGGCATCCCCATGACCGCCACCCCCGACCTCGAGCAGACCCGCCATCTGGCCACCGAGCTGCCCGGCCCACGCTCCCGTGAGCTCGCCGAGCGCCAGAAGCGCGCCGTCCCAGCCGGCGTGGCCACCACGATGCCGGTGTACGCGGCCCGCGCCGCGGGCGGCATCCTCGAGGACGTGGACGGCAACCGCCTGATCGATCTGGCCTCCGGCATCGCCGTCACCTCCGTGGGCGCCTCCCACCCGCGCGTCGTGGCCGCCGTCCAGGAGCAGGTCGCGCAGTTCACCCACACCTCGTTCATGATCACGCCCTACGAGGGCTACGTGGCCGTGGCCGAGCAGCTGGACCGCACCAGCCCGATCCCCGGCGAGACCCGCACCGCCCTGTTCAATTCCGGCGCCGAGGCCGTGGAGAACGCCGTCAAGGTGGCCCGCGCCTACACCGGCAAGCAGGCCGTGGCCGCGTTCGACCACGCCTATCACGGCCGCACCACCCTGACGATGGCGCTGACCGCCAAGTCCATGCCCTACAAGCACAGCTTCGGACCGTTCGCCCCCGAGATCTACCGCGTGCCCGGCTCCTACCCGCTGCGGGACGGCCTGTCCGGCGCCGAGGCCGCGCAGCGCGCCATCTCCGCGCTGGAGAAGCAGATCGGTGCCGACAACCTGGCCGCCGTGATCATGGAGCCGATCCAGGGCGAGGGCGGCTTCATCGTCCCGGCCGAGGGCTTCCTGCCGGCCGTGGTCGAGTGGTGCAAGGCCAACGACGTCCTGTTCATCGCGGACGAGGTCCAGTCCGGCATCGCCCGCACCGGCGCCTGGTTCGCCTCCGAGACCGAGGGCATCGAGCCGGACCTGATGGCGACCGCCAAGGGCATCGCCGGCGGCATGCCGCTCTCCGGCGTCACCGGCCGCGCCGAGGTGATGGACTCCGTGCACCCGGGCGGCCTCGGGGGCACCTACGGCGGCAACCCCGTCGCCACGGCGGCGGCGCTCGCCGTGTTCGAGGCCGTCGAGGAGGACGGTCTCCTGGAGAAGGCCCGCCGGATCGAGCAGGTCATCCGCGAGCACTTCGCGCAGAACGCCGACGACCGCATCGCCGAGGTCCGCGGCCGCGGCGCGATGATGGCGATCGAGTTCGTGGACCCCGCCACCGGCGAGCCGGACGCGACGCTGACCGCCACCGTGGCCGCGGCCGTGCGCGCCGCCGGCGTCATCCTGCTCACCTGCGGCACCTACGGCAACGTCGTCCGCTTCCTGCCGCCGCTGACCATCGGTGAAGACCTCCTCAAGGAGGGCCTGAGCGAGGTCACGAAGGCGCTGCAGTCCGCCTGAGCCCCCGCCATCGGCGGACCGACGACGGCCCCGCATCCCTGCCCGGGATGCGGGGCCGTCCGCCTGTCGGTGGAGGACTCAGATGTCGTCCTCGTACGCGGGGCCGCCTTCGTTCTCCAGGGCCTCGAGGCGCCGGGACTTCTCGGCGGTGAAGATCCGGCGGACCCCCGTGCCGCCGAACTCGTCCTCCGGGACCAGCCCGACGCCGTACTTCCGCAGGGCCTTCTCCAGACGCAGACGCTCGTCCACCCGCAGGTCGGCCAGCCCCTTCTCGAAGCGGCGCAGCTGCTCCTTCTCGAGGCCGGCCGCGGTGGCCAGGGTGCGGACACTGACCTGGGCGAGAGCGCGGCCGGCGCGCGCCACGTCGAAGGTAATCGGGGTGGGGTACATCAGACATTCTCGATTCTGCAGTTCTCGACGGGGATCCGGTCCATGATGGCCACGCCCCGGATGAAGGGACAAGGGCGCGCCAGCCTAGAACCCGCTGTGTGACAGGCGCGTCACTGACGGAGACGGCCCCGGCCGACGATCGGGGAGAATATGGCGGTCATCACTTCCCCACCCCCCGAGAAAGGGGGCTCCATGAGCCACGTGACCTCCTCCCCGCCCGCGACAGGGCCGGGTCTCAAGAAGACCCTCTCGTCGCTCGACGCCTACGCCATGGGCTTCGGCGCCATGATCGGCTTCGGCTGGGTCGTCCTCGTGGGCGGCTGGCTCAAGGACGCCGGCACCATGGGCTCGATCATCGCGATCGTCTCCGGCGGCCTGATCATGACCGTCGTCGCGCTGGTGTACGCCGAGCTCGTCGCAGCGATCCCGAAGGCCGGCGGCGAGCATCACTACCTGCTGCGTGGCATGGGCGCGCGGTGGAGCTTCCTCGGTTCGTGGGGCATCACGGGCGGCTACATCTCGATCGTCGCGTTCGAGGCCGTCGCCCTCCCCCGCACCGCCGCGTACATCTGGCCCGAGATCGAGTCGATCCCGCTGTGGAACGCCTTCGGCTCGGACGTCTACCTCGTCTGGGCGCTGGTCGGCGCCGGGGCCGCCGTGGTCATCACCTGGATCAACTACATCGGCGTCAAACTGGCCGGCATCGTGCAGACGATCGTCGTCGCCACGCTGCTCGTCATCGGCGCTCTCCTGGTGTTCGGGGCCGGAACGGGTGGCTCCGTCGCGAACTTCGAGCCCCTCTTCACGGACGCCCGGGGCCTCTTCACGGTGATGGTCGTCGTGCCGTTCCTCTTCGTGGGCTTCGACGTCATCCCGCAGTCGGCCGAGGAGCTCAACATGCCCCCTCGCCGCATGGGCGTGATGATCATCGTCTCGGTGGCCGCCGCGACCCTCTGGTACATCATGGTGATCCTGACGAACGCGTCCTCGATGCCCCGTGAGCAGCTCGTGAACTCCGACCTCGTGACGGCTGACGCCATGGCGGCCCTGTTCCACAGCCCGGCCATGGCCAACGTGCTGCTCGTGGGCGGCATGGCCGGCATCCTCACCTCCTGGATCGCCCTGCTCATGGGCGCGGCTCGCCTGCTCTACGCGATGGGCGTCTCGGGCATGCTGCCCCGCTGGTTCGGACACATCCACCCGAAGTACCGGACCCCGTCGAACGCGGTGCTGTTCATCGGCGTGCTCTCCATCGCGGCGCCGTTCTTCGGCGCGGGCGCCCTGGGCTGGTTCGTCGACTCCGGATCCCCGTCCATCGTGTTCACCTACATGATGGTCTGCGTCGTGTTCCTGCTCCTGCGCCGCCGCGAGCCGGAGATGGACCGCCCCTTCCGCGCGGGCGGCGCGACCGCCGGGCGAGTGCTGGGCGTGACCGGTGTGATCCTCACTGCGGGGCTGCTCAGCCTCTACATTCCGGGGATGCCCGCCTCCATCGCCCCGATGGCCTATGCCTTCTTCGGCCTGTGGTGGCTGCTCGGCTTCGTTTTCCTGTTCCGCATCCCGCGCGGGATCACCCCGGGCGAGGACGCAGAGGAGCGTCTGCTGGAACGTCTGGCGCGTCGCTGACCCACTGCTCCCGCCACGCCGGCGGGACGCGGACGGGCCCGCCTCCGGTCACCGGAGGCGGGCCCGTCGTCGTCGTGGGGTGTCAGTCCTGGACGAAGTACGTCTGCTTGTTGACGAACTCGTCCATGCCGAGCGGGCCGAGCTCGCGGCCGAAACCGGAGCGCTTGACGCCGCCGAACGGGATCTCCGCCCCCTCGCCCGCCGGCGTGTTGACGTTGGCCATGCCGACCTCGAGCTGCCGGGCGATCCGCTCGGCCTGGGCCTCGTCCTGGGAGAACACGGCGCCGCCCAGGCCGTACTGGGAGTCGTTGGCGAGGGCGAGCGCCTCGTCCGCGGACTCCACCTTGTAGACGACGGCGACGGGGCCGAAGAGCTCCTCGCGGTAGGCGTCCATCTCGGAGGTGACGCCCGTGATCACGGCCGGGGCGAAGCGGGCGCCCGCCTCGTCCGTGACGGTCCCGCCGACGTGGACGGTCGCGCCCTGCTGACGGGCCCGCTCCACCTGCTCGGCCAGGCCCTCGGCGGCACCGCGCGAGGACAGCGGGGTGAACACCGTCGGGTCCTCGTCGGCGGCCTCCCCGGGCTTCATGGCGTCGGCCAGGGACACCAGCTCGGCCACGAAGGCGTCATGGATGTCCGCCGAGACGATCATGCGCTTGTTGGAGTTGCAGGCCTGGCCCATGTTGTACATGCGGGTCGCCCACGCGGTGCGGGCGGCCTCGGCCGGATCCTCGGCGTCGAGCACGATGTACGGGTCCGACCCGCCGAGCTCGAGGACGGCCTTCTTGAGGTGCTGGCCCGCGAGCGCGCCGATCACGGAGCCGGCCCGCTCGGAGCCGGTCAGGGAGACGCCGGCCACGCGCGGGTCGGCGATGAACTCGGCGATCTGGTCGTGCGTGGCGAACACGTTGGTGTACACGCCGGCCGGCACGCCGGCGTCGTCCATGATCTGCTGCACGGCCAGGGCCGAGCGCGGGCAGATCTCGGCGTGCTTGAGCACGATCGCGTTGCCGAGCATGAGGTTCGGCGCGGCGAAACGGGCGATCTGGTAGTACGGGAAGTTCCACGGCATGACGCCCAGCAGCACACCCAGGGGCAGGTGGCGGATCATGGCGCGGCCGCCCCCGTAGGTCTCGATGGGGCGGTCCGCGGCGAGGGTGGGGCCCTTGTCCGCGAAGTAGCCGAAGATGGCCGAGCTGAACTCCGCCTCCTCGACGCCCTCGGTCACGCGCTTGCCCATCTCGGTGGCGATGATCTGCGCGAGCTCGTCTTTGCGCTCCTCGAAGAGGTCCGCGACCTTCTGCACGATGGTGGCGCGTTCCTCGATGGGGCGGGCGGCCCATGCGCGCTGGGCGGTCTCGGCGGCGGCCAGCACCTGGTCGACCTCACCGTCGGCGAGGGCGGGGAAGGTCTCCACGACCTGGTCGGTGCTGGGGTCCTGCACGCGATAGCCGGTGGGGGTGCTCATGAGTGGGTCCTCTCGTTGGGGTCCCGGACCACGGCAGTGCCGTCGTCGTCCGGACGGATGATCGGGATGGGTCGGGTCGAGTCCGTCTGCGGCAGGGTCTCGCCACGGAAGTAGGCCGGGTGGCGCAGCCGCGTCCACATCATCAGTACCACGCCGATGGCCAGCACGCCCATGCCCAGGATGAACACGGTGCCGACACCGAACACGGAGGAGCCGGAGCCGTAGTCGGGGTCGGTGGAGTCCATCGCGGTCACGCAGAACATCACCAGCAGCACGAGGCCGCCGATCAGCGGGAACAGGAAGGTGGTGAGGGCGTTGCCCACCGAGGTGAACCACTCGCGGCGGAAGTACCAGACGCAGGCCAGGGCGGTGATGCCGTAGTAGAAGCAGATCATCAGGCCCAGAGCGGTGATGGTGTCCCACAGGGCGTTCTCGGAGAGCAGCCGCGTGACGACGTAGAAGAGGCCGGCGAAGCCCGCGCACACCCAGGTCGCGAAGGCCGGGCTGTTGAACCGGGGGCTCAGCTCGGCGAAGCGCGCGGGCACAGCCCGGTAGAAGCCCATCGCCAGCAGGGTGCGGGCCGGGGAGACCATGGTGGACTGCAGGGAGGCCAGGGAGCTGACGAGGATCGCGCTGGACATGATCACGGCAAAGGGGCCCAGGATCGGGCCGGCGAGGACCGCGAAGATCGACTCCTGGTTGTCCGGGTTGCCCGCGCCCAGGCCCTCGGAGCCGATGCCCGCCCAGGAGATCACGGCCAGGGCGGACAGGATGTAGACGGCGATGATGACGAACACGGTGACGGCGGCGGCCCGGCCGGGGGTGCGCTCGGGGTCCTTGGTCTCCTCGTTCATCGTGAGGGTCACGTCCCAGCCCCAGAACAGGAAGATGGACAGGGAGACGCCGGCCGCGACCACACTGAAGTCGCCCGCGGTGAACGGGTTGAACCAGTCCAGCTGCACCGGGGTGGGGTCGAAGCCCGCGCCACGGGAGGACTGCGTCAGGGCGGCGACCGCGAACGCACCGAGGGCCAGGATCTGGAAGGCCACCAGGATGTACTGCAGGTGCTTGGTGGTCTCCATGCCGCGGTGCGAGATCCATCCGGCCAGGGCCAGGTACACCAGGGTCAGGGGGATGTTGACCCACAGGTTGCCGGCCAGGTCCGCGATGGCCTGGCTCCCGGTGATCTGGGCGAGCAGCAGGAACGTGAAGTCGACGGCGACGGCCGCCAGGTTGGACAGCACGATCACGGAGGCGGCGATGAGCCCCCAGCCGCCCATCCACCCGACATACGGCCCGAAGGCGTGCGTGGCCCAGGTGAACGACGTGCCGGAGTCCGGCACCCGCGTGTTCAGCGCCCGGTAGCCGAGGGCCACCAGGAGCATCGGGATGAAGCCGAGCAGCAGGATCGCGGGCACGTGGGTGCCGACGGTGCTGATGGTCGGCCCGAGGCCCGAGGTCAACGTGTAGGCGGGGGCGACGACGGAGACGCCGATCACCACCGCCCCGAGCAGGCCGACCTTGCCGGCCTGGAGCCCCTTGTTGCTCACCCCGCCCGGGTTGAGCAGGTTGACCTGCTCGATGGCGGAGGTGGTCGGGTACACGTGCTCGTGTCCCTCATTGTCGACGACGCGGCGTCGTGGGGTGGATGCGCTCATGAGGATGTCCTTGTCCGTCGGGCCGGTCAGCCGGTGGGCTGCCCCGCGTCGGTGGCTTCCCGCTCGGCGATGGCCAGGGCGGCGGCCTCGCCCATGCGGATCGCGCCGTCCACGTGCTGGTAGCCCTCGGCTGCGATGTCCGAGCACGCGTAGTGGATGGGACCGGTCGGGCGGTTCTGGAGGTGGCCCCAGCGGGAGAGCCCGCCGAGGTCGTAGCTGGTGGCGTAGGCGCCTCGGGTCCACTCCTCGGCGGCCATGTCCGAGAGGAAGAACGCGATCGGCTCGAGGGTCCGGGGGCCGAGGTACTCGGCCATGGCGCCGAGGATCGCGGCCTTGCGCTCCTCCTCCGGCAGGGCCCACATCTGCTCCGCGTACACGTCGGACACGAAGCCGACGAGGGTGCCGTGCGGGTCCTCCTTGCCCGGGGCGCCACCGGCCAGGTTCTCGCCGCGGTTGGTGTTGTCATAGATCTCCTGGACGAGACGGCCCCCACCGAAGCACGTGCCGGACAGGCCCTCCTCGCGCCAGAACGGGGTCTCGTACACGGCGTGCACCTTGATGACCAGGCCCATGGAGATGTGCTGGTGCGCGATCTGCTGCTCGCGCGGCATCGGCGGCTCGAAGGAGATGCGGCTGTAGAGGTTCGGCGGGACGGCCAGGACCGCGTAGCGGGCGTGCACCTCGTAGTCGTCAGTGAGCGCCACGACGTCGCCGGCGGCGCCGTCGTGCGCCACGCCGTTGCGCACGTCTGCGGCCACACCGTTCTTCTCGTCCGCGGTGGACGGGTCCGGCTCGGCCCAGCGCAGGGTGCGCACCGGCTGGCCGAGGACGACGTCGTCGCCCAGCTCGGCGGCCATGGCCAGGGACACGGACTGCATGCCGCCCTCGACGCGCTTGTCCAGGATGAAGTCCTCGTCCACCAGGTTGCGGAACGACCCCGCCGAGGCGGACATGAGCAGCGCCTGGAGCAGGGAGAAGGTGTGGGAGGGCTTGGTCAGCATGCCGGAGGCGATGTAGATGGAGACGTTGTCGATGGCCTCCGGGTCGTCGGACTGCTGCTCCAGCCAGTGCCGGAAGGAGATCTTGTCCAGCTCGGCGGCCCGCGGGTGCTCCCACGGGGCGGCGGCGTCGATCTCTGCGGTCAGTTCGTCGATCTTGGCGATCAGGCGATCCATCTCCCGGTCCGTCTTCTCGGCCACCGGGAAGTCGAGGCCGTCGTAGACGTGGCGTTCTCCGCGCGGGTCCACGTAGACGTTGCGACCGTCGCGGAAGCGGGAGAACGTCGGCAGGCCGAGCTCCTCCACCAGGGAGATGAGGCGGGTCTGGTCCGGGGAGATCCACTGGCCGCCGATCTCGATGAAGTGGTCCTTGCCGTCGGCGCCCTCGACCAGGCCGTTCCAGGTGCGGCCGCCGACGCGCCGGCGAGCCTCCAGGACGGTGACGGACAGGCCCTGGGCCTTCGCGGTGCGGGCGGCCATGAGGCCGGCCGGGCCGGCGCCGATCACGACGACGTCGCTCGTCCGGCGCTCGCGGCCGGCGGTGGCGGGGGCGGTGGTCATGGGGGTGCTCCTCTGGCGGGGACGGGGCATCGGGCAGAGCCCGGGTGAATGCCGTTCATTTAGAGTGTCGGCGCTCACTGTACGGGCCGCGCGCCGGGAAGGGAAGGCCGGTCCGTGGCCGGCCTGACACCTCCTGTCCGTCCGACGGGTCAGAATGGCCGGATGGACGAGACCCCTGAACCGCCCCGGACGCGCCGCCGCCGCGGACGACCTCTCTCCCCCGCTCTGAGCCGCGAAGCGATCGCGGACGCGGCGCTCGTGGTCGCCCGCACCGAGGGATACGAAGGGCTCACCATGGCGGCGGTCGGCCGTCGCCTGGGCGTGGCGCCGAGCGCGCTCTACAACCACATCAGCGGCAAACATGAACTGCTCGTCCTGCTGCAGGACGCCGTGATGGGCGAGGTCTCACTCGTAGAGCTGGAGGCCGCGATCCTGGGCGAGGCGCCCGTCGTCGCCGCCCTGCGGGCGTGGGCGCGCTCCTACCGCGACGTCTTCGCGGCCCATCCGCCGCTGATCCCGCTCATCGCCACCCTGCCGATCGAGGGCGCCCCGTCGACGCAGCGCGTCTATGAGACGGTGTGCGCGGTGCTGGCCCGGACCGGTCTGGCGCCGGAGCAGGTGCTGGCCCGGGTGATCGCGCTCGAGTCGTTCATCTACGGGTCTGCGTACGACGTCGACGCTCCGGCCGACATCTTCGAGGTGGCGGGGGCGCAGGAGCGCCTGCCCGCGCTCGGCGCGGCCGCCGAGGCCTTCCGGGCGGGCGGGGGCACGCGCGCGACGGGGGCGCGGAACCCCTACGCGGACGCACCCTTCGAGGAGGGACTGGACCTGCTGCTCGCGGGCCTCGGCGACTGACGCGCGGACTTCCGACCCGGCGCCGTCCCGACGCCGGCACGGACGCGCCGCCCCTGCGTGTGAGAGGGGCGGCGCGTCGACGGATCTGTGCGCGGCAGGCTGTCAGTCGGTCAGACCCAGACGACGGCGGGCCGCGACCAGCACCCCCGCGGCGGCGGCGCCGAGGCCGGCCAGCCACCAGCCGGTGGACTGCCCCGTCTCGACGGTGTCCGGGGTCGTGTGCTGCTCGTCGGCGTCGCCGTCGTCCTCGACCGGAGCGGGCCGTTCCTCCTCCTCCACCGGCGCGGGCGCAGGCCGCTCCTCCTCGTCCTCCGGAGCCGGGGCGGCCTCGTCGCCCCGGAACGCGGCCAGCGCCGCGGCGTTGTCCGGGTCGGTCAGGTCGAGCGGCTTCCCGTTGAGGACGCCGTCCTCGGCATCGAGGAAGCCGTCGTACGCGGCGGGGATCTCCTCGCCGACGTGCACGGTGACGGTCTGGACATGGGCGACGTGCTCGCTGTGGAAGTCGACGGTGAAGGTGTCCGTGCCGACGAAGCCCTCCTCGGGGATGTACCAGGCACGGAGCTCGGAGCGCTCCGAGTCACGGAACGCGAAGACCTCACCGTGGGCCGGCTCGGCCACGACCGTCGCGTAGGTGTTCTCCATCGTCGGCGCGGCGACCAGGTGGACGATCTCGGCGCCCTCCACCCCGGGTGCCAACTGCATGGCCGAATCCCAGGCCAGGGGCCGGTCCCCGAGGTGGGCCATCTGCGGGCCGTCGACGGAGTGCACGGCCGCCCCCTGATCGTCGGTGAGGTCGGCGTCCGCCTGGAGCGTGATGCCCATGTTCAGCATCTGCCCGTCGGCCACGACGTCGTACCGCACGAGGCCTTCACCGGCCGCGCCGAGCGCGCGGCGGGTCTCGAGGACGTCTACGGCGCCGCCGTCGATGACGTCCAGGGCGGTGAACTCGACCTCCTGGCCGCCCTCCAGGCGGGTGCCGTCCTCGGCCACCGGGGTGAGCGTGAGCGTGAGGTCCTCCGGGTCGTAGCCGTCGTAGGTCTGGAAGAAGGCGGTGGTGACGTTCTCGTGGTCGACGGCCTGGAAGTAGCCGGCCTGGGGGCCGTGGGCGTCGTCCCAGGCGGCGGCGGGGCCGGCGAGGGCGACGGTGGTGATGAGGCCGGCGGCGGCGACGGCGGCGGGCAGGTGACGGAGGGAGGGACGACGGGTGCGGATGACGGACATGGCAGCTCCTCACTGAGTCGGCCGGACAGGGGTGGCGGTCCCCGCCTCTGCAGCGCCGGTGTTCCGGGCTCCACGGGTGGGGACGCCTCGAGTCTGTCCGCCGAGAGCCTGCCGTGAAAGGGCTGTGCGACGTCGATGCGTGATCGACGCTGGACCGCAACCCGGTCGTGACCGGCGGGTCTCGACGGCGAGCTGGCCGTTACGACGACGAAGGCCCGGTCCGTATGGACCGGGCCTTCTGCCTGGTGGAGGTAAGGGGATTCGAACCCCTGACCTTCTGCATGCCATGCAGACGCGCTACCAACTGCGCCATACCCCCAGGTGGGTGGTGACTCCGGTTCCGGTGGACCGGCCGGAGCACCTGAATAGAATATCCGGCCTGCAGGGACCGCGCAAACCGGCCGGGCGGCGTCGATGGACCGCCGCGGTCCCACGGCCTAGCGTGCAGGGGACGCTCCCATGCCCGCCGCCAGCCCAGGAGGTCCTGCATGTCCCCCACCGACGCACCGATCCGCACCGCGCTGATCGGCTACGGGTTCGCCGGGAAGACGTTCCACGTCCCCCTGCTCCACGCCACGGAGGGACTCGCTCTCACCCATGTCGTCTCGAGCCGCCCGGACGCGGTGCACGCGGACCTGCCGGACGTCGTCGTGGTGCCTGACGTGGACGCGCTCCTGGCGTGCCACGACGTGGACCTCGTGGTGATCGCCGCCCCGAACGACCAACACGCGCCGCTCGCGCGCACGGCCCTGAGGGCGGGTAGGCACGTGGTGGTGGACAAGCCGTTCACGCTGAGTCTCGCCGAGGCGCGGGAGCTGCGCGACCTCGCGGCCGAGACGGGGCGGGTGCTGCGGGTGTTCCAGAACCGCCGCTTCGACAGCGACTTCCTGGGCATCGCCGAGCTGGTCCGCTCCGGCCGGCTCGGGGACGTCGTCCACCTCGAGTCCCGGATCGACCGTTTCCGCCCGACCGTCCGGGACCGCTGGCGGGAAGCCGCGGTGCCCGGGGGCGGCATCTGGTTCGACCTCGGCCCGCACCTGGTCGACCAGGCGCTCCTGCTCTTCGGTGTCCCCGATCGCGTGGACGCCAACCTCGCGGTCCTGCGTCCGGGCGCCCCGGTCGAGGACTGGGCGCACTGCGTGCTGCAGTACCCGGGCCGGCGCGTCGTCCTGCAGGCGTCGATGCTCGTGGCCGGCGGCAGCCCGCGCTTCGCGGTCCACGGGACGCGCGGCTCCGCGGTGAAGGAACTGCCGGATCAGCAGGAGGCGCAGCTGCGCGCGGGTCTGCTCCCCGGCGCCGAGGGCTGGGGCGTCGACCCGGACCCGATCCTCCTGCACGACGTGGAGGGGAACATCGAGCGCGTCCCTGCGCCGACCGGAGCCCAGCAGCGGTCCTACACGGGCGTGCGCAACGCGATCCTGGGCCGCCCGGGCAGCGACGCCGCCACCCCCGACCAGGCCGTCGCCGTGATGGCGGTGCTCGAGGCCGCCGTCGCCTCGGCGCGGGAGGGCCGTGCGGTGGAACCCGCACTCACGGCGGTGGAGCGCGCCGCGTTCCCGGGCGTGTCCCCCGCACCGACCGCGGCGGAGCGACATCACCGCAGTGCAGAACCGCGGTGATGTCGCGGGGCGGCGGTCGCCTCCCGGCCCCGCACGGGAGTCCGACGACGACGAAGGCCCGGTCCGTACGGACCGGGCCTCCTGACTGGTGGAGGTAAGGGGATTCGAACCCCTGACCTTCTGCATGCCATGCAGACGCGCTACCAACTGCGCCATACCCCCAGATGTGGGCGTCGCCCGCGATGTTCACGCGCCGTTTCCGGCCCGTTCGCCTCGCTGGCAACTCGACCAGCGTACACGGTCCCCGCGCGGGCACCAAATCGGCGTCCGGGCCGAGGCGCCCTCAGATGTTGTAGCCCTCGAAGGTCCAGTCGCCCCAGCCCTCGGCCCCGGTGTCGGCAGTGAACGCGCCCTGCAGCACGGCGGCGCGAGCGTTGCCGATCCGTTCCATCGCCGCGAAGGCCTCGCCCTCGTGACGCAGGAGCAGCCCCGTGGCCGCGCGGATCAGCGCACCGTGGGCCACGACGAGCAGAGTCTGGGCACCACCGTCGCGCGGAGTGTCTGCCCAGTGCGGGGGCACGTGTCCGCGCAGCGCACGCAGGGCCCGCTCGCCGCCCCCGCGCAGGGTCTCCCCGCCCACGGGGCCGGCGTCGAGAGCCGGCTCGGGCCGCCAGAGGCGGTGCTCGTCCGGCCAGCGTTCCGCGATGGAACTGAGCTCCAGGCCCTCCCACTCTCCCCCGGCCAGCTCCATCAGCTCCGGGTCGACGGCCACGGACGCCGCGCCCACCCGGGCTTGGAGGACGATCTCGGCCGTGCGCCGCGCCCGGGCCAGCGGGGAGCACACGGCCACGAGCTCCTCCGCGTCCTCGATCAGGTCGCCCACGGGCCCGCCGGCGGCGCGACGCGCCTGGCCCTCCCCCTCGGCGTTCAGCTCGATGTCCGTGTGCCCCTGGTACCGGTCCAGGGCGTTCCAGTCGGTCTCGCCGTGTCGCAGCAGGATCAGGCGCATCTCCCGGCCCGCTCAGGAGGCGTGCGAGGCGGAGGCGCCGTCGTCCTGGGTGGCCGCGTCCGGTCGGGTGCTCTCCTCCGGCAGGCCGAGGTCGATCGCCGGGGTGTCCTTCCACAGGCGGTCCAGCGCGTAGAACTCGCGGTCCTCGCGATGCTGGACGTGCACCACGAAGTGTCCGTAGTCGAGCAGCACCCAGTGGCCGTCGGACCGGCCCTCGCGACGCAACGGCTTGAGCTGCTCGTCCTTCAGCAGCGCCTCCTCGACGCCGTCGACGATCGCGTTGACCTGACGCTCCGAGGCGCCGGAGGCGATCAGGAAGGCGTCGGTGAGGCCGAGCCGCTCGGCGACGTCGAACGCGACGATGTGCGTGCCGAGCTTGTCCGCGGCGGCGGCCGCGGCGGTGGTGAGGGCGTCCAGGGTGGTCTGGGGAACGGTCACGAGGTCTCCTCTTCCGAGACGTAGAGGTGGTGCTTGGCGATGTATTGGACGACGCCGTCCGGGACGAGATACCAGACGGGCCGGCCCCGGCGGACGCGCTCCCGGCAGTCCGTGGAGGAGATCGCCATGGCGGGGATCTCCATCAGGGAGACGTCGGCGCCCAGGCCCATGTCCGAGAGGTCGTGGCCGGGACGGGTGACACCGACGAAGTGCGCCAGGTCCCAGAGTTCGTCCACGTCCTTCCACGTGAGGATCTGGCCCATGGCGTCCGCGCCGGTGATGAAGAACAGCTCGGCGTCCGGGTGCAGGCGGCGCAGGTCCCGCAGCGTGTCCACGGTGTAGGTCACGCCGGGGCGGTCGATGTCCACGCGGGAGACGGTGAACCGGGGGTTGGAGGCGGTGGCCACCACGGTCATGAGGTAGCGGTCCTCGGCCGGGGAGACCTGCCGGTCCGACTTCTGCCACGGCTGGCCCGTGGGGACGAAGACGACCTCGTCCAGCTCGAACTCGGCGGCCACCTCGGAGGCGGCCACGAGGTGCCCGTGGTGGATCGGGTCGAAGGTGCCGCCCATGATGCCGAGGCGACGACGGTGCGCGCCCCCGGCGGTGGGCGCGGGGACGGGTGTGCGGGAGGCGACGGTCATGCGCTCAGGAGACGAACGGACGGCCCGCCGCGTCGCCCCCGGCGGAGGCGGCGACGCGGCGGGCCGGTGAGACGTCAGTGACCGGAGGTGTGCGAGCCGCGGCCGGTGCCGTGGTGCTGGACCGCGGTGGTGGGCTCGGGCAGGCGCAGCGCGCGGGAGCGCATGGACATGGTGGCGGCCAGGGCGGCCATCAGCAGCGCGAAGACGAGCAGGCCGTACCAGATGGGGTCCATCGGCAGCTCGTTGACGACGTGGTGGCCCTCCTCGGCGGCGGCCAGGATCAGGGAGGTGTTCAGCATGGATGCTCCTCGGTGCAGCGGGTCAGACGGCCGGGCCGGGGCCGGGCCGAAGGGGTCCTGGTGTCCATCGTAGCCCGGCTCAGCGGCGGATCTGCCCGTCGCCGCGCAGGATCCACTTGGTGGTCGTGAGCTCCTCCAGGCCCATGGGCCCGCGGGCGTGCATCTTCTGGGTGGAGATGCCCACTTCGGCGCCGAGGCCGAGCTCGCCGCCGTCGGTGAAGCGCGTGGACGCGTTCACGATGACGGCCGCGGCGTCCACCTCGGTGATGAACCGCTCGGCCGCGGCCAGGTCGTTCGTGACGATGGCCTCGGTGTGGCCCGTGGACCACCGGCCGATGTGCTCGATCGCCTGGTCGAGGGAGTCCACGACGCGCACGGCCATCTCCATGTCCAGGTACTCGGTGCCCCAGTCCTCCTCGGTGGCGTCCACGGCGTCCCGGGCGTGGTCGCCGCGGTCGGCGAGCGTGGGCAGCCAGGCCCGCGCGGCCTCGTCCACGTGCAGCAGCACGCCGGCACGGGTGAGGGCGCGCAGCACTTCTCGGCCCACCTCCTCCGCGTCCCGGTGGAGCAGCAGGGTCTCGGCCGCATTGCACACGGAGGTGCGGTGGGTCTTCGAGTTGAGCACGATGTCCACCGCCATCTGCTTGGGTGCGGAGGCGTCCACGTACAGGTGCACGTTGCCCTCACCCGTCTCGATCACGGGCACCCGGGCCTCACGGACCACGCGCTGGATCAGCTCACGGCCGCCGCGCGGGACGAGGACGTCCACCGCGCCACGGGCGGCCATCAGGGCGGCGACGCCAGGACGTCCGAGGTCGTCGATGCCCTGGATGATGTTGGGGTCGAAGCCCTGGTCCACGAGCGCCTCCCGCAGCACCTGGATCAGGACCGCATTGGTGGACTCCGCGGCCGAGCCGCCGCGCAGGATCACGCCGTTGCCCGACTTCAGGGCGATGCCGGCGATGTCCACCGTGACGTTCGGACGGGCCTCGTACACGGCGCCCACGACGCCCAGGGGCACCCGCACCTGGCTCATCCGCACGCCGTTGGGCAGCGGGCCGCCGCGGACCACGGTGCCCACGGGGTCCGGCAGGCCGGCCAGGGTCTCCAGGGCGAGGGCCAGCGCCTCGACGCGCGCCTCGTCCAGCTTGAGGCGGTCCAGCATGGCCGCCGAGGTGCCGGCCTCGCGGCCGCGGCTGCGGTCCTCGCGGTTGGCCGTGATGATCGCGGCCGCGTTGGCGCGCAGGGCCTCGGCCATGTGGCGCAGGACGGCGTCCTTGCGGACGCGGCCGGCGGTGGCCAGCTCGGGCACGGCCTGACGCGCCCACTCGGCCCGTTGGCGGACGGCCTCCTCGACCTCGGGCGTCGGCGCCTCGGCGTCCTGGCGGCCGGACTGATCCTGGGGTGCGGTGCTCTCGGTGGTCTGCATGCCCCCAGCCTATCGAGCGCCCCGGACGAGGCACGAGGCCCCGGTCCGTCGCCGCGGCCGGAGCCCGTGCCGGTCAGCGCTGCGGCGGAGCCAGGCGCACCCAGTCGTCGGCGTGCACGACGACGCCGTCGTAGCCCGCGCCCAGGTCCTCGCGGAGGTCGGCGGTCGTCCGCCCGAGCATGGCGGGCAGCTGCGACGAGGAGTACTGCACGAGGCCGCGCGCCCGCACCCGGCCGTGCGCGTCCACGATCTCGACGACGTCGCCCGGCGTGAAGTCGCCCGTGCAGCCGGTGATGCCCGCGGCCAGCAGGGAGCGGCCGCGGTCGATCGCCCCGGCCACCGCGCCGTCGTCGATGACGAGCCGGCCCCGGACCTCCGCCGTGAGGCCGAGCCACGCCGCGCGCGCGGACCGGCGGCGGCCGGTGGCGGAGAACCACGTGCCCACGTCCTCCCCCGCGAACGCGGCGCCCGCGTTCGCGGCCGAGGTGAGCAGGGTCGGGATGCCGGTGGTGGCCGCGATGCCGGCCGCGTCCACCTTGGTCACCATGCCGCCCGTGCCCACGCCCGCGGAACCGGGCACGCGCACGTCGACGCCGGCCAGATCGTCGTCCGAGGTGACCTCCGGGATGCGCCGTGCGTCCGGGTTCGAGGGGTGGCCCGTGTAGAGGGCGTCCACGTCCGAGAGCAGGACCAGCAGGTCCGCCTTGCAGAGGTTGGCGGTGAGGGCCGCGAGGCGGTCGTTGTCACCGAAGCGGATCTCGCGCGTGGCCACGGCGTCGTTCTCGTTCACGATCGGCATCACGTCGAGCGTGAGCAGCCGCGACAGAGCGCGGTGCGCGTTCGTGTACTGGGTGCGCCGCATGAGCTCCTCGGCGGTCAGCAGCACCTGGGCCACCTCGGTGTCGTGCCGGCCGAAGCTCGTGGTGTAGTGCGCCATGAGCTTGCTCTGTCCGACCGCCGCCGAGGCCTGCTGGGTGGCGGTGTCCTTGGGGCGTCGGCCCAGCCCGAGGTGGGGGAAGCCGGCCGCGACGGCACCGGAGGACACGAGCACCACCTGGGTGCCCTTCTGCCGCTCAGCGGCGAGGACGTCCACGAGGCGGTCGATGGCCTCCACGTCCAGGCCGTCCGGGGTGGTCAACGAGGACGAGCCGATCTTCACGACCACCCGGCGTGCGGCCTGCATCGTCTCCCGCGAGGTCACGGGGTTGGCCCGCGGGTCCTCGGAGCCGCGCGTGGCGGGGGTCGGATAGCGGGTGACGACGGTGCGCCGCACGGACATGGATCATCCCTCTCGATCGTCGGTGCCGTTCCACAGGCCGGAGCGTCGCTCGGCCTCCATCTCGGCCCGGGTCGCCGCACGGGCGGCGCGCCGGGCATCCTGCTCGGCGCGCTTCTCCGCGCGGGTCGCGCGGGTGCGCTCGTCGAGCCGCAGGTCGGTGCCCCGGGGCCCGGCGAGCAGCTCGGCCCCCGCGGACAGCGTGGGCTCCCAGTCGAAGACGACGCCCGTGACGTCGTCGCCGATCACGACGGCGTCGCCCGGCTTCGCACCGGCCTTGAACAGGCCGTCCTCGACGCCGGCCCGCTGGAGCCGGTCCGCAAGGTAGCCGATCGCCTCGTCGTTCTGGAAGTCCGTCTGGGCGACCCACCGCTCGGGCTTCTCGCCGCGCACGCGGAACAGCGGCTCGAGGTTGCGCTCCTCGCGGCGGATCGTGAATTCGGCCCGCTCGCCACGGCGGCGATGCCGGCGCGGCACCTCGACGGGCGCGGCCGGCACGGGCTCGACCACCCGGGAACGGGCCTCGGCCACGAGCTCGGCCATGGCGTACTTGAGGGCGTCCAGGCCCTCGCGGGCCAGCGCGGAGATGTCGAAGACCCGCAGGCCGCGGCCCTCGAGCTCGTCGCGGACCATGTCCGCCATCGCGGCGCCGTCGGGCAGGTCGGTCTTGTTCAGGGCGATGAGGCGGGGCCGCTCGTTCAGCGGCACGACGCCCTCCCCGCCCTGGGAGAAGACGGGCTCCACCGCGTAGGCCTCGAGCTCGGCCTCGATGGCCTCGAAGTCGGCGATCGGGTCCCGGTCGGACTCGAGGCTGCCGCAGTCGAGGACGTGCACGAGCGCGGCGCAGCGCTCCACGTGGCGCAGGAACTCCAGGCCGAGGCCGCGGCCCTCCGAGGCGCCGGGGATCAGGCCCGGGACGTCGGCCACGGTGAAGCGCACGTCGCCGGCCTGCACGACCCCGAGGTTGGGCACGAGCGTGGTGAACGGGTAGTCCGCGATCTTGGGGCGGGCCGCAGACAGGGCCGCGATGAGGGAGGACTTGCCGGCCGAGGGGAAGCCCACGAGCGCGACGTCCGCCACGGTCTTGATCTCGAGCGTCAGGTCCCGGCTCTCCCCCGGCAGGCCGAGCAGCGCGAAGCCGGGCGCCTTGCGCTTCACCGAGGCCAGGGCCGCGTTGCCGAGGCCGCCCTGACCGCCGGCGGCAGCCACGTAGGTCGCGCCCTCCCCCACGAGATCGGCCACGATGTTGCCCTGCTCGTCCTTGACTACCGTGCCGTCCGGCACGGGGAGCACGAGCGACTGGCCGTTCTTGCCCTCGCGGTGGTCTCCCATGCCCGGCTGGCCGTTCTCGGCGGACCTGTGCGGGGCGTGGTGGTAGTCCAGCAGCGTGGTGGTCTGCGAGTCCACCACGAGGGTGATGTCGCCGCCGTCGCCCCCGTCGCCGCCGTCGGGGCCACCCAGGGGCTTGAACTTCTCGCGATGCACGGAGACGCACCCGTGCCCGCCGTTGCCGGCGGTGAGGTGGAGGACCACGCGGTCCACGAAGGCTGCCATGGGAGTGCTCCTAGGGGCTGGAGGGATCGGACTCAGACGGCCCAGGGGCCGGAGACGCCGACGGCGGGGGCGGGTCCGGTGGATGCCGGGCCCGCCCCCGCCGGGGCGTCAGGGGGTGCGGGTGTCCTCGCCGGGCGAGGGTCCGCACGCAGACCGCACGAGTGTCAGATCACTCCGCGGCGGGGACGATGTCCACGACCTTGCGGCCGCGGCGCTGGCCGAAGGCCACGGAGCCCGCGGACAGCGCGAAGAGGGTGTCGTCCTTGCCGCGGCCGACGTTGCGGCCCGGGTGGAACTTGGTGCCACGCTGGCGGACGATGATCTCGCCGGCGTTAACGTCCTCGCCGCCGTAGCGCTTGACGCCGAGGTACTGCGGGTTCGAATCGCGGCCGTTCTTCGAGGAACTGCCGGCCTTCTTATGTGCCATTGCTGTTGCCTAACCTCTCGGATGCTCGGTTTCGCTGGTGCCGGTGACGGCTCAGGCGATCCCGGTGATCTTGACCGTGGACAGCTCAGAGCGGTGGCCCTGGCGCTTCTTGTAGCCGGTCTTGTTCTTGTACTTCATGATGACGACCTTCTTGCCACGGGAGTGGGAGACGACCTCGGCGGTCACCTTCACACCGGCGGCATCGGCGCCAGCCTTGACCTCGTCCCCGTCCACCAGCATCAGAGCGGGCAGCTCGACGGAGCCACCGGTCTCAGCGGGAACGCGGTCAAGGGTAACGAGGTCTCCGACGGAAACCTTCTCCTGGCGGCCGCCAGCGCGGACAATCGCGTACACCACTTGGGACTCACTTCTCTCGACGTTTCAATGGATCAGATCGGGTTCTGCTCGCCCGCACCTCGACCGCGGCTGCGTCCGGGTCCGGCGGTCCCTCACCGGGACATGCGGGAGCGTGCGGGCGGTGAACACCGATGGTCCAGCATACTCGCTGCCGGGCGTCCGGACCAAACAGAGGCGTGTCGGCGCGTCGCCGCCGCCCGGGGCAGACCCGGGACGGCGGCACCGACGACGGTCAGCGGCCGCGACGGGCCAGGTCGGCGGCCTTCACGCCGACGCCGAGCATCACCGGGGCGGCACCCTGCGGCTCGGCGGGGGTGGACGCTTCGGCCACGGCCGCGGTGAAGCGGCCGCCCTGGGCGCCGCCGGGCGCGGCCTGGACCTGGACGTGGACGCCGTCGGACGACACGGCGCGACGCGAGCGCCGGCGCGGCGATCCGGGCGCCGGGGCCGCCTGGGCCTCGGCCGGGGCGTCCGCGGCGGACGCCTGTTCCGCGTCCGCCGCGGGCTCCGCCGTCGGGTCGGTCGCCGCAGGCTCCACCATCACGGCCTCCTCGACGGCGGCCGGGGCGGCGGGCTGCTCGTGGACCTCGGTGGCGTCCGTGGACTCCTCGGGCGAGGGCTCGGTGGCCTCCACCGGAGCCGCGTCCGTGCGGTCGGCCGTCCGCTCGGCGGACGCGTCCGCACCGGCGGCCGTACGGACGACACCGTCGCTCGAGGCCCGGCGGGACCGGCGGCGCCGGGGCGCCGGGGCATCCTCGGCGGGCACCGGCTCCGATGCGTCCTCCGCGGGCGCGGCCGCCGAGGACTCGGCGTCCGCGGCGTCGTGTCGCGACGGCGTGGCGCGCTCCGCGCCCTGGTCCTCGGCGTCGGTCTCGGTCGAGGCCGCCTCGCCGTCCCGCCGGGACCGCCCACGGCCACCCCGGCGACGCCGGGACCGGCGGGGACGGTCGTCCTGCGCCTCCGCGTCCTCCGGGGACTCGGCCTCGGCGACGGCGGCCACGGCCTCCTCGGCCTGCGCGACCGGGTCCTGGTGCTCGGGGACCTCGGAGGCGGCCGGCTCGGCGGCCTCCTCCTCGGTCTGACGGGGCTGATCGGCGGACGCGGCGGTGCCGTCGTCGTGCGACCGCGCGGCATCCTCGGAGCCCGCGGCCTCGGCGCCGGTGTCCGCCGACTCCTCGGTGCGGCCCCGGCCACGGCGGCGGCCCCGACGACGCCGGCGACGCGGCGTCTCCTCCTCGTCCGTCCCGGCCGGCTGCCCGGCCTCCGCGGGCCCGGCCGACGCGGCCTCGACGGCCTCGGCCGCGGAGTCCTCGGCGGGGGCGGACTCCTGCTCGGCGGGGGCGGACTCCTGGGCGGGGGTCTCGTCCTCGGCCACCTTGCCGGAGGCCTTCGCGATCGAGTGCAGGGCGACCCGGGCGGCCTCGGCCCGCTCACGGCGCTGCCGCTCGTCCTCGGAGTCGACGTGCTCGGCGCCCGTCGTCGTGGCCGCGGCGGCGTGGGCGTGCTCGCCCTCGCCGTTGCCCCGGCGCCGGCGACGACGGCGGCCCTCCGCTTCGCCGCGCTGCTCACCGCCGGAGCGGCCCCGCTCGACGGGGGTGTCCTTGATGATGATGCCGCGGCCGGCGCAGTGCTCGCAGGTCTCCGAGAACACCTCCACGAGCCCGGTGCCCATGCGCTTGCGCGTCATCTGGACCAGGCCGAGCGAGGTCACCTCGGCGACCTGGTGCTTCGTGCGGTCCCGGCCCAGGCACTCCACGAGACGGCGCAGCACGAGGTCGCGGTTGGCCTCGAGCACCATGTCGATGAAGTCGATGACGATGATGCCGCCGATGTCCCGCAGGCGCAGCTGCCGGACGATCTCCTCGGCGGCCTCGAGGTTGTTCTTGGTGACGGTCTCCTCGAGGTTGCCGCCGGAGCCCGTGAACTTGCCGGTGTTCACGTCCACCACGGTCATGGCCTCGGTGCGGTCGATCACGAGCGAGCCGCCGGAGGGCAGGTACACCTTGCGCTCGAGCGCCTTGTGGAGCTGCTCGTCCACGCGGTGGGTGGCGTACAGGTCCTCGCCGTCGTGGTCCTCCGGCACCCAGTGGTGCAGACGGTCCAGCAGGTGCGGGGCCACGTAGGTCACGTAGGCCTCGATGTTGTCCCACGTGGCCTCGCCCTGCACGAGCATGGCGGAGAAGTCCTCGTTGAAGACGTCGCGGACCGTCTTGATGGTCAGGTCCGGCTCGGCGTAGAGCAGCTCGGGGGCGAGCACCTTGGTGCCGGACGCCTTCTCCTGGATGCCCTCCCACTGGGCGCGCAGACGGTTGATGTCGTTCTGCAGCTCCTGCTCGGAGGTGCCCTCGGCCGCGGTGCGCACGATCACGCCGGCGTCCTGCGGCAGGTGGTCCTTGAGGATCTTCTTCAGACGCGAGCGCTCCACGTCCGGCAGCTTGCGGGAGATGCCGGTCATCGAGCCTCCCGGCACGTACACGAGGTAGCGGCCGGGCAGGGAGACCTGGCTGGTCAGACGGGCGCCCTTGTGGCCCACCGGGTCCTTGGTGACCTGGACGAGCACGGTGTCGCCGGACTTGAGCGCGTTCTCGATCTTCCTCGGCTTGCCGTCCAGCTGGGCGGCGTCCCAGTTGACCTCGCCCGCGTAGAGCACGGCGTTGCGTCCGCGGCCGATGTCCACGAACGCGGCCTCCATGGACGGCAGCACGTTCTGGACCTTGCCCAGGTACACGTTGCCGATCATCGAGTCCTGCGTGGTGTGCGAGACGAAGTGCTCGGCCAGCACGCCGTCCTCGAGCACGGCGATCTGGATGCGCTGGTCGCGCTGGCGCACCAGCATCTTGCGGTCCACGGCCTCGCGGCGGGCCAGGAACTCGGCCTCGGTGATCACGGTGCGGCGACGCCCGCCCGAGCGGGAGTCGCGGCGGCGCTGGCGCTTCGCCTCGAGCCGGGTGGAGCCCTTGACGCTCTGGACGGTGTCCGAGGCGGTGCCGACGGCCTGGCGCGGCGCGCGCACGCGGGTGACGGTGTGCTCGGGATCGCCGGCCTCGCCGCCGTCGAGCTCCATGTCCACCTCGCCGCGGCGGCGTCGGCGGCGCCGCCGGGAGACCACGGCGCCCTCGGCCCGGTCCTCGGACTCTCCGGCGTCCTCGTCCTCGGAGCGCTGCCGGGACGTGGTCTCGGTGCGCAGGACCTCGATCAGGTTCGCCGGCACGGCGAACGGGTCGGTCGGGTCGACCTGCAGCGTCGGCGCGCTCGGCTCCTCGGCCGGGTCCGCGGCGTCGTCGGACGCGGCGGTCCGCTCCGGCTCCGCCCCGTCGGCGGTGTCCGCCGCGGTCTGCGTCACGGCCTGCTCGGCCGTCTCCTCCACGCGTTCGTCTGCGCGGGTCGTGTCCTCGTTGTTGGCCGCCATGGCAGCACCTCCCGCCGACCGACGACGCCACACTCGCCGCCGCCCGGCGTGTCCGCGTCCGCCGCCGGCCGCGTTGCCCCGGGCGCCGTGCGCCACGGGTGCGCCGGGAGGCGGACTCCGAGAAGTCATCGGGTGGACCGCGTCGACCGTCAGGGCCCGGCGCGGAACCGCTGCGCCCTCGAGATCGGGGCCTGGGCGTCACGTGCCGTCCGCCGGCCGGCGCACGGACGCACACGGGCGAGGCCCGGCGTCCACCTCCCGCACGATGCTCGACGCGGGGGCGCCTCGGCGGCGGCCCGACGTCGGGCGCGCAGCGGGCTGCCCCGCGGTGTGGCCACGGGACGGCCAGGGCCGATTGTCTCACATCCGCCCCGGGCACGCGCCTAGAATCGTGTCCATGCCTGCGACCCCGCCGACGGACGACGTCCGCCTCTCCCCTGCCGACGACGTCCCCGCCGAGGAGGCCCGGCTCACCTGGTACGCCCGGCCCGCGGGCATGGCGGCGCTGCTGCTGATCACCTCGCTCGTGGCGCTGACGGCGACGATCGTCATCATCGTCGAGCGCGCCCTCCTCACCGCGGACCCGACGCACCGCACGTCCTGCGACCTCAACCCGTGGGTGTCCTGCGGCCAGGTGATGCAGTCGTGGCAGGCCCACACCTTCGGCTTCCCGAACACGTACATCGGCGTGGTCGCGTTCTCCGTGCTCATCACCGTGGCGGTGTCCCTGCTCGCCGGCGCCCGCTTCGCCCGCTGGTACTGGCTGCTGATGAACGCGGGGATCCTGGCGGGCTTCGCATTCTGCGTGTGGCTCTGGTACTCGGCCGTCTACAGCATCGGCACGCTCTGCCTCTACTGCATGATCGTGTGGGCCATGGTCATCGCCCAGCTCGTGCTTGTGACGTCCCGGAACCTGCAGACCGGCACGCTGCCGGCCCCGGCCGGTCTCGTCCGCCTCGCCCGGGAGCTGGCCTGGCCCGTGATCGTGCTCCTCTACGTCCTGGTGTTCGCCTCGATCCTGCTGGAACTGGGCCTCGGGGTCGTCGGGATCGACTGAGCCTAAGCTCCCCCACCGGACACGACGACGGCGGCCGGTCACCCCACCAGGGTGACCGGCCGCCGTCGTGCGGGCCCGGACCGGGCTCAGCCGAACCAGATCGCGAGCTCGCGCTCGGCCGAGAGGGTCGAGTCCGAACCGTGGACGAGGTTCTTCTGGACGGCCTCGCCCCAGTCCCGGCCCAGGTCGCCGCGGATGGTGCCCGGGGCGGCCACGGTGGGATCGGTCTTGCCGGCCAGCGAGCGGAAGCCCTCGATCACCGAGTCGCCCGTGACGCGCGCGGCCACCACGGGGCCGGAGGCCATGAACGCGACCAGCGGCTCGAAGAACGGCTTGCCCTGGTGCTCCTCGTAGTGCCGCTCCAGCATGGCGCGGGTGGGCGTGAGCATCTTCAGATCGGCGATCACGTAGCCCTTGCGCTCGATGCGCGCGAGGATCTCGCCGACCAGGTTGCGGGCCACCCCGTCCGGCTTGATGAGGACGAGGGTCTCTTCGGTGTGGTGCGTCATGGGGTGTGCTCCTAGCGTCGTCGGACGGCCGCGAGCGCGGTCCGGTTCCCGCCCCACCCTAGTGGGGCCCGGGTCTCAGCGTCCGTGCTCGGCCTCCCAGGCGGCCTCGAGGCGGTCCCGGTGTGCGTTCTCGACGTCCATGGCACCGCCCTTGATCACGGCGTACGCCCACGTCAGCGCGAAGAGGGCCCCCACCACGAACATCGAGTACTCCCAGAAGCCGGAGGCCAGCAGGACGGCCTGGATCGCCCAGCCGATCGCGATGCCGACGGGCTTGCGCACCAGGGCGCAGGTCAGCACCGCGACGACGGCCAGCGCGGAGTAGCCCGCCACGAACCACCAGGCGCCCGGCTCGTCCCGGTGCATGCCGAACAGCATGAGCCCGAGGAAGAAGATGAGCACCGCCTCGAGCATGAGGATCGTGGAGGTGAACAGGGCGCGCACGGAGCGGCGGCGCCGACGAGTGCCGGGGCGCCACTGCCGCTGGGCTCGCGTCTCACGCGCGGGGCGCCAGGACTCGTCGCCGAAGCGCCCCTGCTCCGTGGCGCCTCCGGTCTCCGGCTGGTCGGGGGTCATCGGTCCTCCTCCGGCCGGCGGCGGGCGCCGGCGTCGTCGCGGTCCTCGAGCAGCTCGAGGATCTCCGGGTCCAGGTCGTCCTCGTCGGCGTCCGCCAGCCCGACGGCGTCGAGCAGGTCGGCGGGGTCGAGGCCGCGGGCGGCCACGGTGACGGGGCCGGCGTGGCGGGGCTCGCCCACGAGGGTGCGGACCTCCGCGGCCAGGGTGATCGAGCCGAGCACGAGCACGCCGCCGCCGGTGCCGGAGGCCAGTTCGTCCGCGCTCGTCTCCAGGGCCTCCGCGCGGCCGACCGCCCACTCCAGGGCGTCCGGCACGGACTCGGTGGCGTACACGTCATCCTCGGGCCAGCCGGCGTCGACGGCCATGCGGGCCAGCTCCCCGGCCGGGATGGCGCGGGCCGAGGAGGACTGCGTCACCGCGAGGTCCTCCACGTCGTCGCCGAACGCCCGGTAGAGCGCCGCGAGCATGCCCGGCGCGTCCTTCTCCTGGAGGATCCCGACGACCAGCGAGAGGCGGGTGAAGCCGAACGCCTCCTGCACCGCGCGGGCCGTGGCCCGCACGCCGTCCGGGTTGTGGGCGGCGTCCACGATGAGCGTGGGGGCGGTGCGCAGCACCTCGAGCCGGCCGGGCGAGGTGACCTGGGACAGCCCCTCGCGCAGCAGCTCCTCGTCCAGCGGCCGGTCGCCGCCGCCCAGGAACATCTCCAGGGCCGCCACGGCGACCGCGAGGTTCTGCGCCTGGTGCTCCCCGAGCAGCGGCAGGAACAGGTCCCGGTACTCGGCCGCGAGGCCACGCACGGACACCTGCTGGCCACCCACGGCCAGGGAGCGCTCGAGCACGCCGAACTCGACGCCCTCGAAGCGGAACGGCACGTCGGCCGCCCGAGCCGCCTCGAGCAGCACCTGGGCGGCGTCGCGCTCCTGGGCGGCGGAGACGAGGGCGCCGCCGGGCTTGATGATGCCGGCCTTCTCCTCGGCGATCTCGGCCTCGGTCTCCCCCAGCAGGTCCGTGTGGTCCAGGGAGATGGGGGTGACCACGGAGACGACGGCGTCCGCGACGTTGGTCGCGTCCGTCACGCCCCCGAGGCCCACCTCGAGGACGATGACCTCGACGGGCTCGTCCGCGAACACCGCGAAGCCCAGCGTGGTGAGCGCCTCGAAGTACGTCAGCGGGACCTCGCCCGCGGCCTCGAGCTCCGCGTCCACGGTCTGCACGATCGGGAGGATCTCCCCCCACACGCGCACGAAGGTCTCGTCGGCGACGGGGGCGCCGTCGATGCTGATCCGCTCCGTGACGCGCTGCAGGTGCGGCGAGGTGTAGCGCCCGGTGCGCAGCCCGTACGCGCGCAGGACGGCCTCGACCATCCGCGCCGTGGACGTCTTGCCGTTGGTGCCGGTCAGGTGGATCACGGGGGCCGCGTGCTGCGGGTCGCCGAGCAGCGCGAGCACGCGCCGCATCGGCTCGAGCCGCGGCTGCATCGTGTTCTCCGGGGCGCGGGCGAGCAGGTCCCGGTAGACCTCCTCGACCGTGCCCGGGACGTCCCCGCGCATCACGCGTCCGCCTTCGCGACGGTGACGGCCACGGTCTTCATGGCGTCGTCGGCCGGGTCCTCGCGCGGGTCGGCCGCGCCGGAGTCCACGAGCTCCAGGTCCACCGTGAGGGTCTCCTCCGCCACGAGACCGCGGTGGGCCTCGAGCGCCGCCACGACGGCGGTGGGACCCTCGATCCGCGTGCGCACGCGGTCGGAGACGTCCAGGCCGGCGTCCTTGCGGGCCGCCTGGACGGCGCGGACCACGTCCCGGGCGGTGCCCTCGGCGGCCAGCTCCGCGGAGACCTCGGTATCCAGCACGAGGAAGCCGGCGGTGCCGGGCAGCACGCCCACCGCGGTCCCCTCGGGGGCACCGGTGGAGACGGTGCGCAGCTCGTAGAGCGCGGGGGCCAGGGTCACGGTCTCGCCGTCGGCGAGCGTGACCGCCAGGCCCTCGGCCGTCTCCTCGTACGCGCCGGCGTCGACCGCCTGCTTCACGAGCGGCACCTGCCGGCCGAACGCCTTGCCGAGCTCGCGGAAGTTCAGCTTCAGCTCCGTGCCGATGCCGTAGCGGGCGATCGCCTCCTCCGAGAGCTCGGTGAGCTCGACGTCCTTGAGGTTCAGCTCGTCCGCCACGATGCGGGCGTAGGTGCCCTCGAGGCCCGCCGCGTCCGGGACGACGACGGACAGGCGGGGCAGGGGCAGGCGCACCCGGCGCCCGGCCCCCTTGCGCAGGGCCGAGCCGGCCGAGCTGATGCGGCGCACCGCGTCCATGCGGGCCACGAGGGAGTCCGCCTCGGGCCCGTGCGGGAACAGGTCGGCGTCCGGGTAGTCGGTCAGGTGGACCGAGCGGCCGCCCGTGAGACCGCGCCAGATCTCCTCGGCGATCAGCGGCATCAGCGGTGCGGCGGCCCGGGCGAAGGCCTCCAGGACGGTGTAGAGGACGTCGAAGGCGACGGTGTCCTCGTCGAAGAACCGCTCACGGGACCGGCGGATGTACCAGTTGGTCAGCGTGTCCATGAAGCCGCGCAGCGCGTCCGTGGCGTCCGAGACCTCGTAGGCGTCCAGGCCGGTCTTGACCTGCCGCAGCATGCGGCCCGTGGCGGCCAGGATGTACTGGTCCAGGGGATCCTCGGCGGTGTGCCGCTCCTGCGCGCGGTACCCCTCGGGGCGGGCGCCGCCGTCGTGCGCGGTGTTCGCGTACAGGGTGAAGAAGTGGTACGCGTTCCACGCCGGCAGCAGCACCTGGCGGACGCCCTCACGGATGCCCTCCTCCGTGACGATCAGGTTGCCGCCGCGCAGGATGGGGCTGGCCATGAGGAACCAGCGCATGGCGTCCGCGCCGTCGCGGTCCAGGACCTCCGTGACGTCCGGGTAGTTGCGCAGCGACTTGGACATCTTCTGCCCGTCCGAGCCGAGCACGATGCCGTGCGAGATCACGTGGGAGAACGCCGGCCGGTCGAACAGGGCGGTCGCCAGGATGTGCATGGTGTAGAACCAGCCGCGCGTCTGGCCGATGTACTCCACGATGAAGTCCGCCGGGTTGTGCGTGGGGAACCAGTCCGCGCGCTCGAACGGGTAGTGCACCTGGGCGTACGGCATGGAGCCGGAGTCGAACCAGACGTCCAGCACGTCCTCGACCCGGCGCATGACCGCACCGGCCGCGGCGGCCTCGGGGTCCGGATGGGGGCGGGTGAGGTCGTCCACCCACGGGCGGTGCAGGTCCACCTCGCCCTCGGCGTTGCGCGGCAGGCGGCCGAAGGCCTCCTCGATCTCCGCGAGCGAGCCGTAGACCTCCTGGCGGGGGAAGTCGGGGTGGTCGGACTCCCACACCGGGATGGGCGAGCCCCAGTACCGGTTGCGGGAGATGGACCAGTCGCGCGCGTTGGCGACCCACGTGCCGAACTGCCCGTGCTTCACGTTGCCTGGGATCCAGGTGATCTCCTCGTTCAGCTCGAGCATGCGCTCCTTGATCTGGGTGACCTTGACGTACCAGGACGTCACCGCGCGGTAGATCAGGGGCGTGCGGCACCGCCAGCAGTGCGGGTAGGAGTGCTCGTAGGAGGCTTCGCGGGCCACGCGGCCCAGGGCGCGCAGGGCGCGGATGATCGTGCGGTTGGCCTCGAAGACCTGCACGCCGGCGATCTCGCGCAGGTCGCCGCGCCCGACGTCCTCGCGGGCGAACAGCGGCAGGAACCGGGCACCGGAGTCCACGGAGAGCAGCACGGGGATGCCGTTGGCCTCGCACACGCGCTGATCGTCCTCACCGTAGGCCGGCGCCTGGTGGACCACGCCGGTGCCGTCCTCGGTGGAGACGTAGTCGTCCACGAGGATGCGGTGGGCGCCCTCGACGCCGAGGTCACGGCCGTTGACGGTGAAGGTCTCCCCGCGGTGGGCGTCGAACACGTCCGTGAACAGCGGCGCATAGGCCAGGCCGCCGAGGCGGGCGCCGGGGATCGTCTCGGTGACCGCGGCGCGGGCGGCGTCGGCATCGGCGTAGCCGAGCTCCCTGGCGTGGGCGCCCACCAGGTCCACGGCCAGGAGGAAGCGGTCCCCGTCCGCGGTCGCGCCCTCGGGGCCGGCCGGCACCACGGCGTACTGGATCTGGGGGCCGACGGCGACGGCCGCGTTGGTCGGCAGCGTCCAGGGCGTGGTGGTCCAGGCCAGGACGTGGACGCCGGCCAGGTGCGCGGCGAGCGCCGCGTCGGCGCCGCCGTCGGGCACGAGGGCGGGGTCCGCCGGGAGGCCGGTGATCGGGAACGTGACGGTGACCGAGGGGTCCTGGCGCATCTTGTAGACGTCGTCGTCCATGCGCAGCTCGTGGTTGGACAGCGGGGTCTCGTCGTTCCAGCAGTAGGGCAGGACGCGGAAGCCGCGGTAGGTCAGGCCCTTGCGGTGCAGCTCGGAGAAGGCCCAGATCACGGACTCCATGAAGTCCGGGGTGAGGGTCTTGTAGTCGTTCTCGAAGTCGACCCAGCGGGCCTGGCGGGTCACGTAGTCCTGCCACTGGTCCGTGTACTTCAGGACCGAGGAGCGGCAGGCGTCGTTGAACGTGTCGATGCCCATGGCCTCGATCTCGGACTTGTCCGTCATGCCCAGCTGCTTCATCGCCTCGAGCTCGGCGGGCAGGCCGTGGGTGTCCCAGCCGAAGCGGCGCTCCACGCGGCGGCCCTGCTGCGTCTGGTAGCGGGCCACGAGGTCCTTGACGTACCCGGTGAGCAGGTGGCCGTAGTGCGGCAGGCCGTTGGCGAAGGGCGGGCCGTCGTAGAAGACGAACTCGTTCTGCGAGCCGTCCTCGTTCCGGGTGGGACGCTGGTCGATCGAGGCCTGGAAGGTGCCGTCCTCGTCCCAGTACGCCAGGATGCGGCGCTCGATCTCCGGGAAGCGCGGGGAGGCGGGGGTGCGGCCGTCAGGGGCGGAGGAGGCGAGGGGGTACACGGGGGTCCTTTGCGTCCGGGGCGTCGGTTCCGTGCAAGGACGCCCGAGGGCCCGACCCTCCGGCCGGCCGCGGACGCGGTACCACCTTGCTTGCCGGCGTCGGGAGGTCCCCGGGGTGCTGGCCGCTTGATGACTGCTGTGACGGGCTTACCCGTCCGGTTCTACTGGGGCCGTGCGGCCCGTTCTTCCGGAGGCTCGCCGGTGATGGCCGGGTCGACGCCTGTGCCCGCCAGTGTAGTGGACGCTGCGCCGGCCCGTGGCCGCGGGGCCGGAGCGCGTCAGAGGGCGGTGCGCACGGCCGCCGACGCGTCGCCGTCGATCTCCACGTGCACGGCGTCCCGGCCCGAGGCCCAGAGGAGGAGCTCCCCGACCTCGCCGGTCACCGTGACGGGCGCCCGCAGCGCCACGGCCCCACGGGTGACGGTGACCGGGGCGCGACCCGGGCCCTGGAGGACCACCGGCGCCGTGGACGTGCGCAGGAACAGCGGGGCCATGCGACGCAGCGAGCGGTAGAGGGCGTCCTCCTCGTCCGGGGAGAACGGGCGCGGGGCGGGCAGCGAGCCGCCGGTCGCGGACTCGCCGCGCCGGACGTCCTCGAGGTGGATGAAGTGCTCGGCCGCGTTCACGTGCCTGTCCGCCGCCCGCATGGGGTTCAGCGCCGACGGGCCCGCGGCCCACTCCCGCACGACCTCGGCGTAGTCGCGGCGCTTGGTGTCCGCGGTCAGGCGGTCGAGGTGGCGGGACAGCGGCGGGATGAACAGGGCGGCGAAGGCGTCGGGCCGGCTCTCCCGCAGCCAGAGGTGGGCGGCGAGGTCGCGGGTGCTCCAGCCGCCGCACAGGGTGGGCGCGTGGGGGCCCTTCTCGAGCAGGAGGTCAGCGAGACGGGCGCGTTCGGCTGCGGCGAAGGTGGTCATGGGCACCACGGTAGGGAGCGGGCCGCGGCGCGGGCGAGGGGTGGGCCGCGCCGCGGCCGCGAATCCGCCCGACGGGAGGACTCAGCCTCCGGCGCCGAGGAGGACGCTCTCCCGGGAGATGCGGGTCATCTCCTCCCGGTCCACGACCTTCACCCGCTCCCGCGCCACCGGCCCGGCCTGCGTGGCCTGCGCACCCAGGGACTTCTCGTGGTCATCCAGAGCATGCCAACCGGCCCACGTCGTGTACGGGACGCCGCGGGACTCGAGCAGCTCGATCACCGACTCCTCCGAGGGCTCCTGAGCCCTCCACAACCCCGGCTCGTCCTCGATCAGATGCTTGATCGTCTCCAGAGAGTCACCCTTGGTGTGCCCGATCAACCCCACCGGGCCCCGCTTGATCCACCCCGAGGCATACAGACCCGGCACCGGGGCACCGTCCGCGTCCAGCACACGACCCTCCGCGTTCGGGATCACCCCGCGCACCTCATCGAACTCCACCCCCTCCACCGGGGACCCGAAATAGCCCACCGCCCGGTACACCGCCTGCACCGGGTAGTCCACGGTCTCCCCCGTCGGACGGACCCCACCGGAGCCGTCCAGCTCCATCCGGCGCATCCGCAGACCGTCCACCCGGCCGTCCCCGTCCTCGTCCAGGAACTCCTCCGGGGCCTGCAGGAAATGCAGGTGCAGCCGACGCGAGGCGCTCTGCTGACGGTCCTCCTGCTCCATGAGCCAGTTCGTCAACGTCCCCACCATCGTGCGGACCTGGTTGTTCTCCTCGATCGCCTTCTCCGAGGCCTCATCGAAGTCGAAGTCCTCCTCGTACAGCACGATGTCCACATCCCGGGAATGCGCCAGCTCCCGCAGCTCCAACGGGGTGAACTTCACCTGCGCCGGCCCGCGCCGGCCGAACACGTGCACGTCCGTGACCGGGGAGGCGGCCAGGTCCCGGTACACGTTGTCCGGGATCTCGGTGGGCAACAGGTCCTCGGCATGCTTGGACAGGATCCGGGCCACATCCAGGGCCACGTTCCCGTTGCCGATCACCGCCACCTGCGTGGCCTCCAACGGCCAGTGCCGCGACACATCCGGGTGCCCGTCGTACCAGGACGCGAAATCCGCGCCACCGAACGAGCCGGCCAACTCCACCCCCGGCACGTCCAGGGCCGCGTCCCGCACGGCACCGGTGGAGAACACGATCGCGTCGTAATGCCGACGCAGATCCGCCAGGCTCAGGTCCGTGCCGTAGTCCACGTTCCCCAGGAAACGGATGTCCCCGCGGTCCATGACCTTGTGCAGCGCGGTCACGATGCCCTTGATGCGCGGGTGGTCCGGGGCCACCCCGTAGCGGATCAGGCCGAACGGGGCCGGGTACCGGTCGAACAGGTCGATGCTGACACGGAAGTCCCGTTCCTCCTTGGTCAGGATGTCCGCCGTGTACACCCCGGCGGGTCCGGCACCGATGATGGCGATGCGCAACGGGCGGTCAGGCCTCGAGGACGAGGGGGTCGGGGTCATGCTCGTGCTCCTTCGGAGGTCGGGTTCAGGGTCGAGATCGGGGCAGGGATGCCGGCCGCCGGCGCGCCGGTGGCGTAAGAGCTCAGGCGCACGACGTCGCCCACGACGATCACGGCGGGGTTCTCCACACCGACGGCGGCCGCCTGCGCGGCGATGGTCTCCACCGTGCCCACGGTGACCCGCTGGTCCGGCATCCAGCCGCGCTCGATGATCGCCACGGGCGTCGCGCCGTCGAGGCCGCGCTCCGTCAGTCGGCGCGCGGTGTCCGCGAGCCGGCGCACGCCCATCAGCAGGACGAGCGTGTGGTCGGCCCGGGTGGGCACTTCGGCCAGCTCTTCGTGGCCGGTCACCAGCGTGAAGCCGGTGGCGACGCCGCGATGCGTGACCGGGATCCCCGCGGCGGCGGGCACCGAGACGGCGCTCGTGACACCGGGGACCACCTCGACGTCGACGCCGTGGGCGCGGCAGTGCGCCGCCTCCTCGCCGCCGCGGCCGAGCACGTACGGGTCGCCGCCCTTGAGCCGGACGACGAGGCGGCCGGCCCGGGCCTCCCGGACCAGGACGGCGTTGATCTCGTCCTGCGTGGCCAGGTGGTTCCCGGGGGCCTTGCCGACCTCGATCACGGGCACCGCCGGGTCCAGCTCGGCCAGGAGGGCGCGCGGGCCCAGCCGGTCGGCGACCACCACATCGGCCTCCGCGAGCAGCTGTCGGCCGCGCACGGTGATGAGCCCGGAGTCGCCGGGGCCGCCGCCGACGAGGGCCACGCGACCGGGCTCGGAGGACGCGCGCCGCCGGCGCAGCGGCAGCCGCCCCGTGGACAGGGCGAGGGCGATCGCGTCCTTCAGGGCGCGGGCGCGGCGAGGGTCTCCCCCGGCGTTGACGGCCACGGTCACGTCCCCGGCCCGGACGACGGCAGGCGTCCAGGCGGCGGAGGACTCGGCGTCGGAGGCGTCGACGCACCAGACGCGGCGGGCCTCGGCGTCGGAGGCCACGGCCCCGTCCACGGCCCGGTCGCCGGTGGCGGTCTGGGCGAACCAGACCCCGTCGAGGTCGGACGGGCGGTAGGGGCGGCTGTGCAGGGTGAGCAGGCCGGCCGCCGCGAGCCGCTCCACCTCCTCCCCCGGCTCCGGGGCCACCACGCTGACGAGCGCGCCGGCGTCGAGGAGGGCGCCCACGCGGCGCCCGGCCACCCGGCCGCCGCCCACGATCAGGACGGGACGGCCGAGCAGACGCAGGGAGGTGGGGTACAGATCGGACGCGGTCATCGCGTGCTCCCTTCCAGCAGCCCCCGGCGGCGCAGCATGCGCCGCTCGGCGGGGCCGAATGCGGTCAGTTCGACGAGGACGCCGACGGCCAGGATGGCCAGGACGGCGCAGAGGACGACGGCGAGGTCGGACTCGGCCCGTCCCTCGTGGAGCAGGGTCCCGAGTCCCACGCCCATGGGCCCGCCGACGGCGATGATCTCGGCGGCCATGAGGCCTCGCCACGCGAAGGCCCAGCCCTGGCGCAGGCCGGAGACGAAGGCGGGCAGGGCGGCCGGGAGGACCACCAGCAGGGCGGTCTCGAGACGCGAGGCGCCCAGCACCCGGGCCGCGCGACGCAGCTGCGGCGGCACCTGGTCCGTGCCGGTGGTGAGGCCGGCGACCACGGCGGGGACGGCGCCGGTGAGCATCACGAAGTACGCGGTGGCGTCGCTGAGGCCGAACCACAGCACCGCGAGCGGCACCCAGGCCACGTTGGGCAGCACCATCAGGGCCGTGAGCAGCGGGCCGAACGCCCGCCGCAGGACGCTGACCTGTCCGAGCAGCAGGCCCAGCCCGACGCCGACGACCACGGCGAGTGCGAAGCCGACGACGGCGCGGCCCACCGACGTCGCCACTGCCTGCTGGACGAGACCCTGGGCCCACAGCGTCCCGAAGGCCCCGAGGACGTCGCCGGGACCGGTGATCGGCTCGCCGCGCGCACCGGCCAGCCACGCGAAGGCCTGCCAGATCGCCACGAGCAGGACGACGGCGGCCACCGGGAGCAGGACCCGGCTCCAGTCCCACCCGGCCAGACCCGTCCGACGGGTCGAGTCGACGGCCTGGAGCGCGTCGAGGCCGCTGTCGAGCTCGCGCAGCTCGTCGTCGGTGGCGGCCCCCGGCGCGCGGCCGGGGGCGTCGAGGGTGGGGGTGTCAGTGCGCATGGCGACGGATCTCCTGACCGAGTCGGGCGGTGATGGCGGCCGTGAGGGCGGCCGCGGCGGGCGCGTCGTGGCGGGCGGCTGCGGGCACGTCCCATTCGGCGACGACGCGACCCGGACGTGAGGACAGCAGCAGCACCCGCTGGCCGAGGCGGACGGCCTCGGCCACGTTGTGGGTGACGAACACGACCGTCCGGCCGGTCTGCCGCCACACGCGCTCGAGCTCCCCATGCAGCAGGTCGCGGGTGATCGCGTCCAAGGCCGCGAACGGCTCGTCCATGAGCAGCAGGGGGCGGTCCTGGGCGAGGGCCCGGGCCAGGGCGACGCGCTGGCGCATGCCGCCGGAGAGCTGGTGGGGTCGCAGGTCGGCGGCGTCGTCCAGGTGGACGAGGCGCAGCAGCTCCCCGGCACGCTCCCGACGCTCCCCCGCGGCCACACCGGCGAAGCGGAGGGCGAGCTCGATGTTGCCGCGGGCGGTGAGCCACGGGAAGAGGGCGGCGTCCTGGAACATGAACGCGGCCCCCTCCCGGGGGGTCTTGACGACGCCCGCGGTGGGCGCCTCGAGCCGGGCGATGATGTTCAGCAGGGTGGACTTGCCGCATCCGGACGCGCCGAGCAGGCAGACGAACTCGCCCGGCTCGATCCGCACGGAGACGTCCTCCAGCACGGGCGTGGGCCCGCCGAAGCTCTTGCCCACGTCCTCCATCACCACTGTCATGACCGCTCCCGTCGCCCCGTCGTCATCCGGATCAGGCCTCGTCGCCGCCGCGCACCATGCCGGCGGCGAGCGTGGCCCCGTCCTGGGGGTCGATCACGAGGAACGCCCCGGTGCGCCGATGCACGGCGTAGGGCTCCACGGGCAGCGGCGCGGCCAGGTGCAGGCGCACCTGTCCGATGTCGTTGAGCCCGAGGGTCTCGGCCGGGTCGAGCCGCAGGGTGTCGAGGTCGAGCCGACCGGCCACCTCCTGGACGAGCGCCCGGACGACGGCGGTGCCGTGCTTGACGAGGACCTGCTGCCCGACGCGCAGCGGTGCGGCGGAGAGCCAACACAGCGCGGCGGCCACCTCCGTGGTGGGGCGCGGGGCGGTGTCCGCGGCGGCGATCGTGTCCCCGCGGGCCACGTCCACCTCGTCGGCCAGGCGCAGGACCACCGACTGTGGGGAGGAGGCCTCCTCAAGGGATTCCCCGGCGGCGTCCACGCCCACCACGGTCGTGGTGCGCGCCGGCTGCCCCGGGCTGAGGACGGCGACGGCGTCCCCGGGCCGGACGGTGCCCGCCACGACCTGCCCGGCGTAGCCGCGGTAGTCGCGGAACACCTCGGGGTCGAGGCCGGGGGCCAGGGCGCCCTGGGGGCGCACCACGAGCTGCACCGGGAAGCGGAAGGAGGCGGCGGCGTCGTCCTCGGCGTCCGCCCCGGGCAGGGACTCGAGCAGCTCCATGAGCGTGGGGCCGGTGTACCAGTCCGTCCGCTCGGAGCGGGTGACCACGTTGTCGCCCTGGAGGGCGGACACCGGGACGCTCACCGCGTCGGAGAGGCCGAGCTCCCGGGCCACGCGCCGGACGTCCTCGGCGATCGCGGTGAAGACCTCCTCGGAGTAGTCCACGAGATCGATCTTGTTGACGGCGACGATCACGTGCGGCACCCGCAGCAGGGCCACCACGCTGAGGTGGCGTCGGGTCTGCTCCACCACGCCCTTGCGGGCGTCCACGAGCAGCACGACGGCGTCGGCCGTCGAGGCGCCCGTGACGGTGTTGCGGGTGTACTGCACGTGCCCGGGGCAGTCGGCCAGCACGAAGGTGCGCCGGTCCGTGGCGAAGTACCGGTACGCGACGTCGATCGTGATCCCCTGCTCCCGCTCGGCGCGCAGGCCGTCGGTCAGCAGCGCCAGGTCCAGCCCGCCCTCGGCGCCGCCGAAGCCGCGCTCGGCGGAGGTGCGGGCCACGGCCTCGAGCTGGTCGGCCAGGACGGCCTTGGAGTCGTGCAGGAGGCGGCCCACGAGGGTGGACTTGCCGTCGTCGACCGAGCCGGCCGTGGCCAGGCGGAACAGGGTCCCGGCGGGGGCGTGCCGGTCCAGCAGTGCGGTGCTCATCAGAAGTACCCGTCCTTCTTGCGATCTTCCATGGCCGCCTCGGAGATGCGGTCGTCGGCGCGGGTGGCCCCGCGTTCGGTCAGGGTGGAGGCGGCGACCTCGAGCACGACGTCCTCGACGGTGGCGGCGTCCGAGAGGACGGCGCCGGTGCAGGACATGTCGCCCACCGTGCGGTAGCGCACCGTCCGCGTGGTGACCTCCTCGCCCTCGGTCGGGCGGGAGTGCTCCCCCACGGCGCGCCACATGCCGTCGCGGCGGAAGACCTCCCGCTCGTGCGCGTAGTAGATGGGGGGCAGCTCGATGCCCTCGCGGGCGATGTACCGCCACACGTCCAGTTCGGTCCAGTTGCTGATGGGGAACGCGCGGACGTGCTGGCCGGGGGTGTGACGGCCGTTGTAGAGGTTCCACAGCTCGGGGCGCTGGTTGCGCGGGTCCCACTGCCCGAACGCGTCGCGCAGGCTGATGATCCGCTCCTTGGACCGCGCCTTGTCCTCGTCACGGCGGCCTCCCCCGAAGACGGCGTCGAACCGGTTGGTCCGGATCGTGTCCAGCAGGGGGGTGGTCTGCAGGGTGTTGCGGGTGCCGTCGGCGCGCTCACGCAGCTCGCCGCGGTCGATGTACTCCTGCACGGAGCCCACCACGAGCCGCAGGCCGAGCCGCTCCACCGTGCGGTCGCGGAACTCGAGGACCTCGGGGAAGTTGTGGCCGGTGTCCACGTGGACCACCGGGAAGGGGATCCTGCCCGGCCAGAAGGCCTTCGCGGCCAGGTGGAGCATCACCACCGAGTCCTTGCCGCCCGAGAAGAGCATGGCGGGGCGCTCGAACTCGGCCACCACCTCGCGGATGATGTGGATCGCCTCGGCCTCCAGGGCGTCCTGGACGTCGGGCCCGGCGGGGCTCACGGTCCCCGGGTCGGGGGCATGGGTGAGGGTCATCGTGTCTCCTTGGTCTGTCTCGGGTGCGGCGCTCAGACGTGGATGCCGCACTCGGTCTTCGCGGTCCCGGCCCAGCGCCCGGCTCGGGGGTCCTCCCCGGGGGCGACGGGGCGGGTGCAGGGACGGCAGCCGATCGACGGGTAGCCGTTCTGCAGGAGCAGGTTCACGGGCACGTCGTGGTCCGTGGCGTAGCCGACCAGGTCGTCGAAGCTCCACGGGGCGACGGGGTTGACCTTGACCATGCCGTGGGCCTCGTCCCAGCCCACCAGCGGGGTGTTCGTGCGCGTCGGCGCCTCGTCCCGGCGGACGCCGGTGAACCACAGGTCGTATCCGGCCAGCGCCCGGTTGAGGGGCTCGACCTTGCGCATCGCGCAGCACAGCCCCGGGTCACGGGCGAACAGGTCCTTGCCGTGGCGCTCGTCCTGCTCGGCCACGGTCAGCTCCGGGAGCACGTCCACCACGGTGACGTCGAGGCGGCGGGCCACCTCGTCGCGCGTCGCGAGGGTCTCGGTGAAGTGATAGCCGGTCTCCAGGAAGAGGACGTCCACGCCGGGCATCCGCTGCGCCACCAGGTGCGGCAGGACGGCGTCGGCCATGGAGCAGGCGACGGCGGCCCGGCGGAGGTCCACATGGCGGGCGGCCCAGTCGACCACCGCCGCGGCGGGGGCGTCCCAGCCGAGCTCGGCGGCGCCGGACTCCGCGAGTGCCTGCAGGCGCTCGAGGTCCTCGGTCGGACGGGTGGGGGGAACGGTGCTCATCGGAGGGCCTCCTCGTCGACTCGGTGCGCCCACCGGGCGAAGGTCTCGCCCGGCTCGCGCTGCTCGTCGTACCGGCGGACGAGGCGCTCGACGTAGTCGACCAGCCCGTCCGCGCGGACCTTCAGGCCGCGGACGCTGCGTCCGAGGCCGGCCTCGGCGCGGTCCACGGAGGCCAGCCCGCCGCCCAGGTGCACCTGGAAGCCGGGCGTCTGGCCGCCGTCGTCGTCCGGGAGCAGCTGCCCCTTCAGACCGATGTCCGCGGTCTGGATGCGGGCGCAGGAGTTGGGGCAGCCGTTCACATGCAGGCTCAGCCGCTCGGGGAGGCGGTCGGCGAGGTCGGCCAGGCGCTCCTCGAGCTGGGCGATCGCGGCGGTGGCGGTGTCCTTCGTGTCCACGATGGCGAGCTTGCAGAACTCCAGGCCCGTGCAGGCGATGGTGGAGCGGCGGAACACGGACGGCTCCGGGTCCAGTCCCAGCTCCTTCAAGCCGGCCACGACGGCGTCCACCCGGTCCCGCTCCACGTCCAGCACCACGATCTTCTGGTGCGGGGTGGTCCGCAGCCGGGTGGAACCGTGGGCCTCGAGCAGGTCCGCGAGGGCGGTGAGGGTGGTGCCGCTGGAGCGGCCGACGACGGGGGCGGCACCGATGTAGAAGCGGCCGTCCTTCTGCTCGTGGACCCCCACGTGGTCGCCGGGGCGCGTGGGCGGGGCCGGGGCGGGTCCGTCGGGCAGGGCGTAGCCGAGGTACTCCTCCTCCAGCACGGTGCGGAACCTCTCCGGCCCCCAGTCCTCGAGCAGGTACTTCATGCGGGCCTTGTTGCGCAGGCGCCGGTAGCCGTAGTCACGGAAGATGCTCACGACGGCGTGCCACACCTCGGGGGCGCGCTCGGCCGAGACGAAGGCGCCGATCCGGTCGGCCAGGCGCGCCTTCGTGGACAGGCCGCCGCCGACCCACAGGTCGTAGCCGGGGCCCAGCTCGGGGTGCACCACGCCGATCAGGGAGACGTCGTTGATCTCGTGGACCACGTCCTGGGAGGGGTGCCCGGTGATGGCGGTCTTGAACTTGCGGGGCAGGTTGGAGACCTCGAGGTCGCCGATCCAGCGGTCCGCGATCTCCCGGATCACGGGCGTGGGGTCGATGATCTCGTCCGCGGCGATCCCGGCCACCGGTGAGCCGAGGATCACGCGCGGCACGTCGCCGCAGGCCTCGGTGGTGGACAGGCCCACGGACTCCAGGCGCCGCCAGATCTCGGGGACGTCCTCGACGCGGATCCAGTGCAGCTGGACGTTCTGCCGGTCCGTGATGTCCGCGGTGTCACGGCCGAAGTCGGTGGAGATCCCGCCGATCACGCGCAGCTGCTCGGTGGTGAGGTCGCCGCCGTCGATGCGCACGCGCAGCATGAAGTAGCGGTCCTCGAGTTCGTGGGGCTCCAGGGTGGCGGTCTTGCCGCCGTCGATCCCCTGCCGGCGCTGGGTGTACAGGCCCCACCAGCGGAAGCGGCCGTGCAGGTCGTCCGAGGGGATCGAGTCGAAGCCCTCCCGGGCGTAGACCTGCTCGATGCGCTCGCGGACGTTCAGGCCGTCGTCCTGCTGCTTGAACTCCTCGTTGTGGTTCAGGGGGGCGGTCCCGTCCACCTTCCACTGGCCGTGCGGCTTGGCGGAGGGACGGCGCGGAGTGCGCGCCGGCCTCGACGTCTCGTTCACCTGGGTCATGGCCGCCACGCTAGGAACCCGGCATGCCGCCCCCAAGATCGTCGACGCGGTTCGTCACGTTCCCGGGGCCGGGCCGCGGTCGGTGCCCGGCCCGGCCCCGGTCGTGTGACGAACGGCTCAGCGGCCTCCGGCGGCTCCCCTCGGGGCCTCGGCGAGGGCGGACCGCAGCCGGTCCAGGGCGATCCGCGCCACCAGCGGATGCGGCAGCAGGGGGTCGGTGACCGCGTCCGCGCCGGCCTCGCCGAGTCGGTCGTGGAAGTACCCGGGGGCCAGCAGGTGGGCGGCCACCACGGCGCGACGGCCGGCGGCGCGCACCCGGGAGACGGCGTCGGGCACACGGGGGGTGGCCGCCGCCCCGAACGCAGCGGTCACGGGCAGTCCCGTGGCCCGGGCCAGGGCCCCGGCCAGGGCGTGCACCTGGGCCTGGCCGTCCGCGGCGCGGGTGCCGGCCGCCGCCAGGATGACGTCCGATGTCGCGGCCTCACCGGCCGGCACCGCCCGGGCCACCCGCTCGGCCAGAACGGTCACCAGGCGCGGCTCGACGTCGTCCCCGGCCCCGGCCAGCGGTGCGGCGGCGATCGTGCCGGGTCGGGCGGCTGCGGCGTGGTGGATGTCGTGGTGGACGTGATGGCCCAGGGACAGCAGCAGCGGCACGATCACGGCCGGCTCCCCCGGGGGCAGGGCCGCCACGACCTCGTCGAGGGAGGGGCTCTGCACGTCCACGTAGGCCTCGTGGACCTGGGCGCCCGGCCCCTCGGCGGCCAGGAGGGCCGCCAGGTCGGCACGGAGGCCGTCGATCACGTCGCGGCCGGCCGCGTCGTGCGTGCCGTGGGCGCAGGCGATCACGTGCAGCACGGGCGCGCTCATGCCGAGCCCACCGCGTCGGCCCACACGTTCTGCGGCCCGCCGCTCACCGGCGGATCACCTTGTGCTGGGCGGCCTGGGCGACCGGCCGCATCACGATCTGATCCAGGTTCACGTGGTGGGGCAGCTCGACGGCGTGGACGCACACCTCGGCGACGTCCTCGGCGGTGAGCGGCTTCTCCACGCCCGCATACACGGCGTCCGCGGCGGACTGGTCGCCGCCCAGGCGGTTGCGGGAGAACTCCTCGGTGTGGACCATGCCCGGGAGCACCTCGATCACCCGCACGTTGTGCTCGGCCTCCTCCAGGCGCAGCGCGCCGGTGAGCCCGTGCTGGCCCATCTTCGCGGCGTTGTAGCCGGCGCCGCCCTCGTAGGCGGTGACGGCGGCGGTCGAGGTCAGGTTGAGCACGGTGCCCTCGCCGTGGGCGCGGAGCATGGGCAGGAACGCCTGGCACATCGTCAGGGTGCCGAGCACGTTGACGCGGTACATCCACTCCCAGTCGGCGCGGTCGCCCACGCCCACCGCGTCCGTGCCGAGCGCTCCGCCGGCGATGTTGACGAGGGTGTCGGCGCCGCCGTCGGCCTCGACGCGCGAGGCCAGCGCGGCGACGGCGGCCTCGTCCGTGACGTCCAGGGCGGCGGGGACGACGTCGCCGCTCACGCCCTCGGCCCGGGCGTCGGCAGCGAGGGTCTCGAGGCGCTCGGCCCGGCGGCCGACGGCGTACACGCGCCAGCCGCGGCGGGCGAGCTCGAGGGCCGTGGCGCGGCCGATGCCGCTCGTGGCCCCCGTCACGACGGCGGCGCGGGCGGGGTTCTTCGCAGGTTCATGGGTGTGGCTCACGCCTCCGACCGTAGCCGAGCCGTGCCGTTCGGAGCACCGCCCCGTTCACCTCCGCCAGGTCGACCGACTGGAAGGGCGGGACGTCCCGGGCATCGTCGCAGGCCCGGCCCGCCGCCCCGGTCATGGGAGGATGGCAGGCATGGCTGAGAACACGCAGGGCACAGACACGCCCATCGACGCATCGACCCCGTCCACCCCCGCCGCCGGCGCCGTGGCCGTGCCGGACAAGCCGGCCCTCGAAGGCCTCGAGGAGAAGCTGACCGCCCGCTGGGCCGACGAGCGCACCTACGCGTTCGACACGCAGACCACCCGCGAACAGGTCTACTCGATCGACACTCCCCCGCCGACCGCCTCCGGCTCGCTGCACGTGGGCCACGTCTTCTCCTACACGCAGACCGACGTGCTCGCCCGCTACCAGCGCATGAACGGCAAGAACGTGTTCTACCCGATGGGCTGGGACGACAACGGCCTGCCCACCGAGCGCCGTGTGCAGAACTACTACGGCGTCCGCTGCGACCCCGCCAAGCCGTACGTGGAGGGCTACCGCCCGCCGGAGAAGCCGGCGAAGAACCAGCGCGACTGGGACGTGATCTCCCGCAGGAACTTCATCGAGCTCTGCGAGGAGCTCGCCGTCGAGGACGAGAAGGTCTTCGAGGACCTCTTCACCCGTCTCGGCCTGTCCGTCGACTGGGACATGACCTACCGGACCATCGACGACGTCTCCCGCGCCGTCTCCCAGCGCGCCTTCCTGGCCGGCATCGCCTCGGGCGACGCCTATCTGGCCGAGGCCCCCACCATGTGGGACGTGACCTTCCGCACCGCCGTGGCCCAGGCCGAGCTCGAGGACCGCGAGGTCCCCGGCGCCTACCACCGCTACGCCTTCACCGCTGCGGACGGCGAGCAGGTCTTCATCGAGACCACCCGCCCCGAGCTGCTGGCCTCCTGCTCCGGCCTGGTCGCCCACCCGGACGACGAGCGCTACCAGCACCTGTTCGGCACGACCGTCACCTCCCCGCTGTACGGCGTGGAGGTGGAGGTCTTCCCGCACCCGCTGGCCAAGCCGGACAAGGGCTCCGGCATCGCCATGGTCTGCACCTTCGGCGATCTCAACGACGTCACCTGGTGGCGCGAGCTGCAGCTGCCCACCCGCACCCTGATCGGCCGTGACGGCCGGTTCGCCGCCGACGCCCCCGAGTGGATCACCACGGACGCCGGCCGACAGGCCTATGCGGACACCGTGGCCGGCAAGACCGTGTTCTCCGCCAAGCAGGGTGTGGTGGACGCCCTCACCGCGGCCGGCCTGCTGGACGGAGAGCCGAAGAAGATCATGCACGCCGTGAACTTCTACGAGAAGGGCGACAAGCCGCTCGAGGTCGTCACCTCCCGCCAGTGGTACATCCGCAACGGCGGCCGCGACGCCGACCGCCGCGCGGAGCTGATCGAGCGCGGCCGCGAGCTCTCCTGGCACCCGGAGCACATGCGCCACCGCTACGAGAACTGGGTCGAGGGCCTCAACGGTGACTGGCTCGTCTCCCGCCAGCGCTTCTTCGGGGTGCCGATCCCGGTCTGGTACCCGCTGGACGCGGAGGGTGAGCCCGACTATGAGAACCCGATCCTCCCGGCCGACGAGCAGCTCCCCGTGGACCCGGCCGCCGAGGCCGCCCCGGGCTACTCCGAGGACCAGCGCGACGTCCCCGGCGGCTTCACCGGCGACCCGGACGTCCTGGACACCTGGGCCACCTCCTCGCTGACCCCGCAGATCGTGGGCCGCTGGTCCCGTGACGAGGCGTTCTTCAACAACGTCTTCCCGTTCGATCTGCGCCCGCAGGGCCACGACATCATCCGCACCTGGCTGTTCTCCACCGTGGTGCGCGCCCACGCCCTCAACGGCTCCGTGCCGTGGACGGACACCGCGCTCTCCGGCTGGATCCTCGACCCGGACCGCAAGAAGATGTCCAAGTCCAAGGGCAACGTGGTGGTCCCGACCGACATCCTGGACCAGTTCGGCTCGGACGCCGTCCGCTACTGGGCCGCCTCGGCCCGCCTCGGCGCGGACACCGCCTACGAGGTGGCGCAGATGAAGATCGGCCGCCGCCTGGCCATCAAGCTGCTCAACGCCGCCAAGTTCGTGCTGAACCTGGGCGCCACGCAGGACGCCGTCATCCGTACGGCCGACGACGCCGCGGCCGTCACCAACCCGCTGGACGCCTCCCTGCTGACGCGCCTCGCGGCCACCGTGGAGCAGGCGACCCGCGCGTTCGAGGCCTACGACTACGCACGTGCCCTCAACGTGACCGAGCAGTTCTTCTGGGCCTTCACGGACGACTACGTGGAGCTCGTGAAGGACCGTGCCTACGGTGGCCACGGCGAGGCCGAGCAGGCCTCGGTGGTGACCACGCTGGCCACCACCCTGGACGCCCTGCTGCGTCTGCTGGCCCCGTTCCAGCCGTTCGCCACCGAGGAGGTGTGGAGCTGGTGGCGCGCCGGCTCCGTGCACACCGCCGCGTGGCCGGGCGCCGCGGACGAGGTGGCGTCCCTGTCCTTCGCCGCCTCCGCCGGCGACGCCGAGGTCCTGCCCACCGTGGCGCAGGTCCTGGGTGGCATCCGCAAGGCGAAGTCCGAGGCCAAGGTGAAGCAGCGGACCGAGGTGCGCTCCGCCGTGGTGACCGGACCGGCCGACTGGCTCGAGAAGCTGCGCGGCGGCCTGGCGGACCTCAAGGCGGCCGGCAACATCGCGGACCTGTCCCTCACGCAGGGCGAGGCCGGCGAGTCCGCGCCCCTGACCGTCTCCGACGTGCAGCTCGCACCGGTCGACGACGACTGACCCGCGCCGCGCGTTCCCGGACGGTGTCTCGGGAGCGCACGCGGCACGACGACGGCCCCGTCGCCCATCACGGGCGGCGGGGCCGTCGTCGCGCCCGTGCTGCAAACCCGAGTCTGCCGTCAGCGTGGGATGTTCGTGGCCCGGATCCGGTAGGGCACAGCACGCGTCGGACAGTCCGCCGCCGGATCGGAGTTCGTCGGGAGGCGGCCCTCCCGGGGGTGTCGTGGTGCACCTCCCGGTCGTGCTCCTGCCGCATGTCGCAGTGCGGTCACCGCGGCAGGGGTGGACACTGAGAGGATGAGACCGACACCCGATCCCGCCCCGGCCGGCCGCCGCGCCTGCGACTCCTCCGCCCGGCGGATGTCCGCCGCCCTCGCCGCCATGGGCGTGCTCCACTTCGTCCGACCTGAGCCCTTCGACGGGCTGATCCCGCCGTTCCTGCCCGGCTCGGCCCGCGCGTGGACCCACGGCTCCGGCGTGGCCGAGCTGGCCGTGGCGGGTCTGCTGGCCGTCCCGCGCACCCGGCGCGCGGGCGGACGCGCCGCGCAGGCGCTCTTCCTCGGCGTGTGGCCCGGCAATGCGTGGATGGCCTGGCGGTGGCGACGCCGGCCCTGGCCGGCGCAACTGGTCTCCCTCGGGCGGCTGCCCCTGCAGGTCCCCCTGATCCGCGCGGCCGGCAGAGTGGCGCGCAGCTGACCCCCGCCGCCCCGCACCCCGACGACGCCGGCCCCACACCTTCGCGCTGAAGGTGTGGGGCCGGTCTCGTGCGAGCCGGGGGCTCAGTCGAACTGCGGATCCGTGGTGCGGGCCCGCTTGATCTCGTAGAAGTACGGGAAGTCGGCCAGGGCGACGGCGCCGTCGAAGATGCGGCCCGCCTCCTCGCCGCGCGGGATGCGGGTCATCACGGGACCGAAGAAGGCCGTGCCGTTGAACGCCACGACGGGCGTGCCGACGTCGTTGCCCACGAGGTCCTCCGCCTCCTTCTGGCTGGCGCGCAGCTGCTCGTCGGCCACGTCGGTGCGGGCGGCGTCCAGGATGTCCGCGTCGTGGCCCAGCTCCTCGAGGGCCTCGGCCACCACGGCCTCGTAGTCCGTGCGGCCCTGCTCGTGGATGCGGGTGCCGACCGCGGTGTACCACGGGCCGAGCGCCTCGGCACCGTGCCGCTCGCGCACCTGCACGGCGGCGCGGGCCGGCAGCCAGGCCTTCTCGAGGCGGGCCAGGTAGTCGGGGTCCAGGTCGCGGCCCTCGTTCAGGACGGCGAGCGACATGATCTTGAAGACCACCCGCACGTCGCGCACCTTCTGGACCTCCAGGATCCACCGGGAGGTGATCCAGGCGAACGGGCACGTGGCGTCGAAGTAGAAGTCGACGGTGGGCTGCTGCGTGGTGTCGGTCATGCTGTGCTCCTTGCGGTCAGGGAGCCGTCTCGGCTCCGGTCGGTCCTGCTGGGCGACGGCGGTCAGGCGCTCCGGCCGCGTCGACGTCGTTCCACCTCGGCCGGGATGAGCGTGGGCTCGGCCTCGCCGCGCACCACGTCCCCGGAGATGACGACCGTGCCCACATCCGAACGGGAGGGCAGCTCGAACATCACGGGCTTGAGGACGTTCTCCATGATGGAGCGCAGGCCGCGGGCGCCGGTGCCGCGGGCCTCGGCCTGGGCGACGACGGCGTCCAGGGCGTCCTGCTCGAACTCGAGCTCCACGCCGTCCATGAGGAACATCTTCTGGTACTGCTTGAGCAGGGCGTTCCTCGGTTCGGTCAGCACCCGCACGAGCTGTTCGTGCGTGAGGTCCTCGACAGTGGTGATCACGGGCAGGCGGCCGATGAACTCGGGGATGAGGCCGAACTTCAGCAGGTCCTCCGGCCGCACGTCCGCGTAGGTGACGTCCCCCGCGCCCAGGTGGTTCAGGGGCGCGCCGAACCCGATGCCCTTGCGTCCGGCACGGGAACCGATGATCTCGTCCAGGCCCGCGAACGCGCCCGCCACGATGAACAGCACGTTGGACGTGTCGATCTGCAGGAACTCCTGGTGGGGGTGCTTGCGCCCGCCCTGCGGCGGCACCGACGCCACCGTGCCCTCGAGGATCTTCAGCAGGGCCTGCTGCACCCCCTCGCCGGAGACGTCCCGGGTGATGGAGGGGTTCTCGGACTTCCGCGAGATCTTGTCGATCTCGTCGATGTAGATGATGCCCTGCTCGGCCTTCTTCACGTCGTAGTCCGCGGCCTGGATGAGCTTGAGGAGGATGTTCTCCACGTCCTCGCCCACATAGCCGGCCTCGGTGAGGCTGGTGGCGTCCGCGACCGCGAACGGGACGTTGAGCCGCCGGGCGAGGGTCTGCGCGAGATACGTCTTGCCGGAGCCGGTGGGGCCGACCATGAGGATGTTCGACTTGCCGACCTCGACGTCCGCGAGGTCGTCCCGCTCGGTGAGGCGGTCGGCCAGGTCACCGCCCCGCGCCTGCGGCCCACGCACGCGCTTGTAGTGGTTGTACACGGCGACGGCGAGGGAACGCTTGGCCGCCTCCTGACCGATCACGAAGCTCTCGAGGTGGTCGAAGATCTCCTGCGGGGTGGGCAGGACGGTCTCGTCCGCCTCCGCCGCCTCGCCGAGCTCCTCCTCGATGATCTCGTTGCACAGCTCGATGCACTCGTCGCAGATGTAGACACCCGGGCCGGCGATGAGCTTGCGCACCTGCTTCTGGCTCTTCCCGCAGAACGAGCATTTCAGCAGGTCAGCGCTCTCTCCGATACGCGCCATGGTGGTACTCCTCGAAGGCCGGGCGGAGACGTCCGCCCCGCGCGGGCGTCGTCGCTGTCAGATTCCGTCCAGCATACGGCCGTGGACGGACACGTTAAGGGACCGGGTCCCCGGTCGGCGCCGAGGGGCCCGGCCGCGCGGCCGGACCCCTCGGCGGGCGTCGTCGGTCAGGCAGACGGGCGGGTGATCTTGCGGGAGGCGAGGACCTCGTCCACGAGGCCGTACTCGAGGGCCTGCTCGGCCGAGAGGAACTTGTCCCGGTCGATGTCCTGCGAGACCTCCTCGGGCGTGCGGTTGGTGAGGGAGGCCAGCGTCTCCTCCATCCACACGCGCATCCGGTTGATCTCCTGGGCGTGGATCTGCAGGTCCGTGGCGGTGCCGCGGTCGCCCTGCATCGCCGGCTGGTGGATCAGCACGCGCGCGTTGGGCAGCGCCAGACGCTTGCCGGGGGCGCCCGCGGCCAGCAGCACGGCCGCGGCGGAGGCGGCCTGGCCCAGGCACACGGTCTGCACCTCGGGGCGGATGAACTGCATGGTGTCGTAGATCGCCGTCATGGCCGTGAACGAGCCGCCCGGCGAGTTGATGTACAGGGTGATGTCACGTTCGGAGTCCATCGCCTCGAGCACGAGCAGCTGGGCCATCACGTCGTCGGCCGACGCGTCGTCCACCTGCGCGCCGAGGAAGACGATGCGGTCCTCGAAGAGCTTGGCGTAGGGGTCCTGACGCTTGAAGCCGTAGGGGGTGCGCTCCTCGAACTGCGGGAGGATGTAGCGCGCGTCCGGCGTGGGCAGGGAGGGCATCCCGGTGGGGAGCCCGGCGGGGAACTGGGTCATTCTTGGTCTCCTGGAGAGGGTCGGGACGGTCCGGGCCGGGCTCAGCCCCGGACGCCGCCGCCGCCGGTCACGGACGCGGCACGGTCGGCGATGTGGTCGATGAAGCCGTACTCGAGGGCCTCCTGCGCGGTGAACCACTTGTCACGCGCGTTGTCCTCGAGGATGGTCTCCACGGACTGGCCGGTCTGCTCGGCGGTCAGCTCCGCCATCACCTGCTTCATGTGCAGGATCAGCTGGGCCTGGATGCGGATGTCCGACTCGGTGCCGCCGATGCCGCCGGAGGGCTGGTGCATCAGCACGCGGGCGTGGGGGGTGGCGTAGCGCTTGCCCTTGGTGCCGGAGGCGAGCAGGAACTGGCCCATGGACGCGGCGAGGCCGGTGGCCACCGTCACGACGTCGTTGGGGATGTACTGCATCGTGTCGTAGATCGCCATGCCCGCGGTGACGGAGCCGCCCGGGGAGTTGATGTACAGGTAGATGTCCTTCTCCGGGTCCTCGGCCGAGAGCAGGAGCAGCTGGGAGCAGATCGCGTTGGCGTTGTCGTCACGGACGTCCTCGCCCAGCCAGACGATGCGCGACTTCAGCAGCTGGGTGTAGAGGAAATCCTCGCGCTGCGCCGGGTCCACCGAACGCATGCTGGGGGTGATGTCGGTCATCACTTCCGCCTTCCTGTCGAGATGTCCACGGGCCTCCCGAACGGCGGCCGCTCGCGCGGACGGACGGGTCCCTGATCGAGTCCGACACTAGCCGGGCGTCCGGGCCAGCGCGCGGGACGCCGTCGGCGTTTCGCTGTTGGCGCAGGTTGTCGCGGACCCCGCCCGGGGCCGCCCACCGGGGCCCCGGGACGACGACGGCGCCCCCACCGGCGTGGGCGGGGGCGCCGTCGTCGTGGCTCGGCGGGGGTGCGTCCCCACCGGCCGGGATCAGGCCTGCTCGGCCGCCGCGGCGTCGTCGGCCTCGGCCTCGGCGTCGAGGGCCTCCTGGCCGCCCGGGGTCACGAACGCCGTCAGGTCGACGGCCTTGCCGTCGGTGTCGGTGACCTCGGCGTACTCGAGGACCTTGGCCAGGGCCTTGCGGCGGCGGACCTCGCCCATGATCATCGGGATCTGCCCGCCCTGGTCGAGCATCATGGCGAACTGGTTCGGGTCCATGCCGTACTCGGAGGAGGTGGCGATGATGTACTCGATCAGCTCACCCTGGTCGACCGTGACCTCCTCGGCCTCGGCGACCTCGTCCAGGATGACCTCGTTGGCGAACGCCTCGCGGGTGTTCTGCTCGAGCTCGGCACGGTGCTCGGCGGTGTCGTGGTCGTCGCCCGCGGTGTGGCCGCCGGCGGAGAAGTGCTGCTCGACCTGCTCGGCGATGACGCCGTCCGGCACCGGGACCTCGACGAGCTTGGCCAGCTCCTCGAGGACCTTGTCGCGGGCCTCGACGCCCTGGCGGTTCACGGCCTCCTCGGCGGCCTGCTTCTTCAGGTCCTCCTTGAGCTCGGCGATGGTGTCGAACTCGGAGGCCAGCTGGGCGAACTCGTCGTCGGCCTCGGGCAGCTCGCGCTCCTTGACGGCCGTCAGCTCCAGCTTGACCACGGCGGTCTCGCCGTCGTGCTCGCCGCCGTTGAGCGTGGTCTCGAAGGTGGCGTCCTCGCCGGCGGACAGGCCGTCGAGGGCCTCGTCGATGCCCTCGAGCATGGTGCCGGCGCCCACCTGGTAGGACAGGCCCTCGGCCTGGTCGACCTGCTCGCCGTCGACCGTGGCGGTCAGGTTCATCGTGACGAAGTCGTCCTGGGCGGCCGGGCGGTCCACATCCTTGAGGGAGCCGAAGCGCGAGCGCAGGGCGTCGAGGGCCTTCTGCTCGTCCTCCTCGGTGGCCTGGGCGGGCTCCACCGTCACCTTGAGGCCCTTGTAGTCGGGCAGCTCGATGGTCGGGCGCACGTCGAACTCGGCGGTGAAGGCCACCGGGCCCTCGGCGTTCTCCGCGTCCGGGGTGGCGGTCACGTCGACCTCGGGGCGGGAGATCGGCGTGACCTCGGCCTCGGCGATGGCGGCGGAGAACCAGGTGTTCAGGCCCTCGTTGACGGCCTGGTCCACGACGATCTCGCGGCCGAAGCGCTGCTCGATCAGGCGCGCCGGGATCTTGCCCTTGCGGAAGCCCGGGATCTGGACCTGGTTGGCGATGTCCTTGAACGCCTTGTCCAGGGCGGGCTTCACCTCCTCGAACGGCACCTCGACGGTCAGCTTGACGCGGGTCGGGCTGAGGTTCTCTGCGGTGGACTTGACCACGGATGACTCCTGTTGGTGGTGGTGGATGGTCTTGACGTCGAGTCGGGGTGACAGGATTTGAACCTGCGGCCTCACGCTCCCAAAGCGCGCGCTCTACCAAGCTGAGCTACACCCCGCCGTCGTCCCCGACGCCGGCGGGCTCACGCGGTGGAGGCTCGCCGGACACCCGAGGGACTGCCCGAGGGCAGACTGTGGAATCCTAGCGCGCCGTCTCGCGCCCCGCGAAAAGCCGCGACCGCCGGCCCGTGAAGCCGTCCATCGTGGCGTTGACCCCGAGGACGTCCATTGCGCGGTCGAAGACGGGCGCCGGCAGGGCGCGCAGGGGCGCGATCAGACCGACGGCGCGCGGCAGCAGCAGGCGGGTGCGGCCGGCCTCGACGGCGTCCAGCACCTCCTGCGCCACGTGGCGCGGATCCAGCACGGGCAGCAGCCAGGGCACCCGGCTGCGCACGCCCGCGAACATCCCGGTGTCGATGTAGAAGGGGCAGACGGCGAGGGAGGTGACGCGGCTGCCGTCCTTGCGCAGCTCCGCGGCGAGGGACTCGGCGAAGCCGACCGCGGCGTGCTTGGTGGCGGAATAGTCCGTCTGGCGCGCGACGCCGACCAACCCCGCGGCCGAGGCCACCGTGACCACGGCCCCGCGGTCCCGGGCCCGCATTCCGGGCAGGACCGCCCGGGTCAGCCAGTACGGCGCGAGTGCGTTCACCTCGAAGGTGCGGCGGATGCCCTCCTCCGTGGCGTCCTCGAGGCGCACGCCCGTCACGACGCCCGCGTTGTTCACGGCGACGTCCACCTCTCCGGCGCGGGCGGCGGCGGCCTCGACGGCGGCCGCGTCCGTCACGTCCACGCGCTCGGCCTGGGCGTCCGCGCCCTGAGACCGGATCTCGGCGGCGACGGCCTCAGCCCCCTGCAGGTCGAGGTCCCAGACGACGACGCGGCCCGCGCCGCGGCGGGCGGCCCCCAGGGCGATCAGTCGACCGATGCCGGACGCGCCGCCCGTCACGAGGACGGTGGCGCCGCGCAGGGACAGGGGACGACGGCCGGCGAGGGCGGACGCGGCCCTGCGGAGGGCGGGACGGGAGCCGTGCATCATGCCTCTTCCCCCACGGCCGACGCGGGCCCGCCGTGATACGGTGTCAGCCGCTGGTCCGCGCCGAGCGCGGCCCCGCGGGGATGTAGCTCAATGGTAGAGCCCCAGTCTTCCAAACTGGCTACGCGGGTTCGATTCCCGTCATCCCCTCCGGACCTCATGAGCCGGGTCATCGTGTGCACACGATGGCCCGGCTCATGGCTTTCTCGGGTGCGTCGTCGTCCGCGCCGGTGCCTTGACCGCTGTGCCCGGTCGGGCCTGCTACAGGCCCCTCAGCTCTGACAGGTGAGGCACCGGTAGAGCTTCCGGGCCGCCATCTCCTCCACCACGATCGTCTCGCGCCCGCACACGAGGCAGGCCAGGCCCTGCCGCTGGTACACGTAGTTCGCGTGCTCGGGCCAGGCCGATTCGGCAGGGATCCCCGGCCGGTGCTCGGGCCGCGTGGTGACGATCCGCCCGAGCCGCACGCCCTCCCGCATGAGCGCGGCGTTGTCCGCCCAGAGGAATGCCAGGTCCGACGCGGAGACCTCCCGGGCCGGCCGCCACGGGTCGATGCCGGCGCGGAACAGCGCCTCGGCCCGGAAGATGTTGCCGATCCCGCTGACGGCCGCCTGGTCCATCAGCACGACGCCGATCGGCCGCCGTGTCCGCCGGGCGAGGTCGTAGAACGGCGCGGGATCGTCGTCGCTCAGCGGATCCGGGCCCAGGCCGGCGACGACGTCGGCAGCCTCGGCCGGAGTGAGCGCGCGGCACCGGCTCGCGCCGATCAGGTCGGCCCAGCCGTGCTCGGCGCGCAGTCGCAGCCGGACCGTGGCGGCCGGCGGCGGGGGCTGGACCCAGCCGTTGGCGTCGCGAGCGGGCTCGGCGGCCGGGGCGCCGTCGTCGTGGACCTCCCGCTCGCCGATCCGGCGGGGTGCGCCGATCGAGGACGCGGCCGCGAAGTCCTGATCCCCGCCGAAGGTCCACGCCCCGTACATGCCCAGGTGGACGTGGAGCACGTGGCCGCCGGAGACGTCGGCGAAGAAGTGCTTGCCGTGGGCCCGGGCGCGCTTCAGGACCTGGCCGTCGAGCAGGGCGGCCCCCTCGGCGAAGCGGCCCTGCGGACTCGTGGCGCGGATCCGGCGGCCGCCGAAGACGTCGGTGAACTGGCGCGCGAGACGGTGGACGGAGTGGCCCTCAGGCACTCACATCAGCACCTCTCCGGTGGTCTCGTAGTGCGCGATCTTCCCGATGCGGCGCACGTGGCGCTCGTCCTGGGAGAACGGTTCGGCCAGGAACGCCTCGATGAGCTCGGTGGCCTCCTCGAGCGAGTGCTGTCGACCGCCGACGGCCACGACGTTCGCGTCGTTGTGCGCGCGGGCCAGCCGCGCCGTGTCCAGGTTCCAGGCCAGGGCGGCTCGGACGCCGGCCACCTTGTTGGCGGCGATCTGCTCGCCGTTGCCGGAGCCGCCCAGCACGATGCCGAGCGAGTCCAGTCCCTGCTCGCGGTCGGCGACGACGGCGCGGGCGGCGTTGATGCAGAAGCCCGGGTAGTCGTCCTGCGCGTCGTACTCGGTGGGTCCGTGGTCCACCATCTCGTAGCCAGCGGCGGTGAGGTGCTCCACCAGGTGGGCGGACAGCTCCATGCCGGCGTGGTCGGTGGCGATGTGGACGCGCATGCGCAGACTCCTCCAGAAGGACGACGGTCGGGTGGGGTCAGTCTACTGACGGCCCCACCCGACCCCCTGCCCCGGGGCGGGCCGGCTCAGATCAGCGCGACCGATCGCTCGGGCTCGCGCACCGGCATGGGCTCGGGCTCCCCACTCGCCGAGGAGAGGAAGCCCTCCCCGGTGAAGTGGCCGTTGCGGGCGCGGAAGTCGTAGGCGTAGTCGGGCCAGATCAGCGTCAACTTGCCCGAGCGGGGGTCGACGTACCAGGAGTGGCAGCCGCCGTCCACGAGCCACACCGAGGTGGCGGCCCGCTCCTGGAGACGGTCCACGTACTCCTCCTGGGCGAGTGTCTCGGGGACCATCGTCCTAATTCCCTCGTGCTCCACCCGGTCCAGGGCCTCCAAGATGTACGCGATCTGCGACTCGATGATGTAGACGATCGAGTTGTGCCCCAGCGAGGTGTTCGGCCCGTTGATGGCGAACAGATTCGGGAATCCCGCCACGGCCGTGGAGTCGAACGCCGCCATGCCGCTGCTCCAGTGATCGGCCAGGGAACGGCCCTCACCGTCGTGGACGCGCTCGGCGAACGGCGGCTGGGCCGCCTCGAAGCCGGTGCAGAGGACGACGACGTCGACCTCGTACCCGTGACCGCTCACGCCGAACAGCCGGCTCCCCTCGACGCGGTCCAGCGCGCTGTCCTCCAGGGTGACGTTGTCCCGGGCCATGGCCGGGTAGTAGTCGTTGGAGACGAGCACACGCTTGCAGCCCGGCAGGTACCGCGGCGTGAGGCGCTCGCGGAGCTCGGGGTCAGAGACCGCGGCGGCCAGGTGCCCGAGGGCCTGGGCCCGGACCTGGTCCAGTGCGGCCGGCACACCGCGGCGCTGGGCATAGTTCGACTCGGCGAACCAGAAGATGTCGTCGCGCTCGCGCTGCATGGTGTGCGGGGCGCGCTCGAACATGCGGCGCACGGCCGCGGAGTACGGCTTGACCACGCGCGGGGTGACCCACGCGGGGGTGCGCTGGAAGACGACGAGCTCGGCCGCCGTCGCCGCCAGCTCGGGGATGACCTGGATCGCGGAGGCGCCGGTGCCGACGACGGCGACACGCTTGCCCTTCAGGTCCACCGTGTGGTCCCAGCGGGCGGAATGGATGACCTCGCCCTCGAAGGCGTCGAGACCCGGGACGTCCGGCAGGCGGGGGTCGGCGAGGTGCCCGGTGCCCATGATGAGCCAGCGTCCCGTGTAGGTCCCGCGCGGCGTCCGCACCGTCCACCGCTCCGTCTCGGGGTCCCAGTGCGCTTCGAGCATGTCCGCCCCGAGACGCAGGTGCGGGGTGAGGCCCTCGTCCTCGGAGAAGCGCACGAGGTAGTCCTGGATCTCCGGACCCGGTGTGTAGAAGCCCGACCACTGCGGGTTCGGCGCGAAGGAGAAGCTGTAGAGGTGGCTCGGGACGTCGCACGCGGCACCCGGGTAGGTGTTGTCCCTCCAGGTCCCGCCGACCTGCTGGGCGCGGTCCAGGATGAGGAAGTCCTCGCGGCCGTGACGCCGCAGCTGGGCGCCCATGCCGAGGCCGGCGAATCCGGAGCCGATGATGAGGATCTCGGCGGACTCGTCGCGCGGTGCGGGGCGCACGTCGGTGGTGGTGGTCATGGCGGTGGTCATGGCTGGCCCCTCTCTCAGGCGTGGGTCTCGGGGATGATCGCGCCGGCCGGGTGGCGGTCGGGCTCGCGCAGGTACAGGTCGACGATCTGCATGAGTTCGGCCGGGCGCTCGAGGAAGAAGGCGTGGCCGCTCGTCATGGTCGTCAGCCGCGCGTCGTCGATGATGCCGAGCAGCTCGTACTGGTGATGGGGCGGGACCATGATGTCCTCGGCACAGGAGACGATCAGTGTCCGCGCGGTGACGGCGGAGAGACGGTCGGCGACGTCCACGCGGGCGTTCAGGTCCATCTGCCGGGCGGTGAACTCGTCCGCGGTCAGGGAGGCGAGCGCCCCGTCGAGCATGGCCGGGGTCAGGGAGCGCAGGGCCAGCGGGGACAGGCCGCAGAAGGCCGTGTAACGGGCCAGGGCATCAGGGCTCGTGGCGTACAGGTGCCGCCAGACCTCGTTGCGCAGGCGCTGGTGGACATCCGTCGTCGCCCAGCCGGCCACGAGCACGAGGTTCTCCACACGGCGACCGAGGTCGGCGGCCAGCTGCCCGGCCACGACGGCGCCGAGTGAGTAGCCCAGCAGGTCGAACGCGGCGTCGGGGCCGAGGAGCTCGTCGACGACAGCCCGCACCTGGCCGACCAGCAGGTCGACGGTCAGGTCTGCGGCGGGGTCGGCCGTCGGCGCCCAGTCCACGGCGATGACGCGCGTCCGCGTGGCCATCATCGGGAACAGGTGGCCGAAGTGCGAGGCGGTCGTCCCGCCCGTGCCGTGGACCAGCACGAGAGGCCGGTCGAGCTCCCCGGGTGTCACCGAGTCGTGGCAGGTGACGGAGGCACCGTCCACGCTGACGGTGCGCGTGACGGTCGATGCGGTCAGTGGCATGAGGCTCCTCCTGGAAACCGATATGTGGACTATGGGGCCCGACACCTGCGATGTGACGCGCCCTACATTTCCCAGCATGGCGCTATCAGGCCCAGCAATGCAAGCAGGGGGCTAGGTCGCTCAGTCCATCTAATGGAACTAGCTCTGACGCCGGAGCTGCGGCACGATGGACCGGTGACCCCTTTGCCCCCGCCCACCGGCGTCCTGCCCCGTGCCGCCCTCGTGATGCGTCTGCTGCACGAGGCCGGACCCGCCGGCCTGCGGCTGAGCCAGCTCGTCCAGCGGACGGGTCTGCCCCAGCCCACCGCCCATCGGCTGCTGGCCGACCTGGCGGAGCAGGGTGCTGTGACCCGGCGCGGGGCCGCCTATGCACTCGGTGATCGGTGGGGCCCGGTCGGGTTCGAACCGGTGACGCCGCGGTGCCTGATCGAACGCGAGGCCAGCCGGGCCGTGGTCCAGGCCGCCGCGGACGAGCTGGGGGACACGGTCTACCTGGCGGCACGGGCTGCGGGCGGAGTGGCCTACCTCCTGCGATGCGACGGCGACTCCCCCGTGCGCGTCTTCACCGTGGAGGTCGGCGAGGTCAAGCGGCTTGCCGCCGGGTACGCCGGCATCGCGCTCCTGGCCGCCCTGCCGCCCGAGCGCCGGCGAGCGGAGGTGGACGCGGTCGTCGCCCGGCCTCCCCGCCGCTGGAACCTGACGGATGACGGGGCCCTGCACGACCTGCTGAACACCCTGCTGCGTCAGATGGACGAGCAGGGGTGGTGCGGCGGTGTGCCGGTCGTGCCCGGGGTGGCCGGAGTCGCCTGTGGCGTTCCGGCGCGGACGGGAAGCATCCCCCAGGTGTCCCTCACGGCCTCGGCGGCCGAGCAGCGGATGCCACCGGCACGCGTGCCCGAGGTGGCTGAGGTGCTGCGTGCGGCGGCGACCCGACTGGCCGAGATCGGGGGCTGAGCACGCCGGCTGGCCCGCCCTTCCGCGGCCGTCCACGACGCCCGGGCCAGGTGGCACACTGGGGAGCACCGTGCCATGGCCCCCATCACAGGCGCCCGGCCGTGCCGCATCCACCCGACCCCAGGAGGAGTCCGACCGTGACCACCGCCGCCGCCATGAACATCACCCGTGAAGAGGCCGCCGCGCGCGCGGCCGCCCTCACCGTGGACGCGTACGAGGTGAGCCTGGACCTCACCCGCGGAGCGGAGCACTTCCGCACGGCCACCACCGTGACGTTCGCGGCCACGCAGGACGCGGTGGGCACCCACACGTGGATCGACTTCGTGGCGGAGCAGGCTCCCACGGTGACCCTCAACGGCGAGGCGCTGGACGTGGCGGACTTCGACGGCGCCCGACTGCGGATCGGCCCGCTGGCGGCGCAGAACACCCTCGTGGTCGACGGGCTCGGAGACTACAGCAACACCGGCGAGGGCCTGCACCGGTTCGTGGACCCCGTGGACCAGGAGGTCTACCTCTACACCCAGTTCGAGGTGCCGGACTCCCGCCGCATGTTCGCGGTGTTCGAGCAGCCCGACCTCAAGGCCGCCTTCCGCTTCACGGTGACCGCGCCGGCGCACTGGGCCGTGGTGTCCAACCAGCCGGAGGCCTCCCGCCGCACCCTCGGCGTCGTGGCGACCGAGGAGAACCCGCAGGGCGTGGATGCCGCGGTCTGGGAGTTCACCCCCACCCCGCGCATCTCCTCCTACATCACCGCGCTCGTCGCCGGCCCGTACGCCTCCGTGCACTCGGAGCTGACCAGCGCCGACGGCCGCACGATCCCCCTCGGCGTCTACTGCCGCGCGTCGCTGGTGGAGCACCTGGACGCGGAGAACGTCTTCGAGCTCACCCGCCAGGGCTTCGAGTTCTTCGAGGCCCAGTACGGCCACGCCTACCCGTTCGAGAAGTACGACCAGCTGTTCGTGCCCGAGTTCAACGCCGGCGCCATGGAGAACGCCGGCTGCGTGACCTTCCTCGAGTCGTACGTCTTCCGCGGGACCGTGCCGGAGGCGCTGATCGAGCGCCGCGCCATCACGATCCTCCACGAGCTCGCCCACATGTGGTTCGGCGACCTGGTCACCATGCGCTGGTGGAACGACCTGTGGCTCAACGAGTCCTTCGCCGAGTTCATGTCCACGCTCGCCGCCGCCGAGAACACGCAGTACACCGGCGCCTGGACCACCTTCTCCTCCATGGAGAAGAACTGGGCCTACCGTCAGGACCAGCTCTCCTCCACGCACCCCATCAAGGCCCGGATCCGCGACCTCGACGACGTGCTCGTCAACTTCGACGGCATCACCTACGCCAAGGGCGCCTCCGTGCTCCGCCAGCTCGTGGCCTGGGTGGGCCAGGAGAACTTCATGGCCGGCGTCCGCGCGTACATCGCCCAGCACGCGTGGGGCAACACCGAGCTGCCGGACCTCATGTCCGAGCTCGAGGCCGCGTCCGGCCGAGACCTGTCCGAGTGGACCCGCCTGTGGCTCGAGACCTCGGGCGTGAACACGCTGCGCACGGAGGTGGAGACGGATGAGGCCGGCACCATCACCGCGCTGCGCCTGCGCCAGAGCGCCCCGGACGGCTCGCCGTCGGCGCCCGGCGACGACGTGCTCCGCCCCCACCGCCTGGCCGTGGGCTTCTACGACGTGGACGAGGCCACGGGCCGCCTGACCCGCACCGAGCGCTTCGAGCTCGACGTGGCCGGGGAGGTGACCGAGGTCGCCGAGGCCGCCGGCCGCCGTCGTCCCGCCGTGATCCTGCCCAACGACGACGACCTGGCCTACGCCAAGCTGCGCCTCGACGACGCCTCGTGGGAGGCCGCGTCCACCCGTCTGAAGGATGTGGACGGCTCGCTGGCGCGCACGCTGCTGTGGGGGGCGGCCTGGGACACCGTGCGCGACGGCGAGGCCTCCGCCGCCTGGTTCGTCGACCTCGTCCTCGCCAACGTCGGCCACGAGCGGGACTCGTCCGTGGTGCAGACGCTGCTGCGCCAGCTCGCGACGGCGATCGGCCTGTACCTGCCCGAGGACCAGGCCGAGGCCGTGCGGGTCGCGGCGGCCGACCGTCTGTGGGGCCTCGTCGCGGAGGCCGAGGACGGCTCGGACAACCAGCTGCAGTTCGTCAAGGCGTTCGCCCTGCACGCGCGCACCACGGCGCAGCTGGACCGCCTGGCGGCCCTCGTGGACGGCACCCGCACCGTGCCCGGGCTGGACCTCACCACGGACCTGCGCTGGGAGCTGCTCACTGCGCTGGTGGCGGCCAGCCGTGCCGGGGAGGCCGAGATCGCCGAGGCCGAGCGCGCCGACGCGACCGCCACGGGCGCGCTCGCCGCGATCCAGGCCCGGGCCGCCGTGCCGACGGCCGAGGCCAAGCGCGCGGCCTGGGACCGAGTGATGGCCGGCGAGCTGTCCAACACGGAGCAGCGCCAGGCCCTGATCGGGTTCGCGCGGGTCCACGACGCCGCGCTGATCGCGCCCTTCGCGGACTCCTATTTCGAAGGCGTCGAGGCGATGTGGGACTCCCGTTCTCACGAGATGGCCGAGACCGCCGCGACGCTGGGCTACCCGACCGCCCAGGTCACCCGGGAGATCGCCGACCGCGCCACCGCCCTGTCCGAGCGGCTGGCCGGCACCCGCGCGGGGCTGTCCCGCGTCCTCGCCGAGGGCCGGGACGAGACCGTCCGCGCCCTGGCCGCGCGCGAGCACGCGACGGCGCACGTGCATCAGGTCCACGCCGGGGCCTGAGCCGGACGGCGGCGGCAGCCGCGGCTGACGCCTCTGCTGGCGCCTGCGGGGCGGTGCTGGTGGGCATTCCACGGAAGATGCCCTCCAGCACCGCCCCGGCCGCCGTCGAGGCGCGGGCTGGCTAGGCTGGAACCCATGAAGCACACCTTCTCCCTGCGCACCGAGTGGACGGGCGACCGCGGCTCGGGCACCTCCGGCGTCCGCGACTACGACCGCTCCGTGGTGATCCAGGACGCCGCCGTCGGCGAGATCCAGGCCTCGGCCGCCCGCCCCTTCCGCGGCGACGACTCGAAGTGGAACCCGGAGACCCTCCTGCTCGGCGCGCTCGCCGAGTGCCACGTGCTCTCGTACCTCCATGTCGCGGCGACCTCCGGGGTCGTGGTCACGGGGATGACGTGCGGGGTCGAGGGCGAGCTCGAGGTGGACGGCGACGGCGCCGGGCGGTTCATCGCGATCACGCTGCGGCCCGAGGTCACGCTGCAGGACGAGGCCGACCGGGAGCGGGCCGAGGCCCTCCACGCCGAGGCGCACCGGCTGTGCTTCATCGCGAACTCGCTCTCGGCCCCGGTCACCGTCGAGCCGGTCCGCCCCGAGGCCCTGCCCACCGGCACGCCGACGCTGCCGGACCACTCCGCGCGCCTGGGCGCCCCCCTGGCGGTGCTGCGGCCGCGCGTCGCCAAGGGCCCGTCCCGTGTGACGGGCCTGGCGGAGCGGCCCACCGAGGTCGAGCCGGTGATGCAGGAGGGCACGCCCGCCCCGGTGGAGCAGGTGCGCGCCCGCGACGCCGCGGCGGGCCCCGCCGGTGCGACCCCGGGGACCCCGGCCGCGCCCGGTCAGGCCACCAGCTTCTACGACGCCGTCGGCGGCCGCCCGACCTTCGACCGGCTGACCGCCGAGTTCTACGCCCGCGTGCGCGAAGACGAGATCCTCGCCCCGATGTATCCGCAGGACGACTTCGAGGGCGCCCAGCGCCGGCTGCTGATGTTCCTGGAGCAGTACTGGGGCGGACCGCGGACGTACTCCGAGGAGCGCGGCCACCCCCGCCTGCGCATGCGCCACGCCTCGTATCGGATCGACCCGGCCGCGCGCGACGCGTGGCTGCGGCACATGCGCGCCGCCGTGGACACGCTGGAGCTGTCACCGCTGCACGAGGCCGAACTCTGGGACTACCTGGAGCGGGCCGCCCACTCCCTGCAGAACTCGGCCTGACCGGCCCGCGGTCCGCGCCCCGACATGGGGCGCGGGCTCACACCGCCATGGCGGGGCGGCCCAGTACGAAGCCGCCGGGGGCGTCCAGGCGCGTCCATGGCCCCGCCGTGCTGAGCCGGGCGCGGCCGCCGGGCCGCAGGAAGCCCAGCGCGTGCGCGCCGAAGGCCATGCCGGCCGGGAACTGCAGAGCGTCGCCCCCGAGCAGGGGTCCCCACATCTGCGCCCGGATCTTGCGGACCAGCGCCTCCCCCGGGTTCTCGGGCAGGGCGTCCCGCACGGCGTCGGCGCCGCGCGTGGCCACTTCGGCCAGCTCCTCGTCGGCGACCTCGGCCACGGGCGTCCAGCCGCCGCGGGGCGGGGTCAGCGCGGTCCAGGTGACGTGCTCGCGGCCCGGCGGCACGGCGAACGCCAGGTCGACGGGGTCCTGGCCGCGCATCCGGGCGGTGCGCTCGGTGACGGAGCCCAGGGCGACGACGGCGTCCAGGTCCGCCACGCCGTCGGCGGTCGCCAGGGGCACGGTGCGCAGCCCCAGGACGACGGGCACCCCGTCTCCGAGCCCGGCCGGCTGCAGCACGGAGACCCACTGGGCGAGCATCGGGGTGCGGGAGCGCCCTGCCTCAGGCACGACGTGCAGGCGCATCCCCGTGTCGGCGACGCGACGGGCGCGGGTGGCCAGCTGCTCGAGGTCCCGCACAGCGCGGTCGTCGACGAAGCGGAGGACTGGTGCGGCGGCGGAGTGCTCGGTCATGCAAGCATTGTCCCAGGTCCGTCGCGTCCCGGGCCGCCCCGCCGTCGCGGGGTCCATCCACGTCGAAGGAGCCGTTCGTGCCGCAGCGCCATCCCCGTCCCCGCCCCAGTCGCGCACCGGGCCGTCCGGCCTCGGCCCCGAAGGACCCCACCGACGTGCTGCGCGGGATCCTGGAGCTGACGCCGGCCGCGCCGGACCCGGTGACGGGTCAGGTCCGCTTCACGGGCACGACTCCCCGGCAGACGCGCGGCCGGGTGTTCGGCGGCCAGGTGCTCGCCCAGTCGCTGGCGGCCGCCTCCCGCACGGTGCCGGGCGCCCGCCCCGCCCACTCGCTCCACGGCTACTTCATCCGCCCCGGGGACGCGCTGCAGCCCATCACGTTCACCGTCGAGACGCTGCGGGACGGCCGCTCCTTCTCCGTCCGCCGGGTGCTGGCCTCCCAGAACGAGAAGGCCATCCTCGCCCTGACCTGCTCCTTCCAGGAGCCCGCCGGCAGCGCGCTGGACCACCAGGTGGCCATGCCGGAGGGAGTGCCCCGGCCCGAGGACCTGCCCACGACGGCGGACGTGCTGGGCGGCATCAACCACCCCGTGGCCCAGGAGTGGGCGTGGGCCCGGCCGTTCGACATCCGTCACGTCACCCCGGCCCTCTACGTGGACCCGGCCCCGGAGACCGAGAACCGCAACATGGTGTGGATGAAGACGTTCACGCCGCTGGCCGACGACCCCGCGCTGCACCGGGCGGCGCTCACCTACGCCTCGGACTACACGCTTCTCGAGCCGATCCTGCGGCAGCACGGCGTCGCCTGGATCCAGCCCGGCATGTCCGTGGCGTCCCTGGACCACGCGATGTGGTTCCACCGGCCCGCCCGCGTCGACCAGTGGCTGCTCTACGTCCAGGACTCCCCCAGCGCCCAGGGCGCGCGCGGCCTCGGCACGGGCGCCGTGTTCACCGAGGACGGGACGCTCGTGGCCACGGTCGCCCAGGAGGGCATGATCCGCCTGCCCGAGGGGGCCGCCGCCCGGCGGGCGCGCGTGCGTGGCGCGGCCCAGCGCATGGCCCTGCGGACGGTGCTGCGCCGCAGCTGGCGGCGCTGACCCCGCCCCGACACGACGACGGCCCGTCGCGATCACGTGATCGCGGCGGGCCGTCGTCGGCGCGGCGCCCGGGGGCGCGTCGGCTCAGTCGCGCGTGAGCTTGCGGTGCGTCATCCGGTGCGGGCGGGCGGCCTCGGGGCCGAGCCGATCGACCTTGTTGGCCTCGTAGGACTCGAAGTTGCCCTCGTACCAGTACCAGTTGGCCGGGTCCTCCGCGGTGCCCTCGTAGGCCAGCATGTGGGTGGCCACGCGGTCCAGGAACCAGCGGTCGTGCGAGACGACGACGGCGCAGCCCGGGAACTCGAGCAGCGCGTTCTCGAGGGAGGTCAGGGTCTCCACGTCGAGGTCGTTGGTGGGCTCGTCGAGGAGCAGCAGGTTGCCGCCCTCCTTGAGGGTCAGGGCCAGGTTCAGGCGGTTGCGCTCACCGCCGGAGAGCACGCCGGCCTTCTTCTGCTGGTCCGGGCCCTTGAAGCCGAACGCGGACACGTAGGCGCGCGAGGGCATCTCGACGTTGCCGACCTTGATGTAGTCCAGGCCGTCCGAGACGACCTCCCACAGCGACTTCTCGGGGTCGATGTTGGAGCGAGACTGGTCCACGTACGAGATCTTCACGGTCTCGCCGATCTTCAGCTCACCGCCGTCCAGGGGCTCGAGGCCGACGATGGTCTTGAACAGGGTGGTCTTGCCGACGCCGTTCGGGCCGATCACGCCGACGATGCCGTTGCGGGGCAGGGAGAAGGACAGGCCGTCGATGAGGACGCGGTCCCCGAAGCCCTTCTTCAGGTCCTTGGCCTCGATCACGACGGTGCCCAGCCGCGGGCCCGGCGGGATCTGGATCTCCTCGAAGTCCAGCTTGCGGGTCTTCTCGGCCTCGGCCGCCATCTCCTCGTAGCGGGCCAGGCGGGCCTTGGACTTCGCCTGACGGCCCTTCGTGTTGGAGCGGACCCAGTCGAGCTCCTCGGCCAGGCGCTTGGCGAGCTTGGCGTCCTTCTTGCCCTGCACCTCGAGGCGGGCACGCTTGGTCTCCAGGTAGGTGGAGTAGTTGCCCTCGTACGGGTAGAGGCGGCCGCGGTCGACCTCCGCGATCCACTCCGCGACGTGGTCGAGGAAGTACCGGTCGTGGGTGACGGCGATGACGGCGCCCGGGTAGGAGGCCAGGTGCTGCTCGAGCCACAGCACGGACTCGGCGTCCAGGTGGTTGGTGGGCTCGTCGAGCAGGAGCAGGTCGGGCTTCTCCAGCAGCAGCTTGCACAGTGCGACGCGCCGCTTCTCGCCGCCGGAGAGGTTCGTGACCGGCTCGTCCCCCGGGGGCGTGCGCAGGGCGTCCATCGCCTGCTCGAGCTGGGAGTCGATGTCCCACGCGTCCGCGGCGTCGATGGCGGACTGCAGCTCGCCCATCTCCTCCATGAGGGCGTCGAAGTCCGCGTCCGGGTTCGCCATCTCCTCGGAGATCTGGTTGTAGCGCTGGATCTTGCCGTAGATCTCGCCGACGCCCTCCTGGACGTTCTCGAGCACCGTCTTGGACTCGTCCAGCTTGGGCTCCTGCATCAGGATGCCCACCGAGTAGCCGGGAGAGAGCCGCGCCTCGCCGTTCGAGGGCTCGTCCAGCCCGGCCATGATCTTCAGGATCGTCGACTTGCCGGCGCCGTTGGGGCCGACCATGCCGATCTTCGCCCCGGGGTAGAACGACATGGTGACGTCGTCCAGGATCAGTTTGTCGCCCACCTTCTTGCGGGCCTTGACCATCGTGTAGATGAATTCCGCCATGCGGCCCAGGCTAGTCGGTGGCCGCGGGATTCCACTCATCGTGCCGATCCCGCGACCACCGAGCCCGCTCCCCCTCCGTGCTCCGTGCCGCCCCGTGGTCAGGCGACGCCGGCCGCCGCCGGCTCGCGCCCGGGGGCGCCCGCGTCCGACTCGTCCGGGCCGGGCGAGGCCGGGGCGTCGCCACCCTGGAACCCGTCCGGCAGGCCCGCGCTGAACCCGTCGCCGACCGCGCCGGCCCGCCCGCCCGACGCGTCGTCGTCGCGCGGGGCCGACTCGGGGCGCGGCACGGCCGCGCGCTGGCTGCGCTGGAACGCCGCCGAGCCGAAGCCCAGGTCCAGCCCGACGGCGTCCGCCACCACGTCCACGGACGTGCCGGAGCGCTCGCCCGAGGACCAGTCGCGGACCCGGAGTCGACCGGTGACGATCACGGGGTTGCCCTTCTTCACGGACTGGGCGGTGTTCGAGCCGAGCTGGCCGAACGCCGAGATGCTGTACCAGTTGGTGTGGGCGTCCACCCACTCAGCGGTCTCGCGGTCGAAGCGCCGCTCGGTGGTGGCCAGGCGGAAGCCGGTCACGGCGGCCCCCGATGCGGTGTGGCGGGTGGCGGGGTCCGTGGCCACGAAGCCGCGCACGGTGATGAGGTCCTGCATGGTGTGCCTCCTGGGCTGGGCCCCGGTGGGCGCCGGGGCGGGTCGTCGGCGCATCGGCTGATCCGCCATGGCCAGACAACCCCACCGCGGGGCACCCCGGCAGGATCGGGGCCGGTCTGGGGACGCGCGGAGGTCCCCGGGCGACTGTGCAGGAGCCGACGGCGCCGCGGCCGGCGGCCGTTAGACTGACACGGCCCAGCCCCAGTAGCTCAGCTGGACAGAGCAGCGGCCTTCTAATCCGCCGGTCGGGGGTTCGAATCCCTCCTGGGGCACCCAGACCAGGGGCGGAGCCGTCCGAGCACGCCCGACGACCGCCCGAAGGAGACCGTCCTGGACCGTCTGCGCTCCTGGCTCCGCGCCCCGCGACCCGCCGTCCCCGAGGTCCGTGTGACCCGTCGCGAGGGCGTCCAGCTGGCCGCCCTGCTCGTCGCGGCCGCGGCCCTGTACGTGACGCACTCCTTCCTCCGGTACGCCACCTACGAGGCCAAGGGCTACGACCTGGGCATCTTCGACCAGGTGGTGCGGCAGTACGCGCTGTTCAACGCCCCCCTCAGCTCCGTCAAGGGCGTGGACTTCCACATCCTCGGCGACCACTTCCACCCGATCCTCGCGCTGCTGGCGCCCTTCTACTGGGTATGGCCGGACCCCCGCATGCTCGGCGTGGTCATGGCGCTGGCCCTCGCCGCGTCCGCCGTGCCGGTGTACCTGTTCGCCCGTCGTCGCGCGGGACACGGGGTGGCCCTGGCCGCCGTCGCCGCCCTGCTGCTCTCCTGGCCCTTCCAGGCGATGGTGAACTGGGACTTCCACGAGGTCACCCTCGGCGTGCCGATCCTCGCCTGGCTCGTGTGGGCCCTGGACGGGCAGCGGGCGTGGCTCGCCACCGGCCTGGCGGCGCTGCTGCTCACGGTCCGAGAGGACATGGGCGTGACCCTGCTGGCCGTGGCCCTGGTGATGGCGATCCGTCGCTTCTGGCCGCAGGCCGCGGTCACCGCCGTGCTGGGCGTGCTCGGCTACTGGTTCGCCACGTCCGTGGTGATCCCCCACTACTCCCCCACCGGCGCGTTCGGCTACTGGCAGTTCACCGCCCTGGGCCCGGACATGCGCAGTTCGGTCCTGTTCCTGCTGACCCAGCCGTGGAACGCCGTCGCGGTGCTGTTCGACCACCCGCTGAAGGTGGCCCTCTGGCTCCTGCACTTCGTCCCGCTGCTGTTCCTGCCGGTCCTGAGCCCGCTCACGCTGATGGCCCTGCCGATCCTGCTCTCGCGGCTGTTCAACGACCGCCTCAACGTGTGGGCCCCCGTGTACCAGTACGACGCGATCCTCGCCCCGCTGCTGCTCATGGCCGCGCTCGAGGCGGCCCACCGGCTGGCCGGACGCCGGGACACGCTGCGCCGGCTGCCCGCCGTCCTCGTCTCCGCGGCACTGGCCGCCGGTCTGATCGGCACCGCGTTCTTCCCGCAGGTGTACCCGCTGCACCGCACGATCGCCGGCGACATGACGATGACGCAGCACGCCCGCGACCTCGACCACGCGGTCGGGCTGATCCCGGACGGGGTGTGCGTCGAGGCCGCCGACAACGCCGTGCCGCACCTGACGGCCCGCACCCACGTCGGGCTGCACGGGGACATCGGCGACGAGCTGGCCACGTGGATGATCGTGGACACCTCGGTGCCCGAGCTCGGCGGCTGGGACCCCCTCACCCCGGAGCAGGCGCTGGCCCGCGCCGAGCGGCTCGGCTTCGAGCGGGTCTGGTCCGCGGGCGACGTCGTCGTCCTGCACCACCCGGACCGCGCGGTCTCGCCCACCTGCACGACGTACCTCGAGCACCGCTGAGCGGAACCCCACGGCGCCGGCGGACCCGCTCCGCCGTCAGCGGCCCGCGGACTCGCCGAGTGGCTGCAGGCCGCGTCCGGCCGGGGGCAGGAGCAGTCGGTCACGGGCACCGGTGAAGACGCCGGCGTGCGGGTCCTCGGCCACCCCCGGGGCGATCTCGGGGGCCCCCTGGTCGAGTGCGGTGCGGCGCACCGGGTCGCGGACGGGGTCCAGGATGTCCTTGACCACCGTGGTCATGAGCCACACGAGGGCGACGATGTGCGCCACGATCCCCGAGGCATACCAGGCGGTGATCCACCAGGCGCCGCCGGCGAACGCCCCGTCGGAGGTGATGCGCGCCGACTCCATCCACACCCCGCCCCAGTGGTAGACCTCCACGGCCTGCCAGATCCAGAACGCGCGCCACCGCGGCGTCGCGAGGACCACGAGCGGGATCAGCCACATCACGAACTGCGGCGAGTACACCTTCCCCCACAGGATGAAGGACGCCACGATCAGGAAGCACAGCTGGGCCATGCGCGGACGGTGCCGCGCCGCGAGGGCGAGGTAGGCGATCCCCACGCAGCACACCAGGAACAGGCCGTTCTGAAGCGTCGTGAACGTCTCCCCGGACCATCCTGTCCAGGCCAGCGCCAGCCAGGTCGAGGAGAAGGAGACCGCGCGGTCCCCCGAGAACGTGTAGAAGCGCGACCACTGGTCGAACGCCGTCAGCATGAACGGGAGGTTCACCGCGAGCCAGGCCGCGGCCCCGGCCAGGGCCGCCTTCACGAACCCGGCCCAGCGGCCCGTGCGCAGCGCCAGCACGAAGATCGCGCCGAAGAAGAACAGCGGGTAGAGCTTCGTGGCGGTGCCGAGCCCGATGAGCAGGCCGGCGAGGGTCGGACGGCCCGCCGTCCACGCCCACAGGGCCAGGGCGGCCAGCATCACGGCCCACAGGTCCCAGTTGAGCATCGAGGTCAGGATGATCCCCGGGGCCAGGGCCACGAGCAGGGCGTCCCGGGAGCGACCGCGCGCGGTGTACGCGGTCGCGACGACCAGCACGATCCAGCACAGCACCACGCCGATCGCGTTCACGTCGAAGTAGGTCACGGTGCGCTCGTGCAGGTCGCCGGAGGCGGGCACGAGCCACATGGTCACACCCGCGACCACGGCCAGCAACGCCGGGTACTCCATCCACTGCTCGGGCGGCAGCGGCGTGTAGAAGGGGAAGTGGCCGTCCGAGAGGCCCCGCGTGGGGAACAGCTGGGCGAAGTCCGAATAGCACATGTGCGCGTGCACGCCGGGGGCCGCCCAGCCGTTCACGCGGCACCACTGCTTGGTCAGCACGCCGACGGCGGCGGCCACCACGGTCAGGCCGACGAGCAGGCCGACCCAGCGGCCGCTCGGACGGGACGGGGCGGGACTGCGGGGGTGGGAGGTCACGGTCTCTCCTGGGGGATGCGGGTGGACGAGGAGGCGGGGTGCGCGGCGGTCGACGGCGGCCCGTCGGGCGGCGCGTCCGGCGGCACGCCCGCCTCCGGAGGCGTCGGCGACGCCGCCGCGGCCCGCGGCTCGACCACCTCCAGGGGAGGACGCCGCCGCCCGGGGAACAGGGGCGCGGTGACGGGATCGCGGTGGATGATCCATCCGATCCCCGCGAGCATCAGGACCAGGGTGAACACGCGGACGGCCAGGACCGGCAGCCACTGCGCCACGGAGAGCTGGTCCACCACGCCGACGCCGGTGAGCAACAGGACCGCGAGCGCGGTGACCCACCCGAGCCAGCGGGGATGGTCGGCGCCCCACGGCAGCGGGCGGAGGGCGCACGCCAGCAGCGGCAGGACCCAGAGCAGGTACCACGGCTGGACGATCGGGGCGGTGGCGACGGCCACCACGAGCACGGCCGCCGCGCTGAACACCGGGTCCAGGGGCCGGCGGCGCAGGGCCAGCCAGGCCGTGAAGCCGAGGGCCGACACCGTCATCGCGGTGTAGAAGGCCGCGGCCACGTCGCGCGCCCCCAGGGGCGTCACGGCTTCGACGACCGCGCCGAGCAGCAGGCCGAGCAGGCCCACGGGGGCATACGGGAACGCCGCGTCCCCGCTCGTGAGCATGGCCGGGACCCAGCCGAACCAGAGGCCGGAGCCGGCGCCGAGGATCGTGAGGACGGCCAGGGAGATCACCGCCGTCGTGAACCACGGGCCGAGCCGGTCCCGCCGGCGCAGGCGCGGATCGGCCGCGCGGAACCGGGCCCAGCCGGTGGGCAGGAGCAGGGCCACGAAGGGCAGCACCAAAGCTGTCAGGGGCTTGATCGCAACGGACAGGGCGATCAGCACGATCCCCCACAGCGCATGCACGCGGCGGCGGGGCGGGCGGACCATGAGCAGGATGCCCGCGAGCATCAGCCCCGACATCAGCGCGTCGTTGTGGGCGCCGGCGATCATGTAGAGCAGGAACAGTGGGTTCGCCACGGCCACCCACGTGGCCCACACCCCGCATCGGCCCGCGACGGCGGCCAGCCGCGGCACCGCCCACAGGCACAGCGCCAGGCCCGCGAGCGCCAGGAGCCGGAACGCCGTGACGGAGAGCTCGATGTTGCCGCCCGTGGCCCGCCACGTCGTCTCGGCGAACAGCAGGAACAGCGGCCCGTAGGGGGACGGGGACTCGGCCCAGATGGAGTCCGCTCCCTGCATGAACCAGCCGGGCAGGGCGGACACGCCCTGGGAATACGGGTCGAGACCCGACGCGAGGAGCCGGCCCTGCTGGAGGTAGGAGAACACATCGCGGGAGAAGATCGGCAGCGCGAGCATCAGCGGGGCGGACCACCACCAGGCGGCCCGGGCCACCAGGCGGCCGTGCTCCTCCCAGCGGCCCCGCAGCGCGCGCCCCAGCTCGAGCCAGGATCGGACGAGGAGCAGCGAGCCGGCGGCCAGCAGCACGGTGCTGAGCAGCACGCCGGGAAGGTAGACCCGCAGCGGGTTGAGCAGGGTGGTGCCGGAGAACACCGAGTCGGGCGTCATCGGCAGCCACCCCACGCCCCAGGAGCCCACCGTGATGAGCACGGACGCCCACGTGCCCCGGCGGACGGCCGCCTCCGGCTCGGGCTGCGCCGTCACGCGGCTCGGACGGGGCCCTCGGGCGCCGGTCGTCGCGGAGGCGGCGGGCCTCACTCCGCCGGCTCCGCGGGTCGAGGGGCGCCACGGAGCCGGGCCAGGCCGGCGCGTACGGCGGGGCGCACGTGCCAGTGGTCCTTCACGAACCGGCTGGTGCGGCGGTCCACGACGAGGATCCACAGCAGACACACGGCGGAGACGATCAGGGACACGGCCTTGACCTGGTCCGCGATGTCCAGGAACTGCCAGGTGAAGAGCTGGTCCGCGGCGCCGAACGCCAGGAAGTAGCCGACCGTGAACACGACCCACTTGATCTGCCAGTTGTCCCGGATGCCGAGCACGGCGAAGAACGGCAGCAGCCACAGCAGGTACCAGGGCTGGATGATGGGCGAGAGGATCACCAGCGCGGTGAACGCCCAGGTCATGCGCGTCATCACGCGGTCCTGGCGGCCGAGGAACATCAGGGCCAGCACGATGAGCACCGAGAGCGCGCGTCCGGCGGTCTTGTACACGCCCTCGACGGCCTGCACGTCCGCCCCCTGTCCGAAGAGCTCGCTCGCCCCCACCGTGATGAGGGACAGCATGCCGATCGGCCCCCACGGCACGGTGCCCGTGCCCGTGCCGACCATGACGGCCACCCAGCCGAAGCCGAAGCCGTTGAGCACCCCCACCAGGGCCATGAGGCCGAAGGAGATCCCGGCGGTGAGGGCCCAGAAGGCGAACCGGCGCGGCCATCGGGCCGTCGGGCCGGCCCACAGCAGGCCGATGAACGGGAGCAGCACGAGCGTGATGGGCTTGATGCCCAGGGACAGGGTGACCAGCACGACGCCGGCCACCCCCCACGCGACGGACTGCCCGGGCCGCTGGGGGCGGAGCGGATGCCCGGCGCGCAGCGCGCACCACGTGCCGGCCAGGGCGAGGCCGACCATGAGGGCGTCGTTGTGCCCGGACGCGACGAAGCTGATGGTGAAGAGCGGGTTGGCGACGCTGATCCACTGCGCCCACGCACCGTTGACGCCCAGCCGGCGGGCCAGCAACGGCACGAAGACCATGATCAGCGCGACGCCGGCCACCGCCACCAGGCGGAACAGGAAGATCGCCAGGTCCGGGTTCATGTCCCCCGAGATCGCGACGACGGCCTGCTCGATCCAGAGGAAGATCGGACCGTACGGGGTCTCGGAGTCCGCCCAGGTGGCGTCCGCTCCGAGCTGGAACCAGTTGGACAGCGAGGAGATCGTGTCCACGTAGGGGTCCTGCCCCGCCTCCATGAGACGGCCCTGTCCCACGTAGGCGAAGATGTCCCGGCTGAAGATCGGCAGGGCCACGACCTGGGGCAGGCACCACAGGACGGTGGCGAGGTTGACCGTGCGCAGGGCGCCGCGACCGAAGGGGCGGATCGTCTGGCCCAGGCGCAGCCAGGCCCAGAACATCACCCAGCAGCCGAGGGTGAGGAGCGCTGTGCCGGCGAGCACGCCGGTCTCCTGGGTGCGCCACGGGATCAGCCACTGCCAGCGGTTGATCGGGGAGGCCGAGGCCAGCCAGCCGACGGAGTACGAGCCCACCACCAGGAGGAGGGAGCCGAGGGTCCCCACCAGGATGGGCCACCAGTCCGCGCCGGCGACCTGGGGGTCCGCGCGGAGGCCGCCGACGCCGACGTACTCCGGCCGGTGGGCCGTGGACCCGGACGGACGCGGGGTCGACACGCTCATGCGACGGGTCCTTCCGTGCGGTCCTGCGAGGGCGCGCGAGGGCGCGGCTCGCTCGAATCTACCATCGTGACACGCGAGTAGCCTGGGGGCATGAGCGAGACGAGCACCCCCGCGCCGGAGAGCGCCCCCCTGGTCTGGATCGACTGCGAGATGACCGGCCTGCACCCCCAGGTCGACGAGCTCGTCGAGGTGGCGGTGCTCATCACGGACGCCGAGCTGAACATCCTGGACGAGGGCATCGACCTGGTGATCCGTCCCTCCGCGGCGGCCCTCGAGCAGATGGACCCGTTCGTCCGGGACATGCACACCACCTCCGGCCTGCTGCCGGAGCTGGCGGAGGGCCTCGAGCTCGACGACGCCGCAGCGCGCGTCCTCGAGTACATCGCGGCCCGCGTGCCGGCCGGCAAGGGCCTGCTGGCCGGCAACACGGTGGGCCAGGACAAGCTGTTCCTCGCCCGCTACATGCCCGCCGTCGTCGACCATCTGCACTACCGGATCGTGGACGTGTCCACCGTGAAGGAGCTGGCCCGGCGCTGGTACCCGCGCGCCTACTACCAGGCCCCCGCCAAGACCGGGGGCCACCGCGCTCTCGGGGACATCAAGGACTCCATCACCGAGCTGCGCTACTACCGGGCCGCCGTCATGGCCCCCGCCCCCGGCCCCACCACGGAGGAGGCCCGCGCCATTGCGGAGGTGGTGTCCGGGGCGCAGGCCTGAGCCGGCACCCCGGCCTCGCCGCCCCGATTCGGCGCTGCGCGGGATCTCGTGTACTGTGGACCCCGCTGCGCCGCGCGGATCCGTCCGTGTGGAGCAGGCATGGTGGGCGTAGCTCAGTCGGCAGAGCGTCTGGTTGTGGTCCAGAAGGTCGCGGGTTCAATCCCCGTCGCTCACCCCACCGTAAGGCCCGGAATCATGCGGATGATTCCGGGCCTTATCTCGTCTTGGTAGTGCTGTTGGGTAGTGCTCGGTCCCCACGGGGTACGCACATCATCGGAGAGCACCAGGAGAGATGCGTTGGCTACCATCCAGACGCGCACGAACAAGGCCGGCCGGACCACGTACCGGGTCGGCTTCTACGAGGCCGGCCGGTTCCAGTGGCTGCCGGCCCTCGCCCGCGAGGCCGGCGCCCAGCGCGTCAAGGCGATCGTGGAGGACCCGCGGCAGGGGCCCACGGTGGCCCGCCGGATCCTCGAGGCCCAGGTGGACAGTGCCCCGGGCATGCCCACGCTCGCCGAGTTCTTCCCGCGGTACATCGAGCACCGCGGGCTCCGCTGCACCCCGGGCACCCTGGCCGGGTACGAGGCAGAGGCCGCGCGCACGTTCCTGCCCCGCCTCGGCGAGCTGCCCGTGGACATGATCGACCGCCGCACGGTGGCCGAGTGGATCCGGTGGCAGCTGCAGCAGCCCACGGCCCGCTGGCGCGCGGCCGCCGCCCGCGCCGCGGCCGCCACTCCCCCGCGGCCCGAGCCGCCGCTGGCCACGGTGTCTCCGAAGACGGTCCGCAACGCGCACGCCCTGCTCTCCGCGGTCCTCGGCCTCGCCGTCCAGGAGGGCATCCTGCCAGCCAACCCCGCGCGCGGCGCCGACCTGCCCGACGACGACGTCGAGGAGGAGCGCGGCATCTTCAGCCGAGCCGAGTGGGCGCGCTTCTACGCAGCCATATCCGAGTCGTACCAGCCGCTGCTGATCGTCCTGCTCGTCACCGGCGCCCGCTGGGGCGAGGCCACCGCCCTGCAGGTCCGCGACCTCGACGTCGCAGCCAGCGTCATCCACGTGCGCCGCGCCTGGAAGAAGGGCAAGGAGGGCGCCGTCCTCGGCGTCCCCAAGACCGCCCGCGGCCGCCGCACGATCATGCTCCCCGACTGGGCCGTCGAAACACTCGAGCCATTGGCCGCCGGCCGTGCCGCCGACGAGTTCCTCCTGACCGCCCCCGGCGGCGGCGTCATCCACCGCACGAACTTCGTCGAGCGCCACTGGAAGCCGGCGCTCGCGGCCGCCGGGATCGCCAAGCACCTGACCCCGCACAGCCTGCGGCACACGTTCGCCTCGTGGGCCCTCATGGATGGGGTCCCCGCACAGGTCGTCCAGCACCGCCTCGGTCACGAGTCGCTGCAGACCACCTCCCGCGTGTACGCGCACCTGCTGCTGGACGCCCAGCGTGCCGCGGTCGACGCGATCGGCTGGGAGCCTCCCCCCGGCGCCTGACCCCTGGCGCAGCGAGAGGCCCCGTCCAGCTGGCTGCTGGACGGGGCCTCTCTTGCGCTTCCCTTCGCGGCCTCCACGCTCCCCGAGGGGGCGGACACGTTAAGCAGCTGGCACCCGTACCGCGCGCTCGCGGGTCTGCCGAGCCTCCCGGGCCCGCCGCGTGATCACCGGGTAGGCGGCGATCGCCACCGGGTCCTCGGCGAGCGTGGCCACGCGCATCGCCAGCGCCGTGCCCTGCAACCCGACCAGATGCTCAGCGGCCCGGTCACGCGCGGCCCCGTGCCGCCACCGCCGCCCCCACAGCTGCAGCGCCATGTGGTCACGAACGGACAGGTGGCCGGCGCACGCGGGCGCCTGGGTGGTGGTGGTCATGTCGGGACGGTACGCCCGGGGGTGGACGTAGTACGTGGGATCAGCGGTCCGTGATGGTGGCCGTTCCGCGGTACTCGTCGTCGCCGGTAAAGGTCACCGAGCAGGAGTACCGGTGCCCAACCGTGCCGCCCAACGCGTTCTCCGCTTCGACCGCTCCGGTCACTGTCCATGCCTTCGGCCCCCCGGATGCCGTCTCGCGGGAGAACTTGGCGGTGCTGGGGGCGCGCAGCTTCTCCTTGACGAGGGTCTGGCAGGCAATCTTCGCGTCCCACTCCTCCGGCTCGTCAGGGCTGGCGTTGCTGAAGGCAGAGAAGATTGCCCACGCGAGCAGTGCCATCACGGCCACGAGGGGCCAGAGGCAGCCCGCGACGAGCGGGTTGCGCCCACGCTCCAGGGTGGCGGGCGTAGTGCCGCCGGCCCAGTCCTTGAGGGTGTAGCCCGCGGCGCGCAGCTTCGCGCGCACGTCCTCGTCGTTGTCCGCGGCCTTGAGCTCCCGTACGGTCTCGCCGCGCTGGTTCTTCACTGCGATGGTGCGTAGGCGTGCGATCGTCTTGCCGTCGAGCAGCTCGTCTCGCCCCTCTGACACTTCCGCCGTGTACTTGGTCGTCTTCGCCATGTCGCCCTCCTTGGTGGTGCGCCCTGCGCGGCGCGTTGCCTTGATTCTGACCTAGCCGATGGCCCCCGCCTAGCAGGCGCTCAGGCAGAGTGCTCGGTGGCCAACGCGGCGAGATGCTCCCGCTCGGTCCGGGTGAGGCCGGCCAGTCGGTCGGTAAGCACGAGCGGGGTCACCCACAGTTCGTCGGCGAGCTCGTCCAGGCTCATGGACCAAGGCAGGGCGTCGGCGAGCTGCTCGAGCGTAATCAGCTGCCGGGCCGCGGCCGCGCGTACGGCGTGCTCGACGGCCGGCGGCTGGCAGCCGCGGTGGCCGTGCTCGAGGTGCACGAGCTCGTGGGTGAGCGCGCACCGCCGCTCGGCCTGCGTCATGCGGGGGTCGAGCCAGATCACCGTCGCGCCATCGGTCGCGGCTGGCGCCGTCGGGTGTGGGCGGGCCCAGACCACGACGACGTACGTCAGCGTGCGCAGCGCCCGCCAGGGGTGGAACATGCGACCATCGTCGTTGTGGGGACGGACACGGTATGGGTGAGCACGAGCTGGACTGTGGTGGACTGAGCGCGCCTGCGTGACAAAGGGTCGAACATCTGTTCGACTGGAGCAGGTCTTCCAGGGAAGGAGCGATCGCGATGGCGAACACCTCAGCGATTGAGTGGACCGAGGTGACGTGGAACCCCGTGACCGGTTGCGACCGCGTGGCGGCCGGCTGCGACAACTGCTACGCGCTGACCTTAGCCAAGCGGCTCAAGGCGATGGGTGCTGAGAAGTACCAGAACGATGGGAACCCGGTGACGTCCGGCCCCGGGTTTGGCGTCACCCTCCATCCGAAGGCCCTGGGCCAGCCCCGCTCGTGGAAGGCCCCGCGCGTGGTGTTCGTGAACTCCATGAGCGATCTCTTCCACGCCAAAGTTCCGTTGGGGTTCATCCGGGACATCTTCGACGTCATGCGCGAGACGCCGCAGCACACATATCAGGCGCTGACGAAGCGCTCACTGCGGATGGCCCGTCTAGCCGATCGCCTCGACTGGCCGGCCAACTTGTGGATGGGCGTCTCCGTGGAGGACGAGACTGTGACGGGCCGCATCGACCATCTCCGCGAGGTGCCGGCAGCGGTCCGGTTCCTCTCCTGCGAGCCCCTCATCGGACCCCTGCGGGATCTGGATTTGGCCGGCATCGACTGGGTCATCGCGGGCGGCGAGTCTGGTGCGAACCATCGCCCCATGGACCAGGCCTGGGTGGAGGACATCCGCGACCAATGCGTGTCTGCCGACGTGGCGTTCTTCTTCAAGCAGTGGGGTGGGCGGACGCCTAAGGCCAACGGGCGGCTCTTGGAGGGGCGCACCTGGGACGAGATGCCTACCTCCCGCGCCGCGCTGGCAGGATGACCGCGCGCCCATCCACCATGTCTTTGGTGTAGCCCTGGGTGATCCCGGCCTTCTGGAGATTCTTGATGGCCTGCCGTACCTCTGAGGCGCCTGCCGTGCCGAGGTGTTCGCCTAGCCAGTGGGGCACGTCGTCGCAGATCCGCACCGCCTGGCCTTGACCGAGGTGAGACGAGAGCCTCGTCTGGATAGCGGCGATGGCCCGGTTTCTGACGTCGGTCTGCTCTGCGACCACCTGCTGGTCGAACGTCTCCTGCAGGTCGAAGAGCGACCCCTGGGTGTCGTCGAGCAGTCCCTGGTAGTAGTTCTCGGAGTTGACCTGCCGCCACTTCCTGTGAGCCCGAGCCGCGGCGTCAGCGAAGAGCATGGGCGCAGCGAAGTGCTGGTAGAAGAGCATCAGCGTGAAGATCGGCCCCTCAGACGGGGTCCGGCGGATTGGGACGGAGATGACGTTGTGGGCGGTCTCTCCGGTCATGCGCTGCATGTACTCGCGCGCCACGTAGGAGGCGGCTGTAGCGGCGGAGGAGCTGTCGCCACTCACGTCAGCCTGCCGCCGAGCCTCAGCGAAGACCTCCCGCCACCACGGCCCACCAAGAAAACGGTCACCGCGGAGGAGGGTGACGGTCTCGCCACTTGAGGCGGAGGCTCCCTTCCGGACGATCCCTCCGATGCGCCACACGGTGGAGAGACTGAAGTTCAAGAGGACCTCGGTCGACCGCGCTGGCCGCAGGAGCAGCTTCGAGGCGACGACGTCGTACGGCAGGGCCGTGCCGAACGGGTCGAGAAAGAACAGAGCTGGGCGGGTGCCGATGTCGTTGAGGATCGCGTCGATCTGCTCCTCCACGGCGCCGTGGTGCAGATAGACGGGACCGGCCCCCTGCCCCTGCGCGGCGACCGCGTGCCGGAGGGTCTCCGCATGAGCCCTATCTCGCTCCACGAGGTGGATGTGCATGATGCGGTTCTGCGCTGCAAGCTTGCGTGCGATGTCCACCGCGTAGAGCGGCGACCCCTTGTGCGCGTCGTCGTACTGCCCCGCGCCGGCGTAGCCATCGACATAGGCCACCTCCCGAGGGGCCTTGCTAGCAACCTTCATGGCCCACGGTGTGAGGTAGTCCTCCAGCACCTTGAGCTTGAAGACCGCGGCGGGCTGCTGCGACGTGAAGAAGTTCGTGTTGGCGCTCATGCGCCGGCCTCGTCGCCGGGGTCCTGGTTCTCCTCGCCGACGTCGCCCCACTCCCGGGCCTGCCGGTCGCGGGCCGGCTCGAGGTCGGCGTGTGCTGCCAGATCGAAGTCGGCCGGCGCGCCGGCCGCGGCGGTCTTCTGTTCAGCGCCAGCGTCACCGCAGCGCGCTGCCCCGCGCTCGGCCGTGCCGCGCTCGCGGTCCTGGTGCTGGTCTGCGTGGACATGCTCATCATGGTGGTACGTCCTACGTCGGTCGAGCATGACCTGGAGGACTGCGGTGAGCAGCTCCTGGTCATACGTCGATAGGTCAGGGGATTCCTGAACGTCGTCGAGGACCGACGGGTGAAGAGCCGAGTCGAGCTCCACCCCCATGGACTCCAGCGCTGCGGTGGCCACGTGGGCCACGGGAACCTTCAGCACGAGCGCGAGCATCGTGATGTTCTCGCCCTTGATCGAGGTGACCGGGGTGGACTTGAGCCGCGCGAAGCTGGTGTGGCTCATGTCGTACCCTGCGCGGTCGGCGCGGGCGGCGAGGTCGCGGAGGGACCAGCCGTTCCGCTCCTGGGCTGAGGCGATCAGTCGGCCCAGCGAGTGCATGTCGTTCATGGCGACCAATCTGCGGTGCGATGCCAAAGGGAGCAACCGACCTCGGACACCCGCTGTTGCGTGGAAGTGGACACCGAAACGGTAGCAACAAAGGGGGTGTTGTGCCGCAGGGCGGCGCGGATACGGGGCGATCAGCGCGGACCCGGTGAGGAAGAGCCGCTTGCGACCCCATCGGTCCGCGAGGTTGCCGGTGGAGAGCAACAGGGCGGCCAGCAGCACGGCATAGAGGCTGTTCACCCACTGCGCGTCAGTGAGGTCCAAGTGCAGGTCGCCGATGATGGCGAGCGGGACCGCCCGAGGTCCCACGGCGGCCGGTCCCACGGCTCCAACTTCGCAGGGACGACGCCGCCGGGCCTCAACCGATCGACGGACTCCCGGTCCGCAGCCGGGCGTAGAGTCGGCCGGTGAGGGCGTCGACCCGACGCCGCACCCCCGCCGACGAGGAGGCCTCCCCGTGTCCGTCGTGAAGATCAACGCCATCAGCGTCCCCGAGGGCGCCGGCCCGGAGCTCGAGAAGCGGTTCGCCGCCCGCAAGCACGCGGTGGACCAGGAGCCGGGATTCGAGGGCTTCCAGCTGCTCCGGCCCACTGCGGGCGAGGACCGCTACTTCGTGGTCACGACGTGGGCGTCGGAGGAGGACTTCCGGCGCTGGCGGGACGGGCGCATGCCCGCCGCTCACGCCGCCGAGCAGGGCGGCCGCCCGGCGCCGGTCGCCACGGGCGCCGACCTGCTCGAATTCGAGGTCGTGGACCTGGGCTAATCGCGGCGCCGCAGCAGGCGCATCGCGTTCACGATGACCAGCAGCACGGACGCCTCGTGCACGAGCATGCCGACGGCCATCGTGACGCCGCCGGTGAAGACGCCGGCCAGCAGGGCCGCGACGGTGACGAGGGAGATCGCGATGTTCTGCCGCATCACCCGCACCGTGCGCCGGGCCAGATCGAGCGCCTGCGGCAGCCGCTCGAGCCGGTCGCCCATCAGGGCGATGTCCGCGGTCTCGATGGCCACACCGGAGCCGGCCGCGCCCATGGCCACGCCGATGTCCGCCGTCGCCAGGGCCGGGGCGTCGTTGACGCCGTCACCGACCATCGCGACGACGCGGCCCTCGGCCTGCAGGGCCTCGATCGCCTCGAGCTTGTCCTGGGGCAGCAGGCCCGCCCGCACGTCGTCGACGCCCACCTGCCGGGCCACGGCCTGCGCGACGCCGGGCTGGTCGCCGGTCAGCATCACGACCTCGCGGACGCCGATCCCGTGCAGCGCCCGGATCATGCCCGCGGCCTCGGGCCGGAGGGTGTCTGCGATGGCGAGGACGCCGAGCGGGATGCCGTCGACGACGACCGCCGCCGGGGTCCGGCCCGCCTCCGCGAGCTCGGCCGCGACGGTCTCGACCCGGTCGGTCGCGGCCGGATCCACGCCGCGCTCGCGCAGCATCGCCACGTTGCCCACGGCGACGACGCGGCCGTCCACCTCTCCGGTGAGCCCGCGGCCGAGGACGACGTCCACATCCGTGGCCAGCGGGCCGTCCAGCAGGCCGCGGTCCCGGCCCGCCGCGACGACCGGCGCGGCCAGCGGGTGGTCCGAGGCCGCCTCGAGCCGTGCGGCCCAGCGCAGCACCTCGTCCTCGGCCCCGGGCTCGAACGCGACGACGTCTGTCAGCTCGGGGGTGCCCGACGTGAGGGTGCCGGTCTTGTCGACGGCGACGGCGTCGACCTTCGCGGAGCGCTCAAGGAACTCCCCTCCCTTGATGAGCACGCCGTCCTTGGCGCCGCGGCCGATCCCTGCCACGATCGCGACCGGGATGGAGATCACGAGGGCGCCCGGGCAGCCGATGACCAGCAGGGTCAGGGCCAGGGGGACGTCCCGCGTGATCAGGCCGGTCGCGAAGGCCAGCACCATGATCGCCGGGGTGTACCAGCGGGAGAAGCGGTCCATGAACTGCTGGGTCCGCGCACGGGCCTCCTGCGCCGCCTCGACGCGGTGGATGATGCGCGCCAGCGTGGTGTCGGCGCCGACGCCCCGGGCCTGCACCTGCAGCAGGCCGGCCGTGGCGACGGTGCCCGCGTACATGGCGTCACCGTCGGTCTTCTCCGCCGGGATGGACTCGCCCGTGATGGATGCCTCGTCCACGGCGCCGACCCCGGTGAGCACCACGCCGTCCACCGGCACCCGAGCGCCGGCCTTGACGAGGACGGTCGCGCCGGGGGCCACCTCGTGGGCAGGCACGGTGCGCTGGGTCCCGTCTGCGTCCACGACGACGGCGGTCTCGGGCGCCGTGGAGACGAGGTCCGCGAGCGCCGAGCGAGTCTGAGACAGGGTCGCGTCCTCGAGGGCGTGGCCGAGGGCGAAGAGGAAGGTCACGGCGGCGGCCTCCCAGAAATTGCCGAGCAGTGACGCGCCGATCGCGGCGGTGGCGACGAGCAGGTCGATGCCGACGGTCTTCACCCGCAGGGCGGCGATCGCGTCGCGCGCGATCGGCAGGCCGGCCACGACGGCGGCGGCGAGCATCAGGCCCGCCGCCACGAGGTGTCCGGTCCCGTGGGCCAGCTGCTCGGGCGCCAGCACGAGCGAGACGGCGATCAGCAGGCCGGCCACCACGGGGCGCCGCCAGCGGCGGGACAACGCGAACCGGGCACGAGGGCGGCCCGGACGTGTGACGGCGGGGGTGGACATGGCGGACTCCGTTCGTCGGGGGCGGGGCGGTGTCAGAAGGCCGACGGCCGGGCGGTGTAGCCGACCTTGGCGACGGCCTCGACGAGGTCCTGGGCAGTGGTGGTCTGCGGGTCGTGGTCGACCTCGATGCGCTGGGTCTCGAAGTGGACCTGCGCGCCGGTCACGCCGGGCAGGGCGTCGAGGGCCTTCTCGATCTTCCGGACGCACGAGGGGCAGCTGAAGCCCTCGGCGCGGAGCAGGGTGTGCGTGGTGGCGGTCATGGTCACTCCTGTGGGTCGTCACCGGCGCGGCCGCCGATGAGGCTGAGCGGACGGGCGGGTGCCCGGTCCGATCCCCGGCCTCCGGGGATGTCACTGACGCTACGAAGGGGACGGCGGGCCCGCCTTGACCGCGGTCAAGCCGCCGTGTGGGAGGCTGATGGCGTGCGTATGGACCTGCCCCTCGCCCCCATGGACGAACCAGAGCCGTGCGCGGCCCGGGTCCCGCTGTTCACCGGGCTGGATCTGGAGCAGCTGCGCCGGGTCTCCGCCCTGGCGCGGCCGCTCGTGCTCGAGGCCGGCGATGCCCTGCACCTGGCCGGTGACCGCACGGACCGCCTGTGCGTCGTGCACAGCGGCCGCCTGGCGCTGACGCTCGGCTCAGCGACCGGCCGGGAACGCGTGGTGCGGATGGTCGAGCCCGGGGACTCCGTGGGCGAGCACGAGTTCCTCACGGGCGAGCCGGCCCGGCACGGGGCGCGCGCCGTGGCCGCGACCCGCCTGTGCACCTTCTCCCACGCCGAGGTCGCCCGACTCCTGGCCCAGCATCCGGGCATCGGGGGACGCGTGATGCGGACGCTGGCCGTCCGCCTGGCCGAGGCGGAACAACGGCTGGCCCGGGAGCATCAGCCTGTCACCGCACGGATCGCCGGACATCTGCTCGGCCTGCCGGCCCTCCGGGACGAGGCCGACCTCGTCGTGGTGCTGGCCGCGCCGAAGAAGGACGTCGCCTCGCTGCTGGGCACCACCCCCGAGGCGTTCAGCCGCGGGCTGCGCCGCCTCGCCGACGACGGCCTGATCGCCATGGCGGGCCCGCGGGTGACGCTGCTGGACCCGGATGCGCTGGAGGCCCTCGCCGCGGAATGACGGCCGTCGTCGTGGTGTCCCCGGCGGTAGGCTGGGGACTCCCCCGTCCCCCCACCCACGCAGGCCCGCAGCCCGGGCCGGGAAGCGCAGTGCCATGGCCTCCATCCGTCCCATCACCGTCTACGGCGAGCCCGTGCTGCACCGGCGCGCGGCCGAGGTGGAGGTGATCGACGACGAGATCCGCGAGCTGATCGAGGACATGTACGTCACGCAGGACGCCGCGCACGGCGTGGGCCTGGCCGCCCCGCAGGTCGGGGTCGGGCTGCGGATCTTCACGTGGACGTTCCCGGACTCCGGCGACGCGCCGAACGTGGGCCACGTGATCAACCCGGTGCTGACGCACCTGGACAAGGCGCCGCGGGAGGAGCCTCACCCGGACGAGCACACCGAGGGCTGCCTCTCGGTGCCCGGGCTCGGCTTCCCCCTGCAGCGCCCGACCCGCGTGCGCCTGTCCGGCCAGCGCGTGGACGGCGAGATGTTCGAGTTCGAGGCCGAGGGCTGGTTCGCGCGCATCATGCAGCACGAGTACGACCACCTCAACGGCACCCTCTACGTGAACCGGCTCGAGGGCAAATGGCAGCGGCGCTGGAAGCGCGCGCAGCGGGCCGAGCGTCTGAACGTGCCCGGTGTGACGTGGCTGCCCGGCACGGACGAGGACCCCTTCGGCCACGACGCCGACGACCACGAAGACCACGAGCACGGCCCCGACGGCGACCACGGGGACGACGAGGCCTGAGCCTCGGCTCCACGTCCGACCCGGTCGGCACACGACGACGGCCCGTCCCCTCCGCGGGGACGGGCCATCGGTCATCGGCGGGTCAGGCCTGCGGGAAGGCGGGGACCTGCTGGCCCGCCATCTTCTCCACCACGCGGATCACCTGGTGCGAGTAGCCGTACTCGTTGTCGTACCAGACGTAGAGGATCGCGTTCTTGCCGTCGTTGTTCACGAGGGTCGCCAGGCCGTCCACGACGCCGGCGCGGTCCGAGCCGACGAAGTCGGTGGACACGACCTCCGGGGAGTCCACGTAGCCGACCTGGCCGCGCAGGGGGCCGGTGAGGGACTCCTGCTTCAGGCGGGCGTTCAGCTCCTCCACCGAGGTGGGCTTGGTCAGCTCGAGATTCAGGATGGCCATGGACACGTCCGGGGTGGGGACGCGGATGGCGTTGCCGGAGAGCTTGCCCTTGAGCTCGGGCAGGGCCTTGGCCACGGCCTTGGCGGCACCGGTCTCGGTGAGCACCATGTTCATGCCGGCGGCACGGCCACGACGGGCGCCCTTGTGGAAGTTGTCCACGAGGTTCTGGTCATTGGTGTAGGCGTGCACGGTCTCCACGTGGCCGTGGTCGATGCCGTAGTCGTCCTGGATGACCTTGAGCACCGGGGTGATCCCGTTGGTGGTGCAGGAGGCCGCCGAGATGATGGTGTCCTGGGGCGTGATGTCGTCCGAGTTCACGCCGTACACGATGTTCTTCATCTCGCCCTTGCCCGGGGCGGTCAGCAGGACCTTCGCGGCGCCCTTGGCCTGCAGGTGCTGGGACAGACCCTCGTCGTCGCGCCAGCGTCCGGTGTTGTCGACGACCAGCGCGTCCTTGATGCCGTAGGAGGTGTAGTCCACCGTGGTCGGGTCGTTCGAGTAGATGACCTGGATCTCAGTGCCGTTGGCGGTGATCACGTCGCGGTCCTCGTCCACCACGATCGTCCCGTCGAACGGGCCGTGGATCGAGTCGCGGCGCAGCAGGGAGGCGCGCTTGATCAGGTCGTCCTCCGAGTTCTTGCGCACGACGACGGCACGCAGGCGCAGCTTGGAGCCACCGCCGGCGTGGTCGAGGAGGATGCGGGCCAGCAGGCGGCCGATGCGACCGAAGCCGTAGAGCACGACGTCCTGGGTCTCGCCCAGGCCCTCACCGGCCTTGCCCTTGACCTCGGCGAGCTCGGCGTCCAGGAAGGCCTGGACGTCCTGGCCCGAGGCCTTCTGCTTGGCGGCCAGCTCGGCCAGGTCGATGGTGGCGGCGCCCAGGTCCATCGCAGCCATGGCCTCGACCAGCGGGTAGGTGGACTCGACGCTCAGCGGAGCCTGCTGCACGCGGCGGGCGTAGCGGTGGGCCTTGATGATGTCGATCACGCCGCGGTTCACGAGGGAGCGCCCGTAGATCGAGGTGACCACGTTGTGCTCGCGGTACAGGGTGCCCAGCAGGGGGACCATCCTCTCCGCGAGCTTCTGCTGCGTGTTCCACTCGGGGGTCTGGGTCGAGGCGGTGTCTGCCACGGGAGTCCTTCCTTGAAACCTGGCGGGGCCGTCCTGGGCAGGCCCCATCCCCCGACCTCGTTGTCGGCGGGCGCCTCCATTCTAGGTGAGGACGCGTCCGGAGCGCCTCCGCGGCCTCGGCGGGGCGTAGACTGGTCGGTCGGGACGGATCGGCGGACGGCCGCGTGCCCCTGCGGGGGTGCGAGGAAAGTCCGGGCACCGCAGAGCAGGATGGTGGACAACATCCACCCGGGGAGACCCGCGGGCCAGTGCCACAGAGAGAAGACCGCCTCCGCGCCGTGTGCGCGGCGGTAAGGGTGAAAGGGTGGTGTAAGAGACCACCAGCGGCCCCGGTGACGGGGCCGGCTCGGTAAACCCCATCCGGTGCAAGGCCGAACAGGACGCGTCACGAGGGCTGCTCGCCCCAGCGTCCGGGTTGGCCGCTCGAGCCCGTCAGCGATGGCGGGCCCAGATGGATGGCCGTCACCTCGCGCGGGGCAACGCGCGCGAGGCACAGAACCCGGCTTACAGCCGGTCCGTCCCGCCTCACGGCCCCCGGCGAGGGTCAGAACCCCTCGTCGTCGAGGATCCGCTCGAACTCGAGCTCCACCACGTGCTCGCGCTCCCGCTTGTCCAGCAACCGGTACCCGTACGACTCGCCGATCGAGACGACCTTCGCCAGGCTCGGGCGTCGCCGGTCCCGGGGCCATTCGAGCGTCACGCGGTCCTGCCCCGTGAAGGTGCGCTCCCGCAGGCGGTGCTCCAGAGCGGAGGCGTGCGTGCGCTCCCGCCCGCTGGAGCGGACCCCGAGCCACACGGCGGCCGCGATCACGAGCAGGACGAACGGGTACACCACGCCGAACACGTTCATGGCGGTCATCGGGCGACTCCTGGGATGCGGGGCGGCTGTGCGGACCCCACCACTGTGCCAGGTCCGGACGACGACGTTGGCCCGGCCCGTCCGCGCGTCGGTCCGGGGGCGCCTGGCTAGGCTGGCCCGGTGCTGATCCTGCTGCCGCCCTCCGAGGGCAAGACCGCGCCCCGCTCCGGGGCCCCGCTCGACCTCGACGCCCTCGCGCTGGCCGACGACGCCGCGGTGACGGGCGCCCGCGCGGACCTGCTCACGCGGCTCGCCGCGGTCTCGGCCGCCCCGGATGCCCTGGCGGCCCTCGGCGTCGGGGCGTCGCTCACCGGCGAGGTCGAGGCGAACACGCGCCTGGCCTCGGCCCCTGCCGCGCCCGGTCACCGGGTGTTCACGGGCGTGCTCTTCGACGCGCTCGACCACGCCTCCCTGTCCGCGGCGGCCAAGCGCCGCGCCCGCGCGTCCGTGCTGGTCTTCTCCGCGCTGTTCGGCGCCACCGCGCTGGCGGACCGGATCCCCGCCTTCCGGCTGTCCGTCAGCGCGAAGCTGCCGGGGCTGCCCGGGCTGGCCGCGCACTGGCGCCCCGTCCTGACCCCCGCCCTCGACGCGCTCGCCGCACAGGACGGCGGGCCCGTCGTCGACTGCCGCTCCGGCGGCTACGCGGCCCAGTGGCGGGCACCGGCGGAGCGGACCCTCGCGGTCGACGTGCTCCAGCTGCGCGACGGCCAGCGGACGGTCGTCTCGCACTTCGCCAAGCACACCCGCGGCCTCGTGGCCCGCGCGCTGCTGGAGGCGGGGGCGCGGGAGACCTCGACGCTGGAGCGCGTCGCGGACGTGGTCGCGCGGGCCGGGGACGGCCCCGGCTGGGAGGTCGAGCTGGCCCGGCCGTCCGGCGCGAAGCCCGGTGCGCTGAGGGTGATCCTGCCCGAGGGGTGACCCCGGGCGAGGCGCGGTCTGCCCGGACGCGGCCTCAGTCCTCGACGGCCACCAGCTCCACCTCGAAGCCGTCCGCGGTCTCGAGGTAGGCGGCGTAGTGGTCCGCTCCCCCGGCGTGCGGGTGGCGGTCCTCGAAGAGCAGGCGGAACCCCCGGTCGCGCGCGGCGGCGGTGAGCTCGTCCACGCGGGCGCGCGATCCGGCCCGGAAGGCCAGGTGGTTCAGGCCCGGGCGGGTGCGCTCGTGGGCGCCCGCGGCGACGTCGGGCCCGGCCTCGAGCACGAGGTACTCCCCCGCCCCCTGGTACGTCCGGCCCTCGGCCCACCCCTCGCCCGGCACGTAGCCGAGCTCGCCGAACAGCCAGCCGAGGCTCGCCTCGGCCGCCGCGAGGTCGGCGACCCAGATCTCCACGTGATGCAGCCGGCCCGTGGGCGCGGGCGCCGGGGTCGCACCCTCCGGCGAGGCGACGGCGTCGGGCCCGTCCGCCTCCACGGCCCGGACGTCCGCGTCCGCGTCGAGGCCGGACCCGGCCACCGCCGGTGCGGAGGCCGTGGACGCCTGTGCGGCGGTCGACCCCGCGGCCGTGGGGGCCGCAACGGGCACCTCTGAGGCGCCGGCGTCCCACTGCCCGCCCCGCGCGCCGGCGTCCATGGCCTCGTTGGAGAGGCGGTCGGCGTCCTTGTTCCGGTTGCGCGGGATCCATTCGTAGCTGACGCGCTCGGGGGGCAGCACGGCCCGGGCCTCGGCCGCGAGGCGCCGCATGTCCTCGTGCTTGATCTTCCACCGCCCGGACATCTGCTCCACCACGAGCTTGGAGTCCATCAGCACGTGCACCCGGGCCTCCGGGTCGAGGTCCCGGGCCATCCGCAGCCCGGCCACGAGCCCGGAGTACTCGGCCACGTTGTTGGACTCCTTCCCCAGCGGGGCGGCGTCGGTCCGGAGGATCTCGCCTGTGGCCGGGTCGCGCACCAGGGCGCCGTAGCCGGCGACGCCGGGGTTGCCCCGCGACCCGCCGTCGGCCTCCACCTGCAGGACTCGTCCGCTCACCGTGCGCCTCCTCGTGTCCGTGGTCGCGCCGTCCGACGCGGCCCCCCACTCTACTGACCGCGCGGGGGCGGGGCCCGGGGTCAGTCCCGGATGAGGATGGCGCCGGACTCGGGGCAGCGGGCGACGGCGGCCGGCGGGAGGGCTCGGATGCGCGCGACCTCCGCCGGTGACAGCTCCGTGCCCGCGGCCGCGGACCGGTTCCCGACGAGCCGGGCCGCGCCGATGCCGCCGTTGCGCTCCCGCGCCTGCTCGTACAGGGACAGCAACGACGCGGGAAACACGGCGGCCAACGCCTCCCGGCGCTGGGTGAGGTCCCGGCCACGCTGGGTCACGGCCTGCCCCTCGCGGCGCACCTCCGCCGCGCGGGCCTCGACCTCGGCCCGTGCCTGCTCCAGAGCGGCGTGGCCCTTCGCAAGCCGGGACTCGGCGGCGTCGGCGGCCTCCATGGCCTCGAGCGCCGCGGCCTCGTGGTCATCGAGCAGTGCGGTGAGCGTGTCGTCCTCGTGCTGCATGGCCTGCAGCTCCTTGGACCCGCCCTGGCCCGCTTCGAGCCGCTCCCGGGTCCGGTCCCGACGGGCGCGGGTGGCGGCGGCCTTCTCGGTGGCCTCGGCCCCCGCCCGGTCGGCGGTGCGGGCGGCGTCCTGCAGACCGGGCAGCGCCTCCTCGAACTCCTGCGCGCGGGCGCGCAGCCGGGCGTGCTCCGGGTCCGCCTTGAGCCGACGGACGGCGGCGCGGGCCTGGTCCAGGGCCGTGTCGAGCTCCTGCAGCTCCAGCAGCCGGGCCTGGACGGCCGGCGGTGCGGTGACCTCACTCATGCGTGACTCCCCTCGTCGGCCCGCTCTCCCCCGACCAGGAAGTCCCAGGGGTCGCTGCGGTGATCTGAGAACAGGGTGGTGACGCCCAGTCCCCGCTCCGCCAGGGCGGCCTCCAGGGCGCGGGCGCCGTGCTCGAGCCACAGGGACTCGCTCGCCCAGTGCGAGACGTCCACGAGCGCGGGACGTCCACCCCCCGACACCGCCGTCTCCTGGGCCTCCGAGGCCGGGTGGTGGCGCAGATCGGCGGTCACGTAGACGTCCGCGCCGGACGCGCGGACCGCGTCGAAGAGACTGTCTCCGGCGCCGCCGCACACGGCGACGCGGCGGATGCGCTGGGCGGGGTCGCCCGCCACGCGTACGCCGCCGACCGTGGCGGGCAGCGCCGCGTGCACGGCGCGGGCGAAGGCGGCCAGGTCGGTCTCCTCGGGCAGGTCGCCCACCCGGCCGATGCCTTCGGCCCCGGTACCGGCGGCGGAGGTCGTCAGGGGCGAGAGCGCTCCGGTGACGCCGACGGCACGGGCCAGCACGTCCGAGACGCCGCCCACGACGGCGTCGGCGTTGGTGTGCGCGGCCAGCAGGGCGACGCGGTGCTCGATCAGGGTGTGCAGCAGGCGGCCCTTCGCGGCGGCGGCATGCCCGACGGCGGCCACGGACGAGGTCCCGCGCAGCAGGAGCGGGTGGTGGGTGACCACGAGGTCGGCCCCGCGGGCGACGGCCTCGTCGGCCACGGCCTGCACCGGGTCCAGCGCCCACAGGACGGTCCGCACCGGGGCCTCCGGGCGCCCGGCCACCGGCCCGACGGCGTCCCACGGCTCCGCCAGCTCCCGCGGCCACAGCCCCTGGACGACCTCGAGGACCTGCCCGAGCGTCGGCGGGGCCAGGGCGTGCTCCGGCGAGGCGGGGACGGTGGGACGGGACACGGTCATACCGGCCATGATGGCCCACCCGGCCCGGGCACGCACGACCCGGCTGCCCTGGGTGAGGGCACGGCGCGGCGACGTCGGGAATGAAAAGCGCGGGCCGCGTTGCTGTGCCTGCCATGACCGACTCCCCCCGTACCGAGCCCCTCGGCGCCTCCGACGCGCCCGCCGACGTCCGCGAGCTGACGCTCGCCGGCGGCTGCTTCTGGTGCCTCGACGCCGTCTACCGTCGCGTGCGGGGCGTGCTCGCCGTCGAGTCCGGCTACACCGGAGGCGACGACCCCGCCCCGAGCTACGAGTCCGTGTGCACCGGGACCACCGGCCATGCCGAAGCGGTCCGCGTGCGCTTCGACGCCGCCGTCGTGCCGCCCGAGGTGATCATGGACCTGTTCTTCACCGGCCACGACCCCACGTCGTTGAACCGCCAGGGGGCCGACGTCGGCACCCAGTACCGATCGGCCGTCTTCGCCCACGACGAGGCCGAGGCCCGGTTCTTCGCGGACGAGATCGCCCGGGCACAGGCGAACTATGACAGCCCCATCGTCACACGCGTCGAGCCGGCGTCCGCGTGGCACCCGGCCGAAGACATCCACCAGGACTTCTATGCGCGGCGCCGTTCCAACGGATACTGCCGTGTGGTCATCGATCCGAAGCTCGCGAAGGTGCGCCGGAACTACTCCGCGTGGCTCGTGGACGCCTGAGCGCCGCCGCGGCTCGATAGCCTGACGCAGGAACACCCACTAGATCGCCCGCGCCCCGAGGCGCACCACCACCGGAGGTATCACCATGGCCCGCATCCTTGACGACATCACCCAGGCGGTCGGCAACACGCCCCTGGTCCGGCTGAACCGCCTCGCGAAGGACCTGCCCGGCGACGTCGCCGTGAAGGTCGAGTTCTACAACCCGGCCAACTCGGTGAAGGACCGCATCGGCACCGCCATCGTCGACGCCGCGGAGGCGGCCGGCGAGCTGACCCCCGGCGGCACCATCGTGGAGGGCACCTCCGGCAACACCGGCATCGCCCTGGCCATGGTCGGCGCGGCACGCGGCTACCGCGTGATCCTGACCATGCCCGAGACCATGTCCACCGAGCGCCGCGTGATGCTCAAGGCGTTCGGCGCCGAGATCGTGCTGACCCCCGGGGCAGACGGCATGCGCGGCGCCCTCGAGCGCGCCCAGGAGATCGTCCGCAGCACCCCGAACTCCATCTGGGCCCAGCAGTTCGCGAACCAGGCCAACGTCCAGGCCCACTACAGGGGCACCGGCCCGGAGATCTGGGACGCGTCCGAGGGCGCCGTGGACGTGTTCATCGCCGGCGTCGGCACCGGCGGCACCATCACGGGCGCGGGCCGGTACCTGCGCGAGCAGAAGCCGGACGTGAAGCTCATCGCCGTCGAGCCGGCCGACTCCCCCATCCTCTCCGGCGGCCAGGCCGGCCCGCACAAGATCCAGGGCATCGGCGCGAACTTCGTGCCGGAGATCCTGGACACCGACCTCTACGACGAGGTCTACCCGGCCACCTTCGAGGAGTCCATCGAGACCGCCCGTCGGCTCGGGACCGAGGAGGGCATCCTGGGCGGCATCTCCACCGGCGCGATCATCTCGGCCGCCCTCAAGGAGGCCGCCAAGCCCGAGTCCGAGGGCAAGCTGATCGTCGCCATCGTGTGTGACTTCGGCGAGCGCTACATCTCCACCGCCCTCTTCGAGGACATCCGCGGCTGACCGCCGCCCGCTCACCGACCGCACCGACCCGAAGGGGCCGCCCGTGGGACTGTTCTCCCGCATCAAGGAAGACATCGCGACCGTCCGCAGCCATGACCCAGCGGCGCGCGGTGACCTCGAGGTGGCCCTCGTCTACTCGGGTCTGCACGCAGTGTGGGCGCACCGCGTCGCGCACCGGATGTGGCGGCATGACCGGCTGAAGATGCCCGCCCGCGTGCTCTCGCAGGTCACGCGGGCGGCCACGGGCATCGAGATCCACCCCGGCGCGTCGATCGGTCGTCGGTTCTTCATCGACCACGGCATGGGTGTCGTGATCGGCGAGACCGCGGAGATCGGCGACGACGTGATGCTGTACCACGGGGTCACCCTCGGCGGCCGCTCCCTGGCCAAGGTGAAGCGGCACCCCACGCTGCGCGACGGCGTCGTGGTGGGGGCCGGCGCCAAGATCCTCGGACCCGTCGAGATCGGGGAGGGAACGGCGGTGGGCGCCAACGCCGTCGTCGTGAAGGACACCCCCGCCGACGCGATCGCCACCGGCGTGCCGGCCACCGTCCGACCGCGCAAGGGCCCGTCCGAGGGCAAGCCGCTCGTGGACCCCGCGGAGTACGTGGACCCGGCCCTCTGGATCTGAGGGCCGGGCCCCCGCCGGGTCAGTCCTGCGTGGGGTCGCCCTCGGTCGGCTGCGGCATGACCACGGGCACGCCCTCGCCGTCGACCTCGGTGCGGTCGCCGGACCACAGCGTGTGGAACGAGCCCTCGCGGTCCACGCGCAGGTAGGTGTGGGCGCCGAAGTAGTCGCGCTGGCCCTGCACGAGGGCGGCCGGCAGGCGGTCGGCCCGCAGGCCGTCGTAGTACGCCAGGGCCGAGGAGAACACCGGCACCGGCACGCCCGCGGCGACGGCGGTGCCGACGACGCGGCGCCAGGCCGGCAGGGCCTCGGCGATCGCCTGGGCGAACTCGGGGGCGAAGAGCAGGTTGAGCGGCTGGCCGGGGGCGCGGGTGCCCGGCGCCGGATGGCGGGAGGTGTCGCGGCCGCCGAAGGCCTGCATGATCACGTCGAGCAGGTCGGCGCGGATGATGCAGCCGTCCCGCCACAGCGAGGCGATGGTGCCCAGGTCCAGCGACCAGCCGTACTCCTCGGCGGCGGCCGCGAGCATGTCCATGCCCTGCGCGTAGGCCACGAGCTTGGAGGCGAACAGCGCCTGGCGCACGTCCTCCACGAACGCGTCCGTGTCCTGCGGGGCGCGCTGCGCCTCCTCGTCGACGCCGGCCGCGAGGGTCTCACGGGCGACCTCGCGCACCGCGCGCTGGGAGGACAGCGAGCGGGCGAAGACGGACTCGGCGATCGCCGCCACCGGGGAGCCGACGTCGAGGCCCGAGATCGCGGTCCAGCGGCCGGTGCCCTTCTGGCCGGCCTCGTCCACGATCACGTCCACGAGCGGGCGGCCCGTGGCCGCGTCCACCTGGGCGAGCACCTCGGCCGTGATCTCGATGAGGTAGGAGGCCAGGTCGGTCTGGTTCCACGCCGTGAAGACCTCGGCCTGCTCGGCGGGCTCGAGGCCGCCCACGCGGCGCAGCAGGTCGTAGGCCTCGCCGATGACCTGCATGTCCGCGTACTCGATGCCGTTGTGGACCATCTTCACGTAGTGGCCGGCGCCGTCCGTGCCGACCCAGGCGCAGCACGGCTCCCCCTCGAACTGCGCGGAGATCTTCTCGAGCATCGGACCGAGGGCCTCGTAGGACTTCTCCGGACCGCCGGGCATGATCGCCGGACCGTGCAGGGCACCCTCCTCGCCGCCGGAGACACCGACGCCCACGAAGTGCAGGCCCTTCTCGGCGAGGGCCGCCTCGCGGCGGCGGGTGTCCTCGTAATGGGAGTTGCCGGCGTCGATGACGATGTCGCCCTCGTCCAGCAGGGGGACGAGCTGGTCGATGACGGCGTCCACGGGGGCGCCCGCCTTGACCATGATGAGCACCCGGCGCGGCACGGCGAGGGACTGCACGAGCTCGGCGAGCGTCTCCGTCGCCACGAACGCACCCTCGTCACCGTGCTCGGCCACGAGCTGGTCCGTGCGGGCCCGGCTGCGGTTGTGCAGGGCCACCGTGTAGCCGTGGCGGGCGAAGTTGCGGGCGAGGTTCGCGCCCATCACCGCCAGGCCCGTGACGCCGATGTCGGCGGCGCCGACGGGGACGGTGGTGGTCTGCTCGGTCATCGCGGGTGGCCTCCTGTGGCTCGGACGGTGGGACGGGCCGTGCCGGACACGGACCCGCCCCCAGCCTACGTCGACCGCGGTCAGTCCCCCACGGCGTCGCGGCCGCGGCGCACGATCAGCGGGTCCGGGGTGCCGACGACCTCGTGGTCCTTGCCCTCGTACTCGAACTGGGACAGGAAGTAGCGCATCGCGTTGAGGCGGGCCCGCTTCTTGTCGTTGGAGCGGATGGAGATCCACGGGGCGTGGTCCGTGTCCGTGTGGAGGAACATGGCCTCCTTGGCCTCCGTGTACGCCTCCCAACGGTCCAGGGACTCGAGGTCCATGGGCGAGAGCTTCCACTGGCGGACCGGGTCGATCTGGCGGATCGCGAAGCGCGTGCGCTGCTCGGTCTGTGTCACGGAGAACCAGAACTTGGTGAGGTGGATGCCGTCGTCCACGAGCATCTTCTCGAACAGCGGCACCTGGTTCATGAAGCGGCGGTACTGCTCGTCCGTGGCGAAGCCCATCACGCGCTCGACGCCGGCGCGGTTGTACCACGATCGGTCGAACAGCACGATCTCGCCCGCCGTGGGGAAGTGCTGGATGTAGCGCTGGAAGTACCACTGGCCGAGCTCGCGGTCCGAGGGCTTGTTGAGGGCCACGACGCGGGCGGTGCGGGGGTTCAGGTGCTCGGTGAAGCGCTTGATGGTGCCGCCCTTGCCGGCGGCGTCGCGGCCCTCGAAGACGATGATGTGGCGCTGGCCGGTGTCCTCGCCCCAGTACTGCAGCTTGAGCAGTTCGATCTGCAGGCGGTACTTCTCCAGCTCGTACTCCTCGCGCGTCATGCGCGTCTCGTACGGGTAGTCCTCCCTCCACGTCTCCACGGCACGGCCCTGCGGATCGATCAGGTCGGGATCGTTGGTGTGGCCGTCCGAGACGGTGTAGCCGCCGTCGCGCAGCTTGTCGATGAACTCGCGGAGGTTCTCGCGGGGGGCGTCGGGCTGCAGCAGCTCCATGGACCGTCTCCTTCACTGGGTGCGTCACCGTGCCCGTCCGTCCCCCTCCTCGGTACGACGGCGGCGGGCCGCGGCCTGTGCTCTGTCCACCATTATGGGCGGGCGGCGGACGAGGAAGCCGGGCCCGGCAGCGCAGCCGCGTGAACAGCAGGTGAACCCTGGGAGGCGAACGGTCGCGGCCCCGGGCCGACGAGTGTCGGCCTGCTCAGCCGCGCGGGCCGACGCCCAGGAGCTCGTCGATCGCCGCGACGGCGGCACGCGCCGCGTCGACGTCGGCGAACTGCGCGACGGCGTCGTCGTACCGGCGGTGCCCGGGAAGCTTGAGGCCGACGGAGGCGCCGTCCGTGGCGGGGAGGATCCAGATCCGGCCGCGCGGCTCGACGTCGCGCTGCTCGGCCACGTCGGCCTCCTCGAACTCGCGGTCGTAGCCGGCCCACTCGATACCGGGCCGCGGGGTGTCGGCACCGTCGAGGACGTCACGGCCGCCCATGCGCAGACAGGTGACGGACTGCAGGAGCGCGTCCAGGGTGCGGGCGGCGGCCTTGCCGGCCAGCTCGTCCTGGAAGAGGGCGAGGATGGACCATTGCCCGTCCTGGAGGAAGAGCATGGTCTGCTGCGCCTCGCCCCCGGTGATGACGGCGAGGTGACGGGCGGCGCCGTCGGGACGTGCGGGCAGCTTCCAGAAGCCGAGGGGGGTCGCGGACATGCGCTCCACCCTAGTGCGCCCCGGACGCCGACGACGCGCCGCCGCCCGGCCCCTGCCCCGCATCCCGGGTTGAGTTGTCGCGGGTGCGCGGGCCCGTCACCCGCGACAACTCAACCCGGGATGCGGGAGGGTGGGCCGATGGGCCTGCTCCGCGACCTCCTCACCCGCCGCTCCGCCCGCGACCGCTCCTCCGACCCGCCGGCGACGCTCGGCCGACACCTCGACAACGCCGCGGCGATCGTGGCCGCCGCACGCCGGGCGGACGTTCCGCTCGCGGTGGCGGCGGCCCTGGCCGAGCTCGAGTCCGGCGGCCGGAACGTCTTCGGGCACGACGCCGGCGGCGTGCACAGCGCCCCGCGCGGGACGGACGTCCCCGTAACCCGGGAGCGCTACGAGGAGCTCGTGGCCCGGGTGGCGCAGGGTGAGAAGTCCAACGGCGTGGGGCCCGCGCAGATCACGTGGCCGCCGTACTTCGCGCAGGCGGCGGAGCACGGCCTCCACCTGTGGGAGCCGGAGGACAACCTGGCCTTCGGGCTGGAGATCCTGCGCGGTCACCTGCGCGGCGACCTCTCCGCGGAGGGGATCGCCCGGGCGGGGACGCTCTACAACGCCGGGACGCTGTCCGACGGGGTCACCGCCTACGGCCGGCGCCTCGCCGCGGCGAGCCGCGCATGGGCCGAACGCCTGGGCGAGCCCGCCCCGCCGCCGGTCAGGCCAGGTTGACCAACAGCACGTAGGCCAGCGTGCCGGCGGCGATCGAGACAAGGGTCCGCCGCCCGGCCAGCAGATGCACGACGACGGTCACCGCAGCCGCGAACAGCGCGTGGGCCACCCGCGTCCCGTCCACGGGCTCTCCGGGGGCCAGCGCCGCGGCGTCGAGCAGCATCACCAGGGCCAGGATGGTCAGCACGCCGGCGGGCATCCACACCGCCAGCCGCGCCGCGAGCACGGATTCCCGCAGCGGCTGCAGCAGGGCGAACGGCACCGCGCGCAGGCAGAAGGTCACGAGGCCCGCGACGACGGCCGCCGCCACCAGGTAGGCGGCGCCGGTCATCGGGGATCCTCCTCGGCGTCGGGCTCGGCATCCGTGACGGCCCGCTCCCCCACCGCGGCGACGACGGGCACCGGTCCGGTGACGGGCACGGGCTCGGGCAGCGGCAGGGCGGTCCCGCGCGCGGCGAGCACGTGGAACGCGATCAGTACCGCGGCGTAGAGGGCGAACGCGACGACGAGCACCTGTGCCGGTGCCAGCAGCAGGGCCACCCCGACGGCGACCGCGGCCGCCAGCACGAGGGGCAGCTGGGCGCGTGTGCGGGCGGCGTCCATGGCGAGCACGATGAAGAGGGCGACGAGCGCGAACTCCAGGCCCTCCACCGGCCCGGGCAGCAGCCAGGCCACGGCCACCCCGGCGAGGCCCCCGAGCACCCAGTACGCCTGCAAAGCGACCTGCATGGCCACCAGTCGGGGGCCGGTCCAGCCGCGGGGCCGGGCGGCGGCGATGGCGTAGGCCTCGTCGATCAGGGCACCCATCGAGTAGATCCGCGCGAGGCGCCCCCGGACCACGCGCAGCGGGAAGCTGAACGCATAGAACACGTGGCGGAAGTTCACCAGGAACACCGTCACGGCGATCGTGAGCAGCGGCGTGCCCGCCACCACCAGCGGGACGAGCAGCAGCTCGACGGACCCGGCGAACACGACCACGGAGAACAGGGGTGCGACCCACGCGGGCAGCCCGGCCTGGACCACGAGCATCCCGAAGGCCATGCCCAGAGGGAACAGGCCGAGGCCGGCGCCCAACGTCACGGCGACGCCGGAGCGCACCTCGGCCCACCGCGAGGGCGGAGCGGAGGCGCGCGAGGACGCTGACGAGGAGCCCATGATGGTGAGCATGCTCTCATAGGCGCCTGACGGGCGGTCGGCATGACGGAGCCGCGGCGTCACGCCGTGTCATGGCCCCGCGATCGGTGCACCCGGAGGGACTCGAACCCCCGACCCTCTCGGTGTAAACGAGATGCTCTGACCGACTGAGCTACGGGTGCCGGTGTCCGTCCAGGCTACCGGTCCGCGAGCAGGTCGCGCGTCGCCGCCTCGTGCTCGCTCCGGGTGCGTGCCTGTCCCGGGGCGGCGACCACGCGCGCGGCCTCGACCCCGTCCGCGTTGAGCAGCACGGAGACGCGGCGGGGCCGCCCGGTCTCCGCGTCGAAGACGTCGAGGGCACGGCAGGCCGCGCCGTGGGGCCAGAAATCGGAGAGCAGGGTGAGCGGCTCCGGCAGTGCCAGCTCCTCGCGGACGCGGCGCAGCACGGGGGCGGCGTCACAGGAGACCACGCGGACAGTCACCTCGTGGACCGCCACGTCCTCGGCGAGCGCCCCGATCCAGCCGAGCTCGTCCGTGCACACCGGCGTGAACGCCCCGGGCAGGAAGACGAGCCACGTGCCCCGCGGCCCGGCGGCGTCCTCGGGCCCGCGCGTCGGCGGCCACGGCCACGTCTGGCCGTGGTCGTCGCGCAGCGCGGGGACGTCGTCGGCGCCCCGCGTCCCGCCGGACGGAGCCTCAGCCACCGCGCTTCTGGACGAGCTTCTGAGCGGCCCAGTCCTCGGAGGCGCCGGCCCCGGTGGTGGCGTGCAGGCCCGCGGTGGAGGCGGCCTCGGCGACGTCCGCCGGGCTGACGTGGCCGGCGCGACCCTTGCGGGGGGTCATGATCCAGACGGGGCCGGCATCGAGGGAGCGCTGGGCGTCCACGAGGGCGTCCGCGAGATCCATAACGTCGCCGTCGTCCGCGCGCCACCAGAAGAGGACGGCGTCCGCCGGCTCCTGATCCTCCTCGGTCAGCAGCTCCTCGCCGAGCGCGTCCTCGAGCGCGTCACGGAAGGTGACGTCGACGTCGTCGTCGTACCCCCACTCCTGCACCAGGTCGCCCCTCGAGAGGGCGAGCTCCGCCAGCAGGGCGCTGTCCGTCGAGGTCGGCGTCGACCCAGCCTGCATAGTGTCCGGTCCTCCTTGATGGTGGCGGGCACTGCGGCCCGCGCCGTCGAGCGGGTGATGATGACCACCATACGCCGTGGACGCCGCCGTTCCGGGGCCTCCGGCCGGGCGGACGCGACGGCTCCGGTCTACTCTGGGGAGGAACAGACGCACTCTCCGGGCGACGCGCCCGGCTCGGCGTCGCGGGCCCGGACCGGATCGTCTGCCCGCAGCCCACCGCGGAGCACCCCTCCGCACGAGAACCAGGAGGCACCGTGAGCGCAGCCGAAGAGAGCTCGCAGATCCGCAGCGGTCTGACCGACCAGCTCCCGGACAAGGATCCCCAGGAGACGTCGGAGTGGATCGAGTCCCTCGACGGACTCATCGAGGAGCGCGGCACGGAGCGGGCGCAGTACATCATGCGCTCCCTCATGCAGCGCGCGAGCGCCCAGTCCGTCGCCCTGCCCTACGTGACCACCACGGACTACGTGAACACGATCCCGGCGGACCAGGAGCCGGAGTACCCGGGTGACGAGGAGCTCGAGCGCCGCTACCGCAACTACCTGCGGTGGAACGCCATGGCCCTCGTGCAGCGCGCCCAGCGCGACGCCGTCGGCGTCGGCGGCCACATCTCCTCCTACGCGGGCCAGGCGACCCTCTACGAGGTGGGCCTGAACCACTTCTTCCGCGGCCAGGACCACCCGGGCGGCGGCGACCACATCTTCTTCCAGGGCCACTCCTCGCCGGGCAACTACGCCCGCGCGTTCCTCGAGGGCCGCCTGACCGAGCAGGACCTCGACGGCTTCCGCCAGGAGAAGTCCCGCCAGGGCCACGCCCTGCCCTCCTACCCGCACCCGCGGATGATGCCGCACTTCTGGCAGTACCCCACCGTGTCCATGGGCCTGGGGCCGATGAACGCCATCTTCCAGGCGCAGACCAACCGGTACCTGCACAACAACGGCATCAAGGACACCTCCGACCAGCACGTGTGGGCCTTCCTCGGCGACGGCGAGATGGACGAGCCCGAGTCGCGCGGTCAGCTGCACGTCGCGGCCAACGACAAGCTCGACAACCTCACCTTCGTGATCAACTGCAACCTGCAGCGTCTCGACGGGCCGGTGCGCGGCAACGGCAAGATCGTCCAGGAGCTGGAGTCCTACTTCCGGGGCGCCGGCTGGAACGTCATCAAGGTCCTGTGGGGCCGCGAGTGGGATCCGCTGCTCGAGGCCGACGACGAGGGCGAGCTCGTGCGCATCATGAACGAGACGCTCGACGGCGACTACCAGACCTACAAGGCCGAGTCCGGCGGCTTCGTGCGCGACCACTTCTTCGGCCGGTCCTCCGTCACCAAGGAGATGGTGGCGGACATGACCGACGACGAGATCTGGGGCCTCAAGCGCGGCGGCCACGACTACAAGAAGGTCTACGCCGCCTACAAGGCCGCCATGGAGCACAAGGGCCAGCCCACCGTGATCCTGGCCCACACCATCAAGGGCTACGGCCTGGGCAAGTCCTTCGAGGGCCGCAACGCCACGCACCAGATGAAGAAGCTGACGGTGGACGACCTCAAGGTGTTCCGGGACCGCCACCGCATCCCGATCTCGGACGAGCAGATCGAGAAGGACCCGTACAACATCCCGTACTACCACCCGGGCGCCGACGCCCCGGAGATCACGTACATGATGGAGCGGCGCAAGGAGCTGGGCGGCTTCGTGCCGGAGCGGCGCAGCGACTACCACGCGATCCCGCTGCCCCCGGAGTCCGCGTACAAGCAGGCCCGCAAGGGATCGGGCAAGCAGCAGGCCGCCACGACCATGGCGTTCGTGCGCCTGCTCAAGGACCTGATGCGGGACAAGAACATGGGACCGCGCTTCGTGCCGATCATCCCGGACGAGGCCCGCACCTTCGGCATGGACTCGTTCTTCCCGACCGCGAAGATCTACAACCCCAAGGGCCAGAACTACCTGTCCGTGGACCGGGACCTGTTCCTGTCCTACAAGGAGTCCCCGCAGGGGAAGATCTACCACGTCGGCATCAACGAGGACGGCGCCACCGCGGCGTTCAACGCGATCGGCACGGCGTACTCCACGCACGGCGAGCCGATGATCCCGGTGTACATCTTCTACTCGATGTTCGGCTTCCAGCGGACCGCGGACAACATCTGGGCCGCAGGCGACCAGCTCGCGCGCGGCTTCATGATCGGCGCCACCGCCGGGCGCACCACCCTCGCCGGCGAGGGCACGCAGCACATGGACGGTCACTCCCCCGTCCTGGCGTCCACGAACCCGGCCGTGAAGCACTACGACCCGGCGTACTCGTACGAGATCGCCCACATCGTGCGCCAGGGCCTGGAGGACATGTACGGCGACCACGACCGCGGGGACGACGTCCGCAACGTCATCTACTACCTCACGGTGTACAACGAGCCGATCACCCACATCGAGGAGCCCGAGGGCCTCGACGTGGAGGGCCTGCTCAAGGGCATCTACCGTCTCTCCGAGGGCCAGGGCGACGGCCCGAAGGTCCAGCTCCTGGGCTCCGGCGTCTCCGTGCCGTGGGCGCTCGACGCCCAGCGGATCCTCTCCGAGGAGTGGGGCGTGAACGCCTCCGTGTGGTCGGTGACCTCCTACAACGAGCTGTACCGCGACGCCGTCGCGGCGGAGAAGGACGCACTGAAGGACCCGTCCGCCACCCCGCGCGTGCCCTACGTGACGCAGGCGCTGCAGGGGGCCGAGGGCCCGATCGTGGCCACCTCGGACTACTCCACCTCGTGGACGAACCAGATCCGCCCGTTCGTGCCGAACCGCTTCTCGGCGCTCGGCGCCGACGAGTTCGGCTTCGCGGACACCCGCGCCGCCGCCCGTCGGTACTTCCTCATCGACACCCACTCGATGGTGGTCCGCGCGCTGCAGCTCCTCGAGGAGGAGGGCGAGGTCGAGCGGGGCACGGCCGCGAAGGCGCACGAGAAGTACCGCCTGGACGACGTCAACGCCGGCACCACCGGCATCGCGGGTGGCGACGCCTGACCCGCATGCCGCGGGGAGGCCGACGCCCTCCCGTCCCGACGCCGGCCGCCCGCCTCCGCCACGGAGGCGGGCGGCCGGCGTCGTCGCTGTAGGAACCCCACAACACGCGCCTAGGATGAAGCGCATGCCCGAGCCCCGCCCCGCCGCCCCTCGCCCCGTGAGCACCGACGGGCTGGCCCGCCTCCGGAGCCACCTGGGGGCACTGAACACGGCGGTGCTGCAGCGGCTGGACGCCACCCTGCCCTGGTACCGCCGACTCACCCCGGACGAGCGCAGCGCCCTCGGGCTCGTGGCCCAGCGCGCCCTGCAGGGCTTCCTCACGTGGTTCGAGCGGCCCACCTCCACGGGCCACGTCCTGCAGGACGTCTTCGGGCCCGCGCCCACCGATCTCACCCGGGCGATCTCGCTGCAGCGGGCCCTCCAGCTCATCCGGACGATGGTGGACGTCGTCGAGACGCGGGTGCCGGAGCTGCTGGCCGAGCGCGACCAGGCGCCCGTCCGCGAGCACATCCTCCACTACTCGCGCGAGGTCGCGTTCGCGCTCGCAGACGTGTACGCCCGGGCCGCGGAGATGCGCGGCGCGATGGACTCGCGGCTCGAGTCGGTCCTGCTGGACGCGGTGCTGCGCGGGCAGGACCCGGACGAGATCCGGCATCGGGCCACGGCGCTGGGCTGGCGTGGGGACCACGACGTGATGGTCATGGCGGGTCTCGCCCCGGGGCAGGACAAGCCCGCGTTCATCCCGGACCTGCGGCGGGCCGCGGCGAGGCTCGACTGCGACCTGCTCGTGGGCGTGCAGTCCGAACGGCTCGTCCTCGTGGTCGGCTCGGTGCGGGACGCGCGGGCGGTGGGCGAGGCGCTCGCGCCCTGGTTCGCGCCGGGACCGGTGATCGTTGGACCCGTCGTGGACTCGCTGGTCTCGGTGCACGTCTCGGCGCGGCACACCCTCGCCGGGCTCAGCGCGGCGGCCGCCCACCCCCGGGCGAGCCGGCCCACCCCGGCGGAGGACCTGCTGCCCGAGCGGGCGCTGCTGGGCGACCCCACGGCCCGGGAGGCCCTCGTGGACGGGGTGTTCACGCCCCTGGCCGACGCCGGCACCTCCCTGCTGGAGACCGTGGACGCATACGGCGCGCTGGGCCACTCGCTCGAGGGCACGGCCCGCGAGCTGTTCGTCCACGCGAACACGGTGCGGTACCGCCTCAAGCGGGTGGCCGAGGTGACCGGCTGGGACCCGCTGGTCCCCCGCGACGCGTACGTCCTGCAGACCGCGATCACCCTGGGCCGGCTCGCGGGGGCGCGGCCGACGACCGGGGCAGGGTCGGACTGAGCCGGGGCGGCACACACCCCCCACTTGTAGAAACCCTCCAAACCGACTCGCCGTGCTTCGTGGCGCGATCTGCCCGGGATGGCGGCCGATCCTGACACGATGGAGGAATGCTTGCCATCGTGTGCCCCGGACAGGGGTCCCAGACGCCCGGCTTCCTCGCCCCCTGGCTCGAGCTGGACGGGACCCGCGACCTGCTCGCGTCCCTCTCCGACGCCGCGGGCGTGGACCTGATCCGCCACGGCACCGAGTCGGACGAGGAGACCATCAAGGACACCGCCGTCGCCCAGCCGCTGATCGTGGCGGCCGGCCTGGTGGCCGCCGCGGCCCTCGAAGCGGACGCCGCCGCACCGAAGTCGACCGTCGTGGCCGGCCACTCCGTGGGCGAGGTCACCGCGGCCGCCGTCACCGGCGTGCTGTCCCCCGCCGAGGCCCTCTCCCTGGTGCGCGTGCGCGCCACCGGCATGGCCCGGGCCGCCGCGGCCACGCCCACGGGCATGGCCGCCGTCGTGGGTGGGGACCAGGACGAGGTCCTCGCGGCCATCGACGCGGCGGGCCTGACGCCCGCCAATGTCAACGGCGCCGGCCAGATCGTCGCCGCCGGCACCGCGGAGGCCCTCGGCGCGCTCGCCGAGTCCGCCCCCGCCCGCGCCCGCGTGATCCCGCTCAAGGTGGCCGGCGCGTTCCACACGGAGCACATGCGCCCCGCCGTGGACGACCTCGCGGCCCACGTCGCCGGCCTCTCCCCCTCGGACCCGCGCCTGCCCCTGCTGTCCAACCGGGACGGCGAGGCCGTCGAGTCCGGCACGGACGTGCTCGCCCGGATCGTGGACCAGGTCACCCGCCCGGTCCGCTGGGACCTGTGCATGGCGACCATGGCCACGCGGCAGGTCACGGGCGTCCTGGAGCTGCTGCCCGGTGGCACACTGACCGGACTGGCCAAGCGCGGTCTCAAGGGCACCGCGCAGCTCGCCGTGAAGACCCCCGAGGACCTGGACGCCGCGCGGGCGTTCCTGGCCGAGCACTCGGCCTGAACCCCGCGCACCGCCCGGCAGAGAGAAGCACCATGACCGTCACCCTGAAGCAGCACGAGCGCCCCGCGGCCAGCCGCATCGTGGCCGTGGGCGCCTACCGCCCGGCGAACCTGGTCCCCAATGAGGACCTCGTCGGCCCCATCGACTCGTCGGACGAGTGGATCCGCCAGCGCACCGGCATCGTCACGCGCCAGCGCGCCACGGCGGAGGAGACCGTGCCCGTCATGGCCGTGGGCGCCGCCCGGGAGGCCCTCGAGCGGGCCGGCCTGCAGGGCTCGGACCTGGACGCCGTGATCGTCTCGACCGTCACCTTCCCGCACGCCACCCCCTCGGCCGCGGCCCTCGTGGCGCACGAGATCGGCGCCACCCCGGCGCCCGCCTACGACGTCTCCGCCGCGTGCGCCGGCTACTGCTACGGCGTCGCGCAGGCCGACGCGCTCGTGCGCTCCGGCACCGCGCGGCACGTGCTCGTGGTCGGCGTCGAGCGCCTCTCCGACGTCGTGGATCCCACGGACCGCTCCATCTCCTTCCTCCTGGGCGACGGCGCGGGCGCCGTGATCGTGTCGGCCGCGGACGAGCCGGGCATCTCCCCCTCGGTGTGGGGTTCGGACGGGGAGCGCTGGTCCACGATCTCCATGACGCACTCGCAGCTGGAGCTGCGCGATGCCGTGGAGCACGCCCGCACCACGGGCGACGCCTCGGCGATCACCGGCGCGGAGGGGATGCTCTGGCCCACGCTGCGCCAGGACGGGCCCTCCGTCTTCCGCTGGGCCGTGTGGTCGATGGCGAAGGTGGCCCGCGAGGCCCTCGACGCCGCGGGCGTGGAGCCCGAGGACCTCGCCGCGTTCATCCCGCACCAGGCCAACATGCGGATCATCGACGAGTTCGCCAAGCAGCTGAAGCTGCCGGAGTCCGTCGTCGTGGCCCGGGACATCGCGGACGCCGGCAACACGTCGGCCGCGTCCATCCCGCTGGCCATGCACCGTCTGCTGGAGGAGAACCCCGAGCTCTCCGGCGGCCTGGCCCTGCAGATCGGCTTCGGCGCCGGGCTGGTCTACGGCGCCCAGGTGGTCCGCCTCCCCTGAGGCGGCGCCGTCTGATTCACTGTCCACGTACACCCCACACCCCTACCGAAGGAGACGCCCCATGGCTTCCAAGGAAGAGATCCTCGCCGGCCTCGCCGAGATCGTGAACGAGGAGACCGGCCTCGACGCCGCCGAGGTGCAGCCGGAGAAGTCCTTCACGGACGATCTGGACATCGACTCGATCTCGATGATGACCATCGTGGTCAACGCCGAGGACAAGTTCGGCGTGAAGATCCCGGACGAGGAGGTCAAGAACCTCAAGACCGTCCAGGACGCCGTCGACTTCATCGACGGCGCCCAGGCCTGATCGGCCCACGACGGCGGCGGGCCCGGCCCGCCCCGTCCCCTCGGTGAGCGCCGGGGGCGCGTGAGCGCCCCCGGCCCCCGACACCCTCGACTTCCGGTACCCCGGCGAGCGCCGCGCATCGTGCCGACGACACCCCTCCGCCCGATCCCCACTCGAGACCCAGAGGCAGCAGACCCATGACCCGCACCGCAGTGATCACCGGCCTCGGCGCCACCACGCCCATCGGCGGCGACGTGCCCACCTTCTGGTCCCACGCCCTGCAGGGCGTCTCCGGTGCGCGCACCATGGAACACGACTGGGTGGAGAAGTACGAGCTGCCCGTCACCTTCGCGGCCGAGCTGGCCGTGCCCACCTCCGAGGTCCTCTCCAAGGTGGAGCAGAAACGCCAGGACCCGGCCACCCAGATGGCGACCGTCGCCGCGCGCGAGGCCTGGAAGGACGCCGGCCTCGAGGGCGCGGAGGTCGACGGCGACCGGCTCGCGGTGGCCTTCGGCACCGGCATCGGCGGCGTGTGGACCCTCCTGGACGGCTGGGACACCCTGCGCGAGCGCGGCCCGCGCCGCGTGCTGCCCATGACCGTCCCGATGCTCATGCCCAACGGCGCCGCCGGCGCGCTCTCCCTCGAGTTCGGCGCCCGTGCCGGCGCCCGCACCGTGGTGTCCGCGTGCGCCGCCGGCACCGAGGCGCTCGAGACCGCGCTGCTGCTCATCCGCTCCGGCCAGGCCGACGTCGTGATCTGCGGCGCCGCCGAGGCCGCCGTGCACCCGCTGCCGATGGCCGCGTTCGCCGCGATGCAGGCGCTGTCCAAGCGCAACGACGACCCGCAGGCCGCGTCCCGCCCCTACGACGTGGACCGCGACGGCTTCGTCCTCGGCGAGGGCGCCGGCGTCATGGTGATCGAGTCCGAGGAGCACGCGAAGGCCCGCGGCGCCCGCGTGTACGCCGAGCTGGCCGGCGCGGGCGTCAGCTCCGACTCCCACCACATCACCGCGCCCGAGCCCGAGGGCCTGGGCGCGACCCGTGCGATGCGCGCCGCCCTGAGGTCGGCCGACATCGCCCCCGAGGACGTGTGCCACGTGAACGCCCACGCGACCTCCACGCCCAAGGGCGACGCCCCGGAGTACCTGGCCATGCGGGCCGTGTTCGGCGAGCACCTGGATCAGGTGCAGGTCTCGGCCACGAAGTCCCAGACCGGCCACCTGCTGGGCGCCTCGGGCGCGATCGAGTCGATCCTGTCCGTGCTCGCCGTGCACCACGGCCAGGCGCCCGTGACCATCAACCTGGACCACCAGGACCCGGAGATCCCGCTGAACGTGGTCACCGGCTCCCCCGCCCGCCTGCCCGAGGGGCCGCGCGTGGCCGTGAAGAACTCGTTCGGGTTCGGCGGCCACAACGCGGTGGCCGTGTTCCGCAGCGTCTGAGCCGGAGCGCCGCCGGCCGGGCGAAGGCTCAGACAGCGCGGTGCAGCCAGCGCACGTTGGCGTGGGCGGCGGCCAGCCGGAACGGCTCGAGCTCATCGTCCCAGGCCTCGCCGAGCGCGAGGGAGAGTTCGTGCATCAGCACGCTGGGGTCGCCCGCACCGGCCTCGTAGGCGTACCGGATGCGGTCCTCGGAGACCATGATGTTGCCGGAGACGTCCGTGGTGGCGTGGAAGATGCCGAGGTCCGGGGTGTGGGACCAGCGCGAGCCGTCGACCCCGGCGGACGGCTCCTCCGTGATCTCGAAGCGCAGGTGCGGCCAGCCACGCAGAGCGGAGGCCAGACGCGCGCCGGTGCCGGCGGGCGCCGTCCAGTGCACCTCGGCGCGGTGCTGGCCGGGCGCGACCGGCTGACCCTCCCACTCCACCGAGGTCGCGGGGCCGAGCACGGAGCTCAGCGCCCACTCGACGTGGGGGCAGAGGGCGGTGGGGGCGGAGAGGATGTGGACCACGCCGCGGGTATGGGTGCTGGTCATGGATGCCTCCGAGGGTGCGATGCGGTGCGTCTTCCCCTACGACCACGTCGCGGCTCCGGTGGATCCTGGGGCCATTGTGCACCAGGGATGCTGGGCCGGCAACGAGGCGGCGCGGCGCCCTGCGTGTCGTGGCGGCGGAGGGGACGGGCCGGGGGTGCTCCGGGGAGGCGTCAGGCGCGTGGGTGGGCCTGCCGGTAGCCCTCGCGGAGGCGATCGATCGAGACGTGTGTGTAGACCTGCGTGGTGCGCAGGGACGCATGGCCCAGCAGCTCCTGCACGCTGCGCAGGTCGGCGCCGCCGTCGAGGAGGTGGGTCGCGGCCGTGTGGCGCAGCGCGTGCGGCCCGCGCGCCGCGGTGTCCCCCAGGCCCTCGAGTGCCCGGTCGACGACGGTGCGCGCTTGGCGCACCCCCAGCCGGCCGCCGCGCGCGCCGAGGAAGAGGGCGGGGCCGGAGTCCGGACGGGCCAGGCGGGGGCGACCGAGCCGCTGCCACGCTTGGAGGGCGCGGCCCGCGGGTGCGCCGTAGGGGACGGTGCGCTGCCGGTCTCCCTTGCCGGTCAGCCGGACGACGCCGCGGCCGGCCTCGAGGTCGTCCACGTCCAGGGCGGAGAGTTCGGCCACCCGGGCGCCGGTGGCGTAGAGCAGCTCGAGCAGGGCGGCGTCCCGCAGGGCCAGCGCGTGGGCGGCGGGGTCGTCCCCCGCGGCGGCGGCGTCCACCCGGTCCTGGGCCGCCGCGAGGAGCCGGGTCGCCTGCTGCTCCTGGAGCACGTGGGGCAGCGTCCCCTCGGGTCGGGGCGAGCGCAGCCGCAGGGCGGGGTCGTCCGAGCGCAGGCCCTCGCGGCGCAGCCAGGCCGTGAAGGTGCGGACGGCGGCCACCCGTCGGGCCAGGGTCGCGCGGGCGAGGCCGGCCCCGCTCATGGCCGCCAGCCAGCCACGCAGGTCCTCGATGTCCAGCTCGGCGAGGACGTCCGGTGCGCTGGGCACGTGGCGGGCGGGGGCGTCGTCGTCCGCGGCGGGCGCCGCCGCGGTGCCGGCTGTGCCGGCGACGTGGTCGATGAGGGCGCGCAGATCGGCGAGGTACGCGCGCACGGTCTGGGGGCTGCGGTTTCGCTCGTGGCGCAGGTGCTCCTCGAACGCCTCGAGCCAGGCCGTGTCCCGGGGCGAGGGGGCGCGCGGGGCCGGGGCGGGACGGGCGGAGGACGACGGGGTCATCCCCCCACTCTGCCATCCGCGCCCCGGGCGACGGGGCCCGGGAGCACGCGGCCGGAGGTCATCCCCGCCGCCATCGGTCCTCGACCCGTTCGGCCAGGCCCGCCCGCTGCAGCCGGGACAGACAGGCCAGGACGGTGGGCAGCGCGAGCCCGGCGCTGACGGTGATCCGGTCGGCGGGCACGGCCTGGCGCAGGGGCAGCGCCTCGTGGACGAGGGCCTCCTCCATCGTGAGCCCGTCGGTGGGCCGCGCGGCGGACTCGGGAGCTGCCCGGGTGGAGGCCCGCCCGCCCGCGCCGCCGCTCCGGGCGGGCGCCTGACCGAGCAGGGCGAGGGCCTCCTGCTCGGTGGTCACGAGACGGGCGGGGCTCTCCTGCAGCAGACGGTGGCAGCCGGCGGAGCTGGGCGAGGTCACGGGGCCGGGGACGACGCCCACCTCGCGGCCGAGGCCGAACGCGTGGCCCGCCGTGTTCTGCGCTCCCGACCGCCAGCGCGCCTCGACCACCAGCACGGCCCCCGCGAGCGCGGCGATGACTCGGTTGCGCTGCAGAAACCGGTAGCGCGTGGGGCTCGCCCCGGGCGGCATCTCGGACACGAGCAGCCCGGCGGCCATCACCGCGCGGAGCAGGTCCTCGTGGCCGGCCGGGTAGAACCGGTCGAGGCCGCCGGCCAGCACCGCCACCGTGGGCGGGACGCCGTCGCGATCCGCCGCGTCTTCCGGTGCGGCGAGCGCCTGCAGCGCGGCCCGGTGGGCGGCGCCGTCGATGCCGTACGCGCCGCCGGAGATCACGCACGCGCCCTGCTGGACGGCGTGGGCGGCACAGCGGGCGGTCACCGTCCGCCCGTACGCGGTCGCCTCCCGGCTGCCGACGACGGCGAGCATCCGGTCCGCGGGAGGCAGCGTTCCGGAGCCGCGGAACCACAGGCCCAGGGGCGCCTCCTCGCCCAGGTCCGCCAGGGCGGCGGGCCAGGCGTCGTCCTCGGGGATCAGCAGGCCTCCCCCGAGCCGGTGCAGAGTCACGAGGTCACGCTCCGGCTCCAGCCGGGCGGCCCGGGGCGCCCAGCGGGCCAGCCCCGCGGCCCAGCGCCGGGGCAGCGTGTCGGGCGCGCCGGCGCGATCGGCGAGCAGATCGCGCTCGGCGGGCTGGATCGTCTCCCGGCCCGTGAGCAGGGCGAGCGCCCGCTCCGGCCCCAGCGCCGTGACGGTCTGCACCGCGAGCGCGTCCCCGGGCTCGAGCAGCCGGGTCAGGGCGGCGCGGGCGAGCCGGGCGGCGTCCGGCCGGCGCGGCCCGGCGACGTGGTCTGCCGCCGGGGTGACGTAGGTGGTCATGCGTCCTCCTCGTTCTGGTGGCGCAGCGTGAGTGCCACGTCGGTGTCCTCGGGTGCGGGCCGTTCGGCGCCGCGCAGGTCTGCCAGGGTCCAGGCGAGGCGCAGGACGCGGGCGTGGCCGCGCGCGCTCAGCAGGCCCTGGTCGACGGCGTCGTCCGCGGGCCGGCGGGCCGCCCGGGGCACGGCGTACGGGCCGTGCCGCAGCACCCCGGCGGGGACGTGCGCGTTGCGGCGCAGCCCGGACGGGGCGAGCCCGCGCTCGGCGGCGGTGGCCCAGCGCCGGGCCTGGCGGTCGGCGGCCGCGGCGACCCGGGCGGCCACCTGCGACGTGGTCTCGGACGCGGGCGCCCCCGTGAGCTGCCGCGCTTCGACGGGCCGCACGGTGACCTGCAGGTCGACGCGGTCCAGCAGCGGCCCGGAGAGCCGCTGGGCGTAGCGGCGGCGTTCGGGCACGCTGCACCGGCACTCGACGCCCGTGCCACCGCCCTTGCCGCACGGGCAGGGGTTGGCGGCCAGCACCAGCTGGAACCGGGCCGGGTAGACGACGGCGCCGAGGGCCCGGTGCAGCAGCACCTCCCCGGACTCGAGGGGCTGGCGCAGCGCCTCGAGGGTGCGCCGTTCGAACTCGGGGGCCTCGTCCAGGAACAGCACGCCGCCGTGGGCGAGGGAGGCCGCTCCCGGCCGGGCGAGGCCGCTGCCGCCGCCCACGAGGGCCGAGCGGGACGCCGAGTGGTGGGGTGCCTCGAACGGCGGGGTCCGGTCGATGTCACCGTCGAACCCCTGGGCCGTCCCGCCCCTGCGCCGGACACGGGCGTCGCCGCCGCGGAGGGAGCGCAGGGCGGCGCACTCGAGCGCGGTGCGCCGGTCCAGGGGAGGCAGGATTCCGGGCAGGCGCTCGGCGAGCATGGTCTTGCCCGCCCCCGGGGCGCCCATGAGCAGCAGGTGGTGGGCGCCGGCGGCTGCGACCTCGAGCGCGAACCGGGCCTCGGCCTGTCCGGCGACCTCGGCGAGGTCGGGCACCGCACGGGCCGGCTCCGGTTCCGGGGCTGTCACCTGCCGTCGGGCCGGGCGGTGGGGCGGCTCTCCGTCCGGTTCCCCGCCGAAGGCGCGGATGACGTCGTGCAGATGGGCGAAGCCGCGGACCTCGGCGCCGGGGACCAGTCGGGCCTCGGCCTCCGCATCCTCGGCGACGACCACCTCGGAGCACCCCGCGTCGACGGCGGCCATCACCATCGCCACGGTCTCCGGCGAGCGGTGCAGGGCGCCGTCGAGGCCGAGCTCGGCCAGGAACACGGGCCCCTCGACGTTCCGCACCCGCCCGTCCGCGGCGTAGGCCGCCAGGACGATCGCCAGGTCGTGGCACGCACCCCGCTTGTGCACCCCCGCCGGCAGCAGGTTCACGGTCAGGTGCCGCCGGGTCAGGGGCAGTCCGGCGTTGCGCGCGGCGGAGCGGATGCGGTCCCGGCTCTCCTGCAGCGCCTGGTCCGGCAGGCCGAGGAGGGTGAACCCGGGCAGGGACTGGGCGATGTCCGCCTCGACGTGCACGACCTCCCCGCGCAGACCCGCCAGCGTGATGGAGCGGGTGCGTCCGATGCCGCTCACGGCCGCACGTCCTGCAGCAGATCGAAGCGGATCCCGCCCGTGCGCGGCACCAGCACGGCGACGGCGTCGACGCGCCAGGGCGTCCCCCGGCGGTCCGCGGCGTGGGCCCGCACCCACGCCGCGGTGAGGCGGTGCAGCCGGGTGAGCTTGCGCCGGTCGATCGACTCGAACGGGTCGCCGAAGGCCAGGCCCGAGCGGGTCTTCACCTCGACGCCCACCCACCAGCCCGCGTGGTGGGCCACGATGTCCAGCTCTCCGGCCTCGCCCCGCCAGTTGCGGTCGGCGATCACGTAACCGCGCTCGGCGAGCCAGCGCGCGGCGGCGTCCTCGCCGAACCGGCCCAGTGCCGTGTGCGCGCGGCTGGCGCGCCTGTCTCCGGGCGGCTGTGCCCCGATCCGTTCCGCGGTCCCCGTCATCCCGACCACCTCCTGGGCACCAGGGTGGTCCCGGGCGGGGTCGCCGGGTGGGTGGCGGCGGGGATTGTGCGGGGCCGGACGCCTGTGCAGGAGTGGACGTCGGCGTCCCGCCCTCGGGGCCGATCAGGGGTGGGTCAGCTCGGCAGCTGGCCGTCCGGCGGGACCGTCAGGTCCTCGGTGGGCAGCTCCTCGATGTTCACGTCCTTGAAGGTCAGCACCTTCACGCGCTTGATGAACCGCTGCGTGCGGTACACGTCCCACACCCACGCGTCCTCGAGCAGGATCTCGAAGAACACGTCCCCGTCCGCCTGGCGGGGCGTCAGCCGCACGTCGTTGGCGAGGTAGAAGCGCCGCTCGGTCTCCACGACGTAGCGGAACAGGCCCACCACGTCCCGGTACTCGCGGTAGAGCAGCAGCTCGGCCTCGGCCTCGAAGTCCTCGACGTCGTCTGCGCTCATGACATGCCTCCTCAGTGTTCGCCGCGCACCCGCGACAGTCCGGGCACGCACGGCCTCCATCCTCCCCCGTCCGGGGGTCGCACGTCGAACGGGCGGCCTCGCCCGGCCCCGGGGGCTCAGTCGAACAGCGTGGGCGGCGCCTGCGCGGGCGCGCCCGGCAGCCCGAGGTTCCAGCTGCGCCGGTGCTGCTCGCTCGCCCCGCGCTCGGCCAGGGCGGCCCGGTGCGCGGCCGAGCCGTACCCCTTGTTCCCGGCCCATCCGTACCCCGGGTGCGCCGCGTCGAGGGCGATCATGACGTCGTCGCGGGCCACCTTCGCGGCGATCGACGCGGCCGCCACCGTCGCGCACCGGTCCTCGGCCCGCACCAGCATCGTGGGCTCGGGCGGCAGCGGGCGCGGCGCGGGCGCGGGGCCGGCGTCGGGATCGGAGCGGCTCAGCCAGTCGTCCCGGCCGTCGAGCACGAGGGCGACCGGCTCCTGCCCCACCGCGGCGCACAGCGCCGCCCACGCCCGTCGCCCGGCGAGGCCGAGGGCCGCCGAGATCCCCAGCGCGTCGATCTCCGCGGGGCCGGCCTCGCCCAGCGCCACCCCGGCCGCCCAGTCCTCGATCTGCGGGACCAGGGCGCGCCGGCGTCGGTCCGTGAGCGCCTTGGAGTCGCGCACCGGAGGGATCTGCCCGGCGGCGGGCAGCCACGCGGCGCACACCCCGACGACGACGGGCCCGGCCAGCGCGCCCCGGCCCACCTCGTCCATGCCCGCCACCAGCACCCGGTCCGCTCCCCGCGCGGCGAGGGCCGGCGCGGCCAGCCCCGCCTCGACGTCCAGGCCGGCGCGCACCGTCGGCCGGCCACCGCCCCGGCGGGCGGTCACGTGCGAGCCTCCGGCGCGGGCGCGTCCGGCACGGTGGCGAACGCGTCGGGGTCGGTGCCGGCGCCGCCGATCCGGTCCAGCGGCCAGACCACGAACCGGGCGCGGCCCACCACGTCGTCGAGGGCCACGAACCCGCCCCCGGGCCCGGCGCGGTGCGCGCGGGAGTCCGCCGACGCCGAGCGATGGTCACCGAGCACCCACAGTCGCCCCGCAGGCACGGTCACCTCGAACGCCTCCTGCGCGGGCGTCTCCCCCGGCGCGAGGTACGGCTCCTCCACGGGCACCCCGTTCACGCGCAGCGTCTCCTCGCCGGGTGTCCAGGAGACGATGTCCCCCGGCAGCCCGACGGCCCGCTTGATCACGTGGCCGCCCCCGGGCAGCCAGCCCTTCGTGTCTTCGAACACCACCACGTCACCGCGGCGCACCGGGAACGGATCCGGGGTGAGCAGCGTGGCGACCACGCGGTCGCCGGCCCGCAGCCCGGGCTCCATGGACGAGGACGGGATGGCGTACATGCGCGCCAGGAAGGCCCACGCCAGCACGCAGGCGAGTACGGTCACGGCGGCCGCGATCAGCGCGGTGCGGCGCCCCGTCACGGCGTGTCCCCGGAGGGGGCGTCCACGGTCCCGCGGCGGGACAGGGGCCACACGATCTCCGCGGCCCGGCCCTCGACCCGCTCGAGCGGGATCAGCCCGCCGCCGGGGGCGCCCAGCAGTGCGCGGGAGTCCCGGGAGGCGGCGCGGTGGTCGCCCAGGACGACCATGCGCCCGTCGGGCACCTCGAAGGACCAGGTCCCCGCCGCGGCCGGCTCGTCTGCGGTCACGGGCCTGCCGAGATACGGCTCGTCCAGCGGCTCGCCGTTGCGCAGCAGCCGGCCGTCCGGGGCGCAGCACTCGAGGCGGTCCCCCGGCAGGGCCAGCACGCGCTTGACGAAGACGTCCTCGGCCGCGCCGACGCCCCACCACCGGGCGACGTCCTCGAGGCCGCGCTCGAGCGATCCGGCCGAACGGTACGGCGCCAGGCTGCCGGCGCCGTCGAACACCACCACGTCGCCGTGGTGCAGGCCCTGCCCGCCGGCCGCGGCGGCGTCCACCCGCACGCGGTCGCCGGGCTGCAGGGTCGGCTCCATCGACCCGGAGGGGATGAGGTAGACGGGGCCGGTGAGGGCTCGCAGCACCGCGGCCACCACGACGGCGGCCACCACGGTCAGGCCGAGCCACGCCCACCAGCGGCTCGTGCCGGAGGCGGGGGCCGCCGTCGGGCCCGAGGAGGAGCCGGCCCCGGACGCGACGGAGCCCCGTGACCGGCGGGGGTCACGGGGCTCCGAGGTGCGCATGGGTCGATCACCGGTCGGCGGGGCCGACCGGGATGATCACTTGGCGTCGGCGCGCTTCTCGCGGATGCGGGCGGCCTTGCCGTGGCGGTCGCGCATGTAGTACAGCTTCGCGCGGCGCACGTCGCCCTTGGTGACGACCTCGATCTTGTCGATGACCGGGGAGTGCACCGGGAACACGCGCTCCACGCCGATGCCGAAGGACACCTTGCGGACGCGGAAGGTCTCGCGCACGCCGTAGCCCTGACGGCCCATGACGTAGCCCTGGAACACCTGGACGCGGGCGGTCTTGCCCTCGATGATGTTCACGTGCACCTTGACGGTGTCGCCGGGGGCGAACTCCGGGATGTCGTCGCGCAGCGTCTTCTTGTCGAACGAGTCGAGAATGTGCATGTCGTCTCTCCTGGCGGATGCCACAGGTCAACCGCGTGGTATGCGGGCGCACGGCCCGTCCACGTCCGCATGACGAGGGGGCCGGGTCCCGAGCCGAGGGCCGGGCTCCGCACGTGGGGTGCGGTCCCGGGGTCCGATCCGTTGACGCGCGCCCCCTGTGGCAGGTCGGGCGTCCGGCGGACACGAGGATCCATTATGCCACAGCCGACGACGTCGCGACGCCCCTCCAGCCCGTCGGGCGCGACGGGTCAGGCCTCAGAGCCGTACGCCGCCCACAGGTCCGGTCGCCGCTCGCGCGTGCGCTCCTCCTGCTGGGCCCGACGCCAGGCCGCGACCTTGCCGTGGTCGCCCGAGAGCAGCACGGGCGGCACCGCACGGCCCCGCCAGTCCGCGGGCTTGGTGTAGACCGGGTACTCCAGCAGGCCGTCCTCGTGGGACTCCTCGACGAGCGAGGCCGGGTTGCCCACGACGCCCGGCACGAGGCGGCCGACGGCCTCGATCATCGCCAGCGCCGCGACCTCGCCGCCGTTGAGCACGTAGTCGCCCAGCGAGACCAGCCGCACCTCGAAGAGCTCCTCTGCCCAGCCGAAGACGCGCTCGTCGATCCCCTCGTAGCGGCCGCACGCGATCGCCACGTGCTCCCGGCCCGCCAGTTCCCGGGCGAACCGCTGGGTGAAGCGCTCCCCCGAGGGCGTCGGCACGAGCAGCACGGGGCGGTCCCCCGGCTCCGCCGACGACGACTCGGCGGGGGCCGGTGACACGGGCCCCTGGGCCGCCACGTGCTCGAGCGCGAGCGCCCACGGCTCCGGTTTCATCACCATGCCGGCGCCGCCGCCGTAGGGCGTGTCGTCCACGGTGCGGTGCCGGTCGAAGGTGAAGTCGCGCAGGTCGTGGACGTGCACGTCCACGAGGCCCTCGCGGCGGGCACGGCCCAGCAGCGAGACGTCGAGCACCGCGAGGTACTCGGGGAAGATCGTGACGACGTCGAAGCGCACCGCTCAGTCCTCCGCATCCACATCGGCGGGCCCGTCTACGGCGCCCTCGTCCTCGCCGGTGGCGAGCTCGAGCAGCCCCGGCGGCGGGGTCAGCACGAGCACGCCGGCCTCGGAGTCGATCTCCGGGACGATCTCCTCGACGAAGGGCACCAGGGCCTCCTCCTCGACGCCGTCCAACGCGACGTGCAGCAGATCCTGGACCGCCCCGGTGGTCAGGGCCGTGACGACGCCGACGCGCTCGCCCTCGACCCGCACCTCGAGGTCCACGAGGTCCTCCTCGTACCACTCGTCGGACTCCTCGGGCACGGCCGGAACGGCGAACAGCTGGGCGCCGCGCAGGGTCTCGGCGACGTTGCGGTCCGGCGACTCCGCGAAGCCGACCACGAGGATCTGCTTGTTCCACCGGGCGCGGGTGACGGTGAGCTCCGCCGGCAGGCCCGGGGCGCCGTCGCGCACCACGAGTCGCTCGCCGGGGGCGAAGCGGGCGTCCGGGTCGTCGGTGAAGACCTGCACGGTCACCTCGCCGCGGATGCCGTGCGGCTTGCCGATGCGGGCGACGCGGACGAGGTCGTCCTGGGCTGCGGGACTCATGGGCTCTCCTGGGTGGGACGGTCGGTGGCGGGAGGGGGCGGGGCCGCAGACGACGACGGCCCGCCGGCCCGGTGAGGGGCGGGCGGGCCGTGCGTCACGGGCCGTCAGGAGCGGCGGTCGGTCTCCACCACGTCCACGCGGACGGGGTGGCCGGCCAGGCCGTCCAGCACGGTGCGCAGCGCGGTGGCGGTGCGACCCTGGCGGCCGATCACGCGACCCAGGTCCTCGGGGGCCACGCGGACCTCCAGCATGTCGCCGCGCCGCTGGGAGCGGGCGTCCACGCGGACCGCCTCGGGCGTGTCCACGATGCCGCGCACCAGGTGCTCGAGGGCCTCGGTCAGCATGGTCACTCGGACTTCTCGGCGTCCTCGGCCGGAGCCTCAGCGGCCTCCTCGGCCGGAGCCTCGGCGGCCTGCTCGGACTCGGCCGGGGCCTCCTCCTGCTTCGGCTCCTCCGGCAGGATGACCGAGCCCTTCTCGGGGGCCACGAAGGCCTCCTTCTCGGACTTGGACTTCAGGGTGCCCTCGGCGCCCGACTCGCCCTTGAACTTCTGCCAGTCACCGGTGACCTTCAGCAGCGCGGCGACCTGCTCGGTCGGCTGGGCGCCGACGGAGAGCCAGTACTGGGCGCGCTCCGAGTCGATCTCGATGAACGAGGGCTCCTCGGTGGGGTGGTACTTGCCGATCTCCTCGATGGCACGGCCATCGCGGCGGGTGCGCGAGTCCATGACGACGACGCGGTAGAACGGGGCGCGGATCTTGCCGAACCGCTTCAGACGAATCTTGACAGCCACGAGTGTGGTTCTCCTTCAGTGGATCTGGGGGGCCGGGGCACGACGCCGCGTGGGGGCAGCGGGCGTCGACGACCTGGCACACGGAACGGAGCGCAGCGGAGGATAGAGGGTCGTCCGGGCTCACGCTCAGTACCGTGCCATTCTGCCAGATCGGGCGGGCCGGTGCACACCCGCCGCGCCGCGACCGAGCAGCGGGCGGCTCAGCGGTCCTTGAGGTACTTCTCGAAGCCCGCCGGCAGGTTGAGGGTGGACGGGTCGAAGCCCTCCATGCCCGCGCCGTCGCGGCCGAACACCGCCCCGGCCTGCGCCTGGGCGGCGCGGGCGCGCCGCTCCTCGATCGCCTTGCGCTCGGCCGCGGCCTTGGCCGGGTTGCCGGACTTCACGCGATCGCGCTTCGCGTTCTTGCCCTTGCCCTTCGTCTTGCGGGAGGCGCCGCCCGGCATCCCGGGCATGCCCGGGATGCCACCGCCGGCGGCCATGCGCTTCATCATCTTCTGCGCCTCGGCGAAGCGCTCGAGCAGGCCGTTGACCTCGGACACGCTCACGCCCGAGCCGCGGGCGATGCGGGCACGGCGCGAGCCGTTGATGATCTTGGGGGCCACGCGCTCGTGCGGGGTCATCGAGTGGATGATCGCCTCGACGCGGCCGATCGACGACTCGTCGAACTGCTCGAGCTGCTGCCGCATGCCCTGGGCGCCCGGCATCATCATGAGCATCTTCTTCAGCGAGCCCATCTTCTTGAGCTGCTGCATCTGGGTGAGGAAGTCGTCGAGGGTGAAGTCCTCCTGGTCCGCGAACTTGCGGGCCATCTTCTCGGCCTCGCTGCGGTCCCAGTTCTGCTCGGCCTGCTCGATCAGGGAGAGCACGTCGCCCATGTCGAGGATGCGCGAGGCCATGCGGTCCGGGTGGAAGACCTCGAAGTCCTTCAGGCCCTCGCCCGTGGAGGCGAACATGATCGGCTTGCCGGTCACGTGGCGGACGGACAGCGCGGCGCCGCCGCGCGCGTCGCCGTCGAGCTTGGTGAGCACGACGCCGGTGAAGCCGACGCCCTCGTTGAACGCCTGGGCCGTGGCCACGGCGTCCTGGCCGATCATCGCGTCGATGACGAAGAGCACCTCGTCCGGGTCCACGGCGGCGCGGATGTCCGCGGCCTGCTGCATGAGCTCGGCGTCCACACCGAGGCGGCCCGCGGTGTCGATGATGACCACGTCGTGGTACTTCGTGTTGGCCTCGGCGACGCCGTCGCGGGCCACCTGCACCGGGTCGCCGGTGGCGGCCTCGAACTCGGAGGAGACGCCGGGGTGCGGCGCGTAGACCGGGACGCCGGCGCGCTCGCCGCCGACCTGCAGCTGCTTCACGGCGTTCGGGCGCTGGAGGTCGCAGGCCACGAGCAGCGGGGTGTGGCCCTGGGACTTGAGCAGGTGGGCGAGCTTGCCGGCGAGGGTCGTCTTGCCGGCGCCCTGCAGGCCCACGAGCATGATGACGGTGGTGCCCGTCTTGGCGTGCTGGATGCGCCGGGTCTCGCCGCCGAGGATGCCCACGAGCTCCTCGTTGACGATCTTCACGACCTGCTGGCCCGGGTTCAGGGCCTGGGCGACCTCGGCGCTGAGGGCGCGCTCCTTGATCTGCGCGATGAACTGGCGGACCACGGGCACGGCGACGTCGGCGTCCAGGAGGGCGCGGCGGATCTCGCGTGCGGTGGCGTCGATGTCCGCCTCGCTCAGCCGCCCCTTGCCCTTGAGGCTGCGGAAGGTGGCTGTGAGGCGGTCGGACAGGGAGTTGAACACGGCGGGTGTGATCCTTCGAAGCGGGGTCGACTGATCCGGACGCGGTCGGTCGCGGGCGCCGCGGCATCCACTGCGGCGCCCGCCAAGCCTAGCAACCGACCGGCCTCACCCGTCCGCGGCGGCTCACCGCGCCTCCGCGGGGACGGGCACCCCGCCGAAGCCGACGTCGTAGGCCGACTCGTCGTGCAGGGTCAGATCGACGCCCCGCTCCTCGTCCTCCTTGCTCACCCGCAGGCCCATGGTCCCGCGCAGGACCAGGGCGATGACCGTGGTCACCACGGCGGTGAAGACCACGGCGACGAGCACGGCCACCGTCTGGGCCACCAGGAGACCGGCGTCTCCGCCGTAGAACAGGCCCGCCCGGCCCTCGTCCGGCAGGGCGAAGAAGCCGATCAGCACGGTGCCCAGGATGCCGGCGGTGAGGTGCACGCCGACGACGTCGAGCGAATCGTCGAAGCCGAGGCGGTACTTGAGGTTGACCGCGAGCGCGCTGGCCGCACCGGAGACCAGGCCGATCACCACGGCCCCCAGGGGGCTTACATAGGCGCACGCGGGCGTGATGGCGACCAGGCCCGAGACGATCCCGGAGGCGGTGCCGATCGAGGTCGGCCGACCGCGGCGCAGCCACTCCACGAACACCCAGCCGAGCATGCCGGCGGCGCCGGCGGCGAGGGTGTCCACCCAGATCAGTCCGAGCTCGTCGACACCGCCCGCAGCGCCCCCGTTGAACCCGAACCAGCCGAACCACAGCAGGGCCGCGCCGAGCATGGTGAACGGGACGTTGTGCGGCCGGTGGCCGGGGTCCACGCCGAAGCCGTGGCGCTTGCCCAGCATCAGCGCGAGCACGAGGGCGGCCACGCCGGCGCTGATGTGCACCACGAGCCCGCCGGCGAAGTCGAGGGCCTCCCCCAGGCGGGCGCCGATGGCGCCGTCCTCGGAGAGGAGCCCGCCGCCCCACACCATGTAGGCCAGCGGGGCGTAGACGACGGTGGTCCAGACGGGCACGAAGACGCACCACGTGACGAACTTGAAGCGGTCGGCCACCGCGCCGGAGATGAGGGCGACCGCGATGATCGCGAAGGTGGCGCCGTAGGCCGCCGCGACGAGCCCGCCCTCGGCCATCGTGCCGGTCAGCCCGAGGTCACCGGCGGGGCTCCCCACCACCCCGGCCCACCCGTCGCCGCCGGTCATCCCGTGGACCCACAGGACCCAGACGACGCCGACCAGGCCCATCGAGACGAAGGACATCATGATCATGTTGAGCGAGGACTTCGCGCGGGTCATGCCGCCGTAGAAGATGGCCAGTCCGGGTGTCATGAGCAGGACCATCGCCGCGCTCGTCACCATCCACACTGTCCCTGCGTCCAGGACGTTCGACTCCTCCATGGGGGTCTCCTTCGGTCCGGGCCGCGAGCCGGGGGCGAACGCCCGTCCCGCGGCGTCGCTGCCCGGCCCCGATCGGGGCCGATGCAAGGAAGATACCGGAGGCGTGGGCCGCGCCACACGTCGATGACGTCTCCGTGACTGAACAGGGCCCCTCCCGACGTCGTCGGGAGGGGCCCTGGACCGGGGTGCGGGACGTCAGTCGGCCAGCAGCGCGTCCACGAAGCCCTCGGCGGTGAACGGTGCGAGGTCGTCGGGGCCCTCGCCGAGGCCGATCAGCTTGACGGGCACGCCGAGCTGGCGCTGGATGGCGATCACGATGCCGCCCTTGGCGGTGCCGTCCAGCTTGGTCAGCACGATGCCGGTGACGTCCACGACCTCGGCGAACACCTTCGCCTGGGTCAGGCCGTTCTGGCCCGTGGTGGCGTCGAGGACGAGCAGGACCTCGTCCACCTCGGCCTGCTTCTCGATGACGCGCTTGATCTTGCCGAGCTCGTCCATGAGGTTGGCCTTGTTCTGCAGACGGCCCGCGGTGTCCACGAGCACGACGTCGACGCCCTCGGCGATGCCGTGCTCCACGGCCTCGAAGGCGACGGACGCCGGGTCGGCGCCCTCCTTCTCGGAGCGGACGGTCTCGACGCCCACGCGGGCACCCCACGTGGCGAGCTGCTCGGCGGCGGCGGCGCGGAAGGTGTCCGCGGCGCCGAGCATGACGGTGCGGTCCTCCGCCACGAGCACACGGGCGAGCTTGCCCACGGTGGTGGTCTTGCCGACGCCGTTGACGCCCACGACCATGGTCACGGCGGGGCGGTCGCCCCTGCGGGTCGCGGCGAGACGGCGATCCATCGAGGGGTCCACCATCGCCACGAGCTCCTCGCGCAGCAGGGTGCGCACCTGCTCGGGGTCACGCGTGCCCTCGACCGTGACGCGGGCCTTGAGGCGGTCGACGAGCTCCAGGGTGGGCTCGGTGCCGAGGTCCGCCATCAACAGCGTCTCCTCGATCTCGTCCCACACGTCGTCGTCGATGCGGTCCTGGGACAGCAGCGCCAGCAGGCCCTTGCCGAAGACGTTGTTGGACTTGAGCAGGCGGGCCCGCAGGCGGGCCAGGCGCGAGCCGGCGGCCTCGGGCCGCTCGTACTCGGGCTTCGCCGGGGCGGTCTCCGCCTCCTCGACGACGGCGGGCTCCGGCTCGGCGACGACGGGCGGCGCCTCGTCGACCTCGGGGCGTTCCAGGACGGCGGTGGAGCCCGACGGGGCCGCGTGCCGCGGGCTCGGGCGCGGGTCGTCCGCGTCCCGCACTTCCTGGTACGACCCCTTCGGCGGGGCGGGGCGCCGGTCCAGCAGGCCGACGAGCACGCCGCCCAGCAGCAGGGCGGCCACGACTGAGACTATGAGCACGATTTCCACGGGCCCAGTCTGTCACACGGGCCGTCGCCCGCCCCGGGTCGCACCGCTCACGTCAGGCGGGAGAGGGTGCCGTCCTGCTGCACCAAGACTCGGGCGTGCCCATCCTCGCTCCGGACCGTGAGGATGACGGAGCCGTCGGGGGCGCTCTCACTGTCCACCCGCACGGCGTCGCCCGCGGCGGCGGGGACAAGCACACTCACGATCGCGGACTCGGCTCCGGTCGAACGGAACGCGACCTGCGTCGCCTCCTCCCGTTCCTGCTCTGCGGGGTAGTGCCATCCGTGGTGGGCGTGGCCGCCCTCGACGTCGGTCTCGCCCCGGCGGAGGTGCACGCCGCCACGCGACACCGGCTCACCGTCCATGCGCACCTGCACCAGGGTCGTCGATTCGCCGGAGTCTGCGTCCACCGCCCGGACGGTGTCCTCGGAGACCCTCTCCGCCGAGAACTCCGCCGGAAGATTCCACAGCGTCTCGACCACATGGTCCGTCCGGCCGTCGAGGATGCGAGTGCGATCCACGATGACGGCGGCGTCCGGGTCGGTGAGCACGAGAACAGAACGGGCCCGCTCCCCGCCGACGTCCAGATTCTGGCGCGCCGTCGCACCGTCGGCAGAGCCATCCGACGACACCCACACATCACCCCGCTCGGCAGGACCCGCGCCCGGGTACTCGTCGAGCGTCGGAATGTGGATCACGTTGTGCGCAGTCGGTCCCAGACCCCACGGTCGCCAGCTGTCCTCGACGATGCCGGGATGTCCCCCGTCTTCGACGATCTGGCGACCGCGCGCCGTGTACAGGAACTGCATCAGATCACCGCGGTGGGACTTCGTCTCCCGCCCCGTGCCCGTGCGCAGCATCCACGCGGCGGCGTCCGCGAAGCCGTCGTCGGGAGTTCCCCAGGATGACCGGCCGAATACGGGGCCGGAGTCGAAAGCCCGGACACGGTCGGCAGACGCGACGCCCTCCGCCCCGTCGGTGGCCGCGTAGCGCAGCTCATCGCTCATGCCGTCGAATGGCTTGACAGGGAACTCTGCACTGTCCCCGTATTGCCAGTATGAGCCCGTCGAATCAACCATATGAGGAAGGGCTTGACCCATTTTTTCCACCCCATCCTCGAAGGCGCCGGATTCGACCCCGCATCGGGCTGCCGTCTCATCGATGGCTTGGAAGAGCACATAGTTGAATTGCGCGTAATGCGGTGCCGCTTCATTGCTGAGGCCCTGGTCGTCCACCTGGAAGGGGATATCTCCTTCGGCGCGCTCCATGGCGTGCTCCATCCAGTCCGGTCGGCCCAGAACGCACCCGGCGCCCAGAAGAGCCAGATTCTCCATCGACCCGTGATTGTGCCGCTTCGAGTAGCGCGCCATGTTCTGCGCTGCGTGCTGGCCGATCAGATCATCCAGCCAGGCATACTCCTCCGGCAGACTGCCGTCCTTGGCAAGTTCAACAGAACGTGCTGCGCGGTCGGCGACCACTTCACGGAAGCAGAGGAGGACCCCCATGCGATGATGGTTGGCCTCCGCATCATCATGGTCGCCGCCCCATCCGCCCTCGTGGTCAGCCCGCCAATCGCGTATGACCCGCTCAGCGACACCGAGGGCCTCCTCGTCGCCTTCCCGGCCGGCTTCGATGCTGGGCCCGATCCACTTGAGGGAAGACAGCCACAGACGCCAGCCTTCGTCCTGGTAAGGATCTACATCCCAGTCGATGTCACCCGATCCGTCACCCACCGCGACGGGATCGAACTGGCGCCACCCGTAAACGTCCCGCGCGTTGGTCTCCACGGTGTTGAATCTCTGGAGCTGCCCATAGCCTCGACACGGAGAGAGGCTTGCGCGTTCGACGGCGGTCATGGGGTGGCCAGCTGTCTGGGGAGGATCCCCGGACTCGTCGCCGGGCGCCGCGGCAGGTTGAGGTGCACAGCCCGCCAACCCGACAGCAGCGGCCAACAGGCCGGCGCAGACGCGGAACATCCGGCGACGACGGCCGGAGGAAGACCGGTGATCCATCTCACCAGTGTCCCACGAGGCGTGGCGGACGTCGCCCCGGGCCGCCCACCCGGCGCCGTGCGAAGATGGCGGTCATGCCGTCGTCGTCCGCCCGCTCCTTGCGGGTCCCCCTGCCCCGTGAGATCAAGGTCCTCGTCGCCGCCGCGTTCGTCATCGCGATCGGCTTCGGCATCATCGCCCCGCTGCTGCCGCAGTACGCGGCGACGTTCGACGCGTCCGCCGTCGGGGTGGCCGCCGTCGTGTCCGTGTTCGGGCTGACCCGCCTCCTGTTCGCCCCGGTCTCCGGCAGGCTGACGAACCGGCTCGGCGAGACGCCCGTGTACATGACGGGCGTGCTGATCGTGGCCGCGTCCATGTTCCTGGTCGCCTTCGCGCAGACCTTCCCGCAGCTGCTCCTCTTCCGGGCGCTCGGCGGCGTCGGCTCCACCCTCTTCACCGTGTCCGCGATGGCGTTCCTGGCCCGCAAGTCCCCGCCCACGATGCGCGGCCGGATCTCGGGCGCCTACGCGTCCGCGTTCCTGATCGGCAACATCGTGGGTCCGATCGTGGGCTCCGCCCTGTCCGTGTTCGGGTACCGGGCCCCGTTCCTCATCTACGGCAGCTCCCTGGTGGTGGCGGCGGCCCTCGTGTTCTTCCTGCTCAAGGACACCCGGCTCGCGGACCGCGCCGTCCGGGACGCGCGCCCGGCCATGCCGGTCCGGGAGGCCCTGGCCAACCCGTCCTACCGGGCGGCGCTGGTCTCCTTCTTCGCCAACGGCTGGGCGACGTTCGGGGTGCGGAACTCGGTGATGCCCCTGTTCGCGGCGAGCGCGTTCGCCGGCACGGCGCTGCTGGGCTGGGAGGTGGACGGCGCGCTCATGGCGGGCCTGGCCCTGTCCGTGTTCGCGCTCGGCAACGTCACGGCCGTGACGTTCAGCTCGCGGCTGTCCGACCGGCATGGACGCCGGCCGCTGATCCTGACGGGCCTGCTCGTCATGGCCGTCACCACCGGGGTGATCGGCTGGATGAGCTCGCCCGCGCTCTTCCTGCTCGCGTGCCTGCTGGCCGGCGCGGGCACGGGCACCCTGAACGCCCCGCAGCAGGCGGCCATCGCCGACGTCGTGGGCCAGGGACGGCGCTCCGGCGCTGTGATGTCCACCGCCCAGATGTCCGCCGACCTGGGCGCCATCTCCGGTCCGCTGCTGGCCGGGCTCGTGGTGGACACCGCCGGCTACGGATGGGCGTTCGCGCTCACCGGCGGTGTCATCCTGCTCGGCGCGCTCGCGTGGTGGCGTGCCCCGGAGACCAATCTGCCGATCGTGCCCGGTGGGCCCCGCACCGGGTCCCTGCCGCTGGTCCGCCCGGAGGACGCCCGGGTGACCCCGCGCGAGGACGGGTGAAGTCGGGGGCACGCACGAGGCCGCCGTCCCCGCGGGGACGGCGGCCTCGTGGCGTCGACGGGGTGGGTGTCCCCGTCCGGGGGTGTGGTGCGGCTCAGGCGCCGTCGAAGGCCGGCAGCCGCTCGCCCACGCCGAGCAGCTCGGCGATCGCCGAGACCGTGCGCTCGGCCGCGCGGCCGTCGCCGTAGGGGTTCACCGCCTGGGACATCGCGCTGTACGCGGCCTCGTCCGTCAGCAGGCGGGTGACCTCGGTGACCACGACCTCCTCGTCCGTGCCGATCAGACGCACGGTGCCGGCGGTCACGGCCTCGGGACGCTCGGTGTTCTCGCGCATCACGAGGACGGGCTTGCCCAGCGACGGGGCCTCCTCCTGGACGCCGCCGGAGTCCGTCAGCACGACGGTGGCCACGGACAGCAGGTGGGTGAACTCGCCGTAGGCCAGGGGCTCGGTCACGAGCACGTTCTCGCGGCCCTCGATCTCCGGCAGGATCGCCTCGCGCACCACCGGGTTGCGGTGCGCCGGCAGGACGAAGGTGACGTCGGGGTGGTCCGCGGCCAGGCGGGCCAGGGCGCGCCCGACGCCGCGCATCGCGTCGCCCTGGTTCTCGCGCCGGTGGGTCGTCACCAGGACGACGCGACGGCCGGACGACTCCAGCTCGGCCAGACGCTCGTCCTCGAACGGCACCTGGTGGCCGACGGCCTCCAGCAGCGCGTCGATCACGGTGTTGCCCGTGACGTAGACGTCCTCCGCGGCCACGGCCTCACGCAGCAGGTTGTCCCGGCTCACGGTGGTCGGAGGCAGGTGCAGCGCCGAGATCTGGCTGGTGATCTTGCGGTTGGCCTCCTCCGGGAACGGGGAGAGGATGTCGAAGCTGCGCAGGCCCGCCTCGGCGTGGACCACGGGGATGCCGCGGTTGAAGGCGGCGACGGCGCCCGCCGTCGAGGTCGTGGTGTCGCCCTGGACGACGACGGCGTCCGGCCGCTCCTGCTCGAGGACGGCGTCGAGCCCGTCGAGGGTGCGGGCGAACACGCCGTTGAGGGTCTGGCGCGGCTGGATGATGTTCAGGTCGTGGTCCGGGACGATGCCGAACAGCTCGTTGACCTGGTCCAGCATCTCGCGGTGCTGCCCCGTGACGGTCACCACGCACTCGAACCGCTCGTCGGCCTGCAGCGCCTTGACGATGGGGGCCACCTTGATCGCCTCCGGGCGGGTTCCGTAGATGGGCATGACCTTGGGCACAGTTGCTCCTCTTGAGTGGACGACGGACCGCGGCCCGATCAGGCTCGACGCGGGCGCGAGCTGTCGCCAGTCTACTGACGGCGCCGCGGCACCGCCGGTTGCTAGAGTGGCGACTCGCGGCGGGCCGCCCCGGCCCGCCTTCCCGCCTGCATGAAGAGAGGCCGCGACGGCATGGCAGACACCGGCGATCCCCGCGTCCCGAGCGGCACCGCGGTCCTCACCGTGGACGGAGCCACCCTGCGCCGAGTGGGCGCCCGCCCGGGCCTGGCGCGCTACCTGGCCTCCCTCTGGGAGTACCGCTCGTTCATCCTGTTCGACTCCCGCTCCCGGATCGCCGGGGCGAACTCCGTCAACGCGCTCGGCCGCGTCTGGATGGTCCTCAACCCGATCCTCGACGGCGCGGCGTACTTCCTCGTGTTCGGGCTGCTGCTGGGCACCGGCCGTGGCGTGCCGAACTTCCTCGGCTACCTGATCATCGGCGTGTTCCTGTTCCGCTACACCTCGAGCGCGATCACGGCGGGGTCGCGTTCGATCTCGACCAACCTCTCCATCGTCCGCGCCTTCCGCTTCCCGCGGGCCACCCTGCCGATCGCGACGAACATCCGCGAGCTGATGCTCTTCGGCCCGACACTGGTGGTGATGCTGGTGCTGGTCCTGGCCATCCCGCCGATGGAGCAGATCACGTGGCGCTGGCTGCTGCTGATCCCGCTGTTGGCGCTGCAGACGCTGTTCAACGTCGGCGCCTCCCTCCTGCTGGCCCGCTACGTGGCCCGCTGGTCCGACCTGTCCAACCTCATCGCGTTCGGCACCCGGATCTGGCTCTACGTGTCCGCCGTGTTCTTCAGCGCCGACCGCTTCGCGGACTTCCCGCCGATGATGACCGCCATGCATCTGAACCCGCTGTTCTGCGTCCTGGACATCGCGCGACAGTCCCTGCTGTACGCCTCCGACGCGGACCCGATGCGGTGGATCGTCCTCGCGGCGTGGACGGCGGCCCTGCTCGTGGTGGGGACCGTGGTGTTCTGGCGCGCCGAGGAGACCTACGGGGAGGAACGATGAGCGCGGAGCCGCTGACCCCCTCCGTCGTCGTCGACGAGGCGTCCATGACCTACCGCGTCCTCTCGGCCGAAGCGGTCCAGCCCCACCGGGGCCTGCGGGGTCGGGTCCGCGCCGCCCGCGGCGTGCGCACCACGGAGGTCCAGGCGCTGCAGCCGCTGTCGTTCGTGGTGGGGCGCGGCGAGTCCGTGGGCGTGATCGGCACGAACGGGTCCGGCAAGTCCACCCTGATGAAGCTCATCACCGGCCAGATGCGCCCGACCACCGGCCACATCTACGCGACCTCCACGCCCGTGATGCTGGGCGTCAACGCCGCGCTCGTGCGCCAGGTCTCCGGTGAGGACAACATCCGTCTGGGCTGCCTGGCGATGGGGATGTCCCGCGCGGAGGCGGAGGCCAAGCGGGACGCCGTCGTCGCCCTGTCCGGCCTCGACGACCACGCGCTCCAGCTGCCGCTCAAGGCGTACTCCTCGGGCATGGCCGCGCGCCTGCAGTTCGCGATCGCCACCTCGGTGGACCCGGACATCCTCGTGATCGATGAGGCGCTCAACACGGGCGACGCCCAGTTCCGCGAGCGCACGCGCCAGCGGCTCGACGAGCTGCGCGAGCAGGCCGGCTGCGTGTTCCTGGTCAGCCACTCCCTCAGCACCATCCAGGAGATGTGCCAGCGCGTGATCTGGATCGAGCGGGGCGTCCTGACGATGGACGGCAGCCCTCGCGCCGTGACGCGCGGCTACAACCTCTACGCCCGGGCCATGGCCCAGGGGCGGACCGAGGAGGCCCAGGAAATCCTCGAGCGCAAGCAGTCAGAGCTCGTGCGGGAGCGCATCGCGTGGACCGGCGGCGAGCGGCCCACCGGGATCACCGCGCTGTGAACATGGCCGGACCGCGGCTGCGTCGCTGGGCGGGCCGGGCCCGCATCGTGGGCGAGCGCGCGGCCGCCACGGCCGGCGACGCCGGCGCCTCGGCCCTCCGCGCGGCACGCGGCGCCCGGAGCCTGGCCACCCTCCCGGAGCGCACCTGGCGTGCGGCGGACGTGCACGTGCCGGACGCGTCGGCCGCGCTCCCGCTCCCGGCGGCGGCGGCGCTGCGCCGCGCCCTGACGGGTGCGCGCGTCCCCTCCCTCGACGCGTTCTCCCCCCTCGGGCCCCGGCCGGCCGACGCGCCGGCCGTCCTGCTCCTGCCGGTGGACGGGCCGGCCGGGCGCGGCTGGTCCGTCGAGGCGGCCGCCGAGCTGGCCGGCCGGCGCTGCGCGGAGCTGGAGATGCCCGCCGGCGCGCCCGGCCTGCACACGGTGCTGATGTCTGACCCGGCCTCCCGCCGGGCCCTGACCGCCGCCCTGCGCACCGCCGGCGGCCGCCTCCCCGGGGTGCTCGTCGTCGCGTGCCCGGACCCGGCGACGGCGACCGGCCGGGCGCGGGTCCTGGCCGCACTGGGGCTCGTCGACGCGGTCCTCGCCCCGGAGGGAACCCGGCTGGACCCCCCGCTCGCCCGCGCGGCCGCACGCGCGGGCCGCGCCGTGATCGGACCGGACCGGGCAGCTGAGACGTGGGAGCGCCTGGCCGCCGCCGGCCGGGCGGCGCGCCTGGACTCGCTCACGCCCGCCGAGGCCGCCGGCCCACCCGCCGCGCCGGCACCCCGGGTGCGGGTGACCGCGGAGCCGCGCCGCGTCGTCGTCGCGGGCCACGACCTGAAGTTCGCGGGCGCGCTGATGGACCGGCTGCGGGCGGACGGGCACGAGGTGCGCGTGGACGCCTGGCGGGGCCATGCCCGCCACGACGTCGAGCGCAGCCGCGCCCTGGCCGCGTGGGCGGACGTGGTGCACTGCGAATGGAGCCTCGGCAATCTCGCCTGGTATTCCCGGCACCTGGACTCTCCGCACCGCACCACGCGGTTGACCAGCAGGCTCCACCTGCAGGAGGCGGGCACCGCGTTCCCGTCCCGGGTGCGTCAGGACGCCCTGGACGAGTGGGTGTTCGTGGCCGAGCACGTGCGCGCCCAGGTGCTGCGGGACATCCGCTTCCCGGCCGCGCGGACCTCGGTGGTGCCGAACGCGGTGGCCGTGCCGCCCACGCTCCCGGACGGCGACGACGAGCGGCGCTTCGTGCTCGGGCTGGTGGGCGTGCTGCCCGAGCGGAAGGGACTGCACCGCGCCCTCGACCTGCTGGCCACGCTCCGGCGGGTCGAGCCCCGCCACACGCTCCGGATCCGCGGCCACCACCCGGAGGAGGTCGGCTGGATGGCGCAGCGCCCCACCGCGGCGGCCTACTACCGGGCGCAGCTGCGCCGCATCGATACCGACCCGATGCTCGCCGGAACCGTGGCCTGGGACCCCCACGGGCCGGACATGCCCGCGTGGTATGCCCGGGTGGGCGTCGCGCTCTCCGTCTCGGACTTCGAGTCGTTCCACTTCACGCTGCCCGACGGCGCCGCGCACGGCTGTCTGCCAGCCGCACTCGCGTGGGCGGGCGCCGACCTGCTCTACCCCGCCGCGTGGCTGAGCCCGGACGTGGCCACCATGGCCGAGGCCCTTCGCCAGGCGACGGCCGACGCGCGGGCCTGGCGGTCCGCCGTGGCCCAGGCCCGGCGAGACGTGGCGCACACCTATGCTGAGGATAACGTCGTGCCTCGGCTGGTCCGTCGGATCCTGGGGAGCGCCGCCACCTGACCCTGCTGAGAAGGAGCCCCATGCCCGTCGCCACGCCCGCCCCCCGCCGACCCCGGATGGCGATGCTGGTGGGGAACCAGGTCGTCGGAGACTCGCGCGTGGAGAAGGCCGCGGTCTCTGCGGTGCGCGCCGGCTACGACGTCGTCGTGGTGGGCGTCTCCCACCGCACCACGTTCAATCTCGGCCGGTACGGGTCCGTGCCCATCCTGCGCGTGCCCGTGACGTTCCGGCGGCACCTGGCCTGGCAGACCCTGCACGGGACCGCCCGGCCGGACGCGACGGACTGGTCCGCCGTGCTGGACCCCGAGGAGGCCGCGGCGATGACCGCCTGGGACCTCGCCCACGAGTCAGGGGCGGGCCTGCCCCAGGCCGTGGTGCGCGGGCTGTCGCCCCACGCCCTGCCCGACGGGGCCCGCGGCCGACTCGGCCGGGCCGCCCGTCGCCTGGGCCGCCTCGGCCCGGCGCGGGGCCGCCGAGGCCGGGCTGCAGCGCGGGGCCGGCGCGCGCTGAAGAACTTCGCCGCCGGGCGGACCGGCGCCTGGCGCGAAGTCTGGCCCCTGATCGCGGACTACGAGGACGGCTTCCTGCGTGCCCTGATCGACCTCGCGCCCGACCTCGTCCACGTGCACGACCGCCATCCCCTGCCCGCCGCGGCCGCCTACGACCGCTACCGCGCCGCGCGCGGGCTGTCGCCGGTGCCGTGGGTCTACGACGCGCACGAGTGGCTGCCCGGCCAGATGATGCCCGGGCCCGTGGACCAGCGCATCGCGTGGAAGGCGGCCGAGGCCGAGCTGATCCACGAGGCCGACGCCGTCGTCGCCGTCACGGACGGACTGGCCGACCGGATGCGCGAGTACCACGCCCTGCCGGAACGCCCCGTGACGGTGATCAACGGGCCGTGGGGCACGCAGGTCCCGATGGACCCGGCCGAGCGCCTGCCCCTGCGCACCGAGCTGGGCCTATCCGACGACGTCCCGCTGCTCGTCTACGTCGGCAAGCTGGCCGAGGTCCGCGGCGTGGGCACGCTGGTGGACGCCCTGCCGCTGCTGCCCGGCGTCCACGTCGCGTTCGTGGGCTCCCCCGACCCCGGCGCCCGGCAGGGCCTGCGCGACCGGGCTGCCCAGCTCGACGTCGCCGACCGGATGCACATCGTCGACTACGTGCCCTCGGCCTCTGTGACGTGGTACGTCTCCTCCGCCACCGCGGGCGTGAGCCCTCTGCTTCCCACCCCGGCCCACGAGAGCGCGGTGGCCACCAAGCTGCGTGAATGCCTGCTGGCGGGTCTGCCGCTGATCGTGTCCGACCTGCGCGAGCAGGCCCGTTTCGTCCGGGAGCAGGGGGTGGGGACCGTGTTCGCCCCCGGGGACGCGGCGGACCTCGCCCGGGCCGTGCGCGACCTCCTGGCGCGACGGACCGAGCTGACCGCGGCCGCGCGCTCCCCGGAGATCACCGCCCGCCACGGGTGGGAGGCCGCCGAGCGGGCGCTGCACGGCCTCTGGCGGCGTCTCGTGCCCACGCCCGCCGCGCCGCCGCCCGTGGAGATCGCCCCGGACCCCGCGCGCGATCCCCGGCCCCGCGGACTCCTGGTCGTGGGCGACCCGCCCACGGTCCGACCCCTCCTGGACGCCTGGCCCGCCGACGCCGGCCCCGCGACGCAGCGGCCGCCCCGGGAGGTCCCCGAGGGCCGCGGCCTCGCCGTGGGCGGGCCCGAGGCGGTCTGGGGCGTCCTGCACGACTGGGTCACGGACGACCGTGCCCACGGCACGGTCCTCAGCGGGGGCGAGGGGCCGCTGTGGGGCCGGGCCGAGCAGTCCCCCGTCCATGAACTGCTCTCCCTCCGGGCTCGCGGACGCCAGGTCGCCCTCGTGGCCGGCGAGCGGATCCTGGCCGGCGTCGACCGGCGGCTGACGGCCGTCCCCGGCCACCCCTGGGGAGGACTGGACCCGGACGCGCGGGCGGCGCTGGACCGCCGCATCCGGCGTCAGGGCCGCCCGTTCCAGGCCGCCCTGGCCGCCGGAGTCCCCGTGCTCTCCCACCGGCGCGAGGAGGCGCTGCTGACGCCGGGCGTGCTCTGGCTGCCGGCACCGATCCCGACGCCGACGGACCGGGGACCCGGCCCTGACGGCGCGTCCGCCCCCCGCAGCGTGCTCATCCTGCCCGGGGACCGCACCTCGGCCGAGTCGGCGGCCGTGGACGAGCTGGTCGCGGAACTCACCGCACGCGGGATCCCGGTCGAGGCCCCGTCGGGTCCCCGGTTCCGCCGTCGACCCGACGCGTTCCACGGCGATGTCGTCGTGGCCCCGCTGCACACGGGAGAACTGGAGATCGCGGCCCTGCAGGCCCTGGCCGCGGGCAACGCTGTGGTCGCCGGGCCGCCGGTGACTCCCGCGCCGGACGAGTGCGCCCCGCCGGTGACCGAGACCGACGACGCCACGCTCCTCGCCACGGTGCTGGGCCTGCTGGAGGAGACGTCGGCGGCCGCGCGGGAACGGCGGGAGCGGGCGCGCGAGCACCACGCACGGCTGCACGCGCCCGAAGCCGTGCTGGCGCGGCTGCAGGCCCTGCTCAGCCCCGCGGAGACGAGGGACGAGCCCGCCGCGGTGTGATCCGTGACGGGCCCCTCCCGGGTCCCCGGATGGGCGCCCCCCGGTGGGGCCGGGACTCAGTCCTCGGCCGATGCCCGGGCGGTGGCCACCCGGGCGGCCCAGGACTGTGTGCGCTGGGCCTCGGCCATGCCGGGCGCCCCGCCCCGCACGAGCGCGGCGATGCCGGCGCGGATCGCCTCCGAGGAGCGCGCGACGCCGAGCCCCACGCGATTGCGCTCGAGGAAGTCCGCGATCCCCATGTCCGCGAAGCAGAGCACGGGGTAGCCGCGCTCGATCAAGGACATGGTCTTGTAGGGGAAGCTGAACCGGGCGTACTCGCCGCCCAGCAGCACCACGCCCACCACGGTCCGCGTCGCGGGGACGTACCACTCGAGCGGGACCGTGGTGATCCGCAGCCCGGGCCGGTCCGCCAGGCCGTGCTCGGCCAGCAGGTCCTCCAACACGGAACGCTCCCCCGCGCGCACGACGAAGTCGAGTCGCACCTGCGGGTCAAGCGTCCCGACGGCAGTGAGGTACTGGCCCAGGCCGTAGATCCCGCCCACGCCTCCGGCGTACAGCAGGGTGACGCCCTCCTCGCCGATCGCCGGGGCATCGGCGGGGACGGTGTTCGCCGGGGACACGGCCGGCGGCAGCGGCAGCCAGTCCACGGGCCCGCGGCCGTGGCGGGCCAGCAGGGCGTCGAAGCCCTCCCCGGACTCCGCAGACGGAGCCGCCAGCCGGTCCGCGGCCGCCGCCATCGCGTCGAACTCGGCGAGCCCACGCTCCTGGACGTCGCGCCGCGCGTCGGCGTCCTCAAGGTACCCGTCGATCTCGTCCAGCCAGTGCAGGTCACGCACGAACCAGACGCTCGTGCCGCCGCCGGCGGAGAAGCGGGCCATGACGTCCGCGAGGGCGGCGGTCACCCGGCCGACCGGGATCGGCGACGTCGAGTTCTCGCCGTAGAGGAGTCCGAGGGGACGGCCGGCGGCGAGCGCCTCGTCCAGGACCCGGAGCCGCCGGTCGAAGACGCCCGGGACGGAGGAGAGCCGCAGCGCCGCGGCGGGCTCGGAGAGGGCGTCGTTCATGTTGCGCACCCGCTGGGGACGGGCCCCGTCGGTGCGGTCCTCGAGCGGCGAGGTGGAGAAGAACACGTCCAGCGGGCCGTCGTGCCGGAGCACGGCGAGGTCCTCGAACGTCCGGTCCACGCGCCCGGTCATCGCCGTGCGGTAGGCGGCGAGCAGGTCGGTGGTGCCGTCGTCGACGGCGTCGACGGCGGAGTGAGGCTCGGGCCCCCCGCGCAGGGCCGCGGCGAGCTCCGTGACGAGGCGCAGCCCCCGCCCCGTCCGCACGCCCGGATGGCCCGCGGCCCACGCGCCCGAGCCGATGGTGTCCTCCACCACCAGCCGTTCCGCGAAGCCGGTGCCGACCAGGAGTTCGCCGACGGCAGTGTGGTCTCGCGACGAGCCCACGAGGACCACGTGCGTGGCGCCGCCGAGCCGGGTCGCCGCGACCGCGTCGAACGCGCGTCCTGCGGCGAGGTCGCGGGTGCGGTAGAGGGCGGAGGCCGAGAGGCTGCGGAGCGAGGCGCCCGGCACCGTGTCCACCGCGGTCTGGAGCGCCTCCATCTGCGCGGCGAGGCGATCGGCGTCGACGTGTTCCGGATGGAGGACGACGACGCTCGGCGTCTCGAATTCTTCGGCCAGCGGAGGCAACAACTCGGGCGGCAGGGCTCGACGTGGATGGCGGAGGTGGGCGCTCCACGACCCCTTCGACAGGGCCTTGTCGAACTCCCATTCGTTCTCGAGGAACAGCCGGTCGACCGCCCGCGTCAGGGCCGCGAAGTCCTCCTCGGCGTGCCTGCGGGCCGCCGAGAAGTCCAGGTCGCCGCGGCGGAGCAGGGGGATGAACTCCTCCTCTACATGCCGGGCGGCGAAGCCCGCGGCGCCGAGCCCGGAGGCGAGGATCGCGTCGTAGGCGCCCGCGGCCGTGACCCTGCGCATCTCGCGCGCGATCTGGGCGCCGGCAGCGCGCAGGGCGTGGGTGCCGGTCCACGGGTAGAGCGGGGCCGGGGCAAGGCCGGGACGCCGGCGCAGCCAAGCGTGCGAGGCGACGTCGAGGACGTCGACCACGTGGCCGCTATCGCGCAGGTCCTGCAGCAGCAGACCCTCCGCCGGGCCCGTGCCGGCCGTCAACAGCAGCACGGCGCTCATGCGTTCTCCTCCCCTCGCCCGCCCGGGCCTGCCGCCAGACCCATCAGCGCCATTTCCTGGTCCACGGTGTGCTCCGGCGAAGTCTGCGCGCGGACCCGGGCTGCCGCGGCCCGGGACATCCGCAGGAACAGGTCCGGGTCCTCCATCAGCCGTCGCAGGCCGTCGGCCAGCCCGGCCACGTCCTCGGCGTCGGCGATCATCGCGCAGTCCTTGTCCACGAACTCCCGGACGGCGCCGGCGTCATTGGTCACGGGCACGAGCCCGGAGGCCATCGCCTCGTCCCGCGAGACCCCCTGGGAGTCGAGTCGGGTGGGCACCAGGAACACGCCGTGCTCCCGGTGCAGGGCCGCGATCTCCTCCTGGACGGCGAAGCGGCGCTCCACCGTGACGTTCGCGTCGTCCGCGAAGGCCTCCTCGAAGAGGCCGAAGTGCTTGCCGTCGCCGATCACGGTGACCTGCATGCGGTCCCACAGGGGCGTGTCCCGCAGGCGCTCGAGGGCCCGCACGGCGAGGTCCGCGCCGTAATTGAGGTTCGCCGCGGAGCGGACCCACAGCACACGGAAGCGCTGCTCGGGGTCCTTGGGCACGAAGCAGAACAGGTCCGTGTCGATCACGTTGTGCACGATCGCCGTGCGTTGCGCCGGGAAGACGAGCTCCATGTCCTCCTGAGCCGCTCGGCGCCACCAGCGGGAGACGAACACGAACCGCTCGGGGCCGTGCGGGTGGTCGAGCACCTCGCGCCAGAAGCGCTGGCGTTCCAGGGTGTCGCCGATCGCGTCGTCCACCTGCCCCTGGGTCCGGTGGTTGCGCATGGTCCGGATCCACCGGCGCGACTCGAAACCGTGCATGAACGCGAAGAAGCGGTGCCCCGCCAGCGCGTCCTGGATCGGCTCCCAGAGGGAGCGGACGAGGAAGTGGGCCGCCACGGACTCGTAGTGCCGCGTGCGCAGCAGCTCCGCGGCCTCCGCTCCCCGGCCCACCAGCACGTGGACGCCGTCGTACTCGTAGGAGCGGGGTTCGGCGGACCGATCGATCACCGCGACGTCGACGCGGACGCCGGCGGCCTGGAAGTACTTGACCCGGCGGTGCACGAAGCCGTTGCCGTAGGAGTTCTCGAGGGTGGGGTACACGCCCACCACGACCAGGTGTCGCGGCGCGTCGTCGCCGAGCTGGGCGGCGGCGTCCGCCCGTGCGAAGTGGTCGGCGACCCGCCTCGGCGCGGCGGCCAGGTCCTCCTCCTCGTGGCCCGTGGGGGTCAGCGGGGGCGCCGGCTCCGCGAACAGGCGCCGCTTGAGCACGGCGTTCTCGAGCTGCAGCAGTGTCGCTGCCTCTTGCGAGGTGTAGGTGTCCCCGACGTCGGCGAGGTGGAGGTAGCCGCGATAGCCCGGGGTGGTGTCGCGGGCGGGCGCGGCGGAGCGGGGCGGGGGCGTGCCGCGCCGGCGGGGTGGGGCGGCCATCGACCGGATCCGACGCACGGCGTCCGAGTCCTGTGGGAGGGTGTCGAACACGGCGCGCAGCACGCGAGGCCCGGGCTCGGGCAGGGCTCGCGCCCGTCGGGCCGCCGCGCGGACGGCCCGGCGGGCGCGGCGTCGCCAGTCCCCCGCGCTCACAGCGTGACGCTCTCACCCGTGCGGGCCGACGCGATCATCGCCTCGGCCACGCGCAGCGTGTCGAGCCCCTCCGCCATGGACACGTGCTCCTGCCGGACTCCGAGGATCGCGTCGCGGAACGCCTCGTGCTCGGTGTGCAGCGGCTCGGGCTTCTCGATCGCCAGACGGGTGACGTCCCCCTCGGAGACGCCACGGAACGCGGACACCGCGTCCCAGCGAGTGCGGACCGATCCGTTGGCCTGGAAGGTCAGGTCTGCGTGCACGGTGTCCGCCACGAACGCGCCGAGCTCGCCGGTGACGACGGTCTGGCGGATCTTCACCGGCGAGAGCCAGTTCACCACGTGGCTCGTGATGGCCCCGCACTCGAGGCGGCCGTTGGCGACCACCATGTCCTCGTGCTCACGGCCGGAGTGGGTCATGGTCTCCGCGGCCACGCGCGTGAACGGGCTGTCCGCCAGCCACGCGGTCAGGTCGATGTCGTGCGTGCCGAGGTCCTTGACGACCCCGACGTCGGCGATGCGGGCGGGGAAGCCGCCCTGGCGAACGGTCGTGATCTGCAGGACCCGGCCCAGCTCGCCGGCCTGGATCCGGCGGCGCATCTCCTGGAGGGCGGGGTTGAACCGCTCGATGTGGCCCACCGCGCCGACGAGGCCGGCCTCGTCGAAGGCGCGGACCAGGCGGGTGCCGGCCTCGGTGCTGTGCGCGATGGGCTTCTCGACCATCACGTGCACGCCGGCCTCGGCCAGGGCCATGCCGACCTCCTCGTGCAGGCCGGTCGGGACCGCGCACATGACGGCGTCCACGCCGTGGTCGATGAGCCCCTGGACCGAGTCGTAGAGGGGCAGGTCCCCCGCCACGCCGTGCGGATCACCCATCGCGTCGGCGACGGCGACCAGCTCGGTACCCTCAATGGAGCGCATCACGCGGGCGTGGTGGCGGCCCATCATGCCCAGGCCGATCAGTCCGGTGCGCAGAACGCTCATGCGGCGGCCTCCGCCACCACGGTGTTGACGGCCTCGACGACGCGCGTGACGTCCGCGTCCGTCAGCGAGGGGTGGACCGGGATGGAGAACACGGTGGACGCGGCCACGCGGGTGTTCGGCAGGTCCGCCTCGACGCCGAAGGAGGGCAGCTCATTGGTGGGCACCGGGTAGTAGACCCCCGTGCCGACCCCGAACTCGTCCTTCAGCCGGGCGAGCACGTCCGCCCGCTTCCCGGCCAGCTCCTCGGGCAGGCGGACCGTGTACTGGTGGTACACGTGCTCGGCGCCCTCGAGCACCGTCGGCACGGTGACCCCTCGCAGCTCGGCGTCGAAGCGGGCGGCGATCTCCTGCCGGCGCCGGGTCCATGCGCCGACCTTGGTCAGCTGCACCCGGCCGATGGCCGCGTGGATGTCCGTCATGCGGTTGTTGAAGCCCACGAGCTCATTGCGGTACTGGACCTCCATGCCCTGGTTGCGCAGCAGGCGCAGGCGACGAGCGACGTCCTCCTCCCCCACGGAGACCATGCCGCCCTCGCCCGAGGTCATGTTCTTGGTCGGGTAGAGGCTGAACATGCCCCACGCCCCGAAGGTGCCCACGGGGCGCCCCTTCCAGCGGGCGCCGTGCGCCTGCGCCGCATCCTCGAACAGCTGGAGACCGTGCTCGCGGCAGATCACCTCGAGCTCGTCCATGCGGGCCGGGTGGCCGTACAGGTGCACCGGCATGACGGCGGCGGTCCACTCCGTCACCTTGGCGCGCACGTCCTGGGGGTCGAGGGTGTATGTCTGGAGGTCCACGTCCGCGAAGACCGGGGTCGCGCCCGTGAGGGCGACGGCGTTGCCGGTCGCCGCGAAGGTGAAGGCGGGCACGATGACCTCGTCGCCGGGGCCGATGCCCGCGGCCAGCAGGCCCAGGTGCAGGCCGGAGGTGCCGGAGTTGACGGCCACGCAGGCCCGGCCGTCCACCATCGCGGCACCGAACTCCTCTTCGAAGGCCGCGACCTCGGGGCCCTGCGCCACCATGCCGGAGCGCAGGACGCGGTCCACGGCCTCGCGCTCCTCGTCACCGATGAGCGGCTTCGCCGCCGGGATGAACTCAGCCATGGTTCTCCTCCTCCTGCGCGGGTCCGGCCGGACGCAGCGCCCCGTCCCGCTCGATGAACGTCTCCCCGGTGTCCGGGCACACCCAGACGCCGTCCTTCTCCTCCAGCCGGCGGCCCGTCCGGCCGACCCAGCCGATGCGCTTCGCGGGCACCCCGGCCACGAGGCCGAAGTCCGGCACGTCGCGGGTGACCACCGAGCCGGCCGCCACCAGGGCCCACGCGCCGATGCGCACCGGCGCGACGCACACCGACCGCGCGCCGATCGCGGCGCCGTCGCCGATGTCCACGCCCACGGCGTCCCAGTCGTCCCCGGACTTCTGGGACAGGTCCGGGTTGACCGCGCGGGGGTAGGTGTCGTTGGTCAGGACGACGCCGGGTCCGATGAACACGCCGCGGCCCAGACGGGCCGGCTCGTAGACGAGGGCGAGGTTCTGGACCTTGCAGTCGTCGCCGAGCTCCACCCCGGTGCCGATGTAGGCCGCGCGACCGACGATGCAGCGCTCGCCGAGGCGGGCCTGCTCACGGACCTGCGCGAGATGCCAGACCTTGGTTCCGGCGCCGAGGACGGCGTCCTCGGCCACGTCGGCCGAGGCGGCGGTGAAGACGTTCCCGCTCACCGGGCGGCCTCGGCGTCCTGCGGCAGGCCGATGACCCGACGGGTCACGCCCGCCCAGGCGTCGGCGTCGGTGACGTTGCGGCCGTCCACGAAGGTGCGCACGCCCGGCAGGTCGGCCGGGGTGAGGGCGCGGTACTCGGCGTGGTCCGTCTGCAGGATCGCGGCGTCGACCTCGGCGCCCGCGGAGTGCGGGGTGAAGCCCAGCGCGGTGAGCTCCTCGTCCGTGTACATCGGGTCGTCCACGGTGACCTCGGCGCCGCGGGTGCGCAGGGCGCCCACGGTGGCGAACACACCGGAGAACGCGGTCTCCTTCACGCCGCCGCGGTAGGCGGCACCGAGCACGACGACGCGCTGACCGGCGAGGTCGCCGTGCGCCTGGGCGAGCAGGTCCACGGCGAAGTCCGGCATCGAGGCGTTCACGGCGCGCGCGGTGCGGACGATGTCCGCGGCCGGGTCGTTCCACAGGTACAGGCGCGGGTAGACCGGGATGCAGTGGCCGCCCACGGCGATGCCCGGGCGGTGGATGTGGCTGTACGGCTGCGAGTTGGAGGCCTCGATCACCCGGTAGATGTCGATGCCGTTCGCGCCGGCGTAGCGGGCGAACTCGTTCGCCAGGCCGATGTTGACGTCGCGGTAGGTGGTCTCCGCGAGCTTGGCCATCTCGGAGGCCTCCGCGGAGCCGAGGTCCCACACGCCGTTGGGACGGGACAGGTCAGGACGCTCGTCGAAGTCCAGCACGGCCTCGTAGAACTCGCGGGCGCGCTCGGCGCCGGCCGGGGTCAGGCCGCCGATCAGCTTGGGGTAGCGGCGCAGGTCCTCGAACACGCGGCCGGTGAGCACGCGCTCCGGGGAGAACACGAGGTGGAAGTCCTCCCCCTCGGTCAGGCCCGAGCCCTCCTCCAGCATCGGCTTCCACCGGGTGCGGGTGGTGCCCACGGGCAGCGTGGTCTCGTAGGAGACGAGGGTGCCCGGGGTCAGGTGCTTCGCCAGCTCGGTGGTGGCACCGTCCATCCAGCCGAAGTCGGGGCGGGCCTCGTCGTCCACGAAGAGCGGCACGACGAGCACAACGGCGTCGGCCCCCGGGACGGCGTCGCCGTAGTCGGTGGTGGCGCGCAGGCGGCCGTCGGCTACCGTGGAGGAGAGCTTCTCCTGCAGGTGGGCCTCGCCCGGGAAGGGCTCGGTCCCCGCGTTGACGAGGTCCACGACGGTGGCGTTGACGTCCACGCCGACCACCTCGTGTCCCTTGCTCGCGAACTGCACGGCCAGCGGCAGGCCGATCTTGCCCAGGGCGACGACGGCGATCTTCATGCGGGTCCAGTCTTCCTTCCGTGCACGGGCCCCACGCGGCGAGCGTCGGGCGGGCGTCGAGGAGGCCTCCGGAACACGAGAGTGCGGGAGGCCCGGCGCCAGCGTCACTGTATCAGCGCGGGTGGACGCCGAGCCGGTCATAGAGCGCCCGATAGCGGCGCGCGTTGGCCTCCCAGGTGCGCGTCTGCAGGGCCCATTCCCGGCCGGCCGCGCCGAGGCGCACCCGCTCGGCTGGGTTCCCCGCGAGCCGGTCGAGGGCAGCGGCCAGCGCGGCGGGATCCTCCGCGGGGACGAGCAGGCCGGTCCGCTCGTCCTCGACGAGCTCGGCCAGGGCCGGCAGGTCCGAGGCGACGACGGGCCGACCGGTGGCCGAGGCCTCGACGGTCTTCATCGGCGTCACCGCGCGGGTGACGGGCAGGTCCCGGCGCGGGACCGTGAACACGTCCAGGGCGGCGTGGTGCAGGCGCGCGTCCTCGCGGTCGACCCGCCCGGGGAAGGCGCACAGCTCCGCGATGCCGAGCTCCGCGGCCAGGGCCTGAAGCCCGGGACGGGCGACGCCGTCGCCGGCGATGTGCACGCGCAGCCCGGGACGGTGCGGGGCCAGCCGTGCGGCGGCGCGCAGCAGGGTGTCCAGGCCCTCGTAGTCCACGAGGCTCGAGACGGTGCCCACCACGAAGGCGTCGGTCGGCAGGTCCCAGCCCAGCCGGGCGCGTGCCTCGTCCCGGTCCGCCGGCTCGGCGACGAAGGCCGGGCCCACGGCGTTGGGGCAGAGCACGACGGCGTCCTCAGCCACCCCGGCCGCGACCAGGCGGTCGCGCATGCCCGCCCCGAGCGTCACGACCCCGTCGGCGCGGCGGGCGGCCTCGGCCTCCCGCTCCTGGAAGAGCCGGTACCGTTCCGAGGCCAGGGCCTCGGGACCGCGCACCGCCGCCCACGTGTCCGCGAGCTGCCCGCGGACCTCGTACACCCACGGGATCCCGAAGGCCCGCGCCACGGCCTCGACCGCGAGCGCGTTCACGAAGTGCGTGGTGGTGTGCAGCAGGGCAGGACGGTGTCGACGCACGTGCGCGGCCAGCAGCTCGGCGTGCTGCTGGATGCGGGCGGCCTGGCCCTGGGCGAGCCGCGCCGGCAGCAGCCGGGCGTAGCGAATCCCGTCCACGACATCCCGCTGTGCCGCCCAGGGCACGCCGATCTGCACGGGGTAGCCCGGCCGCGTCACGGCGGCGGCATCGAAGCCCTCGTCCCGCAGGGAGGTGAGGATCGCGTGGCTGCGCTGGGCGTACCCCGAGCCGGTGTGGGGCAGGGAGTTGGTCAGCACGTGCAGCACCCGCCCCGGGACCGGGCGGTAGCCGGGCTCGGTCGGCACGGTCGGGGCGACGCCGCGGAACGCGTCCCGCTCCCCCGCCATGCGGCGGGCGAGATGACGGTTGCGGGGATGCCGCGCGGCGAGCGCGGCTGCGCCGCCCAAGTCTCCGCGGTGGGCCGCCAGGCGTGCGGCGGCGGCCGTCCACGCCGCGCCGCGATGCTCCTCCGGCACGCTGCCGAGCAGCGTCTCGGCGACGTCGGGCCGGCCCATGCCGAGGGCTGCGTCGGCCCGGTGGACCAGCCCGCGGACGTTCCCCGCCCTCGGACGGGACGCGCGGACGGGCCGGCCGGCCTCGTCCACGCCGAGGGCGGCCAGGGCCGCCGCGCGCTCGCCCCGCATCTCGTGGCCGAGTGCGGGCACGACACCGTTCCGGCCCACGCGGGTGAGGATGTCGGCCGCCCCGCCCGCCAGCGCGGGCGGCAGCCGACGGGAGACCTGCAGGGCCAGCAGCACCGGATCGTCCGTCACGTGCTCGCGGACGGTCTGGGCGGTCAGGGCCAGGGACCGCAGCAACGGCCGGCGGGACGACGCGGGGCGCTCGCGTGCGGTCATCGGTGCAGGCTCCTATCGGCGGGGCGGGCGGGGCGCGGGCCGCGTCGGGTCAGAGGGACGGGACGGTGCGCCACTGGCCCCGCGTGTCGATCACGCGCTTGTCGGCCACGCGGTCGCCGAGGTCGGCGAAGGCGGAGTGGTCCACCAGCAGCACCACGATGTCGGCGGCGTCCAGGGCCTCGTCGGCCGCGACCAGGCGCACGTTGTCCTTGCCCTGCAGCGCGGCCGGCAGCTCCGTCACGTGCGGCTCGACGACGAGCACGTCGGACCCGGAGAACTGGCCCGCCAGCTCGGCCGCGATGTTCAGGGCCGGGGATTCGCGCAGGTCGTCGATGTTCGGCTTGAAGGCCAGCCCGAGGGCGGCGATGACGGGCGCCCGGCCGATGGCCTGCTGGACGTCGAAGGCCGCGGCCTTGACCTGGTCGATGACCCACTGGGGCTTGCCATCGTTGATTTCCCGGGCCGTGCGGATCAGCCGGGCGGTCTGCGGGGCGGCGTCCACGATGAACCACGGGTCCACGGCGATGCAGTGGCCGCCCACCCCGGGGCCCGGCTGCAGGATGTTCACGCGGGGATGGTGGTTGGCGAGCTCGATGAGCTCCCACACGTCGATGCCCTGCTCGGCGCAGATCACGGACAGCTCGTTGGCGAAGGCGATGTTGACGTCGCGGAAGGAGTTCTCCACGAGCTTGGCCATCTCCGCGGTGCGGGTGTCCGTCAGCAGGATCTCGCCCTCGCAGAACGTGCGGTAGAGGTCGCGGGCCCGCTCGGCCGCACGCCGGGTCGAGCCGCCGACGATCCGGTCGTTGGTCACGAGCTCGACCATCACGCGGCCCGGGAGCACCCGCTCGGGGCAGTGGGCGAAGTCCAGCTCGGACTCGCGCAGCTCCGGACGCTCGGCGAAGATCACCTCGGCCATGTGCTCGGTGGCGCCGGGAGGCGAGGTGGACTCGAGGATGACGAGCTCGTCACCGGTCAGCTGCGGGGCCAGGCCGCGGGCCGCGGCCTCGATGTAGCCCAGGTCCGGGGAGTGCCCGTCCTTGAACGGGGTCGGCACGGCGACGATGTAGGCGTCCGCGGCCGGCGTCGTCGTCGAGGCGCTGAGCAGGCCCTTCTCGACGCCGCGCGCGACGAACCCGGCCAGGTCCGGCTCCACGAAGGGCACCGTGCCCGCGTTCACGGCGTCCACCGTGCGGTCCGAGACGTCCACGCCGAGCACCTTCACGCCGTTCTCGGCGAGGATGGCGGCGGTCGGCAGGCCGATGTAGCCCAGGCCGATGACGGCGACGGTCTCGATCTTCTTCACGGGGTCTCCTCGATGGGGAATGGTCCACGACGGCCCCGGCACCGGCGGGCGGGGGCGAACGCGTCCCACCCTACCGCCGACGCCCGGCCTGCTTCAGTTCAGCCCGAGCGCCTCGCGCCACAGACTGGCCACGACGCGCTCGTCGTACGAGCGCACCCGGTCCCGGGCCAGGGCCGAGAGCGCGTCCCACCGCGCGTCGTCGGCGGTCGCCTCCAGCACCCGCCGCGCCGCGGCGTCGGTGTCGTCGAGCACGAACTCCTCGCCGAACACGCCCCTCGCGCCGGGCCGGTCCCAGACGAGCGGGACCGCGCCCGAGACCATGCCCTCGGCGGGCGCGAGGTGGAAGCTCTCGGTGGTGGACGGCGAGAGCACCCAGCCGATCTTCGTCAGCCACGAGCCCATGTCCGCCCCGAAGGGCTCGAAGGCGACGGCCTCGCGCAGCGGACCGGCGCCGAGGCGGGCGAACAGGTCGAGGTAGCCCTCGCGCTGGAGGGGTTTGCGCCACTCGTGCGGGTACTCCCACGGCATGCGGCCGCGCACGTGCAGGGTGAACCGTTCGTCATGGGCGCGCAGGATCTCCAGCAGGTCGACGGCCCGGTCCAGGCGCTTGCGCAGCGGCACCACGCCGACGAGGCCGAGCCGGAACCGGCGACCGGGCAGGCCGGGACGGTCCAGGTCGGCCACGGACACGGCGTTGGGGATCACCGAGACCCGCGCGGGGTCGATGGGCAGGTGCTCGCGCACCAGGTCCCGGTAGAGATCGGAGACGGTCACGAGGCGGTCCACGGCGTCGGTCTCGAGCGCGGAGAGCCAGCCGCCGCGCAGCTCGAACATGTGCAGGCGGACCACGAGTCGCTGGCCGGGGCGCTTGTGGCGGGCGTACCAGACGGCGTTGGGGCCCGCCCACTCGCACACGACGACGTCGGCCCACTCGACGAGGCGGCGTGAGGCGGCCTCGTCGTGGCGGTGCAGGCCCTGCCAGTGGTCGATGCGCAGCTCGACGCCCGGGTCGTCCCGCAGCAGGTCGACGAGCTCGCCCGCGAACTTCAGGTCGTGGCCGGCCAGGACCACGCGGGTGCGTGACCCGCCGCGGGCGGGCCGTCGGTCGAGCAGACCGAGCCGGTCCATGACGCGCGTCAGGGCACGTGCGCGCGCGGTCATGCGGTAGGGGGCGGCGGCCTCGACGACGCGTCGCGAGAGGGTCGGCAGGTCGTGGCGGGCGGCCGCGATGCGGGCGGCCACATCGCGGGCCGAGTCCCTCACCCCGTCCACGAACAGGGGGTAGTCGGCCCCCAGCAGCTCCTCATGCGCCACGGTCCGGTTCAGGAGCGGCGGCACTCCGACCGCGCAGCTTTCCAGCACCTTCGTGGAGATCTCGAGCGAGAGGTCCAGGGCGGGGGCGCGCCAGCCCAGAGAGACGTCCGCGGCCGCGGTGCGGGCCATGGACTCCTCGCGGGAGAGCGCTCCGGTCCACTCGAAGTCGGGCCGGTCCGCCTCGAGGCGGGAGCGCATCGCCGCAGCCCAGCCGGGCCGGTCCCGCTCGGGGTGGACCTTGTCCCCCACCATCGTGAGCGTGGCCGGGACACCGGCCTCATGGAGGGCGGTCAGCACGTCCGGCATGAGGTCGGTGCGCCAGTCGTGGGCGAACTTGCCCGTGTACACGACACGCACCGGGCCGTCGGCGGGCGCCTCGCCGCGTTCGGCCGGAGCGAGCCCGTCCGGCACCATCGGCGAGAGCAGCTCGGTGCGCCCGGCGGCGGCCGGGACCATCGCCTCGAGCACGGCGCGGGCCTGGGGCGTCTGGGCCAGCATCAGACGGCTCGCCGCGGCAATGCGGCCGAGCTCCTCGACGCGCCCGGCCGGGAAGCCGTCCTCCACGTAGCCGTACTCGGTCACGTAGGACCACAGCCGCCCCGGGAAGGCACCGCGGTCGGCGAGCTCGAGGCAGGCGTGGATGCCGCGCACGAGCACCACGTCGTACCGGGACTCGTCGTCCCGGCGGGCCAGCACATCCGCGGCACGGGAGGGGGTCATCCCCCCCTGCCCGGCCGCCGGCTCGGCGGGGAGCACGCGCACCCCCGTCAGGGCGCGCAGCGGAGCGGTGAGCAGGTCCCGGCGTTCGACGGCCTTGAGCTGGACGTCCACGCTCGCACCCGTGCGGGCGAGGGTCTCCGCCAACGAGGGCAGCCACGTGGCGGAGCCGTCGATGACGTTCAGGTCGACGTCGCCGTAGAGCAGGACGCGCACGCCGGCGGCGTCGGTCAGGCGGTCGGGGTGCTGCGTGTTCATGCGCTCTCCTCCGGGCAGGCGGCGAGGACATCGGCGATCCCCTGGGGTGCGTCGCCCGGGTCCTCGGTGAAGTGCAACGGCGTCCGGCCCGCGCCGGCCTCGACCACGATGACGTCCTCGGCGTGCAGCAGGGCGAGGGCCCCGAGCCGGTGCCGGTGACGGCCCCGGGAGAGCACCCAGACGGTGACCCCGCGCGCGGCGGCCGCGCTCACGGCACCCCGCAGCTCGAGGTAGAGGGCCGCGCCGGCGGCGTCGAGGGCCCCGGCCCACGGTCCGTCCACGCCGTCCACGTCCACGACGACGGCCTCCACGCGTTCGGCCACCGCGCCCGCGGTGCCCGGCACGAGCGGCACGACGCGGTGCCCGGCGGTCGCGAGGGCCGCGCGCACGTCCGGGGCTGCGACGACGCCGACGGCCCGCCCGCCCTGCTCGGTGCGGGACGTGTCGGCCAGGCCCAGGGCCCGCTCGAGACGGGCCGCGGCCTCCGGATCGGCGCCGACGGCGGCGGCACCGCGGCCGGTGAGGGAGACATTGCCGGGGCGGGCACGGGCCTGCCCGCCCGCCAGGCCCAGGGCGTCAGCCGGCCGGGCGTGCGCCGGAGGGGCGCCCCAGCGGATGCCGAACACGCCGCGGACCTCCTCGGCCAGCTGCGGCGGCAGCCTGCGCAGCAGCGCGCCGCCGGTGCGGCGCACCCGACGGCGCTGTTCGGGCGGCAGCAGGCGAGCGCCCGCGCGCGCGACCCGACGGATGGACTTCCCAGCTGGCATCAGAACCGTTCCTCGGTGTCCCGGTGGAGTGCACCCGGCCGGGTGCGGCGGCGTCAACCCTAGCAAGGGGCCGACGTCGGGCTCAGCGACCGGCGACGCGGCGCAACAGTCGCTCGTAGCGGCGGGCCACGGCCGGCAGGTCGGCGTGGCGGCGCACCCAGTCGCGTCCGCCCGTGCCGACGTCGGTGCGGTGCGGGTCGTCCGCGAGCGCCGTCAGGTGCCGCACCAGGTCGTCCACGTCCGGGCCGATGACCTCGGCGCCGCCGGCCGCCTCGAGGGTGCGGGCGGCCTCCCCCGTCACCAGGCCCGTGACGTGCCGGCCGACGGCGAGCACCTCGTAGGTCTTGGAGGGCACGGTGTGCCGGAAGCTCGGCCAGTCGGGACGCAGGGCCACCACCAGCGTGTCCGCCCACGCGTACTGCTCGGCCACGGCCGCGCCGTGGACGGGTCCGAGGATCTCGGCCGGCGAGCCGAGCTCGGCGTTGCGGGCCTCCAGCGCCGGACGCCGGGTCCCCTCCCCGACCAGCCGGACGCGCACCCCCGGCCGGGTGCGATGCAGCGTCGCCGCGGCGTCGACGAGCCGCTCGAGCCCCTGGCTCTCGCCCATGTTGCCCAGGTACAGCACGTGGAGCTCACCGGCGGCCCGCTCCCGCCGGGGCGCCACCGCCAGGCGAGCCAGGTCCACGCCGTTGCCCAGGGTGCGGACCACCCGCACCCCGCGCCCGCGCAGCGTCTCCGCGAAGCCGTCCGTGACGGTCACCACGAGTCGGGCCGCGCGCTGGCCGCCAGTCACAACACGCTCCATCGCAACGCCCAGCAGGCCCTGGTGGACCCCGGCCTCATGGGCGAGATCCGGCCAGGCGTCGCGCATCTCCAGCACGAGCGGACGGCGCCAGAGGCGGGACAGCACGACGCCGGGCACCACAACGGGCAGCGCGGGCACGGTGGCCACCACCACGTCCGGGCGTCGGGTGGCCATCCCACGGGGGACGGCGAGCAGCGCGTGCACCACCGCCTCGGCGAAGCGGCCGTTGCGGCCGGCCTCCCCCAGGGGCAGGCGAGGCGTGGGCAGGACACGTTCGCCGTCGGGCCCGGCGAAGGGGCGCACACCCCCGGGCGCGACGACGTCGACGTCCCAGCCCGCCGACCGCAGCGCCGCCACGACCGCGCCCCAGCGACGCGCGGGCGGGGTGCGCTCGGGTCGGTAGGAGTGGGAGACGAGCAGGAGGCGGGGGCGGCGCGGCTCAGTCGTCACAGGGGTCCTCCCCGAGGGCGGGTGCGGGCGTGGTGCCGGTCAGCAGGGTCAGCACGGGGGCGGGCCCGCCGGCGGCCTGGGCCTTCTTCTCCTTCGTGGGCTCGTGCTCGTCGACATAGCGCTGGACGTCGTCGTCGCCGAGGGCGGAGCGCAGGTCCGCCAGCTTGTCCTCGTCGAGCTCGACGATGGCGTCGCCGTTCGGCCCCTCCGCGAAGCCCTTGCGAGGCACCGTGAACATCTCGACGTCCTCGCCGCGGACGTCGCGCAGCTGCCACGCGAGCGAGGCGATCACGCCGGACGTGAGCCCCTCGTCCACACCGAGGTGGTCGGAGAACGTGGCGACGACCTCGGTGGTGCGGGCGGGATTGCCCAGGATCTGCGGGCTGAGGAAGCGGTCCATCGCCCCGGCCAGGTAGCGCTGCTGGTTCTTCACCCGGGTGACGTCGCCGTCGTCGAAGGCGTGCCGTTCGCGCACGTAGCGCAGGGCGGCCGTGTCCTGCAGCAGGATGTGCCCGCGCGGGTAGTACGAGGGGTTGGCCTGACCGGAGGAGAAGGCCTGCGGGTTACAGACCTCGACGCCGCCCAGCGCGTTCGTCACGCCCCGGAAGCCCTGGAAGTCGACCTCCAGGACGTGGTGGATCGGCACTCCCAGCAGCAGCTCCACCGTGTCCACGGCGAGCGCGTAGCCGCCCCTGTCGAAGGCCGAGTTGATCTTCGCCTCGCCGTGGCCGGGCACGGTGACCCACGAATCCCGCAGCACGGACATGACGTAGACCTGGCGACGGTCCGCGGGGATGTGCACGAGCATCATGGTGTCCGAGCGCTGGCCCATGTCCTGCTCGCCCTCGCCCTCACGGGAGTCGGAGCCCAGGACGAGCACGTTCAGCGGGCCGTCCCCGGCCGCCTGCTCGAGCGCCCCCACGTCCACCGTCTGCCGGTGGTCGTCGAAGGTGCGCCCGAGCGAGCCCGCGTACCAGGCGCCCAGACCGAGCAGCGCCGCGAGCAGGACGGCGAGCACGCCGACGACCCACGGCCAGCGCCGGCGGCGCCGCGCGACCGGCGGGGCGTCGTCGCGGGGGGACGCGGGACGCGGCAGGGGCTCGGGCGTCCAGGACGCGGCCGGGGGATGGCTCACTCGGGTCTCCTGCTCGAGGTCGGGGGTCAGGCCAGTCTACGGACGCCTCATCAGGCGTCGGCGGTCGATGCCCGGCGACGGCGCGGCCTGGGCTGGCAGCGCGGGCACAGATGGCTCGCACGGTTCATGAACGGCTCGCGGACGATGCGGGAGTCGATCCCCTCGGCGGCGCAGCGGCGACACGGCTGCCCGGTCCGCCCGTAGGCCGCCAGGGAGCGGGCGAAGTAGCCCGATCGCCCGTCCACGTTGACGTAGAGCGCGTCGAAGCTCGTGCCCCCCACCTCCAGGGCCCGGCGCATCACGTCCTGGACGGCCGCCAGGAGGCGCAGCGTGTCCGCCCGGCGCATGCGCTCGGTCGGGCGCTCGGGGTGCAGGCGGGCGCCCCAGAGGGCCTCGTCCGCGTAGATGTTGCCGATCCCGGAGACCAGCGACTGGTCCAGCAGCGCGCGCTTGAGGGTGGAGCGGCGCCGTGCCAGGCGCGCGTGCACGGCCACGGGGTCGAACAACGGGTGCAGCGGGTCCAGGGCGATGTGGGCGGCCGTGGTGGGGATCCGCTCACCGCCGGCGGCGTCGTCGGGCCGCAGCGCGTCGAGCCACCAGCCGCCGAAGATCCGCTGGTCCACGAACCGCAGCTCGCGGGCGGAGCCGTCCACGGCGGTGATGGGCAGGCGCAGGCGCAGGTGTCGCTGGTCGGCGGCCCCCGGCTCGTCCACGCGGATCTGCCCGCTCATCCCCAGGTGCACGACGACGGCGTCGTCGCCCTCGGCCAGGGGCAGCCAGAGGAACTTGCCGCGGCGAGCCGGCTCGGCCAGCCGGGCGCCGCGCAGCCGCTCCCGGAGGGCGTCCGCACCGCCGGGGCTGCGACGCAGCGAGCGGGGGTCGAGGACCTCGAGCTCCGCGGCGACGGCGTCCGTGGCCCACCGGGCCAGGCCGCGCCGGACGACCTCGGCCTCGGGCAGCTCCGGCACGGGCTCAGCGCCCCGCGGCCGGCAGATCCGCCTCGAGGGCGGGCCATGAGGCGGCCGCGGCGTCCCGCTCGGCCTGCTTCTTGGAGCTGGCGACGGCGGAGCCGTACTCGCGCTCGCCGACGACGAGGGTGGCCCGGTAGCGGGGGTCGTGCGCGGGGCCCTGCCCCTCGATCGCGTAGCGGACGGCGCCGAGACCGTGGCGGCTGGCGGCCTCGGCCACGACCGTCTTCCAGTCGGTGCTCTCGCGCAGCAGGTCCGGCTCGTCCAGCAGCGGCACCACGTGGCGGTGCACGAGTGCGGCCGCGGCCACGGGCCCGTGGTCCACGTAGACGGCGCCGATGAGCGCCTCGAGGGTGTCGGCGAGGATCGAGTCCTTGTCTGCCCCGCCGGTGCGGCGCTCCCCCGTGCCCAGGCGCACGAACGGGCCGATGCCGATCCGGCGCGCCACCTTCGCCAGGGCACGCGTGGACACGACGGCGGCCCGGCGGCGCGCGAGGTCGCCCTCGGCCAGGTCCGGGTACACCGTGAAGATGTGGTCGGTGACCACGTAGCCCAGCACCGAGTCCCCGAGGAACTCGAGGCGCTCGTTGGTGGGCAGCCCGCCCTGCTCGTAGGCGAACGAGCGGTGCGTCAGAGCGCGTTCGAGCGTCCCGGCGGTGATGTGCACGCCGAGACGCTCGAACAGCTCTTCTGGCTCGGGCGCGGGCTCAGGCCCGCGGCGAGCCGATGGGGACGCCATCTCAGGCGTCGGCGACCTTGCGGCCCTTGTACTCGAAGAACAGGGGGGTGCCGGCGGCGTCGGTCTTCAGCTCGGCCTGGTGGGGCAGGCGGTACGAGACGCGACCGTTCTCGACGGACTTCACCAGGGCGGGCGCGGTGGCCTTCCACTGCGACCGGCGGGCACGGGTGTTGGCACGGGACATCTTCCGCTTCGGGACTGCCACGACTATCTCTCTTCTGTCTCGGTGATGGAGGTCTCTGAGGTGCCCGCGAGGTGGGCCAGGGCGGCCCAGCGCGGGTCCACGCGCTCGTGGGCGTGCCCCTCGGGCGCGTCCTCGAGGCGGATGCCGCAGTCGGCGCACAGGCCCTCGCAGTCCGGCCGGCACAGCGGCTGGAACGGAAGGGCGATGACCACGGCGTCCCGGAACACGGGTTCCAGGTCCACGGTCTCGCGCACCACGAGCGGCTGCTCGCCGGCGTCGTCCTCGGACGTGCCGGTGAGGTACAGCTCCTGCAGGTCCACGGTGATCCCCTCGTGCAGCGGGCGCAGGCAACGGCCGCACTCGCCCTTCAGGGTCGCGTCCGCGGTGCCGGTGACGAGGACGCCCTCGTGCACCGACTCCAGACGCAGGTCCAGTTCGACGGGGTCCCCCTCGGGGATCCCCAGCAGCGGCGTGGAGACGCCCGCAAGGGCGGGCCACTCGGCCGTCAGCTCGCGCTGGACTCCGGCCCCGCGCGTCAGATCGCGCACGGGGATCACCCACGGCGAGTCGGCGCCGTGGTGCTGGATGCTGTCCATGGTCGCTCCTCTCGGCGGGTGGGACGGCGGGGGTACACGGCCCGTCCGCACGCCCTCTGCGGGGGTGCGATGCGGCCTGGACACGGGTCCAGCCACGACGGACCGACAGCCCATCCTACCGGGTGGGTCCGCCTCGGCCAAAGCCGGCCGCGGCCCGCGCGTCGCCGGCCCGGCTCAGAGCCCGGCGGTGAACTCCCGGAGCCAGGCCCGCAGGTCGGCCCCGAGGTCCTCGTGCCGCGTCCCGAACTCGATGACCGCCTGCAGATAGCCGAGCTTGTCCCCCGTGTCGTAGCGGCGGCCGTCGAAGACGACGGCGTGCACGCCGCGGCCCTCACCGTCCTCCGTGGCCAGCCTCTGCAGCGCGTCGGTGAGCTGGATCTCCCCGCCGCGGCCGGGCGGGGTCTCGTCCAGCACGTCGAACACCTGCGGGGCCAGCACGTAGCGGCCGATGATCGCGAGGGTGGAGGGGGCGTCCTCGCGGGCCGGCTTCTCCACGAGGTCGGTGACGCGGACGACGTCGTCGCCCTCCCCCGGCACGGCCTGCACCGCGGCCACGCCGTAGGCCGAGACGGCCTCCTCCGGGACCTCCATGAGGGCGATCACGGAGCCGCCGAGGCGCTGCTGCACGTCGATCATGCGCTCGAGCAGCGCCTCGCCGTCGCCGATGATGTCATCGCCCAGCAGGACCGCGAACGGCTCCTCGCCGACGTGGCGGCGTGCGCAGTTCACCGCGTGGCCGAGCCCGAGGGCCTCGCCCTGACGGACGTAGTGGATGTCCCCCACCAGGTCCGACTCGCGGATCTGCGAGAGCCGCGTGGCGTCGCCCTTGCGCTCCAGCGCGGCCTCCAGCGCGGGATGGCGGTCGAAGTGGTCCTCGAGGGCCCGCTTGTTCCGGCCCGTGATCATCAGCACGTCCGCCAGGCCCGCACGCCGGGCCTCCGACACCACGTATTCGATGGCCGGGCGGTCCACCACCGGCAGCATCTCCTTCGGCATGGCCTTGGTGGCCGGCAGGAAGCGGGTGCCCAGGCCGGCGGCCGGGATCACGGCCTTGCGGGTGCGGGGGCGGGAGGGGGGCGGGACGGTCATCGGCGGTTCTCCTGCGGTGGATGCGGTGGGACGAGCGAAGGGATGGCCCGCGGGTGGGCCGGGCGGGGTCAGGCCCCGCCGTCGAGGCCGCGCAGGACCGCGGCCGGGACGAACTCGGCGACGTCGCCACCGAGTCCATGGACCTCCTTGATGAGCGAGGAGGACACGTGGGTGTACCGGGCGTCGGCCGGGAGGTAGACCGTCTCGACCCCGGTGAGGTGGCGGTTCATCGCGGCCATCGGTGCCTCGAACTCGAGGTCGGCGCCGCCGCGCAGCCCCTTGACGATCGCGTCCGCGCCGATCTGCCGGCAGAACTCGGCCAGCAGGCCCGGGCCCATGGGCCGGACCGCGACACCGGCGAGGGAGGACACCGTCGCCTCGATCATGGCGATGCGCTCGTCCACGCTGAAGCGGTACGTCTTGGCCGGGTTGGAGGACACGGCGACCACCACCTCCTCGAAGAGGTTCGCGGCTCGCGCGATCACCTCGACGTGCCCCTTGTGGAGGGGATCGAACGAACCAGGGCAGACGGCACGACGCATGGGTGCCAGCCTAGCGGGGGCCGCGCCGAGCGGCGACGGGCGCCCGTCCGGTCCGGCTCCGGCGCGTCGCGGTCGTGACCGACGCGGCAGGCGCCGCCGTGTGCGGTCCGCGGCGATGGGTACAGTGCGGCCATGGACGGAACCCAGCCCACCCCCGGATCGGCACGGCACGACGTCGACGTGGACGCGCCGTGGCGTCGCACGGCGGCGGCCGCGGGCCTGCTCGGTGACGCCGGCCCCGTGCCCACCGTGTTCGAGACGATGACGGGCCTCGCCGTCGAGCACGGGGCCGTGAACCTCGGCCAGGGCTTCCCCGACGCCGACGGCCCCGACGCGCTGCTGCGGCTGGCGGCCGACGCCGTGCTGGCGGGCCCCAACCAGTACGCCCCCGGCACGGGCGACCCCGCGCTGCGGCGGGCCGTCGCAGAGCACCGCCGGCGCCACTGGGGCGTGACGGAGGACCCCGCCACGCAGGTCATGATCACCACGGGTGCCACCGAGGGCATCGCCGCGACGGTCCTGGCGTTCGTGCGCCCGGGCGACGAGGTCGTCACGGTCGAGCCGTTCTACGACTCGCACGCCGCCACGATCGCCCTGGCCGGCGGCCGGCACGTGAGCGTGCCGGTGGAGGCGCCGGACTTCCTGCCGGACCCGGCACGGGTGGCGGACTCGATCACCGACCGCACGCGCCTGCTCATCGTGAACACCCCGCACAATCCCACGGGCGCGGTCTATCCGCGGGAGCTGCTCGAGGAGCTCGTGGCCCTGTGCCGGTCCCGGGGCGTGCTGATCCTCTCGGACGAGGTCTACGACCACCTCGTCTACGAGGGCGAGCACGTCAGCCTGCGCTCGGTCGCGGGCGCCGAGGACATCGCCCTGACAGTCTCCAGCGCGGGCAAGGCGTTCGCGGTCACCGGGTGGAAGGTCGGCTGGCTGACCGGCCCGGCCGAGCTCGTCGGGGCCGCGCGCGCCGTCAAGCAGTTCCTCACCTACTCCTCCGGCCCCGCCTTCCAGCGCGCGCTGGGTGCCTACCTGCCCACCGACGACGCCGAGCGGCACCTCGCCGGCCAGCGCGAGCGGTACCGCGACGCCCGGGATCGGCTCGTGGCGGGCCTGCGGGAGGCGGGCCTGGACCCGGTCGTCCCGGCGGCGGGCTACTTCGTCGTCGTGGACCTGGCCCCGTGGGGTGTGACGGACGCGGCCGAGGCCGCGGTGCGGTGGACGCGTGAGGCCGGCGTCACGGGCATCCCCGTGGGCGCGCTCTGCCGCCCGGACGGAGGCCACCTGCGGTCGTGGCTGCGGCTGGCGTTCTGCAAGTCTCCCGATGCGATCGACGAGGCGATGCGCCGCCTGGCCGAGGCGGCCCCGCGGCTGCGCGCGCCCTGACCCCCGACGCTTTCGTTGACGAAACGGCGGCCCCCGGAGCACTTTCGTTCGGGAAACGGCGGTCCCCGGAGCATTTTCGTTCGGGAAACGGCGGCCGCCGTGCTCGCGGTTCCGTGCTGAGCCCAGTCCGTTCCGCCCTCCCGTCTCCCCGGTGAGAACGGGCCGAGACGCCGCCGTTTCCCGAACGAAAGCAGGCCGACACGCCGCCGTTTCCCGAACGAAAGCGGGTGGGCGGGGTCAGCGCTCGTCCTGCCAGAGGTACAGGGCGGTCTCGCCGTAGACGCGCACCTCGACCTCCTCGAGGCCGCGCGGCCGGCGCGGCGCCACGTCCCGGGCCGCCCGCTCCAGCACGAGCAGCCCGCCCGGGGCGAGCCGTCCGGCCGCCGCCTCCACCACCGCCTCGAGCGGCGGGCCGGCCACCGGGTACGGCGGGTCGGCCAGGATCAGGTCCACGGACGCGGCCTCCGCCGCGAGCGCCTGCTCCACGCTTCCGGCGCGCACGCGCACGACGTCGGCCCCGCGCGCCCGGTTGACCAGCGCGGCGTTCGCGCGGCACGCGGCCACGGCCTTCCGGTCCCGCTCGACCAGCAGCACCGATGCCGCTCCGCGGCTGGCGGCCTCGCACCCCAGGGCGCCGGAGCCGGCGTAGAGGTCGAGCACGGCCGTCCCTTCCAGCCAGTCGCGGGCCTCGAGCCAGGAGAACAGGGCCTCCTTGGTTCGATCCGTGGTGGGGCGCGTGCCCGTGCCGGGGACGGCGGTCAGGGGACGCCCGGCGGCCGCGCCGGCGATGATGCGGGACATGGCTCAGCCCTTCTCGAGGTAGTCGGCGGCGGTGAGGTGCTCGGCCTCCCAGCGGGCCACCTCGGCGGCGAGCGCCGGGTGGGCGGAGAGCCCCGGGCCGGCCGCCATGACCTGCGCGACGGCGTCGGCGGCCACGGCGATCAGCGGGGCGTCGGCGATGACGTCCACGTGGTGCAGCCCCGAGGCCAGCCCGGACTGGGCGGCGCCGAGCACGTCGCCGACGCCGCGCTGGGCGAGGTCCTCCTGCGCGATGCGCATGCCGTCCTGCTCCTGGGCCAGGACCTCGAGCCGGCGCAGCGACGGGTGCCCGTCCGGCAGGCGCGTGGCCAGCAGGCAGACCGCCGCCCCGGGCCCGCGGCCCACGCGGCCGCGCAGCTGGTGCAGGGTGGACAGGCCGAAGTCGTCGGCGTCGAGGATCGCCATGACCGTCGCGTTGGGCACGTCCACGCCCACCTCCACGACGGTGGTCGCCACCAGCACGTCCGTCTCCCCGCGCGCGAAGGCCTGCATCGCCGCGTCCTGCTCGGCCTGGTCCATGCGCCCGTGCACGGCGTCGATCCGCAGCCCCGCCAGCGCCGGGAGACCCCGCAGCCGGGGTGTCATCTCCTCCACGTTGGCGTGACCCGGGTCGGCGTCGTCGGGGTCGATGCGCGGGCACACCACGAACGCCTGGTGGCCGGCCGCCACGTGCTCGGCGATCAGCTCCCACACCCGGCCGATCACGCGCGGGCCGTGGGCCATCCGCGCCACGTGCGTGGTGACCGGCTGACGCCCGGACGGCAGCCCCTCGAGCACCGACAGGTCCAGGTCGCCGAACACCGTCATCGCCACGGAGCGCGGGATGGGCGTGGCGGACATGACGAGCAGGTGCGTGCCGGGGTTGGCCCGCCGCAGGGCCTCGCGCTGGTCCACGCCGAAGCGGTGCTGCTCGTCGACGACGGCCAGGGCCAGCTCGGCGAAGCCCACCTTCTCGGAGAGCAGCGCGTGCGTCCCCACGGCGATCCCGGCCTCACCGGAGGCCAGGGCCAGCAGCGCCTCGCGGCGCGCGGCGGTCTTGAGCGAGCCGGTGACCAGCACGACCCTCGTGGCCGGGCCGTCGCCGGCCCCGAGGGTGCCGGCCTCGGCGAGGGGGCCCATCAGGCGCAGCAGGGCACGGTGGTGCTGGGCGGCGAGCACCTCGGTGGGCGCCACCAGGGCGGCCTGGCCGCCGGCGTCCACGACCTGCAGCATCGCCCGCAGGGCCACGAGCGTCTTGCCCGCGCCCACGTCCCCCTGCAGCAGCCGGCTCATCGGGGCGTCCCGGGCCAGCTCGGCGGACAGCTGCTCCCCCACCGCCACCTGGCCGGGCGTCAGCGCGAACGGCAGGCGGGCGTCCAGGGCCTCGAGCAGGCCCCCGGGCCGCGGCGGGCGGGGCACGGCGGGCACCGCCCGCTCCCGGTCCCGGCGCCAGGCGAGCGCGGCCTGGACGAGCAGCGCCTCACGCAGGGCCAGCGCGGTCCGCGCCGGGCCGGTGGCGGCGACGTCGTGAGGGGCGTGCAGGTCCCGGTACGCCTGGGCGGTGCCCGGCAGCGGCGCGTCCAGGTCGAGCGCCGCGGCGGCCTCCGCGCGGATCCGCTCGGTGAGCAGCTCGGGGATCCGTCCCAGGTCGACGGTCTCGAGCACCCGGGCGACGGCGGAGCGGACCGTCCACGACGGCAGCTTCCCCGTGGCCCGGTAGAGCGGGACCGGTCGCACGTCCACCTCCCCCGGGGCGACGTCGTCGTCCAGGAGCGCGAAGTCCGGGTTGTTCAGCGTGATCCGGCCGCGGTACTCGGTCGTGCGGCCCTGGAACATGGCGGTCATCCCGGGGGCGAGGCGGCGGCGGGCGTCGTGGCCGTTGAAGAAGGCCATGGACAGGCTCGCCCCCGGCACGCCGGCCACGGACGGGTCCGCGACGGTGACGTCCACGATGAACCCGGGCCGGCTGTGCATGCGCCGCGTGGTCACCGACTCCACGACGGCGACGACGGTCACCTCGGCGTCGTACGGCAGGGCGGCGATGGGGGTGAGCTCGCCGCGCTCGATCCAGCGGCGCGGCACGTGGTCCAGCAGGTCCCCGACCGTGGTCAGCCCGAGCTCCTTCTCGAGGCGGGCGGGCAGCTTCCCGCCCAGCACCTCGGACAGGGGCAGGTCGGTGACGGGGGCCTCAGCGGCCATGGCACCCATCCGGTGCGGCGTCGTCGCCGTGCGACGGCTCGGCCAGGTCGGTGACGGCCAGGCCCTCGACGTCGCCGGCGGCCCGCAGGGGGCCGATCGCGTCCTCGGCGCGGGGCACGTGCACGTGGACCCGCCACGGCACCCGGCCCTGCGCGTCACGGGCGGTCCCGACGGGGGCGAGGATCACGGCGTCCCCCACGTCGGTCAACCGTCGGCGCAGCTCGGCCGCGGCAAGCGGGGTCAGGGCCAGGGTGCCCATCACCTCGACGGCCCCCTCGGTCGGCGCCTCCGCCGCGGCGGCGGGCTCGCCCTCCGCGGCGTGGGCGCCCTCGACGTAGCCGGGGAGCGCGGTGGCCAGCTCCTCGTCCACGGGCGTGCCCGTCACGACGGAGCGCAGCGCCTCGAACACCCAGAGCAGCCCGACGGCGCCGGCGTCCACGACGTGCGCCCGGGTCAGCGGGGCGAGCAACGACTCGGTCTCCTCCACGGCCTGCACGCAGTCGGCCAGCATGAGGGTCACGGCCGGGCCGAGGCGCACGGCCGGGTCCGCGTCCCCGGCCACCGCGGGCGTGTCGGGGGCCTGGGTGGACGAGCGCGCGAGGCTGCGGGCGGCCGCGGAGAGCACCGTGAGGATCGTCCCCTCGCGCGGATCCGACAGGGCCTGCCGGGCGGCCCGGTCGGCGGCTCCGAACGCCGCCGCCAGGGCGAACGCGTCGACACGCTCCCGGCCGCGCAGAGGCTCGGCCATCCCCGCCAGGCCGACCGCGAGCAGCATGCCCGAGTTGCCCCGGGCCGAGTCCAGCGCGGCCGCGCCCGCGTGCGCGAGCACGGCGCCGGCGTCGTCCTGTGCGGGGCAGGCGTCGGCCGCGGTGCGGGCCGCCGTCAGCGTGGCCAGCATGTTCGTGCCCGTGTCCGCGTCCGGGACCGGGAAGAGGTTCAGGGCGTCGAGCCGCGGCGCGGCCCGGCCCACGAGCTCCTCCGCGAGCGCGAGCCAGTGCGGCACCAGCGACGGCCGGGTCGGCGTGCTCACGGCGCCACGGCCTCCCCCAGGGTGCCGGTGCGGATGCCCTCGCCCAGGCGGGCGATCGCCGCCCAGTCCGGCCACACGACGTCCTCGCCGGTGTCCGTGTAGCCCACGCCCACGGACGGCACCGTGCTGGTCACGATCGGGGCGTCGCGCGCGTCGCGCAGCGACCACGCCAGGTTCGCGAGGGTGCTGGAGTCGAGCTCGTCGTCGAGGGTCAGGAAGGGGGCGAACTCCTCGACGGCGGCCTGCACGCGGCTCGGGTCCGAGAGGGTGTCGCGGGAGAGGAACGCGGCCACGATGGCCTTGACCAGGCGCTGCTGGTTCTCCACGCGGTCGAAGTCGCTGCGCGGCAGGTTGTACCGCTCCCGCGCGTAGGCCAGGGCCTTGTCCCCGTCCATCTGCACGGTGCCCGCGGGGAAGTCGACGCCGCCGGTCGAGACGAAGGCGCTGGGGTTGTCCACGCTGACGCCGCCCAGGGCGTCCACGAGGCCCTTGAAGCCGGCGAGGTCCACGGCGATCACGTGGTCCACGCGCGCCTGGAACATGTTCTCCGCGGTGGCCACCGTCAGCGGGATGCCGCCGTACTGGTAGGCGGCGTTGACCTTGTGGTCCCCGTGCCCCGGGATCGGCACCCACATGTCACGCATGATGGACATGACCTGGATCTCGCTGCGGTCCCCGGGCACGTGGACCCACATGAGGGTGTCCGATCGGCCGGCGGAGTCACGGCCCTCCGCGCCCGCGTCCTCGCCGACGAGCAGCACGTCGAGGGCCTGCTCGTCCGCCTTCTCGTCCGCGCCCGGGGCGACGGGGCCCTGGGCGCCCTCGGCGGCCTGGTCCGCGTCCATGCCGGGCGGCGGCGCGGTGGGCTGCTGGGCGGACGCCCCCGCGGCGCCCGGGCGGCCCGACTCGGCGGGGAACGCGCCGCCGTCGAAGCGCTGGGTGTCCTGGTCGATGGTCCGGGCGATCCCGCCGACGTACACCGCCGCCGCGATGCCCACGGCCAGCAGCGCCACGAGCACGACCGCCAGGGCGATCAGCCACGGGCGGCGACGACGGCGGCGCCGCCCGACGGCGACGTCCTCCTGCGGGGGGCGGGGGCGGGGGTCCGCGGTGCTGCTCACGTGGGCTCCTGAGGCGGGGACGGGAACGGTCCCGCCCATGCTAGGGCACGGGCCCCCGCGGGTCCCGGCGCCGCACGTATCCTGGGCGGATGGAATCCCGCCGTCTGCGTCGTCTCGTGCCCCTCCTGACCGCGATCGCCCTCGGCGCCACGGCCTGCACCGGACGGGTGGCCACGGTGGAGGCCGCGCCCCACGCCGCTGACCCGGCGTGTGCCCCGGCCATGGTGGCCATGCCCGACGCCCTGGGCGACCTCGACCTGCGCCCCACCGACAGCCAGGCGACGGCCGTGTGGGGTGACCCGGCCGCCGTCGTCCTGCGCTGCGGCGCCGAGGTCCCCGGCCCCACCACGGACCGCTGCATCTCCGTGGACGGGATCGACTGGGTCATCCGGGACGAGGACGAGAACTGGCGGATCACCACCTACGGCCGTGACCCGGCCGTGGAGGTGCTGTTCGGCAAGGACCAGGCCAGCTCGGACACCGTGATGGTGGGCCTGTCCTCGGCGGTCGCGCAGATCGAGCCCAGCGGCGGCTGCGTCGGCGTGCAGGACGCCACACCCGTCGGCTGAGACCGGCGCGGGCCGGCCGGCACGACCGCCGTGGCCCGGGCCGGCCGCGGGCCGCGTCAGTGCAGGCCGACGCCCCGCTCGAGGGCGAGGTCCAGCAGCTCCGAGATCAGATCGTCGTAGGACAGGCCCGTCCGCTCCCACATGGCCGGGTACATGCTGATGGGCGTGAAGCCCGGCATGGTGTTGATCTCGTTGACCACCCAGCGCCCGTCCGGGGTGAAGAAGAAGTCGCAGCGGCCCAGGCCAGATCCGTCCACGGCCTCGAAGGCGCGGATCGCCAGGGCGCGCAGCCGCTCGATCTCCTCCTCCGGCAGCTCGGCCGGGCAGGACAGCTGGGTGGTGCCGGTGTCCTGGTACTTCGACTCGAAGTCGTAGAACTGCGTCTCACCCTCGTCGTGGGCCACGACGATCTCCCCCGGCAGCGAGGCGCGCGGGGCGGCGGAGCCGTGCCCGTCGAGGACGGCGCACTCGATCTCGCGGCCGACGATGCCCGCCTCCACCACGACCTTGGGGTCGAAGCGACGGGCCTCCTCGACGGCGACGCGCAGGCTCGCGGGCTCGGTGACGCGGGTGATGCCGAAGGACGAGCCGGCGCGGGCGGGCTTGACGAACAGCGGGTAGGCGAGCGCCCCAGCGCGGGCGAGGGCCGCCTCCGGATCGCGCGCCCAGTCGCGGGCGGTGATGGTCTCCCACGGGCCGACCTCGAGACCGGCGGCCTGGAAGGCGACCTTCATGAAGTGCTTGTCCATGCCGACCGCAGAGGCGAGCACACCGCAGCCCACGTAGGGCAGACCCAGCGACTCGAACATGCCCTGGAGGGTGCCGTCCTCACCCCAGGGGCCATGCAGCAGCGGGAACACGACGTCCACCGGGCCCAGCGAGGAGCCGTCGGCCGCGGTCAGCTCGACGGTGCCGTCCGGCAGGGCGCGCAGGCTCACCGGGGCCGCGGGCTCCGGCACCTCCGGCAGGGCGTCGCTGTCCAGGCGGAACGAGGCCACGTCCAGCTCGTCGTGCGACCACAGGCCGGAGCGGGCCACGCCCACCGGCACGACGTCCCAGCGCTGACGGTCGGCCGCGTGCAGCACGCCCGCCGCGGTCACGCAGCTGATGGGGTGCTCGCTCGAGCGGCCGCCGAAGAGCAGGAGCACGCGGGGACGCGCGCCGGCGGTGGCCTCCGGGGCGGGGGTGGCGGTCATGCGGTGCGTCCTTCCGACTTCAGGTCACGGGCGAGCAGCAGCTCGGCGAGGCGGTCCACGGCCACGTCCCCGGCGACCACCCGGTCCATCAGCTCGCTGATGGGCATCTCCACACCGTGGGCGCGGGCGGCGTGCACGATGGCGGAGACGGACTTGATGCCCTCGGCCGTCTGGCTCATGGCGGCCACCGCCTCCTCCGCGCTGAGGCCGGTGCCGATGTGGCGGCCGGCCGTGCGGTTGCGGGAGAGGGGCGAGGCGCACGTGGCCACGAGGTCGCCCAGGCCGGCGAGCCCGGCCATGGTGGCCGGGTCGCCGCCGAGCGCGACGGCCAGCCGGGTGGTCTCGGCCAGGCCCCGGGTGATGACGGAGGCCTTGGAGTTGTCCCCCAGCCCCTGCCCGTCGCAGATGCCCACGGCGAGCGCGATGACGTTCTTCACCACGCCGCCGATCTCCACGCCCACGACGTCCGTGTTCGTGTAGGGCCGGAAGGTCCGGCCGGCCGTGAGGGCGGCGATGCGCTCCGCCGTCGCGCGCGAGGCCGAGGCGACCACCGTGGCGGTGGGCTCGCCGCGCGCGATCTCGAGGGCGAGGTTGGGTCCGGAGACCACCGCGAACCGGTCCGGGCTGAGGCCCAGCTCCTCCGCGCAGACCTGCGACATCCGCGCGTCGGTGCCGCGCTCGAGGCCCTTGACGAGGGAGACCACGACGGCGTCCGGGGCCAGGTCGGCGCGCACGGTGCGTAGCGTCTCGCGCACATGCTGCGCGGGCACGGCCACCACCACGACGCCGGCGCCCCGGACCGCCTCGGCGGCGTCGGTGACGGCGCGCACGCAGGTGGGCAGGGTGATGCCGGGCAGGTACTCGGGGTTCTCGTGTCGCTCGGTGATGGCCTCGGCGACCTCGGCCCGCCGGGACCACATCACGATCTCGGACGCGCGGGCGGGCTCGGGGCTGGTGCTCAGGCCCAGGACGCGGGCGAAGGCCGACCCCCAGCTGCCGGCCCCGAGGACGGCGACGGTGCGCGGATCGCTCATGCCCCGATCACCCGCGCTCCGGCCGTGGGATCCCAGCGGCCCTCCGGGGCCGGTTCTCCGCGCAGCTCGGCGACCAGGTCGGTGATCGCGGCCATCATGCGGCCGGTGCCCTCGCGCAGGGTCGCCGCCGTCACGGGGCGGTCCCGCAGGTCCGCGAGGTCGACGGGCGCGCCGACCCGGATCCGGGCGGTCTTGCGCGGGAGGACGCGGAGGGAGCGGCCGCCGTACGGCAGCAGCTCCTGGATGCCCCACTGACCGACGGGGATGAGCGGGGCGCCGGTCTGCAGGGCGAGGCGCACGGCCCCGTTGCGCCCGGCCATGGGCCAGCCGTCGGGATCGCGGGTGACGGTGCCCTCCGGGTAGACGATGATCGCCCGGCCCGTGGCGACGGCCTCGCGGGCGGCGGCGAGCGAGCGGCCGCCGTCGCGGGTGCGCTCGACCGGGATCATGCGGGTGGCCTCGAGGACCTGCTTGAGCACGGGCACCTTCCAGAGCTCGGCCTTGGCGAGGAAGGTCGGCAGCAGGCCCTGGTTGTAGACCATGTGGGCCACGGAGAGCGGGTCCACCTCCGAGATGTGGTTGACGGCGAGGATCGCGCCGGTCTCGGGCAGGTGCTCGGTCCCCTCCCACACCTGGCGGACGAGGGCCCGCATCGCCGGTCGCACGATCACCCCCGGGATCACGTAGGGGGCCCGCGCGGCACGCGTCGGACGACCCCCCGCGGCGGCAGGGCTCTGCGCGTCCACGCCGCTCACCGGTCGCGTTCGGTCAGCTCGACGTCGGCGCCGAGGCCCTCGAGCTTCGCCATGAAGTGCTCGTAGCCGCGGTTGATGATCTCCAGGCCCGTCGCCGTGGAGGTGCCCTCGGCGGTGAGGGCGGCGATCAGGTGGGAGAAGCCGCCGCGCAGGTCCGGGATGTCGAACTCGACGCCGTGCAGCGGCGTCGGGCCGGAGATCACGGCCGAGTGCAGGAAGTTGCGCTGACCGAAGCGGCACGGCACGGAGCCGAGGCACTCGCGGTGCAGCTGGATGGAGGCGCCCATCCGCACGAGGGCGTCGGTGAAGCCGAAGCGGTTCTCGTACACGGTCTCGTGCACGATGGAGACCCCCTTGGCCTGGGTCAGCGCCACCACGAGGGGCTGCTGCCAGTCGGTCATGAAGCCGGGGTGCACGTCCGTCTCGAGCACGAGCGGGTTGAGATCGCCGCCGGCGTGCCAGAACCGGATGCCGTCGTCGACGACGTCGAACTCGCCGCCGATCTTGCGGTAGGTGTTCAGGAACGCCGTCAGGTCGCGCTGCTCGGCGCCGCGGACGTAGATGTCCCCCCGGGTGGCCAGGGCGGCGGAGGCCCACGAGGCGGACTCGTTGCGGTCGGGCAGCGCGATGTGGTTGTAGCCGCGCATCTCGCTCACGCCCTCGATGCGGATGGTGCGGTCCGTCTGCACGGTGATGATCGCGCCCATCTTCTGCAGGACGGCGATGAGGTCGTGGATCTCCGGCTCGACGGCGGCGCCCTTGAGCTCGGTGATGCCCTCGGCCTTCACGGCGGTCAGCAGCACCTGCTCGGTGGCTCCGACGGAGGGGTACGGCAGCTCGAGCTTGGCGCCGTGCAGGCCCTTGGGGGCGGAGATGGAGATGCCGCCCGGGCGCTTGTCCACGACGGCGCCGAAGTTGCGCAGCACGGCCAGGTGGTAGTCGATCGGGCGGTCGCCGATCTTGCAGCCGCCGAGGTCGGGGATGAAGGCCTCGCCGATCGCGTGCATGAGCGGGCCGCAGAAGAGGATCGGGATGCGCGAGTCGCCGGCGTGGGCGTCGATCTCGGCGGTCAGGGCCGACTTCACCCCGGCCGGGTCCATCGTGATCCGCCCGGTCTCCTTGTCCCACTCCACGGACACGCCGTGGATCTCGAGGAGGGAGCTGACGACGTCCACGTCCTTGATCTCGGGGATGTTCCGGAGCACGGACGGCGAGTTGCCGAGCAGGGCGGCCACCATGGCCTTGGGCACCAGGTTCTTGGCGCCGCGCACGGTCACCTCACCGGTCAGCGGCTTGCCGCCATGGATGGTCAAGAGCTTCGCCATGCGCGTCCTTCCTCAGCGCGGCCGCAGGGCCACGGTCTCGGCCACTCCGCCGGAGCGGGGAGGTCTCTGAACGGGACCGCCCGCCGTGTGCGGCGGGCGGTCCCGGAATCGCCTCCCAGCATAGGGCGTCGCCGGGCACGCCCGGCAATGGTGCGCCCCCGGCGGCGGCCGGTCAGCCGGCCGTGCGGGCCGGGAGGGTGGTGGGCTTGTACGCGGGGCGGTCCGCCTCGTAGGCGTCGATCTCGGCCTGGTGCCCCAGGGTGACGGCGATGTCGTCCAGGCCCTCGAGCAGCCGGCGACGGGTGTCGTCGTCGATCTGGAAGGGGGCGGTCACATCCCCGCACTCGATGGTGCGTGTGACGAGGTCCACGGTGACCGTGGTCCCGGGACGGTTCTCCAGCTCCTTCCAGATGCGCTCGACGTCCTCCTGCTCCACCTGAGCCGCGACGAGCCCCTGCTTGGCGGAGTTGCCGCGGAAGATGTCCGCGAAGCGCGGGGAGATCACGGCGCGGAAGCCGTAGTCCTTGAGCGCCCACACGGCGTGTTCGCGCGAGGAGCCGGTGCCGAAGTCGGAGCCCGCCACGAGCACGGTGCCCCCGCTGAACGGCTCGGTGTTCAGGATGAAGTCGGGGTCCTGGCGCCAGCCGGCGAACAGGGCGTCCTCGAAGCCCGTGCGGGAGATCCGCTTGAGGTACACGGCCGGGATGATCTGGTCCGTGTCCACGTTCGAGGCGCGCAGCGGCACGCCGACGCCGGTGTGGGTGGTGAACTTCTCCATGGCTCAGGCCTCCTGGAGGGTGAGGGCGGGCAGGTCGGACGGGCTGGCGAGGCGGCCCAGCACGGCGGTGGCCGCGGCGACCACCGGGGACACCAGGTGGGTGCGTCCGCCCTTGCCCTGCCGGCCCTCGAAGTTGCGGTTGGAGGTGGACGCGCAGCGCTCCCCCGGGGCGAGCTGGTCCGGGTTCATGCCCAGGCACATGGAGCAGCCGGCGAACCGCCACTCGGCCCCGAAGTCCTCGAACACCCTGTCCAGGCCCTCGTCCATGGCCTGCAGACGCACGCGCGCCGAGCCCGGCACGACCATGACGCGCAGCCCCTCGGCCTTGCGCCGGCCCCGGACGACCTCGGCGAACGCCCGCAGGTCCTCGATGCGGGAGTTGGTGCACGAGCCCATGAAGACGGTGTCGACCTCGACCTGCTTCATCGGCGTGCCGGGGGCCAGGTCCATGTAGGACAGCGCCTTGCGGGCCGCCTCCTGGGCCACCGGGTCGGTGAAGTCCTCGGGCGCGGGGACGGTGTCGTTCAGGCTCACGCCCTGACCCGGGTTGGTGCCCCACGTGACGAACGGCTCCAGCGTGTCCGCGTCGATGACCACCTCGGCGTCGAACTCCGCGCCCTCATCCGTGGCGAGGGTGCGCCAGTGCTCGACGGCGGCGTCCCAGTCGGCGCCCTCGGGGGCATGGGGCCGTCCCTTCAGGTAGGCGAAGGTGGTCTCGTCCGGGGCGACCATGCCGGCGCGGGCGCCGGCCTCGATGGACATGTTGCAGATGGTCATCCGGCCCTCCATGGAGAGGTTCCGGATGGCCTCACCGCGGTACTCGAGCACGAAGCCCTGGCCCCCGCCCGTGCCGATCTTCGCGATGACCGCGAGGATGATGTCCTTGGCCGTCACACCCGGGCGCAGCGTGCCGTCCACGGTGACCGCCATGGTCTTGAAGGGCTTCAGCGGCAGGGTCTGGGTCGCCAGGACGTGCTCGACCTCGGAGGTGCCGATGCCGAACGCCAGGGCGCCGAACGCACCGTGGGTGGAGGTGTGGGAGTCGCCGCAGACCACGGTGAGGCCGGGCTGGGTCAGGCCCAGCTGGGGGCCGACGACGTGAACGATGCCCTGCTCGGCGTCGCCCAACGGGTGCAGGCGGACGCCGAACTCGGCGCAGTTGGCCCGCAGGGTCTCGATCTGGGTGCGCGAGGTGGGATCCGCGATCGGCTGGTCGATGTCCAGCGTCGGGGTGTTGTGGTCCTCCGTGGCGATGGTCAGGTCGGGCCGACGCACCGGACGCCCGGCCAGACGCAGCCCCTCGAAGGCCTGCGGGCTCGTCACCTCGTGCACGAGGTGCAGGTCGATGTAGAGCAGGTCGGGGGTGCGGGAGGCGCCCTCGCCCCCGCCGCGCACCACCACGTGCTCGTCCCAGACCTTCTCGGCCAGCGTCCTGGGCCGCGTCGTCGCCGTCGTCATGTGCCGCACCTTCCTGCTCACGCACCTGTCGGTCGTCGCCCGGCGCGGGGCGCCGGTGCTCACGGACCACTGTGGGGCGCGGCGGGGCCGTTCTCGACCACGCGGCGCGATATTCCATATCGTGAGATTCCGTCTCACATGCCGGACCTGGCGCCGGCCGGCCCGGTCACATGCGACGCACACCGACACCCCCGGTCCGTCCGAGCAGTGAGACGACTACGATCACCCCATGACCACCGAGCCCGTGCGCCCGCCCACCGAGGACGACCTCATCGGCCCCTCGCTCCACCGGCATCCCAGCGGCGTCGGCGTGGTGGACAAGTCGGTGGCGATCCTCGACGCGCTCGAGTCCGGCCCGGCCACGCTCGCCCAGCTCGTCACCGCCACCGGGATCGCGCGGCCCACGCTGCACCGGCTCGCGGCCGCCCTCACGCACCACCGCATGGTGGGCAAGGACCTGCAGGGCCGCTACGTGCTGGGCACCCGCCTGGCCGAGCTCGCCTCCGCCGCCGGCGAGGACCGGCTCACCACGGCCTCCGGCCCGGTGCTGCTGTGGCTGCGCGACGCCACGGGAGAGAGCGCCCAGGTGTTCCGTCGGCAGGCGGACTCCCGCGTGTGCGTGGCCAGCGCGGAACGGCCCTGGGGCCTGCGCGACACCATCCCCGTGGGCGCCCGCATGTCCATGAAGGCCGGCTCCGCCGCGCAGGTGCTCCTGGCCTGGGAGGACCACGAGCGGCTCGTCGAGGGACTGGCCGGCGCCGTGTTCACACCCACCGTCCTCGCGGCGGTGCGGCGGCGCGGCTGGGCCCAGTCCCTGGCCGAGCGCGAGCCCGGGGTCGCCTCGGTGTCCGCACCGGTGCGCGGTCCCAGCGGCCGCGTCATCGCGGCGGTCTCGATCTCCGGCCCCCTCGAGCGGCTCTCCCGCCAGCCGGGCCGGCTGCACGCGGACGCCGTCGTCTCCGCCGCGACGCGGCTCACCGAGCTCATCCGCGCCGGCGAGGCCTGAGGCCCGCCCGCGCCACCGACGGGACGCGCCGCGGAGACACCCCGTTCTTCCCGCGTTCACCCGCGGGGCCTAGCGTCGGCCAGGTCCCCGACCGCCGCCCCCGCACCACCGAGGAGTCCGCCGTGACCGAGACGACCGCGCCCGCCGCCCCCGCCGAGCAGGAGGCCGCGCCGCGGCTGTCCGTGGTCGGCACGGGCTATCTGGGCGCCACGCACGCCGCGTGCATGGCCGAGCTGGGCTTCGAGGTCCTCGGCGTGGACGTGGACCCGGCCAAGATCGAGCGCCTGGCCCGCGGCGAGGTGCCCTTCCACGAACCCGGCCTGCCCGAGCTGCTGCGCACCCACGTCGCCTCCGGGCGGCTGCGCTTCACCACGGACGTCGCGGAGGCGGCCCGCTGGGCGGACGTCCACTTCATCGGCGTCGGCACCCCGCAGAAGGTGGGCGAGACCGCGGCGGACCTGAGCTATGTGGACGCCGCCGTCGCCTCCCTCGCCGCGGCGATCGACCGCGACGCGCTGATCGTCGGCAAGTCGACCGTGCCCGTGGGCACCGCGCGCCGCCTGGCCGAGCTCGTGCGCACCGTGCGCGCCGAGGCCGGACTGCCGGGCGAGGTCGAGCTCGCCTGGAACCCCGAGTTCCTGCGGGAGGGCTTCGCCGTGAGGGACACGCTCACCCCGGACCGCCTCGTCATCGGCACGCACGGGCCCCGCGCCGAGGGCATCCTGCGCCGCGTCTACGCGCGGCAGCTCGCGGCCGACACCCCGTGGATCAGCACGGACCTCGAGACGGCCGAGCTGGTGAAGGTGGCCGCCAACGCCTTCCTGGCCACGAAGATCTCGTTCATCAACGCGTTCTCGGAGATCACCGAGAACGTGGGCGGGGACATCGGCACCCTCGCGGACGCGATCGGCCACGACGCCCGGATCGGACGCCGGTTCCTCAACGCGGGCGTGGGCTTCGGGGGCGGCTGCCTGCCCAAGGACATCCGAGCGCTCCAGGCCCGCGTCTCCGAGCTGGGCCTGGACCGGACCATGCGGTTCCTGGCGGAGGTGGACGACATCAACCTGCGCCGCCGCGACCGCGTGGTGGACCTGGCGGTGCAGGTGCTCTCCGCGGCTCGCGACGGCCGCATCCGCCGGGCCGAGGCCTCCGGGCCCGCCCCCACCCCGGCGAGCGTGCAGGTGCTCAACGGCACGCGGATCGCCGTGCTGGGCGTCACGTTCAAGCCGGACTCCGACGACGTCCGGGACTCCCCCGCCCTCGACGTCGCCAACCGTCTCTACACGGCCGGCGCCGACGTCCGGGTGTACGACCCCGAGGGCAACGCCAACGCGGCCGCCCGCTTCCCGCGGCTCGACTACGTGGACTCGCTCGAGGCGGCCGTGGACGGCGCCGAGCTGACCCTGCTGCTGACCGAGTGGCGCCAGTTCCGCGAGATGGATCCGGACGCCGTGGGCGCACGTGTGGCCTCCCGCCTGCTGATCGACGGGCGCAACGTCCTGGACGTCGCCGCGTGGCGCGAGCACGGGTGGGACGTCATCGGCCTCGGCCACCGCTTCGACCCGGAGCGACTCCTCCGCGCGGCCTGACCCGCCCGCGGACCCCGGCCCGGGCGTTCAGCCGGCGAACGGGTCCCAGCCGGACTCGGACAGGGGCCGGTGCCCGGTCGGCGGCCGGGCCCCGTCCGGCACGAGCCGGCCGATCCGCGTGAACCCCCGGGGCAGCTCGGTCTCGGGCCACGCCAGCCCCAGGAGGCCGTAGTCCTCGCCCCCGCCGGTCACGAGCGCCTCCGGACTGGTCCCGGCCAGGGCGGCCACGCGGCGCAGGGGTGCGGCGGCCTCCGCCAGCCAGGCCTCGTCCAGCCACGGTGCCGGCGCGGGGCCGGCCCCGCCGGTGGCGGCCGCCATGCGGTGCGCGTCCTTGCCCAGGCCGTCGGAGACGTCCATGAGGGTGAGCAGGCCGGCCGTCACCGCGGCGGGTCCGAGGGCCAGCGGCGGGCGGGGTCGCAGCTGGGCGCGGACGGCGCGGGCGAGCTCCCGCGGTGACGGCCGGTCGGCGGCGGGGAGGGCGTCCGCCCGTCGCTCCAGCTCCGCGCGGTCGGTGAGCAGCAGGGTGAGCCCGGCGGCGGCCCACCCCGGCCCCGAAGGCGCGGCGGCCCGGGGACCGTCCGGCACCGCCTGGGCATGGACGAGGTCGGCGCCCTCGGCGAGCACGCGGTCCCGGTCCGCCGCGGCCGGCGCGCGGCGCAGCACGCCGCCGGGGTGCGGGTCCCCGAGCACCGTCACTGCGGCGTGGACCCGTCCGCCGGTGCCCAGGTCGCCCCCGGCCACCCGGCAGTCCGGCGCGCCGAGGTGACGCACCGCGCCCACGATGCCCGCGGCGAACGACCGCACCCAGGCGACCGGCGTCGTCGGCGGCAGGGTGAGGGCGGTGACGAGCGCGGAGGCGGTCCCGCCCATCGCGTTGACGTCCGAGAGGTTCTGGGCGACGGCCTTCCAGCCGGCGTCGTGGCCGCGGGTGCGGGGACCGGCGGGCCAGCGGTGCAGGAAGTCCGTGCCCTCCCCCATCGCGTCCGTGGAGATGAGCGTCCCGCCGCGGGGCGCGGGCACGAGGGCGGCGTCGTCGCCCGGGGCGACGGTGCCGGCGGGCCAGTGGCCGTCCCGGACGGCGGGGGCGAGCCCGGTCAGGACGACCTCGAGCAGCTCGGCCTCCGTGAGGTCGCCGACGGTCGCCCCCGCCGCGGCCGCGGGGTCGCGCACCGTCATCGGCGGCCCCGCCGGACCGGGGCGCCGGAGGCCCGGGCGAGGGCGTCGCGGAAGGCGCGGAAGCGGTCCACCTCGGCGCGCACCGGGTCGACGACGAGCCGCCGGCCGACGTCGGTGGTCGCCTCCTCGAGGCGGCGGCGCGCGTGGCGTCCCCGCGCCGCGGCGGTCCACCGGGTCAGGGGGATCGCCAGCAGGGCCAGGAGCACGCCGAGCGCGAGGCCGCCGACGAGCAGCAGCGTCGGGAGGGGGAAGCCCTCGACCGTGGGGGCGGGCGGCAGGGGGAACTGCAGGTACCCGGCCAGGGCGAGGACGCCCAGCCAGCCGGCGCCGACGACGGCGGTGAGGAGGGCGAGCCACTGCAGCACGTCCAGCACGGGGTGCCACCAGCTGCCCCGACCGGCCCCGAGGTCGGTGGCGGCGATCGCCTGGTCCACGGCGCCGGGGAGCTCCTCGGCGTGCTCCCGGCCCGCGCGGCGGATGGCGGCGGCCCACGGCTCGGAGGCTCCCGCGCCGGCCGCGGCGGCCAGCGTGCGGACCGCGCCGTCGACGACGGCCCGCTGGGTGCCCGAGCGCTCGGGCAGGGAGGTGCGGTGCAGCGCGGGGTCGCGGGCGACCTCGTCCCGGTCGCGGCGGGGGGCGGCGCTCTCGGGCATCAGGTGCAGGCGCCGCAGGGGGTCCGCGCGGAAGGAGTGCATCCAGCGCAGCACGGGCCAGCTGGTGCGCTTGGCCGAGCGCAGCCGGTACGAGCCCTCCACCGCCCGGACGACGGCCGGCACGCCGCCGGCCACGGCCAGCTCGCGCCCGAGCCGCTGCTCGTCCCCGGGCCCGACGCCGGCCGGCTCGCCCTCGCCCGAGGCGGCGGCGAGGTCCGCGGCACGGGCCGCGACGTCCGCGCCCAGGCGTTCGGCGGCCGCGCCGCGCTGGGCGACGATCGCCGCGACCTGCCGGCCGACCTCCTCGAGGCCCTCCCCCGTGCGCGCGGACACGGGCAGCACCCGGACGTCGCCGAGGCCGTGGCCGGAGAGCATCCGGCGCAGCGAGGCCAGCACGACGTCCCGGTCACGCACCGAGAGCCGGTCCACCTGGTTGAGCAGCACGAGGGTGACGGCCGCGTGCGAGCCCATGGTCGCCAGGAACTCGCGGTGCAGCACGGCGTCCGCGTACTTCTCCGGGTCCACGACCCACACCAGCACGTCCACGTGGCCGGCCAGCCGGGAGGTGATCTCGCGGTTGCCCCGCTCGACCGAGTCGATGTCCGGCAGGTCCAGCAGGATCAGGCCGGTGGCGTCGGCGCCGTCACGGCGGCCGAAGCCGAGGAAGCCGGGGCGGCCGTCGTCGAGCACGGGCGCCTCGTCCAGCAGGTGGCGGCGGCGCACGCCGAGCCAGTCGAGCAGCGCGGCCGCGCCGCCGCCCTCGCCGGTGCCGTCGCCGTGCTCCGCGTCCGGGTCCAACCCCTGTCCCCGGCCCACGCCCCAGACCGCGGCGAGCGGCTCGGACGTGGTGGGCCGGGTGGCGGCCACGCGGGCCAGGTCGCGGCCGGTGAGCGCGTTGAACAGGGAGGACTTGCCGGAGCCCGTCGCCCCGAAGAACCCGACCACGGTGTGCTCCGCGGAGAGTGCCTGGCGCTCCCCGGCCGCGCGCACGACGGCGTCGGCCCCGGCCACGACGTCCTCGGGCAGGCGGCCCGCGGCCAGCTCGGCGGCCTCGCCGAGGGCGTCCAGGCGGGGGGCCAGGGCGGGGGTGTCGCGGCGGCTCATCGGGGCTCCTCCCCCGCCTCGGCGGCGGACGGGGCGTGCTCGGGCCCGGTCGGGCCGTCGACGCCGGCGGCCACCCCGCGGCGCAGCACCGGCACGAGGGCGCGCAGCTCCTCGGTGGCCTGCGGCTCGCGCTCGAGGTGGAGCAGCGGCAGGAAGCGGTCCGCGAGCACGGTCTCGAGGAAGGCCCGCACTCGGTGCTCGAGCAGCTCATCGGCACGCCGGGCCATGCGGCGCACGGCGTCCTCGCCGAAGATCGACTCGAGCAGCTTCTGCCCGACGACGGCGGCGCCGCCGGCGATGCCGACCTCGATGCCCGCGAGTCCGCCGGTGGAGGCGAACGAGATGATCATGAGGGCCACGGCCGCGCCGTTCACGCCGGTGGCCGCCAGGCGGGCGCGCGTGCGCTTGCCCGCGCCCTCCTCCTGGATCAGCGCCAGCACGTCCGACTGCCAGTCCCGCACGACGTCGGCCGCCCGCGCCGACGTGTCCGGCGCCAGGGCGCCCAGGTCGCGCCCGGCCACGAGGGCCCGGCCCGCCGGCTCGGACGCCCAACGCCGCTCGATCTGCTCGGCGGCCGCGGCGGCCGCCTCGACCATCACGGCGTGCAGGCCGGTCTCGAGCGCGGTCTCGACCTCTTCGGGCGGGGCCGGGCGCCCGCGCACCAGGGCGCCGAGGCGGTCCCGCAGCCGGCCGATCGTGGTCTCGACGCCGCGGAAGAACTCCCCCGTGCCGACGAAGTCCTGCCAGCGGGAGAGCACCTCGCCGCGCAGCAGCGTGCCGTCCGAGGTGGCCTCGTGGACCCGGCCGACGGCCTGGTCCGTGGAGTCCCCCACGATCCGGGCGAGCAGGTCCGCGGCGTGCCGCTGCTCCTCCTCGGCGCGGGCCAGGTCGGCGACGCGGGCGGCCAGCTGGCCCAGCACGCCGTCCACGGTCCGGCGGGCGACAGCGCCGCGCGCCTGGGCGTCGGCGGCGAGGGTCTCGAGCCAGGCGCGCAGGCCCGCGACGTGCTCCTGCGGGAGCAGACCGCGCTCGTCGAAGCGGGTCTCGGGGATCACGTGGATCCGGGCGTCGGCGAGGCCGCGCTCGGTGAGCATGCGCCGCAGGTCCGGGGTGATGTCCTCCGCCGCGCCCTCGGGCACGCGGCCGAGCACGACGGCCACGGTGATGTCGCGGGCGGCGGCCTCGTCCAGCAGCTGCCAGGGCACGGCGTCGGCGTAGCGGTGCGCCGTCGTCGTGAAGATCCACAGGTCGGCGGCCTCGAGGAGCTGCCGGGCCAGCGCGCGGTTCTGGTCCGCCACGGAGTCGATGTCCGGGGCGTCCACGAGGGCGATGCCTGACGGCAGTGCGGGCTCGGCCACGAGCGCGACCGTGTCCATCGCGGACTGGTCGGGTTCGACGGGGCCGGCGGCCGCGTCGCGGTGCACGCTGACGCGGGCGAGGTCGGGCAGCACCCGCGGGCCCGTGAACCAGTGGGCGTCGGCGGGGTTGTGCAGCAGCAGCGGCTGCCGCGTGGTGGGCCGCAGGGCGGAGGAGCGGGAGACCTCGTGGCCGACGAGCGCGTTCACCAGCGTGGACTTGCCCGCACCGGTGGAGCCGCCGACGACGGCCAGCAGCGGCGCGTCGAGCGAGTCGAGGCGGGGCAGCACGTAGTCGTCGATCTGGTGCAGGGTGCGCTCGCGCTCGGCGCGGTCCTGCCCCGCGGTGACGGTCTCGAAGGGCAGCTCGAGCGCGGCGAGGTGCTCGCGCACGCGACGGACGGCCGTGTCGACGCCGAGGTCTGGGGCGTTCTGATCCGTGTGTGGCACGTGGGCCATCGTCTCACGGGCGCGCACCGGCCGCCCATCCCGCCGGCCCGGCGGACGGAAACGACGGAAGCCCGGTCCGCAGGGACCGGGCCTCCTGTCACTCGGGTGACCCCAGCGGGATTTGAACCCGCGTTACCGCCGTGAGAGGGCGGCGTACTAGGCCGCTATACGATGGGGCCGAGCGCGCTGTCCGCGTGTGCGGAAGCGATGCCGTGGAGACCTTCTTCTGCGCCTGCGTCTCCTGTTCAGGCGGCGGATGCGTTCATCCGCCCGTGCCGTTCCGGTCCGAGGACCGGGCGGCGACTGCGTGACCCCAGCGGGATTTGAACCCGCGTTACCGCCGTGAGAGGGCGGCGTACTAGGCCGCTATACGATGGGGCCGTGCGCCACGTCCGAGCGTCTCCGCCCGTGCGCGTTCATTGAGTCCGAAGACTCGCTGGGGTACCAGGACTCGAACCTAGAATGACGGTACCAGAAACCGTTGTGTTGCCAATTACACCATACCCCACTGTCGGTCAAGCATGCCTGACCGATGTGCATCATATTCATGAGCTCGGTGTTCCCGGATCTCTCCGGCAACGAGTAAGAACTCTACACCCTCCGGGCGACGTGTGCAAAATCGGCGGGTCAGGCCGCCAGCCAGGTCCGCAGCCCGCCGATCGCCCGCATCCGCCAGCATGCGTGCTCCTCGTCCCAGAGCGGCTCCTCCGCCCCGCCGTGGGCGGGGGCGTCGGGGCTCATCCACACCGGAACGAGCCCCGCCGACCGGGCCCCCTCGACGTCGTGACGCAGGCTGTCCCCCACCATGAGGGTGCGTCCCGGGTCCGTGCCCAGGCGGGAGCAGCCGGCCAGGAAGGGGGCCGGGTCCGGCTTCGGGGCCCCGGCCGTGTCCGAGCCGATCAGCACCTCGACCCACTCCAGACCGAGGGCGTCGGCCTTGCCGCGCTGGTAGGCCTCCACGTTGTTCGTGACGATCCCCACGCCACGGCCTGTTCCCCGCACCTCGGCGAGGACGTCGACGGTCGCGGGGAACAGCGCCCAGTGCCCGCGCACGACCTCTTCGTAGTCGGTGGTCCACAGGCCGTCGAGCGGGGTCGCCGCGTCCTCGGGCACGCCGAGCGCGCGCAGGGCGTCGGCCACGCGGGCCAGCCGCTGCTCCTCGAACGTCAGCTCCCCGGCCACGTAGCGCCCGTAGTGGCCGCCGGCGTCGGACGCGAAGGCGTCGGTGGCCTCAGCCAGCACCGCCGGGTCGACGTCGGCGGCCCCGGCCCACTGCCGGCGCACCGTCGCGTCGAACGCGGCGTGCTGGGCGGAGCGCAGATCCAGCAGCGTGTCGTCCAGGTCGAAGAGGACGGCGTCCCAGGCCGGCGGCGCGGGCGCGCCCGCGGACCCGCCGGCCGGCGTCGTGCTGGCGCCCCGGCTCATGCGTCGGTGGGCTGGTCCTGGTCCAGGCCCTGCTCCGCGGCGAAGCGGTCCAGGCGCGCGAGCGCGGAGTCCCGGCCCAGGATCTCGAGCGACTCGAAGAGCGGCGGGGACACCTTGCGGCCGGTCACCGCGACGCGCACCGGGCCGAACGCCTGGCGCGGCTTGAGGCCCAGGCCGTCGATGAGGGCCGCCCGCAGCGCCGCCTCGATGCGCTCGGTGGTGAACTCGTCCTCGGGCAGGGCGGCCAGCGCCTCCCGGGCCGCGGCGACGGCGGCGCCCAGGTCCGCCGGCATGCCCTTGAGGGCGCCCTCGGCGGTCCGGACGTCCCGGTCCGCCGTGAAGAGGAAGGCGAGCATCTCGACGGCCTCGCCGAGCAGCTGCACGCGCTCCTGCACGAGCGGGGCCGCGGCGGTGAGGACCTCCATCTCCCGCTCCGTCAGGTGCTCGCCCACGAGGCCGGCCGCGTGCAGGTAGGGCACGAGACGGTCACGGAAGTCGGCCACGTCGAGCATGCGCACGTGCGTGCCGTTGATCGCGATCGCCTTCTTCTCGTCGAAGCGGGCGGGGTTGGCCAGCACCTTGTGCACGTCGAAGTGCTCCACGAACTGCTGCGGGGTGAAGATGTCCTCGTCCGCGGAGAGGGACCAGCCCAGCAGGGCGAGGTAGTTCAGCAGGCCCTCCGGGATGAAGCCGTTGTCCCGGTGCAGGAACAGGTTGGCCTGCGGATCGCGCTTGGACAGCTTCTTGTTGCCCTCGCCCATCACGTAGGGCAGGTGGCCGAACACCGGCATGTACCGAGCGACGCCGATCGCGTGCAGGGCGCGGTAGAGCGCGATCTGGCGCGGAGTGGAGGAGAGCAGGTCCTCGCCGCGCAGCACGTGGGTGATGCCCATGAGCGCGTCGTCCACCGGGTTCACGAGGGTGTACAGCGGCGAGCCGTCCGCGCGGACCACCACGAAGTCCGGCACGGAGCCGGCCTTGAAGGTGATCTCCCCGCGCACCAGGTCGGTGAAGGTGATGTCCTCGTCCGGCATGCGCAGCCGCCAGACCGGCGCGCGGCCCTCGGCCTCGAAGGCGGCGATCTGCTCGTCCGTGAGGTCACGGTCGTGCCCGTCGTAGCCGAGCTTGGGGTCGCGGCCGGCGGCCCGGTGACGGGCCTCGGTCTCCTCGGGGCTCGAGTAGGACGGGTAGATGTGTCCGCCGGCCTTGAGCTTCTCGATCACGTCCGCGTAGATCTGCCCGCGCTGGGACTGACGGTACGGCTCGTGCGGGCCGCCGACCTCGACGCCCTCGTCCCAGTCGATCCCGAGCCAGCGCATCGCCTCGAGCAGCTGCTGGTAGGACTCCTCCGAGTCGCGCTTGGCGTCCGTGTCCTCGATGCGGAACACGAGGGTGCCGCCGGTGTGCCGCGCCCAGCCCCAGTTGAACAGGACGGTGCGGATCAGCCCCACGTGGGGGGTGCCGGTGGGCGAGGGGGCGAAGCGCACGCGCACGGGGGTCTCGGCGTCCACCTGGGGGACGTCGGCGAAGGGGGCGGGGGCGTTCTCGGACACGGGAGCGGTGGCGTCAGTCATGATGCCCCGAGTCTACGCGGGGGCCCGGACGGCGTCGTCGGGCGCCCGCGTCAGCGGCGGAAGACGGTGGCCAGGACGCCGATCCCCTCGACCTCGGCCTCGACGCGCTGGCCCTCCTGGACCGTCCCGACCCCGCCCGGGGTGCCGGTCAGGATCACGTCGCCGGGCAGGAGGGTGAACATCTCCGAGGCCGCGGCCACGAGCTCGCGGACGCCGAAGACCATGTCCGCCGTCGTGCCGTCCTGGCGGGTCTCGCCGTCGAGCCGGGACGTGATGCGCAGGCCGCCGGCCGGCTCCACGTCCAGCTCGGTCTCGATCCACGGGCCCAGCGGGCAGGCGCCGTCGAAGCCCTTGGCGCGGGCCCACTGCAGGTCGGTGCGCTGGGCGTCGCGGGCGGTGAGGTCGTTGCCCACGGTGTAGCCGAACACGACGTCGTCCACGCGGCTCACCGGCACGTCCTTGCAGATGGTGCCGATGACGACGGCGAGCTCGGCCTCGTAGGAGACCTCGTCCGACCAGCTCGGCAGGGTCACCGGCTCGTTCGGCCCCACCACGGAGGTGTTCGGCTTGAGGAAGAACTGCGGCGAGGCGGGCACCTCGTTGCCGAGCTCCTTCGCGTGGTCAGCCCAGTTGCGGCCGACGCCCACGATCTTCGAGCGCGGGATGATCGGGGCCACGAGGCGCACGTCCTCGAGGCGGTGGGTCGTGCCGGTCGGCTGGATCCCATGGAAGAACGGGTCCCCCTGCAGGGCGGTGATGCTCAGCTCGGCGGGGTCGGCGTCGGCCGGGCCCTCCACGATGCCGTAGGTCGGTTCGGCCTGGTCCACGAAACGGGCGATGCGCATGGGGGTCAGCGTAATGGGTGAGCGGCGGTCGCCGTCGCCGGACACCCACTCGATGCCAGCCCCGCTGACGCCGCGAACCAGACGATTCGGCCGCGGCGGACGGCCTGAGGCGACCGATTCGTCTGGCTCGCGGGCGGATTCGTCTGGCTCAGCGCGGCGCGGTGCGGAGCGGGGCGGGTCCAGGCCGCTCAGCAGCAGCGGCTGCCCGGATTGGCCTCCTGGCGCGCGTACTCGGCCCGCCAGAACTCCCGCTCGGTCATCGGCGCGCGTTCCGGATAGTGCGCCCGGTGGTGGGCCACGTACGCGTCGTACTTCCCCTCGCCGGAGAGCTGGCGGACCCACCAGCGCGCCCGGGCCCACACGCTGGGCCGAGACGGGCCGGCCGGGCCCTCCGCGGAGGAGGGCCCGGCCGGCGTCGCGCGCGGATCGGCCACGTCAGTGACCCCGCACCGGCTGCCGGTCCGCCGGCAGCGCGTCCCACTTCCGCTGCAGCTCCTTCTCCTCGGCCGTGGCGAACAGCCCGGCCGGGGCGAAGCGCTGCGAGGGCACGTACGGGTCCTGGTGGTCGATGACCTCGGTGCCGCGGAAGGCGCGCACCGTGGCGAGCACCGACGTCGTGATGACGATCAGCGCCAACACCAGGAAGACGACGGAGAGCGTGCCCTGGATGAAGGTGTTGCGGACCACGGCCTCCATGGCCGGCACGGACTTCGCGGCGCCGAAGCTCGTCTTCCCCGCCGCCAGCGCGTCCTGGAACGCGCGATGCTGCGCCCAGTAGCCCACCGCCGGGATGGAGGAGAAGATCTTCTGGAACGACGCCACGGTGGTGACCACGGTGATGAACGCCAGCGGCAGCGCCACGATCCACAGGCCCCGGAAGTCCCGGCGGCGCGCGACGATCGTCAGGACGACGGCGAGCGCGATCGCCGCGAGCAGCTGGTTGGCGATGCCGAACAGCGGGAACAGCGTGTTGATGCCGCCCAGCGGATCGGTGACGCCCATGATCAGCACGGCGCCCCACGCGGCCACCATGATAGCCGTGCAGACCCACGCGCCCACGCGCCACGAGGTGTCCTTGAAGCGCGGGACCACGTTGCCCAGGGAGTCCTGGAGCATGAACCGGGCCACGCGGGTGCCGGCGTCGACGGCGGTGAGGATGAACAGCGCCTCGAACATGATCGCGAAGTGGTACCAGAAGCCCATGAGCGCGTCGCCGCCCACGAGCTGGCCCATGATGTGCGCCAGGCCGACCGCGAGGGTGGGGGCGCCGCCGGTGCGGGAGACCACGGTCTCCTCGCCCACGAGGTCGGCCAGGTGGGTCAGGTCCCCGGGGGTGAGGTTCACGCCGGCCAGGCCGAGGCCCATGACGAAGTCGACGGCGGTCTCCGGGGTGCCGCCGGTGAGGGCGGCCGGGGAGTTCATGGCGAAGTAGATGCCGCGGTCGAGCGAGACGGCGGCCACGAGCGCCATGATGGCCACGAAGGCCTCCATGAGCATGCCGCCGTAGCCGATGAAGCGGGTCTGCCGCTCCTTCTCCACCATCTTGGGCGTCGTGCCCGAGGCGATCAGCGCGTGGAAGCCGGAGAGCGCACCGCACGCGATGGTGACGAACAGGAACGGGAACAGCGAACCGGGCCACACCGGGCCGGTCTGGCCCGAGGCGAACTCGGAGAACGCGGGGGTGCCGATGCGCGGCTGCACGACGACGATGGCCAGCGCGAGACCGGCGATCACGCCGATCTTCATGAAGGTGGACAGGTAGTCGCGCGGCGCGAGCAGCAGCCACACGGGGAGCACGGCCGCGACGAACCCGTAGATGATCACGGCCCAGGCGATGGTGGTGCGGTCCAGGGTGAACAGGGCCGCGCCCCACTCGGTCCCGGCCACCCAGCCGCCGCCGATGATGGCCGCCAGGAGCAGGACGAACCCGATCACGGAGATCTCGGTGATGCGGCCCGGGCGGATCCAGCGCAGGTACACGCCCATGAAGAGCGCGATCGGGATGGTCATGGCCACGGAGAACACGCCCCACGGGGACTCGCCCAGGGCGTTGACCACCACGAGGGCCAGGATGGCCGTGATGATCACCATGATCAGCAGGGTCGCGACGATCGCGGCGGTGCCCCCGACGCGGCCCAGCTCGTCCCGGGCCATCTGGCCGAGCGAGCGGCCGCCGCGGCGCATCGAGAAGAACAGGACGAGGTAGTCCTGGACCGCGCCGGCCAGGATCACGCCGACGATGATCCAGATGGTGCCGGGCAGGTAGCCCATCTGCGCGGCGAGCACGGGGCCCACGAGCGGACCGGCGCCGGCGATGGCCGCGAAGTGGTGGCCGTAGAGCACGCGGCGGTCGGTGGCCACGTAGTCCCGGCCGTCGGCCCGGTACTCGGCCGGGGTGGCGCGGGTGTCGTCCGGGTGGACGATCATGCGCTCGACGTACTTCGAGTAGAAGCGGTAGCCGATCGCGAACGTCGCCACGGCGGCGAACACGAACCAGATCGCGTTGATCGTCTCGCCGCGGTGCAGGGCGAGCATGGTCCAGGCGACGCCGCCGAGCAGGGCGACGGCCACCCAGACGGCGATCTTCGCGGGCGTCCAGCGGGGCCGGCCGGCGGCCTCGGTGGGCGGGAGGTCTTCCGGCGTCGTGGCCGGGAGTGGGGCGCCCTCGGCGGCCGCGGAGGAGCGGTGCGAGCTCACGGGGGTCTCCGTTCGTGGGGTGGGGTCAGACGAGGCGGTGCAGCCAGCCGTGGCGGTCCTCGACGCGCCCGGTCTGGATGCCCTCGAGCTCGGTGCGGATCTTCAGGGCCACGTCGGCCCCGCCGGCGGACTCGATCACGTCGTCGCCGTCGAGCAGACGGCCGATCGGGGTCACGACGGCGGCGGTGCCGCACGCGAAGACCTCGGTGATCTCGCCCGAGCGGACGCCCTCGGCCCACTCGGCGAGGGTGACGCGACGCTCCTCGACGGTCAGGCCCATGTCCCGGCCGAGCTGGAGGATCGAGGAGCGGGTGACGCCCTCGAGGATCGTGCCGGTGAGCGCCGGGGTGACGAGGCGGCCGTCGGCGTGCACGAAGAACACGTTCATGCCGCCGAGCTCCTCGATCGCGTCGTCGTGGTACTGGTCGAGGAACACGACCTGGTCGGCGCCCTTCGCCGCGGCCTGCAGCTGGGGCAGCAGCGAGGCGGCGTAGTTGCCGCCGGTCTTGGCCGCGCCCGTGCCGCCCTTGCCGGCGCGGGCGTAGTCACGCGAGACCCAGATGGTCACCGGCTTGAGCTCGCCGCCGAAGTAGTTGCCGGCCGGCGAGGCGATCACCATGTACCGCACCTGCCGGGCCGGGCGGACGCCGAGGAACGCCTCGGAGGCGAACATGAAGGGGCGCAGGTAGAGGGACTGGCCCGGGCCGGTGGGCACCCAGGCCCGGTCCGCCTCGAGCTGGGCCTGCAGCGAGCCGAGGAACAGCTCCTCGGGCAGCTCCGGCAGGGCCAGGCGGCGGGCGGAGCGGTTCAGGCGGGCCGCGTTGGCCTCGGGGCGGAACGTCCACACCGACCCGTCCTCGTGCCGGTAGGCCTTCAGGCCCTCGAAGATCTCCTGGCCGTAGTGCAGCACGGCGGCCGCGGGGTCCAGGGACAGCGGGCCGTAGGGCTCCACGCGGGCGTCATGCCACGCGCCGCCGTCCTCGTCCCAGGTCCAGTCGATCGAGACCATGTGGTCCGTGAAGACGTTGCCGAAACCGGGGTCCTGGAGGATCTCGACGCGCTGCTGATCGGACATCGGGGACAGATGTGGTTGCCGCGTGAACACGGTCTCGGACACGGTGGGATCACTCCTCGTGACGGGTGACGGATGGGGACGGCTCCGGTGCCGGGCACGACGCGCGGGGGGCCACGGCGCCGGGCGTGGCACACGCCACAGGCCGTCGCCCCATCCTAGACCCGGCGTCGACGCGCCGGGCCCGCGCGTCAGACCCGCGCGGCGACGTCGGCGCCCACCTCGGCGGTGGTGCCCCGCGCGCCGTCCACCCGGTCCTTCAGGTGCGCCCACACCGCGGTGCGCACGCGCGCCGCGGCGCCGGTCTCGCCCACGTGCTCGAGCAGCAGGGCGGCGGAGAGGATGGCGGCCACGGGGTCGGCGATCCCCTGGCCCGCGATGTCCGGAGCGGAGCCGTGGACCGGCTCGAACATCGACGGCACCGTGCCCTCGACGTTGATGTTGCCGGAGGCGGCGAGCCCGATGCCGCCGGTCACGGCCGCGGCGAGGTCCGTGATGATGTCCCCGAACAGGTTGTCCGTCACGATCACGTCGAAGCGGGCCGGGTCCGTCGCCAGGAAGATCATGGCGGCGTCGACGTGCATGTAGTCCCAGGTGACCGCGGGGAAGTCGGCCGCCACGGACTCCACGGTGCGGCGCCACAGGTGGCCGGCGTGGACCAGGACGTTGTGCTTGTGCACGAGCGTGAGGCGCTTGCGCTCGCCCGCGTCGGCGCGACGGAAGGCGTCCTCGACGACGCGGCGCACGCCGAACGCCGTGTTCACGGAGACCTCCGTGGCGATCTCGTGCGGGGTGTCCACGCGGATCGCACCGCCGTTGCCCACGTACGGCCCCTCCGTGCCCTCGCGCACCACGGTGAAGTCGATCTCGCCGGGCGCGGCCAGGGGGCTGACGGCGCCGGGCAGCAGGGTGGCCGGGCGCAGGTTCACGCCGTGGTCCAGCGCGAAGCGCAGCTTGAGCAGCATGCCGCGCTCGATCAGCCCGGACGGGATGCGCTCGTCCCCGGGCGCGGCGCCGACGGCCCCGAACAGGATCGCGTCGTGGCGGCGAAGGGACTCGAGGACCTCGTCCGTGAGCGCCTCGCCGGTCTCGAGCCAGTGCTCCGCACCCAGCGGATACGGGGTGAGCCGGGCCTCCGGACGCCCCTCGGCACGCAGCGCCGCCTGCAGGACGGCGGCGGCCTGGTCGGTGACCTCGGGGCCGATGCCGTCGCCGCCGATGACGGCGATGTCCAAGGGGTCTGCGGAGCTGCGTGTGGTCTCGGTCATGGCCCTCAGGCTACGCGCGGCACGCGTGAGGACCACATCGTGTGACACCCGGTCTCACCCTCCGGACGGACTCAGTCCTCGGCGGGCTCCTCGTGCCGCGGGAAGACCGGCTGCGGGGCGGGCAGCGGGGTGCCGGGGACCAGGTCCTCGTGGAACGCGGCGAAGGACCGCGGGCCGGTGCCGGACGCGCCGGTGCGGCCGGCGTCGCCCTCGGCGGGGACGCCGAGCAGGTCCAGCAGCCGCGAGGCCGAGCCGGGCATCACCGGCTGCGCGAGCAGGGCCACCCGGCGCACGGCCTGCAACGTCACGTACAGCACCGTGCGCATGCGCGGCTCGTCCGTCTTGCGCAGCACCCACGGGGCCTGGTCCGCGAAGTAGGCGTTGATCTCACCGAGCACGCGCCAGGTCTCCTCGAGCGCGTCGTGGAAGTCCTGCACCGCGTACGCGGACCGGGAGCGCTCCAGCAGGGCGTCGACCTGGGCCAGGACGGCGCGGTCCGCCTCGGTGAACTCGCCCGGCTCGGGCACGGCGGCGCCGCAGTTCTTGGCCACCATGGACAGCGAGCGCTGGGCGAGGTTGCCGAGGTTGTTGGCCAGGTCCGCGTTCTTGCGGCTCACCACGGCCTCGTGGCTGTAGGAACCGTCCGCGCCGAACGGGAACTCGCGCAGCAGGAAGAAGCGAATGGCGTCCAGGCCGTACCGGGCCACCCATTCCCGCGGGTGCACCACGTTGCCCAGGGACTTGGACATCTTGGCCCCGTTGTTGTTCAGGAAGCCATGGATCATGACGCGGCGCGGCAGCTCGAGGCCGGCCGACATGAGGAACGCGGGCCAGAAGATGCAGTGGAACCGGGAGATGTCCTTGCCGATCACGTGCAGGTCCGCCGGCCAGTAGCGCGCGAACGCCTCCGGGTCCTCCGCCGGCCAGCCCGCGCCGGTGAGGTAGTTCGTCAACGCGTCGACCCAGACGTAGGTGACGTGGTCGGCGCGCCGGTCGGCGTCGGCGGCGTCGGGGTCCGCGGGCGCCGGCAGGTCGATGCCCCACTGGAAGGAGGTCCGGGAGATGGACAGGTCCTCGAGCCCGGCCTCCACGAAGCGGATGACCTCGTTGAAGCGGTACCGGGGGGCGGCGAAGTCCGGGTGCTCGCGGTAGTGGTCCAGCAGCGGCTGCTGGTACTTGGACAGGCGGAAGAAGTAGGACTCCTCCTCCGTCCACGTCACCTCGGTGCCGGTCTCGACGGCGCGGCGCACCCCGTCCTGACCCACCTCGGTCTCGTCCTCGCCGAAGTAGCGTTCGTCCCGCACGGAGTACCAGCCGGCGTAGGAGCCGAGGTAGATGTCCCCGTTGGCCTCCATCCGCCGCCAGATCTCGCGGACGGCCTCGGCGTGGTCCGTGTCCGTGGTGCGGATGAAGCGGTCGTAGGAGATGTCCAGGACGTCGTCGTCCATCTCCTTGAAGACGGCGGCGTTGCGCGTGGCCAGCTCGAGGGCGCTCACGCCCTGCTGCTGCGCCGTCTGCTCCATCTTCTGGCCGTGCTCGTCCGTGCCGGTCAGGAAGCGCACATCCCGCCCGTCGAGCCGCTGGAAGCGGGCCATCGCGTCCGAGGCGATGTACTCGTAGGCGTGGCCGATGTGCGGCTCGCCGTTCGGGTAGGAGATGGCCGTGGTCAGGTAGTACGGGGCGCGGGCGTCAGTCACAGTCGTCGAGTCTAGCCGCGGGGCCGGGGCCCGCGCCGAGGACGACGTCGTCCGCGCCGGCGTCCGGGACGCCGTCGGCGGTCACCTGCAGATGGCCCGGCGCAGGCCGCAGGTGGAGGTGGGCCCACGGGGCCACCACGAGCACGGACGCCCCGATCATCTCGGTCAGCTCCTCCGCGTGGGTCGCCACGTGGTAGGCCAGGGTGCTGCGCCCGATCCCGAAGACGAGCGGCACCGCCTCGAGGACGATCGCGCCGAAGAAGAACACCGCGCCGCCCGCCACCGTCAGCGCTCGGGTCCGGCGGGGCAGGGCGACGGTGCACAGCGCGAGCAGCCCGAGGACGACGATCGCGGCCGGCGCGCCGAGGATCAGCCACTGGAACGCGGGCAGCGGGTTCTCCCCCGCGAACGGCAGAACCTCCCACAGCTGGCCGGCCTGCTCGTGGAGCTGCGTCGATTCGTCCAGGCTCATGGGGCCGCCAGCAGGGCCGCGGGGGTCAGCCACGCGAGCAGGCTCCGCCGCCGATCCGCCCCCAGCGCGCGGCGCACGAGACCCACCGTGGTGAAGCCCGCGGCCCCCAGCAGGAGCAGGCCCGAGCTCCACCACGCCGTGAGGTTGGCCTCGTGGTTCACGTCGAAGACCTCGCGCCACCACGGCACCTGCCGCGGGCCCAGCCCGAACACGAAGGGGAGGGCGAACGACCAGGCGGCGAGCAGGACACTGACGCCGATCAGCCCGCCCGCCGCGCGCCGGGCCCAGCGGCCCTGCACGCCCGGAGGCGTGGCGGGGCGGGCCGCTGCGGCGCGCGCGGTCGGGGCGGGTGCGGGGCGGGGCTCGGCTGGACGCGACATGGACACCATCTCAACACAGGGCGACGCGCGCCGGCCCCGCGTTGCCCGCCCGGGCGTCGACGGGTCAGACGGAGAGGTCCACCTCGGCCGCACGGGCGGCGCCGATGGCCGCGGCCAGCGTGGCCGCGGTGTCCCCGGAGAGGGCCCCGTCCAGGGTCAGTACGGCCAGGGCGGCGCCCTCGTCGTCGCGCGAGACGTCCATGCCGGCGATGTTCACGCCCTGCACCCCGAGGGCCTGGCCCAGGACGCCGATCACGCCCGGGCGGTCCTGGTAGGCGAACACGAGCAGGTGGTCGGCCAGCGGCACCTCGAGCTCGTGCCGGTCCACGCCCACGAGCTTCTGCACCTGGCGCGGGCCGGTGAGCGTGCCGGTGACGGCCGTCTGGGAGCCCTGCGCGGTCGCGGCGCGCACCGTGACGGTGTTGCGGTAGGACTCGGACACCGCGGTGGTGGTGAGGCGGCACTCGACGCCGCGCTGCTCGGCCAGCACGGGGGCGTTCACGTAGGAGACCTGGTCCGAGACGATGTCCGTGAACACGCCCTTCAGGGCGGCCAGGCGCATCGCGGAGACGTCGTGCTCGGCGATCTCACCGGCGATCTCCACCTCGACGGCCGTGATGGACTGCTCGCCCACCAGCGCGGTGAGCACGCGGCCCAGCTTCTCGGCCAGCGGCAGGCCGGGGCGCACGTCCTCGTGGATCGCGCCGCCGGCCACGTTCACGGCGTCCGGCACGAGCTCGCCGGAGAGGGCCAGGCGCACGGAGCCGGCGACGGCGACGCCCGCCTTCTCCTGGGCCTCGGCGGTCGAGGCGCCCAGGTGGGGGGTGACCACGGCGGAGTCGTGGGCGAAGAACGCCAGGTCGGTGGCCGGCTCGGAGCTGAAGACGTCGATGCCGGCGCCCCCGATGGTCCCGGTCTCGAGCGCGCGGGCGAGGGCGTCCTCGTCCACGAGGCCGCCGCGGGCCACGTTCACGATGATCGCGGTGTCCTTCATGCGGGCGAACTGCTCATCGCCGATCATGCCGACCGTCTCGGGGGTCTTGGGCATGTGGATCGTGACCACGTCGGCGCGCTCGAGCAGCTCGTCCAGCTCCACGAGGCTCGCGCCGAGCTGCTGCGCCCGGGCGGTGGTCACGTAGGGGTCGTAGGCGAGGATCTCCATGCCGAACGCCTTCATGCGCTCGGCCACGAGCGCGCCGATGCGGCCCAGGCCGATCACGCCCAGCCGCTTGCCGTACAGCTCGACGCCCGTGTACTTCGACCGCTTCCACTCCCCCGCCTTCAGCGAGCCGTTGGCGGCCGCGATGTTGCGGGCGGCGGCCAGGATGTGGCCGCAGGTGAGCTCGGCGGCGGAGATGATGTTCGACGTCGGCGCGTTGACGACCATGACGCCGGCCTCGGTGGCGGCGGGCACGTCCACGTTGTCCAGTCCGACGCCGGCGCGCGCGATGACCTTCAGCTGCGGCGCGGCGGCGATCGCCTCGGCGTCCATCTGGGTGGCCGAGCGGATCAGCACCGCGTCGACGTCGCGCAGGTCCTCGAGGAGGCGGGCGCGGTCGGCGCCGTCCGTGCGGCGGATCTCGAAGTCGGGGCCGAGGGCCTCGACGGTGGCGGGCGAGAGTTCCTCGGCGATCAGGACGACGGGCTGGGCTGCGCTCACGGGTGCTCCTGGAGGTGTGGTGCGGTGGGATGGAAGGCGGGCCGGCCCGCGCTCCGGTCCGAGCCTAGACGCGTGACCGGGCCGTGGCCGGAATGCGACGCCGGCCCCGGAGCGCGATGCCCGGGGCCGGCGTCGGGGGCTCGGGCGGCTCAGCGGGCCGCCGTGCCCTCGGTGTAGTCGTCGTCCGCGTCCTTGAGCCAGGAGAACATCTGGCGCAGCTCGCGGCCGGTCTTCTCGATCGGGTGGGCCTCGCCCCGGGCGCGCAGCTCCTTGAACTCGGGCGCACCGGCCTTCTGGTCGTCCATGAAGCGCTTCGCGAAGGCGCCGGACTGGATGTCGGCGAGGACCGCCTTCATGTTCTCCTTCACGTCGGGGGTGATGACGCGGGGGCCGGAGACGTAGTCGCCGTACTCCGCGGTGTCGGAGATGGACCAGCGCTGCTTGGCGATGCCGCCCTCGACCATGAGGTCGACGATGAGCTTCAGCTCGTGCAGCACCTCGAAGTAGGCGATCTCGGGCTGGTAGCCGGCCTCGGTGAGGGTCTCGAAGCCGTACTGCACGAGCTGGGAGGCGCCGCCGCAGAGCACGGCCTGCTCGCCGAACAGGTCGGTCTCGGTCTCCTCGGTGAAGGTCGTCTCGATGACGCCGGCGCGGGTGCCGCCCACGGCCTTGGCGTAGGACAGGGCGAGGGCGTGGGCCTGGCCGGAGGCGTCCTTCTCGACGGCGATCAGCGCGGGCACGCCGCGGCCGGCCTCGAACTCGCGGCGCACCACGTGGCCCGGGCCCTTGGGGGCGACCAGGGCGACGTCGACGCCCTCGGGGGCCTGGATGTAGCCGAAGCGCACGTTGAAGCCGTGCGCGAAGAAGAGGGCGTCACCCTCCTGCAGGTTGCCGGCGATGTGCTGGTCGTACACGTCGGCCTGGACCTGGTCCGGGGTGAGGATCATGATCAGGTCGGCCTCGGCGGCGGCGGTGGCGACGTCGACGACGCGGAGGCCCTCGGCCTCGGCCTTGGCGCGGGACTTGGAGCCCTCGGCGAGGCCGATGCGCACGTCCACGCCGGAGTCGCGCAGCGACAGGGCGTGGGCGTGGCCCTGGGAGCCGTAGCCGATGACGGCCACGGTGCGGCCCTGGATGATCGACAGGTCGGCGTCGTCGTCGTAGAACTTCTTCACGGTCATGCTGTTCTCCTCACGGGATGGGTGGATCGGGACGGGTCAGCGGGCCAGGGCGCGGTCGGTCATGGACCGCGGCCCCCGGGCGAGGGCGAGGGTGCCCGAGCGGACGAGCTCACGCACGCCGTAGGGCTCCATCATCTCGAGGAAGGCCTCGAGCTTGTCACGGGTGCCGGTGGCCTCGAGGGTCAGGGACTCCGGGGCCACGTCGACGACGTGGGCGCGGAACAGGTCGGCCGCCTGGACGACCTGACCGCGGGTGGCGGCATCGGCGCGCACCTTCACGAGCAGGTGGTCGCGCTGAACGGAGGAGTCGGGCGTGAGCTCGACGACCTTGATCACGTTGATCAGCTTGTTCAGCTGCTTGGTGACCTGCTCGAGCAGGTCCGTGTCGGCGTCGACGACCACGGTGATCCGGGACAGGCCCTCGACCTCCGTGACGCCCACGGCCAGCGAGTGGATGTTGAACGCGCGCCGGGCGAAGAGGCCGGCCACGCGGGTCAGGGTGCCGGGCACGTCCTCGACGAGCACGGACAGGGTGTGGCGTTCCATCGGTTGCCCTCCTCAGTCTTCCTGGTCCCAGTCGGGCGTCATGCCCCGGGCCACCTGGATCGCGTCGTTGCTGACCCCCGCGGGGACCATCGGCCAGACCATGGCGTCGCGGGAGACCACGAAGTCCACGATCACGGGTCGGTCGTCGATGGCCAGCGCCTGGCGGATGGTGTCGTCCAGGTCCTCCCGACGGTCGCAGCGCAGGCCCGCGGCGCCGTAGGCGTCGGCGAGCTTGACGAAGTCCGGCACCCGGGCGGTGTCGTGGCCCGTGTTCAGGTCCGTGTTCGAGTAGCGCCCGTCGTAGAAGAGGGTCTGCCACTGACGCACCATGCCCAGCGAGGAGTTGTTGATCACCGCGATCTTGATGGGGATGCGGTTGATCACGCACGTGGCGAGCTCCTGGTTGGTCATCTGGAAGCAGCCGTCGCCGTCGATGGCCCAGACCACGCGGTCGGGCTCGCCCACCTGCGCCCCCATCGCGGCGGGGACGGCGAAGCCCATCGTCCCGAGGCCGGCCGAGTTGAGCCACTGGCGCGGGCGCTCGTAGGCGACGAACTGGCTGGCCCACATCTGGTGCTGGCCGACGCCGGCCACGTAGGTGGCCTCGGGACCGGACAGGGCCGACAGGCGCGAGATCACCTCCTGGGGCGCGAGGAGGCCGTCCTCGGTCTCGGTCCAGCCCATCGGGTAGGTGTCCTGCAGGCGCCGCAGCACCGCCCACCAGTCGGCGAGGTCGGGCAGCGCCTCGGTGTCCGTCGCGAGCTCGGCCACCAGGTCCGGGATGATCTCCTTGACGTGGCCGACGATCGGCACGTCCGCGGTGCGGTTCTTCGAGATCTCGGCCGGGTCGATGTCCGCGTGGATCACGCGGGCGCCGGGGGCGAACGAGGGCAGGTGACCGGTCACGCGGTCGTCGAAGCGGGCGCCGAGCGTGATCAGCAGGTCGGCCTGCTGGAGCGCGGCCACGGCGGGGACGCCGCCGTGCATGCCCGGCATGCCCAGGTGCTGGGGGTGCGAGTCGGGGAAGACGCCGCGGGCGGTGAGGGTGGTGACCACCGGGGCGCCCGTGAGCTCGGCGAGGGCGCGCAGCTCCTCGTGGGCCTCGCCGCGGGCCACGCCGCCGCCCGCATACAGCACGGGGCGCCGGGCCTCGCGGATCAGCCGAGCGGCCTCGCGGATCTGCCGGGGGTGGCCGCGCAGGACGGGGCGGTAGCCGGGCAGGTCGATCCGGGGCGGCCACGCGAACTCGAACTCGCCCTGCTGGGCGTCCTTGGTGACGTCCACGAGCACGGGCCCGGGCCGGCCCGTGGCGGCGATGTGGAACGCCTCGGCGAGGGCCTGGGGGACGTCCTCGGGCCGGGTCACGAGCCGGGAGTGCTTGGTGATGGGCATCGTGATGCCCACGATGTCCGCCTCCTGGAAGGCATCCGTGCCGATCGCGGCGGAGGAGACCTGGCCGGTGATGAACACGACCGCCTGGGAGTCCATGTGGGCGTCCGCGATGGCGGTCACCAGGTTGGTGGCGCCGGGACCGGAGGTGGCGATGGCCACGCCGACCTTGCCGGTGGCCAGGTGGTAGCCCTGCGCCGCGTGACCGGCACCCTGCTCGTGGCGCACCAGGATGTGGCGGATCCGATCGGAGTCCATGAGCGGGTCGTAGGTCGGCAGGATGGCGCCGCCGGGCAGCCCGAACACGTCCGTGACCCCCAGCTCCTCCAGGGAGCGGATGATGCCCTCGGAGCCGGTCATCCGGGTCGGCTCGACGCGGGAGCCCTCGCCGGGCACCCGCGGCTCGACGATCTCGGGCCGGGGGGCCGGACGGCGCTCCTGGACCCGGGCGGTCTCCGTCGGGCGGGAGGCCGGCGTCGGGACCTGCGGGACCGCCGCGCGGGCGTCGCGGGGGGTCGTGCTCATGGGGTCACCTCACTGCGTTCGTCGCTGCGTGTCCGTCGCGGGCGCGTCGGACGGTCGTCGTTCGGATCCGTCGGGCGTCGGGGACCGTGGCCGCGTCGATGACGGATCGGGCCGGCGTGGCGGAGTCTGAGGTGGGGACACGGGCCGCCGGGTCCTTCGGGGTGGTCTCAGTATCGACAGCCGTGCGCCCCGTCCGCCATCGACCACCCGCCTGTCTCGCAATGTGAGATAAAGCGTCACATCGTGAGACGACCGGGCGGTCGGGGTCGGATCCCGGGCCTGCGCCCACCCTAGTCAGCCGCCGAGGGGGCGGCCGCGTCCACCCACGTTCCGTGATGGAGCACCCCGCGCACCTCGAGCTCGGGGCCGAAGACGACGGCGTCCGCTCGGCTCCCGACTCGGAGCCGGCCGACGTCGGGGAGCCCCAGGGCGTCCGCGGGCGCGGCCGTCGCCGCCCGCAGCGCGGCGTCGAGGTCGACCCCGGCGACGACGGCGGAGCGCACCGAGCCGGTGACCGTGGCCGTGGACCCGGCGATGGCCCCGGCTGCGCCGTCCGCGCCGACCACCCGCGCGACGCCGTCGTGGACCCGGACCCGCAGCGGCCCGAGGGGGAACTCGCCGTCGCCGCAGCCGGCGGCGGCCATGGAGTCCGAGACGAGGATCCACCGCTCCCCGGCCTCCCGGGCGACCCGCCGCACCGTGGCCGCATGCAGGTGGACGCCGTCCACGATGGTCTCGATCCCCACGCGCGGGTCCTCCAGCAGGGCGACGGCCGGCCCGGGCTCGCGATGGTGGGTGGGCCGGCACGCGTTGTGCAGGTGCGTGGCCATCCGCGCCCCCGCGTCGATCGCCGCGCGCGTGGTCTCGTAGGACGCGTCGGTGTGGCCGATCGCGACGAGGACGCCCGCCTCCGCCAGCCGGCCCACCGCGTCGAGGGCGCCCGGCAGCTCGGGGGCCAGCGTCACCATCGCGAGGCTGCCCGCGCCGGCCTCGACGAGGCGCGCGACGTCGTCGGGGGCCGGGGCGCGCAGGGACGCGGCCCGGTGCGCGCCGCAGTGCAGGGGCGAGAGCCAGGGACCCTCGAGGTGCACGCCGGCCAGCACCCCCTCTGCGCACAGGGGCGTCAGGGCCGTCAGCTGCGCCGCGAGCGCGTCGACCTCGTCCGTGACGAGGGAGGCCACGACCGTGGTCGTGCCCGCGCGGGCGTGGGCCGCGGCCGCCGCGCGTGCCGCGGCCGCGCCGGACTCGACGGCGTGTCCGCCGCCGCCGTGGCAGTGCACGTCCACGCAGCCGGGAGCGAGGAGGGCGTCGCCGAGGTCATGGACGGGGCCGTGGGTGCGCGGCGGGTCCCCGGTCCCGACGGCCACCACCCGGCCCTCGGCCAGGGCGATCCAGCCGGGGCCGCCGAGGCGCTCGCCGTCATGGACGCGGTCCGCGCGCAGCACCGACGGGGACGCGGCGGCCTGCGGCGCCTGCTCGGCGCGCGGCCGGTGAGGGACCGAGGCGGACACGGATGCACCTTCCGGGGTGGGCGGGTCGATGGACGAGGGGCGCTCAGAATCCCTGCCAGGACGGCTTGGCCTCCCACATGTGGCGGTACTCCCCCGCGAGCTCGAGTCGCCCGGCGGCGGCCTCGTCCACGAGGACGGTCACATGCGGGTGCAGCTGCAGGGCCGTGACCGGCCAGCGCGCGCTCACGGGGCCCTCCACGAGCTGCCGCACCGCCTCGGCCTTGCCCTCGCCCCGGGCCAGCAGGACCAGGTGTCGGGCGTCGAGGATCGTGCCCACGCCCTGGGTGAGGCAGTGGGTCGGGACCTGGTCGAGGTCGCCGTCGAAGAAGCGGGCGTTGTCCCGCCGGGTCTGCTCGGCGAGCACCTTGATGCGCGTGCGGGAGGCGAGGGAGGAGCCGGGCTCGTTGAACGCGATGTGCCCGTCCGTGCCCACGCCGAGCAGCTGCACGTCCACGCCGCCGGCCTCGCGCAGCGCCTCCTCGTAGGCGGCGCAGGCGCCCGGGACGTCCGCCGCCCCGCCGTCCGGACCGTGCACGGCCTCCGGGGCGATGTCCGTGCGCGCGACGAACTCCCGCTCGATCACGGTGCGGTAGGACTCGGGGTGTCCCGCGGGCAGGCCGACGTACTCGTCCAGCAGGAACGCGCGGCAGGAGCGCAGGGACAGCTCCCCGTCCCGGACCCGGCGGGCGAGCTCGTCGTAGACGGGCAGGGGCGAGGAGCCGGTGGCCAGCCCCAGGACGGCCTCGGGACGGGCCGCCACGTGGGCGGCCACCGCGTCCGCGCCGTGCCGGCCCAGGGCGGCGGCGTCGGGCAGGATGACGACCTCCATCAGCGCGCCTCCCGCCCGGGACGAGGCGCGGGTCCCCCGACCCGGGCGTCGGTCTCGTGCATGCTCATCCTCTGCTCGTCTCGGCGTGCGGGCCGACCGGGCCTCAGCCCAGGTAGGCGCCCTCGGCGGCGGAGTGCACCAGCTTGGCGTACTTGCCCAGCACGCCCGTGGTGAACTTCGGCTCCACCGGCTCCCAGGACTCGCGGCGGGCGGCGAGCTCGGCCTCGTCCACGAGCAGGTCCATGGTGCGTCCGGCGATGTCCACGCGGATGCGGTCGCCGTCCTGCACCAGGCCGATCGGCCCTCCCTCGGCGGCCTCGGGAGCGATGTGGCCGATGCACAGGCCGGTGGTGCCGCCGGAGAAGCGCCCGTCGGTGATCAGCAGGACGTCCTTGCCCAGGCCCGCGCCCTTGATGGCGCCGGTGATCGCGAGCATCTCGCGCATGCCCGGGCCGCCCTTCGGGCCCTCATAGCGGATGACCACGACGTCGCCGGCGGCGATGGTCCCGTCCTCGAGGGCGTCCATGGCGGCGCGCTCCCGGTCGAAGACGCGCGCGGTGCCCTCGAAGACGTCCGCATCGAAGCCGGCGGACTTCACGACGGCGCCCTCCGGGGCCAGCGAGCCGTGGAGGATCGCGATGCCGCCGTTGGGGTGCATCGCGTCGTCCATGGTGCGGATGACCTTGCCGTCCACCGGGTCCGGATCGAGCGCGGCCAGGTTCTCGGCGAGCGTCTTGCCGGTGACGGTGAGGGTGTCCCCGTGCAGCAGGCCCTCGTCCAGCAGGGCCTTCATGACCACCGGGACGCCGCCGATGCGGTCCACGTCCGTCATGACGTACTGGCCGAACGGCTTGAGGTCGGCGATGTGCGGAGTGCGGTCGGCGATGCGGTTGAAGTCGGACAGCTGCAGGTCCACGCCCGCCTCCCGGGCGATGGCGAGCAGGTGCAGCACGGCGTTGGTGGAGCCGCCGAACGCCATGGTCACGGCGATCGCGTTCTCGAACGCGGGCTTGGTCATGATGTCCCGGGCCGTGATGCCCTGGCGGAGCATGTTCACCACGGCCTCGCCGGAGCGGCGCGCGAAGGCGTCGCGGCGGCGGTCCGCGGAGGGGGCGGCGGCGGAACCGGGCAGGGACATGCCGAGGGCCTCACCGATGGAGGCCATGGTGTTGGCGGTGTACATGCCGCCGCAGGCGCCCTCGCCCGGGGCGATGGACTTCTCGATGCGGAGCAGGTCCTCCTCGGACATGAGACCGCGGGCGCAGGCGCCGACCGCCTCGAAGGCGTCGATGATGGTCACCTGCCTCTCGGTGCCGTCGGTCAGGCGGGCCACGCCCGGCATGATCGAGCCGGCGTAGACGAACACGGAGGCCAGGTCCAGGCGGGCGGCGGCCATGAGCATGCCCGGGAGCGACTTGTCGCAGCCGGCGAGCAGGACGGAGCCGTCCAGGCGCTCGGCCATCATCACGGTCTCCACCGAGTCGGCGATCACCTCGCGGGAGACGAGGGAGAAGTGCATGCCCTCGTGGCCCATGGAGATGCCGTCCGAGACGGAGACCGTGCCGAACTCCAGCGGATATCCGCCGGCGGCGTGGACGCCGTCCTTCGAGGCCTGGGCGAGGCGGTCCAGGGAGAGGTTGCAGGGGGTGATCTCGTTCCAGGACGAGGCGATGCCGATCTGCGGCTTGCCGAAGTCCTCGTCCCCCATGCCGACCGCGCGGAGCATGCCGCGGGCGGCGGTGCGCTCCATCCCGTCGGTGACGTCGCGCGAGCGCGGCTTGATGTCGGGAGCGGCGGACGGGGTGCTGGGAGTCGACGCGGCGGAGTCCATGCCGCGGAGTCTAGTGAGCACGGCGCCACCGGGCCGACGCGACGTCCCCGTGTGACGGGTGCCGCGGCATGACACGTGCGGACGGGTCCGCGTACGTTGGGGCCATGGACACGCCCACCCTGCACAGACGGCTGCGCCGCGTCTTCGATGCGCGCGTGTTCAACCACGGCGACTACAACGTCGTCTACGGCCAGCCCTCGGGCTCTTCCTTTCCCCTCGTGATCGGCTACCGCCACCAGCCGCTCGAGATGCTGCTGTGCCCGTTCGACCCCACCTCCACCCCGGACGACCACGACCGCCGCGCGCCGGGCGTGGCCGAGGACGATCCGCACGGCCCGGTGACCGAGGCCTCCGCGGACCGCGCCGACGTCGTCGAGGTGGGGCTGGCCAACGTGGCCACCGTGGCGGACACGGGCAGCGGCTATCAGGTGGAGACCGTCACGGGCTTCCGGACGTGGTTCGACGTCCCGGAGCACACGCGGGTGCCGGTGGGCGACCTCACGGAGGACGGCACCGCGGAGCTCGACCAGGCCGAGGACGCCACCGACTTCCACGCCTTCATGACCGCCTTCATGGACGAGCTGGACCGCCTCTACGCGACCCCGGAGACGGACGCGACGGACGTCACGCCCCCCGATTTGCACGGCGTCTGAAACCCCTGGTAGGGTTTCACCTCGTTGCACGGCGCACCGGAGAGATCCGAGAGGCGGTGCGGCATCTGCACCTCTAGCTCAACCGGTAGAGCATCTGACTCTTAATCAGCAGGTTCCGGGTTCGAGTCCCGGGGGGTGCACCCACCGGAGCGAAGGCCCCGTCTCCACGGAGACGGGGCCTTCGTCGTCCCCGCTCCCCGTCCGGGCCCACCGTAGGCTGGGGCCCATGACCGACACGACCCAGCACCGCCTCCAGCCCGGCGACACGGCGCCCGCGTTCACCCTCCAGGACCAGGAGGGCCGGCCCGTCTCGCTGCGCGACAGCGCGGGCAAGCACACGATCGTCTACTTCTACCCGGCCGCGTCCACGCCCGGCTGCACCACGCAGGCCTGCGACTTCCGGGACAGCCTCGCCTCCCTGACCGCGGCCGGCTACGTCGTCCTGGGGATCTCCCCCGACCCGATCGGCAGGATCATCCGGTTCGCCGAGCAGGAGGGCCTGACGTTCCCCCTGCTCTCGGACGAGGACCACGCGGTGGCCGAGGCCTACGGCGCCTGGGGTGAGAAGAAGAACTACGGGCGGACCTTCGAGGGTCTGATCCGCTCCACGATCGTCGTCGGCCCGGACGGGAAGGTCACCCACGCGCAGTACAACGTGAAGGCGACCGGCCACGTGGCCCGACTGCGCCGCACCCTCGGCCTCGACGAGGCCTGATCCGCGCCCGCCGCGCCCGGGCGCCGCACGGTAGGATCGGGGCTCGCCCCGCCCGCGCGGGGTGTGCGCGGGCGTGGCGGAACTGGTAGACGCGCTGGATTTAGGTTCCAGTGTCCTGGACGTGGGGGTTCGAGTCCCCCCGCCCGCACTCCCCGGACCCGCCCGACCCCGACGTCACCCGCCAGAGGAGGCCGCCATGCAGCCCACTCGCCGCGCCTTCCTCGGCGGGGGCCTGGGCCTGCTCGGCCTGGGCGTGGCCGGCTGCGCGACGTCGCCCGCGGCGCCGTCCTCCGCCGCCCCGAGCTCCTCGGGCCCGGGCCGGCTGCTCGTGGTCGGCGCCCCGGCGCGGGCGCTGACGCGGGACCCGGCCCGCGCGCTGGACGTCGAGTCCTTCCGTCTGGTCCGCCAGGTCTTCGAGACGCTGCTCGGCGTGGACGCGGACACCGGCGCCCCCACGCCCCGCCTCGCCGAGCGGCATGAGGAGTCCGACGGCGGCCGCCTCCACACGTTCCACCTGGTCTCCGGGGTGGTGTTCGACGACGGCGAGCCGTGCGACGCCGCCGCCGTGGTCGCGAACATCGAGCGGTGGGCCGCCGCCCCCGCGCCCGTGGACGGGACCGTCGCCCCGCCCTCCTCGTTCGTCTCGGCCTTCGGCGGATACGCCGGCGACGCGGACTCCGCCTTCGCCGGCGTCGAGGCCCACGGCGAGCTCGAGGTGCGGCTGCGCCTGCACTCCCCCCGCCGTCACCTCGCGGCCGCCCTGGCCTCGCCGGCCTTCGCGATCTCCTCGCCGGCCTCGTGGGACCGCACGGTCGACGTGGACGGCTCCGAGGTCACCACCCCCGCCGGCACCGGCCCCTACCGCTGGGCCGACGCCGCGGAGACCGCCGAGCTCACGCGCGCCCACCCGGGCGCCTCGGGCGCGACGATCCTGGTCCCCAGCGCCGGCCACCGCGGCTCCGATCCGGCGGCGTACCCGGTGGCCGTGCAGGCGTGGGGTCGGGCCTCCGTGCGCCTGCGGGAGCTGCGGCGCGGCACGGCGGACGTGATCGACGTCGTCGCCCCCGGCCAGCTGCGCCCCCTCGTCGAGGCCGGCACCCAGGTGCTGCCCCGGGACCCCCTGGGCGTGCTCTACGTGGGCATGAACCTGGACCACCCGAGCGTGCGCTCGCAGTACCTGCGCCAGGCGATCGCGTACGCGGTGGACCGCCCGCGCATCGCCGGCAGCGACGTCTTCCTCGAGGGCACCCGCCTGGCCCACGACCTCGTCCCCCCCTCCCTCGGCGTCGGCGACGAGGAGGCGCGGCGCTACGACGTCAACCCGGGCCGGGCCCGCGAGTTCCTCGGCCTGGCGGGATACGACGGGGAGCCGTTGGAGTTCCTCTACCCGGCCGGCACGGCCCGCCCCTCCCTGCCCGAGCCGGAGCGGGTCTACGCGATGGTCGCCCACGACCTCGGCGCGGTGGGGATGCACATCGTGCCCGTGCCCGTGCCGGAGGACCAGGACTACCTGCACGCCGTCGTCTCCCGGCCCACCCGAGCCCTGCACCTGATGGGCCGCACCGGCGACTACCGCGACCCGCACGCGTTCCTCGAGCCCTTCGCGCGCTCGGGCCGCGCCGAGACCGGCTACCGCAACCCGCGCGTCGTCGAGGACGTGGACGCGGCGGCGGCCGAGAACGACGACGACGCGCGCCGCGGCCTGTTCCGCCGTGTCGTCCGGGCCATGGCCCTCGACCTGCCGGCGCTGCCGCTGGTCTACCCGATCTCCGCCCTGGCCACCGGCCCGCGCGTGGCCTCCTACCCGACGTCGCCGCAGCTGGACGAGCCCTTCTCGCGCGTCAGGCTGACCGAAGGCTGAACCCACCGGTAGTACAGTGGGAGATCACGGCGCTCGGCCCGACCGCCTCTGCTCGGCCCGGTTCCACTGCGCCCACCCGCCGTCGTTCTGCTTCAGGAGTTGACCGTGCCCACCACCTCGTCCACCGCCACCCACGACGTCGTCCTGATCGGCGGCGGCATCATGAGCGCCACCCTGGGCGTGCTGCTGCAGAAGCTCGAGCCCACCTGGTCCATCGCCCTGTACGAGAGCCTCGACCAGGCCGGCCTGGAGTCCTCCGACCCGTGGAACAACGCGGGCACCGGCCACGCCGCCCTCTGCGAGCTGAACTACTCGCCCATGGACAAGAACGGCCGGGTGGACGTCACCAAGGCGCTGGGCATCAACGAGCAGTTCTGGACCACCCGCCAGTTCTGGTCCTCCCTGGTGGCGGACGGCACGCTCAAGGACCCCAAGTCCTTCATCAACCCGCTGCCGCACATGTCCTTCGTGTGGGGTGACGACCACGCGGACTACCTCCGCGCCCGCTACGAGGCCATGTCCGCCCAGCCGCTGTTCGCCGGCATGGAGCACAGCGAGGACCCGGAGCAGATCCGCGCCTGGGCCCCGCTGCTGATCGAGGGCCGTGAGCCGGGCCAGCGCCTGGCGGCGTCCCGCAACACCGGCGGCACCGACGTGGACTTCGGCTCCCTCACCCGCCAGCTCATCACGGCCATGGCCGGCGCCGGCGCCGAGGTGCGCTTCGGTCACAAGGTCACCGGCCTCACCCGCGGCACGGACGGCCGCTGGGAGGTCAAGGTCAAGAACAAGGCCGCCGGCTCCGAGCTCGTGGACCGCGCCCGCTTCGTCTTCGTCGGTGCCGGCGGCGGCGCCCTGCCCCTGCTGCAGAAGTCCGGCATCCCCGAGGCCAAGGGCTTCGGCGGCTTCCCCGTCTCCGGCCAGTTCCTGCGCTGCACGGACGAGTCCGTGGTCAACCAGCACATGGCCAAGGTGTACGGCCAGGCCGCCGTCGGCGCCCCGCCGATGTCCGTGCCCCACCTGGACACCCGCTTCGTGAACGGCAAGCGGTCCCTGCTGTTCGGCCCCTACGCCGGGTTCTCCACGAACTTCCTCAAGACCGGTTCCTACCTGGACCTGCCGCTGTCCGTGCGCCCGCACAACCTCAGCACGATGCTGGACGTGGCCAAGGACAACATGGACCTGACCAAGTACCTCGTGACCGAGGTGCTGAAGTCCCGGGACAAGAAGATCGACGCGCTGCACGAGTTCTACCCGGAGGCCGACGGCGGCGAGTGGGAGCTGATCACCGCGGGCCAGCGCGTGCAGGTGATGAAGCGCAAGGGCCGCTTCGGCGGCGTCCTGCAGTTCGGCACCGAGGTCGTCACGCACGCGGACGGCTCGCTCGGCGGCCTGCTCGGCGCCTCCCCGGGCGCCTCCACCGCGGCCCCCATCATGGTGAAGCTGCTCGAGCGCTGCTTCCCCGCGAAGATGGCCGGCTGGGACGGCACGCTCAAGGAGCTCATCCCGTCCCTGGGCCACACGCTCAACGACGACCCGGCGCTGCTGGACGAGGTCCGCACCGTCACCGACGCCGCACTGAAGCTGGCCTGACGCCGCGATGGGAGCGCTCGCACGGTTCTCACTCGGCCGGCGGGCGCTCGTGGCGCTCGTCACCGTGTTCATCGCGGTGTTCGGCGTCCTCTCCGCCGGGCAGCTCAAGCGGGAGCTGATCCCCCCGCTCGAGCTGCCCGTCATCTCCGTGTCGACGCTCTACCCGGGGGCGTCCCCCGAGGTCGTGGACGCGCAGGTGGGAGAGCCCCTCGAGACGGCCCTGCAGGCCGTGGAGGGGCTCGAATCCTCGCGGTCCACGTCGCAGTCCGGCTTCAACGCGGTCCAGCTGGAGTTCGCCTACGGCACAGACCTGAACCGGGCCCGGTCCCAGGTGGACCGGGTGGTCGCCAACCTCGGGCCGCAGCTGCCGGAGGAGGCGGAGACCTCGTCCTTCGCGGGCTCCGTCTCCGACTTCCCGGTGGTCTTCCTCGCCCTGTCCGGGGACGAGGACCTCAACACCCTGCGCCGCCGCGCCGAGGACGTCCTGGCCCCGCGGCTGCAGAAGATCGACGGCGTCCGCGGCGCCGACGTGCTCGGCGGCACGGACGAGAACGTCTCCGTGGTCCCGGACCCGGCCGCGCTCGCCGCCGCCGGGCTGACCACCTCCGACATCACCGACGCGCTCGAGGAGAACGCCGGCCTCTTCCCCGTCGGCCAGGTCACCGAGGGCGCGACCACCTATCCCGTCCAGGCGGGCGCCGCCGTCGAGGACCTCGAGGGCCTGCGGGGGATCGTCGTCGCTCCCTCCGGCGACGGCGAACCGCGCACCCTGGACGAGGTCGCCGACGTCACCCTCGTGGCCGCGGCCCCCACGTCCCTGACCCGCACCGACGGGGTGCCGACGCTGTCCGTCTCCGTGACCGCAACCCCGGACGCCGACCTCGTGGCGGTCTCTCAGGCCGTGCGCGACGCCCTGCCGGAGCTGGCGTCCGTGGTCGGCGGCGGCGCGGACCTGACCGTGGTGTTCGACCAGGCCCCGTTCATCCAGCAGTCCATCGACACGCTGTTCCAGGAGGGCCTGCTGGGCCTGGCGTTCGCCGTGCTGGTGATCGCCGTGTTCCTGCTCTCGGTGCGCTCCACCCTCGTCACCGCCGTGTCCATTCCGCTGTCCCTGCTGGCCGCCCTCATCGGGGTGGCGGCCTTCGGCTACTCCCTCAACACGCTGACGCTCGGGGCGCTGACGATCTCGATCGGCCGGGTCGTGGACGACGCGATCGTGGTGGTGGAGAACATCCGCCGGCACCTCGGCCTGGGCGCCGACCGGCGCACCGCGATCCTGGACGGCACGCGCGAGGTCGCCACCGCGATCACCGCCTCCACCCTGGTCTCCGTGGCCGTGTTCCTGCCCATCGCCTTCGTGGGCGGCCTGGCCGGCGAGCTGTTCCGGCCCTTCGCCGTGACCGCCACGGTCGCCCTGCTGGCCTCCCTCCTCGTCGCCCTGACGATCGTGCCGGTGCTGTGCTGGTGGTTCCTGCGCGCGCCACGGCACGGGGCCGAGCCCGCGCCCGCCGTCGCCGGCGACCGGCCCGTGGCGGCCGGCGGATGGCTCACCCGGGCCTACCGCCCGGTGCTGCGCTGGACGCAGCGACACACCGTGGTCACCCTCGCCGCCGCCCTGGCGCTGCTGGCCGGCACGGCCGCGCTGGTCCCGCTGATCCCCACGAACCTCCTGGGCGACTCGGGACAGAACTCGTTCGTCGTCACGGCGGAGCAGGAGCCGGGGGCGTCGCTGGAGACCACGGCCGCCGCCGCCGAGCGCATCGAGCGCGTGCTGCTGGACACCGACGGCGTCGAAACCGTCCAGTGGACGGCCGGCACTGCCGCCGGTCCGATGGGGGCCTTCGGCGGCTCCTCGGCGGACCGGGCGCGGTTCACAGTGGTGACCGACCCGGATGCGGACCAGGTGGCCCTTCAGGACGGGGTGCGCGCCGAGCTCACGGGTCTCGACGGCGTGGGCGACGTGTCCGTCTCCACACAGCAGGGGCCGAGCGGCGGCCAGGACATCGAGGTGGCCGTCTCCGCCCCCGACCCGCAGGCCCTCACTGCGGCCGCCGATCAGGTCGCCGAGGCGCTGCGGCCCGTCGAGGGTGCCCGCGAGGTGACGACGCCGGCCTCGGACCTGCGCCCGACGTTCCAGGTGGACGTGGACACCGTCGCCGCCGCCCGGCTCGGCCTGACCGAGGAGGCGGTGGCCGGCCAGGCCGCCGCCGCCCTGCAGGCCGTGCCCGTGGGCGAGGTCCGCTTCGGGTTCGAGAGCTTCGCAGTGCAGCTGGGTGACCCGGAGCCGGTCGAGTCCCTCGACGCCCTGCGCCAGGTGCCTGTGGAGACGGCGGAGGGACCCGTGCCGCTGGCGGACCTCGCCGAGGTCTCGCGCGTGTCCGTGCCCGCCCGGGTGACGTCCTCGAACGGCGAGCGGACCGCCGTCGTCACGGTGACCCCGGACGACGAGGACCTCGGGGCCGTCTCACGCCGGGTCACGCAGGCCGTGGCGGAGCTGGACCTGCCCGAGGGCGTCACCGCGGCCGTGGGCGGCGCGGCGGAGCAGCAGGCGCAGACGTTCCGGGACCTCGGGCTGGCGTTGCTGGCCGCCGTGGCGACCGTGTACGTCGTGCTGGTGGCGACGTTCAACTCGCTGCGCCAGCCGCTCGTGCTGCTCGTGTCGATCCCCTTCGCCGCCACGGGCGTGTTCCTGGCGCTGCTGGCCACCGGCACGCCCCTGGGACTGTCCACGATGATCGGGCTGCTCATGCTGGTGGGCATCGTGGTGACGAACGCGATCGTGCTGATCGACCTGATCAACCAGTACCGACGCGACCGCGGAATGCCCTTGGACGAGGCCATCGAGGTGGGCGCGCTCAACCGCGTGCGCCCGGTGGTGATGACGGCCCTGGCCACCGTCCTGGCCATGACCCCGATGGCCCTGGGCGTCACGGGGCACGCGGGGTTCATCTCCCAGCCCCTCGCGGTGGCCGTGGTGGGCGGCCTGGTCTCCTCCACCCTGCTCACCCTCGTGCTCGTGCCCGTGCTGTACCGGCTCACCGAGGTCCGCGGGGAGCGCCGCCTGCAGGAGGAGCGCCGTGTCGCGGCCGAGCGGGAGGCGCAGCGCGTCGCGGCCGAGCGGGCGGCCAAGCAGGAGCGCCGGGACGAGCAGGGAAGCGCGGCCCCGTCCGAGCTCGACGCCGGACGCCTCGGCCGACTCCGGCAGCGCCTCCGCCGGCGGTGGCGCCGGGCCTGACCGCTCACGCGTGGCGCGGGCCGGGGCGGCGGGGCGCACCCCCGCCGCTCAGGCGCCGTCGTGCACCGCGAGGCTCGAGCCGCGCCGGTCCTTGCGCACCTCGAGGCGCACGCCGATCTCCTGCCTCATCCGTTCGACGTGGGAGACGAGGCCCACGGTCCGGCCACCGGTCCGCAGGGTGTCCACGACGTCCAGGACGTCGTCGAGGGTGTCCGCGTCGAGCGAGCCGAAGCCCTCGTCCACGAAGAGCGTGTCCAGTTCGATGCCGCCGGCTTCGGCCTGCACGGTGTCCGCGAGCCCCAGGGCGAGGGCGAGGGAGGCCATGAAGGTCTCGCCGCCCGAGAGCGTGGCCGGGTGGCGCGTCTCGTCCACGTAGTGGTCCCGGATGACGAGTTCGAGGCCCTTGTTCCCGCGCCCGCCCACGGCGTCGGAGTACTCGATCGAATACCGCTGGTCCGTCATGGCGAGCAGACGCTCGGTGGCCGCGGCGGCGACCTCCTCGAGCCGCCCGGCGAGGACGTAGCTCGTCAGGGGCATCTTGAGCAGGTTCTCCCCGCCGCCGCGGACGAGGTCGAGCAGCCCCCGCACCCGCGTGTGTTCGGCGATGAGCCCGGCGGACCGCTCCAGGACCTCGGTCAGGGCGGCCGACTGCCGGCGCACCGTGGCGACGAGCGAATCGAGCCGCCCGACCGCCGTCGCCCGGGACGAGCTCGCGGCCTCGGCCGCGGCGAGCGCCTCGGCGACGGCGCGGGTCTGCTCCTCGGTCGGCGGCTCGACGCCCGCCTCGGCGAGGGCGCGGCCCCGGCGGACGGGCTCGCTCGCCTCGAGCTCGGCGAGGCGGGCCCGTTCGGCATCCCACTCCTGCACGGCGGCCGTGCGGGCGGCGGCGTCCGTCTCCTCGAGGCGGGCCGCGCGCGCCGCGTCGACGTCGTCGAAGTGCTGTTCGGCCAGCGTGGCGGCGAGCGCCTGGCCGGTCTCGTCGGCGACCGCCCGGGCGCGCGCGTCCTCGTCCTGCGCCGCAGCGAGGGCGGCCAGGACCCGGCGTGCGGCGGTGACCTGGTCGCCGCGGGCGTCGAGGCTCTCGGCGTCGCCGCGGGCGGCCTCGACGGCGTCCCGCAGCTCGCTCAGTCGGGCGGCGCGGTGGGCGGCGGCCTCGGCGAGCCGGCCGTCCTCGGCCGCGAGCGCGGCGGCGGTCTCGTCGGCCCCGGCGTGCTCCTTCTCGGCGGCGGTCAGCCGGCGGCGGTCCGCGGCGAGGTCCTTCGCCGCCTGGTCCAGCGCGGCCCGTTCGGCCTCGGCGCGCTCGAGCGCCTCTCGCGCGGCCTCGGGTGCGAGCCCGGCGGCGGCCTCGCGCGCCGTGCGGAGGGTCTGCTCGGCGGCGCGCAGGGTGGTCTCGGCGTCGGTCACGGCCCGGTCGGCCGCGGTGCGGGCCTGCTCGGCGTCCCGCACGTCCGCCTCGGTCACCGTGGTGTCCGCGGTGGCGGCCGGGGCCGGGTGCTCGGGCGAGCCGCACACGGCGCACGGCTCGCCGGGCACGAGCCGCTCCGCCAGTTCGGAGGCGGCCTGCTCGTACCGGGCATGCAGCAGACCGACGTGTCGTTCGGCGGCCTCACTCCGCCGCTCCTGTGCCTCTCGGTGGGCCCGGGCCGCGGTCTCGACCTCGACGGCGCGGGCGGCCGCGGCCTCGGCGGCCGTGCGGCGCGCGGCGGCCTCGGACACGGCGCGGTCCACGGCCTCCCGGACACCGAGACGCTCGGTGCCGCGTTCGACGGCCGAGCGGAGTGCCGCGACGGCCGCCTCACGCTCGGGGCGGGACTCGACCAGGGCGGCACGGTCGCGGTCGATCTCGGCCCGCCGCTCCGCCGCGGCGGCCGCCTCCTGCTCCAGCTCGCGCATCCGGTCACGGTCCCGAACCGCGCGCGCCACCGCCTCCGCGGCGCGCTCGGCCTCCCCCAGCGCCTGGCGGGAGGCGGGCGTGTCGGCGGCCCCGTCCGCCCGGGCGGCGGCGAGCCACGCCGCCGCGGTCGGCTCGTCCTCGACGTGCGCCAGGGCCTGCGTCACCGCCTCCGACGCGGTGCCGGCGGCGTCCGCCGCCGCGGTGGCCCGCTGCGCGGCGGTGAGCACCCGCCCGGCGCGCTCATGGGCGTCGACGGCGCGGCGCCGCGCGGCGGCGGTCTCAGCCTCGGCGTCGTGGTCGCGTCGACGGCGCCCCCACGCCTCGGCCGCGGCCAGGTCCCGCCCGCGGGTCTCCAGCTCACGCGCCGTCACCCGAGCCTGCTGCTCGGCGGCGCGGGCCGTGGCGAGGCCGGCCCGTGCGTCCTCGTGCGCGCGACCCGCGCGCTCAGCGGCGAGGGCGAGCAGCCGCTCGTCCGTGTCCGGTGACGGCTCCGGCGCATGCCAGTCCGGGCCGAGCGCCTCGTGGAGCGCCTCGGCCAGCTGCGCCCGCGCAGTCCGGGCCACGTCCGCGTCCACGGCCACCGCGGTGTCCAGCCGGGCCGTCTCGCCGCGCAGGTGCTCCTCGACGCCGTCGAAGCGCTGCGTGCCGAAGAGCCGCCGCAGCAGGACGCGGCGCTCATCCGACTTCGCGGTGAGGAACTGGGCGAACTGCCCCTGGGGCAGCAGGACCACCTGCATGAACTGCTCGGCGTCCAGGTGCAGGACGGCCGCGATCTGCTGGCCGACCTCGTCCGCCCGGGTGAGCGGCGCCGTCCATTCCCCGGCCACGCGTTCCCGCAGGGAGACCGTGGCCGGCGTGGTGACGGTGGCGCCTCCCGCCGCGCTGCGTCGCCGGCGGGGCCGCTCGTGCTTGGGTGAGCGGACCACCTCGAAGCGCCGGCCCTGCACGGTGAACTCGACCTGCACCTCGGGGATCACCGCGCCCGGCTCGCGCAGCGTGGTCACGAGCGACTCGGCCGACCGTCCGCCCGGCACGGTCCCGTAGAGGGCGAAGCACAGCGCGGCCAGCACCGTGGACTTGCCCGCGCCGGTGGGCCCGTCCAGCAGGAACAGGCCGGCCGCGTTGAGCCGGTCGAAGTCGACGTCCTGCGCCTGGGCGTAGGGCCCGAGCCCCTCCAGGCGCATCCGATGGATCCTCATGCGCGCACCTCCGCCGCGCGGGCGGCCTCGAGGGCGTCCCGCAGCAGGTCCTGCTCGGCCCCGCTGGCCGGCCGCTGCCGGACGTGGTCCACGAAACCGACCGCGAGCGCGTGGTCCGAGGGTGCCTGCCGCAGGACCTGGGCGTAGGTCCGCTCCCGGGTTCGCCTCCCGCCGGCCGGTTCGTGGCGGAAGACGAGCACGGAGGGGAACCGGGTCTTCAGGCGCTCCAGGGCCCGCTCGGGGCGTTCGTCGTCGGTGACGGTGACCTGCACCCAGCACTGCTCCGCCCACGCGAACTCCGGGGACTCCAGCAGGTCCTCGATCGGCCCGGACAGCACCGCCAGGCGCCGTCCGGCGTCCCAGTCCACGGCCTCGACGTCGGTGACGGCCCCGCCCGTGACGTGGACGAGCCAGCCGCCCTTGCGGTGGCCCGCCTCGGCGAAGGAGTACGGCAGCGGAGAGCCGGAGTACCGCACGTGCTCGGCCAGCCGCTGCCGGCCGTGCAGGTGGCCCAGGGCCGCGTAGTCGAGCCCGTCGAACACGGAGACCGGCACCTGCCCCAGCGTGCCCACCAGCATCTCGGGCGGGGCGTCCGGTTCGACGTGCTCGCCCTCGCCGATGTCCCGTTCGGACTCGGAGCCGTGGCCCCCGGCCGCGAACAGGTGGGCCAGCACGACGCCGGCCACCGGCTCCGGCGCCTCGGCGCGGCGGGCGGCCAGATCGGCGTGGACACGGCGGACCGCCTCCGTCAGCACGGCCGTGTGGTGGGGCGCCACGCCCCAGGCAGGTCCCTGGTGACGCGGTTCGAGGTAGGGGATGCCGTAGACGGCCACGGTCTGGCCTGCGCCGCCGTCGATCCCGGGCTCGGTGAGCAGCACCGGGCGGTCCAGGTCCGCGGCGTCCGCGCGCACGTGCACGCCCGCGGCCGCCAGGAGTCCGCCGCCGAAGCCGAGGCGCACCGCCGAGTCGTGGTTGCCGCTCGTGAGCACCACCTGGGCGCCGGCCGCGTGCAGCCGGGAGAGCGTCCGGTCCAGCAGCCGGACGGCGTCCGCCGGCGGCAGCGCGCGGTCGTACACGTCCCCGGCCAGCAGGACGGCGTCCACGCCGCGCTCCGTCACGGTCGCGACCAGGGCGTCCAGGACCTCCTCCTGGGCCTCGAGCAGCCCGGTGCCGTGGAACGACCGGCCCAGATGCCAGTCCGAGGTGTGCAGCAGGATCATGCGGCCCACTCTAGGGAGGGTGCGGACGGGATAAGCGCGGCGCGGCGCGGCTCGTACGATGGCGGCATGTCCGCCACCGCGCCCGAACCCCCCGCCTCCTCGTCCACGCCCCTGCCCGGCCCCGAGCACGCCGACCGGGTCCTGGCCCTCCTCGCGGCCGGCGCCGCCGGGGACGCGCTGGGCGGCGTCGTCGAGTTCACCCCCGCGTCGGGGATCGCGGCCGTGCACGGCCCCGCCGGCGTCACCGACGCCGCGGACCTGCTCGCCCAGGAGGGCGCCCACGCCCTGCCGATCACCGACGACACGCAGCTGACGCTGTACGTGCTCGACGGCCTGCTCGAGTGGATCGAGTGGCAGAACGACGGCGTCCCGGCCGATCCCGCCGCGTGCGTGTGGCTCGCGTGCCTGCGCTGGTTCGCCACGCAGGACGGCGCGCTGCCCGAGGGCGCTCCCCCGGCCCCGCCCCGCTGGATCGACGCGCACGCGGAGCTGAAGGTGCGCCGCGCGCCGGGCACCGCGTGCCTGAGCGGGCTCGCCGAACCGGGGATGGGCCTGCCGGGCGAACCGCACAACCCGGGCTCGAAGGGCTGCGGGACGGTCATGCGCTCGGCCCCGTACGGGATGGTGCCGGGGCTCGAGGACCCGCACGTCGTGTCCCTCGCCCGCCAGGGGGCCGTCCTCACGCACGGCCACCCCACCGCGTGGGTCGCGGCGGCCGCGTACGCCCTCGTCATCGCGGCTCTGCTGCGCGGCCTGGACCTGGCCGCCGCGGTCGCGCACGCCCGCGCGTGGCTCGACAGCCTGGGCGAGGAGGCCGAGGAGACCCGCGCCGCCGTCGCCGCGGCGATCGACCTGGCCGGCACCGTCGACGCCGACCCCGGCGCCCCCGGCGCCCTCCCCACCGCGCTCGGCGAGGGCTGGGTCGCGGAGGAGGCCCTGGCCATCGCACTGTATGCCGCGCTCACCGCGCAGGCGGCGCACCCGGCCGATCCGGCGGCGGCGCTCGCCCTGGCGCTGCGGATCGGCGTGAACCACGACGGCGACTCCGACTCCACGGCCTCGCTGGCCGGGCAGGTGCTCGGCGCCGCGCACGGCACCGCCGTGTTCGGCGCGCACGACCCCGCGGCCGAGGCCTCCGTCCCGGGGTGGATCGCCGAGCGCGAGGTCGTCCTGGAGGCCGCCCGGCGCTGGAGCGCCGCGACCACCTGAGCGGTTCAGCGCGCGGCGTCCGGCCAGTTCCCGTCGAGCATCTGCAGGAACTCCCCCTCGGAGACCAGGGCGATGGCCTGCCCCCGGTCCCGCCGGCGCAGGGCGTCCCGCGTCTTGCGGTGCGCCAGCGCCGTGGTCACGGCCTGCGGTGCCCCGTCCTCGGCGCGCGGGCGGTGCAGGTCCGCGGCCTCGAAGCCGTCCCCCACGACGAGCATCGTGGTGGCCGCGCCCACCCGGTTCGCGGTCTGCGCTCCGTGCGCGGCCGCGCGCGTCTTGGCACTCTGACGCGACATGCCGATGCCGCCCGTGAACACCACGGTCTGGCCGAACAGGGGGTGGCCCGGGTCGGCGGCCGGGTTCGGGAGCGGATTGACGCCCTCGTCCGGCCAGCGCATGAAGTCGGGCATGGCGCGTTCGTCCCGCAGCGGGACCCGCGCGTCGAAGACGCCCTCGGTGCGCCGGGCCTGGCGGGTGGCCTTCGACTCGGCGCCCGATCCCGCCGCCCGGGGGGCGAGGACGCTGACGCTCAGCCCCTGGGCCCGCATCAGGCGGTCGACGCCGCGGCCGGCCGGCGCGTCGGTCAGCCCGGGCAGAACGTCCGCGTCGGCCGGCGGCGCTCCCAGCACGCGCCGGCCGATGTCCACGAGGATGGCCGCGCAGGCCTCGGCGTCGGCCAGTGCGTCGTGGTGGCGTCCCGGGGTGAAGCCGGCCTCGCGCGCCGCGGAGGGCAGGGCGTACGAGGGCAGGTCGTAGACGCGGCGCGCCAGCACCAGGGTGCACACGAACTCCAGGCCCGGCACGTCCCGGCCGGAGACCTCGAGGCCGGACTCGATGACGCCGACGTCGAAGCCCGCGTTGTGCGCCGCGAGCACGTCCGTCCCCACGAAGTCCGCGAGCTCGTCGTACACCTGCGCGAACCGGGGGGCGTCCAGGACGCGGTCCTCGGTGATGCCGTGGATGCGCACGTTGCGGGGATCGAACCGGTCGAAGCCGACGGGCGGACGGATCAGCCACTCGGCACGGTCCACCATGACCCCGTCCCGCACCCGGACGGCGCCCACGGCACACGGGGAGCCGCGGAAGCCGTTGGCGGTCTCGAAGTCGATCGCGGTGAAGTCCAGCCCCGGCACGGGGGCGCGCCCGCCGCTCACGGGCGCGCGTCGAGCGCGTCCACCAGGTAGGGCAGCAGGGCGCGGAAGGCGTGCCCCCGGTGGCTGATCGCGTTCTTGTCCTCGGGGCTCAGCTGCGCGGTGGACATGTCCCGGCCCTCGGGCCGCAGGATCGGGTCGTAGCCGAAGCCGCCGTCCCCCACGGGCTCGCGCAGCAGCGTGCCGGGCAGGCGGCCGTGCTCGACGTGCTCGACGTGGATGGCCCGGGCGCCCGCGGCGTCCGGGCCGCTGGGGACCGCGAGCGCGGCGGCGCACACGAACTGGGCACCCCGATGCTCGTCCGGCACGTCGGCCAGCTGGGCCAGCAGCAGCTCGAGGTTGGCACGGTCGTCCCCGTGGCGCCCGGCCCAGCGGGCCGAGAAGATCCCGGGGGCGCCGTGCAGCACGTCCACGGCCAGACCGGAGTCGTCCGCGACGGCGATCAGCCCGGTGTGTGCGGCCACGGCGCGGGCCTTCTTCAGCGCGTTCTGGGCGAACGTGACGCCGTCCTCGACGACGTCCGGGGCGCCCACGGCGCCCGCGTCCACCACCGCGGTCTCCACCTCGAGGCCGGGCACGGCACCGGCGATCAGCTGGCGCAGCTCGCGCACCTTGCCCGCGTTGTGCGTGGCGAGCACGACGCGGGCGCCCTCCGGCAGGCCCGGCGACGAGGCGGCGGGCGCGCTCACGCCCGGTCCTCCGTGGCGGCGGCCAGGGTCTCGGCCTGGATGCGGGCCAGCTCGCCCGTGCCGATCAGGGCCAGGTCCAGCAGGGTGTCCAGCTCGGCGCGGGTGAACGGCGCGCCCTCGGCGGTGCCCTGCACCTCCACGAACTCCCCGGCCCCGGTGACGACCACGTTCATGTCCGTCTCCGCCTTCACGTCCTCCACGTACGGCAGGTCGAGGACGGGCACCCCGTCCACGATGCCCACGGACACCGCGGCGACGGAGTCCTTGAGGACGGCGGCGCCCTTCGCGAGGATCCCCTCGCGCCGCGCCCAGGCCACCGCCTCGGCGAGGGCGACGTAGGCGCCCGTGATGGCGGCGGTGCGGGTGCCGCCGTCGGCGTCGAGGACGTCGCAGTCCAGGACGATGGTGTTCTCCCCCAGGGCGGACAGGTCGATGACGGCGCGCAGGGACCGGCCGATCAGGCGGGAGATCTCGTGGGTGCGCCCGCCGATCCGGCCCTTGACGGACTCGCGCTGGCTGCGCTCGTTGGTGGCCCGCGGGAGCATCGCGTACTCGGCGGTGACCCAGCCGGTCCCCTCGCCCTTGAGCCAGCGCGGCACGCCCTCGGTGAAGGAGGCGGTGCACAGCACGCGGGTGTTCCCGAACTCGATCAGGGCCGAGCCCTCCGCCTGCCGGGACCAGCCCCGGGTGATGGTGATGGGGCGCAGCTCGTCGACGGCGCGGCCGTCCGGGCGGGGGGCGGTGGGGGCGGGAGAGCTCATGGCCTCCAGTCTAGGCACGCCCTCAGACGCCGTAGCTCAGCCCCGAGACGGCGACGGCCAGCGGGCCGTCGTACACCTCGCGGGCCTCCTGGACGGCGCGCTGCGGATCGTTCCACACCGGCAGGTGTGTGAGCAGCAGCTTCCGGGCCCCGGCCTGCGCCGCCGTCTCGCCGGCCCGTCGGCCGGTCAGGTGGACGCCGTCGATGCCGTCGTCCCGGCCCTCGTGGAAGGCGGCCTCGCACAGGAACACGTCCGCGTCCCGCGCGGCCTCGACGAGCCCCTCACATGCGTCGGTGTCCCCGGAGTAGGTGAGCACGCGGGTGGTGACGTCGCCGTCGTCGTCGACGCGGTCCACCTCGACCCGGATCGCGTAGGCCTCGTCGATGGGATGGCGCACGGGGACCGGGGTGAACCGGAACGGACCGAGCCGCTCGGTGCGGCCGGCGGCCCAGCACCGGAACTCGAAGTCCTGGTGCATCCCCGGCTCGGGGTCCATCCCGTACGCCTCGGCGATGCGGTCGGCGGTGCCGGCGGGTCCGTAGACGGGCAGCCGGCCGCGTCCCCAGCCGGCCGGGTTCCAGCGGATGGCCACGTGCATCCCGCACAGGTCCATGAAGTGGTCCGGGTGCAGGTGGGAGAGCAGGATGCCGTCCAGGTCCTCGAGCTCGACGTAGCGCTGCAGCACGCCGAGGGCGCCGTTGCCGAGGTCGAGCAGGATCCGCCACGTGCGCGGGGTGACGCCGTCCTCGGCCACGCCCTCGGCGGTGAGGAGGTAGCACGAGGCGGGCGAGCCCGGGCCGGGGAAGGACCCGGAGGCCCCGATGATGGTCAGCTTCACGTCACACCCTCCTGCTCGGGGCCCGGCCGGACGGAGGCCGCCGAGCGCGTCGGGACCGGCGCGGCCGCGGGGCGGGGCGCGCCGATCGTCTCCAGGCGTCGCACGGACTCGACCTCGGGTCCGAGGAAGCGGCGCGCGAGGGCCTGGAAGTGGTCGGGGTCGCCGGTGGCGGCGAAGCGGTGGCGGGTGGCCTGGCCGGAGCCCGCGGCCGAGTGGGGGTGCTCGAGGCCGAGGCGGACCAGCTCCCGGTAGAGGTCCTTGGCGGTCTCCTCCGCGGAGGAGACGAGCGTGACGTCCTCCCCCATCACGAGGGAGAGCGCGCCGGTCAGCAGCGGGTAGTGGGTGCATCCCAGCACGAGGGTGTCCACGCCCGCCGCACGCAGCGGGGCCGTGTACTCCCGGGCGGTCTCCAGCAGTTCGGGGCCGGTGGTGATGCCGGCCTCCACGAACTCCACGAACCGCGGGCACGCGACCGAGGTGATCTCGAGGTGCGGGGCGGCCGAGAACGAGTCCTCGTAGGCGCGGGACCCGACGGTCGCCTCGGTGCCGATCACACCGATCCGGCCCGTGCGGGTGGCTGCCACGGCGCGGCGCACGGCGGGCTGGATCACCTCGATCACGGGGATGCCGTGGCCTCCCGTGTAGCGCTCGCGGGCGTCGCGCAGCACGGCGGCCGACGCGGAGTTGCACGCGATCACGAGCGCCTTGACGCCGCGCGCGACGAGCTCGTCCATGATCGCCAGGGCGAGGGCCCGTACCTCGGCGATGGGCCGCGGGCCGTACGGCGAGTGCTCCGTGTCGCCCACGTAGAGGATGGACTCGTGGGGCAGCTGGTCCATGATCGCCCGGGCCACGGTCAGCCCGCCCACGCCCGAGTCGAACACGCCGATCGGCGCGGCGGCGTCCACGGCGGCGCGCTGGCCGCTCACTGCTCGCCCTCCGCGTCCCCGGCGCCCGGCGCGGACTCGTCCGAGCCCTCGGGCAGCTCGCTGAGCATCTCCGTCATGAGCGTCTCCAGCAGCCACGAGGTGAAGTTGTAGAGCAGGGCCATGGTGGACTCGACGTCCTCCGCGCTGCGCCAGTCGTCCACGGCGTGCACGCGGGCGGCGTCCTCCTCGGTCTCGACGCCCAGGCGGGCCGCGAGGACGAGGCGCACGTCGTTGAGCGCGCGGCCGAAGGCCGGCGCCTGGTCGTGCGGGACCTCCACGCGCGTCGAGCGCAGCAGCTCGAGGGCCAGGCGCGCGTCCGCGAGCTTCCCCTCCGACAGGGCGTCCTCGGTCAGGGCCCGGTGGGCGCCCTGTTCGGCGGCGCCGGCCTGGGGCATCGCATCCGGCAGGAGGCGTGCGACGGCCGGGTCGGTGGGGGCCGAACGCTGCGGCTCCGGGTCCTGGCTCAGGTGCAGCCCGGAGACCAGCCCCCAGAACGCGGCGTCGGACGCGTCCAGCCCGGCCACGGGGCCCGCGTCCTGCGCGGCGGACACGGACGGCGGCGCCGCCGGGGGATCTTCGGGCGTGTCGACGCCGTCCTCGGCGGCCGGGGCCTCGGCGGGGTCCGCCTCGGCGGGGCGCACGTCCGCGCGTCGGCCCTCGAGCAGGGCGACGACGTCCCTGACCAGCCCGCGCAGCAGGCGCACCTCCGGCAGCTCCAGCTGCGCCGTGTACCCCCGCCGCGTCCAGCGGAACCGTTCTGCCATGCCCCTCCTCAGTCCTCCGCCTGCTCCAGCGTGGCCCACAGCCCGTAGCCGTGCATCGCGCCCACGTGCAGCTCGGCCTTCTCCTTGGTGCCCGTCGCCACCACGGACCGGCCCCGCTCGTGGACCTCGAGCATGAGCCGCTGCGCCTTGGCCGCGGAGTAGCCGAAGTGGGTGCGGAACACGTAGGCCACGTAGCTCATCAGGTTCACCGGGTCGTTCCACACCACCACGTTCCACGGCCGGTCCCGGGCTGTGTCCTCGTGAGGCCGCTCCAGCAGGGCGGTGTCGGTGGCGCCGGCGGGGACGGACTCACCCGGCGCCGGACGCACGGCGCGCGGCGCGGACGGATCGTGGCGGGTCAGCACGGACATGCGCCCCAGTGTACGAGGCGGGCGGGCCAGGACCGGCCCCGCCACGGTCCACTAGGGTGGGGGCGTGAGCCAGAACCCCGTGCCCAGCGCCCCGCGGACCGCCGACGACTGGCAGATCCCCACGGCGCTGATGACCGACCACTACGAGCTGACCATGCTCCAGGCCGCGCTGAAGGCCGGCACCGCGCACCGCCGCTCCCGCTTCGAGCTGTTCACCCGACGCCTGCCCAGCGGCCGCCGCTACGGCGTGGTGGCCGGCGTGGGCCGCGCGCTGGAGGGCCTGTCCCGCTTCCGGTTCGACACGCCCGAGCTCGACTTCCTCGCGGACACCACCGCCCTCGACGACGCCACGCTGGCCTGGCTGGCCGACTACGAGTTCACGGGTGACATCGTGGGCTACGCCGAGGGCGAGGCCTACTTCCCGCACTCCCCCCTCCTGCAGGTGGAGTCGACGTTCGCCGAGGCGTGCATCCTGGAGACCTACCTGCTCTCCATCTACAACTACGACTCCGCCGTGGCCTCCGCAGCCTCCCGCATGACGGCCGTCGCGGACGGCCGCCCGTGCGCCGAGATGGGCTCGCGCCGCACGCACGAGGAGTCTGCCGTGGCCGCCGCCCGCGCCGCGGCCATCGCGGGCTTCACCGCCACCTCGAACCTCGAGGCGGGCCGCCGGTACGGCATCCCGACCGTCGGCACCGCCGCCCACTCCTTCACCCTGCTGCACGACTCGGAGCGCGCCGCCTTCGAGGCCCAGGTCGCCGCGCTCGGGGCGGACACCACCCTCCTCGTGGACACGTATGACGTGGAGCAGGGCGTGCGCACCGCGGTCGAGGTTGCCGGCCCGGCCCTGCGGAACGTCCGGGTCGACTCCGGCGACCTCGTGATCCAGGCCCACCGCGTGCGCGAGCTGCTCGACGAGCTGGGCAACACCGAGACCGGGATCATGGTCACCTCGGACCTGGACGAGTACGCGATCGCCGCCCTGCGCTCCGCCCCCGTCAGCTCGTACGGCGTGGGCACGCGCCTGGTCACCGGGTCCGGCGCGCCCACCGCCTCCATGGTCTACAAGCTCGTGGCCCGCCAGGACGACGACGGCACGTGGGTGGACGTGGCCAAGGCCAGTTCCGGCAAGGCCAGCCGGGGCGGCCGCAAGGAGGCCGCGCGCCGCCGCGACCCGCGGGGCCGGGCCACCGCCGAGGTGATCGGCGTCAACCGCGGCGCCGCGCCCGACGCCGACGACCGTCCCCTGCTGCACCGTTTCGTGCACGCCGGCGAGCTGGCCGAGGGCTGGACCGGCCCCGAGGCCGTCACCCGCGCCGCCGAGCGGCACGCCGCCTCCCTGCGCGAGCTGCCCGCCTCGGTGGGCCGCCTGCAGCCGGGCGACCCCGCCATCCCGACCATCTTCCTGGAGGACTGACCCATGGAGAACCTGAACCGCGCCCTGGTGATCGTGGACGTGCAGAACGACTTCTGCGAGGGCGGCGCCCTCGGCGTGACCGGCGGCGCCGCCGTCGCGGCCGGGGTCAGCGAGCACCTGGCCGAGCACGCGGACGCCTACGCGTCCGTGGCAGCCACGCGCGACTGGCACGTCGACCCGGGCACGCACTTCGCCGCGGCCACCGGCGCCGAGCCGGATTTCCGCACCACCTGGCCGGTGCACTGTGTGTCCGGCACCGCCGGCGCCGAGCTGCATCCCGACCTGGACGCCGAGCACCTCGACGCCGAGTTCCTCAAGGGCCTGCACACGGACGCCTACTCCGGCTTCGACGGCGCCCTCGGCGAGCCCGACGCCGTCCCGACCGGGGCCGCGGGCGAGCGCCCCTCCGGGACCGTCGGCCCGTACGGGGCCACCGCCGTGGCCGCGGCCGCCGTCGAGTCCGGCGCCCCCGGCCTCGACGAGTGGCTCCGTGAGCAGGGCGTGGACGCGATCACCGTGGTGGGCATCGCCACGGACCACTGCGTGCGCGCCACCGTGCTCGACGCCCTCGACGCCGGCTACGAGGTCACCGTGCTGACCGACCTGGTGGCCGGCGTCGACGAGGCGGCCGCCCAGGCCGCGCTCCACGAGATGGAGGCCGCCGGGGCCATCCTGGCGACCTCGTGAGCGGGTTCGGCCCCGAGCGGCACCGGCGTCGCCTCTGAGGCGCCGCACGCCGAGACAGTGACGAATGTCACTCGATGCGGCATGATGGAGGCACGCGGCCCCGGCGGGCGTGCCGGAGCCGGTGCCCGACGCAGACGAGGAGAGCAGCCATGACCGACTCCCCCATCGCCGCAGACCGGGACGGCATCCGCTACCTCTCCGGGGTGATCCCCGCCGCCGACGGCGGCCGTCTGGTCGGTCTGGCCCGCGTGGTCTCCGACGGCCACACCATCGCCTACCTGCAGGACATCCTCGTGGATCCGGGGCACCAGCGCCGCGGCATCGCCTCCGAGCTGCTGCGCCGCGTTTTCGCCCGGTTCGGCCAGGTGCGTCAGCACGTGCTGCTCACGGACACCGAGGAGCGCCAGCGCGCCTTCTACGAGGCCCATGGATTCCGCGAGTCCCGTGACGTGGAGGGTGACGAGCTGCGCGCCTTCGTGCGCTTCCAGTCCCGGGACGGCTGAGCCCGGCGCTCAGGCCGACACGGCCTGCCGCTCCCCCCGGGCGGGGGCGGCGGCGAGATCGCCGAGCCGCTCGGCCTCGTGCGGGCCGGGCTTCATGGCGCGCAGCGCGTTGACGATGGCCACGACGTCCACGAGCTCCTGGAACAGCGCGCCGACCAGAGCCGGGATGGCGCCCGTGGCGGCGATGACCATCAGGACCAGGGAGAGCGCGATGCCGACCCAGATCGACTGCGTGGCCACCTGCAGGGTGCGCTGGCCGGCGGCCACGGCGACGGCGACCTTGGAGACGTCGTCGGCGAGCACCACCACGTCGGCGGACTCGGAGGCGGCGGTCGAGCCGCGGGCGCCCATGGCCACGCCCACGTCCGCGGCGGCGAGCACGGGGACGTCGTTGACGCCGTCGCCGACCATCATCACCGGGCGCTCCGGGCGCTCGGAGAGCAGGCGGACCTTGTCCGCGGGCAGCAGGTCCGCGTGGACCTCGTCGATGCCCGCCTCCCTGGCGATGTGCCGTCCGGTGGCCTCGGCGTCGCCGGTGAGCATGAGGACCTGTCGTGCGCCGAGGCGGTGGAGCGCCTGCACGGTGGCGGCGGACTCGGGGCGGATGCGGTCGGCCAGCAGCAGGACGCCGGCGAAGGCGCCGTCCACGGCCACGTAGACGGCGGACTGACCGGGGGCGAGGTCGGCGGTGACGGTGTCCGGGGCGGCCTGCGTGACGTAGGCGCGCTTGCCGACGACGACGCGCCGACCCTCGAGCACCGCCACGACCCCGTGGGTGGCCTCCTCCGTGGCATCCTGCGCGGTCGCCAGGGACAGCCCGCGCTCCTCGGCCGCCGCGCGGATGGCGTCGGCGAGCACGTGCACGGAGTACTGCTCGGCGGAGGCGGCCAGGCGCAGCAGCTCGTCCTGGGCGAAGCCGGCGGCCGGGCGCACGCCGACCAGCTCGGGGCGGCCGGCGGTGAGGGTGCCGGTCTTGTCGAAGCCCACGGTCTGCACGGAGCCGAGGGCCTCGATGGTCCCACCCGACTTCACGATCACCCCGGACGTGGCGGCGCGGGACATGCCGCCGAGGAAGGCCACCGGAGCGGCGATGAGCAGCGGACACGGCGTGGCCACCACGAGCACCTCGGCGAAGCGGACCGGGTCCTGGGACAGCCACCAGGCCAGGCCGGCGATCAGGTAGGCGACGGCGGTGAACGGCACGGCGTAGCGGTCGGCCAGGCGCACCATGGGGGCGCGGGACTCGGCCGCCTGCTGCACGAGGGAGACGATGGCCGCGTACTGCGAGTCGGCCGCGGAGGCGGTCGCCTCGAGCACGAAGGCGCGGGTGCCGTTGAGCGCGCCGGACATCACGGCCGAGCCGGTGCGGTGCGTGACGGGCAGGGACTCGCCGGTCAGGGAGGACTCGTCCAGGTCCACGGCGACCTCCCCGCCGTCCTCGGCGGAAGCCACGGTGCCGTCCACGGGAAGCACCTCGGCGGGACGCACCAGGAGCCGGTCGCCGGCACGCACCTCCTCCACCGGCACGTCCTCCACGGAGCCGTCCGGGCCCAGGCGATGCGCGCGCTGCGGGGCGCGGTCCAGCAGGGCGGACAGATCCCGCCGAGCGCGGCCGGCCGCGTAGTCCTCGAGGGCCTCCCCACCGGTGAGCATCAGGCAGACGAGCACGGCGGCGAGGTGCTCCCCCACCAGCACGGTGGCGACGATCGCGGTGACGGCGAGGATGTCCACACCCCAGTGCCCGCGCATCAGGTCCCTGACCATGCCCACCGAGGTCCACGCGGCCACCACCAGGGCATACGCCGAGGCGATCCAGCGCGCCGGATCCTCCGCCCCCGCCAGGTGCAGGCCGAGGGTGAGGGCGACGACGACCAGCGTCGCGAGCACCCACGGGTACCGCGCGGCGAAGCCGAGGACGGCGGGGCGCGACGACGACGGGGACGGGGCGGACACGGGCATGGCGACTCCTGACATCGTGCCCCCATTCCAGCCCGTCCCCGTGCCGGGTGCCAGCCAGGGGAGGCGAACCTCGGCCCGCGGGCGCCCCCGCGCTCCCGGCGGACCTCAGGTCCGGCCGACGAACCACCCGCGCAGGGTGCTCAGCCGCTTCTCCAGCTGCTCGCGGGAGGCCTGGGCCACGGCGGGGCCGCCGGAGATTTCCCGCAGGCGGTTGTGGATCACCCCGTGCGGCTGGCCGGAACGGGCCGCCCAGGCGGACACCGTCTTGGACAGCTCGGAGCGCAGCTCCTTCATCCGCCGGTGGTCCACGACGTCGGCGGGCTCGGCCGCCTGCGCACGCGGCCGGCGCTGGATCTGCTCGGCCTGCCGCTGCCGCAGCAGGGCGGAGACCTGCTCGGCGTCCAGCAGGCCCGGGATGCCGAGGAAGTCCTGCTCCTCCTCCGAGCCGACGGCGCCGCCGAGGCCGAACTCGCCGCCGTCGAAGAGCACCTTGTCGAAGCTCGCCCGGGACTCGAGGGCCTCGAACTTCTCCCGCGTCAGCGCGTCCGAGCCGCTCTCGGCCCGGTTGGCCTCCGCGATGAGGTCCTCCTCGGGGGCGTCCTCGAGGTCCTCGACGTCGACGGCGCCCTCCTTGCGGTCCAGCGCGTGGTCCCGCTCGAGCTCCATCTCGTTGGCCAGCAGCATGAGCGCGGGCACGGACGGCAGGAACACCGAGGCGGTCTCCCCACGCCGGCGGGAGCGCACGAAGCGGCCCACGGCCTGGGCGAAGAACAGGGGCGTGGACGTGGACGTGGCGTACACGCCCACGCACAGGCGGGGCACGTCCACGCCCTCGGACACCATGCGCACCGCCACCATCCACCGCTCGTCCGACGCGGCGAACTCCTCGATGCGATCCGAGGCGCCCTTGTCGTCCGAGAGGATCACGGCCGGCCGCTGGCCGGTCAGCGCCTCGAGCTGCGCGGCGTACGCGCGCGCGTCCTGGTGGTCCGTGGCGATCACGAGACCGCCGGCGTCGGGGACGTTGCGGCGCACCTCGGTGAGCCGGCGGTCCGCAGCGCGCAGCACCGAGGGGATCCACTCTCCCGCCGGGTCCAGCGCGGTCCGCCAGGCGGAGGCGGTGATGTCCTTCGTGGCGGCCTCGCCGAGCTGGGCCTCCATGACCTCGCCGGTGGAGGTCTTCCAGCGCATCTGGCCCGAGTAGGCCATGAAGATCACGGGGCGGACCACGTGGTCGCGCAGCGCCGGCCCGTAGCCGTACGTGTAGTCGGCCTTGGAGCGCTCGATGCCGTCCTGGCCGAGCTCGTAGCGGACGAAGGGGATGGAGGCGGTATCCGAGCGGAAGGGCGTGCCGGTCAGGGACAGCCGCCGCGTGGCCGGCTCGAACGCCTCACGGATGCCCTCGCCCCAGCTCAGGGCGTCGCCGCCGTGGTGGATCTCGTCCAGGATCACCAGCGTCTTGGCGGCCTCGGTGCGGTTGCGGTGCAGGACGGGCTTGTTCGCCACCTGGGCGTACGTCAGCGCCACCCCGCGGTACTCGGCGCCGTGCCGCCCGTCGGCGTTCTTGAAGTTCGGGTCGATCGCGATGCCCACGCGCGCGGCGTTGTCCGCCCACTGGCGCTTGAGGTGGTCCGTGGGCGCGACGACGGTCAGCCGCTGCACCACGCCGGAGTCCAGGAGGATCTTGGCCACGCGCAGCGCGAACGTGGTCTTGCCCGCGCCGGGGGTCGCGACCGTCAGGAAGTCCTGCGGGGCGGTCTGGAGGTAGCGCTCCAGCGCCTCCTGCTGCCACTGGCGCAGCTTGGGGGCCGTCCCCCACGCCGCGCGCTCGGGCATGGCGGGGGGAAGGTCCTCGCCGATGTGGAACAGGTCGTGCTGGACGCTGCCGTCCGGGGTGCCGCTCGTCAGGGAGCGGCCGTCAGCCACGGCCGCGGCCTCCGAACCAGCCACCGCGCTTGCCGCCGCCGTCGCCGTCGCCGCCGTCCTGCGGCTCGCGCAGGCCCTCGTAGATCTCCTTGCACGTGGGGCACACGGGGAACTTGTTCGGGTCCCGGCCCGGCACCCACACCTTGCCGCACAGGGCGATCACGGGGGCACCGGTGACGGCGGACTCCGTGATCTTCTCCTTGCGGACGTAGTGGGCGAAGCGCTCGTGGTCGCCCGGCTCGATCTCCTGGCGCAGCTCCTCACGCTCGAGGACGGACATGCCGCCGCCGGCGGGCGCGAAGGGGTCGTTCAGGTCGGGTTCGCCGGTCACACTCATGCGGGCCAGTCTAGCCGCGCCCCTCAGAAGGCGGCCACGGCCTGGTAGGTCTCAGCCTGCGCGCGGTCGTACCAGCGCGCCCCCAGGCGCACGCCCAGCCACAGCGCGACGGCGCCCCACGCGAGCCCGAGCGCCACCGTCACCCACCCCCACACGGCGGCCCCGGTGACGAGCCGGACGACGAAGGGCACCAGGAACGGCACCGCGAGCGCCAGGCTGACCAGCATCGCGGCGCCCTGGACGAGCATCGTGCGCATGGCCGCGCCCTGCGGCGTCGCGAACGGGCTGTCCCCCGGCTTCGGAACCGGGTAGATGAAGCGGGCGGAGACGAACGCGGACAGCCCGGCGGTCGTCCCGAACAGGCCGAGGGCCAGGCCCAGCATCGGCGCCAGCAGGGACCAGTCCCCCGCCGCCGCCACCGTCGCCGTCGTCACGAGCAGGATCATCGGCACGCCCCAGCCCGCCAGGCCCAGGACCCGGCCCCAGCGGTCGTCCACGCCCCGCACGCCCGAGACGACGTGCAGGTGGAACGCCGTGTGGTCGTAGGCGATGTCCGCGGAGATCGAGTAGGCCAGGGACCAGGCGGTGATCGGCCCGAGGACCAGCAGCAGGCCCAGTCCGGGACCCCCCTCCCCGGCCATGCCCCCGGTGAACCACAGCAGGACGGCCATGAGCGGGATGATGATGAGCCCGGCCGCGTACCGCGGGTCGGCCAGCCAGTAGCGCTGGGCGCGGGCCGCGATCGCGGTGCGCGGGCCCGTGGCCGGTCGGCCCAGCCAGCGCAGCGGCGTCGGGTCCGCGCCCGCGGCGACGCGACGGGACCGACCGCCGCCCACGGCCACCGGCTCCACGGTGCGGCGCACGGCCAGGTGCCACAGGGCCAGGGCGGCCAGGCACCAGGCGGCCGCCACCGCGAGGTGGAGCGCGACGGCGGCGCCGCGGCCCTCGGCGGCCGCCCACGCCGCGGCGGGGCCCGCCCCGAACGGGGTCCACGCCGCGCCGCGGGCGATCTGGGGCGCGATCGCCAGGAAGTCCTCGAACGACGCGATGGCCTGCGAGAGGGCGACGCCGCCGAGCATGAGCGGGATGAACAGCAGGACGGAGACGACGTCCCGCACCCGACGCCGGCTCGCGTAGGCGGCCAGGAGGCCGGCGAGGCCGGAGCCGATCGCCACGGCGGTCACCGCGGTGAGCGCGCCCCCGGCCAGGCCCGCCGCCAGCGCGGCCGGCCGGTCCCACCAGCTGGCCCCCAGGCCCACCAGCACGGTCAGCGTGGCGAGCCCGACCGGCGTCGTGAAGGCGCTCAGGACCAGCCCGGCGATGAGGGTGCGGGCAGGGACGGGGAAGAGCACGAAGCTGTGCGGGTCGAGGGTGGCGTCCACGCCCGTGACGAACGGCGGGATGACGAGCCAGGCGAGCACCACGACGGCGGCGACCAGCACGGTCGTGGCGCCGCGGGCCTCGTCCGGCAGGGCGGGCAGGCCCGTGACGAGCAGCGTCACCGCCACGGCGGCCATGCCGAGCACGTACAGCGCGCCGAGCACGCTCATCACCAGGGTGAACGGGGACCGCCGCCACTGGTTCAGGGTCAGCGTCCAGCGCAGTCGGACGAGCGTCAGAGCCATGCCAGCCCCTCCGAGCCGTGGCGGCCGCCGACGAGGTCCACGAAGCGGTCCTCGAGGTCGCGCCCGTCCCGGACCTCCTCGAGCGTGCCGGCGGCCCGCAGCGTCCCGGCCGCGATCACGGCGACGTGGGTGCACATGCGCTGGACGAGGTCCATCACGTGGCTCGAGACGATCACGGTGCCGCCCCGCTCCACGTACGAGTGCAGGATGTCCCGGATGTTCGCGGCGGAGACCGGGTCCACGGCCTCGAACGGCTCGTCTAGGACGAGCAGGTCCGGGGCGTGGACCATGGCGGCCGCCAGGGACACCTTCTTGGTCATGCCGGCGGAGTAGTCGGCCACGAGCTTGCGGCCGGCGTCCTCCAGGTCCATCACCCGCAGCAGGTCCGCGGTCCGCTCGGCCACGGTGTCCGCGTCGAGCCCGTGCAGCAGCCCGGCGTAGGTCACGAGCTGCGCGCCCGTGAGGCGGTCGAAGGTGCGCACGCCGTCGGCGAGCACGCCGACCCGTCGCTTGGCCTCGAGGGGCTGCTCCCACACGTCGACGCCGTGGATCCAGGCGCGGCCGTGGTCCGGGCGCAGCAACCCGGTGGCCATCGACAGGGCCGTGGTCTTGCCCGCCCCGTTGGGCCCGACCACCCCGAAGAACGATCCGGCCGGGACGTCCAGGTCCAGCGCGTCCAGCGCCAGCTTGTCCCCGAACCGCTGGGTCAGCCCGCGCGTGACGAGGGCGAGGTCCGGATCGGGGGCGTCGGCCGCACGCCGACGGGCGGCGGCCGCCAGGTGGGCGGGGGCAGGCTCGGACGCATGCGGAGTCATGCCTGGGACGTTACCCACCGTCAGGCGGACACGGCGTCCTCCTCAGGGATGAACTGAGGGTCCCTCAGAACAGCGCTGCGGCCAGCCGACGCCGCGAGGCCTGCACACGGGGATCGTCCGTGCCCACCACGGTGTAGAGGTCCACGAGGTGGGCGCGCGCCGTCTCGCGGTCGTCGCCGGGGTGGAGGGCGATGAACCGCACGAGCCGGGCGAAGGCGTCCTCCACGTGGCCACCGAGCACGTCCAGGTCGGCGACGGCGAGCTGGGCGGCGACGTCGTCCGGGCCGTCCGCGGCGGCCGCGCGCACCGCCGCGGCGTCGGCGTCACGGGTGCGCAGCATGAGGCGGGCCGCGGACAGGCCCTGCTGGGCCACGGCGTCCGCGGGGCTGTCGGCCAGCGCCGCCTCCCACGCCGAGACGGCCCCGGGCAGGTCGTCGGCGGCGAGGGCCTCATGGGCGGCCCGGTGCAGCGGCGGCACGGGCGGAGCCTCCGCAGCCGCGGCGTCGGCGTCCTGGCGCGCCGGGGCGACGGGGGGCACGGTGCCGGCGACGCCGTTCTGACGGGCCACCTCGAGGATCTCCCCCATGAGCTGGCGCAGCGTCTCCTCCGGCACCTCCTGATTGACCAGCGGCACCGGCTGCCCCGCCACCACGGCCATGACCGCGGGGGCGGCCCCCAGGCCCAGCGCCTGCAGCACGGCGGGCTCCTTCGCCACGTCCAGACGCGCGAGCACGAGCCGTCCCGCCTGGGCGTCGACCGCGTCCGCGAACTGCCGGTAGAGCGCCTCGCTCGACGCGTCCCCGGGCACGTGCAGGTGCAGCAGCACCGGCACCTGGGCGGAGAGCTGGACCAGCTGCTGCAGCAGACCCTGGTCGGCGTCCGCGATCACCCACGAGCCGCCGCCGGCGTCGGCCCCCGGCGCGGTCCGCCCGGCCGGGGCCGGGGTGCCGAGCGAGGACAGGTCGACGGCGCCGCGCAGGTGGGACGGGGCGTCGGAGGGGGGCTGGGCGGTCACGTCGGTCACGATCCTTCCGGTCCGGGTCCGCCCCGTCGCCGGCGCGAGGGGCGTTGTCACTGCGCCCCACGGTAGCCTCCCCGGCGCGGCGCGGTCAGGCCGGGGCCCTGACGTACGCTGAGCGCGTGGAGGAGAAGGAGACCGCATCCGGCCCGGACGCCGCCGGCGTCCGCGCCCCGGCCGAGCCCGAGGGCACCGAGCAGCCGCCCGTGGCCGGCATCCCCGTGGAGCCGGTCGGGGTGGCCGCCGCGCCGCCGTCGCACGGGCCGACGCCCGCCGGGCGTCGTCGACTGCCCCGCCTGGGCTCCGTCCTGCGGCGGCGCCGACCCTTCCTCGAGGAGGACCGGGTGGACCCCGAGTCGGTCCCCGCCGACGGCGCTGCGGATCCGGCGGTCGCGGCCGTGGCCGTCGCGCCCCCCGTGCTGACCGGCTTCCTGCTCGCGGTCGGCGTGGCCCTGGCCATCGGCGTCGTCTCGGTGCTGCGCACGAACGGGCAGCTGATCGTGTGGATCGCCGCGGCCCTGTTCATCGCCCTGGGCCTGGATCCGCTGGTGCGCCGGGTCGAGTCCTGGGGCGCGCCCCGCTGGGTCGGCGTGCTCACGGCCGCGCTCGGCCTGGCCGCCGTGGCCGGGGCGTTCGTCGCCCTCCTGGTCCCCACGGTGATCGAGCAGTCCACGCAGCTGGTCCAGGACCTGCCGGCCATCATCGACGGGGTGATGGGGGCCGAGTGGTTCGTGCAGCTCGACGAGGAGTTCCACCTCCAGGAGGCCGTTCGCGCCCAGACCGAGCGCCTCGCCGCCGACGGCGTCGCCGTCACCGACCTGTTCGGCGGGCTCCTCGGCTTCGGCCAGACCGTGCTGAACGCCATCTTCTCGGTGCTCGTGGTGGTCGTGCTGACGCTGTACTTCCTCTCCTCCCTGCCGCACATGAAGTACTGGGCCTACCGGCTCGCACCGTGCTCGCGCCGGCCCCGGATCGAGGCGCTGTCCGAGCAGATCACCTCCTCGGTCGGCCACTACGTGATGGGCCAGTCCTTCGTGGCCGCCCTCAACGGCGCGGTGGCGTTCACGGCGCTGGCCATCGCCGGCGCCCCCTTCGCCGTCCTGCTCGCCGCGATCGCCGCCTTCATGGCGTTCATCCCGCTGGTGGGCGCCGCGATCGGCGGCACGCTGCTGACCCTCGTGAGCCTGCTGACCTCGTGGCAGACCGCCGCCGTGTTCGCGGCCATCTACTTCGCCTACCTGCAGATCGAGGCCTACGTCATCTCGCCGCGCGTCATGGCACGCGCGGTGTCCGTGCCGGCGGCCGTGGCCGTGATCGCGGTGATCGCCGGAGGCGCGCTGCTGGGCGTCCTCGGCGCCCTCATGGCGATCCCGCTCGCCGCCGCGCTGCTGCTGCTGGTCCGCGAGGTCTTCATCCCCCGCCAGGACGCCCGGTAGGCCCACGACGGCGGCGCGGCCCGGACCGTCGCGGTCAGCGGCCCGGGCGGGTGCGCCAGCACACCGGGTGCCAGTGCCGCCGGTCCGCCCCCGCGTCCTCGTCCCCCATGATCCAGTCCGCGCGCCAGGCCACGAGGTGCGCCTGGCCCTGCCGGATCACCCGACCGCAGCCGGGGCACGTGTAGTCCTTCACCGCGCGCCACGCGGGGATCTGCCGGACGTGCCAGCCGCCGTCGGACCCGGACTGGCGCGAGTAGCCCGCGTCCAGGCCGAGGAGCTCCTCGAGCGGGTCGGACCGCCCCGGCGACGGCCGGGACCGCCGGGAGACGCCGGAGGCCCCGCGCTCACTCCGCCGAGGCGCGGACGAGCGGCGGGGGCGGTTCGAACGGGGCATGCCCCCATGCTGACACACGAGCCGGTGGGCACGGTCCGCCTAGGATGGACCGGTGCGACTCGTCATTGCCCGCTGCTCCGTGACCTATGAGGGCCGCCTGAACGCCCACCTGCCCACCGCCACCCGCCTGCTCATGGTGAAGGCGGACGGCTCGGTGCTGGTGCACTCCGACGGCGGCTCCTACAAGCCCCTCAACTGGATGTCGCCGCCCGCGACCCTGCACGTGGAGGAGCCCTCCCCCGATCAGGCCGACCAGGGGGTGACGCAGGTCTGGCGCGTTCAGGCCAAGAAGTCCGACGACCGGCTCGTCGTGCTCATCGAGGAAGTACTGGCGGACGACTCCCACGAGCTCGGCGTGGACCCCGGCCTCGTCAAGGACGGCGTGGAGGCGGATCTGCAGCGTCTGCTGGCCGAGCAGATCAGCCTGCTCGGCGACGGCCACACCCTCGTGCGCCGCGAGTACATGACGGCGATCGGCCCCGTGGACATCCTGGCCCGCGACGCCGACGGCGGCACCGTGGCGGTCGAGCTCAAGCGCCGCGGGGACATCGACGGGGTCGAGCAGCTCACCCGCTACCTCGAGCTGATGAACCGGGACCCGCTCCTGGCGCCCGTGCGCGGGGTGTTCGCGGCCCAGCAGATCAAGCCCCAGGCCCGCACCCTCGCCGAGGACCGCGGCATCCGCTGCGTCACCCTCGACTACGACGCGATGCGCGGCGTGGACGACGCCGAGTCCCGCCTGTTCTGAGGGGCCGGGCGGGCTCAGCGACGCCAGAAGGACGACGCCGCGGACGGCCCCGCCTCGCTCCAGGCGCGCAGGGCGCCGGCGTCGTCGGGGTCGACGACGACGCGCACCGGACGTGTGCCGGCGCTCAGCTCCAGGACGGCCCGGCCGGCCTCGTCCGCCGGGAGGCGGTCGATCTGCAGGCGGCTCCGGTCCGCGCTCCAGCGCTCCCGCGAGAGGCGCCAGCCCCCGGTGAGGCGCAGGCGGGACTCGTCGTACACGCCGATCACGCGCTCACGCCCCGGGCCCTCCCGCTCCAGGACCGCCGGGAAGGCGGCCGTGACACGGGCGAGGGCCCGGCGCCGCATCACCAGGGCGAGTGCCGACAGCACGATGACTGCCACCACGGTCGCCGAGGCGATGAGCACCGGGCCCTCCACCGTCAGGTCCTGCCGCGCCGCGTCAGGCCGCCGCGGCGTCGCCCAGCCGGGCGGACGTCGCGGCGATCACGACACGGTCGTGGTCCACGGAGAAGAAGCCGCCGCGGGCCTGCGCGGTGACGGTGCCGCCGTCCGTGGTCCGCACCACGACCTCGCCGTCGCCGAGGACGGCCAGCATCGGGGTGTGGCCCGGGAGGATGCCGATCTCACCGTTGACGGTGCGCGCCGACACGGCCGACGCGGCGCCCGACCAGATGGACCGCTCCTCGGAGACGATCTCGACGTTGAGCTCAGCCATGATCGATCAGCCCTCGGCCTGGATCTTGGCCCACTCGCGCTCGACGTCGTCCAGGCCGCCCACGTTGTAGAAGGCCTGCTCCGCGACGTGGTCCAGGTCGCCGTCGGCGATGGCCTTGAAGCCCTCGACGGTGTCCTTGACCGGCACGGTGGAGCCCTCGACGCCGGTGAACTGCTTGGCGGTGTAGGTGTTCTGCGAGAGGAACTGCTCGATCTTGCGGGCGCGGCCCACGGTGATCTTGTCCTCCTCGGAGAGCTCGTCCACGCCGAGGATCGCGATGATGTCCTGCAGCTCCTTGTTCTTCTGGAGGATCTGCTTCACGCGGATGGCCACGTCGTAGTGGTCCTGGCCCACGTACTGCGGGTCGAGGATGCGCGAGGTCGAGGCCAGCGGGTCCACGGCCGGGTACAGGCCACGGGACGCGAGGTCACGGGTCAGGTTGGTGGTCGCGTCCAGGTGCGCGAACACGTTGGCCGGGGCCGGGTCGGTGTAGTCGTCCGCGGGGACGTACACGGCCTGCATCGAGGTGATGGAGTGGCCGCGGGTCGAGGTGATGCGCTCCTGGAGCACGCCCATCTCGTCCGCCAGGTTCGGCTGGTAGCCCACGGCGGAGGGCATGCGGCCCAGCAGCGTGGAGACCTCGGAGCCGGCCTGCGAGAAGCGGAAGATGTTGTCGATGAACAGCAGCACGTCCTGGTTCTGCACATCGCGGAAGTACTCCGCCATGGTCAGCGCGGACAGGGCCACGCGCAGACGCGTGCCCGGCGGCTCGTCCATCTGGCCGAACACGAGGGCGGTGTCCTTGAGGACGTCCGCCTCCTCCATCTCGACCCAGAGGTCGTTGCCCTCACGGGTGCGCTCGCCGACGCCGGCGAACACGGAGGTGCCGCCGAAGTTGCGGGCCACACGGGTGATCATCTCCTGGATGAGCACGGTCTTGCCCACGCCGGCGCCGCCGAACAGGCCGATCTTGCCGCCCTTGATGTAGGGGGTCAGCAGGTCGATGACCTTGATGCCGGTCTCCAGCATCTCGGTGGAGCCCTCGAGGGACGCGAAGTTCGGGGCCGGGCGGTGGATCGGCCAGCGGTCCTCGGCCTGCAGCTGCGAGGTCGGCATGTCCAGGGTCTCGCCGAGCACGTTGAAGATGTGGCCCTTCACGGCGTCGCCGACCGGCACCGAGATGGGGGCACCGGTGTCCACGACGTCGGTGCCGCGCACCAGGCCGTCGGTGGACTGCAGGGAGATGGCGCGGACCATGTTGTCGCCGAGGTGCTGGGCGACCTCGAAGGTGACCGTGCGGCGCTGGCCGTTGAGGTCGATCTCGGTGGTCAGCGCGTTGTAGATCTCCGGCATCGCGTTGGCCGGGAACTCGGCGTCGATCACGGGGCCGATGACGCGGGACACGCGTCCGGTGGCACCGCCGGTGGGGGTCCCGGTGCCCTGGTCAGTGATGGTGGCAGTCATCTCTCTCACTTCTATCGTGTGTGGATGGCGAGTCTGGTGAGTCCCGAACGGGCTCAGGAGTTGTTGAGCGCGTCCGCGCCCGCGATGAGCTCGGTGAGCTCCTGGGTGATCTCGGCCTGACGGGCGTTGTTCATCAGGAGGGTGTAGTCCTTGATGAGGCTCGTGGCGTTGTCGCCCGCCGACTTCATGGCGCGCTGACGGTTGGCGAGCTCCGAGGCCGCCGACTGCAGCATCGCGTTGAAGATGCGCGACTCGATGTACTTGGGCAGCAGCGCGTCGAGGACCTCCTCCGCGTCCGGCTCGTACTCGTAGAGCGGCAGCACGTCCTCGGCGGTGGCGGCCTCCTCCTCGACGACCTCGAGGGGCAGCAGGCGCACCACGTGGGGGTTCTGCTTCACGAGCGAGACGAACTCGGTGAACACGACGTGGATCTCGTCCACGCCGCCGTCCGCCGTGTCCGTGAGGAACGCGTCCACGAGCACCTCGCCGATCTCGGCGGCGCGCTCGGCGACGGGGGCGTCCGTCTGACCGGTCCACAGCTTCTTGTAGCCGCGGCCGCGGAAGTCGAAGTACGTCTGCGCCTTGCGGCCGACGACGTACACGTCCACGTCCTTGCCCTCCTCGCCGAGGCGGGAGAGGAGCTGCTCGGCCTTGCGCAGCACGTTCGCGGAGTACGCGCCGGCGAGGCCGCGGTCCGAGGACATGATGAGCACGGCCGCCCGGGTCGGGTTCTCGGGCTCCGTGGTGAGGACATGATCGATGTCGTGCTGGCTCGACACGGCCGAGACGGCGCGGGTGATCGCGTTCGCGTAGGGCAGCGACGCGCTGACGCGCTCACGTGCCTTGGTGATGCGAGACGTGGCGATCAGCTCCATCGCCTTGAAGATCTTCTTCATCGACGACGTCGACGCGATCTTCTGACGGTAGACCCGGATCTGGGCTCCCATGGTGGTCCTTTCCCTGGCGGGAGGGCGGTCCGGCGTCGTCCCCGTGGGGTCCGACGCCGGACCGCTCCCTCACCGACCGGCGGTCAGCGCTTCTGCTTGGTGATCTGCTCCTGCGCGACCTGGTCCTGCTCGATCGCGCGGTGCTCCTCGTGGCCGGCCTGCACGCCGCCGTCCTCGGAGGACTGGAAGCCCTTGGAGAACTCGGCGACGGCCGACTCGAGCGCGGACACGGTGCCGTCCTCGAGCTTGCCGGTGGAGGCGATGTCGGTCAGGACGGAGGTGTGGCGACGCAGGTGGTCGATGAACTCGCGCTCGAAGCGCAGCACGTCCTGCACCGGCACCTCGTCGAGGTGGCCCTTGGAGCCGGCCCAGATGGACACGACCTGCTCCTCGACCGGGTAGGGCGAGTACTGCGGCTGCTTGAGCAGCTCCATGAGGCGCTCACCGCGGGCGAGCTGGCGGCGGGTGGCCGGGTCCAGGTCCGAGGCGAACATGGAGAACGCCTGCTGGTCGCGGTACTGCGCCAGGTCCAGCTTCAGCGTGCCGGAGACCTTCTTCATGGCCTTGACCTGGGCGGCGCCGCCCACGCGGGACACCGAGATGCCCACGTCCACGGCGGGACGCTGGTTGGCGTTGAACAGGTCCGACTGCAGGAAGATCTGGCCGTCGGTGATGGAGATAACGTTGGTCGGGATGTAGGCCGAGACGTCGTTCGCCTTGGTCTCGATGATCGGCAGGCCGGTCATCGAGCCCGCGCCCATCTCGTCCGAGAGCTTGGCGCAGCGCTCGAGGAGCCGGGAGTGCAGGTAGAAGACGTCGCCCGGGTAGGCCTCGCGGCCCGGCGGGCGGCGCAGCAGCAGGGAGACGGCGCGGTAGGCCTCGGCCTGCTTCGACAGGTCGTCGAAGATGATCAGCACGTGCTTGCCGCCGTACATCCAGTGCTGGCCGATGGCCGAGCCGGCGTAGGGGGCGAGGTACTTGAAGCCGGCCGGGTCGGACGCCGGGGAGGCCACGATGGTGGTGTACTCCAGGGCGCCGTGCTCCTCCAGCGTGGCGCGGACGCCGGCGATGGTGGAGGCCTTCTGGCCCACGGCCACGTAGACGCAGCGGACCTGCTTCTCGACGTCGCCCGACTCCCAGTTGGCCTTCTGGTTGAGGATCGTGTCGACGGCGATCGCGGTCTTGCCGGTCTGGCGGTCACCGATGATCAGCTGACGCTGGCCACGGCCGATCGGGATCATGGCGTCGATGGCCTTCATGCCGGTCTGCAGCGGCTCGTGGACCGACTTGCGCTCGGTCACGGTCGGCGCCTGCAGCTCGAGGGCACGGCGGCCCTCGGCCTCGATCGGGCCCAGGTCGTCGATGGGCTGGCCCAGCGGGTCCACCACGCGGCCCAGGAAGGCGTCGCCCACCGGGACGGAGAGGATCTCGCCGGTGCGCTGCACCTCCATGCCCTCGCGGATCTCCTGGAACTCGCCGAGGACGACGACACCGATCTCGCGGGTGTCGAGGTTCTGGGCCAGGCCCTGGATGCCGTTCTCGAAGCGCAGCAGCTCGTTCGCCATGACGGAGGGCAGACCCTCCACACGAGCGATGCCGTCCGCCGCGGAGATGACACGGCCGACCTCGGTGCGATCGGTGCCCGACGGTTCGTACGATGCCGCGAAATCGTTCAAGGCATTGCGGACATCGTCAGCGTTGATGGTCAATTCGGCCATCTGCAGTCCCTGCTCTCTGTGCTTGGTGATCATCGACGTGACGATGATGCTTACGTTCGTGGGTGTTCCGGATGCGGGCGGAAGCCGGCGTCAGCCGGCCATCCGCCGCTGGAGGTCGTGGAGGCGCGAGGCCATGGACCCGTCGACGACGTCGTCGCCGACCTGGACGCGGATGCCGCCCACCACGTGGGGGTCCACCGTCACGTCCATGACGAGATCGCGGCCGAAGGCGCGGCGCAGGCCTAGGGCCAGCCGCTCCTGCTGCTCGGCCTCGAGCGGCCGGGCCACGGTCACCTCGGCGATCCACTGGCGCTGCCGCTCGGCGACGACGTCTGCGGCCTTGCGGACCGCGGCCGACGGCTTCAGGCCGCGCGGGGCCGAGACGGCGCGCTCGACCAGCAGTCGGCCGGCCGGGCTGGCCGACTCGCCCAGGAGACGACCGGCCAGAGCGGCCCGTGCCTCGAGGGGTGCGTGCTGATCGGTGAGCGCCCGCTGCACCTCGTGCGAGTCCTCCACCGTGCGGTTGAAGGCCAGCAGCTCGCCCGAGAGGGCGGCCAGGCCCGCATGTCCGCCGCGTGCGGCCTCCGCGGCGGCCGCGTGCGCGGCCACCGTCTCGAGGGCGTCCCCGAGATCGCGCTCCGCCGACCAGCGGCGGCCGGCCAGGTCCTTGAGGACCTGCAGTGCACCGGGGGTCACCCGGGCGCCGAACAGCGAGTCGACGAGGCCGTGACGGCGCTCGGTGGTCCAGGCGGGGTCGGTCAGGGCGCGGCGCAGCGCGCCGTGCTCGTCCACCACGTCCAGCGCGCCGAACAGCTCGCGTGCCAGGGCCACGCCGCCCTCGTCCAGCACCGGACCGACGGCCTCCAGGGAGGCGGCCAGGGAGTCCCTCGATGCGCCCGTCATCATTCGGCGACACCTGCGCTCTGGTGACGGTCCAGGTCAGCCAGGAAGCGGTCGACCACGCGCTGCGAGCGGGCGTCGTCCTCGAGGGACTCGCCCACGATCTTGCCGGCCAGGGTCGTGGCCAGCGAGCCGACCTCGCCCTTGAGCTGCGCGGCGGCCTGCTGACGCTCGGCGGCGATCTGCGCCTGCGCCTGCTCGGAGATGCGCGTCGCCTCGGCGGTCGCGCGCTCGCGCGCCTCGGCCACGATCTCGGCGGCCTCGGTGCGGGCATCCTCGCGGATGCGGTTCGCCTCGGTGCGGGCGTCCGCCAGCTGCGACTCGTAGTCCGCCATCATCGCGTTCGCCTCGGCCTGGGCCTTCTCAGCCTTGGCCAGACCGCCCTCGATCGCCTCGACACGGTCCTGGTAGGACTTCTCGAGGGTCGGGACGATGAACTTGATGACGATGAACATGAGCAGGGCGAAGCCCACCACGACGACGAGGATCTCCCACGGGTTGGGGATCAGGGGGTTGGCCCCCTCAGCCGCCGCGAGGATCAGTCCGTTGCTGATCATGTTTCAACCATCCTTCGGTCAAGAGTCCTGTGGAGAGGGAGCACCGACGGTCTCACCGTGCGGGCGCTCCGTGGACGCGGCGCGTCAGGCGCCGATGACGAAGGCGAAGACGAGGCCCAGGATGGCGAGGGCCTCGGCGAGCGCGAAGCCCAGGAGGGCGATCGGCTGCAGGATGCGCTGGGCCTCCGGCTGACGGGCGACGCCGTTGATGTAGGCGGCGAAGATCAGGCCCACGCCGATGGCGGAGCCGATGGCGGCGAGGCCGTAGCCGATCATGTTGAGCGAACCGTGCAGTTCCATGGTGTTCCTTTCACGAGGCCGAGGTGTCCGGCCGGGTTGTGGAGGGTCGGCCTCCCGGGTGGTCCTCCTGCGGAGGGCCGGGAAGACTGGTGGCGGGCTCTCCCGCCGTACCGCGGCCGCCTGGGTCGTGCCCGAGGCGGCCCCGGAAGATCAGTGGTCGTTCGCGTCGATCGCGCCCTGGATGTAGATCGCGGTCAGCAGCGTGAAGACGAAGGCCTGCAGGTACATGATCAGCAGCTCGAGGAAGTACAGGGCCACCGAGCCGAGGATGACCAGGATGCCGGTGCCCTGCAGGGCCAGGCTGCCGGTCTGCGTGATCAGGTAGGCGGCGCCGGCGCCGGCGAGCATCACGATCATGTGGCCGGAGAGCATGGTGGCCATCAGACGCAGGGAGTGGGTCAGGGGGCGCACGATGAAGTTGGAGATGATCTCCAGCGGCACGAGCAGCGGCAGGATCCAGCCGGGCACACCGGAGGGCACGACGGCCAGCTTCAGGTAGCGCACGCCGTGACGCTTGATGCCGACGCCGATCCAGATCGCGTAGACGATGAGGGCCAGGCCGTAGGCGGCGCCCGCGTGGGAGAAGGTCGGCAGCTGCAGCACCGGGATGGCGCCGAACAGGTTGTTCAGCAGCACGAAGAAGAAGATGGCGAAGAGCAGCGGGACCCACTGCTTGAAGTTCTTCTCGCCCAGGATGTCCTTCGCGATGTCGTTCCGGACGAAGGAGTAACCGGACTCGGCGAGCCACTGGGCCTTGCCGGGCACGAGCCGGGGACGGCGCATGGCCCACGCGAAGAAGGCGGTGATGAGCACCACGGAGAGCAGGACGAGCAGCATCTGCTTGCCGAAGCCGGTGCCGTACTCCGCACCCCAGGGGAAGATCTCCGGGAGGTGACCATCAGAGATGGTGGGGGGCACGAATGATGCGTTGGCCAGCACGAGGGTCAGCACGCGGTTCCTCTCCGAAGTGATGCAGTCGACGGGACCGCAGCCTCGTCCCCGGACCACAGGCGGGCGCCGCGACATTGCGGGGGTACCGGTGCGATGCGAGACACGGATGGCGGCATATGGGCGCCGTCGAAGTGTTCGCCGCCAACGATACCAAACGGTGACCCGTGCTCCGTACCGCAGAAGGGGCCCACGGCATGGCCCGCAGCTCCGTGTCTTCGCCCCTCGGGCGGGTCAATCGGCGTAGATCCCGCGGCGGGTCCGGGCGAAGACGAGGACCTCCGCGGCCTGCCAGACGAGGATCGTCACGAGGGCGGCGATCGCCGCCGCGTCCGGCCGGACCCAGTCGGGGCGGGGCAGGACCCCCAGCAGCACCGCGAACACCGCGATCTTGAGCACGAACAGCCCCACGCTGATCGGCAGCGCCGCCTCGCGCGCCCGGTCCCAGACGAGTGCCGTCGTCGCCCCGGTGAGCGCCGAGAGCGCGAGCACCGCGCCGCCGCCCAGCAGGGCGCTCCCGGCCGCCTCCCCGCCGGCGGGGAGCAGCCACGCGGCGCACGTGATCGCCAGGGCAGCCCCCGCCGCGGCCAGGGACCACCCGAGGATCCCCCACCAGCCACGGCGGTTCTCCCAGCGGCGCCGGCGTCGGCGACCTCCCGCCCCGGTCACGCGTCCCCCCGCTCGTCCGGGTGGGCCGCGGCGTCGTTCCGGACCGCGCGACGGCGCTCCACGAGCGGATGCAGGGTGAGGTAGCCGGCTCCGGCCAGGGCCACGGCGAGCACGGGCAGGACGATCCTGTGGTCCACGAAGTTCAGGGACACCGCGCCCCAGGCCACGAGGAACGCCCAGAGCCAGAGCAGCGCGACGGCCTGCGCCTGGGTGTAGCCGCCGTCCACGAGCTTGTGGTGCAGGTGCCCGCGGTCCGCCGAGAAGGGGCTGGTGCCCTTGGCCGTCCGCCGCAGCACGGCCAGGGCGAGGTCCGCGAGCGGCAGTGCGAGGACGGCGACGGGCAGCAGGATCGGCATGTAGGCGGGGACGTTGCGGAAGCGCATCCCGTCCAGGGCGTTCACGTCCGCGGTCACGGCGACCGCGGCCGCGGCCATCAGCAGGCCGATGAGCATGGCCCCCACCTCGCCCATGAAGATGCGGGCCGGGGCCAGGTTCCACGGCAGGAAGCCCACGCACGCGCCGACGAGCAGGGCCATGAGCAGGGTGGCGAGGTTGGCGTAGTCGAACTGGTTGATGGTCCGCGTCAGCAGATACGAGTAGACGAAGAAGGCCGAGCCGCCGATCAGCGCGACGCCCGCCGCCAGGCCGTCCAGACCGTCCACGAAGTTGATCGCGTTCATCGTCAGCACCACGGCGAACACCGTGAGGATGACCTGCGTGGTCTCGTTCCCCACCGGGATCCAGCCCACCGGCATCGCCTCGATGCGGATCCCGCCCAGGGCCACCGCGAGTCCGGCCAGCACCTGGCCGGCCATCTTCACCCACCAGCGCAGGTCCCACATGTCGTCGGCGATGCCCACGACGAGCACGACGGCGACGGCGACCAGGAGCCCGCGCATCGCGGCGTCGTCCGCGTAGATCCCCTGGAGGAACGGCACGACTCCCCCGACGGCGAATCCCACCAGCACGGCCGCGGCCATGGCCACGCCGCCCAGCTTCGGCACGGGGTGCCGGTGCACGTCTCGCTGGCGCAGCGGGGTGAACACGCGCGCGCGCAGCCCCAGCCGGCGCATGAGGGGCGTCAGGGCCCCGCAGGCGACGGCCGTGACCACGACCAGGACGAGATACGCGCGCATGGGGGCCGGTCAGGCCTCCCGGTCGGCGGGGCGCGCCGCGGCGGCGTCGTCGGCCGCGATCCGCTCGGCGGCGACCGGCGGCTCCTCGCCCTCGGCGAGCAGGTCCGGCACCACCGCGCGCAGCTTTTCCAGGGGCACGGAGCCCTGCCGGGCCACCCGGAACGGGGTGACGGTGCAGTCCACGATCGTCGAGGGATCCCGGCTCTCGCGGGGGCCGGCGTCGAGGTAGAGGGCCACGGACTCCCCCAGCATCGAGCGGGCGGCGTCGGCGGTGGTGGCGGCGTCCATGCCGGTGCGGTTCGCGCTGGAGACGGCCATGGGGCCGACGGCGTAGAGCAGCTCGCGGGCCACCGCGTCGTCCGGCACGCGCAGGGCGACGGTGCCGCGGGTCTCGCCGAGGTCCCAGGTCAGCGTGGGCTGGGACTTGAGGATGAGCGTGAGGGCGCCGGGCCAGAAGCGCTCGGCGAGGGCCTCGGCCTCCTCCGGCACGTCGTACGCGAGGCCCGCCATGACGCGGCGGTCCGCGATGAGCACGGGCGGCGGCATGGTGCGGCTGCGGCCCTTGGCGGCCAGCAGCACTGCCACGGCCAGCGGGGAGAACGCGTCCGCTCCGATGCCGTAGACGGTGTCCGTGGGCAGGACCACGCAGCCGCGGTCCGCGAGGACCTCGCGGGCGCGGGCCACGGCATTCTCGAGGGCGGCCGGATCCGAGACGTCGATGAAGTCACTCACGTCGGTCATTCTTCCACCTCCGCGCCCGCCGCGGCGTCGCAGGACCGGCGCGCCGTCAGGAACCGGTCTCGTCCGGTGAGGTCCTGGTGCACGCGGACGCCCGTGAACCGGGGGTCCGCGCCGAGGGTGGCCAGGAGCGCCGGGCCCTGCGTCTCGTGGTGCTCCATGGCGAAGAGGCCGCCCGGGGCGAGCAGGTCCGCCGCCCGGTGCGCGATGGCCCGCGGGACCCGCAGCCCGGGCGCGTCCCCGCCGTAGAGCGCCCGCGCCGGGTCCAGTCGGGCCTCGGGCTGGGCGGGCACCTCGGCCTCGGGAACGTAGGGCGGGTTGCTCACGACGACGTCCACGCGGCCCTCGAGGTCCGGGCATGCGACAAGGGCATCGCCTTGTCGCAGGTCGACCCCGCGCGGGGCGAGGTTCCGCTGGGCCCAGTCGGCCACCGTCGGGTCGAGCTCGACGGCGGTGACGGCGAGTGGGCGGCCCCGTGCCTCGCCCCACGCCGCGACGGCCGCGGCGATCGCGCCGGAGCCGGTGCACAGGTCCACCACCACGCCCGCCGTGGGCCGCACGGCCAGGTCGGCCACGACGGTCTCCACGAGCAGCTCGGTCTCCGGTCGCGGGATGAAGACCCCCGGGCCGACCGCCAGGTCGAGCCCGTGGAAGTGCGCGACGCCGGTCAGGTGCTGGACGGGCTCGCGGGCGGCGCGGCGCCCGACGAGGGTCTCGAACGCCGCCGCCTGCGCGGGCTCGGCCACGGCGCCGGCGAACACCCGGGCCAGCAGCGCGCCGCGGTCGAGGCCGAGCACGTGGGCCAGCAGCAGCTCGGCGTCCACGCGCGGCGAGTCGATGCCCGCCGCGGTCAGGCGGGCGGCGGCGTCGCGCAGCAGCGCGGACCAGGCCGGTGCGCTCACGCGTCCGCGCCCAGCGCGGCGAGCCGGCGCTCCTCGTCGAGGGCGAGGCAGGAGGCGATCACGGCCTCGAGGTCGCCGTCGAGGACCGCGTCGAGGTTGTGCGCCTTGTAGCCGGTGCGGTGGTCCGCGATCCGATTCTCCGGGAAGTTGTAGGTGCGGATGCGTTCCGAGCGGTCCATGGTGCGCACCTGCGCGGCGCGCGCCGCGGAGTCCTCGGCGTCCTGCTCCGCCCGCTGCCGCTCGAGCAGCCGCGACCGCAGCACGCGCAGCGCGGCCTCGCGGTTCTGGATCTGGGACTTCTCGTTCTGCATGGAGACGACGATCCCCGTGGGCAGGTGCGTCAGACGCACCGCGGAGTCGGTCGTGTTGACGGACTGGCCGCCCGGCCCGGAGGAGCGGAAGACGTCCACCTTGAGGTCGTTCGGATCGAGGTGGACCTCGTCCGGGGCATCCACCTCGGGCAGCACGAGCACACCGGCGGCGGAGGTGTGGATGCGGCCCTGGGACTCGGTGACGGGCACGCGCTGCACGCGGTGCACGCCGCCCTCGAACTTGAGCCGGGCGTAGACGCCGTCGGCCGGGTCGGCCGCGCTCCCCCGCACCGCCACGTGGACGTCCTTGTAGCCGCCCAGGTCGGAGTGCGTGGAGGAGAGGACCTCCGTCTTCCAGCCCCGGGACTCGGAGTAGCGCAGGTACATGCGCAGCAGGTCGCCGGCGAACAGGGCCGCCTCCTCGCCGCCCTCGCCGCCCTTGATCTCGAGGATCACGTCGCGGGCGTCGTCGGGGTCGCGCGGGATCAGCAGCCGGCGCAGCCGTTCGGCGGCCTCCGCCTCGGCCGCCTCCAGACCGGGCACCTCGGCCGCGAAGGCCGCCGCGTCGTCGTCGCCGGCCGCGGCCAGCTCCCGCGCGTCGGCCAGCTCCTCCGCGGCCGCCGACCAGGCGCGGTGGGCCGTCACCACGGCGCCGAGCTCGGCGAACCGCCGGTTCAGCCGCCGGGCGAGTGCCGGGTCCTGGTGCACCGCCGGGTCGGACAGGCGCGCCGTCAGCTCGCGATGCTCCGCCAGGAGCCGATCCACGGCCTCGCGCCGCTGGTCCGAATCGAACACGTGCGTGCCTCTCCTCCTCCGGCCTCAACGGGCCGGGCTGTCCGACGCGGACGGCCCCGCCCCGTCCGGCGGAGACGAGCTCCCCCGGGCGGGACGGGGCCGTGCGACGGGACGGTCAGTCGTCGCCCTTGGACCCCAGCGTGGTCTTGGAGACCAGCATGAGGAACTCGGCGTTGGACGCGGTGTCCTTGATCTTGTTGGTGAGCAGGTCGAGGGCCTGCTGCTGCTCGAGGCCGGAGAGCACCCGGCGCAGCTTCCACATGATCTTGACCTCCTCCTGCGAGAGCAGGGCCTCCTCACGGCGGGTGCCGGACGCGTTGACGTCCACCGCCGGGAAGATGCGGCGCTCCGCGAGGTGGCGGGACAGGCGCAGCTCCATGTTGCCGGTGCCCTTGAACTCCTCGAAGATCACCTCGTCCATCCGCGAGCCGGTCTCGACCAGCGCGGTGGCCAGGATGGTCAGCGAGCCGCCGTTCTCGATGTTGCGGGCGGCGCCGAAGAACTTCTTCGGCGGGTACAGCGCCGAGGAGTCAACACCGCCGGAGAGGATGCGGCCCGAGGCCGGGGCGGCCAGGTTGTAGGCGCGGCCCAGGCGGGTCATGGAGTCGAGCAGCACGACGACGTCGCGGCCCATCTCCACGAGGCGCTTGGCGCGCTCGATGGCCAGCTCGGCGAGGGTGGTGTGGTCGTCCGCCGGGCGGTCGAACGTGGAGGCGATGACCTCGCCGTCCACCGACCGCTGCATGTCGGTGACCTCCTCGGGGCGCTCGTCGACGAGCACCATCATGAGGTGGACCTCGGGGTTGTTCGTCTTGATCGCGTTGGCGATCGACTGCAGGATCATCGTCTTGCCGGCCTTGGGCGGGGAGACGATGAGGCCGCGCTGGCCCTTGCCGATGGGGCTGACCAGATCGATCACGCGGGGACCGATCAGCTTGGGATCCGTCTCCAGGCGCAGGCGCTCCTGCGGGTACAGCGGCACGAGCTTGCCGAACTCCACGCGCTGCGGGTGCTCGACGGCGGGCTGACCGTTGACCGAGGAGATCTTCACCAGGGCGTTGAACTTCTGACGGTTGGAGCCGCCGCCGTGGTGCTGCTGCTTCTCGCCGTCGCGCGGGGCGCGGATGGCGCCGACGACGGCGTCGCCCTTGCGCAGACCGTACTTCTTCACCATGGCCAGGGAGACGTAGACGTCATTCGGGCCCGGCAGGTAGCCGGAGGTGCGGACGAACGCGTAGTTGTCCAGCACGTCGAGGATGCCGGCCACGGGCTGCAGGACGTCGTCCTCGGTCAGCTCGGTCTCGTCGACCTCGGGGCCGCCGCGGCCACGGCGGTTGCGGCCGCGCTCGTTGCGGTTGCGGCGGTTGCGACGGTTGCGGCCGCCCTCGTCGTCGCGGTCGTCGCGGCGGCTGCGGTCCCCGCGTCCGCCGTCGCCCCGGCCACCGTCCTCGGACTTGTCGCCGCGCTGCTCGCGCGAGCCGTCGCGGCCGTTCTCACGGTCCCGGTTGTTCTCGCGGCCGTTCTCGCGGTCCCGCCCGTTGCGGCCGTTGCGGCCGCGGCCGTTCTCGCGCCCGTTGTCGTCACGGTCCTCCCGGTCGCCGCGGCGGTCCGCGTCGGCGCCGTCCTCGCCCTGGGCGCCGTCGGAGCGACGGTCCTGACCCTGCTGGGCGTCGTCGTCGCCGGCGCGGCGGCGGCCGCGGGAACGGCGCTCGGACTGCGGGCGGTCCTCGCCCTCGTCGCGGGTCTCGGACCCCCCGGACCGATCCTGGTCCGAGGCGGTCTCCCGGGGGGCCTGCTCGGTCTGGGCCTCGCGGGCCTCGGCCTGGGGCTGCCCGTCCTGGGCGGCGGCCGGAGCGGAGGTGTCGGCGTCGGCGCGGCGCGAGCGGCGGCGGGCCGGGCGCTCGGCGGCCGCGGCGGCGTCCTCTGAGGACGCGGCCGCCGGGGCGGTCTCGGCGGCGGGGGCCGCGGGGGCCTGGGCCGCGCGCTCGGCGGCGTCGCGGTCCGCCACGGAGCCGCCGCGCTGGTGGTCGGAGATCGCGGTCACCAGGTCGGCCTTGCGCATGCGCGAGCCGCCGGCGATGCCGAGCTGGGAGGCCAGGGCCTGGAGCTGGGCGAGCTTGAGCGAGGCCAGGCCACCGCCGTTCGTCGGCGTGGTCTGTTCCGTGGATTCGGTCACGAAGGTTCCTTCTCCCTCGAATGCGGCCCGGCGGCGCGTGGCGCGTCGGGCTGCGGTGTGCATCCGGTCGGGCCGCGCAGCGGCGCCCCAGAAAACCGGGTTTCATGGTGTGAACTCAGCAGTGGCGCCTCCCCTGATCGTGCGCAGTCGCTGCGTGACGGGGCGGAGGCGTCCGGACTCGACCGAGCCGGAGGGGGTCCCGCACGCCGGCCGTGCGCAGCACGGGATGGATCGCGGCGGGGTTCCGGCCGACGGCGCACGGTGCGTCCGGCCGTCACAGGCCCGGGCACCGGAGACCCGGGCCGCGCGAGGCGGTGGGGTCAGCCGTGGTGGAGTGATTCCACCCTAACACCGTCCACGGCCACGCACGGCACCAGCACGCGCCAGGCGGCCGCCCCGTCCGCCGTCAGAGCACGCGCCGCCTCCGCGGCGTGCTCGGCCGCCTGGACGCCGTCGCACAGAGCGAGCACCGTGGGACCCGCGCCGGAGACGACGGCGGCGTGGCCGCGCTCGCGCAGCCCCGCGACCAGTGCGGCGCTGGCCGGCATGGTCACGGCGCGCGGCTCCTGGTGCAGCCAGTCCCGTGTGGCGGCCGGCAGCAGCGCGGGGTCCTCCGCCAGCGCGTGGACGAGCAGCGCGGCACGGCCGGCCTGGGCCGCCGCCACGGCGTGGGGCACCTCGGCGGGCAGCACGCCCCGGGCGACGTGGGTGGACAGCTCGGTGTCCGGGATCGCGACCACCGGCACCACGCGCTCGTGCAGCCGCAGCCGCGCCGTGGCCGGGCCGGGGACGTCGTCACGGGTCCAGGAGACGGTGGCCCCGCCCACGAGCGCGGGGGCGACGTTGTCCGGGTGCCCCTCGAAGCGGGTGGCCGCCTCGAGCAGGTCCGCGGGCGCCCGGCGCAGCGCGGCCGGCAGCAGGGCCTCGGCCGCGGCGTAGGCCGCGACGACGGCGGCCGCGGACGAGCCGAGTCCGCGGGCGTGCGGGATCCGGTTCACGGCGCGCAGGTGCAGCCCCGGCGCGGTGAACCCGCGGTCCCGCAGGTGCTCGTGCGCCAGGCGCAGGATCAGGTGCGCGCCGTCCCGCGGCAGGGTGGCCTCCCCCTCCCCCTCGACCTCCGCGACGTCGGGGCCCGCCACGACCGTGAGCGTCACCTCGTCGCGCAGCTCCAGGGCCAGGCCCATCGAGTCGAAGCCGGGGCCGAGGTTGGCGGAGGTGGCGGGGACGGAGACGGACGCGGCGGTCCCGGGCGCCAGCGGCTGCGGTGCGGCCATGGCTCAGCTCAGGCCGAGGGCCTGGGCGACGGTGACCACGTCGAACGGCACCGAGCGCGGGGTCACGTCGGCGCCGTCGGCGCCGCGCAGGGCCCACTGCGGGTCCTTGAGGCCGTGGCCGGTGACGGTGATGACCCAGCTCTTGCCGGCCGGCACGTTCCCGGCGGCGTGGTGCTTGAGCAGCCCGGCGACGCCGGCGGCGGAGGCGGGCTCGACGAACACGCCCTCCTTCGCGGAGAGCCAGCGATGGGCCTCGAGGATCTCCTCGTCCGTGACGGAGTCGATCATCCCGCCGGACTCGTCGCGGGCGGCCTCGGCCTGCTCCCACGAGGCCGGGTTGCCGATCCGGATGGCGGTGGCGATCGTGTCCGGGTCGGTCACGGGGTGGCCCTGGACGATCGGGGCGGCGCCCGCGGCCTGGAAGCCCCACATCACGGGGGTCTTCGTGGCCACCGCGGGCAGCTCGGCGTCCGAGGCGCCCTCGTGCGGGTTCACGTAGGGGGCGGCGTACTCGCGGTAGCCCTTCCAGTACGCGGTGATGTTGCCCGCGTTGCCCACGGGCAGCAGGTGGTAGTCCGGGGCGTCGCCGAGGGTGTCCACGACCTCGAACGCGCCGGTCTTCTGCCCCTCGATGCGGGCCGGGTTGACGGAGTTCACGAGGAACACGGGGTAGTTCTCGGCCAGCTTGCGGGCCACCTCGAGGCAGTCGTCGAAGTTGCCCTGCACCTGGAGGATCTCCGCGCCGTGGGCCACGGCCTGGGACATCTTGCCCATCGAGATCTTCCCCTCGGGCACGAGCACGGCGCACGTGATCCCGGCCTGCGCGGCGTAGGCCGCCGCCGAGGCGGACGTGTTGCCGGTGGACGCGCAGACGACGGCCTTCGCGCCGTCCTCGACGGCGGCGGTGATCGCCATGGTCATGCCGCGGTCCTTGAAGGAGCCGGTCGGGTTCATGCCCTCGAACTTCACGTGCACGGTGCCCTGCACCAGCTCGGAGAGGTGGGGGGCGTGGATGAGCGGGGTGCCGCCCTCGCCGAGGGTGATCACGCGCGTGTCCTCGGTGACGGGCAGGCGGTCGGCGTACTCGCGGACGACGCCGCGCCACTGGTGGGCCATGGGTCAGTTCCCTTCGACTCGGAGGACGGACGCCACCTCGTGGACGACGTCCAGGGCGGCGAGCGCCCCGACGGTGGCGTCGAGGTCGCGCTGCCGCGCACGGTGGGTGATCAGCCGCAGGGACGCGCCGGGGGCGTCCTCGCGCTCGGACGGGACCTGGCGCAGCGTCTCGATGGAGACGCCGTGCTCCTCGAACACCCCGGCGACGCGGCGCAGCACACCGGGCTGGTCCGCCGCGCGCAGCACGACCATGAAGGAGGTGTGGGCCTCGGCCGGGTCCAGGGCGGGCAGGGCGGTGACGGGGGTGCGCAGGCGCGCCGGGCCGCCGCGCACGATGCGCTGGGCGATCGAGACGACGTCGCCCATCACCGCGGAGGCGGTGGGGGCGCCGCCGGCGCCGGGACCGTAGAACATGAGCTCGCCGGCGTTGTCGGCCTCCACGAAGACGGCGTTGAACGCCCCGCGCACGGAGGCCAGCGGGTGCTCCCGCGGCAGCAGGGTGGGGTGCACGCGCAGGACCGCGCCCTCGGCGCCGTCGGCGGCGCGGCCGCGCTCGGCGATCGCCAGCAGCTTGATGACGTAGCCCGCCTCCGCGGCGGCGGCGTTGTCCTCGGCCGTGATCGCGGTGATGCCCGCGACGGCCACCTGGTCCAGTGTGTACGGCGCACCGAACGCGATGGTCGCCAGGATCGCGGCCTTCGCGGCGGCGTCGTGGCCCTCGACGTCGGCGGTCGGGTCGGCCTCGGCGTAGCCGAGCCGCTGGGCCTCGGCGAGGGCGTCGTCGAAGTCCGCCCCCTCGGAGTCCATCCGGTCGAGGATGAAGTTGGTGGTGCCGTTGGCGATGCCCATCACGCGGGTGACGCGGTCGCCGCCCAGGGAGTCGCGCAGCGGGCGCAGGATCGGGATGGCGCCGGCGACGGCGGCCTCGAAGCTGAGCTGCGCGCCGGTGGCGGCGGCCGCGGCGTACAGCTCCTCGCCGTGCTGGGCCAGCAGTGCCTTGTTGCCGGTCACCACGGACGTGCCGGCGGCCAGGGCGCGCAGGATCAGGGTGCGGGCCGGCTCGATGCCGCCCATCAGCTCGATGACGACGTCCGCGCCGTCCACGAGCGCCTCGGCGTCGGTCGTGTAGAGCGCCGGGTCCGCCTGCCAGTCGCGCGTCGCGCCCGTGTCCCGCACCGCGATGCCCGTGAGCTCGAGGTCGGCGCCCACGCGGTCCCGCAGGATGTCGGCGTCCTCGGTGAGGATCCGGGCGGTCTGGGACCCCACGGTCCCGCCGCCCAGCAGGGCGACCTTGAGTGCGGTGGGGGCGTCGGTGTGCTGGGGCATGGTCCTCCGTGATCCAGGGTGGGTCGGGCCCGCGCGACCGCGCGGCCCGGCTGGCCTCGAATCTAGCGCGGCGCCCCGGCCCGTCCCACCGCGCGACACTCGGTGTCCGCAGAGCGGGACGGACCCACCCGGGCTCGAGGCCGGCGGCCGGGTGCGCCGCGCCCGCGTCCTCAGCGGGCGAGGCGCGGATCGGCCTCGCGGGCGAACAGGTCCTCCTGCGTCTCGCGACGGATGATCACCCGCGCCTGCCCGCCGGAGACCGCGACGACGGCCGGGCGGGCCAGCGCGTTGTAGTTCGAGGACATCACGTGCGTGTACGCGCCCGTGGCCGGCACGGCCAGCAGGTCGCCGCGGCCCAGGTCGGCCGGCAGGTACACGTCGCGGACCAGGATGTCGCCGGACTCACAGTGCTTGCCCACCACACGGGAGAGCGCCGGCTCGGCCTCCGAGGTGCGGCGCGCGGAGACGGCGGTGTAGTCGGCGTCGTAGAGCACGGGACGCGGGTTGTCGGACATGCCGCCGTCCACGGCGACGTAGCGGCGGGCCGCGGTGCCGCCGTCGGGGGCGTCCGCGTCCACGGTCTTGGTCACCCCGACCGTGTAGAGGGTCAGCCCCGCGGGGCCCGAGATGGCCCGCCCCGGCTCGAGCGAGACCCGCGGGCACCTCAGGCCGAGGCGCTCGACGGTCTTCTGGACGTCGTCGGCGAGGGCGTCGGCGATCTCCGCGGCCGGGCGCGGCTCGTCCACGGCCGTGTAGGCGATGCCGTGGCCGCCGCCGAGGTCGAGCTCGGCCAGCTCCACTCCGTGCTCGGCCTTGATCTCGGCGAGGAACTCGAGCACGCGTCCGGCCGCCAGCCCGAAGCCCTCGGCCTCGAAGATCTGGGACCCGATGTGGCAGTGCACGCCCAGCAGGTCGATCGACTCGGCCGCCAGGGCCGCGGCCACGGCGACGGCGGCCGGCGAGCGGCCGGCCACGTTGCCGTCCCGGTCGGTGGACGCCGGGGCCAGGGAGAGCCCGAACTTCTGGTCCTCGTGCGCGGTGGCGATGAAGTCGTGGGTGTGCGCGTGCACGCCCGGGGTCAGCCGGAGCATCACGGGGGCGCGGCGGCCGGCCTCGGCCGCGAGCGCGGCCAGGTGGGTGAGCTCGTCGAGCGAGTCCACGATGATCCGGCCCACGCCCGCCTCGAGGGCGGTGCGCAGCTCGGCGTCCGACTTGTTGTTGCCGTGCAGGCCGATGTGGGCGGGGTCGACGCCGGCGGCCAGCGCGATCGCCAGCTCGCCGCCGGAGGCGGTGTCCACGCGCAGGCCCTCCTCGGCCGCCCAGCGGGCGGTGGAGAGGGTGAGCATGGACTTGCCGGCGTAGTAGACGTCCGCTCCCCCGCACAGGTCGGCGAACGCGGCGTCGAAGCCCTCGCGGAACGCGCGGGCGCGGGCGCGGAAGTCGTCCTCGTCCACCACGAGCAGCGGCGTGCCGAACTCCGCGGCGAGCGCGCTCGCGCGCAGGCCCTGGACGGTGAGCTCGCCGTCGGCGGCGCGGTCCACGCCGGCGGCCCACAGGCCGGGCACGAGCGCGTCCGGGTCCCCCGGCGCGGGGAGCCAGGCGGGGGCGAGCGGGGAGGCGGGGGCGGGCTGCGGCGTCGTCATCCGGGCGCTCACATCTTCTCCGGGGCGGTCACGCCGAGCAGGCCGAGGCCGTTGGCCAGCACCTGGGCGGTGGCGTCGTTGAGCCACAGGCGGGTGCGGTTGAGGGTCTCGACGGGACGCGGCGTCCCGTCGTCGGTGGGCATGGGCACGATTCGGCAGGCTGCGTACCACGAGTGGTAGGCCCCGGCGATCACCTCGAGGTGGCGGGCCACGCGGTGGGGCTCGCGCAGGCGCGCCGCCGCGCCGACGACGGCCGGGAACTCCGCCAGCTGGGCCAGCAGCTCCGACTCGGTGGCGTGGGTGAGCAGGGCGGCGTCGAACTCGGAGCGGTCCACGCCGTGGGCCTGCGCGGTGCGCGCCGCGCCGGAGGCGCGGGCGTGGGCGTACTGCACGTAGTAGACGGGGTTGTCGTTCGTGGTGGAGCGCAGCAGCTCGGGGTCGATCGTCAGGGGCGAGTCCGCGGGGTAGCGGGCCAGGTCGTAGCGCAGGGCGTCGCGGCCGAGCCACTCCACGAGGTCCTTGAGCTCGATGATGTTGCCGGCGCGCTTGGAGAGCTTCGCGCCGTTGACCGAGATGAGCTGGCCGATGAGGATCTCGATGTTCGTCGCCGGGTCGTCGCCGGCGGCGGCGGCGATCGCCTTGAGGCGGTTCACGTAGCCGTGGTGGTCGGCGCCGAGCAGGTACACCTTCTCCTCGAAGCCGCGGTCGCGCTTGTGGAGGTAGTACGCGGCGTCGGCGGCGAAGTAGGTGGGCTCGCCGTTGGCGCGGATGAGCACGCGGTCCTTGTCGTCGCCGAAGTCCGTGGTCTTGAGCCACACCGCGCCCTCGCGGTCCTCGACGTGGCCCTGCGCGCGCAGCCGCTGCACGGCCTGCTCGATCGCGCCGGAGTCGTGGAGCGTCTGCTCCGAGGTGAACACGTCGAAGTGCACGTCGAAGGCGGCGAGCGTGTTTTTAATGTCCTGCATCTGGAGCCGGTACGCGGCCTCGCGGACCACCGGGCGGGCGGCCTCGTCCGTCAGCTCGCGCACGTCCGGGTGCTCGAGGGCGACGGCGTCGGCCAGCTCCTGCACGTACGCGCCCGGGTAGCCGCCCGCGGGGACGTCGCGGCCGTGCAGGCGGGCGAGGACCGAGTCGGCGAACACGTTCATCTGGTTGCCGGCGTCGTTGACGTAGTACTCGGCGGTGACGTCCGCGCCGGAGGCGCGCAGGAGGCGGGCGATCGCGTCGCCCAGCGCGGCCCAGCGGGTGTGTCCGATGTGCAGCGGGCCGGTGGGGTTGGCGGAGACGAACTCCATGTTCACGGTGTGCCCGGCCAGGGCGTCGTTGCGGCCGTACTCCGGGCCGGCCTCGACGATCTCGCGGGCCAGGGCGCCGGCCGAGGCCGCGTCCAGGGTGACGTTGAGAAAGCCGGGGCCGGCGACGTCGACGGCGGCGATGCCCGGCTTGTCGGTCAGGCGCTCGGCTACGAGCCCGGCGAGGTCGCGCGGGGCCATCCCGGCCTTCTTGCCCAGCTGGAGGGCGACGTTGGTGGCCCAGTCGCCGTGCTCGCGGCTGCGGGGTCGCTCCACCTTCACGCGCGCGGGGGTGATCTCCTCCCGCAGCGCGGCGGGGAGGTCACCGGCATCGACGGCGTCGGTGAGGACAGCGGACAGCAGGGCGGAGAGGTCTTCGGGCTTCACCCGCGCAAGTCTACGGAAGGGCCGCCGCGCCCGTGCGCGTGCGAACGAACCCTGCGAGATGGCCCCTCCGGCCCGCGGTGGGGGCCATCTCGCAGGGTTCGTCGGGGTGGGGGGGTCAGGCGGGCCAGGCGGCGAGGCCGCCGGCGAGGGACAGGACGCGCCCGCCGGCGCTCGGGTCGGCCCCGACGACGGCGTCCCGCGCCCGGGCCGAGCGGGCTCCGGCGGCGCAGTAGACCACCAGGACGCGGTCCTGCCCGGGCGCGTGGGCCGCCGGCTCCGCGAGGACGGCCTCGAGCGGGACGTGTCGATCGGCCACCGCCGCGGGGGCCTCGACGCGGCGCAGGCGGCGCTCCCAGTCCTCGCGGACGTCGAGCAGGGTGAGGGACGCGGCCCGGGCGGGGTCGGCGAGCAGGGCGGCCAGCGCGGCGGGGGCGATCTCCCCGCCCGCGGCGCCGCACGCCTCCGCCGAGCCGGGGGCGCCGGCGTCGTCCGGGCGGGGGGCCTGGTCCGCGTGGGCGGACAGGTCCGTCACGGGGGTCCGCTCGGGGTCGGGCACGAGCCGCAGCTCACGGAAGCGCATCGTCAGGGCGTCCACGGAGAGCAGCCGCCCGACCAGGGGCTCGCCCACCCCGGAGAGCAGCTTGATCGCCTCGGCCGCCATGAGGGAGCCGATGATCCCGGGCAGCACCCCGAGCACCCCGGCCTGCGCGCACGAGGGCACCTCGCCGGGTTCGGGACGCTCCGGGAACACGTCCCGGTACAGCGGCCCGCCCGGGGCGAACACGCTCACCTGCCCCGCGAACCGCAGGATCGCGCCCCACACCACGGGCACGCCGGCGATCTCGCACGCGTCGGCCACGAGGTAGCGGGTCGCGTAGTTGTCCGTGCCGTCGAGCACGAGGTCCACGGCGCCGACCCGCTCGAGCGCGTTGGCCGCGGTCAGGCGTTCGCGGTGCTCGACCACGCGCACCTCGGGGTGCAGGCCGCGCATCGTCGCGGCGGCGGAGGCGGTCTTGGGGCGGCCGAGGTCCGCCTCGGCGTGGATCACCTGGCGGTGCAGGTTGGAACGGTCCACCACGTCGTCGTCGATCACGTGGACCTCCCCCACGCCCGCGGCGGCGAGGTAGGTCAGCACGGGCGCCCCGAGGCCGCCGGCGCCGACCACGAGGACGCGGGAGCGCAGCAGCGCCAGCTGGGCCTCTGGGCCGAAGCCGTCCAGGCTCAGGTGGCGGGCGAAGCGCTCCAGCTGGGTGTCGGACAGCGCGGTGAGGTCGCGGGGCTCGCGGGCGGCGGGGTCCAGGGCGGCGGTCACCGCTCGTCCTCCTCGGCCGTGACCCGCCCGGCCATCGGCGAGGAGGCCAGGGCGTGCTCGCGGCGCGGGATGCGCCCGGCACGGCGGGCGTGGAAGCCCGCCTCGAGCGCGAGCCGGCACGCGTGGGCCATGCGGGCGGGCTCGGCGGCGCGCGTGATCGCCGAGGCGGCGAGCACGGCGTCGCAGCCGGCCTCCATCGCCAGGGCGACGTCCGAGGCGGTGCCCACGCCGGCGTCGAGCACGATCGGCACGGAGGCGCGGGAGACGATCAGCTCCAGGTGTGCGCGGTTGAGGATGCCCAGCCCCGAGCCGATCGGCGAGCCCAGCGGCATGACGGCGGCGGCGCCGGCCTGCTCGAGGCGCAGCGCCATGGCGGGGTCGTCCGAGGTGTAGGCCAGGACGGTGAAGCCGTCGGCGGCGAGCCGCTCGGTGGCCTCGAGGGTCTCGACGACGTCGGGCAGCAGGGTGCGCTCGTCGGCGATGACCTCGACCTTCACGAGGTCGGTCTCGAGCGCCTCCCGGCCGAGCCGGGCGGTGAGCACGGCGTCCCGGGCGGTGTAGCACCCGGCGGTGTTGGGCAGCACGTCGATACCGAGGCGGTCCAGCAGCGCGACCAGGCCGTCACGGGTGTCCGCGGACCAGCGGCGCAGCGCCACGGTGGTGAGCGTGGTGCCGGAGGCGACGAGGGCGCCCTCCAGGGCGGTGAGGTCGGTGATGCCGCCCGTGCCCATGATGAGCCGGGAGGCCAGGTCGTAGCCGCCGATCCGCAGCGGCGGGATCGCGGGGGCGGCGGGCGGGGTGCGGTGCTCGGCCATCGCTCAGCCCCCCTGCACCGCGGTGACGACGTCGACCTCGTCCCCGGCGGCCAGCGCCCGGGTGGCCCAGGCCGACCGGGGCACGACCTCGCCGCCGACCGCCACGGCCACGCCGAGCCGCCGCCCATCCGCGGCGGCGCCGTCCTCGCCGATCGCGCGCCCGGTGACGTGCGCGACGACGTCGCGGACGGTGGCCACGGCCAGCTCGGCGGGCTCTCCGTTGAGGGTCAGGGTGAGGGTGCTCATGCGATCTCCTTCAGGCGGGCGTGCAGCAGCTCGAGGATCCGCCCGGCCGCCCAGGGGGCGAGCAGGATCCCGTGACGGTGGAAGCCGGTGGCGACGACGGCGCCCGGGGCCTCGGGCACGGTAAGCACGCGCGGGGCGTCGTCGGGGGTGCCGGGGCGGGCGGCGGTGGTGATCTCGACCAGCTCGCACTCGCGGACGGCGGGCAGGATCGCGGCGGCGTCGGCGAGCAGGTCCAGCACGGCCCCGGCGGAGGTGCCGGCCAGGCCGTCCTCGCGGGCCGAGGCGCCGACCACGAGGGTGCCGTCCGCGCGGGGCACGAGGTAGACCTGGCGCCCGTGGACGAGGCCGCGGACGGTGCGGGTGATCAGGTGCGACTCCCCCGGCAGCAGCTGCTCGGGGCGCACCCGCAGACGCAGCACGTCGCCGTGGACGGGGCGCAGCGGGACCTCGACGGCGGTGGCCGCGCCGCCGATCCCGCGGTGGCCCAGGCCCGCGGCGAGGACCGCGCCGTCGGCGGTGAGGACGCCCCCGTCGGCCAGCGTGAGGCGCACCCCCTCGCCCTCCGGGCCGGCGGCGGTGACGCGTCCGGCCACGAACCGGGCGGCGGGTCCGGCGCCGACCGGGAGCGGGCCGCCGTCGGGTCCGGTCTCGGCGCGCAGGGCGGCGACGCAGGCGGCGGCGAGCCGTCGCGGGTCCACCTGATGGTCGTCCGGGGCGTCGAAGCCGGCGGCCAGGCCCGGGGCCAGGGCGGGCTCGGCGCGGCGCAGCGCGCGGACGGAGACGGGCTCGACCCGGCGACCGAGGATCGAGGCGTGCTCGAGCACGTGGTCCCAGGCGCGGGCGTCCGAGGGGTCCGCGGCCACGATCCAGGCGCCCTGTGCGAGGAAGCCCGTCTCCACATCGGTGAAGGCGGCGAGCAGGTCCACGAGGGCCGGGTAGGCCTCCCAGCCGGCCTGCAGCAGCGGGGCGAGGTCGTCCTGGCTGAACTGGGTCTCGGCGAGCGGCGCGAGCATCCCCGCCGCGGCGTGGGTGGCCCCGGCCACGGCGTGCGGGCGCCCGGCGGCGTCCAGCTCGGGGGCGATCAGGGTGACGGCGTGGCCTGCGGCACGCAGACGCACGGCGGCGGTGAGGCCGATGATCCCGGCCCCGACGACGGCCACGTGCACGGACCGGTCCTCCTCACGGCGGCATGACCCGCATCGAGTGGTGATGGTCGGCCGCGCCGGCGCGGTGCGCCCCTGCGGCCCTCTCAGCCCGGCGTGTGCGGCCCGGGCTCCCATGGAACAGCGGCCAGTCTGCCACAGTGGGCGCATGCACTCCCCCGATCCGCTCCTGATGACCGCGGCCGGCCGCGACGACGGCGGCACCGGCCCCGGCGCGCGCCGCCGCGCCCGCCTCGCCGCCTCCCGGCTGTACGTCTGCACCGACCTGCAGCGGTTCCTGCGCCCGGACGGCACGCTCGACACGGCCGCGTTCGCCGACTTCTGCGCGGCGGCGTTCCGCGGCGGAGTAGACGTGATCCAGGTGCGGGACAAGGCCGTGGACGTGGCGGTCGAGCTGGCCGCGTTCGCCACGCTCGTCCCGCTGGCCCGGGAGCACGGGGCGCTCTCGGCCGCCAACGACCGCGCCGACGTCGCCGCCCTGGCCGGGGTGGACGTGTTCCACACGGGCCAGACCGACCTGACCACCGCGCAGTGCCGCGCCCTGCTGGGCCCGGACGTGGTGCTCGGCCGCTCGTGCCACACCGAGGCGCAGGTGCGCGGCGCCCGCGCGGAGGACGGCCTGGACTACTTCTGCACGGGGCCGGTGTGGGCGACGCCCACGAAGCCGGGCCGGGCCGCCGTCGGACTGGAACTGCCGACCCTCGCCGCACGCCTGGACGCGGAGGACCCGGCGGGGGCGCGGCCGTGGTTCGCCATCGGCGGCGTCGACGCGGACCGGCTGCCCGAGGTCCGCGCGGCCGGGGCGGAACGGATCGTGGTGGTCCGCGCCGTGACGCAGGCCGAGGACCCCGAGGCCGCGGCCCGGACCCTGCGCGCGGGCCTGCCCGGCTGACGCGCCCCGCGGGGAGGTCACGGACGGGCCGTCCTGATGGTGTAGAGTCGACGAGTCCGCAACGCGCTCGACGCGTCGCGACCCCCGCCTCCGTAGCTCAGGGGATAGAGCGTCTGCCTCCGGAGCAGAAGGCCGCAGGTTCGAATCCTGCCGGGGGCACGAGCGAACAGAGCCGGACCCCCGTGGCGACACGGTGGTCCGGCTCTTCTGCGTTCTGCGGACCCGGACGCTCGAGCGGAGCGGGAGGTCCGGGTCACCGGCATTCGAGGCGGGAAATCGACCTCATAGGACGTCCCGAGGTGCGTATTCGCCGGATTTCCCGCCTCGAACGTGTCGAAGCCCGGAGGTCCCGCCCTCAGCCCCGCTGCGCATGACCGTGGTCGACGGGCCCGTGCCACGTCGGCCGCGAGGCGTCCCCGACCGCGAGCGCCTCCCCCGCCCGCATCGCGTCGGCCAGCCACGGCTTGGCCCGCTCGAGTGCGTCGTCCCAGCTCAGGCCCGCCCCGGCCAGCGTGGCCAGGGCCGAGGAGAGGGTGCAGCCGGTGCCGTGCGAGGCGCGGGTCGTCACGCGCGGGCCGCGCACCTCGTGCACGGCCCCGCCCACGCGCACGACGGCGTCCGGCACCTCCGCCGCTGCGGCCTCGGGCGCCTCGGTCTCGTCCAGGTGCCCGCCCTTGAGCAGCACCGTCACCCCGTGCTCGGCGGCCAGGCCCCGCGCCGCGTCGAGGGCGGCGTCCCAGCCCGTCGCGTCCCGCCCGGTCAGCCGGGCCAGCTCGGGCAGGTTGGGTGTCACCAGGTGCGCCACCCGCAGCAGCCGGGCCCACGCGGCGCGCCCGTCGTCGTCGCCGACCGCGGTGAGGGCGTCCCCGCTCGAGGCCACCATGACCGGGTCCAGCACGACGACGGCGGGCCGGGTCTCCTCGAGCCAGCCGGCGACGGCCCGCATGAGCTCCACCGTGCCGAGCATGCCGATCTTCACGGCGTCCACGGCGATGTCGGCGGCGACCGAGTCGAGCTGGGCGCGCACCACGTCCACCGGCAGCGGGTGGACGGCCTGCACGCCCTGCGTGTTCTGGGCGGTGATCGCGGTGATCGCGGTCATCCCGTAGCCGCCCCACGCGGCGATGGTCTTCAGGTCGGCCTGGACACCGGCGCCGCCGCCGGAGTCGGAGCCGGCGATGCTGAGCACACGGGGGACGGCGGAGGTCATGCGGGGGCTCCTTCGGGTCGGGGCGGATCGGCCGCCCGGGCCGGGCCGATCCCGCCCATGAGAATGTAGTCGCATGTCCCACGTCACAGAGAGCTCTCCCGCGCACCCCGGCCGAGCCGAGGAGTCGGCGCCGCTGCGGCCGACCTCCCCGCTCGGGATCGCCGCCACGTTCATCGGCACCACCATCGGCGCCGGGTACGCCTCGGGCAACGAGATCCTGCAGTACTTCGTGAGCTTCGGCCTCTGGGGCGGCACGGGGGCGCTCGTGATCGCCGGCGCGCTGTTCTTCCTGCTCGCGGTGATCGTGCTGCGGCTGGCGCAGAAGCTGCGGACCACGGACATCCACCGGATCGTGAACCCCACGACGTCGCGCGTGCCCACCTGGTTCGCGGACCTGTCCATCACCACGTCCCTGCTGGGGACGCTGGTGATCATGCTGGCCGGGGCCGGGGCGGCGGTGCACACCGCGTTCGGGCTGCCCTCGCTCGTGGGCTCGCTGGTGATGGCCACCGTCTGCGTGGTCTCGGTGCTGGCCGGCATCACGGGCCTCGTGCGCGTCCAGGCCGTGGTGGTCCCCCTGATCATCGTGGTCGCCGTCGGCGTCGCGGTGTGGGGGTTGGCGAACCCGGGGGCCGCGGTGGACGACGTCGCCGCGCTCGTGACCTCGTCCCCGCTGATCAACCAGTGGTGGCTCTCGGGCGTGCTGTACGTGGCCTTCAACATCCAGCTGGCCTACGCGGTGCTCGCCCCGATCGGCGAGGAGAGCTCCTCGTCGGGCCGCTCCCTCGTCGCCGGGGCCGGGCTCGGGGCCCTGGGCCTCGTGGTGATGGCCGGCGCGGTGATGGCCGCGATGACCGCCCACGCCCAGCTGATCGGCCGCGCCGAGCTGCCCATGGTCGAGCTGGCCGCGATGATCGGCGGCTGGGCCGCCCTGCTGTACACGGTCGTCCTGCTGCTGGCGCAGTTCACGACGGCGGTCTCGTGCCTGTACGGCGGGGTGGAGCGCATCGCCCTGCTGTCCTCGATGCGCCGCGTGCCGGGCTGGGTCATCGCCGTCGTCACGGCCCTGGCCGCCACCCTGCTCTCGAGCGTCGGCTTCTCCGACCTCGTGGGCACCGTCTACCCCGTCCTCGGCTACGCCGGCCTCGTCATCATCGTGATGCTGGTCGTGACGTGGATCGTCGAGCGCTCCACGGTACGCCGCCGGGCGGCCCGCGCGGCGCGCGCCTGAGCGCCCGGCCGCATGGCCGGACGGCGGACGGTGAGGCGCCGCGGGGGACGTGCTAGGGTCGCTCGCATCCCACGGGAGCCCCACGGCACGGGGCTGAGACCGGGCTGACGCCGCCCGGAGACCGTCTGAACCTGTCCGGGTCATTCCGGCGAAGGAAGAAGGAGCAGCGGCCATGTCCGTTTCCGAGCGCACCCCCCTGCCCGCAGCCGAGTCGACGGCCGAGGTCGTCGCCGAGGAGAACTACCCCACGCACCGTCTGGGATGGCTCGAGGACGCCGAGCACGGCATCCGCGTGCCCGTCACCGAGGTCCACCAGGACGACTCCCCCGACGGCACGCCCAACGCGCCCCTGACCGTCTACCGCACCATGGGCCCGGGCTCCGTGCCCGAGCGCGGCCTGCCGGCCCAGCGCGCCGAGTGGATCCGCGCCCGCGGCGACGTCGAGGAGTACGAGGGCCGCGAGCGCGACCTGCTCGACGACGGCCGCTCGGCCGTGCGCCGCGGCGCCGCCTCACAGGAGTGGGCCGGCGAGCGCCGCCCCCCGCTGCGCGCCAAGGAGGGCGCGCGCGTCACCCAGATGCACTACGCCCGGCGCGGCGAGATCACCCCGGAGATGCGCTACGTCGCCCTGCGCGAGGGCGTGGACGTGGAGCTGGTGCGCTCCGAGGTCGCGGCCGGCCGCGCCATCATCCCGGCGAACGTGAACCACCCCGAGTCGGAGCCGATGATCATCGGCAAGGCGTTCGCCGTGAAGGTCAACGCGAACATCGGCAACTCGGCGGTGACGTCGTCGATCGCCGAGGAGGTCTCGAAGCTGCAGTGGGCCACCCGCTGGGGCGCGGACACCGTGATGGACCTGTCCACGGGCGACGACATCCACACCACCCGCGAGTGGATCCTGCGCAACTCCCCGGTGCCGATCGGCACCGTGCCGATCTACCAGGCCCTCGAGAAGGTCGGCGGCGACCACCAGGCCCTGACCTGGGAGATCTTCCGCGACACCGTGATCGAGCAGTGCGAGCAGGGCGTGGACTACATGACCGTGCACGCCGGCGTGCTGCTGCGCCACGTGCCGCTGTCCGCGGACCGCGTGACCGGCATCGTCTCCCGCGGCGGCTCGATCATGGCCGGCTGGTGCCTGGGCCACCACAAGGAGAACTTCCTCTACGAGAACTACGACGAGCTCTGCGAGATCTTCGCGCGCTACGACGTCGCGTTCTCCCTGGGCGACGGCCTGCGGCCGGGCTCCGTGGCGGACGCCAACGACGCCGCCCAGTTCGCCGAGCTCGACACGCTCGCCGAGCTGACGGAGCGGGCGTGGGCGTACGACGTCCAGGTCATGGTGGAGGGCCCCGGCCACATCCCGCTGCACCTGGTGCGGGAGAACGTGGAGCGCCAGCAGGAGCTGTGCAAGGGCGCCCCGTTCTACACGCTCGGCCCCCTCGTCACGGACATCGCCCCGGCGTACGACCACATCACCTCGGCCATCGGCGCCACCGAGATCGCCCGCTACGGCACCGCGATGCTCTGCTACGTCACGCCCAAGGAGCACCTGGGCCTGCCGGACCGGGACGACGTGAAGACGGGCGTGATCACCTACAAGATCGCCGCGCACGCCGCCGACGTCGCCAAGGGCCACCCCGGCGCCCGCGACCGCGACGACGCCCTGTCCAAGGCGCGCTTCGAGTTCCGCTGGCGCGACCAGTTCGGCCTCGGCCTGGACCCGCAGCTCGCCGAGGAGTACCACGACGAGACGCTGCCGGCCGAGCCCGCCAAGACCGCCCACTTCTGCTCGATGTGCGGGCCGAAGTTCTGCTCCATGCGCATCAGCCAGGACATCCGCAGCGAATTCGGCGGCGCGTCCGAGCAGGCGCGGATCGCCGAGGCCGGCATGGCCGCCAAGTCCGCGGAGTTCCGGGCCGCCGGCGGGTCCGTGTACCTGCCCGAGCCGAGTCTGCGCCGGCCCGAGGGGGACGCGGTGCTCGCGAGGGACTGAGCGGCCCGTGCCGCGGCGCGGGGGCCAGGGTGCCGGCCTTGAGCACCTCCCCCGCGCGCGGCGCGAGCCTGCCCTCGCCGGTCGGCCTGCCCTGGGCGCGCTCCCGGCTGGCGTGGCCCCGACCGCGGTCGCCCCCAGCATCTCCCCCCCTCGCCGCACGTGCCGCTGCGGGCCGGGCGGCTCGAGTGACGAGGTCCGGCCGCGCCTCCTGCACAGGTGTCCGCAGACGGCGTTGCGTCCCCGGGCGTCGCGTTCCGGCTCCGGATGTCCGGGGCCGCTCTTAGGCTCGGGTGCATGAGCGCGCACCACGCCGACGACGGCCTCCCCGCCCCCGTCTCCACCCTCGCCGAGGATCCACCGGCCGACGGGCGACAGGCGCCGCCGAGTGGCGTCGTCGTGGGTGAGGACGGGCGGGCCCGCCCGCCGTGGGCGGCACGGGATCCGCTGCTGCGGGAGTACTACGACACGGAGTGGGGCCTGCCCGTCACGGACGAGCGGGGCCTGTTCGAGCGCCTCGTGCTCGAGGCGTTCCAGTCGGGCCTGAGCTGGCGGACCGTCCTGGCCAAGCGGCCGCGGTTCCGGGAGGTGTTCGCGGGCTTCGACCCGGACGCCGTCGCGGCGTTCGGGGACGCGGAGGTCGAGGCACTGCTGGCGGACCCCGGCATCATCCGGAACCGGCGCAAGATCGAGGCCGCGGTCGCGAACGCACAAGCCGTCGTCGGGATGCGCGGCGAGCGGTTCGCCCCGCTGCACCCGGGCTCCCCCGGCGCGGGCCCCGCCTGGCACGGCGACGGCGACCGTCCCGCCACCGGCCTGCCGGGGCTGGTCTGGGCTCACCAGCCTGCCGCGACCCCACGGCCGGAGACGGTGGCGCAGGTCCCCTCGACCTCGGACGAGTCGCGCGCGCTCGCGAGGGCGCTGAAGGCGCATGGCTGCCGATTCGTGGGGCCGACCACTTGCTTCGCCCTGCTGGAGGCCGCCGGGATCGTGGACACCCACCTTCTCGGCTCGTGGCGAAGAGGGGCGTCCGGGATCTGGGAGTGAGCGGGGGCCTCCGGCAGGATGGGGAACTCAACGCAGGACGTCCACACGAAAGGGTGACGACTGATGACCACCACCTCCGCCTCTCAGGGCTACCGCACAATCAACCCGGCCACCGGGGAGCTGCTGAAGTCCTTCGACAACGCCACGGATCAGCAGATCGCCGACGCCCTCGACGCCTCGCAGGCCGCCTACGAGCAGTGGTCCCGGAAGTCGGTGGCCGAGCGCGCCGCCGTCGTGAAGCGGATCTCCGAGCTGCTGGCCGAGCGGTCCAAGGACATCGCCGCGGTGATCACCACGGAGATGGGCAAGTCCCTCGGCGCGGCGGTCGGCGAGGTGCGCTACAGCGCCCAGATCTTCGGGTACTACGCGGACGAGGCCGAGGAGCTGCTCGCGGACCAGCCGATCAAGCAGTTCTCCGGGCAGGAGGCGTTCGTCCAGCGGCTGCCGATCGGCCCGCTGCTGGGGATCATGCCGTGGAACTTCCCGGTGTACCAGGTGGCCCGTTTCGTGGCGCCGAACCTCATGCTCGGCAACACCATCCTGCTCAAGCACGCCGAGATCAACCCCCAGGTGGCGCAGCTGCTGGAAGAGCTCTTCACCGAGGCCGGACTGCCGGAGGGCGTGTACCAGAACGTGTTCGCCACCCACGACCAGATCTCCACGATCATCGCCGATCCGCGCGTGCAGGGCGTGTCCCTCACCGGTTCGGAGCGGGCCGGCGCCGCCGTCGCCGAGCAGGCCGGCCGGCACCTCAAGAAGGTCGTCCTCGAGCTCGGCGGCTCCGATCCGTACATCGTGCTCTCCGCGCCGGACGCCCGCGCGGCCGCCCGCGACGCACTGGCCACCCGGATGGGCAACTGGGGCCAGGCCTGCAACTCGAACAAGCGCATGATCGTCATGGAGGACCTCTACGACGACTTCGTGGATGAGCTGGTCCAGCGCTCCTCGGCGATGAAGCCCGGCGACCCGACCTCGCGCGACGCCGACGTCTACGGCCCGCTGTCCTCCGAGTCCGCGGCCGACGGGCTCACCGAGCAGATCGCCGCGGCCAAGGAGGCCGGCGCCACCGTCCACGTGGGCGGCGAGCGCGTCTCCGGCCCGGAGGGCGAGGGCTTCTACGTCTCCCCGGCCGTGATCACGGACGTGGACCAGGAGAACCCCGCCTACACGCAGGAGCTGTTCGGCATGGCCGCCGTGGTCTACAAGGTGTCCTCGGCCGAGGAGGCCGTGGCGCTGGCCAACGACTCCCAGTACGGTCTCGGCGGCGCCGTGTTCTCCACGGACCTGGACGAGGCCAAGCGCGTGGCCGACCAGCTCGAGGTGGGGATGGCGAACGTGAACCTCGCCTCCGCCGCCGGCGCGAACCTGCCCTTCGGCGGCGTGAAGCGCTCGGGCTTCGGCCGCGAGCTCGGCCCCATGGCCGTGGACGAGTTCGCCAACAAGCGCCTGTACGCGGTGCAGGGCCCCCTGGAGGGCTGACCCGGGGCCGGGTCGGCCGGGCGGGTCTCCCGCTCCGGCCGCCCCGTCGGCCCCTCAGCCGCGCAGCGGGACGGTCGCCAGCACCTCGTGCAGCGGCCCGCCGGACCGGCCCTCGCCGAGCCGGGACGCCACGACCTCGACCTCGTCGGCGGTCCACTCCGGCCCGCGGTACACGGCGAGCGCGCGCACGGCCTCGGCCAGCAGGACGGTGGCCGGCGCCGGCGGACGGGGCTCGCCCCGCCTCCGACCCCGAGGTCGGAGCGCGGCCCCCGAGACCGGCGCCACGGTGAGGTGGGCGCGCCGGCGGTCCCGGCCGTCGTCGTCGGCGAGCCAGGGCTCCGCCAGGAGCGCGCCGAGCTCCCGGACCTGCCCACCCACCCCCACCCAGAGCGTGCGGTGCGAGAACTCCCCCGCTCCGGCCAGGTGCAGGTCCAGCGGGCCATGTCCCGCCGCGATGCGGCCGGCGACGGCGACGACGTCGTCCACGGCGCCGGCGGGCACCTCCGGGTGGAACGCCAGCGTCAGGTGCCGCTGCTCCGGCTCGGTCCAGCACAGCGCGCGTCCGGCCCGGTCCCGGACGCCGTCGAAGGCCGGCTCGAGGTGGTCGAGCACGGCCCTCGGCGGACGGATCGCGAGGAAGAGCCTCACGCCTGCGCGCGCGGATCCGCGGCGGCTGCGGTCGAGCCCCCGGCGGCGTCCCGCGTCATGGCGGCCGGGGCCACGTCCGGGTGCGGCTCACGGCCGGCCACGATGTCGATCGCGCCGGTGAACTCGGCGTCGATCCGCCGCTGCACACGGCGCGAGCGCTGGGTCACGAGGGACACCACCACACCCACCACGAGGGCGGCGACGAAGCCCGGCAGCAGCTCGTACAGGCCGAACCACTCCCACGTCTCGGCACTGGCCTCCGACCACGCCCAGGCGACGGCGGCGCCGGTGACCATGGCGGCCATCGCCCCCCACGAGGTGAACCGCGGCCAGTACAGGGCGAGCAGGATCACAGGGCCGAAGGCGGCGCCGAAGCCGGCCCACGCGAAGGAGACGAGCTCGAGCACGGAGGAGTCCGGGTCGAGGGCGAGCAGCCCCGCCACGAGCGCCACCACCAGCACGCCGATGCGGCCGAGCCACAGGGTGAACGTCGGGGAACCGGTGCGCCCGCGCAGCATGTAGAGGTCCTCCACCAGGGCGGAGGAGCACACGATCAGCTGCGAGGAGAGCGTGGACATGATCGCGGCGAGGACGGCGGCCAGCACCAGGCCGGCCACGAACGGGTGGAACATGATCGAGGCCAGCACCAGGAACACGGTCTCCGGGTCCTCGAGCGTGGTGCCGGGGTTGGCCTGGAAGTAGGCGATGCCCACGAGGGCGACCATCACGGCGCCGAACACGGACAGCGCCATCCAGCCGATGCCGACGCGCCGGGCGACGGCCGCGTCGTGCGGGGTGCGCAGGGCCATGAAGCGGACGATGATGTGCGGCTGGCCGAAGTAGCCCAGGCCCCAGGCGAGGGAGGACAGGACGCCGATCAGCGTCGCGTTCTCGAACATCGAGAAGTGGTTCACCCCGCCGCCGGCGGCGTCGGCGGCGCGGATGCCCTCGACGACGGCGTCCCAGCCGCCCATGGTCAGGATCACGACGATGGGCACGGCCAGCAGCGAGAGGAACATGAGGACGCCCTGGGCCACATCCGTCAGCGAGGCGCCGAGGAAGCCGCCGAACAGGGTGTAGAGCACCGTGATGCCCGCGACCACGAGCATGCCGGTGAGGTAGTTGATGCTGATGCCCTGGGCGTAGAAGGAGTCGGGGCCGAAGGTCGACTCGACGAACTTGCCGCCGGCCACCATGCCCGAGGACACGTAGAAGGTGAAGAACACGAGGATGATCAGGCCGGCCACGATCCGCAGGATGTGCGTGCGGTCCTTGAATCGGTTCTCGAGGAAGGACGGGATCGTGATCGAGTTCCCGGCCACCTCGGTGTAGGAGCGCAGGCGGGGGGCGACCACGCGCCAGTTCACCCACGCGCCCACGGTCAGGCCGACCGCCATCCAGCCCTCGACCAGGCCCGCGGCGTAGATCGCGCCGGGCAGGCCCATCAGGAGCCAGCCGGACATGTCGGACGCACCCGCGGAGAGCGCCGCGACGGACGGCTTCATGTCGCGTCCTGCGAGCATGTAGTCGTCGAGGTCGGTGTTCTTGCGGGAGGCGTACAGGCCGATCGCGATCATCGCGAGGAAATAGAGGCCGATCGCCGCCAACAGGAAGACGGTGTTCGTGTCCATGGGCTCCAGAGAATCACATCCGGACTCTCAGCCCCAGTCCCAGGTCCGTCCCGGATTCGCCCCGTCCGGGTCGGCCCGGGCCCCCGCGCGCCTAGGATGGAGGCCGTCATGACGCAGACTCCCCCGCCCTCCACGCCCGCCGCGCAGCCGTCGGCGACGCCCCACGACGCCGTCGCGATCACGTTCCCCGAACACCTGCCGGTGGCGGAGCGCCGTGAGGAGATCATGGCCGCGATCCGCGACCACCAGGTGGTGATCGTCGCGGGCGAGACCGGCTCGGGCAAGACCACGCAGCTGCCGAAGATGTGCCTGGCCCTCGGGCTCGGGGAGGCCGGCTCGATCGGCCACACCCAGCCCCGGCGCATCGCCGCCCGCTCGGTGGCCGAGCGCATCGCGCAGGAGCTGGGCGAGGAGATCGGGCAGACGGTCGGCTACCAGGTCCGCTTCACGACGCAGACCTCGAAGGCCACCCGGGTCAAGGTCATGACGGACGGCATCCTGCTGGCCGAGATCCCCCACGACCCGCAGCTGCGCCGCTACTCCGTGATCATCGTGGACGAGGCCCACGAGCGCAGCCTCAACATCGACTTCCTCCTGGGCTACCTGCGCAACCTGCTGCCCCAGCGCCCGGACCTGAAGGTGATCATCACCTCGGCCACCATCGACCCGGAGCGCTTCGCCCGGCACTTCGGCCGGCCGCTGGCCGCGGGCGAGGACCATGCGGACGCGGTGGAGGCCGACGACGGCGGCCGCGTGGTCCCGGCGCCGATCATCGAGGTCTCGGGGCGCACCTACCCCGTCGAGATCCGCTACCGGCCGCTGACCGACGAGCCCTCCCCCGACGACCCCGAGGACGATGCGGACGACGCCGCCGAGACCCGCGACCCCCTCGACGCGATCGGCGACGCCGTCCTCGAGCTGGCCGCCGAGCCGCCGGGTGACATCCTCGTGTTCCTGCCGGGCGAGCGGGAGATCCGCGAGGCCGCGGACCACCTGACCGGCGTCGTCGCCGGCACCACGCGCCTGGCCGGCACGGAGATCCTGCCGCTGTTCGGCCGCCTGTCCATGGCGGAGCAGCACCGCGTGTTCGGCCGCGCCGGGGCCGGGGTGCGCCGGCGGATCGTGCTGGCCACGAACGTCGCCGAGACCTCCCTGACCGTGCCGGGCATCAAGTACGTGATCGACACGGGCACCGCGCGCATCTCGCGGTACTCGCACCGCACCAAGGTGCAGCGCCTGCCGATCGAGCGTGTCTCCCAGGCCAGCGCGAACCAGCGCGCGGGCCGGTCCGGCCGCACCTCGGACGGCATCGCGATCCGCCTGTACTCGGAGGAGGACTACCTCTCCCGCCCCGAGTTCACGGACCCGGAGATCCTGCGCACCTCCCTGGCCTCGGTGATCCTGCAGATGCTGTCCCTCGGTGTGGCCCGCACCCCGGGCGACGTCAAGGAGTTCCCCTTCGTCCAGCCCCCGGACGGCCGACAGGTCACCGACGGCGCCACCACGCTCACCGAGCTCGGCGCGCTCGAGGCCGGCGGCGCCCGCGCCGGCACCATCACCCGGGTCGGACGCCGCCTGGCCCGTCTGCCCGTTGACCCGCGGCTGGGCCGCATGATCCTCGAGGCCGGTGAACGCGGCTGCGTCCGGGAGGTCATGGTGATCGCCGCGGCCCTGACCATCCAGGACCCCCGCGAGCGCCCCACGGAGCAGCGCGAGGCCGCGGACGAGCTGCACCGCCGGTTCGCGGACGAGAACTCGGACTTCTCCGCGATCCTGAACCTCTGGGCCTACCTGCACGAGCGGCAGAAGGAGCTCTCCGGCTCCCAGTTCCGGAAGCTGTGCCGCCGTGAGCACATCAACTGGCTGCGCGTGCAGGAGTGGCAGGACCTGGTGCGCCAGCTGCGCCAGCTCGCCAAGGACGTGGGCCTCACCGTCGAGTCCGGACCCGTGGACCCGGTCGGCCGGCACGAGGCCGTGCACAAGTCCCTGCTCACCGGCCTGCTCTCGCAGATCGGCGCCTACGACGAGCGCCGTCGCGAGTACGCGGGCGCCCGCGGCACCCGCTTCGCCGTGTTCCCCGGCTCCGCCCTGTTCAAGAAGCGCCACCCGTTCGTCATGGCCGCCGAGCTCGTGGAGACCTCACGGCTGTGGGCGCGCACGGTGGCCCGGATCGAGCCGGAGTGGGCCGAGGAGGTCGCCGGCCACCTCGTCAAGCGGGCCTACAACGAGCCGCACTGGTCGCGGCGGGCGGGCTCCGTCGTCGCGCGCGAGAAGGTGACGCTGTTCGGCGTCACCCTGATCCCGGACCGCTCGGTCCGGTACGGCCGCATCGACCCGGAGCTCTCCCGCGAGCTGTTCATCCGGCACGCCCTCGTGGAGGGCGACTGGCGCACGCGCCACCGGTTCTTCGCCCGCAACCGCGCCGCGCTCGAGGAGGTCGACGCCCTCGAGACGCGCCTGCGCCGCCGCGACCTGCGGATCGGGGACGAGGACCTGTTCGCCTTCTACGACGCGCGGATCCCGGGAAACGTCGTCTCCGAGCGGCACTTCGACGCGTGGTGGAAGAAGGCGCGCCAGGATCAGCCGGACCTGCTGGACCTCGACGTCGCCGCCCTGCTCACCGCCGACGCCGAGGACCTGGACACCGACGCGTTCCCCACCACGTTCACGTATCCGATGCCCGGCGGCGACGTGGAGCTCGACCTCGAGTACACGTACGACCCGACCGGCGCGGCCGGCACCGACGGCGTGACCGTGGCCGTGCCGATCCTGCTGCTCAACCAGGTCTCCCCCGGCCCCTTCGCGTGGCTGGTCCCCGGCCTGCGGGTCGAGCTCGTCACCGCCCTCATCAAGGCGTTGCCCAAGGCCGTGCGCAAGAACCTCGTGCCCGCCCCGGACGTGGCCCAGCAGCTCGTCGCGGACCTCGAGGCCCACGCCGACCCGCTGCGGGACGAGCTGCCGGACGCGCTGTCCGCGGCCGTGCGCCGGGTGCGCGGCGTGGTGGTGGAGCCCGGACTGTGGGCCCCGGACGCGGTGCCCCTGCACCTGCGGATGGACTACCGCGTCGTGGACGCCCGCGGCGCCGTGATGGGCGCCGGCCAGGACCTGCCCGCGCTGCAGGCCCGGCTCGCGCAGGCCAACCGCTCCGCGATCGCCGCCCGGCTCGCCGGCACCGACGACCCCGCCTCGGCCCGGCCGGGGCCGCGCGGCACGGGCCGCGGCGGCCGGGCCCAGGCCGACGGGCGGGCCGGGGCCGAGGGACGCCGTCGCCCGGAGGGCCCCGGGCGGTCCGGCGCGACGCCGGCCTTCGAGGAGCGGCACGGGCTGACCTCATGGAGCATCGGCACGGTGCCGAAGACCGTCTCCACCGCGGCCGGGGCGCGCGGCCCCGCCATCACGGGCTACCCGAGCCTGGTGCCCGAGACCACGCCCGACGGCGGCCCCGCGGCCGGCCTGACCGTGGCCCGGTCCGCGGAGGACCAGGCGGCCTGGCACCGGGCCGGGGTGATCCGGCTGCTGCTGGCCACCCTGCCCAGCCCCCAGCGCTACGTGCTGGACCACCTGGACAACAGGGAGAAGCTCACCTTCACCCAGAATCCGCACGGCTCGGTGGACTCCCTCGTCGCGGACTGCACGCAGGCCGCCGTCGACCGTCTCGTCGGGGACGAGCTGCCGTTCGACGAGGCCGCGTTCCGCGCCCTGTTCGACCGGGTGCGGGCCGACCTGATCGACACGGTCTTCGCCGTCACGTCCCTGGTGGAGCAGGTGCTCTCCCGGGCCGCGCAGGTGCGACGCCGGCTCAAGGGCTCGGTCTCGCTCGCCCTCGCGCCGGCGCTGTCGGACGTGAAGGCACACCTCGAGCAGCTCGTGTTCCCCGGCTTCGTGGCCACCACGGGCTGGGAGCGGCTGCAGCACCTGCCGCGCTACCTGCAGGGCATGCTGACGCGCCTGGACCGGTTGGACGCCGGCGGCCACCTGCAGCGCGACGGGCAGCACATGGCGGTGGTGCAGGGGCTCGAGGACGAGTTCGACGCCGCCGTCGCGGCCCACCGCGCCCGGTTCGCGGGCACGCCCGTGCCCGCGGAGCTGGAGCGGGTGCGCTGGCTCATCGAGGAGCTGCGCGTCTCGTTCTTCGCCCAGGAGCTGGGCACGGCGGTCTCGGTCTCCGAGAAGCGGGTGCGTCAGGCGCTCGCCCGGGCCACGCGCGCCTGAGTCGGGCCCGGGCGGCGCGGGCCGTCAGTCCTGCGGGACGACCTCGCCGTGGCCCAGGTCCCGCAGGGCCGCGCGGAGGCGGGCGGCGGCGTCGTCCAGGTCCGCCGGATCGGGGGCGTTGTCCACGCGAGCCAGGTCGAAGTCGGCGAGCGAGGTGGAGGGCCACACATGCACGTGCAGGTGCGGGATCTCATAGCCGGCGATCATGAGCCCGGCCCGGCGGGCGGAGAACGCCGCCACCTGCGCCTTGCCGATCTGCTGGGCGACCGTCGTCAGGTGCGTGACCAGCGCCGGGTCGACCTCCACCCATTCGTCCACCTCCTCACGGGGCACCACGAGCGTGTGCCCCGGCTGGAGCGGCGCGGCGGACAGGAACGCGACGCACGTCGGGTCCTGCCACACGAAGCGGGCGGGCAGCTCGCCGGCGATGATCCTGCTGAAGACGGTGGCCATGGGGGGTCCTCCTGGGGGTCGGCGGGGCGGGGCCCCGGGGCTCGTCAGTCCCGGCCGGACGCGCCGTAGGGCTCGGGGCCGACCGCGACGGCGTTGGACGGGTCCTGGACCCATGCTGACCACGAACCCGGGTAGAGCGCCACTCCGGGTCGCCCCGCGACGGCCAGGGTGAGCACGGCGTGCGCCGCGGTGATGCCCGAGCCGCAGTACACGGCCACGGGAGTGGCGTCGTCCACGCCGACGGCGTCGAACCGCTCCGCCAGCTCTGCGGCGGGCCGCAGGCGGCCGTCCTCGGCGATGCTCTCCGCCGTGGGCACGTTCCGCGCCCCGGGGATGTGCCCGGCCACGGGGTCGAAGGGCTCGACCTCCCCGCGGTAGCGTTCGGCCGCCCGCGCGTCGAGGAGCAGACCGCCGGAGGCCATCGCCTCGGCGCCGGCCGTGTCCACGACGGGCATGCGGCCCCACGACGGCCGGGCGGTGCCGGGCACCGGGATGACCTCACCGGGCTGCAGGGGCAGGCCCGCGGCGCGCCACGCCTCGAGGCCGCCGTCCAGGAGCACGGAGTCCCGCAGCCCCGCGTGGCGCAGCAGCCACCAGGCGCGCGCGGCGGACAGGCCGTGGTCGTCGTCGTAGACCACGATGGTGTCCCCCTCGTCGATCCCCCACATCCGCACGGTCTCCGCGAACTGGCGCGCGTCCGGCAGGGGGTGGCGCCCCGCCGCCGGACCGGCGTGGCCGGCGAGCTGGCTGGGCAGGGAGACGTAGACGGCGCCGGGCAGATGGCCCTGGAGATAGGCGGCGTGGTCCGGCCCGCCCCCCGTGGCCCGGAACCGGACGTCGAGCAGGATCACCCGGTTCGGGCGGCATCGGCCCGGCTGGGCGTAGGCCGGGCCCCCGGGCACCGGCGGCAGGTCCTCGACGGGGGCCAGGCCGAGCCAGCCGGCCAGCACGTCCACCGTCACCAGGGTGGGCGGCTCGGCGGCCTCAGGGTCGACGCCGTCGATGTCCGCGTCCGGGTCGCCGCCGGCGTCATGGGACGAGGACGGGGCCGCCGTGGGCGCCGGGACCACGCGGCCCTGCCCCTCGTCGACGACGATCAGCGGGTCGGGTCGATCGGGGGCGGCGCCGTCGCGGTCCGGGACAGGGGATGGGTCCGGGCTCTCGCTGTGCACCCGGACACCCTACTCCACGCCCCATTCGGCGCCGCTGATAACCTGGAGGATGGCCCGCGCGGACCTGTTCCGGACCGCGCGGAGGAGGCGGCAGCCGCCGCAGAAGGAGTCGTGAGCACCGTGAGCGCCCCCCAGCCCAGCCCCCGGGCCGCCCGTCCCCGGGCGACCCGGCAGAAGGCCGCCGTCGACCGAGCCCTGGACCGCATCCCGGACTTCGTGAGCGCGCAGGAGCTCCATGCCCGCCTCCAGGACCAGGGCGAACGCGTCTCGCTGGCCACCGTGTACCGGACCCTGCAGCAGCAGCTCGACGACGGCCTCGTGGACATGCTCCGCCGCGACGACGGCGAGACCGTGTACCGCCGGTGCGAGGACGAGGGCCACCATCACCACCTGGTGTGCCGGATCTGCTGGACCACCGTCGAGGTCACCGCCCCCCACGTCGAGGCGTGGGCCACCGCCGTCGCCGCGGAGCACGGCTTCACGGACGCGGACCACACGGTGGAGATCACCGGCGTCTGTGCCCGCTGCCGGGCCGAGGGGCGCACCCGCGCGGCCTGACCCCGGGGCCGGGCCCCGGTCAGTGGCGGATGCCGCCCGCGGGGTCGTCCAGGAAGTCCGCCGGGTCCTCGACTGCCTTGGAGGGCCCGTGCAGGGCGCCCCGGCCGTAGGCGATGTCCAGGTTCTCGACCGTGAGCACGTTCCGCGGCGGGCCGGAGGCCACGACACGCCCGCCCATCAGGACCACATGGTCCGCCTCCGCAGCCTCGTCGAGATCGTGGGTCGTGTAGACCACGGACACCCCGCGCGTCGGCTCCTCGTGGAGGAGGTCGTCGATCGTGCGGGCGGAGACGATGTCGAGGCCCGTCATCGGCTCGTCGAGCAGCAGCACGTCGTGGTCCTGGGCGAGGCCCTGGGCCACGTAGGCGCGCTGGCGCTGGCCGCCGGAGAGCTGGTCGAGGTGCCGCCGCGCCAGGTCCGCGACCTGCATGCGCTCCATGGCGGCCCGCACGATGTCCCGGTCCTGCTTCCGGAACGGGCGGAACCACCCGAGCGTGGGGTACCGGCCCATCCCGACGACGTCGCGCACCGTCACCGGCACTCCCTGGGGCACGCCGATGGACTGCATCACGAAGGAGGTGCGCTGCGAGCGCCGCCGCGGGTTCTCGCCGAGCACCTCCAGCGCACCGGAGGCCGGGTCGCTCAGGCCCGCCAGGGCGGTCAGCAGCGTGGACTTGCCGGAGCCGTTGGGCCCGATCACCGCGATCAGCCGCCGGGCCGGCAGGGTGAAGTCGGAGGGCCGGACGGCCACGTGCGAGCCGTGGCGCAGTTCGAGCGCCCGGGCGACCGCGAGGGGAGGCGTGGCCGCCGCGGCGCCCGCGGGGAAGGACGCGTTCATCGGGCGACCTCCGCTCCGGGCAGGGCCACGACCGGCGTCTCCTGCTCACGCTGCGCGCGCGAGCGCACGTGCCGGCCCAGGAGCGCCAGCACGGCGGCGCGGACGGCGAGCACGACGAAGAACAGCAGGATCGGCATGAGCGCCATGGTGGCCGAACCCGCCGTGCCCAGCCGGTAGCTGAGGGTGAGCCCGGTGACGACGCACGCCGCGCCGATCACGACGGAGACGAGCATCATCTGGGGGACGCTGCGCGTCAGCAGCGCCGCCGTCGCGGGCGGTCCCACGAGGAGGCCGAACACGAGCACCGTGCCCACCGCCTGGAACGAACCGATCACGGCCGCGCCGATCATCACCAGCAGCAGCGTGTGCGTCAGCCCCGGTCGCATGCCCAGCGAGCGCGCCTTGACCTCGGAGAAGCTCAGTGCCAGCAGGGGCCGGTAGAGCAGCAGGGCCAGGGCGATCACCACGACGGCGATGACCGCCTGGGTCACGATGCCGTCCACGCTGACCCCCAGCACATCGCCGAACAGGATCGACGTGAGCGATCCCGTGTAGGAGTCCGACTTGGAGATGATCACCACGCCCAGGGCCATCATCCCCACGAAGAGCAGGCCGATGGCGGTGTCCTCCTTGAGGGTGGTGGCCCGGTGCACCAGCGAGATGCCCGCCATCATGACGACGGCGGCCACCGCCGCACCGAGGTGGGGGCTGCCACCGGTGACGACCGCCAGGGCGATGCCCGGCAGGACACCGTGCACGAACGCGTCCCCGAAGAAGCTCATCCCGCGCAGCACCAGCCACGTGCCCACGACCGAGCACATCACCACGGCGATGAGTCCGCCGACGAGGGCGCGCTGCTGGAATCCCATCTGGAAGGACTCGAGCAGCCAGTCCATCCTCAGCCCTCCAGCGCGTCGGCGAGGGTGCGGGCGTTGAGGAGCATGGCCTCGGCGTAGTCCGCCTCCGGGGTGTCCTTCGGGCCGACGCCGCCCTCGTAGACCTCGATGACCGGCAGGTCGCCGGCCTCCTCGGCCACGGTGTCCACGAGGCTGTTGCGCGCGCCCACGGACGTGATCACGGCGTCTGCGCCGCCGTCGCGGATGGACCGGGCGAGCTCGGCGATCTCCTGGGAGGAGGGCTCGCCGTCGGTGGAGCCGCCCGGGACGACGACGCCGGACACGGTGAAGTCGTAGGCCTCGCTGAAGTAGCCGTAGGCGTCGTGGTCCGTGACCAGCGTGCGGCGGTCCTCCGGGACCCCGGCGAGGATCTCCCGGACCTGCGTGTCCGTCTGCTCGAGCTCCCCGCGCACGGTCGCGCCGCACTCGGCGAACCTCTCGTCACCCCGCTCCTGGGCGAGCGTGTCGCCCATCAGCTCGGCGGCCCTCGCCATGCGGGCGACGTCCATCCAGACGTGCGGGTCCTCGGACCCGTGGTCATGGCCCTCGTGGCCCGCCCCCTCCTCGGCGTGGTCATGGCCGCCGAAGGGCAGCGGATCCAGCTGGGGCGCCACCTCGACGACGGTCGCGCCGTCCGCCTCGGCGTTGGCGAGGGCGGACTCCATGCCGCCCTCGAGGCCGAGGCCGTTGGAGAACACGAGGCCGGAGGAGACCATGTCCTTCACCTGCGCGGACGAGGCGGAGAAGTCGTGCGGATCATCCCCCGGGCCCATCACCGTGACGCTGCGGGCGTCGGCGCACGCGACCACGCGGTCGAGCACGGAGCCGAGCTGCGTCGTCGTGGCGACGGCCACGGGCGCGCCCGCGGCCGAGCCGGACCCGGCGGCAGCAGAGGCGCCCGCGGCCTGCTCGCCCGCGGAGTCGCCGCTGGTCCCGCCGCACGCGGCGAGGCTCAGGGTGAGCGCGGTGAGGGCCCCGGTCAGGGCGGGCAGACGACGGCGGCGGAGCATGGGGCGACCTCGTTCGTGTCGGGAGGATGTGTGAAATCGGTTCTCAACAGTAGCACCGCGCCGCCCGCGCGACGCTCACGCGGGCCGGAACCGACGTGGCGACTGCGTCACGTCGTTGATCTCCCCGACGAGCTCCTCGAGCACGTCCTCGAGGAAGAGGATGCCCGCGGTCTCGCCCTCGGGCGTGATGACCCGGGCGAGGTGGGAGCCCGTGCGCTGCATGAGCGCGAGTGCGTCCTCGACCTCGTCCTCGAGCCGCACGTTGGCCAGCGAGCGCACGCGCGTGAGCGGGATCGGCTCGTCGTGTCCCGACGGGCCCACGGTGAGGACGTCCTTCAGGTGCAGGTAGCCGGTGTAGCCGCCGTCGGGGTCCTCGACCACGAACCGGGAGAAGCCCACGCGGCCCACGGTCCACTCGAAGTCGTGCGGCGTGATCCCCTCGGGGACGGTGACGACCCGCTCGAGCGGCACCATCACGTCCCCGGCCCGGTGGTCCGAGAACTCGAGGGCCGAGTGCAGCACGCCGGACTCGTCCTCCAGGGTGCCCGAGCGGGTGGACTCGGCCACGATCGACTGCACCTCCTCGAGCGTGTAGGAGGAGGCCACCTCGTCCTTCGGCTCGATGCGCAGGGCGTGCAGCACGAGGTTGGCCGTCCAGTTCAGCGCGGCCACGACGGGATGCAGCAGCTTCGAGAGCCACACGAGCGGCTGGGCCAGCAGCATCACGGCGCGGTCCGCGAACGAGACGGCGGCGTTCTTGGGCACCATCTCGCCCAGGGTCACGTGCAGGAAGGTGACCACCAGCAGCGCGAGCACGAAGGCGGTCACGTCCGCCGCCGCGGACGGGACCCCGAGGGCGGCCATCGGGACGACGAGCAGGTGGTGCAGCGCCGGCTCGGACACGTTGAGGATGAGCAGGGAGCACACCGTGATGCCGAGCTGGCAGACGGCCAGCATCTGGGAGACGTGCTCCATCGCGTAGAGCGCCACCTGGGCCTGGCGGGAGCCGGCCTCGGCCCGCGGCTCGATCTGCGCCCGGCGGGCGCCCATGACGGCGAACTCGCCCGCCACGAAGAAGGCGTTGGCGGCCAACAGGACCACCAGCCACAGCAGTCCGACGACGTCCCCGTTCATGCGCGCGTCTCCTCGTCCTCAGCGGCCGGGTCGAAGCGCACGCGCTCGATGCGGCGGCCGTCCATCCGCTCGACCGTCAGGGTGCCGCCGTCCACGTCCACCACGTCCCCGACCTCCGCCAGGCGCCCCAGTCGGGCCAGGATGTACCCGCCGACGGTCTCGTAGGCCCCGTCCTCCGGCACCACGAGGGCCGGGATCTGGGTCCGCACCTCGTCGGGCCGCAGCTCCGCCGGGAAGTACCAGCGGCCGGAGGCCGTCTGGAGGACCCCCGGGGTGACGCGGTCGTGCTCGTCCGCGACCTCGCCGACGATCTCCTCCACCACGTCCTCGAGCGTGACCACCCCTGCGGTGCCCCCGTACTCGTCCACGACGACGGCCATCTGCAGGTTCGCGTCGCGCAGCTCGGCCAGCAGCTGGTCCAGGTGCACGGTCTCCGGCACGCGGATGACCTCCGTCATCAGTGCACCGGCCTCGAGGTCGGCGCGGCGCTCCCGCGGCACGGCCACGACCTTCTTCACGTGCACCACGCCGCGGATGTCGTCCGAGGAGTCGCCGATCACGGGGAACCGCGAGTAGCCGGTGCTGCGGGCCAGGTCCAGGACCTCGGGCAGAGCCTGGTCCTCCCTCACCGTCTCCACGCGGATGCGCGGGGTCATCACGTCCGCGGCGGTGCGGTCCGCGAAGCGCAGCGTCCGGTCCAGGAACGTGGCGGTCTGCGCGTCGAGCGTGCCCAGCTGGGCCGAGCGGCGGACCAGCGAGGAGAGCTCCTCGGGGCTGCGGGCGCCGGAGATCTCCTCCTTGGCCTCGATGCCCACGCGGGCCAGCACGCCGTTGGAGAACCCGTTCAGGACCAGGATCGCCGGCTTGAACACCGTGCTGAACACGAGCTGGGGCCGGGCGAGTGCGCGGCCGATCGCCATGGGCTCGGCGATGGACAGGTTCTTGGGGATCAGCTCGCCGAGGAGCATCGAGAGCAGGGTCGCCACGACCATCGCGACGACGAGCGAGACGGTGCCCACCACGCCGGCCGGCAGCCCCACCTGGAGCAGCAGCGGGTCGATGAGCCGGCTGATCGCCGGGTCCATCACGTATCCGGTGAGCAGTGTGGTCAGGGTGATGCCCAGCTGGCACGCGGAGAGCTGGGTCGAGAGTGACTTGAGACAGCGCAGCAGGGGCTCGGCGCCGCGGTCACCCGCGTCCACCATCCGCTGCACGGTCGGCACGTCGATCGCGATCATGGCGAACTCGACGGCCACGAAGAACCCGGTGCCCACGATCAGGACCAGGCCGAGGATCAGCAGGAGCCACTCCACCCGACCTCACCCCCTCGACGGCGGGCCGGGCGGCGGTGCGGGGCACCGGGACTGGAAGGCTCCGATCCGGCCGCGTCCGCGTGGGCGGACGAGCGGTCTGGCACACAGGTGTCAGGGTGATCCATAGTCCGCCCAGTATAGGGGCGTCAGGCCCCGGCGGAACGAGCAGGGGCATGCGGCCGCCTCACCACGACGAGGCGACCGGCCGGCCCTCCTCGTAGCCCGCCGCGGACTGCAGGCCGACGACGGCGCGCTCACGGAACTCCGCCAGGTCGTGGGCGCCGGCGTAGGTCAGCGACGAGCGCACACCGGACGTGATGGTGTCCAGCAGGTCCTCCACCGAGGGGCGGCGCGGGTCCACGTACATGCGCGAGGAGGAGATGCCCTCCTCGAACATCGCCTTGCGGGCCTTGGTGAAGGCGTCCTCGTGGCGGGTGCGGTGCTGGACCGCGCGGGCCGAGGCCATGCCGAAGCTCTCCTTGTACCGCCGACCGTCCGGACCGTGCACGAGGTCGCCCGGAGACTCGAGCGTCCCCGCGAACCACGAGCCGATCATCACCGAGCTGGCTCCGGCGGCCAGCGCGAGCGCCACGTCCCGCGGGTGCTTCACCCCGCCGTCCGCCCACACGCGTGCCCCGAGCTCGCGGGCCGCGGCGGCGCACTCCAGGACCGCCGAGAACTGCGGCCGGCCCACCGCGGTCTGCATGCGCGTGGTGCACATCGCGCCCGGGCCCACGCCCACCTTCACGATGTCCGCGCCGGCCGCGACCAGGTCCCGGACGCCGTCGCCGGAGACGACGTTGCCGGCCACCACGGGCACGCCGGGGTCGAGGGCCCGCACCGCAGCGAGCGCGTCCAGCATGGTCCGCTGATGACCGTGCGCCGTGTCCACGACGAGCACGTCGACGCCGGCCTCGACCAGGACGGCGGCCTTCTCCCCCACCGCCCCGTTGATGCCGACGGCGGCGCCGACGCGGAGCCGTCCGTCGTCGTCGAGACCGGGCGTGAACAGGGACGAGCGCAGCAGGCCCGCCGCGGTGACGACCCCGCGCAGCACGGGGGCGGCGGTCCCCACCGCCGGGTCCACGACGGGGGCCATCTCCTGGCGCGCGGCGTGGAGGCGCTCGAAGGCCGCCTGCAGCGCCTCCTTGCTCGGGGCCCCGTCCGTGCCGCCGAGCTCGGCGAGCGTGAGGGTCACCGCCGGAGGGTGCATGACGGAGGCGGCCGAGGCGAAGCGGTCCACGCCCTCGCAGTCCTGGGGGCGGACCACGCCGAGCAGCCCGCCGTGGGCGTCCACCACGCAGACGGCCCCGTGGTTGCGGCGGTCCACGAGGTGGAGCAGGTCCAGCACCGTGTCCTGCGGCCCGACGGTCAGGGCGGTGTCCGCCACGGGGTGGGCCACCTTCACCCGACGCACGACGTCCCGGATCACGTCCGCCGGGATGTCCTGCGGCAGGATCCCGAGACCGCCGCGCCGGGCCATGGTCTCGACCATCCGGCGCCCGGTGACGGCGGTCATGTTGGCGGAGACCAGGGGGATGGTGGCGCCCGTGCCGTCATCCGGGGCGATGTCCACGTCCATGCGACTGGCGACGTCCGAGTGCGAGGGCACGAGGAAGACGTCGTTGTACGTCAGGTCGACGGCCGGGTCGGTGAGGAAGCGCATGGCGTCAGTCTCCCAGACGAGGCGGACGCCGAGGGGCCCCGCGCGTCCGCCGGGAGCGGAGTCGAGACGAGGCCGCGGCATTCCGACCGGGGGCGTCGAAGAACTATGATGTCTCGAGGCGTTCCCGGCCCCACGCGCGCCGCGCGGGTGGCCCGGCGCAGCACATCGCATCCCAAGGCTCAGGAAGAGGCGTTACACAGTGCCAGAACTCACGTCGGACCGGCTCGCACAGGAGTTCCCGGGGAACGAACGGCTGGTGGCCGAGATCTACCGGAAGTACCGCGAGGACTCCGGTTCCGTGGACCGGCAGTGGGCACAGATCTTCGCCCGTCTCGAGGCCAGCGCCCCCGCCGCCGAGGCCGAGCCGAAGGCCGCCGCCAAGGCCGAGCCGAAGGCCGCCGCCGAGGCCGAGCCGAAGGCCGCCGCCCGGGCCGAGCCGAAGGCCACCGCCAAGGTGACCGAGCCGAAGGCGGCGACCGCCCCGGCCCGCGGTGCGCAGCCCAAGGAGACCTCGGTCAGCACCGGCCCCAAGGCCAAGAAGACCCCGGCGGCCCAGGCCGTGCCCTCCGAGCCCGCCGACACCGCCACCACCACCGCGGACGAGAAGCAGGAGAAGGCCACCGTCCTCAAGGGCATGGCCAAGGCCGTGGCCACGAACATGGACGCCTCCCTGTCCATGCCCACCGCCACCACCGTGCGCGACCTGCCGGCCAAGGTGCTGATCGACAACCGCGTGGTCATCAACAGCCACCTGGCCCGCACCCGCGGCGGCAAGGTCTCCTTCACCCACCTCATCGGCTACGCCGTGGTCCGCGCGCTCGCGGCCATGCCCTCGATGAACGTGACCTACGAGGAGCGCGACGGCAAGCCCACCATGGTGGAGCCGGCCCACGTGAACTTCGGCCTGGCCATCGACCTGCCCCGCCCGGACGGCACCCGCGCGCTCGTGGTCCCGAACGTGAAGGCCGCCGAGACCCTCGACTTCCGCGGCTTCTGGAAGGCGTACGACGACCTCGTCCAGCGCGCCCGCAAGAACAAGCTGACGATGGACGACTACGCCGGCACCACGGTCTCCCTGACCAACCCGGGCGGCATCGGCACCGTGCACTCGGTGCCCCGCCTGTCCCAGGGCCAGGCCGCCATCATCGGCGTCGGCGCGCTGACCTATCCGGCCGCCTTCCAGGGCGCCGCCGAGTCCACGCTGCACGACCTGGCGATCTCCAAGACGATCACCCTCACCTCCACGTACGACCACCGCGTGATCCAGGGTGCCGGCTCGGGCGAGTTCCTGAAGATCGTGCACGGCCTCCTGCTGGGCGAGGACGGCTTCTACGACGAGGTCTTCCACTCCCTGCGCATCCCCTACGAGCCCGTCCGCTGGGCCCAGGACGTGCAGGTGAACCCGGAGGAGCAGATCGGCAAGGTCGCCCGCATCCAGCAGCTCATCCACGCGTACCGGGACCGCGGCCACCTGCTGGCCAACGTGGACCCGCTCGAGTACTCGATGGCCTACCACCCGGACCTCGACATCCGCGAGCACGGGCTCACCCTGTGGGACCTGGACCGTCAGTGGCCCACCGGCGGCTTCGGCGGGGCGAGCAGCCTGACCCTGCGCAAGATCCTCGGCGTGCTGCGTGACGCGTACTGCCGCACCATCGGCGTCGAGTACATGCACATCCAGGACCCGGCCGAGCGCGCCTGGTTCCAGGAGAAGCTCGAGCAGCCGTACGCCAAGCCCACCCGCGAGGAGCAGCTGCGCATCCTGGGCCGCCTCAACGCCGCGGAGGCGTTCGAGACGTTCCTGCAGACCAAGTACATCGGCCAGAAGCGCTTCTCCCTCGAGGGCGGCGAGTCCCTCATCCCGCTGCTGGACGGCATCCTCGGAGACGCCGCCGACGCCGGTCTGGACGAGGTCGCCATCGGCATGGCGCACCGCGGTCGCCTGAACGTGCTGACGAACATCGCCGGCAAGACCTACAGCCAGGTCTTCCGCGAGTTCGAGGGGGCCACCCCGGGCGGCGCCTCGGGCTCGGGCGACGTGAAGTACCACATGGGCACCGAGGGCACCTTCGTGTCCGACGCCGGCAACAGCACCCGCGTGTACCTCGCCGCCAACCCCTCGCACCTGGAGGCCGTGGATCCGGTCCTCGAGGGCGTCGTGCGCGCCAAGCAGGACCGCCTCGATCTGGGCGGCCAGCGCCCGGACTCCTTCTCCGTGCTGCCGATCCTGGTGCACGGCGACGCGGCCTTCGCCGGCCAGGGCGTCGTGACGGAGGTGCTGCAGCTCTCGCAGCTGCCCGGCTACCGCACCGGCGGCACGATCCACGTGATCGTGAACAACCAGGTGGGCTTCACCACGCCGCCGACCCAGGCGCGCTCCGCGGTGTACTCCACCGACGTGGCCAAGACCATCCAGGCCCCGATCTTCCACGTCAACGGCGACGAGCCGGAGTCCGTGGTGCACGTGGCCCAGCTCGCCTTCGAGTACCGCCAGCGGTTCAACAAGGACGTCGTCATCGACCTCGTCTGCTACCGCCGCCGCGGCCACAACGAGGGCGACGACCCGTCGATGACGCAGCCGCGCATGTACAACCTCATCGAGCAGAAGCGCTCCACCCGCAAGCTGTACGTCGAGTCCCTCGTGGGCCGCGGCGACATCACGCAGGAGGAGGCGGACAGCGCCCTGAAGGACTACCAGCAGCAGCTGGAGCGGGTCTTCGCGGAGACCCACGAGGACGCGCCCGCCTCCGGCGGAGAGGGCCTCCGCCCGGCCGAGGACCGGGACGCGGCCCCGGAGGCGCCGGCGTCCACGGCCATCTCGGCCGAGACGCTGCGGGCCATCGGGCAGGCGCACATCGACGTGCCCGAGGGCTTCACGGTCCACCCCAAGCTCGCGGCCCTGCTCGAGCGCCGCGCCAAGATGGCCGTCGACGGCGGCATCGACTGGGGCTTCGCCGAGCTGGCGGCCTTCGGCTCGCTGCTGATGGAGGGCGTGCCGGTCCGCCTGGCGGGGCAGGACTCCCAGCGCGGCACCTTCACGCAGCGTCACTCGGTGTTCCACGACCGGATCACCGACGAGACGTGGGCGCCGCTGAAGCACCTCTCCGAGGACCAGGCGAAGTTCTGGGTCTACAACTCGCTGCTGTCCGAGTACGCCGCCCTCGGCTTCGAGTACGGCTACTCCGTGGAGCGCTCCGACGCCCTCGTGCTGTGGGAGGCCCAGTTCGGCGACTTCGTGAACGGCGCGCAGACGATCATCGACGAGTTCATCTCCTCGGCCGATCAGAAGTGGTCGCAGACCTCGTCCGTGGTCCTGCTCCTCCCCCACGGCTACGAGGGGCAGGGGCCGGACCACTCCTCCGCCCGCATCGAGCGGTTCCTGCAGATGTGCGCCGAGGACAACATGCGCGTGGTCAACCCCTCCACGGGCGCGAACCACTTCCACCTGCTGCGCGAGCAGGCCTACGCCCGCCCGCGTCGGCCCCTCGTCGTGTTCACCCCGAAGCAGCTGCTGCGCCTCAAGGCCGCCGCGAACTCGGTGGAGGACTTCACCGAGGGCCGCTTCCAGCCGGTCATCCCGGATGCCGGGGTGGACGCCAAGGACGTCACGCGCGTGCTGCTGGTCTCCGGCCGGCTGTACTACGACCTGCTCGCCCGCCGCGAGAAGTCCGGTGACACGTCCACCGCGATCGTGCGGGTGGAGCAGCTCTACCCGCTGCCCCTCGATGAGATCCGCAAGGCGCTCCGCGCCTACCCGAACGCCGACGTCGCGTGGGTGCAGGACGAGCCCGCGAACCAGGGCCCGTGGCCGTTCATGGCGCTGAACCTCGTGCCGCAGCTCGACGGCCCCGTGACCCTCGTGTCCCGCCCGGCCTCGGCCGCGACCTCCGCGGGCACCAAGGGCCGCCACGACCAGGAGCTCAGCACGCTGCTGGACGCCGCCTTCGGCCGCTGACCCGGACCGATCCTGCGCCGCCGCCGCACCCTCCGGTGCGGCGGCGGCGGCGGATCGGCCGACGAAAGGACACACTGTGCACAACCGCCGGATCCGGATCGCCGCCGTCGGCGACCAGCTGCTGGCCGGTGCGGGCGACGCCCGCGCCATCGGCTGGTGGGGCCGCGTGCTCGCCCGCACCCAGGCCCCCGACGTGGAGCTGGAGAACTACGTGCTGGCCGTGCCGCACGAGACCACCGAGGACCTCAACGAGCGCTGGTGGGGCGAGGCCTCGCGGCGCTTCTCCGAGGAGACGGAGAACCGCCTCGTCGTGGCCCTGTCCGACGCGGACCTGGACCTGGAGGCCACCTCGACCGCCCGCTCGCGGCTGAACCTGGCCAACGTCCTGGACACCGCCTCGCAGCGGAACATCCCGGTGCTCGTGGTGGGCCCCACGCCCACCCTGGACGAGCAGCGCAACGCGCGGCTCGCCGAGCTCAACGCCGCCTACCTGGATGTGGCCGACCGGCGCAACCACGTGTATGTGGACACGTTCACCCCGCTGGTGGGACACGAGCAGTGGCGCGCGGACCTCGCCTCCGGCCAGGGCCGGCCGGGCCAGGCGGGCCACGGGCTCATCGCGTGGCTCGTGCTGCACCGGGGCTGGTACCAGTGGCTCGGTCTGCCTGAGCCCACGGCCTGATGTGACAGAATGAACCATCGACCGACTCGTTGAAGGGAGACGTCATGAGCAAGCGTGCACGCAAGCGTCGCGACCGCCGCAAGAACGGCGCCAACCACGGCAAGCGTCCCAACGCCTGATCCGCTGATCGGCGTCGCGGACCGGCCGGGTGCCACCCGGCGACCGCAGACCACGAAGGGCCGTCCCCTCAGGGGACGGCCCTTCGTCATCGTCGGGGCGCCCGATCGGGTGCCCACGGGTCCGCGTGTCGCGGTGTCAGCCCCAGGTGACGGTCGTCGTCGAGATCTGGGTGATGCGGGTCATGATGGTGGCCCGCAGCTGCGCGGGCGCCTTCTCCTGGCAGCTCCGACGCACCGCCGAGCGGATGAGCTCTTCGAGCTCCTTCTGGTGCCGGCAGTCCGGACACTCCGCCACGTGGGCGCGCACCTGCTCGATGTCCTCGGGCGTCAGGGCACCGTCCAGGTACTGGTACAGCCGCTCCAGGGAGGCGTCCTGGGCGTCGCGGCACTCATGGCCGTGCTGGTCCGCGGTCATCGCGTGGCCTCCTTCGTGCTCGTCTCGGTCTGCTTCGTGCCGCCGCGCCCGGTCTTCTTCTTCGGCTGGGCCTTGATGCCGCGCGCGGCCGCGTAGTCCGCGAGGCGCTCGCGCAGCTGCTTGCGGCCGCGGTGCAGCCGCGACATGACGGTGCCGATCGGCACGTCGAGGATCTCGGCGATCTCCTTGTAGGCGAAGCCCTCCACGTCCGCGAAGTACACGGCGAGCCGGAACTCCTCCGGGATCGCCTGCAGGGCGTCCTTCACCTGGGAGTCGGGCAGCCGGTCGAGGGCCTCCGTCTCGGCCGAGCGCAGGCCACCGGAGGTGTGCTCGGCGGCCCGGGCCATCTGCCAGTCCTCCACCTCAGGGTTGTCCGCCTCGAGGGGCTGGCGCTGCCGCTTGCGGTACAGGTTGATGTACGTGTTCGTGAGGATCCGGTAGAGCCAGGCCTTGAGGTTGGTGCCGGGCCGGTACTGGTGGAACGAGGAGTAGGCCTTCGTGTACGCCTCCTGGACCAGGTCCTCGGCGTCCTGCGGGTTGCGCGTCATGCGCAGCGCAGCGGAGTACAACTGGTCCACGAACTCGAGGGCGTCACGCTCGAACCGGGCACGGCGCTGCTGCTCGGACTCGGCGGCGACGTCGATGTCGGCGCGGTCGTGCTCGGGGGCGTCCTCGGGCCGGGAGAATTCCGGCCGGCTGTTGTCAGTGCTCATCGCGGGCCAGTCTACGGTCCGGGAGGGATGCGTCAGCAGGGCGGCGCTCATGCGGGGCTCCTCTCCGGCTGCGGTCCTCGGCGAGCGGGACCGGTGCGCCGACACGGGTACGGGGTCGTCCAGTGGAGCGCCAGGAGCGTTCCAGGTATTCCCCCGAGACAGGCCGACCCCGGCCGACAGACGCCGGATAGGCTGGCCCGGTGACCCGCCCCACGCGTGCCGCCGCGCACTCCCCCGCCCCCCGTCCCGACGCCGCCGAGACCTGGCCCGCGCCCGTGGCGCACGGCCCGGTGCGCGGAGAGGTGCGGCTGCCGGGATCGAAGTCGCTGACGAACCGGCACCTCGTGCTCGCCGCCCTCGCCGACGGCCCGTGCGTCCTGCACGGCGTCCTCGAGTCGCGGGACACGGCGCTGATGCGCACGGCGCTCACAGCGCTCGGGGCCCGGTTCGAGGCCCTGTCCGACGGCGGCCTGCGCGTGCACCCGATGCCGCTCGGCGAGCCGCTGGCCGGGGATGTCGCCGTGGACTGCGGACTGGCGGGGACGGTCATGCGCTTCGTCCCGTTCGTCGCCGCGCTGCGGCCCAGTCGGGTCCGCTTCGACGGCGACGCCGGCGCGCGCCTGCGCCCGATGGCCCCGGTCCTGGACGCGCTGCGCCAACTCGGGGTGGCCGTCGTCGAGGAGGGTGAGCCCGGTCGCCTGCCCTTCACGATGACGACCCGCGCGGACGCGGCCACGGTGGCCCCCGACGGCGACGTGCCGGAGGTCGCGGTCGACGCCTCCGGCTCCTCCCAGTTCCTGTCCGCCGCGCTGCTGGCGGCCGCGGGGATGCCGCGCGGCCTCCGGCTGCGGCACACCGGGCAGACCGTGCCGAGTCCGGAGCACGTCGCGATGACCGTCGGGGTGCTGCGCGCGCTCGAGGTGGACGTCGCCGAGACGGGTCCCGGGGCGTGGACCGTGGCCCCGGGGCGCATCCCGGCACACGAGGCGACCGTCGAGCCGGACCTGTCCAACGCAGGCCCCTTCCTGGCCGCCGCCGTGGCCACGGGCGGCTCCGTGACGGTGCCGGACTGGCCCACCCGCACGACGCAGATCGGCGACCGCTGGCGGCGGATCCTGCCGCAGTTCGGGGCGAGCGTGGCCCTCACGGTCGACCGCACGGACCGCTCCCGCGGCCGGCTCACGGTGACGGGGGCGGTCCACGACGACGGCGCGCCCCGCATCACCGGCGCCGGTGAGATCGCGGACACGGCCGAGCTCGCCCCCACCGCGGCCGCGCTCGCCCTGCTGGCCTCCGGGCCCACCCGCCTGACGGGGATCGGCCATCTGCGGGGCCATGAGACGGACCGGCTCGCCGCGCTCACCGCCGAGGCCGCCCGCCTGGGGATCACCGTGGACGAGGACGAGACGTCGCTCGGCTTCCCGGGGACGGACGCGTCGGGGCCGCTGTCGCCCGCCGCCCTCGAGACCTACCACGACCACCGGATGGCGACCTTCGCCGCCGTCGTCGGCCTGCGCGTGCCGGGGACCGGCATCGTGGACGTGGCGACCACCGCGAAGACGATGCCGGACTTCCCCGCACTGTGGACCGCGCTCGTGGCACCCGGCGATGCGGCCGAGGAGGCCCGCTGATGGCCCGGCGCCTCGATCCCTCCGCGTGGGACGAGTCCGATGTCCGGGTGCGCCCGTCCAAACGCGGCACCCGCCCGCGCACCAAGGAGCGGCCCAAGCACGAGGATGCGCAGGTCGGCATGGTCACCACGGTGGACCGCGGCCGGTACGCCGTGGTGCTGCCGGATCGCCTGGACGAGCGGATCACGGCGATGCGCGCCCGCGAGCTGCGCCGCACGCCGATCGCCACGGGCGACCGGGTGGCCGTCGTCGGGGACCTCTCCGGGGACGAGGGCACGCTCGCACGCATCGTCCGTGTCGAGGAGCGCAGCACGGTCCTGCGCCGGTCGGCGGACGACTCGGACGAGGTCGAGCGGGTGGTGGTGGCCAACGCCGACCTGCTGGTGATCATGGTGGCCGCGGCCAATCCGGAGCCCCGGACCGGCTTCATCGACCGCGCCCTGGTCGCCTGCTACGACGCCGGCATCCACCCGGTGCTGCTCATCACGAAGACCGACCTGCGTGATCCGGCCGCGCTGGTGGCGCACTACGAGGCCCTGGACCTGGAGGTGATGACCTCCGGTGCGGCGACCTTCGAGGCCGAGACCGGGGACACCGCCCTGGACGCCTCGCTCGTGGCCCGGGTGGCCGAGCGGCTGATCGGGCACACGAGCGCGTTCGTGGGGCCCTCCGGCGTCGGCAAGTCCACGCTGCTGAACGCGCTCACCGGCGCGGAACGGGCCACCGGCCACGTCAACGCCGTCACCGGCCGGGGCCGGCACACCTCCTCGTCCGCGCTCGCACTGCCGCTGACGGGCGACGACGGCGCCCCCCTGCCGGACACCTGGGTGGTGGACACCCCCGGCATCCGGTCCTTCGGGCTGGGCTGGGTCGAGCCGGACCGCGTGGTGGAGGCGTTCGACGACCTCGCCGGCGGGCTGGCGGACTGCCCGCGCGGCTGCACCCACACCGCCGACTCCCCCGGCTGCGGCCTGGACGCATGGGTGGCCGCGGGCCACGCCGGCCCCTCGGGAGCGGCACGCCTGGCCTCGCTGCGGCGTCTGCTCGGCAACCGGCTGGCCCCCTCGGGGGCGGAGGACGCGGCGTCGTCCGAGGACTGAGGCGGCCCGCGCGGTATAGCGTGGGCGGCATGGAGCGACCTGAGAACCCTGCGACCCGCGGCCGCGACCTCACGGAGGACCTGCGGCTGGCCCACATGCTGGCGGACAACGTGGACTCGATCACGATGTCCCGGTTCAAGGCCCAGGACCTCGAGGTCAGCACCAAGCCGGATCTCACCCCTGTCACGGATGCGGACCGCGCCGCCGAGGAGTCCATCCGCTCGACCCTGTCCCGTGCCCGGGCGCGCGACGGCATCGTGGGTGAGGAGTTCGGCGGATCTCTGAGCCGCTCCGGCCGGCAGTGGGTGGTCGACCCCATCGACGGCACCAAGAACTTCGTGCGCGGCGTGCCCGTGTGGGCCACCCTCATCGCGCTGCTGATCGACGGCGAGCCCGTCGTCGGCGTCGTCTCCGCCCCCGCCCTGCACCGTCGCTGGTGGGCCGCGGCCGGCCAGGGCGCCTTCGCGGGCACCTCGCTCACGCGTGCTCAGCGGATCACCGTGTCCGGCGTGGACCGGGTCGAGGACGCGTCGCTGTCCTTCTCCTCGATCGAGGGCTGGCGCGAACGCGGCTCGATCCGCGCGTTCCTGCAGCTCACCTCGGACGTGTGGCGCGTGCGCGGCTTCGGCGACTTCTGGTCCTACATGCTCGTCGCCGAGGGCGCCGTGGACATCGCGGCCGAGCCCGAGCTCGAGCTGCATGACATGGCCGCCCTGGTGCCGATCGTGCGCGAGGCCGGCGGCCGCTTCACCTCGCTGGACGGCGAGGACGGCCCGTTCGGCGGGCATGCGCTGGCCACGAACGGCCTGCTCCACGACGACGTCCTCGCCCGCCTGCGCGCGGGTGACGAGGCCGAGGACGGCGCCTGATGGCCGCGCGGGGGGAGCCGACGGCCGACCGGAGGGGCGGGCGCGGGACAGATCGCCGGCCCGGCACTGCGGGTGCGGTGGCCCTCGGCGGTGCCGCGGGCGTGCTGTGCGGTGCGGGGGTGATGAACGCGGTGACCGCGCTGGCCGGGGCGCCCAACTTCCGCGGCACGTTCGGCGCCGCGTTCGGGGCGGTCGACGTGCTGGTCCAGGCCCTGCCGCTGTTCGTGGTGAACGTGCTCGGCTCGTTCCTGCTCGGCCTGCTGTGGGCGGCCTCGCGACGCCGCGGGCCGGACTGGCGTCCACGCCTGGTGGCGGGGCTGGGAACCGGCTTCCTCGGTGCGTTCACCACCATCTCCAGCGCCGTCGCCCTGGTGCTGTGGCCGGTGCGGCTGGGCGCCGCGGCGTCCGGGGCGGGTGGCGTCCTCGCCGCGGCGGTAGCGGTGCTGCTGGTGCTCGCGCTGATGGCTGCACTCTCGACGGCGGCGGCCGTGCTCGGCCTGCGCGCCGGTGGCGCCCCGGGGTCGCGCGCGGTCGGGACGGATCGTTCGGCGGAGGACGCATGAGCGGCGCGGGATACGAGGTCTTCGCTCTCCTCCAGGTGGCCCTCCTGGCCTGCCTCGCGGCGGGCGGGGCGCTCGGCGCCCTGGTGCGCCGGCGCCTGACCGACCGGCTCGGCCCCCGGGGTCTGCTCACCGCCAACACGACGGCGGCCCTGCTCCTCGGCGTCACCGTCGGCCTGGCCGTGCCGGAGCTGGTGTACGCCTCCGAGAGCTGGGGCGACGGGCAGGGGCTCGTGCTCGTCGCGGCGGTGTCCGCCGTGGTGTCCGGGTTCTGCCTCGCCCTGGGGACGTGGTCCACCGTGGCCGCTGAGGCGGCTGACGCCGCGCTCGCCCGTCGATGGGGCACAGCCGCCCGCCTGTGGACCGCGCATCTGGGGCTGGGGCTGGTGGCCGTCGTCGTCGGCTGGGGCGCCGGCCTGGGCCTGCACGCCGTCCTGGCCGGCTGAGGGGCGGGCCGCCGCACACCGGCATGGACACGACGAAGGCCCCGGAATCGGGGTGATTCCGGGGCCTTCCCGTGGTGGTGAGTGGAGCCGGCGGGAATTGAACCCGCGTCCGATGAGGTGTTGCCAGGTCTTCTCCGGGCGCAGTCTGCTGTGGGTGTTGCTCGGTCCTGGCCGTCCCGCAGACGGGCGGCCAACCCGGACCCAGCCGGATTGATGTCGGCGTCACGACCCCCGGCGAGGGTGACGCCCAGTGGCTATCTAGCTGACGCCACGATCCGAGGCGACAGCGACCTCGGGGTGACGGACTCGATCACTGATCAGGCAGCGAGAGCGAAGTCAGTGCGCTTGGATTCGGCACTTATTGGTTTGCAGAGAGCGTTTGACGAGATGACTCTGCATCCTCGGCCCGCTTCTCCCGACGCGACACACACCGTCGAAACCGATCGGCCCCATGGGGGCGACTCCTCTATGAGGTTGTCAATCACCACTGCAGGCGGAGGGCGCGAGGCCCGCCGGTCCTGAAACCGGCCCTGCGAGAGATACAACGTAGCACGCCCCCGAGGCATTCCCAAGGGGTCCACCGCGCTCAGGCCACGCCGGCGCGCCGGTTGCGCATCCGCATGGCCCGCTGGGCCTCGCGGTTGTCCTGCTGCTCGCGCAGCTTGTGCCGCTTGTCGTATTCGCGGTTGCCGCGCGCGACGCCGATCTCCACCTTCACGCGCCCGTTCAGGAAGTACAGGGACAGCGGCACGATGGTCAGGCCCGGATCCTGGATCTGGCGGGAGATCTTCGTCAGCTCGGCGCGGTGCAGCAGCAGCTTGCGGCGGCGGCGGGCGGCGTGGTTGGTCCACGAGCCGTTGAGGTACTCCGGGATGTAGACCTGCTCGAGCCACAGCTCGTCCCGGTAGAAGACCGCGAAGCCGTCCACGAGCGAGGCCTTGCCCTCGCGCAGCGACTTCACCTCGGTGCCGGTGAGCACCATGCCGGCCTCGTACGTGTCGAGGATGGTGTAGTCGTGGCGCGCCTTCTTGTTGTTGGCGATCACCTGGCGCTCGCCGGGGGCCGGCTGCTTGGCGGCCTTGCCCTTGCTGTTCTTGCCCATGGCCTCACGTCCTTCCAGCGTCCACGGCGACGGCCGCGCCCCGATCAGGGCGCGGCCGTCCAGTCTATCCCGTGCCGGCCCGATGCCCGCCGAGGCGGTGCGCCGGGGCCGCGGGGCGGCGTCGTCGGCTCAGTCCAGCGGCGCGCCGGTGAGCGCGCGGACCTGCTCCTCGGTGATGCCGGGCGCGGTCTCCACGAGCGCCAGGCGGGGCTGTTCCGGGGTGCCGACGACGTCGATCACGGCCAGGTCCGTGATGATGCGGTCGACGACGGCGCGGCCGGTCAGCGGCAGGGTGCACTGGTCGACGATCTTGGGGGTGCCGTCCTTGGACACGTGGTCCATCATGACGATCACGCGGCCGGCGCCGTGGACGAGGTCCATCGCACCGCCCATGCCCTTGACCATCTTGCCGGGCACCATCCAGTTGGCCAGGTCGCCCGCGGCGGAGACCTCCATGCCGCCCAGGACGGCGACGTCGATCTTGCCGCCGCGGATCATGCCGAAGCTCAGCGCGGAGTCGAAGAAGGACGCCCCCGGGTTCACGGTGACGGTCTCCTTGCCCGCGTTGATCAGGTCCGGGTCCACGGCGTCCTCCGTGGGGTACGGGCCCGTGCCGAGGATGCCGTTCTCGGACTGCAGCACCACGGACCGCCCGGCGGGGATGTGGTTGGGGATCAGCGTGGGCATGCCGATGCCGAGGTTGACGTAGGCGCCGTCCGGCAGCTCCTGCGCGGCGCGGGCCGCCATCTGGTCGCGGCTCAGGCCCTGGGGACGCCCGGTGGTCTGCTCGCTCATGCCCGCCCCTCCCCCGACGCGCGCACGGTGCGCTTCTCGATCCGCTTCTCGATGTCCGTGCCGACCTCCACGATCCGGTGCACGAAGACACCGGGCAGGTGCACGTCATCCGGGTCGATCTCGCCGGGCTCGACGAGCTCCTCCACCTGCGCGATGCACACGCGGCCGGCCATGGCCGCGGGCGGGCCGAACTGGCGGGTGGCCTTGCGGAACACGAGGTTGCCGTGGCGGTCGCCCTTCCACGCGTGCACGAGGGAGAAGTCGGTGACGATGGAGCGTTCGAGCACATAGGTCTCGGGCTCGTCCGGGGTCTGGCTGAGGTAGCCCTCGCCGAGCACGAACGTGTCCGTGGGCTTGGCCTGCGAGGACTTCACCACGGTGCCGTCCGCGTCGTAGCGCATGGGCAGGCCGCCTTCGGCCACCTGGGTGCCGACGCCGGAGCGGGTGTAGAACGCCGGGATGCCGGCGCCGCCGGCGCGGAGCTTCTCCGCGAGGGTGCCCTGCGGGACGAGCTCCACCTCGAGCTCGCCCTTGAGGTACTGGCGGGCGAACTCCTTGTTCTCCCCCACATAGGAGGAGGTCATCTTCCGCAGCCGGCGCGCGCCGAGCAGGATGCCCAGGCCCCAGCCGTCCACGCCGCAGTTGTTGGAGACGACGGACAGGTCCGTGGCGCCCTGCTCGAGCAGGGCCTCGATGAGCTGCACGGGGTTGCCGGAGAGCCCGAAGCCGCCGACGGCCAGGGACGCGCCGTCCGGCACGTCCGCCACCGCCTCGGCGGGCGTGGCCACGGTCTTGTCGAGAGCCATGTCCGGGGTCCTTTCTGTCAGGGGCGGTCTGTCAGCGGAAGAGGATCAGGGCCTCGCCCTGGCCGCCGCCGCCGCAGAGCGAGACGGCCGCGCGGCCGCCGTCGCGCCGGTCGAGCTCGAGGGCGGCGTGCAGGGCCAGCCGGGCGCCGGAGGCGCCGATCGGGTGGCCCAGGGCGATGGCGCCGCCGTGGATGTTGGTCTTCTCGTGCGGGTAGCCGAGGTCGCGCAGGGACTGCACGGCCACCGCGCCGAACGCCTCGTTGATCTCGATGAAGTCAAGGTCGGCCACGTCCCAGCCCTGCTTCCGCACCGCCGCGGCGATCGCGTCCGAAGGCTGCGAGTGCAGCTGCGAGCTGTCCGGGCCGGCGGTCTGGCCGGGTGCGCCCACCGTGGCGAGGATCGTCAGGCCCTTCTCCTCGGCGAAGGCCCGCGAGGTCACCACGAGGGCGGCGGCGCCGTCGGACAGGGGCGAGGAGTTGCCGGCCGTGATGGTGCCGTCCTTCGCGAACGCCGGGCGCAGGGCGCCCAGCGACTCGGCGGTCGTGTCCGGGCGGACCCCTTCGTCCTGGGAGACGACCAGCGGGTCGCCCTTGCGCTGCGGGATCTCCACCGGGGCGATCTCGCCCTCGAAGACGCCCTCGGACTGGGCCCGGGCGGCCCGCTGGTGCGAGGCCGCGGCGACCTCGTCCTGCTCGGCGCGGGCGATGTTCCGCTCGCCGTTGCCGGACTCGGTCAGCTCGCCCATGGCCTCGTGGCTCAGGGAGTCGGTGAGGCCGTCCCACGCGACGGCGTCGAGCATGGTGGCCGGTCCGTACTTGAAGCCCTTGCGCGCGCCGGGCAGCAGGTGCGGGGCGTTGGTCATGGACTCCTGACCGCCGGCCACCACCACGTCCGCCTCGCCGAGGCGGATGAGACGGGCGGCGTCGATCACGGCGGTGAGGCCGGACAGGCACACCTTGTTGATCGTCATGGCCGGGACGTTCAACGGGATGCCCGCGGCGAGCGCGGACTGGCGGGCCGGGTTCTGGCCCGCGCCGGCCTGCACGACCTGGCCCATGTAGACCATGTCCACGTCCTCGGGGGCCACGCCGGCGCGCTCGAGCGCGTGCGTGATCGCGTGGGCGCCCAGGTCCACGGCGCGCAGGTCGGCCTGCTGCGAGAGCAGCCGGGTGAAGGGCGTGCGGGCACCGCCCACGATCACGGCATCGGTGGGCTGAGGCTGGGGCAGCTCGGCGGTCATGCGGTCCTCCTGGGACGTTCAACTCGGTTCATCACGATTCACTCAAATGCAGTCTATGACCCCGGTCACAGGCGCGCCAGGGAGCGACGCGTCTGTGACGGCGCGCCGCGGCACAGGGACCACGACGGCCCGCACCCGCAGCGCGCGGGTGCGGGCCGTCGTCGGGACGTCCGGGGATCGGGCCGGAGCCTCAGAGGCCCTGGCCGGTGGGCGAGACGAGGATCTTCACGGCCGTCTCGTTGTGGTGGATGAGGGTCTCGAAGCCCTGGTCGACCAGGTCGTCGAGGCCGATCTTGCCGGTGATGAACGGCGCGAGGTCCACGGCGCCGTCCTCGACCATGCGGATGGTGTCCGCGTGGTCGTTCGCGTACGCGATGGTGCCGCGCAGGTCGATCTCCTTCATCACCAGCTTGTGCAGGGCCACGGCGGGCTCGTGGCCCCAGATGGACTCGTTGACGATCACCCCGCCGGGACGCACCGCGTCCAGCAGCATGTCCAGCACCACGTCCACCGAGGTGCACTCGAAGCCCACGTCCGCGCCCTGGCCGTCGTGCAGCTCGCGGATCTTCGCGGGCACGTCCACCTCGCGGGGGTCGAATGCCTCGTCTACCACGCCGGCCTCGAGCACCTTCTGGCGGCGCAGCTCCGAGAGCTCGGAGACGTACACCGTCAGGCCCTTGCCCTTGAGCACGGCCGCCGTGAGCGCGCCGATGGGGCCGGCGCCACCGATCACTGCCACGCCCGACGTCGGAGAGCCGGCCCGCACCCACGCGTGGTGGGCCACGGAGAGCGGCTCGATGAGCGCGGCCTGGTCGAGAGGCACGGAGTCGGCCACCGGGTGGACCCAGCGGCGCTGCACCGCGATCTGCTCGGCCAGTCCGCCGCCGTCGCCGCCCAGGCCGATGAAGTTCATGTCCGGCGCGAGGTTGTAGTCCGGTCGGTCCCGGTCCTCCTCGCGCACGATGTACGGCTCCACGACGACCTTCTGGCCGACCTCGAGGTCCGTGACGCCCTCGCCCAGGGCGGCGACGGTGCCGGACATCTCGTGGCCGAGCGTGACGGGGGCGGCGTCGCCGGAGATCGGGTGCGGGTGCCCGGCCGGCGGGATGAAGATCGGGCCCTCGAGGTACTCGTGCAGGTCCGTGCCGCAGATGCCGCACCACGCGACGTCCACGAGGACCTGCCCCGGGCCGGCCGTGGGCGAGTCGATCTCCTCGATGCGGATGTCCTTCTTGCCGTGCCAACGGGCGGCGCGCATGGTCATGCTGGTCGACCTCCTGGGTGGGAATGGAGTCTGGTGCCGGACCGGCGCGCGGGGGCGCCTGCCCGGTGCTTCGAGCATCCCACCGGGCCGGTCTCCCGGGCCAGGCCCGAGGCCCCTGCGGGGGCTTGAACGGCGACGCCGGCCGGCGCCTCACTGCGGAGGTGCGGGCCGGCGTCGTGGTGGCCTGGGCGGCGGGGCCGCGCCGTGGGGCTCAGTCCTCCTGGGCGGCCTTGACCTGCTCGGCGCGCCAGCGGATCCCGGCGTCCACGAAATCGTCGATGTGGCCGTCGAACACGGAGGAGGGGTTGCCCTCCTCGTGGCCCGTGCGCAGGTCCTTGACCATCTGGTACGGGTTCAGCACGTAGGAGCGCATCTGGTCGCCCCAGGACGCCTTGACGTCGCCGGCCATCTCCTTCTTCTTCGCGTCCTCCTCGGCCTTGCGCAGCAGCAGCAGACGGGACTGGAGCACGCGCAGGGCGGCGGCACGGTTCTGGATCTGCGACTTCTCGTTCTGCATGGACACGACGATGCCGGTGGGCAGGTGCGTCATGCGGACGGCGGAGTCCGTGGTGTTCACGGACTGGCCGCCGGGGCCCGAGGAGCGGAACACGTCCACCTTGATCTCGGACTCGGGGATCTCGATGGAGTCGTCCGACTCGATCAGCGGCACCACCTCGACCGCCGCGAAGGACGTCTGGCGGCGGCCCTGGTTGTCGAAGGGGCTGATGCGCACGAGGCGGTGCGTGCCGGCCTCCACGGAGAGGGTGCCGAACGCGTAGGGCGCGTTGACCTCGAAGGTGACGGACTTCAGGCCGGCCTCCTCCGCGTAGGAGGTGTCCATGACCTTGGTGGACCAGCCGCGCTGCTCGGCCCAGCGCAGGTACATGCGCATGAGGGTCTCGGCGAAGTCGGCCGCGTCCACGCCGCCGGCGCCCGCGCGGATGGTCACGACGGCGTCGCGCTGGTCGTACTCGCCGCTGAGCAGCGTGACGACCTCGAGTTCCTCCAGGGCCTTGCGGATGGAGGTCAGCTCCTGGTTCGCGTCGTCGAGGAGGGAGGGCTCGTCCTCCTCCGCGGCGAGCTCGACCATGGTCTCCAGGTCCTCGATGCGGCTCTCCAGGGAGGTGATGCGCTTGAGGTCCGTCTGACGGTGGGAGAGCTTGGAGGTGACCTTCTGGGCCTCCTCCGGGTCGTCCCAGAGGTCCGGTGCGGAGGCCTGCTGCTCCAGTTCGGCGATGTCCGCCTTGATGCGGTCGAGGTCCGAGACCTGCTCGATGGAGGCCAGGGTGTGGCGCAGGGAGTCGATCTCCGCGGAGAAGTCAGTGTCAGCCATGATTCGGCCAGCCTACCGCGTGGGGTGGACGCCGGTCGTGTGCCAGCGGCGGATCGCCGCCGCGACGGCCTCGGGCTCCGTGACGTGCGGCCAGTGGCCCGTGCTGACATCGACGACGGTGGCGTGCTGCGTGACCGCGTCCAGGTCCCGTTGGTGGACGTCCCGGGTGCTGCGCACGTATAGCGTCGGGACGGTGATGCCGGCCCAGAGGGCACGGGTGTCCGCGGCGAGGACGGCGGCCCAGAGCTCGCGCATCGGATGGTCCGGCGTGGCGTCCAGGTCGGTCAGGATCCGCTCGCGCCACGGCTCCGGGACGAGGAGGTCCCGCGCGAGCGAGGCGCGGAGCACGCTCCGCCAGTCCGGGCGGGCGGCGAGGCGGGCCTTGGCCGCCCGGGCGGCCAGGGCGGTGTCCGTCACCGGGACGTTCGAGTCGATGACCACGAGGGCGCGGGGCCGCACCAGCCCGTCGGCGACGGCGCGCAGCGCGATGACCCCGCCCGTGCTGTGGCCGATCAGCAGCCCCGGCACGGGGCCGGCCTGCGCCGCCCAGGTGCGGGCGGCGTCGAGGACGGGGTCCGCCTCGATCGCCGGCCGTGCGGCCCGGGGGCGGCCCTGACCGCCGGCGTCCGTGCCCGGGTGGCCGGGCAGGGCGGGCGAGGCGGCGAGGTCGGCCACGGCGCCGAGGGCGTCAGTAAGGGGCTCGAAGTGGGCGGGCCGGCCACCGATGCCGTGGAGGAAGCGGATCACCGGGCCAGGCTAGTGCGACTGCTGCCCGTCGCCTCGAGGGGGACCGACAGGGGCAGTGTCCCCGCGAACGGGCCGGTCATGGCGAACAGATCGGCCCGGGCGTCGAGGGTGACGACGACGGTGGTGCCGTCGTCGGCCACGCGGGCGTTCATCCCGCCGAGCCCGGGCACGGCCTCCTGGGCACCGACGGCCGCGAGGTGTGCGCTGGCGGAGGCGGCGACGTCGTCGTCGGAGAGCACGACGCCCGGGTCCTCCCCCAGCCGGAAGCCGAGCTCCTCTGCCCCGGCGATGGCGGCCGAGTCCGCGAGCGACTGCAGGCGGCGGTGCTGCAACTGCACGGTGGTGACCGCGAGCATGACCAGCATGAGGGCCACGAGCACGGCGCACAGGCCGACGGTGAGGACGGTGGTCTGCCCGTCGTCGTGACCCAGGCGAGCGGTGAGGCGGCGGCGCATCAGAACCTCGGCACAGTCTGCCGGGCGTCGGAACCCACCGTCACGGGGGTCAGCGACCACGCTGCCGGCGTGAGAGGGACGGGCACCCCCACGTCCACCCGCACGGCGACGACCTCGCCCGGTTCGAGCGTGCCACAGCCGCCCTGATCGCAGCCGACGGTCAGGTCGTACTGGCCGGCGCCCACGCCGTAGTCGGCCAGCGTGAGCTCGACGGTGGCGTGGGCGGCGCCTGCGCTGGGGTGATCAGCCTCGGCGACCACGGCCTTGACGGCCTGGTCAGCGGCGGCGACCGAGGCGAACGCCGCGGCCTGGACCTGGGAGACGTAGATCATCAGGTACACCACGGGGATCAACAGGACGAGGGTGAGGCCCAGGAATTCGACCGTGGCCGCTCCCCGCTCGTCGCGGACGTCATTGACGGAACGCATGACCGCTCACCTCCACGGGGATCGGGCCCGGCAGGAACCCCAGGCCGGGCAGCGAGCTCGAGACCGTGACGCGCAGGACCGGGACCCCGTCCTGGCTGGTGAGCTCCGCGGCGACGTCGGCCCCGGACTGGCCGGGCACGCCGGCCGAGAGCAGCTCCCGAGCCCGCTGGACGCCGTCCTCGGGGCTCCGGTCCGCGAGCGCCCCGTACCGGGCGCCGGCGGAGGCGGCGTCGATCATCACGTTGCGCGTGTGGATCACGACGCCGGCCTGGAGCAGCGCCGCGAAGAGCAGGACGACCAGGGTCATCACCATGGTGGACTCGGCCACCGCGGCGCCCCGGTCGTCCCGCCAGCGGACACCCGTGTGGCCGCCACGGGGCGCCTGCGCGCCGTGGGCAGCACCCCGGGGCATGCTCAGCCGCCCTGGGACACCTGGGAGATGGCCTGGTTGAACAGTCCCTGGAGCGCCGGCAGGGCGAGGGCCAGCAGGCCGGCCACGAGCACGGCGGACATGAGGGTGATCATCACCCAGCCGGGGACGTCGCCGCGCTCGTCGCGGACGTCGTCGTGGATGAGGGCGCGCAGGGCGGCCAGGACGGTGATGGCGTGGTGGTGGAGCATGGTCCCCTCCTCGGGTGGCCGGCCGCCCGTGCGGCCGGAGTGGATGGTGATCGTGGGTGGATGGATGGACTATTCAGTTGTGGGTCTTCAGAACCCCAGGCGCATCAGGGAGATGCCGGGGAAGACGGCGAAGATCACCGTGAGCGGGAGGATGCCGAACACCAGGGGGACCATCATCTGGATCTCCTTCCGGCCGGCGGCCTCCATGAGCTCGCGGCGACCCATCTCACGCACGTCCTGGGCCTGCGCGCGCAGGACGTCGGCGAGGGGCGTGCCGCGGTCGAGCGCGATGAGCACGCCCCCGATGAACCGTTCGACGGGGGCCAGCTGCACGCGCCGTCCCATGGCCTTGAGCGCCGCGGACAGCGACGCCCCGGCACGCATGTCGGCGAGCGTGGTGCGGAACTCGCCGGCCAGCTCCCCGCGCGCCGTCCCCGCGATGCGTTCGAGCGCTCCGGCGGCGCTCTCCCCCGCGCCCACCGAGAGCGCGAACAGCTCGGCCACGGACGGGAACTCGGAGAGGATGGCCTCGCGCCGCCGTCGCACCCGCAGGGAGAGCAGCTGCTCCCGGAGCAGGAACCCGGCCATGCCGCCGGCGATCACGAGGGCGACCCCCGTGATCACCGGCACGCGGCCCGTGACGGTGAGGCTGAGCGCGAGGACGGCCGCCACGGCGGCCCCCGCGGCCGCGCTCAGGACCTGCTGGGCACGGAAGTCCGTCGACGTGACCGCCAGCCCCGCGGCGGCCAGTTTGCGGTCGAGCGCCGCCCCGCCCGGGGAGATGCGCTGGACCCAGCCGACTCCGGCCTGCACCACGGGATCGAGGATGCGTCCCCACGCTCCCCAGGGCGAGGCGCCCGCACGTTCCTCCTCGAGGAGGCGGGAGGCCGGGATGTGGTGGCGCAGCTGCGGTTCGACCCGTTGCTCGAGGCTGGGGCGCCAGCCCACCGGCTGGGTGACCAGGATGAGGAGCAGTCCCGCCCCGAGGGTGAGGCCCAGGAGCGCGGCCCAGATCAGCGCGGACGTCATGCGAACACCCGCTTCTCCCGGGGCAGCGCGCCGATGCGGAGCATGACGCGGTAGCAGACGACGGAGGCGACCATGCCGGCGAGGAGCACGGCCCCGCCGGCGGCGGACCGGTAGGCCGCGACCGCGGCGGGCTGGGTCCCCAGCAGCAGGAGCACGAGCCACGGGGCGCACACCGCCAACCGGGCCGCGTTCACGGTCCACGACTGCCGGGCCTCGAGCTCGGCGCGGATGCGGGCGTCCTGCCGGAGGAACTCGGAGAGGGTCTGCAGCAGACGGCCGATGTCGGCGCCGCCGACCTCGCGGGTCAAGCGCAGCGAGACCACCAGGCGGTCCGCGACGGGGTCGGCCATCCGGGCCTTGAGCCGGTCCAGTGCGTCCACGAAGCGGGCTCCGGCCCGGTAGTCCCGGGCGAACTGCTGGAACGGCTCGCGCAGCCCCTCCGGCCCGGTCTCCCCGAGCTGGATGAGCGCCTCCGGGAGAGTCAGGCCCGCGCGGATGGCCGACCGGGCGTGGTCGATCGCGTCCGGCCACAGCTCGCGCAGTGCCGTGGACCGCCGGCGGGCCTGCCAGGACAACAGCAGCCAGGGCACGGCCGCGCCGAAGACGGCGAAGCACGCGGCGATGGTCCACGTACTGGTCAGCGACAGGACGAGCAGCCCGACCACGAGACCGCCGACGGCCATGGCGGACACGACGCCGGCCGGGCTGAGACGCTGGATGCCGGACTGGGCGATCAGCACACGCAGGCGGGAGTCGGTGCGGGCGGCCCCGGGTTTCTCCGTGGGAGGGGACCAGAGGGACCACCACAGCAGGAACAGGCCGCAGCCGAGCGCGAGCCCCAGCAGCGCGGCCATCAGCGCAGCCCCACCAGCTCGTGGACGTCTACGCCGCGACGGGCGAGCGCCTCGAACTCCAGGTTTGCACCCTCGTTGAGGCGCAGGTCGCCCTCGGCGTCACGCTGGAAGAGCGCCGACGTCTCGATGACCCCGCCCTCCACCCGTGAGCCGACGGTGAGGATCTCCCGCACCCGCCGGCGGCCCTGACGGTCGCGCTCGCAGTGCACGACGACGTCGATGCACGTGGCGACCGTCGGGACGACGAAGTCCCGGGAGATGTTCTCCCCGGCCAGCAGCGGCAGCGTGCAGAGCTTCGTGAGCGCGTCCGCGGCCGAGTTCGCGTGGATCGTGCACATGCCGGCCAGGCCGGAGTTCAGCGCGACGAGCATGTCCAGTGCCTCGGCCTCGCGCACCTCGCCGACGATCAGGCGGTCCGGGCGCATCCGCAGCGCCTCCTTGACGAGGCGGCGCAGCGGGATCTCGCCGTGGCCCTCCAGGTTCGGCTGGCGGCACTGCAGCCCGACGACGTCGCGCACCGGGATCTGCAGCTCGAAGATCTCCTCCACGGTGATCACCCGCTCCCGCGGGCCGATGGCCGAAGCCAGGCAGTTGAGCAGGGTGGTCTTGCCCGCCTGGGTGGCCCCGCTGACGAGGATGTTCATGCCCACGTCCACGGCCGCGTCCAGGAAGCGGGCCGCCGTCGGAGTGAGGGAACCGCCCCGGACGAGGTCGTCCAGCCGGCGCGCCCGGGCGATGAACTTCCGGATGTTCACGGCCCAGTGCCGCCGCGTGATGTCGGGGATGGCCACGTGCAGGCGCGAACCGTCTGGCAGGGCCGCGTCGACGAACGGCATCGACAGGTCCAGCCGCCGGCCCGAGGACTTCAACATGACTTCGACGAGGTCCTGCACCTCCTCCTCGGTCAGGACGATGCCCGTCAGCTCGGAGCGGCCCGACCGCGCGCAGTAGACGGCGTCCGGCGCGTTCAGCCAGATCTCCTCCACGGAGGGATCGTCCATGAGCCGCTGGAGCGGCCCGAGGCCCGCGATGCGGTCGAACAGGTCCTGCCGCGCCGCCACGGGATCCTCCAGGTCCGGCAACGAGCTGACCATCGCGCGGGACTCGTAGTCCGCCGCCGCGTCCTGGATGAGCGTCAGGACCCGGGCGTGCTCACGCTGCGGATCGATGCCCTGCCGCCGGACGATCTCCCGGATCTCGTCCTCGAGAATGCGCACCGCATCCATGTGTCCCTCCTGTGCCCGATTCGGCGCCATCCCCAGCGCCGCACATGTCTCGATCAGGAAGATACCCCGTTCCGTCGATGCGTGTGGTCCAGGACACCATGACTGTGGACAACGTGGCGGCGGTCCCGTTCGACGGGGAGTTGTCCACAGGCCGCCCGAGCCGCCATCAGGCCGTGGCAGGGTCGTCCCCAGGCGGCCGGACGGGCCGGTCGCCGGTCTCAGGAGGGAGGGGCGGGGATGGCCTGGAGCGTGCGGATCCTGGGCGGGGCCGCTCCCGAGACATGGCGGGTGGAGCACTTCCCCGCCGACGCGGACGAGCAGGATCGGGCGGTGCGGGAACGTTTTCCCGCCCGGTCGCTGCGCCGGTGCGCTGCCGGGCCGCGCAGCGTGACGTACGCGGAACGGGTCGGGAGTGCACCGACCCGCGGGCCGGAGCTCGCGGTGGTCACCGAGCACGGACCCGACGCCGGCCGCCTCGTCCCTCTGGGGGAGGGCGGGTTGAGCGTGGGACGCGGCGAGGCGCGGCTGTTGCTGGACGATCCCTCTGCCCCGTCGCGGCCGATGCGTCTGCGGCTCGCGCCCACCGGGCTGCACGTCCACGACGGCCCTCGGGGCACCGGACGCCTGTGGGACGGCCGCAGCCCGCTCCCTGTGGGCCGGACCGCCCTGGGCCTGGTCCGCGGGCCCGGGTCCGCCCTGCCGCGGCCGATCACACCGGAGCCGCCCGCCATCGACCTCGGATCCCCACCGGCCCGGCAGTCCGTCGTGATCCCGCTGGTGGCCGCCCTGGGCCCGCTGGTGCTCGGGGTCGCCCTGGTCCTGATGATGGGCAACCCGATGTTCCTGCTGTTCGGCGTGCTGTCCGTGACGGTGGCGCTGGTCATGCTGGCGATGCAGCGCCGCACCCGGCTGCGGCATGCGCGGCTGCTCGCCGCCCGCGCGGACGCGGTCGTCCGCCGGCGGGCTCGGGCGGCACTGAGCCCCGGTGGGGTGGCCCGCGCCATCCGCTCCGGCGCGACGGACCGCTTCGGGCTGACGGCGGGGGCCGACGAGGCCGTGGCGGTCTCGTGGGGTTCCGGCGTCGGGGCGCTGTCCCTGTCGCGGGACGACCCGGACGAGGCATGGGTGGAGGCCGTCACGTCGCGGCGCACCGTGATGACGACGTCACCGCCGGAGTCGCGCGTCGTCGTGCTCGGGCCGCCGCGCGATGTGGCCGGGGCCTGCCGGTGGGCGGTGTTCCAGCTCCTGCGGCACGCGGTGGCCGCCGACGGCGCGTTCGTGGTGGAGGCCGGTGGAGTCCGCCGCACCTGGTGGTCGGGCGGTTCCGGCCCGCGGCTGCTGGTGTCGGCTCCTGAGGACGCGGCACTGGATCCGGCGTGGCGAGCGTGGCGGGCCGCCATCGGCGGCGACGCGGGGACGACGCCCACGGCCCGGGCGGATCTGCCCTGGACGCGGTACGACTTCACCGGGCCGTCGCCTGCGCCGGGGGACGCCGTCGTCGACCTGCGCGGGCGCACCGTCGTGGTCCCGGCCGAACAACAGCGCTTCGAGGACGTGACCGCCGACGGCCTCGCCGACGGCACCCTGGTCGCCTGGCTGACCGAGCTGGCCGACGACGTCGTGGACCTCGGCCTGCTGCCCACCGACGACGGCGACGGCACGCTCACACCACCGGGGCAGGTGGGCGCCCGCGATGCCGTCGACGGGCTCACCGTGACCCTCGTCCGTAGCGGCGACGAGACGGGCGTCGTCGAGATGGACCTGGCCGCCGACGGGCCGCACCTGCTCATCGCGGGCACCACGGGATCCGGGAAGTCGGATCTCCTGCTGTCCCTCCTGCTGGGGGCTGCGGCGCACCACCCGCCGGCCGAGGTCGCGTTCCTGCTGCTGGACTTCAAGGGCGGCGCGTCGTTCGGTCCGCTGGGCGCGCTCCCCCACACGATGAGCCTGGAGACCAACCACGTGGGAACGGCCTCGTTGCGGGCGCTGAGCGCCATCCGGGCGGAGCTGCATCGCCGCGAGGCCCTCTTCGCAGAGGCCGGGGTCAGCGACTATCCCGGTTTCCGTCGCCGCCATCCGGACGCGGCGCTGCCTCGGCTCGTCGTGGCGATCGACGAACTGCGCGTGCTCGTGGACGACCACCCGGACGCGGCCGCCGTCCTGCAGCGTCTGGCCGCCACGGGCCGTTCCCTGGGCTTCCACCTCATCCTGGCCACGCAGCGGGCCACGGGTGCGGTGGGCTCGGACCTGCGCTCGAACCTGGGCAGCACGATCGCCCTGCGCACCGCGACGGAGCAGGAGTCGTGGGATCTCGTGGGCACGGCCGCCGCGGCCCGGCTCGACCCGCGTCGCCCCGGCTCCGCGATCCTCTCGACGGCGGGGCGCCCGACGGTCCCGTTCCGCGCGTCCCAGTGGACGGTCGACGGCGGCACGCCCGTGTGGCGACGGCTGGGCGAGGCCGCGGCCGCCCCGGCCGTCGCCCCCTGGGAGGCCGTCGTCTCGGTCCTGGTGGAGAAGTACGCGGCGGGTGACTGGCCGACACCCCCGCCCGTGGTCACCCCCGCCCTGCCGGAGCGCTGGGTGCCGGACCGCGCTCGCCGGGCGGAGGCCACGGCCCTGGCCCTGCTCGACGACGCGGCCCACGGCCGGCACCGTCCCTGGCGGTGGCCGACCGGCGCGGAGGGACGCACCGCATGGATCGTCGAGGCCGCGGGCGGTCGCGCGGAGACGCTGGCCGCCGTCGTCGAAGTGGCGCTGCGCAGCGGCCGGCCGGTGGCCGTGCTGGACGGCACCGGGGAGGCCGCGGCGGCCGCGCGGTCCGGGACGCCGGTGCTGACCCCGGACGTCGAGGGGGCCGGGGAGGCCGCCCTGGCCCGCCTGCGCGAGCTCGCGGCCGCCGGCGGCACGGCGGTGATCACGGGCTGGAACGCGTGGTCCGGCCTGCGCGTCGGGGACACCTACCGCACGGTCGAGGAGGACGTGCACGACTGGCTCGGCCGTCCGACCGCCGCCGGCCTGCGGTTGGCGGTGTTCGGCGGCCGAGAGCTGGCGACGGGCCGGCTGCTGCTGCACCTGCCCCACCGCTTCTTCGTGCCGGCCGGGACGAACGCCGAGCACCGGCTCATCTGGCCACGGCTGACCGAGGTCGAGCCCCTGCCGGGGCGGGCCGTGCACATCAGTCCCGCCGTCCCCGAACCCGGCATGCCCTGCCAGCTCGCGTCTCCCGCCCCGGCGTGACCGCACTGACGGCGATTCCCGTGTGACCGCAGCGGAACGGTGGACTCAGCTCCGACGTCCACCCGGCGAGACGTTCTCCCGTCCTCCGTCGAACGTGGATGCCGTGGTCGAGGTCGCCAGGAGCAGTCGGACAGGGCGCCCCTTCGTCGCCGTCCGTCCAAAGGGGACGCCGCATCGTCCGGCGAAGACGTCCCGAAGGTCGCAAGACGGATGAAGCGAGGAGGCTGCTGTCCGGTCCTGCCTCGAGTAGCCCCGTGACCGTTCGCACGAGTGCCTCGGCACTCATGCAGAAGATTCCTCGCCGCTCGCTCGCGCAGTCTCCGGTGGGCAGGAGCCTCCTTTCCGCATCCGCACCGACAGCATGCGTCCCCGAGTCTCGCCCCCACCCAGCAGAGCACGCCCGGGGAGGAGCGCTGCAACGAGAACCCAGGGCACCGGTCGGAGAAACACTGCGCTTGCCCTCCACGCAATGAGCGGCAACTCACCCGTGGCGAGACACGCGAGCCACCTCTCTTCTTCGCCCCCGATCACCCACCCGCCCTCTGGGGCAGCCGCTCACCGCGGTCTACGCTCTGACCCATGGCGCAGATCATCCTCTTCCACCACGCCCTCGGTCTCACGGACGGCGTGCGCGCGCTCGCCGACCAGATCGCCGCCGGCGGTCACACGGTCCACACCTCTGACCTCTACGACGGCCGCACCTTCGCCACCGTGGACGAGGGTGTCGCCCACGCCCAACAGATCGGCTTCGAGGAGATCGGCCGCCGCGGCATGCGGTCGTGTGCCGAGCACCAGGAGGCCTCCGTCGTCGCGGGCATCAGCCTGGGCGTGATGCCCGCCTGGCGCGCCGCCCAGGTGGTCCCCGGCTTCCGCGCGTGCATCGCCATGGCCGGCGCCCTGGACCTCGACGCCTACGCCCCGCTCTGGCAGCCCCACACCGCCCTGCAGATCCACCTCGGCACCCGCGACCCCTGGGCCCTCGAGGGCGACCTCGAGACCGCCCGCTCCTACGCGGCCACCGCCGAGCACCCGGACCGCCCCGCCGACCTCTTCGAGTACGACACGGACCGGCACCTGTTCATGGACTCCTCCACCGCGGACTTCGACGCGGACCTCACCGCCGTGCTGGTCCGCCGCATCCACGAGCTCCTGGCCTGACGCGCGGAGCGGGTCCGGCTCAGGCGGGACGCCGCCCGCGCATCACCGTCGCCAGGGCGGCCAGCAGCACGAACACGAAGCCCGCGGCCGCCGCGAACACGTAGCCCGCGGACGGGGCGACGCCGTCGATGAACACGCCGGCCAGCGGGGCGCCCATCGCGGCGCCCGCGGTCATGGCCGAGCCGTAGAAGCCCATCGCCTCGCCGCGCCGCTCCTCCACCACGAGGTGCGACAGCCGCGACGAGGCCGAGGCCAGGGTCGGCGCCGTCAGCAGACCCGAGGGGATCGAGGCCAGCGCGAGCGCCCACACCCCGTCCACGAGCGCGAGCGGCACCGTCGCCACGGCGAACAGCGCCATCAGCAGGTACGGGTGCACCTGGCGACCCCAGGCCCCATAGAAGAGCCCGCCCACGGCGGAGGCGCCGCACCAGAACGCGTACACCAGACCCACCGACGCCGCGGCGCCCTGCGACTCCAGCTCGGCCACCATCGAGACCTCGGTGCCGACCATGACGATCCCGGCCGCCATCGACACCACGAGCACGCCGAGCACCTCCGACCCAACCCAGGAGAAGTGGCTCCGCCGCCACTGCCGCAGCCGCTCGGCCCGGGCCGGGCGCGGCGCCGTCGTCGGCCCGGAGCCGTCCGCGGCGATGACGGGCAGCGACCCGGTGACGAGGGGGATGGCCTCCGTAATGGCCGGCAGCGCGCCGGTGGCCAGGCTGGGGGCGGCCATCTCCACGTGCATGGGCGCGGCGGTCACCGCCTGGGCGATCGCCTCCTGACGGTCCTGCTCCTCGGTGTAGGGATCCTCGGTCGCCGGTCCGACGACGGCCAGCTGACTCGACCGTGTCGGCGGGTTGAACCACATCAGCAGGATGCCGCCCAGCGCGCTGGAGAGGCCGACGATGGTCAGGCCGAGGGCACTCGACCACGTGGCCGCGACGACGGCGCCCAGCGCCGGGCCCATCATGAAGATCGTCTCCGTGACGATGGAGTCCAGGGCAAACGCCGTCTGCCGGTCCTTGCCGTGGGTGAGCACGCCGAGTCCCTGCCGGACGACGGAGAAGATCGGCAGTGAGAACACGCCGCCCAGGAACACGGCCAGGAGCATCGGCCAGAACGGCAGCCACGGGACGATCGGCCAGATCACCGCCTCCGCGATCACGGAAGGCAACAGTGCACGGCGCAGCCCCTTCGCGTCCACCACGCGGCCCCGCCACGGCGAGCCCACCGCGATGCCCAGCGTCATCGCCGCCCCGGCCAGGCCGGCCTGGCCGTAGCCCAGGCCCAGCGTGAGAGCCACGTGGAGGGTGAGGATCACCCCGGCCGCGGTGTGCGGGAAGCGGGCGATGAACCCCACCGCCAGCAGATGGCGGATCCGAGGGTCCTGCAACAGCCGTCCGTACGCTCCGAAGTCCACCGTCGAATCCTACGGGAGGGGTCAAGGCACGCCCCGGAGGCGCCGTCGAGACGGCCGCGCGCTCGGCGGACTCAGCCGTTGCTGCGCCGTTCCTTGGCCCGGATCAGGTCGAGGGCGATGGCCGTGCCGAGCACGGCGCAGCGCACCACGGGCGGCATGCCGGGGTCCAGGCGCATCTCGTACCGCGAGCGCCCGGCCAGGGCGTTCATGACGCCTCCGAACCGCGCGGTCACGCGGGCGATCGGCTGCTGGCCCACGGTCATGGCGTAGTCGTGGTCCCACAGGTCGCCGGTCACCGCGAAGCACGTGCCGTCCACGACCTCGACGTTCACGGACGTCCGCAGGAACGCGAACTGGCGGACGAGGTGGGCCAGGGGCAGCCCGTCGGCGTCCAGGATCGCGAAGCGGTCGCGGCCGAACGTGGCCGGGTCGGCGAGGCGGAAGAGCACGCGGCCGTCGTCACCGTCGACCACGTCGAAGCTGCGGTTCCCCATCAGCATTCGGCCCAGGCCCCCGCCCGTAGTGACCACCGAGACGACGGTGCGCCCGTCCGGGTCCGTCACCTGGATGTCGTTGGACAGGAAGCTCGTCACCTGCTGCAGGATGAGGACGTCCGTGTGGGCGAGGCGACCGGCGTCGAAGGCGGGGCTCATGGGACCAGTCTGCCGTGTCGGGCCCTGCGGAATATTCAGGACGGGGCGGCTCGTTGTGCGGTATAGTTCATTTTTGAAGAACACGGCGACGGCGCGGCCGGCACCGTGAGACCCGCCCCCGGGCACACTGAGGAGCACACCATGCAGTTCGGCGTCTTCACGATCGGCGACATCACCGCCGATCCGACGAACGGGACCGCCCCCACCGAGCATCAGCGGATCAAGGACACCGTCAAGATCGCCCGCCACGCCGAGCAGGCGGGCTTCGAGGTGTTCGCGACCGGCCAGCACCACAACCCGCCCTTCGTGGCCCCGGGCAACCCGCCCACGCTGCTGGCCTACCTGGCCGCGCAGACCGAGACCCTCCAGCTCTCCACGGCGACGACCCTGATCACCACCATGGACCCGGTGCGTCTGGCCGAGGACTACGCGTACCTGCAGCACCTCGCCGACGGTCGCGTGGACCTGACGATGGGCCGCGGCAACACCGGCCCCGTGTACCCGTGGTTCGGCAAGGACATCCGCCAGGGCATCCAACTCGCCGTGGAGAACTACAACCTCCTCTACCGCCTGTGGCATGAGGAGACCGTGGACTGGAGCGGCAACCACCGCACCCCGCTGCAGGACTTCACCCTCACCCCGCAGCCCCTGGACGGCGTCGCCCCCTTCGTGTGGCACGGCTCCATCCGCTCCCCCGAGATCGCCGAGCAGGCCGCCTACTACGGCGACGGCTACTTCCACAACAACATCTTCTGGAACAAGGAGCACGTCATCCAGATGGTGCGCCTGTACCGCCAGCGCTACGAGTACTACGGCCACGGCAAGGCCCATCAGGCGTACGTGGCCCTGGGCGGCCAGGCCTACATGGCGAAGAACTCGCAGGACGCCGTGGCGGAGTTCCGCCCCTACTTCGACAACGCGCCGGTCTACGGCCACGGCCCGTCCCTCGAGGACTTCTCGAGGATGACGCCCCTGACGGTCGGCTCGCCGCAGCAGGTCATCGAGCGCACGCTCACGTTCCGCGACTGGGTGGGCGACTACCAGCGTCAGATGTTCCTCATCGACCACGCCGGCCTGCCCACGGACACCGTCCTGCGGCAGATCGACCTCTTCGGCGAGGAGGTCCTGCCCGTGCTGCGCAAGGAGTTCGACGCTCTGAAGCCGGACGACGTCCCGGCGGCCCCGACCCACGAGTTCCTCGTGGCACGCGCCCGCCGCGGCGAGGCTCCCGTGCCCGGCGGCAAGGAGGGATCGCAGGCCCAGCTCGACCGCGCGGCGGCCGCCGAGCAGCGCGCCACCGCCGATGCCGCGAAGGGCGGTGCCGCGCAGTGACCACCCCCGGCGCCCCCGATGCCTCCGCCCCGTTCACGCCGCAGGCCCGGCACCTCGCCGTGGTCTCCGGCGGGTCCGGGGACCCGTCCCAGACCCGCATGCTCGCCGAACGCATGGCGGAGTCCGCCTCGGCGGCGCTCTCCGAGCACGGCGTGGTCCCGCAGATCCACCTGATCACGCTGCGGGAGCTCGCCGTGGACATCGCGCAGGCCCTGGTGACCTTCGCCATCTCCCCGGCCCTGCGCGCCGCCCTGGACGAGGTCGCCCAGGCCGACGCCGTCATCGCGGTCTCGCCCACGTACAAGGCCTCCTACTCGGGCCTGTTCAAGTCCTTCTGGGACCTCGCGGAGCCCACGTCCGTCGTCGGGGTGCCCGTGCTCCTCGGCGCCACCGGCGGCACCGCCCGCCACTCGCTCATGATCGACACCGCCATGCGGCCGCTGTTCGCCTACCTCAAGGCCCGCATCGTGCCGACCGCGGTCTTCGCGGCCTCGGACGACTGGGGCGAGGCGGCCGGCGTGCAGGCCTCGATGCGGACCGACCCGCTGCAGTCCCGCATCCGGGCCGCCGGACGCGACCTGGCCGAGATCACCCTGAGCCGCCCCCCGCGGGCACGCGCCGCCGCGCCCGCGGACATCGACCTGGAGGTGACCCCCTTTGAGCAGCTCCTCAACCCCGGCCCCTGAGCCCGCCGCGCAGGACGCGGCGCCGGCGGAGCCCGACGGCGGCTGGTTCGGCTCCGCATCGGAGGCGCACCGCCCGGTGGACCCGCCCAAGCGCGCCTGGCGCGCCTACTTCGAGGCCACCCAGATGCTCACGGAGGTGGTGGAGCGCCGCCTGAAGCAGGACTGCGGCATGTCGCTGGCCGACTACAACCTGCTGCTGCTCCTCTACGAGTCCCCCGAGGGCCGGCTCCGGCTGGGAGAGCTGGCGTCCCGGATGGTCTTCTCCCCGTCGCGCATCACCTACCAGGTGAAGACGCTCGTGGCCCGCGGCCTGATCGACCGCCGCCCGGTGGCCTGTGACCGGCGGGGCTTCGAGGCCGTCCTCACCGACGAGGGCCGGTCCGCCTTCCGGCGCGCCGCGATCGAGCACGCCCGGCAGGTGGACGAGCTCTTCCTCGGCGACCTGGCGCCGGGCGAGGCGGAGTCCCTCACCCGGATCTTCTCCCGCCTGGGGCGGCGGCTCGAGGGGCTGTGCTGACCGCGTCCCCACCTGGCCGGGGCCGCCCCGGGACGTGACGAGGCCCGGTGATCCGTGCGGGATCACCGGGCCTCGTCGTGTCGTTCGGGGCGGAATCGATCAGCCGACCAGCTGACCGCCCAGGGTCACGGTGGCGTCCGTGGCGGCGCCGGCGGCGTCGACCACGGTGACCACCACGGAGCCGCCCGCGGGCACCTCGGCCGGCACGGGCAGCCAGGCGCGGTACTCGCCGGTGAGGTCCAGGCCGTCCTGGCCGAGGACCGTGCCGTCGGCGTCGTAGGCCGTGACGGTGACGGAGGCGAAGCCGCCCTGATCCGTCTGCGCGACCACCTGGGTGCCGTAGGCGACACCCTCGGCGGGCGCGGCCACGACGTCGGTCACGCCCGGCGCAGCGGCCTCGGCGACCGGGGCCTCAGCAGCGGGGGCCGCCTCGGCGGCCTCCTCCTCCGCGGCGGCCTCGGCGCGGGCCTTGAGCTCGGCCGCGATGGCCTCCTCCTCAGCCGGCGTGAACTCGGTCAGCTCGGACTCGTCCACGGCGGGCTCGCCGCCGGTGGGCAGGTCCTCGTCGGCCACGGGGCCCGCGACGTCGGCGATCGCCGGGGCGGTCTCGGCGGCCGGAGCGGTCTCCGCGGCCGCGGCGGTCTCGGCGGCGGGCGCCGCGGAGGCGTCCAGCGCGTCGAGGGACTCGACCGGGACCATGATCGAGGACATCGCCTGGGCGTCGCAGCCCACCACGTTGCCCTCGGCGTCGAAGGTCACCGGGGCGATGCCCGAGATGACCCCGACCACCCGCTGCTGGGCGTCATAGACGGCCCCGCCCGAGTCGCCGGCGTAGGTCGAGGCGGTGTCGAGGGCAACCTGATCCGCGTACGCGTCGTCGCAGACCGTGGCGGCCTCGAAGGTCTGCGTGTGGGACACGGTGTTCGGCGCGCCCAGCGGCACGGACGAGCCGTGGGTGTAGACGGTCTCGCCCACACCGATGGACGAGGCCGGCCGCGTGGACCAGTCGCCCACGACGTCGACGTCGTCGGCCAGGGCCACGCGGACCGCGTCCACGCCCGAATCGCCGGGCAGTGCCGAGACGGTGCCGATCGCGGTGCCGTCGACGTCGCGGACGGTCGAGCCGATCTGCCATTGGCCCGCACCACAGTGGGCCGCGGTGTAGGCGGTGGCGTCGTCGACGATGGTCAGACTGCACGCCCCGGCCGGCGCGGTGATCGCCGAGCCCTGGGTGAGCGTGGTCTGCGCGAGGGCGGGGCCGGCACCGGCCACCACCACCGCGCCCAGCGCCGCGGTGGCGACGCCGGTCAAGGTTCTGGTTCTCATGGGTACTCCTCGGAGGATGGGAGGCATGGGGCCGGCGCGCGGCGCACGGCCTCCAGGATGGGGTGGGGCCACCACGGGCCCTCCCCTCCCCCTCAACGGTACCGGACAGGCCGGGCGACCGATCAGGGTCGGCGGACCGTGATCTCCACCGAGTCGGCCCGCTCGGCCAGCACCGGCAGGTCCGCCAGGAGGGTCTTGAGCGTGGCCGTCATCAGGCGCACCCCGGTCGCGTCGGCGTCCCGGGTGGGCATCGCGACGATCTGCAGCTCGGGCCCGGCCCCGCCTCCGTTCATCACCGCGCCGGAGCCCGTGTGCGTGGCCACCCCCGACCCGGGGGCGAGGCCCAGGTTGAGCAGGTTCGGGACCAGGTCGGCGACCTGGGCGATCTCGTCCGCGATCTCCTGGTCCCGATAGGCGGGGGTCCACTCCCTCTGCTGGGCGAGCGACCACACGGCCGGGCGTCGCACCACGTACGTGTGCTCGGCGCCGGCGTCGATGACGACGAGCTCACAGCCCTCGTCCACGGCGGACAGGCAGGCACGCGGCAGCCACACGGCCACGGGTCGGGCGACCGGGTTCCATGCCGTCAGCGCGGGCACGTTCGTGAACACCGGCAGCGCCTGCCGGCCGTCCGGCGCGCGCATGGTCACGAGGGCCACGTCCGCGGCCTTGTCCCCGTGCGCCGCGACGTCGTGCTCGTGACCGGTGTGGTCGTGGACGTCGTCCTCGTCCACGGCGAGGGTGGGCACGACGGCGGCGAACACGCGGATGCGCGCGAGCACCTCCGTCACCTCCCGCTCACCGGCGGAGCCGTCCGTCAGGGCCGCCATGACGGCGGTCCACTCGGCCGGGCTGGTGCCGTCGTCCTCGTCGAACACGTGCAACGGGTTCGCGGAGCCGTCCATGCCGGGGCCGGAGAGGTCGCGGCCCTGCCACGGGATGCCCGCGGTGTCCGCGGTGTTCTCGCCCGCGGTCTTCTCCCGCATGCGGTCGAGTGCGGCTCGGATGTGCCCCGGCAGCTCCCGGGCCGCCGGGTGCGGCACCGCGACCGTCTGGTCGATCGGGCCGAGCCCGTCGCCGCGGGCCAGGCCGCCGTCGTCGTGCGAGCCCGTCACGGGGCGACCGGGCCGGGCTGCTCGGAGCGCGCCTGCTCCACCGTGGCGCCGCCGGCGACGGCCAGCGCCTGCTCCAGGCTGAAGCGGCCGGCGTACAGCGCCTTGCCCATGATCGCGCCCTCGACGCCCTGGCCGGTCATGGCCGCGAGCGCGGCAACGTCCTCGAGGGAGGAGATGCCGCCCGAGGCGACGACCGGCTTCGCGGTCTTCGCGCAGACCTGGGCGAGCAGCTCCGTGTTCGGCCCCTTGAGCGTGCCGTCCTTCGTGACGTCGGTGACCACGTAGCGGGCGCAGCCGGCATCCTCGAGGCGGGCGAGCACCTCCCAGAGGTCGCCGCCCTCCTTGGTCCAGCCGCGGGCGGCGAGCGTGGTGCCGCGCACGTCGAGGCCCACGGCCACCCGGTCGCCGAAGCGCTCGATGACGCGCGCGGTCCAGTCCGGGTCCTCGAGGGCGGCGGTGCCCAGGTTCACGCGCGCCGCACCCATCTCGAGGGCGTTCTCGAGCGAGGCGTCGTCGCGGATGCCGCCGGACAGCTCGATCTTCACGCCGATCTCCTCCACCACACGGCGCATGACCTCGCGGTTGTCACCGCGACCGAAGGCCGCGTCCAGGTCCACGAGGTGGATCCACTCCGCGCCGGCGCGCTGCCAGTCCAGGGCGGCGGTGACCGGGTCGCCGTACGAGGTGGCGCTGCCGGCCTCGCCCTGGACGAGGCGGACGGCCTGGCCGTCCTGGACGTCGACGGCGGGCAGCAGCTCGAGGGCGGGGGCGTTCGGGGTCATGGGGTTCCTCTCGGGTGGGGCGGCCGGCGCGGTCAGGCGCCGACGGTCAGGAAGGAGGCGGCGATGGCCATGCCGGCCAGCACGAGGACGATCACGATGGCCCACAGCGGCGCCTTCTGCGTGCGCATGGACCAGGCGGCGCCGAGCAGCAGCCCGCCGAGGGCGAGGTAGAGGACGGACCAGTAGGGCATCAGAGGGTCTCCAGCCAGTTGCGCAGCAGCTGCAGCCCGGCGTCCCCGGACTTCTCGGGGTGGAACTGCGTGGCCGACAGGGGGCCGTTCTCCACGGCGGCGATGAAGTCCGCGCCGTGGTGCGCCCAGGTGACCTGGGGCGGACGCATGGCGGAGATCGTCTGGTCGAACTCCCATTCGAGCACGCCGTAGGAGTGGACGAAGTAGAACCGCTCGTCCTCGATGCCCGCGAAGAGGGCGCTGCCCTCGGGCGGCCGGACGGTGTTCCAGCCCATGTGGGGCAGGACCTCGGCGGGCAGCTCGGCGACGACACCCGGCCACTCCCCCATGCCTGCGGTGCGCTCGCCGTGCTCGACGCCGGCGTCGAAGAGGATCTGGTGGCCCACGCAGATGCCGAGGACGGGTCGGCCCCCGGCCACGCGGCGGCCGATCCAGCGGGTGCCGCCGACCTCGGTCAGTGCCCGCATCACGGACGCGTACGCCCCGACGCCGGGCACGAGCAGCCCGTCGGCCTCCTGCACGGCCTGCGGATCGCGCGTGAGCTCGACCTCCGCGCCGGCCCGCTCCACGGCACGCAGCGCCGAGTGCACGTTGCCCGAGCCGTAGTCCAGGACGGCGACGCGCGGCCGCACGCCGGGGACGGTGGTGGGGCGGGCCATCAGAGGGCGCCCTTGGTGGAGGGCACGCCGGTCATGCGGGGGTCGTCCTCGACGGCGGCGCGCAGGGCGCGGGCGAAGGCCTTGAACTGCGCCTCGACGATGTGGTGCGGATCCCGGCCTCGCACGACGTCCATGTGGAGGCAGATCGCCGCGTGGTACGTGATCGACTCGAACACATGGCGGGTCATGGACCCGGTGAAGTGCCCGCCGATGAGGTGGTACTGCTGGCCCTCGGGCTCGCCCTCGTGCACGAGGTACGGCCGGCCGGAGACGTCGACGACGGCGCGCGCCAGCGCCTCGTCCAGCGGCACGGACGCCTCGCCGAAGCGGCGGATGCCGGACTTGTCCCCGAGCGCGGTCTTGAGCACCTCGCCCAGGGTGATGGCGACGTCCTCGACCGTGTGGTGCACGTCGATGTGCGTGTCCCCGGTGGCACGGACCGTCAGGTCGATCTGGGAGTGCCGGGACAGCGCGGTGAGCATGTGGTCGTAGAACGGCACGGTGGTGGAGATCTCAGCGCGGCCGGTGCCGTCCAGATCCATCTCGACGTACACGTCCGACTCGCTCGTGGTGCGCGTCATGCGCGCACGGCGTCCGGAGATCAACTCGGCTGCCACGGGTCCTCCTCGGGCTGGGTCCGCACCGGTCCGGGACGGGTGCGGGGGGATGCGGGTGCGCGCGGCCGGTGCCGGCGGGCCGGGGCGCCGCGCGCGCTGTCCCTATCCTAGGGAGCCGGGCGGACGCCGAGACTCCGGTGACGCCTCAGGACCGGTCCCCGGTCTCGCCGAGGACCTCCGCGAGAGCGGTGAGGAACGCCGTCGTCTCCGCCTCGGTGCCGGCGGTGACGCGCAGGTGGTGCGGGATGCCGACGTCCCGCACGAGGACGCCGCGGTCGAGCAGGCGGCGCCACACGTCGGACGCGTCCTCGAGGTGACCGAAGAAGACGAAGTTCGAGTCGGACACCGAGGGCCTCAGTCCCAGGCCGCGCAGGGTGGAGACGATGCGGTCGCGCTGGGCCTTGATGTCCTCCACGGTGCGCAGCAGCGCGTCCACGTGATCGAGGGCGGCCTCCGCCGTGGCCTGCGTGACCGCGGAGAGGTGGTACGGCAGGCGCACCAGGCGCAGGGCGTCGGCGACGGCGGGGTCCGCGGCCAGGTAGCCCAGGCGCGCGCCGGCCAGGGCGAACGCCTTGGACATGGTGCGCGTGACGATCAGCCGCTCACGGCCGGGCAGGAGGGTGAGGGCGGAGCGGGTGCCGGCGAGGGCGAACTCCGCGTAGGCCTCGTCCACGACGACCATGGCGCCGGGCCCGCCGGCGGCCTCGTTCTGCGCCTGCGCGGCGTACACGGCCTCGATGGTCGCCAGGTCCAGGGCGGTGCCCGTCGGGTTGTTGGGCGAGGCCAGGAAGACGACGTGCGGACGGTGCTCCCGCACCATGGCCGCCGCGTGCTCGGCGCTGAGGGTGTGGTCTTCGGCACGGCCGCCGTCCACGAACACGGTGTCCGTGCCGCCGGCCAGCAGCGGGTACATGGAGTACGAGGGCAGGAAGCTCAGCAGTGTCCGCCCGGGGCCGCCGAAGGCCTGGAGGATCTGCTGCAGGATCTCGTTGGAGCCGTTGCCGGCCCACACGTGGTCCGCCGTGAGGCCGTGGCCGAGGTAGCCGGCGAGCGCACGTCGCAGCCCCGTGAACTCGCGGTCCGGGTAGCGGTTCAGCCCCCCGGCGACGGCCGCGACCCGCTCGGCGATGGCGGTGGCGACCTCCTCCGGCACCGGATGCGTGTTCTCGTTGGTGTTGAGCATGTACGGCACGTCCAGCTGGGGGGCGCCGTAGGGGCTCAGGCCGCGGAGGTTCTCACGCAGGGGCAGAGAGCTGAGGTCGGTCATGGCCGCCAGTCTAGGAAGCGTGGAGGGCGAGGCCCGCCGTGCGTCACCGCGTGGCCGGGACGAACAGCTCCTCGCCCGGCGCGGGGGCCCGGCCCTCGAGCCCGTTGAGCTCTTCGATCGTGGCGATCACCTCGTAGACGTCCGCCTCCGGAGCCACCGTGGTGGCGATGGTCCACAGGCTGTCCCCGGGCATGACCGTGACGGACTGGGTGGCGGGCCCCGCGGTGTCCGCGGACACCGCGGCGGGCGACAGCAGCACACCCAGGAAGAAGGCGGCCGCCAGCGTGGCGGCCACGGCCGCGGCGATCACGGGGATCCCCCGCAGCACGAGGCGGCCGCGGCGGGTCAGACGGATGGTGGCCGGACGCGGCCGCGCCGTCGCGGGCGAGCCGGCGAACTGGGCGGTGGTGAGCGTCATGGTGTCCTCCTCCGGGGCGGATGCCCTCCAGGTGATCGAACATGTGTTCGAATCCGTTCGAATGCCTTTCTAGCACAGGTGTTCGAGACATGCCACGACGAGATCGAACATATCTTTGAAGGAGAGGCGGCTCTCCTCTAGGCTCGAGGCCATGCACGGACGCCCCGGAACGCCCCGGGACCGCCAAGACACAGGCAACCAGCGGGGGCGGACACGGTAAGCGTCCGGACGGCAGCCGGACGCCGGAACACGAGTCCGGCCACCATCACCCCGGGAGAACGGACGGCAGCCATGAGCACCACCGACGATCAGCCGGCGGCGCGCGCGCCGCTCACCGACCGCCAGCGGCGGATCGTGCAGACCATCCGGGACGCGATCGCCGACCACGGCTACCCGCCCTCCATGCGCGAGATCGGCGACGCCGCGGGCCTGGCCTCGCTCTCCTCCGTCACGCACCAGCTGGGCCGTCTCGAGCGGCACGGCTACATCCGGCGCGACCCCGGACGCCCGCGTGCCCTCGAGGTGCTGCTCGACGTGGACGGCACCCCGCTGGGCGAGGCCGCCTCCCCCACCGCTGCGCCGTCGTCGCGGGTCTCCGCGATCCCCGCGTGGCACACCGGCGCAGACGAGGCGGACAGCGTGCCGGTCCCCTGGGTCGGCCGCATCGCGGCGGGCGGGCCGGTCCTGGCTGAGCAGCAGGTCGAGGACGTCATGGCGATCCCGCGACGCCTCACGGGCGAGGGCGAGCTGTTCATGCTGCGCGTCACGGGCGACTCGATGGTGGACGCCGCGATCTGCGACGGCGACTGGGTGGTGGTGCGCCGGCAGGACACGGCGGAGAATGGCGACATCGTCGCGGCCCTCCTCGACGACGAGGCCACCGTGAAGACCTTCCGCCGCCGCGACGGGCACACCTGGCTCCTCCCCCAGAACACGGCCTACGAGCCCATCCTCGGCGATCACGCCACCGTGATGGGGCGGGTCGTCACGGTCCTGCGTTCGCTCTGACCCGCTCCCTCCGGCCGGGCCGACGGCCCGAGGCCGAGCGAGGTCAATCGCCCGAGGCGAGCCGTGCCAGCACCCCGCGGACGACGTCGCGGTCCGTGGTGCGCCAGAAGTCCGGCAGGGCGCTCGTGATGTAGCCGCCGTACCGCTCGGTGGCCAGGCGGGGGTCCAGCACGGCCACCACGCCGCGGTCCGTCGCGGAGCGCACGAGGCGCCCGGCGCCCTGGGCCATGCGCACGGCCGCATGCGTGGCGGAGATCCGCATGAACCCGTTGCCGCCGTGCCGGGCGACGTCCCGGGTGCGGGCCTGGGAGAGCGGGTCGTCCGGCCGCGGGAACGGGATGCGGTCGATCACCACGAGCCGCAGCGAGTTCCCCGGCACGTCCACGCCCTGCCACAGGCTCATGGTCCCGAACAGGGACGTGTCCGGCTCCTCGGAGAACTGGCGCACGAGGGCGGAGAGGGTCGCGTCCCCCTGGCACAGGATCGTGGTCTTCGGCCCGAGCCGACGGCGCATCTCGGCGGCGGCGTCCTCGGCCGCCCGGCGCGAGGAGAACAGGCCGAGGGCCCCGCCCCGCGACGCCCTCAGGAGCGCCTCGAGCTCATCCAGGGACTCGGGCGAGGCCGTCCGGCCGGGCCGGGGCAGGTGCCGGGCCACGTAGAGCACCCCCTGACGCGAGTAGTCGAAGGGGCTGCCGACGTCGAGGGCCTCGAACTTCGGGGCGTCCGGGCCGGCCAGGCCCACGTCGCCGGCCACCGAGTCGAACCGGCGCTCCCCCGAGCCCACGGTGAGCGTGGCGGAGGTGAGCACCGTCGTCGCCTTGCCGAACAGGCCCTCCCGCAGCTTGCCGGCCACCGAGAGCGGGGCCACGTAGAGCTGGGGCGGGTCGGTCTCGTCCCCCGGCTGCCAGCCCACGCCGGGCTCGAAGTGGCCGGGGCGGGTGGCCCACAGCACCTCGGGGAAGTCGGCCTCGGGCCGGGCCGCGAGCATGCGCTCCACCACCTCGAGGACCTCGAGGATCCGCGAGCGCGCCATCTGCCGTCCGCCGTCGGCGTCGGCCTCCTTGTCCTTGTCCTGGCCGAGGTCGGACAGGCACTGGCGCGCGGCCGTGAGGACGCCGGTGAGGGCCTGCTCCTGGACCTCGTCCGGGCCCGCGGCGATCAGACCGGACGGAGTGTCCGTGAACGCGCGGTCCAGGGCCGCCCCGGCCTCGATCAGGTCCTCCACGGCCACGGTGGTGTGGCGGCGCAGCGAGGTGGCCGCGCCGTGCACGATCGACCCGGACAGCTGCCCGGTGACCGCACCGGTCACCCGGTCCTGCAGCTCGTGGGCCTCGTCCACGACGACGGCCGAGTACGCCGGCAGCACCGCGAGGCCCTCGAAGGCGCTGATGGCGAGCATCGCGTGGTTGGTGACCACGACGTCCGCGTCCGCCGCGTCCGCGCGGGCACGCTCGGAGAAGCACTCCTCGGCCTGGGGGCAGCGGGACGCGCCGAGGCAGTCGACCGCGGTGACGGAGACCTGCCGCCACGCGCGGTCGGTGACGGGGACCTCGAGGTCGTCGCGGTCCCCGGTCTCGGTCTGGTCCGCCCACGCCCGCAGGTACATGACCTCCTTGCCCAACAGGGAGGAGGGCCCGGCGGCGCCGTCCGTGGCGGAGCCGATCACCCCGCCGTCGTCGGCGACCGTGAAGAGGGCCTCCTCGCCCTCATCCCCGGGGTAGCCGCCGTCCACCTTGTGGCGACAGAGGTAGTTGGAGCGGCCCTTGACCAGGGCGACGACGGGCTCGCGAGGCAGCTCGTCCTTGAGCGCCTCGACCAGCCGGGGGGCGTCCCGCTTCATGATCTGGGCCTGCAGGGCGAGCGTGGCCGTGGCGACGACGACGGGGTCCTCCTGCGTCATCGCGTGCTGGATCGCGGGGATCAGGTAGGCCAGGGACTTGCCGGTGCCGGTGCCGGCCTGCACGAGCAGGTGGCGGCGCGACTCGAGGGCGCGCGCCACCTGCAGCACCATCTCCCGCTGACCCGCGCGGTGCTGGCCGCCGGTGGCCTGCACCGCGGCGTCCAGGAGGCGCAGCGCCTCGCGCTCGTGCTCCGTGCGTGGCTGCGCGCCGCCCGCCCCGGCTTCCTTCGCCCGGTCGCTCACGACGCGTCCGCCTCCACGACGAACTCGGCGAAGTCCGGCGCGATGTCCTCACGGACCAGCACGGACAGGCGGGTGCCGCCCTCCTCGTAGCCCTCGGCCAGGATCTCCGCGTCCGCCGAGTGGAGGCGGGAGACCAGCTCACCCCGGGTGAACGGGATCAGCAGTTCGAGCCGCACGTCAGGCCGCGGGATGGTGGCCGCGATGGCGCGCTCGAGCTCGTCGATGCCCTCGCCGGTGCGCGCGGAGACCACCACGGCGTGGGGCTCCTTGGCCCGGATCCGGGCGATGACGGCCGGGTCCGCGGCGTCCGCCTTGTTCAGCACGATGATCTCGGGGATCCGGTGCGCGTCCACCTCCGCGAACACGGAGCGCACCGCGGCGATCTGGCCCTCGGGGTCCGGGTGCGAGCCGTCCACGACGTGCAGGATGACGTCCGCGTCCGCGACCTCCTCGAGGGTGGAGCGGAACGCCTCGACCAGCTGCGTGGGCAGGTTCCGCACGAAGCCGACCGTGTCCGAGAGGGTGTAGCCGATGCCGTCCGGCGTCATGGCCTTGCGCACGGTGGGGTCCAGCGTGGCGAACAGGGCGTTCTCCACGAGCACCCCGGCGTGGGTGAGGCGGTTGAGCAGGGAGGACTTCCCGGCGTTGGTGTACCCGGCGATCGCCACGGACGGCACCCGGTTGCGACGACGGTTGGCGCGCTTGGCCTCGCGGGCCGGCTTCATCCCGGCGATGTCCCGACGCAGCTTCGCCATGCGGGTGCGGATGCGGCGGCGGTCCAGCTCGATCTTGGTCTCGCCGGGGCCACGGGAGCCGATGCCCTCGCCGGCGGCGGCACGGCCGCCGGCCTGCCGGGACATGGACTCGCCCCAGCCGCGCAGGCGCGGCAGCAGGTACTCGAGCTGCGCGAGCTCGACCTGGGCGCGGCCCTCACGCGAACTCGCGTGCTGGGCGAAGATGTCCAGGATCAGCGCGGTCCGGTCGATCACCTTCACCCGCACCACATCCTCCAGCGCGCGGCGCTGAGACGGGGCGAGCTCGGAGTCCACCACCACGGTGTCCGCGCCGGAGAGCGCCACGATCTCGGCGAGCTCCTGCGCCTTGCCCTTGCCGAGGAATGTGGCCGGGTCCGGGGTGGCGCGGCGCTGGATGACGCCGTCGAGCACCTCCGAGCCCGCGGTCTCGGCGAGCGCGGCGAGCTCCCGCAGGGAGTTCTCCGCGTCCTCCGCGGACCCCTCGGTCCAGACCCCCGCCAGCACCACGCGCTCCAGGCGCAGCTGGCGGTACTCGACCTCGGTCATGTCCTCGAGCTCGGTGGACAGGCCCTGCACGCGCTTGAGGGAGTGGCGCGCGGCGAGCTCGTCCTGGTCGCCGTCGGCATCCGTGTGGCCGTCCTCGCCCTCGTCCAGGGCGAGTGCGCGGCCCGCGAGCGCGCCGGAGCGATCCGGGGTCCCGTCGTCGGGGGCGCCCTCGTGGTCCGCGGCCGCGCTGTCCGCGGAGCCGCGCCCGGTCACCTCGCGCTCGGAGGCGCGGCGAGCGTCATCGGCGGCCAGGATGCGGTCGATCACGGCCTGGATCTCGTCCTCGGAGCCGTGGGCGCCCTGGGGGCCGGGGGTGTGCTGGTTCTTCTCAGTCATGGTCTCCTCTGGGCCGCCGCGGTCGGGCGGCCCGATGGTCTCAGGGTAGAGGGGTCGGCGGACGCGTTAGGCGGCTGTCCGCAGGGGGCGGACGTGTTGGGTGACGCGCACGGCCGGGTAGGCGGAGGTCGGTGCCGCGCTGCGACGATCTCGCGGCGGCTCCGTCAGCGTGAGGCAGGCGAGCACGCGGCACCGCAGCCACGAGGTCTCGTCGGCGGGCGTGCAGGGACGGACCACATAGTCCATGGTGGGATCTCCATCAGGTGCCGGGGCGCGCTCGACGGCCTCATCCGAGGCGGGCGCACAAGGGGCGGGGCGGGCAGTGACGCGGGGGCGTCAGCGCAGGAAGATCCACATGAGCATCGAGTGTACCGGGCGGCGCGCGTGCGCGACAGGGGCCCCGGCGCCCGGTCCGCTGACGACGCGCACGTATCCTGCGGGCATGACCGCATCCCCCTCCCCCGCCCCGCCGCGGCCCGGCCGGACGGGCCGGGCGACCGTCGTCGTGATCGGCGCGGGCCAGGCGGGGCTGTCCGCCGCCTACCACCTGCGCCGCCGCGGTTTCGTGGGGCTGGGTCCGAACGACGACGGCGCCGCCGGCGTCCCCGACGACGCCCCCGGCACGTTCGTGGTGCTCGACGCGGAGACCGCCCCGGGCGGCGCGTGGCAGCACCGCTGGGACTCGCTCACGATGTCCACCGTCAACCACATCCACGAGCTGCCCGGCGACCCGGTGCCGCCGGCCGACCCGGCCGCGCACGCCAACACCCTGCTGCCGGCCTACTTCGCCGATTACGAGGCACGGTTCGCCCTGCCGATCCGGCGGCCCGTGCGTGTGAGGCGCGTCGAGCGGATCGGCGAGCCGGGACGTGCGCGCGGGTTCTTCGTCCGCACGGACGGGGCGCCGGGCACGTGGCGGGCGGACTTCGTGGTCAACGCGACCGGCACCTGGACGTCCCCACGGTGGCCCTCGGTGCCCGGGATGCGCTCGTTCCGCGGCCGGCAGCTGCACACCCGTGACTACGTGTCCAAGGACGAGTTCGCCGGGCAGCGGGTGGTGATCGTGGGCATGGGCGTCTCGGCGACGCAGCTGCTGGCCGAGATCTCCACGGTCGCGGACACCCTGTGGGTGACCCGCCGCGAGCCGCAGTGGCAGGACTCGGCCGCGCCCGGCGCCCTGGCCGAGTCGGTGCGCGGGGTGGACGAACGGACCCGTGCGGGCCTGCCGCCGGGCTCCGTGGTCGGGGCGACCGGGATGCACCGCTCGTCCTGGGTGCGCGAGGCCGAGACACGAGGCGTGCTGGTGCGCCACCCCATGTTCACGGCCGTCGAGCCGGACGGGGTGCGGATGCCCGACGGCTCGTTCGAACCGGCGGACGTGATCCTCTGGGCCACCGGCTTCCGGCCGGCGATCCGGCACCTCGCTCCGCTGCGGCTGCGCACGCCCGCCGGCGGCATCCGCGTGGCGGGCGGGCGCGCCCTGGACGAGCCGCGCCTGTTCCTCCTCGGCTACGGGCCCTCCCAGTCCACGGTCGGGGCCAACCGCGCCGGGCGCGACGCCGTGCGCGCGATCCTCGCGGACCTGGCCGGGCCGGCGTCGGGCTGAGGGCCGCGACGACCTGCTGGCTACCATGGTCGCCGTGAGCTCCGCATCCCACTACTTCGACGCCGACCCCTCCGCGCCCGAGCGGCGCCGCACCCTGCGGACCCGCCTGGCCGGCCGCGACGTCGAGGTCCAGACGGCCAACGGGATCTTCTCCCCGGACGGTCTGGACAAGGGCACCGCGGCCCTGTTCTCGGCCGTGCCCGCGCCGCCGGCGAGGGGCCGGTTCCTCGACGTCGGCGCGGGCTGGGGACCGATCGCCCTCACGCTGGCGCTGCGGTCGCCCGAGGCGGAGGTGACCGCCGTGGAGGTCAACGACCGCTCGCTGCAGCTGACCCGCGACAACGCCGCGGCCCTGGGCCTCGGCAATGTCGTGGCACTGCGGCCGGAGGACGTCCCCGAGGGCGCGGAGTTCGACCTCATCTGGTCCAACCCGCCCATCCGGATCGGCAAGCCGGCGCTGCACGCCCTGCTGGAGCGGTGGCTGCCACGCCTGGCCCCCGGCGGCGAGGCCTGGCTGGTGGTGCAGAAGAACCTCGGCGCGGACTCGTTGCTGCCGTGGATCGGCCGGATGCTCGAGGCGCGCGCGCCCGGCCGGTTCACCGCGGAGCGGGCGAACAGCGTCAAGGGCTTCCGGATCCTGCGGGTGGCGCGGGCGCGCTGAGGCGCCGTTTCCCGAACGACAGCGGTCCGTGGCCTGCCGTTTCCCGAACGACAGCGGTCAGGCGGTGAGTTCGCCGTCGAAGACCAGCTCGGCCGGGCCCGAGAGGACCACGTGCTCGGCCCCCTCCGGGCCCGGCACGACATCCACGGCCAGCACGCCGCCGGGCACCTCGACGAGCCACGAGTCGGTGCCCTGGTCGCCCGACCACGCGCGCATCGCCACGGCCACCGCGCACGCGCCCGTCCCGCAGGACTGGGTCTCGCCCACCCCGCGCTCGTGCACGCGCATCCGCACGCGGCCGACGCCCTCGCGCACGAGCGGCTCGTGCGCGGCCACGAACTCGACGTTCGTGCCGAGCGGCGGAGCGGGGTCCACCTCGGGGGCGCGGCCCAGGTCCAGGCCCTGGAGGTCGGCGAAGGAGGCCAGCGGGACCACGGTGTGGGGGTTGCCCAGCGACACGCTCAGCGCCGGACGCGGATCGGTGAGGCCGTGGGCGCGGACCATCGAGTCCGACGCCGCCTCCTCCGCCAGCTCGGGGTCGAGGTAGGACCAGGGGCCCATGTCGATCGCGTAGCCGTGCTCGAGCCGGGTCACGGCCTTCACGCCGGCGCGCGTGCCGATGGTGATCGCCCGGCCGGGGGCCAGGTCCACGAAGCCCTTCTCGACCAGGAAGTGCACGAAGACGCGCACCCCGTTGCCGCACATCTCGGCGATCGAGCCGTCGCCGTTGCGGTAGTCCATGAACCACTCGGCCTCGGGGTGCTCGGCGAGCAGCGCCTCACCCTCCGGCAGGCGTGCCGAGCGCACGGCGCGGATGACGCCGTCGGCGCCGACCCCCCGGTGCCGGTCAGCCAGCCGTGCGACGCGCTGGGCGTCGAGCTGCGTGTTGCCGTCCGGGTCGGCGATCAGCACGAAGTCGTTGCCCGTGCCATGGCCCTTCGTGAACGGCACGCGCGGCGCGCTCGCGTGGAGGGGGTCCTGGGCGGCGGGCGCCGCGGGCTGCTCGGTCATGGGCCCAGTCTAGGTGGCGTCCCCGGCGACGACGGCGAGCGCCTCCGCCACGACGTCCTCGCCCTGCGCGTCGAGCCAGACGACGCGCGGGTCGGCCCGGAACCAGGTCTCCTGACGGCGGGCGAACCGGCGCGTGGCCACGACGGTCTGCTCGGCCGCCTCCGCCTCGGTGAGCTCGCCGTCGAGGACGGCGAGCATCTGGGCGTAGCCGATCGCGCGGGACGCGGTCGGTCCCTGCCGCAGCCCGTCCGGCCCGGGGACGTCGAGGTGGCGGACCTCGTCCAGCAGGCCCTCGGCCAGCATGCGCTCCACCCGGGCCGCGATCCGCTGGTGCAGCTCGGCCCGGTCCAGGCGCAGGCCGAGCTGCACGACGGGAGCGACCTCCGGGGCGTACGTGCGCTCCGGCATGAACGCGGAGAACGGGCGGCCCGTCAGGCGGCACACCTCCAGCGCGCGCACGATGCGGCGGGCGTCCTGCAGCCGTTCCGCCGAGACCGGGTCCAGGGCGGCCAGCTCGGCCCTCAGCCCGGCCAGGCCCTCCCGCTTCGCGCGCGCCTCCAGCTCGGCCCGCAGCGCCGGGTCCGTGGGCGGGAACTCGAGCACGTCCAGCGCCGCCCGCACGTACAGCCCGGAGCCGCCCACGAGGATCGGGGTCCGGCCCCGCGCGCGGATCTGGTCGAACAGGTCGCGGGCCGCGGACTGGAAGGCCGCCACCGAGGCCTCCTGGCCGACGTCGAGCACGTCCAGCAGATGGTGCGGGACGCCCTCGCGTTCCGCCTGGGTGACCTTCGCCGTGCCCACGTCCATCCCCCGGTAGAACTGCAGGGCGTCCCCGTTGACCACCTCGCCGTCCAGCGCGTGCGCCAGGGCGACGGCGAGGGCGGACTTGCCCGTCGCCGTCGCCCCGACCACGGCGACGACGGGCGGGCGGGCCGCGGCGGCGGACATCAGGACCGCGGGCGCAGGGTCGGCATGCCGAGGCTCGTGGCCCCGGAGCCGCCCGCCATGCCGGGGGCGGGCGCGCCGCACGACTCGGCCTGGGCGCGGTCCCACGCGTCACCGGCGCGGGAGCGGCGCAGGACGTAGTCCTGGGCGGTCGGGTCGGCGACGGCGAAGAAGGGGTGGGCCTCGGTGACCGTCACGGTGACGAAGTCGCCGGGGCGGGGGGTCTCGGCGCCGGCGGGCACGGAGAAGTGCACGAGCCGGTTGTCGGGTGCGCGCCCGGACAGGCGGCCGCGCTCCGCGGCCTTGGAGCCGGAGTCGGCGGTGACGAGCAGCTCCTGGCGGGTGCCGACGAGCGTGGCCATCTCCTCGGCCGAGATCCGGTCCTGCAGTGCCACGAGGCGCTCGAAGCGCTCCTGGACGACGGCCTTGGGCACCTGGTGGTCCATCTTCCCGGCCGGGGTCCCCGGGCGGATGGAGTACTGGAAGGTGAACGCGGAGGAGAAGCGGGAGGCCTCGACCACCCGCATCGTCTCGGCGAAGTCCTCCTCGGTCTCCCCGGGGAAGCCGACGATGATGTCCGTGGTGATGGCGGCGTGCGGGATGCGCTCGCGCACCTTCTCCAGGATCCGCAGGAACTTCGCGGACCGGTAGGAGCGGCGCATGTCCTTGAGCACCTTGTCCGAGCCCGACTGCAGGGGCATGTGCAGCTGCGGCATGACGTTGGGGGTCTCGGCCATCGCGTCGATGACGTCGTCCGTGAACGCGGCCGGGTGGGGGCTGGTGAAGCGGACGCGTTCGAGGCCCTCGATCTCCCCGCACGCGCGCAGCAGCTTGGCGAACGCGCCGCGGTCGCCGAACTCGACGCCGTAGGTGTTCACGTTCTGGCCCAGCAGCGTGACCTCGACGGCGCCGGCGTCGACGAGTGCCTGCACCTCGGCGAGGATCTCCCCGGGGCGGCGGTCCCTCTCCTTGCCGCGCAGCGACGGGACGATGCAGAACGTGCACGTGTTGTTGCAGCCCACGGAGATGGACACCCAGCCGGAGTGGGTGGAGTCGCGCTTGGTGGGCAGGGTGGAGGGGAACACCTCGAGGGACTCGAGGATCTCGATCTCGGCCTCGGCGTTGTGGCGCGAGCGCTCCAGCAGCACGGGCAGGGAGCCGATGTTGTGGGTGCCGAAGACGACGTCCACCCACGGGGCCCTGCGCTGGATGGCGGCCTGGTCCTTCTGGGCGAGGCACCCGCCGACGGCGATCTGCATGCCCGGGTGCGCGTCCTTCACCGCACGCAGGTTGCCGAGGTTGCCGTACAGGCGGTTGTCCGCGTTCTCGCGGACCGCGCACGTGTTGAAGACCACGAGGTTGGCCTGGGCGTCCTCGGCGACCGGGGCGTAGCCGGTGGACTCGAGCAGGCCGGAGATGCGCTCGGAGTCGTGCACGTTCATCTGGCAGCCGAAGGTGCGGACCTCATAGGTCAGGCCCTCGTGCGGGCGCGCGGCGGCGCCGTCCTGCGCGAGCGGGGTGGTGCGGGGGGTGGGGTCCGTCAGAGTCACCGCACCATTCTAGGAACTCCGGGCGCGGCCCGGGTCCGCTCACTCCTCGTGCTCGGCGAGGACCTCCTTCACGACGGCGAACGCGAGGCCGCCGCCGTAGCCCTTGCGTCCCAGCATGCCGACGAGGCGGCGGGTCACCTTGTCCCGCTCGGCCCGGGCCTCCGGCGAGGCACCGCCGGGGACGGTGCGGCCCCGCAGCCGTCGGCGCACGAGGTCGAGGGCGGCGGCCCGTTCGTCCTCGCCGTCGATGGCCTCGAGCGCCTCGGCGGCGATCTCCCGGTCCACGCCCTTCTGCTGGAGCTCGTGCCCGAGGGCACGGCGCGCCAGGCCCTTGCTTCGGTGACGGCTGCGGACCCAGACCTCGGCGAAGGCGGCGTCGTCCACGAGGCGCACCTCCTCGAAGCGGTCGAGGACGCGCTCGATCAGCTCGGGCTCGGCCTGGCGCTCGGCGAGCTTGCGTTCGAGCTGGCCGCGGGAGCGGGGGCCCAGGGCGAGCTGGCGCAGGACGACCTCGCGTGCGGCCTCCTCGCGCTCACGCGGTGCGGTGGGCAGGGGCGCCGGGCCGGGGCGACGTCGGGGGCGGTCGGTCTCGACGGCGGGGCGGGGATCCACGGCCGGGCGTCCCTCGTCGCGAGGACGGCCACGCCGCGGGGGCGTGGTGGCCCGCTGTCGGCCCCGGCGCTCGGTGTCCGCCCGGGTGTCCTCGCGCCCGGACCAGGGCAGCGTCCGGGGCCCGGCGCCGGGCGCGGGGCTGGGCAGGTCGCTCGCGCGAGTCAGCAGGGCCCCGAGATCCGGTGCCACGCCGGGGGCGGGATCCGGGACGTCCCCCGCGGGGGTCCCGGCATCGTGCGCGGGCACGGCGTTCCGCGCGGCCTCCGTGGCGTCCGCGTCGGACGACGTCGGCTCCGGTGCGCCGGCCAGATCGAGCCACATCCGGCCCACGTCCGAGTCCCGGGCGTCGTCGAACGCGGACGCACCGGGAGCGGAGCCGCTCCGGCCGGTCGTCTCCGACCGGTGGGCGGCCCCGCCTCCGACGTTCCGGCGCGATCGGGTCATCCGGCCGCGGTGTCCCCCGGAACCGCGGTCAGGGCCGGGGCCTCGTCGTCCTCGGCCTCCGGGGCCACGCCGATGCCGAGCTTCGTGAGGATGCGCTCCTCGATCTCGTTGGCGAGGTCCGGGTTGTCCTTGAGGAAGCGACGGGCGTTCTCCTTGCCCTGCCCGAGCTGGTCCCCGTCATAGGTGAACCACGCGCCGGACTTCTTGACGATGCCCTCCTCGACACCCATGTCGATCAGGCCGCCCTCGCGGGAGATGCCGACCCCGTAGAGGATGTCGAACTCGGCCTGCTTGAAGGGCGGGGCCATCTTGTTCTTGACGATCTTCACGCGGGTGCGGTTGCCGACGGGGTTGCCGGCCTCCTTGAGGGTCTCGATGCGGCGGACGTCGATGCGCACGGACGCATAGAACTTGAGCGCCTTGCCGCCCGTGGTGGTCTCCGGGGAGCCGAAGAACACGCCGATCTTCTCGCGCAGCTGGTTGATGAAGATGGCCGTGGTCTTGGTCTGGTGCAGGCGGCCGGTCACCTTGCGCAGCGCCTGGGACATGAGGCGGGCCTGCAGGCCGACGTGGGAGTCGCCCATCTCGCCCTCGATCTCGGCGCGCGGGGTCAGCGCGGCCACGGAGTCGATGACGACGATGTCCAGGGTGCCCGAGGAGACGAGCATGTCCATGATCTCCAGGGCCTGCTCGCCGGTGTCCGGCTGGCTGACCAGCAGGGCGTCCGTGTCCACCCCGAGCTGGCGGGCGTAGACCGGGTCCAGGGCGTGCTCCGCGTCGATGAAGGCCGCGATGCCGCCGTTGCGCTGCGCGTTGGCCACCGCGTGCAGGGCCAGGGTGGTCTTGCCCGAGGACTCCGGGCCGTAGATCTCCACCACGCGGCCGCGCGGCAGGCCGCCGATGCCCAGGGCCACGTCCATGGCCACCGAGCCCGTGGGGATGACCTCGACGGGTGCCTGGGTCTGGTCCCCCAGCCGCATGACGGAACCCTTGCCGAACTGCTTGTCGATCTGGGCGAGAGCGGCCTCGAGGGCCTTCTCGCGATCCGTCACCTTGCTCATCCTTCACCCCTAGCTCTGGTGGTGCTGCCGCGGACGCTGGAGCGCCCGCCTCGGTCATGTCCGTGAATCTACGGGGGGCGGCGGACACGATAAGCGTGGCCGGCCCCGCCTGTGCACGAGATCACCCCGTCGCACTGCTGTGCAGGACTCTACCGCATTCTTCGAACACGTGTTCGAACAGGGGCAGTGCCCCGCCAGCGCGTCGCGGCGTCAGCGTTTCGGCGGCACGTCCCGACCGAGACGCCGCTCCTGCGGGATCTCATGCAGGTCGCAGACCGCCAGCCAGACCCGCCGCGGGTCCACGCCGGCGGCGAGCGCCGCCGTCGCGGTGGTGTCCAGACCGGGCAGGTGCAGGGAGTCGGCCACGAGGCCGGCCCGGGCGGGGCCGAACTCCTCGTCCATCAGCCGGCGGAACTCGCTCTCGCGCACGGACGGTCCTCTCTGTGGTCGGTCACGGGGTCAGGGACGGGGACGCAGACGGCGCGGGCGCCCCGAGACGGGGCGCCCGCGCCGTGGGAGTGGCGGAGTCAGCGGCCGGCCAGCGAGCCCAGGCTCGGGTCCGTCAGGTCGTCCGGCAGGGTGTCCGGGACGACCATGCCCTCCTGCTCCACCAGCCGGTCCGAGACCTCCCGCAGCAGGTAGGACAGCGGGATGTCCAGCGCCTGGCAGATCGAGGCCAGCAGTTCGGAGGAGGCCTCCTTCTGGCCGCGCTCCACCTCCGACAGGTAGCCGAGCGAGACACGGGCATCGTGCGAGACCTCGCGCAGGGTGCGGCCCTGGAGCTGCCGGACGTCGCGCAGGACGTCGCCGATCTCGTGGCGGAGGAGGGGCATGCTGCGCTCCTTGATGTCGGGGGTGGCCGCGCGGGGACGGGGCTGGTCATCGACCCAGCGCGTGATTCCGTGGGAATGGACGGGATGTCGCATCATGTCTATCGCCTACTCCTGGACTTTTCCTGAAGGGCGCCGGGCCGCGGGCCTGATCCCGCGAGGCACTCTTCTTGACTCGTTACATTCAACGTCGAGCGGGGTCGCGTTCATTCCCGAGACATGGTCTCCCCCGCCGTCGGGCCCTCCCCGGCCCCGGCGTACCGCTCCGAGCGCCGATGCCGTTCCCGCAGGGAGTACGTGGCGTTCCGGATGCGGTGGGAGTCGTCCAGGCTCGAGCCGACGGCCCCGGCCATCGTGCCCATGGACGCCGCCAGCCACACGAGCCGGACGTAGTCGACCACACCGCTGGGCTGGTCGAGCTCCTCCTCCAGGTACTCCACGGGGATGATCATGAGCGCGACCAGCAGCAGCGTCACGAAGAGCAGCACGTAGACCACGGTGCAGGCCAGGCCCACGGTGAGCACGGTGGAGAGGTTGTCCAGCCGCGAGCTGTGCCGGTGGGCCGCACCGTGCGTCCACAGACCGTTCGTGGTGACCAGCCACGCCACCAGCAGCACCACGGACAGCACGCTGACCGCCGCGAGCCGCCCCGGGGACATCACGCTGGAGAGCACCCAGATGGAGCCGAAGAACACGCCGTAGGCACCGGCCGCGCTGGCCGACGCGATCGTGAACGTCATGTCCCGCGGCATGAGCAGCGGCCGGTTGGCCATCACCATCCCGGCCAGCAGACGCAGCGTGCCCGTCCAGCCCTTCACGTACACCGTGGACGTGCGCCGGGACCCGCCGCCCATCCGGGTGGTCGTGGTCACGTCCGCGTCGACGTCGACCAGCGGGGCGATGCCCCGCAGCGCGCCCGTGTCGGGCTCGGGGAGCCCGTCCGCCGGGGACCGGCCGCCGTCCTCCTCCACCTCGCCTGACTCGTCGGAGGACTGCACGTCCAGCTCCCCGTCCGGCGGGTCCACGTGGGGGGCGGTGTCGATGTGCTCGACGATCCGCAGCACCGTCTCCCGCAGCCGGCGGGCCGGGGTGATGACCCCCAGCGCCGGCACGCACACGACGCCGACCCGCAGCTGCGGCACGACGTCCGCCACCACGCCGCGCCGGTCGTCGAACCGGGGCAGGTCGACGACGGCGACCACCGTGTCCCATCCCTGCCCGTCCGCGAGGGAGCGGACCGGCTCCTCCAGGACCATGCCCCCGGTCGCACCGACCGGCAGCGACTCCTGCCGCGTCTCGACCCGCCAACCGCCGGGCTGCGGCAGGCGTTCGTCGAGCCGGTCCTGGACGTCCCCGGCGATGCGGCGCACGAGCGCCCACGGGGTGCCCGGGTCGGCCACGAGTCCGATCACGCGGGGACCCGGGGCGTCGGCGCCGTCCTGCGGTGCACGCTCGGGCGGGGTGGGAGGCGATGCGGTCTCCATCGCCCGAACCTACGCGGCGGGGCGGGCCGCCACCAGGGACGGGGCGCCAAGGCGGGTCAGTCGGCGCCCCCGTGCCGCCTCAGTGGCCGCGGCCGGCGAGCAGGCGCGTCAGGGCCCGCAGCGCCGCGGCGACGGTGGCCTCCCGGATCGCGGCCCGGTCGCCGTCGAGCCGGAGGAGGATCGCGGTGGCCGCGCCGTCGCGCTCGCCGCCGAGCACGTCCAACGCGTTCGCGTCCGCGTCGGGCACGGCCAGGCCGAGCCACACGGTGCCCACCGGCCGGCCCTGGTGGGGCTCGGGCCCGGCGACGCCCGTGGTGGCCACGCCGACGTCGGCGCCCAGGGCCGCGCGGGCGCCGAGGGCCATCCGTCGGGCCACGTCCGCGTCCACCGCCCCGACCCGCGTGAGCAGGTCCTCGGGCACACCCAGCAGGCCGGTCTTCACGGCGTTCTGGTAGGCCACCACGCCACCGTGCAGCACGGCCGACGCCCCGGGGACGTCGGCCAGGCGCGCGGCCAGCAGGCCGGCGGTGAGGGACTCCCCCGTCGCCACCGTGCGGCCCGCGTGCGCGAGCGCGTGCACCACGTCCTGGGCGCCTGCCATGGTCATCGCCTCAGGCCCCCCGCTGGGCGGCGAGGGCGTCCCGCCGCAGGACCCACGCGTCCTTGACGTACTCCAGGCCGGTCAGCACCGTCAGCACGGTGGCGGCCCCGATGACCACCCAGCCGGCCCACGGCCACCAGCCGCCCACGACCGGGGCCAAGGGCAGGAGCAGCAGGCCGATGCCCACGGTCTGCAGCACGGTCTTGAGCTTGCCGCCGCGGCCGGCCGGCATCACGCCGTAGCGGATCACCACGAAGCGCATCAGGGTGATGCCCCATTCGCGCACCAGGATCACGATGGTCACCCACCACCACAGCTCCCCCAGCAGGGAGAACAGCACGAGGGCCGTGCCCGTGAGCAGCTTGTCCGCGATGGGGTCCGCGATCTTGCCGAAGTCGGTGATCAACCCGCGGGCGCGGGCGATGTCCCCGTCGAGCTTGTCGGTGTACATGGCCGCCGCGAACAGCGCCAGCGCGACCCAGCGGGCGACGAGCGAGTCGCCGCCCCACGGCCCGCCGGCCCACAGCGCCCAGGCGAAGAAGGGCACCATCAGGATGCGCACCGAGGTCAGGATGTTCGGCAGGTTCCAGGCGGACACGTGCTGCGCCCCGCCAGCCGCGCTCATCTGCCCGTCAGCTGCCACGCGTCCTCCGATCCCTCATCATCGTCCTCGTCGTTCCAGTCCACGGCGGCCGGGCGCGAGTCCAGGTCCTCCTGCACCAGGTCGCGCGGAGCGGCCGACGCCGAGGCGTCGCCGTCGCCGGTTCCGGCCGAGGCGTCGCCGTCGCCGGAGGTGGCCGAGGGCGGGGTGTCTCCGGAGATGGTGGCGAGCACGTCCGCGAGGTCGTCGGGCTTGACCAGCACGTCGCGGGCCTTGGAGCCCTCGGAGGGGCCCACGACGCCGCGGGACTCCATGAGGTCCATGAGGCGGCCGGCCTTCGCGAAGCCCACCCGCAGCTTACGCTGCAGCATGGACGTGGAGCCGAACTGCGTGGTGACCACGAGTTCGACGGCCTGCAGGAGCAGGTCCAGGTCGTCGCCGATGTCCTCGTCGATGACCTTCTCGGTCTTCTCGGGGATCACGTCCGCGCGGTACTGGACCTGCATCTGCGACTTCACGTGCTCCACGACGGCGTGGATCTCGGACTCGTTGACCCACGCCCCCTGCACGCGCATGGGCTTGGACTTGCCCATCGGCAGGAACAGGGCGTCGCCCTGGCCGAGCAGCTTCTCCGCGCCGGGCTGGTCCAGGACCACGCGGGAGTCCGTGACCGACGACGTCGCGAACGCCATGCGGGAGGGCACGTTGGCCTTGATCAGGCCCGTGACCACGTCCACGGACGGCCGCTGCGTGGCGAGCACGAGGTGGATGCCGGCCGCACGGGCCAGCTGGGTGATGCGCACGATCGCGTCCTCGACGTCGCGCGGGGCGACCATCATCAGGTCCGCGAGCTCATCCACGATGACCAGCAGGTACGGGTACGGGCGCAGCACGCGCTTGGAGTCCGGCGGCAGCTTCACCTGGCCGGCCCGGACGGCCTTGTTGAAGTCGTCCACGTGCTTGTAGCCGAACGCCGCGAGGTCGTCGTAGCGGGTGTCCATCTCCTTGACGACCCACTGCAGCGCCTCGGCCGCCTTCTTCGGGCTCGTGATGATCGGGGTGACCAGGTGGGGCACTCCCTCGTACGCGGTGAGCTCGACGCGCTTGGGGTCCACCATCACCATGCGCACCTCGTCCGGGGTGGAGCGCATGAGGATCGAGGTGATCATCGAGTTCACGAACGAGGACTTGCCGGCGCCGGTGGCGCCCGCCACGAGCATGTGGGGCATCTTCGCGAGGTTGGCCACCACGTAGCCGCCCTCCACGTCCTTGCCGACGCCCATCACCATCGGGTGGTCGGTGCGCTGGGCGGCCTGCGAGCGCAGGACGTCGCCGAGGGCCACGACCTCCTTGTCCGTGTTGGGGATCTCGATGCCGATCGCGCGCTTGCCCGGGATGGGGCTGAGGATCCGGACGTCCGAGGAGGCCACCGCGTACGCGATGTTCTTCTCCAGCGCCGTCACCTTCTCCACCTTGGTGCCGGGGGCGACCTCGACCTCGTAGCGCGTCACCGTCGGCCCGCGGGAGAACCCGGTGACCTGGGCGTCCACCTTGAACTCGGTGAACGTGGTGGTCAGGGCGGCGACGACCCGGTCGTTGGCCTCGGAGCGCTCCTTCGGCTGGGGGCCGGCCGGGAGCAGGGCCGACTGCGGCAGCGTGTAGGATACGTCCCCGCCCAGCGGGGACTGGGTGCCGCGGGCCGGCTCGGCGGTCACCGGCGGCACCGGTGCGGGGGTGCTGGCGGGCACGGCGGAGGACGACGACGGCGCGGCGGTCCCGGAGCCCTGGCCTGGGGCGTCGTCCAGGGCGAACGGGGTGTCCTCCCCCGCGTCCTCCTCCAGGGCTGCGGCGGCCGGGGCGGCGGTCTCGCGCTGGGCGCGGGCGTGTTCGCGGACCTGCTCGAGGGCACGGTCCGCGGCCGTGGGCCGGCGCACTCCGGCGGGTGGCTGCGGCTCGGCGTCCGCGTCCTCGGGCGCGTCGTCCTCGTCCACCCACGGGTCGAAGTCGTCCGAGGCGTCCTGGTCCGCGTCCCGCGGGTCACGCGCGTCTGCGGCGGGCTGCTCGGCGTCGAACACGCCCTGCTCCCCGCGAGCGGCCCGCCGCGGGGCGGGTCGGGGCAGGACCCGGGTGGTCTCGGCCTCGGGGGCGGCGTGGGAGCCGGCCTCGGCCTCGTGGATCACCGGGGAGTCGTAGGCGGTGCCGGCGGTGCGCTCCGGGGCGGCGTCGGCGGCCTGATCCTCGCGTGCCCGGCGCCCGCCGAACAGGCGCGCGAACAGGCCGGGGCGGGAGGCCCCGGCGGCGTGGGAGCCGGCGGCCGGTCCGTCCAGGTAGGACTGGTCGTGGCCCGGGTGGGTGCGCCCGGTCTCCGCGTCCACGGAGAGCGGGGTGGCGAGGTCCTCGGCCTCGCGGCGCACCTCACGGGCCCGGCGCCGCTCGTCGCGGCGGGCGGCCCGCTGCTCGGAGGCGCCCTCGGGGTCCTGGCCCGTGAGCCAGTCGTAGCCTCCCGCGATCCGCTGCGGGATCGCACCGACGGGCGTCGCGGTGAGCACGAGCACCGAGAAGAAGGCCAGCAGGATCATGAGGGCCCAGACGGGCACGGGTGTCAGCAGGGAGGCCAGCGGCGCCGTCGCCAGGTAGCCGACCATGCCCCCGGCGCCGAGCATGTCCTCGAAGGCCTCGGCGGCCGAGGGCACACCGCCCACGAGGTGGGCGATGCCGGAGCCGGCGACGGTCGCCGTGAGCAGGCCGATGATGATGCGCCCGTTGGCGCGATGGTCCGTGGCGTGGCGGAAGCAGCGCACGGCCACGACGAGCAGGGCGATCGGCACCAGGAGGGCGAACCACCCGACGGTGCCGCCCACCACCCCGTGCACCACGCGGCCGACGGCGGTGCCGCGCAGGCCCCACCACTCCACGGCCGCGATCAGCGCGGCGAGCAGCAGCAGGAGCAGGCCGGTGCCGTCACGGCGTTCCTCGCGGTCGATGCGCACGTCCGGGCCGAGCTTGCGGAAGCCGGCGCCGACCGGCGTGGCCAGCCCCATCCACAGGGTGTGCAGGGCGCGCAGGGGCGCGGCGGGCCGGTCGGCCTCGGGGACGGTCGCGGTCGACCCCTTCCGTCCGGAGCCTCGGCGTCCGGCGGAGCCGGAGCGGGACGTGGCGGAGGAGGAGGACGAACGCGTGGGGGAAGTACGGGTCGCCATGCCCACCAAACTACCGCGAACCGCGGACACGGCAGGCATGGCGACCCGGAGGGGTCAGGCCTCCAGGACCACCGGGATGATCATCGGGCGGCGGCGCAGCTTGCGGTTGACCCACGTGCCGACGGTCCGGCGGACCACCTGCTGGAGCTGGTGGGCGGTGTGGTCCTTGCTGGACTGCACGGCCTCCTCGAGCGCCCGGACGATCTTCGGCTTGATCTCCTCGAACACCTTCTCGTCCTCGGCGATGCCGCGGGCGTGGACGTCCGGGCCGGACACGATCGCGCCGGTCTGCCGGTTGACCACGGTGATGATCGAGAGGAAGCCCTCCTCGCCCAGGACACGGCGGTCCTTGAGGTCGGAGTCGGAGATCTCGCCCACGGAGGAGCCGTCCACGTACACGTAGCCGCACTCCACCTCGCCGACGACCTTCACGAGGCCGTCGGTCATGTCCACCACCGTGCCGTTGCCGGCCAGGATGACGTTCTCGGCCGGCACGCCGGTCTTCTCCGCGATCCGGCCGTTGGCGATCAGGTGGCGGGTCTCGCCGTGCACCGGCATCACGAACTCGGGCTCGACGATGTTGTAGCAGTACAGCAGCTCGCCCTCGGAGGCGTGGCCGGAGACGTGCACCTTGGCCATGCCCTTGTGCACCACGGTCGCGCCGAGCTTCATGAGCCCGTTGATCACGCGGAACACGGAGTTCTCGTTGCCCGGGATCAGCGAGGAGGCCAGCACGACGAGGTCGCCCTCCTCCAGCTGCACCTGGTGGTCCCCGTTGGCCATGCGGGACAGGGCCGCCATCGGCTCGCCCTGGGAGCCGGTGACCATGAGCACGATCTCGTCGTCGCGGTACTTGTCCACCTTGCGGATGTCCACGAGGATCCCGTTCGGCACGTTGAGGTAGCCGAGCTTCGCCGCGATGGTCATGTTGCGGATCATGGAGCGCCCGCCGAAGGCCACCTTGCGACCGTGCTTGTGGGCGGCGTCGAGGACCTGCTGGACGCGGTGCACGTGGGAGGAGAACGAGGCCACCACGATGCGGCGCTTCGCCGTGGCGAAGTAGCGCTCGAGGGTGGGGCCGATCTCCGCCTCCGTGGTGGTGAACCCCGGGACCTCGGCGTTCGTGGAGTCGGTCATGAACAGGTCCACGCCCTCCTCGCCGAGACGGGCGAAGGCGCGCAGGTCCGTGATGCGGCCGTCGAGCGGCAGCTGGTCCATCTTGAAGTCGCCGGTGTGCAGGATGGTGCCGGCGTCCGTGTGGATGGCGACGGCGAGCGCGTCCGGGATCGAGTGGTTCACGGCCACGAACTCGCACTCGAACGGGCCGAACTCGACGATGTCGTCTTCCTTGACCACGCGGGTGCGCGGCTTGATCCGGTGCTCCTCGAGCTTGGCCTCGATCAGGGCGAGGGTCAGCTTGGAGCCGATCACGGGGATGTCGTCGCGCAGGCGCAGCAGGTACGGCACGGCACCGATGTGGTCCTCGTGGCCGTGGGTCAGGACGATGCCGACGACGTCGTCCACGCGGTCCCGGATGTAGTCGAAGTCCGGCAGGATCAGGTCGACGCCGGGCTGGTGCTCCTCGGGGAAGAGGACGCCGCAGTCGACGATGAGGATCTTGCCGTCGATCTCGAAGGTGACCATGTTGCGGCCGACCTCCTCGAGGCCGCCCAGCTGGACGATGCGGCAGGTGCCCCGCTTGAGCTTGGGCGGGGTGGACAGGCGGGTGCCTGCGGTCATGGAACGGGTCCCTTCTAGAAGGTGATGCCGGCCTCCGCGAGGTCGGCTCGGATGACGGAGAGCTCGTCCGGCGTGGCCTGGACGAGGGGCAGCCGCACGGCTGCGGACGGGATGACGCCCTGGGCGGCGAGGACGGCCTTCGCGGCCACCGCGCCCTGGACGTGGGTCATGATGCCGCGCTGGACGGGGTCCAGCGCGAAGTGGTGGTCACGGGCACCGGCCAGGTCGCCGGCGTGGACGGCGTCCACGAGCTGGCGGTACAGCTCGGGGGCCGCGTGTGCGGCCACCGAGACGACCCCGACGGCGCCGAGCGCCATGAGCGGCAGGGTCGCGCCGTCGTCGCCGGAGTAGAGGTCGAGGTCCGTGTGCGCCAGGACGGTGGTGGTGGACTGCAGGTCCCCCTTGGCGTCCTTGAGTGCACGGATGTTGGGGTGCTGCGCGAGCGCGATGATCGTCTCGGGCTCGATCGGCATCACGGAGCGGCCCGGGATGTCGTAGAGCATGATCGGCAGGTCCACGCCGTCGGCCACGGCCTCGAAGTGCGCGCGGATGCCGGCCTGGTTGGGCTTGTTGTAGTACGGGGTGACGAGCAGCAGCCCGTCCACGCCCGTCTCGGCCGCGCGGCGGGACAGCTCGAGGGTGTGCGCCGTGTCGTTGGTGCCGGTGCCGGCCACGACCCTGGCGCGGTCCCCCACGGCCTCGACGACGGTGCGGAACATCGCCACGTTCTCGTCGTCCGTGAGCGTGGAGGTCTCGCCGGTGGTGCCGGTGACCACGAGGCCGTCGGCCCCGCGGTCCACCAGGTGCTCGGCCAGCACGGCGGCCGCCTCGAGGTCCACGGCGCCCTCGTCCGTCATGGGGGTGACCATGGCGGGCACGACCGTGCCGAAGAGCAGCTCGGAGGGGATGACGGCGGAACGGACGGCACTCATGGGCCCCACCCTACCTGCGAGACTGGGGGCCCGCGCCGTCCGTGGCCCCTCCGCGACGCGCGGCGACTCGAGAGGAGCCCGCCCTGCGTCCCGCCCCGCCCCCCGCCGCCGTCCGCCCGGACCGGCCCGCGCGTCGCCGGCTGCCCGGCGTCGACGCGGCCCGCGGAATCGCCCTGCTCGGCATGATCACCGTCCACGTCCTCGACCCGGCGACGGCGGACGGGGCGCCGCACCCGGCGTTCCTGTCCTTCGCCGGACGCGCCTCGGTGCTGTTCGTCCTGCTGGCCGGCGTCGGGCTGGCCCTGTCCACGGGGGGCGCGACGCCGGCCACGGGGGCCCGGCGCGCGACGCTGCGCCGCCGGATCGCCCGACGCGCGGGCCTGCTGTTCGTGCTCGGGCTCGCGTGCGGGACGCTCGGGGTCCCCGTGGCCGTCATCCTGTGCCACTACGCCCTGCTCTTCCTGCTCGCGCTGCCCCTGCTGGGCCTGCGTGCCCGCACCCTGGGGGTGATCGCGGGGGCGTGGCTCGTGCTCGGGCCGGTGCTGGTGTTCGCGGTGGTCGCGGCCGCGCAGGCCGCCGTGGGGCGCCAGGAGTTCTTCGTGGGCGGGCGGCTCTGGCTCTCCCCCGGCCCCGCGGACCTGCTGCGTCCCGGGCTGCTGCTGGCCGATCTCACGGTCACGGGCTACTACCCCGTCCTGTCCTGGGGCGCGTTCCTCGTGCTGGGGCTGGCCCTGGGGCGGCTGCCGCTGGACCGTCCCCGCGTGGCCGCCGGGATCCTCGGCGGCGGGGCCGCGGCGTGGGCGGCGGCCGGCGTCGTCGGTGCGGCGGTGCTGCGGGCTCCGGGCACAGTCGGGCGGGTCGCCGCGGCGATCGGCACGGACCCGGTCGAGACGGCGCTCACGCTGCGCACGGGCGAGCCGCGGCTCGCGCTGCTGATCCCGGATCCGCTGTGGCTCGCCCTGCCGACCCCGCACTCCGGGTCCGTGGTGGCCGCCGTGCTTGCGGCGGGCTGGGCCTGCGCCGTGCTGGGCGCCTGCCTGCTGGCCCGGCCGCTGGTCGGGCACGCCGCGCTGCGCCCGCTCGTGGGTGCGGGGCGCATCCCGCTCACGCTCTACGTGGGGCACCTCGTGGTGCTCGCGCTCGTGGACGCGACCGGACTCGACCCGGCCGACGGGGCACTGCTCGCCGCCCTCGTCGTGCTGAGCCTCGCGGCCGGGCTGGCCGCCGAGCTCAGCGGCCGACGGGGTCCGCTCGAGGCCGTGATGGCCCGGCTCTCCCGGGCGGGTGGGGAACGGGCCGTCGCAGGGCGCTGAGCGACGCGTGGGCCGCGTCAGCCGGCGCGGTGCAGGCGGACGGCCTCCCGGGCCGCCTCGCGGGCGCGGCGGCGGTCGCCCGAGGCGTCGTAGGCCAGGGCGAGGCGGTAGCGGGCGCGCCAGTCGCGCGGTGCGGCCTCGGCCTCCACGCGGTACAGCTCGAACTGGGCGTCGGCGGCCTCCCGGTCGATCCGGCCGCCCGGCGAGCGCGGCAGGTCGTCCTCCGGCAGCCCGCCCTCGGCCTCGAGCTGGTCGGCCAGGCGTTCGGTCTGGCGGCCGAACCACACCTCGCGGGCCAGGACGGCCACAGTCACCAGCACCACGAGGATGACGCCCACGCCGATCGCCTTGGCCAGCGGCTGCGGGGCGCGCACCAGCGCGACGGACGCGTTGAGGGCGAACCCGGCGAACAGCAGCACGAGCAGGCAGACGAAGCCGACCCACACCTTGCTCATCACGGTCGAGCGGCGGGCACGGGCGGCGTGCTCGGTCGGGCCCACGGCGCCGTCGTCGGGGGTGCGGGAGGGCTCAGCCAAGGTCCAGGTATCCGTCCAGTCCGTAGGTCAGACCCGGGCGGGAGGCCACGGTCCGCAGGCCGAGGACGACGCCGGGCATGTAGGCGCCGCGGTCGAACGCGTCGTGCCGGACCACGAGCTGCTCGCCCGGCCCGCCCAGCAGCACCTCCTGGTGCGCCTCCAGGCCACGCAGGCGCACCGCGTGCACGTGCACGCCGTGGACGACGGCACCGCGCGCGCCGTCCGGGTCGTGCTCGGTGGCGTCCGGGGAGACGGGCACGCCGGCCGCGTCCCGGGCCGCACCGATGAGCTCGGCGGTCCGCACGGCCGTGCCCGACGGGGCGTCCACCTTGTCCGGGTGGTGCAGCTCGACGAGCTCGACGGACTCGAAGTACCGCGCCGCCTGCGCGGCGAACGCCGAGGCCAGCACCGAGCCGACCGAGAAGTTCGGGGCGATCAGCACGCCCACCCCCGGGTGCTCAGCCAGCTGCGCCTCGAGGCGCTCGCGGCGCTCGGGCACCCAGCCCGACGTGCCGACGACCGTGTGCAGCCCGTGCTCCACGGCGAAGGCCACGTTCTCGGGCGAGGCGTCCGGGACCGTGAGGTCCAGGACGTGGGTGGCGCCGGCGTCGAGCACCGCGTCCAGGCGGTCCTGCGAGCCGAGCTCGGCCACGAGCTCCAGCCCCTCGGCCGCTCGCACCGCGGGCACCGCGTGGCGGCCCATGCGGCCACGGGCGCCCAGGATCGCGACGCGCGGGACGTCGTCGGGAGCGGACACGGCGGAGGGGGTGCGGGTCTCGGTCATGGCCTCCAGCCTACGCGGCCCGCCCCGGCGGCCGTGGCCGAGGTCAGGCCGGGGCGACGACGACGCGCGCCCGGTCCCCCGCGGCCAGGCGCGCGGCCACGGCCCGGACCTGGCCGGCGTCGACCTCGCGGACCCGGGCGAGGGAGGCCGCCAGGTCCACGTACTCCCCCGTGACCAGCTCGGCCCGTCCCAGCCGGGACATGCGGGCGCCCGTGGACTCCATGCCCAGCACGGTGCCGCCGCAGATCTGCCCGTGGGCGCGCGCGAGCTCCTCCCCGGTGACGTCGGCCTCGGCCATCCGGTCCAGCTCGGCCTCCATCAGCGCGGCCACCTCGTCCACCCGGTCCGGCTGGCAGCCCGCGTACAGGCCCCAGTAGCCGGCGTCGGAGTACCCGGCGGAGAACGAGTAGGTGTTGTAGGCCAGGCCGCGGCGCTCGCGGATCTCCTGGAACAGCCGCGAGGACATGCCCCCGCCCAGGACGGACTGCATGACGCCCAGGGCGAAGCGGTCCGGGTCCGTGGTGGACAGCGAGCGGCCGCCGACGAGGACGTTGGCCTGCTCGACCGCCTTGGTGACGGTGTGCGTGCCGGTCCGCACCCGCGAGGCCGCGGCCCCGGCGGTGTCCACGGCACGACGCGGGGCGGGCAGGGCCCCCTGGGTGAGCTCCCAGCCCGAGGCGCGCAGGGCGGCGAGGACGAGGCGGCAGACCTCGTCGTGGTCGAGGTGGCCGGCGGCGGTGACGACGAGCTCGTCCGGGCGGTACCAGTGCGTGTAGTGCCCCACCACATGGTCGCGGGTGACGGCCCGGATCGTCTCGGGCGTGCCGCCGATCGGCCGGCCGAGGGGGTGGCCGTCCAGCATGACCTCGGCGAGCTTCTCGTGGGCCACGTCCACGGGGTCGTCCGCGTCCATGGCGAGCTCCTCGAGGATCACGCCGCGCTCGGTCTCGAGCTCGTCCGGGTCGATCAGGGAGGAGGTGAGCATGTCCGTGAGGACCTCCACGGCCATCGGCAGGTCCTCGTCCAGCACGCGGGCGTGGTAGACGGTGGACTCCTTGGCCGTGCCGGCGTTGGACTCCCCGCCCACGCGGTCGAAGGCGGCCGCGATGTCCATCGCGGTGCGCGTGGGAGTGCCCTTGAAGAGCAGGTGCTCGAGGAAGTGCGTGGCGCCGTAGCCCTCGGGCGACTCGTCACGGGACCCGACGGCCACCCAGTAGCCGATGGTCACCGAGCGCTGGTCCGGCATGGCCTCGGTGAGCACGCGGACGCCGCCGGGCAGCACGGAGCGGCGCACCACGGAACCGTTGCCCTCGTCCGCCAGCACGCCGTCGAAGTCCAGGGGGATCTCACGGTGAACACTCATGACGGCCATTCTCGCCCATGCGCGACGACGGCGCCGCACCACTCGCGGGGAGGGTGCGGCGCCGTCGTGGTCACCGGGCCGGGCGGGGCGGATCAGGCCTCGATCTGCGAGGACTCGATCGCGTCCGCGGTCTCGGCCAGGGCGTCGGACTCCGCCACCACCGGGGAGAGGGACAGCTTGCCGCGGTCGTCGATCTTGGTGATCTCGACCTGGACCTTCTGGCCCACGCCGAGCACGTCCTCGACGTCGTCCACGCGCTTGCCCTCGTTGAGCTTTCGCAGCTCGGAGATGTGCAACAGGCCGTCCTTGCCCGGGGTGAGCGAGACGAACCCGCCGAACGTGGTCAGCTTCACCACGGTGCCGAGGTAGCGCTCACCGACCTCGGGGACCTGCGGGTTGGCGATCGCGTTCACCGCGGAGCGCGCGGCCTCGGCCGAGGCGCCGTCGGTGGCGCCGATCAGCACGGTGCCGTCGTCCTCGATGGTGATGTCCGCGCCCGTGTCGTCCTGGATCTGGTTGATCATGGCGCCCTTGGGGCCGATGACCGCGCCGATCTTGTCCACCGGGATGCGCACGGAGATGATCCGCGGGGCGGTGGGGGCCATCTCGTCCGGGGCGTCGATGGCGGCGTTCAGCACGGACAGGATGTGCAGGCGCGCCTCGCGGGCCTGCGTCAGGGCGGCGGCCAGCACGGAGGCCGGGATGCCGTCCAGCTTGGTGTCCAGCTGGATCGCGGTGACGAACTCCGCGGTGCCGGCCACCTTGAAGTCCATGTCGCCGAACGCGTCCTCGGCGCCGAGGATGTCGGTCAGGGCCGCGTACTGGGTCTGGCCGTCCACCTCGGCGGAGACCAGGCCCATGGCGATGCCGGCCACGGGCGCACGCAGCGGCACGCCCGCGTTCAGCAGGGACAGGGTGGAGGCGCAGACGGAGCCCATCGACGTCGAGCCGTTGGAGCCGAGGGCCTCGGAGACCTGGCGGATCGCGTAGGGGAACTCCTCGCGGGCCGGCAGCACGGGCACGAGGGCGCGCTCGGCGAGGGCGCCGTGGCCGATCTCGCGGCGCTTCGGGGAGCCCACGCGGCCGGTCTCGCCGGTGGAGTACGGCGGGAAGTTGTAGTGGTGCATGTACCGCTTGGCCGTCTCCGGCGCCAACGAGTCGATCTGCTGCTCCATCTTGAGCATGTTCAGCGTGGTGACGCCCATGATCTGGGTCTCGCCGCGCTCGAAGATGGCGGAGCCGTGCACGCGGGGCAGGACCTCCACCTCCGCGGTCAGCTTGCGGATGTCCGTCAGGCCGCGGCCGTCGATGCGCACCTGGTCGGTGAGGATGCGGCGGCGCACGATCTGCTTGGTGAGGGAGCCGTAGGCCTTGGCGATCTCGCCCTTGCGCTCGGCGAAGTCCTTGCCCTCGCCGGCGAGCTCCTCGAGCACCTCGAGCAGGTAGGCGTCCGAGGCCGACTCGCGCTCCTGCTTGTCGCCGATGGAGAAGATCTCGGTCAGGCGGTCCGTGGCGAGCTTCTCGACGGCGGCGTAGGCGTCGTCCTGGTAGTCCTGGAACACGGGGACGTCCACCGGGTCCTTGCCGGCGCGCTTGACCAGGTCGGCCTGGGCCTCGCACAGGGCGCGGATGAAGGGCTTGGCGGCCTCGAGGCCCTCGGCCACGATCTCCTCGGTGGGCGCCTGCGCGCCGCGCTCCTTGACCAGGGTCCAGGAGTCCGGGGTCGCCTCGGCCTCGACCATCATGATGGCGACGTCGTCGCCCACCACACGGCCGGCCACGGCCATGTTGAACACGGCGCCCTCGAGCTGGGAGTGCTTCGGGAACGCGACCCACTGGCGCGTGCCGGAGCCGTCGTCCATGAGGGCCATGCGCACGCCGCCGATGGGACCGGAGAACGGCAGGCCGGACAGCTGCGTGGACAGGGAGGCGGCGTTGATGGCCACCGTGTCGTAGATCTCGTCCGGGGCGATCGAGGTGACGGTCACGACGACCTGGACCTCGTTGCGGATGCCCTTGACGAACGCCGGGCGCAGCGGGCGGTCGATCAGGCGGCAGGTGAGGATCGCGTCCGTGGACGGGCGGCCCTCGCGGCGGAAGAACGAGCCGGGGATGCGGCCCGCGGCGTACATGCGCTCCTCGACGTCCACGGTCAGCGGGAAGAAGTCGAAGCCCTCGCGGGGCGACTTGCCGACGGTGGTGGCGGACAGCATCGACGTCTCCTCGTCGATGTAGACCATGGCGGCGCCGGCGGCCTGCTGGGCGAGGCGCCCGGTCTCGAAGCGGACGGTGCGCTTGCCGTACGAGCCGTTGTCGATGACGGCCTCGGCGAAGGTGATCTCAGGACCCTCCATGAGGGCCTCCTTTCAGGTGGACGGCGCCGCAGGCGTCCCTGTCCCCCTGGTCTTCGATCGAGGCCCTCGGCGTCCCGCCGTGCGGCGGGGTCCGGGAGCCACTGTCGAGGACCGCGGGCGATGGGCGCGGAACCGTCGGGTGTGTCGATGATGCGGGGATGCGCGCCATGGCGCGCCGGAGTGCCGCAGGCTGCGGCGGTCTCCCCCCGGGACACACTACGTGCGTCCGGGGGCAGACGAAAGGCGGCGCCGGCGCTCGCGGGTCCCCGCGGGCTCCGGCGCCGCCTCCTCAGGTCACTTGCGCAGGCCGAGGCGCTCGATCAGCGCACGGTAGCGCTCGATGTCGACCTTCTGCAGGTAGCCGAGCATGCGACGACGGCGACCCACCAGGGCCATCAGGCCGCGACGGGTGTGGTGGTCGTGCTTGTGCTCCTTGAGGTGCTCGGTCAGGTCCTTGATGCGGCGGGACAGGACCGCGATCTGCACCTCGGGGGAACCGGTGTCGCCCTCGTGGGTGGCGTACTCCTTGATGATCTGCTGCTTGACAGCGGGATCCAGGGCCATGGTGGGCCTCCTTCACTTCGGTACCGCGAACACGGGCCGCGCCCCGCCGGGGCGGACGACGCGGGGCCCACCCCACCGCGGACTGCAGGGAGGCCGAGGGTCGAGTCTACCGCATCGCCTACCCTGGCCCGGTGAGCACCCCACCGGTCCCCCACTCCCCGGCCCCGTCGTCGTTCCCCCTCCGGCCGCCCGCGCCGCCCCTGGATCTGCCGCTGATCGGCCACGGCTACCCCGCGCTGCTGCGCACGCCGCGGGCCCGATGGTGGAACCCGCTCGCGTCCTTCGGCCTCGTGCTGGCCGGCCTGGTGGGCCTCCTCGTGCTGGGGGGCGTGCTGGGCGCTCTCGCCCTGATCGCCACGTCCGGGCCCGCGCTGCTCGGCGCGGCCGACCCGACGGACGTGACCGACCTCGACCTGTACTCCGCGCCCATGGTGCTGCTGAACAACCTCCTGCTCGCCGCGCTGATCGGGGTCGCGCTGCTGGCCGTGGCGCTGGGCCACCCCGTCGCCGCCCGCTTCGTCCACTCGGTCGAGGGCCGCGTGCGCTGGCGCTGGCTGGCGCGCTGCGTCGTCGTGCTGACGCCGCTGTTCCTCGCCTACGTGCTGGGCGCGTGGGCCCTCGACGGCGCCCCCACGGCCCCGCGCGCGCAGGACTGGGTCTGGCTGCTCGTCATGGCGTTCGTGCTCACCCCGTTCCAGGCCGCGGGCGAGGAGTACCTGTTCCGCGGGTGGCTGCTGCTGGCCGTCGGCACGTGGATCCGCCGGCCGGTCGTGGCCGCCGCGGTCACCGCGGTGCTCTCGGCGGCGACCTTCTCGCTCGCCCACGGCTCGCTCGACCCGTGGATCCTGCTGGACCTCGCCGCGTTCGCCGTCGCCGCCGTCCTGCTCACGTGGCGCACGGGCGGGCTCGAGGCCGCCGTCGCCCTCCACGTGGTCAACAACGTGGTGATCATCGCCGTCGGCACGCTCGTGGGCACCGTCGAGGACAGCTACGTGGGCGCGGAGACCGCCGGCTCCCCGGCGGCCACGCTGCTCTCGGTGGCGGTGGTCGCGGTGGCCACGGCGCTGCTGCTCTGGCAGGCGCGGCGGGCCGGGATCGCCCGGACGGTCCCGGTCACCGTGGGCGCCCGCCCCTGACCGGCGCCGCCCACCAGGCCACCGTCACGTAGGGCACCTGCAGGACCGCGTCCGCCGCATGGCCCAGGTGCTCGTGCAGGTACCAGTCGAGGTTGGCCGTCATCCGGGACCGGATCCGCTCGTCCGCGCGTAGCCAGTACGAGCGCGAGGCCATGAGCCCGTGCAGCCCCGCCGCGGTCATGGGCTGCGTCCACGCCCAGCGCGCGTGCTCCTCCGCCCCGAACGGGGCGGCGAACCGGCGCTGCTCCGGCCGGGCGGCGTGCACGTCCCCGGCGTGCATGATCCGGGTGAGACGGTGCACCCACGGCACCGCCGTGTCGAGCTGGTTCCACACCGCGGCCAGGCGCCCGCCCGGGCGCAGCACCCGTGCGGCCTCCGCGCTCGCCGCGGCCGGGTCCATCCAGTGCCATGCCTGGGCCGCCACCACGACGTCGGCGCTCGCCGCCGGCAGGCCCGTGGCCTCGCCCGTGCCCGGCACGGCGCGCACCCGCCCGCCCGTGCCGGCCGCGACCTCGCGTTCCAGGACGGCGCGCATCGACGCCGACGGCTCGAGGGCCGTCACCGTCCGCACCCGGTCCGCCGGGCGGGCCGCGAGCAGCCGGGTGAACAGTCCCGTCCCGGCCCCGAGCTCCACCACGTCCGCGCCGTCGGCGGTGCCCGCCAGGACGCGGTCCACCGCGGCGGCCGGGTAGGAGGGGCGGACGGCGTCGTAGTGCTCCCCGCCGGTCTCGAAGGGGTTGGGCCCGGCCCGACGGGCCCGGGCCGGGCGCCCCGGCAGGTTCGGCACAGCGGGGGGAGCGCCCGGCTCCGGGGCGCTCACCGGTCGGAGGGGGTCGTGGCCAGGATCGCCCGGGCCTCGTCCACGTCCTGCGTGATCTGCGCCACGAGCTTCTCGACGCCCTCGTAGGCGACCATCCCGCGCAGCCGGGCCACGAACTCCACCTCGATGTGCTGGCCGTACAGGTCGAAGTCCTCCACCCGCTCGTCGTGGCGGTCGATCACGTGTGCCTCCACCACGCGGGAGACGTCCTCGAACGTGGGGTTCGAGCCGATGGAGATCGCGGCCGGCCACACCCCGCCGTGCGCGTCGTGCACCCAGCCGGCGTAGACGCCGTCGGCCGGGATCATGCCCTGCACATCCGTCTCGAGGTTCGCCGTGGGGAAGCCGAGCTCGCGGCCGCGCGCGAACCCGTGCACCACCTCGCCGGCGAGCACGTGGTGCCGGCCGAGCACGGCCGCGGCCTGGGCGACGTCGCCCGCGGCCAGGGCCTCCCGCACCCAGGTCGAGGAGCAGCGGCGCTCCGGCTCGGCCCCGTGTTCGGCGGGGAACTCCTCGACGGCCTCGACCTCGAAGCCGTAGCGGGCCCCCAGGCGCACCATCTCCGCGACGTCGCCGGTGTTGCCCCGGCCGAAGCGCACGTCGTGCCCCACGACCACGACGGCGGCGTGCAGCCCGTGCACGAGCATGCCGCGGACGAACTCCTCCGGGGACTGGTCCGCGAACTCGAGGGTGTAGCGCTGCAGGAGCACCGCGTCCAGACCCGCCTCGTCCAGGAGGACGACCCGCTGCTCGGGGCTGATGATGTCCACGTGGGGCACCTCGGGATGGTGCACGGCGCGCGGGTGCGGGGTGAAGGTCACGGCCACGGCCAGGGCGTCGCGGGCCCGCGCCAGCTCGACGACCCGGCGCAGCACCTCCCGGTGGCCGCGGTGCACGCCGTCGAAGTTGCCCAGGGTGACCACGGTGCGCGGCAGGTCCGTGGGGACCTCGTCCAGGCTGTTCCAGACCCGCATCAGAGCGCCCCCGCCTCGGCCGGGCGGGCGGGGCGGTGCGTCAGCAGCCAGATCAGGCCGACCACCGGCAGCACGAGCGGCACGTAGCCGTAGCCCGCGCCGAACCGGGACCACACGGTGTCGTGGGCGAACATCCCCGGATCCAGGACGGTCCACAGGCCCACGCCCACCACGCCGGCCAGCTCCACGAGCACGGCGCCCAGCGCCACGGCCCAGGCGCGCGCGCCGGAGCGGGCGAGCGCGAACGTCGCCACGATGTACACGACCGCCGCGACCGCGGAGAGCGTGTACGCCACGGGGGCGGCGTCGAACTGCGTGAGGATCTGGAAGAGGCTGCGCGCGCTCGCCGAGAGGGCGAACACCGCGTAGACCATGACGATGATCCGGCCGAGACCCTGGTTGCGCGCGGGGGCGCCGTCGCTGGGTGCCATGTCCATCCTCCTCACCACTGCCCGAACCAGATGACCTGCATGCGGTGCAGCATCACGGCGATCGTGGGCCCGACCACGGCCAGCACGAGGTTGGACCACCGGGTCTTGTCCGTGACGGCCCAGCCCACGGCGATCACCGGCACGATCAGGGCGGTGAGGATGTAGCCCCAGAACTCCCAGCCGGGGCCGTTCAGGGTGTCCCCGCCGAGCTGGCGGACGGCGGCGGCCGCCGCATAGACGAGCGTGAACAGCTCGACGGCGGCCACCGAGAGGATCGAGGCGTCCGCGGGGTGGCGGCGGATCGCCGTCATCACCACGCAGACGACGAACGAGACGGCACCGATCACCAGTCCCGTCCAGAACCAGGCGTCGAGGATCATGCGGTCCTTCCCTGTCCCGGCCCCTCGGCCGGGGCGAACACGAGCTGGGGCTTGGCGACGTCGGCGCCGCGGCGGCGCACGTCGGAGACGAGGGCGATGACGCGGCCGTCCGGCGCGCGCCCGGCGACGAGCGTCTCACCCGTGCCGGTGGGCGCCACGACCCGCCCGAAGGCGAGCTCGTGGGCCTCGTGCTCCGTCAGCTCGCGCACCGGGAAGAGCCCGGCGGCGGCCTCGGAGAGCTCGGTCATCGCGAACCGCTCCGCGAGGGCCTCGAGCGAGAGCGCGTCGGCCACGTCGAACGGGCCGACGGCGGTGCGGCGCAGCGCCGTGAGGTGCCCGCCGGTCTCGAGGGCCTCGCCCAGGTCGCGGGCGAGCGCCCGGATGTAGGTCCCGGACGAGCAGCGCACGGTGACGTCGAGGTCGACCAGCCGGCCGCCGTCGAGCCGGCGCAGCTCGTGCACCGTGAACTCGTGCACGGTGACGGGGCGGGCGTCGAGGGTGACGTCCTCTCCCGCGCGGACGCGATCGTAGGCGCGCCGGCCCGCCACCTTGACGGCGGAGACGGCCGAGGGCGCCTGCAGGATCTCGCCCGTGAGGGCGGCGACCTGCTCGGCCACGCGCTCGGGCGTGACGGCGTTGGCCAGCCGGGTCTGCACGACCTCGCCCTCCGCGTCGTCCGTGACGGTCGACTGCCCGAGCCGGATCGTGGCCGTGTACGTCTTGTCCGTGCCCGTGATGGCGGTCAGCAGGCGCGTGGCCTTGTTGACGCCGACCACGAGCAGGCCCGTGGCCATGGGGTCCAGGGTGCCGGCGTGGCCCACCTTGCGGGTGCCCGCCAGCCGGCGGACCCGCCCGACGACGTCGTGCGAGGTCCACCCCTGCGGCTTGTCCACGAGGACGACCCCCGACGCCTCCGTTCCCGGCGCGTCGGGGGCCTGTCCCCCGGTGCTGCGTGCGCTCACCGTGCCGCGGGCCTCAGGCGCGCGGGGCGTCGTCGGCGTCGGCGTCCGGCTCCGCGGTGCGGTACGGGTCCGCGTCACCGGCGTACGACGCGCCCTCGCGCGCCTTCGCCAGCTCGGCGTCCCGCTCCTTGGCCGCGCGGAGGACGTCCTCCAGGTGTGCGGCCGCCTCGGGGACGGTGTCCGCCACGAACTCGAGGGTGGGCACCAGGCGGATGGTGAGCCCGCGGCCCACCTCGCGGCGCAGGATGCCGCGGTTGTCCTGGATGCCCTCGTGGGCGGCGGCCACCGTGGCCTCGTCGCCCAGGACGGTGTAGTAGACGGTGGCGTGCTGCAGGTCGTTGGTCACGCGGACCTCCGTCACGGTGACGGGCTCCACGCGATCGTCCTTGACGCCGCGGCGCAGCGCCTCGGCCACGAGGACCTTGATGCGCTGGGCCAGGCGGCCGGCGCGTGCCGGATCGGCCATGGTGCGGTTCCTTCCGGTGGTGATGGTTCAGAGGGTGGGACGCGGAAGGCGGGGGCCCGTGCGGGCCCCCGCCCCGGCCGTCAGACGCGCGGCTTCTCCTGCATCTCGAAGGTCTCGATCACGTCGCCCTCCTTGATGTCGTTGAAGCTGCCCAGGCCGATGCCGCACTCGTAGCCCTCGCGGACCTCCGTGGCGTCGTCTTTGAAGCGGCGCAGCGACTCGATCTTGAGGTGATCGGAGACCACCACGCCGTCGCGCACCAGGCGGGCCTGGGCGTTGCGGCGGATGAGGCCCGAGCGCACGAGCGAACCGGCGATGTTGCCCCACTTGGAGGAGCGGAACACCTCGCGGACCTCGGCCGAGCCGAGCTCGACCTCCTCGTACTCCGGCTTCAGCATGCCCTTGAGCGCGTTCTCGATGTCGTCGATCGCGTCGTAGATCACGCTGTAGAAGCGCATGTCCACGCCCTCGCGGTCGGCCAGGTCGGCGACCCGCTCGGCGGGGCGCACGTTGAAGCCGATGATGATGGCGTTGTCCACGGTCGCCAGGTTCACGTCATTCTGCGTGATGGCGCCGACGCCGCGGTGGATGACGCGCAGCTGCACCTCGTCCTCGCCGACCTCGATCTTGAGCAGCGAGTCCTCGAGCGCCTCGACGGCACCGGACGCGTCGCCCTTGATGATGAGGTTGAGCGTGTCCAGCTTGCCCTCGGCCACGGCCTGGTCGAAGTCCTCCAGGGTGATGCGCTTGCGGCGCTTGGCCAGCTGGGCGTTGCGGTCCGCGGCCTCGCGCTTCTCCGCGATCTGGCGGGCGGTGCGCTCGTCGTCGGTGACGAGGAACGAGTCGCCGGCACGCGGCACCGTGGACAGGCCGAGCACCTGGACGGGACGCGACGGATCGGCCGCCTCCACGGCGTTGCCGTTCTCGTCGAACATGGCGCGCACACGGCCGTGGGCGGAGCCCACCACCATGGTGTCGCCCACGCGCAGCGTGCCGGTCTGCACCAGCACGGTGACGACGGCGCCGCGGCCCTTGTCGAGGTTGGCCTCGATGGCCACGCCGCGGGCGGCCTTGTGCGGGTTCGCCGTGAGCTCGAGGGCGGCGTCCGCGGTGAGCAGGATCGCCTCGAGCAGCTGGTCGATGTTGATGTTGTTGCGCGCGGAGACGTCCACGAACATCGTGTCGCCGCCGTACTCCTCGGGCACGAGGCCGTACTCGGTGAGCTGACCGCGGATCTTGTCCGGGGCGGCGGTGTCCTTGTCGATCTTGTTGACCGCCACCACGATCGGCACGCCGGCCGACTGGGCGTGGTTGAGCGCCTCGACGGTCTGCGGCATGACGCCGTCGTCGGCCGCCACCACCAGCACGGCGATGTCGGTGACCTTCGCACCGCGGGCACGCATGGCGGTGAACGCCTCGTGACCCGGGGTGTCGATGAAGGTGAGGCGACGCTGCTCGCCCTCGTGCTCCACGGGCACCTGGTAGGCGCCGATGTGCTGCGTGATGCCGCCGGCCTCGCCCTCGATGACGTTCGAGGAGCGGATGGCGTCCAGCAGACGCGTCTTGCCGTGGTCCACGTGGCCCATGACGGTGACGACCGCGGGGCGCGGCTCGAGGTCGGCCTCGTCCTCGTTGGCCGCCTCGGCCTCGAGGTCGATGTCGAAGGCCTCCAGCAGCTCCTTGTCCTCGTCCTCCGGGGACACGATCTGGACCTTGTAGCCCAGCTCGTCGCCGAGCAGCTGGAAGGTCTCCTCGTCGAGGGACTGGTTGGCCGAGGCCATCTCGCCGAGGGTGAAGAGCACCTTCACCAGGTCGGCGACGTCGGCGCGGATCTTCTCGGCGAAGTCGGCCAGGGACGCGCCGCGGCGCAGACGCAGGACGGTGGTGCCGTCACCCTTGGGGACCTTGACGCCGCCGATCTCACGCGTGTGCTGCTGCTCGAACTCCTGGCGCTTCGCGCGCTTCGACTTGCGTCCCTTGCGCGGGCCGCCGCCGCGCCCGAAGGCGCCCTGGGCGTTGCCGCGACCGCCACGGCCGCCCGGGCCGCCGGGACGACCCGGACCGCCACCGGGGCCGCCGCCCGGACGGCCACGGCCGCGGGCCGGCTGCGGGGCCGGGGTGATCTGCTTGGGCATCATGCCCGGGTTCGGACGCGGCCCACCGGGGCGGGGACCGCCGGCGCCCGCGGCCGGGCGCGGACCGCCCGGACGGGGACCGCCGGCACCGGCCGGCGGACGGGGGCCGCCCGGACGAGGCGCGCGGTCCTCACGACCGGAGCGCATGCCCTGCGAGGGGGCGAACGGGTTGTTGCCCGGACGCGGAGCACCGCCACGGCCGCCCGGGCGGGCGCCCGGGCGAGGCCCGGCGGAGCCGCCCTTGGGGCTGAACGGGTTGTTGCCGGGACGCGGGGCGCCCGGCTTGGGCGCGGAGGCACCCGGCTTGGGCGCGGCGGCGCCCGGCTTCGGCGCGGCCGACCCCGGCGTGGCCGGCGGCTGCGGGGCCTTCGGCTCGGCCGGGGCGGCCGGCGTCGGTGCGGCGGGGCCGGGGGTCGGGGCGGCGCCCGGCTTGGGCGCGGCGGTGCGGCCCGCGGCGGGACCGGGCGCCGGGGCGCCGGCATTCGACGTGGGGGCCGCGGCGCGCGGCGACGGGGCGGCCGCCGGCTTCGGCGCGGCGGAACGGCCCGGGGCGGCGGGCGTGGAACCGGGCTTGGCGGCGGACTTGCCGGCACCCGGGTAGGCGTTGCGCAGCTTCTTGACCACCGGGGGCTCGATGGTGGACGAAGCCGAGCTGACGAACTCGCCGAGGTCCTTGAGCGTGCTCAAGGCCTCCTTCGAGGTGATGCCGAGCTCCTTGGCGAGCTCATGGACGCGGACCTTGGCCACGGTTCTCCTGTTCTGGCCCCACGGGCCGGAACGGAGCCGCTCGGGCTGTCCGTCTCAGCGCGTCCTGGGACCGTTGACGTTGCTCCAGGCCGTCGCGCGCGCCACCAGGGCACGCGCACCACGGCCTGCCTGATAGCAGGGGGTGAAGTTCATCGCTGGGCACTCATGCTTCAGTGCTCATCGGGTACGCATCAGATCTCTGACCCGCCTTCATCTGTCGGTCTGTCAGCCGGTGCCTCCGCGGTGCGGCCCAGCGCGTCGGCGTCGACGGCGGACCGGAAGGCCCGCCCGAACGCGCGGCGGCGCAGGGCGAGGAGGAGGCAGTCCTCGCCGGGATGCAGCCACGCACCCCGGCCGGGACGGCGTCGTTCCGGGTCCCAGACGACGGATGGGGGTTCCGTCGAGGAGTCCAGGGCGACGCGCACCAGCTCTTGCTGGTCCGCCCTCGATCGGCATCCGATGCAGGTGCGCACGACCGTCCGAGACGTCATGCGTTCACCCCTCACGGGCGTCGGATCGAGAAAGGACCTCATCCATCCTAGCGCGTCCGGGCCCGGATCTGTTCCCGGGGACGGTCAGCGGCCCGGGGCGGAGGTGGTGACCCCGTCGCCGACGATGTCGATCCGCCAGCCCGTGAGCTTGGCCGCGAGGCGGGCGTTCTGGCCCTCCTTGCCGATGGCCAGGGACAGCTGGTACTCCGGCACCACGGCGCGGGCCGAGTGCTGGTCCGCGTCGAGGATCTCCACCGAGACGGTCGTGGCGGGCGAGAGGGCGTTGGCGATCATCGCGGCGGGGTCGTCCACGTGGTCGACGATGTCGATCTTCTCGTCGTTGAGCTCCGTCATGACGGCGCGCACGCGGCTGCCCATCTCCCCGATGGAGGCGCCCTTGGCGTTCACCCCGGGGCGGGTGGCGCGCACGGCCATCTTGGTGCGGTGGCCGGCCTCGCGGGCCAGCGCCGTGATCTCGACCGAGCCGTCCGCGATCTCCGGGACCTCGAGCTCGAAGAGCTTGCGCACGAGGCCGGGGTGCGAGCGGGACACCGTGACGGACGGGCCCTTGGCGCCGCGCGTCGCGGAGACCACGTAGGCGCGGATCCGGCGGCCGTGGGCGTAGTCCTCGCCGGGCACCTGCTCGGGCGGCGGGAGGACGGCCTCGAGGGTGCCGAGGTTCACCTGGACCATGTGGCGGTTCAGGCCCTGCTGGATGACGCCGGAGACGAGCTCGCCCTCCTTGTCCTTGAACTCGCCGAGGACCTTGTCGTCGTCCTCCTCGCGCATGCGCTGGATCATCACCTGGCGCGCCGTGGAGGCGGCCACCCGGCCGAAGCCGTTCGGGGTGTCGTCGAACTCGCCGATGGGCGTGTCGTCCTCGTCCAGCTCCGTGGCCCACACGGTGACGTGGCCGGTCGCGCGGTCGATCTCCACGCGGGCGCGCTTCAGGGCCCCCGGGGTGCGGTGGTACGCCATGAGCAGGGCCTGCTCGATGGTGGGGATGAGGCGGTCCATCGGGATCTCCCGCTCCGCCTCCAGCATGCGCAGCGCGCTCATGTCGATGTCCAACTCATGCCTCCGTGTGCTCGGCCGTGTCCTCGCCCGCGGCGGCGTCGGCGTCGCCGGCCTGCTGAGCGGGGCTCCACTCTACCTGCACGATCGCCGGACCGAGGCGGTCGAGGGCGACCCGCTCGGCGGGCAGCTCCTTGGCCTTCATGCCCTTCTTCGCGGGCGGGCGCACCACGGCCAGCTCGACGTCGTCGTCCGTCACGTCCTTCAGGCGGGCGGTCACGGGCGCGGCGCCGTCGACCGAGACCTCGACGAGACGGCCGACGTTGCGGGCGAAGTGGCGGGGCTCGGTGAGCGGGCGGTCCACGCCCGCGGTGGTGACCTCCAGCAGGTACTCCCCCGCGCCGACGCCGGGCACGTGGTCGCCCAGGGCGTCGAGGGCGGCGGAGACCCGGCCGGAGAGGCGGGCGACGTCGTCCAGGCTCAGGCCCTGGGTGCCCGAGGCGCGATCGAGGACCACCTCGACGGTGCGGTGCTCGGCGGTGCCCGTGGCACGCACCTGCTCCACCACCACGTCGTCGGCCGCCAGGGCCTCCTCGACGCGGGTGCGCAGCTCGGCGAGGTCGTCGCGGCGGTCGGTGCTGTCCATGGGGTGCCTCACTCGTCGGGTCGGGGCCGCCGCGTCACGCGGGCGGGGGCCGGGGTCGGGATCCGGGGCCGAGCCTACCGGCGGCCCACGGCGGGGCCGAGTGCTCCCGGCCGGGTCGGACGGGCCGCGGTCAGCCCAGCAGCGGGGCGAGGGTGTCCGCGCCGACCTTGACGATGAGCGCGGTCACCACCGTGAGGTACACCACGCGGATGAAGCCGGTGCCGCGGGCGATCGCCATGCGGGCCCCCACGTAGCCGCCCACCAGGTTGGCCACGCCGAGCAGCAGCCCCAGGCCCAGCACCGCGTGCCCCGAGGGCACGAAGTACGCGAGCGCGCCGAGGTTGGTCGCGAGGTTGACCACCTTCGCCTGTGCCGAGGCGTGCAGGAAGTCGAACTTGAGCAGCAGGACCAGCCCCAGGATGAGGAACGTGCCCGTGCCGGGGCCGAGGACCCCGTCGTAGAAGCCCACCGCCGCGCCGAGCGCCACGGCGCGGGCCAGCGCGGTGCTCCGCCGCGGTCCCACGCCGGCGACCTGCCCGAGGCCAGGGCGCACGGCCGTGAACACGGCGACGGCGATCAACGCCACCAGGATCACGGGCCGGATCACGCCGGCCGGCAGATGCGCGGCGACCACGGCCCCGCCCAGGGCCGCCGCGAAGGCGACGGCGGCCATCGGCAGTGCGGTGGACAGATCCTGCCGCAGGCGCCGCCGGTAGGTGAGCGCCGACGTCGCCGTGCCGAACACCGAGCCGAGCTTGTTGGTGGCCAGGGCCTGGATCGGGCTCAGCCCGGGCACCAGCAGCAGGGCCGGCAGCTGCAGGAGCCCGCCCCCGCCCACGACGGCGTCGATCCAGCCCGCCGCGAAGCCCGCGGCGAGCACGAGGACGAGCAGCCCGGCGGTCAGCTCGACGGCGCCGAACCACTCAGCGCCCGTCGCGCACCTCCGCGAGCACCGCCGCGACGGCCCCGTCCACGGGCACGGGGCGCGCCTCGCCGGTGGCACGGTCCTTGAGCTCGAGCTCGCCGTCCGCCAGGCCGCGGCCGATCACCACGGTGGTGGGCACGCCGATGAGCTCGGCGTCCTTGAACTTCACGCCCGGGCTGACCTTCGGACGGTCGTCCACGAGCACGGTCAGGCCCTCGGCCTCGAGGCCCGCGGCGAGGGTCTCGGCGGCGGCGAGGCCGTCCTCGCCCTTCGTGGCGACGACGACGTGCACGTCCGCCGGGGCCACCGCGCGCGGCCACGCCAGGCCCTTGTCGTCGTGGTAGCGCTCGGCGATCGCGGCGACGGCGCGCGTGATGCCGATGCCGTAGGAGCCCATGGTCACCACGACCTGCTTGCCGTGGACGTCGAGGACCTTCAGGTCGAGGGCCTCGGCGTACTTGCGGCCGAGCTGGAAGATGTGGCCCATCTCCATGCCGCGGCGGGTGTGCAGCGGGCCGGAGCCGTCGGGGGCCTCGTCGCCCTCACGCACCGCGGTGGCCTCGAGCACGCCGTCCCACGTGAAGTCGCGGCCGGCCACGAGGCCGAACACGTGGCGCTGGTCCGCGTTCGCGCCGGTGATCCACGCCGTGCCGGGGGCGATGCGCGGGTCCACGAAGAAGGGCAGGCCCGAGACGGAGTCCTCCGCGCCGAGCACCGGGGTGCCCTCGACCGCGTCGACGGCCGCGGGGCCGATGTAGCCCTTCACCAGGGCCGGGTGCGCGGCCAGGTCCGCGGCGGTCGCGGCCTCGAGCGTGGGCTCGCCGACCACGCCGAGTGCCGGGCCCACGGAGGCCTCGAGACGCTTGAGGTCCACCTCCCGGTCGCCGGGCACGCCCACGACGAACGGGCGGCGCTCACCGCCGTCCACCACCGCGGTGACCACGACGCACTTGAGCGTGTCCGCGGCGGTCCACGGCTCGCCCTCGCGCGGGGCCAGCTGGTTGGCGACGTCCACGAGCGCGGCAATGGTGGTGGAGACCGGGGTGTCCTTGACCTCGGCGGCGGGCAGGGCCGCCATGGCGGCCTCGTCCAGCGGGGCGGGGGCCACCGTGGTGACGGCCTCGACGTTGGCCCGGTAGCCGCCGTCGGATTCGACGAAGGTGTCCTCGCCCACCTCGGTCGGGTGCAGGAACTCCTCGGAGCGGGAGCCGCCCATCGCACCGGAGGTGGCCCGCACCGGCACGACCTCGAGGCCGAGGCGGTCGAAGATCCGCAGGTAGGCGGCCCGGTGGGCCTCGTACGCGGCGTCCAGGCCGGCGTCGTCCACCGTGAAGGAGTAGGAGTCCTTCATGATGAACTCGCGCCCGCGGAGCAGGCCGGCGCGCGGGCGGGCCTCGTCACGGTACTTGGTCTGGATCTGGTACAGGTACGCGGGCAGGTCCTTGTACGAGGAGTACAGGTCCTTCACCAGGAGCGTGAACATCTCCTCGTGCGTGGGGGCCAGGAGGTAGTCATTGCCCCTGCGGTCCTGCAGGCGGAACAGCCCGTCGCCGTACTCGTCCCAGCGCCCCGTGGCCTCGTAGGGCTCCCGCGGCAGCAGCGCCGGGAAGTGCACCTCCTGGGCGCCGATCGCGTCCATCTCCTCGCGCACGATCCGCTCCACCTGGGCCAGCACCTTCAGGCCCAGCGGCAGCCACGAGTAGATGCCCGGGGCCGCGCGACGGATGTACCCGGCACGGACGAGGAGCCTGTGGCTCGCCACCTCGGCCTCCGCCGGGTCGTCGCGCAGGGTGCGCAGGAACAGGGTGGACATGCGCAGGGGCATGACGGGGCCTCCTCGGACGGGCTCGCGCGGTCGGGGGCGGCGCGCGGGACGGGACGACGCCGGCACGGGGGTGCCCGGCGTCCTGACCGCCGATCCTATCGCCCGCGCAGGTCCGCCGGGTCAGTACAGGACGGTCGCGAACGTGCCGCGCCGTTCGAACCCCACGCGCTCGTACGTGCGCAGCGCGGGGGTGTTGTACGCGTTGACATAGAGGCTGACCACGGGCGCCTGGAGGCGCACGTAGTCCACGACGGCGGCCATCGCCGACGCCGCCAGACCTCGGCCCCGCGCGGCGGGGGCCATCCACACGCCCTGGATCTGGGCGCACCGGGAGGAGAGCAGCCCGATGTCCGCCTTGAAGCGCAGCGGGCCGCCCGCGTCGCGCGGGCCCGGGTCGATGAAGACGCGCCCGGTGTGGATCAGCCGCTCGACCCGGTCCCGGTACTGGGCCGCGCCCCCGGCGAACGGGGAGAAGCCGAGCTCCTCCTCGAACATCGCCGCGCTGGCCGGCAGGACGCGCGCGAAGTCGTGTGGCTGCGCCTGCACCACGTGCGGGTTCGAGGCGATCCCCCCGGCCGTGCCCAGCACGAGCAGCGGCTGGTCGGCGCGCACGGACCGGGACCGGTGGCCCGCGGCGGCGAGGGCCTCGCCGGCGGCCAGCACGGGACCGGCCGGGCCGTAGATCGACCCGTACCGGCGGCGCAGGGCGGCGGTCGCCGCGCCGAGCGCCTCCGCGTCGCCCGGCGCCCAGCCCGCGTCCGGGGCCTCGGACGCGGCGACCGGCACCACGTTCGAGCCGATCCAGACGGCCGCGCGCAGCCCCCCGGCGCCCCGGGCGTCGTCGATCCCGAGGAACAGGGTGCCCGCCGCTCCCCCGCGCGGGCCGGCCAGGCGGCCCGCCTCCAGCAGGGAGTCCACGAACACGTTGGACACGGGGGCGCGGGCGGACAGGGCCGCGAGCGCGGCAGTGTCCGCGTCGGTCAGCAGGCGGACGCGGTCTCCCGTGGCGGCCCGGACCTCCCGGTCAGTGGACGGAGACCACCGGGGCACCGGCGGCAGCCTGGTCACCGCCGTCCTCCCCCAGGTCCATCTCACCGGCGATCCGGTTGGCCTCCTCGATGAGGGTCTCCACGATCTGATCCTCGGGCACGGTGCGGATGACCTCGCCCTTGACGAAGATCTGGCCCTTGCCGTTGCCGGAGGCGACGCCGAGGTCGGCCTCGCGGGCCTCGCCCGGCCCGTTGACGACGCAGCCCATGACGGCCACCCGCAGCGGGACCTCGAGGTCCTGGAGGCCCTCGGTGACCTGCTCGGCCAGCGTGTACACGTCCACCTGGGCGCGGCCGCACGAGGGGCAGGAGACGATCTCGAGCTTGCGCTCGCGCAGGTTCAGGGACTGCAGGATCTGCAGGCCCACCTTGACCTCCTCGACGGGCGGCGCGGAGAGGGAGACGCGGATGGTGTCGCCGATGCCCTGGCCGAGCAGGTAGCCGAAGGCGGTGGCGGACTTGATGGTGCCCTGGAAGGCCGGGCCGGCCTCGGTGACCCCGAGGTGCAGCGGCCAGTCACCCTGCTCGGCGAGCAGCTCATAGGCGCGGGCCATGATCACCGGGTCGTTGTGCTTGACGGAGATCTTGAAGTCCTTGAAGCCGTGCTCCTCGAAGAGGGAGGCCTCCCAGACCGCGGACTCGACGAGGGCCTCCGGGGTGGCCTTGCCGTACTTCTTCAGCAGACGCGGATCCAGGGAACCGGCGTTGACGCCGATGCGGATGGAGGTGCCGTGGTCCGAGGCGGCCTGCGCGATCTCCTTGACCTTGTCGTCGAACTTCTTGATGTTGCCCGGGTTCACGCGCACGGCGCCGCAGCCGGCCTCGATCGCCGCGAACACGTACTTCGGCTGGAAGTGGATGTCCGCGATCACGGGGATGGTGGACTGCTGGGCGATGACCTTGAGGGCCTCGGCGTCCTTGTCCGTGGGGCAGGCCACGCGGACGATGTCGCAGCCGGCGGCCGTGAGCTCGGCGATCTGCTGCAGGGTCGCGCCGATGTCGTGCGTCTTGGTGGTGGTCATCGACTGCACCGAGACGGGGTGCTGCGAGCCGACGCCCACCGAGCCCACCTGGATCTGCCGGGTGGTGCGGCGCGGGGCCAGCACGGGCGGCGGGGCGGACGGCATTCCAAGGCTGACGGGCACGGGGGCGCTCCTCATGGGTTCTCGGGGTCGACGGTGCGGGGCCGCCGGGTTCTCCGGTCCATCCTAGGCGCGCGGGTGCCCCGGGGCGCGGGGCGACCGCCCACGGCGAACGGGCCGGGCTCAGAACAGCCGGACCGGCTCCACGATGTCCGCCACGATCAGGAGGACGCCCATGAGCAGCATCGCCCCACCCACCGCGTAGGTCAGCGGCAGCATGCGGGCCAGGTCGAACGGCCCCGGGTCGGGGCGGCCCGTGATCCGGGCCCAGCCGCGGCGCACCGCCTCCCACAGGGCGCCGGCCACGTGGCCGCCGTCGAGCGGGAGCAGCGGGATGAGGTTGAACACCATGAGCGCCACGTTCACGCCCGCGAGCAGGGACAGCAGCAGGGCGGCCTTGTCCGTCAGCGTGGCCTCCTCGAGGGCCGCCGCCTCCCCGGCGATCCGGCCGACCCCCACCACAGACATCGGGCCGTCCGGGTCGCGCTCGGCCGGGGTCACCACGGCGACGGCGGTGTCCCACAGCCGCTGCGGCAGCACGAGGACGACGTCGACGACGCCCCGCACCTGCTGGGCCACGAGCGGGCCGGCGTCGAGCGGGGTGCCGCGGACCGTCTCGAGCTGCGCGCCCATGCCGATGAACCCGACCTCGTGGGTCGCGACGGTCCCGTCCGGGGCCCGCTCGGGCCGGCCCAGCGCGTCCGTCACGGGCCGTTCCGTCAGGCGCGGGGTCAGGGTGGCGCTCATCCGCTCGCCGTCGCGCTCCCACTCGATCCGGGTGGGCTGTCCGGCGCGGTCCCGGATCGCGGCGGAGAGGGCATCCCAGTCGGAGACCGGCTGCCCGTCGAAGGCGAGCACGGTGTCCCCGGGGCGCAGTCCCGCCTCGTGGGCGGGCCCGGCGGGATCGCCCGGGCGGCAGTCCTCTGTCCCGCCGGAGGCGGCGCGGGCCTGCTGCTCCTGCGTCGTGACCACGCACCGGAAGACCTCGGCGACGGTGGTGCTCGGCTGCGAGGTGCCCACCGTGGTGACCAGCAGGGCGGTGACGCCGAGGGCGATGAGCAGGTTCATGAACGGCCCGCCGAGCATGATCACCACGCGCTTCCACACCGGCAGAGCCAGGAAGCGGCGGTGCTCGTCGCCGGGGCGGACCTCCTCGGCGGCCTGGGCCCGGGCGTCGTCGGCGATGCGGCCCAGCTGCTGGACGAAGCCCGTGGACGCCGTGCGGGGCGTCTGCCCGGGCCGCGGCGGGGGCAGCATCCCGATCATCGCGACGTAGCCGCCCAGCGGGACGGCCTTGAACCCGTACTCCGTCTCCCCGCGGCGCCACGAGACGAGCGTCGGGCCGAAGCCGATCATGTACTGCGTGACGCGCACGCCGAAGAGCTTGGCCGGGACGAGGTGGCCGACCTCGTGCAGGGCGATCGAGACCGCCAGGCCCAGCGCGACCGCGAGGACACCCGCGACGTACCAGAGGATCTCCACGACGGTCACCAGCGGGCCCGCGCCGCACGGCGCGCCCAGATCTCGGCGGCGAGCACGGCGTCCACGGTGAGCGCCGTCGGCGCGGGGTCGTGGCCGGCCGCGGCGAGCACGTCCTCGGGGGCGTAGTCGGCGACGACGGCGCGGACCGTGTCCACGATCCCGTCGAAGGGCAGGGCGCCGGCGTGGAAGGCGTCCACCGCCTCCTCGTTGGCGGCGTTGAACACGGCCATGTGGGTGGGCGAGGCGGCCGCCGCCTCCTTCGCGGCCCGCACGGCGGGGAAGGCCTCCTCGTCGAGGGGCTCGAAGGTCCAGGTGGCCGCCCGCGTCCAGTCGCAGGCCGGGGCCGCGCCCGGGAGCCGGCGCGGCCAGCACAGCCCGAGGGCGATGGGCAGGCGCATGTCCGGCGGGGAGGCCTGGGCGAGCGTGGACCCGTCGACGAACTCGACCATCGAGTGCACGACGGACTGCGGGTGGACCACGACGTCGATCCGGTCCAGGGGTACGTCGAACAGCAGGTGGGCCTCGATCACCTCGAGGGCCTTGTTCACGAGGGAGGCGGAGTTGGTGGTGACGACGCGGCCCATGTCCCACGTGGGGTGGGCGAGGGCCTGGGCGGGGGTGACCGCGTGCAGGGCGGCGCGGTCCAGGCCCCGGAACGGCCCGCCCGAGGCCGTGAGCACGAGGCGGCGGACCTCGTCCGCCGTGCCGCCGCGCAGCGCCTGCGCGAGCGCGGAGTGCTCGGAGTCCACCGGCACGAGCTGCCCTGGTGCCGCGGCGGCCTTCACGAGGGCCCCGCCGACGATGAGCGACTCCTTGTTGGCCAGGGCCAGGCGGTGGCCGGCGTGCAGCGCGGCGAGGGTGGGCCGCAGGCCGATCGAGCCCGTGATCCCGTTCAGCACGGTGTCGGCGCCGGGCCACGCGGCGATCTGCTCGGCGGCGCACGGACCGGTGAACAGCACGGGCCGGGGGGCCGGGCGCCCGAGGCGGGCGGCGGCGTCGGCGAGGGCGGCCCGCAGCTCCCCCTCCCCCGCCGCGGCGGAGCCCACCGCCTCGACCTCGAAGCGCACGGCCTGCTCGGCCAGCAGGGTCGTGTTCGCCCCGCCCGCGAGCGCGACGGCCCGGAGCCGGGCGGGGTCCTGGGCGATCACGTCGAGGCCCTGGGTGCCGATCGAGCCCGTGGAGCCGATCAGGGCGACGGCGCGCGGGACGCCGCCGTCGTGCGCCGGGGCGGGGGCGGGAAGCGTGTAGTCGGTGAGGGATCCGTGCGTCACCCCGCCATGATGCCAGCCGGGCCTGGACACGGACGGGGGGCCGGCCGGACGGACGCCGCACCGCGACGTCCCGCCCCGCCGGCCCCCGTGGGACCGGGTCAGCTGCGGATCAGTGCTGCACCGGCTTTTCGGCGCCGATGCCGGTGAGGGAGCGGACCTCCATCTCGGCCTGCTTGTCCGGGTCCTCGGCACGCGACGAGGTCACCGAGCCGAGCCAGCCGAGGAAGAAGGCCAGCGGGATGGAGACGATGCCCGGGTTCTTCAGCGGGAACACCGCGAAGTCCGCGCCCGGGATCATCGAGGTCGGCGTCCCGGACATCACCGGGGACAGGACGATCAGGATGATCGCGGAGAGCAGTCCGCCGTACATCGACCACACCGCGCCGCGGGTGGTGAAGCGCCGCCAGAACAGGGAGTAGAGGATGGTCGGCAGGTTCGCCGAGGCCGCCACCGCGAAGGCGAGCGCCACGAGGAACGCCACGTTCTGGCCCTGGGCGGCGATGCCGCCGACGATCGCCAGGACGCCGATCACCACCACGGTGATCTTGCCGATCCGCACCTCCTCCTGCGGGGTGAGCGGGTGCTTGGCGATCACGGAGCCGTACACGTCGTGGGCGAAGGACGCCGCCGCCGTGATGGCCAGGCCCGCGACCACCGCGAGGATGGTGGCGAACGCGACCGCCGAGATCAGGCCCAGCAGGATGGAGCCGCCGAGCTCGAACGCCAGGAGCGGGGCCGCGGAGTTCTGCCCGCCGGGCGCGGCCAGGATGCGCTCGGGGCCGATCAGCGCGCCGGCGCCGTAGCCCAGCACGAGGGTGAACAGGTAGAACGCGCCGATGAGGACGATGGCCCACACCACGGACTTGCGCGCCTCCTTGGCGGTGGGCACCGTGTAGAACCGCATGAGCACGTGCGGCAGGCCGGCGGTGCCGAGCACGAGCGCGATGCCCAGGGACACGAAGTCGAGGCGGGTCAGCGCGCTGGCGCCGTACTGCAGGCCCGGCTCGAGGATCGCCTCGCCCTTCGGGTGCATCTCGACGGCGGCCCCCAGCATGGCGTTGAAGTCGAAGCCGAACAGGGCCAGTGACCACACGGTCATGATCCCCGCGCCGGCGATCAGCAGGATCGCCTTGATGATCTGCACGTAGGTGGTGCCCTTCATGCCGCCGATCAGCACGTAGACGATCATCAGCACGCCCACGATCACGATCACGAGGGCCTGGCCGGCCCGGTCGTTGATGTTCAGCAGCAGGGACACCAGGCCGCCGGCGCCGGCCATCTGGGCCAGGAGGTAGAAGAGGCAGACGGCCATGGTGCCGAAGGCGGCGGCGATGCGCACGGGACGCTGCTGCAGGCGGAAGGACAGCACGTCCGCCATGGTGAACTTGCCGGTGTTGCGCAGCAGCTCGGCCACCAGCAGCAGGGCCACGAGCCACGCCACGAGGAAGCCGATCGAGTAGAGGAAGCCGTCGTAGCCGTAGAGGGCGATCGCGCCCACGATGCCCAGGAACGAGGCCGCGGAGAGGTAGTCACCCGCGATGGCCGTGCCGTTCTGGGTGCCGGAGAAGCCGCGGCCGCCGGCGTAGTAGTCGGCCGAGGACGCGTTCGTCTTGGACGCGCGGATCACGATCACGAGGGTGACCACCACGAAGGCGACGAAGATGCCGATGTTCACGGCGGGGTTGCCGACCGTCTGCGGGGCGGCCTGGAGCAGGGGGGTGAGCGCGCTCATCGCGTGGCCTCCGGGTTCTCGTGGGCGCCGGCGGCCTCGCGCTCGAGGCGCTCACGCAGCGCGGTGGCGCGGGGGTCCAGGGTCCGGTTGGAGAAACGGACGTAGGCGAAGGTGATCAGGAACGTGGTGACGAACTGGAGCAGGCCGAGGATCAGGCCGAGGGTGATGTTGCCGCCGAGGCGGATCGCCATGAACTCGGGGAAGAACGCGCCGACGATCACGAACACCAGGTACCAGACGAAGAACGCCACGGTCATGGGGAAGGCGAAGGATCGGTGGGTGCGCCGGAGCTCGATGAACTCCTCGGACTGCTGCGCGGCGCGGAACTGCGCGGCCGTGGGGACCGGCGCCGTGGGCTCGCTGGATGACATGGGCCCTCCGGGGGTGCGTAGGACGGATCAGTGTGAGACAGATCACTGTGATGACAACCACACTCTGGCGGGCGGAGGGGTGCGCCGTCAAGCGCGCCCCGGGGCCGTGCGCCCGTGTGACAGCCCCGGGGCGCAGCCGTGCGGACGCGGACGCGCCCCGACGGCACGGGGCCGCCGGGGCGCGGAGCCGCCGAGGAGCCGGTCAGGCGCTCGCCGGCCGGGGCGCGTCCGCGCGGCGCAGGACCGCGCGGGCCTGGGCGAGGACCACCTCGTCGACCATCGCCCCGTCCAGCTCGAAGGCCCCGTGTCGGCCCTCGGCCGCGGCGAGGACGCGCCGGGCGCGCTCGACGGCCTCCGGGGCGGGCGTGTAGGCGGAGCGCACGACGGGCACCTGGCGCGGGTGCAGGCACACGGTCGCGGTGCAGCCCAGGGCGACGGCGTCCTCGGCCTCGGCGGCCAGCCCGGCCTCGTCGCCGAGGTCCAGGTGGACGGCGTCCCATGCGGCCGCGCCGTGGGCGGCCGCCGCCAGCAGCACCGTCGCGCGGGCGTGCTGGACCACGGAGCGGTAGGCGCCCTCGGGGGTGCGGGAGGAGCTGCCGCCCATCGACGCCACGAGGTCCTCGGCGCCCCACATCAGCGCACCCACGTGCGGGTGGGCGGCCAGGTCGGCGGCGGCGAGGATCCCGGCCGCGGTCTCGCATAGGGCGACGACGCGGGTCTGCGGTCCGAGGGCGGCGACGACCCCGTCCACCTGCGCGGCGGACTCGGCCTTGGCGAGCATGAGCGTGCGCCAGCCCGTCCCGGCGAGCATGGCCAGGTCGGCGTCGTGGTCCGCGGTGCCCGCGGGGTTCACGCGGACCACCACGCGGTCCTCGTCCAGCGGGCCGCCGTCGACCCCGCCCGTCGCCCGCCCCGCCCAGGCCGCCGCGACGGCGTCCCGCGCGGTGGGCCGGGCGTCCGGGGTGACGGCGTCCTCGAGGTCGAGGATCACCGCGTCCGCGCGCTCGAGCGCCGTGGCGTACCGCTCGGGGCGGTCCGCCGGGGTGAACATGACGGCCGGTCCGAGGGTCAGCGCGCTCATGCCCGCTCCCCCGTGCCTGCGGCGTCGGCGGCCTTCGCCTTGGCCTCCGCGTGCGCCTGCGCGGTCCACATCAGACAGGTGCGCTGGGCGCGGACGACGACGTCGCCGTGCTGGTTCTCCCCCGTCATCGCGAACGTGACGATCCGCTGCCCCGGCCGCGAGGAGGACTCGCGGATCGCGGTGACCTCGGAGCGCCCGTAGAGCGTGTCCCCGTGGAAGACCGGCTTCGGGAACGCGATCTCCCCCAGGCCGAGCTGGGCCACGAGCGTGCCCTGTGTGGTCTGCCCGACGGCGAGGCCCACCAGGGTGGACAGCGTCAGCATCGAGTTGACCAGCGGTCGGCCGAACGGCTGGTCCGCCGCGTACGCGTGGTCCAGGTGCAGGGCCTGCGGGTTCATGGTGAGGGTGGTGAACAGGACGTTGTCCGCCTCGGTGAGCGTGCGGCCGGGCCGGTGCAGGTAGACCTGACCGACCGCCAGCTCGTCCGCGTAGCGGCCCCGCTGCTCGATCTCGACGCGCTCCGTCACGTCAGAGGCCCAGCTCGCGGGCGATCAGCATGAGCTGCACCTCGGTGGTGCCCTCGCCGACCTCGAGGATCTTGGAGTCGCGGTAGTGACGGGCAACGAGGGTCTCGTTCATGAAGCCGTAGCCGCCGAACACCTGGGTGGCGTCCCGGGCGTTGTCCATGGCGGCCTCGCCGGCGATCAGCTTGGCCATGGCGGCCTCGGTCTTGAACGGCTTGCCGGCCAGCATCTTCTGGGCGGCCTCGTAGTAGGCCAGGCGGGCGGCGTGCGCGCGGGCCTGCATGCGGGCGATCTTGAAGGACACGGCCTGGAACTGCCCGATCTTCTGGCCGAACGAGGTCCGCTGCTTGGCGTAGGCGACCGACTCGTCCACGCAGCCCTGGGCCGCGCCGGTGGCCAGGGCCGCGATGGCGATACGGCCCTCGTCGAGGATCTCGAGGAAGTGGGCGAAGCCGCGGCCGCGGGCGCCCAGCAGGTTCTCCTCCGGCACGCGCACGTCCGAGAAGTGCAGGGCGTGGGTGTCCGAGGAGTTCCAGCCGACCTTGTCGTAGGCCTTGGCCACGGAGAAGCCCTCGGTGCCGGCGGGCACGAGGATCGTGGAGATCTCCTTGGCGGGGCGGCCGTCGTGGCCGGTCCTGCCCTCCACGGTGCCGGTCACGGCGGTGACGGTGACGAGCGAGGTGATGTCCGTGCCGGAGTTGGTGATGAACTCCTTGGCGCCGTTGATGCGCCACTGGCCGTCCTCGAGCGCGGCGGTGGTCTGGGTGCCGCCGGCGTCGGAGCCCGCGCCCGGCTCGGTGAGGCCGAAGCCGGCCAGGTGCGTGCCGGCCACGAGGTCCGGCAGCCAGCGCTGCTTCTGCTCCTCGGTGCCGAACTTCAGCAGCGGCATGGCGCCCAGGGAGACGCCGGCCTCGAGGGTGATGGCCACGGACTGGTTGACGCGGCCGAGCTGCTCGAGGGCCAGGGCCAGGGCGAAGTAGTCGCCGCCCATGCCGCCGTACTCCTCGGGGAACGGGAGGCCGAACAGGCCCATCTCGCCCATCTGGGCCACGATCTCGTACGGGAACTCGTGCTGGGCGTCCAGCTCGGCGGAGACCGGGGCCACGACCTCGTCGGCGAACTCGCGGACGGTGTCGGAGAGGACCTGGTAGTCCTCCTCGAGGGCGGGCAGGGTGCGGTGCTTGGTGCTCATGGTCCTCTCCTGTTCTCAGGTGTTCTCTGCGGGTGCTGCGTGCTCGGTGGGCTCGACGACGGCGATCAACGCCTGCGCGGCCACGGCGTCGCCCTCGGCGACGTGGACGGTCACGACGCCGGCGACGGCGGCCGTGACGGGGTGCTCCATCTTCATGGCCTCGACCACCGCCAGCTCCTGGCCCGCGGCCACGGTGTCCCCGGTGGCCACGGACACGGCGACGACGGTGCCCGGCATGGGCGTGCGGGCCTCGGGGGACGCTGCGCCGGCCGGGGCACGACGCGCGGCCGCGGCCGCGCGGGCGGCCTCGACCACCTCGGCCCGGGTGAGGCGGCGGACCTGCCACGCGGCGCCGTCGCGGTGCAGCCACGCTGAGCGTGGGTCCCGCGGGTCACCGGCCAGGAGGTTGACGCCCGCCAGGGCTCCGGCGTCCTCGTCCACCTCGGCGTCGGCGGCGGGGGCGGTGAGGATGCGGTCCTCGTCCCCGACCCGCACGCGCATCCCGGGCTGCGGGGCGCCGGCGCCGCGCCAGCCGTCCGCCCGGGCCCACGCGGTGCCGGCCGCGCGCTGCTCGGCGGCGGCCGCGTCCTCGGACACGTCGGCCAGGGCCTCGGCCGCGAGCGCGGCGAGGTCCTCGGGCAGCGCGGGGGCGGTCCACGCCTCGAGGCCGTCGATCAGCTCGGTGGTGAGCCGGCCGGCCCGCACGTCCGCGCGGGCCGCGAGCTCGCGCAGCCAGCCCAGGTTGGAGCGGACGCCGAACAGCACGGTGTCCGCGAGCGCGGCGTCGAGCCGGTCGAGGGCCTCGGCGCGGTCGGCGCCGCGGGTGATGAGCTTGGCGATCATCGGGTCGTAGAAGCCGGTGATCTCGGGCTGTGCGCCGTCGACGTCCACGGGGTCCACGGCGCCGGCGGCGGTGGCGGGCCGCGCCTGCGGCCCGGAGCCGAACGCGCGCTCCTCGGACGGCCGGGAGGGCAGCAGGAGCGTGTCGACGCGGACGCCCTCGCCGGCGGGCTCGCGCCAGCGCAGCACCGGCCCGGTGGAGGGCAGGAAGCCGTTCGCGGGGTCCTCCGCGTAGACGCGGGCCTCGACGGCGGCGCCGTCGAGGCTCACGTCCGCCTGGGCGAAGCCGAGCGGCTCCCCCGCCGCGATGCGCAGCTGCAGCTCCACGAAGTCCAGGCGTCGTCCGCGCACCCGGACGACCTCCTCGGAGACCGGGTGCTCCACCTGCAGGCGGGTGTTCATCTCCATGAAGAAGAACTCGTCCGGGTTCTCGTCCGAGACGAGGAACTCGACGGTGCCGGCGCCGCGGTAGCCCACGGACACGGCCGCGTCCACGGCGGCCCGGCCCAGGCGCTCGCGGAGCTCGGCCCCGTGCGCCAGCCCGGTCAGCAGGGGCGCGGGGGCCTCCTCGATCACCTTCTGGTGGCGGCGCTGCAGGGAGCACTCGCGCTCACCCAGGTGCACGGTGGCGCCGTGGGCGTCCGCGAACACCTGCACCTCGATGTGCCGGGGCGCGGTGATGAGCCGCTCGAGCAGCAGGGTGTCGTCGCCGAACGCCGAGCGCGCCGTGCGCCGGGCCGAGGCGAGGGCGCCGGGCAGCTCCTCGGCGGCGCGCACGGCCACCATGCCCTTGCCGCCGCCTCCCGCGGAGGGCTTGATCAGCAGCGGGAAGCCGACGTGCTCGGCCTCGGTCGTGATCTGCTCGTCGGTGAGCGTGGGGTCCTGGATGCCGGGGACCACCGGCACGTCGTACGCGGCCACGGTCTCCTTCGCCCGGATCTTGTCCGCCATCGCGTCGAGCGAGCCCACGGGAGGGCCCACGAACACGATGCCGGCCGCCTCCAGCGCGCGGGCGAAGTCGGCGTTCTCGGACAGGAAGCCGTAGCCGGGGTGCACGGCCTGGGCGCCGGTGCGGCGCGCGGCGTCGACGACGGCGTCGATGTCCAGGTAGGACTCGCGGGCCGGAGCCGGGCCGAGGCGGACCGCCGTGTCCGCCTCCCGGACGTGCCGCGCGTCGGCGTCGGCGTCGGAGTACACGGCCACCGAGCGGATGCCGAGGCGGCGCAGGGTGCGGATGACGCGCACGGCGATCTCGCCGCGGTTGGCCACCAGCACGGTGTCGAACAGGGGCGTCCCCTGGGCGTGGTTCTCGGTCACGGGTGCCTCACATGCGGAACAGGCCGAACCGGGAGTCCGGCAGCGGGGAACGGGAGATGACGTCGAGGGCCAGGGAGAGCACCCGGCGGGTCTGGCCGGGGGTGATCACCCCGTCGTCCCAGAGGCGGGCGGTGGAGTACAGGGGGCTGCCCTGGTCCTCGTACTGCCGACGGACCGGCGCCTGGAAGGCCTCGACCTCCTCGGAGGACATCGGCTCCTCCCCCGCGGCGGCCCGCTGGTCCTGCTTGATCTGCGTGAGCACGGAGGAGGCCTGCGGGCCGCCCATCACGGAGATGCGCGCGTTCGGCCACATCCACAGGAAGCGGGGTGAGTAGGCGCGGCCGCACATCGCGTAGTTGCCGGCGCCGAACGAGCCGCCGATCACCACGGTCAGCTTGGGCACGCGGGCGGTCGCGACGGCGGTGACCATCTTGGCGCCGTCGCGCGCGATGCCGCCGGCCTCCGCGTCCCGACCCACCATGAAGCCGGAGATGTTCTGCAGGAACAGCAGCGGGATGCCGCGCTGGTCGCACAGTTCGATGAAGTGCGCGCCCTTGCGGGCGGAGTCTCCGAACAGGATGCCGTTGTTGGCGAGGACGCCCACGGGGTGGCCGTCGATCCGCGCGAACGCGGTGACCAGGGTGGTGCCGTAGAGGGGCTTGAACTCGTGGACGGAGCCGCCGTCCACGAGGCGGTCGATCACCTCGCGCACGTCGTAAGGGGTGTTCACGTCCACGGGCACGACGCTGGTCAGCTCGGCCGGGTCCTTGGCGGGCTCCGCGGCGGGGGCGACCTCCCAGGCCGGCGCCTCGGCCGGGGGCAGGGTGGCCACGATGTCCCGGAGGATCTGCATGGCGTGCAGGTCGTCGTCCGCCAGGTGGTCCGCGACGCCGGAGCGCTCGGCGTGCAGCCGGCCGCCGCCGAGGTCCTCGGGCGAGACGTCCTCCCCGATCGCGGCCTTCACGAGCGGGGGGCCGCCGAGGAAGATGGTGCCCTGCTCGCGCACGATCACGGTCTCGTCCGACATGGCCGGCACGTACGCGCCGCCCGCCGTGGAGGAGCCGCACACCGCGGCCAGCTGCGGGATGCGCTGCGAGGAGAGCAGCGCCTGGTTCCGGAAGATGCGGCCGAAGTGCTCGCGGTCCGGGAAGACCTCGTCCTGGCGGGGCAGGAACGCGCCGCCGGAGTCCACGAGGTAGATGCACGGCAGGCGGTTCTCCAGGGCGATCTCCTGGGCCCGCAGGTGCTTCTTCACCGTCATGGGGTAGTAGGTGCCGCCCTTCACGGTGGCGTCGTTGCCGACCACCATCACGAGGCGGCCGTGGACCAGGCCGATGCCCGCCACGACGCCGGCGGCGGGGCTGTCCCCGCCGTACAGGCCGTGCGCGGCCAGCGCGCCGACCTCGAGGAAGGGCGAGCCCTCGTCGAGCAGCGCGTCGATGCGGTCCCGCACCAGCAGCTTGCCGCGGCCGGTGTGGCGCTCGCGCGAGCGCTCGGGCCCGCCGAGCGACGTGCGGGCGACGAGGTCGGCGAGCTCCTGCTCGAGCCGAGCGTGGCCGGCCGCGTTGCGCTCGGCCACGGTGGGCGCGGACTGCGCGGCCGGGGCCGGGGTGCTGGCGGTCATGAGACCCCCTTCAGTGAATGACGACTAACTGAACCGAGCCTCAGTGTAGTGACGATCGTCACTGACGTCGACCGGGCGCCCGGCGCGCCTCGTCTCGTCCTACAGTGGAACCCATGCCCGCCGCCGATCCCGCGTCCCCCGCCGCCCCGGCGACCCCGCCGACCGCCCGGGAGGCCGCCAAGGCCCGACGCCGGGTGGACCTGCTCGCGGCCGCGGCGCGACTGTTCGCGGCCCGGGGCTTCGACGCGGTCCGCCTCGAGGACATCGGCGCCGCGGTCGGGATCAGCGGCCCCGCCATCTACCGCCACTTCGCCGGCAAGGCCGCCGTGCTCACGGCGATCCTCGACACGGCCTCGCAGGACCTGCTGGACGGCGGGCTGGCCGCCGAGGCGCAGCACGCGCCGGGGGCGGAGACCCTGCGGGCCCTCATCGGCTTCCAGGCGGACTTCGCCCTCGCCCAGCGCGACGTGATCCGCGTGCAGGACCGCGACATGTCCGCCCTGCCCGACGGCGCGCGCACGGCCATCACGCGCACCCAGCGCGCCTACATCGACGTGTGGGCGCGCCAGCTGCAGGTCGTCCACCCCCGCGAGGACCAGGCCACCGCCGTGTTCCGCGCCCAGGCCGTGCTGGGCCTGCTCAACTCCACCCCCCGCTCGGTGCGGCGCACCGCGGCCGACCGCGCGGCCCGCCGCGCGACCCTCGTGGCCATGGCCTGGGCCGCGGCCACGGCCCCCGGGCCGCTGCCCGGCGGGGACTGAGCGGGCGGCACCGGCCCGGCGGGCCGGTGTCGTGCCCGGTGGTACGGTGGCCGGTACCCGCGACGGCGGACGCCGTCGAACCCCGCCCCGAGAGGTCCACCGCCGTGCTTCTTCGTGACGTCCGACCCGAGGATCTGGACGAGTTCTTTCTCCACCAGCAGGACGAGCAGGCCAACCTGATGTCCGCCTTCGCCCCCCGCAACCCCCGGGACCGCGGTGTCTTCGACTACCACTGGGCCCACCTGCTCGGGGACGAGGACACCGTCGTGCGGACCATCGAGCACGAGGGCCGCGCCGTGGGTGCGCTCGTGTGCACCCAGCAGGACGGCGTGGGCGAGCTGTCCTTCTGGACCGCGCAGGACTACTGGGGCCTGGGGCTGACGACCGCGGCCGTGGACCGGTTCCTGGAGGAGCACACCGCCCGCCCGCTGCGGGCGCACGTGCCCGAGGACAATGTGGGCTCCGTGAAGGTGCTCTCCCGCCGCGGCTTCGAGACCGTCGGCGAGGAGAAGGTCTTCTCCAACGCCCGTGCCGAGGTCATCACCGAGCTCGTGATGGAGCTGCCCGCCGCCGACTGAGCGCGCCCCGCGGCCCCCGCCGTGCCGGCGGCCGCACCGGTCTGCCACGACGACGGCCCCGCCTCCCGGTGCCCGGGTGGCGGGGCCGCGGCGCGTCCGGGGCCGTCAGACCATGGTCAGGGTCAGACCCGGGCGGCGCAGGATCGCGCCGACGTCCGCGAGGAAGCGCGAGCCCTGCTCGCCGTCCACGAAGCGGTGGTCGAACGAGAGGGACAGCGTCATGACGTCCCGCAGGGCGATCTCGCCGCGGTGCTCCCACGGCATCCTCCGGACCTGGCCGATCGCGATGATCGCCCCCTCGCCCGGGTTGATGATCGGGGTGCCCGCGTCCACGCCGAACACCCCGACGTTCGTGAGCGTGAAGGTGCCGCCGGCCAGGTCCGCCGGGGACAGCCGCCCCTCGCGGGCGAGGCCCGTGAGATCGCGGATGGCGTCGGCCAGCTCCCTCAGGCTCATCGCCTGGGCGTCCTTGACGTTCGGCACCATCAGCCCGCGGGGGGTGGCGGCGGCGAAGCCGAGGTTCACGAAGTTCTGCTGGACGATCGTCCCGGCGGCCTCGTCCCACCGGGCGTTGACGTCCGGGGTGCGCTCCATCGCCACGAGGCACGCCTTGGCGGCGAGCGTCATGGGCGTGAGCTTGACGTCCCGGAACTCGCGGGAGGCCTTGAGCTCGGCGAGCAGCTCCATGGTCTCGGTGACGTCCACCTGCAGGAACTCGGTCACGTGCGGGGCGGTGAACGCGGACTGCACCATGGCCGCCGCGGTCGCCTTGCGCACGCCCTTGACCGGCACGGCCTCGGTGCGCGGGCGGCCACCCAGGGTGCGGACGCCCCCGGTCGAGCCCGACTCGGCGCCGGACTGCGGCGGCGCCGCCGCGGCCGCGGGCTGCCCGCCCCCGGCCAGGAACGCCTCGACGTCCGCGCGGGTGATGACCCCGCCCACACCCGTGCCGGTGACCTGCTCCAGATCCACGCCCGCGCGGCGCGCGTACAGGCGCACGGGCGGAGTGCACCGGGGTCGCTCGCCCGGGGCCGGCTCGTGGGCCGCGTCCGCGCGGTCCGGCTCGGCGGCCTCGGGCTGCGGGCGCCCGGCGCCGGCGGGGGCCGCCTCCGACGTGGACGGCGCCTGTCCGCGGGCGGGCTCACCCACCGGGGCGGCCGACGTCGCCGGTGCCGCTGAGCCGCGCCGCGCACGGCGGCCGGGCTTGCCGGTGTCCGGCGCGGCGCCGTAGCCGACGAGGGTGGGCACGCGGCCGTCACCCTCGGCGGGCCCGCCGACGTCGGGCTCGGCGCCCTCGAGGGTGAAGGTCACCAGGGGCGCACCGACCTCGAGGGTCTCACCCTCGGCGCCGTGCAGGGCCGCGACGACGCCCGCGAACGGGCTCGAGACCTCGACCACGGCCTTGGCCGTCTCGACGTCGGCGAGCACCTGGTTCACGCTCACCGCGTCGCCCTCGGCCACGCGCCACGTCACGATCTCGGACTCGGTCAGGCCCTCGCCGAGGTCGGGCAGGCGGAAGGTCTTCTGGCTCATCGGGTCTCCTCCCCGGCGTTCTGGGCCGCGAGGAACTGCTCGGCGGTCTCGGGGGCGGCGAACGCGTCCACGGAGTCCAGCGAATTCGGCCGGCCCAGAGCACGGTCCAGGCCGTCGAGGATGCGGTCGAGGTCCGGCAGGTGCAGGTGCTCGAGCTTGGACGGCGGGTAGGGCACGTCCATGCCGGTGACGCGCACCGGCGGGGCCTCGAGCCAGTGGAACGCTCGCTCGGCCACCGTGGCCACGAGCTCGGCGCCGAGGCCGCCGGTGCGGGAGGCCTCGTGCGCCACGACGAGCCGGCCGGTGCGCCGCACCGAGGACTCGACGAGGCCGGTGTCCAGCGGGGACAGGCTGCGCAGGTCGACCACCTCGACCTCGACGCCCTCCTCGGCCGCCACCTCGGCGGCCTGCAGGGCGGTCTTCACGAGCGGGCCGTAGGCCACGAGCGTGGCGTCACGGCCCTCGCGCAGGATGCGGGCCGGGCTCATCGGCGGGATCGCGACGTCCAGGTCCACGTCGCCCTTGTCGTGGTAGCGACGCTTGGGCTCGAGGTAGACCACCGGGTCCTCCGAGGCGATCGCGGCGCGGATGAGGTCGTACCCCTCCTGTGGGGAGGACGGGGAGACCACGCGCAGGCCCGCGGTGTGCAGGAAGTAGGCCTCGGGCGACTCGGAGTGGTGCTCCGGGGAGCCGATGCCGCCGCCGAAGGGGATGCGGATGGTGACCGGCATCGGCACGGCGCCGCGGGTGCGGGCACGCAGCTTGGCCAGGTTCGCCACGATCTGGTCGAACGCCGGGTACACGAAGCCGTCGAACTGGATCTCGACGACGGGCCGGTAGCCGCGCATCGCCAGGCCGATGGCCGTGCCCACGATGCCGGACTCGGCCAGCGGGGTGTCGAGCACCCGGTCCTCGCCGAACTCGGCCTGCAGGCCGTCGGTGATGCGGAACACGCCGCCGAGGGCGCCGATGTCCTCGCCCATGAGCAGGACCTTGGGGTCGTCGGCCAGGGCACGGTGCAGGCCGCGGTTGATCGCACGGCCGAAGGTCATGCGCTCGCTCACGCGCCCGCCTCCTCGTCGTCGAACTGCTGCAGGTAGAGGGCGTGCTCGCGGCGCTGCCGCTCGAGCTCCTGGTGGGGCTCAGCGTAGATCTCGTCGAAGAGCCTGTCCGCGCCGTCCTCCTCGAGCGCCTCGAGGGCGCGGCGGACCTCGGCCGCCAGCTCGTCGGCCTCGGCCTGGGCCTGTGCGAGCACGGCGTCCACGTCCACATCGAGGGTGCGCAGGTGCGCCTCCACGCGGGTCAACGGGTCACGGGCCTTCCAGGCCTCGAGCTCGGCGTCGTCCCGGTAGCGGGTGGGGTCGTCCGCGGTGGTGTGCGGGCCCATGCGGTAGGTGACGGCCTCGATGAAGGTGGGACCGCCCCCGTCGGCCGCGCGCTCGACGGCGGCGCGGGTCGCGGCGAGCACGGCCAGGACGTCGTTGCCGTCCACGCGCATCGACGGGATGCCGAAGCCCCACGGGCGGTCCGCGATGCTGCGGCGGGTCTGCAGGCGCACGGGCTCGGAGATGGCCCAGTGGTTGTTCTGGCAGAAGAACACCACGGGCGACTGGTACGAGGCGCTGAAGACCATGGCCTCGTTGACGTCTCCCTGGCTCGTGGCGCCGTCGCCGAAGTAGACGATCGTGGCGACGTCCGCCTGGTCCCGCTGGACGCCCATCGCATAGCCGACGGCGTGCAGGGCCTGCGCGCCGATGATGATCTGCTGGGTGGCCACCCGCGTCTCGTTCGGGTCCCAGCTCGAGAACGTGGAGCCGCGCCACACCCGCAGCAGGTCCAGCGCGGGGACGCCGCGCAGCAGGGCCACGCCGTTCTCGCGGTAGGACGGGAAGACGAAGTCGTCCGGGCGCAGCGCGACGGCGGAGCCCACCTGGGCGGCCTCCTGGCCCAGCAGCGGCGGCCACAGGGCCAGCTCGCCCTGACGCTGCAGGTGCGTGGCCTCGACGTCGAGGCGACGGACCACGGCCATCTGGCGGTACAGCGCGGCGAGGGCGTCGGCGTCGACGTCCTCGATCCACGGGTCGAGCTCCGGCTGCGGACGGCGGCGGCCCTCCGCGTCGAGCACCTGGAGCATCACGGCCTCGGCCGGGCCCGCCGGGGGCGGAGAGCCGGCGGACTGTCCGCCGGTGGGACGGGTGTGGTCCACGAGGGTCACTGCACTGCCTTCCGATCGACGCCCACGGTGCGGGGCGAGGGAGTTGTACGCATGCGCGAGCAGGGGTGGAGCGCGCGGCGTCTCGGTGGTGTGATTGTAATCACTCCAGTGTGATCTGCGCCACTCTCCCGGGCCGCCGCGCGAGGGCAGGGTGTCAGGCGCGGCGCAGCAGCACGTCGACGGCGGCGTCGAGGTAGGCGTCGACCTGGCCCTCCTCGTAGCCGGCGGCACCCTCCGCCTCGCCGAACGACGCGCGGCGCACGTCGTCCGCGGTCAGCCCGCCCTCGGCGTCGGGATCCGTCGAGCCCTCCGCGCCGGCCAGGGTGACGCGCAGGCGGTCCACGAGCGCGTCCACCTGGTCCACGTCGTAGCTCACAGCGTCCGCGCGGGAGGGGCGGCGGAAGCGCTCCGCCGGGGCCCGATCGGCGCGGGCCACGAGTTCGGCCACGCGCTCCTCGAGGTCCGCGGCCCAGTCCTCGTCCCCGCGCTCGGCGACGAAGGCCTGACGCTCGGCGGCGGCCAGCTCCTCCTCCAGACGGTCCAGCTCGTCGTCCACCTCGTCGGTGGCGTAGCCGCCGTTGACGGTCGCGAAGCGGGCCTGGCGCACCTCCTCCGCCGTCAGCGGGGCACCGCCGTCGCGCGCCTCACGGGCACGCGCCATGAAGGCGTCCACGTGGGTGGTCTCGTAGCCGATCTCGTCCTGCTCGACGAGCTCGAAGACCGGCTCGGTGTCCGGGGTGGTGCGGGGGGTCATGGGCGTCTCCTGCGGTGCGGGTCCCGGCCGTGCCGGGTCGAGGGGTGGATCAGGTCAGGGGCAGCGCCAGCACGGTGTAGGCCACCGGCGCGGCGAACACGAGGGAGTCCAGGCGGTCCATCACGCCGCCGTGGCCGGGCAGGGCGGAGGACATGTCCTTGATGCCGAGCTCACGCTTGACCATGGACTCAGAGAAGTCCCCCGAGGTGGCGGCGGCGACGGTGGTCACGCCGAGGACGGCGCCGACCCACCACGGCTGGCCGACCAGCAGGGGGACGGCGACGACGCCCACCAGCACCGAGCCCGCCAGGGAGCCGGCCAGGCCCTCCCAGGACTTCTTGGGGCTGATGCGCGGGGCGATCGGGGTGCGGCCGAAGCGGTAGCCCACGATGTAGCCGAACGTGTCGTTGGAGACCACCATCAGCAGCAGGACCGCCACCATGCGGTGCCCCAGCGGCTCGTCCAGGAGCGCCGCGGCGAAGGAGAGCAGGAACGGCGCCCACAGCACGATGAACACGCCCGCGAGCATGAACTGGCCCGCCGGACGCCGCCGCGTCAGCGCCGTCCACACGGCCACCAGCGCCAGGCATGCCACCAGGGCGATGAACAGCGCGGGCACCCCCCACCGCCACGCGGTGAGCGGCAGGACCGCCGCGGCCACCCAGAGCGGGGGCCGCGGCACGTCCAGGCCGATGCCGCGCACCACCGTCGCGATCTCGGACACCGCGCCGACCAGCAGGGCGACCACGAGGAGGACCAGCAGCCAGTCGAGCCAGAAGAGGCCGACCAGGGCCGTCGCCAGCAGCCCCACCCCCACGAGGACGGCGGACTTGAGGTCGCGGCCGCCGCGCGGAGGTGCGGGCGAGGTGGACACGGCGGAGGTCATGGGGAGGTCATGGGGCGAGCGCGGACGGCGGGAGGCTCAGACCTCCAGCAGCTCCTGCTCCTTGTTCTTGGCCATCTCGTCGATGAGCTCGACGTGGCGTTTGGTGAGCGCGTCCAGCTCCTTCTCGCCGCGGGCGCCCTCGTCCTCGCCGACCTCGCCGTCCTTGACGGCCTTGTCCATGGCCTCCTTGGCCTTGCGGCGGGCATTGCGCACGGAGATCTTGTGCTCCTCCGCCTTGGACTTGACCAGCTTCACGTACTCCTTGCGGCGCTCCTCGGTCAGCTCCGGCATCACGATGCGGATGACCTTGCCGTCGTTGGACGGGTTCGCGCCGACCTCGGACTCGGACAGCGCCTTCTCGATGTTGCGCAGGGCCGACTGGTCGAACGGGGTGATGAGCAGCGTGCGGGCGTCCGTGGTGGTGAAGGACGCCAGCTGCTGCAGCGGGGTGAACGAGCCGTAGTAGTCGACCATCACCTTGGAGTAGAGGCCCGGGTTGGCGCGGCCGGTGCGCACGGAGGCGAAGTCCTCACGCGTGGCCTCGATGGTGCGGTCCATCTGCTCTTCGGCGGACTGCAGGGTCTCCTGGATCACGGTGTCTCCTCGGTGTGGTGGAACAGGTCTGCCGCCATCCTACGCGGCGCGCCTCAGACGGTGACGGTGGTGCCGATCGGCTCGCCGAGCAGGGCGCGGGTCACGTTGCCCGGGCCCTCCATGCCGAACACGCGCATGTCCAGGTCGTTGTCCTTGCACATGGTCATGGCGGTCAGGTCCATCACGCGGATGTTCCGCAGCAGCGCCTCGTCGTAGGTCAGGTGCGTGAGACGCTCGGCGGTGGGGTCCTTCTTGGGGTCCGCGGTGTAGACGCCGTCCACGCCGGACTTGGCCATCAGGACCTCGTCCGCCCCGACCTCGAGGGCACGCTGGGCCGCCACGGTGTCCGTGGAGAAGTAGGGCAGGCCGGTGCCTGCGCCGAAGATCACGACGCGGCCCTTCTGCATGTGGCGGATGGCGCGCAGCGGGATGTAGGACTCCGCCACCTGCTCCATGTGGATGGCGGACTGCACGCGCGTGGTGACCCCGGCCTGGATGAGGAAGTCCTGCAGGGCCAGGCAGTTCATCACGGTGCCGAGCATGCCCATGTAGTCGGCCCGACGGCGGTCCATCCCGTTCTCGGACAGCTCGGCGCCACGGAAGAAGTTGCCGCCGCCGACGACGATCGCGATCTCCACCTGGTCCGCCGCGGCGGCGATCTGCTCGGCGATGCCGCGGACGGTCTCCGGGTCCACGCCGATCTTGCCGCCGCCGAACACCTCGCCCGAGAGCTTGAGGAGCACGCGACGGCGGCCGGTGTCGTCCGAGGTCTGCGGGGCGTGGGCGGTGGTCGGGTCCTCGGGGGCGCGGTTCGTCTCCATGGGAAGCATCTCCTGGTCGGTGGGGGGTCGGGCCGGGGACGGCCGTCCCGGGGGCGGACACGCGGACGGGGTGGCCGCCCGGTCGGGGCGGCCACCCCGTCATGCGATGGTCGTCGGCGCCATCCGGCGCCGGAGTGGACCTCGGGTCGCTCCCGATCCTACGCCCCCGCGGGGCGTGGACCGGGAGCGGCCGGTCCGGGTGCGGCGGTCAGTTGCCGACGCGGAAGCGGGCGAACCCGGTGACGTTGGTGCCGGCGTCGGAGGCGACCTTGCCGACGGTCTGCTTCGGGTCCTTCGCGAACGGCTGGTCCACGAGCACGATCTCCTTGAAGAAGCCGGTCAGGCGGCCCTCCACGATCTTCGGCAGGGCCTGCTCCGGCTTGCCCTCGGCACGGGCGGTCTCATCGGCGATGCGACGCTCGTTCTCGACGGTCTCGGCCGGCACGTCCTCACGGGTGAGGTACGTGGGCGAATAGGCCGCGGTGTGCACGGCGATGTCGTGCGCGGCGGTCTTGGCGTCGGCGGAGTCGGCGTCCACGGCGAGGAGCACGCCCACCTGGGCCGGCAGGTCCTTGGAGGTCTTGTGCAGGTAGGCGTCCACGAAGGCGCCCTCCACGCGGGCCAGGCGGCGCACGGCCACCTTCTCGCCCAGCAGGGCGCCCTCCTCGGTCACGTAGTCGCCCAGGGTGCGGCCCTCGTAGTCGGAGGCCAGCAGGCCGTCGACGTCGGTGGCGCCGGAGGCGACGGCGGCGCGCAGCACCACGTCGCCCAGGGCGATGAACTTGTCGGCCTTGGCCACGAAGTCGGTCTCGCAGTTGAGCTCGATCATGACGCCGACGCCGTTCTCGACGGTCGCGGCCACGAGGCCCTCGGCGGCGGAGCGGCCCTCGCGCTTGGTGGCGCCCTTGAGGCCCTTCACGCGGATGATCTCGATGGCCTTCTCGGCGTCGCCGTCGGCCTCGTCCAGAGCCTTCTTCACGTCCATCATGCCGGCGCCGGTGCGCTCGCGCAGGGCCTTGATGTCAGCAGCGGTGTAGTTCGCCATGCTCGTTCGGTCCTTCCCGTGGTGTGGGTTGTGCGGGATGTTCGGGGTCTGATCCGGTCCGTCGGCCCGGCCGGGTGGGGCCGGGCCGACGGGCCGGCCGGGATCACTCGCCCTGCGGGGCGGCCTCGGCGGCGGGGGCCTCGGCCTGCTCGGCCGGCGCCTCGGCGGCGGGGGCCTCGGCCTGCTCGGCCGGCGCCTCGGCGGCGGGGGCCTCGGCCTGCTCAGCCTGCTCGGCCTGCTGGGCGTTGTGCTGCTCGAGCAGCTCGCGCTCCCACTCGGCCATCGGCTCGGCGGCCGCCTGGCCGGACTTGCCGCCCTGACGGGCGATCAGGCCCTCGGCGACGGCGTCCGCGACCACGCGGGTCAGCAGGTTCACGGAGCGGATGGCGTCGTCGTTGCCCGGGATCGGGTAGGCGACCTCGTCCGGATCGCAGTTGGTGTCCAGGATGGCGACGACCGGGATGCCGAGCTTCTGGGCCTCGTCGACGGCCAGGTGCTCCTTCTTGGTGTCCACGACCCACACGGCGGAGGGGGTCTTGGCCATGTTGCGGATGCCGCCGAGGTTGGCCTGCAGCTTCTCGAGCTCACGGTTGAGCAGCAGCAGCTCCTTCTTGGTGAACTGCGAGCCGGCCACGTCCTCGAAGTCGATCTCCTCGAGCTCCTTCATGCGCTGCACGCGCTTGGAGACGGTGGAGAAGTTGGTCAGCATGCCGCCGAGCCAGCGGTGGTTCACGTAGGGCATGCCCACGCGACCGGCCTGCTCCGCGATGGCCTCCTGGGCCTGCTTCTTGGTGCCGACGAACAGGATGGTGCCGCCGTGGGCGACGGTCTCCTTGACGAACTCGTAGGCGCGGTCGATGTAGGACAGCGACTGCTGGAGGTCGATGATGTAGATGCCGTTGCGCTCGGTGAAGATGAAGCGCTTCATCTTGGGGTTCCAGCGGCGGGTCTGGTGGCCGAAGTGGACACCGGAGTCGAGGAGCTGGCGCATGGTCACGACGGGCATGACGTTCCCTTCTGTGGCAGCCGTGGCACCCCGCGCTTCACGCGCGGGCGGTCTGCCGGTCGATTTCTTGACGGTTGGCGGCCGGCCCGGTCGGGCGGCCCCTGGCACCACGACGGCGGGCTGCCGGGCCCCACGAGCACCCGCGCCGACGTCCTCTCCAGGAGGACGGCGGGGACGGGACCGAGCGTGGGGGCTGGGCCGCTGAAGCGACCCACCGCGATGCGCGGAGTCGGCGTCCGGGGCACAGCACAGGGCCGGCCACAGGACACCGCTGAGGTGAATCCTACCCCAGGTGGGCGCCCGCTCCCATCGCCGACTCCTGCACAGGGGCCGGTGCGGCGGGCGCTCTCCACGATGGGACTGCGGGCCTGCCACGCGGCCGCCCGGAACGCCAGGCTGACGCCATGACCCCTCGCACGCTCCTCCCCCGTCCGCTCCCGCGTCCGCGCATCGCGGGGTGCGTCGCGGCAGCCCTGCTCGCCTGGCTCGTCCTCGCCCTGGGGATGGGCGACCTCGGCCCCGTGTCCCGGGCCACGCCCGCACCGTCCACGCGTGACGCGCTGCTCCTCGTCGCGGCGTCCCCGGCAGGTCCGGGCGCGACGGCCGCGCCGGTCGCGTGGCACCCGCCCGTCGCCGGCGCCGCCCCGGATGACGTGCTCCGCGCGTTCGTCGCACCCGAGCGACCGTGGAGTCGGGGGCACCGGGGCGTGGACCTCGCCGTGCAGACCGGGGCTCCGATCCAGGCGCCGGCGGCGGGCCGGGTCGTGTTCGCCGGGGTCGTGGTCGACCGCCCCGTGCTGACCCTGGAGCACGAGGACGGGACCCGCAGCTCGCTCGAGCCGGTGGAGGCGGATGTCGCCGTGGGGGCCGTCGTCGCCGCGGGCGACCCGGTGGGGCGACTGGCCGGGGCGCCACCGCACTGCACGCGCGCGTGCGTGCACTGGGGCGTGCGGGAGCCCGACGGCTGGCGTGTGGGGGAGGCGGCCTTCGACCGCTACCTCGACCCGCTGGTGCTCATCGGGTGGAGCGGCCCGTCCGTGCTCTGGCCGCACGCCGCGCCACACCCAGCGCGGCCGTGAGGTCCAGGAGCCGGCGGGCGGACTCGTCCCAGCTGAACCGGGCCGCCTGGGCGACGCTCGCCCGGGAGGCCACGGCGAACTCGGCGGGATCCTCGAGCTCCCGCACGCGGGCGGCGAGCGCGGCCGCCCGGTCCCCCTCGAGCGGGACACCCCGGAAGGACGGGGTGCCCGCGCCGGCGATCTCGCGGAAGATCGGCAGGTCCGAGCACACCACCGGCGTGCCATGGGCCATCGCCTCGGCCACGGGCAGGCCGAAGCCCTCGGCGCGGGAGAGGGTGACGGCCGCGGTGGCCCGGCGGAGCAGGCGCACGTACTCGGCCTCGTCGGTGCCGTCGTGGAAGACCACGTCCGCGCCGGCGGCCCCCGCGGCGGCGCGGCGCGCGGCCAGCCGGGCCTCGAGCTGCCCGCGGCGCTCCGGGCTGATGCGGGAGAGCAGGTGCAGCGCGTAGCCCGGCAGCAGGGGCGCGGCCGCCACGAGGGACTCGACGTCCTTGTAGTCCATGAACGAGCCCATGTAGAGCAGCGTGCGGTCCGGGGTCTCGTCCGGGTCACGCGGCTCCGGTACCGTCTGCGCCGCATTGGCGATGACGTGGACCGGACGCCGGGTGAGGCGGTGCCGGTCGATGAGCTCCGCCGTCGTCCGGGAGACCGTGGCGACCGCGTCCGCGCGGTCGAGCAGGAGCCGCTGCGGGGTCTTGGTCAGGTGGTAGGCCCGCCACAGCCAGCGGATCGGCTCGGGCAGGTTCCGCGGCGGGGTGCGGTGCTCGTAGTAGATGAGGTCGTGGAGCGTGAGGATCAGCGCGTAGTCCCGCCCCCACGACCCCATGGTCTGCATGGGCGAGAAGACGACGTCCGGTCGCAGGCGCGCGACCTGACGGGCCACGAACGGCTCGCGTGGGGAGGTGGGGCCGGAGACGAGGTGCCACGGCACGCCGTCCGGGAGCAGGGCCAGCTGTCGTTCGTCCGAGATCAGCATCGCGACTTCGACCTCGACGTCGGCCCCCTCCGGGCCCGGCGCGTCGGTCCGGCGGGCGACCGCCTCGATGAGGCTCGCGCCGTAGCGGGAGATGCCGTCGTGGAAGTCGGTGCGGGTGTAGCGGGCGTCCATCAGCAGGCGCAGGGGGCGGGAGGGGCTCACCCGCACCACGCTAGCGCCGCGCCGGAGAGGGGCGGGGACAGCCGCGCACGGTAGGTGCCGACCGGGGCGCGTCGAGCGCCGATCGGCCACCTGGACGTCATCCGGATTTCTGATTGCGTTTCGATAACGATCGTGTATCTTGATCACGGATCGGTTACAGCCGATCCGCCACACCGGGGCTTCCTCCGCGTCCTCGCGTACCCGGTCATCCGCACTGCTCGTCAACTCGCACCCGCGGTCCGGCCTCGTTCCGGGCATCGCCCGGAGGCACCGCCCTCATGGGCCGCAGGTCCTGTCCGGGAAGAAGATCCGATGTCCGTGACCTCCTCGCACGCCGCTGTGCGTCGCGCCCCCCGCACCGCCGCCGCCTCCGTGGCCCTCGCCCTGGGCGCCGCCGCCCTGACCGGCGTCGGCACCGTGTCCGTCGCCGAGACCGCCCAGGCCGCCGAGACCGCCTACACCGTCCGCTCCGGCGACGGCTGGTGGATCATCGCCCAGCGCACCGGCGTCTCCATGTCCAGGTTGCAGTCGCTCAACGGCATGACCGCCGCGACCGTGCTGCATCCCGGCATGGTCCTCAAGACCTCCGGCACTGCCACCCCGACCCCGGCCCCGGCGCCGTCCACCTCGGGCTCGACCTACACCGTGCTGGCCGGCGACGGCTGGTGGATCATCTCCTACCGCACGGGGGTGTCCGCCTCGATCCTGCAGTCCATCAACGGCATGAGCTCCTCGACCATGCTCCACCCGGGGATGGTCCTGAAGACCACCTCGGTCTCCACCTCCAGCGCCCCCGCCGTCGCCCCTGCGCCGGCGCCCGCGTCCAAGCAGGCTGCCGTCGACTACGTGCGCTCCGCCGTCCGGAACCCGTCCTCCTATTACGTGTGGGGCGGCAACGGCCCCTCCGGCTTCGACTGCTCCGGCCTCACCCAGCAGGCCATGGCCCGGGCCGGCATCTCCATCCCGCGCCGCGCCGGCGACCAGTACCTCGCCGCGAAGTCCTACGTGCCGATCTCCCAGGCCCAGCCCGGCGACCTCGTGTTCTATGCGAACCAGTCCACCGGCCGCATCTACCACACGGCCATGTACATGGGCGGCGGCCAGCTCGCCCACGCCCTCAACGAGGACGCGGGCCTAGTGTTCACCTCCACGACGATCATGAAGTCCGACATGCTCGCGGTGGCCGCCCGCTACTGAGCACCGGCACGACGACGGCCCCCGGCCCGCGCCATACCGCGCGGCCGGGGGCCGTTTTCTGTAGGGCGTGCGGGACTTGAACCCGCGACCCAGGGATTATGAGTCCCCTGCTCTGACCGACTGAGCTAACGCCCCTCCCCCGCGGCATCGCGCGGGACCCGCCCATCCTACCGACGGGTCTCAGAGCAGCGCGCGGACCTCGGCGGCCGTCGCGCCGCGGTAGAGGCGCTCGAAGATGTCCACCGTCTTCTGGGCGGAATGGTGCAGGGCCTTCGCGTGGGACGCCTCACCCATGGCGGCGCGCTCCGCGTCCGAGAGGTCGAGGATCCGGGCGATCCGCTCGGCCAGGGCCACGTGGTCCCCGGGCGGGAAGAGGTGGCCGTTGACGCCCTCGTCCACGAGGTGGGGCAACGCGAGGGCGTCCGCGAGGACCACCGGGGTGGACGCGCTGAGCGCCTCGAGGGTCACGAGGGACTGCAGCTCCGCCGTGCCCGGCTGGCAGAACACGTCGGCGCGCAGGTAGGCCGCCCGCAGCTCCTCCTCGGAGACGTGGCCGCGCAGCAGGACGCGGTCGGCCGCCCCCTCCTCGTCCACCGTGGCACGGATGCGGTCGCGCTGCTCGCCGTCGCCGACGATCTCGGCGTGCACGTCCAGGTCGGGACGGGTGCGGGCCAGGTGCGCGATCGCACGGATCAGCACCTCCACGTTCTTCTCCACGGCCAGCCGCCCCACGAAGAGCACGACCGGATGGCCGGGATGGTCCACCCTCTCCCCCGGCTGCAGCTCGTAGGCGCTCGCATCGATGCCGTTGGAGACCGGGAGGACGTTGTCCAGGCCGGCGTGCTCGGCCATGGCCTGCGCGGCGAGGGCCGTGGGGGTGGTGACCACCGCGCCCTTGCCCATGAGCCGACCCATGTCCTTCCACGACACCCGGGAGACGATGTCCAGGAACCACTGCGGGAACGGCAGGAACGGCTCGAGGTTCTCCGGCATGAAGTGGTTCGTGGAGACGATCCGGATGCGGCGCCGCTCGGCCTCGTTGATGGCGGCCTCGCCGATCATGTAGTGGCACTGGGCGTGCACGACGTCCGGCTGGACCTCGCGGTAGATGCGGCGGAAGGAGGTCTTGGCGTGCCGCGGGAGCACCACACGGTAGTACTCGTGCGTCGGCGCCGGCAGGGAGCGCAGCAGGTGCACGGTGGCCTCCGGCCGGTGCTCCACGGTGTCCGGGCCGGCGTCACTGCGCGGCATCACGACGTGGACCTCGTGGCCGCGCGCGTGCAGCGCCGTGGCGAGGCGGTGGCCGAAGGTGGCGGCCCCGTTGACGTGCGGCGGATAGGTGTCTGCGGCGATCAGCACCTTCAGGGGGCGGTCGGCGGCGATCCCGGGACGGTCGGACACGGCGGTCCCTCTCTGTGGTGGCGATGGCACGACGGCGCCCGGCCCGTGCCGTGAGGATCGGCCGCGGGCACGGCGCGCGTCCCACGGTAGCAACCGTCGGCGCCGGCACGAGGATGCGCGAGGGGGTCAGCCCCGGCGGGACGGGTCCTCACGCGGGTCCTGACCGTCCGCCCGCAGGCCGCGGGCCTTGCCCACCGCGCGCATGAGGTAGTCCCCTGCGGCGAGGATGTGCAGCAGGCAGCCGGCGCCGACCAGAGCCAGGGCCACGCCGCTCCACGGGCCGCCGTCGACCCCCGGCACACGGGCGAGCAGCAGCAGGGGCGTGCCCACCAGCAGCAGCGCGGTGCGCACCTTGCCCAGGACCGTGACCGGCAGATCCGGGCTGCCGCCGAACAGCCACAGGCACACGGCGGCGAGCACGAGGTCCGGGATCGCGATGGCCAGGGCGAGCCAGAGCGGGGCGATGCCGGTGGCCACGAACGTCACGGCCACCACCAGCAGGGAGAGGCGGTCCGCCACCGGGTCGAGCCACCGCCCGACCGTGGAGATCATGTCGAACCGGCGCGCCACGTAGCCGTCCACCCAGTCCGTGCCGGAGAGCACCGCCAGGATCACGAACGCGTCCAGGTGCCGGCCGTCGACGGTGAGCCACACGAACACCGGGACCAGGGCGAAGCGGGCCAGGGTGATGAGGTTCGGCACGGTCAGCCAGGTGTCGCGGACGCGGTACTCGTGGCCCTCGCGCAGGCCGACGTCGATCACACGCATGGGTCGCTCCTCCAGGGTCCGCGGGCGGACGCCCCCGCCGGGCGCCCCACACGCCCAGCCTACCGACGCCGTCGCCCCTCCCCGCAGACGACGAGGCCCCGATCCGTGGGGATCGGGGCCTCAGGGGCCGGGGAGGGCGGGCACCCCCCCGGGTCAGCGGCGGCGCAGGCGGCCGGCGAGCGCCACGAACGCGGCGGAGGAGGCGCCGAGCAGCGCGAGCGGCTGCCAGTTGTCCTTCACGTAGTCCTCGGCCTCGGCGGTCCGCTCCCCCGCGCGGGCGGCACCGGTGAACGGCGCGGTCTGCTCGGTGGCGTGTGCGGTCTCGGGGGTGACGCCGCGACCCTTGCGCTGCGCGGCGAAGGCCGCGAGCTGGCCCTTCACGCTGGTCTTCTCGTCCAGGCCGGAGCGGATGTCGCCCAGGTGGCGGCGGCGCAGGTCGGCACGGCGACGGATCTCCGCCTCGCTGGCGTCGGCGCGGTCCGGATGGGGAGCGGCCTCGCCGTTCTTGCGGGCCTTCTTGTTCTCCTTCTTCTCCACCTTCTTCCGCTCGGCCTCGCGGGCGGCCTCGACACGCTTGGCCTCGGCGCGCTCCGCCTTGAGGCGGTCGTACTCGGCCGGATCGAAGGCGTTGCCCTCCTTGAGGTAGCCGAGGTCGTACTCGAGGTTGCGCACGATCTCCTGCGGCACGAGCGGCATGGCGCCCTTGACCATCATGAGGCCGACGCCGGCGAAGATCAGGCCGAGCACGAGGAACGCCAGCGCCACCATCAGCGCCGGGAACCAGAAGGTCGGGTCGGCGAAGGCGCCGATCAGGGTCACCACGAGGGCGACCACCATGAGTGCGAGGAAGAACAGGCCCACCACCGCGATGCCGGCGCCGATGCCGGCCTTCTTGCCCTTCGCGGCCACGTGCCTCTTGGCGAGCTCGAGCTCGTCCTTCATCTGCAGGGGCAACAGGCGCACGACGGCGCCGAGCAGGTCGGTCAGCGAGCTCGCGCGGGTCTGCGGGGTCACCGGGACGGCGGTCCGCGGCGCGCGGACCTTCGACGCATCGGCGGGGGGAGCCTGGTGGGACATGGTGCATGCCTTCCGTGGAGTGCCTGGACAGATGCGCCCGGGCGGCGCGGCGGTCGCCGGGCATTCTCGAGCAAAGCTATCACCGGCCCGCCCCCAGGGGGACGGGCCGGGTGCGCGCGATGGCGGCTGGATCAGAAGTCGATGACCGCCGGGTCGGGGCCGAGACGGCCGTCCTCGCGGTCCAGCGCGTCGATCCGGGCGACGTCGTCGTCGGTCAGCTCCACCCCCGCGGCCTCGAGGTTCGAGACGATGCGCTCGGGCGTCACGGACTTGGGGATGACCACGAAGCCCTGGGCGAGGTGCCACGCGATGACCACCTGGGCCGGCGTCGCGCCGCGGACCTCGGCGATCTCCGTGACCACGGGGTCGGCGAGGAGGTCGCCGCCCTGACCGAGCGGGGACCAGGACTCGTGGACGATGCCGTGGCGGCCCTCGACCTCGCGTAGCTCGCGCTGCTGCCAGTACGGGTGGGTCTCGACCTGGTGGATCACGGGCACCACGCCGGTGGCCTCGATGATCTCCTCGAGCTGGGCGGCCGGGAAGTTGGAGACGCCGATCGAGCGCACCTTGCCCCGCTTCTGCGCCTCGATCAGGGCCTTCCAGGTGTCCAGGTACTTCCCCTGCGCCGGCTTGGCCCAGTGGATGAGGTAGAGGTCGACGTAGTCGGTGCCGAGCTTGTCGAGCGAGACGTCGAGGGCGGCGAGCGCCTCCTCGTAGCCCTGGTCCGAGTTCCACACCTTGGTGGTGAGGAACAGCTCCTCGCGGGCGACGCCGGACGCGGCGATGCCGCGGCCCACGCCCTCCTCGTTCCCGTAGATCGCGGCGGTGTCGATGTGGCGGTAGCCGGCGCGGATCGCCTGCTCGACGACGTCGGCCGCGACGTCGTCCTCGACCTGCCACACGCCGAGCCCGAGCTGCGGGATCTGCTGGCCGTCGTGGAAGGGGACGGTGGGAACGTCGGTCATGAGGGAGCTCCTGGAGGGTCGGGGTCTGGCGGATGCCTCGGGTGCAACCGCACGCGGACGGGGGGCATTCCCGACGGCGGTCACCGGGCCGGGGAACCGCCGTCGAGCGTGCGCTCCCCCGCGACGACGGCGCCCACCGCGCGGGCGAAGGCCGCGAACACCTCCGCGGGGTCGTTGGCCGTGACGAGCTGGGCGTTGGGGCGCATGCCCCAGATGTCCCGCGTGTCGTGGACGGTGGTGCCGCGCAGCAGCTCCGAGTCCGCCTCGACATCGACGACGGTGGCCCGCGTGGCGATGCGGGCCTGGCCCGCGGCCACCTGGGCGGCGAAGAGGTCGTGCAGGTGGGCGATGTAGCCCTGGTCGTAGTCGTGGTGGAACTCGAAGTAGAAGCGCAGTGCGTCGGCGAGCACGTCCAGGACGGGGCTGCCGGTGGCGGCGTCCGGCCCGGCGACCCGCGGCCGGTCCGCGGACCAGCCGACGGGGCGGGCCCCGGCGTCGGCCAAGAGGCCGTCCAGCAGGGCCGGCGTGTACTCGATCCGCTCCGTGGTCTCGAGCGCGCAGACGATCGGCAGGCGGTCCTCGGGCAGGCCCTCGACGGCCGCGAACACCTCCTTCGCGGCGTCCGGGTCCACCCAGGTGTTCCACTCGGCGGTGGGCGTGGTGTTGCCCGGATGATAGAAGGAGCCGCCCATGATCACGATGCCGCGGGCGAGGAACGGCAGGCGCGGCTCGGTGCGCAGGGCGAGGGCCAGGTTCGTCAGCGGCGCGGTGCAGAGGATCGTCGTCTCCCCGGGGTGGGCCCGCAGCTCGTCCAGCCACACGTCCACGGCGGGCCGGGACGAGAGCCGCTCGGGGCGCCGAACGATCCGGGCATGGCCGAGACCGCCGTCGCCGTGGGTCTCCGGGGTGGTGACCGCAGGGCGGCGCAGCGGGGTCTCGGCACCGACGGCCACCTCGACGTCGGCCCGACCGGCCAGGTCCAGCACCGCGGCGGTGTTGAGGGCGCAGTCCCGGGCGGTCGCGTTGCCGCCCGTAGTGGTGACGGCCGCGAGCTCGGGGCCGACACCGAGGCGGTGGGCGCCCACGAGGTGGAGCAGGGCGCAGGCATCGTCGATGCCGGTGTCGACGTCGGCGAGGAGGCGGGCGGTCACGGGGTGGGCGTGCCGCCGTTGGCGTTGAGGGTCTCGCCGTTGACGTAGCTGGACTCGCCCGAGGCAAGGAACACGTAGGCGGGCGCCATCTCCACGGGCTGGCCGGCGCGGCCGATGGGGGTGCTGTGGCCGAACTCGGGCAGCTTCTCCTCGGGCTCACCGTAGGACACGTGCTGCACCGTCCAGATGGGCCCGGGCGCCACCGCGTTGACACGGATGCCCTTCGGGCCGAGCTGCTCGGCCAGGCCCTTGGTGAAGTTGTTGATGGCGCCCTTGGTGGCCGCGTAGTCGAGGAGCCTCGGGTTGGGGTTGTAGGCCTGCACCGAGGTGGTGTTCACGATCGTGCTGCCCGGGCCCATGTGCTTCAGCGCGGCGCGGCTGAGCGTGAACATGGACATGATGTTGATCTGGAACGTCTCGTGGACCTGCTCGTCGGTGAGATCGGTCAGGTCATCGGAGATGAACTGCTTGCCCGCGTTGTTCACGAGGATGTCCAGGCCGCCGAGGCGCTGCGCGGCCTCGTCCACGAGGGAGGCACGGTAGTCGGCGTCCATCAGGTCGCCCGGCAACGCGACGGCGGTGCGCCCGGCCGCCTCGATCGCCGCCAGGACGCGGTCGGCGTCGGGCTGCTCCTGAGGCAGGTAGGCGATGGCGACGTCCGCGCCCTCACGGGCGTAGGCGATGGCGACCGCGGCACCGATGCCGGAGTCGCCGCCGGTGATCAGGGCCTTGCGGCCGGTCAGCCGACCCATCCCCCGGTACGAGTCCAGACCGATGTCCGGGACGGGATCCGTCTTCACGTCCAGGCCCGGCTCGGGCTGGCGCTGCTTGTCGACGCGGAGCTTCGGGTGGCGGGTGCGCGGGTCGTCGTGGGCCAGTTGGGAGTCCTGCACGGGGATCGCGGGGGCGTCGTCCTTCTTCTCTGGAGTGGTCATGGGCCCGATGCTACGCGGCGCGCGCCAGAGGGTGACAAGGGACGGAGCGCGGCGTCGTCGGCGGGGTGGCCCACGCGACGACGGCGCGGCGGCTAGGCATCAGCGCGGGGTCAGCGGGGCCCGCTGAGGCCGCGCAGGGCGCCACGGTGCTGGAGCACGTGCAGGTCCCAGCGCGAGCTGAGCCCCTCGAACAACCCGATGCCACGCCGGGAGTTACCTTGCTCGTCCAGGCGCGGCGACCACGCGGCGAGGCCCAGGGCCCCGGGCACGGCACCGAGCAGCGCGCCCGAGACGCCGGACTTCGCGGGCACGCCGACCTCAGCCACCCACTGGCCGCTGGCGTCGTACATGCCGCAGGTGAGCATCACGGACATCGTCTGCTGCGCCACCCACTCGTCCAGCACCCGCTCCCCCGTCACGGGGTTCTTGCCGCCAGCGGCGAGGGTGGCGCCCATGACGGCCAGCTGGGGTGCGGTGACCAGGACCGAGCACTGCGCGAGGTACCCGGCCACGGCCTCGCGGGCCGAGATGGGCAGCCGGCCGGCGTCGGCGAGCAGGTGGGCCAGGCCCAGGTTGCGGTCGGCGCGGGTGCGTTCGGCGTCGAGGACGTCCTCGCAGACCTCCAGCTCGACGCCGGCCAGCGCGCTGTAGCGGCGCAGCAGCAGGGCCGTCCGCTCGTCCTCGTCCCCGGCGGGCAGGAGGGAGTGGACCAGGATGGCGCCGGCGTTGATCAGCGGGTTGCACGGCCGGCCGTCGTCGTGCAGGGACAGGTGGTTGAACGACTCACCGGAGGGCTCGACGCCCACGTCCTCCAGCACGTGGTCCAGGCCGATCTCCTGCAGCACCACCGCGTAGGTGAGGGCCTTGGAGACCGACTGCAGCGCGAAGGCGTGCTCGGTCTCCCCGGCGGCGGCCTGGTGGCCGTCCACCGTGCACACCGCCACGGCGAGGCCGTCCACATGCTGGCCGGCGACGTCCTCGAGGTAGTCGGAGGGCTCGCCGCGGCGGTCCGACTCCACCTCGCCGAGCATCGCGCGCAGGTCGTCGTCGAATCGCGTCGTGTCCATTCCTGTCACAGTAGTGGACGGGCGCCCGGGTCGCGGGCGGGCACCGGGCCGGTCACGGTGTGTACTGGACCGGGCGTTCGGGCCCAGCGGCAGGCCCAGCCACCTCCAGCCGATGACCATGCCGGTGCACGCGGGCAGGAAGGCGATCGAGGACGGGAGCATCGTGGCGATCAGGGAGCCGATGCCCATCTTCCGGTCGTACCTCTGAGCCACCGCGATGATCAGCGGGACGCTACGCGGGCGACGGAGGGTGAAGGCAAGACCCGGGAACCCGGGCCGGGGCTATCGTCGGGGGATGGACGTGCGGATCGGGACCTCCGGCTGGACCTACAGGCACTGGCGCGGGACCTTCTACCCGCAGGGGCTGCGGATCGCCGACCAGCTCGACCACTACACGGAGCGCTTCCGGACGGTCGAGCTCAACGGCTCCCACTACCGCTGGCCGGCGGACAGCACCGTCGAGGCATGGCGCGAGCGCCTGCCCGCCGGCTTCGAGATGGCCGTCAAGGCCTCCCGCTACCTCACCCACTACCGCAAGCTCAACGAGCCGCAGGACTGGGTGGAGCGCATCGTGCACACCCTGGACCTGCTCGGTGACCACGCCGGGCCGCTGCTGCTGCAGCTGCCGGTCAACCTGCACCGCGACGACGACCGACTCGCCGGGTTCCTCGGCCTGCTGCCCGAGCGGGTGCGCGTGGCGGTGGAGGTCCAGCACGAGTCCTGGCTGGACGAGGACGTGTTCGACCTCCTCGACCGGCACGGGGCGGGGTTCGTGGTCTCGGTGATCGCCGGGCGGGAGCCGGTGCTGCGCGCGACCGGCCGCCTCGCCTACGTGCGCTTCCACAACGCGGACCCGGACTGGCGCTACGGCGGATCGTTCTCCGACGCCGAGCTCTCCCCCTGGGTGAAGCGGCTGCGGGAGCTGACCGGCGCGGACGCGGCGGGCGCGCGCCCCGCCTACGTCTACTTCAACAACGACAACCACGGCCACGCCGCGTTCAACGCGCTGACGCTGCGCAGGATGGCGGAGACCGAAGCCTGACACGTGCCGAGCGCGTGCCTAGCGTGAGGAGGAAGCGGCGGCCGAGCGCCGCCGTCGTCCCCCGAGAGCACAGGAAGGCAGACGCACATGACCCTCATGCAGATCCCCACGGACCACGGCACGATCGGACTGAACGTGGAGGAGGCCGGCCACGGGCGTCCCGTGGTCCTCATCCACGGCTGGCCGCTGACCCTCGACTCGTGGAAGGACCAGGTCGCAGCCCTGTCCCCGCACTACCGCGTGATCACCTATGACCGGCGGGGCTTCGGTGCCTCGGAGAAGCCCGCCGGCGGGTACGACTACGACACGATGACCGCCGACCTGCACGGTCTGCTCACCGAGCTCGACCTGCGTGACGTGACGCTCGTGGGCTTCTCGATGGGCGGTGGCGAGGTGGCGCGCTACATGTCCCGGTTCGGCGCGGACCGGATCCACTCGGTGGTGTTCGCCGGCGCGGTGCCCCCGTACCTGCTGAAGACCGACGACAACCCCGACGGCCCGCTGACCGAGAAGCAGGCCGCCGAGATGCGCGCGGGTCTCGAGAAGGACCGCGAGTCGTTCTTCGACGACTTCACGACGACGTTCTTCTCCACCCCCAAGCTGGCCGGCCTGACCAGCAGCCTCAAGGTCACCGAGGAGCAGCGCCAGGAGGCCATCCGGATGGCGCTGCAGTCCGACCAGACGGCGGCGCTGGCCTGCATGGACGCGTTCGGGGCCACCGACTTCCGCCGCGACCTGCCGGCAGTGACCGTGCCGGCCCTGGTCCTGCACGGCGACGCCGACCAGATCGTGCCGTTCAAGGGCTCCGGCAAGCGGACGCACAAGGCGATCGACGGCAGCCGCGTCGAACTCGTCAAGGATGCCCCGCACGGCTTCAGCATCAGCCACTCCGAGGAGTTCAACCGGATCCTGCTGGAATTCCTGGCGGAGTGAGGGGGCAGGTAGGCCCACCAGAGTGCTGAACGCGACACGGCGCTCGTGGGGGTGGTGCATGCCATCCACCACGGCGCCGACGCTGACCTGTCAGGCTCGATCCGACGCCGTGATCACCCGGAGCGCGGGATCAGGCCGACCGGCCGGCAGAACCGCGCGTCAGGACGTCGAGTACGAAGCCGATCGGCCCATGACGGGTGCGCGCGTCCTGAAATAGGCCAGATCGGAACTGCGAGCCCCGGTCCTCGTGCACCAGGCACCCAGCCACCACGGCTGCACCGCCGCGGCCTGCGACGGCCTTGTTCGCGCAGAGACAGAGCTTCTCCTCAGCCGTGAAGTGCTTCCTGATGTCGGTCAGTCAGAGCCTGCGCGGCGCTTCTGGAGCGGGCTGGCGCACAGACCGAGGTGCTGTCGATCCATGACGGCGAGATTCAGGCGCGTGAGAAGGGTCTGCCATGAGTTTGCTTGACACGAGTTATCAGGCGGCGGCAGCCGCCTGGACTGATTGAACCATCTCGAACTCGACAGGGGTGAGCTTCCCGAGACGGGCCTGCCTACGACGGCGGTGATAGGTCCGCTCGATCCAGCTCACGATCGCGAGCCGGAGCTGGTCGAAGGACTGCCAGCGACGCCGGTTCAGCACGTTCTTCTGCAACAACGCGAAGAAGGATTCCATTGCCGCGTTGTCCCCAGCAGCACCGACCCTGCCCATCGACCCGACCAGGCCGTTGACCCGGAGCGTCTCCACGAACCGCCTGGCTCGAAATTGGGCGGGTTCAACCGGTCGTTGCAACACCGTGCGTTGAGAGCGAGCGTAGCTGCTCGGCGAAGACCTCCGCGGGAGTCTTCCAGTCCAGGACCTTCCTGGGCCTGTTGTTCAGCGTGTACGCGACTGCTGCGAGGTCCTCGGCCGACCATCTCGACAGGTCCGTGCCCTTGGGGAAGTACTGCCGCAGCACCCCGTTCGTGTTCTCGTTCGTCGGCCGCTGCCACGGCGAGTGGGGGTCAGCGAAGAACACTCTCGTGCCCGTGGCCATCGTGAACTGGACATGCCCGGCCAGCTCCTTGCCCCGATCCCACGTCAAGCTCTGACGCAGCTGCTCCGGCACCGTCGTCATCGCCTTAGTCAGGGCCGCGGTCATCGCCTCGGCCCCGTACCCGCCCAGCGACGGCCCGTTCTTCACCGGCGGCTGCTCACCCCATCCCTGCAGGCGGGGAAGGTGGACCAGAAGCGTGGCCCGGCTCTTCCGCTCGGCCAGAGTCCCGATCGCTGAACGCTCGGTCCCGATAATCAGGTCCCCTTCCCAGTGCCCGGGCACAGCACGATCAGCGGCCTCAGGTGGGCGCTTGCTGAACACCACGTCCTCGGTGACGTGGCCCTGGGGCTTGTTCCGGGTACGTGCCCGCGGCTCGCGCAGAGCCCGTCCGGTGCGTAGGCACCCGACGAGTTCGCGTTTGAGTGCGCCCCGTCCCTCGACGAACAGGGACTGATAGATCGCCTCGTGAGAGATCCGCATGGACACATCATCCGGGAACTCCAGGCGCAGCCGGTGGCTGATCTGCTCAGGGCTCCACGCCGTGGATCACCGCCGGTCCGCCCGGCGCGGTTTCATCTTCCGCCCCTTGAAACCGGGCCCGACCGGTCCCGGCACGGCCACGCCATCGGGGCCCAGGACCACCCCGTTCAGGCGTGCCTGGACGTAGTCGTGCAGTCGCTGGTTCGTGGCCAGCTTCGCCGGCTTGGGCCGCCTGGCAGCTTCCTGGGCCTTCCACTGCGCCACCGTGGCCCGGTACTCCTGCTTCCCGGAACGAGTGGCGCAGTTACGGCGCAGCTCACGGCTGATCGTGCCGGGATCACGTCCCAGCGTGCGTGCGATCTGACGGACCCCCTGGCCCTGTGTAAGCGGCCATGAAAAGCTGCCCATAGGTGGCCAGGGAATGACCCGCTGACGGCCATGAGGACTGCCCAGTGATGGCCACGGGAACTGCCCGGTGCTGGCCATCTGGTTTGCCCGCGTTGCTCGTTGCCCGCCGCGTCGTGAGCCGGCGGGGGCCTCCTCCCCGGGTTGGATATCGGTGTCGAATCGAATCCAGCGAGGAAGAGGCCCTGAATGAAGGATGCCGCAGAAACCATGAAAATACTCAGTGCCTATGACCTGACCAAGTCATTGCGGGGCGCCGCCGAGCTGGCCGGTTGCTCCCATCACACCGTGGCCCGGCTGGTGCGGGCCCGCGACGCCGGCCAGACCCCTGGATCCGGAGCCAGCCGCCCGAAGGTCACCGATGTCTGGCTGCCCAAGATCGAGGAATGGGTCGAGGCCTCCACGGGCAGGATCCGCGCCGATGTCGTGCACGCCAAGCTCACCGCAATGGGCTACACCGGCTCTGAGCGCTCCACCCGGCGGGCGGTGGCCGAGGTGAAGGCCGCCTGGCGGGCCGGGAAGCGCCGGGTGCACCGGCCCTGGATCACCGAGCCGGGCGCATGGCTGCAGTACGACTTCGGCGATGGGCCGGCGATCGACGGGGCCAAGACGGTGCTGTTCGTGGCCTGGCTGGCCTGGTCCCGCTACCGGATCGTCATCGCCCTGCGTGATAGGACGGCTCCGAGTGTGTTCGCCGCCCTGGACCGGTGCTTCCGGCTGATCGGGGGCGCGCCGACCTATGTGCTGACGGATAACGAGAAGACAGTGACGGTCTCTCATGTGGCCGGGGTGCCGGTGCGTAACCAGGCCACCGTGGCGTTCGCTCGGCATTACGGCGTGGAGGTGCTGACCTGCCAGCCAGCGGATCCGGCCGCCAAGGGCGGGGTGGAGAACGCGGTGAAGCTGGCCAAGGCCGACCTGGTCCCGAAGGACACCAACCTGCGGGACCAGTACGCCTCGTTCGCTGAGCTCGAGGCCGCCTGCGCGGGGTTCATGGCCATGGTGAACTCCCGGGAGCACCGGGTGACCCGGCGCCGCCCGGACCACATGCTCGCCGAGGAGACCAGCGCGTTGCATCGGATCCCCGCCACGGCGCACACCGTGGCCTACGGGGTGGGACGGAAGGTGCCGGAGAACACGCCGATGGTCTCCTTCGAAAACGCCCAGTACTCGGTGCCCGCGCACCTGCTCGGGGCCGAGGTGTTCGTGCGCCATCACGGCACCGGACCGGACTCGATGGTGGTGATCATGCACGCCGGTGCGCAGGGGCCGGTGGAGGTCGCCCGGCACCGGGTGGCCCGGCCCGGGTCCCCGGCCATCGACGACGCGCACTTCCCCGGCCACGAGACGGACAAGGTGCCCGGGGACTACACCCCGGTGCCCCGTTCGGCGGCGGAGGCCGAGTTCCTGGCCATCGGGGCCGGAGCGAGGACCTGGCTGGTGGAGGCCGCCGCGGCCGGCACCAGCCGGATCGGTCAGAAGATGGCCGAGGCCGTCACCCTGGCCAAGCTCGCCGGCACCGACCAGGTCGACCGCGCCCTCGGGGTGGCCGCGGTGCACCAGCGCTTCGCCCACGGCGACCTGGCCTCCCTGCTCACCGCCGCCGGCCACCGCACCGGGATGCACACCGCCACCGAGGAACGGTCCCTGACCCAGGGCACCGCCGGCTGGGCCGGCCTCGGTACCTCCAACACCGAGGGGGCAGCCCGGTGAGCATCCACACCCCGAACACCGCCGCACCGGCGCTGCCGGCCGATTTGGAGGCGCTGTTGCGGCAGCTGAAGATGCCCCACGCCCGCGGTATCGCCGCCGAGGTACTGGCCACCGCCCGGGCCCAACGCTGGGAGCCGGCCGAGGTCCTCAAGGCCCTGCTGGTCGAGGAGACCACCGGTCGGGCCCGATCCATGCTCGCCGCCCGGCGCAAGGCCGCCGGGTTCCCCACCGGCAAGACCTTCACGACCTGGGATCCGGGCGCCTCCTCGATCCCGGCCCCGACCCAGCAGTCCCTGCGCACCCTGGAATGGCTCTCGCGCAGAGAGAACCTCGTGGTCTGCGGGCCCTCCGGCACCGGCAAGACCTTCTTCCTCGAGGCCCTGGGCCAGCAGGCCGTGGAGGAGGGCAAGCGGGTGGCCTGGTTCACCCTGGAGGACCTCGGGGCGATGATCCGGGCCCACCGGCCCGATGACACCATCACCAAAGCCGTCGCCCGAATCCTGCGCGCCGACCTGATCGTCATCGACGACATCGGCCTGCTGCCGGTCGCCGACGATGCCGCCGAGGGCCTCTACCGCATCGTGGACGCCGCCTACGAGAAACGCTCCGTAGCGATCAGCTCGAACCTGCACCCGGCCGGCTTCGACGAGCTGATGCCCAAGACCCTGGCCACCGCCACCGTGGACCGGCTCCTGCACCACGCCCACGTGTGCCAGACCACCGGAGACTCCGTACGGATGACCCAGGCAATGGCCGGGAAGGGAGTCATGCCACTGAACTGATCCCATCACGGTGGCCAGCACCACCACCCAAACGGGCAAACCAGCTGGCCACCAGTGGGCAGTTCTGATGGCCACCAGCGGGAAGAAACACTGGCCGCCTATGGGCAGAACTCAATGGCCCTTGACATCCCGGGGAGGGCTGAGCACGAAGATCCATCAGCTCGTCGATGGGACCGGGCTGCCGCTGGTCAGCCTGATCACCCCCGGCCAAGCCGGGGACTCCCCGATGCTGCTGCCGCTGCTGGGGCGGCTGCGCGTGGCACGGCCGGTAGGGCGGCCCCGGACCCGCCCCGAGGCGGTGCTGGGCGACAAGGCGTACTCCTCCCGGGCGATCCGCACCCACCTGCGTGCCCGCCGGATCAAAGCCGTGATCCCCGAGCCGGCGGATCAGCAGGGCCACCGCAGGCGCCGCGGCTCGGCCGGTGGCCGTCCCGTGGGCCTGGACTCGCAGGCTTACAAGGGCCGGAACGTGATCGAGCGCCAGTACGCGCACCTGAAGCAATGGCGGGGCCTGGCGACCCGGTACGACAAGTACGCGATCGTCTACCGGGCCGCCGTGGTGTTGAACGCTGTGCTCGCGTGGTCCAAACGATTGTCAGACATGCCCTAGCTCTCGTTCCGTCTTCGGGAGAGGCTGGCGAGGTACTCGTTGTAAGAGTCGAGTTCGGCGTCCTCGGCTTTCTGTCGCTGTCTCGAGGTGCGCACGTCGCGGGCTCGCCAGCGGGACAGGCAGACGATGAGCACTACGAACATCGGCAGCTCCGCGTAGGTCCATACCAGCGTGCCGGCGATCGCCTGGTCGATGACGGGGTCATGGCTGCCTGTGGGGGTGGCGTATGCGCTGAACAGCGGTGTGGCGGTACGGAGCAGGATCAGGCCGAAAATGGCGTGGATCTGGATCTCGACGGCGATATCGACGAATCGTGCGGCGAAGGAGGGTTGGCGCGGTAGCGGATCGGAGGACCATAGCGGTGTTGCCGAGACGATGCCGAGGACGAGGATGACGAAGAGCAAGGCGTCCTGGCCGAAGGGGATGCGCATGATGACGCTGATCGCGTCGGTCAGGTAGAGGACCGGGTACAGCAGTATCGCAATGACGATGGCGACCACAGGGTGCAGTGCGGCGCTCCAGAATCGTGAGCGCAGTCCCCCGTGCGCGGCACGGAGCACGAGACGCCCGAGGCCGGTGTGCGGTGTGCTGCGCAGGAGCAGCAGCCCGGGTGACCCTGCGATGAGGAGCGGCGGAACGACGGTCAGCAGGGTGATCTGCTGGAACACCAGCGCTGTGATGGATTCCGTCGCGAGACGGTTCACACCGAACATCGTGATAGCGAAGATCAGGGCGCACCCGATCAGGAACGATGCTGTGCGGGCGATCGCCCAACGGCGCCTGTTTCGCCACATCCAGATCGCTCCTCGCAGATACAGTGCCGCGAACAGCAGAGCGGCGATGCCGACGGGTGAGCCGGTGAGGGGTTCGAACGTGACCCACTGGTCGATCGGCGGCACAGCGAATTTCCCTTCATCGAGGCGATCAAACGTCGGCGACTTCGGCCGCGGTGGTGGTGCCGGAGCGGGGTCAGGTGAGGCCGGAGTAGGAGTGGGGCCTTGGCCCTTGATCGTGGACACGGTGTCGGTTCGGTTATGCCGCTTCCGCAAGCGGCACCGGCTCCCAGGGCAACCAGGTACAAGGGAATCTGCCACCGCTCCAGCCAGCCGATCATGTACTTCCTTTCCGGGCGAGGACCTTGCCTCCATCCTCACGGAGCTGCCCGGTTGTCGCGACGTGGCGGTAGAGGGCCTGTTGGACAAGGAACCTACTGCCTGCCCTTCTCGGTTTCCCAACCTGTGTCCGGCTTTGCCGACAGCTCGGCTCCTCACGCCTCAGGTAGTGCCCGAGCGCCAGCCCTGCTTGGCGGGCGCCGATCACTAGCACGTCGGTCTTGGCCATGGTGTGGTTTCTCCTCGTTGCGGGCGCGTGGGCGGGCCGTAGTGCGGCTGGTGTGTCAGTAACCGGTGAGGGCCGGGAAGAAGGTCCAGAACACCGAGGCGGCCACGGCCACATAGGCGATGGCCACCAGGGTTCCGGCCCAGCCGGCGGAGAACCGCACCACCGCGGCGTGCGCGGGGATCACGCCGTGGGCGAGGTTGCGCACGGTGAGCAGGATGAACAGCGGGATCATCGCCGCCCACACGATCATGCAGTACAGGCACAGGATGTGGATCTCGAACAACGCCTGGGACCACAGCCAGATGGTGAACACCGTGCCGGCGGTGACCCCGGCCTGCAGGCCGGCCCAGTACCAGCGCCCGGGGCTCGCCCCGGAGAGGGTCACCATGGCGGTGGTGATGACCACGGCGAACGCCACGATGCCGATCAACGGGTTGGGGAAGCCGAACAGCTCGGACTGCCAGGTCCCCATCACCTTCCCGCAAGACACCCAGGGGTTGATGTCACAGCTGGTGATGTACCCGGCATCCTCGTACAGCTCCAGGCGTTCGAGCACCAGGATCGCCGAGGCCACCCAGCCGACCACCCCGGTGATCAACAGCACCAGGCCGAACGGACGGTGCCGGGCGACAGTCGGTATCCCCGCTACGTCGGAGGCCTGCCCGGTACCGGCAGGGCGGTCGGTGGTGGTCGTGGGGATCGTCACGGGTGAATTGGTGTCGGTGTCGGGGACACTCATGGGCCCGGTCAGTCCGTCGTGGCGGCGGCGTCGACCTCGGCGCGGAACTGCTCGAGGGTGTTCAGAGTGAGCATCTGTCCGTCCAGGAAGAAGGTCGGGGTGCCCTGCACGCCCAGCGCGGTCCCGTCGGCCACGTCGGCCTCGATGCGGTCGCGGGTGGCCGGGTCAGCCACCGCGGCATCGTAGGCGGCCATGTCCAGGCCGAGATCCTCGGCGTAACCGCGGAACACCGGGCTCCGGTCCTCAGTGGTATGGCTCCACTGCTCCTGGGTGTCGAACATCTGCTGATACATCGCCTCGTACTGTCCCTGCTGGCCGGCGGCTTCCACGGCTACGGCGGCGGTCATCGAGTTGGGATGTCCGGGCAGCGGGAAGTAGCGGTGCACAAAGGTCACCGTGTCGGCGTACTCGGCGCGCAGTTCTTCCACGACCGGGTAGGCGGCCTTGCAGCCCTCGCACTCGAAGTCCAGGAACTCCACCAGCACGGCCTGCTCGTTCGGGGCCTTGGACAGTACCCGGCTGTCTGGGCGCATCACCGGCGTGGCCTCCGAGGGGGCGCTCTGCCCGGTCCCGGAGGAGGCAGTTTGCCCGGAGCCCTGGGGGGCGGCGTCGCGGGGGCCGCTGGCGGCCACCACTCCGACGATCAGCCCGGCCAGCACCACAGCGGCCAGTACGACCCAGACGATGGTCTTGGCCTTGCGGGATGTGGTGCCCGGTGTTGACGGATCAGAGGGGGTCGGATTGCGGGTCGGTGTGCTCACGAAGGGATCCGTTTCGGTCGGTGGCGACGGCACCCTGCCGTCGGGGTGGGAATGAGCTGGGGCTGGGATGCAGGGGTGGGTCAGGGGTGGAGGGTCTCAGTGTGGGGGTGGGTGGCCGGTTCGATTTGGAAGGTGGAGTGTTCGATGGGTACTTGGAAATCCTGGGCCACGCACCGTTGCAGGTCGGTCAGCACAGTGCCCAGGTGCGCGGCGGTCAGGCAGCCGTTGTGCACGGTGACGTGCGCGGAGAGCACGGGGGTGTCGGAGTCGATGCGTGAAGCGTGCAGGTCATGGACCTCCAGCACGTGCGGCAGCTCCGATAGCCGGATGCGGACCGCCTCCAGGTCCAAGCCCTTGGGGGTGGTCTCCATGAGTACGTCGATGGTGTCGCGAAGCAGGATCAGGGCTCTGGGCACGATCAGTGCGGCGATCAACAGGGACACCACCGCATCGGCGCGATTCCAGCCGGTGGTGGCGATCACGATCGCCGAAACGATCACTGCGACCGATCCCAGGGCGTCGTTGAGTACCTCCAGGAACGCGGCCTTCATGTTCAGGTTCTCACCTCGGGAAGAGGCCAGGATCGCCAGACCGATGAGGTTGCCAGCCAAACCGATCACCCCGAACCAGAGCATCGCGGTGGATTCGACCTCGGGGGGTTCGATGAGCCGGCGTACGCCCTCCACGGCTACGAAGCCGCCCACGGCCAGCAGCACCGCGGCCTGCGCGGCCGCGGCGATGATCTCGGCGCGCTTGTACCCCCAGGTGCGCTTGTCCGTGGCCGGGCGCAGCGCCAGGGTCGCGGCGGTCAGGGCGATCAGCAACCCGGCTGAGTCAGTAAACATGTGCCCGGCGTCGGCCAGCAGGGCGTGTCAACTTGTCTGTGTAAGCGGGGTGGTCACAGGTAGGGGTTGATCCGGTCGGGGTAGGCCGCGGCGAGCTGGGCGAGGGCCTGCTTCCAGTTCGTGACGGCCTGGCCTTCGACGAGCCGGCCCTGGGCTTTGCGCTGGCCGGCGGGTTTGCCCCGGTCCCGAGCGCGTTCGGCGGCGCGTTTGTCTTCGATGTTGCAGATCGCCAGCCAGAGCAGCTTCACCGCCGCCTCGGTCGAGGGGAAGTGGCCGCGGTTCTTGGTCACCTTCCGTAGCTGGAAGTTCAGCGACTCGATGCTGTTGGTCGTGTAGATGACCTTGCGGAGCATGGGTGGGAACTGCAGGAACGGGATGAACCGCTCCCAGGAGTTCGCCCAGGTCGCGGCTGCAGACGGGTACTTCGTGCCGAGCTCGGAGGCCTCGAACTCGGCCAGCGCCTTCCTCGCGGTCTCTTCGTTGGGGGCGGTGTAGATCGGCTTCAGCGCGGCGGCGACCTTCTTGCGGTCCTGGTAGGCCACGAACCGCATCGCGGCCCGGATCAGGTGAACCACGCAGGTCTGGACCATCGAGTCCGGCCACGTCGCCTCGATCGCCTCCGGCAGGCCCTTGAGCCCGTCGCAGCACACGATCAGCACGTCCTGCACGCCCCGGTTGGCGAGATCGGCGCAGACGTGGGCCCAGAACGCCGAGCCCTCGGTGTCCTGGACCCAGATCCCCAGCACGTGCTTGATGCCCTCGAGGTCCACGCCGACGGCGATGTAGGCGGCACGGTTGAGGACCTGGCTGTTCTCTCGGATCTTGATCCGGATTGCGTCGAGATAGATCACCGGATAGAACTCCTCCAGCGGCCGCGACTGCCACGCCAGGACCTCTTCGCTCACGGCGTCGGTGATGTTGGAGATCGTCTCGTGCGACAGGTCCGTGCCGATCGTGGAGGCCAGGTGGTGCTGGATGTCCCGGATCGTCATTCCGCCGGCATAGAGGCTGATGATCATGTCATCCAGGCCCCCGAGGCGCCGCTGGCCCTTGGGCACCAGGCGCGGGGTGAACGACCCGCCCCGGTCTCGCGGGACGTCCAGCTCGATCGGCCCGACCTCGGACTCCACGGTCTTCGGGGTGGTCCCGTTGCGGGAGTTGGCGTGCTTCGGCGCCTCGCTCGAGCCCTTCTCGTAGCCCAGATGGCTGGTCAGCTCGGCCTGCAGGCCCCGCTCGAGCGCGGCCTTGACCAGCGCGGGCACGAACCCGCCGTCACCGGTGAGCTCGACGCCGCCCGCGTCGATCTGCGCGAACAGGGCATCAAGCTGCCCTGAGGCTTTCAGCTGCTCGACCAGGTCCTGGCCCGAGGGCTCGCCTGGGTTCTTCTCGTCGATCATGGTCATGATTCTTACCGTTCCTCTCGGTACGGCTTACACAGACCATCTGACACGCCCGGCCAGCAGGGCCAGACTGCCCGAAGCCAGCGCGCCGATGACCTCGGCGACCATGATCGTCGCGGTGATGGAGAAGACCACGGCCAGCCGGCCCCGCCGGCCCGCCGCCGGAAGAGCATGGGAATGATCGTGTCCGCTCATACCGGGGTCTCTTCCACTCGATGAATCATCAGCTTAACGTCACCATCCTGTCCGGCGATACTGAAGGCACGCTCAATGCGCACAGCAGGCGCAATCCGCCCCGCAGCCATCGCCGTCCTTCTCGTTCTGGTCCCCGGCGATCAGCGCGGAGGCGGGGGTGCAGCAGGCATCCCCGCGCCAGGCCTCCACCCCTTCCTTGAGGGCGACGGCGGCGATCACCAGGGCCGCGACTGGGTCGGCCCAGGTCCAGCCCAGGGTGCTGTTGAGGACCAGGCCCACCAGCAGGACCGCCGAGAGGTAGGTGCAGATCAGGGTCTGTTTGGAGTCGGCCACCGCGGAGGCGGACCCGAGTTCGCGGCCAGTGCGCCGCTCGAACCAGGACAGGAACGGCATGATGGCCAAGCTCACGGCGGCCAGCACGATCCCCACCGTGGAATGCTCCGGTTGCCCGGCCCCGAACAGGGTGCGCACGGCGTCGACGGTGATGAAGGCGGCCAAGCCGAAGAAGGAGAAGGCGATCAGGCGCAGCGCCACCTTCTCCCGGCGGTGCGGGTCCGGGGTGGCGAACTGCCAGGCCACCGCGGCGGCGGAGAGGACCTCCACGATGGAGTCCAAGCCGAAGCCGATCAACGCGGAGGACGAGGCCACGGTGCCGGCGGCCAGGGCGATGGCCGCCTCGATCACGTTGTAGGTGATGGTTCCGGCCACGATCCAGCGGATCCGGCGGTGCAGGACCGCACGGCGGTCGTCCGTGAGGGGCTTGGAGCTCAGCGTGAGGGTGCTCATGCGCAGGTGCATCCCGCAGCGGAGCAGCAATCCGGGTCGATGGTCAGCGTCAACTCCAGCAGCTCCCCAAGGGTCTGGCCCAGCCGGGGGTCGGCCAGGGCGTACCAGACGTTGCGGCCCTCGGCGGTAGTGGTCACCAGCCCGCAGCCGCGCAGGCAGGCCAACTGGTTGGACATCACCTGCTTGGACACCCCCAGCTCCCCGGCCAGCGCCGACGGGCGGGCCGGCCCATCACGCAGGGCCAGCAGGATCCGGGTCCGGGTGTCATCAGAGAGGGCATGGCCCAGTCGGGACAACGCCGAGACATGAGTGAGGGTCGTGGTGCTCATGCCTAGAACGGTACAGCATAACGTGTACCCTTGTCGGGGTGCCGCCCGGCAAGCGGCCGGCACCATGGCCCGATCCCAGGAGGTCCGCGCAACTAGGGCGTGTCTGAGAATAGATGCACGAGTCAGCTGAGACCCTGGGGACATGTCCCGGTTCCAGATGCTCTCTGACACCCAATGGGAGTTGATCGCCCCGATGCTCCCGACCCGGACCGGCCGCGCCGGCAGGCCGTTCGCCGACGCCCGCACCATGGTGGAGGCGATCATCTACCGGTACCGGTGCGGAATCGCTTGGAGGGATCTGCCCGAGGTCTACGGGCCCTGGCAGACCGTGTGGACCTGGCATCGGCGCTTGGCCGAAAAAGGCACCTGGGACACGGTGCTGGCCACGCTGACCGCCGCCGCTGACGCCGAAGGCCTGATCGATTGGTCGGTCTCGGTGGACTCCACGATCGCCCGCGCCCACCAGCACGCGACGAACATCACCCGCCACACAGGGGGATGGATCGAACTACAAGAATCCGCGTGAGGAGCCGGCCGATCACGGCATCGGGCGCTCCCGTGGCGGGCTGAGCACGAAGATCCATCAGCTCGTCGATGGGACCGGGCTGCCGCTGGTCAGCCTGATCACCCCCGGCCAGGCAGGGGACTCCCCGATGCTGCTTCCTCTTTTGGAGCAGCTGCGCGTGACCCGGCCAGTAGGGCAGCCCCGGACCCGCCCCGAGGCCGTGCTGGGCGACAAGGCGTACTCCTCCCGGGCGATCCGCACCCACCTACGCGCCCGTGGGATCAAAGCGGTCATCCCCGAACCAGCCGACCAGCAGGGCCACCGCAGACGGCGCGGTGCCCGCGGCGGGCGCCCCATTGGCCTCGACGCGGCCGCCTACAAGGGCCGCAATGTCATCGAGCGCCAGTACGCGCACCTGAAGCAGTGGCGGGGTCTGGCGACCCGGTATGACAAGTACGCGATCGTCTACAGGGCCGCTGTGGTCCTGAATGCTGTGCTCGCGTGGTCGAAGGCATTGTCAGACACGCCCTAGCAGCAGCGCTCGGCGTCTCACAGAGCGGCATCTCACACCGGCTTCGCGCGCGGGTGGCCTTTACGTTGGAGGAGCTGGCCACCATCGCGGAGGTCTTCGACATCACGCTCGCGGAGCTGCTCGGCCCGGTCATCCTCCAGGCACGAAGAAGCCCCCACACCGACATGGTCGGTGCAGGGGCCTCTGCTCGGCTCCCCCGGTTGGATTCGAACCAACAACCCTTCGATTAACAGTCGAATGCTCTGCCGTTGAGCTACGGGGGAATGTGCCGCGAACCGCCGGAGCCGTTCGGACAACGGATGGAACTCTACCAGAGCCCCCGCCCGCGTGCCACCCGGCCGCGGGGCGCCGTCGTCGCCCTGCCCGCCCCCGGGGACCGGCGGCCCTTGCCAGGCACGGCTCCGGCAGGCCTACCGTGCGAGGACATCCCCAGAATCATCAGGAACGGACCCGAAGGAGAGACGTGTCCATGACCATCACGACCCTCACGCGTAAGACCGCCCTGACCGGCACGGGCGTGCTGGCCGCGCTCGCCCTCGCGGCTTGCGGCACCACGGCCGACAACGGCGACGACGGCTCCGTCTCGCCGGAGGTCGACGCCTCCTCGGCAGTGGCGAGCACCCCCGCCACGGACGACGCCTCGACCACGTCGGCCTCGGCGTCGTCGTCGGCGTCGTCGACGGCCGCCGCGGCCAGCAGCGGCTCGGGCACCGGCCAGGCCGACGACCCCGCCTACGCGGTGATCGACGCGGTCCTGGAGAAGCACGGCGACGGCATCATCGTCGAGGTGGACGCCAACGATGACGACACGACCTGGGAGGTCGACGTCGTGGTGGGCGAGGAGGTGAAGGAGCTGGACGTCACCGCCGACGGCGACATCACCGAGACCGACCGCGAGTCGGATCTCGAGGACGTCCAGAAGGCGAAGGACGCCGAGGTCACCGCCCAGCAGGCACTCGACACCGCCCGGGAGGGACGTGACGGGGTGACCCTGGACAAGATGGACCTGGACGACGACAACGGCACCCTCCAGTGGGAGGTCGAGTTCGACCGCGAGGACGGCTCGGACGGCCCCGAGGTCGAGATCGACGCCAGGTCCGGTGAGGTGCTCACGGTCGACGAGCACTGACGCCGCGCGGCCAGCCGGCCGCCGTCTCCCGAACGAAAGCGCGTCTGGGGCCGCCGTTTCCCGAACGAAAACGGGTGGGGGTCAGTCGTCGGCGCGGAGGGCCCGGCGGCGCGCCTCCAGGTCCATGAGCTCGCTGTTGAGGCGGGTGAACTCGGCGGGGTCGCCCTCGGGGCCGAGCCGCTGCAGGCGCCCGAGCAGCTCCTCCTTGCGGTGCACGATCTGCAGGGCGAACAGGCGGTTCATGATGTCCCGGCAGTACCGGTCCACATCCTCGGGAGTGCGGGCGGGCAGGTCGCGGACCGCCAGCTCGGAGACGACGCCGGCCACCTCCTGGGGCACGGCGTCCCGCACGGCGTCGACCCAGCGCTGCGGCGTCGCCCCCGCCGACCCGGCCATCTTCACGCCCTGGTGGACGGCGGCGTACTGCGGGACCGTGAAGCGGGCGGCGTACAGCGCGGTCCACTGCTCCGCGGAGAGCAGGGTCGGATGCTGCAGCACCACCTCGAGGGACTCACGCTCCCGACGGGCGACGGGGTCGCGCGGATCCACCGGCACCACGATCCGCGGCGCCGGGGCGGCGGCCTCCCCGTGGCGGCCCGTGGGCCCGATCGCCTGCCCGTCGTCCGCCAGGGCTGGCCGCGCCTCGGGCTCGGGCCCCCGCCGCGGCGCGCGCCCGGCCGCGACCACGGCGCGGTGCACGGCGTTCGGGTCCAGACCGAGCCAGCCGGCCAGCTCCCGCTCGTAGCCGGGACGCAGGACGGCGTCCTTGATGCCCGCCACGATCGGCGCCGCGTGGCGCAGGGCACCGGCGCGGCCCTCCACGGTGTCGAGGTCGTAGTCCTTGAGCCCGGCCCGGATCGCGAACTCGAAGAGCGGGCGCCGCGAGGCGATGAGCGCGCGCACCGCCTCGTCGCCCTTCTGCATGCGCAGATCGCACGGGTCCATGCCGCTGGGCTCCACGGCCACGAACGTCTTGGCGAGGAAGCGGTGGTCCTCGTCGAACGCCTTGAGCGCGGCCTTCTGCCCGGCCTCGTCGCCGTCGAAGGTGAAGATCACCTCGCCGCCCGTGCCGTCGTCGGAGATCAGGCGGCGGGCCACCTTGATGTGGTCCGCGCCGAACGCGGTGCCGCACGTGGCCACCGCCGTCCCGACACCGGCCAGGTGGGCCGCCATCACGTCCGTGTAGCCCTCGACGAGCACCAGCTGGCGCTCCTTGGCGATCGTCCGCTTGGCCAGGTCGATCCCGTAGAGCACCTGCGACTTCTTGTAGAGCGGCGTCTCGGGGGTGTTGAGGTACTTGGGCCCGGGGTCGTCGTCGTACAGCTTGCGCGCGCCGAAGCCGATGGTCGCGCCGGTCATGTCCCGGATGGGCCAGAGCAGGCGGCCGCGGAACCGGTCGTACAGGCCGCGCTGCCCCTCGGACACCAGCCCGGAGGCGCGCAGCTCCTCGTCCCGGAACCCCTTCTGCCGCAGGTGGTCCAGCAGATGCGACCACCCCTGCGGGGCGTATCCGAGGCCGAACTGCGCCGCGTGCTCCTGTGTGAATCCCCGCTGGGTGAGGAAGTCGCGGGCGGCCTGGGCCTCAGGCGAGCCGAGGGCCCGACGGAAGAACTCGTCCGCCACCTTGTTCGCCTCGAACAGGCGACGACGGCGCCCCGTCTCCGCCTTGTCCGGGCCGGTGCCGCCGTCCTCGTAGTGCAGCTCCACCCCCACGCGGGACGCCAGCCGCTCCACGGTCTCCGTGAACGTGGTGTGCTCGAGTTCCATCAGGAAGCTGATGACGTCCCCGTGCGCGCCGCAGCCGAAGCAGTGGTAGGTGCCCACGCCGGGGCGCACGTGGAACGACGGCGTCCGCTCGTCGTGGAACGGGCACAGCCCCTTGAATGAGCCCACGCCCGCCGAGCGGAGGGTGACGAACTCCTCCACGACGGCCTTCAGATCCGTGCGCTCGCGGACGAGGTCGATGTCCTTGCGCACGATCAGTCCAGCCATGCGGACCATTCTAGGGACGGGGCGGAGCGGTCAGCCCCGAGCGGAACCGGCCTCCGTGGACGGCTCGGCCTCCGCTGCGGCCTGTGCAGGACCGGTCCCCGCCGCGCGGGGCGCTTCGGTCCGCGCCGCGCCCGCTCCCTCGGACGCGGGACGCCCGGTGGCGGGGTCGATCACGGGCAGCGCGCCGGTGGCCGCCTCGACCAGCGGATGGAACAGCGCGGCCGAAGCCAGGCCGCCGTGACGGCGGCGCGCCGAGGACACGAACGAGAGGCTCATGTCGCCCACCATAGCGACCCGCGACCGTGATTCCGGTCACGGGAAGGCAACATTCTGGGCGGTCAGGTCACGGTTCGACGCGCGCCCGCCCCCGCGGACTGCCCGTGCAGCGGCAGCAGCCGGGGCACCAGCCGGACGAGGCTCACCATCACCCCGAGCTCCACGAGCGTCTGCGTCACCACCACGAGCGGGGCCGGGTCCAGGCTCGCCGGCAGGGCCAAGGTCAGCGGCAGCACGACCAGGGAGTTCCGCGTCGCGCCCGAGAACACGAGCGCCCGCCCGGCGGGCACGTCGAGGCGCGCCCACCGCGCAGCCACCACGCCGAGGGCCACCGTCACGGCGGCGAACGCCGCGAACAGGGGCACGACGGCGGCCAGCGCGGGCAGCTGCTCCCCCACCCCGCGGATCTGTGAGGCGACCACCGTGAACAGCGTGACGACCATGAGCGGGACCATCGCCGCCGTGCACCCGCGCACCACCCCGGCTGCCGTGCGGCGCACCCCGCCGCGGCCGCGCGCCGTGCCCCACTGGAGCAGCGCCGCGAGCGCGAGCGGCGCCAGGATCAGCAGGACCAGCGCACGGACGAAGGGCCCGGCGTCGACGGCGGCGACCGCCTCCGGACCGGCGAACGCCCGCAGCAGCACGGGCAGCACGACCAGCTGGACGAGCATAAGCAGCGGAGCGGCCGCCAGCAGCCTCTCGGCCACCCCGCCCGCGAGCGCGGTGAACGCGATGACGTAGTCCACGCACGGGGCCAGCAGCACGAGGAGCACGCCCACGAGCAGCGCGTCGTCGTGGGCCACGAACCGACTCAGCCCGAACACCACCGCCGGCACCACCACGAAGTTCAGGACCAGCAGGGACGCCAGGAACCTGCCGTCCCGCAGGCCCGCGCCCAGCGCGGGGAACGGCACCGCCAGGAACGTCGCCAGCGTACGGAGCGATCCGGACGGGGGCTGACCCCTACGCTGGGGGCCATGCCCACCGCGCCCGCCCCGCCCCAGGACGCCTCCACTCCCCTGCACGTCGCCGTCCGCACGCTCGACGCCGCGGCGCTCGCCGCGGCCGGGCACACGGCGGCGACCGCCGTGGCCGCGGTCTATGCGCACGCCGTCGTGCGCGGGGCCGCGTCGTTCTGGCTGGACTCCGCCCTGCCGGACCCGGCCGAGGCACGCTGGTCCGTGGCAGGCGACGGGCTGGATGTGCTCGGCGAGGAGCATGGCCGTGCGCCCTCCCCCGGCCCGCGGCTGGTCCGGCACGACGACCCCGCCGATCCGGACCGCGCGTGGGCGGACCTCGCGGCCGCGGCCGCACCCCGGCCGGTGGTCGGCGGCGAGGGGCTGCCCCTGCGCGGCGGCCTGGTCGGCTGGCTCGGCTACGAGCTCGGCCTGGCGGATCTGGGGGTGACACCGCCCTCACGTCGAGCCGAGGACCCCGCGTCCCTGCCCGCGCAGTTCTGGGTGCGCCCGTCCCGCTACGTCGTGGCGGACCACGCGGCCGGGGTGCTGCACTGCTGCGTGGCCTCCCTCGATCCGACCGCCGCGGAGACCGGGGCCGACCGCTGGGCAGGGGACGTGCGCCGCGCCCTCGCCGCGGCCCGCCGCGCTCTCGAGACGGCGTCGGGCGACGTCGTCGTGCCCCCGCCGCGGGACGCCGGCCCGGGACCACAGGCCGACGAGGAGGCGCCGGGCACGTGGCGCGAGGACCGGGCGGCGTACGCCGAACAGATCGCCCGCTGCCGCGCCGCGCTGCACGCCGGCGACTCCTACGAGCTGTGCCTGACCACCCGCTTCGACGCCGATCCCGGGCTGCGCGTGGACCCGCTGGTCCTCTTTCACGAGCTCGCCGCGCACCAGCCGGCCCCGTATGCGGCGCTGCTGGAGCACGGCACGGGCGCCCGCCGGTGGGCCGTGGTCTCGGCCTCACCGGAGCGGTTCCTCGCCGGGCGCGCGGGCCGGTACAGCACCAAGCCGATCAAGGGCACCGCCGCCCGCCTGGCCGACCCGGTCGCGGACGCCGAGGCCGCCCGCGCGCTCGCCGCCGACCCCAAGACGCGCGCCGAGAACCTCATGATCGTGGACCTGCTGCGCAACGACCTCTCCCGGGTGTGCGAGCCCGGCTCCGTGCAGGTGCCCTCCCTCATGGCGGTGGAGAGCTACGCGAGCGTCCACCAGCTCGTCTCCACGGTCACGGGGACCGCGCGGGCCGGCGTCGAACCCGTGGACGTGGTGCGGTCCCTGTTCCCCGGCGGGTCGATGACGGGCGCGCCGAAGCGACGCAGCGTCGAGCTGCTGGCCGCGTGGGAGGCCTCCCCACGGGGGGTCTACTCCGGGGCGCTGGGGATGCTGAGTGCGGACGGGACGACGTCGTTGTCCGTCGTGATCCGCACGGCCGTGCTCGCCGGGGGCCGCTGGTCCGTGGGGGCCGGCGGGGCGATCGTCGCGGACTCGGACCCGGCCGCCGAACACGACGAGGTCCTCCTCAAGGCCCGCGGCCTGCGCCGAGCCCTCGCCCGCGCCGCCGGCACGGGACTGCCGACGACGGCGCCCGACGTCGCCTGACCCCACCCTGTGGTTCGGGGGCGATATTCGGCGGTATTCCGACGGAATAACGCCGCACACCGCCCCCAAACGAGGGGGGCGCCCACCCGTGCCGCCTGCCTAGGCTGGGGACATGGCCGATCCGCACCCCGTCTTCGCCGCCTCCGCGCCCGACCTCGACCCTGACGCGCTGAACGCCGTCCGCGCGCTCGTGGCCGCCGCCGAGCGACCCGTGGTGCTTTCCGGGGCGGGGATGAGCGCCGAGTCCGGCATCCCCACGTTCCGCGACGCCCAGACCGGCCTGTGGGAACGGTTCTCCGCGGAGGAGCTCGCCACAGAGGAGGCGTTCCTCGCCGATCCCGCGCTCGTGTGGTCCTGGTACCGGTGGCGTGCCCGGATGGTGCGAGCCCGCCGACCCAACCCGGGGCACGACGCCGTCGCCGCCTGGCAGCGCCGCACACCCGGTCTGGAGGTGGTCACCCAGAACGTGGACGACCTGCACGAGCGCGCCGGCGCCCGGGTCCTCGCACACCTGCACGGCTCCCTGTTCGAGCACCGCTGCGCCGAATGCTGGGCCCCCGCCGACGTCGACCCGGGCGCGCCTGCGGACGAGGCGACGGCCGGCTCCGAGGCCGACCTCGAGGCGATGCTCCGCGAGGCACCGCCGTCCTGCACCGTGTGCGGGGACGGGCTGATCCGCCCGGGGATCGTGTGGTTCGGGGAGATGCTGCCGGCCGATCCCTGGGACCGCGCGTTCGCCGCGCTCGAGGACTGCGACCTGTGCGTCGTCGTCGGCACCTCGGGCATCGTCCAGCCGGCGGCGTCCCTGCCGTTCGTGGCGCTGGGGGCCGGAGCCGCCGTCGTCGAGCTGAATCCGGTGGAGACCGAGCTGAGCGGCGCGGTCACGCACATCCTGCGGGGTCCCGCCGGCGCGGTGCTGCCCGCGCTGCTGGACCCGCCGGTCAGAGCCAGACGCGCCGGAACTCCGCGCCCTGCACCAGAGTGTGATGCCACTCGACGGCGGTCGAATCGGTGAGCGAGGCGATCTGGTCGATCACCACGCGCCGCCGGGCTGCGTCGTCGGGGGCCTGCGCCCAGTCGAACGCGAACATCGGCTCGAGGTACCGGTCCCCCGTCGCGTCGAGCAGCGTCACGAGCTCCGCGAGCACCTCGCGCTGCCGCGCGTAGAGCGGCTGGCGCTGCTCCGCGGTCATCACGTAGGCCGCCGCGATGCCCTTCATCACGGCGATCTCGGTCTCCGTCTCCTCGGGCACCACGACGTCGGCCCCGTGGCGGGTGAGCGGCTCGTTGCCGAACACCTGGCGCGTGGCGTCGAAGGCGGCGCTGCAGAACCGGCCGATCAGCTGGCTCGTCATGTCCTTCATCGCCGCGAGCGCCCGCCGGGAGCCGTCCATCTCGGAGACCCACACGTCGGTGGCCTCGAGGCGGGCCAGGGCCGCGTCGACCTCGGCCGGGTCCGTGTGCGGCAGGTACCACTGGCGGGTGGTCTCCACGACGCGCTCCCGGTGCTCCGGGATGGCCAGCCACTTGAGCTGGAACACGGCGTTGACCACGCCGTCCTCGACGTCGTGCACGGAGTAGGAGATGTCGTCCGCGAGGTCCATGACCTGGGCCTCCATGGACGTGCGCGTGCCGGGCACCCCGGCGCGGAACCAGCGGAACACGGGCAGGTCGTCCTCGTAGACGCCGAACTTGCGCGAACGCGTGCCGTCGGGGCGCAGCGGGGCGTCCTCACGGGTCCATGGGTACTTGCATGCGGCGTCGAGGGCGGCGCGCGTGAGGTTCAGGCCCGCGGAGGAGCCGTCCGCGAAGAGCTTCTTCTGTTCGAGGCGGGCCAGCAGGCGCAGGGTCTGGGCGTTGCCCTCGAAGCCGCCGACGTCCTCGCTGAGCGCGTCGAGCGCCTTCTCCCCGTTGTGCCCGAAGGGCGGGTGGCCGAGGTCGTGGGACAGGCAGGCGGTGTCCACGAGGTCGGGGTCGCAGCCCAGCGACCGGCCGAGCTCACGCCCCACCTGCGCCACCTCGAGCGAGTGGGTCAGGCGGGTGCGGGCGAAGTCGTCCGCGTCCGGGGCGACCACCTGGGTCTTGGCCCCCAGCCGGCGCAGGCCCGCGGAGTGCAGCACGCGGGCACGGTCCCGCTCGAAGTCCGAACGGTAGGAGGACTTGGGCGGCTCGGGCAGCCACCGCTCCCGGTCCCACGGCGTGTAGCCGGGGGTCTGCACAGCGCGGCCGGCATACGGGGGCCGGCCCTCGGGGCCGAACAGCACCGGCTGGTGGGCGGCGCCGGTCCAGGGCGACGACGGCGCGGCGGGCGCTCCGGCGGCGGGCTCCGGCGTCGTGGGCTCAGCCACCGGAGACGTCCAGCTCGGCGGCCTGGATCATGGCCTGCTGCTCGGCATTGAGCTCGCGGGAGTCGAGCCAGCCGTCCGGCAGGTGCGGGCGCTTGGGGGCGCCGGCCCGGCCGCGCGGGCCCTCGGCGGCCTCGCCCGGATAGGGCTGGTCCCGGTCCACGCGGGCGAGGATCTCGCGCATCGTGGCGAGGTCCGGGACGGTGGACAGCGCGGTGCGGATCTCCGAGCCCACGGGGTAGCCCTTGAAGTACCAGGCCACGTGCTTGCGGATGTCCCGCAGCGCCTTGAGCTCGTCGCCGCCGAAGGTGTCCACGAGCAGCTCGGCGTGGCGGTACAGCGTGTCCGCGACCATGCCCAGGGTCGGGCGGAACCGGTCCTGGCGGCCCTCGAAGGCGGCCTGCAGGTCCCCGAACAGCCAGGGCCTTCCCTGGCAGCCGCGGCCGATCACGACGCCGTCCACGCCCGTGCGCTCGACCATCGCGATGGCGTCCTCCGCGGACCAGATGTCGCCGTTGCCGAGCACGGGGATGTCCGGCAGGGCCTCGCGCAGCCGGGCGATGTCGTCCCACACGGCGGTGCCCGAGTAGAACTGGCGCGTGGTGCGGCCGTGGAGGGCGACGGCGGCGACGCCGAGGTCGCGGGCCGTGCGGCCGGCGTCGAGGAAGGTCAGGTGGTCCTCGTCGATGCCGCGGCGCATCTTCACGGTCACCGGGATGTCCTTCTTCGAGGCCTCGGTGACGGCGGCCTTGACGATCGAGGCGAACAGCTCCGACTTCCATGGCAGGGCCGAGCCGCCGCCGCGCCGGGTCACCTTCGGCACGGGGCAGCCGAAGTTCATGTCGATGTGGTCGCAGCGGCCCTCCTCGACCAGCATCCGCACCGCCGCGCCGGTGGTGACCGGGTCCACGGAGTAGAGCTGCACGGAGCGGGGCACCTCGTCCGGGTCGTGCTGGATGATCCGCATCGACTCGGGCTTGCGCTCGACGAGCGCGCGGGCTGTGACCATCTCGTTGACGTAGAGGCCGCCGCCGTACTCGCGGCACAGGCGGCGGAACGCGGTGTTCGTGATGCCGGCCATCGGGGCGAGCACCACGGGGACGTCGATGGTCAGCGGCCCCAGCCGCAGCGGGGGCAGGGTCAGGCGGTCCGTCGTCGGGGCGGGGTGGCGGGCCTCGTGGAGCTGATCGTCGTCGGTGATGCGTCGACCCGCGCCGGCGGACTTGGCGTAGTGCGCGGCGTGGAGGTCGGCGACGTCGTCGGCGTCGGTCACCGCCGCGGCGGGGAGGGTGTGGGAAGAAGTCATGTCGGACCCCATTCTTCCATTCCGCCCGGCACCCACGTCACCGTGCCCCACGACGAGGCCCGCTGGGAGGCGATCGCCGAGGCGCCCCGCCGGGACGGGCAGACCGTCCTCCCGGCGGGTCAGGCCTCCGACGACGGCGCCGCGTCCCCGCCGTCGAGCACGGCCAGCAGGTCAGCACCGGCGAACATCTGAGCGGTCTGCCGGGCCGACGGCGTGCCCGCGTCCGGGTCCGCACCGGCGGCCAGGAGGTGGCGCATCGAGACGACATCCCGCTTGAACGTGGCGCAGGTCAGGGCGCGCTGGCCGCGATCGTTGGCGTGCTCGATCTCGGCGCCGGCCTCGATCAGCATCGCCACGGTGTCCGGGTGCTCGTGGTAGGCGGCGAGGGTGAGGAAGGAGTCGCCCGCGTGGTTGCGCAGGCGCGTGCTCACCCCGGCGTCCAGGTATGCCTTCAGCTGGGCCGTGTCCCCGTCCCGCGCCATGTCGAAGAGCCGGTTCGCCAGCTCGATGTCCTTCTCGCTCCACTGCTCGCTCATGCCCGCCAGTATGGCGGACGCCGCGGCGATCGACCGCTCCGCAGCGACATCTCCGCGGGTCTGCCCGCAGGTGATGTCGCCGGCCGGCGGTCAGACGAGCACCGGGAACAGCCCCGCCCGCCCCGCGGTTGCACCCGGCATGACCCGCAAGCACCTCGGCTTCCTCAACTTCGGCCACTGGATCCACCGGCCCGGCACCGCCCCGGACGCGCGGCAGGCCCTCGACGACGTCGTCGCGATGGCCGTGGCCGCCGAGGACGCCGGACTCGACGGCGCCTGGCTCCGCGCCCACCACTTCCAGCGGATGTTCTCCTCACCGTTCCCGATCCTCGCCGCGATGGCCGCCCGCACCGAGCGGATCAGCCTCGGCACCGGCGTGATCGACCTGCGGTAGCGCATGTCGGGCTTGTGGCGTTGGTGCGACCGGCTCTGCCGTTTACAGGTACCGGCAGACCTGGTCCGCGCTGCACGAGTCGGGGTCGGGCTGCGCGGCGTCGCGTCTGAGCTCGGTGATGGTGTCGCGCAGCGCGGCGAGCTGGGCGATCTGCTGCTCGATCTCGGCGAGGCGTGCGTCGAGGAGGTCGCGCACGTGCTCGCAGGGAGCAGCGCCGTCGTCGCGGATGTCGAGGATCTGGCGGATCTGGGCGAGGGTGAGGCCCGCGGCCTGGCCGCGGTGGACGAAGTCGATCCGGGCGGCCGTCTCGGGCGCGTAGTCGCGGTATCCGGACGGCGTGCGCTCGGCCGGCGGCAGCAGGCCCTGCTCCTCGTAGAACCGCAGCGTCTTCGCCGTCGTTCCCGCCCGCTCGGCGAGTTCCCCGATGCGCATCGCAGGCCCCCTCTTCTTTCGGCAGAAGTCCTCTTGACCTTCCCCTGCACTGGAAGGTCCAGTATGGCTGAGACAGACCGGAAGACCAAGTGTTGACAGGAGCTGCGATGCCCACGAAGTACGACCTCGCCATCATCGGATCGGGCGGTGGTGCGTTCGCCGCCGCGATCCGCGCGACCACGCTCGGCAAGTCGGTGGTGATGATCGAGCGCGGGACGCTGGGCGGCACCTGCGTGAACACCGGCTGCGTGCCGTCGAAGGCCCTGATCGCCGCGGCCGACGCACGGCACTCCGCGGCCGACGCCGCCGACCGGTTCCCGGGGATCGCGACGACGGCGGGGCCGGTGGACATGCCCGCCCTGATCGCCGGGAAGCAGGCGCTGGTCGAGTCGCTGCGGGGCGAGAAGTACGCCGACGTCGCCGACTCCTACGGGTGGGCCGTCCGCCGCGGCGACGCCGCGTTCGCCGGCACCCCCGACGCTCCGGTCCTCCAGGTCGCCGGGGACGACGGCAGCACCGAGACGATCGAGGCCGGGCACTTCCTGGTGGCGACCGGCTCTCGGCCGTGGGCCCCGCCGATCGACGGCCTGGACGAGACCGGGTACCTGACCTCGACCACGGCGATGGAGCTGACCGAACTCCCTGAGTCCCTGCTCGTGCTCGGCGGCGGCTACGTCGCCCTGGAGCAGGCGCAGCTGTTCGCCCGGCTCGGCTCCCAGGTCACCGTGCTGGTCCGGTCCCGGCTCGCGTCGAAGGAGGAGCCGGAGGTGTCCAGGACGCTGGAGGAGGTGTTCGCCGACGAGGGCATCCGGGTGGTCCGCCGCGCGCTGCCGACGCGGGTGTCCCGCGACGCCGCGACCGGGCAGGCCGTCGTCACCGCGGACGTCGCCGGGGGGCGGGAGGAGTTCCGCGCCGACCAGGTGCTCGTCGCCCTCGGACGACGACCGGTCACCGACGGGCTCGGCCTCGACAGGGTCGGGGTCGAGACCGGGGACCTCGGCGAGGTGGTCGTCTCCGACCGGATGCAGTCCTCCCACCCGCGGATCTGGGCCGCGGGCGACGTGACCGGCCACCCCGAGTTCGTCTACGTCGCCGCCCACCACGGCACCCTCGTCGCCGAGAACGCGTTCGCCGACGCCGACCGGGCCGTGGACTACGCCCGACTGCCGAGGGTGACGTTCACCGGCCCGGCGATCGGCGCGGTCGGGATGACCGAGAAGGACGTCGTCGCCGCCGGGATCCGCTGCGACTGCCGCGTCCTGCCGCTGCACCACGTGCCCCGCGCACTGGTCAACCGCGACACCCGCGGCTTCGTCAAGATCGTCGTGGACGCCGACACCGGGAAGATTCTCGGCATCACCGCCGTCGCCAAGGACGCCGGCGAGCTCGCCGCCGCCGGGGTCCACGTGCTCGGCAAGACGGTCGCCGAGGTCGCCGACGCCTGGGCCCCCTACCTGACCATGGCCGAGGGCATCCGGATCGCCGCCAAGGCCTTCACCACCGATCCGTCGCTCCTGTCGTGCTGCGCGTGAACGCGCACGCAGACAATCGGGGGGAACGCTCAGCTGGGAGAGGAACAGACGATGAGCGGCGATAAGGACCACGACTCGCATCGCGCGGGCGTGCTTGTCGGTGCTGGGACGGGCTTGCTCCTGTTGGCATGCTGCGCGCTTCCGCTGCTGATCTGCTGCGGCCTGCCTCTCCTCGCCGCGGGCGGAGCCCTCGCAGGTATCGGAGGTTTCCTCGGCAATCCTTGGCTCATCGGTGCCGGGATCGCAGTCGGGGTGGCCGTCACAGCGGCGATCGTCCTCCGGCGACTGCGGCGGCACCGACGTCGCTCGACCGGCTGCTGCGGCAATCGTTCGACTACTGACCGGGGTCAGTAGTTCGAGTGGCTCCAGTCATCGTCGCCAGTTCGGCCACGTCGGCATCCCGCGACCCTTCCAGGTCTCCACGAGGCCAGCAACCCAGCGGACGGACGCGAAGACCCCGTAGCCGGCCGCCGCGAGGCCCGCGGCGATCACGAGCCAGCGCCCGATCCCGAGCCACACGCTACCGTCCACGTCCAGCGCCCACTGAGCGCCTGTGATGAGCCCAGCGATGCCCATCCAGAGCCCGGCGACGACCACCACCACCGGCAGGAGTGCGAGGCACATCGCGGCGGCGGCCGACCAGAGCTGACGGGCCTCCAGCTTCGCCGTGGCAGCGATGATCCGCTCGGCGCGCTCGTTCGATGCGTCGAGGTTTGCCGCGATCGTGGCAGACGCCTCCCCGGCGACCTGTTCGACGGCCTTCACGACTCGCTCCTCGGTGCGCTTTTCGATCCGCTGCACCGCGCCGCCGACCTGGCTGACGAGCTTCTGGTTCGCCGCGGCCTGCGCCTTGAGCCCCTCAATCGCCGATGCCGTAGCCGCGTGATTCCTCTGCGCCTCCGCGACCAAGCTCTGCGACGCGGCGTTCAAGCTCTCGCCGTTGAGACTCTGCGCGAACTCGCCGAGCGTGCTCGCGATCTCGTTCAGCCTGCTCTCGATACTCGCGATCCTCGCGGACGCGTCGCTGGAGGGCGAGGAGGTCGACGCCGAGGCCGTGATCCGCTCCAGCCGCCTCGTCGTCTCCTCGTCCATGACCTTCACGAACCCTGCGAGCTTCTTCTGCTGCTCGGCCAGCCGGTCGAGCCTCGCGTTCTGCGCCTCGACGGCGGCGAGGATCGAGGTCAACGCCTCCATCGTCTCCGGATAGTCGAGCTGCTGCTGCGATCCGCTCTGCGCGTTCTGCTGCTTCAGCCTGTCGAGCGCTGCGCTCATGTTCCTGCTCCTCCTGCTGCTGGTGATAGTCGAAGAACGCCTGCGCGCCCTCCGGGGTGAAGTCCGCCGAGAGTGCGCTCGCGCGCTTGCGGCGCTCGGCGCGTCCGGACTCGCCGCGGCGGTCCTCGATGTAGAGCGTCCAGGTCTCCTGCCCGGCGCGCTTGCCCTTCTTGCTGACGGGGCTGTGCAACCGCATCCGCGGCACCCGCTCCCCGTCATCGCCGAGCTGCTGGTTCTGCTCCTCGATCACCGCTTCGAGACCGGCCTTGTCCACCGCACGGGGATCAGCCAGGGCGGCGCTCATCCGGTCGCCCATCTCGCGGTCGAACCCGCCCTCGGCGAAGTCTTCGCGGCGCAGCTCCCAGTCCTTCGGCGCGTGCTCCAGACGCTTCACGACCGAGAGACCGTGCTCGCGCATGAGCTCGTCGTTCGCTGACTGAACGCCCCGCTGGTTCCCGGCCTTGCGGTCGTGGAACGTGCGATAGTCCGAGAGCGCCTTCCCCGTCCGATTGCTGTGGTTGATGACCAAGATGTGGTTGTGCGGCTTCTTCCCGCGTCCGTCCACATGGCTCACCACGAGGCAGTCCGCGTTGGGGTGCATCTTCTTCGCGAGCTGGTAACCCAGATCGTTCACCCGCTGCACGTCCTCAGGATTCTTTGGGTCGAACTCGTCGTCGCTGAACGACTGCCTGTAGTGCAGCGCCTCGACGTCACGCTTCGTGTTCTGGGTGAGCGCGCGGGCGCGCGCCGAGAACGCGCCGGGGCCTCCCGGCACGTCGCCCGTGATCGCGACGCCGCGCTCGTCCTCCTTGCCCCGGATGTAGCGCTCGGTGTCGGCGGCGTTGGCGCTCGGACTGTAATGCGTCGTGCTCATGAGGCCGCCCGATCCCCGAGCAGCGCGCGGACCTCGTGCAGCAGCTCGATCAGCTCGGGCACCTCCGCCGACAGCGCCACCGGCTCACCCGCGCGAGCACGGCGGTCCAGGTCGTTGACGTTGATCGCGAGCGGGCGCACCTGGGCGGCCAGCTCCCGAGCATCAGCAGACGCCTGCACGCGCTCCTCGACCCCGAGCAGCTGCGCGGCCACGGCGGCATCCAGCTCCTCGCTCCGAGAGGCGTGCAGGGCATCGCGCACGACGGTCCGCACCCACGTGCTCGGAGCCAGCCCGAGCCGCTTCGCACGAGTGCGAAGCGCCGCGAGCGTGGCGTCATCGAAGCGGGTGTCGAGCCTCCCGCCGCCCCCACGACGACGCTTCGCGCCGCCGTGACTCTGGCGCACAGCCTCCGCATCAGCCCGACCGGTGTTCACCTGGGAGTCGGTCTGCTGCTCCACCTGTACGCCAGAGTGGCAAGCAGTAGCCGTGTCGGACGTTTCGCTGGCGCTCATGTCCTCCCCGGCTGCTTGCGAGGGGCCTCCGGCCCCCTCGACCCCCTGGAAGAGCGCATCGCGTTCGGTGCTCATGCGGCACCTCCGATCAGCGCCAGCGGCACGTCAGGGCTCCGCACCGCGAGCCCACCCAGCAGCTCAGCAACCGCGCCCTCCGCATCATGTTCGGCCGAGGTCTCCGGGCCGTAGGTCAGTTCCCGCGACCCGACGTTCTGGTGGTACGCGTTGCCGTACATACCGGGCGTGTGCGCGGCGGTCGGAACGCTGCACTGGTGCCACTCGTAGGGCTCGATCTTCCCGATGTGCTGCACGAGGTAACGATTGATGTCGTCGGCACGATAGACCTTCACGACCGAGGCCAGCCGGCGGATGAACTGGTCCAGCGCCTCGTCCACGTTGCCCTTCTGGCGGGCGTAGTAGAAGAACTCGACGGGCTCGATCGTCGCCGTGATGACGATGAGGCGCGGGGCGACCTCGCCCTTGTTCTTGTAGCGGGCCTTCGCAGGCGAGGCGTTGTACGGATCGAGCAGCAGCAGCCAGTCGTTCGCATCCATCGCCGAGGCCCGCAGATCGTCCAGCAGCAGCACTTCCTCGCCCCGCCAGTCATCAAGCGGGTTCCCCGTCGCGGCCCGGTAGACCTGCCACCGCTCGCCGTGCGCGTTCGCCGCGTTGATCGCCTCGGTAATGAAGTCCGTGGCGAACCGGGTCTTGCCGATCCCGGCATCCCCATGGACGAACACCACGTGCGTCGAGAACTCACCGGCGCGCAGCTTCGCCGCCGCCCGGTATGCGCGACGCTGGCCGTAGGCCGACAGCGCGTCGTCGATCTCCCGCTGATGCCGCGAGTAGATATCGAACAGCTCGTCCGTGAGCATGATCTGATCCCGCGTGATCTCACCTTGGAGAACGCGCTCCCGCATGTCCTCGAAGTTCTCGGCGACGATCTTCTTCTTCACGTGGGCGCGGCCCTTCAGCCACGTCTCCCGGCGCTGGGCGTCGATCCCGAGGTAGTCAGGCCCACGCACCGTGGCGACCTCCGAAGGCGCGTACTGGTGCTTGTCCGCGTACTTCACGTGCGTCAGATACGACAGCATGTTGTCGAAGGCGTACCGCCCGCGGCCAGGCTTCTCGACGTACTGGGGCTCGACGCCGATGCCGAACGCGAGCCGATCCAGCGGCGCACTCTTCGCACGGCTGGCGAACTTGATCACGGCGTGCAGGTGCTCGGGCTTCGGTTCGACCACCAGGGCCTTCTCCGTGTCACTCCAGACCTCGCGCTCGTCCCTGTCGTGCACGATGCCGTAGGCCTCGACGACCTGGCAGCCGGTGGCCTCGAGCCGCTGCACCACGTAGGCGAGGATCGCCTCGGCACCCTGCTGGAGCAGCGCGGCCCCGTTCGGGTCCTCGGCAGCCCAGGCCCAGTACGACGGATCGAGGTACTGCGTGAGCCCGATGCTCGTCGGGTTGTTCTCCTGCTTAGCCACGGCGACCACCCCCGCCGCGGGCGGCGCGGAGGGCCTCAGAGGGAGTGCGGCGCCTAAATGACCCCCTATTGACCCCCAAATGAGACCCCATATGATCCCGCGGGACCACGCGACGGAGCGAGGGCGGAACAGGCCGCTGACCAGGCATGTTGTTGCAAGGCGCGGCAATCGACAAGCCCTTGCCGCGCCCGTAGGAACGAATGGGGGTCTCGTAACTCTTAGAGTGCGAAGCACGGCTACGGGCAGCCATCACGACGACGGGCAGCCCGCCTTCGGCGGGTGCCAGGCCAGGCCCTCCGGGCGGGGTCAGGTTGGTGGGAGCGGTGCTGAGGTTGCGTGCGTCGGCGTACATCAGCGACCACCGCCCCGGCCGTAGCGCTTGATGACAGCCTGATGCGTGACGCCGAGGGCGTCGCCGATCCTGGCCCAGGTCACCCCATCGGCTCGGGCGTCGGCGACGGCGATCTCGACGGCCTCCTCCAGCACAGAGCGGAGCACGCCGAGGTCGTAGAGCTGGGCCTCGGCGTCGGCGAGGGACGGGTCGCCCTGACGCCAGCGGAAGCCGGTCAAGTGATCGAAGGCGGCGGAGTTCGCGCTCATCAGCGACCACCGCCCATCACAGAGGCAACGGCGGCGCGCTGGCGCGGGGTCAGCGGAGTGAGTGCCAGGCGCTCACCGGCTCGGCGGCCAGCGGCGCGGGCGGCGGCGATGACGGGATCGTGGCCGTCTGCCTACGGAGAAGGAGCGGAGCCCTGATCGAGGCCAGGGCGGACGAGCGCGGATGCGCGGGGAACGTCGATAACGACAGACATCGGAAGTCCTCGAACATGAGTATCTTCCGGTTCCCCGCCACGGTAATTGGGCTGTTTGACCGGCTACTCATCCGGGAGCAGAACCCCGCGCTTCTAAGTCGCGGCCCCGGTGGGATCTTCTTGTCTGCAACCATTCTTCCATGACTCGACTCACCAGTGCAATGACGAGTCGAGTCATGAGTCAGTCGCGTCTCGGCTCGATCCGCACGAGATCGGGGTCGAACTTCACGTGACCCGGCATGATGGGCTCGATGGTCACCGTCACCAGCTCGTCCACGAGCATCCGGCGACGGTCCATGTCCAACGCCTTCCACTTCGACTCGACAACCTCGCGGCGCTCCGCGGTGCCGACCGGCTCATCGACCTCCGCCAGCAGCTTCGCCGCCACCGACACCGAGCGGTCGAGCAGCTCCGCGTCGATCTCGTCGATGCGAGCCTTCACGTCGTTGATCGCCGCCGTGATCTCCAGGACCGGCTGATGGATGTCGCGCAGCAGCGGGCTCAGCTCCTTCACCCGCTCGACCAGGGCGTTCCGTTCGGTCAGCAGTTCCTCGCGATCCGGCCCGGCGGCTTCCTGCGGCATCACGAGGTCGTGCACGTCCACGGACGACAGGCGCGTGAGCACCGCCTCGGTGACCATCGCATCGACGGGCTCGCGCTGGCGGGTGAGATGGAACTGCTCGCCACAACGGTACGTCGGCTGCTTGCGGCTGTTCGTCCCCGAGACGAGCGTCGCGCCGCACTTCCCACAGAGGCCGATCGTGGACAGGAGGTACTTCGGCTGATTGCCCTGCCTCGCCGACCTCCGCACGTTGTCCTCCAGCTTCGCCACCGCGGCCCGCCACGTCTGCTCGCCGACGATGGGCGGGAACGCCTCGCCCTGCACCGGGTACAGCTCGCCGGTCTTGTAGTGGCGGATGAAGCCAGCGTAGAGCGAGTTCGCCAGCAGATACCGCACAGCATCGACGGAGAACTCCGACCCGCGGGCGGTGAGGTGGCCAGCGCTGTTCAAGTCCTCCCGGATGCGACGGATCGACAGCGACGGCTCACCGAGGAACGCATCGAAGGCCCGCCGAACTGCGGCGGCCTCCTCCTCGATCAGCTCGCCCTCCCTCGTCCAACCGAACGCCTTCCAGGTGGACGCCGGGATGCCTTCGGCGCGGCGGCGCTCGTTCGACCTGATCTGCCGCTCCGCCTTGCGTCGAGCCTCGAACCGGGCGAGAGCGGCGAGCATCGTCGCTCGGAACTCTCCGTCGGCCGTCGAGAGGTCGATCTCGCCGTCCACTGTGACGACGCGCAGGCCGAGGTCGATCAGCGTGTTGAGGTCCTTCGTGCTCCGCAGCAGTCGGTCCATGTCCACGGCGACGACCATCGAGAATCGACCTGCTCGGGCGTCGTCCAACATCTCGGCCCAGCGGGTGCCAGCTCGACGCTTCTTCGTCGCCGACACCGCGTTGTCCTCGTAGACCTCGACCACGTTCCAGTCCTTGGCCTCGGCCAATGCCCTGATCTTCCTCAGTTGTGTATCGACCGTCCAGCGGTCGCCTTTGCGGTCCATGGAGGCGCGGACGTAGGCCGCCACCTCGTTCGTCTTCCTCAGCGCTACCAGTTCGACCATGCAACCAAGCTTACGTGGACGAGTGTTGCAACCCCGACATGCGCTATGAGAACCCCCTGTACATGGCCGAGGCCGCCGCCACCACGGACCTCCTCTCCGGCGGCCGGCTCGAGCTCGGCGTCTCCCGCGGCTCACCCGAGGCCGCCCTCGACGGCCAGGCGCAGTTCGGCTACGCCCTCGCCGAGGGGCAGACCTGGGCCGACGTGACCCGCGAGCGCGGACGCCGGTTCCTCTCGGCCGTGCGCGGTGAGGGCATCGCGACGCCGGACCTCACCTCCGGCTGGGCGCACAGCTCGGAGCCGCTGCGGATCGAGCCGCACTCCCCCGGGCTCGCGGACCGGATCTGGTGGGGGTCGGGCTCCGTGGGCTCGGTGGCCGGCGCCGCCGCGGACGGCTACAACATGCTCTCCTCCACCCTGCTCCTGCAGGACGACGGCCGCCCCTTCCACGTCCAGCAGGCCGACCAGATCGCCCGCTACCGGGAGGCCTTCGCCGCGGCCGGCCACGCCGGTCCGGGCCGCACGGCGGTCACGCGCTCCGCGTTCGTCATCCAGGACCGGGAGGACGAGCTGTACTTCGGCCGGGAGCGGGCCTCGCGCGACTCCTCCGGCATGCTCGAGGGCGGCGCCGCCCGCTCCGGCCCGACCTACGCCGGGTCCGCCGAGGAGGTCGCGGAGAAGCTCGCCGCCGACGACGCCGTCGCCGCCGCCGACTGGGTCCTGTTCGCCAACCCCAACCAGCTCGGGGTCGAGTACAACGCGAAGATCTTCGCCGGCTGGGCGGAGGTCTGGCGCCTGCTCGGCTGGGATGCATGAGCGAGGCCCCGCCGCACCTCCCGGCCGCCGACGACGGCGTCGCCCAGGCCCGTCGCGCGCGCTGGGCCGTCACCGCCGCCTTCGCGACGAACGGCGCCCTGCTCGGCGCGCTCATCCCGCACTACCCGGAGGCCAAGCCCGCGTTCGGCCTGGACCCGGCCGTCTTCGGCCTGCTCGTCATCGCACTCGCCGTGGGCGGCACGCTCGCCGGGCCCCTGCCCGCGCCGATCCTGCGCCGGTTCGGCGCCCGCCGCGTCATGCTCGCCGGCAGCGTGGCCATCGCCCTGCTCACGACGGCGGCCGGTCTCGTCCTCGACATCGCCGGGGCGGGCGCGGGGGCCGGGCACGGTGCGGGCACGGCCGCGGCCTGGCCGCTGTGGGTCTTCGCGGGCCTCGTCCTGGCATCGGGCGTGCTCGACGCCGTCGTGGACACCGCCCAGAACGCGCAGGGCCTGCAGGTGCAGACCCGGCTGGCCCGGCCCGTGCTCACGACCATGCACGCCGGCTGGAGCCTCGGAGCGGCCGCCGGTGCCGGGTTCGGTGCAGCGGTCATCACCGTGGGCGGCCCCGCGGCCCTGCACCTGGGGCTCAACGGCGCCGTGTGCGTCGCGGTGCTGCTGGGGGTCCGGCGCCTGTTCCTGGCGGAGGCTCCCGTGGACTCGGCGTCCGCCCGCGGCGCCGCGGATCAGTCACCCGCGCCGTCGGAGACGTCCGCACCGCCCGCCCCGGCCCTGCCCCGCCGCGCCGCCGTGGCCGCGCTCCTCCCCGCCGTGGTGATCGGGATGGCCGGCTTCGGCGTGGAGGAGTTCGGCAACGCGTGGGCCACCCTGTTCCTGATCACCGAGCGCGGCCTGGACCCGGCCGCGGCGGTGCTCGGCGCGTCGACGCTGCTGGGCGCGCAGTTCGTCGGACGCCTCGCGGGCGACCGCACCCTCGCCGCCCTGGGCCGCCGCGGGGCGCTGACGGCGGGGCTGGGCGCCGTCGTCGTGGGGCTGGGGCTGGCTCTGGCGCCGCTGCCGGGGCCGGTGGCCGTGCCCGCCGCGTTCGCGGGGCTGGCGCTGGCGGGGCTGGGCTGCGCCGCGGTGGTGCCCGTGGCCTATGCGCTCGGCGACGAGGCGCCCGGGCTCCGGCCGCAGACCGGGCTGGCGGTGACGAGCTGGTGCATGCGGCTGGCCGGGGTCGGGCTCAGCCCGGCGGTCGGGGCACTGGCCGGCGGTCGGGGCACTGGCCGGCGCCGTCGGTCTGGCACCGGCGCTGACGGTGTTCCTGGGCCTGGCCGCCGTCGGGGCGGTGTTGGCCGCCCGGCTGCCCGCCGCCCCGTAGGAACCGTAGGAACCGCTCAGTCGTCGTCGACCTCGCCGGCGAGGGCCTGGGCCGCCAGGTGCTCTTCGGTCGCAGCCTCCCAGATCTCCTTGGCGGCGGAGCCGTTGAGCAGCACCAGCAGCACGCCCACGATGATGTCTGCCCAGCCCGACGCCGTCAGGACCGTGATCCCGGACAGGGCGATCAGCACGGCACCGGCCACGAGGTCGTTGCGCGCCGCGAGCCACGCCGCCCGGGTGAGGGAGCCGCCGTCGGTGCGGACGCGGGCCAGCAGGGCCACGCACACGAGGTTCACGAGGATCGAGCCGACGGCCACCCCCAGCAGCACGCCCGCGGCCGGCGGCTCGGGGTCGCCGATCTTCGTGGCCGCCATGACGAGCGCCGCCACGGCCGGGAGCACGATGATCCCGGCCATGACCTTGCCGATGACCGCCTGCCGGGCCGCCGTCCACCCGAGCGCCACGAAGATCAGCAGGTTGACGGCGAAGTCCTCGAAGAAGTCGACGGAGTCCGCCACGAGGGCCACCGAGCCGATCCCCACCGCCAGAATGATCTCGACCACCAGGTAGGCGCCGTTGAGCAGGGCCACCGCCAGGACGGTGCCCCGCAGGGCGCGGGTGCGCCGGCGGTCCGCTTCGGCTGCCTGGTTCACGCGCCCGTCGTGTCGTCCACGAACACGTACGTGTCCACCAGGGTCCGCGCGGCGTTGCCGCCGATGAGCCCGTCCACGATCCGTTCCAGCGGGGCCATCGCCTCGTCCACCTCGAGCTGCACGGGGTACTGGGCCACGAGCAGGGCGAGCAGGTCGGCCACGGCCTGCAGCGCGTCCTCCTGCCCCAGCTCCGGGTCCCAGCCCACGAGCACGTCGGCCGGCGCGTCCTGGCGCTCCGGGGTGTAGGAGACCGCGAACGCGCGGATGCGCCCGCCCTCGGCCTTCGGCGCGTCGCGGAGCACGACGGCGCCCGCGGCCCCGGTGGCCGGGCCCAGCAGCAGCTGCTGGGCGGCCCCGACGCTCAGGGTGGACGGGTCCCAGGCGTGCACGGCGTCATAGAACGCGGTGACCGCCTGGGTCAGCTCGACGGAGCCGGTCGAGGCCTCCTCGAGGACCACGCCGTCCGGGTGCTCCTCGCCGCGCACGTCCGGCAGGCCGATGGCCCCCGGGGCGATCGCGACGCGGCGGGAGCGCTGCACGGGGGTGAAGCCCTCGGCCACGAGGAACGCCTCGGTGCCGGCGGCCAGTGCGGCGGTCTGGGACCGCACGGCCTCCGTGTCCACGGGCGGCTGGCCGGCCGGGCCCTCGGCGTCGGTCTGCGGGTCGGCACCGCTCACGCCGGGCACCAGGGCGTCCTTGGCGAACCGGGCCTTCAGGGCCGTCGTCGGGATGGTGCCGGCGGCATGCGCCTCCGCGGCGAGCCCCCGCAGGGCCGCCACGAGCGCCCGGCCGATGCCCCGGCGCCGCTCGGCGGCTGCGGTCTCGACGTACAGCCACAGCCGCCGCGGGTGCACGGACGAGGCGTAGACGACGCCGGCGGCCACCGGCACGCCGGCGGCCTCGGCCACGAGCGCGCGGCGCCAGGGCCGTTCCGCGTCCTCGGCGAGCATCGCCCGGTCCTGGTGCTGCTGCGCGTTGGCCGGGTCACCCCACACCTCGAGCAGGGCCAGGTCGTCCCCGGGCCGCCAGGGACGCAGCACGATCTCCCCGCCGACGACCGCGGCGGAGTCGAACAGCGCGCCGCCGTCGTCGTGCCCCGCGGCCCCGGCCGCTCCCGTCACGTCCCCGCTCACTTGACCAGGCGCTCCAGCAGGTAGGACTTCACCTGGGACAGCGCCACGCGCTCCTGGGCCATGGTGTCCCGCTCGCGGATGGTCACGGCCTGGTCCTCGAGGGTGTCGAAGTCCACGGTGATGCAGAACGGGGTGCCGATCTCGTCCTGGCGGCGGTAGCGACGGCCGATCGCGCCGGAGTCGTCCGTCTCGATGTTCCAGAGGGTGCGCAGCTCCGCCGCGAGGGACTGGGTGGCCGGCTGCAGCTCGGGCTTCTTCGACAGCGGGAGCACGGCGGCCTTGACCGGGGCCAGGCGCGGGTCCAGCTTGAGCACGGTGCGCACGTCCACGCCGCCCTTGGCGTTCGGGGCCTCGTCCTCGGCGTAGGCGTCCACGAGGAACGCCATCATGGCGCGGGTCAGGCCGAAGGACGGCTCGATCACGTACGGGGTGTAGTGCTCGTTGTTGGCCTGGTCGAAGTACTGCATCTTGGTGCCCGAGTGCTCGGTGTGCCGGCCGAGGTCGTAGTCGGTGCGGTTCGCGATGCCCATCAGCTCGCCCCAGCCGTCGCCGCCGGTGAACCCGAAGTCGTATTCGAGGTCGATCGTGGCGTCCGAGTAGTGGGCCCGCTCGTCCGCGGGGACGTCGAACTTCCGCAGGTGCGCCGGATCGATGCCGAGGTCGATGAACCAGTCCCAGCAGTCCTCGACCCAGCGGTCGAAGTGCTGGCCCGCCTCGGCCGGCGGCACGAAGTACTCGATCTCCATCTGCTCGAACTCGCGGGTGCGGAAGATGAAGTTGCCCGGGGTGATCTCGTTGCGGAACGCCTTGCCGATCTGGCCGATGCCGAACGGCGGCTTCTTCCGGGCCGCGCCCAGCACGTTGAGGAAGTTCACGAAGATGCCCTGCGCCGTCTCCGGGCGCATGTAGTGCAGGCCCTCCTCGTTGTCCACGGGGCCGAGGTAGGTCTTGACCAGGCCCGAGAACAGCTGCGGCTCGGTCCAGGCGCCCTTGGTTCCGCAGTCCGGGCACACGATCTCGGCCATGCCCTCGGCCGGCCGGCCCTTCTTGGCCTCGAACCCCTCGAGCAGGTGGTCCTGGCGGTGCCGCCTGTGGCACTGGGTGCACTCGACGAGCGGGTCGGTGAAGGTCTCGACGTGGCCGGAGGCCTCCCACACCGCGCGCGGCAGGATGATGGAGGAGTCCAGGCCCACCATGTCCTCACGGGAGCGCACGAAGGTCTTCCACCACTCGGCCTTGATGTTCTCCTTCAGCTCCACACCCAGGGGCCCGTAGTCCCACGCGGAGCGCGAACCGCCGTAGATCTCACCGGCCTGGAACACGAAGCCTCGGCGCTTGGCGAGGTTGATGACGTTGTCCAGCGGGGACTTGGCAGCCATGGGGGCATCACTTCCGTACTCATCGGCGGGGCGGGAGGGGATCACGACGACGACGGCACCCGGCCGCCTTCGACGCGGCGGGCCCGTTCCGGCGCGGCGCGCCGGTCGATCCCGTCCAGCCTACCGGCCATGATGGACACCATGACCGAGACGAACGCACCCGACGCCCAGCCCCTGCCCATCCGTGACGAGTCCATCCGCCTCGGCCAGGCGCTCAAGCTCGCCTCCCTCGTGGAGGACGGGGCCATGGCCCGCGACGTCGTCACCGACGGGCTCGTCACCGTCAACGGCGCGGTGGAGACGCGCCGCGGCGCCCAGCTGCACGACGGGGACGTCGTCGAGTTCGCCGGCGAGGCGTTCGTCGTCCAGGCCGGACAGGCCTGAGCCGACGCCGCGGCGGGCGGCCGCGGCGCCGTCGTCGAGCAGGCCCGGTGCGTCAGCCGCGGGGCGGCACCATGTGGGCGAGGTACTCCTTCACGTGGCCCAGCTCCTGCTCGTTGATCGCGTGGCCGAGCCCGGCGTAGACGATCTTCATGAGGTCCACGTGGGCGTTCAGCCAGGCATGGGTCTCCTCGACCCGGGGCTCGGAGATGATCGGGTCCTCCTGGCCGCGGCCCCAGAAGACCTTCGGTCGGACGCGGGCGACGTCGTCGTCGCGGGTGAACAGCTCGCGCAGCCGCGGCTCGGCGAGCTCCGGGTCCACCACGAAGCCGGACAGCGCCACGGTGCACGCGTAGGCCTCCGGGTCCAGGCGCAGCAGCGACGTGGCCATCGCCATGCCCTGCGAGAAGCCGAGCAGGGAGACGGTGCGGAAGTCCCCGCGCACGGCCTGCACCCAGGCGTGCAGGGTCTCGACGGCCTCGCGGACCGGCTCGGCGGTGGAGCCCAGCTCCCCCGTGACCGGGTCCTGGGAGAGCGGGAACCAGGCGTGGGAGCCCGGCTGCAGGGGCAGGGGCGCGCGCACGGCGGCCACCGTGACGTGCTCGGGCAGGTGCGGGACGAGGCCGAACAGGTCGTCCTCGTTCGCGCCGTAGCCGTGCAGGACGATCAGCAGGTCCTCGGTGCGCTCGCCCTCGGGGCGGGACCAGCGGACGACGGGCTCGACGGCGGGGGTGGGGTTCGCGTTCACGCCCGCCAGCCTAGCGAGCGGCGAGGTCGACCCCTCCCGGAGGTTGACCCCTCCCGCGCGACGCGGGCAGAATCCTACTCGTGGGTAACCCATCCTCCTCTCAGCCTCCGCACGCCTCCGACGCGACCCCGGTCGACGACCCCGCCGCCCATCCCTGGCGCCGGTACGTGGCCATCGGGGACTCGTTCTCCGAGGGCATCGGCGACCCGGACCCGGACCGCCCCGGCTACCACCGCGGCTGGGCCGACCGCCTGGCGGGGGAGCTCGCCCGCCTGACGCCGCCCGGTGAGGACCTGGCCTACGCCAACCTGGCGGTCCGCGGGAAGCTGCTGGACCAGATCGCCGAGGACCAGGTGGAGCCGGCGCTCGCCCTGCGGCCGGACCTCATCAGCGTCTGCGCGGGCGGCAACGACATCCTGCGCGGCGCGGACCCGGACGAGATCGCGGTCCGGTTGGACGCCGTCGTCGAGCGTCTGGCCTCCGACGGCGCCACCGTGCTGCTGTTCAACGCGACCGACGTGAAGGGCACGCCCGTCATCGGCCGCATCCGCGGCACCGTGGCGATCTACAACGAGAACGTGCGCACCATCGCGCTGCGGCACGACGCGCTGGTGCCGGACATGTGGTCGCTCAAGGACCTCGCCCGGCGGGAGATGTGGGCCGAGGACCGCCTGCACTTCTCTGCGCTCGGCCACCACACGATCGCCGCGATGGTGCTGGACACCCTCGGCGTGGAGCACGGCCTCGAGCACCTGCGCCTCTCCCCGCCGGCGCCGCGCACGTGGCGCGCGGCCCGCGCGTCGGACGCCGCATGGGTGCGCACGCATCTGGCGCCGTGGGTGGTCCGCCGCCTCCGCGGCGTCTCCTCCGGCGACGGCGTCACGGCCAAGCGCCCCGTCCCCGAGCCGCTCTTCGGCGCGCCGATGCCGCAGGGCTCGGACCACACCGAGCCGCTGGACATCGTCGAGCCCTGAGCCCGGCCGGCGGGGACCGGTGGCCGTTTCCCGAACGACAGTGCCGCGACACGCCGCCGTTTCCCGAACGAAAGTTCAGAGGGCGAGGGTGCGCTTGAGCGTGTCGGCCACCTGGCCGTATTCGGTGAGGAAGCCGTCGTGGCCGATGGGCGAGGCGATCGTGTGCACCGGCGGCCGCGCGGGCAGCGCCGCCGCGAGCGCCTCGGACTCGGCCGGCAGGTAGAGCCGGTCCGAGTCGACGGCGGCCACGAACGCCCGGCCCCGGTAGTCCGCGAGCGCCGCCGCCACGCCGCCGCGCCCGCGCCCGACGTCGTGGCCCATGAGGGCCTCGGTGACCACGAGGTAGGAGTTCGCGTCGAACCGGTCGGTGAGCTTGGCCGCCTGGTGGTCCAGGTAGGACTCCACGGCGTAGCGCCCGCGCCCGCCCGGCACCCCGACGACGGCGCCGAACGGGTCCTCGACGCCCTGCGGTTCCCGGCCGAACCGCTGGCCGAGCTCGCCCGCCGTGCGGTAGGTGGTGTGGGCGATGCGCCGGGCGATGCCCAGGCCGGCCACGGGGCCGGGGCCGGGGTAGTAGTCGCCGCCCTGGAAGTCCGGGTCGAGGCGGATGGCCGCGGTCTGCGCCTGGCCCCACGCGATCTGGTCGGCGGAGGAGGCCGCGGTGGCGGCCAGCACACCCACTCCGGCGACGCGCGCGGGGTGGGTCGCGGCCCACTCGAGGGCGCGGGCCCCGCCCATCGATCCGCCGATCACGGCGCGCCAGGCGCCGATCCCGAGGTGGTCGGCCAGGCGCCGCTCGGCCTCGACCGCGTCCCGCAGCGTGAGGAACGGGAACCGGGAGCCCCAGGGCCGCCCGTCGGGGGCCGGCGTCGAGGGCCCGGTGGAGCCGTGGCAGCCGCCGATCATGGCGGGGGCGACCACGAACCACCGGTCCGTGTCCACGGCGCGGCCCGGGCCGACGAGGGCGTCCCACCAGCCCGGCGTCGGGTCCTCCTCGTGCGCGGCCACGTGCGCGTCACCGGTGAGGGCGTGCAGCACGAGCACGGCGTTGGAGCCGTCGGCGGCGAGGGTGCCCCAGGTCTCGTAGGCCAGCTCGACGTCGGGCAGCAGCCCGCCGGTCTCGGTGTGCAGCTCGCCGACCCGCAGGCCGTGGCGGCCGCCGCGGGGCAGCGCGGTGCGCGACGGACGCGTGGCAACGGCGGTCATGCCCGCTCCCCCGCGTCGTCGTCGCCGCGGCGAGCGGCGGCCGCGAAGCCGCGCTCGAGGTCGGCGAGGATGTCCTCGATGTCCTCCACGCCGAGCGAGAGCCGCACCAGGCCGGGGGTGACGCCGGCGGCGCGCTGCTCGTCGTCGGTGAGCTGGGAGTGGGTGGTCGAGGCCGGGTGCACCACGAGCGAGCGGACGTCGCCGATGTTGGCCACGTGGTGGTGCAGGGTGAGCCCGTCCACGAACGCGGCCCCGGCCTCGCGGCCGCCCGCGATCTCGAAGGAGACGAACGCGCCCGCGCCCTTCGGCAGGTAGCGCTGGGCCCGCTCGTGCCACGGGCTGGACTCCAGGCCGGCGTAGACCACGTGCTCGACGTCGTCGCGGCCCTCCAGCCAGCGCGCCACCGCGGCCGCGTTGGCCACCTGCCGCTCCATGCGCAGGGACAGGGTCTCCAGGCCGAGGTTCACCAGGAACGCGTTGAACGGGGAGATGGCCGAGCCGTAGTCGCGCAGCAGCTGCACGCGCGCCTTGAGGATGAAGGCCAGGTTGGCGCCGAGCGGCGAGCCCACCCCGAGGTCCCGCGCGTAGACGAGGCCGTGGTAGGACTCGTCCGGCTCGTTGAAGCCGGGGTACCGCTCGGCGTGCTGCGCGTAGTCGAACGTGCCGGCGTCGACGATCACGCCCGCGATGGCCGCGGCGTGCCCGCCGAGGTACTTCGTGGCGGAGTGGGTGACGACGTCGGCGCCGTGTTCGATCGGCCGCAGCAGGTACGGGGTGGCCAGCGTGTTGTCCACGATCAGCGGCACGCCGGCCTCGTGGGCGGCGTCGGCGACGGCGCGCACGTCCAGGACGTCGCCGCGCGGGTTGCCGAGGGTCTCGCCGAAGAACGCCTTGGTGTTCGGCCGGACGGCGGCGCGCCAGGACTCGAGGTCGTCCGGGTCGGTCACGAACGTCGTCTCGACGCCGACCTTGGCGAGGGTGTGCTTGAACAGGTTCTGCGTGCCGCCGTAGAGGCTGGCCGAGGCGACCACGTGGTCGCCGGCGCCGGCGACGTTGAGGATCGCGAACGTGGTCGCCGCCTGACCGGAGGCCAGCAGCAGCGCGCCCACGCCGCCCTCGAGCGCGGCGATCTTCTCCTCCACCGGGCCCTGCGTCGGGTTGCCGATGCGGGTGTAGAGCGGGTCGAGGTCCTTGAGTGCGAACCGGTCCGCGGCCACCTGGGCGGACGGGAAGTCGTACGAGGTGGTCTGGAAGATCGGCAGGGCGGTCGCACCGAAGGCGTGCTGGCCGACGGCGACGCCCGCGTGGACCTGCGCGGTGGAGAAGCCCCAGGCGTCGGGGGTCGGGGTGGTCTGGTCGGTCATGGCGGACCCTCCTGAAGGGTTCAGGGGCCGGACCCGGCCGCCCCGCCCGCCGGCCGACGTGCCGATCCGGGGACCGGCGTCGTCGAGGTGCCGGAGATGACCCGGCGCCGTCGAGAGGGGCCGTGGGATCGGCCCGCGCTTGCCGGCATCCGTTGTGGGGCCGGCCTGGTCGTCACCCGGGGCACCCCACCGCGGAAGGAGGGTTGCCGGTCAGCATGCCGGGGCCTGTTGCTGACTCTCGTGACCGTGCCTCCGAGTGTAGCCCGCCGCCCCGCCACGATTTCGTCACGCGTGTCACACGCGGATACGCTCTCCGCACGGGGCGCCCGACCCGTCAAGGGCTCGACGCCCCCCGACTCGCACCAGGTCAACCCCCGGGGCAGCCCGGGAACGGAGAGGAACAGCGCAGTGCACACCTGTCGCATGGACCACGTGTCCTACGCCGCCGGCCCCGAGGGCCTGGACGCCACGGTCGCCCGCATCGCCGAGACGCTGGGCATCGAGCGGATCAAGGGCGGTGTCCACCCACGTTTCGGCACCCAGAACGCACTGTTTCCCATGACGGAGGGGCAGTATCTGGAGGTCGTCGAGGCCCTGGACCACCCGGCCTCCCTCAGCGCGCCGTTCGGCCAGCTCGTGCGCGCCCGCACCGAGCAGGGCGGGGGCTGGATGAGCTGGGCCGTGGCCACCCCGGACATCGGCCGGTTCGAGCGCCGCCTCGGCCGCGAGGCCGTCCCCGGCAACCGTCGCTTCCCGGACGGCCGCGAGCTGTCCTGGCGGCAGATCGGCATCAAGGGCACCCTCGCGGACCCGCAGCTGCCGTACATCCTGCGCTGGGCCGACGGTCAGGAGGACATGCACCCCTCGCAGGCGGCCGAGCCGCAGGCCACCATCGAGCACCTGAACATCGCCGGCTCCCCCGAGCGCCTCGCCGAGTGGCTGGGCGGCGAGGACGAGGACGGCCAGGTCCATGACGTGAACATCGAGTACGTCGCGCCCTCCGGCACCCCGGGCATCGTCTCGGTCACCTTCCGCACCCCGAAGGGTGAGATCACGCTCTGAGCGCGGGGGCGGGGCCGCTCAGCCGAGCAGCCCCGCCCGCGCCAGCAGTGGGTAGCCGACGAACCCGACGGCGTCCAGCAGCGTGTGCGCGATGACCAGCGGCATCACCCGGCGCACCCGCAGGAACACGAGCGCGAACACCACGCCCATCAGGGCGTTGCCCACGCCCGGCCCGATCCCCTGGTACAGGTGGTACGCCCCGCGCAGCAGCGCGAGGGCGAGCACGACGACGGCCACGCGGGTCGGCAGGAACAGCCCCTCGGCGCTCGCCCACGACGACGGCACGGCCGGCGCCGGATCGCGTGCCAGGCCCGCGGCGCGCAGCCGCTGCAGATACCCGAGGCGGTCGACGAGCCAGGCGCCCACGATGACCTCCTCCAGCAGTCCGTGCCGCAGCGCGGAGAGCAGCAGGACCGGCACCTGGTACCAGCTCTCCCCGAGCGCCGAGCCGACGATCGCCGTCGTGATCCCCAGGGCCCGGCCGGCGGCGTAGACGCCGAGCGTGCCCAGCCCGATGGCCGCGAACAGGCCCAGGCCCCAGGCCAAGTCGCGGCCGGGGCGGCGCAGGTCGAGGCCGAGCACCCGGAACGGGTTCCGGCCGCGCAGGTGCATCAGGTGCAGCACGAGGGCCACCGGCACGAGCGCGAACCCGATGCCGAGCAGCTGATAGGTCAGGTCGAAGGCCCAGCGGTCGGCCAGGGCCGGGTTGAGGACGGTGGTCTGCTCGCCGAGCGGGGCCTGGGTGGCCTTGTCGATGAGCTGGACGATCGCATAGACCGCCGACTTCCCCAGGGAGAGGCCGAGGACGATCGCGATCTCCCACCGCACCGTGCGCGCGGACGGGGCGGGCAGCGCGGGGGCGGGTCGGACGGCCGGGCCGGCCGGGGTGCGGGACGTGCGCGGGGTGGCGGGCATGCCCCCCAGTATCCGCCCGCCCCCCTCTCCCCCGGGCGCTTTCGAACGTGAGGGAGGGCCTGTCTCCCGTTCGAAAGTCCCCATCCCCCCGATGTCACGTTCGAAAGTCCGGGAGGGAGGAGGGAGGGTTAGCGTGGTCGTGTGGTCTCCCCGCCTGCCCCCAGCGAGCTCGAGCTGGTCCACCGCGCCCTGCAGCACCTCCGCCCCGGCCTCGACCCCGCTCTCGCCCGCCGGCTCCGCACAGCCGACTGGGCCGCGGCGTCCGTGGAGGAGGGCGGGCAGTTCCACCGCGTGCTCGTGCTCGAGGACGTCGGCGTCCTCCGGATGACGCGGGCCCACGAGGTCGGCGCCGCCCCCGCCGCGCGGTGGGCGCCCGAGCGGGACCCCGCAGCGCACCTGCCCCGGCGCCTGGCCCTCCTCGACGGGCTCGCCGCGGCCCTGGCCGAGCGCCGCGTGCCGTGGACCGTGCCGGTCGCCCTCTCGGACCCCGTCCCCGCGGGCCCGGGCGCCGCGGTGCTGCAGCGCTTCCTCCCGGGCGGACCGCACCCGCCGCACGAGGGCGATCCGGCCGTGCTGCGCGGCGTCCTCGACGACCTCGCCGCCGTGGACGTCACCGACCCGCGGATCGCCCCGCACCTCGGCCGCCCGTTCGCCTTCCGCGGCCCGTGGACGCCGGAGCGCGCCCGGCACGTCGCGGCGCTGCCGGGGACGGTCGCCGCGCGCCTGGGCGCATGGGAGGGGCACGACGTCGACGCGCGGCTGGGCGCCGAGGCGTGGCCGGACGCGGTGGCCGCCCTCGCGGACACGGTGACGACGTGGACCGCCGCGCCGCCCGTGCCGCCGTCGCTCGTGCACGGCGACCTGGCCGGGCACAACATGCGCTGGCGTGCCGTGCCCGAGGACGAGGACCCGCGCGCCCCGCTGCGCTGGGCGCTGGCCGGGGTGCTGGACTGGGACTTCGCGTGCGCATGGGACCCCGCCCTCAACGTCGCCTACCTGGCGCTGTGGCACGGCGAGGAGAAGGTCCCCGACCTGGCCCGGGACGCGGCCGAGGCGCGCCGGGCCCGCGTGTGGCTCGGGGCGATGGCCCTGGAGACGCTCGACGACGCGGCGGCCCGGGACGCGATCGTCGGCGGGCTGGCCGCGGGGTCCTGGCGGCGCCTGCTGCGCAAGACCCTGCCCCGCGTGGCGCGGACCCTCGCCGCCCTGGACGACTGAGGGCCCGCGCGGTCGTCAGGACACGCCCAGGCGCTCCAGGACGATCTCGCGGACGCGGCCGGCGTCGGCCTGCCCGCGGGTGGCCTTCATGACCGGGCCGATCAGGGCGCCGACGGCCGCCATCTTGCCGCCCTTGATCTTCTCGGCCACGTCCGGGTTGGCGGCGATCGCGGCGTCGACGGCCTCCGTGAGCGCGCCGTCGTCGGACACCACGGCCAGGCCCTTCGCCGTGACGACCTCCTTCGGGGCGCCCTCGCCGTCGGCCACCAGGCCGAGCACCTGCTTGGCGATCTTGTCGTTGATCGTCTTCGCGGCGATCAGCTCCTCGATCTCCACCACGTGCGCCGGGGTGATCCCCAGCTCGGCGACGGCGACCTCGCGGACGTTCGCCAGGCGGGCGATCTCGCCCATCCACCACTTGCGCGCGGCCGCCGCGGAGGCGCCGGCCTCCACGGTCGCGACGATCTCGTCCAGGACGCCGGCGTTGACGACGTCGCGGAACTCCTCGTCCGAGAAGCCCCACTCGGCCTTGAGCCGCTTGTTCCGCACGGCCGGCAGCTCGGGCAGGGCCGCGCGCACGCGCTCGACCCACGCGGCGTCCACGTGCACGGGCACGAGGTCCGGCTCGGGGAAGTACCGGTAGTCGTCCGCGTCCGACTTCGGGCGGCCCGAGGTGGTGCTGCGGGTGTCCTCGTGCCAGTGGCGGGTCTCCTGCGTCACGGTGCCGCCCGCGGCGAGCACCGCGGCCTGGCGCTGGATCTCGTGGGTGACCGCGTGCTGCACGGCGCGCGTGGAGTTCACGTTCTTCGTCTCGGTGCGGGTGCCGAACTCGGTGGCGCCCTTGGGCATCAGCGAGACGTTCGCGTCGCAGCGGACGTTGCCGCGCTCCATCCGCGCGTCGGAGATGTCGATGGCCTGCACGATGTCCCGGATCGCGGTGACGTAGGCGCGGGCCAGCTCGGGGGCCCGCGCGCCGGCGCCGACGATCGGCTTGGTGACGATCTCGATGAGCGGCACGCCCGCACGGTTGTAGTCGACGAGGGACGCGGAGGCACCCTGGATCCGTCCGGAGCCGCCCACGTGGGTGAGCTTGCCGGCGTCGTCCTCGAGGTGCGCGCGCTCGATCTCCACGCGGAAGACCTCGCCGTCCTCCAGCTCGACGTCCAGGTGGCCGTCGAAGACGATCGGCTCGTCGTACTGGGAGGTCTGGAAGTTCTTCGGCGTGTCCGGGTAGAAGTAGTTCTTCCGCGCGAACCGGCAGGTCTCGGCCACCTGCGCGTCCAGGGCCACGCCCAGGCGGATCGCGTACTCCACGACCTCGCGGTTGAGCACCGGCAGGGTGCCCGGCAGGCCGAGGTCGAGCGGGGTCACGTTGGTGTTCGGCTCGTCGCCGAACGCGTTGGGCGCCGAGGAGAAGATCTTCGTGGCGGTGTTCAGCTCCACGTGCACCTCGAAGCCCAGCACCGGGTCGAAGCGCTCCATCGCCTCCGCGAAGTCCATGGTCTGTTCTGCGTGGCTCATGCCCGGCCTCCTGCCGTGGTCGCGGTGGTGGCGCGCTGCGCGCCCTTCTCCAGCTCGGGGGCCTCGGCCCACACCGGCCCGCCCCGGCGCTCGGCCACGAGGCGTTCGAGCGCGGCGCCGGCCTCGTACAGGCGGGCGTCCTCGCGCGCGGGCGCCATCAGCTGCAGGCCGTAGGGCAGCCCGTCGACGACGCCGCCCGGCACGGACATGCCCGGGACGCCGGCGAGGTTGGCCGGGATGGTGGCCAGGTCGTTGACGTACATGGTCATCGGGTCGTCCGTCTTGGCGCCCAGCTCGAACGCCGGGGTCGGCGCGGTGGGCGTGAGGAGGACGTCCACCCGCTCGAAGGCGCGGGCGAAGTCCTGCTGCACGAGCGTGCGGACCTTCTGCGCGGAGCCGTAGTAGGCGTCGTAGTAGCCGGCGGAGAGCGCGTAGGTGCCCAGGATGATGCGGCGCTTGACCTCGGCGCCGAAGCCGGCGGCGCGGGTGGCGCCCATGACCTGCTCGATCGTGCCGCCGCCGTCGGGCACCACGCGGTGGCCGTAGCGGACGCCGTCGAAGCGGGCCAGGTTGGAGGAGGCCTCCGAGGGCATGATCAGGTAGTACGCGCCGAGGGCGGCGTCGAAGCTCGGGCAGGAGACCTCCACGATCTCCGCGCCGGCCTCCCGCAGGGCCGCGACGTGCTCGTCGAAGCCGGCTCGGATGCCCGGGTGGAACGCCTCCGCCGGCAGGTCCGTCACGACGCCGACGCGCAGCCCCGCCAGGTCGCGGCCGCGGGCAGCGGCGGTCAGGTCCGCCGGCGCGTCGGCCAGGGACGTGGAGTCCTGCGGGTCGGGGCCGCCGATGACCTGCTGCAGCGCCGCGGCGTCGGCCACGGTGCGGGCGGCGGGGCCGATCTGGTCCAGTGAGGAGGCCATCGCGATCAGGCCGTAGCGGGAGACGGCGCCGTAGGTGGGCTTCACGCCGACCGTGCCGGTGAACGCGGCGGGCTCACGGACGGAGCCGCCGGTGTCCGAGCCGAGGGCGAAGGGGGCCAGGAAGGCGGCGACGGCGGCCGCCGACCCGCCGCCCGAGCCGCCGGGCACGCGGTCCCCGTCCCACGGGTTGCGGGTGATGCCGAACGCGGAGTGCTCGGTGGAGCCGCCCATCGCGAACTCGTCGAGGTTGGTCTTGCCGAGGATCGGCAGGCGGGCCTCGCGGAGGCGGGCCACCACCGTGGCGTCGTACGGGCTGAGCCAGCCCTCGAGCATGCGGGAGGCGGCCGTGGTCGGCTGCCCGCGGGTGACGATGTTGTCCTTCACGGCCACGGGCACGCCGGCCAGCGGGTGCAGGGCGTCGGCCTCGGGGCCGCCGGCGGCGCGGATCGCGTCCACCTCGGCGGCGACGGCGAGGGCCTCGTCCGTGTTCACGTGGAGGTAGGCGCGCACGCCGCGGTCGCCGTCGGCGTCGGCGCGCACGTCGCCGTCGTGGGCCGCGATGCGGTCCAGGTGGGCCTGGACGAGCTCCACGGACGTGGTGGTGCCGGCGCGCAGGCGCTCGGCCATCTGCAGCGCGGTGAGCCGGACGAGCTCGTGGGCGCCGAGGGTCGCGTTCACGTCGAACGTCTCGGTCATGGGGGTGATCACTCTCCGTCCAGGATGGCGGGGACCTTGAACTGGCCGTCCTCGGAGTCCGGCGCCTGGTCGAGGGCCTCCTCCTGCGTGAGCATGCCGGCCGGCACGTCCTCGCGGAACACGTTCTCCAACGCGATGGGGTGGGACGTCGGCGTCACGTCGTCGCCCGCGGCGGCCTGGACCGCGGAGACGTGCTTCAGGATCTTCTCCAGGTCGCCGGACATCGTGTCCAGCTCCTCGTCGGTCATCCGGATGTGGGCCAGGCGAGCCAGATGCTCCACCTGATCCCGGGTGATCTCAGGCATGGATCTCCTCGTGTGACGGGTCGGGGCGGGGTGGACGACGCCGGCGCGGCGGCGGCCACATCGGAATCGAGTCTAGTGCCGGGGCCTGCCCGGCCGCCGCCACCGCTTCGAGGCGGGAGATCCACCCCACCGCGGCGCTCCGGGCCCGCATGACAGGGATTTCCCGCCCCGAATGGGGTCCCGGTGCCGATGTCCCGCCCGGGGTCAGTCCAGCGCGAGCCGGTAGACGAGGAACGGGCCGGTCTCGTCGGCCGGGTCGAGGTCCGGCACCACGTCCGCGAGGAGCCAGTCCCGCTCCGGGACGCGCACGAAGCCGGCGCGCTCGTACATCCGGTGGGCGTCGGTCATGGAGGGCATGGTGGTCAGCACGACGGCGTCCACGCCCTTCTCGGCGCGGGCCCGCGCCACGATCTCGGCCAGCAGGGCGCCGCCCACCCCGCGGCGGTGGAACCGCGGGTGCACGGCGAGCATGCGGAACTCGTACTCCCCGTCGCCGGAGGTCTCGGCCAGGGGCGAGCCGGGCGGGGTGAGCACCACGGACCCGGCCACCTCGCCGTCGACCTCGGCCACGAGCACCTCCGCGCGGCCGGCCCGGTCGGCCACGTCCATGAGGGTCTTCACGTAGGCGTCGTCGGGGGCGATGTGGCCGCCGTCGACATAGGACGCCAGGGTGAGCTCGGCGACCGCCTCGTGGTCCTCGGGGCGCAGCGGGCGGACGAGGGCGCTCATGCGTCGCCTCCGGCGTGCTGGCGCAGCGTGTCCTTCAGGCGGGCGCGGGTCGCGTCCGTGGCCACGACGTAGTCGCGCCGGCGCAGCCAGGCGGTGGGCACGGCCTGGTGGGGGTGGCCGTCGCGCGCCTCGTGCAGCCCCGCGAGGAACGTCGCGGCCGCCGGCTCCTGCCAGATGTTCACCCAGTAGGCGCGCTCCCGCTCCTGCGCCGTCAGTTCCTTGACCAGCCGCCTCGTGAACGAACAGCCCGGCCGCCAGAACACGACGACGCCGCCGCGCTCGACGTGCGCCTGCGCGCCGGCGAACGGCCGCGAGCGGACCCGGACCGCCCACCGGTACGTGACCGCGTAGCCGGCCAGGACGAGCCCGGCCACGATCATCCCGACCTGCTGCAGGCGCGTCCCCGCGATCATGAACGTCAGTCCGCCGGCCACGAACAGGACCGGGTAGAACCACGGGTCTCCGACGATCCGTCTCATGCCCTCTCCCCCGTCACGGCGGCCAGGGCGGACCCGTCCACGTCGCCGGCCACCATCCAGTCAGGATGTGCCGTGCCGTCCGCCGAGGCGGGCCGCGTCACCGCGACGCCGGCCTCCTCCGCCACCAACGCGCCGGCGGCCCAGTCGTACTCCTGCGTGCCGAACTCGGCGTACGCGTCCAGGGTGCCGTCGGCGACCATGCACAGATCCAGCGCCGCCGAGCCGATCCGTCGCACGTCCCCGAACGCGGGCAGCAGGGCCGCGAGCGCCCGCACCTGCAGGGCCCGGCGGGCGGGGTCGTAGCCGAAGCCGGTGGCGAGCAGTCGCCCCGAGCGTCCGGGCAGGGGACCGGTGAGCCGCACGGGGGCGGCATCGCGGTCGGGCAGGTCCACGCCCGCCGTCGTCGCGTCCGCGGTGCTGAAGGCGCCCCGGCCCGCGCTCGCGTACCAGGTGCGCCCCAGCGCGGGCGCCGCCACGACGCCGGCCAGCCAGCGTTCGGTGCCCTCGGCCACCCCCAGCAGGTCGGCGGTCTCGGCGTCCACCGGGCCGGTGACGGCCACCGAGGTGCAGAACTGCGGAAGCCCGCGCACGAAGTTCGTGGTGCCATCCAGCGGGTCGATGGACCAGCGGTACCCGGACGGCTCGGCCGGACGGGTGGCGCCGTACTCCTCGCCGGTGATCTCGTCCGAGGGGCGGTAGCCGGCGACGACCTCCCGGACGGCCTGCTCGGCGCGGCGGTCGTAGTCGGTGACCCAGTCGGAGCCGGAGGACTTCGTCTGCGCGCCGATCTCCTCGATGCCCAGCGGGACGGCCGGGTGGTGACCGGTCCAGCGCCGGGCCAGGACGTCCGCGCCGGCGCGCGCGGCGGCCTTGGCGACCACGAGCAGGCCCGGGACCGTGGTGCGCGCGCTCATGCCGAGGCCTCCCCCTCTGCGGCGCCGTCGGGGGCGTCGTCCGTGTCCGCCGGGCGCACCGCGTCCGGGCCACCGGCCAGCAGCGCCGTGAACCCGGCCTCGTCCAGCACGGGCACGCCGAGGGACTGCGCCTTGTCCAGCTTGGAGCCGGCGGCCTCGCCGGCCACCAGGAAGTCGGTCTTCTTGGACACGGACCCGGAGGCCTTGCCGCCGCGCACGAGGATCGCCTCCTTCGCGGAGTCGCGGGAGAAGCCCTCGAGCGAGCCGGTGACCACCACGGTCAGGCCCTCGAGCGTGCGCGGGGTCGACTCGTCCTGCTCGTCCTCCATGACCACGCCCGCCGCGGCCCAGCGGTCCACGATCTCCCGGTGCCAGTCCTCGGCGAACCACTCGATGAGCGCGTCCGCGATGATCGGACCGACGCCGTCGATCTCGGCCAACCGGTCCCGGTCGCCGGCCTCGGCCGCCGCGCGCAGCGCCGCCATCGAGCCGAACGCCGTGGCCAGCGAGCGGGCCGCCGTCGGGCCCACGTGCCGGATGGACAGCGCCACGAGGGTGCGCCACAGCGGCTGGGACTTGGCCTTCTCGAGCTCGTCGAACAGGCGGAGCGTGTTGGCCGTGGGCGCGGACGGCTTCTTCGCGGTGGCGGCGGTGAAGAAGTACGGCTTGAGCGTGAACACGCCCGAGGGCACCATGCGGCAGTCCACCTTCGTACGGCCCTCGCGCCACACGCGGACCTCGCCGAGGGAGCGCTGCAGGTCCGTCAGCCCGTCCTCGCCGCGGGGGCCCGTGATCTCCTCCGGCGTGCCGGAGGCGAGGTCGAAGATCTGCGCCTCCGCCGTGATGGGGCCGGGACCCTCGGGGCGCACCTGCCCCTCGTGCTCGGCCGGGTCCTCGCCGGGGCCCTGGACGAGCCAGCGGGCGGCCTCCTCGCCGAGCGCCTCCACGTCGAACGCGCCGCGGCTGGCCAGGTGCTCGACGCGACCGGCCAGCTGGGCCGGGCAGGAGCGGGCGTTGGGGCAGCGCAGGTCCACGTCCCCCTCCTTGGCCGGGGCCAGCGGCGTGCCGCACGAGGGGCAGTGCGTGGGCATGACGAACTCGCGCAGCTCCCGGCCCGCCTCGATCGCCTTCTCGCGCAGCGGCAGCACGGGGCCCACGACCTCGGGGATCACGTCCCCGGCCTTGCGCACCACCACGGTGTCCCCGATCAGCACGCCCTTGGCCTTGACCACGTCCTGGTTGTGCAGGGTGGCCAGGGAGACGGTGGACCCGGCCACGGTGACCGGCTCCATCACCGCGAACGGGGTCACCCGTCCGGTGCGGCCCACCGAGACCGCGATGTCCCGCAGCAGCGTGTGCACCTCCTCCGGCGGGTACTTGTACGCCGCGGCCCAGCGGGGCACGCGGGAGGTGTGGCCGAGGTAGCGCTGGTCCGCGAACGCGTCCGCCTTCAGCACGATGCCGTCGATCTCGTGGATCAGCTCGTGCCGGCGCCGGCCGTACTCCTCGATCACCGCGACGACGGCGGCCAGTGCCTCCTCGTCCGCGCCCTCCACCAGCCGGGTGTAGGGGCTGACGGGCAGGCCCCAGCCCGCGAGCGCGTCGTACACCTCGTGCTGGGACTCCAGCCCGAACGCCTCGACCGAGCCGATGCCGTGCACGAACATGGCCAGCGGGCGCTGCGCGGTGACGGCCGGGTCCTTCTGACGCAGGGCGCCGGCGGCGGCGTTGCGCGGATTCGCGAACGGCGTCTGGCCCTCCTCCGCACGGCGCGCGTTGAGCTCGGCGAAGGCGGCGGAGGACATGAACACCTCGCCGCGCACCTCGAACTCGGCGGGCCAGCCCTCGCCGGAGAGCTCGTGCGGGATGTCCCCGATGGTGCGCACGTTGGCGGTGACGTCCTCGCCCGTGACGCCGTCGCCGCGGGTGGCGGCCTGCACGAGCCGCCCGTCCCGGTAGCGCAGGGCGACGGCGAGCCCGTCGATCTTCACCTCCACGAGCCAGCGGGGCGCCACGCCCGGTCGCACCTGCGTCAGGGCCTGCGCCGCGCGGCGGAACCAGACCTCGAGCTCCTCGATGGAGAACAGGTCCTCGAGCGAGTACATGCGGGCCCCGTGCCGGACGGGGGCGAACGCCTCCGAGACCTCGCCGCCGACCTCCTGGGTGGGCGAGTCGTTGGCCACGAGCTCGGGGTGCAGGGCCTCGAGGTCCTCGAGGCGGCGGTACAGCGCGTCGTACTCGGCGTCCGAGATCTCCGGGGCGTCCCGCTGGTAGTAGGCGGTCCGGGCGGCGCGGACCCGCTCCACGAGGTCCTCGTACTCCTCCCGCAGGTCCGCGGCGGGGATGTCCTGCGGATCGGGCTGGGCGGCGGATTCCTTGGGGGTGCTCACCCGGCCCAGCGTAGTCGGCGTCCCGGACGGCGCACCCGGGTCAGGGGATGCGCACGAGCACCGCCGTGATGTTGTCCCGGCCGCCGCGCCACAGGGCGGCGCCGATGAGCTTCTCGAGGGCGTCCTCGAGGGTGTCGGCGTCGTCGATCAGCGCGCGGATCTCCTCGTCCAGCAGCTCGCCGGTCAGGCCGTCGCTGCACAGCAGGACGAGGTCCCCGGAGGCGAGGGGGACCTCGGCCACGTCCACCGTGAGCGCCTCGCGCGAGCCGAGCGCGCGGGTGATGACGTTGCGGCGCGGGTGGACGCGGGCTTCGGCGGGGGTGAGCTCCCCCGCGTCGACGAGCATCTGGACCGCCGAGTGGTCCACCGTGAGCTGCTGGAGCACCGGCGAGCCGACGGGCCGCAGGTACACCCGGGAGTCGCCGACGTTGGCCACAGCCCAGCGGCCGCGCTCCGTGTCCAGGCAGGCCAGGACGGTCAGGGTGGTGCCGGAGCGCCCCAGCCCGGCCTCGACGACGGCGGCGTCCGCCTCGTGGATCAGGTGGCCGAGCTCCTGGGGCGTGTGGGCCGTGCCCGGGGCGAGCACCTCGGGGGCGCGGCGGCGCAGGGTCTCGATCGCGGCGGCCGAGGCCACCTCGCCGGCCTCGTGCCCGCCCATGCCGTCGGCCACGGCGGCGAGCACCAGCGGCTCCCCGACGAGGGTCCACGCGTCCTCGTTCAGGTCGCGGACGGCGCCCACGTGGGTGGCGCCCGCGGCCTGGGGCCGCGGCGCGGACGGGGTCTCGGGGCGGGGGTCCACGGGGTCCTCGATCAGTCGGCGAGCAGGGTCTGGGCCGACCCGTCCAAGAGCAGGGAGGGGCGGACCTCTCCGAACCCGCGGACGATCCTGGGCGGCTGCGGGACGAGCACGAAGCGCTCGTCCCGGGACAGGGCCGCAGCGGTCATGGCGTCCACGAGCACGGTACCCGGATCGGCCAGGGACGTCAGCCGCGCGGCGAGGTTCACGGTGGGCCCGTAGATGTCCCCCATGCGGGAGAGCACCCGTCCCCATGTCAGGGCGACGCGCGCCGAGGGCAGCTCCTCGTCCGCGGCGATGGTCTCGGCCAGGGAGAGCGCGATCGCGGCGCCGGCCTCGGGGGTCTCGGCGTTGAACATGACCTCGTCGCCGATGGTCTTCACGAGCCAGCCGCCGCCGGCCGAGATGGTCTCCGCGGCGAGGGACTCGAAGCGCAGCACCATGCGGGCCAGCGTCCGGTCGTCCATGGTCCGGGAGAGCGTCGTGTAGGAGACCATGTCCGCGAAGCCGACGGCGCGGGCCAGCGGCAGCGGCGCATCCGACTCGGAGCCGTCGCGGCCCTGGGCGCTGGCCGCCAGCCCGGCCTCCACGCGCACGGTCAGGCGCTGGACGGCGCGGTTGAGCTGGCGCCGATAGACGATCCGCATGGCCTTCTCGAGCGGTCCGACCATGTCCGGGAGCATGTCGACGACGGCCCGCCGTGCCTCCGGGTCCGTCAGGCCCTCGGAGGCGATCTTGTCCTCCACGAGCGCCTCGATCTGCCACACCACCATGCGGTCCGTCATCTGCCCGATCGAGCGGGCCAGCGAGATGGCGGTGTCCTCGTTCAGCGTCCCCGAGCGTACGAGCGTGAGCACGGACTCGAACGCCTCGATGTCCGCCTCGGTGAAGGCCTTGTGCCCCTCCGGCGACGTCGGATAGCCCAGCGCACGCCAGATCTTCCGGGCGGAGGCCATCGAGACGCCGAGGCGCTGCGCCACCTCCCGCGAGGTGTAGGCGCGCGGGCCCACCACCAGGCCGGCGTCGAGCGTGCGCATCGCGCTCGTCCAGCCGGCGGGCTGGGCGGAGCGCTCCTCGACGTCGCGGGCGGTCTCGTCCTCGGCCGACGGGACGATCGGCAGCGGTGCGGTGTCCGGTGTCTCCGGACGGCTCATCGGAGGTCTCCTGTCGGGACGGGGGCGGGCCAGGTTGCGGTGCGGGCCTGGCGGGTGAGGTGGGCCAGGGCCTCCTCGAAGCGCGCGGCCTCGGGGACGTCGCGCAGCCGCCAGTGGACCTGGCGGGCGGGCTCCTGGAAGAGGATGTGCAGGTCTCCGGCACCCGAGCCGCGGCGGCGCCGCTGCACGTCGGCGATGGACACGAGCGGCATGGCGGCACCGGAGCCGCCGACGCCGGCGCCCTGGAGGATGCGGCGGTCGGTGAGCACGGTGCGCCGGAAGACCCAGCGCCACAGCGGGCGGATGGTGCCGGGGAGCAGGACGAGCGCCGCGACCACCCACGCGACCGCCTCGAGCACGGCGCGGTTCGCGGCGACGATCCCGGGCAGGTCGGGGCGTGCGAGCACGCCGACGGCCAGGCCGAGCAGGAACGCGACGGCCACGAGGACCGCGGCGGGGCGCAGCAGCGCACGCGGGTGGGTGCGGGTGCGCACCATCACCTGCTCACCGGGCTCGAGTCGCACGGCGGTCACCTCCTGACCGGGACGGATGTGTCATGCGCCGCGATGGACGTCTCCACGCAGGTGGGCCACGTCCCCCGCACTGACCTCGGTCTCGATTGTGCCACGATCCGGTGTGACGTGCCTCACCCGCAGGGTGCCGCCGGGGCCGAGGCCCACGGCCGTGCCCTCCAGCACGCCGCCGCCGGGCAGCTCGGCGCGCACCGCGCGGCCCAGCGTGGAGAGCCGGTCCGCCACGGCCGCCACGGCGGGGTGACGCCCGTCCACGGGCGCCGTCTGCCCCGCCACGCCCGCGGCGAAGCGGTCCACGGCCGCCACGACGGCGTCACGCAGCTCGACCGCGAGGTCCCGGGGCGCGGGCACGGCGTCCGCGCCGATCCACTCCGCCAGGTCCGTGGCGGTGTCCACCGGGGCGGCCCCGTGGTGGTCCAGGTTCACGCCCATCCCGACGGCGACGCCGGGCCCCTTGCCATCCGAGGACAGCGCCACCGTGGCCAGCACGCCGCACAGCTTGCGCCCGTCCGTGGCGAGCACGTCGTTCGGCCACTTCACGTGCGTCGGGACGCCCCGGGCCGCGAGGCGCTCGGCGACCGTGGCGGAGGCGACGAGCGAGAGCCAGCTCAGGTGGGCCGGAGAGACCGGCACCCCGCCGGACTCGGGACGCAGGTACACGGACAGGGCGAGCGCCGCCCCCGGCGCGGCGCTCCACACGCGGGAGTGCCGACCCCGGCCGGCCCGCTGGTCCGCGGTGGCCACGGCCGCACCGTGCCGGTGCCCCTCGCGGTCCAACCGTGCGAGGAGCTCATCCTGCGTGGAGCCGGCGGAGTCCAGCCAGGTCAGATCCGGTGTGGGGGCGTCGTCGGGCTGCATGCCCCTAGATATACACGGCGTCCCCGGGGGCGGGCTGGGCGGGCCGATCCGCCGCCGGGGCGCGCGGACGGGCAGTCCGGGCCGACGTCCTCGCCGTTTGTGGGCTTCCTCCAACCGTGGGCGTCCGCGGCGGCCCGTACACTGGCCGACTGAGCCTCCGCATCTGGCGGACCACCACAAGGAGGACGTGTGACCGATCCCGACCTGACCACCACGGCCGGCCGGCTGGCCGACCTGCATCGGCGGCTCGAGGCGACGGCCGCGCCCGGCGGCCCGGACGCCGTCGAGCGCCAGCACGCTCGCGGCAAGCACACCGCGCGCGAGCGGATCGACCTCCTCCTGGACGAGGGCTCCTTCGTGGAGCTGGACGCGCTGGCCGTGCACCGCACCACCGCGTTCGGCATGGACGCCAAGCATCCGGCCGGCGACGGCCTGGTGTCCGGCTTCGGCACCGTGGACGGGCGCCAGGTGGCCGTCTACTCGCAGGACTTCACCGTGTTCGGCGGCTCGCTGTCCGAGCGCAACGGGCAGAAGATCGTGAAGGTCCAGGAGTTCGCCGCGCGCAACGGCTGCCCCGTGATCGGCATCCTCGACGGCGGCGGCGCGCGCATCCAGGAGGGCGTGGCCTCCCTCGCCCAGTTCGCGGACATCTTCCGGAACAACGTCCTGGCCTCGGGCATGATCCCGCAGATCTCGCTGATCATGGGCCCCTCCGCCGGCGGCGCGGCCTATTCGCCGGCGCTGACGGACGTCGTGGTGATGGTGGACCAGACCTCGCACATGTTCATCACCGGCCCGGACGTGATCAAGACCGTCACGGGCGAGGACGTGGACATGGAGACCCTCGGCGGCGCCCGCTCGCACAACGCCACCTCCGGCACCGCCCACTACATGGCCTCCTCGGAGGAGGACGCGATCGCCTACGTGCAGGAGCTGCTCGAGCTGCTGCCCTCCAACAACCTCGCGGAGGCCCCGACCTTCGAGGCCGCGGACCCGGAGCCCACGGACGAGGACCTCGCCCTGGACGAGATCGTCCCGGACTCCGCCAACCAGCCCTACGACATGCTGGAGGTCATCGCCTCGATCGTGGACGAGGGCCACCTGCTGCAGCTGCAGGAGCTGTACGCGCCCAACGTGATCACCGGCCTGGCCCGCCTGGACGGCATGAGCGTGGGCGTCGTCGCGAACCAGCCGATGCAGTTCGCCGGCACCCTGGACATCGCCGCCTCGGAGAAGGCCGCGCGGTTCGTGCGCTTCTGCGACGCGTTCAACATCCCGATCATCACCCTCGTGGACGTGCCCGGGTTCCTGCCCGGCACGGACCAGGAGTTCAACGGCATCATCCGCCGCGGCGCCAAGCTGATCTACGCCTACGCCGAGGCCACCGTGCCGAAGCTGACCGTGATCACGCGCAAGGCCTTCGGCGGCGCGTACATCGTGATGGGCTCCAAGAAGCTCGGCGCGGACCTGAACCTGGCCTGGCCGAGCGCGCAGATCGGCGTGATGGGCGCCCAGGGCGCCGTGAACATCCTGTACCGGCGCGACCTGAAGGCGACGGCGGAGGCGGGCGGCGACGTCGACGCGCGCCGGGCCGAGATCGTGGCCGACTACGAGGCCGAGCTGCTCAACCCGTACCAGGCCGCCGAGCTGGGCTACGTGGACGCCGTGGTGCCCCCGCACGCCACCCGCGGCCAGCTCATCCGCGCCCTGCGCGCCACCCTGCACAAGCGCGAGGCCCGCCCCGCCAAGAAGCACGGGAACATGCCGCTGTGAGCGCCCCGCTGGGTCCGGGCGCCCCGGACGAGAACGACGAGTCGACGCAGGCCACGCCGGCGCCGGCCGACCCGCTGCAGCTCAGCGGCCCAGAGTTGGAGCCGGAGGAGATGGCCGCGCTGGCCGCCGTCCTCGAGGCGGCCGCCGCGGCCCGGGCCGAAGCCGCCCGGCTCGCCGCCGCGGCCGCCGACCCCCGTCCCCTGGACCGCACGCTCCGCCGTCGCGGCGACCTGGGCCTGTGGGCCCGGCCCGGCCGCGGCCAGTGGCGTCAGGGCGCGGGCCCGCAGTGAGCCGGGGGGCGGGCGCCAGCGCCTAGAGTGCCGGTATGACCCAGCACACCTCCGAGGCCGCCGCCGACGGCGCCCGCACCCCGTCCGCCATCGACGCGCTCGCCGAGCGCTACGTGACCGACCTCCTCGCCCTGCATCCGGACACCGCCACCGAGCTCGGCTTCCCGGGTCGTGAGACCGAGTACACGGACTTCTCCCCCGCCGGCGCCTGCGCCGACGACGAGCTCAACGCCCGCCTGCTCGAGGACCTGGCCGCGCTCGAGCCGCAGGATGAGACGGACCGCGTCACGAAGGCGGCCATGCAGGAGCGCATCGGCCTCGAGCGCGAGATCCACGCGACCGGCCGCACCGAGCTGAACAACATCGCCTCCCCCGCCCAGGGCATCCGCGCGGTCTTCGACCTCATGCCCACGGACACCGCGGAGCAGTGGGGCCACATCGTCGGCCGCCTCGAGAACCTGCCGGCCGCCCTGCGCGGCTACACCGAGTCCCTGCTCGCCTCCCGCGACGCCGGCCACGTGGCCGCGGTGCGCCAGGTGGACATCGTGGTGGAACAGGCCCGCGCCCACGGCGCCGCGGGCGGGTTCTTCCCGGGCCTGGTCGAGCGGGCCGAGGCAGCCGACGTCGTGGACGACGCCCTGGCCGCCCGCATCCGCTCCGGCGCGGACACCGCAGCGCAGGCCTACCGCGACTTCGCGGACACGCTCGAGGCCGAGCTGCGCCCGCACGCCCCGGAGGCGGACGGCGTCGGGATCGAGTACTACCGGCTGGCCTCCCGCGTCTTCCTCGGCGCCGAGATCGACCTCGAGGAGACCTACCGCTGGGGCCAGGAGGAGCTGGCCCGCATCATCGCCGCGCAGCAGGCGGACGCCGAGCGCATCCGGCCGGGCGCCACGATCGAGGAGGCGCGCGCGATCCTGGACGCGGACCCGGAGCGCACCCTGAAGGGCACCGAGGCCCTGCGCACGTGGATGCAGCGGCTCTCCGACGACGCGGTCGAGGCCATGAAGGAGCACTTCGAGATCCCGGCCCCGATGGACCGGCTCGAGTGCATGATCGCCCCCACCCAGGAGGGCGGCATCTACTACACCGGCCCCTCGGACGACTTCTCCCGGCCCGGCCGCATGTGGTGGTCCGTGCCCCCGGGCGAGGACGAGTTCACCACGTGGGCGGAGACCACCACGGTCTACCACGAGGGCGTGCCGGGCCATCACCTGCAGATCGCCACCGCCATGATGAACCGGGAGAACCTCAACCTGTGGCGCCGCAGCTTCTGCTGGACGTCCGGCCACGGCGAGGGCTGGGCGCTGTACGCGGAGAAGCTCATGGAGGAGCTCGGCTTCCTCGACGACCCGGGCGACCACCTCGGCATGCTGGACATGCAGCGCATGCGCGCGGCCCGCGTCGTGTTCGACATCGGCTACCACTGCGGCTTCGACGTCCCCGAGTCCGAGGGCGGCGGCGCGTGGACCCCGGAGAAGGGCTACGCGTTCCTGGCCAAGCACCTGATGATCTCCGAGGGCCAGCGCCGCTTCGAGTTCACGCGCTACCTCGGCTGGCCGGGGCAGGCGCCGGCGTACAAGGTGGGCCAGCGCATCTGGGAGCAGATCCGCGCCGAGCACGAGCAGGCCGAGGGCGCCGACTTCGACCTCAAGGCCTTCCACACCCGGGCCCTGCGCCTGGGCGGCATGGGCCTGGACACCCTGCGGGAGGCGCTCGCGTGATCCCGCACGACGACGGCTCGGCCGGCCCCGGCACGGGCCTGCGGCTGGTGCTCGGCTCGGCCTCCCCCGGCCGAGCGGAGGTCCTGACCCGGGCGCGGGTGCCGTTCCGCGTCGTCGTCTCGGGGGTGGACGAGGCGGCCGTGGGCGCGGCGGCGGGCGACCCGTCGCCGGCGGAGCTGGCGGGCCTGCTGGCGGAGGCCAAGGGCCGCGACGTGGCCGCCCGGGTGGCGGCCGCGGGCGTCGAGGCGCCCACGCTCGTGCTCGGCTGCGACTCCGTGTTCGAGTTCGAGGGCCGCTCCCACGGCAAGCCCTATGAGCCCGAGGTCGCCGTCGAGCGCTGGCGCGCCCAGGCCGGCCGGGAGGGTGTGCTGCATTCGGGCCACTGGCTGGGCCTGGTGCTGCCGGAGCCCGGGGTCGGGTCCGGGATGGCCGCGGAGGCGGGCGTGGTGTCCGCCGTCGTGCGCTTCGGCGCCGTCACCGAGGCCGAGATCCAGGCCTACGTGGCCACGGGCGAGCCGCTGCACTGCGCGGGCGCGTTCACAGTCGACGGCGCGGGCGCGGCCCTCGTGGACGGCGTGGACGGGGACCCCAACGCGGTGATCGGGCTGTCCGTGGCGTGGCTGCGGCGGGCCACGGCGGCCCTGGGCCGGGACTTCACCCGGTTGTGGGAACCCTCCAACGCGCAGCGCTGATCCGGCGCGACAGGGCCGCGTGCCTCGGAGGGTTCCGCCACAACGAGTAGGGTGCTGGTCAGAGTCGGCGCCGTCCCGCGCCCTTCGCCCCACCGGGTGAGGGGCACGACCCCGGACGGGGCGCCCGCACCCACAGCCGTGATCGTCCGAGGAGTCCATCGCCCATGAGCATCGCCGACGCACCGCAGGCCTCGGTCGTCCCGCCCGTCGACCCCGCGGCGGAGCGCCGGTTCTCCCGGGTGCTGATCGCCAACCGCGGAGAGATCGCCGTGCGCATCATCCGGGCCTGCCAGGACGAGGGGCTGACCTCCGTGGCCGTCTACGCCGAGCCGGACCGGGACGCCCTGCACGTGACGCTCGCGGACGAGGCCGTGGCCCTCGGCGGGGAGACCGCCGCCGACTCCTATCTGGTGATCGGCAAGATCCTCGACGCCGCCGAGCGCGCGGGCGCGGACGCCGTGCACCCCGGCTACGGCTTCCTCTCCGAGAACGCGGACTTCGCGCGCGCCGTGGCTGACGCCGGCCTCGTGTGGATCGGCCCGCCCGCCGAGGCGATCGACCGGCTGGGCGACAAGGTCTCGGCCCGCCAGCTGGCCACCAAGGTCGGTGCCCCGCTGGCGCCGGGCACCACCTCCCCCGTGACCGGCACGGAGGAGGTCGTCGCGTTCGCGGATGAGTTCGGCCTGCCGGTGGCCATCAAGGCGGCCTACGGCGGCGGCGGCCGCGGCATCAAGGTGGCCCGCACGCGCGAGGAGATCCCCGAGTTCTACGAGTCCGCGGTCCGTGAGGCCGTGGCCGCGTTCGGCCGGGGCGAGTGCTTCGTGGAGCGGTTCCTGGACAAGCCGCGCCACGTGGAGACGCAGTGCCTGGCGGACGTGCACGGCGACGTCGTCGTGATCTCCACCCGCGACTGCTCGCTGCAGCGCCGCAACCAGAAGCTCGTGGAGGAGGCCCCGGCGCCGTTCCTCACGGACGAGCAGAACGCCCGCCTCGTGGAGTCCTCCAAGGCGATCCTGCAGGAGGCCGGCTACGTCGGCGCGGGCACGTGCGAGTTCCTCGTGGGCCAGGACGGCACCATCTCCTTCCTCGAGGTGAACACGCGTCTGCAGGTGGAGCACCCGGTCTCCGAGGAGATCACCGGCATCGACCTCGTGCGCGAGCAGTTCCGCCTGGCCCGCGGCGAGGCCCTCGGCTACACGGACCCGCGGCCCCGCGGCCACTCGATCGAGTTCCGCCTCAACGGCGAGGACCCGGGCCGCAACTTCCTGCCCGCCCCCGGCCGGCTCACCACGTTCCGCATGCCCAGCGGCCCGGGCGTGCGCGTGGACTCCGGCGTGGTGGAGGGCGAGGCCGTCTCCGGGGCCTTCGACTCCATGGTCGCCAAGCTGATCGTCACCGGCGCGGACCGCCGCCAGGCCCTGCAGCGCGCCGCCCGCGCCCTGCGCGAGGCCGAGATCGTCGGCATGCCCTCGGTGCTGCCCTTCCACCGCGCCGTGGTGCGCGACCCCGCCTTCGCCCCCGAGATCGCCGGCTCGGAGGAGCCGTTCTCGGTGCACACCCGGTGGATCGAGACGGAGTTTGCGAACCACATCGAGCCGAGCGCCCTCACCCCGGCCGAGCCGGCCCCCCGCGAGGCACGCCACACCGTGACCGTGGAGGTCAACGGCAAGCGCGTGGACGTCACCCTGCCCACGTGGGGCGAGGCCCTGCACACGATCTCCGGCGCCGCCCAGCGGGCCGGTGCGGGACGACGCCGGCCCCGCGGCAAGCGCGGCGCACCGGTGGCCGCGGCCGTCAGCACGGACGCGCTGACCGCCCCGATGCAGGGCACCGTGGTGAAGGTCGCCGCCGAGAACGGCCAGACCGTGGCCGAGGGCGACCTGATCGTGGTCGTGGAGGCCATGAAGATGGAGCAGCCGCTCGCGGCCCACCGCGCGGGCGTGGTCAGCGGTCTCGAGGTCGAGCCGGGCCAGACGGTCACGGCCGGCACGGTGATCGCCACCATCGCCGACGCGGAGTGAGCCGCCGGCGACGACGGCGGGGAGCGCCGGCGTCGTGGGCTGGTTCCACATGGTGGACGACGGGGACATGACTCTCGCAGATCGGCGCGACGAGGCTTAACCTGACACGCATCTTCGTCTCACATCGTGGTCGTTCGCGACCCCCTGTGCCCGTCATACCAGGGAGACACCATGTCCCACTCCACCCCGCCCGTGAACCCGGGCGCCCCCACCGATCTCACGTCGGACGCGGTCGCCACCGCGGAGGAGGTGCCCCGCTCGCGGGTCATCATCGCCTCGCTCGTGGGCACCTCGATCGAGTTCTACGACTTCTACATCTACGCCACGGCCGCCGTCTCGGTGTTCCCGCTGATCTTCTTCGCGGGCGGCGACGACAACACGGCCCTGCTGGCCTCCATGGCCACCTTCGGCGCGGCGTTCGTCGCCCGGCCGCTGGGCGCCGTCGTCTTCGGCCACCTGGGCGATCGTGTGGGCCGCAAGACCACGCTCATCGGTTCGCTGCTGACCATGGGCATCGCGACGTTCCTCATCGGCCTGCTGCCCACGTACTTCCAGATCGGCCTGTGGGCGCCGGCCATGCTGACGCTGCTGCGCTTCTTCCAGGGCCTGGGGCTCGGCGGCGAGTGGTCCGGCGCCGCCCTGCTGGCCACGGAGTACGCCAAGGACGGCAAGCGCGCGCAGGCGGCCATGTGGCCGCAGCTCGGCGCGCCGATCGGCTTCCTGCTGGCCAACGGCCTGTTCCTCGCGCTGGTGCTCGGCTTCGGTCACGACTCCACGAGTCCGGTGCTCGACGGTCCGTTCCTCACGTGGGTGTGGCGCGTGCCGTTCCTGCTCTCGATCGTGATGGTGGCCGTGGGCCTCTACGTCCGCGTCAAGCTCGAGGAGACCCCGGTCTTCCAGCGCGCCCTCGACCGCGACCAGCGCGTGAAGGCGCCGCTGGGCGAGGTGTTCCGGCGCAACTGGTGGGAGCTGATCCTGGGCACCTTCGTCATGTACGCCACCTACGTGCTCTTCTACCTGATGACCACGTGGATCCTCTCCTACGCGATCGGCAAGCCGGCCAACGGCTTCCTGGGCGTCCCCTACGCCGAGTTCCTCGTGCTGCAGCTGATCGGCATCCTGTTCTTCGCCGCGTTCGTGCCGGTCTCCGGCCTGCTGGCGGACCGCTTCGGCCGCCGCCCGACCCTGATCGTGATCTCGGTGCTCATGGTGCTGTTCGGCCTCTCGTTCGGCCTGTGGCTCTCGCCGGAGAACATGGGCGTGGGCGCGGAGCTGAACGTGCCGCTGATGCTGGCGTTCCTGGCCACGGGCATGACGCTCATGGGCCTGACCTTCGGGCCGATGTCCGCGGTGCTGCCCGAGCTGTTCCCCACGAACACGCGCTACACCGGCTCCGGCATCGCCTACAACGTGTCCTCGATCCTCGGCGCCGCGCTGACCCCGTTCATCGCCGCCTGGCTCGTGCAGAGGTTCGACGTCTCCTACGTCGGCTACTACCTGGCCGCCGCCTCGGCGATCACCGTCATCGCGCTGGCGCTCTCCCCCGAGACCCGGCACACGGACCTCGACACCGTCACCTCGGCCCGCGAGCGCCGCGCCGCACGCTGACCCCGGCCCCCGCGGGCCCGGGCCCCCGCCCGCACTGTCGAACGTGACATCGGGGGAATGGACGCTTTCGGTCGTGAGATAGGCCCTATCTCACGACCGAAAGTCGTCTCTGGGTCAGATGCGCACGTGCAGGCGGCGGGCCGCCTCCGCGATCGACCCGGACATGGACGGGTACACGGTGAAGGTGTCCGCGAGGTCGTCCACGTGCAGCTTGTGCGTGACCGCGAGCGCGAGCGCGTAGATCAGCTCGGAGGCGCGCGGCGAGACCACCACGCCGCCGATCACGGTGCCGGAGCCCTGTCGCGCGAAGATCTTCACGAACCCCTCCTCCGCGCCGGACATCTTGGCGCGGGGGTTGGTGTGGAAGTCCAGGCGCAGCACGTCCGCCTGGTACTGGCCGGAGTCCACCTGCGCCTGCGAGACACCCACGGTGGCGATCTCCGGCGAGGTGAAGATGTTCGAGGCCAGCAGGTGCGGGCGCAGCGGCTTGAGGGCGTCGCCGAGCAGGTGGGCGACGGCGATGCGCCCCTGCATGGCCGCCACCGAGGCGAGGGCGAGCTTGCCCGTGCAGTCGCCCGCCGCGTAGATGCTCGGCACGGACGTGCGGGAGACGCCGTCCACGAGCACGTGGCCGGAGCCGGTCAGCTTCACGCCCACGTCGTCGAGGCCGAGGCCCGCCGTGTTCGGCACGCCGCCGACGGCCACCAGCGCGTGGGAGCCCTCGATCGACGGGGTGTCCTCGGCGCCCTCGCCGGAGAGGTGCACGCGCACGCCGGTCTCGGTCCGCTCGACGGACTCGGCCCGGGAGCGGGAGACCACCCTGAGGCCATTGCCCTCGAAGACCTTCTCGAGCAGCTCGGCGGCGTCGGCGTCCTCGCCGGGGAGCACGCGGTCGCGCGAGGAGACGAGGGTGACCTTGGCGCCGAGGCGGTTGTAGGCCGAGGCGAACTCGGCGCCGGTGACGCCGGAGCCCACGACGATCAGGTGCTCGGGAAGCTCCTTGAGGTTGTAGACCTGCTTCCAGTTGAAGATCCGCTCGCCGTCCGGGACGGCGGTGGGCAGCTCGCGGGGGCTCGCGCCGACGGCCACGAGGATCGCGTCCGAGGTGATGATCTCGGGCTCGGCGCCGGCGTCGGCGTCGTCGAGGGCGCGGACGGACACCTCGTGGGGGCCGACGACGCGGCCCACGCCGTCGATCACCCGGACGCCGACCCGCTCGAGGCCCGCGCGGATGTCCGAGGACTGCTCGTGGGCCAGGTTCAGGATGCGGTGGCCGACCCGGCCCATGTCCGCGTGGACGTCGCCCCCGCCGAGGTCGACGCCCAGGTCCACGGAGGCGCCCACGCGGCGCATCGAGTCGGCGGCGGCGATCAGCGTCTTGGAGGGGACCACGTCCGTGAGGACGGCCGCGCCGCCCACCCCCTGGCGCTCGACCAGGGTCACGCGGGCGCCCAGCTTCGCGGCCACCATGGCGGCCTCGTAGCCGCCGGGGCCGCCGCCGATGATGGTCAGGGACGGGATGAAGGTGCTGTTTTCCTCGCTCACGGGCTTTATTGTGTCCGCCGCGGACGGGAAAGTCCTAGCCCGCGCTCACGGGACACCGCCTAGACTCCACGACGTGACCGACCAGACCAGCATCCCCTCCCCCGACTCCCCCGTGACCGGCGACCATCCGGGCTTCGCCGAGGCCCGCGCGGCCGCCGACACCATCGCCCGGGCGACGGGCGTGGCGGAGCACCGCGTCGCCGTCGTCCTCGGCTCCGGCTGGGGCGAGGCCGCCGGCCTGATCGGCGAGGAGGTCGCCGCCGTGCCGCTGGCCGAGGTGCCCGGCTTCCACGCCCCGAAGGTGCCCGGCCACAACGCGGTGATCCGCTCGGTCCGGCTGCCGGACGGCACGCACGCCCTCGTCTTCGGCTCGCGCACGCACTTCTACGAGTCCCGCGACGCCCAGGCCGTGGCGCACACCGTCCGCACCGCCGCCGCCGCCGGGGCGCGCACCGTGGTGCTGACCAACGGCTGTGGCGGGCTGGACCCGGAGATCGCCCCGGGCACCCCCGTCCTGATCGCGGACCACATCAACCTCACCGGCGCCACCCCGCTCGCCGGCGCCACGTTCGTGGACCTCACCGACCTCTACTCGCCGCGGCTGCGCGCGATCGCCCGTGAGGTGGACCCGTCCCTGCGCGAGGGCGTGTACGTCCAGTTCGCCGGCCCGCAGTACGAGACCCCCGCCGAGGTGCGGATGGCGCGCACCCTCGGCGGCGACCTCGTCGGCATGTCCACGGCACTGGACGCGATCGCGGCCCGTCACGCCGGGCTGGAGGTGTTCGGCATCTCGCTGGTGACCAACCTCGGCGCCGGCATCTCGGAGACGCCGCTGTCCCACGCCGAGGTCGTCGAGGCCGGCCAGGCCGCCGGCCCGCGCATCGCGCGCCTGCTCGCGGACATCGTGGGGCGGCTCTGATGCCCGCGCATCCCCCGCACGACGACGTCGCCGCGCTCCCGGAGGACGTCCTCGCCCGGGCTGAGCGGTGGGCGGCGGAGGACCCCGACCCCGCGCACCGGGACACCCTGCGCGCCGAGCTCGACGCGGCCGCCGGCGTCGGCCCGGAGGCCGCGGCCGCCCGGGCGGCGCTCGCCGCCCGCTTCGCCGGGCCGCTCGCCTTCGGCACCGCCGGCCTGCGCGCCGAGGAGGGCCCGGGCGAGTCCCGCATGAACCGGCTCGTGGTGCGCCGCACCGCGGCGGGTCTGGCCGCCCACCTGTGGGACGGCGTCGGACGGGACGCAGCCCCGCCGCTGGCCGTCGTCGGGTACGACGCGCGGCGCGGTTCGGCCGCCTTCGCCGCGGACACGGCCGCCGTCCTGACGGCCGCGGGCGTGCAGACCGTCCTGCTGCCAGAGGCGCTGCCGACGCCGGTCCTCGCCTTCGCGGTGCGCCATCTCAGCGCGGACGCGGGCGTGATGGTCACCGCCAGCCACAACCCGCCCGCGGACAACGGCTACAAGGTCTACCTCGGCGGGCGGCTCACGGACGAGGCGGGTCGCGGGGCGCAGATCGTCTCCCCCGCGGACGCGGAGATCGCCGCCCGCATCGACCACGCGGCGTGGACCGCGGACATCCCGCTCGCCGACGACGGCTGGACCGTGGCCGGGCCGGACCTGCTGGAGGCCTACCGCGCGGCGGCCCTCGGCGTGCTCGACGACGACCGGCACGGCCACCGCGACCTGCGCGTGGTCTACACGCCCCTGCACGGGGTGGGCGGCGCCGTGGTCCCGGGCCTGCTCGAGGACGCCGGCTTCGGCCCCGTCCACGTGGTGGCCGAGCAGGCCGCCCCGGACCCGGCCTTCCCCACGGTCGCGTTCCCCAACCCGGAGGAGCCGGGGGCGATGGACCTCGCCCTCGCCCTGGCCGCCGAGGTGGACGCGGACCTGGTGATCGCCAACGACCCCGACGCCGACCGCCTGGCCCTGGCCGCGCCCGTCACCGACGCGCACGGCGTCCGCACGTGGCGGATGCTCTCGGGCGACGCCGTCGGGACGCTGCTGGGCGCGCACGCGATGCCGGCCCTGCACGCGGCCGGCCGCAGCGCCGCGAACTCCGTGGTCTCCTCCCCGCAGCTGGCCGCCCTGGCGGAGGCGAACGGGGTGAGGCACCACGTCACGCTGACCGGCTTCAAGTGGATCTCCCGCGCCCCGGACCTCGGCTTCGGCTACGAGGAGGCCCTCGGCTACTGCGTGGACCCGGACATGGTGCGGGACAAGGACGGCATCACGGCCGCCCTCATGGCCGCGGAGCTGGCCGCCGCCCTCACGGCGCAGGGACGCGGCCTGATGGACGCCCTGGCCGACGTCGACGCGGTCACCGGCGCCATGCCCAGCGCCCAGGTCTCGGTCCGCGTGGCGGACCTGTCCCTGATCGCCCGCACCATGACGGCCCTGCGTCAGCAGGCGCCGGCCACGCTCGCGGGCGAGCCGGTCACCGTGCGCCGGGACCTGGCCGCCGGCGGGGACGGGCTGCCGCCCACGGACGCGCTGCTGTTCGCCACCGACTCCGGCACCCGCGTCCTCGTGCGCCCCTCCGGCACCGAGCCCAAGCTCAAGTGCTACCTCGGCACCCGGGACGCCGACCCGGCCGCGGCCGCCGAGCGGCTCGAGGCGCTGCGGGCCGAGGTGACGGCCCTCGTGGGCGGCTGAGCCTCGGTAGGCTGGTGGGCATGACCGTCTCCCTCACCACCGCCGAGCTGGCGAAGTACATCGACGCGACCGCCCTGAAGGCCGACACCTCGGAGGCGGACGTGCGCCGCCTCGTGGCCGAGTCCCGCGAGGCCGGGGTCAAGAGCGTCTGCATCAACCCCGTGTGGGTGCCGCTGGTGGCCGCCGAGCTCGCGGACTCGGACGTGCTGACCTGCACCGTGATCGGCTTCCCCCTCGGCGCCAACACCTCGGAGGTCAAGGCCTTCGAGGCCCGGCAGGCGATCGACGCCGGCGCGGACGAGGTGGACATGGTCCTCGACATCGCCGCGGCCCGCGCCGGGGACCGCGCCCGGCTCGTCGCGGACGTCCGCGCCGTGGCCGAGGCCGCCCACGCGGACGGCCCCGCGGGCGATGGCGGGGCGTTGCTCAAGGTGATCGTGGAGACCGCCCTCCTGGACGACGACGCGATCGTCCTGGCCTGCGAGGCCGCGGTCGAGGCCGGGGCGGACTTCGTGAAGACCTCCACGGGCTTCTTCACCGCGGGCGCCACCGTCGAGCACGTCGCGCTGATGCGCCGCACCGTGGGCGAGGACATCGGAGTGAAGGCCTCCGGCGGGGTGCGCACCCGCGAGGACGCCCTGGCGATGATCGAGGCCGGCGCCACCCGGATCGGGGCCAGTTCCGCGCTTGCTATCCTGGGATCCGACTGACTCGCATCACTTCGGCCGGGCGTCCGCCCCGGCCGGGACCGCACCGAAGGAGCATCACGTGATCCGCAACGGCAAGGCCATCGACCACTCCAACGTGGGCGGCGTCTGGGGTTCCCTGATCGCCTTCATCGTCGCCTTCGGCGCGTTCCTCGGCTGCCTCTACGCCATGGGCTTCTGGTCGCTCGAGTCGGTCTGGATCCCCGGCCTGATCGCGCTGGCCCTGGCCACTGTGGCCTTCATGATCCCCAAGGCGTTCCTGGGCCGCAGCGACACCGTGGACACCACCGCCATCCACACCCGTCCCGTCGTCGAGCACGCCGCCTCCGGCGCCCACGCCGTCGAGACCGGCGCCGCGCACCGCTGAGCCGTCCCGGAGCCGAGGATCGCTGACACCGGTCGTCCGGCCGCCGCGCGCCGAAGGGCGTCCACCCGCAACACGGGGGTGGACGCCCTTCGGCTTGTCTCCATCGCGGCGGTGGTGCTGGGTCACGCATACCTGACGGACCTCACCTTCAGCCGGTACCTGGAGATCTGGCGGATGCCGCTGTTCTTCTTCCTCACCGGCTACTTCTGGACGCGCGGCCGCCCCTGGGCCACGGACGTGTGGGGCCGCTTCCGGAGCCTGATGGTGCCGTACCTGGTGTGGGCGGCGCTCATGTCCGTGGCCGCATTCGCGTGGTTCGCCGACGACCCCGACCTCCTGCGGCGCCTGATGATCACCGGCTGGTACGGGGGCGCGGACCAGGAGCCCCCGTGGTGGGCGTTCTGGTTCATCTCCGTCCTGTTCTTCACCACGGTGCTGCGCCGATTCCTCGAGCGCTTCCCGTCCGCCGTCGCCTGGGCCGTGGGCCTGGCCGGGCTGGCGTGGGCCCACCTCGTGCCGGACTCCGCGATCGCCCGCACGCCGCTGGGCGTCGGGCTGGCCCTGCCGTGCCTGTTGTTCGTCCTCAGCGGGGAGATGTTCCGCCGCCGCGTCCAGCCGCACGTGCGGCGCCACCGGACGCTCATCGGCGTCGGCCTGGTGCTGCTCGGGATGGTCGCGGTCCGGCTGGGCCTGGAGCCGCCCAACATCAAGTTCGGCGGCTTCGGCACGCCGGTGCTCACCCCCGCCGTGGGCGTCCTGATGTCCGCGGGGATGGTGCTCGTGTTCGGTTCCACGGTGGAGAGGCTGCTGCGCTCCTTCGCCCGACGCACCGGGACGGGTCAGGCCCTGCGCCGCGCCATCACCGCCCTGGTCCGGACGGGCACGGTGGTGGTGCTGCTGCACGGCTGGGTGCTGATGTGGGTCACGCGCCACGGCGTGGAGGACAACGCCGCCAAGTTCGCCCTCGCGCTCGCCCTCAGCTGGCTGGCAGGCCTCGCCCTGCTCGCCACCCCCCTGTCCAAGCCGTTCACGGGGGCGCGCCGCCGCTGGCACCCGGTGCACCGCCTGCGACACGTGGAGCCCCCGCACCCCGTCACGTCCGCGCTGCCGCGCGTCACGACCGCCTCGGAGAGGACACACCCATGAGCAGGGATCATCGCCCCCCGATCCGCAATCCGTTCCTGCCGCCGACGCCGGAGGAGCCCGAGGTGCCGGCCCGCGACGGCGGCCACCCGGCGGGTGACGGCGGCGACGCCGACGCCCCGGCGGCCTCCACGGCGCGGGAGGATCGCCTCGCCGAGTTCCGGCTCGGCCCGGCATTCCGCCCCCACCCGGCCGACCCCGCCACGCCGCGGCAGCGTGCGACGCCGACCGAGCGCACGGTGGCTCCCGCGCCCGTCAGGGCCGCTGAGCCAGCCTCGCCTGCCTCACCGGCCGGCCGTGTCCCCGGCCCCCTGCCGAGCGCCCGCGTCCTCGTCGTGTGCACGGGCAACATCTGCCGCTCCGCCTATGTGGAGTACGCGCTGCAGGCGCAGCTCAACGCCCTGCTCGGTGACCGGGGCCGCGCGGAGGTCACGAGCGCGGGCACGGAACCGAACCAGGCGCTGACCGTCCCGGGTCCGCTGCTCGACCTCGCACCGAGCCGCCGAGTCCGCGCCGCGTTGACGCAGCATCGACCGCAGCAGCTGACCGGGCGTTCGCTGGCCGACCAGGACCTCGTCCTGACCGCGACGGACGACCACCTGGACGAGGTGCTGCGCGAGGACCCCGCGGCGGTGCGCCGGACCTTCACGATCCTCGGCATGGGCACCCTCCTGCGCGACCACGGCGAGGAGCTCGCCGCGGCGGTCCCTCCGGGCGCCGGCGTCACCGCGCTCGTGACGGCCCTGGCGGAGCTGCGCTCCCGCCTGATCGCCCACGGGGAGCGACCGGACGCGGATCTGCCGGACCCGTTCCGCGGCCCCGCCGAGGGCTACGCCGCGATGGCGCAGACCGCGCAGCCGATCGTCGAGCTGCTGGCGTGGGAGATCGCCCGGGCCCTCGACGGGGACCTCGTGGAGGAGGAGTCGACGGGCGCCTGACCGGCCGGCGTCAGAGATCGGGGACGGCGTGCCCGCCGGAGGACGGGGCGTGCTGCCCCTGGCGCGCCGCGGCCAGCACCCGACGACGGCGCCGCTCGAGCACCTCGCTCTCGAGCGGGGCGTCCCGCTCGTCGAGCCAGAGGGTCACGCCGGCGGCGACGACGAGCATGCTGGGGATCGTGATGAACACCTCGCCCAGCTGCGTCGCGGAGACGAACACGACGACGGCCGCCGCCTCCACCGCCACGCGCGAGGGGGTGCGCAGCCGGGCGCTGAACAGGCGCAGCCCGAAGAACGCGTACGCGCCGAGGACGGCGAGGAGGAGCACGACGCCGCCCTCGGTGTAGAGGCCCGCGTAGGAGTTGTGGTAGTGCCACGTGGCGCCGCCGAAGTCCACGTACGCCGTGGTGAGGCCCCGGCCGTACCACGGCGTCTCCGCGACGCGCACAGCCGTCTCGGCCTGGATGTTCGAGCGCAGCCAGTCCGTGCCGGTGCGGTCCGCGAAGAAGGCGATGCGGGCCAGGTTCTCCTCGGCGAACGCGACCGCCCAGGCGAGGACCGCCAGCAGGACCAGGCGCAGACCCGCCCCCATCCGCGGCGTCAGCCAGAGCCACAGGACGGCGCAGGCGAAGCCCGCCATGGAGGTGCGGGAGCCCGTGAGGACGACGCACACCGCGGCGGCGACGAGCAGGATCAGCTTCCACCGCCGCGCCCGCACGAGGGCGAGCGCCAGGACCGGCATGGCCGCGTAGTAGAGGCCCGCCACGTTCTTGTCCGCGAGGATGCCGGTCAGGAAACTGCCGTAGGGCGCGGGGACGAGGCCGGCGTAGAAGAGGGGCACGTTCAGGGCCATGGCGGCGCCGAGCCCGACGGCGAGCGAGCGCAGGCTGAGCCGGCCGCCGGCGATGCAGCCGACGAGCCCGACGAGGGCCGCCATCCGCACCCACCGGCGCAGCCATTCCAGGTCCGGAATGCCCTGGGACACGGAGACGATCGCGAGGAACAGCAGCACGGCGGCGGCGAGCACGGCGGTCAGCCCGAGGGCGGAGACATCGCGGCGGGACCGTCGGCACAGCGCCAGGGCCAGCAGCAGGAGCATGCCCGCCTCGTTCAGCGGGAGCGCCACGGGGCCGAGGGGGACGCTGAACGCCTCCATGGCCAGCAGGGCCCCGAGCAGCAGTTCGGGGATGCGCAGGGGCTCGCGCGGGACGGCGGCGTCCTGGTCGGCCGACCACACGGACGTGCCGCGGGCGGCGGCGCGGGCGTGCTTCTCCCGTTCCGTCTGCAGGGCCACGTAGCGGGGGTCGGAGTGCCGCGGTCCGTGCGCGTCGTGCCCCACCGTCATGACCGCTCCTCCGTCGCCCTGCCGGGGCGCGTCTCCGCCCCACGCCCAGCGTAGACGAGTGCGGCAGAACGGGCTGTCCCGCTTGTTAGAGTGAGCTGAGTCGCTGCCCTTCGATCCTGGGATCCCATGAACATCATTGATTTCCTTCGTGTGCTGCGTGCGAACCGCCTGGTGATCCTGGGGTGCGCCGCCCTGGGCCTGGCGGCGGGCCTCGTGTACTCGCTGCTGCAGCCCACGCTGTACACCGCCACCTCGACCGCGTTCGTCACGGTGGAGGGGGAGGCGAGCATCTCCGGCACCGAGACCGCCCAGACCCGCGCCCAGTCCTACATCCCGCTGATCAACAGCCGCACGGTCCGCGAGCGGATCGCGGCCGAGGGCTTGGACACCGCCGGCGCGACCATGAGCGCCGCCCTGGTGCCGAACTCGAACCTCATCACGGTGTCCGCCGTGGCCCCCGATGCGCAGCAGGCCGCCGCGCTGGCCAACGGGGCGCTCGTGGCGACCGCCGACGTGGCGAACGAGCTCGATCCGACGTCCAACGTCAAGGTCACGGCCATGGAGGACGCCCTCGTGCCGGCCACGCCCTCGAGCCCGGACCGCGTCCGCCACCTGCTGTACGGCCTGGGCGCAGGCCTCGTCCTCGGCCTGATCGTCGCGCTCCTGCGGCGGCTGCTGGACGTCAACGTGCGGACGACGACGGACGCCCAGGTGGCGGGCGGGGCGGGCCTGCTCGGCGCCATCCCCCTGGACCCCAGCATGAAGGCGGAACGCACGGCGCCGATGGCGCCCCTCTCCCCCCGCGCGTCGGAGGCGGTGCGTCAGCTGCGGACCAACCTGCGGTTCGCTGCGGTGGACGATCCGCCCCGCACCATCGCGTTCACCAGCTCCAACCCCGGCGAGGGCAAGTCGACGGTGATCGGCAACCTGGCCCTGACCGTGGCGGCCGCCGGCCAGCCGGTGATCCTCATCGACGCCGATCTGCGTCGCCCCCGCCAGGCCCTGCAGTTCGGCGTCGACGGCCGCGTGGGCCTGTCCGAGGTCCTCAACGGGGACGTCGCCCTCCAGGACGTGCTGATCCCCGTGGGCGAGGACGGGCTGCTCCTCCTGCCTGCCGGCCGCACTCCCCCGAACCCGTCCGAACAGCTCGGCTCCGAGCGGATGAAGGACCTGCTCACCGCCCTCGCCGAGACGCACATGGTGCTCGTGGACGCCCCGCCCGTGCTGCCCGTCACGGACTCGACCCTGCTCGCCGCGGCGGTGGACGGCACCGTCCTGGTGATCCGCCACGGCAAGACCCGCAAGGAGCACCTCGAGGTGGCCCGGGACATGCTCGCGGGCGTCAACGCCCGGGTGCTCGGCGTCGTGCTCAACGGCACCCCGGCCTCCGGTGTGGGCTCGGACTACTACGGCGGGGGCTACGGCGCGGACGGCGGCAGCTACGACGTCTACTACCAGGCGCCCCGGGACGCCGCCGAGGCCGCGGCCGGGACCGCGGGTGACGCGTCGCCACGCTGACGGCGCCCGGCCGCAGGGCCAGGTCGTCGCATCGACGGCACGGGCCCGGGGATGCAGAAGGGCCCCGCCTCTGAGGAGGCGGGGCCCTTCGTGGCGGTGCTCAGAAGATCAGCACTTCACCGAGGGCGGGGTGGTCTCGAAGCAGTTGCTGAACTCGACGACACCGTCGTTGCAGAGATCCGCGCCCTCAGGAGCGCTCGTCGGCAGGGCCAGCTGCAGCTTGCCCTTGACGCAGCCGGACTCGTTGGCCGAGTTGCCGGTCTTGTTCACCAGGTAGTAGTAGGTCTTGGACTCGCCCGGCTGCAGGAGCAGCTCGGGGTCCATGGCGGCCAGTCGCCTGCCTCCCTCGCACGGGCTGTCGGTGTAGAGACGCGCCTCACCGTTTCGGGTGGTATGACCGCCGAACACCACGGTCACCGTGCCCGGGTTGACGTACACGGGGGTGGGCGACGTGTTGGTGATGGTGATGGTGAAGCCGTAGGCCTGCTTGATGCCATCGGACTGGCCGCCGCCCTGGTGCTTCACGGCGGTGCCCGTGGTCACGTCGGCACAGCCGGTCGGGGAGGCCGCGGCGAACGGGGCGGCGGCGACGGCGGCGACGGCCGGAACCGTCCAGGCGATGCCGGCGGTCACCTTGCGACGGGAGAGGGTGGAGGTGTTCTTCTGCATGGCTTCACTCGTTTCGAGTCGAGGTGTGGCTTTCGCGCCCGAACGGGGTCACGGGTCACGCGAGTGGACAGAGCCCCGCGACACGATTCATGAGAATCGGCTGTGGAGGTCTCAAAGACAGTGTAGACGGGTCGCCCAGCTCGTCGCCAGCATCCCTGTGCGTCCGTGTGGATGAGGGGCCCTCCTTTCGGTCGGCTAAGCTCGCGGCCATGGGGGAACGTGCGACGGGACAGCGACCGGCCGCCCCGCCGTCCCTGGACCTCGAGATCCGCGTCCGCCTCGCCCACGCCCGCATCGCGCACCTGCTGGGCCGGGCCGACATCCGCGCCCTGCACCTCAAGGGCTACGCCACCGAGCCCGGCGTCTACCCCGATCACCGCCGCAGTTCGGACGTGGACCTGCTGGTCCATCCCACCGATGCCGCCGCCGTCATCGCACTCCTGGACTCCCACGGCTGGGAACCGGTCGCCACCTTCTCGGAGGGATCGATCTTCCAGCACGCGGCCACGCTCTGGCATGACCAGCTGGGGTATGTGGACGTGCATCGGCTCTTCCCCGGACTCGGCCCGTCCCCCGAGGCGGCCTTCGACACCCTGTGGAGCGAGCACACCCACCTCGTGATCGCCGGCCGGCCCGTTCCGGTGCCGAGCCCGTGCCACCAGCGGCTCGTCGTCATCGTCCACGCGGCCCGCGATCCGTATCGCGGCGCGCACGACGTCCGGCACATCCGGGAATCCCTGCCCGCCGAAAGCTGGGCAGCCCTGCGCGAGGAAGCCCACCGGCTGGACGCGGGCGCGGCCTGGCACGTCGCCACGGGCGAGGCCGCCGACGGCGTCGACTCCAGGCAGCTGACCCTCTTCGCGGCGCTGCACGAGAGCCAGAGCGGTCTGGAGCTGTTCCGCACCCGGTGGCAGTCGGCCGCCACGGCGCGGGAGCGGGCCGTCCTCGTGGCCCGCACGATCCCGGTGAACCGCCCCCATCTGCAGATGCGCCTGGGCCGGCCTGTCACCCGCGCGGACCTGTGGCGCGAGCAGCGCGCCCGGCTCGGCGCACTCGCCGGCTGGGCCTGGAGGAAGGCGGTGCGCCGTGACCGTTGAGACCACCGAGGGCTGGGCCCTGGCCCCCGACATCGCGTGGGCCCGCACCGCCGGCGGCCAGGCCGTCGTCATGACGCTCGAGGCCGGTCAGCCGCTGCTGTTGAGCGCCTCGGGCGACGTGATCTGGGACGTCCTCGTGGGCGGCCGCACCCCGGATGACGACCTGGTCGCGGATCCGCCGACGCCGCTGTCGACGACGACAATCACGGTCCAGGTGGCGGAGGCGTTCGGCCTCGACCCCGCCGACGTCGCGGCCGACGTCCACGCCTTCCTCGAGATGCTCGAGGCGCACGGCGTCCTCGTCCGCGTGCGGACGGCCTGACCCGGCTCAGCCCTCCGGCGCGAAGATCGCGTCGACCACCTGCTGCGCCCACTCGAGCAGCGGGACGTCCACGAGGTCCTGACCCATGACCGGCTTGGTCTTGGGCCGCGGGATGAGGACGCCGTTCAGGGCCGGCTTGACCTGGGCGCCCTTGTACATGCGGGTCAGGCGCATCTGACGGGACTCCGGCAGGTCCGCGGCGGGGCCGAACTTCACGTTCTGGCCCAGCAGCATCACCTCGGTGACGCCCGCGGCCCGCGCCCGGTTGCGGAACCGGGCGACGGCGACGAGCGCCTCCACCGGCTCCGGCAGCGGGCCGTAGCGGTCCTTGAGCTCCTCCACCACGGCGTCCACGGCGGCGTCGTCCGCGGCCTGGGCGAGGTTGCGGTACATCTCCAGGCGCAGCCGCTCCCCCGGCACGTAGTCGTGCGGCAGATGGGCGTTGACCGGCAGCTCCACCTTCACCTCGGCGGGCGCGGTGTCCTCCTCGCCCTTGAAGTCGGCCACGGCCTCGCCCACCATCCGCAGGTAGAGGTCGAAGCCCACGCCGGCGATGTGGCCGGACTGCTCCCCGCCCAGCAGGTTGCCGGCGCCGCGGATCTCGAGGTCCTTCATGGCCAGCTGCATGCCCGCGCCGAGCTCGTTGTGGGTGGCCACGGCCTTGAGGCGTTCGAGGGCCACCTCGCCGAGGGGCTTCTGCGGGTCGTACAGGAAGTACGCGTACGCCCGCTCGCGGCCACGGCCCACGCGGCCGCGCAGCTGGTGCAGCTGCGAGAGGCCGTAGCGGTGGGCGTCCTCCACGATCAGGGTGTTGGCGTTGGCGATGTCCAGGCCGGTCTCGATGATCGTGGTGGACACGAGCACGTCGAGCTTCCGCTCCCAGAAGTCCACCATGATCTGCTCGAGCCGGGCCTCGCTCATCTTGCCGTGGGCGACGGCGATCCGCGCCTCCGGCACCAGCTCGGCGATGCGCTTGGCCACCTTGTCGATGGTGGTGACGCGGTTGTGCACGTAGAACACCTGGCCCTCGCGCATCAGCTCGCGGCGGATGGCCGCGGTGACCTGCTGGTCCGAGTACGGGCCCACCGAGGTGAGCACGGGGTGGCGCTCCTCCGGGGCGGTGGCCAGCGTGGAGGTCTCACGGATGCCGGTGAGGGACATCTCGAGGGTGCGCGGGATGGGCGTGGCGGACATGGCGAGCACGTCCACGTTGGTGCGCATCTTCTTCAGCGCCTCCTTGTGCTCGACGCCGAAGCGCTGCTCCTCGTCCACGATCACCAGGCCCAGGTCCTTGAACTGCACCTGGTCGGAGAGCAGCCGGTGGGTGCCGATCACCACGTCCACCTCGCCGTGGGCGAGCCCCTCGGCGACCTCCTTGGACTCCTTGGCGGTCTGGAACCGGGAGAGCGCGGCCACCTTCACGGGGAAGCCGGCGAACCGGTCGGAGAACGTCTGGTGGTGCTGGCGGGCGAGCAGCGTCGTCGGGACGAGCACGGCCACCTGCTTGCCGTCCTGCACCGCCTTGAACGCGGCGCGCACGGCCACCTCGGTCTTGCCGAAGCCGACGTCGCCGGAGACGAGCCGGTCCATGGGGACGGCCGCCTCCATGTCCTTCTTGACGTCCTCGATGGTGGTCAGCTGGTCCGGCGTCTCGATGAACGGGAACGCCTCCTCCAGCTCGCCCTGCCACGGGGTGTCCGGGGCGAACGCGTGGCCGCGGGAGGCCATGCGGGCCGAGTACAGGCGGATGAGCTCGCCGGCGATCTCGCGGGTGGCGCGCTTGGCCTTGGACTTGGTCTGCGCCCAGTCCGAGCCGCCCATCTTGGACAGCGACGGCGTCTCCCCGCCCACGTAGGTGGAGATCAGGTCGAGCTGGTCGGTGGGCACGAACAGCCGGTCGCCCGGGGCGCCGCGCTTCGAGGGCGCGTACTCGAGCACGAGGTACTCGCGGTAGGACTCCTCGGCGCCGGGGGCGGTGCGCGGGCCGCCGGTGACCTTGCGGCGCTGCAGCTCCACGAAGCGGGCGATGCCGTGCTGGGAGTGCACCACGTGGTCGCCGGGCTGCAGGGTCAGCGGGTCGACGGCGTTGCGCCGCTTCCGGGCCAGCCGCGCCCCGGGGGCGCGCGTGCCCGCGGTGCGGTGCCGGCCGAAGAGGTCGTGCTCCGTGATCAGGGCGATCTGCGCGTCCGGGATCGTGAAGCCGGAGCCGACGGGCGCCGTCGGGATGGAGACCCGCCCCGGGGCGAGGTCCGCGGGCAGGGGCCCGTCCACCACGGCGGCCGTGAGGCCGGCCTCCGTGGTGAGCTCGGCGAGACGGCGGGCGGAGCCGGGGCCGTCGGTGAGGACCACGGCATGCCACCCCTCCGCGAGCCGGACACGGGTGTGCGCGACCATGGCCTCGATGTCGCCCGAGAAGGTCTGCGGGACGCCGAGGGTGGCGCGCAGGGTGGCGGCGTCGGGCAGCAGCTCATCGTCCGAGACCAGCGCGGTGACGGACCAGAACCCCTGGTCCTGCTCGAGCGCGGCCGCGCGGAGTTCGGCCACCGTGAGGAAGCCGCCCGCGGCGGACTGGTCCGCCCCGACCACGTCCACCGGGGCGACCGCGCCCTGCGCGGCACCGGCCCACGCGGCCTGGAGGAACTCCTCGTTGGTGGCCAGCAGGTCGTCGGCGCGGCCGCGCAGGCGCTCGGGCTCCACGAGGACGGTCAGCGAGCCGGTGGGCAGCATGCGGGGCAGCGACGTCATGGCCTCGGCCAGCAGCGGGGAGAGGGACTCCATGCCCTCCACGGCCACGCCCTCGGCGATGCGGTCCAGCATGTCCGCGGCGGCGGGCATGGCCGGGATCAGCTCCTTCGCGCGTCGGCGCACGTGGTCCGTGATCAGCAGCTCGCGGCACGGGGGCGCGTACAGCTCGGAGGGGTGGCCCGAGCCGTCCTCCGTGGTGTCCTCGAGGGAGCGCTGGTCCGCCACGGAGAACCAGCGCATCTGCTCCACCTCGTCCCCGAAGAACTCGATGCGCACGGGGTAGTCCTCGGTGGGCGGGAACACGTCGATCAGCCCGCCGCGCACGGCGAACTCGCCGCGACGGCTGACCATGTCCACGCGCGAGTAGGCGGCGTCCGCGAGCGCGGCCACCACGCCGTCGAAGTCCCGTTCCTCCCCCGTCCGCAGGGTCACGGGGCTCAGCTCGCCGAGTCCGGCCACGAGGGGCTGCAGCACGGCGCGCACGGGGGCGACGACGACGCGCAGCGGGCCCTCCGCGTGCTCCTCCGGGTGGGCGAGGCGGCGCAGCACGGCCAGGCGCGCGCCCACGGTGTCCGAGCGCGGGGACAGGCGCTCGTGCGGCAGCGTCTCCCAGGAGGGGAACAGCGCGGCCGTGCCGGCCGGGGCCCAGGCGGCCAGGTCGGTCACGAGGTCCTCGGCCTCGCGGGTGGTCGCGGTCACGACGAGGACGGCGGCGCGTTCGCCGTGGCCCTCGGCCAGCGCCTCGGCCAGGACGGTCAGCAGGGGCGCGCGGGCGCCGTCGGGCAGGCCGATCTCCAGTTCGACGCCCCGGGACTCGAGCGGCCGGGCGGCGGAGGCGGCGGCCGCCTCGAGCGCGCGTTCGGCGCGCAGGCGCGGCAGCAGCGGGGCGAGGACGGGGGTGGTCTCGGGGGCGCTCATGCGCGGACCTCCGGGGTGGCGGTGGAGCCGTCCGTGGCGGCGGGCAGTTCGGTGGTCATGATCTCCCGGATCTCTTCGAGGAAGGCGAGGACGTCGTCGGCGCCGCCCACCGGGCCGCCGGCGGTCAGCCGGTCCGTGCCGAGCAGCACCGCGGTGGGGAACGAGTGCAGGCCGAGGGCCTGCGAGGCGGCGCCGGCCGGGTCGGCCAGCACGAGCGACGCGTCGACGGCGCCGCTGTGGATCGCCCCCTCGGCGCCGGGGGCGCGCTGGGGCATGAGGACCCGCAGCCGGACCGGCCCGAGCGCGTCCTTGAACTCGTCCAGCCGCTCGATCACCCGCGCGCAGGAGCCGCACCCCGTGGACAGGCGCAGGGCCACCACGGCCCCGTCCGCGACCAGCCGGTGCAGACCGATGTACTCGCCGTCCGCGACCACGACGGCGTCCGGGAACGGGTGGCGTTCGGGCTCGGCGCCGTCGGCCGGGTCGACGGCGGCCGGGGCCTCGGGCGTGGGCGTCGCCGGGGCGGCGTCAGGTGCGGCCGGGACGGACTCGCGCCCGGCCAGGAACGCGGCGGTCGCGAGCAGCACGGACACGAGCAGGGCCCAGGCCCACGCGCCGGCGCCGAAGGCGGTGAGCGGCTGCCAGGCCAGGCCCGCGCCGTGCACCGCCAGCGAGACGATCCCCTCGGCCAGGGCCAGGACGGCGAGGGCCAGGAAGACGACGTTGCGGACCACGGTGGTGCGGGAGATCGGGGCGGCCGAGGCCTCGCCGAAGCAGCCGCACGAGACGCCGTCGTCCTGGGCCCGGACCACGAGCGCGAGGAAGGCGGCGAAGAGGGCCACGGCCACCAGGCCGACGACCGGACGCAGCAGGGTGAAGGGCTGCAGGAGGGCGGCGGCGAGCAGCAGCTCGAGCCAGGGGAACGCGCGCGCCAGGGCGGGGGCCGCGAACGGACGGGGCACCCTGAGTCGGGTGAACGTGGCCTGCACGTCCTCGCCGGAACGGAGCTTCGCCGTCCCGCTCAGGAGCATGATGAGGGCCACGGCCCAGAGTGCCGACATGGCGGACACACCTTCCAGGGGGTTCACGAGGGGTCGCGCGGCCGGTCCCGGCGCCGTGCACGGGACCCGGGTCGCGGAGGCCAGCATATAAGGTGAGGGATGGGCGCCCATCGCCGTCGGCGAACCGGTGCCGGCCCTCTCACGGCCCGCCGGGCGCGGCCCGACTTGACCCCGAGGAGACACCGTGGCCTTTTCCGCTCAGCAGTCCATCCCGCACCCGCCGGCGGCCGTGGCAGCCGCCTTGGCGTCCGAGGACTTCCACCGTTCCGTGGTCGAGTCCTTCGGCGGCTCCCTGGTCTCGTTCTCCGTGGAGGGCTCCCCGGAGGGCGCGATGACCGTCACCGCCGTGCGCTCCCTGCCTGCAGACCGCATCCCGGACCGGGTCCCGGACATGGCCCGCAAGCTCATCGGCTCCGCCCTCCAGGTGGAGCAGGTGGAGCGGTGGGACGCGCCCGCCGCGGACGGCTCCCGCACCGGCACCACCACCATCACCGTGCCCTCCGCCAAGGCGACGGCGGACGGCTCCCTCCGCCTGACTGCCGCCGGTGAGGGCTCCCAGTTCTCCGTGGACGGCACCCTCGTCTGCCGGATCCCGCTGGTGGGCTCGAAGCTCGCGGCGAAGGCCGAGCCGATGGTCGGCAAGGTCGTCGATCGTCAGGCCCGGGCGCTGTCCTCGTGGCTCGAGCGTGACGGCGGAGCCGCGCGCGGTTGATCTCGTTCGCCCGTCGCCCGGCGCTGTCGAGCTCGGCTCCGCCTGCCCGGCGGGGGCGCCGGGCCCTTCCCTCGCCGGACGCCGTGCTCATCGTGTGCACCGGCAACGTGTGCCGCTCGGCCTATGCGAGCCGGGCCCTGCAGGGCCGGCTGGCGGTCCTGGCCCCCGGCCGGGTGGAGGTCGGCAGCGCCGGCTCCCAGCCGAACCAGGCACTGACGGTGCCGCCGCCGCTCGTGCGGCTCGGCGCCGAGGCCGGCGTCACCGGGCTGGAAGGCCACCGTCCCGCCGCGTTGCAACCGTTCATGGTGGCGGAGGCAGATCTCGTGTTGGCCGCGGCTCAGGAGCACATGCGCTTCGCACTCCAAGAAGTGCCGCAGGCCGTCGCGCGGGTGTTCACCGTGCTGGAGCTCGCGGCGCTGGTCCGCGCGATGGACCACCGGGACGGGCGGGACTGGATCCCCGCCGGTCGCGGGGTGCGTGCGTTCGCGGCAGAGGCGGCCCGCCACCGGGCCCTCGCGCGGTCGACCGCCCAGCCCCTCGACGTCGTGGACCCGTTCCGCGGGCCGGTGGAGGGGTACGCGGAGATGATCCAGATCATGGATCCCGCACTGGAGACCATCGCGGATGCCCTGGCCCGTGCCGTGACCCCGACCCCCTGAGCGTGGGGCTGAGCCCCCGTCGAGGACGTCCGCCCGGGGCGGGAGGCTCAGTGGAACGCCTGCTGGGCGGGCGCGAGCCCGTCCGTGACGAGCTTCTCGACGGCGTCCGCCGCGCGGTCCACGTGCAGGGGCAGGACGTCCTGCTCGGGCTTGGTGAAGGGGCGCAGCACGAAGTCGGCCACGTCCATGCGGCCCGGGGGTCGGCCGATGCCGACGCGCACGCGGGCGTAGTCCTTGGTGCCGAGGGAGGCGGTGATGGACTTCAGGCCGTTGTGGCCACCCTCTCCCCCGCCGCGCTTGAGGCGCAGGGTGTCGAACGGGATGTCCAGCTCGTCATGGACCACCACGAGGTCCTCGGGGCCGATCCCGTAGAAGGACGCCAGCGCGGAGACGGGGCGTCCGGAGACGTTCATGTAGCCGGTGGGCTTCGCGAGCACGACGCGCGGTCCCCCGATGCCGAGGCGACCCGTGGCCACCACGGCGCCGGCCCGGTGGCGGGTGAACCCGACCCCCATGCGGGAGGCGAGCTCATCCGCCACCATCTGGCCGACGTTGTGACGGGTGCGCTCGTACTCGGGCCCGGGATTGCCGAGCCCGACGATGAGCGTGGTCCCCGTCGTCATGGCGTGATCAGTCCTCGGAGCCCTCGGACTCGCCCTCGGCGGACTCGGCGGCCTGCTCCTCCTGCACGGACTCGTCGCCGAGGTCCTGCTCGACGACCTCCGAGACGGTGGCGATGACGATGTCGTCCTCGAGCTGCAGGGTGGTGCCGGCGGGGACCTGCACGTCCGGGGCGTACACGTGGTCGCCGGCCTCGCGGCCCTCGACGGAGATGGTGACGGCCTCGGGCAGGTCGGTGGCGTCGGCCTCGACCGGCACGGTGACGTAGTCCAGCACGTAGTCGTTGCCGGGGGCGACCTCGCCCTCGACATGCACGGTGACCTCGACGATGACCTTCTCGCCGCGGCGGACCTCGATGAGGTCCAGGTGCTCCACGGTGTCCTTGATGGCGTGGCGCTGGATGTCCTTGGGCAGGACCAGGTGCTCCTCGCCGGCCTCGTTCACGACGGTGAGCAGGGCGTTGGGGTTGCGGACGGCCAGGGTGGTCTCCTGGGCCGGCAGCAGCAGGTGCACGGGATCCTGGCCGTGGCCGTAGACGACGGCGGGGATCAGGCCGGCACGGCGGGCCTGGCGGGCGGCACCCTTGCCGAAGTCGGTGCGGCGGGTGACCTTGATCTTGAGCTGGTCAGACATGATGCGTCCTCCTGTGGGGGTCTCGGCCGCGCGGCCGGGGGCGGCGCGGGATGCGGCCAGGAGGGGGCTTCAGTGCCGCAGCGGGCCAGCATGCTGACACGCGGCGGCGGCCTCGTCGATCACGGAGCGCGCGCTCCCTCGCCTGGGCAACCTGGACAGGATAGCACCGACGCCGGCGGGCCGGCTCAGACGCCCGCGCGCCGGGACCGCTCCACGATGCGGTCCAGCTTGCGGCGGTGAGCCCGCTCACCCGCAGACACGCCGTGGGATTCGTCGTCCTCCTGGGCGCTCAGCAGCAGGCCGCAGCCGAGCACGATGGCACCGAAGATCGTGATGAACACCTCACCGAGCTGAAGGGAGGTGACCAGGATGATGACCGCGGCGGCCTCGACGGCCACCCGCGACGGCGATCGGTGCGTCCGGGCGAAGGGCCGCAGGCACAGCCACAGGTAGGCGCCCACCACCACGATCAGGAACGGCCAGCCGCCCTCCACCAGCAGCCCCAGATAGGAGTTGTGGAAGAACATGGACACGTTGTCCAGCTCCACGAATGCTGTGGAGAGGCCCTGGCCGAAGAACGAGGTGTCGGCCACCTTCTCCGCGGACGCCTGCTGGATCTCGGCCCGGAACCAGTCCGTGCCGGTGCGGTCTCCAAAGATGCCGAGGTCGGCCAGGTTCTCCTCGGCCCAGCTGACGAACCAGCCCATGACGACGGCGAGTGCCATACGGAGGACCCGCCCCAGGTAGGGGCTCACGAGGATCCACACGACGGCGCAGAGCAGACCGGCCATCGAGGTCCGCGAGCCGGTGAGGAACGTCAGGGCGGAGCCGGCGCCCAGCACGAGGAGCTTGGGGCCCATGCGCTGCATGGTGGCCACGAGCAGCACGGGCAGGAGCGCATAGAAGAGGCCGGAGACGTTCTTGTCCCCCAGGAACCCGGTGAGGTAGCCGCCGTAGGTGTCCGGGGCCAGGCCCGCGTAGAAGAGGGGCACGTTGATCAGTGCTCCGGCCGTCATCCCGTAGAGGACGCCCTTGATGTCGATCCTCTCGCTGGCGATGGCGTAGATCAGCAGGATCAGGAGCGTGATCCTCGTGGCGCGACGCGTGGGGTCGAGGTCGTTGTGCACGGTCACCGCGACGAGATACGCCACCAGGGCCAGTGCGACGAGGGCCAGCACGCCGTACTGGGAGAGGTCCCGGCGGGGCTGCCGGAATGAGGCGAGGAGCAGCAGAAGGATGGCGGAGAACTCCGCGAACGGGATCGGCAGGCCGGGAGCGGTGAACGCATCCATCACCAGGCCGATGGCCAGCACGGCCTCGAACAGCCGCGGTGAGGCCGGCGTGACCAAGGGGTTCCACGGGGAGCGGGTCCACGCGGCCTGACCGTCCGGGACGAGGCCGAGTGAGGCGTGACGCCTGGCAGGCCGGGCCTCGGGTGGCGCGACGGCCCCCATGGCGCGGGCAGCCGTCCGGTCACGGGGCGTGCTCGGGCGCATGGTGCGGAACCTTTCATGGACGCCGGGCGATACTCGGCTCAGCGTAGCGCGGTGGCGTGCCTCGTCCTCGGGCCCGGCAGACCGCACGAGGGGTCTTGGTACCGTGGACCGCGCGTGCCTCGCCCACGACGGCCCGCGCATTCCCGTCCATGACCCCCGAGGTGCTCCGTGACGATCGTCGACTTCTTCCGCCTGCTGCGCGCCAACCTCCTCCTGCTGCTGGCGGCCGCCCTCGTGGGGGGTCTGCTGGGCTGGGGCTACTCCGCGCTGCAGCCCCGGATCTACGCGTCCGAATCTCAGGGGTTCCTCGCCGCGCGGGCTGCAGATCAGAGCCTCATCACCAGCAACCTGCCCGCCGAGAGCCGGGCTCAGGCCTACGTCGCCCTGATCAACAGCGAGGCCGTGCGTGAACGCGTGGCCCAGGACACGGGGCAGGACGGCGACGGTTCGCTCTCCGCGGTGCTCGTCCCCGAGTCCAGCATGATCAAGGTGACCGCCACCTCGACGGATCCCGAGACCGCCGCGCAGCTCGCGAACAGTGCTCTGCAGGCGACGGCGGACGTGGCGGCGGACGTGGACAAGAACAGCCCGTTGGAGGTCGTGCCGCTGTCCGACGCCCGCGTGCCCTCTGCCCCCGTGAGCCCTGACACCCGGCGCAACGTCCTCTTGGGCGTCGTGGCCGGACTGGGTGCGGGACTCGCCATCGCCGTGCTCCGTCGTCTCCTGGACGTGAAGGTGCGCAGCCGCGCCGACGTGAAGGAGATCACCGGCGCCGGCGTCATCGGGGCCGTCCCGGAGAACGCGTCCCTGACCCGCACGGGCGAGGAGGCCGTGGACCTCGACCCCCGGGCCGGCGAGGCCATCCGGGCGCTGCGCACCAATCTCAAGTTCGTCTCCGTCGACGAGCCGCCCCGCGTCGTCTCGTTCACGAGCGCGGACCCCTCCGAGGGCAAGTCGACCGTCGCATCGAACCTGGCCCGCGCCCTGGCCCTGGCCGGCGAACGGGTGCTCGTGGTGGACGCCGACCTGCGGCGGCCCCGGCAGCACGACCTCTTCCAGGTGGCGGGCGACGTGGGCCTGTCCGAGGTGCTGGCCGGTGAGGTGCAGCCGGACGACGCCCTCGCGGCCACCGGAATCCCGAACCTCACGCTGCTCCCCGCCGGCCGGACGCCCCCGAACCCGTCGGAGCTGCTGGGCTCGAAGCGCATGCGGGCCCTGCTGAAGCTGGCATCGGAGGACTTCTTCGTCATCGTCGACTCCCCGCCGCTGCTGCCCGTCACGGACGGCTCCCTCCTGGCCACGGCCGTGGACGGGACTGTGCTCGTGGTGCGTCAGGGACGGACCCGCAAGGACCACCTGGAGGCGGCTGTGGAGAATCTCGCCGCAGTGGACGCGCATCTGCTGGGCGTCGTCATGAACGGCGTCGCGCGCTCCCAGCGCGGCGGCGGCTACTCCTACGGCTACGGGTACGAGAGCACGTACCACAAGTCCCATGACAAGTACCTGCAGGGAACCGGCAAGGGCGGAAAGAAGTCCCGTCGGGCCGCACGGGCGAAGAAGGGCTGACGCCAGTCCCCTCCACACGCTGGGGCCCCGCACCTTCCGGTGCGGGGCCCCACTACGTCTGTGCGAGCCGGCCAGTGCTGGCTGCGGCCCCGTCGATCACGGAGCGCGCGCTCCCTCGCCTGGGCAACCCCGACAGGACACCACCCGCACGACGGGGGCGGGTGGCCCGGTTCAGCTGCTCAGCTGCTGCAGATTTGCTGTGGCTTCGGCGTCCGGCGTGACCGCCATGCGCCCCTGAGCGCCGGGAACGTAGGGTCCGCTCGGCCCGTTGCGGCGTTCGAAGCTGAGTGTCATCGGCTGCTGCGGCCCGGTGGGCCCGTCCGGGTCCACGACGATCTCCCGGTATGTCCAGTAGTCCAGGGGCAGGCAACGGCTATTCTCCCACATGGAGAAGTCGGCGGCCTGCACATGGAAGGTCTCGAGGTAGAGCCGCCCGTCACTACGGACGTCCGCCGGGTCAATGGTGCCGGTGTACGTCCAGGTGTAGGGGGTGTACACGAAACCGTCAGCCTTGGTCTGCGCGGCACCCCGCACGGGGCCTGACCACTTCGTCGAATGCCCGGTGGCCGCCTGCCAGGTGATCGGGTTCCGGGTCGCAGTATGAGTGCCGCGCACCCAGTAGACGAGCTTGGCGCCGCTGTAGCTGGCGTCCTTGGAGACGTCGTAGAGGTAGAGCCCCCAGGGCGCGCCATCGGGAGTGGCGCCCCCACGGGAGGGCGCCGAGTTCACCTCGAGAGAATAGCGGCAGCCACCAAGATCACGTGTCGTGTTCAGCACCCAGCCGTTGATGCCGGGATCCTTGCGCAGCGAAGCGGCAAAGGACGGCGCCGCCGAGACCATGGCCACGGCGGGGACAGACCAGGCCAGACCGGTGGCGACGGCGCGCCGGCTCGGGCCTGACGCGGGGGTGGAAGCGGAGCGAGCAGTCATGAGGGGCCTTTCGGGGCGAGATGTATGCCAGATGTATTTTCTCTGAGCAGACGCGATGTCCGCAAGAGTATCAGCGTGTGCCACCCGCCGTTTCTGACAGGTACGTCCGCAGCCGTTCGCGCTGATCCGGGGCGGTGTAGCCGACGGCGGCCAGGGGCCCGAGGTCAAGGGCGCTGTTGGTCGGCCGCGGGGCCACGCCCTCCTTGCCGGCCAGGTACGCGGCGGCGGTCGTAGCGGAGACGCGCCCGGCGTCGTGGCCGGTGTCCTCGAAGACCCACCGGGCGACGTCGTGCCAGGTGACCACGTCGCCGCTGTTGGTCATGTGGAACGTGCCCGTGGGCGCATCCGTGGTGACCAGGTGCAGCAGGGCGTCGGCGAGGTCGTCGGCGAAGGTGAGGCGGCCGTGCTGGTCGGCGACGACGGCCGGGTCGATCCCGCGCTCGGCGAGGGAGGCCATGGTGGCCACGAAGTTCTTCCCCTCCCCGATCACCCAGGAGGTGCGGACGATCCAGTGCCGCGGTACGGTGCGCACCGCGGCCTCGCCGGCGGCCTTCGACTGGCCGTAGACGCCCAGCGGCGCGAGCGGGTGGTCCGCCGGGTGCTCCTGCCCCACGGGGAGGGCACCGTCGAACACGTAGTCGGTCGAGACGTGGGCCAGGGGGACGCCGGCCTCGGCGCAGCGGCGGGCGAGCTCGACGACGGAGGTCGCATTGACGGCCCAGGCCTGGGCCCGGCCCTCGGGCGTCTCAGCGGCGTCCACCGCGGTCATGGCGGACGCGTTGACCACGGCGCGCAGGCCGCGGAAGTGCTCCCGCGGCCAAGACACCGGATCGGTCATGTCCCAGGTGTCCCGGCCATGGGCCTCGACCGGGATCCCCGCGGCCTCGGCGCGGGCCACGAGGGCGCGGCCGAGCTGGCCGCCGGCGCCGAGCACGAGGATCGGGGCGGGCGGCATGGGGGTGACGTCCGCGAGCATGGGGTGGGCGCGGTCCTTGTCCGAGAGCTCGGCGTCCTCGAGCGGGATGGGCCAGGTGATGGCCGCCGTCGGGTCCGCGAGGTTGAGGAACGTGTACTGGCCCTGCGCGTCGGCGGACCAGTGGTCGTTCACCAGGTAGGTGTAGGCGGTGTCCGGCTCGAGCGTCTGATACGAGTTGCCCACCCCGCGCGGCACGAAGACGGCCTTCTCCGGGCCGAGCTCCACGGTGGCGACGGCGCCGAAGGACGGTCCCTCGCGCAGGTCCACCCAGGCGCCGAAGATCCGGCCGTGGGCGACGGCCACGTACTTGTCCCACGGTTCGGCGTGGATGCCGCGGGTGGTGCCGACGGCGTCGTTGAAGGAGATGTTGTTCTGCACCGGGGCGAGCGAGGCGAGGCGGGGGTGCTCGGCGGCGAGGGCGCGGATCTTCTCGCGCTGCCAGTTCTCCTTGAACCAGCCGCGGTTGTCCCCGTGGACGTCGAGGTCGAGGACGAGCAGGCCGGGGATGGCGGTCTCGGTGATGCGCATCAGCGGTGCCCCCTCACTGGCCCTGGGCGCGGTAGGTGGCCTCGACGGCGGCCTTGGCCGGGCGCCACCAGGCCTCGTTCTCGCGGTACCAGCGGACCGTGTCCGCCAGACCGGCGCGGATGTCCGTGAACTGCGGCTCCCAGCCGAGCTCGGTGCGCAGGGCGGTGTTGTCGATCGCGTAGCGCAGGTCGTGGCCCGGGCGGTCGGCGACGAGGTCGTAGTCGTCCGCGGGGCGGTCGAAGAGCTCGAGGAGGATCTCCACGATCTCCCTGTTGTTCCTCTCCCCGTCCGAGCCGATCAGGTACGTGCGGCCGATCTCGCCGCGTTCGAGGATGCGCAGCACGGCCGAGGAGTGGTCCTCCGTGTGGATCCAGTCCCGGACGTTGACGCCCTGGCCGTAGAGGCGGGGGCGGACGCCGTCGATCAGGTTGGTGATCTGGCGCGGGATGAACTTCTCGATGTGCTGGTACGGGCCGTAGTTGTTGGAGCAGTTGCTCAGCGTGGCCTGCACGCCGAAGGAGCGGACCCACGCGCGCACCAGGTGGTCCGAGCCGGCCTTCGAGGCCGAGTAGGGGCTGGAGGGGTTGTACGGGGTGGTCTCGGTGAACTTCGCCGGATCGTCCAGTTCGAGGTCGCCGTAGACCTCGTCCGTGGACACGTGGTGGAACCGCTTGCCGTGCTTGCGGACCGCCTCCAGGAGGACGAAGGTTCCGACGATGTTCGTCTGGATGAACGGCGAGGGATCGTTCAGCGAATTGTCGTTGTGGGACTCCGCCGCGTAGTGCACGACGGCGTCCGACTCGGCGACCAGGCGGTCCACCAGGGCCGCGTCGCAGATGTCCCCGACCTCGAGAGTGACGCGGTCCTCGGGCAGGCCGGCGAGGTTCTCCCGGTTGCCGGCGTAGGTCAGCTTGTCGAGCACGACGACGTCGTACTCCGTCTCGCGGACGGCGTGGTGGACGAAGTTCGATCCGATGAACCCGGCGCCGCCGGTGACGAGGAGGTGCATGGGGCCAGTCTTCCACAGCACCTACACTTGAGCCGTCCCCCGCCCGGTCCAGGAGCCGTCCGATGCCCCGCACATCCCAGCCCTTCCTCTCGATCGTGATTCCTTGCTTCCGCAGCGGTGAGCCGCTCACATGGCAGCTGGATGCCCTGGTCCATCAGCGGTCAGCCCCGCCGCGGGAGATCCTGTTGTGTGACAACGGCGGCAATCCCGGCCTGGCCGAGGTCGTGCAGGCAGTCAGTCCGCTCTCCGATGACGTTCAGATCCGCATCATTGAGGCGACCAAGCACCGCGGGGCGGCCTATGCCCGGAACCGAGGAATTGCCGCGGCGAGAGCTGACTTGCTCGCCTTCTGCGACGACGACGATCTCGTCCATCCCGACTGGTGCCGGCAGGCGGTGGACCTCCTCGCGGAACACCCCGTCGTGAGCGGCGGCATCGTCGTCATGGACCACGGCGATCTGGAAGCCCTCGGCCCCGCCGAGCGACGAGCCATCCTGGAGGAGCGGACCATGCCGGTGCCGCCGCGGCCCGCCAGACGCGGCTCCATCGGCCCCGCCCTGATGGGGGGCAACTTCGCGGCACGCCGTGAGGTCCTGGTGTCAGTCGGAGGGTTCGACTCTTCACTAGTCCGGGGCGGGGAGGACAACGACCTCGCCTACCGATTGGAGCAGGCGGGGATCCCCATCGTGGACGCGGGGGCGATGTCCATCATCTACGCGCGCCCCTCTGCCACGCGGGACCGAATGCGCGTGCGGCGGAATGCCGGCAGATCCCTGGCCGACGTCGCTGCCGCCCGCGACGCGTGGGACGCCGCACCCGAACTTAGACGCCCACCCTTTACGGAGTTGGCCCGGGCCAGCGGGGCACTTGCGCGTATGGCCGTAGGGGCTAAGTCCCGGGACTGGGCGGGGGGGGTCGATCGCGTAGCGACGGCCTGGGGGCTCACCGTGGGCTGGGCCGAGCGTCTGGTGCTGCGTCGACCCCTGCACTCCAAGATGGGGCACGGCCTGAACGACGACAGTGCGGCGTGGTCCCGCCGCCGCCCGGGGACGACCGTTCTCGTGGTCGCCTACAACCACGCCCCCTACGTCATCGAAACCTTGGAGAGTATCGCTGCGCAGACAGTGCCGCCCACACGCGTACTCATCGCCGATGACGCCTCGCCCGGGGATGACACGAGAGCCGTCATCGAGAAGTGGGTTGCGTCCGCCCCGCCTACGTTCGAATTCCAACCGAACCGCGAGAACGTCGGACTCAACAGGACCCTCAATAGGCTCCTTGCCCAGGTGGACACGGAATTCGTGACCTACATCGCCGGTGACGATACTATGGAACCCCACCGGATCGAGGCCCAAGCAGCCCTGCTCAGCTCTTCTTCAGAGGACGTGGTCCTCGCCTACAGCGACGCTCGCGTGATCGGTCCTTCCTCGGAACTGCTCCACTGTTCCTCCCGGACCGAGTTCCCCTGGCCAGAGGAGCCGGCTCGCTCCGCAGACACGCTCGCGTGTCTCGTCAAAGGGAATTGGATCCCCGCGGCCTCGCTCTTCCTCCGCTCCGACGTCCTGCAGCGGGAGGGCGGCTATGCCGAGGACCTGTTCTACGAGGACTTCGAACTTCTGACTCGCCTGGCTGCCCGGCATCGGTTCGTCTACACCGAGGACTCGCTCGTCTCGGTGAGACGACTGGACACGTCACTGGGGGCCGTCGGATTCGCGCATAACAGCCCACGCTTTATCCGCTCAATGATCCGCGCCCTCAAGAACGCGGAAGAGGGCCCATCATTGACGGCCCGCCAGCATTCACGGCGGGCCCGGTGGGAATTGTCGAAGCGGGCCCGGCGTGTCGGCATGCCGGTCTCAGAGGTGCGGAGTGAACTGTGGTCATCCGCACGTGGAGCGCGAACCCCTGTGCACGCTATGGCGCATCTCGTCATCAACGAGGCTCGCGGTCTTCTCGGTCGGCATTGAGACTGCCAGCAGCGCCCAGTCCGCTTACTGGGGGTCAGTCATCGGCGGGGTCGAACTCGTCGTCCGGTATCGCCCGCCACTGAGGCAGCAGCAGGGGCGATTCACCGCGGGCGTAGAGTCGGGTGAAGTGCAGCGGAGCCTGGACCGACCGGGCGCGCACCTGCGGCGGCAGCGCGCTCGAGATGTAGCCGCCCCAGTAGGAGAACGTGGAGTTCGCCAGGATCAGGTGACGACCCCCGGCGATCTGCGCCAGGTCGTCGAACATGTCGTGCGCCCCGGGGATGGTGTGCACGGAGGCGTGGTCGGCCAGGAAGCCGAGGTTCCGGCGACACCATTCGACGTCGTCCGAGACCAGGACGATCCGCTCGAGGTCTGCCTCGGGAACGCGGGAGACGGCGGCGCGGACGTAGCCGGGGACGTCGAACCCGTAGTTGGCCCGGTGCACCGGATCGGAGTAGTAGTCACCCCGGCGCACGTTCACGACGACGGCCTCGCGGTCTACCTGCTTCAGACGCGCCTGAAATCCGTTGCTCGTCAACAACCTCTCGCGCGTGAAGTCCAGGAGGTCACGAAAGAACCAGTCCTGGTAAGTCTGCTGGCCCCACTCGACCGTGCGCTCTTGCCGGAAGGACACATCGTCTTCCCGCACCGTGAGATCCCTGAGGGCGGGGAACTCTGTCAACCACGGCTCCATCGTGGGCTTGTAGCGCACCAGCCACGGACGTCCCGTTTCCCGGCGGCGCGCCCAGGCCGTGGCCCACAGGTAGAGGAAATTGCCACCGTTCATCGGCTCTGCCCCCCAGATCACTGGAGGGTCGGCGCGGCGCACCGTGGCCAGCACGCCGGCAGCAATGTCTCGGGGCGTCCTCATCCTCATCAGGCTTCGCATGGGTGGCCTCCTCAATTCCGCCGCCACAACAGACGTACTCGACCTCAGCGTACTGGCGAGGACCTCGCCCCCGACTGGATCGCGCGACGCCTAGGCTGGCCGTATGACCATCGACGTCCTCTACGTCCGTCCCGGCGGCAGCGGCTGGGGTCCCGTCGACGTCCTCGCGCGCCTGGCCGCCCGCCTGCTCGACGGCCGACTGGTCGAGGTCGAGGACCGCGGCGCCGCCTCGTGGGCCCAGCGCGCGTCCGTGCTCCTGCCGCGCGGCCGGCGGGCCCGCGGGCGCCGCCTCCTGGTGCTCGCCGGCAACCCCGCCGCCCTCGCCCTGGCCGCGCGCCGGGACCTGTGGTGGCCCGGGCACGAGTCCACGGCGGCCTGGATCGTCGACTCATTCTGGACCGACCGGATCGCCGGGATCGCCCGGCACCGGCCCCACTTCGACCGACTGTTCGTGACGGACCCGGACCTCGTCGATGAGTGGAGCGCGCTGACCGGCCGCCCCGTGGACGCGCTGCCGTGGGGTTCGGACACCCTCGCCGTCGCCGCCGACGACGGCCCCCGCTCGGTCGACCTGCTGCGTCTGGGCCGCCAGCCGGAAGCCTGGGACGACGACGCCCGCACCGCCCGCGAGGCGCAGGACCACGGCCTCGTGTTCCGGGGCCGGCCGCCGTCGGCGCCCGATCCGCTGCAGAACCAGGAGGCCGTCCGCACCGCGCTGGCGCAGGCGCGCCTCGTCCTCGCGTTCTCCAACCTCGTCAGCCCTGCGCCGTACACGCACCCGACTCGCGACTACCTCACGGGCCGGTGGACGGACGCCCTCGCGGCGGGATGCCGTGTGGCCGGCGTCGCCCCGCGGTCCGCGGCCACGCTCCTGTGGCCGGAGGCCACGCTCGAGGTCTCGCCCGACTCCCGCGCCGAGGCCTGGCCCATGCTCGCGGAGGCCGCCGCCGCCTGGACGCCGGAGCGGGCCGCCGAGCAGCGGCGCCGGGCCCGCCGGGAGCTGGACTGGCGGCTGCGCCTGCAGCGGCTCTGCACCGCGATGGGTTGGCCCCTCCCCCCGACCCTCGACGCGGAGCTGGCCGCCCTGGGCTGAACGTCGTCCGCCCCGGACCGCACCCGTCTGACCCTCCGGGCCGCCCCGACACCGCCCTCCCCGCCGCACCCGACAGGAGACCCGATGCCCTCCCCCCTCGGCCTCGCCCGCCAGGCCAAGCACCGCCTGTTCCTCCTTCGCCGGGCCCGGGAGGTGGTCCGCCAGGCGGCCGCCGTCCGCGGATCGGAGCGGTTCGCCCGCGAGTACGCCCTCGCCTCGGCCGGGTTCGATCTGCCGGAGCTGCCGGCGATGTCCGGCCCGTGCGCCGTCGCGATGGTCCGCGACGAGGCGGACGTGATCGAGCGCTCCGTGCGCCACCTCGCGGACCAGGGGATCCCGCACATCGTCGTCGTGGACAACGGGTCGAAGGACGCGACGCCGGACATCCTGCGCCGACTGGCCGGGGAGATCCCGGGGCTCGTCGTCGGCGCGGACCGGGAGCCGGCCTACGTGCAGTCCGCCAAAATGACCCGGTTGGCCGACCTGGCCTCCGCCGCCGGCGCCACGTGGGTGGTCCCGTTCGATGCGGACGAGCTCTGGTTCGGCGCCGAGGGCACGCTCGCCGAGGCCCTGGCCCGCACCGACGCACCCGTGCTGCGCGCCGTCATGCACAACGCGTTCCCGGCGGCGGACGGTTCCGGCCCGATGCTGGACACGACCGCGCACTTCGACGTCAAGGTCGCGTTCCGCCCGCGCTCCGGGGCCGTCCTCGAGATGGGCAACCACGAGGTCCTGCGTCCGGGCGTCCGCGCGGAGGGCCTGCGGATCCTGCACCTGCCGTGGCGCTCCTTCGAGCAGTTCGCCCGCAAGAGCCGCACCGGCGCGCAGGCGATCGCGCTCGCCGACACCTCCGAGGACAAGGGGTACCACTGGTGCCGGCTCGGGGCCCTCGACGACGACGCCCTGCGCGCCGCGTGGGAGGCCCTCCTGGCCGGTCAGCCGCTCACGGACGCGGCCTGGTACCCGCGCGGGACGCTGCGCCCACTGCGCGCGGACGCCCCGACCCGCTGGGACGAAGTCTGAGCCTCAGCGCGTCTCGGGCGGCCGCCGGGCCTCCCACGCGGAGCGGACCATGTCCTCCACCGTGTGGCGGTTCTCCCACCCGAGATCGCGCGCGGCGAGGGAGCCGTCCGCCACGATGCGCGCGAGGTCCCCGGGGCGGCGCGGCTCCACGTCCGGGTCGACGTCGCGCCCGGTGACCCGGCCGACGGCCTCCATGATCTGCCGGACCGAGGTGCCCGCCCCGGAGCCGAGGTTGTAGACCGGGGCCAAGGCGCGACCCTCCGCCAGCGCCCGGGCGGCGGCCACGTGGGCCCGGGCGACGTCGGCCACATGGACGTAGTCCCGCACGCACGTGCCGTCCGGCGTGGGGTGGTCGGCACCGAACAGGCGCGGGCGCTCGCCGCGGTCCAGGGCGCGGAACACGAGCGGGAAGAGGTTGTGGGGGCTCGTGTCGGACAGCGCCGGATCCGCGGAGCCGACCACGTTGAAGTAGCGCAGGCTCGTGTGCCGGAGTCCGGTGGCCCGGCCCTGGTCCGCGAGCAGCCACTCCCCGATCAGCTTGCTCTCCCCGTAGGGGGACTCCGGGGCGGTCGCCGTCGCCTCCGTGACGCGCTCCACGTCCGGGGTGCCGTACACGGCCGCCGAGGAGGAGAAGACGACCGCGGGTACCCCGGCCCGCTCCATCGCCTCGAGCACGCCCAGGGTGCCGCGCACGTTCACGCGATAGGCGTGCAGCGGCTCGCGGACGGACTCGCCCGCGAACTTGTAGCCGGCCACGTGCACAACGCCGGCGGCGCCCACGCGCGTCAGGAATGCCGCCACCTGCCCGACGTCGCCGACGTCGGCCCGGAGCAGGGGCACGTCGGCGGGCACGAAGTCCACGAACCCGGTCGAGAGGTCATCGACGACGGCCACGTCCATGCCCGCCCCCTGCAGGGCGCGCACCACGTGGGCGCCGATGTACCCGGCCCCTCCGGTCACCACCCAGGTCATGCGGTGCCCCGGCCGCGCCCCCGACGGAGCAGCCGTGTCCTCCGGTCCGGCAGTCCCCGGCGGTATCGCACCATCCCCTCGAGGGCGCCGACATGAGCACCCACACGGGCGGACCAGGCGAGCTGTGCCCCCTCGTCACGCCGCGATGCCGGGAAGGCGGCCGCGCCTCGCACCACCTCCAAAGCGGACCCTTTCAGACTGGGCCCTTGCATCGGGCTGTCACGATAGCGGGTCCACGGGTAGATGCGACCGCGCTGCTGGATGCGCTGCTGCCGGAACAGACTTCGCAGTTCAGACTTGAGCCGATAGTGGACGACCGCCTGGGGCACACTCACCACACGCATCCCGGACTGCTGGGCCCGCCAGGCGAAGTCCGTCTCCTCCGCGCCACCCGGATACGCGGCGTCCATCCCCCCGAGGGCGAGGTACGCCGATCGGTGGATCGCGAAGTTGCCCCCGGCCACTGTCGGAAGATGGCCAGCGAACCCGCCGGGGTTCTCTTTCACCGCCGTCGGGCGGGCGAGCTCGTCGACCTCGGGGTCCGGTCCGATCTGATAGGCGGCGAGGACCTCGGGCGAGTTGAAGCGCCCGTGGTGGAGGACACCGGTGGCGATTCGAGAGGGATCGTCCGCGACGGCGTCTGTGAGGGATCGCACCCACGCGGGGCCCACAAGGTCATCAGCGTCGCAGAAGAGCAGGATCCTCCCCCGCGCTGCCCGAGCCGCCATGTTGCGCCCGTGGGAAGCGCTCGACGGCCCCGAGGCGTCGACAACCCGCACGGTGAAGGCGTGCGCGCCGGCCAGCGCTGCCTGCGGTGTGCCGTCAGTGCTGCCGTTGTCGGCGATGACGACCTCGAAGGGCGGGGCGTCCACCTGGTCGTCCAGGGCGGCGAGCTGTTCGGGGATCCACTGAGCGGCGTCCTTGGCAGGAATGAGGACGCTGACGAGCGGCTCGGCGGGATGTTCGGCCACCGCGGTCATGCCGCGCCTGCCTCGTCCAGGTCCCGGATGCGGCGGGCCGACACGCCGGCGTAGAGGCCGTTCGGGGTGCAGTCTTTCGTCACAACGGCGCCAGCGGCGACGATACACCCGGCACCCACGGTGAGCCCGGGCAGGATGATCGCCCCCGCGCCAATCCATGTGCCGTCCCCGATGACCACGGGTTCAGGCCCGCCGTCACCGGCCCGGAGCTCGGGCCCGCCGAGGGAGTGCTTGGCCGTGATGATCATGGCGCGCGGGCCCACATACACGTTGCGTCCCAGGGTGACCGGCCCGTTGTCGATGTACACCTCCCGGTTGAGGTAGACGCCCTCCCCCAGGGTCAGGAGCGTCGGGTCCAGGATGCGGACATTCGCGGAGATCCAGACTTCCTGCGGGGCCCGCAGCCCGAACCGGTCCAGCAGAGCGGGCCGAAGCCGGTTGGGCACCAGCTCGGAACGAGAGAACAGCAGCGCGGCCCGCCGCACGATGGCGCTCCCGGGAAGCTTCATGCGCGCGTCTCCTCCATCTCCGGGCCAGCGTCCAGGCCAACGCCGACCGAGGCCGGCTCCACCGCGCCGGGGAGCCGGGTCTGCAGACGGCCGACCGCATGGCCGACCGCAGTGTTCGCCCGGATCCACGCACCGGCCCAGTCCGGGGTCTTCCGGCCAAGCACCATGAGGGTAGCGCTGCCCAAGGCGCGAGGCAGCTCTCGCCACGGACTGGGAAGGTGCGACCGGGAGCGCAGGCCGTAGCGCGCGGCTACAAGGGCGTGGGATCGGGCGGAGCGGCGGGCGAGACGGGCTCGGAGCCTCACGTCCCATTTGCCGCGGTAGGCGATGCGCACCGTCGGTGCACTGTCCACGGTCAGGCCGGCCAGCTGGGCCCGGACTCCCAGGTCGTTGTCCTCGTAGACCGTGCCCAGCGATACGTCGAAGCCCCCGACGCGCTCGTATGCCGCCCGCGTCATGCCGAAGTCACAGCCCATGACTACGGGGAAGGCGTTCGTCAGGTCACCCGGCTCGACCCCCGTCCACTCGTCCACATCGCCCAGGGCCGCTCGGATCCCGGCGAGGTCCTGGGCCATCTGCTCATCGGTCATCAGCACGGCCCCGCCGGACCAGAGATCGGACGATTCGAAGGCCTGCGCCCCGTTGCGCACCCACCAACGGGAGACCACGTCGTCCGCGTCGGCGAACAGAAGCAGGTCCGCTCGCGCGCGGGCGACGCCGACGTTCCGTGCGTACCCGGGTCCCTGGTGTTCGGCGGCACGGATCAGGCGCAGCGGAACGGGGAACGCGGGTGTGCGGTCCCGCACCAGAGCTGCGGTGCCGTCCGTGGAGTTGTTGTCCACCACCAGCACCTCGTAGGCCGGGGCACCGTCCTGATCAGCTAGGGAGTCGAGCTGGAGACCGAGCACCCGTTCCGCGTTGAAGGCGGGGATGATGACGGAGACGACGGGCCTCCGCTGACCGGCCGCACTCACGCCGACTCCTCCTCGAGGGCGACGGACCGGAAGAACGCGGCACGGCGCTCCATGAGGTCTTCGAAGGGTTCGGATCCCACGAGGGCAAGCCCCGCCTTCCGGGCGGCGTCCACTTCATCGGGGTGCTTGAGCAGGTGGGTCAGCCGGTCGTAGAGCGCGTCCGTATCCCCCCGGCGAACAGCCCAGCCGACCCCGTGCTCCTTGACGAGGGGGGTGAGGGTCTCGTTGTGGAAGCCGAGCACCGGTGCCCCAGAGCCCAGAGACTCGCTGTAGGTGCACGAGGGGTCGCCCTACAGGTGGGGCAGCATCATCACGTCGATCTCGTTCTGAACGTCCGCGACCCACTCGGTGCGGAAGTCGCGGAACCCTCGGAAACGGACCGTGGGCGGGGCCGCGGCGCGGAGCTCCTGCTCCAGGGGCCCTCGCCCGAAGATGGAGAACGTGACCGGCAGGCCCGTGTGGTAGGCCCGGCGAGCCACCTCCACCACGAACTGGGGACCTTTGACGGCTTCATGCCGCCCGGAGAACCCCACGTGCAGGGGCCGTTTTCCGTCCCAGGCCGGGACACGAGCCGCCGCCGCCACATCAGCGCGGTGCAACCGGTGGTCACGATAGGACATCGACCGGCGGGCGAGCCGCGCGTAGGTCCGCGTCGCTGCCGGCCCGTTACACTCCACCCCGGCGGCCCGCCGCACCATGGAGCGGAATCGGAGTTCGGTGCGCGCCAGTCCGAGCGCCATGCGAGGAAGGACCCGCGCGGGCGCCTCCGCTCGTTGGATGTCCAGCCGAGTCCGGTAGGTGAGCTCCGTCGTCAGGATCGCGGGAGCGCCGATGTCGAGGATGGGTGCCGACGTGGGGACGAGCAGGCCTGTCACGAGGTCGACGGGGTGGTCCCGCAGGTCGGCCAGGTCCGGCCGGACCTCCACGACCCTGAACGGCAGCTCCGACGGCGGCCTCAGGTAACCGGTGCGGGGACGTTCCGCCAGCTCGGTCAGGCCCGGGGAGAAGACGAGGAACTCTCCGTTCCAGAGCCTGCCCATGGCGTCGAGCGCTTCGAAAGCGCGCGTCTCTAAGGCGAAGTCCCCGCCGTGTCTCGCGATGGGATAAGGGAGCACCGAGCCCATCCGCAACGCCTGGGATGACGACGACCCTTCGATCATGAGACTCCTGTCCGCGTCAGGGGGAATTCAGCCCGAACCCGCAGACGTCGCACAGCGCGGACGTCCTTTGTGGGCGAGTCTAGCCATCGCCGGGGCCTGAACGGAGGGGCAGAGGCCCCGTAGAATCGAGCCCATGAAAGGCATCATCCTCGCCGGCGGCACGGGCTCCCGCCTGCATCCCATCACCCATGCCATCTCGAAGCAGCTCGTGCCCGTCTACGACAAGCCGATGATCTACTACCCGCTGTCCACGCTCATCCTGGCCGGAATCAGCGACATTCTGGTGATCACCACCCCGCACGACGCGGAGCAGTTCCAGCGGCTCCTGGGCGACGGCTCCCAGTTCGGGATCTCGCTCAGCTACGTCCAGCAGCCCTCCCCCGACGGCCTGGCACAGGCGTTCATCCTGGGAGAGGACCACATCGGCGACGACCACGTGGCCCTCGTGCTGGGGGACAACATCTTCTACGGCCCCGGCATGGGCCAGCAGCTGCGCCGTCACACCCAGGTCGACGGTGCCACCGTGTTCGGCTACTGGGTGGTGGACCCCAGCGCCTACGGCGTGGTGGAGTTCGACGACGCCGGCAAGGCCATCTCCCTGGAGGAGAAGCCCGCGGAGCCGAAGAGCAACTATGCGGTGCCGGGCCTGTATTTCTACGACAACGACGTCGTCGAGATCGCGAAGAGCCTCAAGCCGTCGGCGCGCGGCGAGCTGGAGATCACCGACGTGAACCGCACCTATCTGGAACGCGGCACCCTCAACGTGGAGGTCCTCCCCCGGGGCACCGCATGGCTGGACACCGGCACGTTCCACGACCTGAACGACGCGTCCAACTTCATCCGCACCATCGAGTCCCGTCAGGGCCTCAAGGTCGGCTCCCCCGAGGAGGTCGCCTGGCGTGAGGGCCTTCTCACCGACGACGAACTGCGCGAGCGCGCCGAGCCGCTCGTGAAGTCGGGGTACGGACGGTACCTCCTGGAGCTGCTGGAGTCCGGGCGGTGAGCGCGCAGGACCGGGCCGGGCGGGACCGGCCGGAGACCGCTCCCGAGCCGTCCGGCGGCGCGGGCGTCCGGCACGTCGTCTTCGCCTGCCGCTGCACGTCCCAGGCCGGGGGCATCACGACGGTCGTCGACGAGCTGGCGGCCGAGTTCGTGCGGCGGGGCCTGACGGTCTCCTACCTGTCGATCCACCCGCCCGCCAAAGAGCCGCGCGTCCCTGGGTTGGTGTTCGAGGTCGACCGGCTCCGGCACTGGACCGGGGACCATCCCTTGGCGGCGGACTACCCGGGACCGCTCGGTGCGAAGCTGGCGGTCAAGACGGCCCTCACCCCGCTCTGGCGGCGGTGGCGGGCCCTGCGGTTGCGCCGACACCTCGCGCGATTCGGCGGGGACACGGCGATCATCTTCGCGAACCCCGACACGCTGACCTGCCTCAGCGAGGCCGGCCACGTCCGGCCCGAGGCGGACGCCCCGTTCCTCGTGGCCCACGTTCACACCAGTCCGGAGGGCCTGGAACGGCTGGGTTGGGACGTCCCCTTCCCGGCCCTCGACGTGGTCGATGCCGTGGTGGCCCTCCACCCGTCCTACATGCGGCCGATCGCCGACACGCAGGGCGTGCCCGTGGGCGCCATCGCGAACCCGAGCGGCACCGTGCCCGCGGCCGTACCGCGGACGGACACGGACGGGAGGAGGCGGATCGTCTCGTTCAGCCGCCTCTCCGCCGAGAAGCGCGTCGACCTGGCGATCCGGGCGTTCGACGCCCTTGCGGCCGACGTGCCCGACGTCGTGCTCGAGATTTGGGGCACCGGGGACCAGGAGGAGTCCTTGATCCGCGTGGCCGACGAATCGGTTCACCGGGACCGCATCCGCTTCTGCGGCTGGTCCGACGACCCGGCGGCCGTCTTCACGGGCGCGACGCTGCACCTCGTCGTCTCCGACTTCGAGGGCCTGTCGATGTCGGCGGTCGAGGCGCTGCGCTGCGGAGTCCCGACAGCGGGGCGTCCCGTCTCGGCCGGGCTCGCCGACCTCCTGGAGCGGTGCGGGCTCGCCCTGCCGGGCGCCGAGCCCGCCGAGATCGCGGACGCCCTCCAGGCCCTCCTGGACAGCCCGGACCGGCTCGCCGGGCTGGTCGAGGCCTGCGGGCGCGTCGGCGCGGAGTTCGAGCCTTCGATCGTCGCAGACGTGTGGCTCGACCTCTTCTCCGCGCGGGACATCACCGCCATCCCCCACGCCCGCCCCCGCGCGGTGGCCGCGGCATCGTGAGCGGTAGCTGTATCAACTACCACGTGCGAATCCGCGCACGGGCGGCACCCACTCCAACGCACCCGGCATGCGCCCCGTCAAGTACGACCGTCTGCGTCAGTGGTCGAACGCCAGCGAACGGGACACGTCCGTGAGAGTGGCGATTCGCTCCCGCGTCGTTCCATAGCCGCCTCCGGTGAGGTGGACTCCGTCACGACGGAGCTTGCCCGGTGAGGAAAGGGCCTCGGTCGGATCGCACCATTCGTCCCCAGCAGCGTCTGGGAGCCCCTCGAACTGCCCTGCCGCGTACGTGTCATACGCCGGACGGCGAGGCTCGACGATGCCTGCTTCCTCGGCCAAGGTGCGAATGCCCACTTGCCCCACGACCCACAGGAGGGCCACGACCAGCAATCCGTTGAGGACCGCAGAGGCCAACACCAGGTAGACCCTGGGCCCGTACTTCGCGTTCGTACGGCCCGCCCCGGGTCCAGGCCGTCCCCCGCTTACGGGTGTGCCACCTCGCCCAACAGGCCACGGATCCGCCGCCCGAACTCCACCTCGGAGTACCGCTCGGCGTGCGCCTGCATCGCCCCCCGGTCCCAGTCATGGGCCAGCAGACGGCCCACCCCCTCGGCCACCGCATCCACCGTCGGCTCCTGCACGAACACCCCGTTGACGCCGTCCACGATGGTGTCCAGGTAGCCGCCGGCGCGCAGCGCCACGGTGGGCACGCCCCACGCGCTCGCCTCGAGCGGCGTGATCCCGAAGTCCTCGTGGCTCGCGGCGATCAGTGCCGTCGCGTGCGCGTATGCCCAGCGCAGCTGCGCATCGGTGAGGTCCTGGCCGAACACCACGTCCTCCCCCGCCATCGCCCTCAGCCGGGCCTCCTCCGGGCCCTTGCCGATCACCACGAGCGGCCGCCCCGCGCGGGCCGCGGCCTTGATCGCCACGTCCACGTGCTTGTACGGCATGAGTCGCGCGACCGACAGCAGGAAGCCGTCCTCCGCCAGCTGCTCGGCACCGGGGATCGGCTCCTGCGGGCCATCCGTGCTCACGGAGTGCGGCGGGAACACGAGGTCCACGCCGTCGAGCCCGTAGACGTCTTCGATCCGCTCCTTCACCACCGTGGAGTTGGCCACATAGCGCGATCGACGCCGGACGGCCGCGCGGTCCCACCTGTGCAGACCCGGGCGCAGCACGCGGGCGATCCGCCCCTTGATGCTGTTCCGTCCGCCCTCGCCCAAGTAGTCGTCCAGCAGATACACCCAGCGCGCCGGGGTGTGGCAGTAGACGAGCGTGGCGCCGTCGTAGCGGAATCCGTGCGCCCAGCCGGAGGTCGAGACGACGGCGACCGGCTCCTTCACGTGCATCAGCGACGACGCGAACGGCAACAGCGGCAGTGCCCTCCGTGGGTCCTTCCGCAGCACTCCCACCCGGTTGAGGGGTGAGGTGATGATGCGTGCGTCCTTGAACTCCGGGAAGGTTCCCTCGGGGTCGTAGAACGTCGTGTAGATGGGCGCGTCCGGCCACATCCGGTGCAGGGCGAGCACCACCCGTTCCGCCCCGCCCTTTTGGGTGAGGTAGTCGTGGGCGATGGCGATTGTTGCGGGGGTCTGTTCCGACATCGTGTCTCCTCAGATGGCCCGTTGGGCGCGGTGGGGACGGGCTCGTCCGGCCTCGGCGGCGCCCTCCACCTGGAGGGCGATGAGTCGACGGGCGAGCCCCCGGGGCAGGTGGTCCGTGACGGCGTCGATCAGAGCACTGGAGCGCGTGAGCGTGGCTTCGGTGGTCCCCAACGCCACCAGGCGCACGGCAGCACCCCATACGCCTCGCGGAGCGCCGATGGTGCCGAGCGGTGCCGCCCCGTGCTTGCTCACGAACAGGTTCCGCGCGGCCGTGCCGTGCAAGGCCCGCACCGCCTTCGAGTGCGTCGTCACGGCGGCAGCGTGGTGCCGCGTCTCCAGCTCGGGGCGGATCACCACGGGATAGCCTGCCGCGTGCAGCCGGTAGCCGTAGTCGATGTCCTCCCACCCGTACTGTCGGTAGTCCAGGTCGTAGCCGCCGATCTGCTCGTGCAGGGCACGGGGGACGGACACGTTGCCGGCCCAGTGCCGCCACTGCCGATCCGCCGGCAGCGCATACGCGTGCTCGCGGTGCAGGACGTCCTGAGCGTCACCGTAGGCGCGCTGATACGGGGTGGGCTCCAGGACGTTCACGTAGAGTCCGATCGCTCCGCCAGGCCCGCCCGCGTGCGCGGCCACGTGGTTCCGGATGTAGTGAGGTCCGGGCTCGAGATCGTCATCGGCACGGATGAGAATACGGCCGGACGTCGCGTCGGCACCGGCGTTGAGCGCGCCGACCCGTCCGCGGTTCTCCGGGAAGACGGTCCAGCTTAGGTCCAGGCCCGGGCGTTCCGCGGCCAACTGCCCGAGCACCGCTTCCGACCCGTCCACATCCCCGTCCACGACCACGTGGACCTCGAACGGCGGGGCGTCCTCCTGCGCGGCGAGAGCGCCGATCAGGCGCGGCAGCCGCTGAGCACCGCCCCGGCTGGGGACGATCACGCTGGCCTCGGGGGTCAGGGGCGTCTCGGTCATGAGTCCTCCGCGGGGATCATAGGGACAGGTCATTCAGGAGCTCGGCGACGGCGGCGCGGCCGGCCTCGGGAGAGAACAGCGACTCCCAGCGGCGCCGCTGGGAGTGGGCCACCGCCCCCAGATCGATCGCTCGTACCGCCCGCAAGCAATTCGCGAGTGCGGCGGCGTCGCGCTGCGGAACAACGAAGGGGTGATCGCTGCCGACCACCTCGGGAACGGCCCCCGCATCGGAAGCCACCACCGGAACGCCCGCCGCCATCGCCTCGGCCGTCACCAGGCCGAAGACCTCGGCCCACTGCGACGGCACGGCCAGCACGTCCACGGAGGCCAAGAACTCGCCGGTGTCCTGCCAACCGAGCACCTGGACGTCCTCGCCGGCGGCTTTCAAGGCGCCGGCGAGCCGCTCGGCTTCGTCCTCCGCCACGAACCGGCTCTCCCCCGCGACGCGGAACACGAAAGCACCCGGGTCGGTCTTCCGCAGCAGCGCGGCGGCCTCCAGCAGGGTGACGATGCCCTTGTCCTCGGACAGCCGGCCGAGGAAGCCCACGGTCAGCGGCTCATCGGCATCGCGGGCCCGCCCTGCCTGCGGCGTCGTCGGGGCCGGAACCCAGTTGTGGAGCACGCGGGCCCCGCGGATGCGGTCCGCCGCGAATCGGGAGGGCGCGAGGACCGCGAGCGCGCCGGGACGCGCCAGGGCGGAGAACACGCGCAGAAGCGGCTTCTCGGGCACCTGGTGCAGGTGCACGATCCGGCGCGGCCGGCCGGCCAGCGCCGTCGCCGGCAGCAGCCCGTTGCACCACACGACGTCGTCCTTGCCTCGGCCGCGGTCCCAGGCCCGGAGAGTACGCATGTACCCCAGTCGTCCGGGCCCACCCACGCGGACCACGTCGAAGCCGTCCGCGGCCAGGCGATCGGCGGTCTCGGCCGGGTGCGCCGGGGCCACGACGCCCACATCCCGCCCCAGCTCGCGCAGGGCCGTGGCGAGATGGTGCAACATCACCTCGCCGCCGCCCACCTCGCCCTGGTTCGCCAGGATCCAGATGCGGCCGGTCATCCCGAGGTCTCCCCCACCCGGCGCCCGAGCACCTCGAGGGTCGCCTCGGCGGTCGCCCGGGCCATGGTCTCTACATCGTCCACGCGCACCTCGCCCGGGCCGTCGGCCGCGGCACGCATGACGGCGTCAGCGATGGCCGCCGGCGTGGTCTCGTGGGCCAGGCGCTCGGGCGGCAGGATCTCTCCGTTGCCGCCCACGTCCGTGGCGACGGCGGGCAGGCCGGCGGCCGCGGCGTCGAGCAGGGTGTAGCTGAGGTTCTCCCACGCGGAGAGCTGCACCAGCACGTCGTGCTCGGCCATAGTGCCCCACGGCTCCATGAAGCCGGGAAGGTGGACCGCATCCGCGACGCCGAGGTCCTCGGCCTGAGCGCGCAGCGCAGCCGCGAGCGGCCCGGTGCCGGCCAGCGTCACCCGCGTCCCGGGGTCGCGCTCCAGCAGGGCGGGCAGCGCGGCGATCAACCGATCCAGGTTCTTCTCGGGGGCCAGCCGGGACAGGGAGAGGATCCGCAGCCCCTCGCCCGGTGCGCGCCGCTGCCCCGCGGCCGCGGCCCGGACTGCGGGCAGGTCCACGCCATTGCGCACCACGCTGAGGGGCGCCCCCGCGCCCCACTTGCGCTGGAGCACGTCCGCGGTGGACTGCGCCACGGCGATCACGAGGTCCGTGCCGCGCAGCCGGGCGCGGTGCGCGGCGTTCTTCACCCGGGCCGCGGCCGCACGGTTGTACAGCCCGTCGTCCGGGGCGATTCCGTGCTCGGTGCTGAGCAGCGCCGGTGCACCGGGCCGCCGCAGGGCCCGCTCCGTGCCCAGCGCCGTGAAGGCCGCGAGGTCGGCGTAGGCCAGGTGCGTGTGGACCGCGGCCGGGCGCAGGGTGCGCACCGCCGTCCGGAGCGTGCGCACCGAGGCGGTCAGGCCGGCGTCGGGACCGACGTCCCCGGTGAACACCGCCGCACCCTGCTCGCGCAGTCGCTCGGCGAGCGGTCCCTCGGGGCAGAGCACCGCCAGGCGCAGACCGGGCAGTCCCACGCGCGCGACGTCGAGGACGTGCCGGGCCACGCCGCCGAGGTCGGCGACGGGCACCACCCAGAGCGTCAGCGGGGCCGGGGCGGTCGTCACCGCCTCGGGGATCACAGCCACTGCTCCAGGCGGTCCAGGGCCGTCCAGAAGCCCTCGCCGTTGTTGATGTGGCCCTGCCAGATCTCCGGGATGAAGCTCACCCCGGGGGCCAGGCGGTCCAGCTGCTCGCACAGCACGGGCCAGTCGACGTCGCCCTCGCCGATCTGCGGCCCCTCCCCGTCCACACCGGTGGCGTCCACGAGGTGCAGGTGGATGGTGTGCGGGGCCAGCTTCTCCACCATCTCCGAGAAGGGGATCCCCAGGAACGTGGCCGAGAGCTTGGAGTGGGAGATGTCCAGGCACAGCGGCACCCCCGTGGCCTCCACGAACGCCACGGTGTCGTCCGGGTCCATGAAGAGGTTGTGGTACTGCTGTCCGCCCATCAGCCACGGGAACGGCGGCAGCGTCTGCGCGGCGATCCGGATGCCGGAGGTGTCCAGGCGCTTCACCGCCTCGGCGATGCGCTCGTACTTCGGCAGCCGCTCCTCCGGGCGGATGTGCCGGTCCAGGGTGAACCCGCCCATGGTGATGACCATGATGGGCTCCTCCTCGTTCGGGAACCAGCGCTTCAGGTCCCGGGTGATGTCGATCGTGCGCTGCACCTCGGCGATCGAGCGCTCCCACACGGCGTCGTCGTCGCTGGCCAGATCCACGAGGAAGTCACCGGAGAAGATGTCCGGCAGGTGCGTGGTGAAGCCCATCGGCATGGGCTCGCTGAACACCGAGTCGATGTCGATCTCGAGGTCCTTGTAGGAGAAGTGGAACTCCAGGAAGTCCGGGGTGCAGTCCTTCGTCAGCGCCTCGACGTCGTGGTAGCGCACCGGCAGGCCCCAGGGGCGCCGGAACTGGAACTGGCGCCCGGTGGGCACCGTGTCGGTGAGGTCGCCGGCGAAGAAGAAGTCGCCCTCGGCCATCTCGCGGTGCAGCGTGCGGCCGACCAGACGCGGCAGCTCGTTGGGCTGCAGGCCGCGGCCCGGGGACTTCACGGTCACGTCGTCGGCGGTGATCGTGACGCCGGCCTGCAGCGGACGGGCCGCCACCAGGGACTTGGCCAGGTTGATGCGGTTCATCGCCTCGCCCGTGGAGACCACGCGCTCGGTCCCGACGCCGATCGACTCCTCGATGTCCCGGGTCTGCCGGACCAGCTGCGCGAACTCCTCCGGCAGCAGGGAGACCTTGTGGTCGTTGCCCTCGAGCCCCCGGTCCACGGTGAAGTGCTTCTCGATGATCGCGGCGCCCCGGGCCACCGCGGCCAGCGCCACGTGGAAGCCGCGCTCGTGGCCCGAGTAGCCCACCGGCGTCTGCGCGATCTCCGCGAGCCGGTCCAGGTAGGCCAGGTTCACGTCCTTGTAGGGGGCGGGGTACGTGGACTGGGCGTGCAGCATCGCGAAGGGGACGCCGGAGGAGCGCACCAGGGCCGCCGCCTCGCGGATCTCCTCCTCCCGGGACATGCCGGTGGAGAGCACCATCGGCAGGCCGGAGGCGGCCGCGTCCCGCAGCAGACCGTGGTTCGTCAGGTCCGCCGAGGCGATCTTCACGCCGTCCACCGGGTACTCGCGCAGCACCCGCATGGACGGGGCGTCCCACGGGGTGCACATCAGGGCGACGCCGGCGTCCCGGACGTGGTCGAACACCCGCACCATGTCCTCGGCGGAGAGCGAGAACTTGGCCAGCTCGTCCAGGGTGCGCTGCGCCCCCAGGTCCTCGCCGGCGGTGGCCGCACCGGACTGCCGGTACAGGGCGTCCATGTCCCGCAGCTGGAACTTCACGGCGTCCGCGCCCGCCTCGACGGCCAGGTCCACGAGACGGCGGGCCAGGTCCACATCGCCCTGGTGGTTGTTGCCGATCTCCGCGATCAGGAACGCCGGGTGGCCCTCCCCGATCCGGTGCCCGCCGATCCGCAGCTCCGCCTCCCGGTTGATCGCCAGGGCCGTCAGGCGGCCGCGCTCGTCCAGCAGCGGCAGGTGCAGCGCCCCGGCGGGCAGGGCCTCGCGCATCTCGGCCGGGGAGGCGCCCACGGGCGCCGTCGCCGGGTTGCGATGGGCGACGTCGGCCGCGGCCACGTCCAGCGACGCCTCCGGATGCGCCACGAGCCAGCGGCGCACGTACCCGTCCGTCAGGGAGCCGACGAGGAAGCCGTGGGAGTCCACCACGAACACGGTGCGCTCGCGGTTGTCGGTCATCTTCTGCAGGGCGGCCAGGAGCGAGTCCTCGGGGAAGACGAGGTAGGGGGTGAGCCTGCGTTCGATGATCACTGCGCGCCTCCGGGGGTGCGGTTCGGGCCGGTGGTGGGGGTCTCGGCGGTGCGCGGGGCACCGAGGTCGGAGCGGTGCCGGAGCACCTTGTGGACCGCCAGGTACTGGTCCATCTGCTGCTCGGCCAGGGCGAAGTCCAGCTCGGTGTCGATGTCCACGCCCTCGAGGTCGTCGAGCTCCAGCAGGCCGATCCGGCCGCCGAGCCGGTTGTGCAGCCGGTCATAGACCCAGGGGCGCGTCACGTAGAGGGACCCGTTCTCGCGGAACCGCAGGTCGGCGCGCGACATGTCCTGCCGGCGCTTGCGCGCCGTGACATCGAAGTCCGGGATCGGCTCCCCGTCGGGGTCCTCGGCGTGGCGCCACAGGAACGGGGACACCGGGACGACGCCGACCAGCGAGTCCACCCCCGTGTCCCGGAACTGCCGCACGGCGCGGTCCAGGGTGCCGGGCAGGCGCAGCGGGCTGGTGGCCTGGAGCAGCATCACGCCCTCGGGCTCGACACCGGCCGCGCGCTCGGCCGCGAGCACGTGCTCGATCACGGGCTCGGTGGGGGTCGAGTCCTGGGCCAGGTGGGCCGGACGCAGGCCCGGCACGTCCGCGCCGTAGCGGAGGGCGACCTCGGCGATCTCGGCCGAGTCCGTGGAGACCACCACGTGCAGGTCCTCCTCCGCCTCGAGGGCGGCCTGGATGGTCCAGGCGACGAGCGGGTGGCCGCCCAGGAGGCGGATGTTCTTGCCGGGCAGCCCCCGGGACCCGCCGCGCACGGGGATGACGCACAGGATGCTCACGCGGTCTCCTTCCAGACGTGTTCGGCGATCGCGGCCGCGGGGTCCGCGGTCGGCGAGGCCAGGGGCGGGGTGGGCTCCGGGGTGCGGCCGGGCCGCCACCGGGTCATGCCATAGCGCTGCCAGAACCCCTCGAGCCAGGCGGGCGGCTCCGGGTGGACGGCCCACGCGGGCCTGCCGGCCTGCGCGGCCTCGAGGATCCCGGTGGAGAAGACGGCGGCCACGGGCCCGCGGGTGGCGACGAGGGGCGCCCCGGCGTCGTCGATCCGCACGCCGGCCCTGCGCCAGGCCGCGTGCTGGCCGCGGGAGAGACGGTCCCGCTCGGCCGGGTGGGGGCGGTAGGCGGCGCCGGTGGCCCGCACGTACTGTTCGGCGGCCGCGGCGAAGTCCCGGCGGGGCAGCTCGGCGCCGTGCAGCTGGCCGAGGAACACCCCGGGGCCGTCGTCTCCGGCGCCCGAGAGCGCGGGCGCGGTCCGGCGGGCCTGCTCGAGCAGCGCCGATCCCACCGGGACGGCCTCCACATCGGCGCGGCCCTGGGTCCACCAGTCCGCGTCCGCGCTCGTGAAGGCGTACAGGGTGGCGTCCTGCGGGACGGGCGGCGTGGACACGGCCAGCAGCCCGTGCTGGACGACGCCGATCCGCGCCCCCCGCTGCCGGGCCCAGCGCACGGCGGCGCGGCCCGAGGGCAGGTACTCCCCCGCCACCAGGACGCGGCGGAGCCCGGACAGGCGATCCGTCACGACGTCGGCGGTGGCGGCGTGCTCCCGGTGGCCCACGGCCCCGGGCAGGGCGGGTGCGTCTCCGGCGGGCAGCACCCAGCCGACCCCGGCGGCGGCCTCCGGCCGCGCGGTGGCCAGGGCGGCCACGGGCGAGGCCAGCGCGGCCAGCTGCGTGGGGCCGAAGGACTCCAGGGCGACGAGCGTGTGCACGTCCCCCGCCGGCAGGAGCAGGCGGGGGGCGTCGTCGCCGGTGGACCGGCGGCGTGTCAGGGCGCCGGCCACGCCGCGCACGGTCGAGCGCGCGGTGTCCGCGGCCCGCCGGGTCAGCGGCCACTGGGCGCGCTGCCACGCGTGCCAGCGCGGCAGGTCCTCGGAGCGCCAGAAGAGGGGCGCGTCGGTCATGCCCACCACCCCTGGGCCATGGCCGCCCGGTGCGCGAACGTGTGCTCCTCGTGCGACCGGCGGCGGCCGGCCTCCCGGATGCGCGCTCCCCAGGCGGGATCCGCGACGACCCGGCGGCCCAGCTCGATGAGGTGGTCCGCGTCCTCGAAGACGAGCACCTCCTCGTCCGGGACGTAGAACTCGGCCACGTCGGCCCGATCGACCAGCTGGAGACCGCCCATGCCGGGCACCTCGAAGGTCCGCATCGCGTGGCCGGCCTGCAGGCCGTGGATGTTGATGGCGCCCGCGGCGGCCGCCTGCACGGCGTACGCCTCCTCGAGGGGGATGTCCCGTTCGGCCGGCAGGTCCGGCCGGGCCAGCTCCCACGTGCGCAGGCGGTCCACCGGATGGTGGCTCCACTGCCGCCCGTAGGCGCGCACCGGCACCCCGGCCGCGGCCAGGCGAGTGAGCAGCTCCACGCGGTTCGGGTAGCGCGAGCCCACGAAGACCAGTTCGTCGCGCCGCGGCACCTGGGGCAGCGCCATCGCCGGATCGAAGCCGTTGGGCATGTAGTGGGCGTCCACGCCCTCGCCGGCCAGCAGCTCGGCCTCGGAGCGGGCGTAGCTGAGCACCGGCCCGACGGAGCGCAGGAAATCCATCGTGTAGTCGTGCCGCGCGAGGTCGTCGTACAGCCAGAGCATGCGGGGCAGGCCCGCATCGAGGATCTCGGACCAGAAGGCCTCACCGAGCGAATCGCCCTTGATCACGAGCACGCGGTCCGGCCGGGCCTGGCGCAGCGCGGCCACAGCCCGCCCCGTGTCCCAGGCGACCCGCGCGGTCGTGCGGTCCACACCCGCCTTCTGCGGCAGCTCGAGCAGCCCCTTGTTCCGCAGCTTCATGCCGAGCGTGGCGTAGGCGTCGTAGCAGTGCACCGTGACGTCGAAGCCCTGGGCCGCCCACGCCGCCGCGATGGAGCGGTGGTAGCCGTGGAACGCCGGCGAGACGAGGAACAGCCGTTCCGGTGAGCGGCCGCCCCGCGCGTCGGGCGGCGCGGGCACGGTGTAGCCGGTGGCGCTCATCGGCGCTGCCCCTTCCAGACCAGCGCGTGCTCGTCCCGGAGCACGGCGCGGGCGTCCACGTCCACACCCCGGGCCTGCCGGAGCGCGTTCACGGCGAAGTTCGCCCCGGTGGCCGCGGTGAGCGCGGCCTTGAGGGCCCGGGGGTGACCGAACTTCCGGGCGTAGCGGTACCGGGAGTCCACCAGCCAGCCGCGCCGGCGCAGCGGGTCCGAGGAGCCGTGCAGCCCGTGCGGCACACGGACGGCCGGGACCACGATCGACGGCACGCCGCGCTCGCGCAGGCGGCGCTGCAGGTCGACCTCCTCGGAATTCATGAAGTACTCCTCGTCGAACCCGCCGACGGCGCGGACCTGCGCCATCGGCAGGAGCAGCACGGCGCCCATCACCCAGTCGACCGCCACGGGCGAGGCGGACCGGGCCGCCGCGACGTCGTGCCCCACGGCCTCGTGGAGCACGTCCAGGTGACGGAAGCGGGCCAGCGGAGTCAGCCACTCGACGGTCTGGTGCAGGACCGTGGGGAAGTGCCGGCCGGACCACTGCGGCGTGCCGTCCTCGTTGACGACCTGCGGGCTGACCACGGCCGGCTGATACGGGGCGGCTGCCACCACCAGCGCGTCGATCTGCGCCCCCGTGATCTCGGCGTCCGAGTTGAGGACCAGGGCCAGCTCGGTGGTGACCGCGGCCAGGCCGGTGTTCACGTTCGCCCCGAAGCCGCCGTTGCGCTCGCGGCGCACCACGGTCAGACGCGGATCGTGCGCCTCGGGGTACGGGGTGGGCGAGGCGTCGTCCGAGACCACGACGGCGGCCAGCGCGTCCCCGGGATCGGTCAGCAGGCGGTCGACGAGGGCGAGGGTGGGGGCCGGATCGCCGTAGTGCGGGATCACCACGGTCACGGCCGCCGTGGTCGACTGCGCTGCCATGCGGGCTCCTCCCTCAGCTCGGATGAAGAGCGCGCCCAGCGCCCGAGAACCTGTGTCGAGTATAGGGAGGCTCTGGCGAAGACCCGTGCAGGCCGGCGGGCAGCCCCGCGGCCGTCGGCACGGTGCTCAGTACACTGACCGGACGGCCACGGGATGGAAAGGGTGAGCCATGCCCGGCGCCCAGGGGGAGGACGAAGCCATGAGCGAGACCACCGCGTTGCGCATCGGCACCGGTCTCGATGCCGTGACGGTGAGCGGCCTCACGGGAGACGAGCGGGCGGAGGTGATCGAGTCCTGGGCCCGATGCGGTGTGGAGGCCGTGGAGTCGCCCGCCGACGCAGATGCGCACCGCGGCGCCGGCACCGCGCGTCCGTGGCTCCAGTGGCACGAGGACCTGGTGTTCCTGGCGACTTCACGGGCGATCGAGTCCGCCCGCGGCACCCACCTGATGTTCCATGCGGCGTGCCTCGCCGCACCGGACACCGGGGCGGCGATCGTCCTGGTGGCGGCGTCCGGGACGGGCAAGACGACGGCCACGCGCCGGCTGGGACCCCATTTCGCCTACCTCACCGACGAGACGGCCATCATCGCCCCGGACGGTCTGGCCGTCACCCCGTACCCCAAGCCGCTGTCCGTGCTGGGGTCGCAGGGCGCGCGGCCGAAGGCCCAGCGCGGCCCGGACGACCTCGGTCTCGGCCCGACCCGTTCCGACGCCCGGCTGGCCAGGATCGCCGTGCTGGACCGCGTGCGGGATCCGGAGGGCTCGGTGCCGCCGCGGGCGGAGCCCATGGAGCTCGTGGCCGCGCTCGGGGCGCTCGTGCCCCAGACGTCCTCCCTCGCCCGACTCCCCCGGGGCCTCGTGACGCTCTGCCGCGTCCTCGACGCGGTCGGCGGCGCCCAACGCCTGGTCTACGCCGAAGCGGAGGACCTGCGGGGCGTCGTCGACGGCCTGCTGGCGGCCCCGCCCACGCCCGTCACCCCCGCCTGGGAGGCGCTCACCGAGGAAGAGCTGCAGGCCTCGGTCGGGGCGGCGGGCCCGGGCGCGGTGGCCCGCTGCGCCGTCGACGACGGCATCCTGACCGACAGCGGCCGCCTGGTCCTGCTCGTCTCCGAACGGCTGGTCGTGCTCGACGGTGTGGGCCCGACCGTCTGGCTCCTGCTGGACGAGCCGCGGACGGCCGCCGACGTGGTGGCCCATCTCCGCGCCGAAGGGCCCGTGCCCGAGGACGCCGAGGCCCGGGTGCGGGAGGCGATGGACGCCCTGATCGCCGTGCAGCTGGCCGCGGCCGGCTGAGTCGGCACGGCCCGGAGGCGGCCGGCGCCCAGGGCGCCCCGCCCCCTCAGGAGATCAGTGCCCGCCCCAGTGCGTGGGCGGCCACACCGTCACGAAGACCTCGCCCACGATGTCCTCGCGGGTGACGAAGCGCGCGCAGTCCCCGGCCTGGTCGGCGGGGATGCCGCGGCACGCGATCACGGAGTCGGCCGAGTTCGAGCGGTGGTCGCCGAGCACGAGCATCGAGTCCTCCGGCACGGTGACCGGCCCGAAGCAGCGCGCGGACATCACCTCGGACTCGCAGTCCAGCTCGTCCCGGATGAACGGCAGATCGTTGTGGATGTATGGCTCGTCCACGGGCTCCCCGTCCACCGTCACCGCGCCCTCGGCGGTGCAGCACTCCACGGTCTGCCCCGCGGTGCCGATCACGCGCTTGACCAACGCCTGCTCGTGCGAGCGGCCGATGCCGGTGACGTCGCCGAACGTGCGGACGGCGTTCTCCACGGCCCCCTCCGACGACGCGGGGGGCGCCCAGTCCTCGTTCGCCGTGAAGACCACCACGTCCTGGGAGTCGGCCATCCCGTCCGGGTAGGCGGTGCGGTTGACCAGCATGCGGTCCCCCACCTCGAGGGTGTTCTCCATCGAGCCGGACGGCACCGAGTACACCTTCACCCACAGAGCCTGCACCACGGCGACGACCGCGATGGCGACCACCACGTTCAGCAGTAGGGAGGCCCAGAACGGCAGGCGCGGACGGCGAGGCTCCGGCGCGGCGCCCGCCTCGCCGTCGACGTCGTCCCCGTGGGCCGGCTCGACGCGCTCGGCCATGGTCAGGCGACGCCGTCGAAGAGGCTGGTGACCGAGCCGTCCTCGAAGACCTCGCGGATCGCGCGGGCGATCAGCGGGGCGATCGAGAGCACCGTGAGGGTCTCGAAGCGCTTCTCCTCCGGGATGGGCAGGGTGTTGGTCACCACGACCTCACGGGCGCCGCACTCGCCGAGACGCTGGGCGGCCGGGTCCGAGAACACCGCGTGCGTGGCGGCGATGATGACGTCCTTCGCGCCGGCATCCTTGAGGATCTGCACGGCGCCGGCGATGGTGCCGCCGGTGTCGATCATGTCGTCGATCAGCACGCAGACGCGGCCCTCGACGTCCCCGACCACGGTCTTGGACTCGGCCTTGTTCGGAACGGTGAGGTCCCGGCTCTTGTGCACGAAGCCCAGCGGCACGCCGCCCAGGCGGTCCGCCCACTGCTCCGCCACGCGCACGCGACCGGTGTCCGGGGAGACCACCGTGACCTCCTCGCCCTCCACGCTGGAGCGGATGTGGTCCGCCAGCAGCGGGATGGCGAACAGGTGGTCCACCGGGCCGTCGAAGAAGCCCTGGATCTGGGCGGTGTGCAGGTCCACGCTCATCACGCGGGAGGCGCCGGCGGTCTTGTACAGGTCCGCCACGAGGCGGGCCGAGATCGGCTCGCGGCCGCGGCCCTTCTTGTCCTGGCGGGCGTACGGGTAGAACGGCGAGACCACCGTGATGCGGCGGGCGGAGGCGCGCTTCATGGAGTCCACCATGATCAGCTGCTCCATGAGGTGGTTGTTCAGCGGCGCCGGGTGCGACTGGATGATGAACACGTCCTTGCCGCGCACCGACTCGCCCGAGCGCACGTAGATCTCGCCGTTGGCGAAGTCGTAGGCGCTCATGGGGAGCAGCTCGGTGCCCAGCTCCTCGGCGATCTCCTGCGCGAGCTCGGGGTGGGCACGGCCCGTGGCCAGCACCAGTCGCTTGTCCTCGCTGCGGCTCAGCTCCGTCATGACGTCCTCAACATCCTTCGTGGTCTCGCGTTTCAGGACCGACGGCGTCCGGCGTCGGTGTCGGCCGCCCGGGGCGGCCCGGTCCTCGCACCCATCCTAGGGCGCGCGGGGTCAGCCCTGAGCGCCGGAGCCCTCGGCGCCGGCGGCCCGCGCGATCCTTGTGATCAACGACTCCAGCCAATCCGCCGCGTCGGACACGCGCGGCTGCAGGAGCCTGGCCTGTCCCTCCGCACCCACTCGTGTCTCCTCCAGCGCATCCAGGTACCCCTGCTCGAGAGTCCGGACGTGAGCGACCGGAGGCGGCCACTCATGCGGTGTGTGTCCTGCCGCAGTCCGGCCGGGTGACCGAAACATGAAAGTACGGCTGACGAGATCTGCGAGCAACGGGATGTCGACACCACCCTCGGCCTCCGCCCCATGCCAGAGCAACTGGATGTCCACGAGATCGTGGCCTCGCGTCTGATGTGGATCCGTGACGGCATGGATCTTCTGTGCGAGCTGCTGCTCGACAGCCATCACGGCCACAGACCGCGGTGTTCCACATCCCAACGCGGTGACCGCCTCCGCGACCTGGGGTGCCACGACCTCGACTGGCTGCGCCAGCGTGCTGCCCTCGAATTCGTCGCGCCCGATCTCGATCGGGACCGACACCCAACTTGTCCTCGCGGAGAGAAAATGCAGGGTCACCTTCGCTCGTGACAGGACGTAGGGATCGGGCACTCCGAGAGGCTCCGCAGGATCGTCCTCATGCACCGTGCCGAAGAAGGCCACCCGGGTCGCAGCCGGGTCGGCCTTGAGTTCTCTCTTGCTCCCGGGCGCGGCCCCCCATCCCCGGTCGACGAACCCGGTCAAGTCCTTCAGCGCCTGCTGGGGATCGCGAGCCAGTAGATCGAGATCCCGGGTCGCCCGCGTCCCGGTGGCTCCATGTCGGAGTCGAACGCCATTTCCACCCTTGACTACGACGCCTTCCGGCAACATCTGCGCCACGATCACTGCTCCCAGCAACCGGCGCGCCCGGTCCACCGGAACGCCCATCGCGTCAGCGATCGCCTCCAGTCGACGGTTGAGTTGGCCTTCGCTCCTGGGCGCACCTCGAGCTCCCAGATCGCCCAGGCCCACGACCACGTCATCGACCGCCACGATGTCCACCGTTCTGCCGCGCCTCCAGGTCCTTCTTCAAGCTCCTCGCCTCGCCCACCGTGAGCAGCCCGCGCGCGCGGGCCTCCTCGATCGCAGCGGCGACGCGCTCGAGAGGGATGCGGTCGAGTGCCTCACGAAGGGCTTGGTTGATCGTGAGGCCTCGCACGCCGCCGTGAAAGGTGAGGTCCTCGTCGCCCGGCGGGGGACGGCGTCGTGTCACTCGTACATGCGCGCGCGGCGAGCCGCGGTACCGCCTCGTCACGCCCACCCGTACGACGGAGGGATCGACCAGGGCGAGGTCGTACAGTGACAGCACTGCGTCCCAGTCCAGGAATGCATCTTCACCGCCCGTGGCCACGGCCTCCGCCGCGTCCGTGAACCGGTCGCGGGGAACCTGGCGATGGAGGTACACCCCGTGGGCCAGCCTCCGCAGAACGCCGCGCTGGGCGAGCTTGCGGACCTCGACGGCGGGCACGCCCGCCTCCTCCGCTTCCGTAGTGGTGATGACCCCGTGGTTCCCCGCAGCCACGTCCCACAGATCGTCACGATACGTCACGGGATCACCACCTCATCTCTGGTGTCACAACCGTACCGGAATCGGTACGGTTGTGACACGCCGACCTCTTGTCGGGCGCGCGGGGTCAGCCCTGAGCGCCGGAGCCCTCCGCGCCGGCGGCCCGCGCGGCCTCGGCCGAGGAGGTGCCCGGGCGCTTGGCCGGCACCCAGCCCTCGAGGGTGCGCTGGCTCACGGCGTTCAGCGCCAGGGCCCCGGCGGGCACGTCCTCGCGGACCACGGCGCCCGCGCCGGTGTAGGCGCCGTCGCCCACCGAGACCGGGGCCGTGAACACGGTGTTGGAGCCGGTGCGCACGTGCGCGCCGATCACCGTGCGGTGCTTGTTGACGCCGTCGTAGTTGGCGGTGATGTTGCCGCAGCCGATGTTGGTGTACTCGCCGATCTCGGCGTCCCCGGCGTAGCCCAGGTGGGAGAGCTTGGCGCCGCGGCCCACGGTCACGTTCTTGGTCTCGTAGAACGCGCCGATCTTGCCGTCCTCCCCCAGCACCGTGCCCGGGCGCAGGTAGGTGAACGGGCCGACGGTCGCGCCCGCGCCGATCACGGCCTCCGTGGCGTCGGTGCGCTTCACCACGGCGCCCTCCCCCACCTGCGTGTCCGTGAGGGTGGAGTCCGGGCCGACGACGGCGCCCGTGGCCACCGACGTCGCCCCATGCAGCTGGGTGCCGGGCTTGAGCGTGACGTCCGAGGCGAGGGAGACGGTGACGTCCACCCACGTGGAGGACGGGTCGACGACCGTGACACCCTCCTTCATCCAGCCGCGCAGCACGCGGTCGTTGAGCTGGCGGCCCAGGTCGGAGAGCTGGCGGCGGTCGTTGGCGCCCTCGACCTCCCACACGTCGTCCGTGCCCACCGAGGCGACGCGGCCGCCCTCGGCGCGGGCCATGCCGAGCACGTCCGTGAGGTACTTCTCACCCTGCACGTTGTCCGTGGAGACCTCCGGCAGGGTGCGGCGCAGCAAGGCGGCGTCGAAGGCGTAGATGCCGGAGTTGACCTCGCGGATCGCCACGAAGGAGTCGTCCCCCGTGGACTCGGCGTGGGCGAGGGCGTCCTTGTGCTCCATGATCCGCTCCACGAGGCCCTCGGCGTCGCGGACGATGCGGCCGTAGCCCGTGGCGTCCTCGAGGGTGGCGGTGAGCACGGTGACGGCGTTGCCGTCCGCCTCATGGTCCGCGACGAGGCGGGCGAGCGTCTCCGGGGTCAGCAGCGGGACGTCGCCGTAGGTCACCACGACGGTGCCCTCGAGGTCCGCGGGCAGGGCGGCCAGGCCCAGCTCGACGGCGCGGCCGGTGCCCGGCACGTCGTCCTGGTCGGCGATCGCCAGCGCGTCGATGCCCAGCTGGGCCGCCACCGTCTCGAGGTGCTCGGCCACGCGGGCCCGCTCGTGCCGGACCACGGCCACGAGGTGCTCCGGCGCGAGCGACCAGGCCGCCGCGAGCGCGTGGCCCACGAGGGAGCGCCCCCCGATCGCATGCATGATCTTCGGCGTCGTCGACTTCATGCGGGTGCCCTGGCCCGCGGCCAGGACGATCACGGCGGAGGGACGGGCGGACGGCTGGGACATGGGGGCTCCTGCACCGGTGGGGGTCAGCGGACGGGGGTTCCGCCCCTAGGATTCGAACCTAGACCGCACGGCTCCAAAGGCCGGCGTGCTGCCATTACACCAGGGCGGAGCGCCGGACCCCAGGGGGCGGCGACGACGGCCCATTCTTCCACACGGGTCGCGCGGATCCGGGGTCAATAGGCGCCGTCGGCGGCGATCACGGCCTTGACGGTCCGCCCCAGGATCACGAGGTCGCCCAGGATGGACCAGTTCTCCACGTAGTAGAGGTCCAGGCGGACCGCCTCCTCCCACGGGAGGTCGGACCGGCCGGAGACCTGCCACAGCCCCGTGATGCCGGGCTGCACCAGGAAGCGGCGGTGCACGTACTGCTCGTAGGCCTCGACCTCGTGCGGCAGGTGGGGCCGCGGGCCCACGAGGGACATGTCCCCCCGCAGCACGTTCACGAGCTGGGGCAGCTCGTCGATGCTGGTGCGGCGGATGAGCTTGCCGACCCGGGTGATGCGCGGGTCGTCCTTCATCTTGAACAGCACGTCCGCATCCCCGCCGTCCGAGACGAGCCGCTGCCGGATCTCCTCGGCATCCACCACCATGGAACGGAACTTGAGCATGGTGAACGGCCTGCCGCCGAGACCGATGCGCTCCTGCCGGAACAGCACCGGCCCGCCGTCCGTGGCCTTGACCGCGATCGCAACGGCGACCAGCAGCGGCGAGATGGCGATCAGGCCCAGACCCGACGCGACGACGTCGAACGCCCGCTTGGCGAACGCCTTGCCCTCGGAGAGGCGCGGGGTGGAGAGGTGGATGAGCGGCAGACCCGCGAGGGGCTGCGTGTGGAGGCGGGGTCCGGCGACGTCCACGAGGGCGGGTGCCATGATCAGGGAGACGCCGCGCTCCTGCAGCTCCCAGCCCAGTCGGCGGACGTCCGAGGGGACGAACGGGTGGCCCGAGGTGATCACCACGGCTTCGACGTCGCGCTCCTCCACGTGGGCGACCACGTCCTCCACGGTGTCCAGGTCCGTGGAGACCGGTATCGGGAGGTAGTCCTCCTGCCGGGTCTTGTATCCGGGGAGGGCCGCCGCCACGGGGGCGTAGCCGGCGCCGGCCTCGGAGTCGAGGGCCTCGAAGATGTGCCGGACGGCCTTCGGGCCGCCGACGAGCAGGAGCCGCCGCCGGAACCTGCCGCGGTGTCGCTGCCGCGCCACCCACCCGCGCACGAGGAACCGGCCCAGCAGGAGCAGGAGCACGCCCAGCGGCAGAGCCAGGCCCACGTAGCCGCGCGCCACTTCGAGACCTGCCGCATAGGCGAGGATCGCGACGGTGCCGAAGAGGTACAGGGTGGCCTGCAGGACCCGCTTGTACTCCTCGGTGCCCACCCCCAGGATCCGGATGTCCCGGGAGCCTTGGATGGTCAGCGCGAGCACCCAGGCCGCGCTCAGCGCGAGGCTGATGACGCTGTAGTCGACGAGTGCGGCGCCCGGGAGGGTGGTGCGCCGCGGTCCGCCGAAGCGGAGCTGGGCCGACACGAAGGTGGCGAGCAGGACCGCGACCACGTCCACGACCAGGACGAGTCGTGGAAGGCCTCGCTCCCAGGGCCGGCCCAGGACACGACCGCGGGCGGTCGAGCCCATGCGAAGCGTGGTCGACTCGTCACCGGGGCTCGCGAACACGCTCTGCTCCTCCGTCCTGACGCGGGGGGATGGTCCACGTCATGTGGGCCGGGCATGGTGCCGTGCCCCGGCCCCCGATTATAGGACGGAAACAGTCGCCGGCTGTGCGACCTGCCGCACTCTCCTGTGCGCGCCCGCCCGTCAGTCCCCTTCGGCGAGTTCAGCAGCCTGCAGCCACTCCTCCTCCAGGACGTCCAGCTGCGCGTCGAGGTCCTTCAGGTCGGCGGAGGCCGCGGTGAGGGCGTCGAAGTCCTGCGCCTGCCCCAGCTCGGCCATCCGCGCCTCGAGGCCGGACCTCCGGTCCCGGAGCCGGGTCATCTGCTTCTCGAGCCGGGCCATCTCCTTGCGGGCCAGCCGACGCTCCGCCTCGGTGGGCCCGGTGTCCTCCTCCGGCCCGCCCATGCCCGCGCACGTCCCGACGACGTCGTTGCGGCCCCGAGCTGCGCCGGCTCCCCGGGCCGGGCCGCCGGCGTCGTCCATCGCGGCGCGCAGCTCGAGGTACTGGTCCACCCCGCCGGGCAGGCCGCGGACCTTGCCGTCCCCGAGCAGGGCGACCTGGTGGTCGGTGACGCGCTCGAGCAGGTAACGGTCATGGGAGACCACCACCAGGGTCCCCGGCCACCCGTCCAGCACGTCCTCGACGGCGGCCAGGGTGTCCGTGTCCAGGTCGTTGGTCGGCTCGTCGAGCATGAGGACGTTGGGCTCACCCACGAGCAGGCGCAGCAGCTGCAGGCGCCGGCGCTCGCCACCCGAGAGCTCGGAGACCTGAGTCCACTGCCGGGAGGTGCCGAAGCCGAGCATCTCGAGCAGCTGGCCGGAGGACATCTCGCGGTCACCGACCTGGAAGGACGAGCCTTCGCGGGCCATGACTTCGGCGACGCGCAGGTGGGCGACGTCGTCGAGCTCCTTCACGTCCTGGGTGAGGGTGGCCGAGACCACCGTCTTGCCGCGCTTCACCCGCCCCGAGTCCGGAGCGATGCGGCCGTCGAGCAGGCGCAGCAGGGTCGACTTGCCCGCACCGTTGACGCCGACCACGCCGAGCCGCTCGCCGGGCGCCAGGCGCAGGGTGACGTCGTCGAGGATCGGCTTCTCCCCCAGCGTCAGGCTCACGTGCTCGAGGTCGAGGACGTCCTTGCCGAGCCGGGCCGTGGCCATCTTCGCCAGGGACACCGAGTCGCGCGGGGCGGGGACGTCCTGGATGATGGCGTTGGCCGCCTCGATGCGGAACTTCGGCTTGGACGTGCGCGCCGGGGCGCCACGGCGCAGCCAGGCGAGCTCCTTCTTCACGAGCTGCTGACGCTTCTGCTCCGTCACCGCCGCCTGCCGGGAGCGCTCCGCGCGCGCGAGCACCCACGCCGCGTAGCCGCCGTCGAACGGGTCCACCGTGGCGTCGTGCACCTCCCACGTGCGCGTGCAGACCTCGTCGAGGAACCACCGGTCGTGGGTGACCACCACGAGGCCGCCGTCGGTGGGGCGCCAGCGCTGCTTCAGGTGGCGGGCGAGCCACGCGACGCCCTCGACGTCCAGGTGGTTGGTGGGCTCGTCGAGGAAGAGGACGTCGTCGTCCCCGGCGAGCAGACGGGCCAGGGCGACGCGCCGGCGCTGGCCGCCGGAGAGGCCCCGCACGGGCTGGTCGAGGTCGAAGCCGTCGAGGAGACCGCCCAGGACGTCCCGGGCCTTGGGGTCCGAGGCCCACACGTGGTCGTCCACGTCCCCGACCACGGCCTGACGCACGGTGTGCTCCGGGTCGAGCCGGTCCTGCTGGTCCAGCACGCCCACGCGGACGCCGCCGCGGCGGGTGACGCGGCCCGTGTCGGGTTCCTGGAGGCCGGCGAGGATGCGCATGAGGGTGGACTTGCCGTCGCCGTTGCGGCCCACGAGTCCGATCCGGTCCCCCTCATCCACGCCGAGGGAGAGGCCCTCGAGGACGGTGCGGGTTCCGAAGGCGATGCCGATGTTCTCGGCGCCGAGCAGGTGGGCCATGGAGGAGGTGGTCCTTTCCGGACGGAGGAGGGGTGGTCGGGTGCGGCGGGGTGCGCCGCCGGGTGTCAGAGCACGTGGGCGCCGGGCACGGGGCCGTGGACGGGGAGGGCGCGCACGCCCGTGCGCTCCTCGATGGCCGAGGCCAGCCGCAGCGCGGAGGCCTCATCCTGCGCCACGAAGAGCAGGGTGGGGCCGGAGCCGGAGACCATGCCGCGCAGCGCGCCCTCGTCCATACCGAGGTCGAGGACGTCCGAGAGCTCGGGGAACAGGACGACGGCCGGGGTCTGCAGGTCGTTGTCCATGGCGGTGGCGAGTTCGAGCGGGTCCGCCGCGGTGAGGGCCCGCAGGACGGCCTCGTTCACCTCCGGGCGCGTCGGCCCGTCGGGCAGGTGGCCCTCCCGGCGCAGCTCGTCCAGGGTCTGGAACACCACGGGGGTGGACAGCCCGGCGTCCGCCGGGACGAGGACGAGGTGCACCGGGGTGCGGGCCGCGACGGGGGTCAGCTCCGCCCCGGTCCCGAGCCCGACGGCGGCGCCGCCCAGCACGCTGAAGGGCACGTCCGCGCCCAGCGGGGCGGCCAGCTCGGCGAGCTCGGCGCGGGTGTGCCCGGTCTCCCACAGGGCGCTGCACGCGAGCAGCGCGGCGGCCGCGTCGGCGGAGCCGCCGCCCATGCCGCCCGCGACCGGGACCTGCTTGGCGACCTCGAGGTGGACGCCGTGGGTGTCAGGATCGAGCCCGAGGGTGCGCCGCAGGTGCGCGGCGGCGCGGTGCGCGAGGTTGCGCTCGTCCCAGGGCACGTCCTGGGTGTCCACCAGACTGATGTGGCGGCCCGACGGGCCGACGGTGATCCTCCCGTCCGTGCGCGCGATCGCCGTGACGGTCTCCCGCAGGCTGACGGCCAGGTACACGGTGGCCACGGGGTGGTAGCCGTCCGCGCCGGGGGGTCCCACCCGCAGGGACAGGTTCACCTTGCCGGGGGCGCTGACCGTGACGTGCCGGGCCGTGGGGTCGAGGCCGAGGTCCTCCGTCGTCATGCAACCACCTCCTCCGCCGCACGCCGCGGGCCGTGCTCGGCGATCCGCGCGAAGGCCGCGATGTCCAGGGCCTCGCCGCGGGCACGCGGGTCCACGCCGGCGGCCACCAGTGCGTCCTCCGCCGCCTGCGGCGACCCCGCCCAGGAGGCGAGCGCGGCGCGCAGGGTCTTGCGGCGCTGGGCGAAGGCCGCGTCCACCACGGCGAAGACCTCCCGGCGGGACGCGCCGCCCGCCGGCGGCTCGCGCCGGGTGAAGGCGACCAGCCCGGAGTGGATGCGCGGAGCCGGCCAGAACACCTGGGTGCCGATGGTGCCCGCCTTGCGCACGTCCGCGTACCACGCCGCCTTGGCGGACGGGACGCCATAGACCTTGGATCCGGGCCCGGCCGCGAGACGGTCCGCGACCTCCTCCTGCACCATCACCAGGCCGTGCCGCAGCCCCGGCAGGACCGCGAGCGCGTGCAGCAGCACGGGCACGGCCACGTTGTAGGGCAGGTTCGCCACGAGCGCGGTGGGGCCGCCGGCGGCGGCAGCGGGCCGGACCTCGGCCAGGGCCTGCTCGCTCAGCGTCATGGCGTCCGCGTGCAGCACGGCGAGGGCGTCCTCGGCCCCGGGGCGGAACTCGGCGGCGGTGCGCGGCAGGCGGGCGGCGGTGACCGGGTCGATCTCGACGGCGGTGACGGCGGCGGCCGCGTCCAGCAGGCCGAGGGTGAGCGAGCCCAGTCCGGGGCCGATCTCCAGCACGTGCTCGTCCGCGGTCACGTCCGCGGCCTGCACGATGCGCCGGATCGTGTTCGGGTCGATCACGAAGTTCTGGCCCCACTGCTTAGTGGGACGCAGGTCCAGCTCGGCGGCGATGCGCCGCACGTCCGCGGCGCTCAGCAGCGGGGCGGGGGCGGGGTGCGGGGAGGGCTGGACCATGCCCGCGAGTCTATCGGGGCGCCGGACGGGGTAGCCGGGACGCAGCGGCGCGGGGTCCGCTCAGGTGGAGAGGTCACCGAGCCGGACGAGCTCGCGGAACTCGGGGCTCGTCTCCTGCAGCCCGGCGAACGTGCCCTGGCCGATGATCCGCCCCTGGTCCATCAGCACGATCTGATCGCAGCGCTTGACCGTGGAGAGACGGTGGGCGACCACGATGACCGTGATCCGGCCGCGCAGCGACTCGATCACCTCGGTCACCCGGCGTTCCGTGAGGTTGTCGAGGGCCGACGTCGCCTCGTCGAGCACGAGGAGGCGGGGGCGCCGGAAGAGCGCGCGCGCGATGCCCAGGCGCTGGCGCTGGCCGCCGGAGACGCCCACGGCCCCTTCGCCGATCACGGTGTCCAGGCCGTCGGGGAGCTCGTCCAGCCACTGGCCCAGCTGGGCTTCGCGCAGCACGCGCTCCACCTCGGCCCGGTCCGCCGTCTGGGCGGCCTCGACGTCCAGGAGCACGTTGTGCAGCACCGTTCCGTTGACCACGGTGACGGACTGCGGGACGAACGCCACGTTGTCCCACCACCCCCGCGGGTTGGCCTCGAGCTCCACCCCGTCCACGTAGACCCCACCGCGCTGGGCGTGGTGGAAGCCGATGACCAGGTCCACCAGGGTGGTCTTGCCGGCACCGCTGCCGCCCACGAAGGCGTACGAGGACCCGAAGGGGATGCGCAGGTCGATGTCGCGCAGGACCGGTTCGGCCTTGCCGGGGTAGGTGAAGGACGCGTCCCGCACCTCGATGGCCTCCTCGAACGTGACGCGCTCGTAGGGCCGGTCCGCCGCGTGCAGGACCGGCTGCGCGGCGGCGAGCTCCGCCGTCGTGCGCTCGAAGGCCGGCCAGGACGTGCGGATCTCGTTGGTGGTGGCCATGAGCGCCGCCATGGACGGCAGCACGCGGAAGCCGGCCATCGCGAGCAGGGCGAGCGAGCCGAACGCCTCCCCGCCGCGGCCCTGGATGAAGGCCACGGCCACGAGCGCCGCGATGGCGGCCACGAAGGCGACCTCGAGCACGTAGCGCGGCATCATCGTGAGGATCATCTTGAGCCGCGTGGCTTCGGCGCTCTCCATGCGGGCCGCGCGGTACTCCTCCATGAAGGCCGAGTCGTTGCCGCGGATCTTCACGTCCTTGTAGTTCTCCAGGCCCTGCAGCGCCGCCGTGTTGGCCCGCTCCCCCGCGGTCACCAGGGTCCAGCCCAAGCGGGAGGCCGGGCGGCGGATCACGGTCTTGATCACCCAGGCGACGGCGAGGAAGTACAGGGCCATCCCGAGCCCCGTCAGCGGCATGGCGACGCCCACCACGACCGCCACCGCGACGAGCGTCACGGCCTCCGTGAGGAACGTGACAGACGCGTTCACCACGCCCGTGTAGGCCATGCTGGAGGTGCCGGTGACGTTGTTGACCAGGGTGCCGACCGTGCGCGTCAGGTGCAGGCCGTAGTCGGCCCGCAGGTAGTAGCGCAGCAGCGTGGCGGACGTGCGGATGAGGTTCTGGTTGGTGAACCCCATGGTCCACCAGCGGAACGCGAGCACCAGGATCGCCTTGAGCAGGAAGGCCAGCACGATCACGACGGCGAAGGCCACCGTCTGCTCCGGCACCGTCACGGCCCCGAACCGGGCCAGCAGCCCTTCGAGCGCCGGGGAGTCCAGCTCACCCGAGGTCAGCAGGCTGACCAGCGGGAGGATCGAGGCGAGCGCCACCATCTCGAGGCCGGCCACGAGGACGGACCCGAGGACCACGAACACGAGGCGGATCCGCATGGGGCGGTCCACCAGGTACTGCGTTCCCTCGGGCAGCCGGGCTTTGAGGAGTCGGGTCAGCACGTCGTCCATCCTAGGGGCCGGGTCTGGATCGGCTCAGAACGAGCCGTACACCCGGGCGGTGTTCTCGCTCACCGCGCGGGCGAGGGCGTCCACGTCGTCGCCGCGCGTCTCCGCCATGCCCCGCAGGGTCAGCGGGATCAGGTAGGGCGCGTTGGGGCGACCCCGATGCGGATGCGGCGTGAGGAAGGGCGCGTCCGTCTCCACGAGCAGCAGCTCGGCCGGGGCGATCCGCAGCGCCTCGCGCAGCTCGTCGTTGGCCTTGAAGGTGACAGGCCCGGCGAAGGACATGTGCCAGCCGTGCTCGGCGCACGTGCGGGCCAGTTCGGGCCCGCCGGAGAAGCAGTGGAACACCACGTGCGGGGGCAGCCCGCCGTCGGCCGCCTCCTCGAGCAGGATCCGGACGACGTCGTCGTGCGCGTCCCGGTCGTGGATCTGCAGGGCCGTGCCGAGTTCGCGGGCGAGTCGGATGTGCCGGCGGAAGGACTCCTGCTGCGCGGCGTGGCCGGCCTCGTCCTGCGTCCGGAAGTAGTCGAGGCCCGTCTCACCCACCGCGCGCACGCGGGGGTGGCGGGCGAGCTCCGCGATCTGCGCGAACGCCTCCTCGAACTCGCCGCGCTCGGCCAGCCGGGCCGCGTCGTTGGGGTGCAGCGCCACGGCCCCGAGCAGGCGGGGCTCGGCCTCGATCGCCGCGATCGTGAACCGGGCCGAGGCGACGTCGCAGCCCACCTGGACCGCGCCGACCACGCCCACGGCCTCCGCCGCGTCCATCGCCTGGTGGACGTCCACGCGGACCAGGCCGTCGCGGAAGTCCAGGTGCGTGTGGTTGTCCACGACGGGCACCGGCAGCGGCTCCGGTGCGGGCGGGTACTCGAGGCGCCGCCGACGTCCCGACTTCTCCTCCCGCGCGTCCCGGCGCGGGCCGCCGTCGTCGTCCGGCTGCTGGGCGGGGGCGCGGTAGGCGAGCGGGGTCTCGGATGCGTGGGCCATGCACCCCACTCTAGGGAGCCGAGCCCGCCCCCCCCGACACGCCTCGGGGGCGGTATCGGGTGGTATCCACGTCGGATACCACCCGATACCGCCCCCGGAGGGAACGGCTCGGCGCGAGGGTCAGGCCTTTGCGGCCGCCCACGGGTCGGCGATGCCGATGTACTGCACCGAGGTGTACTCCTCGATGCCCTCGGCGCCGCCCTCGCGGCCCAGGCCCGACTGCTTCACGCCGCCGAACGGCGCGGCCGGGTTGGAGATGACGCCCACGTTGTAGCCCATGAGGCCGAACTCGATGCTCTCGGCCACGCGGTACATCCGCGCCTGATCCTTGGTGAACACGTAGGAGGCGAGGCCGTACTCGGTGTCGTTGGCCATCTCGATGGCCTCCTCCTCGGAGGAGAAGGTCACGATCGGGGCCACGGGGCCGAAGATCTCCTGCTGGAGGATCGGGTTGCCCTTCTCCACCTTGATCGCGGTCGGCGCATAGAAGTAGCCGTCGCCCTCGATCTTGTGGCCGCCGGTGAGCACCTCGCCGCCGGCCGCCACGGCGTCCTGGACGAGCTGGTCGATGTCGTCGCGCGCGCCCTCGTCCACGATCGGGCCGAGGGTGGACTCCGGGTCGGTGCCGCGCAGGGGCTTGAGCGCCTCGAGCTTGGCCACGAACTTCTGCGTGAACTCCTCGGCCACGTCCTCGTGCACGAGGAAGCGGTTGGCGGCGGTGCAGGCCTCGCCCATGTTGCGCATCTTCGCGGCGAAGGCACCCTCGACGGCGGCGTCCAGGTCCGCGTCCTCGAAGACGATGAGCGGGGCGTTGCCGCCGAGCTCCATCGACGTGCGCAGCACGTTGTCCGCCGCGTCCTTCATGAGGCGCACACCGACCGGCGTGGAACCGGTGAAGGACACCTTGCGCAGCCGCCGGTCCTGCAGGATCGGGGTGGAGATCGACGAGGCGGAGGAGCCCGCCACGACGTTGAGCACGCCCTTGGGCAGGCCGGCCTCCTGCATCACCTGCGCGAACAGCTGGGTGGTCAGCGGGGTCAGCTTGGCGGCCTTGAGGACCATGGTGCAGCCGGCGGCGACGGCGGGGCCCACCTTGCGGGTGGCCATGGCCAGCGGGAAGTTCCACGGGGTGATCAGCAGGCACGGGCCCACCGGGCGGTGGTGCACCTGCATGCGCAGCGTGCCCTCGGGCACGGTCAGGGTGCGGCCGTAGTGGCGGCCGGCCTCCTCCGAGAACCAGCGCAGGAAGCCGTTGCCGTACGTGACCTCGCCGCGGGCCTCGGCGAGCGGCTTGCCCATCTCGAGGGTCATCAGCAGCGCGAAGTCCTCGGCGCGCTCGTTGATCAGATCGTAGGCGCGGCGCAGGATGTCGGCGCGCTCCTTGGCCGGGGTGCGGGCCCAGTCGGCCTGCGCGGCGCAGGCGGCGTTGAAGGCGGCCATGGCGTCGTCGGAGTTCGCGTCCTGCAGGCTCGCGATGACCTTGCCGGTGGCCGGGTCCTTCACGTCGAAGGTCTTGCCGGAGGAGGCATCGCGCCACTCGCCGTCGATCAGCAGGCCGGTGGGGACGGACTCCAGCAGCGCCTTCTCGCGCTCAGCGGTCACGGTCATGATGCACCTCTTTCGGGGTCGGTGGTCGGAGGCGGCACGCCCCGCGTCCCTCAGGGGAACGGGTGGACGGGCACGGGTATTCCGACGCCGTCCGGCGGCGGTTGGCAGGGGCTCCACGGTCGATCCTAGCTGCACCCGACCAGCACGTTGGCGACCGTTGCGCGGTGACGACGGAGAGAACCTCCGTGGGGGTGAAGCGATCGGGGTTTCGTTCTGAGTCGCGGCGAGGAGAAGCGGCGTGCGCCCGCGACGCTCAGTCCCGGGGTACGTGAGCGTGCCGGTCGCACTGCCCATGACCGACAGGGACTCGAAGATGCTCCGAGAGGGGAGTCGATCCGCGCTGTCGCGCCACACCTCGGCGTCGGCGTGCAGACACTGAGGGTCTGGTGCAACCGGTACGGGCCACCAGGGCCCTCCGCGATCGCCATCGAGGTCGCGATCCTGGACTGGGTCACCGGGTGGAACACCCGACGACTCCATCGAGCCCTCGGCTCGTGGCGGCTCCAGCAGGTGGGAGCAACGCCCAGGAATGCAGCGAGGGGTGGCTGCAGAAGGCTGCAGCCACCCCTCGCTGACACGTGGGTTGAGAGAGACTCGAGTCAGTTCGTCGTCTTGGGGCCGATGATCTCGAGGCGATCGTCAGACCAGGTGACGTTCGTCCCCGCCCCCTTCTCGAACGCGACGCGCTGCGTGCCGATATACGCGGTGAGGTGGACCTGGTTGAGCATGGACGCCACGTCCTTGGCCCAGAAGTAGGGATTGAATGACGGCTGTGCGTAGTAATAGCAGCCGGTAATGGGTGCTGAATACGTCAGGGTGATGGAGGACCCGTCCGAGGCCAGCTTGGTGACTTCCCAGTATGCGGGGTTGGTGCCGGTCACGAAGCGGTCTCCGACCTTCAACGTGTAGAAGGTCTTGCTGTCGCCCACGCTGCCGTTCGTGTAGGTGTTGTAGGGGGTGCCGGCCTTCTGAGCGTTCAGGACCTTGCGGAAGTCGACGATGCCCGCAGGAGCCGTGTAGACGATCGAGATCTTCTTGTTCTGGACGGATTGGCAGGCCGTGGCATCGGGGATACCCACACCCGGTGTGGCGTTCAGATAGAGCGCGGTCGTACCGTTTTGCGGCTGGACGTAGTTCGTCATGAGCGGGTTCGCGTACAGAGTTGCGCCGGCAACCACGCCAACGTTCGATACAGCAAAGGCCGGGGCTGCGGCGGTGGCAGCGATCGCAGGGACGGACCAGGTGACACCCTTGGTTACTTGCCGACGCGAGATCACTCGAGTTTCGTTGACCATGCCAATGCCTTTCGTGGCGCTTCTGATGACCTGGGGCACCTCCACAGGCATGAGGCACCCTGTCATAGTAGCGGTCCTGCCACAACCGACGAGTCGTGGAAGCTGTAATTATTCACGCTTGAGAGACCCGTTGTGAATCGACCGTTCACGCGGTAGGCGGCTGCTGGCTGTGCAGCCGGGGACGTGTCAGCCCCGGGCCGCGAGCACCGCCTGGTAGAGCTCCCGGCTCCGCATCCCGTGGGCTCCGGCCACCGCGGCCACGGCCTCCTTGAGCCGGGTGCCGGACTCCACCAGCACCGCCACCTCGGCGACGGCGTCCGCCTCGGACGTCTCGCCCTCGGCGCCGGGTGCGGGCGGCCCGATCACCAGCACGATCTCCCCGCGGATCCCCTCCCCCGCGTGCCGCTCCGCAGCCCAGGCATGCACCTCGGCCGCGGTGCCGCGCACCACCTCCTCGTGCAGCTTGGTGAGCTCGCGGGCCACGCACACCGGCCGCTCCGCACCGAGGACCTCCACGACGACGGCCAGCGCGTCCGTCAGACGCTGCGGCGACTCGAAGGCGACCACGGTGCGCGCCTCGGTGAGCAGGGAGGTGAGCCATCGCCGTCGTTCCCCGTCCTTGCGGGGGACGAAGCCGTCGAAGGCGAACCGATCCGTCGGCAGGCCGGACAGGGCGAGCGCGGTGGTCACGGCGGAGGGGCCGGGCGCGCAGGTCACGGGCAGCCCAGCGGACACCGCGGCCGCCACGAGCCGGTACCCCGGGTCCGAGACCGTGGGCATGCCCGCGTCCGAGACCACCGCCACCGTGGCACCGCCCCGCACCTGGTCCAGCAGCCCCTGGGCGGAGGCCGCCTCGTTGTGCTCGTGATGGGCCACCACCCTGCCCGTCGGGGTGAGGCCCAGGCCGGCGCACAGGCGCCGCGCGGTCCTGGTGTCCTCGGCAGCGATCACGTCCGCCTCCGCCAGCAGCTCACGCAGGCGCGCGGACGCGTCCCCGAGGTTGCCGATGGGGGTGGCGGCCAGGACGATGCGACCGGACGGGGACGGCAGATCAGTCGGTCTCGGGGTCATATGTCAAGATCGTAGAGGCACCGCCCCGAGCCCGCCCGGGCCCACGCCTCTCCGGAAGGTCAGGACCATGCCCGTCGAGCCCCGCATCTGCATCACGTCCGGTGGCGACGAGATTCGTCTGCGCTCCTACGTCAACCACGCGATCTACGCTCGAGAGCACGGGCTGGACTACCGGCTTGAGACGGGCATCGACCCGCATATCGTCACCAAGTTCGACTACAAGGTCGCCATCCTCCGCCGACTGCTCCCGCGTTATGACTGGCTCGTGTGGATGGACGACGATGCCTTCTTCACCGACTTCGACGCGGACACCCTCCGACGCCTGATCTCCGAGGCCGAACGTGACGACATCAGCCTGGTCATCGCCGAAGGGCCCACAGAGCCGAACGGGTTCTGGTCACGCATCAACACCGGGGTCATGCTGCTCCGGAACGACGAGACGGCGCGCGCGATCGTGGAGTCCACCTCGACAGCGGACCTGGCCACGGTCCGGGCCTGGTGGGACGACGATCGCGACGGTCTCTTCACCCACGGCGACCAGGATCAGATGTGGTGGGCCATCCAGACGGGCGGGCACGCCGAGCGCGTCCGGATCGTCGGCCACCGAGAGCTGAACTCGCGCGGGCACTACTACGAGGACTCCCTGACGGACGCGTTCGTCATGCACTTCACGGGTTATCCGGACAAGGAGCTCGGCATCGCCCGCTTCGCCGACCGCTTCGACATCGGACAGGAGATCGTCCCTGAGCCGCTCCTGGACAAGTATCACGTCAGAGTGCGCAGCCCCCTGAGGGGCGCCCGCCGTGCCTGGCGGGAACGCTCGATGGACACGCTGGCAGCGGTCAAGTTCCGGCTCCGCCCCCACAAGGACCGGATCCGGCACGTCGCAGGGTTCCTCCCGCCCGCCGTGCGCCGCCGGTGGCCGCTCGGCCACGTCTGAGAGCAGACCGCACGTCGAGGGGGCCTGCTCCACCCCGCCGCCTAGCATGGAGCCCGTGCCCGCCACCGCCCTCGCCCCCCGCCCCGCCGCCGTCGCGGTCGACGACGGCCCCTTCGGCGTCGCCGCCCTGCGCGCCCGCCTCGGGGTGAGTGCGGCACCCCTGACGCGGTGGCACTGGATCCTGCCGCTGCTGGTCACGGTGATCGCCGGCGTCCTGCGGTTCACGAACCTGGCCCACCCGGACCAGCTGATCTTCGACGAGACCTACTACCCCAAGGACGCCTACTCCCTCCTGGAGTCCGGCTACGAGCGGCGATGGGACGAGGACGTCAACGACGCGTTCGCGCGCGGCGAGGCGGAGCCGCTCGAGGGGGCCGCCTACGTGGTGCACCCGCCGCTGGGCAAGTGGCTGATCGGCCTGGGCATGCTCGCGTTCGGCCCGGACAACGGGGTGGGCTGGCGGTTCAGCGCCGCGGTGGCCGGCACGCTCTCCGTCCTGCTGGTCGCCCTCGCCACGCAGCACCTGCTGCGCTCGGTGTCCCTGGGCGCGGTCGCCGGTCTGCTGCTGGCCGTGGAGGGCCACCACCTGGTGATGTCCCGCATCGGGCTGCTGGACATCTTCCTCTCGTTCTTCGTGCTCGCGGCCTTCGCCGCGCTCCTGGCGGACCGCGCCCACGGGCGGCGGCTGCTCGCGGAGCGGCTCGCCCACGACGTCGCCCGGCGGGGACGCGACGCCCTGGCCAGCGGGCCGTGGCTCGGCTGGCGCCCGTGGCGTCTGCTGGCGGGCGTGCTGCTGGGCGCCGGCTGCGCCGTGAAGCTCTCCGGGCTGGCGTTCATGGCGGCCTTCGGCCTGCTCACGGTCCTGTGGGACATGTCCGCGCGCCGGACCGCCGGGGTGCGGCGCTGGGCGTGGGCCGGCGTCGAGAAGGACGGCCTGTACGCGTTCGTGGCCGTGGTGGGCGGCGGCCTGGTCGCCTACCTGGCCTCGTGGACCGGCTGGTTCGTCACGGAGGGCGGCTACTACCGGGACTGGCACCGGGACAACCCGCCGGAGGGCCTGCTCGCCGGGCTGGTCCCCGGCCCGCTGCGCTCCCTGTGGCACTACCACGTGGAGTCCACGACCTTCCACCAGGGCCTCACCAGCCCCCACGACTACGCCGCCAACCCGTGGACCTGGCCGTTCATGGGCCGGCCCGTGAGCTACTACTACGAGGGCGCAGAGCCCGGCGAGGGGATCTGCCCGGCGGACGCCGCGGGCGCGTGCTCGGCAGCCATCACGGACATCGCCAACCCGTTCGTGTGGTGGACGGGCCTGGCCGCCGTCCTCGTGTGCGTGTGGCTGCTGGTGCGCCACCGGGACTGGCGGGCCGGCGCCCTGCTCGGCGCCTACGCGGCCGGGCAGCTGGTGTGGTTCCTGTGGCCCGAGCGGACCATGTTCTTCTTCTACACGATCGCCTACGAGCCCTTCCTCGTGATGATGATCGCCCTGGCGCTCTCGCTGCTGCTGCGGCCGGGCCGCCGGCCCGGGCCCCGCTGGGGCTCGGCCCTGGTGCTGGCGTACGTGACGATCGCCGTCGCCGTGTCCCTGTTCTTCCTGCCCGTGTGGATCGGCGACGTCATCCCGTACGACCAGTGGCGCTGGCGGATGTGGTTCAGCAGCTGGATCTGACGGCCGCGTCGCGGGCGCGGGCGTGCCCGACCGCGCGCCGCACGCCCGGAAATGGATACGCTCGGACCGTGCAGAACCAGAGCCCCGTCCATGAGTCCGCCACCGAGCTCGTCGGCATGCCGCCGGCGGACTCCACCATCACGGACCTGATCGTCGCCTCCTGTGCCGACCGGCCGGACGCCCCCGTGTACGCCGTGCGCAACGGCGCGGGCGGCTGGGTGGACGTCCACTTCACCGCGTTCCTCACCCAGGTGCGCGCCGTGGCGGCCGGCCTGATCGCCCGCGGCGTCCAGCCCGGGGACCGGGTGGGCCTGTTCTCCCCCACCTCCTACGCATGGGCCGTCCTCGACCAGGCCGTGTGGTTCGCCGGCGCCGTCTCCGTGCCGATCTACGAGACCTCCTCGGCCCACCAGGTGGAGCACATCGTCACGGACTCGGGCCTGCGGGTGGTCGCCGTCGGCAGCGAGGAGCTCGGCGAGCGTGTCGCCGAGGCCGCCGAGCACGCGGGCGTGGACGTGGCGACGTTCCCGCTGACGGACGCGGGGCTGGCGGAGCTGGCGGAGGCCGGCGCGTTCGTGTCGGACGACGCCGTCGAGCACGCCCGCTCCCTGGCGACCCTCGCCAGTCCCGCCTCGATCGTCTACACCTCCGGCACCACCGGCCGCCCGAAGGGCGCCGTGATCACGCACGGCAACTTCGTGGGCGCGGCCATCAACGTGCTGCACTTCGCGCGCGAGGTGGTCCAGTGGTCCCCGGAGACGACGACGTCGCGCACCCTGCTCTTCCTCCCGCTGGCCCACGTGTTGGCCCACGCCGTCCAGGTCATCTGCCTGTACGCCCGCATCCAGGTGGCCCACTCGGGCTCCCCGGCCACGCTGCTCGGCGACCTCGCCTCCTTCCACCCCACGTGGCTGCTGGCCGTGCCGCGCGTGTTCGAGAAGGTCGAGGCCGGCATCGAGGCCAAGGCCCGGAAGGGCGGCACCGGGCGGATCTACGCGGCCGCCAAGCGCACCGCCATCGAGTGGTCCACGGCCGTGGACGAGGCCGAGTTCGGGGACGGCCCCGGCCCCTCGGCCCTGCTGCGCGCCCGGCGTGCGCTGTTCGACCGGCTGGTCTATCGCAAGATCCGGGAGGCCCTCGGCGGCGAGGTGATCTCGTGCGTGTCCGGCGCGTCCGCCCTCTCCCCGGAGCTGGTGCACTTCTTCCGCGGCGCCGGCATCCCGATCGTGGAGGGCTACGGCCTCACGGAGACCACCGCGCCGGCCACCGTGAACATCCCCGGCGCGCACCGCGTCGGCACCGTGGGCCTGCCCGTGGCCGGGGTGACGGTGAAGATCGCCGAGGACGGCGAGATCCTCATCCGCGGCCCCGTGGTCTTCGACGGCTACCACGGCATGCCGAAGGCGTCGGCGGAGGCGATGGAGGACGACTTCTTCCGCACCGGGGACATCGGCGCGCTGGACGAGCACGGCTTCCTGCGGATCACCGGCCGCAAGAAGGACGTGATCATCACCGCCGGCGGCAAGAACGTGTACCCGACGCCCATGGAGGAGGCGCTGCGCCAGCACCGGCTCATCGAGCACGTCGTGGTGGTCGGGGAGAACCGTCCGTTCGTGGGCGCCCTCATCACCCTGGACGCCGAGGCCTTCACCCAGTGGGCCCTGGACCGCGAGCTCACCCTCACTCCGGCCGAGGCCGCGACGGACCCCACCGTGCTGGCCTCGATCCAGGAGGCGGTGGACCAGGTCAACGCGGGCGTCTCCCGCGCCGAGTCCATCCGCCGCTTCCGCATCCTGGACCACCCGTTCACCGAGGACTCCGGGCACGTCACCCAGTCCCAGAAGCTCAAGCGGGCCCAGGTGATCGAGGACCACGCCGAGGACGTCGAGGCCCTCTACCGCCGCTGACCCCGCGCCCCCCGGACGACGACGGGCCGGGAGGACGCCTCGTCCTCCCGGCCCGTACCCGGTGCCGTCCGGCGGCGGTCAGCGCACCACGGCGTCGTCCTCCCGAGCCCAGCGCAGGCGGGTGCGCAGCAGCTGCTCGCGGCGGTCCGCGCTCAGCTCACGACGGCGGCGCGTGGGCCACGTGAGCACGAGCGTCACGAGGGACGCCAGCAGGGTCACCAGCCCGACCACCACGGCCGCGTCCACCCAGAACTGCTGGGGGTAGAGGCGGATGAGAGCGTCCCGCACGGAGAACGTCCACGTGCCGTCCGCGAAGAACAGCGAGTGGAAGCCAGCGAAGAACGTCTCCCAGCCCAGCACCGCCAGGACCGCGAGCGCGATCACCGCGAGCGGCAGCCACACGGCACCGGCGAACAGGGCGCGGCGCACCCCGCCGGGGCTGGTGCGCAGCAGGGACGCGATGAGCAGGGCGCACACCACCAGGAGCACCACGAGCGCCGCGGCGGCGATCCACAGCACGGTCTTCACATCCGTCATGTGGTCGACCTCGACCTCGGTGAAGAGCGGCGCGCCCTGGTGCGTGAGGCTGCTGAGATACCGCGGCCCGGCCAGGTTGGTCACGTAGTCCAGCCCGGCGGAGCCGTAGTGCATGCGGTCGGCGAGGGTGAAGCCGAACCGGTCCGCGGGGAACCCGGGCCGGTGGTACTCCAGCCACAGGAACACCGGGCTCGCCACGAGGCGGACGGTGGCCAGCAGCAGGGCGAGCGGGGCGAGGATCGCCAGCAGCACCTGCGCCAGGCGCGGGCCCGCCTTGGGCAGGCGCGCGCGTTCCTCCGGCGTGGGGCCCTGCAGGGCCGCCGCCTGGGCCACGGGGGCGGCCGTGCCGTCCTCGGGGTAGCGGTCGACCGGGGCGGCGGCGCTCGACCCCGCCGCGCGGGCCCCGACGGCGGCGCTCAGCGGGCCGAGCTCGTCGGCGCCGGGCAGCGGCCGCCGGCCGCCCTCGGGCACGGCCCGGGAGGCGACGATGTCGCGGTCGGCGTCCGCGGCCGGGCGGCCGGCGTCGCGTCGGTCCGCGGCCGCCGCGTCCCCGCCGCGCAGCGCGGCGAGGTCCTCGGGGCTGAGCGCCGAGGTGTGCTGGGCGCCGCCGTCGTCGTCCCGGCCCATGGCGGGCAGCGCCTGGGTGCGGTTCGGATCGTCGGCGGCGTCGTCCTCGACGAACGCGCCGTAGTCCAGCCCGGATTCGAAGTCCTCCGCCCCGGCGCGCTCGTCGCGCCCGCGGCCGGCCTGATGGGAAGCCATGCTCGTGCCTCTCTCGAGTGGGTCCGTCCGCCCGCGGGCGCCGGGGATCAGTAGCGGTAGTGGTCGGCCTTGTAGGGGCCGGCCACGTCCACGCCGAGGTACTCGGCCTGGGCCTTGGTCAGCTCGGTCAGCCCGACGCCGAGGGCGTCCAGGTGCAGGCGGGCGACCTTCTCGTCCAGCACCTTGGGCAGCGTGTAGACGCGCTTCTCGTAGTGCTCGCCGGTCAGGGCGCCGGTGCCCGTGGAGCCGCCGAAGAGCTCGATCTGCGCCATCACCTGGTTGGTGAAGGACGCGCTCATCACGAACGAGGGGTGGCCGGTGGCGTTGCCGAGGTTCAGCAGGCGGCCCTCGGAGAGCACGATGATGCTGCGCTCGGCCTCCGTGCCGCCGTCCAGGGTCCACTCGTGGACCTGCGGCTTGATCTCGGTCTTCACGACGCCGGGGATGCGGGCCAGGCCGGCCATGTCGATCTCGTTGTCGAAGTGGCCCACGTTGCCCACGATGGCCTTGTCCTTCATGGCGGCCATGTGCTCGGCCATGATGATGTCCTTGCCTCCGGTGGTGGTGACGAAGATGTCGCCCTCGCCCACCACGTCCTCGAGGCGGGCCACCTGGTAGCCGTCCATCGCGGCCTGCAGCGCGCAGATCGGGTCGATCTCCGTGACGATCACGCGAGCGCCCTGGCCGCGCAGGGCCTCGGCGGCGCCCTTGCCGACGTCGCCGTAGCCGCAGACCACGGCCACCTTGCCGCCGATCAGCACGTCCGTGGCGCGCATGATGCCGTCCGGCAGGGAGTGGCGGATGCCGTACTTGTTGTCGAACTTGGACTTGGTCACGGCGTCGTTCACGTTGATCGCCGGGAAGAGCAGGCGGCCCTCCTGCGCCAGCTGGTAGAGGCGCAGCACGCCCGTGGTGGTCTCCTCGGAGACGCCGCGCAGGGTGCCGGCGGTCCGGGTCCAGTGCTGCGGGTCGCGGGCCAGCGAGCGGCGCAGCGTCTCGAGGATGATCCGGTACTCCTCGGGGTCGTCCTCGGTGGCGCTGGGCACGGCGCCCGCGGCCTCGAACTCGACGCCCTTGTGCACCAGCAGGGTGGCGTCGCCGCCGTCGTCCAGGATCATGTTGGGGCCGCGCTCCGGATCCTCGTCCGCGCCCGGCCAGGTGAGGATCTGCGAGGCGGTCCACCAGTAGTCCTCGAGGGACTCGTTCTTCCAGGCGAACACGGGCACACCCTGCGGGTCCTCGGGGGTGCCCGAGCCCACGACGACGGCGGCCGCGGCCTCGTCCTGCGTGGAGAAGATGTTGCAGGAGGCCCACCGGACCTCGGCGCCGAGGGCGGTGAGGGTCTCGATGAGCACGGCAGTCTGCACGGTCATGTGCAGGGAGCCGGCGATGCGGGCGCCCTTCAGCGGCTGGGCCTCCCCGTACTCCTCGCGCAGGGACATCAGCCCCGGCATCTCGTGCTCGGCCAGGCGGATCTGGTGGCGGCCCGCCTCAGCCAGGGACAGGTCCCGGACCGTGAAGTCGAACGAGGCACCGGGCACGGTGGTGCGGTTGGCGAAGGCCGGGTCGACGTCGGGGGTGCGGAACTCTGCGGAGGTCTCAGTCATGCCCTCCAGCCTAGCGATGCCCCGGACGGCACGACACGCGCCGCGTCAGTCCCCGTCACGCACCACGCGCAGCCCGGGGCGGGCCGGCGGGACGGCCACGGGCCGGGTGGGGACCGTGCGCACGCCGCCGTCCGCGTCGACGGCCTCGTAGTGCTCGGGCAGCTCCAGCCGCAGCACCTCCCAACCGCGCGGGGCCGTGGTGCGCCGAGCGTGCTCGCCGCAGAGGTCGTACGTGTGCGGCTCCGCCCGGCGCGACAGGGGCCCGATGACCACCTGCGAGTCCGCGTAGTTGTACGTCAGCGTGGCCAGGGCAGGGCTCTGGCATCCGGTCTTGCTGCAGCGTCGCATGGGTCCCACGCCCGCCACCCTACTCGGCGGACGGCCCGGAGCGGTGGCCTACCATGGCGCGCATGACCGCGTCCGCCTCCTCCGATCCCCTCGACCCCCTGCCGTTCCGGGCGGGCGACGCCGCGGGGGCCGAGCCGGGCGTCGAGGGCGGCCCGGCCGAGGCCGGCGTCTCCTCCCCCGCGGGGCGCGGCGGCCGGGACCGCCGTGGCCGAGGGCTGCGGCATCCGCGCCCGTTCGGTGCACGCTCGGAGCGGGGCCGGGGCGAGGCGCTGCTGACCGCCGTCGAGAAGGCGGTGGACCGGCTGGGCTCCCTGGACGCGCCCGGGCTGCGGCACGTGACCGCGCGGGTGGAGCGCATCCCGGACCGGCTCGACGAACGGCTGCGCGAGCTGCACGCCGGCCGGGAACGGGATGAGGAGGCGCTGTTCGCGCGGGCCGAGCGGCAGGGCCGGGACGGGGTGCTGATCACCCTGTTCGAGCGGCCGCTGCGGGACGCGGCCGACCCGGCCGACCTCGAGGGGGCCGTCTACGGGGTGGCGCTGAGCCGTTGCGCCGACGCGCTGGGCGTGGACCCGCAGGTGCTCGACCCCAGCTGGGGCCGCGGCTGAGCCCGGACCGGGCGGTCCCCGCCGGGCACCGCGCCCGGCGGATGAGCGCGGTGCGTCAGGCGCGGGCGCGGCGCAGGCGGCGACGCTCGCGCTCGGAGAGCCCGCCCCAGATGCCGAAGCGCTCGTCGTTCGCCATGGCGTACTCCAGGCACGCGTCCTTGACGGTGCAGGCCTCGCACACGCGTTTGGCGTCCCGCGTGGAGCCGCCCTTCTCCGGGAAGAACGCCTCGGGGTCCGTCTGCGCGCACAGGGCGTCCGCCTGCCAGGCCAGCTCGCCTTCGACGGGCTCGGTGGTCACGCCCGGGATGGCGGCCCAGTCCTGGGAGACGGGCACGGCCTCGACCGGACGCGCGTCACCGGGGAAGAGGGCGGTGACGGTGGCGGCCGGGGTGCCGGTCTCGCCGTCGAGGTCGTGGGCGGTGAGGAAGGCGGTCGCCTGGTCCTCGAGGCTCGCGCCGGAGACGCCGGCCTGCGGGTCGGCGGGGTCGAGGAACCAGTCGCTGGGAACGCTCCGCGGACGAGGCGCCGGCGCGGGATCGGCGCGGTGCGTGTCCTCGACTCGCTGGGTCTGCTCCATGTGTGACGCCTCTTCCCGGGATCGACGTGGCGGCTGTGGGCCGGGTGATCATGCGGTCCGCGCGGGTGCCGGGCACGCCGGCGGGCCCCTCCTGGCGGGACCGTTGGCCCGGGTTCATTACAGCGGTGTGATTCATGCCGAGTCAAACCGAACGGGTGCCACACTGGGCCCATGGTCTCCCTCTCCGCACCCCGGTCCACCGGCCCCCTCGTGCTCCGCCTCGCCTCCTCCCCGCGGCCCGCGCTCGTCCAGGAGCCGGGGGCCCCGGACGAGCCCGGCGCGGTGGACCAGCGCATCGAGCTCTCGGGTCGCGTGACCGTGAACTGGGCCGCCAAGTTCACGGGCCTGCTCGGCGCCGAGGGCATCGGCGCGGGCGACGCCGTCGCCCTGGACCTGCCCGTCCACTGGCTCTCCCACGCCCTCGCCCTCGGGGTGCTCTGCGCCGAGGCCGAGCCCGCCCTCGAGGGCGACTCCCCCGCCGCCGTCCTCACGGACCGGCCCGAGGCGTGGCCGGACCCGTCCGTGGCCGTGTTCGCCGTGGCCCTGCCGCGCGGCCTCGAGCCCGAGTTCGACGGCCCGGCCACCGATCCGGCCGTCGTGGACGTGGCCGCCGAGATCCGCGCCCAGCCGGATGCCCTGCCCGGCCCCGTGGATCACGTGCGGCCCGCGTCGATCCCGGCCGGGACCGACGTCGCCCCGGACGACGACGGCCCGCGCCCCCGCCTGACGTGGGCGGGAGTGCGGGCCGCGCTGGAGGCGTGGGACGCGGGCCGGGCGGTGACCGTGCGCCCCTGACGGGGCGGCGGGGTCAGGCCGGGGCGCTCAGACCCCGGCGTCGGGGGTACGGTGCCGGCCGTGCGGAGGCATCTGATCCTCGCGCAGCACGGGCATCTGGCCGGTGATGATCGCGAGGTCGTTGGCGAAGCCGGGCTCCACGTCCAGCTTCTCCTTGAACACCCAGAACCGGTAGGCGAAGTAGCGGAACACGGTGCCGAAGAACAGGCCGATCACGTTGCCGGCGATGAACAGGCCGGTCGGGTCGGTCACGCCCATCAGGTACTGCGCGATCGCCACGCAGCCGGCCTGGATGCCCAGCCCGATCGCGTTCATGATCAGGAACATCACGAGCTCGCGCGTCTTGTTCGAGGAGCGCTTGTCCCGGAACGTCCAGTAGCGGTTGGCGACCCAGCTGAACAGGGTGGCGACGACGCCGCCCACGATCTTGGCCTTGACGTTGGACCCCTCGAGCGGGCCGGTCATCATCCACCAGAAGACGAGCGAGTCCACCACGAACGCGGCCGCACCGACGGTGCCGAACTTGGCCACCTCCCGCCACAGCAGGGAGACCATCCCGGTCAGGCGGCCCCAGAGATCGGACAGCATGGGCGTGGACTCCTCGGTTCGGGACGGGGGTGTGCACGCGGGGCGGACCCGCGCAGGGCTGGGGAACACTGTAGCCGCGCCCCCGGCGCGCGCCCTCCTCGGATCCGGCATCGGCCACCCCTCCGTGACGGAGTTCTCAGCCGGTCCGACTACCCTGTCCGGGTGACTTCCCCTCGACTCGGTGTGATCGGTGGCGGGCAGCTGGCCCGCATGATGGCGGGCGCCGCCGCGGAGCTCGGCGTGCCCTTCCGCGTGCTCGCGGAGGCCCCGGACGCGTCAGCGGCCCAGGTCGCCCCCCACGTGGTCGGCGACCACGCGGACCTGGCGGACCTGCGTGCGTTCGCGGCCACGGTGGACGTGGTCACCTTCGACCACGAGCACGTGCCCACCGAGCACCTGCGGGCCCTGCAGGAGGCCGGCGTCGCCGTGCGCCCCGGCCCCGAGGCGCTGCAGCACGCCCAGGACAAGCTGGTCATGCGCGCCGCCGTCGAGCGGCTGGGCCTGCCGAACCCGGCGTGGGCGCCGGTCGATGACCTCGAGGCCGTCCTCGCCTTCGGCGACGAGCACGGCTGGCCGATGATCCTCAAGACCGCCCGCGGCGGCTACGACGGCAAGGGCGTGCTCACGCTCGACGACGCCGACGACGCCCGCGCCTCCGCCGCGGACGGCACCCTGGCCGCGTGGCTCGGCGCCGGCATCACCCCGCTGCTGGCCGAGGCCCTCGTCCCCTTCTCCCGTGAGCTCTCCGCGCAGGTGGCGCGCACCCCCTCCGGTGAGGTGGCCGTCTACCCCGTCGTCGACTCGGTCCAGGTGGCCGGCGTGTGCGACCTCGTGGTCGCCCCGGCCCAGGACCTCGACCCGGCCGTCGCCGCGGCCGCGACCGCCGCGGCCGTCCGCCTCGCCGAGGAGCTGGACGTCACCGGCATGCTCGCGGTCGAGCTGTTCGAGACGCCGGGGGTCGGCCCGGGCTTCCAGGTGAACGAGCTGGCCATGCGCCCCCACAACTCCGGCCACTGGTCCATGGACGGCGCCGTCACCGGCCAGTTCGAGCAGCACGTCCGCGCCGTGCTCGACCTGCCGCTGGGCGAGACGACCCCCCGCGGGGCCGGCGTCGTGATGAAGAACGTCCTCGGCGGCGCCCGCGAGGACCTGCACGCCGGCAGCGTCGCGGCCCTCGCCGCCCACCCGCAGGCCAAGGTCCACCTCTACGGCAAGGACGTGCGCCCGGGCCGCAAGGTCGGTCACGTCAACGTCGTCGCGGACCACGGCCTCAGCCTCGAGGAGGCCGTGCGGACCGCCGAGTCCGCCGCCGTACTGCTGCGCGAGGACGCCCCCACCACCGGCACCGAGACGGAGGCCCGCCCATGACCGCCACGCCCCAGACCCCCGCCCAGCCCCTGCAGGACGACGCCCCGGTCGTCTCCGTCGTGATGGGCTCCGACTCCGACTGGCCCGTGATGAGCGCGGCCGCCGAGGCCCTGCGCGAGCTCGACGTGCCCGTCGAGGTCGGCGTGGTCTCCGCGCACCGCATGCCCCACGAGATGGTGGAGTTCGGCGCCCGCGCGCACGAGCGCGGCATCCGCGTGATCGTGGCCGGCGCGGGCGGCGCGGCGCACCTGCCCGGGATGCTCGCCGCCGTCACCCCCCTGCCCGTGATCGGCGTGCCCGTGAAGCTCAAGAGCCTGGACGGGATGGACTCCCTGCTCTCGATCGTCCAGATGCCCGCCGGTGTGCCGGTGGCCACCGTCTCCATCGACGGCGCCCGCAACGCCGGCCTGCTGGCCGCCCGCATCCTCGCCTCGGCCGACACCGCGGAGGGCGACCGCCTGCGCGCCGCCCTAACCGAGCACGCCGACGAGCTCAACGCCCAGGCCCGGGCCAAGGGGACCCGCCTGCGCGAGCGGATGGCCGCCGACCGCTGATGTCGCCCGCCACCGGATCCGTCCCCGCCGGTCACGCGCAGCCCGACCCGCTCCGGGATCCGCGCGTCGCCTCCCCCACCGAGCGCACCCGCCGGGCGCTGATCCTCACCGCCCTGACCCTGCTGGTCCCCGGCGGCGCCCAGCTCGTCGCCGGCAGCCGCCGGCTCGGCCGCGTGGCGCTGCGGGTCACCGTCACCGTGTGGGCCGTGCTGATCCTCGGGCTGCTGTGGTGGCTGGTCTCCCGCGCGAGCCTGATCTCGCTCATGGCCCGGGACGGCGTGCTGCTCGGGCTGGCGGTGGTCCTGGCGGCGTTGGCGGTGGGCTGGGCGGTGCTGTGGGTGGACACGTTCCGGCTGATCCGGCTGCACCTGCTCGCCCCCGGCGCGCGGAAGATCACGGCGACGGTCGCCGCGCTCGCGCTCGTGCTCACCAGCGGCGCCCTGCTCTACGGCGGCTGGGCCGCGAACACGAGCCGCGGCGCGCTCGGCGAGGTCTTCCGGGAGGGGCCGGCCGTCCCGGAGGCCGAGGGCCGCTACAACATCCTGGTCCTGGGCGCGGACGCCGGCGAGGGCCGCCAGGGGCTGCGCCCGGACTCCATGCACGTGGTCTCCGTGGACGCCCGCACCGGCGCCATCGTGATGTTCTCCCTGCCCCGCAACCTCCAGAACGCGCCGTTCGTCGAGGGCTCCCCGCTGTGGGACGTGTACCCCAACGGCTTCGACTGCGGCGACGAGTGCATCCTCAACGCCCTCTACACGGACGTGGAGGAGCACCACGCAGACCTCTACCCGGACGCCGAACACCCCGGTGCCGAGGCCATGAAGGACGCCGCCGGCGGCATCCTCGGCCTGGACGTCTCCGGCTACGCCCTCATGGACATGGGCGGCTTCGCCCAGCTGATCGACGCCATGGGCGGGGTGGACGTCGTCAGCGGCGGCTATGTGGTGCACCGCGGCGTCCGACCCGACGGCGCCTGGGGCAACATCTGGTGGGAGCCGGGCACCCACCACTTCAACGGCGACGACGCGCTCGCCTTCGCCCGCTCCCGGCACTGGTCCACCGACTACGCCCGCATCCGCCGGCAGCAGTGCATGCAGGCGGCGATGCTGGAGCAGTTCAGCCCTGCCACCGTGCTCACCCGCTTCGAGGGGATCCTCGCGGCGGGCCAGCAGATCGTGACCACCGACCTGCCGCAGTCCCAGCTCGGCACGTTCGTGGACCTCGCCGAGCGCTCGCGCGGCCAGAAGATGCGGCGGCTGACCATCGGCCCGCCCGACTTCGGCGACACGGGCACCCACTTCACCACCTACCCCGACTACGACCTCGTCCACCGCCGCGTGGACGAGATGCTGGCCGATAAGTCCGTGACCGCCGGATCGGAGCCGACCGGGGTCTCGGCGACGCCGCTGCTCACCGTGCTGGCCGTCGTCGCGCAGGAGACGCAGGCCCCCGACGTCGACGAGGACGACCCGGCCACGTGGCCGGCCCCGCCGACCCGCACCGACGGCGAGCCCTTCACCGCTGAGGACCTGATGACGGCCGAGGACCTGGGCCAGGAGGACGTGCTGAACCACGCGTCCTCGACGAACGGGCTGTGCGTCCCCGCCCCGTGAGGCGCGGCGCGCGGGCCGACGGGCTGACCTAGGCTGGGGCGCATGCACGTCCTGAAGCCCGTGATCCGTGACTACGCCTGGGGCTCCCCCACGCTCCTCGCCGACCTGCAGGGACGCGAGCCCACCGGCCGCCCCGAGGCCGAGCTGTGGCTGGGCGACCATCCGGGCGCCCCGTGCGTCGCCGTCGCGGCGGACGGCGCCCGTGTCGGCCTGGACGAGGTGGTGGCCGCGGACCCGGAGCGCTGCCTCGGGCCCGCCGCGCCGGAGGGCCGTCTGCCCTTCCTCATGAAGCTGCTCGCCGCGGGCGCCCCGCTGTCCATCCAGGCGCACCCCACCCTGGAGCAGGCCCGCGCGGGCTTCGCCGCGGAGGAGGCGGCCGGCGTGCCGGTCGACGCCCCGCAGCGCAACTACAAGGACGCGAACCACAAGCCGGAGATGCTGCTCGCGCTGACCCCCTTCGCGGCGATGTGCGGCTTCCGCTCCCCCGAGGTCTCCTCGGACAGCTTCGAGGCCCTGGCCCGCGCCCTCACGGAGCGGGCGGACGGGGACACGTCCGCCGTCGCCGTCGCCGCCGCCCGGATCAGCCAGGCCCTCGCCGCCGGGGACCTCGAGGACGCGTTCACCTCGATCCTCGACCCCGACTCCGTGTGGGGCGCCCCCGGCGCCGTGGCGCAGGTCGTGGACGTGCTGCGGGCCGCGCCGGACCTGGCCGAGCGCGACCCCTCGCTGGCCACGGCCCTCGAGGCCGCCCAGCACCACCCGGACGACCCCGGCGTGGTGGTGGCCATCCTGCTCAACCGCGTGGACCTGGCCCCGGGTCAGGCCATCCATCTGCCCGCCGGCAACGTGCACGCGTACCTGCACGGGCTGGGCGTGGAGGTCATGGCGGCCTCGGACAACGTGCTGCGCGGCGGGCTCACCCCGAAGCACGTGGACGTGCCCGAGCTGCGCCGCGTGGTCACCTTCGAGGCGCTGCCGGTGCCCTCCACCGAGCCCGAGCGCGTGGCCGACTCCGTGGTGGCCTTCCGCCCGCCGTTCGAGGAGTTCGAGCTGCTCCAGGCCACCCTCGAGGACGACGCTGTCCACGGGCTCGACGTGCACGGGCCCGGGATCGCGGTGGTCACCCGCGGCACGGCGCGCCTGGTCCTGGCAGGCCAGGAGATCGAGCTGGGCCCGGGCGAGGCCGTGTTCCTGCCCGCCGCGGAGACGGCGTCCGGCCCGCTGGCCGTCCGCGCCGCGGCCGGCGCCCCGGCGACGGTGCACGTGGCCGGCCTGCCGCGGGGCTGAGCCCGGCAGACCGGCCCGCGGGCTCAGCGGGCGTCGCGGTCCCCCAGCCACTTGGACCACTTCTTCACGTCGTGCTCGGCGTCCACGGTGCGGACCGTGCCGGACGACGAGCGCATCACGATGGACTGCGTGTGCACGCGGCCGTCGGCGAAGCGCACACCACGCAGCAGGTCGCCGTCGGTGATGCCGGTGGCCGCGAAGTAGCAGTGGTCGGAGGTGACCAGCTCGTTCGTGGTCAGCACCGCGTCGAGGTCGAGGCCGGCGTCGAGGGCCTTCTGCTTCTCGGCGTCGTCGGTGGGGGCCAGGCGACCCTGGATGATGCCGCCGGTGGCCTTGATCGCGCACGCGGTGACGATGCCCTCGGGGGTGCCGCCGATGCCCATCATCATGTCCACGCCGGTGCCCGGGCGGGCGGCGGCGATGGCGCCGGCGACGTCGCCGTCCAGGATGAACTTCACGCGGGCGCCGGCCTGGCGGATCTCCTTGACCAGGCCCTCGTGGCGGGGACGGTCCAGCACGCACACGGTCACCTGGGAGACGGGCTTGTCCAGGGCCTTGGCCACGAGGTTCACGTTCTGCTTCACCGGCAGGCGCATATCCACGAAGTCGGCGGCCTCGGGGCCCACCACGAGCTTGTCCATGTAGAACACGGCCGACGGGTCGAACATGGTGCCGCGCTCGGCCACCGCGAAGACGGAGAGCGCGTTGTTGTAGCCCATGGCGGTCAGGCGGGTGCCGTCGATCGGGTCCACGGCCACGTCCACGGCGGCGCCGGAGCCGTCGCCGACCTGCTCGCCGTTGAACAGCATGGGGGCCTCGTCCTTCTCGCCCTCGCCGATCACCACGGTGCCGTCCATGGCCACGGTGTCCATGAACGCGCGCATCGCGTCCACCGCGGCGCCGTCCGCCTTGTTCTTGTCCCCGTAACCCACCCAGGGGCTCGCGGCGATGGCCGCCGCCTCGGTCACTCGCACCAACTCCATGGCCAGGTTGCGGTCCGGGACGTGATTCTCGTAGCCGGTCTTCTCCGAGGACGCGCTGGTCATCGCTGCTCCGATCCTTGCTCGCGGCGCTCCGTCCGCACGAGACGGGGCGTGAGGGCGGCTCTGCCCCGGTCCTCATCCTACGGGGGCGGCCTCCCGTGGGTGGCACAATGCTGACCGTGAGCTCCGCCGACCCCCACGCCCCCGCCCCCCGTCCCGTCCTGACCGCCACGCAGGCGCAGCGGGCCCGGCAGCCGTGGATGGCCATGGTGCTCTCCCTGGCGGCTCTGCTGGCGATCGTGGCCGTGGTCCTCCTGCTCAACCCGGAGCCGCCGCAGCGGCCCCGTGAGGACCGCGTCGACGTCGCCGCCGAGGCCGCCACGATCCCCCACGACGACGGCGACCTGCCGGCCCTGGCGCCCGAGGTACCGGAGTCCTGGTACGCCAACTACGCCCGCCTGCAGAAGCTGGACGGCGTCTCCACGTGGGACGTCGGCTGGGTGGTCACGGACACGGTGTTCGCGGGCCTGCAGCAGGCCGAGGACGTCGACCCCACCTGGGTGAGCCTGCGGGTGGACCAGGTCCCGACGTCGGAGACGATCGAGATCGACGGGATCGCGTGGGACCTCCACGCCGATCCGAAGAAGCCGGAGCGACGGCTCGTGGCGGAGGTGGACGGCAGCACCGTGGTGCTGACCACCACCGGCGACCAGGCCGTCCTCGAAGACCTGGCGCACGGCGTCGCGAAGGAGACCCGATGACCCCCCACACCCGCCCCGAGACGACGCCGGCCCCCAACGTCGTCGTCCCCACCTCCGACCTGACCCCCGCCGAGGCGTGGGAGGTCCTCGCCGAGGGCAACCGCCGCTTCGTGGCGGGCGAGCCGAGCCACCCGAACCAGAACGCCGAGCGGCGCAGCGACCTGACCGCCGGTCAGGCCCCGGTCGCCGTGATCTTCGGCTGCGCCGACTCGCGCCTGGCGGCCGAGATCATCTTCGACCTCGGCCTCGGCGACGTGTTCGTGGTGCGCACGGCCGGCCACGTGATCGACGACGCCGTGCTGGGCTCCATCGAGTACGGCGTGGACGTGCTGGAGATCCCGCTCGTCATCGTCCTGGGCCACAACTCGTGCGGCGCCGTCACGGCGACGGTCGAGTCCTACATCTCCGGCACCATGCCGCGCGGCTTCGTGCGCCCCCTCGTGGAGCGCATCATCCCGTCCGTGCTGGCCGGGCGTCGCCGCGGGCTGGAGGAGGTCGACGAGTTCGTGGCCGAGCACGTGGACCAGACCTGCGACCACCTCCTGGAGACCTCGCAGTCCGTCCGCGCGGCCGTCGAGTCCGGGCGCACCGCCGTCGTCGGGCTCACCTACTCGCTGTCCGAGGGCACCGCGCGACCGGGCCGCGTGCACGGCGACCTGGCGGTCTGACGACGTCGGGCGTCCGGTGCGGCACCGGGCGCCCACGCCGTCCTAGGATGTGACCATGACCGCAGAGAACACCGATCAGCAGTTCCGCATCGAGCACGACACCATGGGCGAGGTGAAGGTGCCGGTGAACGCGCTCTACCGTGCACAGACCCAGCGCGCCGTGGAGAACTTCCCGATCTCCGGCAAGGGCCTCGAGCCCGCCCACATCCACGCCCTCGCGCAGGTCAAGAAGGCCGCGGCCAAGGCGAACGCCGAGCTGGGCATCATCTCGCAGGAGCGCGCGGACGCCATCGTCGCCGCCGCGGACCAGGTCATCGCCGGCGACCACGACGACCAGTACCCGATCGACGTGTTCCAGACCGGCTCCGGCACCTCCTCCAACATGAACACCAACGAGGTGCTCGCCACCCTCGCCACCCGCGCACTGAAGGAGGCCGGCTCCGAGGACGAGGTGCACCCCAACGACCACGTCAACGCCTCCCAGTCCTCGAACGACGTGTTCCCGACCTCCGTGCACGTGGCCGTCACCGCCGCCCTCGTGAACGACCTCGTCCCGGCGCTGGACCACCTGGCCGTCTCCCTCGAGAAGAAGGCGGAGGCCTTCGCCGGCGTCGTGAAGTCCGGCCGCACCCACCTCATGGACGCCACTCCGGTGACCCTGGGCCAGGAGTTCGGCGGCTACGCCGCGCAGGTCCGCTACGGCATCGAGCGCATCCAGTCCGCGCTGCCGCGCGTGGCCGAGGTCCCGCTCGGCGGCACCGCCGTGGGCACCGGCATCAACACCCCGAAGGGCTTCTCCGCCCGCGTGATCGAGCTGCTCGCCGAGGAGACCGGTCTGCCGCTGACCGAGGCCCGCAACCACTTCGAGGCCCAGGCCAACCGTGACGGCCTCGTGGAGGCCTCCGGCCAGCTGCGGAACATCGCGTTCTCGCTCATGAAGATCAACAACGACCTGCGCTGGATGGGCTCCGGCCCGAACACCGGCCTCGGCGAGATCGCCATCCCGGACCTGCAGCCGGGCTCCTCGATCATGCCGGGCAAGGTCAACCCCGTGATCTGCGAGGCCGCGATCATGGTGTGCGCCCAGGTGATCGGCAACGACACCACCGTCGCCCTGTCCTCCACCAACGGCGCGTTCGAGCTCAACGTGGGCATCCCCGTGATGGCCGCCAACCTGCTCGAGTCCATCCGCCTGCTGGCCAACACGACGCGCGTCATGGCGGACAAGATGATCGACGGCATCGAGGCCAACGAGGAGCGCTGCGCCTTCCTCGCCGGCGCCTCGCCGTCCATCGTGACCCCGCTGAACAAGGTGATCGGCTACGAGGCCGCCGCCAAGATCGCCAAGCACGCCGTCGCGAACAAGATGACCGTGCGCGAGGCCGTCGTGGACCTCGGCTACGTCGAGCGCGGCGAGATCACCGAGGAGCAGCTGGACAAGGCCCTGGACACCATGTCCATGACCCACCCGGAGTGATCCGGCGGATTCGGTGAGCGGCGCGACGCCGCCTCCCGGGCCACGACGCCGAGCGGCCGTCCTCCCGTGCGGAGGGCGGCCGCTCGTCGTTCACGCCAGCACCAGCACTCCGGCGGCCGCCGCCACCATCGCCGGCCCGAACGGCAGCGCCGTTCGCCCCGTCGCCCGGCCCGCGAGGACCAGCAGCCCCGCCACGACGCCGCCGAGCAGGATCGCGCCCACCCCGGCGGCGAGCACCGCCGTCGGACCGAGCACCCCCGTGTACACGCCCAGGCCGCCGGCGAGCTTCACGTCCCCCATCCCGAGGCCGCCGCGGCTGAGCACGTGCAGCGCGAGCATCGCCACGGTGTAGCCGAGACCGCCCAGCAGGCTGCAGAGGGCCAGGTCACCCCGGCCCGCCAGCAGCGCTCCCCCGGTCATCATCGCCAACCCGCCCAGCGCCAGCCGCAGCGTCCATCGGTTCGACAGCCGATGCTCCCGCAGGTCCGTGCGCACGAGCACGCCCGAGCACACCGCGAACCACGCCAGCCCCAGGGTCCACAGCACCGCCGTCGCCGGCGCGCCGTGCGTCCACGCCCATCCCACTCCGCTCATGCGCCCAGCCTAGGCCGGGCGGCGCACCCGCCGGGCCGCCGTCCACAGGCGATCAGGCCACCTCGCGTTCACGGTCCGGCCACCCGGTGTTCTGCCGACAGCGCAACCGGGGCCGCCCATTGCGACGACCCCGGGCACGGGTCTACTCTGAAGTCACGAGCTTCCAGCCGTCTCATGGACGTACGGGGCTCACACAGACCCCATGGCCTCAATCCCGTTTCAAAGGGGCCATGGTGGCGGGCTTCCTCGGTCCCCCATCCCCCCCTCCGCGGGGCCGAGCACCCCCGCCGGGGGCCGCTGCTTCGGCAGCGGCCCCTTTTTCATGACCGACCCCGCCGCCCGGCTCAGGCCCGGCCCTCCTCCAGCAGGTCCGTGACCAGCGCGGCGATCGGGGAGCGCTCGGAACGGGTCAGCGTCACGTGTCCGAACAGCGGGTGGCCCTTGAGGCGCTCCACCACGGCCGCGATGCCGTCGTGCCGGCCCACGCGCAGGTTGTCCCGCTGGGCGACGTCGTGGGTCAGCACGACCTTCGAGTTGCGGCCCATCCGGCTCAGCACCGTGAGCAGCACGTTCCGCTCGAGCGACTGCGCCTCGTCCACGATCACCCACGCATCGTGCAGCGAGCGGCCGCGGATGTGCGTCAGCGGCAGGATCTCCAGCATCCCGCGGTCCACCACCTCGTCCACCACGGACGGGGAGACCAGCGCACCCAGGGTGTCGAACACGGCCTGCGCCCACGGGCCCATCTTGTCGCCCTCGGAGCCGGGCAGGTAGCCGAGGTCCTGGCCGCCGACGGCGTACAGCGGGCGGAACACGACCACCCTGCGGTGCTCGCGGCGCTCCATCACGGCGTCGAGGCCCGCGCACAGCGCCAGCGCGGACTTGCCGGTGCCCGCGCGGCCGCCGAGGGAGACGATGCCCACGCTCGGATCCGTCAGCAGCTCGATGGCCAGCCGCTGCTCGGCGGAACGGCCGTGCAGGCCGAACACGTCGCGGTCCCCGCGCACCAGGCAGGCTCGGCCGCCCTCGCCGACCCGGGCCAGGGCGGAGCCCCGGGGCGCGGTGAGCACCAGCCCCGTGTTGACCGGCAGGCGGTCCGCCTCGGCCGGGGCCTCCTCCGGCCCGGTCTCGACGCCCGTGCCGGTCAGGGTCCCCAGCGGGACGCCGGCCAGGTCGACCTCGCCGTCGTCGTAGAGGGCGTCCAGCCGCTCCTGCGCCACGCTGAGGGAGACGGTGCCGCGCCAGCCCGAGTCACGCACGAGCTCGTGGCGGTACTCGTCCGCGGCGAGGCCCATGGCCGCCGCCTTCACGCGCATCGGCAGGTCCTTGGACACGACCGTGACCGTGGCGCCCTCGTCCGCGAGCGCCTTCGCGACGGCGAGGATGCGGGAGTCGTTGTCCGTGCCGCGGATGCCCAGGGGCAGCACGTCCACGGACACGTGGTTCAGTTCGATCCGCAGCGTGCCGCCCTCGGGGGTGATCGGCACGGGCTGGTCCAGCGCGCCGTGGCGGCCGCGCAGGTCGTCGAGCAGGCGCAGGGCCGTGCGCGCGTAGTAGCCGAGGTCGGGGTCGGCGCGCTTGGCCTCGAGCTCCGAGACCACCACGAGCGGCAGGACCACCTCGTGCTCGGCGAAGTGCAGCAGGGCGCGCGGGTCCGAGAGCAGCACGGACGTGTCCACCACGTAGGTCCGCAGGCCGGTCGCGTCCGCCGGCCCCGCCTCGGCACGCGCCTGGCCCGGCCGGCTCGACGGCTCCTGCCGGGTCTGCGCGTGCTCCACGAGCTCTGCCACCATGTCTGCCTCCTGTGCCGGTGAACCATGCGGGCGGGGGTCCGCCCACGGGCCACGCTAGGAAGCGGCGTCGTCCGCCGGGGCCCGGCACGGTGAACCCGGGATGAAGTCGCGGTGACGGTCCGTCCGGGCTCCGCCACGGCCCCGGCGTCCCGCGCTCCCTACACTGGAGGCGCGCCGCCGACGTCCCGACGGCCGCCCGCTCCCCGTCCCCAGGAGGGCCCTTGAGCATGCACCGCCCGTCCCCCGGCCTGCCCGATCTGCCGGGCGGCCCGGCCCCCGCCCCGACCCTGGCCGAGCGCGCCGGGGGCCGCCTGCTGGGCGCCGTCGCGCCCACCGCCGTGCTGATCGCGGCCATGTGGGTCGCGCAGGTCGTGCTGATCTTCCTCGGCCGGGTGATCATCCCCGGCGTGGGCCTGATCCCCCGACGCCTCGACGGCCTCGACGGGGTCCTGTTCTCCCCCGTGCTGCACGCCGGCTGGGCCCACCTGATCGGCAACACGACGGCGCTGCTCGTCCTCGGTCCGCTGGCCGCCCTGGTCTCGCGTCGGCCGGTGGCCCTGCTCGTCTGCGCCTGGCTGGGCTCGGGCCTGCTGACCTGGGTGATCGGCACCCCGGGCGTGCACATCGGCGCCTCCGGGATCGTGTACGTGCTGATCGCGTTCCTGATCGTCTACGGGATCGCGGTGCGGCGGATCGGGGCGGTCGTCGTCTCCGTGCTCGTCGCGCTCACGCACCTGGGCTCGAGCCTGATCGGCCTGCTGCCGGCACCCGGCATCTCGTGGACCGGCCACCTGGCCGGGGCCGTCGTCGGGGTGCTGCTGGGCCTGTGGTGGGGCCGCGCCGACCGTCAGGTGCCGAACCGGCGCTGACGGCTGCCGTAGTCGCGCAGGGCACGCAGGAAGTCGACCTTGCGGAACGCGGGCCACATGGCCTCGCAGAAGTAGAACTCCGAGTACGCGGACTGCCAGAGCAGGAACCCGGAGAGCCGCTGCTCCCCGGACGTGCGGATGACCAGGTCCGGGTCCGGCTGGCCGCGCGTGTAGAGCCGGTCCGCGATCTGCTCGACGGTGACGGACTCGGCCACCTCCGCCGCGCTGTGGCCCAGGGCGTGCTCGTCCCGCAGCAGCTCGCGCACGGCGTCGAGGATCTCCTGGCGGCCCCCGTAGCCCACGGCCACGTTCACGTGCACGCCGTCGTGGCCCTTGGTCTGCTCGGCGACCTCGGCGAGCCGTCGCGCCATGGGCTCGGGGAGCAGGTCCACCGCGCCGACCGGCTGCACGCAGACGGGGGCGCGGCCCTCGGCCGGCTGGGCGAGGCGCTCCGCCGTCGTCTGGATGATCTCCAGGAGCGGGGCGAGCTCCTCCGCCGGGCGCCGCAGGTTCTCGGTGGAGAGCATGTAGAGCGTGACCACGGGGATGCCGGCCTCGTCGCACCAGCCGATGAAGTCGAGGATGCGCTCGGCGCCGGCCTGGTGGCCCTGCTGCGTGGACGCCCCGAACGCGCGGGCCCAGCGACGGTTGCCGTCCACCAGCACGCCGATGTGCCGGGGCAGCCGCTCCGGGTCCAGGCCGCGCGTCAGCCGCCGCTCGTACAGGCGGTAGAAGGCCTCGGGTCGACCCACGGCGCGCTCCCCTCTCGGACGGTCCTGCGAGCCTCCAGGATACGCGCGCGGCACACAGCGACCATCCCGCACGGGCCCCGACCCGACCGGCGACAATGGACGCATGGACCCTGTGACACCCCTCCGCGACGCCGACGCCACCCGCCGCCTGCGCTGGCGCGTCGAGCGCGTCCGCGACCCCGACCATCCGCTGTACAAGCCCCGACTGCGCGGCTGGATCCACGCGGTCATGGCGCCGCTGACGCTCGCGGCCGGCATCGTGCTCATCGTGCTCGCGCCGACCGCAACGCTGCGGTGGGCCAGCGCGGTCTACGCCGTGACGGGCCTGCTGCTGTTCGCGGTCTCGGCGACGTACCACCTGGTGCAGTGGAACGAGGTGGTCTCCCGTGTCCTCAAGCGGCTGGACCACACGAACATCATGCTGGTCATCGCCGGCACCTACACGCCGCTCTCCCTGGCCCTGCTGCCTCCGGACCGGGCGCGTGTGCTGCTCACCCTGGTGTGGGTGGGGGCCGTGGCCGGCGTCGCGTTCCGGGTGCTGTGGACGGACGCGCCGCGCTGGCTCTACACGCCGGTGTACGTGGTGCTCGGGCTGGCGGCGCTGCTCTACCTGGGCGACTTCTTCGCCGCGGATGCGGCGGCGGGGTGGCTGATCGTGGCCGGTGGGATCGCGTACATCACGGGCGCGGTCTGCTACGCGCTGCAGGCCCCCACGATCCACCGCGAGTGGTTCGGCTTCCACGAGCTGTTCCACGCCTTCACGGTGGCCGGCTTCGTGTGCCACGCCGTCGCCATCTACCGGGCGGTGCTCGTCGTCGCCTGAGCGTGTCGGCGACGGGGGTCTGCGCCCCGCCGGGCAGCGCCGAGGCCCGCAGACGCGCCGCTACGGCATGGAGGTGGCGGCGCGTCTGCGGGCCTCAAGGGTTCGGGCGTGGAGTCTCCGGCGTCGAGTCTCGGGCGTGCGCGGGCCCGACGGCGGTCAGTCGCGTCCGGTGTCCGGGGCCTGGGGCTCCGGGGCCGGCTCCTGGAGGTAGCCGGGGTACTTCTCCTGCAGGCGGCGCAGCCGGTCCTCGGAGTCCGCGTCCAGGTGCTCGCCGCCCGCGCGCGCCTCGTCCGGCAGGTGCTGCTGATGGCGCTCCACGAGCATGGCCTCGGCCTGCGGGGAGCGCTGCTGGACGCGGCGCACGGAGCGGACCATGACGCGGAAGACGATGATCGCCATGACCACCATGAGCGCGGTGAACAGGAACCCTTCGATGCCGGGGGTGACCTCCGCCTCCTCGAGCCCGGGGCGCAGCGTCGGCTCCGGGACGGCGGGCACCGGCGCGGGGCTCGCGGCCGCGAGCGCGGTGAGGACGAGGGGAAGGCCAGACAGGGGTGTCACGCCGCCCCACTCTACCGGCCCCGGCCGCACGGCCCGAGCCGGGTCGGCTCAGCGCAGGCCGGCGAAGAGGTCGTGCTCCGGCAGCTCGGAGGGCACGCGCGAGTCGATCAGCGCGAAGTCCTCCCACGGCCAGGCGCGCCGCTGCAGATCATGGGGGGCGTCGAAGAACATGCCGTCGGGGTCGATCTGGGTGCGATGCGCCCGCAGGGCGGCGTCGCGCTCGTCGAGGAAGCCGGTGACGTCCACCTGCGTGGTGACGTCGTGGTCCGCGGTGACCCACGGCGGGATGACCTCCGGGTCGGGCACGTCCTCCCCGGCTTCGCGGCGGCGCAGCACCTCGCGCATCGCGTCCATCGCGTCGAACATCATCAGGCGTCGGGCGAACGGCACGTCCTCGCCGTCGGCCTCGGCCACCGCGGCCATCGTGCGGAACTTCCGCGGGTTGAAGCCGCAGTCGTAGTAGACCTTCGAGACCTCCCAGGCGGGCCCGGCCTCGGGGTACTCGTCGGCGAGGCCCGCGGCCCGGTACGCCTCCATCGTCACGGCGTGGGCCTGCAGGTGGTCCGGGTGGGGGTAGCCGCCGACCTCGTCGTAGGAGATGAGCACGTGCGGGCGGAACCGGCGCACGAGCGAGATCAGCGGGGCCGCCGCATCCCGGAGCGGGATCTCGGCGAAGCAGTTCGCCGGGAGGGCCGGCAGCGGATCCCCCTCGGGCAGGCCCGAGTCGAGGAAGCCGAGCCAGGCGTGCCGGATGCCGAGGATGCGCGCGGCCTCCGCCATCTCCTCGCGGCGCACGGCCGCGATGTCCCGGTCGGCCCGGGTGGTGTCCCCGAACGACGGGTTGAGCAGGGTGCCGGCCTCGCCGCCGGTGCACGTGACGACCATGACCTCGGCCCCGGCCGCCGCGTAGGCGGCCATGGTGCCGGCCCCCTTCGAGGACTCGTCGTCCGGGTGGGCGTGCACCGCCATGAGGCGCAGCCCGGTGGAGGGCGGCAGGGCGGTGCCTGCGGCGGGCTGGGCCTGGGGGGTCTGATCGGCCACGGGGATCGCACACTCCTGTCCGGATGGCGGGGCCGCCGCGGGGGCGACGGCGTGAGGGGTCCAGGCCGACGTCCTTATCGGCCTCCGGCGGCGGGCAGCGGCTAGGGTGGAGGGGATGTCCCACCACGCCCCCGCGGTCCGCGCGCAGGACCCCACACTAGCCAACCGGTACGGCACGGACCACACGCGTCCGGACCGTCGTCGGCTGTGGGCGGGCCTCGGCGGGCTCGGGCTGGTCGTGGCCGTGCTGCTGTCCGTGTGGATCGGCCTGAACATGTCCGTGGGCGCCATCGAGTACAAGGACGTCGGCTTCACCATCGAGGACGACGGCCACGCGACCGTCACCTTCCAGGCCTCCGTCCCGGAGGGCGTCCAGGCCGAATGCGATGTGCTCGTCACCGACTCCCACGCCGCCCCCGTCGGCTTCCGCACCGTCCGCCTGGAGACCCTGCCGGCCGACCGGCGGGACTCCCCCTCGGACGCGCAGCAGCGCTACACCGTGGACGTGCGCACCGTGGTGCGGGGCGACTCCGGCGTCGTCGAGACCTGCCGCAAGGTCTGACCCCTCCCGGAGTGCTCCGCCCTCGGCGAAGCGGCCGCCGTTGGTGTGACGCACGCCGCCCGGATAGACTCGTCGGAGCATTCCCGCCCCGCCGGTGAGTCAGGCAGGCGTCGCACGGAGCCCTCGGGTCACGCGCGTCCTCCTGATCGGCGGGGTCTTTCGCATGCGGGCGCGTCCGCCGGACGCGGATCGCGCGCCAGACCCGGTGCGCCGCGCCCCGGACTCCGCATCACCCGAGACAGAAAGGCGGAACAGAGCATGACCACCAGCCAGTCCGACGCCCCGTGGCTGACCCAGGAGGCGTACGATCGCCTCTCCAAGGAGCTCGAGTACATCTCCGGTCCCGGCCGTCAGGAGATCATCGAGCGCATCGAGGCCGCCCGCGATGAGGGCGACCTCAAGGAGAACGGCGGCTACCACGCCGCCCGCGAGGAGCAGTCGAAGAACGAGGGCCGCATCGCCGAGCTGAAGCACCTGCTCGAGACCGCCCGCGTGGGCGAGGCCGCCGAGAACGACGGCGCCGTGCACCCGGGCACCGTGGTGACCGCCGTCGTCGCAGGCGACGAGATGACCTTCCTCTTCGGCAACCGCGAGATCGCCGCGGACGACGAGTCGCTCGAGGTCTACTCCGAGCGCTCCCCGCTCGGTGAGGCCATCAACGGCGCCAAGAAGGGCGACAAGGTCTCCTACACCGCCCCGAACGGCAAGGACATCAAGGTCGAGGTCAAGGACGTCCAGCCCTACTCCGGCTGACCCTGCCCGGCTCCGACGGCGGCCGCGGTCCCCCCGAGGGGACCGCGGCCGCCGTCCGTCCCGGACCCCACCGCGCCCCCGTTGCTACTCTGGCCCCATGCTGACCGTCGAGAAGGCACACCTGCTGCTCACCCGCGAGGACGGGTGCTCCGAGAGCCCCTCCCACCACCGCGTTGCCCTCGCGGCCGCCGCGCTGGCCGACCACCGGTCCGCCGGGATCGTGACCCTCGAGGACGTCCCCGTGGACCGGGCCCGCGTGCTCGTGACCGCGGCCGGCACCACCGGCGACCCCGTCCTGGACTCCTCCCTCGGACAGGTCGACGCCCTGGCCGGCCGACCGCTCGTGGCCACCGTGGCGGCCGGCAAGCCGGACCTGCGCAAGGCCGTCGTCGCCCATCTGACCGAGACCGGCCGCCTCACCGAGCGCAAGGCCTTCCTGGCCACCCGGCACGTCCCCCGCGGCACCGAGCGCGCCGAGCTGCTCGCGCACCTGACCGCCGTCGTCCTGGACGAGGCAGAGCCCTCCGACGAGGACGTGCTCCTGCTCGGCGTGCTGCAGCACCTCAACCTGGCCCGGCGCCTGCTGCCGGGCGCCCACGAGCGCTATGACCGTCGCGAGATGGTCCGTCGCATCGAGACGCTGACGCGCGAGGACCTCCTGGTCCAGGCCGTGCGCCGCGCGGTGGGCGGGACCTGCGGCACCATCACCGCGGCCGCCGCCGGCTCCGTGGCCTGAGCCGGCCCGGTCAGGGCAGCGGGGCCGGGCTGTAGCCGGCCCCGCGCAGCGCCTCCAGGACCTGGGCGGAGTGCTCGGCGCCGCGGGTCTCCATGTCGATCGTGATGTGCACGCCGCCCATGGACAGCTCCGGGCCGACGCGGGTGTGGTCCACGCGCACCACGTTGGCGTCCGTGTCCGCGATGATCCGTGAGATCGTGGCCAGCTCGCCCGGGCGGTCCCGCAGCGGGATGCGCACGGTCATGTAGCGCCCCGCGGCCGACAGTCCGGCCTGGATGGACTTCAGCATGAGCATCGGATCGATGTTCCCGCCGGAGAGGATCACGGCGGTGGTGCCGAGCTCGAAGCCCAGGTCCGCCGTGCGGCCCGCCAGCAGGGCGGCCACCCCGACGGCGCCCGCCGGCTCCACCACGAGCTTGGAGCGCTCGAGGAGGTGGACGAGGGCCGCGGCGATCTCGTCGTCCGTGACGGTCACGACGGCGTCCACCAGCTCGGCGGCGATCCGCAGCGGCAGGGCCCCGGGCTTGCCAACGGCGATGCCGTCCGCGATGGTGGACACGCTCTCCAGCACCTGGACGCGGCCCTCCTCGAGGGAGCCGGGGAACGCGGCGGCGGTGGCCGCCTGCACCCCGATGACCCGCACCGTGCGCCCACGACGCCGGGCGGCCTCCTTGAGGGCCACGGCCGTGCCGGCGATGAGTCCCCCGCCGCCGATGCCCATGATCACGGTGTCCACGTCCGGCAGCACGTCGAGGATCTCGAGGCCGACGGTGCCCTGGCCCGCGATGACGGCCGGGTCGTCGAACGGCGGGATGAACACGGCACCGGTCTCCGTGGCCCACCGCTGCGCCTCGGCGAGGGACTCATCCACGGTGGAGCCGTGCAGGACGACCTCGGCACCGTGGTCCCGGGTGGCCTGCAGCTTGGGCAGGGCCACGCCGTGCGGCATGAAGATGCGGGCGCGGATGCCGAGCTTGGCGGCCGCGAGGGCGACGCCCTGGGCGTGGTTGCCGGCCGATGCGGCCACGACGCCGCGGCCGCGCTCCTCCTCGCTCAGCTGCGCCATCCGCACGTAGGCGCCGCGGACCTTGAACGAGCCGGCCCGCTGCAGGTTCTCGCACTTCAGGTGCACGTCCGTGCCCACGGCCCGTGAGAGCGCCCGGGAGTGCTGCAGCGGGGAGCGCTCGGCGATCCCGCGCAGCGTCTCGCGCGCCCGCTCGATCTCCTCGAGGGTGACGGGCAGCTCTGCCGGGGCCGGCGGACCGTCGGCGGGCCGCACCCACCGGGGCGACGGCGTCGGTCCGGTCCGGTCCGGGGTGTTCGTGGCCTGCGCCGCGCCCATCAGGCGTCGTCCCCGTGCCGGGTGCCCGCGTCGGCCTCGGAGGCGAGGGCGGCGTCCTCGTGCGTCGAGGGGCGGTACCGGTGGGAGCCGGCCGCCTCGTCCTCCGCGCCGCCCGGTTCGAGGGCGTGGTCCGTCCGCTCCGTGAGCTCCTCCGGCACGTCCGCGGTGAGGGCGCGGACGAAGCTGTTCACGAAGGCCAGCACCGGCACGGCGAACACGGCGCCCGCCAGCCCGAAGACGGTGGACCCGGCGGCGACGGCCAGGAACACGGCCAGCGGGTGCAGCGCGACGGCCTTGCCCATCACGAGCGGCTGCAGGACGTTCGACTCGATCTGCTGCACGAGCAGCACCACGCCCAGCATGAGCAGCGCGTTGACCAGGCCGTTGGACATCAAGGCCAGGAGCACCGCCATCGCGCCGGTCAGGGTGGCGCCGATCATCGGGATGAACGAGGCCAGGAACACGAGCACGGCCAGCGGGATGGCCAGCGGCACGCCCAGGATCAGGGCACCGATGCCGATGCCGACGGCGTCGATGAACGCCACGAAGATCTGGACCCGCACGTAGGAGCCGAGCGACTGCCAGCCCGAGCGGCCCGCGCGGCCCACGGTGGCCCGGTGCGCCTTCGGCACGAAGATCAGCAGGAAGCGCCAGATGCGGTCGCCGTCGTAGAGGAAGAAGATCAGGGAGAACAGGGCGATGAACAGGCCCGCACCGATGTTGACGGCCGTGGAGCCGAACGAGACGGCGCTGTTGATGACCGTGGCGGAGTTGTCCCGCAGCGTCTGCCACAGGCCCTCCAGCCCGGCACCGGAACGGGGGATCTCCACGCCCACGCCGGCCAGCCAGGCGATCGCGTCGTCGACGGCCTGGCCCAGCTGGTCGCCCAGTTGGGCGAAGCCCTGGACGATCTGCTGACCGGCGAGCCCCATGAGGCCCACCACGACGACGACCAGCAGCAGCACGCACAGCAGGGCGGCCGCGACGCCCGGCACCTTGATGCGCCGCATCGCCTGGAACACCGGGGCCAGCAGGGTGGCCAGCAGCGCGGCCACGAGGATCGGGATCACCACGAGGCTCACGAAGCCCAGCAGGTACACCACGACGCCGATGCCGATGACGACGGCCACCAGCCGCCAGGACCAGGCCGCGGCCACCGTCAGCCCATAGGGCACGTCCTTGTTGATCTTGGTCTGGGCCGCCAGGGTCGAGCTCACGCGCGATCCTCCTCGTGTGGGTGGTCGGGGACATGGGGGGTCAGACCCCACTGGACGCTCCAGCGGGCGTGCGGGGCGAGCCGGTGCAGGCCCTCCCCCGAGTTCAGGGCGTCCGCGGGAGCGGTGAGCGGCTCCACCGCTAGTGCCGTGTCACGGCCGGGCAGCCGGTCCGTGACGAAGACGTGGGTGTAGGCGAACGCGTGGTCGGTCCACAGGGTCACGGCGCGGCCGTCCGCGGCGAGCAGGGTCTGGCGGTGCCGGCCGTCGGCGTCCGGGGTCAGGCCGGTGAGGCACACGTCCAGGGCGGCCTCGCCCACGGCCCGGCCGCGGCGGAAGTCCAGGTCGGTGCCGTCCACCGGCAGGGTCTCCACGGGGATGAGGTCCTCCCCCGTGCGGATCCAGGCGTCCGCGGGCACGCGCAGGCTCAGCTCCGCCGTCGGGACGTCCCCGATCCGCAGGAACGGGTGGGCGCCGACCGCCACGGGCACGGTGGCGTCCGTGTGGTTCTGCACCTCGGCGGTGACGGTGAGGCCGCCGTCCGCCTCGAGCTCGTACGTGACGCGGTGGGTGAGCCGGAACGGCCAGCCGTGCTGGGGGTGGATCTCACCGCGCAGGGTCACCGCGTGGGCGGAGAACGTCTCGGTGACGAAGTGGGTGTTGCGCAGCAGGCCGTGGCTGGCGTGGCCGCGCGCGGGTTCGGTGACGTCCAGGCGCTGCTCGACGCCGTCCAGGATCCAGCGGGCGCCGGCGACGCGGTTCGGCCAGGGGCTCATCTGGATGCCGTTGGCGGCGGGCGGGACCACGTCCGGGCCGTACGGCTCGGTGAGGTCCACGCCGGACACGCGGTACCTGCGCAGGGCACCGGCCAGGCCGACGACGACGGCCTCCGCGGACCCGCGGTGCAGGCGGTGCTGGGTGCCGGTGGCGTCCGGGGCCCCGAAGGCGGGCAGGTCGCTGGTCTCGGTCACGGGACCTCCTGGGTGACGGCGAGGGACCCCCTCAATCTACGCCCTCGCGGACGCAGACCGCCCCGGCCCTGTGCAGGACCGGGGCGGCGGTGCGGGTCTCCGTGCGGGGACGGGGCGCCGGTCAGTCGTTGCCGCGCAGGATGGCGACGATGCGCAGGATCTCGATGTACAGCCAGATCAGGGTCACGGTCAGGCCGAAGGCCACGGACCAGGAGTACTTCTGCGGGGCGCCGTTCTTCACGCCCACGGCGGCCATCTCGAAGTCCATCGTCAGCGAGTACGCGGCGAGCAGCACGGCGATCGCGCCGATGATCAGGCCCAGGCCGCCCTCACGCATGTTGCCGATGCCGGTCCAGGTGAGGACCAGGTTGACGAGCATGAAGACGAGGTAGCCGATCATGGCGCCCATGACGATCTTCGTCATGCGCGGGGTCGGGCGGAACTTGCCCGAGGTGTAGAGCGCCAGCATCACCGCGAACACGGAGAAGGTGCCGAGCACGGCCTGCACCACGATGCCCGGGTAGGCGCCCTCGAAGAACGCCGAGATGCCGCCCAGGAACAGGCCCTGCGCCACGGCGTAGGCCATGATCAGCACGGGCGAGGGCTCGCGCTTGAACGCGTTGACCAGGCCCAGCACGAGGCCGGCGATCGCGCCGATGATCATCAGGCCCGGCGAGAACCAGCCCACGGCGCCCGCCACCACGACGAGCACGAGCATCAGGCCGGTCTTGCCGACGACGTCGTTGAAGGTCATCCGGCCGGTCTGCTCCGGGCCGGCGGAGGGCGCGCGGAAGGCGTCCTCCATGGACTGCTGGTGCGCGTACTGCTGGGCCGCCTGGCCGACGCCGAACGCCTGGGCCTGGCCGTACGGGCTCTGCTGCTGGCCGTACGGGGACTGCGCGGACTGCTGCCCGCCCTGGTACCAACCGGGCTGCGCCTGTCCGCCGCCCTGCATCTGCTGCTGGAAGTTCTGAGAGTTCATGACCGGATTCGCCACGGCTCACTCCTTCGGGTCGAGTCGGCCCGGTCGCACGCCGCCGCAGTGAGCAGCGCTCGTGCCCCGGGGTTCAGCACGATCCTATCGGGAGGTCTGTGTCCGCGCGCGGGGTCGGAGCGTGGATCCGCGCCGGTTCACCGGCTGTTCACGGTGGGCGCAGAAGCGAGGCGCGCGGGGAGACGCGTGGTGCCCCCGGCGGGACTCGAACCCGCAACACGCCGATTTTAAGTCGGCCGCCTCTGCCAGTTGGGCTACGGGGGCGTGGCGGGCCCGTGGACGCGGGCCCGGGTGCGGACGATGCCGGCCCCGCCCGATGCGCTCGGACGGGGCCGGCGGCCCGCTGGCTGCGGGATCAGCCCTTCGAGGACTCGAGGGCCCGCTGCCGCTCGAAGCGGCCGGGCTCGAGCTCGACGCCCGCGGCGCGGCGGAACGGGTTGAACGGGGTGTCCAGGCCCGCCACCGAGGTGGAGTCGCGGCCGAACAGGGTCTCGGCGACCCAGCCGGACAGGATGCGGAACTTCCGCTCCAGGGTGGGCATCGCGTAGCCGTGGTAGCCGCGGTGGGCCAGGAACGCCGGGATGCCGGCGATCTTGGTGCCCAGCGGGTTGCCCACGCCGCGGCCGAAGCCCAGCCCCGCCACGGTGCCCAGGGACTTGTGCACGTACTCCTGCACCTCGCCCTCGCCGTGGCGCACGGCCATGTAGTTGGCGGCCAGACGCTTGGCCTGACGGATGGCGTGCTGGGCGTTCGGGACGCAGAAGCCGCCCGGGCCGGCCCCGGTCAGGTCCGGCACGGCGGAGACGTCGCCGCAGGCCCACGCACCCTCGAGCGCGCCGGCCTCGCCGTCCTTGATCTGCAGGGTGGGGGTGGCCTCCACGCGGCCGCGGTCGTCCACCGGGAAGTCGGTGCTCTTGACCACGGAGTTGGCCACCACGCCGGCGCACCACACGAGGGTGTCCGCCGCGAAGGTCTCCGCCTCCTCCTTGGAGGGCATGGCCACGAGCTTCATGACGCCGTCCGTGGCGTCGCCCAGCGAGGTGTTCAGCAGGACCTCGACGCCGCGGGACTTCAGATGCTCCACCACGCCCTGGGCCTGCTCCTCGGAGACCTCGGGCATGATGCGGCCCATGGCCTCGACGAGGACGATCCGGATCTCCGACTGGGAGAGGCGCTCGTTGCGCTCCACGGCGTTGCGGATGAGGTTCTCCATCTCCGCGATGGCCTCGATCCCGGCGAAGCCGCCGCCGACCACCACGAAGGTCAGGGCGCGACGACGGGCCTCGGCGTCCACCATGAGGGAGGCGGCGTCCAGGCGCTCCAGGATCTGGTTGCGCAGCTGGACGGCCTCCTCGACCGAGCGCAGACCGATGCCCTGCTCGCCCAGACCCGGGATCGGGAACACGCGGGTCACGGCGCCCGCGGTCATCACGATGTCCTGGTACGGGATCTCGAACTCGTCGCCGCCCTCGCCGCGCACCACGGCGGTGCGGCCGGCGTGGTCCACGGACACGACGGCGCCGCGGACGACCTCGGCGTCCTTGAGGTGCGTCTGCAGGTCCACGTTCACGTGGCGGCCCTCGATGTGGCCGCCCACGACCTCGGGCAGGAACGGGTAGTACGTCATGTACGGGCGGGGGTCGACGACGGTCACGACGCCGCCGCGCTCGGCGACCTTCTTCTGCAGCTCGCGGGCGACATGGAACCCGGCGTAGCCGCCGCCGACGATCAGCAGGCGCGGCTTGGGAGACAGTTCAGGGGTGAGAGACATACCGCCAGTCTACGCACGCACGGGCCCGGCCCCTCCACTCTCCGCCGTCGTGGTCAGGACCGCAGCGAGAGCACGATCCCGTCCAGGATGTCGTGCTCGCTCGCCCAGGCCTCGGTGACGCCCGCGACCTCGGCCACCCGCTCCAGGACGGTGCTCCACAGCAGCGCGCCCGCGCCGATCACGTCCACCCGTCCCGGGTGCATGAACCCCCGCTCGGCGCGTTCGGCCCGGGTCGCCGCCACGAGGCCCTCCGCCGCCGCGCGGAACTCGGCGATCGGCAGGCGCGCACCGTGGATGGCCTCGGGCTCGTACGTGCTGAGCCCGAGGGCCTCGGCGGTCACGGTGGTCACCGAGCCGGCCACGCCGACCACGCGCGCCACGCGTTCCAGCGGCAGGCGGGCGGCGGCGTCGTCGAGGAGACGGAGCGCGTCTGCGCGGGCCGCGGTGACCTCATCCGACGTCGGGGGGTCGGAGCGCAGATGACGCTCGGTGAACCGCACGCAGCCCATGTCCAGGCTGACCGCGCCCACGACCTCGCCCGCGGGCGTGCCGACGACCAGCTCGGTGGAGCCGCCGCCGAGGTCCACGACGAGCACGAGGTCCTCCGGGCCCAGGTCCGCGGTCTCGACGGCGGAGACGGCGCCCGCGAAGGACAGGCCGGCCTCCTCGGCGCCCGAGACGACCTCCGGCTCGACGCCGAGCCGCTCCCGGACGCCGTCGACGAACGCGGCCCGGTTGGAGACGTCCCGGCTGGCGGAGGTGGCCACGAACCGGACCCGGCCGGCGTGGTGGCGCTGGACCAGGCGGGCGTACTCGTCGACCGCCGCGAAGGTGCGCTCCAGCGCGGCGTCGGAGAACGCGCCGGTGGCGTCCACGCCCTCGCCCAGGCGCACCACGCGCATCTCGCGCACGACGTCGGCCAGCGGCGCCGCCGGGTCGGCCCCGGCGCCGGTGGTCTCGTCCGTCCCGGCCGGCCGGGAGATCAGCAGGCGGATGGAGTTCGTGCCGCAGTCCACGCCGGCCACCGTCACCTCCTTCAGCGCGGCGACGCGCTCGAGGTGCTTCACGTGCCGGGAGAGGTCCTTCGTGGGCACCGCCGCGGCCTCGTCCCACGCGCCCTCGCACGCGCAGACCTCGGGCGTCCACCACGGGGCCACCAGGGCGATCGCCTCGTCCCCGAGCGGGTTCACCCCCGGCCCGGCCGCGAGCGCGTGGCCCACGAGGGCGTGCAGGCACTTCACGCGCTCGGGCATGCCGCCGGCCGAGACCCCGGCGATCTCCGGGACGGGCCCCGTGCCGGCCTCGGCCCCGACCCGGTCCCGCTCGGCGATGTAGGCCTCGTGCGCCGCGCGGTGCGCGGCCGCGAGCGCGGGGTCCTGGGCGAGGCGGTCGTTCATGCGCGCCATCTCCCCGTCCGCCTCCACGCGCGAGACCGCCGCCGTCAGCACGGGGTGGGTCAGGTAGAAGGTCGTGGGGAACGGGATGCCGTTGGAGAGCCGCGGCGCGGTGGTGGCCACGAGGGGGTTGCCGCACACGCAGCGGGCGCCGATCTCCACGACGTCCCGGACCGGGCGGCCGAGCTGGCGGGACAGGGTGTCCAGGTCCTGCTCGGTGACGGTGCGGTCCTGGGCGGGGCGGGGGCTGACGGTCATGGTGTCCTCGGGGGTGCGGGGGTGGTGCGGGCGGGGGCGGGACGCGGGGTTCACTCGAGCCCGGCGCGGACGGCCGAGTCCCACAGGCCCTCGGCCCACGGCAGGCGGGTGTTGACGACCTCGTCCGCGCCGGCGGCGGGCGTGTCCTCGGCCTCGGTGTCGGTCTCGGTCTCGGTCTCGGTCTCGGTCTCGGAGGGTCGTCCCGTCACGGAGTACAGGGTCTCCCCCGGCATGACCAGCTCGAGACGCTCACGCGCCTGCTGGGTCACGTAGGCGGGATCGTCCCACAGCTGGATCCGCCGTTCGTAGTCCTCGCGCTGGGCCTGCATGGCGGCGATCTCCTCGCGCGCGGCCGAGATCTCCAGCTGCTGGTTCAGGAACGCGCGCAGCGTGGGCGCCACCAGGACGGCGGCCACCAGCAGCACGGCGACGACGATGAGCGAGCGGCCCGTGATCTGCCGGGCCGGCACCGGCTCCGGTAGCGGGGCCCGACGGCGGGCGGCCGTGGCGGCGGCGGATGCGGCGCGGCGGGGGGCGGGCCGGGGCCGACGCCCGGCCGGGCGGGCCGGTGCCGTCCGGCGCGGGGGTGCCGACGGGGATGCGGGGGCGGCGGTGTCCTCGGCGGGGGCCGTGTCGGCCCGGTCCACGTCGGGGTGACCGGCCTGGCGGCGCTCCTGGATGCTCTGCAGGTCGATGACCTCGGCGTCCGTCGCCGCGGGCGCCGGCGTGGGGGCCGCAGGGGCCGCGGGGGTCGGCGTGGGCGTGTCCGCCTTCGGGGAGGCCGTCGTCGGGGCCGCCGGGGCCGCGACGGCGGTCCGGCGCGGGGCGCCCGTCGTCGGGTCGACACGGGGCACGCGGGGGCGGCGCGGACTCATCGCGGACTCCTTCGGACGCGTGGCGGGGACCCTCCCAGCCTACTGCCCGCCCCTGGCAGGATCCTGGTCGCGCCGGGACGGGCGCGGGCCCGCCCGGAGGGATCCGGGCGGGCCCGCGCGTCGTCGTCGGGGACGGTCAGCCGCGGAAGCGCGGGAAGGCGGAGCGGCCCGCGTAGACGGCGGCGTCGTCCAGGTCCTCCTCGATGCGCAGCAGCTGGTTGTACTTGGCCACGCGGTCCGAGCGGGCCGGGGCGCCGGTCTTGATCTGGCCGGCGTTGGTGGCCACCGCGAGGTCCGCGATGAACGTGTCTTCGGTCTCGCCCGAGCGGTGCGAGATCATGCAGTGGAACATGTGGCGCTGGGCCAGGGCGATCGCGTCGAAGGTCTCGGTCAGGGAGCCGATCTGGTTGACCTTCACGAGCAGGGCGTTGCCGGCCTTCTCGTCGATGCCGCGCTGCAGCCGCTCCACGTTGGTGACGAACAGGTCGTCGCCCACCAGCTGGACGCGATCGCCCAGCTGCGCCGTCAGGTGCTGCCAGCCCTCCCAGTCGTCCTCGTCGAGCGGGTCCTCGATGGAGACGATCGGGTAGTTGTCCACCAGCTCGGTGTAGTAGGCGGCCATCTCCTCGGCGGAGCGCTGCTGGCCCTCGAAGGTGTAGGAGCCCTTGTCGAAGAACTCGGAGGAGGCGACGTCCAGCGCCAGCGCGATGTCCTCGCCCAGGCGGTAGCCGGCCTTCGTCACGGCCTCGGCGATGAGGTCCAGGGCGGCCCGGTTGGACTCCAGGGACGGGGCGAACCCGCCCTCGTCGCCCAGGCCGGTGGACAGGCCCTTCTCCTGCAGCACGGTCTTCAGGGCGTGGTAGACCTCGGTGCCCCAGCGCAGGGCCTCGCGGAAGGACGGGGCGCCGATCGGGGCGATCATGAACTCCTGGATGTCCACGTTGGAGTCCGCGTGGGCGCCACCGTTGAGGATGTTCATCATCGGCACGGGCAGCACGTGGGCGTTCGGGCCGCCCAGGTACTTGTAGAGCATGAGGTCGGAGGCCTGCGCGGCGGCCGCGGCGACGGCCATGGACACGCCCAGGATCGCGTTCGCGCCCAGATTGCCCTTGTTGGGGGTGCCGTCCAGGTCCCGCATCGCGCGGTCCACGGCGCGCTGGTCCGCGGCGAACTCGCCCTCGAGCTCCTCCGCGATGCCCCCGACGGCGGCGACGGCGTCCAGCACGCCCTTCCCGCCGTAGCGCTTCTTGTCCCCGTCACGGCGCTCGACCGCCTCGAACTCGCCGGTGGACGCGCCCGAGGGCACGGCCGCGCGGCCCAGGGAGCCGTCGGTGAGCAGGACCTCCACCTCGACGGTGGGGTTGCCGCGCGAGTCGAGGATCTCGCGAGCGTGGATGGCGTCGATCAGGGCCATGGACGGGTCTCCTTCAATCGAAGTCGGAAGTCGTGCCCGCGGCGTGGACACGGCCTCAGCCTAGCGGGGACCTCAGGTTCCAGTCGGCCGCGCGCCGGCGACAAGACCGCCGTTCCCCCCGGCTGCGATGTCGCTGGGGCGCGGTCGGAACTGCGGCCGGGCCGAAGCGGCGTCGCGTCAGCCGGACGGGCGCAGGGCCGACCAGTCCCCCGCACGCACCCGCGCCACCGTGGTGCGCAGGGCCCGTTCGGGGTCGAGCCCCGCCGCCCGGGCCCGGCGCACCAGCGCGAACAGCTCCGCCCCGAGCGCGGCCTCGTCGGGCCACCCCGCCGCCGGGCGCTCCCCCGCCTCGGCGGCCGGCGCCGGGACGTGCGCGGCGAGCGGGTCCGGCTCCTGCCGGGCCGCGCGGTCGACCACCTTCGCGGCGGCGGCCAGCGCCGGCAGCCGGGCCGGGATGTCGCCGACGTCGAGGCCCGGGCCGGTGCCGCCGTCGTCGTGGGCCGGGGCGGCGGGCGAGAGCCCCGCGGCCGCCCGCTCCTGCGCCTTGACCCGCTCCCAGGCCAGCTCGACGGCCTCCGGCGTGACGGCGGCGAGCTCCCCGGCCGGGCGCAGGCCGCCCTCGGGGGTGAGCACGAGCGGGTTGCGCCGGATCATCTTGGCCGTGAGGGCGTCGGCGGCGTCGTCCACGCGGAACCCGGCCGTCTCCGCCGGGGCGCCCGGCGCCCGGGAGACGGCGGCGTGCAGGACCACCTGGAACAGGACGTCCCCGAGCTCGGCGGCCAGGGCGGGGTACGCGCCGTCGGCCCGACGCGCGGGCACGTCGGCCCACGCGGCGGCGTCGCGGGACTCGATCTCCGCCACCGCCTCGTACGCCTCCTCCACGAGGTACTCGGCGAGGTCGGCATGCGTGAGCGCGGCCGTCCAGGGGCAGTGGTCGCGCAGGGCCTCGACCACCGCCACCAGACGGTCCACACTCGCGCTCACGGGCGGATCAGTCGTCCTCGTCCTCGTCGTCCAGCTCCTCGAGGACAGGGCCGACGGCGTCGCCGGAGATGACCTCGCCCCAGCCGGCCACGAGGATCTCGGCGAGGTCCTCGCGCTCGTCCACGGACAGGAAGGCGGCCTCGGCGGCGTTGAGCTGCAGGTCCAGCAGCTCGGAGAGCGAGTAGCCGAAGGTCTCGGCGAGCAGGTAGAGCTCGTCGGTCAGGGACACGTCCGAGACGAGCCGGTTGTCCGTGTTCACGGTGACGCGGAAGCCGAGCTGCACGAGCAGGTCGATGGGATGGCCCGCGATGCCCGCCGCGGCGTCCACCGCGCCGGTCTGCAGGTTCGAGGACGGGCAGACCTCCAGGGCGATCTGCCGGTCCCGCACCCACGCGGCGGTCTCGCCCAGGTCCACGAGGCCGGTCAGCTCGTCCAGCTGCTCGCCGTCCTCGTCCACACCGCCGTACTCCACCGAGATGTCCTCGGCCAGGCGCACGCCGTGGCCCAGACGCAGGGCGCGGCCGTCCACGAGGGCCGAGCGGACGGAGTCCAGGCCGTCGCCCTCGCCCGCGTGCACGGTGACGGGCAGGTGGTGGGCGGCCAGCCACGTGAAGGTGTCGGCGAAGCGGGAGGGCGGGAACCCGGCCTCGGCGCCCGCGATGTCGAAGCCCACGACGCCGGCCTCGCGGTGGCGCACGGCCAGCTCGGCGATCTCCTGGGCCCGGTCGGCGTGCCGCATCGCGGTGACCAGCTGGCCCACGCGGATCACGTGGCCCGCGGCGTCGGCGGCCTCGACCGCCTCGTCCAGGCCGGCCTGCACGGCCTCGACGGCCTCGTCCAGGCTCAGCCCGCCGGCCAGGTGCTGCTCGGGGGCCCAGCGGATCTCGCCGTAGACGACGCCGTCGGCGACCAGGTCCTCGACGAACTCGCGGGCCACGCGGCGCAGCTGCTCGCGGGTCTGCATCACGGCGGTGGTCAGGGCGAAGACCTGCAGGTACTTCTCGAGGGACTCGCCGTTGGCGTGCTCGGCGATCCACTCGGCCAGGCCCTCGACGGTGTCCGCGGGGACCTCGACGCCGGCCTCGCGGGCCAGGTCGAGGACGGTGCCCACGCGCAGGCCGCCGTCGAGGTGGTCGTGGAGGGAGACCTTGGGCAGGACGGCCAGGTCGACCTCGAGCGGGGAGGGGGATGCGGTGTCCGGAAGCTGCGTCGTCGTCACGGGCGTCACTCTACGGCAGGGCGCTCAGCGCAGGGCCTCCTGCTCGGCCAGGGTGAGGCCCTTCACCCCGGCGCCCAGCCGGCGGCGCAGCAGGGCCTTGAGCAGACGGTCCAGCAGCAGGCCCACGAGCGCCGCGCCCGTCACGGAGGCGGCGATCTGCAGCACCGGGTTCTCCAGCCAGCCCGCGGTCAGGCGCGCGATCATGATCGAGTACGCGGCCCAGCTGGCCGTGGAGAGCAGGTCCAGCGCCACGAACCGCACCGGCGGATAGCGGGTGGCGCCGGCGGTGAAGTTCAGGGCCACGCGGCCGCCGGGGATGAACCGGGCGGTGAACAGCAGCAGCGCGCCGTGACTGTGCAGGTGGTGCCGGGCGACCTCGACCGTGGCCCGCACCCGCCGCAGCCGCATCCACCGGAACCGCTCCACGCCCACGGCACGGCCGATCGCGTACGCGGCCACGTCCCCCAGGAACGCGCCCGCGAAGCCGACCCCCCACAGCGCCCACAGGGAGAACGGATGCCCGTCGCGGACGATCGCACCGAGGGCCACCAGCACCGACTCCGACGGGAAGATCGGCACGATGCCGTCGAGCAGGCACAGCAGCAGCGTCAGCGGCAGGACCCACCACTGCGCGGAGGCGTGGAGGATCGCCCCCTCGAGCCACGCGAGCATCCGGTCAGCCGATCCGGTCCAGGATCACGGAGCGCTCGCGCAGGGTCCGGGCGGCGGCGTCGTCGAGCTCGCCGACGGCCCAGCCGCCGGCGAGCGCGGCCTTCGCCCGCTCGAAGCGCTCCGGCGTGTCCGTGTGCAGGGTCAGCACCTTCTGGCCCCGGGCCACGCGCTCGCCGGGGCGCACGTGCACCTCGACGCCGGCCGCGGCCTGGACGGCCTGGCCCTGCCGCTCCCGCCCGGCGCCGAGGCGCCACGCGGCCAGGCCCACGGCCATCGCGTCCAGCTCGGTGAGGACGCCGTCCGTCTCCGCGACGACGTCCTCGGTGTGGGCCGCCGTCGGGAGGGCCGCGCGCGGGTCGCCGCCCTGGGCCTCGATCATCCGGTTCCACACGTCCATCGCCCGGCCGTTGGCCAGGTGCTCGGCCGGGTCCACGTCCGTGACCCCGGCGCCTGCGAGCATCGCGGCGGCGAGCGCCACGGTGAGCTCCACGACGTCGGCCGGGCCGCCGCCGGCGAGCACCTCCACCGACTCGCGGACCTCGAGGGCGTTGCCGGCCGTCCGGCCCAGGGGCACGGACATGTCCGTGAGCAGCGCCGAGGTGTCCACCCCGGCGTCCCGGCCGAGGTCCACCATGGTCCGGGCCAGCTCGCGGGCGGACGCCTCGTCCTTCATGAACGCGCCCGAGCCGCACTTGACGTCCAGCACGAGGGCGCCGGTGCCCTCGGCGATCTTCTTGGACATGATCGAGGAGGCGATCAGCGGGATGGCCTCCACCGTGCCGGTGACGTCGCGCAGGGCGTACAGGCGCTTGTCCGCCGGGGCCAGGCCCGAGCCGGCCGCGCAGATCACGGCGCCCACCTCGGAGAGCTGGCGCAGCATCGCCTCGTTGCTGAGGTCGGCCCGCCACCCGGGGATCGCCTCGAGCTTGTCCAGGGTGCCGCCGGTGTGGCCGAGGCCGCGGCCGGACAGCTGCGGCACCGCCACCCCGAAGGAGGCCACGAGCGGGGCCAGCGGCAGGGTGATCTTGTCCCCCACGCCGCCGGTGGAGTGCTTGTCCGCGGTGGCCAGGGGGCGGCCGTCCGGGGTGGTGAGCCCGCCGAAGTCCATGCGCTCGCCCGAGGCGATCATCGCGTCCGTCCAGCGGGCGATCTCGGCGCGGTCCATGCCGTTGAGCAGGATCGCCATGGCCAGGGCGGACATCTGCTCGTCCGCCACCACGCCGCGGGTGTACGCGTCCACCACCCAGTCGATCTGCTCGGGCGACAGCGTCCCCCGGTCCCGCTTGGTGCGGATCACCTCGACGGCGTCGAAGGGCTCGGCCTGCGGCTGCGCGGTCATGGGGTTCTCCTCGGGGGGACGGCTGCGACGGTCAGCCTCCGACTCTAGCGAGCGGGCCCGGGAGCGCGCCGCAGGTCAGGGACGGTCCGCCCGCTCCAGGTCGGCCGGGCCGAAGGCGTCCGGCAGCACCGCCTCGATCCCCCGCTCCCCCGCCGGGGTGAGCAGCACGAGCCCGGGGGCGCGGAACTCGTACAGCAGCTGGCGGCACCGCCCGCAGGGCATGGTGAGCACGCCCGCGCCGTCCACGCACACGAACGCGGCCAGCCGGCCGCCCCCGCCCATGCGCAGGTCGGCCAGCAGCGCGCACTCGGCGCACAGCGTCAGCCCGTAGGACGCGTTCTCGATATTGCAGCCCGAGACGAGGCGGCCGTCGTCGGTGAGCGCGGCGGCGCCCACCCGGAACCCCGAGTAGGGCACGTAGGCGTGCTCCGTGGCGGCCAGGGCCGCGGCCCGCAGCCGGTCCCAGTCCACACGCGGCGCCGTCGTCGTGTGCTGCCCGTCCGCCACGGCTACTCCTTCACGTACGGCACGCCCGAGGCGGCCGGGCCGCGCGAGCGGCCCACGAGGCCGGCCACGGCGAACACCGTGACGAGGTACGGGAGCATCGCCATGAACTGGCTCGGCACCGGGGTGCCGAGGATCGCCAGGACGTACTGCATGTTGGTGGCGAAGCCGAACAGCAGCGCCGCGAAGAACGCGCCGATCGGGTTCCAGCGGCCGAAGATCACGGCCGCGAGCGCGATGAAGCCCTGGCCCGCCGTCATCTCCTTGGTGAAGGACGACGCCGAGACGAGCGTGAAGAACGCCCCGCCCATGCCGGCCACCGCGCCGCCCAGCAGGACGGCGGCGTACCGCGTGCGGTTCACGTCGATGCCCACGGTGTCCGCGGCCTTGGGGTGCTCGCCCACGGCGCGCACGCGCAGGCCCCAGCGGGTGCGGAACAGGGCGAACCACAGCGCGATCACGAGCAGGTACATCGCGTAGCCCAGGATCGTCTGGTCGAACAGGATGGGCCCGAGCACGGGGATGTCCGCCAGGCCCGGGATCCGCAGGTTCGGGAAGTGCGGCGGCGCGTTGAGCTCGGTGTCCCCGCCCGTGAGGACGGTGGAGTACAGGAAGCTCGTCAAGCCGGCCACGAGCACGTTGAGCACGACGCCGACGATCACCTGGTTGACCAGGTACTTGATCGAGAACACGGCGAGCAGCCAGGACACGAGGACGCCGGCCACGATCGCGGCGGCCAGGCCCGCCCAGGGCGAGCCGGTGGCGGTGCCGACGACGGCGGCCGTGAACGCGCCCGCCAGCAGCTGACCTTCGATCGCGATGTTCACCACGCCCGAGCGCTCGGCCAGGATGCCGGCCATCGAGCCGAAGATCAGCGGGACGGCCAGCGCGAACGAGCCGGCGATCAGGCCGGTGAGGAACACGGTGGTGTTGTCCGCCGAGCCGATCACCCAGATGAGGAACGCGGCCACGAACGCGACGGCGAACAGGGCCGCGGCCCAGCCGGGGGTGCGCCCCGAGCGCAGGGTCGCCAGCCAGGCCACCGCGGTCAGCACCGCCATGAGCCCGACGAGCAGCCAGCCCCCCAGCACGGGGTCGGCGGTCAGGTCCGGGAGCACGACGGCGTCGGACGCGTGGGAGAGTCGGAAGGTCGCCGTCGCCTCGGGGGCGCCGAGGGCGAAGACGGCCAGGGCCAGCAGGGTCAGGATCGTCAGGGCGATCGGGGTGGTCCAGTGCCGGACCACGACCCGGGCGGGCTCGGCGGCCTCGGGGCGGACGACGTCGGCGTGGGGCCGGGCGGCGGTCGCGCTCATCGGGCGTCCCCCTTCTGCTCGTGCGGGCGGTGGGTCGGGGCCGTGTCCGTGGGCTGCGTGGTCGGGGCCTGCGGGTCCGCGACGGCGGCGGCCGCGGCCTCCTGGACGCCCGTGGACGGGGCGGCGGCGTGGCCGCCGGCGCCGGTCAGCGCGGCGCCGGCCACGGCGGGCTGGGTCACGGGGTCGGCCGCGCGGCGGGCGCGCGCGGCGCCCGGGGCGGGCAGCCGGAAGATGGCGCGCACCAGCGGCGGGGCCGCGATGAGCAGCACGATCACGGACTGCACCACGAGGACGATGTCGACCGGCACCCCGGTCTCGGTCTGCATGGTCACGCCGCCGGCGCGCAGGGCGCCGAAGAGCAGGCCCGCGAACAGCACGCCCACCGGGTGGGACCGGCCGAGCAGCGCCACCGTGATCGCGTCGAAGCCGAAGGACCCGGCCACGGAGGTGTTCAGCGTGCTCTCCGTGCCGGCCACGTGGGTGGCGCCGGCCAGGCCGGCGAGGCCGCCGGAGATCGCCATGGCGGCCAGGTAGGAGCCCTTGACGGAGATGCCGGCCGTGCGGGCGGCGTCCGGGTTGGCGCCCACGGCCCGCAGGCGGAAGCCGAGGGTGGAGCGCTGCATCAGCCACCACGTGAAGAGCACGGCCAGCAGCGCGACGAAGAAGCCCCAGTGCAGCCGGAAGTCGGTCCCCAGCAGCCGCGGGAACATGGCGGAGCGGTCCAGCGGCGCGGACACCGGGTTCGTGGTGCCGGGCGCCCGCAGGACGGGGGTGTTCAACAGGTAGGCGAGCAGGTTCACCGCCACGTAGTTGAGCATGATCGTGAGGATCACCTCGTGCGCGCCCGTCCAGGCCTTGAGCACGCCGACGACGGAGCCCCACAGCACGCCGCCGAGCACGCCCATCACGACGACGAGCAGCAGGTGCACGCCGGCCGGCAGGTGCAGGTGCACGCCGAACCACGCGGCGAACATGGCGCCGAAGATGAACTGACCCTGGCCGCCGATGTTGAACAGGCCCGCCCGGAAGGCGATGGCGATGCCCAGCGAGATGATGATCAGCGGGGTCGCCACGGTGAGGGTCTCGGTGAGCGGGTAGAGCATGCCCGTCGCGTCCGAGGCCCGGTAGTTGAAGACGGCGCCGCGGAACAGGGCCGCGAAGGCTCCGGCGAACGCGGCCCAGGCGGCGGAGAGCAGGTCGCCCGGGCGGGCGAAGAAGTAGCCGGCGGCGTCGCGGACGTCCTCGTCCACGGCGATGATCAGCAGGCCGGAGATCAGCAGGGACAGCAGGATCGCCAGGGCGGTGACCGTGCCGTTGCCCGAGAGGATCCGGCGCAGGGCGGAGTCGGCGGGGGCGGGCCGGGCGGCCGCGTCGGACGCGGGGGCCGGGCGCTGCGGGGCGGCGGTGCTCACGGGCGCTCTCCTTCCGTGGTGGGGTGGGCGGCGGGCGCCTCACCGGCGGTGCCGGGCGTGCCCGCGGCGACGTCTGCGCCGGAGGCGAGGGCCGCGTCGTCGGGGGTCTGGCCGGCCATCATGAGGCCGAGCGTCTCGCGCGAGGTGTCCCCCGGCACGATGCCGACGATCCGCCCGTGGTACATCACGGCGATCCGGTCCGCCAGCTCGAGGACCTCGTCCAGCTCGGTGGAGACGATCAGCACGGGGGTGCCGGCGTCGCGCTCGGCGATGATCCGGTCGTGCAGGAACTCGATCGAGCCGACGTCCACGCCGCGCGTGGGCTGCGAGGCGATGAACAGGCGCAGCCCGTCCACGAGTTCGCGGGCCATGACGACCTTCTGCTGGTTGCCTCCCGAGAGGGAGGAGACCGGCAGGTCCACGCCCTGGGTGCGGACGTCGAACTCGGCCACGCGGCGCTCGGCGAGCGCCCGCACCGCGGCGGGGCGCATCTGCACGGCGTTGCCGGCCGGGGCGACGTCGTACCGGTTGAGCACCATGTTCTCCGCCACGGAGAACGGGCCGACGAGCCCGTCCGTGGAGCGGTCCTCGGGCACGAAGCCGACGCCGGCGCGGATGATCTGGCGGGTGGACCGGCCGATCAGCTCCCGACCGTCCAGGGTGACGGAGCCGGTGGCCTTGACCAGGCCCATGATCGCCTCGGTCAGCTCGGTCTGCCCGTTGCCCTGCACACCGGCCACGGCGAGGACCTCGCCCTGGCGGACGGCGAAGGACACGGCGTCCAGCAGCACCTGGCCCGTGGGCGAGACGACGGAGAGGTCCTCGACGCGGAACGTCTCCTCCCCCAGGGTCGGGGCCGTCTTGCGCCGCTCGAGGACGACGTTCCGGCCCACCATGAGGGCGGCCAGCTCGGCGGCCTCGGCGGAGGGCTCCGCCGTGCCGACCACGCGGCCGCGGCGCAGCACGGTGATGTCGTCCGAGACGGCCTTGACCTCGCGCAGCTTGTGGGAGATGAACACGATCGCCGTGCCGTCCGCCCGCAGCTGCCGGATGATGCCGAGCAGCTCGTCGGTCTCCTGGGGGGTGAGCACGGCGGTCGGCTCGTCCAGGATGAGGATGCGCGCGTCGCGGACGAGGGCCTTGATGATCTCGACGCGCTGCTGCACGCCCACGGGCAGGTCCTCGACGACGGCGTCCGGGTCCACGTCGAAGCCGTACTGCGCGGAGATCTCCCGGATCCGCCGGCGGGTGGCCTCGAGGTCGAGCACGCCCAGGGCGCGGGTGTGCTCGTCGCCGAGGGCCACGTTCTCGGCCACCGTGAAGACGGGCACGAGCATGAAGTGCTGGTGCACCATGCCGATGCCCGCGCGCATGGCCTCGCCGGGGCCGGAGAACCGGACGGGCTCGCCGTCGAGCAGGATCTCCCCCTCGGTGGGCTCGTAGAGCCCGAAGAGGACGTTCATCAGGGTGGACTTGCCGGCGCCGTTCTCGCCGAGGAGGGTGTGCACCCGCCCCGACTCCACGGTCAGGTTCACGTCCTCGTTCGCGGCGAACGAGCCGAAGCGCTTGGTGATCCCGCGCAGTTCGAGCCTCATCGAGGGCCTTCCGTCTGGTCGATGCTCGTGGTGCCGCGCTCGGCGGCGGGGGCGGGCCGGGCGCCCGCGCGCCGCGGGGCCGGTCCGGAGGGGTCCGGGCCGGCCCTGCGGCGGTGGCGAGGCGGGTCAGGCCTCCGGGGAGTACTCCGAGCCGACCTTCAGCTCGCCCGAGACGATCTTGGCCTCGAGATCCTTGAGCTCGTCCTTGAGCTCCTGCGGCACCGTGTCCTCGAAGTCGTGGAACGGGGCCAGCTCGACGCCCTTGTTCTCCAACGTGCCCACGTAGGGCTCGGCCGAGAACTCGTCCTTCAGGTCCGCGGCGATCACGTCGGCGACGGACTGGCCCATGTTCTTCTTCACCGAGGTGAGGATCAGGTTGCCGTCCTTGGTGGACTCGTAGCCGTCCGAGTCCGGCCAGATGACCTTGACGTCCTTGCCGCCCTGGTTCGCCTCGCGGACGGCGTCCAGGGTGCCCAGGCCCACGGGGCCGGCCACCGGCATCACGATGTCGGCGCCCTCGTTGATGAAGTTGGCGGTGTTCGTCTTGCCGTTGGCCACGTTCTTGAAGTCGCCCGTGAAGGAGCCGGTCTTCGCGTCCTTGTCCCAGCCCAGGACCTTGACGTCCTTGTCCTTGACCTCGTTGTAGTGCTCCACGCCGCGGGCGAAGCCGTCCATGAAGATGGTGACGGTGGGGATCTCCATGCCGCCATAGGTGGCCACGGTGCCGGTCTCGGTGGTGCCCGCCGCCAGGTAGCCGGCCAGGAACGCCGCCTGCGCCGTGTCGTAGGTGAGCTTCTGGACGTTGTCGGAGAAGCCCTCCGCGGTGACGTCCACGCCGAAGAAGTGGGTGTCCGAGTGCTGCGCGGCGATCGGCTTCATGGCGTCGCCGAGGAGGAAGCCCACGCCGATGACGGCGTCGCAGTCGGCGTTGACCATGGCGGTCACGTTCGGGGTGAACTCGCTGGGCTCGTTCGACTCGGCCTCGCTGGTGGTGATGCCGTAGGCCTTCTCGGCGGCCTTGAGGCCCTCGTAGGAGGACTGGTTGAAGGAGCGGTCGTCGAAGCCGCCCTCGTCCGAGACGATGCAGGCCTTGTAGTCCTTGTTGTCCGAGCCGACGCCGTCCACGGTGGCGATGGCCTCGCTCTCGGCGGCGCCGGAGCCCGAGGCCTCGGACTGCTCCGGCGGGGCGCCGCACGCGGTCAGCAGCAGGCCGGAGACGCCGAGCGCGGCGGCGGGGAGCAGGAGACGACGGCGGCGCGCGGCCGACGGGGTGGCGATGCCCATGGGGTCCTCATTTCGGAAGGCACGGTGCGAGGCCCGCGGCCGGTGGCCGCGGAAAGACGGGGCCCGTGCGGGTGGCCCCGTCCGGATGAGCGCGAGTCTACCGAACGGTGGGCCCGTCCCCTCCGGCGGGGGCGGGCGGTGGGGTCAGTGGTGGTCCTCGCCCGTGAGCACCTGCAGCGCGGCGGCGGTGAAGACCCGCATGCCCACGCCGATGGCCCGCTCGTCCGGCGCGTAGTCCCCGCGGTGCAGATCGTAGATGGGGCCACCCGGGGACCGGGTGCCGAGGCGCAGCATGGAGCCGGGCACCTTCTGGGTCATCCAGGCGAAGTCCTCGCCGCCCATCGACTGCGGGGTCAGGACGATCGCCCGCGAGCCGAGCTCCCGCCGCGCCGCGGTCTCGATCAGCGCCGTCTCGCCCTCGGTGTTGTGCACCGGCGGGACGCCGCGCACGTGCTCGAGCTGCACGTGCACGCCGTACGGCGCGGCCACCTGTCGGACCACCTCGTCGAGCAGCGCGCCGGCCTCCTCCCACACGTCCGCGTCGAGGCAGCGCATGGTCCCGGCCAGGTAGCCGGTGTTGTCGATCGCGTTGGGCGCGCTGCCGGCGGCGATCTGCCCCCACACCACGGAGACGGCCGAGCGCACGTCGATCCGCCGGGAGAGCACGGCGGGCACGTTCACGGCGATCTGGGACAGGGCGAAGACCATGTCCTCGGTGAGGTGGGGCCGCGAGGTGTGCCCCCCGCGTCCGGTGAGGGTGATCCGGATCGTGTCCGCCGCCGAGGTGATGGCGCCGATGCGGGTGCCGATCGAGCCGACGTCGACCTGGGGGTCGCAGTGCGCCGCCAGGATGCGGGGAACGTCGTCGAGGATCCCCTGCCGCAGCACGGCCAGGGAGCCGCCGGGCAGCCGCTCCTCCGCGGGCTGGAAGATGACGCGGACCGTGCCGTGGACCCGCTCGCCGACCGCGCGCAGGTCGGGGTCGGCGGTGGCCCCGCGGAGGATGCGGCCGAGGGCGACGGCCACACCCGCCATCACGGCGGTGTGCATGTCGTGGCCGCACGCGTGCGCGACGCCGTCATTGACGGACACGTAGGGCAGGCCGGTCTCCTCCTCGACCGGCAGCGCGTCGATGTCCGCGCGCAGGGCCAGCACCACCGGCCCCTCCCCGACGTCCACGTAGGCGCCCGTGGACTCCATCCGCACGGGCGAGAGCCCGTAGCCGGAGAGCAGCTCCACGATGCGGTCGGTGGTGCGGTACTCCTCATAGGAGAGCTCGGGATGCCGGTGCAGGTCCCGGCGGAAGGACACGATCTCGTCCTCGAGCTCGGCCACCACGGGGCCCACCGAGGGGACGGAGGTCGGACGGGGCCCGGTCAGCACGGAGTCGGAGGTGGTCATGGCCCAGCACCCTACTCCGGGGGTGCCGGTCGATGCGGGCCGGACCCGGCCCAGGGCGCGGTCAGAGGACCTCGTCCACACCCTCCGCCTTGAGCGCCTCGACGGCCTTCTTGACCTCCTGGGCGTGCTCCGTGGTGGTGACCAGCAGCGCGTCCTCGGTGTCCACCACGACGACGTCCTCGATGCCGATCAGCGCGATGACGCGCTTCGTGTCCGTCACCACGACGCCGGACGCGTCGTCCGAGTACACGCGCGGGGTGTCGCCGATCACCGTGATGCCGGAGGCGTCCTTGACCGGGTTCAGGCGGGCGATCGCCGCGAAGTCCCCCACGTCGTCCCACGTGAAGGAGCCGGGGATCACGGCCACGTCGCCGACGGCGGCGGCGGGCTCGGCCACGGCGTAGTCGATGGCGGTCTTCGTCAGCTCGGGCCACACCCGGGCCATGACCTCGTCCCGCTCCGGCGTCTCCCACGCGCGGGCGATCTCCATCAGGCCGGCGTGCAGCGCGGGCTCGTTCTCCTCGAGGTGGGCCAGCATGAGGCCCACGGGCGCCACGAACATGCCCGCGTTCCAGAGGTAGCGGCCGGACTTCACGTACTGCTGGGCGACCTTCAGGTCCGGCTTCTCCACGAACGCGGCGACGTCGTGCGCGTCCGGGGCGCCGGCCACGCGGAGACGGCGGCCCCGGCGGATGTAGCCGAAGCCCGTGGCCGCGTGCGTGGGCTCGATGCCGATGGTCACGATCCGGCCCGTGGCCGCCGTCTCGACGGCCTGCCGCACCGCGTCCTGGAAGACCTCCACCGGGGAGATCACCTGATCCGCCGCGAACGAGCCCATGATCGTGTCCGGGTCGCGCAGGGAGAGGATCGCCGCGGCCAGGCCGATGGCGGCCGCGGAGTCCTTGGGCGAGGGCTCGAGCACCAGATCCGTCTCCGCCAGGGCCGTTAGCTGCGTGCACACCGCCTCCCGGTGGGCCTCCCCGGTCACCACGAGCATGCCCGCGGCCAGGGGCGCCAGACGGTCCCACGTGGCACGGATCAGGGTCTGGCCCGAGCCGGTGAGGTCGTGGAGGAACTTCGGCGCGGCGGCCCGCGAGAGGGGCCACAGGCGGGTGCCCACGCCCCCGGCGGGGATCACGGCGTGGAAGCGGGACAGGGCCGTGCCCGGCGCGGCCTCGCGCGGGGCATCGGTCAGGTTCGGATCGGTGCTCACCGGGCCAGACTACGGAACCGTCCGGACGGGGGACCACTCGACGCGTCCCAGGCGGGGCACAGCCCAGACCGAACAGGACGGCGGCGGGGCGCCGCACGCGTCACAGTGGTCGCCCGGGTCCCGGTCGGGCACGGAGGCGCGGGAAGGGTCTACCCTAGGTGGAGGAATCCACTCGCACACGCCCCTGCCCGTCGTCGTCCCACGGCGGAGGACCGGGATCGTGCATTCCCCCTGGAGGTATCAACCGTGTCTAGCGCCACTGCGCAGGCCCCGGCCAAGAACGGCCGCGGAACCCTGTACCGGGGCCACGGCGGCATGTGGTCCTGGGTGGGCCACCGCGTCACCGGCGTCGTCATCTTCTTCTACCTGCTCGTCCACGTGCTGGACACGGCCCTGGTCCGGGTCTCCCCCGAGGCCTACAACGCCGTGATCGGCTCGTACAAGACGTGGTACTTCGCGCTCGGCGAGGCCGGCCTCGTCGCGGCGATCATCTTCCACGCCCTGAACGGCCTGCGCATCATCCTGGTCGACTTCTGGAAGGGCGGCACCCAGCACCACAAGACCCTGCTGTGGATCGTGCTGGGGCTGTGGGTCGTCCTGACCCTGGGCTTCGCCATCCGTCACTTCAGCCTCGCACTCGGAGGTCACTGAGCCATGAGCACCACCGCTGAGACCACCATCGCGGCGCCCCGCAGCCGCCGTCTGGACCCCAAGTACACGCGCGACGGCGGCGGCCGCGGCAACTTCGAGATGCTCGCCTGGCTGTTCATGCGCATCTCGGGCGTCTTCCTCGTCGTGCTGATCGCCGTGCACCTGACCACCAACCTGCTGGTGGGCGACGGCATCCACGCCATCGACTTCGGCTTCGTGGCCGGCAAGTGGGCGCACCCGCTGTGGCAGTTCTGGGACCTGGCCCTCCTGTGGCTGGCCATGCTGCACGGCGCCAACGGCGTGCGCACGATCATCAACGACTACACCCGTTGCGGCAGCGCCCGCTTCTGGCTGACGATGATCCTGTACATCGCCACGGCCGTGATCATCATCCTCGGCACCCTGGTGATCTTCACCTTCGATCCCTGCATGGTGGACGCCTCCGGCGCCCTGCTCGAGGGCTCCCCGGCCTTCTGCGGCTGACCTCGGAAACGCTCACCCTGCGGTGCGGCCGGCCCGAGCGGCCGCCGCGTCACAGACACCCAGAAAGAGAGACCTGAATGCAGGTGCACAAGTACGACGTGGTGATCGTCGGCGCCGGCGGCGCGGGCATGCGCGCGGCCATCGAGGCCGGTCAGCGCGCGCACACCGCCGTCCTCACCAAGATCTACCCCACGCGTTCCCACACCGGCGCGGCCCAGGGCGGCATGTGCGCGGCCCTCGCCAACGTCGAGGAGGACAACTGGGAGTGGCACACGTTCGACACCGTCAAGGGCGGCGACTACCTCGTGGACCAGGACGCCGCGGAGGTCATGGCCAAGGAGGCCATCGACGCGGTGCTGGACCTCGAGAAGATGGGCCTGCCCTTCAACCGCACCCCCGAGGGCAAGATCGACCAGCGCCGCTTCGGCGGCCACACCCGTGACCACGGCAAGGCGCCCGTGCGCCGCGCCTGCTACGCCGCGGACCGCACCGGCCACATGATCCTCCAGACGCTGTACCAGAACTGCGTCAAGCACAACGTGGAGTTCTTCAACGAGTTCTACGTGCTCGACCTGCTGCTGGTGGAGGAGGACGCCGTGCGCGAGGACGGCACCGCCTACAAGCAGAAGCGCACCGCCGGCGTCGTCTCCTACGAGCTGGCCACCGGCGAGATCCACGTCTTCCAGGCCAAGTCGGTCATCTTCGCCACCGGCGGCGCCGGCAAGGTGTACAAGACCACCTCGAACGCCCACACGCTCACCGGAGACGGCATGGCCATCGCCTACCGCGCGGGCCTGCCGCTGGAGGACATGGAGTTCGTGCAGTTCCACCCGACCGGCCTGGCCGGCCTGGGCATCCTGCTCTCCGAGGCCGCGCGCGGCGAGGGCGGCATCCTCCGCAACGCGGACGGCGAGCGCTTCATGGAGCGCTACGCCCCCACCATCAAGGACCTCGCCCCGCGCGACATCGTGGCCCGGTCCATGGCCGAGGAGGTCCGTCAGGGCCGCGGCGCCGGCCCCAACAAGGACTACGTGCTGCTCGACCTGACGCACCTGGAGCCCTCGCACATCGACGAGAAGCTCCCGGACATCACCGAGTTCGCCCGCACCTACCTGGGTGTCGAGCCCTACACGGAGCCGGTGCCGGTGTTCCCCACCTGCCACTACTTCATGGGCGGCATCCCCACGAATATCCAGGCCGAGGTCCTCCAGGACAACGACACCGTCGTGCCGGGCCTGTACGCCGCCGGCGAGGTGGCCTGCGTGTCCGTGCACGGGTCCAACCGCCTGGGCACCAACTCGCTGCTGGACATCAACGTGTTCGGCCGCCGCGCCGGCATCTACGCCGCCGAGTACGCCGTGCAGGCGGACTGGGTGGAGCTGCCCGAGGGCGGCGAGCTGCCGACCGTGGAGCACATCGAGAACCTGCGCTCCGCCACCGGGTCCGAGCGCGTCGCGGACATCCGCGCCGAGCTCCAGGAGTCCATGGACGCGGACATGCAGGTCTTCCGCGACGAGGACTCGATCCGCCGCGCACTGGCCAAGATCGAGGAGCTGCGCGGCCGCTACGAGAACGTGTCCGTCCAGGACAAGGGCCACCGCTTCAACCTCGACCTGCTCGAGGGCATGGAGCTGGGCTACCTCCTGGACATCGCCGAGGCCATGACCCTCGCGGCCCTGGGCCGCAAGGAGTCCCGCGGCGGGCACTACCGCGAGGACTACCCCGACCGCGACGACGAGAACTTCATGGCGCACACCATGATCTACCGTGACGAGACCGCGGAGATGGAGGGCGTCAAGGGCATCCGCTTCGAGACCAAGCCCGTCGTCGTGACCCGTTACCAGCCGATGGAGCGTAAGTACTGATGAGCCACTCAGCAACCGAGACCGAGGCCCCCGTGGCCCAGGCGCAGACCCAGTCCGCCGGTGGCGGCGCAGGCGAGGTCGAGAGCTTCGACATCGTGCTCAAGGTCCGCCGCTACCTCCCGGAGTCCTCCGAGGAGTCCTACTGGGACGAGTGGCGCCTGACCATGTACGGCACCGACCGCGTGCTGGACGCCCTGCACAAGGTCAAGTGGGACCACGACGGCACCCTGTCGTTCCGCCGCTCCTGCGCCCACGGCGTGTGCGGCTCCGACGCCATGCGCATCAACGGCCGCAACCGCCTGGCCTGCAAGACGCTCCTGAAGGACCTCGACCTGTCCAAGCCCATCCTGGTGGAGCCCATCAAGGGCCTGCCGGTGGAGAAGGACCTGATCGTGGACATGGACCCGTTCTTCCAGTCCTACCGCGAGATCATGCCGTTCCTGGTCGCCGAGGGCCACGCGCCCACCAAGGAGCGCTACCAGTCCCAGGCCGACCGGGCGATCTACGACGACACCACGAAGTGCATCCTGTGCGCCGCGTGCACCTCGTCCTGCCCGGTGTTCTGGACGGACGGCCAGTACTTCGGCCCGGCCGCCATCGTCAACGCGCACCGGTTCATCTTCGACTCGCGTGACGAGGCCGGCGACATGCGCCTGGAGATCCTGAACGACAAGGAGGGCGTGTGGCGTTGCCGCACGACCTTCAACTGCACCGACGCGTGCCCCCGCGGCATCCAGGTGACCAAGGCGATCTCCGAGGTGAAGCGGGCCATCCTGGCCCGCCAGTTCTGATCCCCCGCACCACGACGGCGGCCCGTCTCCTCGCTCGAGGAGGCGGGCCGCCGTCGTCGTGGAGGGGTGCCCCTCCCGCCGAGGCCCGCAGACGCGCCGTCACCGGCCCGGTGTCGCGGCGTGTCTGCGGGCCTCGGCGTGGGGACGGGACCGGAGGCGGAGGCGGAGGCGGTCCGAGCTCAGCTGTCGAAGCCGTCGCGCGTCTCCCGCCGGTGCGCCACACGCAGCCACATCGCGCTGGACACGAGCATCCCGACGACGGCCCCCAGCACGACCGGGCCCCCTCCCCCGGCCTGCACCATCCGCCCGCCGTCGACCATCCAGAAGGCCGCCGTGAGCATCCCCAGCACCACCAGCACGCTGCCCACGGGGCGCACGGCCCGGATCCGGCGGGTGATGCCGGCCAGGAGCACCACGGCCAGCAGGACCACCGCCGCGGCGGCCACCGGCCACGCCCCCGCCGGGGTGACGAACGCGGCGACGTCGGCGTCGGTGACCTCGCTCGCGCCCCAGGAGCGCGCCTCCAGCACGGCGCGGGCGTAGCCGGGCGTCGACTGCAGGGCGAGCACGCCCGCCACGCCAGCCGCGCTCAGTGCACCCGTGACCGCCGTGACGGTCTGGAACAGGCGCAGGGGACGCAGGGCCGCGCGATCGGGGGCGGGGTCGCGGTCCGTGGCGGCGTGGGGATCGTCGTCGAGGGGGTGCATGCCCCCATCATGCCCGGCGGCGCAGGAAGGTCGTCGCGAGGCCGGGGTTGAAGGCGCACACGAGCCAGGCCGCGTTCACGAGCGCGAACAGCCCGCCCAGGACCAGGGGCAGCACGACGTCCCCGGCGGGGAAGACGAACAGGCGGATGGTCCCCAGCAGAGTCACGAAGATGGCGATCGAGGCGAACAGGGCGCCCATGATGCGCGCCGCGTTGCTGCGCCGGGTCAGGCCGACGAGGACGATCGCGTAGACCGCCAGGCCCAGCAGGGTCGCGAACCAGACGCTGCCGGTGAGGGCGCCCTCGATCGCCTCGGCGGTCATCGCGGGCGACTGCGCACTGCCCTCGGGCAGCGAGTCCGCGATGTCCTGGGCCGCGCCCGGGAGGAGGTTGCGCAGGATCGACGCGGCGTAGAGGACCGCGGACGCGACCGTCAGTCCGAGCAGCGCCCGGAACACGCCGGGGGTGCGGGCGTCGGGGCGGATCAGCGGGCGGGCGTCCGGGCCGGAGTGCCCGGCGATGCGCCGCCGCGCCTCATCCGGGCCCACCACGGGCCGCCCGCCGCCGTCCAGGTCGTCGGGGTGGGGGGACACGGGATGCGGGGGTCGATGATCGGAGGCCATGTCGTCATGGTCTCCGCTGGCCGACGCCGGGGCGAGGGCTGGCGACCCCGGACTCGCCGCCGGCGAACGGCGTCGGGATCAGGCGCGGCGGCCCTGACGGGTGTAGGCCGCGACCTGCGGGTTGAAGGCCTTGACCAGCCACAGGATGTTCACGATCACCAGCGCCAGGCTCAGCACGGAGGCCAGGACGCCGCCGATGCCGGGGTAGGTCACGAAGGAGAAGATGCCGCCGACGGCGCTGAGGGTGCCCAGGATCGCGACGACGATGCCGAGGATGCGGGCCCAGTTCTTGGCCCCGCGGAGGTTGAAGTACACCAGGGCGTACAGGGCCACGCCGATGAGCAGGACGATGATCGTGCCCACCGTCACGGAGGCGCCCACGACAGGCGCGATCTCCTCCACCTGCTCGGGGGTGAGGCCGCTCTGGCGAAGGGAGTCCCGCATGCGTTCGATGCTCTCCTCGCCGCCGAACAGGGCCGGCAGGGAGGACAGCACGTACAGCGCGAGCGACGTGAGCGTCAGCGTCAGGAGCGCGGGGAACGCGGCCGGCTCCGGGACGATGCCGTACGAGCTGCCCGGCTGGGCACCATGGCCCGGGGCCGCGTAGGGCTGCGTGCCGTAGCGGGAGCCCGCGGCGGGCTGGCCGTATGCGGGGTTCTGGCCCGGGTACGGGCCGGGGCCGCCCGCGGCGGGCTGCTCCGGGTTCGGGTCCGGGTTCGGTCGATCGGTGGTCATGGTGTGCTCCTCGGTGTCGGGGGTGCGGGTGGTGGTGATGACGGGCGCGGCGGCAGGATCACTCGTGCCGCAGTGCCTCGATGGGATCCTTGCGGGCCGCACGCAGGGCGGGCAAGGTGCCGGCGATGAACGCGATGGCCACGATCAGCAGCAGGATCAGCAGCAGGGCGAGGGGGTTGACCGCGAACAGGACCAGGCCGGTGACGCCGCTGAGGGGGCCGGTGGTCAACACCTGGTTCGCGATGAGTCCGACGGCGACGCCCAGGCCGATGCCGACCAGCGAGCCGAGCAGGCCGATCACGACGGCCTCCATGGTGAACAGGCCGAAGATCTTCCCGCCGGTCATGCCGAGGGCCTTCATGAGGCCGATCTCCCGGGTGCGCTCCTGCACCGCCATGAGCAGGGTGTTGATGATGCCGAAGCTGGCGGCGAGCAGCGCGATGAGCGCGAAGCCGGTGAGCACCCACGTGACGGCGTCGATGATGCCGCGGATCACGCCGAGCTGCTCCTCGAGGGTCTGCGCCAGCAGGCCCTGGTCGGCCAGCGCCTGCTTCACGGCGTCCTCGTTCGCCTCCGGGTCCTCCACGATCGCCGTGGCCTGGAAGTAGGTGTTCCGCTGCGACTCCGGCAGGCCCTCCGTCGTGATGTCGTAGATCGCCTGCTCCAGCGACTCCGACGGCGTCGGGGCGGTGCCCGCACCGGACGCGGCCGCCTTCGTCACACCGACCACGGTGGCCGTCACGGACTTGTGCTCCTGCAGCGGGGTCGCCGCCACGACGGTCAGCTCCGTGCCGACCAGGTCCTCGGCGTCGCCGGCGCCCAGGTCCTCCACCCACGACTCGGGCATGACGATCTCCGCGGCGCCGGCCTCGGGGGCACGGCCGGCCGAGAAGGTGAGCATGTCGATCTCGCCGGAGCTGCCCATGAAGCCGGTCTGCCACTTGCGGTCGTCCGGGCCCTGGATGTACTCCGGCTCGGCCACCCGATAGGTCTTCACCTCGGTGACGTGCTCGGTGTCCTCGATCGCGGCGAGGTCCTCCTGCGTGAGCAGCGGCATGCCGAACATCTCGCCGCCGGCGGCGTCCTGCTCCGTGTACTCCTGGGGCGAGCCGCTCGCCGCACCGGCCGAGGACATGTCCTGCTGCTTCATCACGGTCAGCTCGCCGGGCTTGCCGAAGCCCTCGACCACGTTGTCCACGTACTTGTTGATGCCCGCGCCGAGCCCCGTGGTGAGGGTCAGCGTGAATGCGCCGATCACGATCGCGACGACGGTGAGGAAGGTGCGCAGCTTGGAGCGCATCGTGTTGGCGAGCGCCGTGCCCGCGACGTCGGTGGCCTTCATGCCCGCGCTCCGTCCCGCTCGGTGCCGACGCGCTCGTCGGCGATGACCACGCCGTCCTGCAGCTCGACGCGACGGTCACACTTCGCGGCCAGGTCGTCGTCGTGCGTGACCACCACGAGGGTGATGCCCTCGTCGCGGTGCAGGCCGAAGAGGATGTCCTCCACGGCCGCCGAGGTGGCGGAGTCCAGGTTGCCCGTGGGCTCGTCCGCGAACAGCACCGTCGGGTTGTTCACGAGCGCACGGGCGATGCACACGCGCTGCTTCTGGCCGCCGGAGAGGTCCGTGGCCTTGTTCTTCGCCTTGTCCGCGAGCTCGAGCCGCTCGAGCACCGCCATGCCGCGGCGGGTGCGCTGGGCCCGGCCCACGCCGGCGATCTTCAGCGGCAGCACGGTGTTCTCCAGGACCGTCTGGTTCGGGTTCAGGAAGAACTGCTGGAACACGAAGCCGAACCGCTCGTTGCGCAGCTGGGAGATCTCCGCGGCCTTGAGCTGGGAGACGGGACGGCCGTCCATCGCGACGACGCCGGCGGAGGGCTGGTCCAGCAGCGCCAGCAGGTGCATCAGGGTGGACTTGCCGGAGCCGGACTTGCCGACGACGGCCAGGGACTCGCCGCGCTGGATCTGCAGGGTGATGCCCTTCAGCGCGTCGAAGCGGGACGCCCCGCGACCGTAGACCTTGACGAGGTTCTCCGTCTCCAGGACGGGTTCGGCGCCGGGCGGGACCTCGGCGACGGCGGGGATGGGGACAGCGGTGGACATGGCTCCGGCACTCCTCTGTCGGTGGGGCTCGCCCCCGCTGCGGCAGGAGCGGAGGCAGTGCCTCCATCCTGACAGCCGCGCACGCGCCGCCGCCTCCACCTCGAGTCGGAGAACACGACGGCCCGCGTCCCCCGCAGGTCGGGGGCGCGGGCCATCGTCGGGAGGCCGCGGGGCCGGTGCGGCCCGGCTCAGCGCAGCGGCGGCAGGAAGCCGACCTTGGCGTAGACGTCCTCGAGCACGGGCGTGGCCACGGCGCGGGCCTTCTCGGCTCCGGAGGCGAGGATGCGGTCCAGCTCAGCGGGGTCGGCGAGCAGCTCGAGGGCGCGCTCGCGCACGGGGGCCAGGCGCTCGACGACAGCGTCCGCCACCGCGACCTTGAGGTGCCCATACATCTTGCCGACGAACTCCTCCTCGAGCTGCGGGATCGGCGTGCCGGAGACCGCGGAGAGGATGGTCAGCAGGTTGGAGACGCCGGGCTTGAGCTCACGGTCGAAGCGCACCTCGGTGCCGTCGTCGGTGACCGCGGACTTGATCTTCTTGGCGGTCTTCTTCGGCTCCTCGAGGATGTTGATGAGCCCGTTCGGGGACGCCGCGGACTTGGACATCTTCGACGTGGGGTCCTGCAGGTCGTAGATGCGCGCGCCGGTCTCCGGGTAGAAGCCGGTCGGGACCACGAACGTCTCGCCGTAGCGGTGGTTGAAGCGCTGGGCGAGGTCGCGGGTGAGCTCCACGTGCTGGCGCTGGTCGTCGCCCACGGGCACGCCATGCGGCTGGTAGAGCAGGATGTCCGCGGCCATGAGCATGGGGTACGCGAGCAGGCCGACCCCGGCCGCGTCCGCGCCCTGCTTGGCGGACTTGTCCTTGAACTGGGTCATGCGCATGGCCTCGCCCATGCCGGTCATGCAGGTCAGCACCCACGCCAACTGCGCGTGCTCGGGCACCTGGGACTGGACGAACAGCGTGGAGCGCTCGGGGTCGATGCCGCCGGCGATGAACTGCGCGGCGGCCACCCGCGTGCGCTCCGCGAGCGCGGCCGGGTCCTGCGGCACGGTGATGGCGTGCAGGTCGGGGATGAAGAAGAACGCCTCGAAGTCGGCCTGGGTGCGCTCCCAGTTCACGAGGGCGCCGAGGTAGTTGCCCAGGTGGAGGGAGTCCGCCGAGGGCTGCATGCCGGAGAGCACGCGGTGCCGGGCGGACGCGCCGGCCAGGTGGGCGGTGGCGGCGGCGTCCTGGGCCAGCACGTCCTGCACGGAGTTCTTCTTCATGGTCATCTCAGCCTCGGGTCTCTCCTGCACGGTCAGAACTGGTAGTCGACCACGAGCGGGGCATGGTCGGAGAAGCGGGTCCCCCAGCTGGGGGCGCGGTCCACGACGGCGGTCGTCGCCCGCTCGGCCAGGCCCGCGGTCGCCATGTGGTAGTCGATGCGCCACCCGGCGTCGTTGTCGAAGGCCTTGCCGCGCATGGACCACCACGTGTACGGGCCCGGCACCGGCCCGGCGAGGGCGCGGTGCACGTCCGTGAAGCCGAGCTCGCCGAAGAACCGGTCGAAGTAGGCGCGCTCCTCGGGCAGGAAGCCGGCCTTCTTCACGTTGCCCTTCCAGTTCTTGATGTCCAGCTCGGTGTGGCCCACGTTGAGGTCGCCCGTGACGAGGGCATGCCCCTCCCCCGCGGCCAGCTCGGAGAGGCGGCGGACCATCTCGTCGAGGAACCGGTACTTGTCCACCTGCTTCGGGGTGTCGACCTCGCCCGAGTGCACGTACGCGGAGACCACGGTCAGCGGCGAGCCGTCCGGCAGGCGCAGGTCGGCCTCGATCCAGCGGCCGGCGTCGTCGAAGTACCCGTCGGCGTCGGCGATGCCCGTGCGGACCTCGCCGAGCGGGAACCGCGAGGCGATCGCGACGCCGGCCCGCCCCTTGGCGGCGGCCACGGCGTCCGCCAGGTGCACCTCGTCCCAGTCCTCGCCCACGATCTCGCGGACCAGCTGCGCCGTGACGTCCGCGGGGGCGCGCACCTCCTGGAGGGTGAGCACGTCCACGCCGCGGCCGGCGAACCACTCCCGCATGCCCTTGCGGTGCGAGGCGCGGATGCCGTTGACGTTCACGGTGGCCACGCGCACGGCGCCGTCGGCCTTGGGCGCCCCGGCGTGGGCGTGCACCACGGGCTCGCCCTCGGCGGGCTCGGGGTACTTCCCGGTGACGGGGTCCTTCTCGGGCAGCGCCGTCATCAGCCGATCACCGTCCCGCTCACCGGGCCCTCGGCGCCGCCGGCCCGGGACTCCTTGATCATGTCGCGGGCGTTGGAGGCCGTGATGTCGATGGTCTCCAGGGCGCGGTCCACCATCTCGCGGTCCATGCCCTCGCCTGCGGCGAGCTGCTCGCGCACCACGCGCACCTGCACCTGGGCGATCTTGAACGAGTGGTCCAGCTTGGTGTCCCGCAGGGGGTCCGCGGCCGGTGCCGGCGGGGCCACCGCGGGGGCGGCGGCGTCGGTGTCCCGGCCGCGCAGGGCGGCGACGTCGGCGCGGGCGTTCTGCATGGCGGTGTCCACCTTGCGGCCCGCGGCCTGGACGCCGCGGCGCATCTGCAGGTACACGACCACCGCGAACACGAGCCAGCCGGCGGCGACGGCGACCACGAGCCACCCGATCACGTCGTTCTGGTTCGCGGCGAAGATGATCGCCACGATCAGGATGACGATCATCGCAACGAAGCCGAGCGATCCCACGCGCAGGCCGGCGCGGGGGCCGCGGCGCGCGCCGTCGGGACCGGGGGTCAGGGACTGGGACATGGGTGCTCCTCCGGAGGGGCTCGTGGGGTCTGCCCTCCATCATCCCGCATCGTGGGGTGCGCTCCGAATCGGGCGGCCCGCATCGGCGCCTATCCTGAGGCGATGACCCCCCGGCCCCCACACCCCGCCGACCCCGTGTCCGGGGCCTTCACCCCTGACCAGCACCGCATCCTCATCGCACTGCTCATGCCGCTCTTCCTCGCGCTGATGAGCATGTCCGTGGTGAACGTGGCGCTGCCGGCCATCGAGTCGGGCCTGGACGCCACGAGCGCGGATCTGCAGTGGGTGCTGGCGGGGTACACGCTGACGTTCGGCACCGTGCTCGTGGCCGCGGGCCGCGCCGGCGACCTGTGGGGGCGCAAGAACCTGTTCCTGGCGGGCATCACGCTGTACATGCTCGGCTCCCTGCTCTCCGGCTTGGCCGGGGACACTCTGCTGCTCAACGCGGGGCGCCTGCTCACGGGCCTGGGCGCGGGCGTGTTCAACCCCCAGGTCATCGGGTTCATCCAGTCGAACTTCCACGGCCGCGCCCGCGGGCGGGCCTACGGGCTCTTCGGCACCGTGGTGGGCCTCGGCGTGGCCGTGGGGCCCCTGCTCGGCGGGCTGTTCCTCGGCGCGTTCGGCCCCGAGTGGGGCTGGCGCTCCACGTTCCTCATGAACGTGCCCGTGGGCCTGGCCGCCGTCGCGATGGGCGCCCTCTGGCTGCCGCCGCCCACCCGCGTGCACGGCCTGCCCCCCGCCCCCGGACCACGCGGGATCGCCGCGCTCGACCCGGTGGGCGCCCTGCTGCTCGGCGCCGGCGGGGTGAGCCTCATGGTGCCGTTCATCGTCCCGGGCACCGCCTGGCTGCTGGTGCTCGCCGCCGCGCTCGTGACGGCGTGGTGGCTGTGGGAGAAGCGCGTGAAGGCCCGGGCGTCGGCCACCGGCGTGCAGCCCATGGTGGACCCGGCCCTGTTCCGGCGGCCGTCCTTCACGATCGGCGCGCTCGAGTCCACGATCTACCTGGCCACCATGCCGGCGGTGTTCGCGATCGTGGCGATCTTCCTGCAGCGCGGCATGGGGTTCACGCCGCTCGAGGCCGGCCTCGTGGGTCTGCCCGGCGCCGTCGTCGTGGCCTCTCTGTCCCCGTGGGTGGGCTCGATGGTGCAGCGGCGCGGGCCCGTGCTCGTGCTGCTCGGCGCTCTGGTGGGCCTCGTGTCGCTGGGGGTGCTCGCGCTCGCGTTCGAGCGCAGCGCAGCCGGCGCGTGGTCGCCGTGGATCGTGGGGGTGGGGCTGATCGTGCAGTCGGCCTCGCAGGCCCTGCTGCTCACCAGCACGCAGGTGCTGATGATGGACGACGTCGCCGGCCACGAGGCGGGGGCGGCCGGCGGCGTCGCCCAGACGGCGCAGCGCCTCGGCACCGCCCTGGGCCTGTCCGTGGTGACGGGCGCGTTCTTCGCGGCCCTGGCCGGCGCCGCAGCCGAGAGCGCCGGGCCACCGTCGGCCGCGGCGTACGCGCACGCGGCCTCGACCGCCATGGGCATGGTGGCCGTGTGCTGGGCGCTCACCGCCGTGGTCGCGGCCCTGGACGTGGTCCGGCGGCGCCGCGCGGTGCGCGCGGCCTGACCGGCCCGCGGGGGCCTCAGCGCAGGAACAGCGCGCCGAGCCGGCGGGCGGCGAGCCACACCCCGACGCCGGCCATCACCACGAAGTAGAGAACGTGGCCGGCGGTCGCCCAGCTCAGCGCCCCCACCGCGAGCGCGCGCATCATCTCCACCGCGTGCCACAGCGGGAACACGCGGATCACCCACTGGATCGGCTCCGGGTAGACCGCGAGCGGGAAGAACGTGGCCGAGAACAGGAACATGGGCATCAGCACGATCTGGACCCAGTCCATGTGCTGGAACGTCTTCATCCAGCTCGTCACCGCCATGCCGAGGGAGGCGAAGCCCAGCGCCACGAGCAGGGCGCCGGGGATCATGAGCAGCGCCGTCCACGAGGTGACGAGACCGGCCACGGTCATGACGATCAGGAAGCCGACCGCGTAGATCAGCCCGCGCAGCAGTGCCATCGCGATCTCCCCGAGTGCCACGTCCAGCGGGCCCAACCGCGTGGAGAGCATGGTCTGGTACGTCTTCGCGTAGCGCAGCTTGAAGAACACGTTCCACGTGGAGTCGTAGATGGCGCCGTTCATCGCCGAGACCGCCAGCAGTGCGGGGGCGAGGTACATGCCGTACGGGACGGGGGTGCCATCCGGGCCGGCCACGTCGCCGACCAGCGCACCGAGCCCGAGCCCCAGGGAGGCCAGGTAGAGCACGGGCTCGAAGAACCCGGAGAAGAACACCACCCAGTTGTTGGACTTCAGGGAGAGGAACGCCCGCTCCATCACCGCGCGCACGTTGCCCGAGTACGCGCCGGCCAGCGGGCCGCGGCGCACGGGGATCTCGGGCATGGGCGGCACGGCGACGGCGTGTTCCCGCACCACCGAGGACGACGGCGCAGCCGGGTCCGCCTGCGCGGCGGCGGGTGCGACGTCGGCGCGGGCGGCCCCGGTGCGCGCGGCACGGCGGCCCAGGCGCGGGGCACGGCGGCCCAGGCGCGGGGCACGGTCGCGACGGGCGGCCGTGACGGCGTCGCGGTCCGGGGTGCCGCGGACCCAGCCGAGGCGGCGCGTGTAGATCCGCACCGCGAGCCAGGCCCCGCCGAGCGCGAGAGCCAGCAGGAACGCCACGTGCACCACGGTGAGCCAGGCCGGCTCGACCATCCGGTAGGAGAGCACGCGGCCGAGCTGGGCGGCGTGCCACTGCGGGGAGAGCCAGCCGATCCAGCGCAGCCACACCGGCAGCGCCTCGAGCGGGTAGAAGGTGGCGGAGAACAGGAACAGGGGCATGACCACGAGCCGCTGCAGGGTGGCGAACTGGCCCTTGTCCTCCTTCAGGGAGGCCGCGAACGCCATGATCGGCGCGCCGACGGCGAGTCCGCCGAGCGTGGCGGTGAGGACCTGCACCCACGCCCACGGGCTGGAGACCACGCCGAACGCCAGCATCACCAGCAGGAACACGGCAGCCTGGAACACGAACCGCAGGCTCACGGCCGCGAGGTGGCCCAGGGCGATCTGCGCCGGAGACAGCGGAGTGGCCTGCGCCGCGTAGTACGTGCGCTGCCACTGGAACCCGCCCATCACCGGGTAGGAGAACTCGACGGACGCGGTCATCAGCGCGCCCGAGGCCAGCAGCGCCGGGGCGATGAACGCGACGTAGGAGACCCCGCCCAGGGCGTCCTGCGGCATCCCCCCGCCCATGAGCTGGGCCAGGCCCAGGCCCATGGCCAGCAGGTAGAGCACGGGCTCGCCGAGCGCCCCGACGAGCAGCACCGCGCCGTAGCGACGCATGTTCCGCAGCTGGTGTTCGGCGTAGAGCAGGACGCCGCGGCGCCTCACACGCTCCGCGGACGCCGCCGCGGTGACCGGCGGGCGCAGCGGCTCGGCGGGCGTGGCGGACGGAGCCGAGGTCCCGGACCGCGGGCCGGGCGAGGCGGGGCCGGGGGTCGTCGTCGTGGTGGGGGACGGCACGGGTCAGTCCACCAGGGTGCGGCCGGTGAGGATGAGGAACACGTCCTCGAGGCTCGCGCGGCGGGTCAGCGTGGTGGCGGGGGCGGGCAGGGCGCCCTCGTCGACGAGGCGCTGCACGACGTCGTGCAGGTCGTCCGCGCGTCGGGCGTAGACGAGGACGCGGTCCGGGAGGACCTCGACGCGGTGCACGACGCCGTCACCTGCGTGGGCCTGGACGGTGCGGGCCGCGGCCTCGTTGCGGTCCGCGCCGAAGCGCGCCTCGAGGACCTCGCGGGAGGCGTGCTCGCGGATGAGCTCGGCGGGGGTGCCGGCGGCCATGATCTCGCCGCCGTCGACCACGACGAGCCGGTCGCACAGCTGCTCCGCCTCGTCCATGTGGTGCGTGGTCAGCAGCAGCGTGGTGCCGCGTTCCTTGAGCCGGTAGAGGCGGTCCCACAGGATGTGGCGGGCCTGCGGGTCCAGGCCCGTGGTGGGCTCGTCGAGGAGGAAGAGGGCCGGCTCGTTGACCAGGGCGCGGGCGATCACGAGCCGGCGCTTCATGCCGCCGGAGAGGTCGGTGACCTTGGCGTCCGCCTTCTCGGTGAGCTGGGCGAAGGCCAGCAGCTCCTCGGCCTTGGGCCGCAGGTACGAGTAGGGCAGGCCGAAGTAGCGGCCGTAGATCAGGATGTTCTCCCGGGCGGTGAGCTCCTCGTCCAGGTTGTCCTGCTGCGGCACCACGCCCAGGCGCGCACGGACGGCCGGCCCGTCCTCCTCCGGGTCGATGCCCAGGATGGTCAGCTCGCCCGCGGTGCGCTGCGAGGTGCCCGCGAGCATGCGCATGGTGGTGGACTTGCCCGCGCCGTTGGGGCCGAGCAGGCCGAAGCACTCCCCGGGGCGCACGTCCAGGTCGATGCCCTTCACAGCGTGGAACTCGCCGTACTGCTTGCGCAGCCCACGGGCACGGATGACGGAGGCGGGGGCCGCGTGCAGAGTGGTGTGACTCACAAGGCGACAGCATAGGCGCACCACCCGCCCGGACGCGCGCCGCCCCCTCGGCGACGAACCCTGCGATTCGCAGGGTTCGTCGCGGGGCGGGGAGAGGTCAGGCTCCGGCCCGCTCCCCCGCCCAGTCCTCGCCGTCGGCGGCGCGCTCGGCGGCCTCGACGACGTTCGCCAGCAGCATGACGCGGGTCATCGGCCCGACGCCGCCCGGGTTCGGCGCCATCCAGGCCGCCTTCTCCTTCACGGCCGGGTCCACGTCGCCCAGGACGCGCGACGTCCCGTCCTCCCCGGTCACGCGGGAGACGCCCACGTCCAGGACGATCACGCCCTCCTTGACCTGCTCCGGCTTCACCATGTGGGCGGAGCCGGCGGCGGCGATCACGACGTCGGCGCTCGCCAGCAGCTCGTCGAGGTTCGTGGTGCCGGTGTGGGCCAGGGTCACGGTGGCGTTGACCTCGCGGCGGGTGAGCACGAGGCCGGCGGGCCGGCCGATGGTCACGCCGCGGCCGATCACGAGCACGTGCTTGCCGGCCAGCTCCACACCGTGGTGGCGCAACAGCTCGACGCAGCCGGCCGGGGTGCACGGCAGCGGCGAGTCCAGCTCGCCGCCGACCGAGGCCACGAGCCGCCCCAGGTTCATGGGGTGCAGGCCGTCCGCGTCCTTGTCCGGGTCGATGGCCTCGAGCACCTTCTGGGTGTCCACGTGCTTCGGCAGCGGCAGCTGGACGATGTAGCCCGTGCAGGCCGGGTCCTCGTTCAGCTCGCGCACGACGTCGAGGATCTGCTCCTCCGTCGCGTCCGCGGGCAGCTCACGCTGGATGGACTCGATGCCCACCTCGGCGCAGTCGCGGTGCTTGCCCGCCACGTACTTCTGCGAGCCGGCGTCCTCACCGACGAGCAGGGTGCCGAGGCCGGGGGTGTGCCCGCGCTCGGCGAGGGCGGCCACGCGGCCGCGCAGCTCCTCCTTGATCGCGGCGGCGGTGGCCTTGCCGTCCAGGACCTTCGCGGTCATCGGCGGCTCACCAGCCCTCGAGGCCGTCGTACAGCGGGAAGTCCTCGGTGAGCTTCACGACGCGGGCGCGCAGCGCCTCCACGTCCGGGCTCGGCTTCAGCGCCTCGGCGATGACGTCGGACACCTCGCGGAACTCGGCCTCGCCGAAGCCGCGGGAGGCCAGCGCGGGGGTGCCGATGCGCAGGCCGGAGGTGGTCATCGGCGGACGCGGGTCCCACGGCACCGAGTTGCGGTTCACGGTGATGCCGACCTCGTGCAGGATGTCCTCGCCCTGCCTGCCGTCCAGCTGGGACTCGCGCAGGTCCACCAGGACCAGGTGCACGTCCGTGCCGCCGGTGAGCACCGAGATGCCGTGCTCGGCCATGTCCGGGGCGGTCAGGCGCTCGGCCAGGATCTGCGCGCCGGCCAGGGTCCGCTCCTGCTTCTCCTTGAAGTCCGCGGAGCCGGCGATCTTGAAGGCCACGGCCTTGCCCGCGATCGCGTGCATCAGCGGGCCGCCCTGCTGGCCCGGGAACACGGCGGAGTCGATCTTCTTCTTCAGCTCCTCGGTGGAGAGGATGAAGCCCGAACGGGGGCCGGCGAGGGTCTTGTGCACGGTGGAGGAGACGACGTCGGCGTGCGGCACCGGGTTCGGGTGCAGGCCGGCGGCCACGAGGCCGGCGAAGTGGGCCATGTCCACCCAGAGCCGGGCGCCGACCTCGTCCGCGATCGAGCGGAAGGCGGCGAAGTCGAGCTGACGGGGATAGGCGGACCAGCCGGCCACGATCACCTTCGGCCGGGCCTCGAGGGCCTTCTCGCGCACCTTGTCCATGTCGATGCGGTGGGTGTCCGGCTCCACCTCGTACGCGGCGATGCTGTAGTTCTTGCCGGAGAAGTTCAGCTTCATGCCGTGCGTCAGGTGGCCGCCGTGCGCCAGGGACAGGCCCATCATCGTGTCCCCGTGGTCCAGCAGCGAGGTCATCACGGCCACGTTGGCCTGAGCGCCGGCGTGCGGCTGGACGTTGGCGTGCTCGGCGCCGAACAGGTCCTTGGCGCGCTGGATGGCCAGGTTCTCGGCCACGTCCACGAACTCGCAGCCGCCGTAGTAGCGGCGGCCCGGGTAGCCCTCCGCGTACTTGTTGGTCAGCACCGAGCCCTGCGTCTCGAGGATGGCGCGCGGCACGAAGTTCTCCGAGGCGATCATCTCGAGCGTGCCCCGCTGGCGGCCGAGCTCGTCCGCGAGCGCCGCGGCGATCTCCGGGTCCACCTCGGCGAGGGGCTGGGTGTTGATGTCGGGCGTCTGCGTCACGGGGGTTCCCTTCGAACGGGGGTCTGTGCGGCCGGAAGGCTCCGGTGCCCTCCATCCTAGTGACCAGGCGCCGTCGTCGGGCCTGCGCGACGGCGGCCCGCGGCCCCGGCGACCGACCCCGGCACCCGGTTCTTTTGACTGATTCAGAAATATGCCAAGATCGGGGATGACGCCGCCCACCGCGCCGATCGGTGCGCGGCCGACGTCGATCGACGAAGGAGAGTTCCATGACGGAGTACCAGAAGAAGACCCCGCACGCGACCGGTTCCACCCGCCAGAACGGCGCCCCGGCCATCAGCGACCGCCAGTCCCTGACCGTGGGCAGCGAGGGGCCCATCGTCCTGCACGACACCCACCTGCTGGAGACCCACCAGCACTTCAACCGCATGAACATCCCGGAGCGCCGCCCGCACGCCAAGGGCTCCGGCGCCTTCGGCGAGTTCGAGGTGACCGAGGACGTGTCGAAGTACACCAAGGCCCTCGTGTTCCAGCCGGGCACGAAGACCGAGACCCTCCTGCGCTTCTCCACCGTGGCCGGCGAGCTCGGCTCCCCGGACACCTGGCGCGACGTGCGCGGCTTCGCACTGCGCTTCTACACCGAGGAGGGCAACTACGACATCGTCGGCAACAACACCCCGATCTTCTTCCTGCGCGACCCGATGAAGTTCACCCACTTCATCCGCTCGCAGAAGCGTCTGCCGGACTCCGGCCTGCGCGATGCCACCATGCAGTGGGACTTCTGGACCAACAACCCCGAGTCGGCGCACCAGGTGACCTACCTGATGGGCCCGCGCGGCCTGCCCCGCACCTGGCGTGAGATGAACGGCTACGGCTCCCACACCTACCTGTGGGTCAACGCCCAGGGCGAGAAGCACTGGGTGAAGTACCACTTCATCTCCCAGCAGGGCGTGCACAACCTCTCGAACGACGAGGCCACCAAGATCGCCGGCGAGAACGCCGACTTCCACCGCCAGGACCTGTTCGAGTCCATCGCCAAGGGCGACCACCCCAAGTGGGACCTCTACATCCAGGCGATCCCCTACGAGGAGGGCAAGACCTACCGGTTCAACCCCTTCGACCTGACGAAGACGATCTCCAAGAAGGACTACCCGCGCATCAAGGTCGGCACGCTGACCCTGAACCGCAACCCGGAGAACCACTTCGCGCAGATCGAGTCCGCCGCGTTCAGCCCGAGCAACACCGTGCCGGGCATCGGCCTCTCCCCGGACCGCATGCTCCTGGGCCGCGCCTTCGCGTACCACGACGCACAGCTGTACCGCGTGGGCGCCCACGTGAACCAGCTGCCGGTGAACCGTCCCAAGAACGCGGTGCACAACTACGCCTTCGACGGCCAGATGTGGTACGACCACACCGGCGACCGCTCCACCTACGCGCCGAACTCCAACGGCGACTCCTGGTCGGACGAGACCGGCCCGGTGGACGACGGCTGGGAGGCCGACGGCACCCTGACCCGCGAGGCCCAGGCCCTGCGCGCGGACGACGACGACTTCGGCCAGGCCGGCACCCTCGTCCGGGAGGTCTTCTCGGCCCAGGAGCGCGAGGACTTCGTGGAGACCGTGGCCGGCGCGCTGAAGGGCGTCCGCCAGGACGTCCAGGCCCGCGCCTTCGAGTACTGGAAGAACGTGGACACCGCGATCGGCCAGCGCATCGAGGACGAGGTCAAGCGCCACGAGGGCGACGGCATCCCGGGCGTCGAGGCCGGCGGCGAGGCCCGCATCTGACGGCTCCCTCCCCCGGCGGGCGCCCGCGCGCTCCGCTGAACGCACGGCGGCCGCTCCCTCGCACGAGGGGGCGGCCGCCGTCGTCGTGGGGCGAATGCCCAGGTCAGCGCTTGCCCCAGCGGCGCTCCTGCGCCTGGGCCAGCTTGTCCTTGATCACCTTCACGGCCTTGTCCTTGGCGGACACGGCCACGTTGTCCCGCAGCGGGACGGCGACCTTGTCACGCACGGTCTCGAACGCGGAGGCCGCCACGGCGCCGGCCTGGGCCAGCTTCGACTCGCCCTCGGCGTCCGAGCCTCGGGTCTGGTCGCGGTCCGCCCGCAGGTCCGGGAGGGCGGCGCCCTCGGTGTCGTCCTCGGCGGGCTCCTCATCCGTGGGGGCGGAGGAGGTGGAGGTGTCCGGGGCCACGGTCGTGGGCGTCGACGACGTCGGCGCGGCGGTCCCGGCGGCTGCCGCCGACTGCGCGGCGCGGGCCTCGCGGCGGGTCGCCGGAGTGGCGTCCTCCGCACGGCCGGACGAGGCCGCGGTCGGATCCAGCTCCGGGGCGCCGCCCAGGGGCGTGGCCGGCGTGGTGCCGGCGTGGGTCTCCGGGGCCTCGGCCCGTCGGGTGGCCGGGGTGGCCTCGAGGGACGGGCGCTCGGCCGCGGCCTCGAGGGACGGGCGCTCAGCCGCGGGCTCGACCGCCGCCGGCTGCGCGGCGTCCACGCGATGGTCCTCGGTACGCGCCGGCTCGCGGTCCGCCTCGGCCACGCGCCCGGGCACCCCGGGCGTGCCGTCGATGCGCAGGGCCCCGGCGGCCGAGCGCTCCGCCCCGTCGGCGCCGTTCTGCTGGGCCTGGTCCGACTCGGTGGCCACGACGGTGACCGAGCCGTGCGCGGTGGTGGCGACCGTGTGCGTCTCGAGGTGCTCGCCCTGAGGGACGGGGATCGCCTCCGTGGCGAACTCCTTGGTAGGGGTGTGCTCGGCGGCGACCTCGTCGGCGGGGACGGTCCCGTGCACGTGCTCGGGAGCCGGGGTGAGGTGGCTCCTGTGCTGCGGAGCCTCGGCGGCCGGTGCCGCCGGGGCGGTCGTCTCGGTCACCGGGGACGGGGAGGCCGGGGTCGCCGGGACGTCGGCCGCGGGCGTCTGCTCGTCCAGGGTGACGCCGGAGCCGCCGGCCACACCGGCCGCGCCCAGGCCCACGGTGTCCGCCTCGCGCGCCGTGCTCGGCGCCGCCGCAACGGGGCGCAGCGTTCCCCGGGTGGTCGGAGCCGCGGCATCGCGACGGTGGGTCTCAGCGGTGGCCTCGGTGCTCGGGGCGCCCTGCTGGTCCACGGTCACCCCCGCACCGCCGGCCACGCCGGCGACGGACTCGTCGGTCTCGCGGTCCGCCGCGGCGGTGTCGAACGCAGCCAGACCCCCGGCGGGCTTCACCGCGGCCACGGGGCGCGCGTCCTCCTCGGCCGCCACCTCGTCCAGGCGGGAGAGGCGGGTCGGGGCCGCGGGGGCGGCCGCCTGCTCACCCGCGGTGTCCGCGGTGACACCCCGACGCTCGAGCCGGGTCTCGGCGGCCTCGGCTTCGGCCTCACGACGACGGCGGGAGGCGATCACCGAGAGGATGATCAGGATCAGCAGCACGACGATGATGGCCGCGATGATCCAGTAGAGGGTGGACTCTGGCATGGGGTGCTCCTCGGTCGTCTGGGGCGACCGGCCGGGCCGGGCGCCGCGTCGTGCTTCCCGCGCCGCCGCGCGGCGGGGAACCTGGTCTTGAGAATGACACGGGGCCCGGCCCCCCGACCAGGGATCAGCCCCGTCATCCCGCGGTTCCGCGCGGCCGGCACCGCCTACCATCGACGCCATGGACACGGCAGCCCTCTCCCCCAGCCCCTCCCCCGCCTCCGGCGCGGAGCACGCCCGCGTGCTCACGCTGGCCTGCACGAACCGCAAGGGCATCGTGCACGCCGTGACGGGCGCCCTGCTGGGCGTGGAGGCGGACATCACCGAGTCGCAGCAGTACGACTCCCCGGACACCGGCGACTTCTTCATGCGCGTGGAGTTCGTGACCCCGGCCACGCGGGAGGACATCGAGCAGGCGCTCGCGCCGGTGCGCGAGGAGTTCGGCATGCGCATGGGCCTGTGGGACGCGGCGCACCGCATGCGCACCCTCGTGATGTGCTCCAAGGACGGGCACACCCTCAACGACCTGCTCTTCCAGCAGCGCGCCGGCACCCTGCCCATCGAGATCCCCGTGGTGGTCTCGAACCACCTGGACCTGCAGCCGCTCGCCTCCTTCTACGGCGTGCCCTTCATCCACGTGCCCGTCTCCAAGGACCCCTCGAGCCGGGACTCCAAGGAGGCCGCGGAGGACCGGCTGCGCGACCTGATCGCCCAGTTCGACATCGAGCTGGTCGTCCTGGCCCGCTACATGCAGATCCTCTCGGACGAGCTGTGCCGGGACCTGGCCGGGATGGCCATCAACATCCACCACTCGTTCCTGCCCTCCTTCAAGGGCGCCCGCCCCTACCACCAGGCGCACGAACGCGGCGTGAAGCTCATCGGCGCCACCGCCCACTACGTGACCGCCGACCTGGACGAGGGCCCGATCATCGCGCAGTCCGTGCAGCCGGTGACCCACGCCCAGACCGCCGCCGACTTCGTGGCCCGCGGCCGCGACGTCGAGGGCTCCACGCTCGCGCAGGCCGTGCGCTGGCACGCCCAGCACCGCGTCCTCGCGGACGGCCGGCGGACCGTCGTCTTCAGCTGAGCCCGGGACGACGGCGCCACGCGGCGCCGTCGTCCTGCCCGCCTAGGCTGGTGGCATGGCCCACATCATCACCGTCGCGGGTGCCACCCCGCGCATCCACGAGTCCGTCTTCCTCGCCCCGACCGCCGCGATCACCGGCGACGTCGAGATGGCCGAGCGCTCCTCGGCCTTCTACGGCGTCTCCGCCCGCGGTGACTCCGCCCCCATCCGCGTCGGGGCGGGCACCAACCTGCAGGACAACGTGGTGCTGCACGCGGACGAGGGCTTCCCGTGCACCCTGGGCGCCGGTGTCTCCGTGGGCCACTCCGCCGTGGTGCACGGGGCCACCGTGGAGGACGACTGCCTGATCGGCATGTCCGCCACGGTGATGAACGGCGCGGTGATCGGGGCCGGTTCGCTCGTGGCCGCCGGGGCCCTGGTGCTCGAGGGGACGCAGGTCCCGGCCGGCTCTCTCGTGGCGGGCGTCCCCGCGAAGGTCCGCCGCCCCCTCACGGACGAGGAGCGGGAGGGCCTCAAGAAGAACGCGGCCACCTACCTGCGGCTGTCCGCCGCGCACCGGGACGCCGTCGCCGGCTGAACCGGGCCCGGAGGATGTGGGACGGTGGGCACCATGCCCACCTCTTCCGCTCTCCCCCGCACCCGACCCGACGACGTCCCCGAGCGCCTGCTCGTCCTCCCCGCGGCGCAGGACGTCGCCGGCACCCCCTACGCCCACGCCCGTCGGCTGGCCGAGCAGGCCGTGGCCGACGTCGGCGGCGCCGCCGTGGCCGAGGGCGACACCTCTGCCACGGCCCTGCTGATGGTCCGCCCGATCCCGGTCGATGCGCTCGCCGCGGCCCTGACCGCCCACCCCCACGTGAGCTGGGTGCAGCTCCCGTTCGCCGGGATCGAGCCGTTCGTCCCCCTCGTGCGCAGCCGCCCGGACATCGTGTGGACGTCCGCCAAGGGCACATACGCGCCGCCGGTGGCCGAACACGCGCTGCTGCTCACCCTGGCCCTGCTGCGGGACCTGCCCGCGCGCGTCCGCGCCACCACATGGGGTCCCTCCTCCGGGCGCACCCTGAACGGCCTGAATGCCGTGGTCGTGGGCGGCGGCGGAATCGCACAGGAGTACATCCGCCTGCTCAAGACCTGGGACGTGCACGTCACCGCGGTCCGCCGACGCGCGGGCGACGTGCCCGGCGCGGACCGCACCGTCACGACCGACCGCCTCGACGAGGTCCTGCCCGGCGCGCAGGTCGTGATGATCGCCGCGGCGGCCACCGAGGAGACCCGCGGCATGGTCGACGCCGACCGCCTCGCCCTCCTGGATGAGGACGCCGTGCTCGTGAACGTCGCCCGCGGGGCGCTGGTGGACACGGACGCCGTCGTCCAGGCCCTCGCGGCGGGTCGGCTGCACGGCTACGGCACGGACGTCACCGACCCCGAGCCCCTCCCGGACGGCCACCCGCTCTGGACCGAGGAGCGCGCCCTCATCACGCCGCACACGGCGGACACCCCGGAGATGTGCGTCCCGCTGCTCCACGCGCGGGTCGAGCGGAACCTGCGGGCCCGCGCGGCCGGGACGGAGCTGGAGGGCTTGGTGGACGCCGAGGGCGGGTACTGACCCGCCCCCGGCGTCCCCGGCGCCGGCTCAGCGGCGCGGCGCGTCCGCCTCGTGCTCGGCGGCGTCACGCTCGGCCGCCATCTCGATCTGGCGGCGGCGCTCCTCGGCGGCCCGGCGGGTCAGCTCGGCGCCGACCTCGGGGTCGCGGGTGAGGTTCTCACCGGTGGTCGGGTCGAACAGGTGCACCCGCGTGGTGTCCACCCACAGGCGGGTCGGCGTGCCCGGCCGGGCGCGGGACTCGCCGGAGAGGGTGGCCACGACGACGGGGCGCAGCTCATCCGCATCCAGGTCCTTGGCCAGCGCGGAGAGCATCTCGGCCACGGCCGGGTCCGGATCGAACTCGATGTAGCCGTACTGCTCGTGGCCCAGCCACTCCAGGTGCGTGAGCGTCGCGTCGAAGGTGGAGCCCTGGCCGCGGCGGCTGTCCTCCACCAGCTCGGCGTCCTCGAAGAACTCCGGCCGCAGGCCGAGGAACACGATGTCCCGCCCCTCGGCGGCGCGGGCCTTCTCGGGCGGCACCGGGATGTCACCGATCGGCGAGGACAGCACGTGGCCGCCCTCCTTCTGCTTCAGCGAGGCGGGCAGGAAGTTCATCGACGGCGAGCCGATGAAGCCGGCCACGAACAGGTTGAGCGGCTGCTCGTAGAGCTCGCGCGGGCTGGCCACCTGCTGCAGCTCGCCCTTCTTGAGCACGGCCACCCGGTCGCCCAGGGTCATGGCCTCGGTCTGGTCGTGCGTCACGTAGACGGAGGTGGTGGCCAGGCGGCGCTGCAGCTGCGAGATCTCCGCGCGCATCTGCCCGCGCAGCTTGGCGTCCAGGTTGGACAGCGGCTCGTCGAAGAGGAACGCGTCCGCCTCGCGCACGATCGCCCGGCCCATGGCCACGCGCTGACGCTGGCCGCCGGAGAGGTTGCCGGGCTTGCGCTCGAGGTGGTCCTCGAGCTCGAGCACGCGGGCGGCGTCGCGCACCTTGCGGTCGATCTCCTCATCGGAGGGCTTGTTGTCCTTGATCAGCCGCAGCGGGAAGGCGATGTTCTCGTACACCGTCAGGTGCGGGTACAGCGCGTAGTTCTGGAACACCATCGCGAGGTTGCGGTCCTTGGGGGCCGCCTCGTTCACGCGGCGGCCGTCGATCAGCATCTCGCCGTCGGTGATGTCCTCGAGGCCCACGATCATGCGCAGCAGCGTGGACTTGCCGGAGCCGGAGGGGCCCACGAGGATGACGAACTCGCCGTCCTCGATCTCCAGGTTCACGTCCTTGATGGCGTGGAAGCCGTCGTCGTAGGTCTTGTCGATGTGGTTCAGGGTGATGGAGGCCATCGGGGGGTCCTTTCGGGAGGTCTCGTGTGCGGGCCTCAGCCCTTCACCGCGCCGTTGGTCAGGCCGGCCACGATCTGACGCTGGAACGCCAGCACCAGGATCACGATCGGGATGGTCACGATGATCGCGGCCGCCGAGATGGCCCCGGTCGGCGACTCGAACTGCGAGGCGCCGGTGAAGAAGGCCAGGGCGGCGGGCACGGTGCGCGCGGTCTCGGTGGAGGTCAGGGAGATGCCGAACACGAAGTCGTTCCAGGCGATGAAGAAGGCGATGATCGCCGTCGTGAAGACGCCGGGGGCGGCCAGCGGGACGATCACCTTGCGGAACGCCTCGAGCGGGGTGGCGCCGTCCACCTGCGCGGCCTGGTCGAGCTCCCACGGGATCTGGCGGAAGAACGCGGCCAGGGTCCAGATGGAGATCGGCAGGGTCAGGGACAGGTAGGGGATGATCAGGCCGACCCACGTGTCGTACAGCCCGAGGGTGCGCCACATGTTGAACAGCGGCGTCACCAGGGAGATGACGGGGAACATCGAGACCATCAGGGACACCGTGAGCACGATCCGCTTGCCCGGGAAGTCCAGGCGGGCGATCGCGTAGGCGCACAGCGTGGCCAGGATGACGGCGATGATCGTGGCGATCACGGTGATGCCGATCGAGTTGCGCAGCGCCGTGAGGAACAGCTCGCGCGAGCCGCCCACGAAGATCTCCTCGTAGTTCACCGTGGACCACTGGGTGGGCAGCAGCTTGCCGTTGGCGAGGTCGGCGGGCGTCTTGAAGCTGGTCGCGAAGATCGAGAACAGCGGGAAGAGGCACCACACGCCGATCACGACGGTGAGGATCCACCACAGTGCGGTGGCCTTCCCGGTGCCGCGACGGTGGGGCGCGCGGCCCTCAGGCGCGCGGCCCTCAGGGGCGGGAGCGGATGCGGCGGTGCTCACTTGGAACCTCCTCGGTCGGCCAGGTCCACCTTGAAGCCCTTGACGGCGATGACCGCCATGAGGGCCACGCACAGGAACAGGATCACGGAGACCGCCGAACCCATGCCGATCTCGAGCCGGCCGATGGACGTGCGGTAGGCCAGCAGCGAGAGGACCTCGGTGCCGTAGGCGCCGTTGGTCATGATGTAGATGGAGTCGAAGATGCGGAACGCGTCCATCGCGCGGAACAGGACGGCCACCATGATCGAGGCCTTCATGTTCGGCAGGATGACCAGCTTCATCCGCTGCCACCACGAGGCGCCGTCGACGGCGGCGGCCTCGGTGAGGTCGCCCGGCACCTGGGCCAGGCCGGCCAGCAGGAGCAGGGAGATGAACGGGGTGGTCTTCCAGATCTCGGAGAGCATGATCACGAACAGCGCGGTGCTGCCCTGCGCGAACCAGTTCAGGTCCGCGTCGACGCCCGGCAGCCACTCGAACCAGGCGTTGATGTAGCCCGAGTCGATCGAGAACATGTAGAACCACGCGAACGCGGAGACCACGGTGATGATGCCGTACGGCACCAGGATGATCGTGCGGATCAGGCCGCGGGTCTGCTTGATGGCGTGGTGCATGGCCAGGGCCAGCAGGAAGCCGAGGATGAGCTCGACCACCACGGTCACCACGGTGATCAGCAGGGTCACCCCGAGGTCCTTCCAGAACACGGGGTCCGTGAGGATCACGCCGTAGTTGCCCAGGCCCACGAACTCGCGGTCGCCCGGCGCGGTGAGCCGGTACGTGAACAGCGAGTCGTAGAGGGCCTGCAGGATCGGGTACAGGACCACGAACAGCATCACGAAGAACGCGGGGCCGGCCAGGAGCCAGCCGAGACGCGCCTCGGACTTCGCGCGCTGGGACTTCACCCGGCGGGGGCGGCGACCCTCGGCGGCGCGCGGGGTGGATGCGGCGGGTGCGGTGTCGACGTGGCTCACAGCAGACGCTCCCCTCTCAGGACTTCCTGGATGAAGTCGTCGGTCTCGGCCGGGGTGGACTCGGTGACGCCCGACGGCGGCGCGTAGCGCTGCTGGATCGCGGTGGAGACCTCGTTGTAGTACGGGGTCTGCGGCCGCGGGGCGCCCAGCTCGAGGGACTCCCGGATGGTGTCCGCCATGGGGTACTTCTCGGCGACCTCGGGGGCGTCGTAGGCCGCCGGGTCGGCGGGCGGGTTGCCGTTCTCGACGAAGTACTGGCTCTGGTGCTCGGTGGTGGTGATGCAGGAGATCGCGTCCCAGGCGAGGTCCTGGTGCTCGGACTTCGCGCCCACCCCCAGGTTGATGCCGCCCACGGGCGGCGCGGCGTCCTTGCCCTCGACGGTGCGGGGGTAGACGGCCCAGCCGATGTCCTCGGGCAGGTCCTCCGGCAGCGAGCCCTCCTCCACGGAGCCGAGGGTGGCCGGCCAGACGAACGGCCAGTTGACCATGAACGAGCCGTTCTTGCCCTGGAAGAGCAGCATGGAGGCGTTCTCGTCCTGGGTCGGCAGGCCGGCGCTGCCGAGACCCTCCTTGCCGATGGTGGAGATGATCCGGGCGGCCGTGCGGCCGGCCTCGGAGTCGAGGTTCGTGGTGACCTCGTCCGTGGGCGCCTCGGCGTTGGGGACGATCTGCTCCCCGCCGCCCTCGATGAGCGCGTTGAGCCACACGGTCATGGACTCCGCACGGGCGCCCTGGACGGCCAGGTCCTTGTCCTGGCTGCGGGCGGCCTCCATCAGCTGGTCCCACGTGACGGGCTGGGACATGTCCAGCCCCGCGGCCTCGGCGACCGACTTGCGGTACCAGAGCAGCTGCGTGTTGGCCCAGAACGGGACCGTGACGAGCTCGTCCTTCCAGCTGGCGGCCGCGAGCGCGCCCTCCAGGGCGTTGTCCTTCGCGTACGCCTGCATCTCCTCCGGCACGGGGGCCAGGAACCCGGGCTCGGCGAGCTCGGGGACGAACGGCGGGTCGAGGGACATGATGTCCATCGACGTGTCGCCTGCGGCGAGGCGGCGGGTCAGCTGCTCGCGCTGGGATGCGGCGTCCGTCGGAAGCATGGACGTCTCGACTCTGTACCGGCCGTTCGCGGCGTCGGTGCACTGGGCGGCGATCTTCGCCTGCCCGCCGTCGTCGGGGTTGGTGTACCAGGTCAGGGTGGGCGTCTGCTCGGCCGGAGCACACCCGGCCAGGAGCGCGCCCGCGGCGACGGCGCCGGCCAGCGTGGCCCGGCGCCGTTGACGTGCCCGCGTGTCGTGTCTCACAAGTGGAACCTCAATCGATGCGAGTCGGATGTGACGGCCATCATCACGCATCACAGCGATTCCTGCACGTTTCGCGGACCCCTTTCTCAGCGGGCGCGGCGGTTCGTCCGGGCGGTCGGCTCCGCGGCGGCGGGATCCTCGGGCCACGGGTGCTTGGGGTAGCGCCCCCGGTTCTCAGCGCGGACCTGCGCGTAGGGGCCGGCCCAGAAGGAGGGCAGGTCGGCGGTCACGGCGAGCGGGCGACCTGCCGGGGAGAGCAGGTGCAGGACCACCGGCTCACGACCGTCCGCCACAGCGGGGGTGACATGCGCCCCGAAGAACTCCTGCAGCTTGGCGGCGACCACGGGCGGGGTGTCCTCGTGGACGGCCGGATAGTCCACGACGACGGCGCGCCCGCTCGGCACGGGCAGGCGCTCGGGGGCGAGCTCGTCCAGCCGCCCCGCCTCCGGCCACGGCAGGGCACCGCGCAGCAGCGCCTCGGCGTCCAGGCGCGCGAGGGGCCGCCCCGCGGCCAGGTCGGCCGCGAGCCCGTCGACCAGCGCGTCCAGGCCGGGCAGCGCCGCGTCCGAAAGGTCCGGCCACGGGGCGCCGAGGACGCGGTGGAGCAGGTGCACCCGGCGGCGCAGGCGTTCGGTCCGACCGCTCGGGTCGAACCGGGCGAGGCCGTCGGCGGCGAGTGCGGCGCACACGGCCTGCGCGGCGGCGTCGGGGGCGACGGGGGCCGGCGTCTCCGCCAGCACGAGCGCGCCCAGCCGGTCCACGCGGCGGCCGGTGAGCCGGTCCCCGCGCCAGTCGGCGGTGTCCTCGGTGCGCCGCAGGCCCGCGCCGGCGAGTTCGGCGAGCGTCCGGTCGATCGGCGCGGCCGAGCGGATCGCGGCACCCGTGCCGGCCGCGTCCCCGGCGATGCGGGCGACCTCGGCCACGGCCAGCCACTCCTGCCCCGCCAGGCCGCCGCCGGCGGCGTCGCGGGGCAGGGCCGCGCGGGTGCCGGAGGCGAGCAGGTACGCGCCCGCCTCCCCCGCGCGTCGGGCGATCCACGCGGGGAAGGCCAGGGCGGCCACGAGGCCGGCGGGGTGCCGTCGCGCGGCCGCCGTCGCCTCGGGCCCGGGCTCATCCGGGGCGTGGTGTGCGTGCCGACGGGCGAGTCGTTCCAGTCGGTCCGCCTCCCGGCGCCAGCGCCCGGCCTCCGGGTGCCGGCCGGCCCGCACGGCCGCGACCAGCGCCTCGAGGTCGGCCCCGGGGGCGCGCAGGTCCAGGGTGAGGGCCGCCGTCACCTCGGCCGCGGGGCGGGGCCCCGTCCACGGTGCCGCGCGCAGGAGGGCGTGGCCGAGGGGCGGGTCCAGGGGCAGCTCGGCCAGGACGGCGCCGTGCGGGGTGATGCGCCCGTCCTCGTCCACCGCGCCGAGGGAGGCGAGCGTGCGCTCGGCTGCGGCCATCGCGTCGGCCGGCGGGTCCTCGGGCAGGGTCAGCCCGCGCCCACCTGGGGCACCCCACGCCGCGAACGCCAGGGCCACCGGCGCGAGGTCGACGACGGCGAGGGCCGGCGTCGGGGCTGCGGGCGCGGTGCCCAGGGCTGCAGCGGTGTGGCAGCGGACCACGGTGCCGGGGCCGAGGCGGGCGGCGCGGCCCGCGCGCTGGCCGGCGGCCGCGCGCGAGGCCTGGACGGTGACGAGCCCGGCCATGCCGCGCCCCCGGTCCCGGCGCGGCTCGCGGGCCAGGCCCGAGTCGATGACGAGGCGCACCCCCGGCACGGTCAGCGAGGACTCGGCGACCGCCGTCGCGACGACGACGCGCGGCACGGCGGGGTCGGCGCGGCCGGCGAGCGCGGCGTCCTGGTCAGCGGGTTCCTGGCGGCCGTGCAGGACGCGGACCTCGGTGTCCGGGGCGAGCGCGGCGACGCGCCCCGCGACGGCCTCGACCTCGGCCACGCCGGGCAGGAAGACGAGGGCGTCCACGGTCGGGTCGGCCTCGAGCGCCTCGGCGTGGGCGCGTGCGGCCGTGGCCGCGACGTGGTCGAGGAAGGCCCGGTCCACGCGGCCCTCGGCGGTGAGGCGGTGGCCGCGGAAGGGGGCGTGCTCCTCGCGCAGCGGGTGCAGCACGGCCGGGGTGGAGACCACGGGCAGGGGCGCCTCCTCCCCCATGCCGCGGGCCCAGCGGGCGGCCAGGGCCGCCGCGTCCACGGTGGCGGACATGGCCACGAGCACGAGTTCGGGGCGCAGCTGCCGCAGGTCGGCGAGGAGGGCGAAGAGCACGTCCGTGTCCAGGTCCCGCTCGTGGACCTCGTCCAGGACCACCGCGCCCACGCCGTCGAGCCCGGGGTCGGCGAGGAGGCGGCGCAGCAGCAGGCCCGGGGTCACGAACTCGACGGCCGAGGCCCCGCCGCCCACCGCGTCGCCGCGCACGGCGTACCCGACGGCGGCGTCCGCGAGCCGAGCCTGCGCGTCGGGGTCGGCGCCGGGCTGCGCGTCGGCCGCGGCGGCCAGCACCGCCGTGCGCAGCCGCCGCCAGGCCGCGCGCACCGCGACCCGCCGCGGCTGCGTGACCAGGACGCGCCCGCCGCCGTGGTCCGCGAGCCGGACCGCGAGCGCGGGCGGGACCACGGTGGTCTTGCCCGTGCCCGGGGGCGCCTCGACGACGGCCGCCCCGCGCGCGTCCAGTGCGTCTTCGAGCTCGGGCAGGGCGGCGGCGAACGTCAGGCCGGTGCTGAGGCGGCCCAGAGCGGCGGAGAGGCAGGCGGGGACGGAGACGGGATCGACGGGGGTGGGCATCGGGACCCATTGTGCCCGCCTCCGTCGCGCTGTCCCGGGGCCGCCCCACTGACTAGGCTGTGACCCATGACCACACCCGTCCAGGAGCACCTCGATCGCCTCACGTCGGCCCACGCGGGTGAGGGGGAGGTCCCGGACGGGCTGGGCGTCGCGATGCTCCTGGTGGACGGGCACCGCTACGTCTCCGGATCCATGACGGCCGTGCCCCTGGCCACGCTCGCCTCTCCCCTGTTCCACGCGCAGGCCCTCGAGGACCTCGGCGCGGTGCGGGTGGGCGAGCGAGTGGGAGCCGCCCCCGTGCGCGACCTGGACCACCGGGTCGAGGTGGACGCCGTCACGGGCCTGCCGCACAACCCGCTGCAGAACGCGGGCGCGGTGGCCACCGCCTCCCTCGTGAAGGGCCGCGGTGGCCGCGACCGGACCGCACGCATGATGCAGCTGCTCTCCGCACTGTTCGACCGCGAGGTCACCGTCACGGAGTCGGCCGCCCGCGCGGAGAACCGCGCCCAGCATCACACCCGGTCGGCTGCGTGGCTGATGAAGTCCCTCGACACGCTGGACGCCGACCCCGAGACGTTGCTCGAGGACATCGCCACGGTGCGTGCCGCCGCCGTGACCGTGGAGGACCTCGCCCTGCTCGCCGGCACCCTCGCGCACGGCGGCGTCCACCCCGTCACCGGGGACCGGGTGCTGAGCGAGGAGACGGTCCGCGGCGTGCTCTCGGTGATGGACTCCTGCGGCATGGACACCCGGGACTCCCGGTGGGCGTACGACGTCGGTCAGCCTGGCTGGGCGTCCACCCGCGGCGGCACGGTGCTCGTGGTGGTGCCGGGCCACCTCGGTCTGGCGCTGCAGTCGGACACGACGGACGAGAACGGGCTCGGCGCCGCGGCGATGGCCGCCCTGCGGACTATCGTCGAGGACTTCGAGCTGCACCCGTCGGTGGTCACCGGTTCCCCGCGCGCGGCCCTGCGCACCCACTACCGGATCGATCAGGCGCCCTCGGGCACGGTGCGCAGCGCCGTCGTCCTCGAGGCGCTCGGGCGGTTCGCGGACACCGTGCACGTCATGGAGCTGGGCGGTCACCTCGGCTTCAGCCAGGTGGACGCGATCGCCCGCGTCAGCCGCGGTCTGCCGGAGGCCCTCGAGACGCTCGTGGTGGACATGCGCTCGGTCAGCTCCATCTCCCGCCCGGCCCGCCTGCTGGTGGCCCAGTGGTTCGCCCGCGCGCTGGGCAACGGGCTCGACGTCGTCGTCGTGGACCGGGACGCCGCCGAGATGAAGGAGCTGATGTCGGCCGTCGAGGAGTCCGTGGAGGTGGACCTGCCCGAGCCGCTGCAGGATGAGGCCGAGGGGGTGGACCCCGCCGCCGAGGGCGCGCAGTTCGTGTTCTTCGACTCCCGCTCGCGGGCCGCCCAGTGGGCCGAGCAGCGGCTGCTCTCCCGGCACGCCCCCCACCTGCTGCCGCGGGACGCCCAGGAGGCGGCCGTAGCACCCCTGCTGCAGCACCTCTCCGCGGACGATGCGCGCCTGCTCGAGTCCATGATGGACGAGCGGGTCTACTCGGACGGCCAGATCATCCGTCGCGCCGGCCAGCCGTTCGGCGGCATCTACGTGATCGTCTCCGGCACCGTGGAGCTCTCGGGCCAGGGCACGGGCAGCCGTCGTGTGCGCCGCACCCTGCTCACCCCGGGGATGACGTTCGGCGAGATGGCCCTCGGCCAGCCGGGCCGTCAGCCCTCCACCGTTCGCGCGCGCGGGCCGGTGACGGCGCGAGTCCTCACCGCCCAGGTGATGGTCGCGCTCCAGGAGGGCTTCCCCCAGCTGGCCCTGGCCCTCTGGGAGGCGCTGGCCCGCGACGCGTTCACCGCGCTGAGCCAGCTCATCCGGGAGACCGGCGCGCTGCAGGACTGACAACCCGCGGGGGCGGCGTCCCGGGGGACGCCGCCCCACCCCGTCACCGCCCGAGCACGTGGCGCAACGCGCCCTCCAGCTCGGGGTCGCGCATGTCGTAGCCGGAGGCGACCAGTCGGTCCGCCACGACCTTCTGGTCCGCCGCCACGGTCTCCACCCGGCCCTCCTCACCCAACAGTAGGCGCGGCCCGGCGTCGGGCACCGGGATGACCGCCGGCCGGTGCAGCACCCGCCCGAGGACGGTGGCGAACTCCCGGGCCGTGACCGGCTCCGGCGCCACCGCGTTCACCGGGCCGGTGACGCCGTCGTCGATCACCGCGTGGGCGAAGGCGCCGGCGATGTCATCGGCACCGATCCAGCTCAGCCACGGGCTGCCGTCGTGGCTCTCCCCGCCCGAGGTCGCGACCGGGCCGCCGAGGCCCGCGAGGAACAGCGGCAGCACCTGCTGCAGCATGCCTCCGGCCGGGCTCAGCACCACGCCGGTCCGCAGCATCGCCACCCGGATGCCGGCCGCCTCGGCGCGCCGGGCCTCCGCCTCCCAGTCCGCGACGACCTCGGCGAGGAAGTCGTCCCCGGGCTCCAGATCCTCGACGAGGCCGCTGCCGAACGGGCCCGTGCCCGCGTCCGCCCCGTAGTACCCGATCGCCGAGCCGTTCACGAGTGCCCGCACCCGCGCGTCGTCCCCCTCCCGTGCGGCGATCCGGGCGAGCGCGTCCACGAGGGTGCGCGTGCCGCGGACGCGCGAGTCGTGCACGGCCTCCTTGTGCGCGTCCGTGAACCGGCCCGCGATGGGCTCGCCCGCCAGGTTCACGACGACGTCGGCCTCGGCCAGGGCGTCCTCATCCACGGTCTCCCGGCCGGGGTCCCACAGCGCCGCGTCCAGCGCACCGGCCCTCTTCGGGCTCCGCACGAGCCGGATGACGCGGTGGCCGCCGGTGGTGAGCAGGGCACAGAGCTGCCGACCGATCAGTCCACCGGACCCCGTCACGGCGACCGTGCGGGCCGGCCCGCCGACGAGGGGGCCGGGGTGGGCGGCGTGGAAGTCCAGGTCATCGGCCATCACGCGGGCGCGGTAGGCGAACTGGCGGCCCAGCTCCGCCTCGAACGCCTCGTGGGTGCGGCGCGAGGCCGCGGCGCCCAGACCGGGCACGCGGGACACCAGGGACTCCCCCGGCAGGGCGTACTCGATGTGGTCCGTCACGACCGTGCCGCGCCGGCCGTCCGCCGTGTCCGCCTCACCGGGCGCGGCGTCGTCGAGCAGGTGGGTGTGCCGCCAGGAGGCGAGGGGACCGGAGACCATCTCGTCCCGGAACATGCGGCCCTCCTCGTAGGCCGTGTGGCGGGCTCGCCACGGCACCGCGGGCGCGGCCCCACCGGGCAGGCGGGAGGCGACGGCGTCCGGCAGCAGGCCGGTGAGCATCCCGTGGGCCGCGCCGGCGAACAGGCCGGCCGCCCCGGGGGCCTGGATGCGCAGCCGCGACTCGGAGCCCACGCGGAGGCCGTCCGTGGGCCCCTGGACCACCTCGCCGGCGAAGGGCGGGGTGAGCCGCTCCAGCGCGCCGGGGTTCTCCAGCCAGCGGAAGACGACCTCACGCGGGTGGCGCAGGAGGGTGCGATGCTCGAAGACGCGGATCTCGGTCATGGACGCCAGCCTGACACAGGGAGGGGACGCGCGAACACCTGTCCGGGCCGGGCCGTGCAGGACAATGAGGGGATGGACCTGCTTCCCGAGCTGCGCTGGACCGCCGCCGCCCTGCCCGCCACCGAGCTCACCCTCGTGGCCGTCTTCTCCCCCGAGGACCAGACGGTGCGCGCCTCCGGCGTGGCCGTGCCGGAGGACTCGGAGCCCCCCGCCGCCGCGATCGGGCGCCTCCTCGAGACGCTCATGGACCGGCTCGTGGCCCTGGACCCGGAGACCGCCGACCGCGAGATGAACCCGCGCCCCGTGGAACCGCGTCCGGGTGCGTCCCAGCCCGTCGCCGACGCCCTGGCCGCCTACGCCGCGGGGGACGTGGCCGCGCTCGACGCCCTCGACGTCACCCAGCCGGGCACCGCGTTCCGGCAGCGGGCGTGGCGGGAGCTGCGCGGCATCGCCCCCGGCTCCCCCGCCACCTACGGCGGCCTGGCCGAACGGTGCGGGGCCCCGCGGGCCGTGCGCGCCGCCGGCGGGGCGTGCGCCGCCAACCTGGCGGCCGTCGTCGTGCCCTGCCACCGCGTGGTGCGCGCCGACGGCGCCGCGGGCCACTACCTCTACGGCACCGCCGCGAAGCAGGCCCTGCTGGCCCACGAGGCGGCGCGCGCGGGCTGACCGGCCCCTCCCCACGGCAACGTCGGTTGAGTTGTCACGGGTCCCGGGCACGCACACCCGTGACAACTCAACCCGCGTTGCGGACACGAGAAGGGGCCGGGCCGCGCGCTCCACGCACGCGACCCGGCCCCCGGCGCTCAGCCGCTCAGTCGCTCAGTCGCTCAGACGGAGAGCTTGTCCACGATCGCGTTGAGCGTCGCGGACGGGCGCATCACGGAGGTGACCTTCTCCAGCTCCGGCCAGTAGTAGCCGCCCAGGTCCACCGGGGAGCCCTGCACGCCGTTGAGCTCGGCCAGGATGGTCTCCTCCTGGGCCCCCAGCTCCTCGGCGATCGGCTTCGCCGCGGCCGCCAGCTCGGCGTCCTCGGTCTGCTTCGCCAGCTCGCGGGCCCAGTACAGCGCCAGGTAGAAGTGGCTGCCGCGGTTGTCCAGCTCGCCGACCTTGCGCTTCGGGGACTTGCCCTCGATCAGCAGGGTGCCGGTGGCGGCGTCCAGGGTGTCCGCCAGGACCTGCGCGCGGTGGTTCTCGTTCGCGACCGCCTCGTGCTCGAAGGACACGGCCAGCGCGAGGAACTCGCCGAGGGAGTCCCAGCGAAGGTGGTTCTCCTCCAGCAGCTGCTGCACGTGCTTCGGGGCGGAGCCGCCCGCACCGGTCTCGAACAGGCCGCCGCCGTTGAGCAGCGGGACGATCGACAGCATCTTCGCGGACGTGCCCAGCTCGAGGATCGGGAACAGGTCCGTGTTGTAGTCACGCAGCACGTTGCCGGTCACGGAGATGGTGTCCTCGCCGCGGCGGATGCGCTCCACCGAGAGCTTGGCGGCCTCGACCGGGGAGAGGATGCGGATGTCCAGGTCCTCGGTGTCGTGCTCCTTGAGGTACTCCTCGACCTTCTTGATGAGCTCACGGTCGTGGGCGCGGGTCTCGTCCAGCCAGAACACGGCCGGGGTCTGGGACGCGCGGGCGCGGGTCACGGCCAGCTTCACCCAGTCGCGCACCGGGACGTCCTTGGTCTGGCAGGCGCGCCAGATGTCGCCGGCCTCGACCTCGTGGGAGAGCAGGGTCTCCCCGGCGGAGTTCTTCACGGCCACGGTGCCCGCGGCGTCCATGATGAACGTCTTGTCGTGCGAGCCGTACTCCTCGGCCTTCTGCGCCATGAGGCCCACGTTCGGGACGGTGCCCATGGTGGTGGGGTCGTAGGCGCCGTTGGCCTTGCAGTCGTCGATCACGGCCTGGTAGACGCCGGCGTAGGAGGAGTCCGGGATGACGGCCAGGGTGTCCTGGGTCTGGTCGTCCTTGTTCCACATGCGGCCGGAGGTGCGGATCATGGCGGGCATGGAGGCGTCCACGATCACGTCGGAGGGCACGTGGAGGTTGGTGATGCCCTTGGCGGAGTTCACCATGGCCACGTCCGGGCCGTTCTCGTAGGCGGCGGCGATGGCGGCGCGCACACCCTCGGCGGTCTCGGCGTCGAGCTTGTCCAGGCCGCCCTCGATCGCGGCGAGGCCGTTGTTCGCGGACAGGCCGGCGGCGGCCAGCTGCTCGCCGTACTTCTCGAACAGCTCGGAGAAGTAGGCCTTCACGACGTGGCCGAAGATCACCGGGTCGGAGACCTTCATCATGGTGGCCTTCAGGTGCGCGGAGAAGAGGATGCCCTCCTCCTTGGCGCGCTTGACCTGCTCGGCGAGGAACGCGTCCAGGGCCTTGGCGGACATGAACGTGCCGTCCACGACCTCGCCCTTGAGGACCTTCAGGCCCTCCTTGAGCACGGTGGTCTTGCCGTCCTCGTCGGTGAACTCGATCGTCAGCACGTCGGCGGCCGGCAGGGTCACGGACTGCTCATTGGCGCGGAAGTCGTCCGCGCCCATGGTGGCGACGGCGGTCTTGGAGTCCGGGGTCCACTCGCCCATCGAGTGGGGGAAGCGCTTGGCGTACGCCTTCACGGCCTTCGGGGCGCGGCGGTCCGAGTTGCCCTCGCGCAGCACCGGGTTCACGGCGGAGCCCTTGACCGAGTCGTAGCGCGCCTTCGCGTCCTTCTCCGCATCGGTCTTCGGCTCGTCCGGGTACTCCGGCAGCGCGTAGCCGTCCGCCTGCAGCTCCTTGATCGCGGCGCGCAGCTGCGGCACGGACGCGGAGATGTTCGGCAGCTTGATGACGTTGGCCTCGGGGGTCTTCACGAGCTCGCCGAGCTCGGCGAGGGCGTCCGCGGTGCGCTGGTCCTCGGGCAGGACGTCCTTGAACGCGGCGAGGATGCGGCCGGCCAGCGAGATGTCACGGGTCTCCAGCTCCACGCCGGCGGTGCCCGCGTAGGCGCGCACGATCGGCAGCAGCGACGCGGTGGCCAGCATGGGCGCCTCGTCCGTGAGCGTGTAGATGATCTTCGACATGCGGATGATCTCTCCTTCTGGCCGCACTCGAGACGCGGCCCTCGTCGGCAGGGAACGGGTGACTCCCCGCCAATCTACCCGGCGCCTCGGACGCGCCACACCGTGTGTGGCTCGGCGTCAGCGCCCGCGGCCGGTCCGGCGGGCCCGCCCCGGAACGCCTCGCCGAGGCGGGAAGGGCGTCGTGGGTCGTGGCCGGCTCAGATGCCGAGCACGGCCTGGGCGATGAAGAAGTAGACGACCAGGCCGAGGGCGTCCACGAGCGTCGAGATGAACGGGTTCGAGAACACGGCGGGGTCGGCGCCGATCGTGCGCGCCGCCAACGGCATGAGGCCGCCGACGGTGGCGGCGAAGGCGCACACGGTGAACAGCGTCGCCCCGATCACGAGACCGACGGGCCACGAGAACACGAGCCCGGCGAGCACGAGGCCCAGCAGGCCGATGCACCCGCCCAGGGCCATGCCGACGCGCAGCTCGCGGAACATCACGCGCGGCGCGTCGCGGGGCCGGACGTCGTCGAGGGCGAGCGCCCGGGTGACCGTGGTGGCCGCCTGGTTGCCCGTGTTGCCGCCGGTGCCGATGATCAGCGGGATGAACAGGGAGAGGACGACCATCTCCTCGAGCGTGTCCTCGAAGACGCCGAGCACCTGCACGGTGAGGGTGGCCCCGATCGCGAGCACGAGCAGCCACGTGATCCGCGAGCGCATCAGGCTCAGGACGGAGGTCGCCAGGTAGGGACGACCCAGCGGCTCCACGCCGCCGGCGCGGGCGGAGTCCTCGGTCGACCCCTCGTCGAGGACCTCGAGGGCGTCGGCCACCGTGAACACCCCGATCAGGCGACCCTCCGAGTCCGTCACCGGCACGGTCCACAGACGGCGGTCCGCGCAGAGCCGGGCCACCTCCTCGGCGTCCTCGGTGGCGACGGCGGACACCGGTTCCCGCATGATCTCCGAGACTCGCGCATCGAGCGGCTGCGTGACCAGCACGGAGACGTCGACGACGCCCGTCAGACGCGCCTGGGGACTGACCACCGGCACGGAGACGATGGCGGCCTGCTCCTGCCCCCCGTGCTCCCGGAGGTTCTCGAGCGCGGTGGACACGGTCCAGTCCTCGCGCAGGCGCACGGGCGCCATGCGCAACCGCCGTCCCACCGAGTCCGCCGGGTAGCCCAGGAGCCGGCCGGCCTTGCCGCTCGCCTCCGCGTCGAGCCCGGCGAGCATCTTGCGGGCCACGTTGGCCGGCATCTCGTCGAGCAGCCGGGCCTGGCCCGAGACCCGCAGCTCGGCGAAGAGGTCCTGGACCTGACCGTCCTGGAGCTTGCGCACCAGGTCGGACTGCTGGCCCGTCTCCATGGCCGCGAAGACCTGGACCGCCGTCGTCTTGTCCAGGAGGCGGAACAGCATCGGGGCCATGCGCGGCTCGGAGCGGTCCAGGAGGTCGAGCGCGTCGCCCGGGGACAGCGCGCGCAGCAGCTCGACCGCGCTGTCGAGGTCGTCCCTGCGCAGGTGCTCACGGATGCGGTCCTCGACGCTCTCGACCTCGCGGCGGGTCATCACCTCGTCACCTCCTGGGGGTCGGGGGGCCCGGTCCGGGCCCCCGTCCGGCAGCGGCGCGCCGCGCTCAGCCGTGGAAGAAGTGGCGCGCCCCGGTCAGGTACAGGGTCACGCCGGCGGCCTCGGCCGCGGCCACGACCTCCTCGTCCCGGACGGAGCCGCCCGGCTGGACGACGGCCTTCACGCCGGCGTCGATGAGGATCTGCAGCCCGTCCGCGAACGGGAAGAACGCGTCCGAGGCGGCCACGGACCCGCGGGCCCGCTCGGGGGCGCCCTCCCCGGAGACGTTCTCCGCGCCGCCGGCGCTGCTCACGTCCTGCCCGCCGGTCTGCGCGGCGCCCAGGGTGTTGGCGCGCTCGACGGCCAGGCGGCAGGAGTCGAGGCGGTTGACCTGGCCCATGCCCACGCCCACCGTGGCGCCGTCGTGGGCCAGCAGCACGGCGTTGGACTTGGCCGCGCGCACGGCGCGCCACGCGAAGGCCAGGTCGGCCAGGACGGCCTCGTCGGCGGCGGGGCCGGCGGCGAGGGTCCAGGTGGCCGGGTCGTCGCCGTCCGCGTCCACCGCGTCCGCGATCTGCAGCAGCATGCCGCCCGAGACCTGCTTGGCCTCCACCGCATCCCGCAGGAAGCCCTCGGGCAGGCTCAGCAGACGCAGGTTCTTCTTGGCGGAGAGGATCTCCAGGGCCTCGGGCTCGAACGCCGGGGCCACGACGACCTCCGTGAACACGTCCTTCACCTGGGCGGCCATGGCGGCGGTGACCGGGCGGTTGGCCGCGATCACGCCGCCGAACGCGGAGACCGGGTCGCACGCGTGGGCCTTGGCGTGCGCCTGCGCGATGTCCGTGCCCTCATCCGTGACGGCCAGGCCGCACGGGTTGGCGTGCTTGACGATCGCCACGGCCGGGACCGGGTGGTCGAAGGCGGCGCGCACCGCGGCGTCGGCGTCCACGTAGTTGTTGTAGCTCATCGGCTTGCCGTGCAGCAGCTCGGCCTGCGCGATGCCGGGGGCCGCCGAGGAGTCCAGGTACAGCGCCGCGGGCTGGTGCGGGTTCTCGCCGTAGCGCAGGATCTGCGCGCGCTCGAGGGAGAAGCCGGCGTAGGGCGGGAACACGGGGATCTCGTCCGCGTCCGTGTCCTCGCCGAAGTGGGCGGCGGTCCAGGCGGCCACGGCGTTGTCGTACCCGGCGGTGTGGGCGAAGGCCAGGGCGGCCAGGCGCCGGCGGGCGCGCAGGTCGAAGCCGCCGGACTGCGCGGCCTGGACCACCTCGCCGTAGCGGGCCGGGTCCACCACGATCGCCACGGACGCGTGGTTCTTCGCGGCCGCGCGCACCATGGACGGCCCGCCGATGTCGATCTGCTCGACGACGGCGTCCTCCGCGGCGCCCGAGTTCACGGTGTCCACGAACGGGTAGAGGTTCACGACGACGAGGTCGAACGGCTCCACCTCGAGCTCGCGCAGCTGGGTCACGTGGTCCTCGCGACGACGGTCGGCCAGGATGCCCGCGTGCACGCGCGGGTGCAGCGTCTTCACGCGGCCGTCCAGGCACTCCTGGAACCCGGTGACCTCGGCGACCTCGGTGACGGGCACACCGGCGGCGGCGATGCGCTGGGCGGTGGAGCCGGTCGAGACGATCTGCACGCCCGCGGCGTGGAGCCCTGTGGCGAGCTCCTCGAGGCCGGTCTTGTCGTACACGGAGATCAGGGCCCGCTTCAGGGGCACCGTGTCCAGGACGGTGGTGGTGGTGGGCTGGGCAGAGGTCACGAGGGGGCGCTCCTTCGAGGGGGTCCGGGTGCGTCCCCCAGCATAGGCCGGGCCGCATAATGGCCCAGGCGTCCGCGTGACGGACCGCCCCCACTCCACCCGACGAACGGGAGCCGACCATGTCCTCCGCCACCCCGCCCCGCCCCAGCGCCGACGGCGCGCACCCCGGGCCCGCGCCCGACGTCGTCGCCCCCGACGCCGCCCTGCCCACCGGTGAGGCGGTCGTCCAGGAGCTGCCGTGGCGCTGGTCCGTCCAGGGCCGCATCTTCCTGATCGGCGGCCTGGGCTTCATGTTCGACGCGTGGGACGTCACGCTCAACGGCGTGATGATCCCGCTGCTGCGCGAGGAGTGGGCCCTGGACAAGGCCGACGCCGCGTGGATCGGCACCGCCAACCTCATCGGCATGGCCGTGGGCGCGTTCCTGTGGGGCACCATCGCGGACCGCATCGGCCGCAAGGCGGCGTTCGCGTGGACGCTCGCGATCTTCTCCGTGTTCACGATCGCGGGCGCGCTGACGGACTCCCTGCTGTGGTTCGCGCTGTTCCGGTTCGTGGCCGGCATGGGCCTGGGCGGCACGATCCCCGTGGACTACGCGCTCGTGGGCGAGTTCACCCCGCGCCGGCTGCGCGGCCGCGTCCTGGCCGCGATGGACGGCTGGTGGCCCGTCGGCGCCGCGCTGTGCGGCCTCGTCTCCGCCTGGCTCGTGGGCACGTGGGGCGACTGGCGCCTGCCCCTGCTGGCCATGGTCCTGCCGGCCCTGCTCGTGTTCGTCGTGCGCCTAGGCATCCCCGAGTCCCCGCTGTTCCTGATGAGCCGGGGCCGCGAGGCACAGGCCCGCGCCGTCATCGACCGCATGGTGGCGGCCACCGGCGCACCCCGCCGGCCCTACACGATGCCCCCGGCCGAGCCGGCCCGCTCCGGCGGCGTCGGCGCACAGCTCGCCGCGGTCTGGCGGTTCTCCCCGCGCATCACCGCGGTCGCCTGGGCCCTGTTCGTGGCCATCATGCTCGTCTACTACATCGCGCTGCAGTGGCTGCCGACGTTCCTCATCGACGCCGGCTACGCGGAGGGCCGCGCCTTCATCATGACCTCCGGCATGGCCGCGGCCGGCCTGCTCGGCGTGGTCGTGGCCACCGTGCTGATCGAGGTCACCGGCCGCCGCTGGCTGCTGGCCGTCAGCGCCGTCGTCGCGAGCGCCCTGACCGTCTGGCTGGCGAGCGTGCTGGACGTGCCCGCCGCGGTGCTGCCGCTCGTGCTGACGTTCGGCTTCGTGGTGCAGGTCGCGATCCCGGTGCTCTACACGTACGTCTCCGAGCTGTACCCGACGACGCTGCGCGCCTCCGGCTTCGGCTGGGCGTCGGCGGCCTCGCGGGTGGGCGCGGGCCTGGGCCCGCTGCTCTTCGTGGGCACGCTGGTCCCCGCCCTCGGGCTGCCGGCGGCGTTCGCCGTCACCGGCGGGCTCGTGGTCCTGGCCTGCGCGGCGATGCTGGCGCTGGCCCCGGAGACCCGCGGCCGCACCCTCGAGGTCAGCGCCGACTGAGCTCGCCGAGCACGCGCAGCAGCAGGGCCCGCTCCTGGACCTTGATGCGCTCGTGCAGCTCGGCCTCGGTGTCCGTGTCCAGCACGGGCACCGCGGCCTGCGCGAGGATCGGGCCGGTGTCCACGCCCGCGTCCACCACGTGCACGGTGCAGCCGGTGACCTTCACCCCGTGCGCCAGCGCGTCCCGGACGCCGTGGGCCCCCGGGAAGGAGGGCAGCAGGGCCGGGTGGGTGTTGAGGATGCGGCCCTCGAACCGCTCGAGCAGCGGGGCGCCCAGGATCCGCATGAACCCGGAGCACACCACCCAGTCCGGCGCGTAGGCGACGACGGCGTCCGCGAGCGCCTCGTCCCACGCGCGCCGGTCCGCGTGGTCCTTCGGGGACACCACGAACGTCTCGATCCCGTGGGCGCGGGCACGCTCCAGGCCGCCGGCGTCGGCGACGTCGGCGCCCACCGCGGCGATCTCCACGTCCAGGGCGCCGGAGGCGACGGCGTCGAGGACGGCCTGCAGGTTGGTGCCGGAACCGGAGACGAGGGCAACGATGCGCATGCGCCCATCGTAGGGTGAGGGGGTGTCCGCCCCCGTTCCCTCCTCCCCGCCCCGCCCGCCGCAGGGCGCCCCGGATCCCGGCCGCGTGCGCACCGGCCGTGCCCTGCTGTGGCAGTCCGTGGCGCTGCTGGGGATGGTGCTCTCCTTCTCCCTCGTGCTGCCGTGGAAGCTGATCGCCCTCGCGCTGGGGCTGGTCGCCCTCGTGCTCGGCGTGCGCGTGTGGGTCACGAGCCGCGGCGCCGAGCGCTCGGGGCTGCCCCGCGCGGTGGCGTCCGCCGGCATGGCGATGGCGCTGATGGGCATGACGACGGCGGCGCTGCCGCTGCTCGCGTGGGACGCGACGGTCCAGCTCGAGCAGTGCGGCGCCTCCGCGCTCACCGTGCGGGCGCAGCAGGCGTGCGCGGACGAGTTCACCCGTCAGGTGGAGGAGCGCACGGGGGTGCCCCAGCTGCGGCCCTGAGCCGCGGGCGTCAGTCCCGCGCCCGGCGCGGGGACGGCCGGTCGCGCAGGCCCGAGGCGCGGTCGCCGGACCGCGGCACCGTCGTCGTCCCGTCCCGGTGCCCGGCCACGGCCAGGGCCGTGAGGTAGCCGGCCGCGCAGCCCAGCGCGACCCACCCGGCGACGGCGGCGCACACCGCCCAGACGTGGGAGCCGATGTCCGTCAGCGTGCCGAGCCCGAGCGTCCCGGAGGTGAGGGCCAGCGGCACGAGCAGCAGCAGCCCGGCGAGCAGTCCGGTGAGCACGGCCAGGGCCAGCGTGGACAGCGTCAGGGACACCGCGCGGCTGCCGTGGCGGGCGTGCAGCCAGTCGTCGAGGTGGTTCTCCCCCTCCCGCAGCAGCCACACGCCGGCCACGGCGCCGGCGCCGATCGGCACGGCCAGCAGGAGCAGCTGCCACGGCGACCACGTCACGGGCAGCGCACCCAGCGCCGGAAGGGCAGGCGCGGTGGCCGGCGTCGCGCCGAACACCGAGTAGAGGCTGTCCGCGCCCACGGAGAACCCCGGGCCCGCCGTCCACGCGATCGACCACGCGGTGAACGTGGGCAGCCAGCCGATCTGCAGCAGCGCCAGGAGCAGGCCGCCCAGCGGACCGCCCCCGATCGCCTCGGCCACGGTGACGACGGCGGTCCACTCGACGGCCAGCCGCCCCGCCACGAGCAGCGCGTTCAGGCCCGTCAGGGCGAGCACGGCGAGGACCGCGGCGCGCACCACGGACCAGGCGTACGAACCGGCCCAGCGTTCGTACTGCGAGCGCCGCGAGATCCGCTCCGTGAGGTCCAGGCCGATCAGGTGGGCCCAGGTGCCCGCCTCGCGCCGGGCCCCCGCGAGGGCGGCGACGCCGAAGAGCAGGGCGGGCAGCAGCGCCGCCGGGGCGGGGTGGACCGTCAGCTCGTCCGTGCCGGGCAGGAACGCCACGGCCAGCCCCACCAGGGCGTAGGCCCCCACCGCGCCCACGAAGGCCTGCCACGCCTGGTCCCGGTAGGACGCGCGGGCCAGGCGCCGGCCGGCCCGCCACGACAGCGCGAGCGGGACCAGGGTCAGGCCCCACGGCACGAGCCACGCCGTGCCGGTGATGAGGTGATCCGGCGCGGTGGGCATGGCCGTGGCCACGGTGACGGGCACCGCGTGCAGGGCCAGCCACAGGACGCCGCCCACCTGGACGGCACCCTCGATGGTCGGCCGCTCGAACCCGCCCGTGGCCCACACCGCGAGGGTGGGGACCATGACCGCCAGCAGGCTGATCATCGCCGTGACGAGCGCCTCGACCACCCCCTGCAGCCACAGCGGCAGGGGGACGGGGCGCAGCAGACGGGGCGCAGCGGGGCGGGAACTCACCCGTCCATGGTGCCACCCGACTCCGGGCGGCGCCTGGACGGGGGCGGGCCGCGCGGGCCGGTGCGACGACCGTCACCGGACCCGAGAGTTCATCGCGGGGTCACCGGGCCGTCGTCGGCGGGTGCCCCGGCCGTGGTCCGGGGTCCTTAGCGTCGGCCACGTGCGTGTCGTCGTGGTCGCCGAATCGTTCCTGCCCCATATGAACGGGGTCACCAACTCCATCCTCCAGGTGCTGCGCCACCTGCGGGAGCGGGGCGACGAGGCGATGGTGATCGCCCCGGCCGCCTCGTGGTCCGCCGGGTGGACCCAACGCGCGGGCGCCGGTGAGGCCCCCCGCGAGGTCGAGGGCTTCCCCGTGCGCACCCTGCCCTCCGTGCCCCTGACCGGGTACGCCTCTGTGCGGGTGGCCGCCGGCACGGTGGGCCGGCTGCGCGGCATGCTCGCCGACTTCGCCCCGGACGTGGTGCACATCGCCTCCCCCTTCGTGCTGGGCTGGCGCGCGGTGCAGGCGGCCGAGGAGCTCGGCATCCCCTCCGTGGCCGTCTACCAGACCGAGGTCCCCGGCTACGCGGCCCGGTACGGCGCCCCGTGGCTGGAGGACGTGCTGTGGAGCCACGTGGCGCGCCTGCACAACATGGCCACGCTGACGCTCGCGCCGTCGTCGTTCACCGTCCGGCAGCTGCACCGCCAGGGGGTGCGACGCGTGCACCTGTGGGGCCGCGGCGTCGACTCCCGCCGATTCCATCCCGCCAAGCGGGACGAGGCGCTGCGCGCCGAGCTCGCCCCGAACGGCGAGAAGCTCGTGGGCTTCGTGGGGCGGCTGGCGCACGAAAAGCAGGTCGGGGACCTGCGCGTGCTCTCGGACCTGCCGGGCACCCGCCTCGTGGTCATCGGCTCCGGGCCGCTGCGCGAACAGCTCGAGCGGGAGCTGCCCGGCGCGCACTTCGCCGGCTTCCAGGGCGGCGAGGACCTCGCACGCCACGTGGCGAGCCTGGACCTGTTCGTGCACCCCGGCGAGTCCGACACCTTCGGCCAGACACTGCAGGAGGCGATGGCCTCGGGCGTGCCCGTCGTCGCCGTCGGCCGCGGCGGCCCCCTCGACATCGTGGACGCCTCCCGCACCGGCTGGCTCTACCCGCCCGGCGAGCTGGACGAGCTGCGCCGCCACGTCGCGGACCTCGTGTACGACGACGTCAAGCGGGCCGCGTTCGCCGACGCGGCGTGGGCGTCGGTGCAGGGCCGGACCTGGCCGGTGCTGTGCGAACAGCTCGTGGGCTACTACGAGAAGGCGATCGCGGTGCAGGAGCGCCGCCGCGTGGAGCTGGCCCGCCGGCTGCTGACGGCGCCGTCGCTGCTGGCCGCGCGCGTGTTCGGCTGAACCCCGGGCCGGACGCCGGGCGGGCGCCCGGCGGTCCGGGTCTCGCGTCCGGAGCCGTGGCTAGGGTGGCGGGCATGGACGCCACCCCGCACCCCCGACCCGCCGAGCCCGGCCCCCTGCCCGATCCCGCCGCGCCCCGCCGCCTCGCCGGCAAGGACGTGCACCCCGTCGGCCTCGGGTGCATGAACATCGTGCACGGCTACTCCGGATTCCTCGACGACGACGCCGCCGTCGACCTGCTCACCCGCGTGCTGGAGGACGGCACCGACCACCTGGACACCGCCACCCTCTACGGCGGCGGCCGCAGCGAGGAGCTCGTGGGGCGCGCGCTCGCCCGGGCGGGGTCGGACGTCCGCGAGCGCGTGCTGCTCGCCTCCAAGGGCGGGCTCGTGCGGGACGGGCAGCGGCGGATCGACGGCCGCCCGGAGACGCTGCGCGCGCACGTGGACGCCTCCCTGAGCCGGCTCGGCCAGGACCGGATCGACCTGTACTACCTGCACCGGCTGGACCCGGAGGTCCCCGTCGAGGAGTCCGTGGGGGCGCTCGCAGAGGCCGTCACGGAGGGCAAGATCGGGGCGATCGGCCTGTCCGAGGTCTCGGCCGTCACCCTGACCCGGGCCGTGGCCGTCCACCCGATCGCGGCCGTGCAGTCCGAGTACTCCCTCGCCACCCGCAACCCCGAGTGGGGCGTGCTCGAGGCGTGCCGCCGCCATGGGACCGCCTTCGTGGCCTTCTCCCCCGTCAGCCGCGGCCTGCTCACGGACGCGCCGCCGCGGCTGGGCGGGCTGGACGCGGGAGATCTGCGGCACCGGCTGCCCCGCTTCGCCGAGGGCCACTACGAGGCCAACCTGACGCTGCGCGAGGCGCTCTCGGCCGAGGCCGTCCGGCTCGGGACGAGCACGGCGGGGCTCGCCGTCGCCTGGGTCCTGGCCCAGGGCAAGGACGTCCTGGCGATCCCGGGCACCACCTCGTGGGAGCACTGGCTCGAGGACCGGGGCGCGCACGAGGTGCGGCTGACCCCGGCCGACGTCGCCCGGCTGGACGACCTCGTCAACGACGCGACCGTGGCGGGCCCGCGCTACAGCGAGAGCCAGCAGGCCAGCATCGACACCGAGGCGGCGCCGCCGCGCTGAGCCGAACGCGGGGCCCGGGGTGGCCCGCGTCTCATTTCGGCAACAGAGCGCACTCCCTGTCAGGATGGGCGTCAGGCACCGCGGCCTCCTCCGACCGCGGCGCGCCACGGCGGGGGCACCGCGGGGCGTCTCTACCCCGACGTCCGAGGAGGACACCATGAATGAGTCTCTGGAGACCCTGCGCGACGAAGTGTTCGCGCGCAACCCCGGCGAGGCCGAGTTCCACCAGGCGGTGTCCGAGGTGTTCGAGGCGCTGGGGCCGGTGGTGCAGCGCCACCCCCAGTACGTCGAGGCCGGGGTCATGCACCGCCTCTGCGAGCCGGAGCGCCAGATCATCTTCCGCGTCCCGTGGATCGACGACGCCGGCGTCGTGCAGGTCAACCGCGGGTTCCGCGTGGAGTTCAACTCGGCGCTCGGCCCGTACAAGGGCGGGCTGCGCTTCCACCCCTCCGTGTACCTCGGGATCGTCAAGTTCCTGGGCTTCGAGCAGATCTTCAAGAACTCGCTCACCGGCATGCCGATCGGCGGCGGCAAGGGCGGCTCGGACTTCGACCCCGCCGGCAAGTCCGACCGCGAGATCATGCGGTTCTGCCAGTCCTTCATGACGGAGCTGCATCGCCACATCGGTGAGCACACGGACGTGCCGGCCGGTGACATCGGCGTGGGCGCCCGCGAGATCGGCTACATGTTCGGCCAGTACAAGCGACTGACCAACCGCTTCGAGGCCGGCGCCCTCACCGGCAAGGGCCTGACGTGGGGCGGCTCGCTGGTCCGCACTGAGGCCACCGGCTACGGCGCCGTGATGTTCGTCGACTCCATGCTGCGCACGCGCGGCGAATCCATGGACGGTCAGCAGGTGCTGATCTCCGGCTCCGGCAACGTGGCCATCTACGCCGCGGAGAAGGCCGCCGCGCTCGGGGCCACCGTGCTCACCGCGTCCGACTCCTCGGGCTACATCGTGGACCCGGACGGCCTCGACCTGGACCTGCTCAAGCAGATCAAGGAGGTCGAGCGTGCCCGCATCTCCGAGTACGCCGAGCGCCGCGGCGGGCGGTCCCGCTACGTGACCGGCGGCAGCGTCTGGGACGTCGAGGGCACCGTGGCCCTGCCGTGTGCCACCCAGAACGAGCTCGACGAGTCCGCCGCGCGGACCCTGCTGAAGAACGGGGTGAAGGCCGTGGCCGAGGGCGCGAACATGCCCTGCACCGAGGCGGCCGCCCACCTGTTCGTCGACTCCGGGACGCTGTTCGGCCCGGGCAAGGCCGCCAACGCGGGCGGCGTGGCGACGTCGGCGCTGGAGATGCAGCAGAACGCCTCGCGGGACTCGTGGAGCTTCGACTACACCCACGACCGGCTCGAGCAGATCATGCGCGACATCCACGACCGCTGCGTGGAGACCGCCGAGGAGTACGGCACGCCCGGCAACTACGTGGCGGGGGCGAACATCGCCGGGTTCATCAAGGTCGCCGACGCGATGATCGCCCAGGGCGTGGTCTGAGGCCCGGCCCTGTCCCTTCCGTGATCCTCCGCCGCCCTGCGACATCACCGCCGTTCTGACGCGCGGTGATGTCGCAGGGCGGCGGTCGCTCAAGGGCGCCCGGCTCCTGCACAGGCCCCCCGACGTCGGGTGCCCTCCACCGCCGGCGCGGCCGACCCGTCGCGCCCCCGACGGGCCCACGAGACTGGGCCGCATGACCCTGCTCTCCGACCACTCGCGTGCGCTGCTCCCGGGACGCGGGCCCCTGCTCAGCGCGGCGGACCCTCACGACGGGGCGGCGCGGCGCCGTCTCGAACGCGCCTGGACCCGCGGGGTCCTCGTGCGGCTCTGCCCGCGCGTCTACATCAGCGTCAGCGACTGGGCCGCGCTGCGTCCGTGGGACAGGGCGGTCGTGTCCGCCGTCGCCCTCTCGATCGCCCGCCCCGCGACGGTGTTCACGGGCCTGACCGCGGCCCGGTTGCACGGTCTGGGGCCGGCCGTCGAGCCGCCCGTGCTCGAGCTGCGCGCCCCCTCGCCCGGGCATCACGGCGCCGGTCCGCTGACCCGCCGTCCCTTCGCCCCCTCCGTGGTGGCCCACGATCGCCGGCTTCCCGTCCCGCCGCGCCGCCGACCCCGGTGGGGGCTGCCGGAGGCGGCCCCCGCCGCGCCTCAGCCGGTCGAGGCCGTCCTGTCGGACGGGCAGAGCCTCGGAACCGTCCTGGCGGATCCGCTGCCCACGGTGCTGCTGGTGCTCGGAGCGGCCACCCCGTTCCGCGACGCCGTGGCCCCGCTGGACGCGCTCGTCCGAGCCCGGCCCGAGGAGGCCGCACGCTGGGCGAGGCAGGCGGAGAGCCGACTCAAATCCGCGGCCGCCCTCCGCCGATTCGAGCGGGCCTGGCACTTCGCGGACGCGCGGGCGGAATCCGCCGGCGAGTCCTACAGCCGGGCCAGCATCCACGAGCTCGGCTTCGTCCCGCCCACGGCGCTGCAGCATCGCCACCGGGATGCGAACGGACGCGCGGTGGCCCGCACGGACTTCTGGTGGGAGCAGGTGCGGGTGTACGGGGAGTTCGACGGGCTGGGCAAGTACGACCTGTCGTTCTTCGACGGTGACGACACGGCCCGCCGCGCCAGCATCCGCCGGGAGAAGGAACGGGAGGTGGCCCTGCAGCTGGTCACCCGGGCGGGCGCGCATTGGACGTGGGGAGACCTCCTGCGGCCGGACCGGCTGGCGCGGATCCTCACCGCCGCGGGCGTCCCCCGCTCGGTCTGATCCGCGGCCGTCCCACGGGCCCTGTCTCGACTCGGCGAGCCCGAGCGGCGGACCTCCGCTCTGCGACATCGCAGCCACTCTGCACGGCGGTGATGTCGCTGGGCGGCTGTCGGGCGGTCAGCAGCCCACCTCGGCCCACCTCAGCCGGCCAGCGCCGCCCGCTGCTCGGGGCTGATGCGCACGGGGCGGCCCGTCTGCCCGTCGACGAACACCATGACGGACGTCGCGGTGGCGCAGAGGGTGTCGTCGACGCCGTCGTGCAGGGCGTAGCCCACGTGCACCGAGGCGGCCTTCACGGCGTCCACGCTCACCACAACGCGCAGCGGCACGGGGCGGTAGGGCATCTGGGCCCGGTACTTCACGGTGTGCTCGGAGATGAACGTCCGCACACCGGGGGCCACCCCCTCGAGCAGGTCGATCGGCGGGGCCTGCCCGCCACCGGCGCCGGTGTTCGCGGGCACGCCGAAGGCCGCCACGCGGGCCTCCTCCAGCAGCTGCACCACGGCGATGTTGTTCACGTGGCCGTAGGCGTCCATGTCCGCCCAGCGCAGCGGGATGCGGACCTCGACGGAGCGCGAGGCGGTCAACGGGCGGCCTCCTCATCCGTGGACCGGCCGTCGCGCTGCGCCGCGGCGTCGAGGGCCGCCGGCGCCTCGTCGTCGCCGAGGATGTCCTCACGCCAGGCCTCGGGCTGCACGTCCACGAACTCGACGGGCAGGATGCCCAGGTCTTCGAGCTGATTGGACAGCGTGGCCCCGTCCGGGCCGTAGCACCACGGGATGCCCGGGGTGGAATGGCGGGTGTCCTCCGCCCGGCCGCCCGCGAGCAGCGCCTGGGAGGGGGTCAGCTGCCGGATGACGATCGCCTTGACCCGATCGGGGTGGCGCTGCGCGAACTCGGCGTAGATCTCGGGGTCGTGCTGGCCGTCGTCGCCCACCAGGATCCACTGGATGTCCGGGAACTGCTCGGCGAGGCGCTCGAGCTGGACCCTCTTGTGCTCCTGACCGGAACGGAACCAGCGGTCCCTCGTGGGCCCCCAGCTGGTCAGCAGCAGAGCGCCGAGCGGGTAGAGGTTGCGGCCCAGGAAGCGGGTGAGGGTCTGCGCCACGTTCCACGCGCCCGTGGACAGGTACAGCACGGGGGCCTTCGGCTCGAGCTCGGCGATCCGGCGCAGCAGCACGGCGATCCCCGGAGTGGGCGTGCGGGCGTGCTCGTCGATCACGAACGAGTTCCAGGCCGCCAGCAGGGGGCGGGGCAGTGAGGTGACCACCACGGTGTCGTCGATGTCCGAGACCAGGCCGATCCGCGCGCCCGGCTCGCAGATGTACAGGTCCATGACGGCGTGCTCCTCTTGGCCGCCGACGTGGAGGGTGGCGGTCTGCCAGCCGGGCTCCAGCTCGACGTCCAGCACGACGTCGACGACGCCCATCCGGTCCGTGCGCACCGTGGTGCGCAGGTCCCCCACCTGCACCTCCACCTCGGCGTAGGCCATGGGCGGGGCCACGAAGTTGCGCCAGCCGCGCACGCCGTCCGCCACCACCTTCGACAGCCGACGGCCGTTCATGAACTCCTCGTCGGAGGCGATCACCACACGGGAGAGGATCCGCACCCAGCTGGTGCTGCCGTAGCCCGTGAACGCCATGACCGTCGGCACGTTGCCGGCACGCAGCGCGCGGGCGCGGTGCCAACGGTTCCACCCCTCCTGCAGGTGCGTGGCGACGTTCTCCACGGGAGTGGGGTCACCGGAAGGGGCCAGGCGGCCGCGCCGGGGCGCGGGCGTGGGGGCGTCGGAGGCTGCGGGCATGCGCCCAGTATTCCGCACCGTGCGCTCTCAGCGGATCTCGGGGACCAGCGCGGTCAGGCGGTCCAGCATGCGGCCGACCTTGCCGTTCTCGATCGCGGCGGCCACGTGCCCGTCCGCGAACCGCTCGCCGCGCACCAGGTAGGTGAACAGCGTGCCGAGGTCGGCCAGGGACGCCTCGGCGATGCCGGCCTCGCTCACCCGGTCCACGTTCCGCAGGTAGTCGACGTCGATGCCCGCCAGCTCCTGCGCGGCCACGAGGCCGGGGAACACGCGGTCGTCGTAGTCCGGGTAGACGCCGCCGAGGGTGCCGGGCGCGGGGGCGCCGTAGGAGGCGATCGGCCGGGCCTCGGTGCCGTAGCCGGCGGCGAGCAGCTCGCGCAGCGCACGCACGGCGGCCACGCGCTGGGGCGTGGGGGTCTGCGGGCCGGTGAGGGTGGCGTCGTCGTCGGGGGTCGGGAGGGGGTGCTCGGTCATGGCGGCTCCTCTGCTCGGGGGGGGTCGGCCCCATTGTCTCGCGTGCGGTCCGACGTGTCCGGGCCCCCGCCTAGGCTCGGGGCATGAGCCCCGCCCTGCCCCGCCCCGCCGAGCTGCGCGCGATCGCCCTCGACGCCGCCCGCGCGGTCGTCGGCGACCTCGCCGCCGCCTTCCGCTCCCCCACCGCCATCGGGCCCGAGGCCAAGACCACGCACCACGACCTCGTCACCGTGCACGACCGACACACCGAGGCCCGGCTCGTCGCCGCGCTCACGACGGCGGTCCCCGGCTCCGGCGTGCTCGGCGAGGAGCTCGGGGCGCAGGCCGGCACCGGTGAGGCCGCCCGGCTGACCTGGATCGTCGACCCCATCGACGGCACCTCCAACTTCACACACGGCTTCGCGATGTTCTCGGTGTCCCTGGCCGCCGAGGTCGACGGCGAGGTGGTGGCCGGCGTCGTGCTGGACCCCGTGGGCCGGCTGGCGTTCTCCGCCGACGCGGACGGCGCCTACCTCACCCGCGGCGACGGGCCGGAGCGCCCGCTGGCCGAGGTCGGCCGGCCGGCGCCGGCCGGCGGCGAGCGCGCCCAGAACCTCGTGACCTCCTATCCGGCGGGCGAGGCGCTCGCGCGCGAGGGCGAGGACGCGCTGCGCCGCTTCGGACGTCTCGTGACCGCCCACGCGACCGTGCGCCGCACCGTCTCCGGCGCCCTCGAGCTCGCCCACACGGCGGCGGGCTGGGCCGACGCCGCGCTGTACGTGGACACCAAGCCCTGGGACGTCGCGGCAGGGCAGCTGATCCTGCGCCGCGCCGGGGGCAGGTGGCTCACGCCGGACCCGGCCGCGCCGTCGTCGGGCCGGCTCGTCGACGACGGCCCGCGCGCCCACACGTGCCCGTTCGCGCTCGCCGTCGCCCCGGGCCGCGAGGCGCCGACGACGGCGGCGGTGCTGGGTGACATCGTCGCCTCGCGGGCGACCGACCATGTATAGAGTGGATGTGAGCCCGATCTCAGCGCCGCGCCAGACGGCGCCCGTCCCGGCATGCCAGGAGGCCCCGATGACCCAGCAGCACCATGACACCGACGACGCCCCGTCGATGCAGCGCCCCGATCCGGTCGCGGAGCCCGGGGACCACCTGATGTTCGAGCACCCGGACGGCGAGGCCGTCCTGGTGCTGGACGAGGACCAGGTCTGGCGACTGCTGGGCCGCGTGGGCCACGCGCGCCTCGGGCTGGCCGTGGACGGGCGGCCGGACATCGTGCCGGTGAACGTGCGGGCTCACGACGGCGCCATCTACTTCCGCACCGCGCCCGGCTCGAAGCTCGCCGAGCTCACGGTGAACCCGCACGTCGTGGTGCAGGCCGACGGGATCCTGGCCGACCAGGCCTGGTCCGTGCTCGTCCACGGCACCGCGCGCCGCCTGGACACGGAGGCGGAGATCGCGGAGGCCGAGTCCCTCGGCATCGAGCCGTGGGTGCCGACGCTGAAGGACTTCTACGTCCGCGTGGACGTCCAGCGCGTGTCCGGCCGCCACTTCGTGTTCGGCCCGCACCCCGAGCGCAACGAGTCCCAGACCGACTGAGCCGCCGGCAGGACGCGTGGGCTGGGCCGGACGGCTCAGCCCACGTCCGCAGGACTTAAGGACGCGCCGGGGGCTGGCCACCGCCGGGCCCGCCCATCCCGCCCTGCTCCTGCTCGGTGGTGGTGTCGATCGGGACGTCGATGGTGATGGCGAAGCCCTTCTCCACGGAGCCCGTGATCTGCGGCAGCTGCGTCTCGTAGCCGTCCGAGAAGACGTTGTCCGTCTCGAGGCTGACGTCGGCGAAGTTCTCCGTGGACCCGTCGTAGGCCGAGGTGGCGTAGACCTGCGCGGACTGCTCCTCGGGCATGGCGATCTGGGAGGTGAGGACGTTGTTCGTCGCGTCCGTGATGGACGCCTTGTCCGGGAACACCTCGAAGTGCAGGTGGGGCCACCGGCCGTCGTAGCAGCCGGGCCACACCGTGGTGAAGGTGACCGTGCCGTCGTCGCCCACCACCTGGACGCCGCGCAGGTAGGTCTCCTCCGTGATGCCGTCCGAGTACATCGAGTAGCGGCCCTGCGCGTCGGCGTGCCAGAGGTACACGGCGGCGCCGGTCATCGCGGCGTCGCCGTTGGCCATGTCGATCACGTTCATCGTCACCGTCAGCGGGACGCCCTCGGCGGCGGTGCCCGTGTCGATGCTCGTGGTCAGGTCGGAACGTTCGATGCCGGACGCGTCGAGCACGTCCGGGCCGTTGGAGCCGTCGCCCGGGTACGGGCCTGCGGTCTCGGTGACCATCTCGGTCAGGGTGGCGGACGGCGAGGCGCTCGCCGCCGACGAGGAGGAGGCCGCGGGTGACGAGGAGCCGGCGCTCGCCGACGTCGAGCCGGAGGAGGACGAGGCGCCCTCCTGGACACCGCACGCGGCGAGGACGAGGGCTCCCGCCCCCGCGCCGAAGATGCCCAGCGCGTTGCGGCGGGAGACGAGAGTGCCGACGTCGAAGGCGGCGCCCTGGTCCTCGACGTCCTCGGCCGGGCGGTGGAAGGCCCGGCCCTCGAAGGTGGGCGTGACGGCGGGGGCCTCGCCTCCCTCGGAGACCTGGGGGAAGGGACGGCGGGAGCGGATCGAGAGCCAGGGGCCATGGAGTTCCTCTCGTGGGGCGCCCGCCGGGTGGCGGACCGCGTCGAGAGGCCAGCATGGCAACGGATGCCGGACGTTTTCGTGAGATCGGCGGGATGGTTCCAGGACATCTCCTGGGCGGTTTCTGACACGGGCGGGACCGCCGGCGCCTCGGTCGACGTCTCAACTACCTGCCGGTCCAGCTCCGTTGCTGAAACATGCACCTGGAAAGGTGGCGCACACTCTCAGGGTCGAGTCAGCGATTCCGGCGCCGGGCCGCGTCAGACCTCCGGGGCCTCCCCCAGGTGGCTCGGCGCCCACATCGCCAGGCGGGTCTGCACCACGACGACGTTCGGCCCGTCCGCCTGGAACGCGCGCTCGAGCGCGCCGCGCACGTCCTCCACTCCCACCGTCTCGGCGGGCACGCCGAAGGAGGCGGCGAGGGCCTGGAAGTCCGGCCGGTCGAGCTCGGTGGCCGTGGCCTTGCCGAACGCGCCCTCCATGTACTCGCGCAGGATGCCGTACCCGCCGTCGTCGATGATCAGCCACGTCACCGCCGCGCCGTGCTGCCTGGCGGCCGCGAGCTCGGCGAGGGAGTACATCGCCGAGCCATCGCCGGCGACGGCGAGCACGCGCCCGTCGATCCCGGTGCGGCCCTGGTGTGCCAGGCCCACCGCGCCGCCGAACGCGGCCGGGAACCCGTAGCCGAGCCCCCCGGCGCCCTGCGCCGAGTGGAACTCGCCGTCCTGCGCGTCCCAGCAGTTCCACGCCCAGTAGGCGGCGATGGTCATGTCCCAGTACGTCTGCATGGTCGACGGGACGGCGGCCCGGATGTCCGCCAGGAGCCGGCGCTCCACGCCGAGGTCCTGGGCGTCGAGCCGGGCGGTGATGCGCGCGTTGACGTCGGCGACCACCTCGGCCGGGGTGCGGCCGTGCCAGACGGCGGCGTCCTGCGCCACCGAGCCCGACTCGCGCAGCGCCGCGGCGAGGGCGTCGAGCGCCTGGCCGGCGTCGGCGCGCACACCCAGCGTGGGGTGGTTGGTCTCCAGCACGCGCGGCTCCGCGTCCACCTGGATGAGGCGGCCGCGCGGCTCGAGCGTGAAGTAGTTCGAGGTGACCTCGCCGAGCGAGGAGCCCACCACGAGCAGCACCTCCGCGTCCTCGAGCAGGTCCGTGACGAGGCGGTCCTCCACCCAGCCGCCGAGGCTGAGCGGGTGCTCCCACGGGAAGGCGGTGTTGCCGCCCGGCGAGCAGACCACGGGCGCCTGGAGCAGCTCCGCGACCTCCTGCAGGCTCTCCATCGCGGCCCGGCCGGAGCGGCGCACACCGCCGCCGGCCACGATCGCCACCCGCCCGGCCCCGCGCAGCCAGCGCACGGACTCGGCCACGAGCTCGGCGCGCGGCGGGTGGTCGTAGGGCACGGCCAGGGCGTCCTCGACCGGGGGCACCATGACCTCGCCGAGCAGCACGTCCTGCGGGATCTCGACCCACACCGGCCCCTGCGGCACGGTGATGGCCTCGGCCCACGCGTCCTGGATGGCGGAGGGGATGCCCGAGGCGTGGTGGACCGTGAACTGGGCCTTGGTGACGTTGCGGGCCGAGGCCTTCTGGTCGTCCAGCTGGTGCAGCATGCCCTTGCGCCGGGCACCGAGCCCGGACAGCGGGATCTGCGAGGCGATCACGAGCATCGGCACACCGGTCGCGTAGGCCTCCTGCAGGCCGGCCAGCGAGGTGAGGGCGCCCGGGCCGGTGGACAGGAACAGGACGCCGACCTCGCCGGTGGCCCGGGCGTACCCGTCCGCGGCGAAGGCGGCGTTGTTCTCCACGCGGTTCGAGACGAACTCCAGCGGGGAGCGGGACAGGGCGTCGAAGAGGCCGAGGGCGTGCTGGCCCGGGATGCCGAAGACCGTCCGTGCACCCAGGGCGTGGAGCGTCTCGACGGCGAGGTCGCCGCCGTTGCGCCGCGGGGCCGCCGCCGTCGTCGTCTGCTCGTCCGTCATCGGCCCGGCTCCTCACCGGCGGCCGCGCGGGTGGCGCGGCGGTCGGCCATCAGGGAGATGAGGTCGTACGCCACGTGGGAGGCGGCGACGCCGGTCAGCTCGGCGTGGTCGTAGGCCGGGGCCACCTCCACCAGGTCCGCGCCCACGATGTCCAGCCCGCGCAGGCCGCGGAGGATCTCGAGCAGCTCGCGGCTCGTGATGCCGCCGGCCTCGGGGGTGCCGGTGCCCGGCGCGTGCGCGGGGTCGAGGACGTCGATGTCCACCGAGATGTAGAGCGGCCGACCCCCGATGCGCTCGCGCAGCTGGTCCACGATCTCGTCCACGCCCTGACGGAACACGTCCGAGGAGGTGACGATGCCGAAGCCCATGCGGTGGTCGTCGTCGAGGTCCTTCTTGCCGTAGAGCGGACCGCGCGTGCCCACATGCGAGATGGCCTCGGTGTCCAGGATCCCCTCCTCCACGGCGCGGCGGAACGGCGTGCCGTGGGTGTACTCGGCGCCGAAGTAGGTGTCCCACGTGTCCAGGTGGGCGTCGAAGTGCAGCAGGGCCACGGGCTCACCCGCCCGGGCGGAGGCGGCGCGCAGCAGCGGCAGCGCGATGGTGTGGTCGCCGCCGATGGTCATGAGCGAGGAGCCGTCCTCGGTGAGGTCCATCGCGTCCTGCTGGATCGCCTCGATGGCCTCGCCGATGGTGAACGGGTTCACCGCCATGTCCCCGGCGTCCACCACCTGGGCCTGCGCGAAGGGCGAGGTGTCCGTGGCGGGGTTGTACGGGCGCAGCAGCCGCGAGGACTGCCGCACGTGGCCGGACCCGAAGCGTGCACCGGGGCGGTAGGAGACACCGGCGTCGAACGGGACGCCGACCACCTTGATCTCCGGGGCGACGCCGGCCGCGGCCGCCTCGTCCAGGCGCGGCAGCAGCGCGTAGGTGGGGGCGCCGCCGTAGCGGGGCACGAGGGCGGAGTTCACGGGGCCGAGGCGGCCGTTGTCCTCGACGCGGGGGATCTCGAGCATCTGGGATGTCCTCTCTGGGCGGTTCGGTTCGGTCTGGTCGGTCTGGTCTGTCCGGTGTGGGCGCGCCGGACGGGGTCACGCGTGGCCCACGAGGGTCCACAGCACGACGGCGGGGCGGTCGTCCGGATTGGCCCACGAGTGAGGCTCGCGGCCGGGGAAGGTGACGGTGTCCCCCTCCTCCAACAGGTGCACGGCCTCGGTGGTCCGCAGCTCGAGGCGGCCGGTGACCACGTGCACCGCCTCCACGCGGCAGTCCACGGTGTACAGCTCCGCCTCCCCGCGGCCGCGCGGCGCGATGTCAGCGCGCAGGATCTGCAGGTCACGACTGCCGCGCGGAGTGATCAGGCGCTCGCGGATGCCCTCGCCGCCGAGGCTGACCGCGGGGGCGTCGGCGAGGCGCACGACCGTCACCTCGGGCGCGTCCAGGACGTCGCCCGGGCTCGCACCGAGCACCTGGCACAGGGTCACGAGCGTGCTCACGGACGGGCTGGTCAGGTCCCGCTCGAGGCGGGAGAGGAAGCCCTTGCTGACGCCGGCCGCCTCGGCCAGCTGGGCCACGGTGAGCCGCCGCGCCTCGCGCAGCGCGCGCAGCCGGCGGCCGATCAGCGCCTGGCCCGGCGCGGTCTCGAGCGGGAGGGCCTTCATCGCGTTCCTTCCTCGCGTCGTGCGACGTCGCGATGTCATCCTGCATGACATGTTGCCTGCGATGCAACATGTGTTTACCGTAGACCCAGATCGTGTGATCGGCAACACGCCGATCTCTCCTGTCCCGCCCGCGGCGCCCCCGCATCCCGGCGCCCTGGATCCCCTCGCCCCAAGGACCACCCGTGACCCTCAACCTGACCATCGTCGCCGTCTACCTGGTCGGCATGCTCGCCTTCGGCTGGTGGGGCAAGACCCGCGCCGCCAGCTCGGAGGACTACCTCGTGGCGGGCCGCCGCCTCGGGCCGGTGCTGTTCACCGGCACCATGGCCGCCGTCGTGCTCGGCGGCGCCGCCACCGTGGGCGGCGTCGGCCTGGGGTACGAGTTCGGGCTCTCCGGCGCGTGGCTCGTGGCCGCCATCGGCGTCGGCGTGCTCATCCTGTCGGTGGCGTTCGCCCCGATCCTGGCCCGTCTGAAGATCTACACCGTCTCGCAGATGCTCCGCCTGCGGTACGGCCGTGGCGGGGCCTCCCACGCCTCCTCCTTCGTGATGCTCGCCTACACGCTCATGCTCGCCGCCACCTCCACGGGCGCCTACGCGTCGATCTTCGTGGTGCTCTTCGGCTGGGACCGCTGGCTGTCCGTCCTGGTGGGCGGCGGCATCGTGCTGGCCTACTCCGTGCTCGGCGGCATGTGGTCCATCACCCTGGCCGACATGGCGCAGTTCCTCATCATGACCATCGGCCTGTTCGCCCTCATGCTCCCCCTCTCCCTGGCCAACGCCGGCGGCTGGAGTGCCTTGAAGGAGCGCCTGGGCGCCGAGTTCTTCAGCTGGGACGGGATCGGCGTGCAGTCGATCGTCACCTACTTCGTGATCTACACCCTCGGCCTGCTGATCGGCCAGGACGTCTGGCAGCGCGTGTTCACGGCCCGCTCCCCGCGTGTGGCCCAGATCGGCGGCGCCACCGCGGGGCTGTACTGCATCGTGTACGGCGTCGCCGGCGCCGTGATCGGCATGGCCGCGCGCACGGTGACCGCGGACATCGCCACCACGGACGACGTGTTCGCGTGGGTCGCCCAGAACCTGCTGCCCGTCGGCGTGGGCGGTGTGGCCCTGGCGGCCGCCGTCGCGGCCATGATGTCCACCGCCTCGGGGGCGATCATCGCGGCCTCGACCGTGATGCGCACGGACATCCTGCCCATCTTCCGTGGTGAGGCCACCGCCTCCGAGGACGGCGCCACCGCCGAGGACGAGATCCCGGAGACCGCGGCGGAGCTCGCCTCGAACCGCGGCTGGGTGCTGCTGCTCGGCGCCGTCGTGCTGGGGCTGGCGATCGTCGTCCCGAACGTGGTGGCGGCCCTGACCATCGCGTACGACATCCTTGTGGGCGGCCTGTTCGTTGCGATCGTCGGCGGCCTCGTGTGGCAGCGCGGCACCGGCACGGCGGCCCTGTGGTCCATGGTGGTCGGGACGGTGGGCACCCTCGGCACCATGGGCTGGCTCGAGCTGAACGCGGCCGAGCCCTTCGAGGGTGTTTTCGCGAACGAGCCAATCTACGTCGGTCTGGCCGCCTCCGCCGTCGTGTACGTCCTCCTCAGCCTGATGACCCGGCCCACCGACCCCGCGGTCCTCGAGGCCTGGCGGGTGCGCTCCCGCCACGGCGTCGACGCCGCGGTCTGAGAGTGCCCCTGGCCGATGACCCCGGGGCCTGTGATCCTCCGACGCCCGCACGATGGCCGAGGCCAGGCGGTGCGGTGGCGGGCCACCCCTTGGCCGGGATCTTCCCGGCCCCCTACTGTGTGCATACAGCCCGGGACTGGGACCCCCCCTCGGGTTCGCCCCGTCTCTCGCCCCCTGGGGCCTCACTGGAGACAGAAAGGCAACGGTTTCATGACCACCAAGAACCGCGCCGTGGCATTCCACGGCATCAAGGACGTGCGCGTCGACGAGCTGGACTTCCCCAAGCTGGAGATGCCCAACGGCTCCGCCGCCCCGCACGGCGTCATCCTCAAGATCGTCGCCACCAACATCTGCGGCAGCGACCTGCACATCTACCGCGGCTCCTTCCCCGTACCCGAGGGCATGGTGCTGGGTCACGAGATGACCGGCCAGGTGCTGGAGGTCGGCAGCGACGTCCAGTTCCTGCAGGAGGGCGACCTCGTCTCCGTGCCGTTCAACGTGGCCTGCGGCCGCTGCCGCAACTGCCGCGCCGGCCGCACCGAGGTGTGTGAGACCACCAACCCGGAGCAGGCGTGCGCCGCCTACGGCTTCAATCTGGGCAACTTCCAGGGCGGACAGGCCGAGTACCTGTTCGTGCCGTACGCCGACTTCCAGCTGCTGCGCTTCCCGGACCAGGAGCAGGCGATGGAGAAGATCCTGGATCTGGCCGTGCTCTCGGACATCCTCCCCACGGCGTTCCACGGTCTCATGGAGGCCGGCGCCAAGCCCGGCTCCACCGTCTACATCGCCGGTGCCGGCCCCGTGGGCCGGTGCGCCGCGGCCGCCGCTCGACTGCTGGGCGCCTCGTGCATCATCGTGGGCGATCAAGACGCCTCGCGGCTGGAGCTGGTGCGCAAGCACGGCTGCGAGACCATCGACCTCTCCACCACGGAGAACCTGCAGGACGCCGTGAACGACATCCTCGGCGAGCCGATGGTGGACTGCGCGGTGGACTGCGTCGGCTCCGAGGCCCATGGCCTGGGCTCCGCGTCTGATGAGATGCAGCCGATCGCCGCCGTGAACCAGGTCCTGGACGTCACCCGTCCGGGCGGTGCCACGGGCATCATCGGCATCTACGGGCCGGACCCGATCGCGGAGACGAAGGCCGAGCAGGAGGGCACCTTCCCGGTGGACTTCGGCAAGGCCTGGATCAAGTCGCCCCACATCATCGGCGGGCAGGCGCCCATCATGCGCTACAACCGCCAGCTGATGATGTCGATCCTGTGGGACCGGATGCCGTACCTGACGGAGATGGTCAACCCGCGCGTGATCAGCCTGGACGAGGCACCCCAGGCCTACGCGGAGTTCGACCAGGGCTCCGTGGACAAGTTCGTCATCGACCCCCACGGCATGATCGCCCGCTGAGCGGTCCGCCTCCGGAAGCACGACGGCGCCCCTCACCTGCCCGCGCAGGTGAGGGGCGCCGTCGTCGTCCGCGGATCAGGCCGCGTGCAGCAGCGTGGCGGTGATCCCGAGGGCCGCCAGGCCCACCACCAGCGCGACCATGCAGGCCACCGACGCCAGCGCCGGCCGGGCCTGCTCCCGCGCGATCCCGTCCGCCTGCGCCACGTAACGCCGGCGCTGCGTGGCCAGCACGGCCGCCCCGCCGACGGCCGCCACCACCGCAGGCCCGAACGCCCAGGCGCCGACGGCCGGCCACCACCTCAGGAACGTGAGGCTGAGGACGCTCAGCGCCAGGACCGTGCGGCCCCAGCTCATCACGGTGCGCTCGGGCTGCAGCCCCGGGTCGTGATGCAGACGCATCGCCTCAGCCCCGCGGCAGGACGACGGCGAGCATCAGCACCACGACGGCCAGCACGACGCCCCCCGCCAGGACCGGGACGATCAGCGGCAGCGGCAGCGGACGGCCGCGGCGCATCGCCCGCTCCACCCGGAGCCAGCGCGCGCCCGCGCCCAGGGCGAGCAGCGCCGCCAGGACGAGCAGCACCGTGCTCAGCACCACCCGGACCGGCGGCGCGAAGAGGGCGCCGGTGAACGCCTCCACCGCGACCCCGCCGGCCAGCAGCGCCAGCGCCGTCCGGACCCAGGCCAGGAACGTGCGCTCATTGGCAAGCGTGAACCGGGGGTCCGGCTCCACCCCGCCCGCCAGGAGGCGGTGCTGCCAGGCCGGCCGGCCGCCGTCGTGGGCGGCGGCCTCGGGGCCGTCGGGGGTCTCTGCTGCGTCCATGCGGCCATGGTAGCGACGGCGTAGACTGGCGGGTCGGGCGCGCGCCCGGCCGCCGTGGTCCGCGGCGGCGGCGCCCGTCTCCGCCTGCCCATCCGATGGAGCCCCATGAGCCCCGCCCACACCGCCACGCCCGCGGCACGCCCCGAGCCGACCCGCGAACAGGTCCGACGCTGGCGCCGCTACCTCGCCGACGAGATCGCCGAGGGCCAGATCTACCGCGACATCGCCGCTCGCAAGGACGGCGTGGAGCGCGACATCCTGCTCGGCCTCGCCGAGGCCGAGCGCCGCCACGAACAGCACTGGCGGGCCCTCCTGGGCGAGCACGCCGAGAACCCGCCGCGCCCCTCCCTGCACCGCGTCCTGCTGCGCTGGCTCGCACGGATCTTCGGCTCCGTGTTCGTGCTGGCCCTGGCCCAGCGCGCCGAGTCGGACACTCCCTACGCGGAGGACCAGGACGCCCCCGAGGGCATGGTGGCGGACGAGGCCATCCACGAGGAGGTCGTGCGCGGCCTCGCCGCCCGGGGTCGCGAGCAGCTGGCAGGCAACTTCCGTGCCGCCGTCTTCGGCATGAACGACGGGCTGGTCTCCAACCTGGCGCTCGTGATGGGCATCGGCGCGACGGGCGTGGCGCCGTCCGTCGTGCTGTTCACGGGCGTGGCCGGCCTGCTGGCGGGCGCGCTGTCCATGGCGGCCGGCGAGTACGTCTCGGTGCGGTCCCAGCGGGAGCTGCTCGAGGCATCCTCCCCCACCCAGATCACCCTCGAGGCGGCCCAGCACCTGGACCTGGACCACAACGAGCTCACGCTCGTCTACCTGGCCCGCGGCATGACGCCCGAGGACGCCGAGCACCGCGCGCTCGAGCGCCTCGGCTATCTCACGTGCGACTGCAACCCGCGGTTCTCCGCCCGTCCCGACGGCTCCCAGGGACCCGTGGACCACTCGAACTCCTTCGCGGAGATCGGCTCGGCGTGGAGCGCCTCCCTGTCCAGCTTCGCGTTCTTCGCCTCCGGCGCGCTCATCCCGATCCTGCCGTACATCTTCGGCATGTCCGGGCCGTGGGCCCTGGGCCTGGCTGCGGCGATGGTGGGCGCGGCCCTGCTCTTCACCGGCGGTGTGGTCGGGCTGCTGTCCGGCTCCTCACCGCTGGCCCGGGGCCTGCGCCAGCTCGCGATCGGCTTCGGCGCCGCCGCCGTGACGTACGTGCTCGGCCTGCTCTTCGGCGCGAACGTGGGCTGACGGGCGCCCACCGCCTGCTCCGCCCCGCACAGCACACGGCCCCTGCCCCTCAGGACGAGGGACAGGGGCCGTGGTGCATCCGCCTGCCGGTGCGGAGCGCCGGCATCGGCGCCCCCCACCGCGGGATCAGGCCTGGGCCTGCAGGATCTCCCGCATGAGCTGGGCGGTCTCGGACGGGGTCTTGCCGACCTTCACGCCCGCGGCCTCGAGGGCCTCCTTCTTGGCCTGCGCGGTGCCGGCGGAGCCGGAGACGATGGCGCCGGCGTGGCCCATGGTCTTGCCCTCCGGGGCGGTGAAGCCGGCCACGTAGCCGACGACCGGCTTGGTGACGTTGGCCTTGATGAACTCGGCCGCACGCTCCTCGGCGTCGCCGCCGATCTCACCGATCATCACGATGGCCTGGGTGTCCGGGTCGGCCTCGAACGCCTCGAGGGCGTCGATGTGGGTGGTGCCGATGATCGGGTCGCCGCCGATGCCGATGGCGGTGGAGAAGCCGAAGTCACGCAGCTCGTACATCATCTGGTAGGTCAGCGTGCCGGACTTGGACACGAGGCCGATGGGGCCGGAGCCGGTGATGGTGGCCGGGGTGATGCCCGCCAGGGCCTCGCCCGGGGTGATGACGCCGGGGCAGTTCGGGCCGATGATGCGGGTCTTCGGCTTGCCGTCCTCGCCGGTCTTCGACTGGGACAGGGCGAAGAACTCGGCGGTGTCCTGCACCGGGATGCCCTCGGTGATGACCACGAGCAGCGGGATCTCGGCCTCGATGGCCTCGATGGCGGCGTCCTTGGCGAAGGCCGGCGGCACGAAGGCCACGGACACGTCCGCACCGGTCTTCTCCATGGCCTCCTTGACGGTGCCGAAGACGGGCAGCTCGACGGCGTTGCCGTCCTTGTCCTCGTGGGACACGGTGGTGCCGGCCTTGCGGGCGTTCACGCCGCCCACGATGTTCGTGCCGGCCTTGAGCATGAGGCGGGTGTGCTTGGTGCCCTCGCCGCCGGTGATGCCCTGGACGATGACCTTGGAGTCCTTGTTCAGGTAGATCGACATAGCTGTTTCCTCAGTCTTTCCGAACGGTCAGTTCGCGGAGTGGGCGAGCTCGGCGGCCTTGTCGGCGCCCTCGTCCATGGTGGCGGCCAGGGTGACGAGCGGGTGGTTCGCCTCCTGCAGGATGCGGCGGCCCTCCTCCACGGCGTTGCCGTCCAGACGCACGACCAGCGGCTTGGTGGCGGTGTCGCCCAGGATCTCGAGGGCCTTGACGATGCCGTTCGCGACCTGGTCGCACGCGGTGATGCCGCCGAAGACGTTCACGAACACGGACTTGACCTGCTCGTCGCCCAGGATGACGTCGAGGCCGTTGGCCATGACCTCGGCGTTGGCGCCGCCGCCGATGTCCAGGAAGTTGGCCGGCTTCACGCCGCCGTGCTGCTCGCCGGCGTACGCGACGACGTCGAGGGTGGACATCACGAGGCCGGCGCCGTTGCCGATCACGCCGACCTGGCCGTCCAGCTTCACGTAGTTGAGGTCGTTGGCCTTGGCCTTGGCCTCCAGCGGGTCCTCGGTGCGCTCGTCGACGAGGGCGGCGTGGCCCTCGTGGCGGAACGCCGCGTTGTCGTCGAGGGAGACCTTGCCGTCCAGGGCGAGGATCGTGCCGTCGCCGGTCTTCACCAGCGGGTTCACCTCGACGAGGGTGGCGTCCTCCTTCTCGAAGACCTCCCAGAGCTTCTGGATGACCTCGGCGACGTCGGCGCGCAGCTCCTCGGGGAAGCCCGCCTCGGTGACGATCTTCTGGGCGGTCTCGGCGTCGATGCCGGTCAGCGGGGAGACGGGCACCTTGGCGAGGGCCTCGGGGCGCTCCTCGGCGAGCTGCTCGATCTCCATGCCGCCCTCGACCGAGCACATGGCCAGGTAGGTGCGGTTGGCGCGGTCCAGCAGCACGGAGAAGTAGTACTCCTCGGCGATGTCGGCGCCCTGGGCGATCATGACCTGGTGCACGGTGTGGCCCTTGATGTCCATCCCCAGGATGGCCTTGGCGTGCTCGTAGGCCTCGTCGGCCGTCTTGGCGACCTTCACGCCGCCGGCCTTGCCGCGGCCGCCGACCTTCACCTGCGCCTTGACGACGGTGACGCCGCCGATCTTCTCCGCGGCCGCCTTGGCCTCGTCCGGGGTCTGCGCAACGATGCCGGCCAGCACGGGGACGCCGTGCGCCTCGAACAGATCGCGCGCCTGGTACTCATACAGGTCCACGGTGGTGTGTCCTTCTTGGTCGAAGACAGGGTCTGCCGGCCTCGCCCGCGGGCGCGGCCGACGTCGACGCCCCCTCCGTGGCCGGGCCGGGCGCGGGGGCACGGCGGGGCGGCGGACGGCGGCGTTCCACGGCTCACTGTAGTCCACGCCCCGGGGCGACCGGGGGGTCGGCGGGCCGGTCCCGTCAGCCCTCGACCTTCGTCAGCGGGGCGTAGCGCAGCAGCAGCCGCTTCTGCGCCCCGGTGGCGTCGAAGGTGACGGTCGCGACGGTCTTGTCCCCCGCGCCCGCGACGGCGTCCACGCGCCCCTCGCCGAACGTGGCGTGGGAGACGCGGTCGCCCGGGCTGAGCGCCACGATCTCCTTCTGCGGCTGCACCCGGCTCGGCGCCTTCCCGCGCACCACGCCGGAGGGCACCGTGAGGTCCGCCGGCTCGTCCCCGCGGGTGAGGCGCTGGGGTCGCGCGCCGTCGTCGTCCCGGGACCGCCACGCCGGCCGGCCGCCCCCGAACCGCCCCGCGTACCGCGAGGTGCCGGCGCCGGTCAGGCTCAACGACCCGGCCGAGCGCGTGGTGCCCTCCCGCTCCCAGTCGATGAGCGTCTCCGGGATCTCCCCGAGGAACTGGCTGGGCGGGTTGAACTGGTGCTGGCCCCACAGCGAGCGTGCCTCGGCGCGCGTCAGGAACAGGCGACGGCGGGCGCGCGTCAGGCCCACGTACGCCAGGCGACGCTCCTCCGCGAGCTCCTTCTCGTCCGTCATCGAGCGGGCGTGCGGGAACACCCCGTGCTCCATGCCCGTCAGGAACACCACGGGGAACTCGAGGCCCTTGGCGGTGTGCAGCGTCATGAGCGTGACCTGGCCCTGCTGCTCCGCGAGCGCCTCGCCCTCCACGTCCGGGGCCGTGGGCAGCTGGTCCGCGTCCGCCACGAGCGCGACCTGCTCGAGGAAGTCGGACAGGGTGCCGTCCGGGTGCGACGTCTCGAAGGAGCGGACGACGGCGACGAGCTCGCCGAGGTTGTCCGCGCGGGACTCGTCCTGCAGGTCCTCGGACTCGCGGAGGGCGGCCAGCATGCCGGACTGCTCGAGGACGGCCTCCAGGACGGTGGCCGGGCCGGCGGACTCGGCGACCTGGCCGAGGTCGTCCATCATCTGCACGAAGCCACGGACGGCCTTGAGCGAGCGCGCGGCCATGCCGGGGGCGTTCTCGGCGTCGCGCAGGGCCGCGGAGAACGTGGAGCGGTTGCGCTCGGCCCACGCGGCGATGGCGCCCTCGGCCCGGTCCCCGATGCCCCGCTTGGGCTCGTTGAGGATGCGGCGCACGTTGACGTCGTCGTCGGGGTTGACGATCACCCGCAGGTAGGCGAGCGCGTCCTTGATCTCCTTGCGGTCGTAGAAGCGCGTGCCGCCGATGACGCGGTACGGGATGCCGCGCGTCACCAGCCGCTCCTCGAGCGCGCGGGACTGCGCGTTGGTCCGGTAGAACACGGCGACGTCGGCCGGGCGGATCCCGTCCTCGTCCTGCAGCCGGTCGATGGTGGTGGCGATCCACTCCGCCTCGGCGGACTCGTTCTCCGCGGCGTAGCCGACGATCGCCGGGCCCTCCCCCTCGGCCGTCCACAGGCGCTTGGGACGGCGGTCCGGGTTGCGCTCGATCACCGCGTTGGCGGCGTCCAGGATGGTCTGCGTCGAGCGGTAGTTCTGCTCGAGCTTGATGGTGACGGCGTCCGTGAAGTCCTGCTCGAACTCGACGATGTTGCGGATGTCCGCGCCGCGGAACGCGTAGATGGACTGGTCCGAGTCGCCGACGACGGTCAGCTCGCCGCCGGGGGTCTCCACGCCCTCGGGGTCGCCCGCCGGGCCGGCGAGGAGCCGGATCAGGCGGTACTGGGCGTGGTTGGTGTCCTGGTACTCGTCCACGAGGACGTGGCGGAACCGGCGGCGGTAGTTGTCCAGCACGCGCGGGAACGCCTCGAACATGTGGACCGTCATGCCGATCAGGTCGTCGAAGTCCAGGGCGTTGGCCTGGCGCAGGCGGGCCGTGTAGTCCCGGTAGACGGCGGCGACGGCGCGGCCCCACGGGTCCCCCTCGGCCACGGTGGCGGCGTAGTCGTCCGCCTCCACGAGCTCGTTCTTCAGGGAGCTGATGCGGTTCAGCAGGGCCTTGGGCGCGAAGCGCTTCGGGTCCAGCTCGTGCTGCTTGGCGACGGTGGTGACCAGGCGCAGGCTGTCCGCCGAGTCGTAGATGGTGAACGTGGACTTCAGCCCGATGTTGGCGGCCTCGTTGCGCAGCAGCCGCACGGCGGAGGAATGGAACGTGGAGATCCACATCCGCTGGGCGGTGGGACCGATCAGCCCGGCCACGCGCTCGCGCATCTCCGCGGCGGCCTTGTTCGTGAAGGTGATGGCGAGGATCTCGTGCGGCCGCGCCCGGCCGGTGGCGAGCAGCCACGCGATGCGGTGGGTCAGCACCCGGGTCTTGCCCGAGCCGGCGCCCGCCACGATCAGCAGCGGCGCCCCCGTGTGGGTCACCGCGGCTGCCTGCTGCGGGTTGAGCCCCGCCACGAGCGACTCCGGAGTGTGCGCCGGCGCGGCCGGCCGGACGTCCTGGCCCCAGGCCTCGGGGTCCGCGGCCGCGCGCGTGACGGCCGGGGGCACGAGCCCGGGCAGGGCGGTCTCCGGGTCCGCCGGGCGGCGGGTGCGGTCGAGGTTCAGGGGCGTGCGTCCGAGCGCGGAGAAGAGGTCAGCCATGGCGGACCCAGTCTAGGCGTGGCCCCGGACGCGACAGCGGGCGCCGTCGTCGCCATCCCCCACCGCGCCGCCCCGCCCCACCCCACCCGCACTTTCGAACGTGATGTGGGGCCTATCTCGCGTTCGAAAGTCCCCAAGACCCCGATTCCACGTTCGAAAACCGGCGGGAATCGAACGGCCCGCTATGGTCTTCTGGGCGTTCCGCGCGATGTGGCGGCGGAGCCTCCTTCCCCTGCCCCGCCACGTCACCCCGGAGCCGCCATGTCCACCACGCCGACCCCGCCCATGTCCCACGGGTCCACCCCCAGCCGGATGACCTGGATGGACGCGATGCGCGGATTCGCCGTGCTGCTGGTGATGTTCACCCACACCTACACGATGCCGCAGGGCCTCGACGCGACCTTCAGCTCCGTGGCGTTCGCGAACGTGGTGCAGGTGTTCCAGTCGTGGCGGATGCCGATGCTCGTGTTCCTGTCCGGCGTCCTGCTGCCCCGCTCCGTGTCCAAGCCGCTGGGCACGTACTACCGCGGCAAGGCGGAGCGGATCCTGTGGCCGTTCCTCGTCTGGATGGTCGTCCTGGCGCTGGCCACGGGCAAGCCCGGATCCCTGCTGTCCGTCGAGTTCTGGCGCGGCGGCGCGTGGCACCTGTGGTTCCTGTGGGTGCTCATGCTCTGCTACCTCATCGGCCCGGTGATCCGTCGCGTCCCGGCGCTGGTGGTCGCGGCCGTCCTCTTCGTGCTGCTCCTCGAGTTCGTCAGCGGCCCCCGCGACTGGGTGCGTCCCCTGTACTGGGGCGTGTACTTCTTCCTCGGTGCCGCCTCCGCGCGACTGCTCCCCCGGATCCGCACGGCGCCGGCCGCCCTGGGCGTGATCGCGGTGATCCTCATGGTGCTCACCGTGACGGCCACGCGCACCGGCGCGCTCGTGGTGGCGGAGCGCCAGCCCTGGTCCGTGTTCGCCGCGCTGCCGGGGATCCTCGTGGTGCTGTGGCTCGGCCCGCGCCTGCCCCGTCTGCCGTTCCTCGAGTTCTGCGGCCGCCGCTCGATGGTCCTCTACGTCGCCCACATGCCGGTGCTGATCCTGGCGGTGGCGGCCTTCCGCGACCTCGCCGCGGTCCGCCCGGTCGACTTCTACGTGGCCATCGCGTCGTTCACGTTCCTCGTCCCGCTCGCCCTCGCGCTCGGCTACCGACGGGTTCGCTGGCTCTTCGAATTCCCGACGGCGGGACGCGTCCGGGCGCGTCCTCGCACCCGGGCCACGGTCCCGGGAGCGGCGGACGCCGTGCCGGCACAGACCGCCGAGCCCGCCTCGACGACGGCGCCCCTGCCGGTCGTCGAGCCGGCGTCCCCGCCGCAGCCCGCCGCGGGGCCGACCCCGGCCGCCGAGCCGGCGGCCGGCGCACCCGCCCGGGTCCGGGCCCCCCGCCCGCGGCCTCGCCACGCGGACTGAGCAGCCCCGGCCCCGACCCCGCCACCCCGGCATCCCCGCCACCCCCGCACTTTCGAACGTGACGGAGGGCCTGTCTCGCGTTCGAAAGTCCCCATGACCCCGATTTCACGTTCGAAAGTGAGCTGGGCGGCGCGGGGCCGGGCCGGCTCGGACGGTCTGGGAGGATGGACCGCGGAGGTGCCCCGTGTCCCAGAAGTCCCGCAAGTCCCGTCCGCGCCCGTCGCGGCCCGCCGCGCGCCCGGTCGCCGAGTCCCCGCGCTCCCGTCCCACGCTGCGGGACGTCAACGTCCGTGAGGACCTCGCCGCGGCCGCTGAGCGCGAGGGCAGCCCGGCGATCCCGGTGAGCGCGCTGATCGTGACCACCCTGCTCGTGGGCGCGTACCTCCATCTGCTGGTGCTGCAGCAGATGACCCAGCTCAGCGGCGGCCTGGCGATGCCGGACTCCCTGCTGTTCTACGGGCAGGACCACATCCGCGCGCTCTCCGCGGTCATGGACGAGGACGCCCGCGGCCAGCTGAACTGGGTGCACAAGACGGCCGGCGTGATCTTCCCGATCGCCGTGGCACTGACGGTCACCGCGGTCGGCGCATGGCGCCTGCGTCCCGTCGGCGCCAAGTGGGCCGTCTTCGGGCTGGGCGTGCTGTTCGCGGTCGTGGACATCTGCGAGAACATCGCGATCGAGCAGGCGATCGCCGCCGGCGGCCCGGGCACCGGCCTGGCCGCCGCCCTGACGCTGACCCGCTGGGTCCTGCTGGCGCTGCTCGCGCTGGCGGTGGCCGTGATGCTGTGGGCCGGGCGGCGCCGTCGTGGTCGCGCCGCGCGGGCGGCCTGAAAGGCTCGGCTAGACTCGCTCACCGGACCGGCGCGCGCGACGCGCGGTCCGCGCCCCAGTAGCTCAGTTGGATAGAGCGACCCTCTCCTAAAGGGTAGGCCGTCGGTTCGATTCCGGCCTGGGGCACCCGGGTGGCCGGTCCGGCCGCCGCCTCATTCCGCGTCGGCGAACTGCGTGGTGTAGAGCTCCGCGTACCGTCCGTCCGCCGCGAGCAGCTCGGCGTGCGTGCCGCGCTCCACGATCCGCCCGGCCTCGACCACGAGGATCTCGTCCGCGTTGCGCACGGTGGAGAGCCGGTGCGCGATCACGATCGCGGTCCGCCCGGCCAGCGCCTCCCCCAGCGCCTCCTGGATGGCGCGCTCGTTGGTGGAGTCCAGCGCCGCCGTCGCCTCGTCCAGCACCACGACGCGCGGGGCCGCCAGCAGCAGCCGCGCGATCGTCATGCGCTGCCGCTCGCCGCCGGAGAGGCGGTAGCCGCGCTCGCCGACCACGGTGTCCAGCCCGTCCGGCAGCGCCTCGACCACGGGGCGCAGGCGGGCCCGCTCGACGGCGTCCCACAGCTCCTCGTCCGTCGCGTCGGGGCGGGCCAGCGTCAGGTTGGCGCGCACGGTCTCGTGGAAGAGGTGGCCGTCCTGGGTCACCATGCCCACGGCCCGCTGCAGGTCCGCGAACGCGAGGTCCCGCACGTCCACACCGCCGATCTCGACGGCGCCGGAGGTGACGTCGTGCAGGCGCGTGACGAGCGAGGCGATGGTGGACTTGCCCGCACCCGAGGAGCCCACGAGGGCCACCGTGGCCCCGGCGGGCACGGCCACGTCGATCCCGTGCAGCACCTCCTCGCCGCCGCGCGTGTCCAGCACGGAGACCTCCTCGAGGGAGGCCAGGGACACCTGCTCCGCGGTGGGGTAGGCGAAGCGCACGTCCCGCAGCCGCACGGACAGGGGCCCCTCCGGCAGGGTTGCGGGCCGCGCGGGCTCCGTGATGAGGGGTTCCAGGTCCAGGACCTCGAACACGCGCTCGAAGCTCACGAGCGCGCTCATGATCTCCACGCGGGCGTTCGCCAGCGCGGTCAGGGGCGCGTAGAGGCGGGTCAGCAGCAGGGCGAGGGTGACGACGTCGCCGGCGTCGAGGGTGCCCGCGATCGCCTGGAGCCCGCCCACGCCGTACACGGCCGCGAGCGCGAGCGCGGAGACCAGGGTGAGCAGCGTGGTGAAGACCGCCTGGCGCACGGAGATGTCCACGCCGGTGGCGCGCACGCGGTCCGCGCGGCGGGCGAACTCGGCGGACTCGGCGGCGGGGCGGCCGAAGAGCTTGATGAGTGTGGCGCCGGGAGCGGAGAACCGCTCGGTCATCTGGTCGCCCATGGCCGCGTTGTGCCCGGCCCGTTCGCGGGACAGGTCCGCCAGCTTCGAGCCGACCGCCCGGGCCGGCACCAGGAACAGCGGCAGCATCACGAGGGACAGGACGGTGACCTGCCAGCTGGTGGCCACCATCACGCCCAGGGTCAGCACCACGGACACCACGTTCGCGACGACGCCGGAGAGCGTCCGCGAGATCGCCGACTGCGCCCCGATCACGTCGTTGTTCAGGCGCGAGACGAGCGCGCCGGTGCGGGTGCGCTGGAAGAACGCCACCGGCATGCGCTGCACGTGGTCGAACACGGCGGTGCGCAGGTCGTAGATGACGCGTTCCCCCAGCCCGGAGGAGAGCCATTTGGTGAACACGGACAGCGCCGCGTCGAGCACGGCCACGAGGGCGATCAGCAGGGCCAGCCGCACCACGAGCCCGCGGTCCGCGCCGCCGGTGATCGCGTTGACGACGTCGCCGGCCAGCACGGGCGAGGCCACGCCGAGCACCGCGCCCACGATGGACGCCGCGACGAACACGATCAGTCGGGTGCGGTACCGGCCCGCGAACGCGATGGTCCGGCGCACCGTGCCGCGGGCGAGGCTCTGCTGGGCGTCGGACTGTCCGCGGGTCATCCGCATCATGGACATCCGTGCCGCCGACTCCATGCTCATGGGCCCCTCCGCTCTCTCGACCGTTCGAGAGTCTAGGAACCGGCGGGCACGGGCGGGCGCGATTCCGCTTCCGGCGTCAGGCGGCCAGGCGCAGGTAGTCCCGCCACGCTTCGGCGGGCCGCTCCAGCTCGCGGATCCGCCACTGGGCCCCGCGCGGGCGCACCGGCTCCACCCGCAGCCGCCAGCCCAGGGCCTCGAGCGAGCGGTCCGCCTTCGCCCCGTTGCAGCGCAGGCAGCAGGCCACGAGGTTCTCCCACGTGTTCTCGCCGCCCCGCGAGCGCGGCCGCACGTGGTCCACGGTGGTGGCGTGGGCGCCGCAGTAGGCGCAGCGGTGTCCGTCCCGGCGCAGCACGCCCTTGCGGGAGACCGGGGCCGCGTCCGTGTGGGGCACCCGGATGTACTGGTGCAGCAGGATCACGAGGGGCCGGCCCCACGCGCGGGTGGGGCTGCGCATCGGGTCACCGGCGTCCTCGAGCACGCTCGCCTTGCCGGTGGCCACGAGCAGCAGCGCCCGGCGGTCGGAGACGACCGAGAGGGGTTCGTAGCCGGCGTTGAGGACGAGTGTGCGCATCGGGGGCCTCGGAAGCGTGGGGACACAGGGGCGTCGTGTCCCCACGCTAGACGCGGGTGCATCGGCGCGCGGCGTGTCGCCTGCGGCGGCGGAAGAGGTTCACCGGCCCGTCACCGGGCCATCACGCCCCCGTCACGCACGACGACGGCGCGCCGCGCCTCAGCCGTCGAGACGCTCGACCCACACGTGCGCGGCCGTGGCCTCGGCCAGCTCGAGGGCCCCGCCGTCCGCGGCCGCGCCGTCCTCCGCCTCGCCCTCGACCCGGATGTACCCGGCGTCGCGGGCGGCCTCGGCACGCACCACACGGCCGGGGGTCACGCCGGCGCCGGCCAGCTGGGCCAGCAGCTCGGGGTCGGTCTGCACGCCCTCGGCCAGCCCGCGGACGCGGAACCGGCCGGCGGTGGCGGCCTCCTCGGAGAGCCGGGCGCCCGCCAGGCCCATGTCGCGGCTCCAGTCCTCGGCGGAGGCCTGCTCGGGCCGGGGCGGGATCGGGGTGCCGTAGGGGGTCTCGGTGGGGTTCTCCAGCAGCGTGAGCAGGCGGCGCTCCACCTGGTCGCTCATCACGTGCTCCCAGCGGCAGGCCTCCTCGTGGACGAGCTCCCACTCGAGGCCGATCACGTCCGCGAGCAGGCGCTCGGCCAGGCGGTGCTTGCGCAGCACGGACACGGCCCGCTCGCGGCCCGCCACGGTCAGCTCCAGCCGACGGTCCGCGCCCACGTGCACCAGCCCGTCCCGCTCCATGCGGGCCACGGTCTGGGAGACGGTGGGGCCGGAGTGCTCCAGACGCTCGACGATGCGGGCGCGCAGCGGGGGGATGCCCTCCTCCTCGAGCTCGAGGATCGTGCGCAGGTACATCTCGGTGGTGTCGATCAGATCCGTCATGGCACGTCCTCTTCCCTCGGGCTCTTCGTCCCGGACATCCTAGCGAGGCGTGAGTCACGTGGACGGCCGGTGGTCCCGGGCGCGGGAGAATGGGCGCGACCCGCGACCCCGAAGCGTCAGGAGCACGCATGACCTCCCCCGCCGAGATCACCATCCCCCAGGACCTGCTGCCGGCCGACGGCCGCTTCGGCGCCGGCCCCTCCAAGGTCCGCCCCGAGCAGCTGAGCGCGCTCCAGGACGCAGCCGGGCTGCTCGGCACGTCGCACCGTCAGAAGCCGGTCAAGGACCTGGTGGCGAGCGTCCGGTCGGGCGTCGCCGAGCTGTTCTCGGCGCCGGAGGGCTACGAGGTGATCCTCGGCGTCGGCGGCTCCACCGCGTTCTGGGACGCGGCCGCCTTCAGCCTGGTCCGCGAGCGCGCCCAGCATCTGAGCTTCGGCGAGTTCGGCTCGAAGTTCGCCAAGGCCACCGACCAGGCGCCGTTCCTGGCCCCGTCGGACATCCGCACCTCCGAGCCGGGCACCCGCCCCGAGCCGGAGGCCGTGGCCGGGGTCGACGTGTACGCGTGGCCGCACAACGAGACCTCGACCGGCGTGATGGCGCCCGTCGTCCGCCCCGCGGGCATCGACGAGGACGCCCTGGTCGTCGTCGACGCCACCTCGGCCGCGGGCGGCCTGCCGGTGGACGTGTCCGAGGCGGACGTGTACTACTTCGCGCCGCAGAAGAACTTCGCGTCCGACGGCGGTCTGTGGCTCGCGCTGTTCTCCCCGCGGGCCCTGGCGCGGGTCGCGGAGATCAAGGAGTCCGGCCGCTGGATCCCGGCGTTCCTGGACCTGGCCACGGCCGTGGAGAACTCCCTCAAGGACCAGACCTACAACACGCCCGCGCTGGCCACGCTCGTCATGCTGGACGCGCAGCTGCGCTGGATGAACGGTCAGGGCGGGCTGGACGCGATGACCGCCCGCACCGCCGACTCCTCCTCGCGCGTGTACGCGTGGGCCGAGGCGTCGTCGTTCGCCACGCCGTTTGTGGCCCGGTCCGAGGACCGCTCCGCCGTGGTCTGCACCGTCGACTTCTCCGACGACGTCGACGCGGCGGCGGTCGCCCAGGCCCTGCGCGCGAACGGCGTGGTGGACGTGGAGCCCTACCGCAAGCTCGGCCGGAACCAGCTGCGGATCGCGACCTTCGCCGCGACCGAGCCCGAGGACGTCGCGGCGCTGCTGCGCTGCATCGACCACGTGGTCGAGCGCCTGGCCTGAGCCGCCGGGGTGCGCCGGCTCAGCCGCGGTCGGCCGCCGCGGGCTCGGGGGCCGTCTGGGCGGCGTCGTCCGGCGCGGCCTCGGGCGCCGGGGCGCCGGGCACGCGGCCCTCGGCCACGGCCTTGTGCCGCTCGCGTTCCTCCTCGTTCACGCGCTCGGCGTACGGCACCCACGGGGGCGCCACGAGCGAACCCTCCCCCGCCATGAGGCCGGTCTCGCACACGGTGACCTGCTTGGCGCGTGGGGCCCGGGCGATCGTCACGTACCAGAGCCAGCCCGCGTAGCCGGGCATGCGGCACGCGAAGCGGTGCGTCAGGAGCCGGTCGTCGTCCACGAGCACGTCCACGTGCTCCCCCACCTCGTCCGGGGCGGCCAGCCCGGCCAGCCCCGCGCGGGCGGCGTCCACGGCGGCGGCGAGCAGCTCGTCGCGGCGCGGGGCCCGGCGACGCGCGGGCGGCGCGGCCGTCCTCTCCTCGGCGGGCGCGGGCTCGGCGTCGGGGCTCCGGTGGTCGACGCGCGGGGCGTCGTCGTGGGTGGTCATGGCTCAGGCCTCCAGGTCGTCGGCGACACGGCGCAGCACCTGCGCCATCTTCTGCGCCTGGGCGCGCTGGGGGTAGCGGCCGCGGCGCAGGCCGTTGGAGGTCTGGTCCAGCCACGTGATGAGGTCCTCCATGAGGACGGCCATCTCGGTGGCGCCGGGTCGGTGGTTGCGGACCACCGAGGGTGCGGCGTCGAGCACGCGCAGCGAGAGCGCCTGCTTGCCGCGGCGGCCCTCGGCCACGCCGAACTCCACGCGGGTGCCTCCGCGCAGCTCGGTCACCCCGGCCGGCAGGGCCGAGGCGGGCACGTGGACCTCCTCGCCCTCGTCCGTCTGGGCGAACCCGAAGCCCTTGGTCGAGTCGTAGAACTTGATGCGCCCGGTGGGCATGTGCGTCACCTGCTCCTCGTCATATGGGTCCACCGCGTCGGGCCGGCGCCGCAGGGGCGGCCGTGCTCTCGTCTCGGGTCGGCGGGGTCCGGCACCGGCGTGGCGGTGCGCCGCGGCATCGGTGGGACCAGCCTGGCCGTGCGCCCGGAGGGGACGGCGGAGGACGTGGTCGTCAATGACCTCCCAGGATAGCCCGACTAGAGTGGCGGGCATGCCTCGGACCTCCACCCTCCCCGCCTCCGCGCCCGCCGCCGACCCCGCCGATCACCGGGGCGGTCGTGGCGTCGTCCTGGTGCTGGGCGTGGCCGTGACGGCGGTGTCCGCTCTGGCCCTGGTGGCCCTGCTGGTCGCGTACTTCCTGGCGTGGCCGGCGTCCCCGGCGCTGTTCGCGCTCGCGCTGTTCGGCCTGCCCGTCGGCTTCGGCCTGATGCTGCTGCACGTGGTGCTGGGCGCCGTCCGGCGCTCGCGCCCCTGAGCCGTCGGGCCAACGACGCCCCGTGACATCCAGCACCCTTTCAGGGTGTTCCCAGGTCGGGGCGGTTGACTGGGCCCCATGCAGCCTCAGAACCCCGAAGCACGCCTCCTGGTGGTGGACGACGAGCCCAACATCCGCGAGCTGCTCTCCACGTCCCTGCGCTACGCCGGCTTCGAGGTCACGGCCGCGGCCAACGGCCGGGAGGCCCTGGACGCCGCCGAGGAGTTCCAGCCGGACCTGGCCGTGCTGGACGTGATGCTCCCGGACATGGACGGCTTCACCGTGACCCGCCGCCTGCGCTCCGCCGGCCGTCACTTCCCCGTCGTGTTCCTCACCGCGCGGGACGGCACCGAGGACAAGATCACCGGCCTGACGGTCGGCGGTGACGACTACGTGACCAAGCCGTTCTCCCTCGACGAGGTGGTCGCCCGCATCCGCGCCGTGCTGCGCCGCACTGCCTCCCTCGACGACGACGACGCGGCGGTGCTGCGCGTGGACGATCTCGAGCTCGACGACGACGCGCACGAGGTCCGCCGCGGCGGCGAGGTCGTGGAGCTCTCCCCCACCGAGTTCAAGCTGCTGCGCTACCTCATGATGAACCCGAACCGGGTGCTCTCGAAGGCCCAGATCCTGGACCACGTGTGGGAGTACGACTTCAACGGGGACGCCTCGATCGTCGAGTCCTACATCTCCTACCTGCGCCGCAAGATCGACGTCGGCGGCCGCGAGAAGATGATCCACACCAAGCGCGGCGTCGGCTACATGCTCCGCACCGCGGACAAGCGCTGACGTGCGTGCGCGGCTCGACGCCGCGGCGGCCCGCGTCCGCCATCCGCGCGCCTGGCTGAGGGGCGCGTGGCAGGGGCAGTCCCTGCGCACCAAGCTGGTCGTGATGATCGCGGCGCTCATGCTGGCCCTGGTCGCCGTGACCGCCGTGGCGACCGCGGTGCTGTTCCGCCAGGAGGCGGTGCGCCAGCTGGACGAGGACATGGCCGCCAACCGGGACACCGTCTCGATGTACCTGGCCAACGTCGCCCAGACCGGCGAGTACTACATGCCGCAGCTGCCCATCCTGCGCTTCTACGGCGTCGTGTGGGACAACGAGGGCGCGCGGGTCGTCCAGACCCCGGTGATGCCGGGTGCGGACGAGCCGGCCCTGCCGGACATCACCCCGGCCGAGGCCCTGGAGCGCGGCTCCGCCTCCTTCGAGGTGCCCGGCACACAGCCGGACTCGAGCGGCTGGCGCGTGCAGCTGTACGGGCTCAGCAGCGGCGACGGCACCATGGCCGTGGCCCTTCCCCTGCAGAGCGTGACCTCCTCCGTCGAGCGCGTCACCTCGATCGTCGTGACCATCGGCCTGCTCGCGACGGCGGGCACCGTGATCGTGGCCAACCTGGCGGTCCAGCGCGCGTTCCGCACCCTGAACCGCGTGGAGCGCACCGCCGCCAAGATCGCCGCCGGCGACCTGAGCCAGCGCGTGGAGAGCGCGGCGCCCGACACCGAGGTGGGCCGGCTCTCCCGCTCCCTCAATGCCATGCTCGCGCACATCGAGTCCGCGTTCCGGGACAAGGAGATCTCCGAGGACAAGATGCGCCGCTTCGTGCAGGACGCCTCCCACGAGCTGCGCACCCCCCTGGTCACCATCCGCGGATTCTCCGAGCTGTACCGGCACGGCGGGCTGCGCGAGGAGGAGGACGTCGCCGCCGCCATGCAGCGCATCGAGTCCGAGGCCACCCGCATGACCCGCCTCGTGGAGGACCTGCTCACCCTGGCCCGCCTCGACGAGCAGCGCCCCCTCGAGCACGCCCCGGTGGACCTGCTCATCCTCGCGATGGACTCCATGATGGACGCCTCCGTGAACGCCCCGGACCGCAGGGTCACCCTCGTGGGCCCCGACGACGACCGGGCGGCCCCGGCGCCCATCCTCGGCGACGAGAACCGGATGCGCCAGGTGGTGGTGAACCTCATGGCCAACGCTCTGCGCTACACCCCCGCCGGCACCCCCATCGAGATCGCGGTCGGCACCGTCGACCACCTCGGCGGCCAGGCCGGGGCCGACGGCGCGGGCCGCAGCTCCGTGATCGAGATCCGTGACCACGGGCCGGGCGTGTCCGAGGAGGACCGCGCCCGCATCTTCGAGCGCTTCTACCGCGCGGACACCTCCCGGCACCGCGAGACGGGCGGCACGGGGCTCGGCCTGGCCATCGTCGCGGCGATCGTGGCCCAGCACGGCGGCTCCGTCCGGCTGCTTGAGACGGAGGGCGGCGGTGCCACCTTCTCCGTCCACCTGCCGTGGGCACCGTTCGAGGACGAGGCGGACGAGGACTTCGAGGACGAGTGCCCGCCCGCACGGGACACCGACGACGACGCGGCCGGTCCGCCCACCGGCCCCCTCGCCCTGACCGCGCCGTCGGGCGCCGGCGCCAGCGCCGCGGACGCCGCCCGGAGCAGCCGCCTGCTGCGGGCGGCGGAGCGGTTCCGTCGCGCCTCGGCCGAGCGCCGCCGTCGGGCGTCTGCTCCTGCACAGGCGCCTCAGACCGCCGCCCCGTCCCCAGGCGGGGACGACCCAGCAGCGGAGCGGGACGCCCGTCCCTAGCGTGGTGCCCGGCGGCACCCGCCGCCCATCAGGACTCACCAGAGGGGACAGTCACATGAGCATCGTGCAGATCGACGTCGAGGACCTGCGGGCCAAGAGCGGGGCGGTGGAGGGCTCCATCGGCCGCCTCCAGGCGGAGGTGAGCACCATGGAGGCCAACCTGCGCCAGCTGCAGGACACCTGGCGCGGCCAGGCGGCCGCGAACTTCCAGGGCGTGCTCACCGAGTGGCGCGCCACCCAGCAGCGCGTGGAGGAGTCCCTGGCGGGCATCCGCCGCGCGATGGACGCCGCCGCCACCCAGTACCAGGACGCGGAGACCGCCAACGCCGCGATGTTCCGGTTCTGAGCGCCCGGAACGGTCCGGGGTGCGGCCGGCCGGCCGCGCCCCGGTCCGTGCTTCCTAGAGTGGGGGCATGACCGTCCTGATCGACCCGCCCGCGTGGCCCGCCCACGGCACCGTGTTCTCCCACCTCGTCTCCGACGCCTCCCTCGAGGAGCTCCACGCGTTCGCGCGGGCGGCGGGGCTCTCGGAGCGGGCCTTCGACCGGGACCACTACGACGTGCCCGCGCACCGACGCGCCGAGCTCGTGGCCCGCGGGGCGGTGCCCGTCACCGGACGGGAGCTGGTGCGCCGCCTCGCCGCCTCGGGGCTGCACGTGCCCGCCCGGAGCCGCGCCGAGAAGCGCGACGTCGTCCTCGCCCGGCGCTGGGCGCGGCTGTTCGAGGGCACGGCGGCGAGCCCGGACGCGGTGACGACGGCGGGACGCGACCTGCTGGCCCGCTGGGCGGAGCCGCATCGGCACTACCACGACCCGGCCCACCTGCTCGCGGTGCTCGAGTCCGTGGACCTGCTCGAGCGGGCGGGGGCGAAGGCCGGGCCGGATCCGCGTGCGGTCCGCCTGGCCGCGTGGTTCCACGACGCCGTCTACGTCGGGGACCCCGCCGCGCCCGCCGGCCAGGACGAGGCGGACTCGGCCGCCCTGGCCCGGGACGTGCTCACCGACCCGCGGCTGGCGGTGCCGGCCGACGTCGTCGACGAGGTGGCGCGCCTCGTGTTGCTCACCGCCGCCCACGACCCCGCCCCGCACGACGCGGCCGGGGCGGTGCTCTCGGACGCGGACCTCGAGGTCCTCGGCCGCTCCCCCGAGGCCTACGCCCGCTACGTGGCCGCGGTCCGGCAGGACTACGCGCACGTGTCCGACGCGGACTGGGCCCGCGGTCGCGGCGCGGTGCTGGACGCCCTGCTGGACGCCGAGCGGCTGTATCGGACCGCGCCCGGCCGAACGCGCTGGGAGGCCGCCGCCCGCCGCAACCTGGCGGCGGAACGAGCCGCGCTGTCGGCCTGAGCGGGGCGCCCCGGTGCCGGCCCCGGACGCGGCGAGGCCCGCCTCCCCGGACGGGGAGACGGGCCTCGCTGGCTGGGCGCCCGAACGGGCCGGGCCGGCTCAGCGGCTGATCACATCATGCCGCCCATGCCGCCCATCGGGTCCATGCCCTCGGCGCCGGCGGCGGCCTTCTCGGGCTTGTCCGCGACGACGGCCTCGGTGGTCAGGAACAGGCCCGCGATGGACGCGGCGTTCTGCAGGGCCGAGCGGGTCACCTTCACCGGGTCGTTGATGCCGGCGGCCAGCAGGTCCTCGTACTCGCCGGTGGCGGCGTTCAGGCCGTGACCGTCGTCGAGGGTCTTGACCTTGTCCGCCACGACGCCGGGCTCCAGGCCGGCGTTGAAGGCGATCTGCTTCAGCGGGGCCTCGATGGCGACCTTCACGATGTTCGCGCCGGTGGCCTCGTCGCCCTCGAGCTGCAGGCCGCCGAACGCCTTGGCGCCGGCCTGGATCAGGGCCACGCCGCCGCCGGCGACGATGCCCTCCTCCACGGCGGCCTTGGCGTTGCGCACGGCGTCCTCGATGCGGTGCTTACGCTCCTTGAGCTCCACCTCGGTGGCCGCGCCGGCCTTGATGACGGCCACGCCGCCGGCCAGCTTGGCGAGGCGCTCCTGCAGCTTCTCGCGATCGTAGTCCGAGTCGGTGTTCTCGATCTCGGAGCGGATCTGGGCCACGCGGCCGGCGATCTGCTCGGCGTCGCCGCCACCCTCCACGATGGTGGTCTCGTCCTTGGTGACGACCACCTTGCGGGCGGTGCCCAGCAGGTCGAGGGTCGCGTTCTCCAGGGACAGGCCCACCTCGGAGGAGATGACCTGGCCGCCGGTGAGGATGGCGATGTCGGCGAGCATGGCCTTGCGGCGGTCACCGAAGCCCGGGGCCTTCACGGCCACGGACTTGAAGGTGCCGCGGATCTTGTTGACCACGAGGGTGGCCAGGGCCTCGCCCTCGACGTCTTCGGCGATGATCAGCAGCGGCTTGCCCGACTGCATGACCTTCTCGAGGATCGCCACCATGTCCTTCACGGAGGAGATCTTCGAGTTGACGATGAGGATGTAGGGATCCTCGAGGACGGCCTCCTGGCGGTCCGCGTCGGTCACGAAGTAACCGGAGATGTAGCCCTTGTCGAAGCGCATGCCCTCGGTGAGCTCGAGCTCGAGGCCGAAGGTGTTGGACTCCTCGACGGTGATGACGCCCTCCTTGCCGACCTTGTCCAGGGCCTCGGCGATGAGGGAGCCGATCTGCTTGTCCGCGGCGGAGATCGAGGCGGTGGCCGCGATCTGGTCCTTGGTCTCGATCTCGCGGGAGGCGGAGAGCAGCTCGGAGGTGACGGCCTCCACGGCCTTCTCGATGCCGCGCTTCAGGGACAGCGGGTCGGCGCCCGCGGCCACGTTGCGCAGGCCCTCGCGGACCAGCGCCTGGGCCAGCACGGTGGCGGTGGTGGTGCCGTCGCCGGCGACGTCGTCGGTCTTCTTGGCGACCTCCTTGACGAGCTCCGCGCCGATCTTCTCGTACGGGTCCTCGAGCTCGATCTCCTTGGCGATGGAGACGCCGTCGTTGGTGATGGTGGGGGCGCCCCACTTCTTCTCCAGCACCACGTTGCGGCCGCGGGGGCCGAGGGTCACCTTCACGGCGTCGGCCAGGGTGTTCAGGCCCTTCTCCAGGCCGCGGCGGGCCTCTTCGTCGAATGCGATGGTCTTGGCCATGTGCAGGTCCTTTCTGGACGTCGGCTTCCTACTGCTGGTGGCTGACCCGCGCCGGTGCCCGCGACGGACGGCCCCTGGGGGCCTCACCGGTGGACAGGTCCTCCTCCACGGCGCCGGGCCAACCGGGGTACGGCTGGCAGTCGCGCCTTCGGAGTGCTAACCCCATTATGAGCACTCGCACCGGGAGAGTGCAAAGGGTCCGCAGTGCGGGGCCCGCCCTTCCGCGGACGGCGGACGGCCCCCGGCAGAACGCCTCGGAAGGCGCCCCGCCGGGGGCCGGAAAGGGTGCGCGGCCGGCACGGCCGCACGACGGGCGGATCAGCTGGTGACGACCACCGCGATACCGTTCACCTGCAGGTTCGGGGTCTGCATGACCGGGAAGCCGAGCTCCTTGCCGACCGCCTCGGCGGCGGCCTTGTTGGCCGAGCCGTTGTACAGGACGGTGGAGGACTGGATGCCGTAGCCGCTCCAGTTCTTCGCGTCCACCGAGGTGTAGCCGGCGCCCGTGAGCCGCTGCGCGTAGGAGGCGGCGAGGCCCTGGGTGCGGGTCGCGTTGTACACGGTGACGTGGGTGCCGCGCACGGCCGCGGACTGCGCGGCTGCACGAGAGCTCGACGCGGCCGCAGACTGCGCGGCCGCACGAGAGCTCGACGCGGCCGCGGACTGCGAGCGCGAGGCCTCCGCCGCGGCGGCCGAACGGGACGCGGCGGCGCGCGAGGACTCCGCCGCCTGGACGGCCGCCGCCGACCGGGACGCCTCTGCGGACTGCGCGGCGGCCTCGGAACGCGAGGCCTCCGCCGCCTGTGCCTCGGCGGCGGCACGGGACGACTCGGCGGACTGCGCGGCGGCTTCGGAACGCGAGGCCTCCGCCGCCTGTGCCTCCGCGGCGGCCCGGGACGACGCGGCAGCCTGGGACGACTCGGCGGCCTCGGCGGCAGCCGCCTCCTGCGCCGCCCGCGAGGACTCGGCCGCGGCCGCGGAACGGGACGCCTCCGCCGCGTCCTCGGACGGGGTGGCGGACTCGGTCGCGGACGCAGTCGACGCCGACGCGGAGGACGCCGAGGAGGACACGGACGACGCCGACGTCGACGGCGCGGCAGCCGGGGCCGTCGTCGAGCTCTCGGCGGCGACGGGCTCGGAGCGGTCGCCGGTGAGCCACGGCAGGACGACGCCCACGAACAGGCCGGCGAGCAGGACGAGGCCGGCCACCCAGAGCAGCGGGCTCAGGCGGCGACCCCCGCCCGCGGCGGTCGCGCCGGCAGCGGCGAAGGACTCGCGGTGCGCGCCGCGCTGGTCCGTGTACTCGGGGACCTCGTCGAAGCGGTCGGGCTGGTAGGCCATGGGTCAGTTCTCCTGGCGGGAAGCGGGCGTGGACGGCGCCGGATCCGCGGGTCCCCTCCGGGCCCGGCTGCGGGTGCCGCGCTTGCGCAGCAGCCGCGTGACCAGCAGGGGTCGGTAGGCCAGGGCGGCCTCACGGTCCAGCAATCCGTTCAACACCTGATAATAGGCGGTCGGAGACAGCCCCAGACGCTCTCGGACGGCGTGGTCCTTGGCCCCGCCGTACCGCCAGGTGGCGGCCTCCAGGTCCAGGACCGCACGCTCCAGGTCCGTCAGCTCGTCCCGTCGCGCACGCGCGCGGGCACCCTCGTCCGGGGCCGGATCGGGCGAGACGGGCGTGGGGTGGGACATGGCGGCCACTGTACCCACCCGGTCTACCCTCGGGGCATGGAGTTCATCGCGCCCCTGGATCCGGGCTGGGAGGCGGCCCTCGCCCCGCAGGCCGCCGCGTTCGAGCAGGTCGGCGAGGCCCTGCGTGCCCGCCGGGCGGCCGGAGAGCAGGTGCTGCCGGCGCCGGAGCACATCCTGCGGGCGTTCCGTCAGCCGTTCGCGGACGTCCGCGTCCTCGTGCTGGGCCAGGACCCCTACCCGACGCCGGGCCATCCGATCGGCCTGAGCTTCGCGGTGGACCGCCACGTGCGGCCGCTGCCCCGCTCCCTGGCCAACATCCACCGGGAGCTGCACGACGACCTCGGCATCACCCCGCCCGCCCACGGGGACCTCTCCGCGTGGACGGACCAGGGCGTGCTGCTGCTGAACCGCGCCCTCAGCGTGCGGGCCGGCGCACCCGGCAGCCACCGCGGCCTCGGCTGGGAGCAGATCACGGAGGCCGCGGTGCGGGCCCTCTGCGCGCGCGGCACCCCGCTCGTGGGGCTGCTGTGGGGAGCCGACGCGCGGCGCATGGCGCCGCTGCTGACGGCGGCGGGGGCCGGCGTCGTGGAGTCCCCGCATCCCTCGCCCCTGAGCGCCCACCGCGGGTTCTTCGGCTCCCGGCCGTTCAGCCGGGTGAACCGGCTCCTCGAGGCGGCCGGCGCGGCCCCGGTGGACTGGCGCCTGCCCGACTGAGCCGGGCCGCCGGTCAGCCGCGCTGGTGCATCACGAGTTCGGTGGGCAGCAGCGTGCCCATCCGGTCGGTGATCGGCTTGGCCAGGGTGTTGCCGAAGGCGACGCCGGCCGCGATTGCCACGACGATGACCGCGGCGTTGAAGAGTCCCTCGACGCCCAGCAGCGTGGCCCCGGTCTCCACGGTGAACCCGTAGACGGACCGGAACATGGTGAGTCCGGGAAGCAGGAACAGCATGGACGGCAGGACGATCACGAGCGCCGGGGCCGCGAGCCGCTGGGCCACCAGGCGGCCGAGGAACCCGACCGCCGCCGCGGCGACCGCGGGCACCAGCCGGTCGCTGACCCCGATCTGCTGCGCTGCCAGGTACGCGCCGAAGCCGGCCCCGGACACGAGACCGCAGGCCAGGATCTGGGGCCACCGCGACTGCTCCACCACCGCGTCCGCCATGCCCGCGGCCATCACGAGGCCCAGCAGCAGCAGCGGCGGATAGCTCAGCGTCCCCGCCTCGGCCAGGTCCAGCTGTTCGAATCCCACGAGATCCCCGATGCCCACGGCGATCATGATCCCGGCCATCACGCCGGCGAACACGAGCAGCGCGGAGAGGAAGCGGCCCGCGGCGGTCACCGGGAAGCCGTGGATGGCGTCCTGCACCGCGGTGACGAACCTCGCCGTGGGCAGGAGCATCATGATGCCGCCGGCGATCACCAGCGCCGGGTTGACCGGCAGGTCGAGGGCGTGGGCCATCAGCGCGATCACCGTGGCCGTGATCGCCCCGAACATCGTGGAGAAGATCTCCGGGAAGCGCGCCTTGTCCGCCTGGACCTTGAGCCAGAAGACCAGCCAGGTGGAGACCATGCCCAGGGCCGCGCCCGTCCAGGTCCCGCCGATGAACGGCACGAAGCAGGCCACGAACACGCCGGAGAAGAGGACCTCGAAGACGGCGGGGAACGGCTTGGGCTGATGCCGGATCTCCACGAGCCGGCGCTGGGCCTCGGCCCGGTCCACCTCGCCCGCGGCGATCTCCTCGACGAGCCGGTGGACGGCCACGAGCCCCTCGAAGTTCACCGAGGACGAGCGGACCACCCGCTGGAGGGTGAACGGGGCCTCGCCGCGTGAGGAGTCGGGCGCGTAGTTCAGGGAGATGGACTGGTTGGTCAGGTCCACCTCGGTCTCGAGGATCCCGTAGGCCTGCGTGGCCACGATGATCGAGGTCTCCACGTCCAGCGAGGCCGCCCCGAAGCTGAACATGGTCTCGCCCAGCTTGAGGGCGAAGTCCAGGGTGGTGCGGGCCTCGAGGGCCTGCGCCTCCGCGCGACGCTGCTGCAGCGTGGAGCGCATGCGGCGCCCATACGGCGAGGAGTGCAGGCGGTCGGCCAGCACGAGCGCCTGCGTCGGCAGGTTCTCGACGAAGACCTCACGGGAGCGTCGGCCCGGCCGACGCCCGCGCTTCTCGGGCGGGCCCACGGGGACCACCGGGTCCGGGACGGTGATGTCCGGCGCGGGGATCACGTCCGGGGCGGGCAGGGCGCCGTCGGCGTCCGCGGGGGCCAGGACGGAGGTGGGCACCTGCTCGGACAGCGGCGGCTCTGTCAGGGGCGCGTCCGCGGCCGGTTCCGGCAGCGTCTCCGCCTCCGGCTCTGCCGGCTCCTCCGGCTCCGGCTCCGGCTCCGGGACCGGATCGGCGGCGGCGGGGCGGACCACGGGCGGCAGCGGCTCCGTCGGCTCGACGGCGACCGCGGCCGGGTGGGCGGACTCCGCCGGGTCAAGGTCGAGCAGGCCGGGGTCCTCCGGGTCGAGTGCGAGGTCGCCGGCAGCCGCGGCATCCTCGGCGCCGGCCGGGCGCAGCACGGGGATGAGCGTGGGGACGGCCGGGGGCTCCGCGATGCGGGGGTCGAACCGCGCCGGCTCCTGGGTGCCCTCCTGCTCCATGCGGCTCACCCTCTCCTTCCGTGTGCGGGCGCTGGACGCGCCACGGCGGTGGGCCGAGCCCCGCCGACGCGTCCATCCAACCACGCCGGCACCTCCCCCGCCGGGGCCGTCGGCACCGCGGCCCGGGGACGCGAAAGGGCCCTCCCGGAGGAGGGCCCTGCTGCGGTGGATCTTACTGGACTCGAACCAGCGACCTCTCGCGTGTGAAGCGAACGCTCTAACCAACTGAGCTAAAGATCCGGGCGTCGCCCCATGGGGGTGACAACTCGAAAAACGATACCTCAGGCGGCGCCGCCTGTCCACCCGGGCGACGGCCACCCCGCGCACGGCGGAGCGGCCATCGAGAGCCGACGAGCACGTCAGGCGTCGGTCAGCGTGGCGCCGGGCTCGAAACCGCCCTGGGCGACCAACGAGGTCCCGGCGCCCGGGGCGGGCTCCGGTCAGGAGCTGCCACCGAGGGAGGAGACCGCCCTGGCGGCGTCCGCCAGGCCGGCGCCGCAGCCCGCGGAGCAGGACACGGGCATGGACCGGGCCGTGGACCTGAGGGTGGACTCGACCTGGGCCGGGGTGAGGCTCGGCCGCTCGGCCAGCAGCAGGGCGGCCAGGCCCGCGACGTGCGGGGTGGCCATCGAGGTGCCGTTGTAGGCGGCGTGGCCGGCCGTCGTCGGGGTGGTGGCGCCGTTGTTCACGGTCGAGATGATGTTCGCGCCCGGGGCGGTCACGTCCACGGCGGAGCCGTAGTTCGAGAACGAGGCGCGGGCGCCCTGCGGGGTGGAGGCGGCCACCACGATGGTGTTCCGGCAGTTGGCCGGGCGCACGTTGGCGGCGGGCTGGTTCTCGTTGCCCGCCGCCACGACGACGGGCACGCCGCGGGAGACGGCCGCGTTGATCGCGTTCTGGTAGGTGGTGCCGCACGTGCCGGAGCCGCCGAGGGACATGTTGATGACGTCCGCCGGGTTCGGGTTGGCCGGCACGCCCGCCACGGTGCCGCCGGCGGCCCACACGACCGCGTCGGCGATGTCGGACAGCGAACCGCCGCACTTGCCGAGCACGCGGATGGGCTGGATCTTCGCGTTCGGGGCCACGCCGACGACACCCTGGGAGTCGGCCACGGCCGCGACGGTGCCCGCCACGTGGGTGCCGTGCCACGAGGAGTCGGAGGCACCGGCGGTGCCGCACTCGCCAGCGGCGTACCAGTCGCCCTCGTCGCGCGGGTTGGAGTCGCGGCCCCCGCCGTCGCGCGCCGCCCTGCCGTCGGAGATGAAGTCGTAGCCGGGCACGACGTTGCGGTCGAGGTCCGGGTGGGAGGTGATGCCGGTGTCGATGACGGCCACGGTCGCACCGGAGCCCGTCGTGCGGTCCCACGCCCCGGGGACCCGCATGCCGTGGGTGCCGGTGAAGCCCCACTGCTGCGAGTAGAGGGCGTCCACGGGGCTCAGGCCGGTGGCGGTGAGGATGGCGTCCGGCTCCACGGCCTCGACCGCCCCGGAGGCCTTCAGGTCGGCCATGAACTTCGCGGACTCGGCCTGATCCAGCTTGCGGTCCGCCGTGACCACGCGGGAGCCGAGCGCGGTCTCACGCAGCTCCTTCACGGAGACGCCGGCCTCCTTCGCGGCCTTGCCCCAGGCGTTGGCTCGGCCCTTCGCGTGGGCGGTGGCGGCGGTCTCCTTGTAGGTGACGATGAAGGAGTCGTAGCCGTCGGCGTTCGGGTCCTCGACCTGCGCCGCCGCCAGGGGCGAGGCGGCGGTCGGGGTGGCTGCCGGTGCGGCGGGGGCGTCGCCGGAGGGGGCCGCGAGCGCGGGGGACGAGGTCAGGGTCCCGCCGGCGAGGACGGCGCCGGCCACGAGGGCGCCGATGCGGCGGCGGGTGCTGCGGAGTGGGGAGGACTGCACGGGATCTCCTCGGAGTTCTGGGCCACCGGACGCGGGTGCCCGAGGGGCTCGGGCCGGGGTGACTGGGATCACGGTAAGGTCACGATTCCGTCACGACGAGGCCCAGGGTCGAAGTCTGGCGGATGGTCGAGGCATCTCTGGCGGATCCGCCAGCCGAGCCCGGCGGATGGCCACGGGCGCGCACAGCGGCGCCCCAGCGTCGGCCCGCGCCGGACACGACGACGGCGCCGCGCCCTCCCGGCGGAGGTGCGCGGCGCCGTCGGGCCCGCGGTGGGGTGGAGCCCCCTGCCGGATTCGAACCGGCGACCTGCTGTTTACAAGGCAGCTGCTCTGGCCAGCTGAGCTAAGGAGGCCTGCGGCCGGCGCCCGGGGCGCCGCGGCCGGCCCTTTCAGCGTACAAGGCCCGGGCGGACGGCGCGGGGCGCCCCCTGCGTGGGGACGCCCCGCGGACCTCGGCGACGGGTCAGCCGGGTCAGCCGGCGATCTTGGCGCCCGCCCAATCGGCGAAGGTCTTGTCCTCGCCGTCGAGGGCCCAGTTCTTCCCGTCCACGAACACGGTGGGGGTGCCGGCCACGCCGGCGACGCGCGCCTGGCGGGTGGTGTGCTCGACCGCGGAGCGGAACGTGCCGTCCTCGACGCAGGAGGCGATGTCCGCGCCGTGCTCCTGCGCGAGCTGCGTGATCGCCGCGTTGTCCAGGCCCTTGCCCTGGTGCTCGTCGTAGGTGGCGAACAGGGCGGCCACGAAGCCGTTGTAGGCCTCGGGCTTCTGGTCCGCCACGCAGTACGCGGCGTTGGCGGCGCGGGCCGAGTAGTTCTGGTTGTTCGGGGCGCTCAGGTAGTCCACCATCCGGTACTCGACCGTGGCCTCGCCCTGTTCGAGCCACTGCTCGATCTGGTCCGCGTTGGAGGTCTCGAAGTCCGCGCAGTGCACGCAGTTGAAGTCCGCGTAGAGCACGATCCGCGTCGGCTCGCCGTCCGCCCGGGCCTCGGTGTCCGGCAGGGTCTCGGGCTGGGAGCTCGCGGACTGCTTCGGCACCTCGATCCTCGAGGGGTCGACCTCGCGTTCTCCCGCGCCCTCCGCCAGGCCCGTGGCCGAGGTCAACTCGATGCCGCCCTGCTCGTTCGTCACGGCGGGGATGGGGCCGGCGGCCGCGGCGTCGTCGCCGTTGCGGTTGAGCACGAACGCGACGACGAGGCCGATCACGAGCACCGCCGCGAGGACCGAGCCCCAGATGACGCCGGTGCGGCGGCGGCGGTCCTTCCTGCGCTGCTCCTCCTGGATCTGGCGGGCACGCGCACGGGCGTCCTTCGCCGAGGTGTGCGAGCCTGACGTGTTCCGGGCCAAGGGTCCTCCTCGTGGGGCAGTCGGTCCGGGTCGAGCACCGGAGCCGGCGGGCAGCGGGCGCGCCGCGCCAGGCGAGCATAGCGGCCCTGTCTGGAAGGATCGTGACCATGGACACCGTCGAGACCCCCTCCCCCGTCGATCGACTGACCATCACGGGGGCCCCCTCGGGGGACGCCTCCGAGGACCCGGCGACGTCGCTACTCGCCCTGCCCTGGGCGCTCCCCCTCGAGACGTGGCCGCGTGAGGTGCTGGCGGCTCTGCCGCGGGGCATCTCCCGTCACGTGGTGCGCTTCGCCCGCATGGGCGGGGGCATCGTGGCGGTGAAGGAGACCACGGAGGAGCTCGCGTTCCACGAGTACCGGCTGCTGCGCCGGCTCGAGCGGGGCCCCGCGCCGTCGGTGGTGCCGGTGGCCGTGGTCACCGGGCGCACCCACGACGACGGCACGCCGCTGCCCGCCGCCCTCGTCACCCGGCACCTGCGCTTCTCCCTGCCGTACCGCGCCGTGTTCTCGGAGCGCCTCGAGCGCCGCACCCTCGTGCGGCTCATGGACGCGCTGGCGACCCTGCTCGTGGAGCTGCACCTCGAGGGGTTCTTCTGGGGTGACGTCTCCCTGTCCAACGTCCTGTTCCGGCGCGACGCGGGCGGGTTCGCCGCCCACCTGGTGGACGCCGAGACCGGCGAGCTCCGGCAGCGCCTGTCCACCGGGCAGCGCGAGCACGACCTGGACGTGGCCGCCGTGAACGTGGGCGGCGAGCTGCTGGACCTGCAGGCCAGCGGGCTGCTGGACCCGGAGGTGGACCCCGTCACCACGCCGGACCTGCTCGTGGCCTCCTACCGCCGGCTGTGGGACGAGCTGACCGGGCCCCTGCTGTTCCCCCGCGCCGAGCCGTGGCGCCTGGACCGCCGCGTCCGCCGCCTGCAGGTGCTCGGCTTCGAGCTGGCCGAGTACTCGCTGCGCGCCGCCGACGCCCCCGGGATGATGATCGCCCGACCCGTCGAGATCCACGCGGGCTACCACCGCCGTCGGCTGACCCGCCTCACGGGACTCGAAGTCCAGGAGAACCAGGCCCGGCGGCTGCTCGTCGACATCGAGGCCGCCCGCCGGGAGTGGGACCCGTACATGGACATCGAGAGCGCGGCGCACCGCTGGGTGGTGGAGGTGTTCGACCCCGTGGTCCACTCGGTGCCCCTCGAGCTGCGGGCCAAGCTCGAGCCCGCCGAGGTGATGCACCAGCTCCTCGAGCACCGCTGGTACCTCTCCGAGGCCCGCGGCCAGGCCGTGCCCCTGCAGGAGGCGGTGGACTCCTACGTGGACACGGTGCTGCGGACCCGCCGCGACGAGGACGCGGTGGCGCTGCACCCCACGACCACCATGCTGCGCGCCGTCCCACCCGCGGACGCGGACTGACGCCGGCCGCGGCTCAGCGGCGCAGGAGCAGGAAGCCGGGGGCCGGGACCGCCGCCGGCACCGCGCCGGGGCCGAGGGGGCCGTCGTCGCCGTGGCCGGCGAGGAGCTCGGCCCGCGTCAGGTCCGCGGGCACGGGCAGCGGCTCCGCGCCGAGGGCGACGAGCAGGATGACGTCGGCGTCCTCGCCGGCGCGGGTGAGGCGCACGTGGCGCCGGGCCGCGTCCACCTCGGCCCGGACGCGGTCGCGGCGAGGGTCGGTGAGCTGGGGCAGCGTGCGGCGCAGGCCGATCAGGGTGCGGTAGGCGGCGAGCACGCGCGCCCCGCGGCCGTGGCCGTCCGCGCCGCCCGCGGCCTCCGCCCAGTCCAGCACCGCCGCGTCCCGCGTGGCGGAGTCCTGCGGGTCGGGGACGTCGGCCGGGTCCCAGCCGTGGGCAGCGAACTCGCGGCGACGTCCCTGCCGGACGGCGTCCCCGAGCTCGGGCTCGCGGAACGAGGTGAAGAACGGCCACGGCGTCGAGGCCGCGAACTCCTCCCCCATGAAGAGCATCGGCACGTGCGGGCCGGTCAGCAGCAGGGCGGCCTCGGCCGCGAGCGCGCCCTCGGACAGGGCGGCCGCGGTGCGGTCGCCGCCGGCGCGGTTGCCCACCTGGTCATGGTTCTGGATGCTGGCCACCCACGCATGGTTGGGGAGGGCGTCCGGCACGGGGCGCCCGTGGTCGCGGCCGCGGAAGGTGGATCGGGTGCCGTCGTGGAAGTAGGTGCGCTCCATGACCTTGGCCACCGCCTCCAGCGGGGCGAAGTCCGCGTAGTAGCCGTGGGTCTCCCCCGTCGCGGCCACGTGCAGGGCGTGGTGGACGTCGTCGTTCCAGGCCGCGGCGAGGCCGAGCCCGCCGGCCTCGCGGGGCAGCACCAGACGCGGGTCGTTGAGGTCGGACTCGGCCACGAGGGGCACGGGTCGGCCGGCACGGGCCGCGATCCCGTCCGCGAGCGCGGCCATCTCCTCGAGCAGGTGCACGGCGCGGGCGTCCCGCAGGGCGTGCACCGCGTCGAGGCGCAGCCCGTCCACGCGCATCTCCTCGAGCCAGAAGCGGACGTTGTCCAGGACGAGCCGGCGCACCTCGTCCGAGTCGGCGCCGTCCAGGTTCAGGCCGTCGCCCCAGCCGGTGCCGCCCGGACCCAGATACGGCCCGAACACCTGCAGGTAGTTGCCGGAGGGGCCCAGGTGGTTGTGCACGACGTCCTGGACCACGCCGAGGCCGGCGGCGTGGGCGGCGGCCACGAAGCGGCGGTAGGCGGCGGGGCCGCCGTAGGACTCGTCGACGGCGAACCACGCCACCCCGTCGTAGCCCCAGTTCCGAGGGCCGGAGAAGGAGTTCACGGGCAGCAGCTCGACGTGGGTGACCCCGAGGTCCCTCAGGTGCGGCAGGCGGGCGATGGCGGCGTCGAGGGTCCCCTCCGCCGTGAAGGTCCCCACGTGCAGCTCGTAGAGGACGGCGCCGCGCAGGCCGCCGCCCTGGGGCGCGGCCGGATCGGACTCCACCCCGGGCGGCCCAGCCCAGCCCTCGTCCGGCCACGCGAAGACGCGGCCGGCGACGTCGCGGCGGGAGGGCCCGTGGACCGTGTCGGGCTGGCGGCGGGAGCGGGGGTCCGGCACGGGGTCCGCCCCGTCCACGCGGTAGCCGTAGCCGGGGTCGGCCGGCGGCTGGGCGGCGTCGAGGCCAAGGGCGGCCAGCGGGTCCTCCGTGGGCGTCCACCAGCCTCCGGCGGCGGGGGCCATGGCCACGACGGCGGCGACGGGCCAGCGGTCCTCGGCGTCGTGCAGGGCGCCGGGCTCGGTGTCGACGAGGACGAGGTCGACGCTCTCGGCGTGCGGCGCCCAGACGGCGTAGGGGATGGCGCGCGCGGCGTCGACGGCGGCCCGCTCGGCCGCGGCGGGGTCCACGGGGTCGGAGCCGATCGGGTGCAGGCCCGGGGCGGGGGCGTCGGCCGGACGGGGCTCGGTCACGGGGCGGTCCTCTCTCGGCGGTCGGACGGGGCGTGCGCCGGGACGAGCAGCGCGACGGGCAGGGTGCTGAGCAGTTCGTCGAGGCGCACGGCGCCGCGCGCGTCCGGGTGGACGGGGTGGCCGGTGACGGCGTCCTCCCACCGCCCGGCCGGCACGGTCACGACGGTCTGGCCCCAGCCACCCGCGGCCGCGAGGCGGACGGGCCAGCGCGTGGCCACGGCGAGCGCCCCGCCCCGGTCGAACGCGATCGCGTGTTCGGCGGCGGGGCCGGAGACGTCGAGCGGGCGGTGGCCGGTGAACAGCTCGGGCCGGTCGCGGCGGGCGCGCAGCACGCCGGCCACGACGGCCAGCTTGGCGGCGGCGGGGTCGTCGAGGCCGGGCGTGTGGCCGGCGTCGAGGCGGTCCAGCAGGTCGGCCCGGGCCGCGAAGTCCACGGGGCGGCGGTTGTCCGGGTCCACGAGGGTGGGGAAGGGCACCTCCGTGCCCTGGTAGACGTCGGGGACGCCGGGGGCGGCGAGCTGGACGAGCTTGTGGCCGAGCTGGACCACCAGGCCGGGCTCGGCGATGCGGTCCGCGACGGCCTGGAGCACGCCCCGGGCAGGCCCCTCGGGGGAGGTGACGGCGGCGGCGAGTGCGGCGAGCCGGGCCTCGAACTCGGGGTCCTGGTCCGTCCAGGTGGTGGCCAGGGCCGCCTCGCGGGAGGCCTTCTGCAGGAAGCCGAGGATCCGCTCCTCCTCCGGCGTGGTGCCGTCCGTGGGCCAGACCCCCACGATGGACTCCCAGAGCAGCCGCTCCGCGTCGGGGTGGCCGAGCGGGTGGAGGCGCCTCAGCTCCGCGAGCTCGGCGGCCCAGCGGTCGGGCTCCTCGGCGAGCACGGCGATGCGGGCGCGCACGTCCTCGCCGCGCTTGGTGTCGTGGGTGCTCAGGGTGGTCATGGCCGTCGGCCAGGCGGCCTGGCGCGCCTGCTGGGCGGCGTGGAAGTCGGCCAGGGACAGGGCGACGTGGGAGGGGTCTCCGCCGACCTCGTTCAGATTGGCCCACCGGGTGTACCGGTAGAAGGACCGGTCCTCGACGCCCTTGGCCATCACCATGCCGGAGGTCTGCTGGAACCGGCGGGCCACGGGCGAGTCCGGGTCGGTCAGCTCGGGCCGCAGGTCGCCGAGCACGTCGGCGAGGCCCGGCTCCGCCTCGGCCGCGTCCGCCAGCGCGCCCTCGAGCACGGCCAGGCCCACGGGCAGGTAGGTGCGGTACACGGGCAGCCGGGCCAGCACAGCGGCGAACGCGGCGGCCACGTCCTCGTCCGGGTGGGCACCGAGGGCGTGCACGGCGCGGACCTCCCGGACCAGCCGGGCGGTCTCGGCCGCGAGGGGGCCGGTGGCCACGTCGTGCTTGGCCCGCACCACGGCCTCGTCCCACTCCCGACGACGGCGCGCGTCCTCGGCCGCATCGCCGGCGGCCTCGGGGTGCATGAAGACGCGTTCGACCTCGCCGAGCGCGTCGTAGCCGGTGGTCCCGTCCACGGGCCAGTCCGCGGGCAGCGCCTCACCGGGCTCGAGGATCTTCTCCACCACGAGGTAACCCTCCGGCAGGACGTGGGAGCGCAGGCGCCGCGCGTAGCCGGCCGGGTCCGCCAGGCCGTCCGGGTGGTCCACGCGCAGCCCGTCCACGAGCCCTTCGCGGACCCAGCGGGCGGGTTCGGCATGGACGGCGTCGAAGACCTCGGGCTCGTCCACCCGGACGCCCGCGAGCGTGGTGACGGTGAAGAACCGGCGGTAGTTCAGCTCGGCGTCGCCGCGGCGCCAGCCGACCAGCCGGTAGTGCTGACGGTCGTGCACGGCGCGGGCCAGGCGGGACCGCTCCGGGGTCGGCTCCTTCGCCGGGTCCGCCTCCGCGAAGACCTCCGCGGCGCGCAGCCCGGTCTCCGCCTCGGCCGCCTCGAGCGATCCGGGGGCGAGGGGGTAGACGTTGTCCCAGTAGCGCAGACGGCCGCCCTCGGTGTCGACGACGAGACGGTCCAGCTCCGCGTCCGCGTCCCCGTCAGGACCGTCCCCCAGGACGGGGATGAGCAGAGACCCGCCGCCGGCCGCCCAGTCCACGTCGAACCACGCCGCATGCGCCGCCTCGGGACCGTGGGTGAGCACGTCCCACCACGCCGGATTGGCCCGGGGCGTGGCCACGCCCACGTGGTTCGGCACGATGTCCACAAGCACGCCCATGCCCGCCTCGTGCGCGGCGTGCGCGACCGCATCCAGCCCCTCGGCCCCGCCGCGGGCGGCGTCCAGCCGCGTGGGGTCCACGACGTCGTACCCGTGGTCGGAGCCGGGCTCGGCCTCGAGCAGCGGCGAGAGGTAGAGCCAGTCCACGCCCAGGCGCCGCAGATAGGGCACGAGCCCGGCCACGGACTCCAGCGGCAGATCCGGGCTGACCTGGAGCCGGTAGGTGGACGCGGGGGCGGAACGGACGGTCGAGGTGCTCACGCGGCGACGCTAACAGAGGCCCCCGACGCGGCATCAGGCCCGACGGACGGCGGCGGACGCGGTCACGGGGCCGGACGCAGCGGCAGGTCCTCGTACTTCTCCGGCGGGTTGTGGAAGATGTCCTCGCCGACGAAGGGCTCGCCCGAGGGGTCGACCAGGACCATCTCGTCCCGCAGGACGGTCCCGTCCGGCTGGGTGAGGTCGATGATGAACCCCGTGCCGGACTGGCGGATGCGCTCGATCGAGGTGTAGCCGTACTTGGCCGTCAGGTTCTGACGCAGCGTGTCCAGCCCCGCCAGGTGCGTCCCCACACCCACGCTGGCCAGCACGGCCGCGACCGCCAGCATCACGGCCCCCACCCGGCGCTGCAGCCGGGTGTTGTCCAGGACGTCCACCTCGGTGTTGCGTCCGTGCTCGTCAGCGTGCCGCCGGTGCCGGCGCTCGCGCCAGATCCCGGCGGCCAGCAGGATGCCGCCGACGACGAGCGCGAGGGCGGCCGCCCAGTAGGCGAGCCAGGGGGTGAAGAGGTTGACGGGCGCGAAGGTCATGCCCCCAGTGTGACATCCCTCACGTCCGCGGGCCGCTCAGGGCAGGCCGGCACCGCGCACCGCGGTCCACAGGCGGTGCCACTGCGCGGAGTCCATCGCCTCGGCCGCGGCGGCCGCCTCGGCGCACGCGGCGACGCGCTCCGGGTCCTGGGTGCCGATCACGGGCCGCACGCCCCACGGCAGGCGCAGCAGCCAGGCGAGCACCACGGCCTCCCGGCTGACGCCCAGCTCCGCTGCGACCTCGCCGACGACGCCGGCCGCGCCGTCGTCGCCGGAGCTGAACCGACCCTGCCCCAGCGGACCCCAGGCCTGCAGCTCGATCCCCTCCGCGGCGCACACCGGGCCGAGGCGCCCGGCGTCGGCGTCCGCGGGGGCGTCCGGGTGGTTGGCGAGCACGACCGACTCCACGAGGGTGCGGTGGTGCAGGCCGAGCTCGACCTGGACGCACGCCAGCCCGGTCCCGTCCGCCGCCTGGCTCTCGAGCTCGCGCTGGAACTCGAGGACGCGGCCCACGCCGAGGTTGGAGACGCCCAGCTTGCCGACCAGGCCCGCCTCCCGCGCGTCGAGGAAGGCGCGCACGGTGTCGGCCACGGGCGTGAGGACGTCGGGCCGGTGGATGATCAGGGTGTCCACGCGCTGCTCGCCGAGGCGGGACAGCGAGCCCTCCAGCGAGGCGCGCACGTGCTCGGGCGAGGAGTCGTAGCGGGTCAGACGCCGCCCGGCCGGGTCCGTCTCGTGCAGGACGATCCCGCACTTGGTCTGCACCTTCAGGGCGGAGCGCTCCTCGTAGGGCAGCTCGTGCAGCAGCCGGCCGACGGTCTCCTCGGAGCGGCCGGCCCCGTAGATGTCCGCGGTGTCCAGCAGGTCGACGCCGGCCTCGATCCCGGCGCGCAGGGCGCGGCGGGCACGCTCCACGGCCGCCTCGGCCTGCGCTGCGCCCGCGGGCCCCTCCGGCCTCGCCCCCGGGTCGGCGTCCGGGGGCGGCGGGGGAACGGACCCCCAGGCCATGGTCCCGAGGACGATCGGGGTGGCCGGAGTCGGGTCGAGGTCGAGCGGCGGATGCGTGGGGGCTGTGCTCATGGCCTCACCGTCTCACGTCCGCCCGCCCCGGGTCCGGACCCGCCGCCCTGTGATGGGATGGGTCCATGAAGCTCGCCACGTTCCGCCAGCCCGACTCCGACGCCGCCTACCCCGGCGCCACGTTCGCCGCGGTCATCACCTCCGTGCACCCCGAGGACCCCGAGGTCGCCGTGCGCGCCGTCGCCCTGCCGGACTGTCGCGACGTCGGCGAGTACCTCACCGCCACGCCGGAGGAGCAGCGGGAGATGGTGGAGGGTGCCCTCCGCGCGGCGCAGGCCGACCGGTCCCTCCTGCTGGACACCTCCGGCCTCGTCTACGACACGCTCGTGCCCTTCCCCACCAAGGTGTTCTGCGTGGGCCTGAACTACACGAACCACATCGACGAGACGGGCCTGGATCGCCCCGAGCATCCGACGCTGTTCGCGAAGTTCCCGCAGTCCCTCACGGGTGCACTGGACCCGATCGAGGTCCCCGAGGAGGACCACCGGGTCGACTACGAGGGCGAGCTGTGCATCGTGGTCGGGGATCCGGGCCGACGCATCGCCGTCGAGGACGCCCCGGAGCACATCGCGGGCTACGCGGTGGCCAACGACATCTCCATGCGCGGCTTCCAGGGCCGCACCTCCGAGTGGCTGCAGGGCAAGGTGTGGGAGGCCTCGACGCCCGTGGGTCCGTGGCTGGTCACCCCGGACGAGTTCCCGGCGGACGCGCGCGTCCTCACGCACGTCAACGGTGAGCTGCGTCAGGAGGACAGGGTCGCCGACGTCGTCTTCTCCCCCGCCGAGCTGGTCTCCTACGCCTCACAGCTGATCACCCTGAACCCGGGTGACCTGATCCTGACCGGCACGCCCGCGGGGGTCGCCCTGGCCCGCCGGGACGCCGAGGGCCGCCGCCCGTGGCTGCGTCCCGACGACGTCGTCGAGGTGGAGATCACCGGGCTGGGACGCCAGCGCAATGAGCTCGTCTGAGGCGGCGCCGGCGGACGCCCTGCCCCGCGTCGTCGGCATCCTCGGTGCGGGGCGGGCGGGCACCGCGCTGGCACGGGCGATCGCGCGCATCCCCCGCCTCTCCCCGGGCATGGCCGCCCCGCGGGTGATGGTCGCGGGCACGCGGCGCCCCGCGGCGGTCCAGCGTCACCTGACGATCTACGCGCCCGAGGCCGTCGCCGTGTCGGCCGAGGACCTGGCGGCGGAGGCGGAGCTCGTCGTCGTGGCCGTGCCGCGCGAGGCGCTCGACGACGTCGACCCGCTCGCCCTCGCCGGGCCGGCCACGCGCGCCGTGGTGGACCTGACCAACACGTGGCCGGGCGAGCCCGTCCCGGCGTGGCTCGACGACGACGACGGCTCGCCCGGCTCCGTCCGGATCGCCGCGCGCTGGGCCGCCGCGGGACTGCGCGTGCCCGTCGTGCGCGCGTTCTCGGAGATCTCGCACCACGACCTGGAGGATGCCGGGCGCGCCACGGCCCCGCGCCGCGCCCTCGCGGTGGGCACCGAGCGGACTGACGCGGCGCCCGAGCCGGCCGCGGTCGCCGCCGCGCGCGACACGGTGGTCGCCCTCGTCACCGCGATGGGCTTCGACGCGGTCCCCTACACGGGCCTCGACCGGGCCGGGGTCCTCGAGCCGGGGGCGGCGGGGTTCGGCACCGCGCACGATGCCGGCCGGCTCGCCGCGCTGCTCGCCGACGCGCCCACCGGCTGAGGCGCCACCCGCCCGGCGGTACCTAGGCTGGGCGGGACCGCCGACCCGTCCAGGAGGCCCCGTGACCCGTCCGCCGCACCGCATCGCCCGCCGCACGCTCACCGCGGTCGCCCTGTCCGCCGCCGCCCTCACCGGACCGGCGGCGTCCGCCACCGTCGTCGCCCTGCCGGTCACGGCGGGGGTGACGGGCGCCGTCGTCGCCGCCGCGCCGCAGGCCCACGCCGTGGCCTGGGACCAGGTGGAGCTCGTGGATGACGCGGGCGTGATCGACCCCGCCCAGCTGCGCCGAGACCTGGCGGGGATCGAGTTCCGGGAGCCGACCCGCGTCGCCGTGGTCACCGAGCGCGGCCCGGACCTGTCCGCACTGGACGACGACCGCGCGTCTCAGGCGTTCAACGGGCGGGTGCTCGAGCGGGCTCGCGCGGAGCACCCGGACTGGCTCAGCGCGGACGGCCAGAAATGGGCCGACGGCCTCGTGATCGTGGCGCTCGACCCGGACAACCGGTTGATCGGGGTGTACGTGGGCGAGGACCGGATGCTCAGCACGGACCGGCTGCGGGAGGTGCGCGAGGCCGGACACGAGGCGGCCCGTGCGGCCCGGTGGACGGACACGGTCGTGGAGGTGACGGACGCCGCCGCAGAGCTGATCGGGCGCCCCTGGTGGCAGGCTCCCGAACTGTGGTTCGGCGCGGGGATCGTCGGTGTGGCGGGCGGCGGCGCCGCGGCCGCGGCGCTCGCGAGCCGACGGCGTCGCCGCCGCCGGACGGCCGACCTGCTGGCCGAGGCCCGCACCCACCTGACCCCCGTCACCCTGGAGATGGACACCACCGAGGTGAACGCGTCCACGGTGCCCGAGGACTCGCCCCACGCGGCCGCGCTGATGGAGCGCTTCCGCAACTTCCGGCGCCAGGCGCTCGATGCGTCGGCGGAACTGGACCGCCTCGAGGCCCTGCCGGAGCGCAGCCTGCATCGCACAGAGCACGCCCGGGCCGCGGAGGACGTCCGGGACCGCGCCCGTGAGCTCGACCGCCTCGACGACGCCGTGGCCGCGGCGAACACCTTCCTCAACCGCCACGCGGGGTGGCCGGCGGCGTGGGACCAGCAGACCGCCCCGCTGCGGGCCGACCTGGACGCCGTCGGCACGCTGGCCTCCTCCGTCGGCTCCGCCGGACCCGTCGGCTCCGCCGTCGCGGCGCTGGAGTCCTTCCGCGCCGAGGCGCAGCACCGGCTCGAGGCGCTGGGCGCGGACCTGCAGGACGAGCGCCTGACCCCGGCCACGGCGCTGGGCGAGCTGGATGCGCTGCGGCGTCGCCTGACCGGGCTGGTCTCCGCCCTCGCCGACGCCGAGGTGGCGGCCTTCGGCAAGGACGAGGCCGAGCGTGAGCTGCTGCGCGACGAGCTGCGCACGCACCGTGGCCCGGCCCGGTCCGCGCGCGGCTCGATCCTGGACTCCGCGCTGCCGGCGGATGCCTACTGGACGGTGGTGGCCTTCACCACGGGCCACCAGGCCGGCGAGCGGTCCGTCCAGGACCACCGCCAGGCGCAGTCCAGCTCCTCCGGGACCGGCTACGGATCCTCGGGCGGCTCGTTCTCCGGGGCGGGCTCGTCCGGCCGATTCTGAGCCGGCCGGGGCCGGATCTGAGCCGGAAGCTCGTCCGGGGCCGGCACCCGGCCCCTGGCCCACCGCCCCGTTCTGCGAGCCAGTGAAGGACCATGACCGCCGCTGACACCCCCGCACCCCGCCAGGCCCCCTCGCGTTCTTCCTCGACAAGGCCGTGCCCGAGGCATGGCACGCGGTCGGGCCGCTGGCCTCGGCCGCGCGCGGCGCCGCCGAGCAGGCCGGACTGGACCGGCAGCTCGTGGAGCTCGTGAACCTCCGGGTCTCCCAGCTCAACGGCTGCGTGTTCTGCCTGGACCGGCACACCCGCCAGGGTGCCGACGCCGGTCTGAGCGTGCAGCGCCTGGGGCTGCTGCCGGCGTGGCGTGAGGCCGGGGCCGTGTACTCGGAGCAGGAGCGCGCTGCGCTCGAGCTCGCCGAGGCGGTCACGGACCTCCCCGAGCAGGAGCAGCTGAACTACGTGCAGGCCTCCACGGCCGCCGCGCTCACGGACGCCCAGTACGCGGCCGTGCAGTGGGTCGCGATCGTGATGAACCTGACGAACCGCATCTCGATCCTGTCCCATCACCCCGTGCGGCGCCGGGACGGCTGACCCCTTCCCCGTCGCCGGCCCGGCGGCGGGGTCCACCCAGGAACGAGAGGACCGACCATGACCGAGCAGACCCCCAGCCTGGAGCACCCGCAGGTCCGCAAGAACGGGGAGAGGTACGAGATCGTCGTCGATGACGCGGGCACGGTGGCCGGCTTCACGACGGCGATCGACGACGACACCGCCGACGGCCCGGCCCAGCGGATCTTCCCGCACACCAAGGTCGACCACGAGTACGAGGGCCGGGGCCTGGCCTCGACCCTCGTGCGCGAGGCGCTGAAGGACACCGTGGCCGCGGGCCGCCGGGTCGTCCCCGTCTGCCCGTACGTGAAGGACTGGGTGGACGAACACGACGACGTGGCCGGCGAAGTGGACCCGGCGCGCCCCGAGCATCTCCGGTTCCTGGAGTCCCGCCAGGACTGACGCACCGCACCCGGTGAGCACCCGGAGACGAGAAGAGCCCCCGCCGATCCGGCGGGGGCTCTTTCTGGTCGGGGTGACAGGATTTGAACCTGCGGCCTCGTCGTCCCGAACGACGCGCGCTACCAAGCTGCGCCACACCCCGTTGGAGGTCTCAGACCTGAATCCAACAGAGAGCGACTATACCAGCCACACCGGGTGCCGCCAAACCGAGATGCGGGGCAGAATCTCACGCGTGAGACCTCTGCGCACCCCGCGAATCCGAGAGAGGCCGGCATGAGCTGGTGGCCGTTCCCGCGTTCCTCCGCGAGCCCCTCCCCCGACGACGACGGCGCCCCGGCCGCCGCCGAGCTCGAGGAGGCCGTGGCCGCCCTGCGACAGCTGTTGCGCGCGGAGCGGCACCGACTGCGCCCGGACAGCTGGGCCCTCGCGTGGGAGATGGTCGAGCACGCCGCCGAGTACGCGCCAGCCTGGACTCGCCTGCAGCGCACACGGCCCGTGGAGACCCAGGAGCTCGTGATCGCCCTCACCGGGCGCTTGGAGCCGCTGCTGCGCGACTTCCTCGCACTCCCCGACTCGGAGAAGCCGGCCCATGCCGACGCCGTGCACGCGCGCCTTCGGGAGCAGGGCACGGAGCACGGCCGGCTGCGCCGCCGACTCACCCGCGCGCTCACGGCACGACTGCGGGCCGGCGAGGAGCTCTGAGCGCCGCGGGGGGGGGGGGGAGGCACCCCGGAACGCAGAAAGCCCCGTGCAGATCGCACGGGGCCGCCCGGTGAATCCTCCCGGGAATGCGGGAAGGGCCTCGCACACAACGGTGCGAGGCCCTCCCTCAAAGAATGTCCGGCGGCGACCTACTCTCCCACAACCTCCCGGCTGCAGTACCATCGGCGCTGTGGGCCTTAGCTTCCGGGTTCGGAATGGAACCGGGCGTTTCCCCCACGCTATGACCGCCGTAACCCTAACCCCACACCACCACCCTCAACACGGGCAACAGCAGGGAAACCTACGGGTCACACAACAGTGACACTATTCAACTCAAAACACCTCAACCACCCACCAACAAGCAGACAGCCGGTTGCAATCAGACAACCGCACAGTGGACGCGAACACCAACCCATCACCTTGAAGCAAGCAATAGGATAAGAGTGTGTGTAAGTCATCGGCCTATTAGTACTGGTCAGCTTCACGAGTCTTCAGTCCTCGCTTCCACATCCAGCCTATCAACCCAGTGTTCTAGCTGGGGGCCTCACACCCTCAAAGGGGCAAGGAAATCTCATCTCGAAGCCGGCTTCCCGCTTAGATGCTTTCAGCGGTTATCCATCCCGAACGTAGCTAATCAGCCATGCACCTGGCGGTACAACTGACATACCAGAGGTTCGTCCGTCCCGGTCCTCTCGTACTAAGGACAGACCTTCTCAAATTTCCAACGCGCGCAGAGGATAGGGACCGAACTGTCTCACGACGTTCTGAACCCAGCTCGCGTACCGCTTTAATGGGCGAACAGCCCAACCCTTGGGACCTACTCCAGCCCCAGGATGCGACGAGCCGACATCGAGGTGCCAAACCATGCCGTCGATATGGACTCTTGGGCAAGATCAGCCTGTTATCCCCGAGGTACCTTTTATCCGTTGAGCGACGGCCGTTCCACAACGAGCCGCCGGATCACTAGTCCCGACTTTCGTCCCTGCTCGAGCTGCCACTCTCACAGTCAAGCTCCCTTGTGCACTTGCACTCGACACCTGATTGCCAACCAGGCTGAGGGAACCTTTGGGCGCCTCCGTTACATTTTGGGAGGCAACCGCCCCAGTTAAACTACCCATCAGGCACTGTCCCTGACCCGGATCACGGGCCGAAGTTAGATATCCAGAGTGACCAGAGTGGTATTTCAACGGCGACTCCACGAACACTGGCGTGCCCGCTTCACAGTCTCCCACCTATCCTACACAAGTCACACCGAATACCAATACCAAACTATAGTAAAGGTCACGGGGTCTTTCCGTCCTTCTGCGCGTAACGAGCATCTTTACTCGTAATGCAATTTCGCCGAGTTCATGGTTGAGACAGCGGGGAAGTCGTTACTCCATTCGTGCAGGTCGGAACTTACCCGACAAGGAATTTCGCTACCTTAGGATGGTTATAGTTACCACCGCCGTTTACTGGGGCTTAAGTTCTCCGCTTCGCCGAAGCTAACAGGTCCCCTTAACCTTCCAGCACCGGGCAGGAGTCAGTCCATATACATCGTCTTACGACTTCGCATGGACCTGTGTTTTTGATAAACAGTCGCTTCCCCCTGGTCTCTGCGGCCCCGATCCCCTCACACCAGCACGTGGTGCTCAAGGTTGGGGCCCCCCTTCTCCCGAAGTTACGGGGGCATTTTGCCGAGTTCCTTAACCATGATTCTCTCGATCGCCTTAGTATTCTCTACCTGACCACCTGTGTCGGTTTAGGGTACGGGCAGTTTGAACCTCGCGCCGATGCTTTTCTAGGCAGCATAGGATCACCGGATCACCCACCACGTGGGCGCCCATCAGGTCTCAGGCATACAGCCGGCGGATTTACCTACCGGCAGCCCTACACCCTTAGACCAGGTCATTTCCATTGCCCGGCCCGGCTACCTTCCTGCGTCACACCCGTTAATGCGCTTGCCTCCCCGGTTCAGGTCCCGCGCTCCCCACCACCGACCCCGTCAAAGACGGGGTTCGGGATGGTTCGGGCGGTTAGTATCACCGGCTCAACATGGACGGTTCTTCACTGGTACGGGAATATCAACCCGTTGTCCATCGACTACGCCTGTCGGCCTCGCCTTAGGTCCCGACTTACCCAGGGCAGATTAGCTTGACCCTGGAACCCTTAGTCATCCGGCGGACGGGTTTCTCACCCGTCTTTCGCTACTCATGCCTGCATTCTCACTCGTCCACAATCCACCAGAAGTTACCCGCTGGCTTCACCTCGTGAACGACGCTCCCCTACCCATCCAGCAAAACTGAATGCCACGGTTTCGGCGGTGTACTTGAGCCCCGCTACATTGTCGGCGCGGAATCACTTGACCAGTGAGCTATTACGCACTCTTTCAAGGGTGGCTGCTTCTAAGCCAACCTCCTGGTTGTCTCAGCAACTCCACATCCTTTCCCACTTAGCACACGCTTAGGGGCCTTAACCGGTGGTCTGGGCTGTTTCCCTCTCGACTATGAAGCTTATCCCCCACAGTCTCACTGCCACGCTCTCACTTCCCGGCATTCGGAGTTTGGCTGAAGTCAGTAACCTTGTAGGGCCCATCGTCCATCCAGTAGCTCTACCTCCGGGAAGAAACACGTGACGCTGCACCTAAATGCATTTCGGGGAGAACCAGCTATCACGGAGTTTGATTGGCCTTTCACCCCTACCCACAGCTCATCCCCTCCATTTTCAACTGAAGTGGGTTCGGTCCTCCACGCGCTCTTACACGCGCTTCAACCTGGCCATGGGTAGATCACTCCGCTTCGGGTCTAGGACACGCGACTCAATCGCCCTATTCAGACTCGCTTTCGCTACGGCTTCCCCACACGGGTTAACCTCGCCACGTATCACTAACTCGCAGGCTCATTCTTCAAAAGGCACGCTGTCACCCCACAAGGAGGCTCCAACGGTTTGTAGGCACATGGTTTCAGGTACTATTTCACTCCCCTCCCGGGGTACTTTTCACCATTCCCTCACGGTACTGATCCGCTATCGGTCAACAGGTAGTATTCAGGCTTACCAGGTGGTCCTGGCAGATTCACACGGGATTCCTCGGGCCCCGTGCTACTCGGGCAACCCCCCAACAGCGGCGGAACACATTTCGACTACGGGACTCTCACCCTCTACGGTCCAGCATCCACACTGGTTCGTCTATATGCCCGCACCTCACTGCGCCATGCCGGCAGACATGACAAGGAGGGGCCCACAACACCGCACATGCAACCCCTGCCGGGTATCACACACATACGGTTTAGCCCCATCCGCGTTCGCTCGCCACTACTAACGGAATCACTTTTGTTTTCTCTTCCTGTGGGTACTGAGATGTTTCACTTCCCCACGTTCCCTCCACCCGGTCTATGTGTTCAACCGGGGGTCACACGACACGTCGTGCGGGGTTTCCCCATTCGGAAATCCTGGTCTCAACGTCCGGTTATCGACTCCACCAGGCTTATCGCAGATTCCCACGTCCTTCTTCGGCTCCTGTTGCCAAGGCATCCACCATGCGCCCTTGGAAACTTTCACACACAATGAAAGTCCTCAAATGAGCAATATCTAACTAAGATGTCATTCTCGGCATCACCACACCTCACACACCACCCCAGGGGGAACAGTGCGATCAACGATGCAGCAACAAAAAATAAGATGCTCGCGTCCACTATGCAGTTCTCAAACAACAACCCACACCCCATCCACCAACCCACAAGGCCAGCTTCACAAGATACGGAGACCAGAAACAACAACCCAACCCTCACAGATCAGGGTGCCTGCTGTTCCAGGACCCAACAGTGTGCCAACACCAGCTCGCAGCCACCAACACCACCCATTCCAACCACACCCTCACAGGCATGACGTACTCGAGCACTGCCGGCACCACCACTGGCACCATTCATTGATGTTCCACCCATGAGCAACCCGCCATCACACACGCGGTGATGCAACGGGCACTGATGCTCCTTAGAAAGGAGGTGATCCAGCCGCACCTTCCGGTACGGCTACCTTGTTACGACTTAGTCCCAATCGCTGGTCCCACCTTCGACGGCTCCCCCCACAAGGGTTAGGCCACCGGCTTCGGGTGTTACCAACTTTCGTGACTTGACGGGCGGTGTGTACAAGGCCCGGGAACGTATTCACCGCAGCGTTGCTGATCTGCGATTACTAGCGACTCCGACTTCATGGGGTCGAGTTGCAGACCCCAATCCGAACTGAGACCGGCTTTTTGGGATTAGCTCCACCTCACAGTATCGCAACCCATTGTACCGGCCATTGTAGCATGCGTGAAGCCCAAGACATAAGGGGCATGATGATTTGACGTCGTCCTCACCTTCCTCCGAGTTGACCCCGGCAGTCTCCCATGAGTCCCCACCACGACGTGCTGGCAACATGGAACGAGGGTTGCGCTCGTTGCGGGACTTAACCCAACATCTCACGACACGAGCTGACGACAACCATGCACCACCTGTGAACCCGCCCCAAAGGGGAAACCGTATCTCTACGGCGATCGAGAACATGTCAAGCCTTGGTAAGGTTCTTCGCGTTGCATCGAATTAATCCGCATGCTCCGCCGCTTGTGCGGGCCCCCGTCAATTCCTTTGAGTTTTAGCCTTGCGGCCGTACTCCCCAGGCGGGGCACTTAATGCGTTAGCTGCGGCGCGGAAACCGTGGAATGGTCCCCACACCTAGTGCCCAACGTTTACGGCATGGACTACCAGGGTATCTAATCCTGTTCGCTCCCCATGCTTTCGCTCCTCAGCGTCAGTTACAGCCCAGAGACCTGCCTTCGCCATCGGTGTTCCTCCTGATATCTGCGCATTCCACCGCTACACCAGGAATTCCAGTCTCCCCTACTGCACTCTAGTCTGCCCGTACCCACCGCAGATCCGGGGTTAAGCCCCGGACTTTCACGACAGACGCGACAAACCGCCTACGAGCTCTTTACGCCCAATAATTCCGGATAACGCTCGCACCCTACGTATTACCGCGGCTGCTGGCACGTAGTTAGCCGGTGCTTCTTCTGCAGGTACCGTCACTTTCGCTTCTTCCCTACTGAAAGAGGTTTACAACCCGAAGGCCGTCATCCCTCACGCGGCGTCGCTGCATCAGGCTTGCGCCCATTGTGCAATATTCCCCACTGCTGCCTCCCGTAGGAGTCTGGGCCGTGTCTCAGTCCCAGTGTGGCCGGTCACCCTCTCAGGCCGGCTACCCGTCGTCGCCTTGGTGAGCCATTACCTCACCAACAAGCTGATAGGCCGCGAGTCCATCCAAAACCGATAAATCTTTCCAACACCCACCATGCGGTGGACGCTCCTATCCGGTATTAGACCCAGTTTCCCAGGCTTATCCCAGAGTTAAGGGCAGGTTACTCACGTGTTACTCACCCGTTCGCCACTAATCCACCCAGCAAGCTGGGCTTCATCGTTCGACTTGCATGTGTTAAGCACGCCGCCAGCGTTCATCCTGAGCCAGGATCAAACTCTCCGTAAAAAAATTACAGAACAACACCGTGGCAGCCGGAAATAACCACCACGACATCCATTCAATACCTGGCAGACCATCACCACACCACGGGGGTGGCAGGCGATGATCAACCAATATGTGTTAAAACAATTGGCATCAACAAACTTGGCACACTATTGAGTTCTCAAACAACAGGCGCTTCCAGCTTCAGCGACCCGCTCCGCGGGCCGTTTCGCTCTGGAGCAACTTCTCCATCCTAGACCATCCGTTTCGACCGTGTCAACTCCGTGTCCGAAGCATTCACCGTCCGTTCACATGGCCGGGCTAGAAAACCTTACCACGTGATCCGACCATGTCAACTCCGCTCAACGCGGTGTCAGACACTCACCGGACCATCCACGTGGAAGGCCTTGAAAAGCTTACCACATGATTCCCGGCTGTCAAACCAGATCATCTTCTTCAGGAATCCCGACCCGCATCACTGCCGGCCGCGCACCCGGTGAGCACCACCCGCCCTGGACCTGCCATTCTCGGCATGAATCCGCGGATTCTGTGTTCTTCACCCCGCCTCCCGGTCACCCGGTCGGCGTCTTGAGCACGAGATGGAACTCTACACACGAATCCCACCGAACACAAAATCAGGGGCGGCACCCGGCGTGCGGTCAAGGGTGGGCGGCCGGTTTCCGCCTGTTCTCGCGGATTCCTTCGGCCTGGCCCGCCCCGTTCGACGCTCCAGCGCCGTCACCCCCGGCCGTGACGTGCACCACTCCTCAGGGCGTGGCCGTCGTGTCCAGGGTCGGCTGGAGCCACAGGGTGGTCAGCGCCGGCACGTTCACCGTGACGCGGGCCGGCTGGCCCTGCCACTGGCCCTCGTGTGCCGCGATCACCTCGGACTGGCCGGTCTGCTCCCGCCAGCCGTCACCGTGGAAGTCGGTCGCATCGGTGTCCAGCACCACCGTCCACTCCCCCGCGGACGGCACCCCCACGCGCAGCCCCTGACGCGGCGACCCCGAGAGGTTGGTGATGCACAGCAGCGGGGCGCCGCCCGGTTCAGCGGCCGGGACCGCGGCGCCGTCGTCGTCGATCCGTGTCTCCGGCACCACCTGCGCCGCGGGCATGCGGAGGAACACGAGCGTGTTGCCGTCGGCGTCGCCGCCGTCCACCCACGAGAATCCCTCCGGGCTGTGGTCCAGCGACCACAGCGCCGGCTTGCTGCGGTAGAGCGCGTTGAGCTCCCGGATCGTCAGCTGGACCCCGCGGTGCGCCTCATCCCACGAGACGGGCCAGTCCAGGCCCTCGCCCTCGGACCACTCGCTCGGCTGCGCGTACTCCCCGCCCATGAACAGCAGCTGCTTGCCGGGGTGCGCCCACATGTACCCGTAGTAGGCGCGCAGGGTCGCCAGCTGCTGCCGTCGGTCGCCCGGGATGCGGCCCAGCAGGGAGCCCTTGCCGTGGACGACCTCATCGTGGGACAGCGGCAGCACGTAGTTCTCCGAGTAGGCGTACACCATGGAGAACGTCCACTGCTCGTGGTGCCACCGGCGGTTGACCGGGTCCTGGGACAGGTAGGCCAGGGTGTCGTGCATCCAGCCCATGTTCCACTTCTTGCCGAAGCCGAGACCGCCCGCGTCCACGGGAGCGCTCACCCCGGAGAAGGCCGTGGACTCCTCCGCGATCATGTGGACGCCGGGGTGCAGGCGGTACACGGTCGCGTTGACCTCGCGCAGGAAGTCGATGGCCTCGAGGTTGTGGTTGCCGCCGTGCACGTTGGGCTCCCACTGCCCGTCCTCGCGCGAGTAGTCCAGGTAGAGCATCGAGGCGACGGCGTCCACGCGCAGCCCGTCGATGTGGAACTCGCCGAGCCAGTAGAGCGCGTTGGCCACGAGGAAGTTGCGGACCTCGGTGCGGCCGAAGTCGAACACGAGGGTGCCCCAGTCGGGATGTTCGCCCCGCCGCGGGTCCGGGTGCTCGTACAGGGCGGTCCCGTCGAAGCGCGCGAGCGCCCACTCGTCCTTCGGGAAGTGCGCCGGCACCCAGTCCACGATGACGCCGATCCCCGCCCGGTGGAGCGCGTCCACCAGGTGCTTGAACTCGTCCGGGGAGCCGAACCGGGAGGTGGGGGCGTAGTAGCCGGTCACCTGGTAGCCCCAGGACCCGCCGAACGGATGCTCCGCGACCGGCAGGAACTCCACGTGCGTGAACCCGAGCCACTGCACGTACTCCACGAGCTGCTCGGCCAGCTCGCGGTAGTCCAGCCCGGGCCGCCACGAGCCCAGGTGCACCTCGTAGATGCTCAGCGGGCGCTCGTGCGGGTCCGTGAGACGGCGGCGCTCCATCCAGGTGCGGTCCCCGAAGGCGTAGTCGGACTCGAGCACACGCGAGGCCGTGGCCGGCGGGACCTCCGTCCAGCGGGCCATCGGGTCCGCCTTCTGCCGCCAGAGCCCGTCCCGGCCGAGGATCTCGAACTTGTAGCGGTCGCCGTGACCGACGCCAGGCACCAGCAGCTCCCACACGCCGGAGGAGCCGAGGGACCGCATGGCATGGGTCCGGCCGTCCCAGCCGTTGTGGTCGCCCACCACGCGCACGGCCCGCGCGTTCGGCGCCCAGACCGCGAAGGCCGTGCCGACGGCCTCGCCCGCGGAGGTGCGGACCACGCGGGCGCCCAGCACCTCCCACAGCCGTTCGTGCCGGCCCTCCCCGATCAGGTGCAGGTCCAGCTCGCCGAGCGTGGGCAGGTGCCGGTACGCGTCGTCCTGCTCCTGGACGGGGCCGGTCGTGCCGTCCTCGGTCTCGTACGCCACCTCGACGCGGTAGTCGCCCGCGGCAGCCCCGGCCACGCGGGGCGTCGGGGCCACGCCCGCGAACACGCCGTCGTGCTCGTGCGTCAGCTCCACCCGCTGCCCGTCGCCGGCGCGGACCACCGTGACCGTGCGCGCCAGCGGGCGCAGCACGCGGTAGGTGACCGCCGCGCCGTCGGGATGCGGGTGGGCGCCCAGCACGGTGTGCGGATCGTGGTGCCGGCCCTGCGCGACGGCGGCCAGCACCTCCGGGTCCACGGCGAGCGGGGCGACGGCGGGACGGGGGGCGGCGGACGGGGTCATGGCGATTCCTGTTCTGGGGACGGCGGGCGTCGGGAGCGGCTCAGCCGTTCCGGACGACCCGCAGGACATGGGCGGGCTCGACGTGGGGGTCCAGGCGGACGTACGGGGTGCGGCCCCACCGCCAGCGCTGGCCGGTGAGCAGGTCCTCCACCTCGACGGCCCCGGACGCGTCGCGGTCCTCGGGGCGCAGACGCAGCGCCTCGAGGTCCAGGTCCAGGGTCGCCTCGACGACGTCGTGCGGGTTCGTGGTGACGACGACGATCAGGGTGTCCTCCGCGGGACCGGCGTCGGTGACCGCCTCGGCGTCCCGGTGCGCACCCTCGGGCCGGGCCGAGCGCGTCTTCGAGAACACGAGCAGGTCAGGGTGCGTCGAGGCGTGCAGGGTCAGGTTCTGCAGGTCGCCCAGCGCCGGGTGCGCCGCGCGGATCTCATTGAGCCGGGTGAGGTACGGGGCGAGCGAGGCACCCGCGGCCTCCGCGCCCTCCCAGTCCCGGGGGCGGTACTCGTACTTCTCGTTGTCGATGTACTCCTCCGCGCCCGGCCGGGCCACGTGCTCGAACAGCTCGAACCCGGCGTAGACGCCCCACAGCGGGCTGGCCGTGGCGGCGACGACGGCGCGGATCCGGAACGCGCCCGGGCCGCCGTGCTGCAGGTACTCCGTGAGGATGTCCGGCGTGTTGACGAAGAGGTTGGGGCGATAGAACGCCGGCGTCTCGTGCGAGATCTCCTGGAGGTACTCCGCAAGCTCCTCGGCCGTGTTCCGCCAGGTGAAGTACCCGTAGGACTGCTGGAACCCGACCTTGCCCAGGGCGTGCATCATCGCGGGACGGGTGAAGGCCTCGGCGAGGAACACGACGCGCGGCTCCTCGGCGCGGACCTTCGCGATCAGCCACTCCCAGAACCACAGGGGCTTGGTGTGGGGGTTGTCCACGCGGAAGATGTGCACGCCGCGGGCCACCCAGCCCCGCACCACGTCCAGCACCGCCTGGGCGAGGCCGCCCGGGTCGTTGTCGAAGTTCAGCGGGTAGATGTCCTGGTACTTCTTCGGCGGGTTCTCCGCGTACGCGATGGTGCCGTCCACGCGGGTGGTGAACCACTCCGGGTGCGCGGCGACCCACGGGTGGTCCGGGGAGCACTGCAGGGCCAGGTCCAGGGCCACTTCGAGGCCCTCGTCCGCGGCCGCGGCCACGAACGCCTCGAAGTCCTCGACGGTGCCCAGGTCCGGGTGCACGGCGTCGTGCCCGCCCTCGGGCCCGCCGATCGCCCACGGCGAGCCCGGGTCCTGCGGCCCGGCCGTCAGCGTGTTGTTCGGACCCTTGCGGTGCGTGGTGCCGATCGGGTGGATCGGCGGCAGGTAGGCCACCTGGAAGCCCATCCGGGCGACCGCCGGGAGCCGGTCGGCCGCCGTCGCGAAGGTGCCGGAGGACCACGTGCCGGAGGCCTCGTCGAAGCGGGCGCCCTCGGAGCGGGGGAAGAACTCGTACCAGGCGCCGCGGCCGGCGAGCTCACGCTGCACGTCCAGCGGGTAGAGCTCGGAGCTCGTGAGGTGCTCCCGCACGGGGCGGGCGTGGAGGACGGCGGACACCTCCGCCGACTCGGCGGAGGCCAGGCGCTGGGCCGGGATGAGCGACTCGTCCTCGAGGCCGCGAACGACCTCCTCGAACACGGCGCGGTCCTCGGCCGAGCGCTCCGCGTCCTCGGCGGCCCGGCGGAACAGGGCGGCGCCCTCGGCGAGCATCAGCTCCACGTCGACGCCGGCGGCGATCTTGACGGTGGCCGCGTGCTTCCACGTGCCCACCGGATCGTCCCAGCCCTCGACCACGAACTGGTGCAGGCCCGGCTCGGCGGGCCGCAGCGTGGCCACGACCTCGTCCAGGCCGGGCCGGCCCGGACGCATCTGCACGCGCTGCACCTCGGCGCCGGCCGGGTCGAGCAGGCGGACGGTGGCGCGCACGGAGTCGTGGCCCTCGCGGAACACGGTCGCGCGGACGGGGATGTCCTCGCCGACCACGGCCTTCGCCGGGAACCGGCCGTCCAGCACCACGGGCTGCACGTCCGTCACCGGGATACGCCCCGTGACGGTCTGGAGGCGGACATCGGCTGCGGTGGCGCTCTGGGTGTCGGGCTTCACGGTGCTCACGCCACGACGCTACCCCGCGGCCGCGCCGGTGAGAACGGCCGGCCCGCCCGCCCGCCGTGGGGGGCGGAGGGGCGGGCCGGGGACGGGGCGCCGGACGGGACGCTCAGGACAGCATGGTCTTGTCGTCCACGACGGCGCCCTTGATCTTGCCGAACTCGGCCAGCAGGTCCGCCGGGGTGCGCCCGGCCTTCTCCTGCTCGTCCAGCTCGAGGATGATCCGGCCGTCGTGCATCATGATCAGCCGGTTGCCGACCTCGAGGGCCTGGGACATGTTGTGCGTGACCATCAGCGTGGTGAGCCGGTGCTCGGCCACCACCTGCCGGGTCAGGCGGGTCACCAGCTCCGCCCGGGACGGGTCCAGGGCGGCGGTGTGCTCGTCCAGCAGCAGGATCTTCGGTCCGGAGAACGTGGCCATGAGCAGGCTGAGCGCCTGACGCTGGCCACCGGAGAGCAGCCCGACCTTGGCGGTGAGGCGGTTCTCCAGGCCGAGTTCGAGCTTCGTGAGCTCGTCGCGGAACATCGCGCGCCGGGCGCGGGAGACGCCCCGCGAGAGCCCGCGGGCGTGCCCGCGTCGCCAGGCCAGGGCCATGTTCTCCTCGATCGTGAGATTCGGGGCCGTGCCCGCCGTCGGGTCCTGGAACACCCGGCCGATCGAGGCCGCGCGGCGGTGGTCCGGCATGCGGGTGACGTCCTTGCCGCCCACGGCCACGGTGCCGGTGTCCGGGAGCAGCTTGCCGGCGATCGTGTTCAGGATCGTGGACTTGCCGGCGCCGTTGGAGCCGATCACGGTGACGAAGTCGCCCTCGGCCAGGTGCAGGTCGATGCCCTGCAGGGCGCGCCGCTCGTTGACGGTGTTCGGGAAGAAGGTCTTGGAGACCTGTGAGATCTCAAGCACGGGGGGCCTCCTCGGAGACGGATGCGGCGGGGGTGGCGCCGCCCGGCTCGCCAGTCAGGGGCATGCCGGCGGTGGCCGGAGCGGCGGCGGCCGGCGCCGGGGTCGCGGCCGTGCCCCGCGTGCGCAGGCTCAGGCGCCTGGCGAAGCCGAAGCGCGGCAGCAGCAGGGCCACGACGACGAGGGCCGCGGAGATCAGCTTCATGTCGTTCGGGCTCAGGCCCGCGTTGAGGGCGAACTGGATGATCAGGCGGTAGAGCACGGCGCCGACGATCACGGCGAGCGTCGCCCAGAAGACCGTGCGCTGGCCGAACACGGCCTGGCCCACGATCACGGACGCCAGGCCCACGAGGATGAGGCCGATGCCCATGGAGATGTCCGCGAAGCCCTGGTACATGGCCAGCAGGGAGCCGCCGAGGGCCACGAGGCCGTTGGAGATCATGAGGCCGAGGATCTTCATCCGGTCCGTGGAGACGCCGTACGAGCGGATCATCTCCTCGTTGTCACCGGTCGCCTGCAGGGCGAGGCCCAGGTCCGTGTGCAGGAACCAGTCGAGGATCAGCTTCACCACGAACACGCCGAGGAAGAGCACGAGGATCGAGCCCCAGTTCCGGGCCAGGCCCAGGTCGTCGAGCCACGTGAACAGGGTGTCCTGGCCGAGCAAGGGGATGTTGGCCTTGCCCATGATCCGCAGGTTGATCGAGTAGAGCGCGATCATCGTGAGGATGCCGGCGAGCAGGCCGTCGATCCGGCCCTTGGTGTGCAGCAGGCCGGTGACGAGGCCCGCGAGCGCGCCCGCCACGAAGGCGGCGAGCATGGCCAGGGGCACCGGCGTGCCGCCCGTGATGAGCACGGCGGCCGTGGCGGCGCCGGTGGTGAACGAGCCGTCCACCGTGAGGTCGGGGAAGTCGAGGATGCGGAAGGTCAGGTACACGCCGAGCGCGACGACGGCGTAGATCAGACCCAGTTCCACTGCGGTCAGCATGGGGTGGGTGCCTTTCGGGCGGGGCGAGGGGGACGGACGACGGCGGGACGGGGTGGGCCGGCCGCCGACGTGCTCCGCGGCGGCTCGGACCCCGTGGTCCGGGCCGCCGCGGAGGCGGGCAGGCGCGGGATCAGCCCTCGACGAGCTGGTCGGCCCTGTCCTTGAGCTTGGCGGGGATCTCGACGCCGTAGGCCTCGGCGGCCTGCGGGTTCAGCACGAGCTGCAGGTTGGCCGGGTCGGCGTAGCCCACGGGCAGCTCGGCCGGCTTCGCGCCGTCCTTGAGGATCTTCACAGCCATCTCGCCGGCCTGCTTGCCGTGCGCCGTGTAGTCGATGCCGTACGTGCCCAGGGCGCCGCGCTCGACGGAGTCGATGTCCGCCGAGATGACGGGGATGCGCTGCTCCTTGCCGTAGCCGACCACGGTCTCCAACGCCGAGACGACGGCGTTGTCCGTGGGCACGTAGATGCCGTCCACGCCGGACAGGGACTGCACGCCCTGCTGGACCTCGGACGAGTTGGTGATGGTGGCCTCCTTGACCTCGAGGCCCAGCTCCTTGCCGGCCTCCTTGGCCTGGTCCACCTGGACCTTGGAGTTGGCCTCGCCGGAGTTGTAGACGATGCCGACGGTCGTGGCGTCCGGCTTCACGTCCTTGAGCAGCTGCAGCTGCTCCTTGACCGGGTTGCGGTCCGAGACGCCGGTGACGTTGCCGCCCGGGGCCTCGTCCGAGGCCACGAGCTCAGCGCCCTTCGGGTCGGTGACCGCCATGAACACGACCGGCTTGTCCTTCACGGCCGAGACGGTGCCCTGTGCGGCGGGGGTCGCGATCGCGGCCACGAGGTCCACGTCCCCGTCGTTGGCGAAGGTGGAGGCGATCGAGGTGACGGTGGCCTGCTCGCCCTGGGCGTTCTGCTCCTCGAACGTCACGTCCAGGCCGGCGTCCTTGAACGCCTCCTTGAAGCCCTCGGCCGCGCCGTCGAGCGCCGGGTGGGAGACGAGCTGGTTGATGCCCACGGTGTAGGAGCCGTCGCCGCCGGCGGCGGAGGACGAGCCGGAGCCGCCGGAGCCGGAGTCACCGCACGCCGTGAGCCCGAGGGCGGCGACGGCGAGGGCGGCGGTGAGGGAGAGGGAGCGGTGCTTCATGAGACGGACCTCGTTCTGATGGTGCGGTGCGGGATGCGCTCGCCGACGGGGGCCCGTCGGACACAGTGCAGACACTGTGCGCGGTGACACGCATCACAGGCAAGACGTGCGCGTATCCACGCGACATCCTGCCATGTGATCGACGTCACTGTAGACACTCTGCCCGCGTCGGCGCCGTGTGCGACACCCGCGTCCCCGCCTGGCCGTCATCCCGGGCGGGGGCGCCGTGGAGGTCAGCGCCCGCCGGCGCGCTGCACCGAGATCTCGTACAGGGAGATGCCCACCGCCATCGAGGCGTTGAGGGACTCCATCGTCGAGTCGATCGGGATGGACACGATCTGCTGGCAGTGCTCCCGCACCATGCGGGACAGACCCTTGCCCTCGGCCCCCACCACGAGCACGAGCGGCTCCGTGGCCAGGGCGAGCCCGGGCAGCGAGACGTCCCCGCCGCCGTCGAGGCCCAGCACGAAGTAGCCGGCCTTGTGCAGGTCGACGAGGGTGGTGTTCAGGTTGCCGGCCTGGGCCACGGGCACCCGCGCGGCCGCGCCGGCCGAGGTGCGCCAGGCGGTGGCGGTCACGCCGACGGAGCGGCGCTCGGGCACGATCACGCCGTCCGCGTCGAACGCGGAGCCGGCCCGGATGATGGCGCCGAGGTTGCGGGGGTCGGTGATGCCGTCGAGCGCGATCAGCAGCGGCGGGGTCCGCAGGTGCCCCTTCTCGTGCTTCGCGAGCGCGTCGAGGGCCAGGGCCGTGGCGTCCGCGTACTCATAGGGCGGGATCTGCAGCACGATGCCCTGGTGCACGGCCTCGCCGGAGAGGCGGTCCAGCTCCGGCTTGGTGTTCTCCAGGACCGGCACGCCCTGCTCGAGGCAGAGGCGCAGGGCCTCCTTGACGCGGTCGTCCATCTCGATGCGCACGGCCACGTGCAGCGCCTTGGCCGGGATGCCCGCGCGCAGCGCCTCGAGCACGGGATTGCGACCGGAGACCGTCTCATCCGTGAGCTTCACGCGGCCGCGGACCTGGTCCTTCACGGGACCGCGCTTGGCGGCCGAGCGCTCGGCCAGCTGCTTGGCGCGGTGCGCCTTGTGGTAGACCCGGTCCTCGGCCTTGGGGGTGGGTCCGCGGCCCTCGAGCGCCTTGCGACCGTGGCCGCCGGTGCCCTTCATGGGGCCCTTCTTGCCCTTGGGCTTGCGGGATCCGCCGGAGCGGGGTGCGGTGGACATGGCGGGACTCCTGCGGGCCGGGGACGGGGGCGGCGGCACGCGGGGCGCCGCCGGATCGCCCTCCAGTCTAGGTGTCAGTCCGCCAGGCGCCATGTGGCGCCGTCGGCGCCGTCCTCCACCACGACGCCGGCCGCGGCCAACGCGTCGCGGATGCGGTCCGCGGTGGCCCAGTCCTTGTCCGCGCGGGCCTGCGCCCGCGCCTCGATCTGCGACCGGACGAGCGAGTCGAGGGCGTCCGACACCGGGCCGGCCGCGGCGTCGTCGCCCTCGGGCACGTCGTCCAGGCCCAGCACCGCGGTCATGGCCTCCACCTCGGCCAGGCGGGCGGCCGCGGCGTCGAGGTCCTGCCCGGCCAGCGCCGAGTTGCCGGCGCGCACGGCCTCGTGCAGGGCCGCGAGCGCCTGGGGCACGTTGAGGTCGTCCTCCATGGCGGCGCGGAAGGCGGCGGGCACGCGGTCCGCGAGCGCCCCGTCGGGGGCGGGCGGGACGGCACCCGCGGCCCGGGCGCGGGCCGTGAAGCCCTCGATGCGCTCGACGGCGGCCTCGGCCTCGTCGAGGGCGCCGGGCCGGTAGTCGAGCTGGGAGCGGTAGTGGGCCTGCCCCAGGAAGTAGCGCACCGCCGTCGGGCGGGCCATGCCGAGCATCTCCTCGGGGGAGATCGTGTTGCCCACGGACTTGGACATCTTCTCGCCGCCGTAGGTGACGAGCCCGTTGTGCAGCCAGAAGCGGGCGAAGCCGTCACCGGCGGCCGCCGACTGGGCCAGCTCGTTCTCGTGGTGCGGGAACCGCAGGTCCAGGCCGCCGCCGTGGATGTCGAACTCGGCGCCGAGGTACTTCGTGGACATGGCCGAGCACTCCAGGTGCCATCCGGGGCGGCCGGCGCCCCAGGGCGACTCCCACACGGCGGTGGCGGGCTCGCCGGGCTTGGCGCCCTTCCACAGGGCGAAGTCGCGGGGGTCGCGCTTGCCGCGCGGGTCGGCGTCGGGGGCGTCCTGCATGTCCTCGACGCGCTGGCGGGTGAGCTCGCCGTAGCGCTCCCAGGACCGGACGTCGAAGTAGACGTCGCCCGAGCCGTCCTGCGCGGGGTAGGCGTGGCCGCGCTCCATCAGGCGCTCGATGAGCGCGAACATCTCGGGCACGTGGCCGGTGGCGCGCGGCTCATAGGTGGGACGGCGGACGCCGAGGGCGAGGTAGGCGGCGTCGAACGCCTTCTCGAACCGGTAGGCCAGGGCCCACCACGGCTCGCGGGCCGGGTAGAGGTCCGAGGCCTCGAAGCCGGCCTCGTGGGAGGCGGCCGAGCGGTCGAGGATCTTGTCGTCGATGTCCGTCACGTTCCGCACCGAGGTGACGCGCAGCCCGGTGGCCTCGAGCCAGCGGATGAGGATGTCGAACACGATCGCGCTGCGCACGTGGCCCACGTGCGGCATGCCCTGCACCGTGGCCCCGCAGTAGTACACCGACGCCTCGCCGGGCACGAGGGGCTCGAAGTCCCGGATCTGCGCGGTGCGGGTGTCGTAGAAGCGCTGGGCCATGGGGGCGCGGTCCTTCCGGAGGGGCGGGGTCCTGACGGGGCTCTGCCAGCCTAGTCGGTGCGCCGACGCGGGCTCAGGCCGCGGGGACGACGAGCGCGGTCGCGATCCCCACCAGCCCCTCCCTGCGCCCGATGAAGCCCAGCCGGTCCGTCGTGGCGGCGGAGACGGACACGGGGGCCCCGCCGAGGGCGGCGGACAGGGCGGCCTCCATCTCCGCGCGGCGCGTGCCCACCTTGGGCCGGGGTGCGACCACCTGGACCGCCACGTTCCCGACGGCGACGCCCGCCTCCGTCAGCAGGCGCAGCACCTCGCGGAGCATGTCCGCGCCGGAGGCGTCCGCCATCTCGGGCCGGTCGACGCCGAACACGGCCCCGAGATCGCCGAGGCCGGCGGCGGAGAGCAGGGCGTTGCACGCCGCGTGGGCGGCCACGTCCCCGTCCGAGGTCGCGGCCACCCCCCGCTCGCCGGGCCAGTGGATGCCGCCGAGCCACAGGGGCCGGGGGGCATCCTCGGGTGCCCACGCGTGCACGTCGGTGCCGATCCCCACGCGCGGCAGGGGGGCGGCCGCGACGGCGGGGCGGGTGGGCTGGCGCATGGAGGCCCCCTGGGGGGCGCGGCGGGCGAGCTCGAGGCGGGCGAGGTCGAGGTCGGCGGGGGCGGTGACCTTGAACGCGGCCGGGTCGCCGGGCACCACCACGACCTCGTGCCCCGCGGCCTCCATGACCATCGCATCGTCGGTGAGCGCCGCGGCGTCGAGCGTGGGGTCCGTGCGCACGGCCTCGTGGGCCGCCAGCAGGGTGTCCAGGTCGAAGCCCTGCGGCGTCTGGATCGCGCGCAGTCCGGCGCGGGCCGGCGTGGCCGCGACGACGTCGACGCCGCCCCGTCCGGGGGTGACCTGCTTGACGGTGTCCGTCAGCGGCAGGCCCGGGACCGCGGCGACCGCGCCGGTCCCGAGCGCCGCCGTCACGGCCCCGAACACGCTCGGCGGGGTCAGCGCGCGGGCCGCGTCGTGGACGAGGACACAGCGGGGCGCCCCCGCCGGGGCGAGGTCGGCCAGAGCGCCGGAGGCCGCGGCGAGTCCGGCGCGGACCGAGTCCGCGCGCTCGGCGCCGCCGGGCACGCAGTGCACGGGCACGTCCAGGCGCGGGCCGGCGTCGACCTCGGCGGCCACGCGGCCGGCATCGGCCTCCACCGGCGGGGTGAGCACCACGACGGCGTCCAGGGCGAGCCCGGCGGCGCGCGCGGCGGCGACGGACTCCAGGCAGTGGCGCAGGAGGGTGCGGCCGTCCGCGAGGGGGGCGAGGGCCTTGGGCAGCCCGGCGCCGAGGCGGGTGCCGGCGCCGGCGGCAGCGATCACGAGGGCGGTGGGCATGGCCTCATCCTAGGGAGCGCGCCGGTGCCCGTGGCCCGGGACCCCCTCCGGCGGCGCCGGACGGGCCGGGGACGAGACAGGGGAGGGGCCCGCGTCGTGGACGCGGACCCCTCCCCTGCCGTGTGCTGCCCGTCAGCCCTCGAGCACCTTGTCCAGGCGACCCTCGGCCTCCTCCTCGGTGACCTTCTTGGCCAGCGCCAGCTCGGACACGAGCACCTGGCGAGCCTTCGCGAGCATGCGCTTCTCACCGGCGGACAGGCCGCGGTCCTGGTCGCGGCGCCACAGGTCGCGGACGACCTCGGCCACCTTGTTGACGTCGCCACTGGCGAGCTTCTCCAGGTTCGCCTTGTAACGGCGGGACCAGTTGGTCGGCTCCTCCACGTGCTCGGCGCGCAGGACCTCCATGACGTGCTCGAGCCCCTCCGCATCCACGACGTCACGCACGCCGACGAGGTCGACGTTCTCCGCAGGGACCTCGATGGTCAGGTCTCCCTGCGCCACCTTGAGCTTGAGGTACATCTTCTCCTCCCCCTTGATGGTGCGCATCTTGATCTCCTCGATCCGCGCAGCACCGTGATGGGGGTAGACGACGGTCTCTCCGACCTCAAAAACCATGTTGTTGTGCCCCTTTCAGTCGTCTCATTCTATCATGCGGCCTCGTCATGCCGCGCGCGCCGTCACATCTTCGGCCTCCGGATGTGATAGTGGACGACCCGGCGCCACGGGCCGGCCGGCGTCCCGGGATGCGGTAGCCTGACCTGGCAGGACCCCTGCCTCGGGGCTCCTGAGCACGTCATCGCACCTGAGGAGACCTCTGTGAAGAACGCATCCCGGCCCGCCCGGCGCCACCTCGCCGCAGGTGCGCTGGCCGCGGTCGCCCTGCTGGGCGCCACCGGCTGCTCCGCCGTGAGCCCGATCGCCACCGCCATCCAGTACTCCCCCTCGGACGGCATCAACGGCCAGGAGCAGGACTTCCTGAGCTACCGCAACCTCGCCCTCGTCGGCGACGGCGAGTCGGGCCCCGCCCGCCTGATCGGCACCGTGGAGAACACCTCCGGCCAGGATCAGACCTACACCTTCCAGGCCGAGGGCGGCGGCTCCGCGACCCTGAAGGTCCCCGCCGGCGAGAGCCGCAAGCTCGAGGACGAGGCGAACACAACCGTCCTGGAGCGCGAGGGCGTGTGGGTCGGCGAGAACCTGCCCGTGACCGTCTCCGGCAACGGCGGCACCGCCGACCTGGCCGTCCCGCTGCTGAGCGCCACCCAGGAGCAGTACCGTGACCTGCTCCCCGAGGGAGTCGAGCCCTCGGAGGAGGATCTCGTCGGGCACCTCCACGAGGAGACCCACCACTACGGCGAGGAGCACTGACCTCCGCCGGGCCTGCGCCCGGCACGCCACGGCCCCGGCCCCACCGCGAGGTGGAGCCGGGGCCGTCGTCGTCCCGGGTGCAGCGCGCCGGTCAGGCCTCGAACTTGTAGCCCAGGCCGCGCACCGTGACGAGGTAGCGGGGGCTCGAGGGATCGGGCTCGATCTTGGAGCGCAGGCGCTTCACGTGCACGTCGAGGGTCTTGGTGTCCCCCACGTAGTCGGAGCCCCACACGCGGTCGATCAGCTGGCCGCGGGTGAGCACGCGCCCGGCGTTGCGCAGCAGCATCTCCAGCAGCTCGAACTCCTTGAGCGGCAGGGACACCTGCTCGCCGTCCACGGAGACGACGTGCCGCTCGACGTCCATGCGCACGGGGCCGGCGCTGATGGTCGCCGACATCGGCTCCTCCTGGTCCCCCTGACGGCGCAGCACGGCGCGGACGCGGGCCACCAGCTCACGCGAGGAGTACGGCTTGGTCACGTAGTCGTCCGCCCCGAGCTCGAGGCCGACGACCTTGTCGATCTCCGAGTCCTTCGCGGTCAGCATGATCACGGGGACGTTGGAGCGCTGGCGCACCTGACGACACACCTCGGTGCCGGACATCCCCGGGAGCATCAGGTCCAGGAGGATCAGGTCCGCGCTGTCGCGCTCGAAGACGCTCAGCGCCTCGTTGCCGTCGGCGGCGACGGTGACCTCGAACCCCTCCTTCTCCAGGAGGTAGGACAGGGGGTCGCTGAACGACTCCTCGTCCTCCACGATCAGAATGCGGCTCATGCGCTCGTCTCCTTCCGGGTCGGGGGTGCGGCCGAGGCGGTCACCCGGTGACCGCGCCGCTCGGTGACGTGGGCGGCACCCGGCGCGCCGTCGACGGCGACACCGTCCCCCCACTCGGGCAGGCGGATGGTGAAGGTCGACCCGCGGCCCGGCTGGGACCAGAGGGTGACCTCCCCTCCGTGGTTGATGACGACGTGCTTGACGATGCTCAGCCCCAGGCCCGTGCCGCCCGTCTGACGCGACCGCGCCGCGTCCACGCGGTAGAAGCGTTCGAAGACCCGCTCCTGCTCCTCCGGGCTGATGCCGATGCCCTGGTCCGTGACGGTGACCTGGGCGAGCCCGTCCACGGAGCTCAGGCCGATGCCCACCGTGGTGCCCTCCGGGGAGTAGCGCACCGCGTTGTCCACCAGGTTGCGCACCGCGGTCATCAGCTGGTCCTGGTCCCCGTGCACCACCGCGTCCACGCGGCCGCCCACGCGCAGCGCGATGCCGCGGTCCTCGGCGGTCAGGCGCAGGCGGTCCACGGCGTCGGCGACGACGGCGTTGAGGTCCACGGGCCCCCCGTCCTGGACCACGTCCTTGGCCTGCAGCCGGGAGAACTCGATGATGTCCTGCACGAGGGCCGAGAGCCGGCGGGACTCGACGCCCAGGCGTGCGGCGAAGCGACGCACCGCCTCCTCGTCCTCCGCGGCGTCGCCGATGGCCTCGGAGAGCAGGGAGATGGCGCCCACCGGCGTCTTGAGCTCGTGCGAGACGTTGACGACGAAGTCGTGGCGCATGGCCTCGGTGCGGGTCACGTCCGTGCGGTCGTCGGCGAGGATCAGGATGTACTCCTCGTCCAGCGGGGCCACGCGCAGCTCGACGACGAGGCTCGACTGCCCGAGGGGTCCTCGGGGCAGCTCCATGCGGCGCTCGACGATGACGCCGTCGGCCCGCACGGTCCGCGTGAGCTCCCGCAGCTGGTCCTGGACGAGCGAGTGCCCTCGCACGAGGCCCAGGGCGTAGGCCGCGGGGTTCGCGCGCACCACGCCGTCGACGTCGTCCACCACCGCGTACGCGCGGCCGACCACGGAGAGGACCTCGGCGGCGCCCGGGGCGAGGGTGGGTTCGCCGACCGTCAGGTCCACCGTCCGCGAGCGCTCGGACGCCCGGAAGGCCAGCATGGAGGCCACTCCGGTGAACAGTCCGACCGCTCCGCACAGCAGGCCGATGATGACGGGATCCACGGCACCAGACTAGCCTCTGGCGGCCCGGAGACGGGCTGCCCAGGCACCGCCAGACGCCGGACGATCGGCGTTCATGGGCCGTTCATCTTGCCCTGCCAGGGTGGACCGTTGCCCCGGGGAGTCGGGGTCGGCGGCGCACGGGCGTCGCCGGGGAGAGGAGACCATGCGCGAGCTCTACCGGGCCGACCTCGAGCGGCTGGGCCGCGACCTGAGCGAGATCGCCCGCCTCGTGCACCGCGCCATGATGGACGCGCAGGCCGCCCTCGAGGCGGCCGACGTGCACGGCGCCGAACGGGTCATCTCGGAGGACGCGCGGATCGACCAGCTGCAGGAGTCCCTCGACGAGCAGGCCGTGCGCATCCTGGCGCTGCAGGCGCCCGTGGCCACGGACCTGCGCACCGTCGTCGCCACGCTGCGGATGAGCTCCTCGCTCGAGCGCATGGGCGACCTCGCCCGCCACGTGGCCCAGCTGACCCGGCTGCGCTACCCCGAGCACGTCATCCCGGAACAGGTCCGGACCGTGATCACCGCGATGTGCGACGCCGCCGTGGAGGTGGCCGAGGAGGTCGTCCTGCTGCTCGAGCCCCAGGACCTGGCGCACGGGGACCGGATCGACGCCCTCAACGAGGACGTCAACGCGCTGCACCTGTCCGTCTTCCGCGCGATCGCCGCCCCGGACTGGAGCGCGACGCCGGCCACCACCACGGACGTCACGCTGGCCTCGCGCTACCTCGAGCGGTTCACGGACCACGGCCTGTCCGTGGCCGCCAAGGTGCGCTACCTCGTCACGGGCGAGTGGGCGACCCACCGCCCGGACGCCACCGGCTCCTGACCGTCCCCGACGCCACGGGCCGGGCCCCCGGCGGGGTCCCGGCCCGTCGTCGTCGGACGCGTCAGTGCGCGGAGCCCTGGGCGGCCACGGCGGCGGCGCCGGCGGCGGCGGCCTCCGGGTCGAGGTAGCGGCCGTTCGCGGTGATCGGCTTGAAGTTCTGGTCCAGCTCGTAGACCAGCGGGATGCCCGTCGGGATGTTCAGGCCCGCGATGTCCTCGTCCGAGATGCCGTCCAGGTGCTTGACCAGGGCGCGCAGCGAGTTGCCGTGCGCGGCGATCAGCACGGTCTTGCCGGCCTTGAGGTCGGGCAGGATCTGCTCCTCCCAGTAGGGCAGCAGGCGGTCGATGACCTGCTTGAGGGCCTCGGTGCGGGGGGCGTCCTTGCCCAGGTCCGCGTAGCGCTCGTCGCCGATCTGGGAGAACTCGGAGTCGTCGTCCAGGGCGGGCGGCGGGGTGTCGAAGGACCGGCGCCAGACCATGAACTGCTCCTCGCCGAACTCCTCCTTCACCTGGGCCTTGTCCTTGCCCTGCAGGGCGCCGTAGTGGCGCTCGTTCAGGCGCCAGCTGCGCTTGACCGGGATCCACTGGCGGTCCGCGGCCTCGAGGGCCAGGTTGGCCGTGGTGATGGCGCGCTTGAGCAGGGACGTGTGGACCACGTCCGGGCGGATGCCCTCCGCCTCCAGCAGCTCACCGCCGCGGGCGGCCTCGGCGCGCCCCTTCTCGGTCAGCGGGACGTCCACCCAGCCGGTGAACAGGTTCTTCTCGTTCCATTCGCTCTGACCGTGCCGCAGCAGGACCAGCGTGTACGTGGTGTTCGCCATGTCACCATCCTAGGCGGACCCGTCCCGCCGCTCCCCTACGCTGGAGCCCATGGTGGAGAAGGCCCGGCGGCTGCGCGCGCGCACGACGCCCGGCCCAGTCCCGGCACGGGGCCCGCAGGGCCACATCACCCGCGGCACGACGGCGGCGCAGCGGATGCGCCGGGTGGACCGCTGGCTCACGGACGTGCACGGCCCCCTGCTGCGGCGCACTCCCCGCCCGCTGGCCGTGGACCTGGGCTTCGGCGCGGAGCCGGTGACCGCCGTCGAGATGGCCCAGCGGCTGCGCGTGCAGAACCCGGCCCTCGAGCTGGTGGGCCTCGAGATCGACCCCGCTCGGGTGGCCCGGGCCCGGGAGCGGGCCGGCGACCTGCCGGGGGTCACCTGGGCGGTCGGCGGCTTCGAGCTGCCCGTGCCGCGGCCGCCCACCGTGGTGCGCGCGTTCAACGTGCTGCGCCAGTACCGGGAGGAGGACGTGCCCGCGATCTGGTCCCTGCTGTGCGCGGGGCTCGCCGACGACGGCGTCCTCGTGGAGGGCACCTGCTCCGAGGACGGCCGGCGGGCGGCCTGGGTGGACCTGCGTCGGGACGGGCCCGCGAGCCTGACCGTGGCCCTCCGGCTGGGGTCCTTCGCCCGCCCCTCGGACGTGGCGGCGCGCCTGCCGAAGGTCCTCATCCACCGGCACGTACCCGGCGAGCCCGTCCATCGGCTCCTGGCGGAGGCCGACGCCGCGTGGGCCGCGCACGCCCCGCTCGCGGCCTACGGGACGCGGCAGCGGTGGCTGGCGACGGTCGGCACGCTCCGCGCGGCGGGCTGGCCCGTGCTGGGCGGCCCGCACCAGTGGCGGCGCGGGGAGCTGAGCGTGCGCTGGGCGGCGGTGGCGCCGTCGTCATGAGGGCGGCGCCGACGGCGCGGGACCCTCAGCGGCGCAGGGCCGGGCCCATGTCCTGGCGGGGGCCGGCGAGGTAGACGCACGCCACGCACGCGGCCACGAGGCCGAACATGCCCATCCCGCCGCCGGCGAGCACGCCGAGGAGCCCGACGACGGCGGCGACGCCGGTGAGGATCAGCCAGAAGCTCCTGTCCCGGCCCCCGATGCGGGCGAAGTCGTCGGGGCGGCGCCGGACGACGTCCACCAGCGCCCAGACCTCGAGCCCGAGCGCGGCGATCGCCAGGACGCGGAACAGCCAGTGGTCGACGAGCAGGGCGAAGTGCATGGGGGCGCTCATGCCGGTCAGTCTAGGCGGTCGGCCCGGACGGGTTCCCTCCCCGTCCGGGGCGGCGTCTAGGCTCGAGGCGTGAGCACCCAGACCGAGCATCGCGGCCTGTTCGTCGCCGTCGAGGGACCGGACGGATCCGGCAAGTCCACCCAGGCCCGCGCCCTGACCGAGGCCCTGCGCGCCGCGGGCCACGAGGTGGTGCTCACGCGCGAGCCCGGCGGCTCGGACCTGGGCGAGACGCTGCGGGAGCTGCTGCTGGACCCCGGGCACGCCCCCGTGGACCCCCGCACCGAGGCGCTGCTGTTCGCCGCGGCCCGGTCCGCCCACGCCGTCCGCACGCTGCGCCCCGCGCTGGCCCGGGGCGCCGTCGTCGTCACGGACCGGTATGTGGACTCGTCCGTGGCCTACCAGGGCGCGGCGCGCGGGCTGGGCGAGGCGCGGATCGCCGCCCTGAACGAGTGGGCCACGGACGGCCTCGTCCCCGATCTGACGGTGCTGATCGACGTGGACGCGGCCACCGCCGCGGACCGGCGTGACCGGCGCGCGGCGGAGGGCGAGGGCACCCCCGACCGCATGGAGCGGGAGACGGCGGACCGGCACGAGGCCCTGCGCGCCGCCTTCCTCGCGCGCGCGGCGGCCGCGCCCGAGCGGTACCTCGTGCTCGACGGCGCGCTGCCGCCGCAGGAGCTCACCGCCCGCGCGCTGGCCCGCGTCACCGCCCAGGCGGCCGACCGATGACGGCCCCCGCCCCCGCCGTGTTCGCGGACCTCGCGGGCCAGGAGGCCGCGGTGGCCCAGCTGCGCCGCGCCGCGGCCGAGGACCGTCCCACCCACGCCTGGATGTTCACGGGCCCGCCCGGCTCCGGCCGGTCGACGGCGGCGCGTGCGTTCGCCGCGGCCCTGCAGTGCGAGGTCGCGGACCCGGCGGCGCGCGGCTGCGGCGAGTGCCACGCGTGCCGCACCGTCCTCGGCGGCACCCACCCGGACGTGACCGTGCTGGCCACCGAGGCGGTGAGCTATCGGATCGAGGACGTCCGCGCCCTCGTGGAGGCCGGCCAGTCCACCCCCGCCACCGGGCGCTGGCGGATCTTCCTCATGGAGGACGCGGACCGCATGACGGAGCGCGCCACGAACGTGCTGCTCAAGGCCATCGAGGAGCCGCCGGCCCGCACGATCTGGATGCTGTGCGCCCCGTCCCCCGCGGACGTGCTCCCCACCGTCCGCTCCCGCTGCCGGCTGATCACGCTGAGCATCCCCGCCGTGGAGCAGGTGGCGGAGCTGCTGCACCGCCGCGACGGGCTGGACCGCGAGACGGCGCTCACCACCGCCCGGATCTCCCAGTCGCACGTGGGCATGGCCCGCCGCCTCGCGCGGGACCCGGAGGCCCTCGAACGCCGCGAGCGCATCCTCTCCCTGCCGCTCCAGGCCACCGCCGTCTCCGACGCGATGGCCCTGGCCGCCACGTTGGCCGAGGTGTCCAAGGCCGAGGCCGAGTCCGCCGCCGAAGCCCGGGACGCCGAGGAGCTCGAGGCACTGCGCCGCTCCCTGGGCCTCGAGCCCGGCGAGCCCGTCCCGCCCAAGCTCCGCCACCACGTCAAACGGCTCGAGGAGGACCAGACCCGCCGGCGGCGCCGCGCCGTCCGAGACTCGCTGGACCGGGCCATGATCGACGTCATGGGCCTGTTCCGGGACGTGCTGCGCGTGCAGCTGGGGGCCGACGGCGAGCTCATCAACGAGCACCGTCGGGACGAGATCGAGGCGTACGCCCGCGGCACCGCCGGCGACTCGGCCGAGGTGCTCGCCCGGATCGACGCCGTCACCACGGCCCGCGAGCGCATCGCCGCCAACGTGCCGGAGCAGCTGGCCCTCGAAGCCATGATGCTGGCCCTGCTGCCCCGCCGGGTGCGCACCCCGCGACGTCGCTGAGCGGCCGCGCCGGGTGGACCGGCGCCGGCTCAGCGGGTGCGGACCACCAGGTCCGGCACGTCGGCCAGGCCCGGCACCACCCGGTCCGAGCCCGCCGCCAGCAGGACGTGGTCCGCGTCGCGACCCGTGCGCACGCCGACCACGAGTCCGGCCCCGGCGCGGCGCCCGGCCGTCATGTCCTCCGCGGTGTCCCCGACCACGAGGACGCTGCGGACGTCCTCCAGGTCGAGACCGAGCAGGGCGGTGAGGATCATGTCCGGGTAGGGGACGCCGCGGCCGGCGTCGTCCGGGGAGAGGCTGAGATCCGCCAGGCCCATCCACCCCAGCGACTCGAGGATCATGTTCTGGGTGTGGCGGGCGTAGCCGGTGCACAGGCACACGTGGAGGCCGAGGGCGCGCAGGCGGATGAGCGCCTCCTCCGCGCCCGGCACGGCCCGGACGCCGTGCTCAGCCAGCAGCGCGTCGAAGGTCGCCTCGAACGTGCGGGTCGCCGCCGCGGCCACCGCCCGGTCGGCGAACACGCGGGGGAAAACGGCCGTGCGCGAGGTGGGCCGGAGCGCGCGGAACCGCCGCGCGGCGTCGTCGTGCTCCGGCGTGCCCGCCGGGACGCCGTGCTGGTCCAACGAGCGGGCGAACGCCGTGTCCTGGAGCCCGTGCTCCACGATGGACGTGCCGGACATGTCCACCACGGCCAGGCGGAGGGGCACGGCCGACGAAGCCGCGGCGGGGGGTGCCGGGGTGCGAGGGGCGTGGGGCAGGCTCATGCGTCTCCCGTCGACGGTGTGTGCCCACCAGGGAACCGTCCTCGTCTGGCCACGGCATGGCCTGGGGGTGAACGCCCGCGGAAGGGGCGGGCCACACTCGGTGGCCCGCGCACCCGGCCGCGCGGTGGAATCGGGGCCGCGAAACCGGTATGCTCGTCAGCCGTGGCCGTTCACGGTCGCGTGCCTCCTTAGCTCAGCTGGCCAGAGCAGCTCCCTCGTAAAGAGCAGGTCGCCGGTTCGAATCCGGCAGGGGGCTCCCCCGGACCCCGCCGCGTGACCACGCGGCGGGGTCCTCTCGTCTCCGGGCCGGCCCTCCGGGGCGCGCCGCCGTCAGAGCCCGGCTCCCAGCTCCTCCGCCCGGTCCAGGTGGCCGAGGGTGCGTTCGGCGTGCCGGCCGACCGACTCCGCCGAGCCCTGGCCGAGCCGGTACAGGGCGAGGGCCTGGGCGGTGGCGGCCAGCTCGTGTGCGGCGCGGGAGAGCTCACGGTGGACGTCGGCGGCCTCGGCCGGGATGTGCTCGCCGTCGCCCTCGTGGTCCCGGTGCAGGCGGACGCACAGGGCACGGACCGCGGGGAGCCGTTCCGTGAGGACGTTGCCGGCGTGGACCACGCCGTTGCGCTCCTCGTGGCTCAGCACGTCCGTGCCCCGCTGGCCCTCCAGCACCTGCCAGTAGCGGTCCAGGGCCCGGCCGAGGCGGTCGTGGGCACGGCGCCACAGCCCTGTGCCGAGCTCGCGGTCGTCGGCACGCTCCTGACGGAAGCGTGCGAAGGGCCCCCTCATGCGCGGTCGCCGGACGGCCGGCGCGCGTCGGCGGGGTCGGTGACGAGCACGACCTTGCCCGTGCGGGTGGCGGAGTCGAACCAGTCGAACGCCTCGGCGGCCTCGGCGAGCGGGAAGCACGCCCCGACGCTCGCGTCGATGCGGCCCGCCGCCACCAGGGGCCACACGGCACGTTCGGCCGCGGCCACGATCCCGGCCTTGTCCACGACCGAGCGGGAGCGGAGCGTCGCCCCCGTGAGCCAGCCGCGCTTGACCACCAGCTTCATGATGTTGAAGTCCTCCGGGACGGCGCCGCCCTGGACCGCGAGCGTCACGATGCGTCCCTCGGGGGCGAGCGCGGACACGTTGGGCGCCAGGTACGGGGCGCCGACGACGTCGAGGATGACGTCCGCGCCGTGGCCGTCCGTGACCTCCTTGACCCACGGGGCGAAGGCACCGGACTCGGCGGCGCGGTGGTCGAACATGTGCTCGGCGCCCAGCCGCCGGCCGAGCGCCACCTTCTCCGGGCCGCCGGCGGTGCCCAGCACCCGTGCACCGAGCGCGGCGAGGAACTGGACGGCGAAGGAGCCGATGCCGCCGGTGGCGCCGTGCACGAGCACCCGGTCCCCGGCCTGGACGCCTGCCCGGCCCACGAGCGCCGAGTGCACCGTGCAGGCGACCTCCGGCAGGGCCGCCGCCTCGACGAGGCCGACGCCGTCGGGGACGGCCATGAGCTGGCCCGCCGGCACGGCGACGTACTCGGCGAAGCCGCCGCCGGCCAGGAGCGCGCACACCCGGTCACCGACGGCGAAGCGCCCCTCACCCGGCATCCCGGCCTCGGGTCCCAGCGCCGCCACGGTGCCGGAGACCTCGAGCCCGGGGATCTCGGAGGCGCCGCGCGGCGGCGGGTAGCGGCCCTCGCGCTGCGCGATGTCCGCGCGGTTGAGACCCGCGGCGGCCACGTGCACCAGCACCTCGCCCGGGCCGGGGTCCGGCACGGGCTCGTGGCCCACGCGGACGACGCCGTTGTCGCCGGCGCCGGTGAATCGCACGGCGCGCATCTGTGCGGGGACGTCCATGGGGGTCTCCTCCTCTGGTCGGGGGTCGAGGGTCCATCCTCGCGCGCGGGGGGCCGGACTCGCCACCGGTCGCCCGCCGGGCCACGGGCTAGAGTGGGTCCTCGACGCGGCGGCCCACGCCGTCGCGGTCAGGCCCGGGATGGTTGTCCGAGCGGCCGAAGGAGCCGGTCTTGAAAACCGGTGTGCGGTGACCCCGTGCCGAGGGTTCGAATCCCTCACCATCCGCGTGCACACGACGAGAGGCGGCGGGCCGGACGGCCCGCCGCCTCTCGTTCACCTGGGGGCCACCTGGATGTGATGGACTCCGCGCGTCACCCCGCCGTCCACCGGCGGCGCACCTCTGTCATCACGCATCCCGGGGAGAGCCATGCCCAGCCTGTTCCGCCGCCGTGCCGTCACCACGGCCGCCTGCACCGTCCTCGTCCTCGCGCCCGCGAGCGCGGCGCCCGCCCTGGCCGTGGAGACGGCCGCCGCGGACGAGACCACCATCTCGATCCTGTCCTTCAACGACTTCCACGGCGCGCTGTCCGCGGACTACATCGGCACGCAGTTCGCGGACACCGTGGAGGACTACCGCACCGCGTTCGAGGCCGAGCACGGCGCCGGCTCCACGCTGCTGACCAGCGCCGGCGACCTGATCGGCGGCTCGAAGTCCGTGTCCAACGTGCAGCAGGACAACCCGACGATCGACGTGATGAACGCGCTCGGCCTGGCCTCGCTGACCGCCGGCAACCACGAGTTCGACAAGGGCCTGGACGACCTGCAGGGCCGCGTGGAGTCCCGGGCCCAGTTCCCGGTGCTCTCCGCCAACCTGGTGGACCCGACGAGCAAGGAGCCCGTCCTCACCTCGCACGCCGTCTTCGACGTCAACGGCGTGCGCGTCGCGGTCATCGGCGCCTCCCCCAACGAGCTGTACGCGACCACCACCGGCGCGGGACTGAAGGGCAACGAGGTCCTCGACGAGGTCGCCGCCGTGAACGCGGTCGCGGACGAGCTGGAGGCCCAGGACGCCGCCGACGTGATCGTGGCCTCGTACCACGACGGCGCCGCCGGGGCGGGCGAGCTGGCCGCCGAGCGGGCGGCCCGGGCCGAGTTCGACCGCATCGTCGGCGAGACCTCCTCCGCCGTGGACGTCATCTTCAACGCCCACACCCACCAGCTCTACCAGTACGACACCACGGCCGGCGGCGCCCACCGCCCCGTGATCCAGGCGGGCGCCTCCGGCAGCCACCTGGCCGCCGTCGAGCTGACCGTGGGCGCCGACGGCGAGGTCACCGGGCTCACCCCGCGCCTGCTGGCCCGGTCCACGCAGGCCCCCGCCGAGGCCGCCGCGGAATCCCCCGTCACCGCCCAGGTGTACGCGATCGAGCAGGAGGCCGTCGCGGTCTTCGAGGACCTGCAGGGCGAGGTCGTGGCCGACCTGTCCGCCTCCATCACCACCGACTACCAGAAGCTCATCGACGCCGGCGGCTCCTGGAAGGCCGGCGGCACGCGCGCCGCCGAGACCACCCTGGGCACCTGGGTGGGCGACGCCGTCAAGCACGCCGCCGAGCAGGCGAACCCCGAGGTGGACCTCGGCGTGACCAACCCCGGCGGCCTGCGCTCCGAGCTGCTGACGGACCGCTTCACCGACGGCGGCGCGTTCCCGGCCAAGCCGGCCGACCTCGTCGGTCGCCTCACCCTGGGCGAGCTGCTCGACATGGCGCCGTTCGGCAACACCATCACCTACTTCGACATCCCGGGCTCCTCCATCAAGCTGGCCCTCGAGGAGAACTGGCGGAACGACGTGCGCAAGTTCACCCTCGGCTGGTCCGAGGAGCTGACCTGGACCTACGACGAGTCCCGCCCGCAGGGGGACAAGGTGACCGGCGTGTGGATCGACGGCGAGCCGCTCCAGGCGGACCGCATGTACACGGTGGCCAGCCAGTCGTTCCTGGCCGACGACACCTGGACGACGCTCGGGGACCCGACCAAGGCCCCCGACGGCTACACCGCCTTCGCGACCGGCCGCCAGAACTTCGTGAACATGGGCCTGTTGGACTCCCAGGCGATCACGGACTACGCCCGCGCCCAGGACGCGGCCCACGGCGCCGTCGCCCCGGACTTCGGCAAGAACGGCGTGCCGGTCACCGACGCCCCCGCCTCGGTCGAGGCCGGGCAGGCCGTCGGCCTGACCCTCGGGGACCTCGTGGTGGACTCCGACGGCGCCCCCGCGGCGACCGCGGTCGACGTCGCCTTCCGCACGGCCGACGGCACCGAGACCGCCCTGGGCACCGTGGCCGTCCCCGCGGGCTCCGAGACCGTCACGCTCTCCGGGATCACCGCCCCCGCCGCGGCGGGCACGGGCGAGCTCGTGATGACCGTGCGCTACGCCGACGGCAGCACGACCGTGGTGCGCCATGCCCTCGAGGTCACCGCGGCCCCGTCCCCCACCGAGCCGGAGCAGCCCGCCCCGACCCACCCGGGCAAGGGTCATGGCAAGGGCCATGACAAGGGCGCCGACCACCCGGGCAAGGGCCGCGTGAAGGGCGAGGACCACCCGGGCAAGGGCCGCGGCGTGCAGCGCGGCGCCGCCACGCACCCCGTCTTCTCCGCCCATGCCTGGCTGACCGCCGCGGGCCTGCCGCGCTGACCCATCGAGAACGAGACCGAGGACGACATGACCCCCCTGCCCCGCTTCGCCGCGCGCACCGCGGTGACCACCGCCGCCCTGGCCCTGCTCGCCCCCGCCGTGGCCCTGCCCTCCCAGGCCAGCCCGGCCGGCGACTCCCTCGTCATCAACGAGGCATACACCAACGGCGGCTCCGCGAACGCCGTGTACACCCACAAGTTCGTGGAGCTCTACAACCCCACCGACCAGCCGATCAACCTCGACGGCTGGTCCCTGCAGTACCGCTCCGCCGCCGGCACGGCCGCGACCCAGGGCACGGTCGCGCTGTCCGGCACGGTGCACGCGAAGGGCCACTTCCTGGTCTCCGGCGGCTCCAACGGCACCGCGGGCGCGGCCCTGCCGCAGGCAGACCTCGTGGCCGGCGGGGCGTTCAACCCCGCGGGCACCAAGGGCACGATCGTGCTCGCGCGCCAGGCGGGCACCGTGACGGACCTGCCGGTCGGCTCCGTGGTGACCGGCCAGGTGCCGGGCGTCGCGGACGTGCTCGGCTACGGAGCCACGAACACCTTCGAAACAGCGGCTGCCGGCGCCCCCTCGGCCAACTCGGACCCGAAGTCCCTCACCCGCACGAACGGCGTGGACACGGACGACAACAGCGCCGACTTCACCGTCACCGACCAGGTCACCCCGACCAACGCCGCCGCCACCGGCGGCGAGCCGACCCCGGAGCCCGAGCCGCAGCCGACCCCGGCCGAGCGGATCACCATCGCCCAGCTCCAGGGCACCGGCACGGCCACCCCGTACGCCGGGCGCCAGGTGACCACCACCGGCGTCGTCACCGCCGTGTACTCCACGGGCGGCTACGACGGCTACTACATCCAGACCGCCGGCACCGGCGGCGACACCCCCGACGCCACCCCGGGCGCCTCCGACGGCGTGTTCGTGTACTCGCCGGACACGGTCGGCTCCGTGACGCTCGGCGACCACGTCCAGGTCACGGGCGAAGCGGCCGAGCACTACGGCCTCACGCAGATCAAGGTCGCCGCCGGCGGCGTGCTGCCGGTCGCCGAGCCCGGCGCCGTGGCCCCCACGCCGGTGGAGTTCCCGCTGGAGGAGGCCGACCGTGAGGCGCTCGAGGGCATGGTCCTCGCCCCGCAGGGCGACTGGACGGTCACGGACAACTACTCCCTCAACCAGTACGGCTCCCTCGGCATCGTCCCCGGCACCACGCCGCTGGACAACCCGACGTCCGTGGCTCGGCCCGGCGCCGAGGCCCAGGCCGTCGCGGCCGCCAACGCGCAGCAGCTGATCGTGCTCGACGACGGGGCCACCACGAACTTCATGCGCTCGCCGGGCAACCAGAACCCGTTGCCGTACCTGGACGCAGACCAGCCGGTGCGCGTGGGCGCGGGCCTGGAGTTCACCACCGGAGTCATCCTCGACTGGCGCTTCGACGCGTGGTCCTTCCAGCCGCTGGGCCACCTCACCGACGCCACGGCGGCCGCCGTCCAGCCCGTGACGATCGAGGACACCCGCCCGGCCGAGGCCGCCCCCGAGGCGGTCGGCGGCAACGTCACCGTCGGCAGCTTCAACGTGCTCAACTACTTCACGACCCTGGGTCAGGACGTGGCCGGCTGCAGCGCCTACCGCGACCGCGCCGGCACCCCCGTCACCACGAACGGCTGCCTGCCGCGCGGCGCCTACACCTCCGAGGCGTTCGCCCGCCAGCAGGAGAAGATCGCGGCCGCGATCAACGGCCTCGGCACCTCGGTGGTCGCGCTCGAGGAGATCGAGAACTCCGAGAAGTTCGGCCTCGACCGGGACCACGCGCTGGCCCACCTCGTGGAGGCCCTCAACGCGCAGGCCGGCGAGCAGCGCTGGGCCTACGTGGCCTCCCCGGCCACCCGTCCCGCGCTCGCGGACGAGGACGTCATCCGCTCCGCGTTCATCTACCAGCCGGCCGAGGTCACCCCGGTGGGCGAGTCGGTGATCCTGGACGACCAGACGAACTTCGACAACGCCCGCGAGCCGATGGCCCAGCTGTTCCGCGCCGCCGACGGCACGTCCGAGGGGGCGGCCGGCACCGACTTCGTGGCGATCACCAACCACTTCAAGTCCAAGGGCGGCTCGGGTGCGACCGGGGACAACGTGGACGCGGGCGACGGCCAGGGCGCGTACAACGCGGACCGCGTGGGCCAGGCCGAGGCCCTCGTGGCCTTCGCCGAGCGCATGAAGGCCGAGACCGGCACCGACCGCGTCCTGCTGATGGGCGACTTCAACGCCTACGAGAAGGAGGACCCGATCCGCGTGCTCGAGGCGGCCGGGTACCTCTCGCAGGGCGCGCTCACGGGCGAGTACTCGTACGCGTTCGGCGGCGCCGTCGGCAGCCTGGACGGGATCTACGCCTCGCCGTCGGCGGCGACGGCGATCACCGGCCAGGACATCTGGATGATCAACGCGAACGAATCCGTGGCACTGGAGTACTCGCGCCACAACTACGTGGCCGAGGACCTGTACTCCGCGGACCAGTGGCGGTCCTCGGACCACAACCCGATCCTGGTGGGCCTCCAGCTCGACGCGCCCGTGACCGAGCCGACCCCGGAGCCGGAGCCCTCCCCGGGCGAGACCTGCGACGGCGTGACCGATCCGCGCGGCGTGCCGGGCAAGCCCGCGAACTCCGTGCGCGAGTGGCTGCGCTGCGTCGGCGCGACCCCGGGTCACGGCGGCGACCACCCGGGCAAGGGCCACGGCCCGGAGCACCCCGGCAAGGGCCGCGGGCCGGTCCGTCCCTGACGGGACGCGGGGCGCCGCACCCGGCATGACGACGGCGGGGCCGTCCGGGATCCACCCGGGCGGCCCCGCCGTCGTCGTGGGGGCTCAGCCGGCGAGCACGGCCGCCGCGGCGGCGTCGGCGTCGGCGAGGAAGAGGGCTCGTCCGGCCGGATCGGCCCCGGCCTCGGCCGCGATCGCGGTGCCCCACTGCACGCCCGAGAGCTGCAGGCCCAGCACGAACACGTCCGCGTGGGCCGTGCCGTCCGCGGCCCGCAGCCGGTACGGGCGGGCCGTGACGTCGAAGCCGGTGGCGGGCACGCGCACGCCCTCCTCGTCCTCCCACGTCCCGGCCGCGGCGACGCCGTCCGCCAGCATCTGACGGACCAGCGGGGAGGCGGCGGCCTGCACGCGGTTGGGCGGCATCATCGCCTCCACCAGCCAGGCCCCCTCGACGACGGCGGGCCCCAGCGAGTCCTGCGCTCCCACCTGGGGGCTGTGGGCGGTGAACCCGTGGTCCTCGGCCTCGACCACGGGCGCGGGGCCGGCCCAGGTGAGCAGGCCGGCCCGGTGCACCGCCAGCATCTGCTCGACGCGCCACAGGGGCGGGCCGGAGGCGAGGCCCTCGACCAGCGGCTCGAACCAGCCCTGGACGTCCCGGATGCGGGAGGCCTCGGCGATCCGACCCTCGGCGATCCACGCCTTGATCCGCAGTCGGCCGGCATGGAGCGCGCCGACGGCCATCATGAACGGGGACTCCTCCCCGAGGGCGGCCTCCACGCAGGCCTGCTCCATGAGGTCCGCGACGGCCCGCTGATAGTCCTCATGGGAGGCGAACACGGCGTCCTCGAACGGGGATCCATAGGCCAGGATGTCCAGGAAGCGGCGGCCGGGGGCGTACCGCTGGAGGAGCTCCTCGGCGTGCGCGGAGGTCACGGGGGCGCCGCGGCCGGCCTCCTCGAGCTGGCCGACGAGCTCCCCGAGGAATCGGCGCGCCTCGACGGGGCCGCCGAGGATCTCGGGCTGGGCCCGGACGAGCGTGGCGTAGTAGTGCCGGACCACGTCGCGGTGCAGCAGCGGCCAGAGGTGCTCGGCGAGGTCCAGGGCCCCGTGCCGGGCGGCGAGGGCGTCCACGGCGGCGTCGGAGAGGTAGCTGAGGGTGACGCCGCGGGGCACGAAGGCGTCCACCTCGGCCTTGGGCAGGTACGGGATGCCGCGGCGGGACATCAGGTGCAGGCGCGGCTCGTCCCCCGACGGCTCGTACCGCAGGGCCCGGCCGGGTCCGTCGCCGGTGCGGCGGTACACCCCGCCCCGGCCCTGGGTGAGCTGGGCCAGCAGGTCGAACGCGTTCAGGCCCATGCCCCGCACGAGGACGTCCGCCCCGGCCTCCACGGTCTCCCAGTCCACGTCCGAGGGGATCTGCGGGCCCTGGTAGTGCAGCTCGTCCCTGCCCCGCGCGGCGGCGGCCATCCGGTTCTGGCCGGGGCTGAGCTCCGCCGGCTGATGGCCCAGGCAGAGCACGACGGCGTCCGCGTCGAGCGCGGAGACCGCACCGTCGGCGTCCCGCAGCTCCAGGCGGGCGCCGCCGTCGGGCCGGGGGTGCAGGGCGGTGGCCTCCGCGCGGTGCTCGACGACCTCGACGACCTCGGGGCGGGCGCGCAGCCCCGCGACGACGTCCTTGTACAGGTGCCGGAGGTAGCGCCCGTAGACCGCTCGGGCCGGGTACTGGTGGCGGCGCACGCCGAGGCTGGCCTCCGGGTGCACGCGACGCCACTGGTCGAAGGTCTGCGCGGCGGTGGAGGGGCGCAGACCGGGGTTGTCGGCGGCGCACGCGGTCGGGAAGAACGCGGGGGTGTTCATGAGGTACAGCTCGGACTGGTCCGTGCGCCACACCCGCCCTGGCCCGGGCGGATAGGGGTCCACGACGTCGATGCGCAGCCGCCGGGGGTGTGCGTCCGGGGCCGCGCCCTCGAGTCGGGCGAGGATCCGCTCCAGCAGCATGACGCCGCGGGGGCCGGCTCCCACCACTGCGAGGCGGCGCTCGGCCACCAGGGGCTCGGACATGGGGCCTCCACTCTCCTCGGGATCGTTTTCACGCCTGCGGCGCGCGTATTCCACACAATATCGGTGGCCGTCAAGGGTCGCGGACCGCATGCGCCACACTCCCACCGATCCCCCAGGATCCACAGCAGGCCCGGACGAAGAATCCGCGGAATCATGCGGATCACACCGAGATTCTGGGAGAAGTCTGGGAATTGGGAATCTGGGGGGCCGATGGTTGACGCCACTCGGGCCCATGGGGAATTGTGAATGAGCGTAAGGCAACAAAACACCAATTCAGAAGGAGAATTCCTCATGGACCGCAACGCTCTCGACCAGCTGCAGAACTCCACCGTCTTCGCCACCGACGGCGACAAGATCGGCTCCGTCGGTCAGGTCTACCTCGACGACGTCACCAACGAGCCCACCTTCGTCACGGTGAAGACCGGCCTGTTCGGCGCCCGCGAGACCTTCGTGCCGCTGCAGCAGGCCCAGACCACCGCCGACGGCATCACGGTGCCCTTCGAGAAGTCCTTCGTGAAGGACGCCCCGAACGTGGACGCGGACGGCTCGCTGACCCCCGAGGAGGAGCAGCGCATCTACGAGTACTACTCCATGGAGTACTCCGCCGCGGATCACGACGGCGACGTGCGTCGTGACGACGTGCGCACCGACGCCGGCGCCGCCGGCGTGGCCGGCACCGCGGGTGTGGCCGGCGTGGCCGACCGCCGCGACGAGGCCGTCGTGGACGGCGACCGCCGCGACGTGACCGACCGTGACCGCCGCGACGTGACCGACGCCGACTCCGTCGTCGTCAAGGACGAGCACCTGAACGTCGGCACCGAGCGCCGCGCCTCCGGCCGCGTCCGTCTGCGCAAGCAGGCCTACACCACCACCGAGACCGTCGAGGTGCCCGTCACCCGCGAGGAGGTCGTGGTGGAGCGCGAGTCCGTCGACCCGAACTCCGCCGAGGCCCGCACCGCCGGCCGCGACGGCGACGTCGAGGTCACCACCTACGAGGAGACCCCGGTCGTCAACAAGACCGTGGACGCCGAGAAGGTCTCCCTGGGCAAGCGCCAGGTGCAGGACACCGAGACGGTGACCGAGGAGGTCCGCCACGAGGACGTCAAGGTCGACGGCGACGCCACCGATCGCGACCTCGACGGCCGCAACGACCGCAAGGATCGCATCTGATCTGAACGGACGCGTCGGCCTCAGGCCGGACGGCTGACAGATCACGCGGGGCCCCGGATCCATGGATCCGGGGCCCCGCTCGTGCGCGATGGTGATCCGTCCGTGAGCACGCCGCTCCTTTGCCCTGCCCTGGCCTGGCGCGCTAAACTGAACCGGTCTGACCGCGCGTCGCCCCGTGCGAGGCGCGCCGGATGGAGGAGACGTGCCAGAGCGGCCGAATGGACTTCACTGCTAATGAAGGGCTCGACGAAAGTTGGGCCGGGGGTTCAAATCCCCCCGTCTCCGCCAGAGAGGGCCGGAATCCACGCGATTCCGGCCCTCTTCGCGTCTGTACGCGGGGACCTGACATACCGACCGGCTGGTGACTAGCCCTCCCCGCGGCGCTCGCGCATGCGGCGCAGCAGCTCGTACGCCTCCGGGACGGAGAGCTCCGAGTGGCTGGACAGCTGGACGGCGGCGGACTCGAGGTTGCCGTCCCGCACCATGGCGGAGAGCTGGTCGCGCAGCCACGGCGGCAGGTCCTGCGAGGAGAGGCGGACGGAGTCCGTCCCCCGCATCACCTCGACCTCGAAGGGGAGCTCCTCCTCGGCGGAGGCGGCGGTCCACTCGGCCGGGACGGTCAGGGTGGTCAGCTCATCGGCGGGCGTCGCCGTCGGACGCGGCGCAGCTGAGGCGTGGTCGGTGTCCTGCTGGGCGTCGTCCTCGGCCACAGCGTCAGAGGTCTCGCGTTCGGTCGTCTGGGCGTCCGGCTCCCTCCGCCCGCTCAAATCCTGTCCGGGCCGCTTCGGCCCGGGGGTCTCGGCCGGGACCGCGTCGTCCCGGTGGGGCTCTCCATGGTCGTCGGGAACGGGCCCCGCGACTCCGGCGGACGTGGCGTCCGGTTCCTGCACCGGCTCGGAGTAGACCTGCGGATGCACGGCGAGGGACTGCACGTCCATGACGGCGTCCTTCAGGCCGCGTCCCGTGTGGGCGCGGTAGTCGCGCACGGCCTCCATCACGCGGCTCTGGGCGATGTGCCCGTACACGCGCCGATGGGCGTCCTCGTCCAGCAGCCCCGCCGCCAGACGCGCCCGCTCCGGTCCGATGTCCAGCCCGCGACCGGACGGCGTGCGCTGATCCGCCGCCTGACGCGCTCGACCGGCCGACATCCACCGGGCGGCGGCGAACGCGAGGGCGCCGATGACGACCACCGCGAGGACAGGGACGAGATATTCCATGCCTCCAGTCTAGGTGTGGCCCGCGAGGGCCATGCCGACGGCCGCGGCGCCACATCACAACCTGGTCACAGTTCTGCCAGGGCCCCAGAGCCACCGAGGGCCTCGCCTACGGTGGAATGCGGAGTCCTCCGTGTCTGGACACGGCGGCCATGGAGGAGACACTCCGCCCGCCACTCGACCGAGCCAGGAGACCGCATGTCCTTCCCCCGCCCGTCCGCCCGCTCCCATGAGGGCGTGCCGATGCGGGCCTTCACGGCGGAGGAACGCCCGCCGCAGTTCGTCCTCTTCTCCTTCGACGGCGGCCGTCAGGACGCGCGCTGGAAGACCTTCCTGGACGCGGCCGCGGACTCCGACGCGAAGTTCACGGTGTTCCAGTCCGCGATCAACCTCATCGAGACCGCCAATCGGGAGAACTACACGGCGCCCGGCAACGAGCCCGGCTACGTGGGCACGGAGTTCGGCGGCGACGAGGCCGAGGTGGCGCAGCGCATCGAGAACATCAACACGGCCCACGCCGCCGGCCACGAGATCGGCACCCACTACGCGGGCCACCTGTGCGCGCCCACGAGGTACGGCGCAGACCACTGGTCCACGGCCGAATGGAAGCAGGAGTACGGCTCGTTCACGGACATCCTCTCCGACCCCGGCACCTACAACCCGGGCAGCTCCCTGCCGGCGCTGGAGGTCACCCCCGACGACGTCAAGGGCGGACGTCTGCCCTGCCTCGACGGGGAGTGGGACCAGCTCGTCCCGATGTGGAAGGACAACGGACTCGAGTACGACACGTCGCGTGCCGCGGCCGCCTCCGGCGTCGCCTGGCCCTACCAGGAGGACGGGATCTGGGAGTTCGAGATGCCGATGACCTGGTCCCCCGTGCTCGCCGAGAAGGACGCGGCCAGCCCGTTCGTGATGGCGATGGACTACAACTTCTGGATCTCCGGCAACGGCGGCAAGGACATCCCGGAGGACGTCGCCCGACTCACCGACTTCCAGTACCGCACCTACCGCTACATGTACGACTCGGCGTTCGCGGGCAACCGCGCCCCGCTGGTCTTCGGCAACCACTTCAACGACTGGGGTCTCAACGCGTTCAACCCGGCTGTGGAGAAGGTCATGCGCGAGGTCTGCGTCGAGGAGGACACCTACTGCGTGACCTACCAGCAGATGATCGCGTGGCTCGAGCTGCAGGACCCGGAGGTCCTCGCCGCCTGGCGCGACCAGGCCCGGTCCGCCACCGGCACGGATGCCGAGGCCCTCGGCTGGTGACCCGCGGGTCGGCCCCCTGACACCCGCCCCCACGACGGCCCCGGCTCAGCGCGCCGGGGCCGTCCCGCGCCCGCGCAGCACGACGACGGCGCTCGCCAGGGCGGTCAGCACCAGGGCCAGGACCATCAGCACCGTCCCCGGCCACCCGTGGGACTCGTGGAACACGCCGCCCAGCCAGCCGAAGAGACTCGAGCCGGCGTAGTACGCGAAGTTGTACAGGGAGGTCGACTGGGCGCGGCCCGTGGGGGCGGCCGTCCCAGACCACGCGGAGGCCACGGCGTGGGCGGCGAAGAACGCGCCCGTCACGAGCACGAGGGCGGGCACCAGCACCGCCGGATGCGGGACCGACGTGAGGGCGACGCCTGCCGCCATGGCCGCCGTCGCACCGGCCAGGACGGGCAGCCGGCCCACCCGCGCGGCCAGCCGACCCGCGCGCGGCGACGACCACGTGCCCGCGAGATAGGCGAGGAAGACGAGGCCGGCCGCCGTCGGCGTCCAGGAGAACGGCGGGTCGAGCAGGCGGTACCCCACGAAGTTGTACAGCGCCACGAACCCGCCCATCAGCAGCGCCCCCTGCAGGTAGACGGCGACGAGCTCCGGCGAGCGCAGGTGACCGCGCACGATGCGCACGAGCGTCGCCGGGGAGGTGGGCGACGGCGTGAAACGTCGGGCACGCGGCGTGATCGCCAGGAAGCCGACCGTGCACAGCACCCCGACCACGGTGACGGCCAGCATCCCGCCGCGCCACGAGGACGCCTCCGCGACGGGCAGGGCGAGGAGCCGGCCGGAGAGCCCGCCGAGGGTGGTGCCGGCGATGTAGGTGCCGGCGGCCGCCGCGACCGCGTGCGGGACCACCTCCTCCGCCAGCAGCGCCACGGCGAGTCCCGCGACACCCCCGTGCGCCATGCCCTCGAGCAGGCGCAGGCCCAGCATGGCCTCGAACGTGGGTGCGAGGACGCCCGTGAGCGCGCACGCACTGGCGGAGACCATCGAGACCACCATGGCGCGTCGGCGGCCCCACCGGTCCCCGGCCACGGACCACGGCACCACCGACAGGGCGAGGCCGAGTGTGCTGGCGGAGACGAGCAGGGCGGCGCGGTCCGCGGGGACGCCCAGGTCGTCGCTGACCAGCGGCAGCAGACCCTGCGGGGAGTAGAGCTGGGCGAACGTGGCCACCCCCGCCAGGAACAGCCTGATCAGCAGCCTGCGGTACGCGGGCTCCCCGGGAGCGGCCGGCGCGGGTCCCGACGGCGGGACGGCCGGGGGCCCCGCGCTCGGGGGCGGAGTGGTCGGGGGCACGCCCTCACTGTATCCAGGCTGTCCACTACGATCGGTCGGGTGACTACCTCGACCCCCTCCCTCGACCTGCACGACTCCTTCAAGGCGTACGACGTCCGCGGCATCGTGGGCGAGTCCATCACGGCGGAGAGCGTCCGCGCGGTGGGCGCGGCCTTCGTGGACGTGCTGGGCCTGGCCGGTCACACCGTGCTGGTCGGCGGGGACATGCGCCCCTCCTCGCCCGCGTTCATGACGGCCTTCGCCGAGGGTGCCACGCGCCGCGGCGCCGACGTCGTCACCCTGGGGCTGATCTCCACGGACATGCTCTACTACGCGGCGGGCGTGAAGCAGGCCGCGGGCGTGGTGTTCACCGCCTCGCACAACCCGGCCGAGTACAACGGCATGAAGATGGCCCAGGCCGGCGCCGTGCCGGTCTCCTCGGACACCGGGCTGTTCGAGATCCGCGACGCGGCCCAGGCCTACCTCGACGCCGGTGAGATCCCCGCCGCCGAGACCGCCGGCACCGTGACGGAGGAGGACATCCTCCCCGGCTACGCCGCATACCTGCGCTCGCTCGTGGACCTGACGGGGGTGCGCCGCCTGAAGGTCGTGGTGGACGCGGGCAACGGCATGGCGGGCAAGACCACCCCGGCCGTCCTCGGCGACGCCGAGCTGGCCGCCCTGCCGCTGGAGATCGAGCCGCTCTACTTCGAGCTGGACGGCACCTTCCCGAACCACCCGGCCAACCCGCTGGAACCGGAGAACCTGCGGGACCTGCAGGCCGCCGTCGTGGAGCACGGCGCGGACATCGGCCTGGCCTTCGACGGCGACGCCGACCGCTGCTTCGTGATCGACGAGCAGGGCGCCCCGGTCTCCCCCTCCGCGGTCACCGCCCTGGTGGCCCGCCGCGAGATCGCCCGCGCGAAGGCCGACGGCGAGCAGACCCCCGTGGTCATCCACAACCTGATCACCTCCCGCGCCGTCCCCGAGCTCGTGGCGGCCGACGGGGGCCGGGCCGTGGAGACCCGCGTGGGCCACTCCTTCATCAAGGCGGTCATGGCCGCCGAGTCCGCCGTCTTCGGCGGCGAACACTCCGCGCACTACTACTTCCGCGACTTCTTCAACGCGGACACCGGCATGCTCGCGGCCATGCACGTGCTGGCGGCCCTGGGCGGCCAGGAGCAGCCGCTGTCCGAGCTGGCCGAGGAGTACGAGCCGTACGTGGCCTCCGGAGAGATCAACTCGCAGGTCGCGGACAAGGACGCCGCCGTGGCCGCGGTGGTGGCGCAGTTCGCCCCCGCCGTGGGCGAGGGCGTCGGCGAGGGCCAGGCCGTGCACGAGGACTTCGCCGGGGTGGCCACCACGGTGACCCGCATGGACGGCACCACGGTCGCCGCCCAGGACGGCACGTGGTGGTTCAACCTCCGCCCGTCCAACACGGAGCCGTTCCTGCGCTACAACGGCGAGGCCCGCACGGCCGCCACCATGGAGGCGCTCCGCGACGCCGTGCTGGCGATCGTCCGCGCGGAGCGCTGACCTCGGCGGCTCATCCGGCCTGGGCCAGGACGAGCGGCAGCACCCCCTGGGCGCCGGCCTCGCGCAGCACCCGCGCAGCCTCGGCGAGCGACCACCGCGAGTCGACGAGGTCGTCGACCAGCAGCACGGGGCCGTGGCGGCCGGCGTCCGGGGCGGTGCGCAACATCTGCGCCATCGCCTCGGGGACGGCGAACCGGCCGTACACGGACCCGAGCCGGTAGGCGCTGTTGCCGCCCGGCCCGGCCGTGGGGCCGCCGCGCGCGTGCTCAAGCGAGCCGAGGAACGGCAGCCGGCCGATCCGGGCGATCCCCTCGGCGAACGACCCCACCAGCTGCGGGCGGGTGCGCGAGGGCATCGCGACGACGGCGATCGGCCGCGTCCGCCACCCCCAGCCGGCCAGGACGTCGACGGCGCCCCGCAGGACCTCCTCCGGCACCGGCGCGTCCTCCCGGTCCAGCAGGTCCCGCAGGACGGTGCCCCACCCGAGGTCCGTCAGGCGGGCGAGCGCGCGGCCCTCCTCGGCCTGCGACTCGGACGCGATGCGCCCCTTGACGGGCACGCCCAGCCGGTCCATGCCCGAGGGCCACATGCGACGGGGCTCGATCGGCACACCGGTGCGGCGCAGGGCGGCCTCCGCGCGCTCACGCGCCGCCCCGTCCGATCCCGTCGGGTACCAGGGGCCGGCGCAGACGTCGCAGCGGCCGCACGGCGCCGCGGTGGGGTCGTCCAGGGTGCGGGCCAGGAACTCCATGCGGCACCGGTCCGTGGTCTGGTAGTCGAGCATGAGCCGCTCCTCGGCCCGGCGGGCCTCGGCCACGCGGGCGTACCGCTCGGCGTCGTACGTCCACTCCCGCCCGGTGGCGCGCCAGCCGCCGCCCACCCGCTCGACCGCCCCGTCCACGGCGAGGACCTTGAGCAGCAGCTCCAGGGAGGTGCGCTTGATCCGCACGGACGGCTCGAGCGCCGCCACGGAGAGGGCCCCGCCGTGGTCCGCGAGCGCCCCCAGCACGGCGCGCGCCTGCCCCTCGTCCGGCATGGAGGCGGTGGCGAAGTACTCCCAGATGCGACGGTCCTCGGGCCCGGGCAGCAGGAGCACGTCCGCGTGGTCCGTCCCGCGGCCGGCGCGGCCGACCTGCTGGTAGTACGCCACGGGCGAGCCCGGCGCACCGAGGTGCACCACGAACGTCAGATCCGGCTTGTCGAAGCCCATGCCGAGCGCCGAGGTGGCCACGACGGCCTTCACCCGGTTGGCCTTGAGGTCCTCCTCGATCTCGGCGCGACGCTCCGGGTCCGTGCGGCCCGTGTAGGCGACCACCTCGTGCCCCGCCTCGCGCAGGGCGCGCGCCGTGTCCTCGGCGGCGGAGACCGTGAGGGCGTAGACGATCCCGGAGCCCGGCAGGTCCCCGAGGTGGTCGAGGAGCCAGGCCAGGCGCGCGGCCGGGCTGGGCATGCGCAGCACGCCCAGGCGCAGCGAGGCGCGGGCCAGGGGGCCGCGGAGCACGAACACGTCCTGCTCGGAGGCGACGCCGAGCTGCTCCACCACATCCGCCACCACACGGGCGTTGGCCGTGGCGGTGGTGGCCAGCACGGGCACCGCGCGCGGCCCCTCGGCGGGAAGCAGCCCGATCAGGTCCCGGATGCGGCGGTAGTCCGGCCGGAAGTCGTGGCCCCAGTCGGAGATGCAGTGGGCCTCGTCCACCACGAGCAGACCCATGCGCGCCACGAGGTCCGGCAGCTGCTCGTCCCGGAACCGGGGGTTCGTGAGGCGCTCGGGCGAGATCAGCAGCACGTCCACCTCGTCCGCCGCGAGCCGGGCCCGGACCTCGTCCCACTCCGTGGCGTTCGCCGAGCTCACGGACACCGCGCGCACGCCCGCCCGGGCGGCGGCCGCGACCTGGTCCCGCATGAGCGCGAGCAGCGGGGAGACGATCAGCGTGGGCCCCGCGCCGCGGGCGCGCAGCAGCAGGGAGGCCACGAAGTACACGGCGGACTTGCCCCAGCCGGTGCGCTGCACCACCAGGGCGCGGCGGCGGTGGGCCACGAGCGCCTCGATCGCCTCGAACTGCCCGTCCTTGAATCGCGCGTCCGGCCGGTCCACGAGCCGACGCAGGACGGCCAGGGCCTCCTCGTGCAGCGCGGCGTCGCCCCCCGGCGCGGAGGTCTCGGGGAGGCGGGGGCCGGCGTCGGGGTGCGAGGTGGCGTCCATGGCGTCAGTATGCCAACCGGCCCGGACACCGCAGGCGCGGCGGCGCCGTGCACCGGTGGGATGATGGCGGGATGAAGCTGAGCGCCTACACCGACGTCTGCCTGCGCGTGCTGATGACGCTCGCGGCGGCCGAGGGGGAACGGCTCACCAGCCAGCAGATCGCGGACCGGATCCAGGTGCCCTACAACCACGTGATCAAGGCGGTCGCCGAGCTGCGCCGCCGCGGGACCATCGAGGTGCTGCGCGGTCGGCACGGCGGGGCCATGATCGCCGCGGCCGGTCTGGACCAGCGTGTGGGCGAGCTCGTGCGCACGCTGAGCAGCCGCGACGAGGTGATCGACTGCGCCGGGCGCGACTCCGGGGTGGCGTGCCCCTACGCCGGCGACTGCCGCCTGCGCGGCGCCCTGCACCGGGCGCGCGAGGCCTTCCTCGCCGAGCTCGACACCGTGCGGATCCGGGATCTGGTGAGCGCCGGGCCTGTCGGCGGGCCCGTGCTGCTGGGCCTGCCGGAGATCCCCGTGGCGCGCTGAGGGAACGGGCCGGGGGGCGAGTTCCCGACGGCGACGGCCGGGTGTAATCTGGCAAAACCAGCGCAAGATTCGCCACCGAGGAGACGGAGACCCCCGTGCTGTCCGAGAAGTCCCGCCCCGTCATCGAGGCCACCGCCGCCGTCGTCGCCGAGCACATGCCGGAGATCACGCCCCTGTTCTACGCCCACATGTTCGAGGCCCACCCCGAGCTCCTCGACGGCGTCTTCTCCCGCGCCAACCAGCGCAACGGCGAGCAGGCCCAGGCCCTCGCCGGCTCCATCGTGAGGTTCGCGGTGCACCTGCTCGAGAACCCGGGCACCCTGCCCGAGGCCGTCCTGTCCCGCATCGCCCACAAGCACACCGCCCTCGGCATCGTCGAGGAGCAGTACCCGATCGTCTACGAGAACCTCTTCTGGGCCATCGGCGAGGTGCTCGGCGACGCCGTCACGCCCGCGGTGGCCGACGCCTGGACCGAGGTCTACTGGCTCATGGCCGACGCCCTCATCAAGATCGAGAAGGGCCTCTACGCCCAGCAGGCCAACGACAGGATGTGGACGGACTGGAGGGTCGTCGCGAAGGAGCCCACCGGCAACGCGGCCGTCACCTTCCGCTTCGAGCCGGCCGACGACACCCCGCAGTCCCGCGGCAGGGCCGGTGGCTACGTGTCCGTGCGCCTGAAGGTCGAGGACGGCCTGCGCCAGTGCCGCCAGTACTCCCTCTCCGAGAAGGCCGAGTCCACCACCGAACGTGTCATCACCGTGAAGCTGGACGAGGGCGGCGAGGTCTCGCCCATGCTCATCCAGAACGTGGAGGTCGGCGACGTCATCGAGCTGTCCAACCCCTACGGCGACATCACCCTCGAGGACGAGGACTCCACCGCTCCCCTGGTCCTGGCGACCGCCGGCATCGGCATCACCCCGGCCGCCGCGATCCTGGACGCGCTCGCCCAGCAGGGCTCGGACCGCCAGGTCCTCTTCTTCCACGGCGACGCGTCCTGGGAGGCGGTGGCCCTGCGCGAACAGGTGACGGAGTCCCTGGCGGCGCTGCCGCACGGCGACGCCCGCCTCTTCCTCGGGGTGCGACCCGAGCAGGACCCCGAGGGCGTCACGACCGTCGAGGGTGTGATGCACTTCGACGACGTCGAACTGCCCCGCGACGGGCACTACATCCTGTGCGGCCCGCTCGCGTTCATGCAGTCCACCCGCTCGAAGCTGATCGACGCCGGCGTGCCCGCGACGTCCATCCGCTACGAGATCTTCGGCCCGGACCTCTGGCTCGCCGCCTGATCCGGCCCCGGAACGCGGAACGGCCCGCACCCCTCACGGGGTGCGGGCCGTTCCGCGTGCGGCGGGGCTCAGGCCTGCGCGAAGCGCTGCTTCTGCGCCTCGAAGCGGTCGCGGATGGCCTGCGGCAGGGACTCGCCGAACCGGCCGAGCCACTCCTCGATGAGCTCGTTCTCCTCGGCCCACTCCGCGGCGTCGACCTTGAGGGCGTCCTCGAGGTCCTCAGCCGACACCTCGAGGCCGGACAGGTCGAGCGAGCCCGCGGCCGGCACGAGGCCGATCGGGGTCTCCTCGGCCTCGGCCTTGCCCTCGAGGCGCTCCACGACCCACTTCAGGACGCGGGAGTTCTCGCCGAAGCCGGGCCAGGCGAAGCCGCCGTCGCGGTTGCGGCGGAACCAGTTGACCAGGTAGATGCGCGGCAGCTTCTCCGGGTCGGCCTTGCCGGACTCCCTGACCCAGTGGGCCAGGTAGTCGCCGGCGTCGTAGCCGAGGAACGGCAGCATGGCCATCGGGTCGCGGCGCACGACGCCCACGGCGCCGGCGGCGGCCGCGGTGGTCTCCGAGGAGAGGGTGGCGCCCTTGAGGATGCCGTCCTCCCAGTCGAAGGCCTCGGTCACCAGCGGCACGGTGGTCTTGCGGCGGCCGCCGAACAGGATGGCGTCCAGCTTCACGCCCCGCGGGTCGCGGTACTCGTCGGCCAGCATGTCCGTCTGCTCGATGGGCGTGCAGAACCGGGAGTTCGGGTGGGCGGCCGGGGTGCCGGACTCGGGCGTCCAGTCGTTGCCGCGCCAGTCGGTGAGGTGCTCGGGGACCTCGTCCGTCATGCCCTCCCACCACACGCCGCCGTCGTCGGTGAGGGCGACGTTGGTGAAGATGGAGTTGCCCTTGGAGATCGCGCGCATGGCGTTCGGGTTGGTGGACCAGCCGGTGCCGGGGGCGACGCCGAAGTAGCCGGTCTCCGGGTTGATCACGCGGAACTCGCCGTCCTTGCCGGCGCGGATCCAGGTGATGTCGTCGCCCAGGGTCTCGGCCTTCCAGCCCTCGATCGTGGGGTCGATGAGGGCGAGGTTGGTCTTGCCGCAGGCCGAGGGGAAGGCGCCGGTGATGTGGTAGGACCGGCCCTCGGGGTTGGTCAGCTTGAGGATCAGCATGTGCTCGGCGAGCCAGGCCTCGTCCCGGGCCATCACGGAGGCGATGCGCAGCGCGTAGCACTTCTTGCCGAGCAGGGCGTTGCCGCCGTAGCCGGAGCCGAAGGACCAGATGGAGCGCTCCTCGGGGAAGTGCACGATCCACTTGGTCTCGTTGCACGGCCACGGCACGTCCTGCTCGCCCGGCTCCAGCGGGGCGCCCACGGAGTGCACGGCCGGCACGTAGAAGGCCTGCTCGCGGGACATCTTGTCCAGCACGTCCTGGCCGATGCGGGCCATGATGCGCATCGACAGGACCACGTAGGCGGAGTCGGTGATCTCCACGCCGTACTTCGGGTCCTCGGCGTCGAGGTGGCCCATCACGAACGGGATCACGTACATGGTGCGGCCGCGCATGGCGCCGGTGAACGCGTCGTCGAGGATCCCGTGCATCTTCGCCGGGTCCATCCAGTTGTTGGTGAAGCCGGCGTCCTCCTCCTTCTCGGAGCAGATGAAGGTGCGGTCCTCCACACGGGCGACGTCGGCGGGATCGGAGAACGCGGCGAAGGAGTGGGGGAACTTGTCCTCGGCCAGGCGGGTCAGGGTGCCCGCCGCCACGAGCTCGTCCGCGAGACGGTCGCGCTCCTCCTCGGAGCCGTCGACCCACTGGACGGAGTCCGGCTGCGTCAGCTCTGCGATCTGAGCGACCCACTCGCGCAGCTGGGCGTAGTCCGTGGGCGCGTCCGCCAGGGCGCGATCCGCGAACGAGGTGGTGGCGTTGTCAGCCATGGTGGAGAGTCCTCCCATTGGGGTCCGGGGCCGTTCCGTCCCGTCCACTCCGATGCGTGCACCGCCGAAGCGCGCACCACATCGTTGTGGCCGCACGGTCCTGCCATGGTACCCGAGCCCGGCTATCATGGCCGCGCCCCCGCCACACCCCCGACTCAGACCACCGCAGACCGTCGATTTGCACTTCGCCGGAGAGGTCCTGTAGTGTTCTACGAGTTCGAGCCGCTCCGGCGGATCGGATGATGCGCCCATAGCTCAGCTGGATAGAGCGTCTGTCTACGGAACAGAAGGTCAGGGGTTCGAATCCCTTTGGGCGCACGATCGGAAGGCCCCGCTCCTGCTGGAGCGGGGCCTTCGTCATGTCGGCGCGCCTCTGCCACGCGCGCCGCCGCGGAGGTCAGCGCCCCGGAACCACGAAGTGCGTCAGGGCGGCGTCGCGGCCGTCGAGCTCGGCCCACGGCTTCTCCACCCGGAACACCTGCATCCCGAGCGTCGGGTAGTGCTCGCTCATGCGCAGCGCCGCGTCCTGGTCCGAGTCCAGGCTCATCAGCCGCATGCCCAGCTCCTGCACCCACGGCATGTGGCCCACCACCAGCAGCCGTCGCGTGGTCTCCTCCGTCTCGTTGACGACGGCCAGGGCCCGCGCCGCGTCGGCGCCGTAGAGCCGCGGGTCCAGGTAGGGCGTGGGTGCCAGCTCGCCCAGGCGCTCGCACACCCACACGCACGTCTGACGGGTGCGCAGCGCATCGGAGCACACGACGGCGTCCGGGACGAGGTCGTGCTCGCGGAGCCAGTCGCCGGCGGCGGGCGCCTGGGCGTGGCCTCGCTCGGCGAGCGGGCGGGCATGGTCGTCGGCCGCGTCGGGCCAGCCGGCCTTGGCGTGCCGGAGGACGATCAGGGTCTTCGCGTCGGCGGTGCTCATGCGGCCAGGCTACGGCGACGGCCCCCGCTCGGGTGAGCGGGGGCCGTCGTCGGACACGGGCGGGCGCGGGTCAGATGCTGTACTCCGGCGCCGCCCACACGACCACCTCGGGGTGGCGGTAGAAGCGGTAGCCCTGGCCGCGCACGGTGCGCACGGTGTTCGCGAGGCGGCCGAGCTTGGCGCGCAGGCGGCGGATGTGCACGTCGATGGTGCGCTCGTTGGGCACCTCGTCGGCGTTGCGCCACAGGGCGTCGAGCAGCTCCTCGCGGCCGACGGTGCGCTCGCCGTTCTCCACGAGGTAGTTCAGGAGCTCGAACTCCTTGAAGGTGAGGTTCAGCGACTCACCGTCCAGCTGCACCTCGCGCCGGGACAGATCGATCAGCACACCGGGCTGGCGCGTGGACACGGGGGCCGGCGCCTGCGCCAGGTCGGGACGGGTGCCGCCCTGCACGGTCGGGTCGCCGAGCACCTGGCGCACGACCTCGATGTCGCGGCCCTCCGCGCCGGCGGGGGCCAGGGCGACGGCGGCGTGCGACTCCGCCCCGGGGACGAGGGACTCCACGTAGTGGCGCAGCTCATTGGCCAGCCGCGTGAGGGAGGTGCCGGCGGCCGAGGCGGCCAGCTCGTCCATGCCCACGTAGATGACGAACCCACGGGCCTCGTTCTCCCGGGCCACCGCCTGGGGACCCGGGATGCCGTTCGGCGCCAGGACCGGCGTCGGCGCCGTCTGGGAGTCGGGGGCGTCGGTGCCACCGGCCAGGCGCAGGCCTGCGCGGGCCTGGCCTCGGCGGGACATGCCGTCGGCCCGGCGCTGCGCGTTGCGGACGGAGATGTGCACGTATCCGGCGGACTGACCCATGGCCACCACTCCTCTTTCGGCTCATGGCCCCTCCACCGCTCGGTCGGTGCGGCGGACGAGGCGTCACATGACAAGAATGTGACTTCACCGAGGGGACTGGCAAGTAACGTTCGCACTTTTGTCTCATTATTTGAGAAGAAGAGTCCTGAATGTGCTCAACATCACTATTCGCGGATCGGAATAGCGTCGCGAGGACGGTCGGCTCGCCCGCGTGACTCTTTCATTGTTCAACACGGCAGGACGCGCCACAGGACGAGTGATTATGCGGAATATTTATGCAGGCGACTTCCAGGCATTCCATATGACGCGATGATGACGGGTCACAGCGGGCCATGACGTCCACTAAATGGACGACACATTCGCGGCTCCGCTTGACGTCCCCGCCGGAGACGCTCCCGTGAGACGACCACGGTCCCCGCCCGGTGGGGGCGGGGACCGTGGTCGTCTCGCGGCGGACGCGGAGGTCCGATCAGGTCATTCCGCCAGGCCGTAGAGCCGGTCGCCGGCGTCACCGAGGCCGGGGACGATGTAGGACCGCTCGTCCAGGCGCTCGTCGACGGCGGCCAGGTACAGGTCCACCTCGACGTCGCCCAGCGAGGCCTCCAACCGCTCGATGCCCTCGGGCGCTCCGAGCAGGCAGAGGCAGGTGACCCGCGCCGCGCCGCGCTGGTAGAGGAAGCGGATGGCCTCGATCAGCGTGCCTCCCGTGGCCAGCATGGGGTCCAGGACGAACACGTGACGCCCGGACAGGTCGGCCGGCAGCCGCTCCGCGTAGGTGACGATGTCCAGCGTCTCCTCGTTGCGGGCCATGCCGAGGAACCCGACCTCGGCGGACGGCGCCATCTTGGTCATCCCCTCCAGCATCCCGAGTCCCGCGCGCAGGATCGGCACGACCAGCGGACGCGGGCGGGCCAGGCGGAAGCCGGTGGTCGCGGTCACCGGGGTCTCGATCCGCACCTCCTCCATGGCCACGTCGCGCGTCGCCTCGTAGGCGAGCAGCATCACGAGCTCCTCCGTGAGCTGCCGGAAGATCATGGACGGGGTCTTCTTGTCCCGCAGGACGCTGAGCTTGTGGGCCACGAGCGGGTGGTCGACGATGTGGACGCGCATGGCGCCCACGGTACCGCCCACGCGTGCCCCTCCGCCCGTCCCCGCGCCCGCGGGGACGCCGACACCGCCGCTAGGGCGTGTCTGAGAATAGATGCACGAGTCAGCTGAGACCCTGGGGACATGTCCCGGTTCCAGATGCTCTCCGACGCCCAATGGGAGTTGATCGCCCCGATGCTCCCGACCCGGACCGGCCGCGCCGGCAGGCCGTTCGCCGACGCCCGCACCATGGTGGAGGCGATCATCTACCGATACAGGTGCGGAATCGCTTGGAGGGATCTGCCCGAGGTCTACGGGCCCTGGCAGACCGTGTGGACCTGGCATCGGCGCTTGGCCGAAGAAGGCACATGGGACACGGTGCTGGCCACGCTGACCGCCGCCGCTGACGCCGAAGGCCTGATCGATTGGTCGGTCTCGGTGGACTCCACGATCGCCCGCGCGCATCAGCACGCGACGAACATCACCCGCCTCACAGGGGGATGGGTCGAACTACAAGAATCCGCGTGAGGAGCCGGCCGATCACGGCATCGGGCGCTCCCGTGGCGGGCTGAGCACGAAGATCCATCAGCTCGTGGACGGGACCGGGCTGCCGCTGGTCAGCCTGATCACCCCCGGCCAGGCAGGGGACTCCCCGATGCTGCTTCCTCTTCTGGAGCAGCTGCGCGTGACCCGGCCAGTAGGGCGGCCCCGGACCCGCCCTGCGGCGGTGCTGGGCGATAAGGCGTACTCCTCCCGGGCGATCCGCACTCACCTACGTGCCCGTGGGATCAAAGCGGTCATCCCCGAACCGGCCGACCAGCAGGGCCACCGCAGACGGCGCGGTGCCCGCGGCGGGCGCCCCGTCAGCCTCGACGCGGACGCCTACAAGGGCCGCAACGTCATCGAGCGTCAGTACGCTCACCTGAAGCAGTGGCGGGGTCTGGCGACCCGGTATGACAAGTACGCGATCATCTACAGGGCCGCTGTGGTCCTGAATGCTGTGCTCGCATGGTCAAAACGATTGTCAGACATGCCCTAGGTGTAGGAGGGCATGACGTTGTTGACTCGGGCCGGTGCCAACGAGGTCGGCGGGGCGTCCCCGCAGGAGGTATGAGGCCGATGGTAGTTGTAGTGGTTCACCCACACCGCCAGGGCCTCACGCCGAGCTGTCTCTGAGGTATACGGGCGGGCGTAGAGGACCTCATCGACCATCAGCCGGTTGTACCTCTCCACCTTCCCGTTATGGCGCGGGGTGTAGGGTCGGATCCGGTGATGCCGGCCTCCGAGCGAGACCACCTTCGCGGTGAAGTCCGCAGCCCGGTAGTTGTTTCCGTTGTCCGTGATCACCCGGTCCACGGTGATGCCGTGGGCGGCGAAGAACGCCCTCGCCCGGCAGTAGAAGCTCACGGTCGTGGCCGCCCGCTCGTCCTCCAACGCTTCGGTGTAGGCCAGCCGGGTGAACCCGTCGATCGCCGAGTGCAGGTAGGTGTAGCCGACCCGCCGGCCTGCACCACGCTTGGAAGCACGGCCTGCTTCACTTTCACGTCCGTGGGTGCGCCAGCCGCCCCCGTCTGGGATCTTCCCGATCTTCTTCACATCCAGGTGCACCATGTGCCCCGGCCCTCTCGCGGTGATCTTCTGGGGTCGTTGGCGCAGGTCTTCTCCGGCCGGGGTCAGGTCCCGTAGGCGGGAGATCCCGAGTCGGTGCAGCCACCGTCCCACGGTACGAAGACACACCCGGTGGCCTTCGGAGACGAGGTGGTGATGGATGCGCCGTGCGGACCACTTGCGCTCCCGCCGCAGGGCGTGGATCTGGGCGACCAGGACCGGATCGAGCTGGGCAGGTGAACGGTGCGGCCGGCTGGGCAGGTCCTGAAGGCCGGCTTCTCCCTGGGCGCGGAAGCGGGCGACCCAGGTGGCCACCGTGGGCCGGCTCACCCGGAACTCGGCGGCCACGTGTGCCTGCGGGATCCCGTCGTGCAGGTGGCGGTGGACCATCCTGAGTCGGCCGGTGGGGGTCAGGGGTGCGTTAGCGTGAGTCATGAGTGGGTCTTTTCGGGCAGGTCGGTGGTGTAGGAACTTCCATCCTGCGGGAGAGGCCCACTCGTCTCATCTCAGCCCGGTACCCATGTCAAGAACCTCATGACCCACAACAGCTAGGCTGGCCGCGTGTCCTCCCCCGTCCCCTCCCCCGCGCCCTCGGCCGAGCAGGAGCACGTGTGGATGGGCCTGGCCCTCCGGGCCGCCCGCGCGGCCGGAGCGGCCGGCGACGTGCCGATCGGTGCCGCCCTCGTGGCCGGCGACGGGACCGTCCTGGCCGTCGTCGGGAACGAGCGCGAGCAGCACCACGACCCCACCGCCCACGCCGAGGTCCTCGCTCTGCGCCGCGGGGCGGAGCTGCGGGCCGCCGCCGGGGCGGGCGACGGCTGGCGCCTGACGGACTGCACCCTCGTGGTGACCCTCGAGCCCTGCCCCATGTGCGCCGGTGCGCTGCTGCTGGCCCGCATCCCGCGCGTCGTATTCGGGGCGTGGGACCCGAAGGCGGGCGCGTGCGGCTCGGTGCTGGACGTGGTCCGCGACCCCCGCTTCAACCACCAGGTGCAGGTCCGCGCCGGCGTCCGTTCCGAGGAGAGCGCGGCGCTGCTGCGGGGGTTCTTCGCCGCCCAGCGCGACTGAACGCGCTCGCGCCCGACGACGGCGGGCGGCTGGTTTGGGCGCGCCGCCGCGGCTCGGGTAGGGTGTCCTGGTCTGGTGACGTGTCCGAGCGGCCGAAGGTGCAGCACTCGAAATGCTGTGTACGGTAACCCCGTACCGTGGGTTCAAATCCCACCGTCACCGCCAGATGTGAAGCCCGGGAGCCTCGTGCTCCCGGGCTTTCGCCATGCCGGGGCGGGTCCGGCCGCCGGCTCAGCGCGGCAGGACGGCGTCCAGGAACGAGGCCACCGCGGACCACGAGATGGTGGCGTGCACGGCGCTGGCCGGCACACCGTTGCGGAGCACCTCCGCGCTGCGGGTCTTCGCGGTCATCATGCCCAGGTCGTGGCCGCCCTCGGCCACCGAGTAGAACGCGGTGCGCAGTCCGGCGGCCTCGGCGGCCCGGTACAGCTCGAGGCTCTGCCCCCACGGGACCGTGACGTCCTTGCGCCCGTGGACGACCAGCAGGGGCGGCGAGTCCGGGCGCACGTGGGTGATCGGGGAGGCCAGCCGGGTCAGGCCGCCCGAAGCCAGGACCGGCACCCCCAGCATGTCCGACTTGGTGCTGCGGTCGTCGAGGTGGCAGTGCTTCAGCCGGTTCGCGCGGTTGTAGTCCGCGCACGCGCCCGGGAGCATCTGGCGGTTCATCGTCAGGAAGTCCGTGGGGCCGAAGAAGTCCACGATCGCCTGGACGCGGTCCTCCTCCGGGATCGCGTGGCCGCCGTCGGGCACCTCCCGGCCGGGCGGCGGCACCTGCTCCCGGTCCAGGTCCTGGCCACCCGTGAGGCCGGCCATGAGGGCGTTCCAGCCGCCCGACGACGAGCCGGCCACGGCCACCCGCCCCGCGTCCAGCTGCAGGCCCGGGGCGTTGCGCCGCACCCAGCGGACCGCCGCCGTCGCGTCCTCCACCTGGGCGGGGAACGTGCCCTGCTTCGAGCTGCGCACCGAGAACGCGGCGACGGCGTAGCCGTGCGGGACCAGGCCGCGGGCGACGTCGGCGCCGTCGCTGTAGCCGCGGTCGCTGCGCCAGCCGGAACCCGCGTTCCACACGAGGACCGGGAACGGCCCCTGGCCCGGCGGCCGGTACACGTCGATGCGTCCGGCGCGCCCGGGCAGGGCCGCGTACGTATGGCCGGTGGAGCTGCGCATGCCGTACAGGGCCGTCGCGTTGGCGCCCAGCGGCCCGGCGGGCGCGCCGGCCAGGTCGGTGACGACGGCCACCCCGCCCACCGCGAGGGCGCCGACCCCGAGGCCGAGCGCGGCGCGGCGGGACACCCGCGCAGAGCGAGCCGTCGACGTCATGGGCCCCCTTCCGGTGCGGGGCCGGGCACCCCGCCCCGGCGAGCGTAACCGAGCGGCGGGGGCCGACCCCCGTACCCTGTCCGCCGCCGGTGCGATCATGGGGCCATGTCTGTTCGGGTGCTGGCCATCGGCAAGAAGCATGAGGCGTGGGTCGTCGACGGGATCGACCGCTACGAGCGGCGCCTCAAGAGGCCCTACGACCTCTCGTGGCGCCTGCTGCCGCACTCCGCGCGGCAGGAGGAGGCGGCGCGCACGGAGGAGTCGGACCGGATCCTGGGCGCGGTCGGCGCGGACGAGCACCTGATCCTGCTGGACGAGCGGGGGCCGGCGTTCGACTCGCCGGGTCTGGCGCGGCACCTGCAGAGCCGGTTCGACGTCGGCGCCCCGGTGACGATGGTGATCGGAGGCGCGTACGGGGTGGACGCCCGGGTCCACGCCCGCGCGGACCGCGTCTGGTCCCTGTCCCCGCTCGTCTTCCCGCACCAGCTCGTGCGGCTGATCCTGGCGGAGCAGGTCTACCGAGCCCAGGAGATCTCCGCCGGCCGACCATACCACCACGCATGAGCGGGCCCGCGGAGACCGCAGCGGGCTCGGCCACGCCCGCGGCCGACGTCGTCCTGGGCCGGTTCACCGAGCCCACGCGCGCCTGGTTCACGGGCGCGTTCGAGGCCCCGACGCCGGCCCAGCTCGGCGCGTGGGACGCGATCTCCTCCGGGCGGCACGCACTGGTGATCGCGCCGACCGGCTCAGGCAAGACCCTCTCCTCCTTCCTCTGGGCGCTCGACTCGTTCGTGCGCGAGCCCGCCGCCGAGGGGACGGCGGCCACCCGCGTCCTCTACGTCTCGCCGCTGAAGGCGCTCGGCGTGGACGTGGAGCGGAACCTGCGGGCCCCGCTGGTGGGCATCACACAGACCGCCGCACACCAGGGCAGGCCCGTGCCGCGCGTCCGGGTGGGTGTGCGCTCCGGAGACACCCCGGCGGCCGAGCGACGGCGCCTGCAGCAGGATCCGCCGGACATCCTCATCACCACGCCCGAGTCGCTGTACCTCATGCTCACCTCGCAGGCCCGCGCGGCGCTGGCCGGGGTCCGCACGGTGATCGTGGACGAGGTGCACGCCGTGGCCGGGACCAAACGCGGCGCCCACCTGGCCGTCTCCCTCGAACGCCTGGACACCCTGCTGGACACGCCGGTGCAGCGGATCGGCCTGTCCGCCACGGTCGAGCCGGCCGCCGAGGTGGCCCGGTTCCTCGGCGGCACGCAGCCGGTGACGGTGGTGCGGCCCGCCTCGGCCAAGCGCTGGGACCTGACGGTCACGGTGCCGGTGCCGGACCTGACGGACCTCTCCTCCCCCGCCGCCGTCCACGACCTGGGCCCCGGCTCCTCGACGGGCGGGCTCGGCGACGAGGGCGCGGTGACGGGCGGGTCCATCTGGCCGCACGTCGAGGAGCGGATCGTGGACCTGGTGGCCGAGCGGCGCTCCACACTCGTGTTCGCCAACTCCCGGCGCCTGGCCGAGCGCCTCACCGGCCGCCTCAACGAGATCTGGGAGGCCCGCGCCGAGGCGGCCGCCGCAGCCGAGCACCCGGACGCCGTCCCCGGCTTCCGCACACCGGACCCGACCGGCTTCCACGGACCCGCCCAGGTGGCCGGGCAGACCGGCACCGGATCGGGCACCGTCTCCGACTTCGCCCGCGCCCACCACGGCTCCGTGTCCAAGGAGCAGCGCGCCATCGTCGAGGAGGCGCTGAAGACCGGCCAGATCCGCTGCGTCGTGGCCACGAGCTCGCTCGAGCTGGGCATCGACATGGGCGCGGTGGACCAGGTGATCCAGGTGGAGTCGCCGCCCTCGGTGGCCTCCGGTCTGCAGCGCGTGGGCCGCGCCGGCCACCAGGTGGGCGAGGTCTCCCGCGGCGTGTTCTTCCCCAAGCACCGGGGCGACCTCGTGGACACCGCCGTCGTGGCCGAGCGCATGACGGCCGGGCGCATCGAGTCGCTGCGGATCCCCGCCAACCCGCTGGACATCCTCGCCCAGCAGACCGTGGCCGCCGTCGCCGTCGCGGACCTGGACGCACAGGAGTGGTTCGACCTCGTGCGCCGGTCCGCGCCGTTCGCGACGCTGCCGTTCTCCGCCTACGAGTCCGTGCTCGACCTGCTGGCCGGCCGCTACCCCTCGGACGAGTTCGCCGAGCTGCGCCCGCGCATCCTGTGGGACCGGGAGAACGGCACGCTCGCCGCCCGCCCCGGCGCGCAGCGCCTCGCAGTCACCTCGGGCGGCACCATCCCGGACCGCGGCCTGTTCGGGGTGTTCCTGGCCTCCGACGGCGGCGCGGACGGCACCCCCGGCGGCGCGGCGGCCGGGGACACGGCCGAGTCGGCGGGCTCCGCGTCCGCGGGCTCGGCCCGCTCCGGCGGGCGCCGGGTCGGCGAGCTCGACGAGGAGATGGTCTACGAGTCCCGCGTGGGGGACGTCATCCTGCTGGGCGCCACGAGCTGGCGCATCGTGGACATCACCGCGGACCGCGTCCTGGTGCTGCCCGCCTACGGGCAGCCCGGCAAGCTCCCGTTCTGGCGGGGCGACGCCGCGGGCCGGCCGGCGGAGCTGGGCGACGCCGTCGGGCGCTTCCGCCGCGAGCTGGACGCGGACCCCGAGGCCGGCCGCACCCGCCTGGCCGCCGCGGGCCTGGACCCGTGGGCGCAGGACAACCTGCTGGCCTACCTGAAGGACCAGCGCGAGGCCACCGGGGTGCTGCCCACCGAGCAGACGCTCGTGGTGGAGCGGTTCACGGACGAGCTCGGCGACTGGCGCGTCGTGCTGCACTCCCCCTACGGCATGGCGGTGCACGCCCCGTGGGCGCTCGCGGTGGGGGCGCGGCTGGCGCAGCGGTACGGGCTGGAGACCGGCTCGGGCGCGGCGATGGCCGCCGACGACGGGATCGTGCTGCGCATCCCCCTGATGGACGCGGAGCCGCCGGGCGCGGAGCTGTTCGAGTTCACGGCCGAGGAGCTGGACGAGATCGTCACGGCGGAGGTCGGCGGGTCCGCGCTGTTCGCCGCCCGGTTCCGGGAGAACGCGGCCCGGTCCCTGCTGCTGCCGCGCCGTGATCCCGGGCGGCGGACCCCCCTGTGGCAGCAGCGGCAGCGGTCCGCGCAGCTGCTGGACGTGGCACGGAAGCACCCGCGGTTCCCCGTGATCCTGGAGACCGTGCGCGAGGTGCTCCAGGACGTCTACGACCTCCCTGCGCTCAAGGAGCTCGCGGGGCGGGTGTCCTCGCGGGCCGTCCGGCTCGTGGAGGTCACGACGACGGCGCCCTCGCCGTTCAGCCAGTCCATCCTGTTCGGCTACATCGCCCAGTTCATCTACGAGGGCGACTCCCCGCTGGCCGAGCGCCGCGCCGCCGCGCTCTCCCTCGACCCGGCACTGCTGTCCGAGCTGCTGGGCACGGAGGAGCTGCGTGAGCTGCTCGACGCCGAGGTCATCGCGGAGGTCGAGGCCCAGCTGCAGCGGCTCGCGCCCGACCGGCGCGCCCGCGGGACCGAGGGCGTGGCGGACCTGCTGCGCCTGCTGGGACCGCTGTCCGTGGCGGAGGCCGCGCGGCGCACACGCCCCGAGGGGGAGACGGAGGAGTCCGCGGACGAGGACGCCGTCGCCGGGATGCTGGCGGAGCTCGAGCGCGCCGGCCGCGCGTTCCGCCTGCGCCAGGACGGGGTCGAGCGGTTCGCCGCCGCCGAGGACGCCGCCCGCCTGCGGGACGCGCTCGGCACGCCGATCCCGCACGGAGTGCCCACCGCGTTCCTCGACCCGGTCGAGGACCCGCTCGGGGACCTCGTGGGCCGCTACGCCCGCACCCACGGTCCCTTCACCGCCGCTGAGGCGGGGGCCGCGCTGGGGCTGGGGGGCGCCGTCGTGCTCTCGGTGCTGCAGCGCCTGGCCACCGAGCGCCGCGTGAGCACGGGCGCGTTCCGGCCGGAGGGCACCCCCGGGGCCACCGGCCTGGACGCCGAGTGGTGCGACGCCGAGGTGCTGCGGCGGATCCGCATGCGCTCCCTCGCCGCGCTGCGCGCCGAGGTCGAGCCGGTGGACCAGGCCGCGTACGCCCGGTTCCTCGCCGACTGGCAGCACCTGCGGCCGCGGACGGGGCGCGACGGGGCCTGGCGGCCGCCGGCCACGCTCGAGGGCGTGGACGGGGTGGCCACCGTCCTGGACCAGCTGGCCGGCACCCCCCTGCCCGCGAGCGCGTGGGAGTCCCTCGTGCTGCCCGCCCGCGTGCGGGACTACGCCCCCGCCCTGCTCGACGAGCTGCTGGCCACGGGCGAATACGTGTGGTCGGGCGTCGGGGAGGCCACCGGCAACGACGGCTGGGTGGCCCTGCACCCCGCCGACGCCGTGGACCTCACGCTGCGCCTGCCCGAGCCCGCGGAGGAGACACCGGCCGACGCCGCCCTGCGCGCGGCCGTGCTCGAGGTGCTCGCCGGCGGCGGGGCCTGGTTCTTCCCCCAGCTCGTGGAGCGGGTGCGGGCGGCGCAGGCGGCGGGCGACGACGGCGACGCGGGTGGCGCAGGCGGGGCGGGCGGCCCCGACCCGCACCGCGACCCGGCCGACCTGGCCCGCGGCCCCGCGGTGCTGGGCGCGCTGTGGGGCCTGGTGTGGGACGGCCGGGTCGGCAACGACACGTTCGCCCCCGTCCGCGGCCTGCTCTCGCTCGGCAAGACCGCGCACCGCACCGGCCGGCAGACGCCGCGGGCCCGCACCGCGCGGACGGGCGGGGCCGCGGGGGCGGCGGCCGGGCGCGGGCTCGGCGGGCGGCTGGCCGGGGTGCGCGGGCGGGGCCGGTACGCGGGGCTCACCTCGCCCGAGGGCGGCGCCCGGGGCTCGGCCGGCCTCACGGCGGGGACCGTCGGGCTCTCGGCCGCCGAGCAGGCCCGCTCGGCCGGCCGCTGGTCCCTGCTGCCCGCCGCCGAGCAGGACCCCACGATCCGCGCCCACGCGACCGCCGAGCTGCTGCTGGACCGGTACGGCGTGATCACGCGCGGCTCCGTGGTGGCCGAGGAGGTCCCCGGCGGATTCGCGGGGCAGTACCGGCTGCTCACCCGGATGGAGGACGCGGGCCAGGTGCGCCGCGGCCACTTCGTCGACGGGCTGGGCGGCGCGCAGTTCTCCACCGGCGCCGTCGTGGACCGGCTGCGCGGGTTCCAGCGGGACGAGGAGGACGCCGCCGTCGACACCGCCCCGCTCGCGCTCGCCCTGGCCGCGACGGATCCGGCGAATCCCTACGGCGCCGCGCTGGACTGGCCGTCCGTGCCGGCCGGGCCGGACGGCGTCGTGCCCACGGGCCATCGCCCGGGCCGGAAGGCGGGCGCCGTCGTCGTGCTGATCGCGGGGCGGCTGGCGCTCTACATGGAGCGCGGCGGGCGCACGCTGCTCGCGTTCACGGAGGATCCGGGCGAGCTGCGGGCCGCGGCGGAGGCGCTCGTGTGGGCGCTGCGCACCGGCCGCACCGAGCGGTTGAGCCTGGAGAAGGTCAACGGCGGGCCCGTGCTCGGCACGCCGCTGGCCGAGGCGCTGCTGGCCGCGGGGTTCTACTCGAGCCCATCGGGCATTCGGTTCCGGAACTGAGAACCCACGCCCGTCCGCCCGTCCGCAACGCGGGTTGAGTTGTCACGGGTCCCGCCGTCGGACACCCGCGACAACTCAACCCGCGTTGCCCGGGGTGGCCCTGTCGCGGAGGCGGGGCCCGGGGGTAGGTTCGGCCCATGAGCATCGACGCCGCCCCGCCCGAGGACGTGGGCACCGCCCCCACGGGCACGTCCCCCGCCCCCGAGGCCCTGGAGGACTCCCTGCCGCATCCCTCAGACCCCTCCGTCACCCCGTTCCTCCTGTTCGAGGGTGACGCCGGTGCGGCCATGGACGCCTACCTCACCGCGTTCGTGGAGCACCTGCCGGTCACCGAGGTCCGCCGCGACCTCTTCGACGAATCCTCCCCGCGCGGCGCCGCTTGGGCGGGCAAGGTCCTGCACGGCGAGCTCGAGATCGCCGGCCAGCGGCTGCGCTTCTTCGACTCCTTCACCCCGCACGGGTTCACGTTCACCCCGGCCATCAGCCTGTTCGTCGAGCTGCCGGACGCCACCGCGGTGGACGCCATCCACGACGCGCTCCTCGCCGGCGGCGGCCGTGACTGCATGCCGCCCGACGACGACGGCTTCTCCCGCCGCTTCGCATGGGTCGGGGACCGCTTCGGCGTGACCTGGCAGCTCAACGCGGCCTGAGCCGGTGACGGCCCGTGCCTGAAGGCGACTCCCTCGTCCGCGTCGCGCACCGGCTCCGCCCCGTGCTCGAGGGCCGGGTCCTGACGCACGCGGATCTGCGCGTGCCCCGCCACGCCACCGCGGACCTGACCGGCTGGACGGTGGCCGAGGTCCTGCCGCGCGCCAAGTACCTGCTGATGCGGCTGACCCCGCCCACGGCCCGCCCCGGGGCCCGTCCGCTCACCCTGATCTCGCACCTGAAGATGGAGGGCCGCTGGCTCGTCTCGGCCATCGACGCCCGGTGGGGCGCCCCCGCCTGGCAGGTGCGGGCGGTGCTGGAGACGGCGGAGCACCGCGTGCTCGGCGCCCAGCTGGGCCTGCTCACCCTCGTGCCCACCGCCGACGAGGCCGCCGTCCTCGGCCACCTCGGCCCCGACCTGCTGGACCCGGCCTGGGACACGCCCGACGACGGCGCCGCGCTGCTCGCCGAGGGCGTGCGGCGGCTCACGGCCCGGCCCGAGCGGCCGGTCGGCCTGGCCCTGCTCGACCAGCGGCTCGTCTCCGGGATCGGCAACATCTACCGCTGCGAGACCCTCCTGCTGGCCGGCATCGACCCGCACCGGCCGATCGGCGAGGTCGAGGACGTCGCCGGACTCGTGCTGCTCGCCCGGGACCTGCTGCGCGCCAACGTCCCGCCCGCCGCCCCCGCCGCGGGCGCCCGGCGCCGGACCACGGGCGTGCGTCCGAACCCGGCGCGACCCTTCGGGGTCGAGGTGCTGGTCCCGGCCGGTCCGTCACCCGACACGGCACCCGGCCGGACGCCCGGCGCGCGCGGCGGCGGGACGCCGTCGTACTGGGTCTACGGGCACGACCGCACCCCGTGCCTGCGCTGCCGCGGCCCCGTCCGCCAGGAGGACTACGGCTCCCCCGAGGACGATGCGCGGCGGCTGTGGTGGTGCCCGCACTGCCAGCGCTGAGCCGGACGCGCCCCAACGGTGGCCGCGTGTCGTCCCCGTTCCCTACGCTGAACCCGCCCCCGACCCGAGGAGAAGTCATGGCCGACCCGTTCCCGAAGGACCCGGAGGGCGCCGTCGTCGCGCTCGTGCTGGCCGGCGGCACCGGCGGCCGCCTCATGCCGCTCACCGCGGCCCGCGCCAAGCCGATGGTGCCGCTGGCGGGCCAGTACCGGCTGATCGACGTCGTCCTGTCCAACCTGGCCCACTCGCGCCTGCGGGACGTGTGGGTCGTGGAGCAGTACCGCCCCTTCACGCTCAACCAGCACCTGGCCGGCGGCCGGCCGTGGGATCTCGACGGCACCCGCCACGGCCTGCGGCTCCTGCCCCCCGCGCAGGGCCGCGCCGAGGAGGGCTTCGCCCGCGGCAACGGCCACGCGATCGCCCAGCAGCTGCCGCTGCTGGAGCAGTTCGGCGCCGAGACCGTCGTCGTGCTCTCCGCCGATCACCTGTACCAGCTGGACCTGCGCCCCGTGCTGGCCGAGCACACCCGCTCCGGCGCCGAGCTCACCGTGGTCACCACCGAGACGGACGAGGACCCCTCGCGCTTCGGCGTCGTCCAGGTGGACGACGACGGCGCCGTGACCGACTACGCCTACAAGCCGGAGGACCCGGCGGGCACGCTCGTGGCCACCGAGGTGTTCGTGTTCGACGTCGCCGCGCTCTCCGAGGTGGTCGGCGACCTCGTGGCGGGCGAGGACGAGGCGGCCACCAAGGACGAGGGCGAGACCGATGAGGACGGCGACCCCGTGGGCTCCTCCCTCGGCGACTACGGGGAGAGCATCATCCCGGCGTTCGTGGCGCGGGGGCGCGTGCGGGAGCACCGCCTCGTCGGGTACTGGCGGGACATCGGCACCCTGGACGCGTACGTCCGCGCCCACCGGGAGATCCTCGACGGCACCGGCCTGGACGTCGCTGCCGAAGGCTGGCCGCTGCTGACCAATCCGCACGCCGCTCCGCCGGCCTGGGTCGCCCCCGAGGCGACCGTCACCGGCTCCCTGCTCAGCCCCGGCTGCCGGATCGCGGGCGAGGTGACCGACTCGGTCGTGGGCCCCAGCGTGGTGGTCGAGGCCGGCGCCGTGGTGCGCGGGAGCATCCTGCTGGGCGAGTGCACGGTGCCCTCGGGCGCGGTGCTGGACACGGTGATCGCCGACGTCGGCGCCGCCATCCCGGCCGAGGGCGCCACGGGGCGCGCGGAGCCGGCCGACGAGGTCGTGGTCCTCGAGCCGGGCGAGCGCGGGCCCGCCTCCTCGGACGAGACCACCGGTTCGGGCGCCCCCGTCAGGGACTGATCGGCCGCGCCCTCCGGACCGGCCCGCCGGCCCGGTCTGCGGCGAGCACGGCCAGCTCCAGCATCAGGCGTCCCCGCGGGTCCTGCAGGCTGCACCCCGTCAGCTCCACCAGGCGCTTGGTGCGGTAGATGACGGTGTTGCGGTGGCAGATCAGGTCCTCCGCGGCGAGGGTCGCGGAGCCCGAGCGGCGCAGCAGCGCCCGCAGGGTCTCCATCAGAGTGGCGCGCTGGTCCGCGGGCAGCGCCCGGAGCGGTCCCAGCACCTCCTCCACCAGCAGCGCGGCGACCTCCGGGCTGGACTCCAGCAGCACCTCCGGCAGCCGATGGGAGGCCCAGGCGAGCCGCCGCTCGCCCGGCGGGAGCGTGTGCGCCGCCCGCGTCGCCAGCCGGAACGCCGCCGCCGTCTCGGGGATCCCCTGCCGGGCCCAGGCCACTCCCACCTGGCCCTCGACCAGCGGGCCCAGCGCCTCCGTGAGCCATTCCTCGTCCGTCGAGGGAGGCTCGACGACACCGTAGAGCGCCCCCTCGCGCACAGCCCAGCGGGACGTCGCCCCGAGTCGCCCCATGCGGTCCTCGGGGTGATGGAGCACGTCGCTCCCCGGGTCCTCGGCGAGGGCGACGACGCAGGCGAGGGGGGCGGTCGCCCGGACGCCCAGGATCTCCTCGGCCTGCTCCGCGTAGACGGGGTCCGCGCCCTTCCCCTCCAGCAGCCCGGCCAGGCAGTCCTCCTGACGGCGCAGGTCGCGCAGGGTGAGGCGCGCGGTCTCCCGCCGGTAGGCGGCGCTGAGGACCTCGCCCGTGACGCTCAGGTCCTCCCACAGCCGGCGCCCCGCCTCGAGGAGCTCCTCGGTCGTGATGTCGAGCCTGCCCTCGCGGACCCGCCGTCCCAGCTCCTCCCAGAGCAGCCGGTTGCCCGAGGTGTAGGTGGAGATCACGGTCTCCAGGGGCACCCCCTGGCGGGCGCGCTCGACGCCGGTGGCCCGCCACGTGTCGACCAGGCGCCCTCCCGCGCCCTCCCCGGAGGGCACGCCGGCCAGGCCCCGCAGGCCCCGACGGACGTGCTCCCGCGTGCTACGACGCAGCCTGGCCCGCAGCTCCGGCGTGGACCACGCCCCGCCCTGGTCGCCGCCCAGCGTGGCGGCGGCGATCTCGTCGGCGATCCGGTCGGCGTCCTCCAGCAGCGCCGACCAGGCCTCCCGCAGACGGCGCTCCGCGTCCCCGGACTCCTCGGGGACCCCTGCCTCCTGCACCATGCCGTCCTCCTCGCCGCCCCCGCCGGCGGCGTCCGGCCGGGCGGGACTCGTGTCCTGGCTGCACAACCGACTCTGTGCTCCGTGCCCATAGTGCCACTGTGGCGCCGGTCATACGGTGGGCGGAGACCTCGTCCGCACCCGGACCCATCCCACCCGAGCCCCCCCAGAGGAGCCGACATGAGCGAGACCCGCTCGGGCGTCCTGCCCGACCACGACATCTACCTCCTCGACGACGAGCTGACGGAGGAGCAGCGCGAGGTGCGCGACCGCGTCCGCGCGTTCGTCGACGCCGAGCTCATGCCCGTCATCAACGACTACTGGGAGCGCGCCGAGTTCCCGTTCGAGCTCGTGCCCAAGCTGGCGGAGCTGAACGTGGCGGGCACCGTCATCGAGGGGTACGGCTGCCCCGGCATGAGCCGCATGGCCGGAGCCCTGGTGTCGATGGAGCTGGCCCGCGGGGACGGATCCTTCAACACCTTCTTCGGGGTGCACTCCGGGCTGGCGATGGGCTCGATCAACGCTTTCGGCTCGGACGAGCAGAAGGAGCGCTGGCTGCCCCGGATGGCCCGGATGGAGATGATCGGCGCCTTCGCGCTCACCGAGCCCGACCACGGGTCCGACTCGGTGGCCCTCGAGACCACCGCCCGCCGAGAGGGCGACACCTGGGTGCTCGACGGCGCGAAGCGCTGGATCGGCAACGCCTCCTACGCCCACGTCATCGTCATCTACGCCCGCGACGTGGCCGACGGCCAGGTGAAGGCGTTCGTGCTGGAGCGGGAGCCGGACACGGAGTTCCCCGCCGGCTTCGAGCCGACCGTGATCACCGGCAAGATCGGCAAGCGCGCGATCCTCCAGCCGGACATCGTGATCTCCGGCCTGCGCATCCCCGAGGCGGACCGGCTCCCCGGTTGCTCCTCCTTCAAGGACGTCAACCGCGTCCTGAGCACGACCCGCGGCGGCGTGGCCGTCGAGACGCTCGGCCACGCCGTCGCCGCGTACGAGGCCGCCGTCGCCTACGCCGGGCAGCGCGTCCAGTTCGGCAAGCCGATCGCCGGCCACCAGCTGGTCCAGGGGCAGCTGGCCACCATGCTGGCCGACGTCACCAACATCAAGCTCACGTGCTTCCGCCTCCTGGAGCTGCAGGACCAGGGTCGCCTGACCGGCCCGATGGCCTCGCTCGCGAAGATGTCGGCCGCGCGCCAGGCCCGCCGGGTGACCTCCATGGCCCGGGACATCCTGGGAGGGAACGGGCTGCTGCTGGAGAACCACGTCGCCCGCCATCTGACGGACATGGAGGTCGTCTACACTTACGAGGGCACCGACTCCATGCAGTCGCTGATCGTCGGCCGCGCCATCACCGGCGTGTCGGCCTTCGCCTGAGACCTCCCCGCCCTCTCCCCGCCCCCCTTCCCGAAGGAGCACCACCATGCCTGAAGCCGTCATCGTCTCCGCCGTCCGCTCCCCCATCGGCCGCGCCCGCAAGGGGTCCCTCCGCGACCTGCGCGCCGACGACATGGCCGCCCAGATGGTCACCGCCGCCCTGGACCGGGTCCCCGAGCTGGACCGCGCCGAGGTCGAGGACCTCATCCTGGGCTGCGGCGCCCCCGGCGGGGAGCAGGGCGGCAACCTCGGCCGCGTGGTCGCGGTCTTGGCCGGCCTGCCCTCCGTGCCCGGCACCACCATCACCCGCTTCTGCTCATCCAGCCTGCAGTCCACCCGCATGGCGTTCCACGCCATCCGCGCCGGGGAGGGGGACGTGTTCGTCTCCGCCGGCGTCGAGTCGGCCAGCCGGCTGGACCGCGGCGCCTCCGACGAGGACACCCGCAACCCGGCGTTCCGCTCCGCGTGGGAGCGCTCGGCCCGCCGGGCCGAGGGCGACGCCCCCGTGTGGACGGACCCCGCCGAGGAGGGCGAGCTGCCGGACGTCTACATCGCCATGGGCCAGACGGCTGAGAACGTGGCGCAGCTGCGTGGCGTCTCCCGCCAGGCCCAGGACGAGTACGCCGTGCGCTCCCAGCAGCTCACGGAGAAGTCCCAGGCCTCCGGCTTCTGGGACCGGGAGATCTCCCCGCTCGTCCTGCCCGACGGCATCCGGGTCACCCGGGACGACAGCCCGCGCGCGGGCACCACGCTCGAGGCCGTTTCCCAGCTGAACCCCGTCTTCCGGCCCGACGGCACCGTCACCGCCGGCAACGCCTGCCCCCTCAACGACGGCGCCGCGGCGCTCGTCGTCATGAGCGACACTCGCGCCGCCGAGCTGGGGCTGACCCCGCTCGCCCGGATCGTGTCCACGGGCCTCTCCGCCCTCTCTCCCGAGATCATGGGCCTGGGCCCCGTGGAGGCGTCCCGGCAGGCGCTGGCGCGGGCCGGGATGAGCATCGACGACGTCGACCTCGTGGAGATCAACGAGGCGTTCGCGGCGCAGGTGCTCCCCTCCGCCGAGGACCTGGGGATCCCCCTGGACAAGCTCAACGTCAACGGCGGGGCAATCGCGCTGGGCCATCCCTGGGGTATGACCGGAGCCCGGATCACCGCCACCCTGCTGAACTCGCTGCGCGAGCACGACAAGCACATCGGCCTCGAGACCATGTGCGTCGGCGGCGGCCAGGGCATGGCGATGGTCATCGAGCGCCTGTCCTGAGTCCTTCCCGCCCCGTCCGCACCCGCACCCGCACCGACCCTCCCGGAGGAACCCCATGACCGAGCCCCGCATCGCCGTCGTCACCGGAGCCGCGCGCGGCATCGGCGCCGCCCTGGCCCGACGCATGGCGGAGGACGGCTTCGCCGTCGCCGCCGTCGACCTCTCGGCCGAGGCGTGCGCCGACGTCGTCGGGCAGATCGAGGAGGCCGGCGGGACGGCCCGCGCCTTCGCCGCCGACGTCGCCCGGGAGGAGTCGGTCGCCCAGGTGATGGACGCCGTCGTCGCCGAGCTGGGTGCGCCCGCCGTGCTGATCAACAACGCGGGCGTGCTCCGGGACAACCTGCTGTTCAAGATGAGCGCCCAGGACTGGGACACGGTGATGGACGTGCACCTGCGCGGGCACTTCCTCATGACCCGCGCCGCCCAGCGCCATATGACGGAGCAGGGGTGGGGGCGGATCGTGAACATCTCCTCCACGTCCGCGCTGGGCAACCGGGGGCAGGCGAACTACGCCGCGGCCAAGGCCGGGATCCAGGGCTTCACCAAGTCCGTCGCTATCGAGCTGGGCCGCTTCGGGATCACGGTGAACGCCATCGCGCCGGGCCTGATCGAGACGGACATGACCCGGGCCACCGCCGAGCGGATCGGCGTCCCCTACGAGACGTACGTGGCCAAGGCGGCGGAGCAGATCCCCGTCGCCCGCACCGGCACCCCCGAGGACATCGCCGCCGCGGCCTCCTTCTTCGCCCGCCAGGAGGCCTCCTTCATCTCGGGCCAGGTCCTCTACGTGGCCGGCGGACCCAAGGCCTGAGCCCCCCACGAGGAGAACGCCATGCAGACCTTCGACGGACTGGACGAGTTCGAGCGGGCCGTGGGCACCCACCTGGGCCACAGCCGCTGGCGCACCGTCACCCAGGAGCAGGTGGACCTGTTCGCGGACACGACCGACGACCACCAGTGGATCCACGTGGACCCCGAGCGGGCGGCCCGGGGACCCTTCGGCTCGACGGTCGCCCACGGCTTCCTCACCCTCGCGCTGCTGCCCTCGATGGTGCGGGAGATCTACCGGGTGGAGGGGATGGCCATGGTCGTCAACTACGGATCGGACCGGGTCCGCTTCCCCCATCCGACCCCCGTCGGCGCGCGCATCCGCGCCGGCGCCGAGCTCACCCGCCTGGACCGCGGCCCCCAGGGGGCGCTGGCCATGGTGACCACCACCGTGGAGATCGAGGGAGTGGCGAAGCCGGCCTGCGTGTCGGACTCGCTCTTCCTCCTCCGCCCGGGAAAGGACGCGTCATGACGTTCAACATCTCCGTGCTCCTGCGCGAGAGCGCCGCCGAGCACCCGGACCGCCCCTGCGTGATCCTGGGCGACCGTGCCTGGATCTACGCGGAGGTGGACGCCGCCGCCGACCTGGTGGCCGCGAACCTCAGCGGGCTGGGCCTGGCCCCGGGCACCTCGGTGGCGGTGCAGCTCCCGGACATCCCGCAGTTCCTGTTCGCCTACTTCGGCCTCGTCCGTGCCGGCTTCGTCATGGTCCCCCTCAACCCCCTGCTGACGCCGCGCGAGATCGCCCATCACCTGTCCGACTCGGACACGGCCGTGCTCATCACCGTGGATACGGCGGCCGAGGCGGCGGTCAAGGGCGCGGCCCAGGCGGGCGGGTCCGACGGCGGTCCGACGGTGTACGTGGTCTCCACGGGCGCCGGGGAGCGGCCCGCGGGGACCCGGGACTTCGCGGAGCTGCTGGCCCCCGGCCCCTCGGTGGACATGGCCCCCACCCAGGCCGACGACACCGCGGTGATCATCTACACGAGCGGCACGACCGGCCCCCCCCAAAGGCGCCGAGCTCACCCACTTCGGCATCTACATGAACACGACGGTCTCCGGCGCGCGCATCCCGATCCGGCCCGACGACGTGGTCCTGGCCGTGCTGCCCTTCTTCCACGTGTACGGGCTCACGAGCGTGCTGAACATCTGCGTCCGCCACGCCTGCACCATGGTCCTGCTCCCCCGCTTCGACGCCGCCGCCGCGCTCGACCTGGTGGAGCGCCACGGGATCACCCGCATCTCCGCCGTGCCGACCATGCTGATCGGCATGGTGGAGGACCCCGACACCGGGCGGGACCTCTCGTCCGTGAGCCAGGTGGTCTCCGGAGGCTCGGCCCTGCCCCAGGAGGTGCTGCGGCGCTTCGAGGCGAAGTTCCCGCGGGCGACCATCCTGGAGGGGTACGGCCTCTCCGAGTCGACCAGCTCGGTGGCGGTGAACGTCTCCCGGGAGGAGCGCCGCGTCATGTCCATCGGCAAGCCGCTGTGGGGCACCGAGTGCCGCGTGGTGGACGCGGAGGGACACCTGCTCGGCCCCGGGGAGGACCAGGTGGGGGAGCTGCTCTTCCGCGGCCCCACCATCATGAAGGGCTACTACCGCAACCCCGAGGCCACGGCGGCCACCCTCGTGGACGGGTGGCTGCGCACCGGGGACATGGGGTACCGGGACGAGGACGGGTTCATCTACGTGGTGGACCGCAAGAAGGAGCTCATCCTCCGCGGCGGGTACAACGTGTACCCCCGCGAGGTGGAGGAGGTCATCGCCACGCACCCGGCGGTCTCCGAGGTGGCCGTGGTGGGGCGTCCGCACCCCTCCCTCGGCAGCGAGGTGGTGGCGGTCGTGAGCACCCGGCCGGGCATGAGCGTGACCCCGGCGGGGGTCATCGAGCACGCCAAGGTCTCCCTGGCGGCGTACAAGTACCCGCGCGAGGTGGTCGTGGTGGACAGCCTCCCCAAGACCGCCACCGGCAAGATCCGCAAGCGGGACCTGGCGACCACGCTGGCCGAGCCGGCCTCCCCCGAGTCGCACTCCGCGACGCCGTAGCCGCCCGCGACGACGGCCGCGCTTCCCTGTCCTCCCCTCCTGGGAGAATCGGGAACGTGGCCGTCCCCTCCCCCCTTCCCCTGCGTAACGGCGTCAACGCGACCCGCCTGCGCCTGCCCGCCTCCGGACCCTGGGCGTCCGTCCAGGAGTACGTCCTGGACCGCTTCGGCCACGTGGACCCGGACGGCATCCGGCGGCGCTTCGCCTCCGGGCAGGTCGTGGCCGCGGACGGCGCCCCCATCCCGGCGGACACGCCGCTCGGCGTGCACGACGACCTCTGGTACTACCGGGACGTCCCCGACGAGGCCCCGCTGCCCGTGACGCACACGCTCCTGCACCGCGACGAGCACCTCGTGGTCATCCACAAGCCGCACTTCCTGCCCACCACCCCGGGCGGCCGCTTCGTCCAGGAGACCGCGCTGGTGCGGCTGCGCAACGAGCTCGGCCTCGATGACCTCGTGCCCCTGCACCGGCTCGACCGGGCGACGGCCGGCGTCGTGATGTTCTCCGCGAACCCGGCCACCCGCGGCGCCTACCACCTGCTCTTCGAGCGGCGTGCCGTGGCCAAGACCTACGAGGCCGTGGCGCTCCTGCCGGACGCCCCCGACGACGGCGCCCGCCGCCCCGGCGCCCCGGCCGACCCCGTCCTGGGGCGATTCCCGCTGACCGTGCGCAGCCGGATCCGCAAGGACAAGGGGATCCTGCGCTCCGTGGTGGAGGAGATCCCGCCGGCCGCCTCGGGACGCCGGGCGGGCGCGCCGGTGCGGACCCGGCGGTCGAACCGGCCCCACGCCGGGGCGAACGCGGAGTCCCGGGTGGAGCTGCTGGGCGTCGGCGTCTCCGCCGGGACGCTGGCGGGGCGGCGCGTGGCGCACCTGCGGCTCACCCCGCGCACGGGCCGCACCCACCAGCTGCGCATCCACCTGGCCGCCCTGGGCCTGGGCATCGCGTTCGACCCGTTCTACCCGGACCTGCTCGACCTCGCCCCGGACGACGTCACGCGTCCCCTGCAGCTGCTCTCCCGGTCGCTGCGCTTCACGGACCCGGTGACGGGCGAGGAGCGGGAGTTCACCTCCCCCGCTGAGCTGCAGGAGCGACCGCGGTGACGGGCGGGGACCCGGCCGCCCTGATGGACGCGCTCGGAGTGTGGTTCCACCCGCTCACCGCGCTGCTCGTGGCCCTGGACGCCCCGATCCCACCCGTCCCGTCGGAGGTGGTGGTCATCGGCTCGGGGGCGCTCGCGGCCGAGGGCCGGGTCTCCCCCGTGGCCGCGGTGCTGGCGGCGTGGCTGGGCTGCTGGGCCGGGGACGTCGGCCTCTACGCGCTGTTCCGCCACGGCCTCGCCGACCGCCTGGACCGCTGGGCGTGGTGGCGTCGGATCCACCGGGGGATCCGGAGCCTGCTGGTGCGGGTGGGCCCGGCGGGCAGCCTGGCGGGGCTGTCCGTGCTGCGGTTCGTCTCGGGCGGGCGGACGGCGTCGATGGCGGCGGCCGGGATCGGCGGGATCCGCTGGCCCGTGTTCCTGTGGCTGTCCGGGGCGGGCTCGCTTGCGTGGTCCGGGTCCATGGTGGGGCTCGGCTGGATCACCGGCCGGGCCACCGGCCTGCCGTGGTGGGCGTCCGCGGTGGTCGGCATGGTGTTCGGTACCCTTGCAGGGTTGATGATCGCGGGGATCATGGCCCACCGTCGCCGGGGCCGGAAGGGGTGAGCATGCAGGACGCGTCCTCCGAGTCCCGCGCCGCCCTCGAGCGCCTCCGGGGCGCCTCGGCGCCCCGTCCCGACGACGACGCGACGCGTGCCCCCGCCGCGCGCCCCCGCCGCGCCCTGGCCGCGCCCGGGGAGATCTCCCGCCGCGATCTGCGCCGTCACGAGCGCGCCCTGCGCTCGGGCCGACCCGAGACCGCCGCCGAGCGCCGCGTGCGCGAGGACCGCCGCGCGGACGTGCACCGCGCCATGGACCGCCTGCGCACTCCGGGCGCTCCCGCCGAACAGCGCCCACGCCGGGACCTCAGCGAGATCCTGGACCGCCTCGGCAGCCCGGACCTCGCCCGTTTCGCCGATCCGCTCGTCGGCACGGTCGAGCGCATCCTCCCCGCCCCGGGGCGGGACCCGGAGAAGGCCGCGGAGGCCGCACGTCGCCGCGCTGCAGCCGAGGAGCGCCGGCGGGCGCGCCTGCGAGCCGGCCGGGAGCGCGCCGCCGAGGTCGCCCGTCGCCGGGCCGCCGAGCACGAGCGGCTCGCCGCCGAGGCCGCCGCCGCCGCACAGGCCCGCGACGCCGCCCGGGCTCGCGACGCCGCCGCCCTCCAGGCCCGCCTCGACGAGGAGGCCCGCCGGGCCCAGGCCGCGCGGGTGGCCCGCCGCCGCCGCGAGGAGGAGAAGCAGCGCCGTCGGCGTGAAGCCGAGCGGCGCCGTCGGGTGGCGGCCGAGGAGAAGGCACGTGCCGCCGCCGAGGCGGAGGCCCGCCGCCGGGAGCGGGAGGAACGGCGCCGCCGGGAGGCGGAGGTCGCCGCCGAGCGCGCCCGCGTGCAGGCGGAGCGGCGGGCCCGCGAGGAGGCCGCGCTCGCCGAGCGGGAGCGGCTGCGGCTCGAGGCGGAGGCGGAGGCGGAGCGCCGTCGGCAGGCGGCCGAGGCCGAACGCCGTCGCCTCGAGGCCGAACGCGTCGAGGCCGAGCGGCGCCGTCGGGCCGAGGAGGCCGAGCGGCGCCGTCGGGAGGCGGAGGAGGCCGCCCGCCTCGAGGCCGAGCGACGTCGTCGCCAGGCCGCCCGCGTCCGCGCCCACACCGTGCTGCACGCCGAACGCGCCCTCGCCCAGGCCCGGCTCCTCGAGGACCGCGCCCGGGAGGCCGAGCGCCGTGCGGCGGAGGACGCCGCCCGCCGCCGTCGCGAGCACGAGGAGCGGGAGTCCCGCGCGCTCGCCCGGGCTGCGCGCGAGCTCGAGGGCCCCGAGGTCTTCCCGGCCGCCGCCGACCGGCCGCTGCTGTCCGACCCGGAGGAGCGGCTCACCGATGAGGAGCTGTTCGCCCGGGCCCGGGTGGCCCTGCCCGAGTGGCGGCGGCGGCAGCGGCTCTCCACGAAGGCGCAGGCAGTCCAGGCCGAGGCCACCGCCCACTCCTCGGCGGGGCCGGTCACGGGCGCCCTTCCCCTGATCCCCGGCTACACCCCCGCCCCGCCCGAGGAGCCGGCCGGCTCACCGACCCGCGCGGACCGGCGCGGCCAGACGCTGCTGACCGTCGCGTGGGCGCTGTTCGTGCTCTCCGGTGCGTGGGGCCTCGGTCTGGCCGGCCGCGTCCCGGGGCTCGGCGCCCTCGATGCCGGCGCGTACCCGCTCACCGCCGACGGCCGACACGGCCCCGGCGCGAGCGTGTTCGGGCTGTCCCCGCTGCACCCGGCGATCTGGCCGGTGCTGTGGCTGCTGACCGGGATGTACGTGCTCCGGCAGTGGGGGCCTGGCCAGGGCGCGTCGCCGCGGCACCGCCGCATCCGGGGCGCGGTCGCGGGGACCCTGCTGGCGCTGGCGCTGTGGTTCCCCCTGGCCGTCCTGGCCCCCGGGGGCCTCGACGTCGTCCCGTGGCTGCTCGCCCTGGTCCTCATGCTCCGTGTGGTCCGGCGGCTCGGCGCCCGCCCGGCGGCCCGCCGCCTCGCACGGGTGGCCGAGGACGGCGCGCTCGGCGTGCTGCTGGGCACCCTCCTCGCCGGCGCGCCCACTGCGGTGGGCGCCGCCCTCCACGCCTGGGGCGTGCACGTCGACTGGTTCCCGACCGAGCTGCTCGCCCTGCTGGTGCTGATGGCCCTGCTGCTGGCGGCCCTGCGCCTCGTGCTCGGTGGGCGCGGCCGCCTGGGTGTGGCCCTGGGCATGGCCTGGACCCTGCTCTGCCTCGCCCTGCCCCGCCTGCTGCCCAGCCCGCTCGGGGCGCAGCAGAGCGCATGGGTGGGTCTCGCGGCCGCCTTCGGGGCGCTCCTGCTGGTCACGGCCGCGGCCGTGCGCCGCTCCTGGGCCCGCCAGATCGAGCGCGACGCCGCCCGCCGGCCGCACCCGGCCGGCGCCTGAGCCCGGCCCCGTTCAGCGCCCGGGCCCAGCGGGCACCGGGACCCACCGACCGCCGTCGCGCCGGAGCACGTCCAGCCGGCCCGTCACGGCGACGCCGGACACCGCCTCCGCCATCCGCCGCGCCACCTCGGCGGCCTCGGCGTCCTCGCCGGCCCGGTGCGAGCCGGGCACCGTGAAGCGCAGCACGATCCGCGGGACGCGCGCGACGACCTCGATGTCCTTGGCCGCGAGCACGTGCGTGGCCTGGACGGCGGCCTCGGCCAGGTCCATGACCTCTTCGGGCCGGTGGCCGGGCAGGAGGTCGCCGATCTGCAGGCGGGCGCGGTAGGAGGGCATGGGCCCAGGGTAGGGGTGGACGCAGCAGCGGTGACGACTTCTCTCGTCGCACGGGCCGGCCCGCCCTTCCGCCCGCGGCGGACGCGAGCCCTCCCGTGTCCGGACCCGCTCGTAGGGTGGGGTGCATGACTCAGACCGCCACCCCGCAGACCGACGCCCCCGCCGTGCCCGCGATCTTCGAACCGATTGAGATCAACGGCGTGCGCGTGCGCAACCGCCTGATCCTGCCGCCGATGTGCCAGTACTCGTGCGAGGCGCGCGACGGCGTCCCCCACGGCTGGCACTTCCAGCACCTGGGCGCCCGCGCGGCCGGCGGCTTCGGGATCGTGGTGGCCGAGGCCACCGCCGTCACCCCCGAGGGACGCATCTCCGCGTGGGACACCGGCCTGTGGAACGACGAGCAGCGGGACGCGTGGGCGCCGATCGCCGAGTTCATCGCCTCCCAGGGCGCCCTGCCCGCCATCCAGCTCGGTCACGCCGGCGCCAAGGCCTCGACCGTCCCCATGCACCCGGGCGCGCTCGCCGGGCAGCCGATCCTCGAGGGCCCCGACTCCTGGGAGACCCTCTCCCCCTCCGGCGTGGCCACCAACTCCATGGAGATCCGCACCCACGCGATGCGGGTGGACGAGATCCGGGAGACCGTCCAGGCCTTCGCCGACGCCGCCGAGCGCGCCGACCGTGCCGGCTTCGGCGCCGTGCAGCTGCACGCCGCCCACGGCTACCTCATCCACCAGTTCCTCTCGCCGCTGACCAACACCCGGACCGACGAGTACGGCGGGGACTTCGAGGGCCGCACCCGCTTCCTCAAGGAGGTCGTGGCGGCCGTGCGCGAGGTGTGGCCCGCGGACAAGGTCCTCGGCATCCGCATCTCCGGCTCGGACTGGGTCGAGGGCGGCTGGAGCATCGAGGAGACCGTCCGCCTGGCGCAGGAGCTGCAGGGGCAGGTGCACTGGTTCGACCTGTCCTCCGCGGGCATCGGGGACACCTACGAGGGCCCTCAGGGCCCGGGCTATCAGGTGCCGCTGGCCACCGCCGTGAAGGAGGGCACCGAGGGGATCGTGGTGTCCGCCGTCGGCTCGCTGACCGGCGCCGAGGAGGTCGCGGCCGTGGTGGACGAGGACCGCGCCGACGCCGTCTGCGTGGGCCGCGCCGCCCTGGCGAACCCGAACTGGCCGACCGCGGCCGCCCTCGCGCTCGACGTCCCCTCGGAGCAGGTGCCGATGGCCCGGCAGTACTTCCGAGCCAAGTGGTGAGCGGAACACGCGGGACCCGGTGTGCCCCCGGCGCGGAACTCCGGTAGAACAGAACCATGAGCGTGCGCACCCCCGACCCGAATCCGGGCTGGCTGTCCGACGAGGACCTCTACGAGGCCCGGCGCCGGCTGCCCATGGTGTATGTGGAGGCCATCCCGGTGCGGCTGGACTCCCTCGGCTACGTCACCGAGATCGGCCTGCTCTACGTGGCGGACGAGACCGGCACGTTCCAGCGGACGTTCGTCTCCGGACGCGTCCAGTACCGGGAGACCATCCGCGCCGCGCTGATGCGCCACCTGGAGAAGGACCTCGGCCCGCTCGCGTTCCCGCAGCTGCCGCCATCGGTGGTCCCCTGCACCGTCGCCGAGTACTTCCCGGCGCCGTCCGAGACCGGGCTGACGGACGACCGCCAGCACGCCGTGGCCCTGGTGTACGTGGTGCCGGTGACGGGTGAGTGCCAGCCGCGCCAGAACGCGCTCGAGCTGACCTGGCTCACCCCCGAGGAGGCCCTCGGCGAGGACATCCAGGCCGAGTTCATCGGTGGCCGCGGGGACCTGGTGCGCCAGGCCCTCGCCCACGTGGGATGGGGGCGCTGAGCATGGCACCGGTCGTCGGCGGCTACCTCCGCCATCTGAAGTCCCAGGACGTGCAGCCCGGGGACAGCTTCCTGACCCGCCGCGGCGAGCCCGCCCCGCCCGTGGCCTCGACCCGGGTGATGCGGGACGACTTCGGCACCCCCGCGCTCGTGATCGCCACCCTCGAGGGCGGCCGGGAGGTCAAGATCGCCCACGGCTCCGTGATCCGGGTCCGCACGGACCGCCCGGAGGAGCGCAGGGCCGTCCCGGACACCACCTTCTCCCCCGTGGACGCGGGGTCCCCCGAGGAGCGGATCGTCGCCGTCGGCAAGCGCCACCTCGACGACACCGAGCTGACCGCCACCGCGGCCCGGCTCTCCCACGGGTTGAACCTGCGCTCCGGCTCCCAGCTGGAGGACGTGTTCGGCATGGCCGAGCGGCTCTACCTGCTGCACGAGGACACCGAGGGCACGCTCGCCACCCTGGGCCTGCTGACGAACCTGCCGTGGGACGGGGCCGTGGGGCGGTGGAAGTCCATCCAGGCCGCGCTGTCCCTGGCGTCGCTGATCCTGCGCGAGGAGGGCGAGCACATCGCCGCCGCCAACCTCGGTCGGCGCCTGCTCGAGGCGGACGAGGTCCCCTCCGAGCCGGGCCGGGCGTCCCGCGTGCTCGAAGTGCGCCAGCGTCAGCTCAACGAGCCGCCGCTCTACGACCGGGAGATCTCCCGCGCCCTGCAGGCCCGCGACGCCGAGGCCGAGTATCAGTGGCGCCGGGCCCGGTTCGGCCAGCTGCTCTACCTGCGTGCCCGCGGCGGCTCGGAGACGCTCACGGACGCCGACCTGGATTCCCGGATCGCCCGGGAGCTCGGCGCGCTGCGCACCCTCGCCGACGAGCTCGAGGCGAAGGCAGCCACGCGCCGGTGAGGCCCAGCCGCGGGACGGGCGTCGAGAGCCGGCCCCGTCCCCGGTGACACGCCCTCCGGGGTCCGGCTCGTGTGGCGCACCTCACTCTCCAGCCCCTGCCGGGGTTATGCTCCCGGCATGACCGGCTCCGCACCCGCCCAGCTCCGCCCCCTCCGCGCCACGGACGCGCCCGCCGTCCTGGCGGCCTTCCACGCGGGCACCGTCGGCATGGCCGATCCCGCAGAGGTCACCGACGACGCCTCCGCCCGCGCCTACGTCGACGGACTGGTCCAGGCGGAGGGGACGGACGCCGTCGCCGTGGTGGAGCGCGGGACGGACACGCTGATCGGCCTGGTCGCCGTCGTGCGCGACGAGGCGCACGGCACCGGCGCGCTCACCGCCTGGCTGCATCAGGGCTGGCGCGGGGACGCGATCATGTCGCGGGCGGCGACCACCGTGGCGGACGCCGAACTGGCCGAGGGCGGGCTCGAACGGATCGAACTGGCCCACCGGGCGGACAGCCCGACGGCGGGGGCCGTCGCCCGGGCCGCTGGGCTCCGTCACGAAGGCACGCAGCGCGGCCGCCTCCGCACGGGCGGGCGGCGGCTCGACGTGCACCTCTACGGCCGGCTGGCCGCGGACCCGCTGCCCGAGGAACGCGTCCGTCCCCTGCCGTGGGCCTCCGACGCCCGCCCCTGGGCCGACCGCTGACCGCGACCCGCCCCCGACGACGCCCCGCGACGCCGTCACGCCCTCCCGGCCCGATGCCCCGCTAGTCTGCCGAGATGACCACCCCGACCGGCGCCATCCCGAGCCCGCATCCGCGGCCGTTCCTCCTCGTCCAGACGCGCCCCGAAGACGACGCCGCGGCCGCCGAGGTCGAGGCCGTCCAGCGACTGGGCGGCTATCCGGAGGGCCGGCTGCGGGTGCTGCGCCTGGACCGCGTCGTGCAGCGCCCGGACGTGGCCACGCACGGCCTGGACTGGGAGGCGGAGCTCGCGGACGTCGCCGCCGTGATCCTGCCCGGCAGCCCGTTCACGGGCTCCGATCCCGAGGAGACCAAGTCCCCCGTGCAGCGCGCCGTGGAGGCGGAGCTGGGCCGGATGCTCGACGTCGTCCGGCGCCGCGACCTGCCGTTCCTCGGCTGCTGCTACGGCGTCGGCACGCTGGGCCGGCACGCCGGCGGCGTCGTGGACAACGCGTACGGCGAATCGGCCGCGCCCGTCGAGGTCACGCTCACCGACGAGGGTGTCGCGGATCCGGTGCTGGCCGGGGTGCCGCGCACGTTCGCGGCGTACGTGGGCCACAAGGAGGCGATGAGCGCGCTGCCGCCCGGCGCGGTGCTGCTCGCCGCGGGCGCCGACTGTCCCGTGCAGATGTTCCGGCTCGGCACCCGCCAGTACGCCACCCAGTTCCACCCGGAGCTGGACCAGGCCGGTATCCTCGAGCGCCTTGAGATCTACCGCGAGCACGGGTACTTCGCCCCGGGCGAGTACGAGCCCACGGTGGCGGGGCTGGCCGCCGTCGACCCCGAGCACCCCCGCCGGATCCTGGCGAACTTCCGCACGCTGTTCGGCTGAGCCGCGCGGCCCACCCCGTAGCGTGGCTGCATGGACACGCACCGCGCCACCGCTTCCCTGCCCTGGATCGACGGCCCCGCCGTGCGCGCCGCCCTGAGCCCGCGCGCCGCCGTCGACGCGCTGGAGGCGGCCCTCGCCGCCGGCCTGGACCCGGAGGCCGACGCCCCCCGCACCCGCGTGGCCACCGCCGCCGGGCAGCTGCTGCAGATGCCCTCGACGCGCGGGACCGAGGTCGGCACCAAGCTGCTCACCCTCACGCCGGACAACCCGGAGCGCGGACTGCCCGTCATCCAGGGCGTCTACGTGCTGTTCGGCGCCCCGGGCACCCCCGGCCAGGCACCGCGGGCCGTGCTGGACGGCGTCGAGCTGACGGGCCTGCGCACCTCCGCGGTGTCCGCGCTCGGGGTGCGGCTGCTCGCGGACGCCTCGCCCCGGCACCTGGTCGTGGTCGGCACGGGCGTGCAGGCGTGGGAGCACGCGCTCACCTTCCAGGACGTGTTCGGGCTGGAACGGGTGTCCGTGGTGGGCCGCGACGCCGACCGGGCCGCCGCCCTGGCCGCGCGCATCGAAGCGGAGCTGGGCGTGACCGCGAGCGCCGCGGGCCCGGAGGCCGTGGCGGAGGCGGACGTCGTGGTGACGTGCACGGCCGCGACGGCCCCGCTGTTCGACGGGACGCTCGTGCCGGAGCACGCGACGGTCGTGGCGATGGGCTCGCACACCACGGACGCCCGCGAGACCGACGACGCCCTGGCCCGCCGCGCGACCGTGGCGGTGGAGTCGCGGGACTCGGCCGCCCGCGAGGCCGGCGACGTCACCCTCGCGATCGACTCCGGCGCCCTCGCCGGGATCGAGGACACGGTGACGCTGGCCGAGCTCGTGGCCGGGACCGCGCGTCGTCGGGAGGGCGCGCCCGCCCTGTTCGTCACCACCGGCATGCCCTGGCAGGACCTGGTGGTGGCGAGCGCGGTGGCGCGGGAGGTGCTGGGCTGAGCCGGGGCGGCCTGCGGTGCCTGCGCACTACCCTGGGTCCCATGCCTGAGACCCCCGCCGCCCCGACGCCGCAGCCCGCCTCCGGTGCCCCCGCGCATCCCTCGCAGTTCGGCTTCGAGGTGACGCACCGGCTGGAGACCGGCGGTGCGGACGGCGCCCCGCTCGGCCGCACCGGCGTCATCACCACCCCGCACGGGCGGATCCAGACGCCGGCGTTCATCCCGGTGGCCACACAGGCCACGGTCAAGGCGGTGCTGCCGGAGTCGATGGCCGAGCTCGGCGCGCAGGCCCTCCTGGCCAACGCCTACCACCTGTACCTGCAGCCCGGGGACGACCTCCTCGACGAGGCCGGCGGCCTCGGCGCGTTCATGAACTGGCCCGGCCCCACCTTCACGGACTCCGGCGGCTTCCAGGTGATGTCCCTGGGCTCGGGATTCAAGAAGGTCATCGACATGAAGGGCCCCGGCGCGCCCGAGGGGCAGGGCGCCGACGACGCCGTCGCCCCCGGCAAGGAGCGCCTGGCCAACGTCGACGACGACGGCGTCTGGTTCAAGTCCCACCTGACCGGGGACCGACACCGGTTCACCCCCGAGGTGTCCGTGGGCATCCAGCACAACCTCGGCGCGGACATCATGTTCGCCTTCGACGAGCTGACCACCCTGCACAACTCCCGCGGCTACCAGGAGGAGGCGCTCGAGCGCACCCGCCGCTGGGCCCAGCGCTGCCTCGACGAGCACGCCCGCCTCACCGGGGTCCGCGCGGCGCGGCCGTACCAGGCGCTGTTCGGCGTGATCCAGGGGGCCCAGTACGAGGACCTGCGCCGCAAGGCCTGCCGCGACCTCGCAGCGATGCGGGCAGAGTTCCCGGCCGCGGGGGAGCTCGACGGCGTGACCTCCGGCTTCGACGGCTACGGCGTCGGCGGGGCCCTGGAGAAGGAGAACCTCGGGACCATCGTGGGCTGGTGCGCGCAGGAGCTGCCCGAGGACAAGCCGCGCCATCTGCTGGGCATCTCCGAACCCGATGACCTGTTCACCGCCGTCGAGAACGGCGCCGACACCTTCGACTGCGTCTCCCCCACCCGTGTGGCCCGCACCGGCGCGTTCTACACCCGCGACGGGCGCTACAACCTGCCCGGGGCGAAGTACCGCCGCGACTTCGGCCCGCTGGACCCCGAGTGCGACTGCTATACGTGCGCCCACTACTCCCGCGCGTACCTGCGGCACCTGTTCAAGGCGAAGGAGATGGTGGCGCACACGCTCCTCTCCATCCACAACGAGCGGTTCACGGTCTCGCTCGTGGACCGGATCCGTGCGGCCATGCAGGATGGCACGCTCGCGGAGCTCAAGGCCGAGACCCTCGGCCGGTACTACGCCCCGAAGGGCTGAGGGGTGCTGGGTCCGCCGGCACGCTGCGGGGGGGGAGCCAGCACGCTGCGACGGGCGCGAGCCAGACGTTTCTGCTGTTCTGAGGGGGCTGTCTCGACCGATTCGTCTGGCTCAGCGCCGCTCGGACGCGTGGGGGACGTGAGCCAGACGATTCAGCGGCTCCTGCACAGGGCCGCGGGCGCAGCTCGCCCTCCACGGCCCTCGCGGTCGCGGCGCCGGGTCCGCTGGTGGAAGGGGAGGCTGGCGGCATGGTCGCCCCTCCTCCGCACCACGACGCCGCCCCCAGCCCCGTCTTCCCGGTCGCCGCGGGGCTGCAGGCCGGCCTGACGGCCTCGCAGCTGCGCGGCCCCCGATTCGACGCCCCGCACCACGGGCTGCGGCACACCGCCGGGGGTCAGCCCTCACTGGCCGACGTCGTCCGCGCCCTCCAGCGGACGAACCCCGGCACCGCGGCCACCCACGCCACCGCCGCTCGCCTCTGGGGGATGTGGCTGCCGCGGCAGTGGGAGCGCGGCCCCATCCATCTGGCGCGCACGCGGGCCGAGGGCGGGGCGCCGCGCCGCAGCGGCGTCGTCGGGCATGAACTGCACCCGCAGGACCCCGTGCTGGTGCGTGCCCGGGTGCGGATCACGACGCCGGCCGCCACCTGGGCGGCGCTGGCGCAGCTGGGTCTGCCGTTGGCCGACGTCGTCGCCGCCGGGGACAGCCTGCTGCAACGGGCTGACGGCCCGGCGGGCCGACGTCGTCCCGGCGACCATCCACGGTGCACCGTGCGTGATCTGGAGGCGGAGGTGCTCCGGGTGCGTGGGCGGCGAGGGACGCGGACCCTGCGGGCGGCCCTGCCGCTGCTCAGGGACGGCGCGGATTCGCGGGCCGAGACGCTCCTGCGACTGGCGCTGGCCGACGCGGGTGTGCCGGAGCCGGAGGTGAATCCGCTGCTGATGCTGAGCGACGGGTCCACCGTCCGGCCGGACCTGGTGTGGCGCGAGGCCCACGTCTGCGTGCAGTACGAGGGCGATCATCACCGGACGGACCCGCGGCAGTGGCGCCGTGACATCGAGCGCGACCGCCGGATGCAGGCCGAGGGGTGGATCGTGCTGCGCGTGACCGCCAGCGTCTTCACTCGGCGCGGTCTCGACGCCCTGCTGCGCGACCTCGCCGCCCACCTGCGGCTCCCTCTGCCTGCGTGAGCCAGACGAATCGGCCGCCGAGCCAGACGAATCGGCGGCAGGGGGGCGTGCGCACCAGCAGAAATCTCTGGCTCACGCCGCCGCCCCCGCTCGCGTCATCTCACACGAACGCGCCGACCCCCGTGATCTCGCGGCCGATGATCAGCCCCTGCACGGTCTCGGTGCCCTCGTAGGTGTGGATCGCCTCGATGTCCGCGAAGTGGCGGGCCACCTCGTTCTGGATGAGGATGCCGTTGCCACCGAGCAGGTCGCGCGCGTTCGCGGCGATGGACCGCGCGGCGCGCGTCGCCGAGTACTTGGCCATGGACGCCATCGGCCCGGTGAGCCGTCCCTCGTCCTCGAGCCGGGTCGCACGCAGCACGAGCAGCTGCACCTGGGTGAGCTGGGAGAGCATCTCGGCCAGGCGGGTCTGCACGCTCTGGGCGGCGGCCAGCGGTCGGCCGAACTGGACGCGCTGCCCCGCGTAGTGCACCGCCGCCTCGTAGCAGCCCACGGCCTTCCCGAGGGCGGACCACGCGACCCCCACGCGCGTGGCGAAGAGGACGCGGGAGGTGTCCTTGAAGGAGCGGGCCTCGGGCAGGACGTCGGCGTCGGGCACGAACACGCCGTCGAGGGTGATGTGGGCCTGGTCGATGGCCCGCAGCGCGACCTTGCCCTTGATGACCTCGGCCGTGTAGCCCTCGGACTCCTGGCGCACGATGAACCCGCGGACCTTCTCGTCCTCGGCGCTGCGCGCCCACACCACGGTCACCCCGCCGGCGGCCCCGTTGCCGATCCACTTCTTGTGCCCGTGCAGCCGCCAGCCGCCGTCGACGCGCTCGGCGCGGGTCTCCAGCGAGACCGAGTCGGAGCCGTGGGTCGGCTCCGTGAGCGCGAAGGCGCCGTAGAGCTCGCCGCGCGCCATGGCCGGCAGGTGCTCGGCGCGCTGCTCCTCGCTGCCGCACAGCTGGATCGAGCGCATGGCCAGACCGCCCTGCACGCCCGTCATCGTGGCGATCGAGCCGTCCAGGCGCGAGAGCTCCATCATGGCCAGGCCCGCGGCCACGCGGGAGATCTCGGGCAGCCCGTCCACGGGGACGCCGTCGCGCAGCAGGTCGGCCTGGCCCAGGCGGGCCACGAGGTCGAGCGGGTACTCGTGACGGTCCCACGCCTCCCGGATCCGGGGCAGCACGTCCGGCTCGAGCGCGAAGGCGCGGGCCCGACGCCACACGTCCTTCTCGGCGTCGGAGACGTCCGCGAGCGCGAGGTAGAAGTCGGTGTCCAGCGGCGTGGCGACGTCGTACTCGGGCTCGACGGTGGGCAGGGTCTCGGTCATGGTGGCCTCCCGGGCGGGGTCGGAGAGATGGGTGTGTCCGTCATCACCCTACACCGACTGACACGCCATCTCACAGAATCAGACGCAGTCTCACCTCCTCTCCGCGCCCGTGGCACCATGGCCCGCATGACGACGCCCGCCGAGGACACCCTCACCGCCCTGATCCACCTGCTGGACCGCGAGGGCTACGACGCCGTCACGGCCGACCAGCTCGCCCGCCAGGCCGGCATGAGCCGGGCCAGCTTCTTCCGCCACCTCGGCGGGAAGGAGGAGGTGGTCTTCGCCGACCACGCGGCGCTGCTCGCCCGCCTGGACGACTTCCTGCGCGGCACCTCCCTCGGCGTGCGGGAGGCCCTGGAGGAGGCGGTCCTCCAGGTCTTCCGGCATCACACCGCCGATCCGGACCGGGCCCGGGCGCGCTCCCGCCTGCTGCGCGGCTCCCAGTCGCTGCGCACGCGCGAGCTGCTCACCTCGCACCGCTACACGGAGCTGTTCTCCGGCTGGCTCGCCACGGCCCTGCCGGACACGCCCGCGCGCGGCGGGGTCGCCGTCGGGCTGGCGGCGGCCGTGGTGGCCGTCCACAACCGCGCCCTGCGGGCGTGGCTCCACGCCCCGGCCGACGACGCCGAGGCCGGCCTGCGCGCGGACCTCGCGGAGGTCATCGCGCGGCTCACGGCCGAGCCGGCCGAGGCCGAACGAACGCTCGCCGCCGTGCGCCGACTCCTGGGCTGACGCCCCGCCCTCAGCGGCCGGCGACCTGCGCGTTCTCCGCCCCGAACGCGGGCGGGTAGCGGAACTCGCCGGCCGGCACCTCGGCCCCGTCCTGGAGCGTGAGGACCTGCAGCGCCTCGGGCTGCCGGGCGAAGGCCGCGTGCACGCCGTGCTCGGAGGCCCGGTGGAAGCCGAACTTCGCGTAGTACTCGGGCCAGCCGTAGACCACCACGACCTCCTCGCCGTCGGCCTGGGCCTTCTGGAGCAGGGCGTTGACGAGCGCGGTGCCGGCGCCCTCGCCCTGATGCTCGGGCAGGACGCCGTGAGGGGCGAGGGCGAGCACTTCGGCGTCGTCGATGTGGGCCCGGACCAGGGTGCCGTAGCCCATCGGGTCCGACTGCAGGTCCGTGCCGGGGATCGCGGCCGTCATGGCCACGAGGGAGTACTGGGGCAGCCAGCCCTCCGCGCCGCCGGCGAGCGCCTCGACGAGGTCGGCCTCGGCCGTGGACGCGAAGGCGAGTTCGGCGATCTGGCGGACGGCGCGGCGGTCCGCCGGATCGTCGTGATCGGCCTCGCGGGTGGACCAGCGGTGACCGAGATCCTGGCCGGCGGGGACGTGGGCGGCGCGGTAGCCGGGGGTCTGGATGCTGTTCTGCTCGGCGCTCATGCGCTCACCGTAGCCAGGGTGTGACCCCGGATACAGGGACGGCGCCCTGCGTCACGCTCGTGACGCGGGCGCCGTCGCCTCCTCCGGCCGGGGGCGGGCTCAGTCGATCTGCAGCTCGCCCATCGGGCCGAAGCCCTCCGCACCGACCTGCTCGGAGATGATCTGGGGCGTGCTCGCCAGCAGCGGGCGCATCGCGTCCAGGCCCTCCTGGAAGTGCGGGGACGCGACGTGGGCCTGCGCACCCTCGTCCGTGAACCCCTCGAGCAGGAAGTACTCGTTCGGGCCGCCTTCCACCGGGCGGTACCACTCGAAGAACAGGTTGCCGGGCTCGGAGCGCACGTCCGCGGTGTACTTCGCGACGGCGTCCATCCACTCGTCGGCACGCTCGGGCTGGACGGTGAACTTCAGGTTGATGAGGATCATGCCGTCCATTCTGGTCCACCCGGCACGGCCGCGGCACGGCCTCGCGTCCGCCGCGCGCGGAACCGCCGGGCCAGCAGCCACAGGCCCACGACGACGGCGACCACCAGCACGGCGACCAGCACCGGCAGGAACAGCGCGGCCGCGACGAGGCCGGCCGCCGAGACGTCCTCGGCCGCCGAGAGCACGGGCGCGGCGGCCCCCACCGTGACCGTGTCGGCTCCCACGACCGTCTGGACGACGTCGTTGACCGCGTCCACCCCGGGGATCTTGTCCGCGACGAGCTCGAGCGCGAGCAGGGCGCCGAGGATCCAGAGGGAGGCGTCGGCGGAGAGCCACGTCCACCCCGCGGGCAGGTCGACGAGCCCCGTGAACCGGTCCAGCAGACCCAGGGCGAGCAGGGGGATGTAGGCGTTGAGCCCGGCCGAGGTGGCCAGGCCCGTGCCGGTGAGGAACGCGAGCACGTCCGTCCCCGTCCTTCGCGGGTCGCTCGGGGCGCCCGGGCGGACGCTCCGGGTCCGAGGACCCTCGTTCCCCGGTGAACACCGCCGGCCGTCGGGCGCTTCCCGTCCGGGGTCGGTCCTACCATGGGCGCATGCCCCAGACCGCTCACTCCCCCCAGCACTCCGCCTCCGCCCCCGCGCTCGCCCTGACCATCGCCGGGTCCGAGGCCACCGGCGGCGCCGGCGCCCAGGCCGACCTCAAGACGTTCCAGGAACTCGGCGTCTTCGGCATCGTGGCGCTGACCTGCATCGTCTCCTTCGACCCGGAGGACGACTGGAACCACCGCTTCTTCCCCGTGCCCACCGAGATCCTCCAGCAGCAGCTCGACGCCATCCAGGGCGACTACCCGGAGCGGCTGCGCACCGTGAAGCTGGGCATGCAGGGCTCCCCGGAGGTCATCCGCACCTCGGCCGCGGCCCTGCGCCGCGCCGAGTGGGACCACGTGGTCCTGGACCCCGTGCTCATCTGCAAGGGCCAGGAGCCGGGCCACGCCCTGGACACGGACCAGGCGCTCAAGGCCGAGCTGCTGCCGCTGGCCACCTTCACCACCCCGAACCACTTCGAGACGGAGCAGCTCTCCGGCATGACCGTGCGCTCGGTCGAGGACCTGACGGCGGCCGCTCGGCGCATCCACGAGATCTCCGGCGCGGCCGTCCTGGCCAAGGGCGGGATGCACCTGCCCGGCCCGGACGCCGTGGACGTGTTCGTGGACGGGGACACCGTGGAGGTGCTCTCCGCCCCGAAGATCGGCCAGTCCGGCGTCTCTGGTGCGGGCTGCTCGCTCGCCGCCGCCGTCACCGCCGAGTTGGCCAAGGGTGCCACCACGCTCGAGGCCGCGCGCCGCGCCAAGGAGTTCGTGCGAGCCGGCATCGCGCAGGCGGTGGAGGGCCGCACGCCGTTCGCCGCCCTGTGGCAGGGCGGCCTGCGCTCCGCTTGAGCGCGCACGTGGGCCGCTGACTCGTCCTGAGCCGGGCGGTGCGCCACACTGGGGGCATGAAGCTCCCCTCCCCCGCCCCTTCCGCCCCCGGCGAGGTCCACCACTCGGCGTCGTCCGTTCCCGTCGACGGCGTCGAGGCCGTCTTCCCCGCGCTGCGCCAGCGCGCCCTCGCCCCGGGCGGCCGGCTCTACGGGCTGGCGGCGGCGGCCGCGGTCGGCGGGCTCACCCTGCTGGATCCGCACGCCCGCCGAGGGCGCGAGCGTCGGGCCCTCGCAGAGCTCGAGGCCGCCGTCAGCGGCACGTTTCTCGCGGCCGAGACCGCCAACGCCCTCCACACCGCCGCGATCGCCGACGGCGAGGTGGCCCCCTCCCCCGCCGCGCGTGCCCTGCGCGGGCTCGGCGGACTGGCCGTCGGCGGCGCGGTCGCGGCGGTCGCGCTGCGCACCACCGGCCTGAACGACCGGGTCGACGGCGCCGTGGTGCGCGGGCTCCAGCGGGCCGGCGTCCCCGCCCCGCGCGTCGCGCTGGCCGCAGCGGCCTCCCTGGCGATGCTGCTGGCCAACGAGGACGCCCGCCGGACCCGCCGCGACGCCGTCGAACTCGCCGTCACCGGACCCGCCGGCCTGGACGAGGACACGGTCGACGAGGTCGAGCCGGAGGCCACCGCCGAGCTGCCGGTCGAGGTGCGCGTCCTGCTCGAGACCCTGCTCGACCCGGCGCTGGCCGAGGGCCGGGACCTGCCCGGGGCTGAGGCGCTGCGCTCCCAGCTGCCGCACGCCCGCACCGTCACCTCGGTGGCCGAGGCCATCCGTGAAGCCGGCGAGGTCCCGGACTGGGTGCCGCTCGTCGTCCAGACCGACGACGACGTCCGGCGCGCGGTGCCGAACGACTGCGTCTGGCCCGTCCGCGGCCGCTTCGCCTCCGGATCCGCCGGAGGACACGAGCTCGAGCTGCGCCTGCAGGTGATCGACGGGGAGATCGGCGCCCTGACGGTGACCCTGCCCGCGGACGCCGAGGCGGACAGCGACGCCTGGGACGCGTTCCAGGAGATCGAGTCCTTCCCCGGCGTCGAGGACCTGGCCTTCCACGTGGACGGCGACCGGCGCGCCTGACCGGGAACTCTCCCGGGGCCCGTCCAGCCCGGCCCACTACAGTGGGGACCCGCCCGACGTCGTCGATCCCCCTCCCGGAGAGTTCCCGCCATGACCACCCCCGCCCCGGTCGCGTCCGCCGCCCGTGCCCGTCGCCGCGCGGCCCGTTCCGGCCCCTGCCCGCAGCTGCGCATGGGACTGAACGGGTTCCTCGTGGCCTGGCTGCTGCCCAACCTCGTGATGGCCGCCGTGGTGGCGGTCCTGGCCGTGGTCCCGGGCCTGCAGGCCTTCGGCAGCCTGACACCGCTGCTGACGGTGGTCGGGGTCGCCGGGCTGGTGGTGGGGCTGCCGCTGTGCCTGCTCGTGAACTGGGCGTTCCGGCACGTGCTCAACCAGTGGGTCCACGTGCTGGCGTACGCGCTGATCGGCATGCTCTACGGCCTGGTGGTGCTCACGCAGGGCGCGGCGGGCATCCTGCCGATGCTCATCCCGGTGATCGGATTCCCGGCCGCCGTGCTCATGGCCCTGGGCCGGACGGCGGCCCGTCCCCTCGTCCGCACGGTCACCCCGGAGCCGTCGCGCACCGAGCCGGCCTGAGCACGCCCGCAACGAGAAAGGACGATGGCCGGATGGCCATCGTCCTTCTCGGAACCGCGTCCGGGGCCCGCATCCCCTCAGGCATGTATCCCGGCTCGTGATTCGCACTGTGCACCGTCTCAATGGGGCATGACCCACTCTAGGAGGGACGACGGCGCCCCCGACAGTGGCGGATGGTGCAGACTTTCGGGCGATGATGTGAGGCAGCTCACATGGACGTGGTCCATGACGGTGCCGGCGCCGGCCTCAGTCAGACGGACCGGGGGAGCACCGCGCGCACCCGCCACCCCCAGCCCCCCGGCCCGGCCTCGATCGCGCCGCCGAAGGTGGCCACGCGATCCCGCATGGAGTTCAGGCCCACACCGGAGGAGTTCCACTGCGGCGGGCCGGACCGCTCGGCGACGGTGTTCTCCACCGCGAGCACCACGTCCGACCCCGCGTCGCGGAGTTCGATGCGCACGCGCGCGCCCTCGCCGGCGTGCTTGGCGACGTTCGTGGTGGCCTCCTGGAGCACCCGGTGCAGGGTGGACCGCACGGAGATCGGCATCGCGTTCTGGTCGCAGCGGACGTCCGTCTCCACCGTCATTCCGAGACTGCGCAGCTCCTCGGCCAGGCGGGCCACGGACAGGACCGGATCCGCGGACGTCGCGCCGTCCGCGTCCCCCGCGGCGCCCGGCTCACCGCTCGGGTCCACGATCCCGTCCTCCTGGAGGACGGAGAGCATGCGCCGCAGGTCCCGCAGCGCGTCCTTCGCGGAGTCCCCCACCACGTCCAGCACGCTCTGAGCCGCCTCCGGGGTGCCGAGGTAGCGTGCCGTCCGGGCCTGCATCGAGATGATCGTGAGGTTGTGCGCGACCACGTCGTGCAGGTCGCGGGCCAGGGAGCGACGCTCGGCCTCGGCAGCCAGCCGGGCCCGTTCCTCCGCCTCGAACACCCGGCGGCGATCCCGCTCCCGCCGGGTCAGGCTCTCGCGGATGAAGAGCCCGCCGCCGAGGCCCATGGACATGAGCAGCAGGATGAACCACGTCGCGTTCGCCTGACCCACCGCGAACGGCTGGGCGACGCCCCAGGTCAGCGCCAGGACGGCGGCCGTGACGACGAACCCCCAGGAACGGGCGGTCGCCGCGACGGCCCCGAGGACCACGGGCGCGACGACGGCGAAGAGCACCTCGGAACCGCCGACGACGGTCGCGACGGCCCCGGGCAGGAGCAGGGCGAAGCCCACCGTGCTGCGCCACCACTGGGCGAGGAAGGCGCTGGTCGCCGACGCGATGGCGATCCCGTCCAGGACCGGGATGACGCCGTGGCCCGGGCCGAACAGACCGATGTCGGACGCGGTCGAGGCGAGCAGGAACGCCGACCCGAAGGCGAGATAGACGCGGCTCAGCGGCGCCGCGGCCCAGAACGCGCGCCACCGCAGGCTGCGCGCCTGACGCCACGCCGAAGAGCGGCGCGCCCGGGAGGGCGCGCCGCTCCGGACGGAGGGGGTCGATGGGCTCGAATCAGGCATCGGGGGCGGACCGCCCCGGGGTCAGTCGCACCAGATGCCGAAGTGGCGGCACGTCCACTCCGCAGTGCCTTTGCCGAGGCCCAGGGTCGTGACGACGTCGTCCTCGGCCGAGGCCGCCGAGGCGGCGGCGGCCGGAGCGCCGACGAGGGTGGAGGCGAGAAGGAGAGCGGAAGCGAGGAGAGCGCGAGTCTTCATGGCCCCAGTATGTATGACGCCCGTCACAAATGGTGCACGCCGCGCACAGGCCGCGCCGCGGCATGGCGCAGATGACGGCCGGCGGGCACCCCGGCCTCGCCCCGACGCCGACAAGGTGGCATGCGCCACAGCACCGGTTACGCTGACCTGCGTGTCCGAAGAGCTGCGCATCCTGATCGCCGACGACCAGCCGCTCATGAGCGGCGCGCTCCGCGTGCTCGTCGACTCTGCCCCCGGCATGACCTGCGTGGGTGTGGTCGCCAACGGCGTCGAAGCCGTGGAGGCGTGCGCCGCCATCGAGCCGGACGTGGTCCTGATGGACATGCAGATGCCCCTGATGGACGGGGTGGAGGCCACACGCCGGATCAAGGACACCCACCCCGCGATCCGGGTCCTGGCGATCACCACGTTCACGTCCGAGGACTACCTCGTGCCGGCCCTGCGCGCCGGAGCGGGCGGCTACCTCCTCAAGGACGCGGAGCCGCCGGCCATCCTGGGCGCCATTCAGGCCGTCCATCGCGGCGAGTCCGTGCTCTCCCCCGCCGTGGCGACCAAGCTGCTCGTCTCGATCGAGCGGGACCGGCCGACGGTGGGCCCCACCTCGGTGCAGCCCGGCAGCCCCGACGGCTCCGACCTCACCGAGCGGGAGCTGGGCGTGCTGCGGCTGCTGGCCAGGGGTCAGTCGAACCCGGAGATCGCCGCGAACCTCTTCGTCTCCGAGTCCACGGTCAAGGCCAACCTCACGCGGATCATGGCCAAGCTGGAGGTCCGCGACCGCGTCCAGCTGATCATCCGGGCGGCCCAGCTCGGGCTCGTCACCCTCGCCCTGGACTGAGCGCGGCGGGGTCAGCCACGGGCCGCGATCTCGTTGCGCCGCGTGTTGAGGTCCTTCAGGACTTGCATCCCGTGCTCCACCACCGGGTCCGCCTCGGCCAGGAGCGACTCCTTGGCCGGCCCGTAGGCGAGGTCGGCGAACGTGCCGTTCTCCGGGTCGAGGGCCCGGATCTCCTGCTGCACCAGGCGCACCTGGTCCAGGCCGGCCGCGTACTCCACCGCTCGCTCGTCGATCTTCGTCAGGGACGCCTCCGCGTCCTCCGGGATCTGCTCCAGGGCGAACTGGGCCTCGTAGAGCCGGTTCTGGTACGTGCAGGGCTCCTCGATGTCGTAGAGCCCCACGCCGCGACCCACGGCCTCCTGATTGGCCTGGGCGATCTCCTCCGCCAGGCGCTTGCCGACGGCGACCTCCGTGGGGGCGGCCATGCCGGCCTCCGCCATGGCCACGTTGACGGTGCCGCCGCCGATCGAGATGACCGCGCTCTCCATCCCCTCGGGCGCGCCCTCGTCCGAGGTGGTCATGCTCGCGGTCGCCCCCTGCGGGAGCCGATCACGCAGCCAGGCGTAGGACTCCTCCCCCATGCAGAGGTTGGGGCCGACCTTGAGGCCCTCGGGGTTGCGGCCCGCGCTCGTGACGCCGGCGAGGACCACGGTCCGCTCGGTGCCGCCTTGGTTCACCACCACGGTGTTGCCGTCCAGCACGGTGACGATGTCCACGCGGGCGGCGTCGGCGGCCACGCCGCGGAGGACGGTGACGATGCCCAGCAGGAGCAGGACGGCGGCGACGGCGAGGAAGACCAGCAGCCCCTTCAGGGGGACCCGGGCACGGGCGGCGACGTGAGTCATGCGGACTTCCTGCAGGTGGACGGCGGGACGGGGGGCCGCGACGACGGCCCGGAGCCCGAGTCTAGCGAAGGGCCCCGGGACCGCCGAGCGGCGGGCCGAGGGACGGCTGCGTCGGGCTCAGCGCTCCCGGCGGTAGAACGGCGTGGCCACCACGGTGAACGGCTCGCCGCGGCCGCGCAGGTCCACCTGCAGGGACGTGCCCTCGGCGGCCACGTCGCGGCGGACACGGGCCAGGGCGATGGGGTGTCCGAGGGTCGGGCTGGGGGCGCCCGAGGTCACCTCGCCCACCCGCTCGCCGGACTCGTCCAGCACGGCGTAACCGTGCCGGGCGGCACGCCGACCCGCGCCCTGCAGCCCCACGAGGACCTCCTCGACGTCGTCCCTGCCGACCAGCGCGGATCGTCCGACGAAGTCGGCCTCCTTGCTCGCGGGCACCGCGAAGCCGACGCCGGAGGCGTGCGGCTGGTGCCCGGTGTCCAGCTCGTTGCCGTAGAGCGGCATGCCCGCCTCGAGGCGCAGCGAGTCCCGCGAGGCGAGCCCGCACAGCGTCAGCTCCACGCCCGCCTCGTCCGCGGCCGAGAGCATCGTGTTCCACACGGCGGAGCCGCGGTCGCCGGCCTCGGCGGTGGAGGCGGCGGGCAGGAACAGCTCGAAGCCGTCCTCACCGGTGTAGCCGGTGCGGGCGACGACGGCGATGACGTCACCGGCGTCCGTGGGCACGGTCAGGGTCAGGTGGCCGTAGTACTTCAGCTCGGCCAGCTGCGCCGCGGCCTCCGGCATGGCCCGGGCGAGGATCCTCTCGGCCTGCGGGCCCTGCACGGCCACGAGGGCGGTGGTCGAGGACTCGTCCTCGACGACGGCGTCCCAGCCCGACGCCCGCTGGTTCAGGGCGGTGTGGACCGCGGCGATGTTGCCAGCGTTGGGCACCACCAGGTAGTCGGGCTCGGAGCCGGCCTCGCCGTCGTCCATCCGGTAGACGATCGTGTCGTCGAGGATGGTGCCGGCGTCCGTCAGGCACAGGGCGTACTTGGCGCGGCCGGGCTTCAACGTGGAGAGCACGCTCGAGAGGGCGTGGTCCAGCATGGCCCCGGCCTCCGGGCCGGTGACCCGGATCTCGCCCATGTGGGAGAGGTCGAACAGGCCTGCGGAGGTGCGCACGGCCTTGTGCTCGGCCAGCTCGGAGCCGTACTTCAGGGGCATGTTCCAGCCGCCGAAGTCCGTGAACGTGGCGCCCGCGGCCTCGTGGACCGGGTGCAGCGGGGAGTTGCGCGTCGAATCGCTCATGGGGGTGATCCTCTCAGTCCTCGTCGGCGGTGTCGGCCACGGCGCCCTCGAACGCCTCGGGCGGCGGGCACGAGCACACGAGGTTGCGATCGCCGTAGGCGCCGTCGATGCGGCCCACCGGCGGCAGGTACTTGTCCAGACGCAGGCCCGGCACCGGCGTGCCCGCCTGGGCGCGCGAGTAGGGGCGGTCCCACTCGTCGGCCATCAGGACGTTGAGGGTGTGCGGGGCGCGGCGCAGGACGGAGTCCGCCACGGTCTCCGGGGTGACGGCGGTGATCTCGGCGTGGATGGCCTCCATGGCCTCGATGAACCGCTCGATCTCCTCGAGGTCCTCGGACTCGGTGGGCTCCACCATGAGCGTGCCGGCCACGGGGAACGCCAGGGTGGGGGCGTGGAACCCGTAGTCGATGAGGCGCTTGCAGACGTCCTCGGCGGTCACGCCCGTGCGGGCCGTGAGCTCGCGCAGGTCGAGGATGCACTCGTGCGCCACGAGGCCGTCGTTGCCCGTGTACAGCGTCGGGTAGAGGGGCGCGAGGCGGCGGGAGATGTAGTTGGCGCCCAGCAGCGCGTGCGCGGTGGCGGAGCGCAGGCCCTCGGCGCCCATCAGGTGGATGTAGGCCCAGGAGATGGGCAGCACGCCGGCCGAGCCGTGCGGGGCCGCGGTCATCAGGGCCTCGCGGGAGGGCAGGTACGGCACCAGGTGCTCGCCCACCGCCACGGGGCCCACGCCCGGGCCCCCGCCGCCGTGCGGGATGCAGAACGTCTTGTGCAGGTTCAGGTGGGAGACGTCTCCGCCGAACTCGCCCGGCTGGGCCAGGCCCACGAGCGCGTTGAGGTTGGCGCCGTCGATGTACACCTGGCCGCCCGCGGCGTGCACCGTGGCGCAGACCTCCTTGACGTCGGCGTCGTAGACGCCGTGCGTGGAGGGGTAGGTGATCATGATGGCCGCGATGCGGCCCTCGTTCGCCGCGATCTTGGCGTCCAGGTCGGCGGCGTCGATCGTGCCGTCGTCGGCGGTGGCGACGACGACGACCTTCAGCCCCGCCAGCACGGCCGAGGCCGCGTTGGTGCCGTGGGCGGAGGCCGGGATCAGGCAGATGTCCCGCTCACCCTCACCGCGGGCCAGGTGGTACTGGCGGATGGCCCACAGGCCCGCGAACTCGCCCTGCGAGCCGGCGTTCGGGGCCACCGAGACGCCCGCGTAGCCGGTGATCTCGGCGAGCTTGGCCTCCAGATCCGCGATCAGGAACCGCCAGCCCTCGGTCTGGTGGTCGGGCGCGAACGGGTGGATGGAGCAGAACTCGGGCCAGGAGATGGCCTCCATCTCCGCGGTGGCATTGAGCTTCATGGTGCACGAGCCCAGCGGGATCATGGTGCGGTCCAGCGCCAGGTCGTAGCCGGAGAGGCGGCGCAGGTAGCGCAGCATCTTCGTCTCCGAGTGGTGGGTGTTGAACACCGGGTGCATCATGAACGCGGAGGAGCGGCGCAGCGACTCCGGCACGGCCGGGGTGGCCACGGCGCCCTCGTGCGCAGAGGCCGGCAGGGAGCCCGCGTCCAGGCCGAACGCCGTCAGGACGGCCACGAGGTCGGCGTCGACGGTGGTCTCATCGGCTGCGATCCGCAGGGTGTCCGCGTCCACCAGGCGCAGGTTCACGCCGTTCTCCTCGGCGGCCTGCAGGACCTGCTCGGCCCGGCCGGGCACGCGGACGGTGATCGTGTCGAAGAAGTGCTCCTCGGCGACCTCGACGCCACCGGCCCGCAGCGCCTCCGCCAGGCGGACGGCCTGGGCGTGGGCGTGGCGGGCGATGCGGGCGATGCCCTGGGGGCCGTGGTAGACGGCGTACATCGAGGCGACGATCGCGAGCAGCGCCTGGGCGGTGCAGATGTTGGAGGTGGCCTTCTCGCGCCGGATGTGCTGTTCGCGCGTCTGGAGGGCGAGGCGGTAGGCGGGCTTGCCGGCGTCGTCGTGGGAGACGCCCACGAGGCGGCCCGGCATGCTGCGCTGCAGGCCCTCCTTCACGGCCATGTAGGCGGCGTGGGGGCCGCCGAAGAACAGGGGCACGCCGAAGCGCTGCGTGGAGCCGACGGCGATGTCCGCGCCCTGTTCCCCGGGCGGGGTGATCAGGGCGAGGGAGAGGATGTCCGCCGCGACGGTCACGAGGGCGCCGGCCTCCTTGGCCTGCGCGATGACGGCGGCGTGGTCGTGGATGCGGCCGGAGTCGCCGGGCTGCTGCAGCACGACGCCGCACAGGCCCTTCTCCTCGACCTCGGCGCGGACGTCCTCCGGGATGCCTGCGGAGAGGTCGGCCACGCGCACGTCGATGCCCACGGCCTCGGCACGCAGGCGCACCACGGAGAGGGTCTGCGGGAAGAGGTCCGCGTCGAGGAGGGTGACGCCGTCGGTCCTGCGACGGTTGGCGCGGTGCATGAGGAGCACGGCCTCGGCGGCGGCGGAGGCCTCGTCCAGCAGAGAGGCGTTGGCGATGTCCAGGCCGGTGAGGTCCTGGACCATCGTCTGGTAGTTCAGGAGGGCTTCGAGGCGGCCCTGGGAGATCTCCGGCTGGTACGGCGTGTAGGCCGTGTACCAGGCCGGGTTCTCCAGCACCTTGCGGAGGATGACGCCCGGGGTGACGGTGTCCGAGAAGCCCTGCCCGATCATCTGGGTCTTCATGACGTTGCGGCCGGCGATCTCGCGCAGCTGCTCCAGGACCGCGGACTCGGTCAGCGGGGCGGGCAGCTCGAGGGGCTTCGGCTGGCGGATGCCGGCGGGGACGGCGGTGTCCACGAGGGCCTCGAGCGAGTCGTAGCCCAGGGTCTGCAGCATGTGCTCGACGTCCGCGGGGCGCGGGCCGATGTGGCGGGCCACGAAGGGGGCCGAGGCGGTGTCCTTGGGCTCGACGCGCTCGTGGGGCAGCGCGGTCGTGCTCTCGGTGGTCTGGGGGCTGGTCACGGGGTACCTCCGGGGGATCCTGCCGTGGTCACGGCGTGGGTCTGCTCCTCCCCGCTCTGTCATGGACCTGAGAGTTTCCGACGCCCGGGTGGGCGGCTTGCACCGTCGGTGGTCTCGGTCCGGACGCGGGCGCGGCGGAGTGAGACGCTTTCCAGAGCGCCTGACCCCACGCGGTACGGATGCCTGAGAGATTCCCGGGGAGGGTTTGCTCCTTCGGCGGCCTGCTCACGCGGCCGGCCGGGGCAGGACGCGCGCCGACGCTCTCCCGCGCGGGGCATGCGGCGTGCCGTCAGTATCCCACACGTGTAGGCCGCGTCACAGGGCGCCCGGGAGGGGCCGGACGGGGCGTGTCGAAGGCTTTCGTTGATGAAACGGGCGCCCGGGAGGGGTTGAGTCGCCCCACGCGCCCGTGCCTACCGTGGCGAGGACGGGCGGACGTGTTCCTCCGCCCCGGAGCCGACCGAGGGAGCGATCCACCCATGTACACCCGCAGCCGGAACGACGTCGAGAAGGTCGAGTGGGGCGGAGGCACCTCCGAACGCCTCATCACCGCGAAGGACGAGATGGGTTTCGCCGTCGCCCACACGATCGTGCGCGCCGGATCGTCCTCGAAGCTCCAGTACCGCAACCACCAGGAGGCCTGTTACTGCATCGCGGGCAACGGCTCCGTGGTGGAGCCGGACGGCACCGTCCACGAGATCACGCCGGGTGTCATCTACGTCCTGCCGGACCACGAGCCGCACGACCTGCGCGGCGGCACCGAGGACATGCACCTGATCTCGGTGTTCAACCCCGCCATCACCGGCGACGAGAAGCACACCCTGTCGGAGGACGGCTACTCCAGCTACTGAGCCCGGGCACGGTGACGGGAGGCGTCGACGACGGCGCCTCCCGCGTCGGCGCCGACGGCGGCGTCCGGTCGTAGGGTGGCGGGGTGCTCAACCTGTGCGCCCCCGAGCGCACCGTGCGCCGCAACACCCACCTGGCGCTGGTGCTGACCGCGATCGCGGGGATCCTCAACTCCGTGGGCTTCGTCGCCGTGGCCACGTACACGTCCCACATGACGGGGATCGTGGCGTCCATGGCGGACGCGGCGGTCCTCCACGCCCCGGGTCTGGTCGGCACGGGCCTGCTCGCGCTGGCCATGTTCATCCTGGGCGCGGTCGTCTGCGCGCTGGTGTTCAACTGGGGCCGGGTCAACGGCCTCCGGTCGCGGTACGCCAACATCCTCCTGCTCGAGGGCGTCGGCATGCTGGTGTTCGGCCTGCTCGCCGAGCACGTCCGCGATGCGCACCGGCCGCTGGTCGTGGTGGCCGTGCTGTGCTTCACCATGGGCCTGCAGAACGCCTTGATCACCCGCATCGGGGCGTGGCCGATCCGCACCACGCACGTGACGGGCATGGTCACGGACATCGGCGTCGAGCTCGGCAAGATCCTGTACCGCAACGGCCCCGGGGCCGCGGCCCCCGTCGTCGGGGAACCGCGGCGCGTGGGACTGCTGGCGCTGCTCGTGGCCCTGTTCTTCCTGGGCGGGGTGGCGGGCGCGGCCGGCTACCTCTGGCTGGGCTTCGAGGTGGTCATCCCGGTGGCCGGCGTGCTGCTGCTCATCGCCCACCGCCCGCTGATCCAGGACCTGCAGGACGCGTGGCTCACACGAAAGCCGAGACACCGGTGAGGGCCCGCCCCACGATCAGGGTGTTCATGCCGTAGGAGCCCTCGTAGGAGTAGATGGCCTCCACGTCCCCCATGATCTTGGCGATCTCGTGCTCCGTGAGCAGGCCGTTGCCGCCGAGGGCGTCGCGGGCGAGCGCCGCCGAGGACCGGGCCAGCCGGGTCGAGGTGGCCTTGGCCATCGCCGCGTGCATCATCTCCATCCGCCCCTCCTGCCGCAGGGCGTCCACCTGAAGCATCATCCCGGCGGAGGCGGCCAGGTTGCCGGCGACCTCGGCGATCTGGGCCTGGATCAGCTGGAACGCGGCCAGCGGGCGGCCGAACTGCTCCCGCCGCAGCGCATAGGAGCGCAGCACGTCCAACACGCCCATCTGCGCGCCGACGCCCTGCCAGCCGACCCACATGCGCGAGTCGCGCAGCAAGGCACGGGTGGCGGCGAAGGTGGTGGCGCCGGGCAGGATCGCGTCCGCGGGCAGGCGCACGTCCAGGGTGATGTCCGCGTTCTGCATGATCCGCAGGCCCATCTTCCCGCTGATCTTGGTGGCCTCGTAGCCGGGGGTGTCGGTGGGCACCACGAAGCCCTTGATCTCGCCGTCGGCGGTGTCGCGCGCCCAGACGAGCGCGACGTCGGCGATCGTGCCGGCCCCGATCCAGCGCTTGGCACCGCGGATGACCCACTCGTCGCCGTCGCGGGTGGCGGTGGTGGCGAGGCCGCCGGCGATGTCCGAGCCGTGGTCCGGCTCCGTGAGGCAGAACGCGCCCAGGGCGTCGAAGGATTCGAGGCGCCCCTGCCACGTGGCCTTCTGCCGCTCCGAGCCCAGGCCGGCGATCATGCCGAGGTTGAGCTCGTTGTGGATGCCCACGAGGGCGGACAGGGACAGGTCCACGCGGGCGATCTCCGCGTGCACGAGCTGCTGGAACAGCGAGGACGAGCCGTCCAGGACGAGGCGCCCCAGACCCAGCTCGGCCAGGCCCGGCAGCAGGTCGAACGCGAACTCCTCGGCGTCCCAGTACCGGGTCAGGTGCGGCCGCACGCGGGTCTGGAGGTGGTCCTCGATCGCGTCGAGCCGGGCACGCTCGGCCGGCTCGAGGCGGTCCCGCAGGCGCAGCAGGTCCACGTGGGGCAGGCCGGGGGTGACGGCGGGCGCGCCGGAGGCGGGGACGGGGCGGTTGGCGATGGCGGTCATGGCTCTCCTTCGGGGGCGGTCCGACGACGGCGGGCGGTTTCGCCGCGAATCCGACTGTAGGACTTCCAACTATCCAGGTCTGCCAGTAGTGTTCCAGATCACAGACCCCCGGCCAAGGATCCGTTCAGCAGCCATCCCGAGGAGGGACCCATGACCGTCCAGGACCCCACCGCCGTCGCCGCCCCGTCGCCGACGGAGGTGTTCCGCGCGGCCCGCGACCTGCTGGTCGAGTGCCAGACCGACTATGAGCGCGCCCGCGCCGAGTTCGAGTGGCCCCGCTTCGAGCACTTCAACTTCGGCTTCGACTGGTTCGACCGCCTGGCCCAGGACCCGGCCCGCGCGGACGTGCCGGCGCTGATCATCGCCGAGGACGACGGGCGCAGCACCGAACGCACCTTCGCCGAGCTCTCCGCGGCCTCCAGCCGGGTGGCGAACTGGCTCTCCGCGCAGGGCCTGCGCCGCGGCGACCGCCTCATCCTGATGCTGAACAACCAGGTGGAGCTGTGGGAGTTCATGCTCGCCTGCATCAAGCTGCGGGTGGTCATGGTGCCCACCACCACGCAGATGACCTCCGGGGACCTCGAGGACCGCGTGACGCGCGCCGGCGCCGCGTGGGCCGTGGCCGGCGCCGAGGACCTGGCCAAGTTCGCCGGAGTCGGCGAGGACCTGCACCTGGTGCACGTGCCGGGCGTCTTCGCGGAGGGCCCGGCGCGCCGCGCCCCCGAGGTCGCCGGCCACACCGTGCTCTCCTACGACGACGCCGACGACGCCGCCACCGAGCTGACCCCGGCCGAGCCGACCCCCGCCGACGAGACGCTGCTCTTCTACTTCACCTCGGGCACCACCTCGAAGCCGAAGCTCGTGGAGCACACCCACACCTCGTACCCGGTCGGCCACCTCACGACGCTCTACTGGATCGGTCTGGAGCCGGGCGACGTGCACCTCAACGTGGCCTCCCCGGGCTGGGCCAAGCACGCGTGGTCCAACTTCTTCGCCCCGTGGATCGCGGAGGCCACGATCTTCGTGCACAACGCCCGCAAGTTCGACCCCGCGGCCCTGATGGCCAACATGGAGCGCTACGGCGTCACGAGCTTCTGCGCCCCGCCCACCGTGTGGCGCATGCTCATCAAGGCGGACCTGGCGCAGCTGACGACCCCGCCGACCAAGACCATCTCCGCGGGCGAGCCGCTCAACGCCGAGGTGATCGACCAGGTGCACAAGGCGTGGGGAACCACGATCCGCGACGGCTTCGGGATGACCGAGACCACCCTGCAGATCGCCAACACCCCGGGCCAGAAGGTCGTCATCGGCTCCATGGGCCGCCCGCTGCCCGGCATGGACGTCACCCTGCTCGACCCGCTCACGGGCCAGGAGGCCGAGGAGGGCGAGATCTGCCTGCGCCTGGACCCGCGTCCGGTGGGCCTGCTGAAGTCCTACTACGGCAATCAGGAGAAGACGGACGAGGTGTTCCGCGACGGCGTGTTCCACACCGGTGACATCGCCCGCCGCGACGAGAACGGCGTGCTGACCTATGTGGGCCGCGCGGACGACGTCTTCAAGTCCTCGGACTACAAGGTGTCCCCGTTCGAGCTGGAGTCGGTGCTGGTCAAGCACCCGGCCGTGATGGAGGGCGCGATCGTCCCCACCCCGGACGAGCTGCGACTGGCCGTGCCGAAGGCCTTCGTCACCCTCGCCCCGGGCCATGAGCCCACCGCGGAGACCGCCCGGGCGATCCTGCAGTTCACGCTCACCCAGCTGCCCCCGTACAAGCGCATCCGCCGCATCGAGTTCCTCGAGCTGCCGAAGACCATCTCGGGCAAGATCCGCCGCGTGGAGCTGCGCAAGGCCGAGGTCGAGCGCGCCCAGACGGGCGCCGCCCCGGACGGCTACGGCACCGAGTTCCGGGAGGAGGACCTGGACCTGCAGCGCTGACCGGCCGTTCCCCGCCACCGCCCCGTCCGTGTCCGGCGGTGGCGGGGGACCCCCGGTGCGCCGCTAGTCTGGAGCGCCATGAAGAAGCCACCCCTCGCCCAGGACCCCATCCGGGAGGCCGCCCGGAACTGGGAGCGTCACGGATGGGGTGACGTCGCCCGCCCGATGGCCGCCATCACCTCGATCATGCGGGCCCAGCAGATCCTGCTGGGTCGGGCGCAGGCCGCGCTCAAGCCCTACGGGCTCACCTTCGCGCGGTACGAGCTGCTGGCGCTGCTGAACTTCTCGCGCGAGAAGCGGATGCGGATGTCCAAGGCGTCCGCGCTCCTGCAGGTCCACCCCACCTCGGTGACCAATGCGGTGGACCGGCTCGAGGCCGCCGGGCTGGTGGAGCGCACCCCCCACGAGTCGGACCGCCGCGCGCTCGTGCTCGCCCTCACGGACGAGGGCCGGCGCGTCGCCGTCGCCGCCACGGAGACGCTCAACGCCGAGGTCTTCGGCCGTTCCGGCTTCGGTCCGGCGGACGTGGACACCCTCATCGACGTCCTCGGCCGGTTCCGCGCCGAGGCCGGCGACTTCCAGGCCGACGGCCCCGACGCCGGCGCGCCCGCGACGGCGGAGCACACCTCCTCCTGACGCGCCCTCCGGCCTCCGGACCGTCCGACTCAGCGGGGCTCGAGGCGCACGGCGCCGTCGAGCCGGATGACCTCGCCGTTCAGGAACGGGTTGGACACGATCTGCTCGACGAGCAGCGCGTAGTCCTCGGGCCGGCCGAGGCGGGCCGGATGCGGGGTCTTGGTGGACAGCGCCTCGCGGGCGGCCTCGGGCAGGCCGGCCATCATGGGCGTCTCCATCAGACCGGGGGCGATCGTGACCACGCGGATCTGCGAGGAGGCGAGCTCGCGGGCCGCGGGCAGGGTCAGCGCGACCACGGCGCCCTTGGAGGCGGAGTACGCGATCTGGCCGATCTGCCCGTCGTAGGCCGCCACGGAGGCGGTATTGACGATGACGCCGCGGTCCTCGCCGAGCGGCTCCTGCGCCTTCATCGCGGCGGCGGCCTGGGCCATCATCGACACGGTGCCGACCGCGTTGATCGCCAGAACCCGGCTCAGCACCTCGGCGGACAGCGGCCCGTCGCGACCCACGAGCTTGCCCGGCGTCGCCACCCCGGCGCAGTTGACCAGCACCCGCAGCGGCCCGGCCTCCAGCGCGGCGGCCACGGCCTCCCGGGCGGTGTCCTCGGCGGTGACGTCGCCCGTCACGAAGCGCGCACGGGGACCGAGGGCGGCCACAGCGTCCGCGCGGACGGTCTCGCCCTCGCGGTCCGGCAGGTCCACCACCACGACGGCGGCGCCCGCGTCCGCCAGGCGGCGGGCGGTGGCATGGCCGAGGCCCGAGGCCCCGCCGGTGACGATCGCGCTCTGGTTCGACAGGTCCATGGGCGGACCCTCCCTTCCTCCTCGGGATACCCCCCGATTTCGATAGTTGCATGTCCTACGTTCTCATCCTAGATTAGCGGACGAGTAACCCAGATCACACGCACGGCCGGGCCCGCCCCGCCCGCCGTGGGCGGCGCCGCCCGGCGTCCGCCTTCCGCCTGGACCCGCGAGGAGCCCCCATGTCCGAGAAGACCGCGCCCACCGAGACCGCCCCCGTGATCCCCCACTTCGTGCACGGCGAGCGGCGCGAGGGCGCCTCCGGTCGGCACAGCGACGTCTACCACCCGGCCACGGGCCGCGTGGCGGGCCGCGTGGCGCTGGCCTCCGCCGAGGAGATCGACGCCGCCCTGGCCTCCGCCGAGGAGGGCTTCGCAGCGTGGTCGACGCTGAATCCGCAGCGCCGCGGCCGCATCCTGCTGCGCTGGGTCGACCTGATCAACGAGAACATGGACGAGCTGGCCACCGTGCTCGCCCAGGAGCACGGCAAGACCTTCCCGGACGCCAAGGGCGACATCCAGCGCGGCATCGAGGTCGTGGAGTTCGCCGCGGGCGCCCCGCACCTGCTCAAGGGTGAGTTCACCGCCGACGCGGGCACCGGCATCGACGTGCACTCCATGCGCCAGCCGCTCGGCGTGGCCGTGGGCATCACGCCCTTCAACTTCCCGGCGATGATCCCGCTGTGGAAGGCCGGCATCGCCCTGGCGGCGGGCAACGCCTTCGTCCTCAAGCCCTCCGAGCGCGACCCCTCCGTCCCGGTGCGCCTGGCCGAGCTGGCCCTCGAGGCCGGCATGCCCGCCGGCGCCCTCAACGTGGTGCACGGCGACAAGGCCGCCGTGGACGCGCTCATCGAGGACCCGCGCGTCAAGGCCGTCGGCTTCGTCGGCTCCACCCCGATCGCGCAGTCCATCTACGCCCACGCCGGCCGCATGGGCAAGCGCGCGCAGTGCTTCGGCGGGGCCAAGAACCACGCCGTGGTCATGCCGGACGCGGACCTCGAGATGACCGCCGACGCCCTGGTCGGCGCCGCCTTCGGCTCCGCCGGCGAGCGCTGCATGGCGATCTCCGTGGCCGTCCCGGTCGGCGAGGAGACCGCCGACCGCCTGATCGCGCTGCTCCGCGAGCGCGTGAAGGACCTCAGGGTCGGCCCGTCGCTCGAGGCGTCCTCGGACTTCGGCCCCGTCGTCTCGAAGGACGCGAAGGAGCGCATCGAGGGCTACATCGCGGCCGGCGTCGAGGCGGGCGCCGACCTGGTCGAGGACGGCCGGGGCGTCGTCGTCGAGGGCCACGAGGACGGCTTCTACGTGGGCGCCACCCTGTTCGACCGCGTCACCCCGGAGATGAGCATCTACCGCGAGGAGATCTTCGGCCCGGTGCTCTCCGTGGTCCGCGCGAAGGACTACGAGGAGGCGCTCACGCTCGTGAACGAGCACGAGTTCGGCAACGGCGTGGCCATCTTCACCCGCGACGGCGACGCCGCCCGCGACTTCTCCACCCGCGTGGACACCGGCATGGTCGGCGTGAACGTGCCGATCCCCGTGCCGATCGCCTACTACACCTTCGGCGGCTGGAAGGCCTCCGGCTTCGGCGACCTGAACCAGCACGGCACGGACGGGCTGAAGTTCTACACCAAGACGAAGACCGTCACCACGCGCTGGCCCTCCGGCGTGCGCGAGGGCGCCAGCTTCGTGATGCCGGCCGGCTCCTGACCGCCCCGCAGCCCGTCCTGACCAGGAGGACCCCATGACCACCGTTCTGTTCCTCGGCCTCGGCCACATGGGCGGCCCCATGGCCGCCAACCTCGGCGCCGCGGGTCACCGCGTGCTCGGCTTCGACCTCGTCCCCGAGGCCCTCGAGAAGGCCCGCGCGGCCGGCGTCGAGACCGTCACGGACACGGCCGCGGCGGCCGCGGAGGCCGACGTCGTGCTGACCATGCTCCCCCACGGACGCCTGGTGCTGGACGTCTACCGGGGTGAGGACGGCGACGGCGGCCTGCTCGCCGCCGCCCGCCCCGGCACCGTGTTCCTGGACTGCTCGACCATCGACGTCGCCGAGGCCCGCGAGGCGGCCGCGGCGGCGGAGGCGGCGGGCATGCGGGCGGCCGACGCGCCGGTCTCGGGCGGCCAGGTGGGCGCCGAGGCCGGCACCCTCGCCTTCATGGTGGGCGCCTCGGACGAGGTGTACGCCGAGGTGCTGCCGCTGCTCGAGGTCATGGGCGCGCGGATCGTGCACTGCGGGGCCGCCGGCCTGGGCCAGGCCGCGAAGATCTGCAACAACATGGTGCTGGGGGTCACGCAGATCGCCGTCGCCGAGGCCTTCGTCCTGGGCGAGCGCCTGGGCCTGCAGCACCAGGCCCTGTACGACGTGATGAGCAAGGCCTCCGGGCAGTGCTGGTCCCTGACCACCAACTGCCCGGTGCCCGGCCCCGTCCCCGGCTCCCCCGCGAACCGGGACTTCCAGCCCGGCTTCGCCGGCGCCCTGATGGCCAAGGACCTCGGGCTCGCGCTCGCGGCCCTGGACGAGCAGGGCGTGGCGGCCGACCTGGGCCGCCTCGCGCAGGCCAAATACGCCGAGTACGCCGCCGGAGAAGGCGCCGCCCGCGACTTTTCCGGCATCATCGAGGACATCCGAGCATCACACACGGACAGGAGCGAGGCATGAGCGAGCAGACCACCCCGGACGGCGCCGAGTCGCCGATCATCGTGGAGCGGCAGGGCCGGGTCGGCCACATCCGCCTGAACCGGCCGAAGGCCCTGAATGCGCTGAACGAGGCGACGATGCGTGCCGTCGTCGCGGCGGTGCAGGAGCTGGACACCGACCCGGAGATCGGGGCGATCCTGCTCTCCGGCTCCCCCAAGGCGTTCGCCGCCGGCGCGGACATCAAGGAGATGGCCACCAAGGAGTTCTCCGAGATGTACGCGGCCGACTGGTTCGCCGGCTGGGACGGGCTCACCCGTGCCCGCACCCCCATCGTGGCGTGCGTGACCGGCTACGCCCTCGGCGGCGGCTGCGAGCTGGCCATGATGGCCGATGTGCTCGTGGCCGGCGAGGGCGCGAAGTTCGGCCAGCCCGAGATCAACCTCGGCGTCATCCCCGGCATGGGCGGCTCCCAGCGCCTGACCCGCGCCGTGGGCAAGGCGAAGGCCATGGACATGATCCTCACCGGCCGCATGATCGGGGCGGAGGAGGCCGAGCGCATCGGACTCGTCTCCCGCGTGGTGGCCGACGAGAATGCCCTCGAGGAGGCGCTGGAGGTGGCCGCGACCATCGCGTCCAAGTCCAAGCCGGCCTCCTGGATGGCCAAGGAGGCCGTCAACGCCGCGTTCGAGACCACGCTCGCCCAGGGCATCGCCTTCGAGCGCCGCGTGTTCCACGCCGCGTTCGCCACGGCGGACCAGAAGGAGGGCATGGACGCCTTCGCGGCCAAGCGCGAGGCGGGGTGGCAGCACCGATGAGCGACGCGCAGACCACGGCGACGACGGCCCCCGCGGCTGGGCAGGACGGCGCGGCGGACGAGGTGCTCCTCGAGGTCCGCGACGGCCTCGGCCGCATCACGCTGAACCGTCCGCGCGCCCTGAACGCGCTGACGCAGGACATGGTCCGGGCGATCGACGCGGCCCTGACCGACTGGGCCGCGGACCCCGCCGTGCGCGGCGTGCTGATCCGCGGCGCCGGGGAGAAGGGGCTGTGCGCGGGCGGCGACGTCGTCTCCCTGCGTTCCTCGCTCCTGGCCGGGCGGTTCGCGGAGGCCGAGGAGTTCTTCCGCGACGAGTACGCGATGAACGAGCGCATCGCCGCCTACCCCAAGCCGTACGTGGCCTTCATGGACGGCGTCGTCCTGGGCGGCGGCATGGGCGTGTCCGCGCACGGCTCGCACCGTGTGGCCACCGAGCGGACGCGCGCCGGCATGCCCGAGACGGCGATCGGGTTCACCCCCGACGTCGGCGGCTCGTTCCACCTCGCCCGCGCACCCTTCCAGGCGGGCCGGCACCTGGCCGCGACCTCGGCGCACGCCTCCGGGTCCGACGCGGTGGCCCTGGGCCTGGCGGACGTCTTCGTGGAGTCCGCCCGGCTGGACGAGCTCGAGCAGGCCCTCGCCGCGGCGTTCGGCGCCCTCGGCCCGGCCGAGGGCGGGGGCGCGCGCGACGAGGCCGCCTTCGCCGCCGCCGACGGGGTGCTGGCCCGGTTCGCGGTGGCCGAGGACGGACGGCCCGCCTCCGCGCTGGTGGCCGGCCGGGAGTGGATCGAGGACGCCTACGGCCGGGAGACGGCCGCCGAGGTCCTCGCCGCCCTGGACGAGCGCGCCGCCGCGGGCGGGGAGCACGCCGAGGCCGCGGGGCAGGCCGCCGAGGCCATCCGCACCAAGTCCCCGACCGCCGTCGCCGTGGCCCACGAGGCCCAGCGCCGGCTGGCCGCGCGCGGAGCGGACCTGGCCGTGGCCGACGCGCTGCGCCAGGAGTTCACGATCGGCACCCACCTGATGCGCGAGCCGGACATGGCCGAGGGCATCCGCGCGCTGCTCGTGGACAAGGACAAGGATCCGACGTGGAGTCCGGCCCGGCTCGAGGACGTCTCGGCCGAGGACGTGGCCGGGCACTTCGAGCCCGTGCCCGGGGTGGACCCGCTCGAGCTCGGCTGAGCCCGCCCCGACGGACGGCGCCCCGTGGTCCCGTGTGGTGGCCGCGGGGCGCCGTGCTGTGGGGGGCGACCGGGCGGGCCCCCGGTCTCAGCCGATCAGGCCGCGACCCACGATCATGCGCATGATCTCGTTGGAGCCCTCCAGGATCCGGTGCACGCGCAGGTCCCGGACGAGCTTCTCCACGCCGTATTCGTGCAGGTAGCCGTAGCCGCCGTGCAGCTGCAGGGCGGTGTCGGCGGCCTCGTAGCCGTGTTCGGTGGCCACGAGCTTGGCCATGGCGCACAGGCGCACGGTGTCCGGGTCGTTGCGGTCCAGGGCGTCCGCGGCGCGCATGAGCATCGTGTGGGCGGTCTCCAGCTTCACGGACATGCCCGCGAGCTCGAAGACGAGGGCCTGCTTGGTGGTGAGCGGCTCGCCGAACGCGCTGCGCTCCTTGAGGTACCGGGTGGCCTTGTCCAGGGCGGCCAGGCCGCCGCCGATGGAGCAGGCGCCGATGTTCAGGCGGCCGCCGTTGAGGCCCTTCATGGCGATGCGGAAGCCGTCGCCCTCCTCGCCGAGGCGGCCGGCCACGGGCACGCGGACGTCCTCGAAGATCACCTGGCGCGTGGGCTGGGTGTGCCAGCCCATCTTCTTCTCGTTGGGGCCGAAGGACAGGCCGGGGGTGTCCTTGTGGACCACGACGGCGGAGATCCCCCGGGCGCCCGTGTCCGCGGTGCGGCACATCACCACGTAGCAGTCGGACGCGCCGGCGCCGGAGATGAACTGCTTGACGCCGTTGAGGACGTAGTGGTCGCCGTCGCGGACGGCGCGGGTCTTCAGCGCGGCCGCGTCCGAGCCGGCGCCGGGCTCGGTGAGGCAGTAGCTGGCCAGGTGCTCCATGCCCGCGAGGTCGGGGATCCAGCGGGCGCGCTGCTCGTCGCTGCCGAAGGAGTCGATCATCCAGGCGACCATGTTGTGGATGGAGATGTAGGCGGCGAAGGCCGGGTCCGCCTTGGCGAGCTCCTCGAAGATCAGGATCGCGTCCGTGCGCTCCAGGCCGGTGCCGCCGTGCTCCTCCCCCACGTAGATGCCGCCCAGGCCGAGCTCGCCGGCCTCGGCGAGGACGTCCACCGGGAAGTGCTTCTCGGCGTCCCAGTCGAGGGCGTGCGGGGCGACGCGCTGCTCGGTGAAGTCGCGGACGGCGTCGACCAGGGCCTTCTGGTCGTCGGTGATGGGGAACATGGGTTCGTCCTCCTGGGACTCGGGCCGGCCGGGCGGGCGGTCCACGACGGGGTGGTGCGGGGGTGACACTGCGGGCGGCGACAGGGTGTGACTGTCGTCACCATGATAATAGGACATCCAATGATCAGCCGTGTCGCCGCCGGGCCGTGGGCTAGCGTGCTCCCCGTGCAGACCACCACCAGCCCCACCGCGGACTCGCCCACCGGCCCCCGCTCCCACCCCTCCGGCCGCACGGAACAGCTGTTCGGCATCCGCCGCCACGCGCTGATGACCGAGCGGGACGGCGCCCTCAACCCGGCCGCGTTCGAGGTCGGCCCGTGGTGCCTCGACCTGGACGGCCGGCCCACCGGCGCGGCGGCCACCGTGATCATGGACAACGCCACCGCGGTGGCCGTGCACCACGCGGCACGGGACATCGAGACCGTGGTCACCACCGAGCTGCAGGTCAACGTGCTCGGCCCGCTGCCCGCCTTCGACGCGGCGGCGGTCACGGCCGGGGACGAGGACGGCCCGCTGCTGGAGTGCTGGACCCGCCCGCTGGCCTGGGATGCCGGCGGCGGCGTGGCCCGCGCGTGGCTCGAGGACGCGGACGGGCGTCGCGTGGTCGAGGCGACCGGCTGGTTCCAGTCGGTGCCCGCCGGAGCGCCGGAGCGGATGGCCGAGTTCGTCGCCGCCGGACGGCTGCCCCGCGGGGCCGAGACCCGTGTGCCCATGCCGGAGCTGCTCGCCGCCCGCCCCGAGTCGCTGCCGACGGCCGATCCGGACACGCGCCCCGCCGTCGCCGCGGCGGCGAGCGCGGGCGCCCGCTTCGCCCCGAAGCCGGAGCTGGCCAACCCGTCGGGCGCGGTCCACGGCGGGGCCATGACGCTGCGGGCGGTCATCGCCGCGCAGGCGGCCATGCCGGACCGCGTGCGCTACGACGTCCAGGCCGTGCACGTGGTGTTCGTGCGCCCGGGGCATGGCGAGATGGTCGCCCTCACACGGGTGCGACACGCCGGCCGGTCCCTGCGCCTCGTGGAGGTGGACCTCGTGCCGGTCGGCGCCGACGGCGTCCCCGTGGCCGACAAGCCGATGGTCCAGGTGCAGGTCACCTTCCGCGCTGCCCGGAGCTGACGCCCCGCCCGCCCGAGCACCCGAGCGCTTTCGAACGTGAGAAAGGGCCTATCTCACGTTCGAAAGCGCTCATTCCCCCGACATCACGTTCGAAAGTCCCGGGAGGAGGAGGGGCCGTCGTCGTGCGGCCGGCTCAGCGGCCCACGGTGCCGAACCGGGAGGCCACGGGGGCCGTGAAGGCGGGCTTCAGGAAGAACCACGCGGCGGCGGTGACCGCCACGCTCACGAGGAACACCACGAGGCCCCACGCGTCGGTGGCCCCGCCGCGCGAGGTGTACATGTGGTTCAGGTTCGTCAGCAGGCCCGTGAAGGCCACGAGGAACACGTGCACCACGATGAACGCCACGAAGAAGACCATCACCGGGAAGTGCACCTTGCGGGCCACTTCCATGGGGAACGCCTTGTTCAGTCCCTTGGCCTCCGTGGGGAACCACGAGGACATGCGCCAGCCCGTGAGGGCGGCGAGCGGGGCGGCCACGAACACCACCAGCGCGTAGGAGAGCATCTGCAGCGCGTTGTAGTGCACCCAGCCGTTCTCCGTGGGCCAGTCCAGGGACAGGTACTGGATGCCGGCGGACAGGGCGTGCTGGAACACGTGCGGGTCCGTGGGCACGATCCGCGCCCAGTGGCCGGTGACGATCAGCAGCACCACGAAGATCACGCCGTTGAGCAGCCACAGCGCGTCGAGGGCCTGGTGCGTCCAGATGGTGAGCGAGAACTTCTTCGGGGTGTTGCCCCGCGCGGAGAACAGGCCGTCCTTCGTCGGAGTGAAGTTGGCCGGAGGCCGCGTCTCGTGACGGATCTGCAGGCCCGTCCGGATGATCAGCACCATCAGGAACATGTTCAGGAAGTGCTGCCAGCCCATCCACCAGGGCATCCCCTCGGGGGTGCCCTCGGGCAGGACCGGGTGCCCGTCGTAGGTCGCGATGAAGTCCGCCACCGGGTCGAGGCTCCGCAGCCAGCGTCCGGCCAGCACTGCGAGCAGCGCCAGCACGACGACGCCGGCCACCGCCGGCAGCGCCTTGCGCAGGCGGGACGGGGCGGCGGATTCGGCGGCGTCCGTCTCCGCGGCCCGAGCGGGCGTGCCGGTGGCGGCCCCGGGGACGGCCCGGGGCGGCTGCGCGGTGGAGGCCGGCGGGGCCGAACGGGTGTCCGGCGCGGTGGGAGCCGGCTCCGCAGCCGGCGCCGCGGCCACGGGGGCGGCGACGGCCGGTTCCGCATCGGCCGGTTCCGCATCGGCCGGCTCCGCGGCGGCGGGCTCGGCGGTGGCCGGCTCGGCGACGACCTCCTGCGCCACCATCTCCGGCGCGGTGGGGCCGCCCACGGCGGCGAGCTCGGTGAACCACTCCCCCTCCCGGGCGAACGGCACGTACCCGGCCATGCGTCGCCGCTTCGCGAGCGGCACGAGGTCGGACTCCACGGGAGCGCCCACCCCGGCCGCGGCCGGCGCACCGGTCGCGGAGGCGACGACGGCCGCCACGTCCGGCACGACGGGCTCGGTCTCCGCGGGTGCGGGGGCCCGCGTCGGGGACGCCGAGGCGGCGATCGGCTCGGGCGCGACGGACCGCGCCGGGGCGGCGGCCGGGATCGATCCCGCGGCCGGGGCGGGGGCGCCGCCGAGCCACTCGGCCTCGCGGGCGAACGGGACGTACCCGGCCATGCGGCGTCGCGCGGACAGGGGCGTGAGGCCCGACGTCGGCGCGGTCGGCGCCACCGGGACGGCGGCCGCGGCCGAGGCGGGGGCCGCCGTCGTGGTGTCCTGCGCCGGGGCGGGGGCGGGCTCGGTCTCGGCCGGGGCGCCCTTCAGGGGGACGTAGCCGGCCATTCGCTGCTTGGGCATGCTTCTCCTCGTCCGAGGGGCGCGGTCCGCAGCGGACCGCGCCCGCACCGGTTCAGCCGCGGCGGGTGCGCAGCTGCTCGATGACCTGCGGGACCACCTGGAAGATGTCCCCGACCACGCCGAAGTCGGCGTGCTCGAAGATCTCGGCGTCCTCGTTCTTGTCGATCGCCACGATGGTCTTGGCGGTCTTCATGCCGGCCAGGTGCTGGATGGCGCCGGAGATGCCGAGGGCGATGTACAGGTTCGGGGACACGATCACGCCGGTCTGGCCCACCTGGCGCTCGGCCGCGGTGTAGCCGGAGTCGACGGCGGCACGCGAGGCGCCCACGGCGGCGCCGAGCTCGTCGGCGAGCTGCTCGACGATCGCGAAGCCCTCCTCGGAGCCCACGCCGCGACCGCCGGCGACGACGGTCTTCGCGCCGCGCAGGGGCGGACGGGCGGAGTTCTGCGTGCGGGCGTTCACCTCGAGCACCCGGGCGCCGGCGGTCACCGGGCCGAGCTCGGCGGCGGCCAGCTCCACGACCTCGGGCGCCTCGACGGCCGGGGCCCGGTCCGCGACGGCGCCGGGGCGCACGGTGATGATCCGGGGGCCGCCCTCGCCGGTGGACTCGCTGAGGTAGTCGCCTCCGAACACGGAGTGGCGGGCGATGACCTCGTCGTCGGCCCAGCGCAGCCCCACGGCATCCGCGCAGACGGGGCCGCGGGCGCGGACGGACAGGCGGCCGGCCACCGCGCGGGACTCGGGGCTGCCGGAGAGCAGCACGGCCACGGGCGCGGTGCGGGCGGTCGCGGCGGCGAGGGCCTGCACGGCGGCGTCGCCCAGGGTGGTGGCGGCGTCGTCGGCCACGAGGACGTGGACGCGCGTGGCGCCGTACTCCCCCAGACGGGCGACGGCGGCGTCCCTGCCCTCCGCGCCGGTCACGAGGACGGCCTCGGGCACGCCCACGGTGGCGGCGGCGCCGAGGAGCTCGGCCACGATCGGGCGGAGCGCTCCGTCCGCGCCGATCTCGGCGTGCACCAGCACGGTCTGGCCGCTGTTCGCGGCGTCGGTCTGCGTCGTCATCTCGGTCTCCTCCACGTTCGCGCTCACACGAGCCCCCGACCCGCGAGGAACTCCACCAGCCGCTCGGCGGCGGTGCCGTCGTCGGTAACCTTCTCGCCCGCGGCACGCTCGGGACGCGTGTCCGCCGAGACCATCACGGAGCGGTAGGCGGCCTCGGCCGGGCCCGCGGCGATGCCGAGGTCGGCCAGGGACAGCACGGTGAGCGGCTTCTTCTTGGCCGCCATGATGTTCTTGAAGTTCGGGAACCGCGGCTCCGCGGTCTTCTCCGTCAGGCCCGCCACGGCGGGCAGGGCGACGGCGGCGCGCACGTCCGCGTCCGAGGTCGCCACGGTGCCGGTCAGCTCGCCGTCGGCCAGCTCGGGGGCCTCGGCGTGCGGCAGGTAGGGCCGCTCCAGGAGCTCGGCGACCATGGCGGGCACCACGCCGGTGCCGCCGTCCGTGGACAGCGTGCCGGCGAGCACGAGGTCGGCGCCCTCCTTCTCGACGGCCGCGGCGATCACGCGAGCTGTCTGCACGGCGTCCGAGCCGACGAGTGCGTCGTCGGTGATCTGCACGGCGGAGTCCGCGCCCATGGCCAGCATCTTGCGCAGGGTCTTCGAGGAGTCCTCGGGGCCCACCGTCAGGGCCACGACCTCGATGTCCGCGCCGGCGTCCCGCCAGCCCAGGGCGACCTCCATGACGCGCTCGCTGATCTCGTCCGGCACGGGCTCGGCCGCGCCGTCGCGCACCACCCAGCCGGTCTCCAGGCTCAGCTCACGCTCCTGCCACGTGTCCGGCACCTGCTTGGCCAGCACCAGGATCTTCACGGCCTCTCCTCCTTGGGTCGCGGTCTCGCCCCGGGGCCTCCGCCCCGAGCACGGTGACTTACGCTACAGACTACGGGTCCGCGCACGTCCGGGCCGCATGACCCGCGCGCGGGAGCGGCCGGGGCCGCCGTCGTCGGCCCGTGCGTCCGGACCATGATCGCCCGAACCGAGGAGGCACCGTGAGCCCCGCCGCCCCGCCCACCGCCCCGCCGGCCGCCGAGGACCGGCCCCGGGTCCCGGCGGTGCCCGCCTCCTCCCTCGTGCTGGTCCGGCCCGGGGCCGGCGGCGAGACCTCGGTGTTCACCGTCCGCCGCGCCGGGACCATGGCCTTCAGCGCCCACGCCACGGCCTTCCCCGGCGGCCGTGTGGACCCCGCGGACGACCTGCCGGACCGGCTGTGGGAGGGCACGGATCTGGCCGACTGGGGCCGGCGCCTCGGGCTGCCGCACGAGCCCGTGGACGCCCACGGCACCCTCACGGAGCTCGACCCCGCCGAGGGCGCCGGCCGCGTGCTGGCCGCCGCCGTCCGCGAGACGTTCGAGGAGACCGGAGTGCTCCTGGCCCGGGACGCCGTCACCGGCACTCCCGTGGACCCGGCCCGGGTGGCCGCGTTCCCCGACGAGCTGCGCGACGCCGTCGAGCGCCACGAGGTGGACTTCGGGGAGCTGCTCGACCGCGAGGGGCTGCGCCCCGACGCCGGCGCGCTCGTGCCGTGGTCCCGGTGGATCACCCCGCACGGGGGCCCGCGCCGCTACGACACGTTCTTCTTCGCCGTCCACCTGCCGCATGGCCAGTCCCCCGAGCGGATGTCCTCCGAGGCGGCCAGCCACGGCTGGGCGTCCCCCGCCGAGCTGCTGCGCCGCTTCCGGGCCGGCGAGGTCAACCTAATGGCCCCCACATGGTGGCAGCTGCGCACCCTGGTCGACGCCGGCGAGGACATCCACGCGGGCCGCTCCCGGTTCGAGCCCCTCGAGGGGGTCATGCTCGTGGCCGGGCAGGGGCCCGTGTTCCCCCACGCGGACGAGTATTCTGCGTGACCTGATGGCGTTCCGCGCGGCCGCGCAGGTGGAGGAGTCCAAGGACAACATCCTCTGAGCGCTCCCGGCTCCGGGCCGTGCGGTGGGTGACGGGCCGGAGAGCAGCGCGGACCGCGAGCCGCGACCCCATGGCCTGCAGGGCCCCGTGCCCCTAGTCTGGTCTGCACTGGATCTCCCGGCTCCGCGCGTCCGGCCCGCACCCCCGGCCGCCGCGCGTCCCGCTCGCACCCTAGGAGCACTGCATGGCGCTCAGCGTCCTCGACCTGTTCTCGATCGGCATCGGCCCGTCCTCGTCCCACACCGTGGGGCCCATGCGTGCTGCCCGCCGCTTCACGGACAGCATGGGCCAGCACGGCGTCCTCGAGCGCACCGCCCGCGTGCACGCCGAGCTGTTCGGCTCGCTGGCGGCCACCGGCGTGGGCCACGGCTCGGACACCGCGGTGCTGCTTGGCCTGGCCGGCCAGGACCCCGAGACCATCGACCCGGACGCCTGCACCGGGCTCGTGGAGGAGATCGTCACGGGCGGCCGACTGCCCCTGGACGGGCGCCACGAGATCGCCTTCGACCGGCAGGGCGACCTGACGCTGCACATGCGCGAGTCCCTGCCCGGGCATCCGAACGGCATGCGTCTGACCGCCTACGACGACGCCGGCGAACAGCTTCACACCCGCGACTACTACTCGGTGGGCGGCGGCTTCGTGGTCACCTCGGACGAGCTCGAGGCCGAGCTGGACGCCACCAAGGACGTCAACCGCACCGACGACGGCGACACCGGCGAACCGTACCCCTTCTCCACGGGCGCCGAGCTCGCCGCCCGCTGCCACGAGGCGGGCCTGAGCATCGCGGAGCTCATGCTCGCCAACGAGGCCACCCGGCACGACCTCGACGAGCTGCGCACCCGGCTGCTGGCCATCTGGGCCGTCATGGAGGAATGCGTCCACAACGGCGTGTCCCGCACCGAGCCGATCCTGCCCGGCGGACTGCAGGTCCGCCGTCGGGCCCCCGCGCTGCGGGAGCACCTGCTGCAGACCACCGACCGCACCGACCCCATGTGGGCCATGGAGTGGGTCAACCTCTTCGCGCTCGCGGTGAACGAGGAGAACGCCTCGGGCGGGCGCATCGTCACCGCGCCCACGAACGGCGCCGCGGGCATCATCCCGGCCGTCATGCTCTACTACATGCGCTTCGTGCTCCCCGAGGGCGCCACTCAGCAGGAGCGGGACGACAAGGTGGTCGAGTTCCTGCTCACCGCGGCGGCGATCGGCATCCTGTACAAGCGCAACGCCTCCATCTCCGGCGCCGAGGTCGGCTGCCAGGGCGAGGTCGGCTCGGCCTGCTCCATGGCGGCGGGCGCGCTGTGCGCCGTGCTCGGTGGCACCGTGGACCAGGTGGAGAACGCGGCCGAGATCGGGATCGAGCACAACCTCGGGCTGACGTGCGACCCCGTGGGCGGCCTGGTCCAGGTGCCGTGCATCGAACGCAACGCGATCGCGTCGGTGAAGGCCATCAACGCGGCCCGGCTGGCGCTGCTCGGGGACGGCTCGCACCGGGTGACCCTGGACCAGGCCATCAAGACCATGCGCGACACCGGCGCGGACATGAAGTCCAAGTACAAGGAGACCTCGCGCGGCGGCCTGGCCGTGAACGTCATCGAGTGCTGATCGCCTGGGTCCGCGGCCCAGCGCCGCTCCGGTCGGGACGGACGGGGCACCCGTCCGCTACCGTGGGGCCCGATCCGCCCCCTGCCCCCGAGCGCGAGAGGACCGACGTGGCCATTCATCCTGTGGACGCGACCCTGGAGGCCGCGAAGATCGATCCCGACCAGCGTGCCGAGCGGCTCAAGGGGGTGAAGCTCGACGGCGCCGGCTGGAAGTACGCGCTCACGCGCGCGCTCAAGGAGTTCGGCAACGACGGCGGCACCGACCTGGCCGCGAAGCTCACCTACTACCTGGTGCTCTCGCTGGCCCCCTCGCTGCTGGCCGTGTTCTCCATCCTGTCCCTCGTGCTCGCCTCCAACCGCGGAGCCATCGACGATCTGCTGGGGCAGCTGACCGGTCTGGTCCCGAGCGACTACCAGGCGCTCGTCACGAACCTGGTGACCACCATGAGCGACTCGGCCGCCTCAGGCGGCGGGATCATCGCCCTCGTCATCGGCATCGCGACCGCCCTGTGGTCCGCCTCCGCGTACGTGAAGGCGTTCAATCGCTCGGCCAACACGGTGTACGGCTACGAGGAGGGCCGCGGCCTGGTGAAGCTGACGCTGACCAACCTGCTCACCACGCTCATCCTGATCGTGGGCATCGTGGTCGTGCTGATCTCGCTGGCGCTGAACCGCTCACTCGTGGACGGCTTCCTCCAGCCGATCGCCGGCCCGCTCGGCATGACCGGCGTGGTGAACTTCCTCTCGGACACGTTCCTGCCGGTGTGGGCGTGGGTGAAGTGGCCCGTCGTCGTCCTGATCCTGCTGCTGCTGATCGCGACCCTGTACTACACCACCCCGAACGTCCAGAAGCCGCGCTTCCACCTCTTCGGCCCCGGCAACATCGTGGCGCTGGTGGGCATGGTGCTGGCCGCGGTGGCCCTGTCCGTGTACTTCACGCAGTTCGCCGGCTACTCGGCGTACGGCGCGATCGGCACGATCATGGCGCTGCTGTTCGCCCTGTGGATCTTCAACATCGTGCTGCTGCTCGGCCTGGAGGTCGACGCCGAGGTGGAGCGTGCCCGCCAGCTCGAGGCCGGCCTGCCCGCCGAGGCTCGGGTGCAGCTGCCCCCGAAGGACGTGGCCGGGGTGGAGAAGCGCGCCGAGAAGCAGACGGCCGTGGAGGAGCGCGGCTACGAGCTGCGGGCGGTCCACGAGGGCCGCTGACCGCACCCGACGCGGGGCCCTCAGCGCCGGGCCGCCCGGTAGCCGTCCGCCTGGGCCGCGGCGGCGGAGGCGTAGCAGTTGCGCGCGTTGGTCTTGCCGTAGTGCTGCTGACCGGGCATGTGGTAGATGCCCGAGTTGTCGTTGGCCTTGACCGGGTGGGAGTCCGGGCACACGGAGTCGGCTCCGCGCACCGGCCCCGCGTCGCCGGACGCGGGGGCCGCCTCCGGGGCGGGGGCCGGGGCCGCCTCCGGGATGGGCTCTGCCGCGGCGCCGCACTCCCCGGAGAACCTGCCGACGCCGTTCGCCCGGGCCTGCTCCCACGCCGCCTCGACCTCGGGCAGGAAACGGTCGTTGCCGTCGAAGACCGCCGGCTCGCCATAGCCCAGGCGGGCCATCTCGGCGTTGACCAGGACGCCGTCGGCGTACACGCCGGCGAGGAGGCGGTCATAGCGGTCGTAGAGCCGGCGGTCGTACCGCAGCACCACCGTGTCGCCGGGGCTGATCATCGACTTCAGCGCCGCCGTCGCCTCCGGGCCCATGCACTCGACCGGCTTCGAGGGGTGACGGGTCTCGGGGGTGTCGATGTTGAGCAGGCGCACCCGCGTGGACACCTCGCCGAGGGTCACGCGGAGCGTGTCGCCGTCCGAGATCGACTCGACCGTGACCACGTCTCCCTCGACGTCGGCCGGGGCGGCGGGCGCCGCCGGCTCGGCACTGCGGGAGCCTTCAGCAGTACGCGACTCCTCCGCGGCACGTGCGGCACGCGACTCGGCGGCCCCGCTCGAGGACGACGCTGCGGCGCGCGAGCTCTGCGCGGCGGAGGATGAGGCGGCCAGCGACGACGCAGCGGCGCGACTCGTCGCGGCCGCGTCGACGGACGGGGTGGGCGTCGTCGGCATCGTGCTGACCGACGCGGAGGTGTCGGCGGCGCTCTCCGGGGTGACGCCGTCGTCGGTGGCGGTGCAGCCGGTGAGCAGGAGCAGAGACAGTGCGGCCGCGGGGAGCGCCGCGCGCAGACGGGCAAGGGGCACGAGGATCCTGGAGGGGAAGGGACGGGGACATGACGAAGGCCCCGCCGTGAGGCGGGGCCTTCGGATCACCACATCATCGCATGTGGGAGGCACAGGGGTTGCTGCACGTCACAACAGCCTCGTCCCCCGTTCCGTCAACGACGACGGGGGTCAGCGGCGGCCGTCGATGGGGTCGCCGCCGCCGTCGAGGGCGTCGAGGACGAGGTCGCGGGCCTCGCCCGTCGCGGACCGGCGGGAGAGCAGCAGCGCGGCCAGCCAGCACAGCAGGACGATCGCCGCGCCGCCCCACGCCAGGAGGGCGAGGCTGCCCGAGAGCAGCCCCGTGCCGTCCGCGCGGCCGACGCCGATCCACACCAGACCCCACGCGAGCGCGAACGCCGGAGCCGGGCGGCCGCCGTTGTACACGGCCGTGAACGCACCGATCAGCACGGCCACCACGAGCATCACCTTCGCCCAGAGGGACGACTGCCCCGGATCGCCGACGACGCCGGTCGAGGCCAGCCACGCGGCCAGGTTCGCCACGGCGGCGATCGAGACCCAGCCCAGATGCAGGCCCTGCACCCCGTCCAGGAGGATCCGCTCACCCCAGCTGTGCGCGCGGACGGATTCGAGGAGCACCAGGATCCACGCCAGGCACGCCAGCAGCAGCGCGATCACCACGACGCTCAGCCCCAGCAGCCCGGCCTGCACCGTCCAGATCCACGCGGCGTTGAGCAGCACCGAGACCAGGATCCACGGTCGCAGGCGGTCGTGACGGGCGGACTGGGCCGAGGGGAGGAACTGCCACACGGCGTAGGCGAACAGGCCCGCGTAGATCACGGACCAGATGCCGAACGCGGGGGTCGCCGGGGACACCCAGGTGGCGTCCGGGCCGAGCCAGCCGCCCGCGGCCTCGGCCACGGGGGTCAGGCCGCCGACGACGCCGGAGCCCAGGAACGCGGCCACGACCGCGAGGATCACGACCACGAGCATGGCCACCCGGCCGCCCGTCGAGGACAGCCCCGTCCCCGAGCTGGGGACGCGCGCCGCGGCGTCGGGGCCGAAGGGGCTGCGGGACGGGCCGAGGTCGGTGGCGGTGCTCATGGGTGCTCCCGTGGGGTGATCGTCGGGGGTGCGCCCCGGGCGGGGCGGGTCTCAGGGTCAGCGTAGCCGCCGGGCCCATCGCGGGCACGGGCCACCGCGGCCTAGGGTGGGGGCATGCGCACTCCCTCCCCGATCGGACTCCTGCTGGACGTGGACGGCCCCGTGGCCTCCACCGAGACCCGGACCGTGCCGGAGGGGATCATCGACGTGCTCGTCCGCCTCGCGCGGCGCGGGGTGCCGGTCGGCTTCAACACGGGCCGCTCCACGGACTTCCTCCTGCACAGCGTGATCGCCCCGCTGCGCGACGCGGGCCTCCCAGACGACGCCCCCTTCCACGCGGTCTGTGAGAAGGGCGCCGTGTGGTTCCCGTTCTCCGCGGTGCCCTCCGGGGACCTGCCCGACGTCACCGTGGACGGCACCGCCCCGGACTGGCTCCGCACCGACCCGGACATGGCCATCGACGCGGACACCCGTGACGCAATCTGGGCCCTCAACGATGAGCGCGCCGGGGACCTGCAGTTCACGGACCACACCAAGCTGGCCATGGTCTCCCTCGAGAAGACAGTGGGCGCGGACCAGACGGAGTACGAGCGGGTGCGCGACGACGTCGCCGCGGGCGTCGAGGGCCTGCTCGCCGAGCGCGGACTCGCCGAGGAGGTGCGCGTGGCCCCCTCGGTGATCTCGGTGGACGTCGAGCACCGCTCCTCCGGCAAGGACCTGGGCGTCGAGCGCTGCTTCGACCTGCTGGCGGAGGCGGGCACCCCGGTGCCCGAACGCTGGCTCACCGCGGGCGACTCGCGCAGCGACTACGCCATGGCCGACCGGCTGCACGAGCGCGGACTCACCGTGGAGCACATGGACGTGCGCCCCGCCGACGGCGTCCCCGAGAAGCCCTACGGCGTGGTGACGGCGGCGATCCTCGCCGAACGCGGCATCGGCGACGCCGACGACATCCACGAGCGGGCGGGCGAGTCCCTGCTGCGCTGGGTCGAGCGCGACCTGCTGCGCTGACCAGGCCGGACGCCCCCTCTGGGCGGCCGACCCTCCCCGGGCCTGGACCTCGACCCCTAGCGTGGAAGGCAAAGCGGCGCCCCTGCCGAACCGGCCCGGGCGCCTCCCGACCAGAGAAGAGGTTCCACCGTGGCCACTGTCGCCCAGAACATCGTCGAGACCCTCCACGCCTCGGGCGTGCGCCGCATGTACGGCGTGCCCGGGGACTCCCTCAACGGGCTGACCGAGGCCCTGCGCTCCCACGGCGGCATCCAGTGGGTGCACACCCGGCACGAGGAGACCGCGGCCTTCGCCGCCTCCGCCGAGTCCCAGCTCACGGATGAGCTCGCGGTCTGCGTGGGCTCGTGCGGTCCGGGCAACCTCCACCTGATCAACGGCCTGTTCGACGCGCAGCGCTCCCGCACTCCGGTGCTCGCGATCGCCGCGCACATCCCCTCGGAGGAGATCGGCTCGGGCTACTTCCAGGAGACCCACCCACAGGACCTGTTCCGCGAGTGCTCCGTCTACGTGGAGCACGTCTCCTCGGCGGACCAGATGCCCCGCATGCTGCGCACCGCGATGCGGGCCGCCGTCGAGCAGCGGGGCGTGGCCGTGCTCGTGATCCCGGGCGACGTGGCCCTCACCGAGCTCTCCGCGAAGCCCGAGGTGATCCGTCACACGCCGTCCCGCGTCATCCCGGCCGACTCCGTGCTGCGCGAGGCCGCCGAGGCCCTGGACTCGTCCAAGCGGATCACCATCCTGGCCGGCGCGGGTGCGGCCGGCGCCCACGACGAGGTCGTGGCCCTGGCAGAGCGGCTGCAGGCCCCGATCGTCCACGCTCTGCGCGGCAAGGACCGGATCGAGTACGACAACCCGTATGACGTCGGCTTGACCGGCCTGCTCGGCTTCGCCTCCGGCTACCACGCGCTCAAGGAGGCCAAGACGCTGCTGATCCTCGGCTCCTCCCTGCCGTACCGGCAGTTCTACCCCGAGGACGCCACGGTCATCCAGGTGGACGTGCGCGGCGAGCAGATCGGCCGACGGGTGGCCGTGGACGTGCCGCTCGTGGGCGGTGTGAAGGAGACGGCCCAGGCCCTGCTGCCGCTGCTGCGCGGGAACTCGTCGTCGGCGTTCCTGGACAAGGCGCTCAAGCACTACGCCAAGACCCGCAAGGACCTCGACCAGCTGGCCTCCCCGGGACGCGGACGCGTGCATCCGCAGTACGTGGCCCGCCTCCTCGACGAGCTGGCCGACGACGACGTGGTGTTCCTGCCCGACGTCGGCTCCCCCGTGATCTGGGCTTCCCGGTACCTGACGATGAACGGGCGCCGCCGGATCATCGGCTCCCTGTCCCACGGCTCCATGGCCAACGCGGTCACCCAGGCGGTCGGCGCCCAGGCGGTCGACCCCACCCGCCAGGTGGTGGCGATGGCCGGCGACGGCGGGCTGGCCATGATGCTCGGCGAGCTGATGTCGTTCGTGCAGAACGGCCTGCCCGTGAAGACGCTCGTGTTCGACAACGACTCGCTGAACTTCGTGGAGCTCGAGATGATGGCCGCCGGGTTCGTCCCCTACGGGACGAGCCTGGAGAACCCGGACTTCGCGGCGATCGCGGAGGCGATCGGCATCAAGGGCTTCCGCGCGGACCACACGACGGACCTGCCCGCGGTGATGCGCGAGTTCCTCGCCCACGACGGGCCGGCGCTGCTGGTGGTCAAGACCGAGCGTCAGGAGCTGACGATCCCGCCGAGCATCGAGTTCGAGCAGGCCAAGGGCTTCGCGCTCTACGCCATGCGCACCGTCCTGGACGGCAAGGGCACCAAGCTGCTCGACCTCGCGAAGGCGAACCTGCGCCAGCTCTTCTGACCTGCCGCGCACGACGACGCCCCGGACGCTGGCGGCGTCCGGGCCGTCGTCGTGGTGGGGCGGGGAGAGCCCAGCCCCGCCGGCAGGTCAGGCGCGGTGGGCGCCGCCCTCGGCGACGATCGGGTGCTCGGCCGTGCCGGCGACGCCCTGGGTGATCAGGCCGTCGGCGCGGTGCTCCCAGAAGTCCGCGTTGCGGATGCCGAGCGGGCGCGGATCGAACTGCGGGTCGAGACCCTGGCGCTTCTGTGCGCGGTAGTCCTTGAGGGCCTTGAGGGCCGGGCCCTGCAGCACCAGGATGCCGAGGATGTTCAGCCAGGCCATGGAGCCCACGCCGATGTCGCCGAGGCCCCAGGCCGCACCCGTGGTGGCGACGGCGCCGTAGGCCACCGACACGAGGATCAGAGCCTGCAGGAAGCGCAGCGCGACGCGGCGGACCATGCCGTTGCGCAGGTTGCGCGTGAGGAACACGAGGTTGACCTCGGCCATGTAGTAGTACGCCACGATCGTGGTGAAGGCGAAGAACGCCAGCGCCACGGCCACGAACGTGGGGCCGAAGCCGGAGAACATGGCGTCGAAGCCGGTCTGGACGAAGGCCGGGCCCTCGGAGGCCGTCGGCGAGACGATGCCCTCGAACAGCAGGCCGGAGCCGGACCCGTCCGAGTACACCCGGTAGGCGCCCGTGGAGATGATGATGAACGCGGTGGCCGAGCAGACGAAGAGCGTGTCGATGTACACGGCGAACGCCTGCACGAAGCCCTGCTTGGCCGGGTGCGAGACCTCGGCGGCCGCGGCGGCGTGCGGACCCGTGCCCTGGCCGGCCTCGTTGGAGTAGACGCCGCGCTTCACGCCCCACTGGATGGCGAGGCCGAGGATCGCGCCGAACACGGCGTGCACGCCGAACGCGCTGGAGAAGATGGAGCCGAAGACCTCAGGGATCTGGTCGAAGTTCAGGAACAGCACGATCAGCGCGAGGACGATGTACAGCACGGCCATCACGGGCACCACGTAGACGGCGAACGTCGCGATGCGCTTCACGCCGCCCAGGACGATGAAGGCCAACAGGATGACCATGGCCAGGGCCACGACCCAGGCGGGCACGGCCCACGCCTCGCCCACGGCCGCGGCCACGCCGTTGGCCTGCACGCCCGGCAGGAAGTAGCTGGTGGCGAAGACGGTGACGACGGCGAACAGGATCGCGTACGCCTTGAACGCGGGGGCGGCGGCCGTGTGCTTGTAGGCCTTCTCCAGGTAGTACGCCGGGCCGCCGCGGTACTCGCCGGTGTCCGGGTCGCGCTCCTTGTAGATCTGGCCGAGCGTGCACTCGATGAAGGATGTGGCGGCGCCGAGCAGGGCCATGACCCACATCCAGAACACGGCGCCGGGGCCGCCGAACGCGATGGCCGTGGCGACGCCGCCGATGTTGCCCATGCCGACGCGGCCGGCGAGCGACATCATGAGGGACTGGAGGGACGAGGTGCCGTCCGCGGAGTCCTGGCCCTCGCGGAGCTGCTTCACCATGTCCGGGATGTTCACGAACTGCAGGAACATGGTCCGGATGGTGAAGTAGAGGCCGACGATCAGGCAGAGCCAGATCAGGGCCGGGGACCAGATGACGTCGTTCACGGCGGTGATGAGATCTGCGAAGGACATGGGGTCTCCAGATCGGGGTGGGGATGGCCGGTGCGGTGCGAGCTCCGAGCGGCGGCCGCCGGCGGTCCCGGACGACTGGGGAGAAGGATACGCGCAAATGTGACCCGCGTCTCGCATCCAGCGCGGCGGGCCGCTGCCGTCGGGCGCGCGGCCCGCGACGACAGCAGCCCCGGACATGCGAAAAGCCCCGGAACCACTGGGGTCCCGGGGCCTACCCGCGGAGGATGGGGGATTTGAACCCCCGAGGGCTGTTAACCCAACACGCGTTCCAGGCGTGCGCCATAGGCCGCTAGGCGAATCCTCCTTGGTGCGCCCTCAGGCGGCGGACCGCGCGAGGGCAGGCTCCATCATAACCAGATCGTCCTGGGCCGCGCCAATCCTCCGCGGGAGGCGCGAGCTCGGCCTGGGCCTCCCCGCGGCCCGAATCGCCGCGCCCGCCGCCGCCCTGGTAGAGTCGTCGGCGGCCCCTCACGTGGTGTCATCTCGCTGAACTCCCCCAGGACCGGAAGGTAGCAAGGGTAGGTGGGCTCTGGCAGGTGCGTGAGGGGTCTTCGCTTTCCCCAGGAGATCCCATGCCCGCCGGACGCTACGCCCCCTCCCCCACGGGAAGCCTGCACCTGGGCAACCTGCGCACCGCGCTCGTCGCGTGGCTCGCGGCGCGCGCCACGGACCGCGCCTTCCTGCTGCGGATCGAGGACCTGGACCGCGTCCGCTCCGGGGCCGAGGCCGACCAGCGGGCGGACCTGGCCGCCGTCGGGCTGGATTGGGACGCCGAGCCGGTGCGTCAGTCCGAACGCACCGGCCTGTACGACGCCGCCGTGGCCGCCCTGCGCGCCGCGCACGGCGCGGACGCGGTCTACGAGTGCTTCTGCTCGCGCAAGGACATCGCCGAGGCGACGTCGGCCCCACACCCGAGGCCCGACGACGGCGCCCCCGCCCCCGGTGGCACCGTGCCGCTGCGTCCGCCCGGCTTCTATCCGGGCACCTGCCGGGACCTGACGGAGGCCGAGCGGGCCGAGCGACGGCGGGTGCGTCCCGCCGCCCTGCGGATCGACGCGGCGAAGGTTGCGGGCCTGCCGGCGGGCGGGATCCCCCGCGCCACCGCCGTGGACGTGCTGCACGGCGAGGTCACGGGCCTGGTCGACGACCTGGTGCTGCGCCGGAACGACGGGGCGTACGCGTACAACCTGGCCGTCGTCGTGGACGACCTGGCGCAGGGCGTGGACCAGGTGGTCCGCGGTGACGACCTGCTCGACTCGGCCCCGCGTCAGCGCTGGCTGGCCGAGGCGCTGTGCGCCGGGCGCGGGGAGCCGACGCCCGCGGTGGAGTACCTGCACGTGCCGCTCGTGCTGAATGCGGAGGGGCGGCGGCTGGCCAAGCGGGACGGCGCCGTGACGCTCGAGGACCTCGCCGCGCAGGACCCGGCGTGGACCCCCGAGCGGGTGCGGGACCGGCTGCTGGAGTCCCTCGGCCTGCCCGCGGGACCGCTGGCGGCCGCCGTGCCCGCGTTCGACCCGGCCGCCCTGCCGCGTGATCCGTGGGTGTTCACCGGGCTCTGAGCGGGCCGGCGCCCTGATCCGCCGCAGGCCCGGCCCCGGTCAGAGGACCTGGGCGGCCTGGTCGAAGTCGAGGCGGCCCTGGCGGGGCTGCTGCGCCTTCTCGTCGTCTGCGGCGGCGTGGCCCACGTTGATCACCAGGAGGGACTTCCAGGCACGGTCCGCATGGAACTCGGCGTCCACGGCGGCGGCGTCGAACCCGGCCATGGGGCCGACCTCGAGCCCGTGCGCGCGCAGGGCCACGAGCAGGTAGCCCACCTGGATGAGCGCGTTCGTGCGGCCCATCCCCTCGCGCATGCCCGGCTTGCCCTCGGCATCCTCCTCGAAGCCCTCCCGGAACGGGGCGAGGTGGCCCATGTGGCGGTGCCAGTCGAGGTCGTAGGAGGCGATCATTGTGAGCGGGGCGCGCTCCGTCTTCTCCCGGTTGAACTCGATCATGAGCGGGGCCAGGCGGGCGCGGGCCTCGGGGCTGTCCACGACGTCGAGCCGCAGCGGCTGGTTGTTCATGGCGGTCGGCGCCCAGCGGAGGTCCGCGTAGGCCCGCTCGATCAGCGCGAGGTCGACGGGCTCGTCCGAGAAGAGCTGCGTCGTGTGGCGGTCCGCGAAGAGGCGGTCGATCTCGGCCTGACTCAGCGGTCCCGCGTCCGGGGCCGGCTGCGTGGGGTGGATCGTGTCCTCGGCGTCGGTGTGCATGTGCGTGGTGGTCATGGGCCAGGGAACGGGCCGGCGGGCGTGCGCATTCCCCGGCTCCCTTAGCCCGTCCGCCCGCCGGATAGGCTTTCGAGGGTGAGCACCGCCCTGTATCGCCGCTACCGCCCGGACCGTTTCGAGGACGTGATCGGGCAGGACCATGTCACGGTCCCGCTGCGCACCGCACTGGCGAAGGACCGCGTGAACCACGCCTACCTCTTCTCCGGCCCGCGCGGCTGCGGCAAGACCACGTCCGCCCGCATCCTCGCGCGCTGCCTGAACTGCGCCCAAGGCCCCACGCCCACGCCGTGCGGCGAGTGCGACTCGTGCCGGGACCTGGCCACCGGCGGGCCGGGCTCGCTGGACGTGCTGGAGATCGACGCGGCCTCGCACGGCGGTGTGGAGGACGCCCGCGGCCTGCGCGAGCGGGCCACGTTCGCCCCGGTCCGGGACCGCTACAAGATCCTCATCATCGACGAGGCGCACATGGTCACCGCGGCGGGCTTCAACGCGCTGCTCAAGATCGTGGAGGAGCCGCCGGAGCACCTGAAGTTCATCTTCGCCACCACGGAGCCGGAGAAGGTCATCGGGACCATCCGCTCCCGCACCCACCACTACCCGTTCCGGCTCGTGCCGCCGGAGCCGCTCATCGCCTACCTCGAGCAGCTGTGCGCGGAGGAGGGCGTGTCCGTGGAGAAGGGCGTGCTGCCGCTCGTGGTGCGCGCCGGCACGGGCTCGGTGCGTGACACGCTCTCCGTGCTGGACCAGCTGATCGCGGGTGCCCAGGAGGGCCAGGTCTCCTACGAGCTCGCGGTGAGCCTGCTCGGCTTCACCCCGGAAGCCCTGCTGGACGACGTGATCGACGCCGTCGCCGCGGACGACACCCCCACCGTGTTCCGCGTGGTGGACCGCGTGGTGCAGTCCGGCCAGGACCCGCGCCGCTTCGTCGAGGACCTGCTGGACCGCTTCCGCGACCTCGTGATCGCCCGTGCCCTGCCGGAGGAGGCCGGGGCGATCCTGCACGGCATGCCGGAGGACCAGGTGCGGCGTCTGTCGGCGCAGGCCGCGCAGCTCTCCCGCGCGGAGCTCTCCCGCCTCGCGGACGTCACCAACCTCGCGCTGACGGACATGGTGGGGGCCACCAGTCCCCGCCTGCACCTCGAGCTGCTCATGGCGCGCCTGCTGCTGCCTGCCTCGGACGAGACGCACCGCGGCCTGGCCGCCCGCCTCGAGGCCCTCGAACGGCGCCTGGAGCTCGGTGGCGCCGCGCCCGTCGAGGACGGCGCCCCGGAGGGCACGACGACGCCGGCCCGGTCCGGCACGCCCGCCGCGGACGGCGGCGGATCGGCCGAGAACGCGGAGGGCTCCGGCACTCTGACCGGTGCCGCGCTCGCCCGGGCCGCCATGCGGCGGCCGGAGGAGCCCGCGCCGACCGCGTCCACCGCCCCGCCGGAGCGCTGGACGCCGCCTGCCCCGCAGTCCGCGGCAGAGGCGCCGGAGGGGGACGCCGCCGCCGGGGCCACGGGGTCCGAGCGTCCGCAGCAGGCGCCGCAGCCCGGGCGGCCCGAACCGGCTGAGGTCGGGGCCCGTTCCGGGGACACGCGCCGCCCGGAGGCCGGGAGCCGCGCCGAGCCTGAGGGCCGGCCCGAGCCCGAGGGCCGGTCCCAGGCCCAGGAGCGCACCGGTGCCGCGCCGGCCCCCGCCCACGGGCCGGAGGAGACGGCCGCGCCGTCGAGCCCCACGCCCGCCCCGGCGGCGAGCCAGGTGGAGATGATCCGCCGGGCCTGGCCGGACATCCTCACGGCCCTCGAGGACGCCTCACGCCTGGTGTGGATGCTGGTGAAGGACAACGCGAGCGTCGCGGGCTACGACGGCTCGTTGCTGACGATCGGCTTCCAGCAGGACGGGCCCCGCCAGTCGCTGCTCGGCCGGGGCGGTGACCGCGTGCTCGGCGAGGCCGTCCACCAGGTGCTCGGCATCCGCCCGCGGCTCGATCTGATCCTCGGTGGGGACGCGCCGACCGGGGACGCCCGCGCACAGTCCGGCGCTCGCCCGGCCGGCCCGGCGCGGACGGACCGGCCTGAGCGTCCGGCCCCGCAGCAGGGCCGGCCCGACCGACCGACGGCGCAGCCGAACCGGCCCGCTCCGGCACCGGGGCAGGCCCCACGCGAGCCGGAGTCCTCCCGCCCCACCCCGCCGCGCTCCGCCGCACCCTCCACCGCGGAGGACGATCCGGCGCCGCCGGCCGCTCCGCCCCGGGCCACGCAGCAGCGTCAGACGCCGGAGCCGTCCCCCGCCTGGACGCCCGCGGCTCCCGCCACCTCCTGGGGGCCGGCGCCGACGTCGTCGACGACGCCCGCCCCCGCCCCGCCGGCGGACGGCTGGGGCGGCCCGGACGAGGAGCCGCCCGCCTGGGACGACGCTCCCCCGCCCGAGGAGGACCCGTGGGACTCGCTGCCCGCGTTCGACCCGGACGCGGAGCAGGACGACTCGGACGGCCCCGAGGGCTGGACCCCGCCGGCCCGCGACGCCGAGGAGCGGCCCGTCGGCGCCGCCGGCTGGGACGGCCCCGTGCCGTCGGTCGAGGACTGGGGGGCGCCGCCGCAGCCCGCACCGGCCCCCGGCGGCGCCGCGCCGGAGGCCGGCCAGGGCCCCCCGGCCCGGCCTGACGCCCCGACCCCCGGCGAGAGCGAGCCGAGCGCCGAGGAGGTCCGTCGGGCCTACGACCCGGGGCCGCTGGTCCGCGAGGAGGAGCACTCGATCCCCGTGTTCGCCCGTCCGGAGGCGGAGCTGCGCGCGGAGTTCGCGAAGCGCTTCGGCGCGACCCGTCCCGCCGGCTTCGACGACGGCGCGGGCGCGGCCGCGGACGGTGACTCCGCCCGGCCTGCCACGCCGTCGCCCGCCCCGGACGACGACGCAGCGGCCACGGAGCGACGCGATCTCCACCCGGCCGCCTCGGGCGCCGGCCCGTCCTCGGACGAGGAGCGGCGCCCCACGGGCTCGCCCACGGCCGACGCGACCCCTGACCCGGGCGTGCCCGCCGACGACGCAGACGCCGCGCCGCGCGCGGCTGCCGGCCCGACCGGTTCGGACTTCCCGGGTTCGGGCCATCCGGCGAGCATGTACCCGCGGCTCATGGAGCGGCTGCGGGCCGGTGGGCCCCTCGAGCCTCCGGTGAACGCGGGCTCGAGCGGCGGCGGCGGGACGGGCGGCGGCCCCGGCGCTCCCGGTGGCCCCGACCCGGACGCCTCGCCGGGCTCCCCCGCCGGGGGCCGGCCGAGCGCGGCCTCGCTCGGGGCGCGCCCCGCCGACGTCGAGCCCGCCGGGGGAGCCTCGGCGCTGCCGTCGTTGGACGCGCGGGCCGCGGCCATCCGTGCCGCCCGCGAGGCCGCCCAGGGTCGCGGCCCGGCCCGGCCCGCCGACACCGGCCCCGCCGCCCCGGCGACGTCCGGTGTGGGGTGGGAGGACGAGGTCGCCAGCGACGACGACGTCCCGCTCGAGGACTCGGGCCTCGTGGGCCGAGCCGTCGTCGAACGGGTGCTCGGCGGCCGTCTGCTCGAGGAACGCCCCAACGACGCCTGAGGCGAACGCGCCCGTACGCCGTCCGGGGCCGCGGGCATGATGGACGCGGCGCCGGACCACGGCGCCGCGTCGGGGCGCACGGACCACGAGACGCACCATCGGACGAGGGAGACGGATGTACCAGGGCGCGGTGCAGGACCTGATCGACGAGCTCGGCCGCCTGCCGGGCATCGGGCCGAAGTCCGCCCAGCGCATCGCCTTCCACATGCTGGAGGCGGACCGGGAGGACATGCTGCGGCTGGCGGACGCCATCCGCACGGTCAAGGACAGGGTGCGGCTGTGCTCGGTCTGCTTCAACGTCTCCGAGGACGAGGTGTGCTCGCTCTGCCGGGATGAGCGCCGGGACCGCTCCCAGATCTGCGTGGTCGAGGAGTCGCAGGACGTCATGGCCATGGAGCGCACCCGCGCCTTCCAGGGCCGCTACCACGTGCTCGGCGGCGCCATCAATCCGATCGCCGGCATCGGCCCCGAGCAGCTGCACGTCCGCGAGCTGCTTACCCGGCTGCAGGACGAGGCCGTGCAGGAGGTCATCCTCGCCACGGATCCCAATCTCGAGGGCGAGGCCACGGCCACCTACCTCGGCCGGCTCCTCGGCGCCACGGGCATCCGCGTCACGCGCCTGGCCTCCGGTCTGCCCGTCGGCGGGGACCTCGAGTACGCGGACGAGGTCACCCTCGGCCGTGCCTTCGAGGGACGCCGCCTGATCAGCGGCTGACTCCGGCCGGCGTCGAGCAGGTCCCGCCCGACGCCGGCCCGGCTCAGGCCACGCGCGTGCCGGCGGGCAGCCGCCCGGCCGGGGTGTCCAGGCGACGGTGGCCCCACCAGCTCAGCCCGGCCACCAGCACACCCTGCATCGCCAGACCGAGCGGCCACACCGGCCAGGTGCCCTGCCGGTCCGGCACGCCGGTGCTGTCGAGACCGCGCAGCTCGCCGTCGAGGCACTCGACGTCCCGGACGGGGTCTCGCTGGGTCCAGCGCAGGCCCACGGACAGCAGGTTGAGCGGCCCGGGCTCCGCCCGGGTCCCGTCCTCGATGAGCCCACCCTCCCAGGGGGAGGCATCCGCGAGCACGGCGTACGGGTTCGCCGCGAGCAGCCATCCGCTGCGCCGCGGGTCGGGGATCGTCCGGGTGGTCACCGGGCCGACGCACCGGTCGGCGATCCCGTCGTACAGCTCCGGGTGCGCCGCCTCCCACTCGGCCCAGGCCTGCTCCGCCTCCTCCGGGGTCATCTTCTCGAGCTCCGCCTCGGTGAACGGCTCCGCCGTCATGGAGCCGTACTCGGCGTCGCTGGCCCGCACCTCGGTCTGCAGGAACTGCAGGGACAGCCCGAAGGCCACCAGGGTGCCGATCGTCAGCGCCGCCACGATCAGGTACGTCACCACGACGGCGAACAGCGTGCGCCCGGTGATCGCCGAGACGGCCACGCCGATCCCCGCGATCATGCCGAACTCCACGAGGATCATCACGAGCCCCACCAGCACGGCCCACGGGGACACGCGCCCCACCACGGCCGCGACCGCCAGCCACGGCAGCGCGGCCGCGAGGAACGCGGCGGAGGCGATCCACGCGGCCAGCCACTTGCCCGCCATCAGGTGCCCGGTCCGCAGCAGGGTGACCTGGGTGATGGCCAGGGTGCCGCCGGCACGGTCGCCCGAGATCGCGTTGGCCGCCAGGGCGGGCGAGACCAGCAGCGAGAGGGTGAGGACGAAGAGCAGGACGCCGTCGAAGAGCGTCCGCCCCAGGGCGCGCATCTGCTGCTCCGCCAGCTCCGGCTCCATGCCGGACGCCTCCATCTCCGCCACGCCCAGGCTTCGCAGTCCGAGGGCGCCGAGGGTCACCGCCCCCACCACCGCGAAGAAGACGCCCAGCAGCACGTACCAGCCGCGCGAGCGCAGCCGCTGACGCAGTTCCATGCCCACCACGGTGGCCACGGCCTGGGCCGCGCCGAGGCGTCCCCCCGGCTGCGGCTGAGGCGGGCGGCGGTCGTGGATCGAGGTCGCGACGGCGGTGCTCACGGCCGGTCTCCTTCGGTGCGGGGGCCCTCCAGATGGAGGCCCAGGTAGGCGTTCTCGAGGCGGGAGCCCTCCGGGGCGAAGTGGCTGACGAGCACACCCTCGCGCACGAGGTCCGCGAGCAGCGCGGCCGCGGCGGCCTCGCCCCGCAGCTGCACCACGACGCCGTCCCGGCGCTGGCCCGCGCCGGCGCCGGTGGCCGCGGTGACGGTGAGGCCGCGGGTCTCGAGGGCGCGGACGAGGGTGTCCCGGGCCGTCGGGTCGGGTCCGGCGATCCGGTAGGGGCGGGCGAGGTCGTCGGTGGCGCGGAACTCCTGGGTGGCCACCGTGGCGCCCTCATGGAGGAACACGGCGCGATCGGACATCTCCTCGAGCTCGGCGAGCACGTGGGAGGAGACGAGCACAGCGGTGCCGGTTGCGGCCATGGCGCGCAGGTCGTCCCGCAGCCGGATGCGGGCGGCCGGGTCGAGGCCGTTGGCGGGTTCGTCCAGGAGCAGGACGGAGGGCCGGTGCACGGTGGCCCGAGCCAGGGACAGGCGCTGCTGCTGGCCGCGGGAGAGCACGCGGGCGGGCCGGTGGGCGAACTCCGTGAGCTCGACCCACGCGAGCTGCTCGTCCGCGCGCGCCGACGCCTCCGCCTTCCCCATGCCGTAGAGCCGGCCCAGGCTGGCGAGGATGTCGTGGCAGGTCAGCTCCTCCCACACGCCCAGGGTGTCGGGCATCCAGCCGAGCCGTCGCCGGGCCTCGACGGGCTCGCGCACCGCGTCCACCCCGGCCACGGACACGGCGCCGGCGTCCGGGCGCAGCAGGGTGGCCAGGATCAGCAGGAGCGTGGTCTTGCCCGAGCCGTTCGGGCCGACGAGGGCCGTCACGGAGCCGGCGGGCACGGTGAGGGAGACGTCCCGCACCGCATGGACGGCGCCGAACGAGCGGGCGAGGCCGTGGGCCACGATCCCGTCGTGGGCGGCCGCCCCCAGGACGGGTGAGGCGGGCGGGGGTGCTGGAGCGGTCATGGCCCCATCCTTGCCGGGCCGTGCTCGGACGCGGATCCACCCGGGGGATGATCCCGGCGCCGGTCCCAGCCCGACCGGGGTCGCAGGCAGGGCCGCGGGCGCCGTCGTCCTGACCGACCACGGGCGCCGGGTCCAGCATCCGGAACAGGGGTTCACCTGGCGGACTCGCGCGGGTGCGCGCCCCTAGACTTGGCCCGAACCGACCCTCGATCCCGTCCGGAGCGACCCATGAGTCTCATCGTCCAGAAGTTCGGCGGCTCCTCCGTGGCCGACGCCGCCGGCATCCAGCGCGTGGCCCGCCGCGTCGCGGACACGGTCCGGGCCGGGAACCGCGTGTGCGTCGTGGTCTCGGCCATGGGCGACACCACGGACGAGCTGCTCGACCTCGCCGCCGAGCTCACGCAGGACGCGCCCGCGCGCGAGATGGACATCCTGCTCTCGGCCGGCGAGCGCATCTCCATGTCCCTGCTGGCGATGGCGATCCACGCCGAGGGCGTCGAGGCCCGCTCCTACACCGGCTCCCAGGCCGGCATGCTGACGGACACCTCGTACGGCCGGGCCCGGATCGTCAAGGTCAACCCCCACCGCGTGCAGGAGGCCCTCGACGCCGGCCGCGTGGCCATCGTGGCCGGGTTCCAGGGCATGAGCCCCGAGTCCAAGGACATCACCACCATGGGCCGCGGCGGCTCGGACACCACGGCCGTCGCCCTCGCCGCCGCGCTCGGCGCGGACGTGTGCGAGATCTACACGGACGTGGACGGCGTCTACTCGGCGGACCCGCGCGTCGTGCCGACCGCCCGCAAGCTCACCGAGCTCTCCTCCGAGGAGACCCTCGAGATGGCGGCCTCCGGATCCAAGGTGCTGCACCTGCGCTCCGTGGAGTACGCGCGCCGCTTCGGCGTGCCGCTGCACGTGCGTTCCTCCTTCTCCGACCATGAGGGCACTTGGATCATGCCCGACCCGAACGACACCATCACCCTTCAGGAAGGCGCTCCCATGGAACAGCCCATCGTCTCCGGCGTCGCCCACGACCGCTCCGAGGGCAAGGTCACGATCGTCGGCGTCCCCGACGTGCCCGGCAAGGCCGCCGAGATCTTCCGCGTGATCGCCGTGTCCAACGTGAACATCGACATGATCGTGCAGAACATCTCCCGCGAGGGATCGGGCCGCACGGACATCTCCTTCACCCTGCCGATCGTGGAGGGCAAGGACGCCATGGCCGCCCTGCGCGCCGCCCAGGACCGGATCGGCTTCCAGGACATCGTCTCGGACCCGGAGATCGGCAAGCTCTCGCTGATCGGCGCGGGCATGCGCTCCAACCCGGGCGTCTCCGCCACCTTCTTCAAGGCGCTCGCCGACGCCGGCGTGAACGTGGACCTCATCTCCACTTCGGAGATCCGCATCTCCGTGGTCACCGCCGAGGACAAGCTCGACGACGCCGTCCGCGCCGTGCACGCCGCCTTCGGCCTCGACGCCGAGGAGGAGGCCACGGTCTACGGCGGCACCGGCCGCTGACGCCGCACCCGCCGCTGCCCCACCCACCACGACGCCGGCCCCGCACCTTCAGCGTGAAGGTGCGGGGCCGGCGTCGTGGTGGGCGGTTCCTCCCGTTCCGTCAGCGAGGACGGAGGGGGTCGGCGGTCACGGGACCTGGACGGTCACGTCGGTCGTGATGCCCGCGTCCCAGGTGACGAGGCCCTTCCAGGTGCCCGAGGTCAGGCCGGACCAGGAGAGGGTCGCCTCGGTGGCCTTGCCCGAGGTCACGGGGACCGGGTTCGGGGAGACGGTGAGGTTGCCCGCGTCCTCGCGCAGCTTGAGCGTCTCGAGGGTGCCGGTGTCCTTGCCGCCGTTGGCCGCGTACAGGTGGCCGACCACGGTGTAGGCGCCCGGGGTGGGGTTGGCGATCGTCAGCGTCTCGGACTCGTCCGCGGTCGCCCGGGAGAGCTGCTTGCCCTCGGGGGTGATCACGTACAGGTCCCAGTCGGCGCCGGCGGCGCCCGCGTTGATCGAGGCCACCAGGGACTTGGTGCCCTCCTCCACGGTCACCGTGGACACGGCCAGTGCGCTGGACACGAGCGAGTTGCTCGCGGTGGCGGCGGCCACGGTGGAGTCCACCTTGCCCAGGCCCAGGACCTGCGGGGTCAGCTCACCGGTCACGCCGGGGGTGATCTCCACATTGGCGGAGCCGGTGGCGCCCGAGCCCTCGACGGCGGAGGTGACGGTCGCGGACTTCGCCTTGACGGTGACCGGGGAGGTCACCGCCGGGACGGCCTTGCCCTTGGCGGTGGTCCAAGACATGGAGCCGTGGGTCCAGGTGTTCACGGCGGCGTCGGTGCGGGTGACGGTCAGCTCGACGTCGGCGGACTGGCCGGCCTTCAGGTCCAGCACGGCCGGGGAGGCGGTCACCTCGAAGCCGGGCACGTTCGCGGAGAACTGCCAGCGGCCGTTCTCCAAGGCGGTCACGGTGCGGGTCACGGTGGCCGAGCCGACGACGTCGGGGATCGCCAGGGACGGGACGTTCACGTCACGGCCGGCGATGTCGCCGCGCAGCAGCGCGTCCCACTGCTCCTTGCCGGAGTCGTAGACCAGGCCCGGACGGGCGGCGGCGGCCGGATCGGCGGAGCCGGCACCCGTGGCGAAGTTGTCCGTGTTCACGGTGCCGTCGGCGTTGTACACGTCGCCGGCGGTGGTCATGAGGGCGGACTTCACGGCCATCGGGGACCAGGCCGGGTACTTGCCGATCAGCAGCGTGGCCATGCCGGCCAGGTTCGGCGAGGCCATGGACGTGCCGGACATCAGGCCGAACGTGTTGCCGTGGTAGTCGGGGTCCAGCGGGGAGACGCCGGCGATCACGTTCACACCGGGGGCGGCGAGGTCGGGCTTCAGGAGCTCCTGGTTCACGGCGTTGGCCGGGCCGCGGGAGGAGAAGCCGGCGATCTGGGGCAGCGGGTCCTCCGGCAGGCCGGTGGTGTCGCCCGGGACGATCGTGGCGGTGAGGTCGGAGGACTTCACCTTCTCGATCACGCCGTTGTCGTTCATGTGCACGGTCGGCACCGCGTGGATGTCCGCGTCCAGCGAGCCGGACGGGGTGTTCACGAGGATCATGCCGACGCCGCCGGCCTCCTCCACCACCTGCGACTTCTCGGTGCGGGCGTTCACGCCGCGCTCGCAGAGCACGATCTTGCCGGCGGCCTCCTCGGTGAGCCCGCCGGGCAGGCAGAGACGCGCGGCCTCGGCGTCGCCGGCGGCGGCCTCGGACGCGTGGATGACCTCGGCCGGGCCCACGCCGGTGCGGGCCGAGGAGGCGCCGCGGAGCTGCGTGCCGTCGGAGAACTGCACGGTGGCGGTGAGCTCGTTGGAGAACGTCTCCGCGGCCACGGTGGTCAGCCACGGGGAGCCGTGGTTCACGGTGTTCGGGCCGGGGCCGGAGTTGCCGCCGGAGGCGGCCACGAAGATGCCGGCCTCGGCGGCGGACTTGAAGGCCATGGCCACCGGGTCCACGATCGAGGTGTTGGAGCCGGAGATCGAGTAGTTCAGCACGTCCACGTTGTTCTCGATGGCCTGCTCGACGGCGGCCACGGAGGCGGAGGTGTAGCAGCCGCCGGTGTCCGGATCGGTGTCCTCCCAGCAGATCTTGTAGGAGATCAGGTGGGCGGCCGGGGCCACGCCCGCGCCCTCGCCGAAGGAGTCGCCGTCGATGGTCTGCTCCACCCCGGTGTTGCCGAGGATGGTGGTGGCCACGTGGGTGCCGTGGGAGAACACGCCCAGCGGGGAGATGCGCTCCTCCGGGGCCCGCTCGTCCACCGGGACGAAGCGCTCGAAGTCGTCGGAGAAGGCGTAGGCGCCGATCAGCTTGGAGTCGCACGACGACGCCGGGAAGTCCGGGCCGGTCTCGCATTCGGCCGTGGCGGTGGTGCCGTCCGCCTTGAGCACGGCGATCTGGCCGTCCGCGGTGCGGTACGGCACGCCGACCTTGGCCTTGCCCTTGAGCGGCTGGACGGGCTGACCGTCGATGAACGGGTTGTCCGGGTGGATGCCGGAGTCGATGACGCCGACCACCACGCCCTTGCCCGCGTTCTCGGCCTTGCCGTACACGGACTTCCAGGTGCCCTTCTTGCCGGGCAGGCCGAGGAATTCGGTGGAGCTGTAGTCCGGGGCCACCTGCTCGTCCGGTGCGACGCCGAGCACGGCCGGGTCCTTCGCGATCGCCTGGGCCTCCTCGGCGGTCAGCTCGGCGACGAACGCGTTCACGGCGCGCTGGAAGGAGATCTCGGCCTTGGCGCCGTGGGTCTTCGCGACCTTCGCCTGCTGGCGCTGGAGCTTGGCCTCGTAGTTCTTCACGCGCGGGTGCGAGGGGTCGAACTTCGCCTTCGGGGCGGCGCCCGGAACGGCGCCGGCCTCGGGGGCGGTCACCGACGGCTGGTCCTTCAGGACCACGAAGTAGCGGCCGTCCTCGAACTGCTGCTGGACCTGCACCTCGCCCTGCGGGCTGGAGACGGTGCTGCCGTCGGGCAGTTCGACGGCGGTGGCCGACACCGCGAGCGCGGGAGCGGCCACGAGGCTCGCGCCGGCGACGGCCGCGGCCAGGGCCCGACGGCGCCGGGCTGGGGTGGGGTTCTGAGGCATTGCCTCCGCCTTTCTCATCAAGGTCCGCCCAGCTCTCACCCGTGGCACGCCGGCGGGGATGACGCCGGGGGACGGGGAGATCGGCGCCCATGTGATGGGCACCACAGCGAGACATGTGCAATCTACCGTCCGGTAGGGCGTTTGACCAGATCTTTGCCAGGCAACGTCCAGGACCGTCGAATTGGGGCCGCCGGAGTGCGCTCCTCGCGTCGGCATCACGTGGGCCCGCTCGCTCCCGAGGGGCGCCACGGGGGAGGATGGTGGGGTCATGCCCGAGCCACGCACCGCCCCCGCGCCCTCCGAGACCCTGCCGCCCGCCGTCGTCGCCCTGCCCGCCGACGTGTGGCGGGCCCACGCGCTGGCGCACCGCGAGCGCATCGCCCGACGCACGGACCCGCTGGTGGCCCTGCGGATGCGGGGCGAGAAGCACCCGGTGCAGGACTTCCTCTTCGGCTACTACACGCACTCCCCCGCCGCGCTGCAGCGCTGGCACCCCGGGCCGGGGGTCCTCCTCGCGGACGACGACGGCGCCGCGGCCCGCGCCGAGGCGGCCGAGCTGGGCACGACCCCGCGGGGCGAGTGGAAGCACTACCGGCGCGTCGAGGCCGGCGAGGTGGCAGGCGCCGTCGTCGACGGCCGCCCGGTGGGCGGCTGGCTGGTGGACGTGGCGGCGGTGCTGGCCGACCGCGCGTCGGGGGTGGCGTTCACGCGGGAACTGCTCGCGCGCACGGCGGGGCGGGCGCCGCGCCTGGGCTGCTTCGGGCTGCACGAGTGGGCGATGGCGTACCGCTCGGACGTGCACGGGGTGCGGCACTCCCAGCTGCCGCTGCGGCTCGGGGCCGGGGGGACGGACGCGGTGGTGGAGGGCTCGCGGATCCGGTGCACGCACTTCGACGCGTTCCGGTTCTTCGCACCCGAGGCGCGCGACCGCAACGAGGGCGACGACGGCGTCCTGCCCACGCGCGCCGGGATGCGGGAGATGGAGCAGCCCGGCTGCCTGCACGCGGGGATGGACCTGTACAAGTGGGCGTACAAGCTGGTGCCGGTGGTCGACTCGGACCTGCTCGCGGACTGCTTCGACCTCGCGTGGGACATCCGCCGGCTGGACATGGAGGCCTCGCCGTACGACCTGACCGGAGTGGACGACCTCTCCGACGGGCGCGGCGGCTACGCGGCCGTGCGGATCGAGGAGCCGGCCGGGCGTGCCGAGTACGCGCGGCGACAGCGCGAGTTCGCCGCGCGGGGCCAGTCGCTGCGGGTGCGGCTGCTGGCGGTGCTGGACGCGGCCGCGGGGGCGGCCCCCGGGACCGGGCCGGACGCCGAGTGGACTACCAGCGCACGTCCATGACTAGGATGGCCGCTCTACAGGCTGTGAGGCGCATCACTCGCGTCATCCGGTGACCGCCCCGGCCCTCTCCGCACCGAACGACTCGAGGACCTGACGTGACCAGAACCGTTCCAGCTCGCCGCCGCACCACGCTCGCCGCCGCCGTCGCGGCCGTCTCGCTCGCCGTCACGGCCGCCGCCCCCGCGCTCTCCGCGCCCGGCAACGGCAACGGCAACGGCAACGGCAACGGGTCCGCATCGCAGGGTCAGGCCCGCTCCAACGACCTCTCCGCCACGCGCGGCAACAAGGTCAACGACGCCGCCGCGCTCGCGCCGCACCTCGTGGGCCAGACGCTGGACTGGGAGGCCTGCGACTTCGGCAGCGAGCGCCTCAACGCCCGGTTCAACGCGATCCCCGGCACCGCGTGCGCCGACGTCACGGTGCCGCGGGACTGGAAGAACCCCGAGGACGGCCACACCATCACCCTGCGCGTGGCCAAGACCGAGACCTCGAAGGGCAACCCGGAGCGCCAGGGCATCGCACTGGTGAACCCCGGCGGCCCGGGCGGCTCCGGTCTGCCCTGGGGCCCCGCCATGGCCGAGCGCGCCCCGGAGCTCGCCGAGCAGTACGACTTCATCGGCTTCGACCCCCGCGGCGTGGGCCAGTCCACCGCCCTGGAGTGCACCTACACGCCGAACCCCGAGCACGACGTGTGGCAGGACACGAAGGCCCAGGTCGACGCGTGCCTCGAGAACGAGCTCACCCCCTACATCACCACCGAGCAGACCGTGTACGACATGGACTTCATCCGCGCCGTCCTGGGCGAGGAGAAGACCTCCTACATCGGCTACTCGTACGGCACGTGGCTGGGCAGCTGGTACCAGCGCGTCTTCCCCCAGCACGCGCACCGGTTCCTGCTGGACTCCGCCGTGGACATCTCCCGCGACGGGCTCCAGACCACCTGGGACCTGCAGCCGCGCTCCCGCGACCGCCAGTTCCAGGACGCGATGCTCCCCTACGTGGCCCGGCACGACGAGATCTTCGGCCTCGGGGACAACCCGATGCAGATCCGGCAGCGCTGGGAGGACGTGGGCGGCACCCGCACCCAGCTCGGCATGATCGTCGCCGGCTCGTTCCTGCTGCCGGCCATGTACGACACGTCCCAGTACCTCGACGCCGGGTCCGTCATCGCCGCCTACATCCGCATCATGGAGTCCGAGGCCGCGGCCACGGACCCCGCGGGGCAGCGCACCCAGATCGAGCGCATCCTGGCCGAGGCCCGTGCGTCGCTGCCGGCCGAGGAGCGCGACTCCTTCGACCGCTTCGCCGCCCGCGGCCTGGAGACCGTGGGCGAGCGCGAGCAGCTCGTCGCCGCCACCCAGGCCGGTGACGCCGTCACCTTCGAGGGCGCGTTCTCGGCGATCCGCTGCCAGGACGGCCAGTGGAACACCTCGCAGGGATACTGGACCTCGTGGGTGGACGACCTCGGCCGCAAGGCCCCGTGGATCGGTGTGCTGATGGGCCCGTCGGAGTGCATGTACTGGCCCGCCCAGACCTCCATGCCCGCCCAGCCCGGTGGCAAGGGCGCCCCGAACACCGTGATCGTGCAGTCCGAGCTGGACGCGGCGACCCCGTACGAGGGCGGCCACCGCGCCGCCGGCGTGCTGCGCAACACGTCCCTCATCTCCGTGGACAACGAGGGCACCCACGGCCTGTTCCCGTACGGCACCGAGTGCGTGGACGCGCCCATCCGTGACTACTTCCTGACCGGCGCCCAGCCGGCCGAGAAGTCGCTGTGCGACGCCGTCCCGCTGCCGCTCGAGACCCAGCCGGTCCAGGTGGCCGGGACCCCGACGCACAAGGGCGACATCAAGATCTCGATGCGCACCGACGCCGTGCGCGAGGCCAACCGGATCACCCACGACGCGATCGAGCGTCAGCTGATCGACTCCCGCGCGGTGACCCCGGACGTCGAGGCCTTCCTGGAGGACTGACGGCCCGGGCACCCGGCACCCGGTCCGCCCCGACGGCCCAGCGACTCCCCCGCGGAGACGCCGGGCCGTCGTCATGCCCGGGGAGGCCCTGCAACGCTGGTTGGGTTGTCGCGGGTGCCGCCGCCCCACACCCCCGACAACTCAACCCGCGATGGGCAGCCGGAGGGGTGGCGTCGACGCCGAGGCCGATAGCCTCGCGCCATGATCCTGCACATCACCCTCCCGGAGGACTGGGCCGCCGCGCGTCGCACCGGCCGCTACACGGCATCGACGCGCGGCGCCTCGATCGATGACGTCGGCTTTCTCCACGCCTCCGACGACGCCGCCCAGGTGGGAATGGTCGGCGCGGCGATCTACCCGGACCGGCCGGACGCGTTCGTCGTCGGCCTGGACGAGGACGAACTGGCGGGGGCCGGCCTGCGGGTGCGGCGTGAGCCGGGAGACCCCTCCGATCCCCACTCGGCCGAGTTCCCGCACGTCTATCCGGGCGAGGCCGTCTCCGGGCACATCCCGTGGTCGATGCTCACCCCCGTGACCGACCCACGGGCGGACGCCCGCGTGCACCGCGAAGACTCGGCCGAGGCCGCTGCGCTGCTCGACGCCGGGTGGAGCGTGCGCTCCCGCTCCTGGGGCGCGCGCCTCCACCTCGACGACGACGCCGACCTGGCGCCCTACCGTGGCCACGTCGCGGCGGCCGAAGCGCGGGGAATCGAGGTGCGGAGACTGACCGCCGTCGACCTGCCTGCCCTGCGCGCCCTCGACGAGGAAGCGGCTCCCCGATTCCCGCGCACCGACGGCTCCCGTCACGAGCCGCTGCCGGACGACCTCGAGGCCCGACTGTCCACCCCAGCGGGGCTTGCCGTGGGGGCCTTCGAGGGAGGAGTGCTCATCGGATTCACCCTGACGTTCCGCTCCCCTGACCGGTGGGAGGTCGACCGCACCGCGGTCGCGTCCGAGCACGAGAACCGTGGCGTGGCGAAGGCCGTCAAGGCGGCGACTGTCCTGGCGACCCATGCCCGCGGTGGGCGCGAGTGGGGAACCGGCGGCGCCGAGTCCAACGCGGCGTCCCTGCGGATGAACGCGGCCCTCGGGTTCCGTCTCGAGCCTGCCTGGCTCGGGCTGACCCCGCCCACGACGTGGGAGGAGTTCGCGCGGGCCCCGGCGTCAAGCTCCCTTGACGACAAGGTCACTTGACTGTCAAGCTTGCTTCACAACGTCCGGTCGGACGGCCCCCACAGAGCCTCCGAGGCGGGCCGGGCCACCGGCCCAGGGCATCGACCACAGGAGGGCCCCATGACCACGAACCACTCCCGCCACACCACCGCCGCCGCGGACGGCCCGGGCACCCGGTACCCGGTCCGCCCCGACGGCCCGGCGACTCCCCCGCGGAGACGCCGGGCCGTCGTGGGGTCGGCTCAGCCGTCGAGGATGCAGAACTCGTTGCCCTCGGGGTCGGCGAGGACGGCCCAGCCGAGGTCGACGCGGCGGTCGTCGACCATCGCGGCGCCGAGGGCGAGCGCCCGCTCGATCTCGGCGTCGCGCGTCGAGCCGGCGGCCGCGCGCAGGTCCATGTGGGCGCGGTTCTTCACGCGCTTGGCGTCCGGGACGCGGAAGAAGAGGACGACCTGCCCGTCAGGGCCGACGAGTGAGCACTCGTCCGACCCCGGGCGGTAGAGGTGAGGCTCGTCGACCTCCCAGCCGAGCAGCGCGCGCCAGAACTCGGCGATGGCGTGGGGGTCCAGCGCGTCCCACGTGGTGTGAGAGAGACGGAGGGACATGGCGGCTCCTCAGGAACGGGCCGGGGCGGGCGGGGACGACTCCACGCGAGCCAAGGGCGCGGCACCCCGGGCAAGGCGGGTTGACTTGTCACGGGTATTCACCGCCCAGACCCGCGACAAGTCAACCCGCGTTGGCCGGACGGGCGGACGGACGGCGGAGGGCCGGGTCACCCGCGGATGTGTCGCATCACGAGCCGCGGGATCGCGCTGCGCGGGCTGATGCTGCACCACGCGACGGGCTCGCCGTCCGAGTACCGACGACGCCGGGCGCAGGCTCCCCCGCAGCGAGCGCCCGCATGGTGTCCTCGCGGGGGTCGCCGGGCGCGTGCCTCTGCGGCGCTGAGAGCCGGGGGGACAGGCACCAGCAGTGCGTGGCGCGGCGGTTCGGGTTGACGACGTGCGCGAAGTCGTCGAAGCGGTCGGCGGTGAGCGGGTGCACCTCGAAGGCCATGCGGCCAGCATCGTGGGCGGCGGTGGAGGCGTCCACGGCGAGGCCCAGCTCCGCCGCCGCCCTGTCGGGCCACCGTCAAGCAGACTTGACGTCAAACTCTCTTTACTGTCAAGCTTGCTTCACACGACGGGGACAAACCCCGGCCCCGCCCCGGAGGGACCGCCATGGCCACCACGCCGCACACCACCACCGACCTCGCCCGCGACCGCCGCCCCCGCTGGGGCCGCTCCGCCCGTCTGGGCGGCGGGTCCGGGCGACTGATCCTCGTCAGCCTCGTGGCCGGCGTCGTCATCGCCCTGCTGATCGGGGCCGCGTCCTACGGTCTGGCCTCGAGCCAGGGCGACGCCGGTCCCCGCTTCCCGGCGGTCACGGGCGCGGTCATGGCGGCGTCGGCGCTCCCGGTCGGCGCAGCCCTCGCCTGGCTGTTCCTCGTGGACCGCACCACCCTGCGCGGCGCCGTCCGGGACACCGAGGAGACCATCGAAGGCCGGTGGCTCGAGAAGGCGCAGTCCGGCGCGTTCGGCGACCTGCTCGTGGTGCTGGGCCTGGGCACGTTCGTCGTCGCCCTGGCGGGGTGGCAGCCCAGCCTCCCCCTCGTGGGCGCCGGGCTGCTCCTCTTCGCGGGCGCCTCGGTGGCCGTCCGCTACGCGCTCCAGAAGCGCCGGGGCTGAGCCGTGGAGAACACCATCCCCGACGAGCGTGCCCGCCTCGGCTGGTCGCAGCAGCGGCTCGCCGACGAGCTCGGCGTCTCCCGGCAGACCGTCATCTCTCTCGAGAAGGGCCGCTACGACCCCTCGCTCCCGCTCGCCTTCCGCCTCGCGGCCGTGTTCGGGCGGCGGATCGAGGACCTGTTCACCCCGGACGGCAACGCGGGTTGAGTTCTCGCGGGTCCAGGCGCCCAGCACCCGTGACAAGTCAACCCGCGTTGGGCCCGGGGCGGCGTGGGGCATGAGAGGCTGGGGCCATGGATCGAGAGCTGCGCACCCCTCCGGAGCTGGAGGGCGTGGACTGGCACGACGGCGCCCCGCGTCGCCCCCGCCCGATCGTCACCCTGGTGGCGTGGATCGCCATCCTGGGCCTGGTCCTCAGCGTGGGCGCCGGGATCTTCTCCGCCTTCTGACGCGTCACTGCCGGCCGCCGTCCGACGCGCCGCCCCGGCCTCAGCGCACGTCGCCGTTAACGTAGCGCCAGATCCCGTCCTCACGGCGGAACCGGCTGACCTCATGGAGTCGGAACCGCCCCTCGGCCCCCGTGCCGACGGCCACGAACTCCACGGTCCCGGCGTCCTGGAACGGCCCGCCGTCCCGCACGTCCAGCACCGCCAGGCGGGTGAACCGCGGCGCCGGTTCCCCCGCGGCCGGCAGCAGCTCGGCCGCGGTGGGTCGATGCTCGGGGGCCCAGGTCGCGGCGAGGTAGTCGGCCATCGCCCGGACCTCTGCCGGCCCGGCCTCGCCCAGCCGCGCGAACGCCGTGTACCGGGAGCGCATGAGCGCCTCGGCGGTGGGCGCGGTCAGGGCGCCGTCCCGGGCGAAACGCGCGTGCAGGCGACCGCAGCACGCCGCGAGCCCGGCTCCGGACCCGCAGGGGCAGGGCTCGGGGCGGGTCACCGGCGCGGGCGTCCGGTCGCGCGACGCCGGGCGGAGCGGGCCTTGATGCGGCGCACTCCCGTCAGCACGACGCCGGCCGCCGCGGCGAGCAGCGCGGGGCCGAGCGGGCTGATCGGCCGGCGTCGGCCGAGCGGGGACACACGGGTCTGCTGAGGTCTCATGCCGCCAGGCTACGCCGGGCCGGCTGCCGCGTGCCGCCCCCATCACACCCACGATCCCGCGTCCGGGCGGCCGAGTAGACTGGGCGGGCAAGCACGCGGAGCGCCCAGGGCCGGGCGTGAGACGGCATCTACACCGTCCTGCTCCGCGGCATCGTCCCGCACCCAGGAGCGTGTTCATGCCCATCATCGTCGTCGACGTCATGCCCAAGCCCGAGATCCTCGATCCGCAGGGCAAGGCGATCAACGGGGCCCTGCCCCGCCTCGGCTTCACCGAGTTCAGCCAGGTCCGCCAGGGCAAGCGCTTCGAGCTCACCGTGGAGGGCGAGGTCACCGACGAGATCCTCGCCCAGGCGCGCACGGCCGCCGAGGAGATGCTGTCCAACCCCGTCATCGAGGACGTCGTGAACGTGGCCGTCCTGGACGAGGCCGAGGGCGCCCGATGACCGAGCTCCCCCTCATCGGCGACTACTCGACGCCGACGACGCCGCTCAGCGGCGCGCGCATCGGCGTCATCACCTTTCCCGGCACCCTGGACGACGTGGACGCGCTGCGCGCCGTCCGCCTCGCCGGCGCCGAGCCCGTCTCCCTGTGGCACGCCGACGCGGACCCGCAGCGGACGCTCGCCGGCGTGGACGCCGTCGTGATCCCGGGCGGCTTCTCCTACGGCGACTACCTGCGCGCCGGCGCGATCGCGCGCTTCGCCCCCATGATGGACGCGGTGGCGACGGCGGCCGGCGGCCCCGAGGGCGAGGCGGACGGCCTGCCGGTGCTCGGCATCTGCAACGGCTTCCAGATCCTCACCGAGTCACACCTGCTGCCGGGCTCGATGATCAAGAACGACCACCTGCACTTCATCTGCCGCGACCAGGAGCTGGTCGTGGAGAGCGCGGACACCGTGTGGACCCGCGACTTCGAGCAGGGCCAGACCATCACCGTGCCCCTGAAGAACCAGGACGGCCAGTACGTGGCGGACGAGACGACCCTCGACGCCCTCGAGGCCGAGGGCCGCGTGGTGTTCCGCTATCAGGGCTGGAACCCGAACGGCTCGCGCCGGGACATCGCGGGCATCGCGAACCCGGCCGGCAACGTCGTCGGTCTGATGCCGCACCCGGAGCACGCCGTGGAGACGGGCTTCGGCCCGGACACCGCCGCCGGCCCCCGCTCCGGCGTGGACGGCCTCGGCTTCTTCACCTCCGTCCTGACCACCCTCGCCAGCCGTGGAGGCCATGCATGAGCCAGCAGTTCAACATCGAGACGGTCGCGGACGCCCAGGCGACGCCGGACGTCGAGCAGCCCTGGGCCGAGCTGGGCCTGAAGGAGAACGAGTACGCCGAGATCAAGAAGATCCTCGGCCGCCGCCCCACCGCGGCCGAGCTGGCCATGTACTCGGTCATGTGGTCCGAGCACTGCTCGTACAAGTCCTCTAAGGTGCACCTGCGCCAGTTCGGCGAGAAGCTCACCGACGAGATGAAGCAGCACATGATGGTGGGCATCGGCGAGAACGCCGGCGTGACCGACCTCGGTGACGGCTGGGCCGTGACGTTCAAGGTCGAGTCCCACAACTCGCCCTCCTACGTGGAGCCCTACCAGGGCGCGGCCACGGGCATCGGCGGCATCGTGCGCGACATCATCTCCATGGGTGCCCGCCCGGTGGCCGTGATGGACCCGCTGCGCTTCGGCGCGATCGACCACCCGGACACCGCCCGCGTGTTCCACGGCGTGGTGGCCGGCATCGGCGGCTACGGCAACTCCCTGGGCCTGCCGAACATCGGCGGCGAGACCCGCTTCGACCCGATCTACCAGGGCAACCCGCTCGTCAACGCCCTCGCCGTGGGCGTGCTCAAGCACGAGGACCTGCGTCTGGCCAACGCCTCCGGCGTGGGCAACAAGGTAGTTCTGTTCGGCGCCCGCACCGGCGGTGACGGGATCGGCGGCGCCTCCGTGCTGGCCTCCGAGTCCTTCGACGGCGACGGCAAGCCCGCCAAGCGCCCCTCGGTGCAGGTCGGCGACCCCTTCTCCGAGAAGGTGCTCATCGAGTGCTGCCTCGAGCTGTTCCGCGACTCCCTCGTCGAGGGCATCCAGGACCTCGGCGCCGCCGGCATCTCCTGCGCCACCTCCGAGCTCGCCTCCAACGGCGAGGGCGGCATGCGCGTGGAGCTGACCGACGTGCTGCTGCGCGACTCCACGCTGACCCCGGGCGAGATCCTCATGTCCGAGTCGCAGGAGCGCATGATGGCCGTGGTGACGCCGGAGAACGTCGCCGCGTTCGAGGCCGTCATGGCAAAGTGGGACGTCGAGTACTCCTGGCTGGGCGAGGTCACCGGCGACGGCCGCCTGATCATCACCTGGGACGGCGAGGTCATCGTCGACGTGGACCCGCGCACCGTGGCCCACGACGGCCCGGTCTACGAGCGCCCGTACGCGCGTCCGGCCTGGCAGGACGAGCTCCAGGCGGACACGTTCCGCTCCTCCGAGGCCGGTCAGGACCTGCCCGCCACGGGCGAGGAGCTGCGCGCCGCCGTCGTGGAGCTGATGAGCTCCCCGAACCTGGCGGACACCTCTTGGATCACCCGCCAGTACGACCGCTACGTCCGCGGCAACACCGCCCTGGCGGCCCCGGACGACGCGGGTGTGGTGCGCGTGGACGAGGAGACCGGCATGGGCGTGGCCCTGGCCACGGACTGCAACGACCGGTTCACCTACCTGGACCCGTACACGGGCGCGCAGGCCTCCCTGGCCGAGGCGTACCGCAACGTCACCACCGCCGGGGCCGTGCCCCTGGCCGTCTCCGACTGCCTGAACTTCGGCTCCCCCGAGGACCCGGACGTGATGTGGCAGTTCGCGGAGGCCGTGCGCGGCCTGGCGGACGGCTGCCAGACCCTCGGCATCCCGGTGACCGGCGGCAACGTGTCCCTGTACAACCAGACGGGCAGCACCCCGATCCACCCCACCCCCACGGTGGCGGTGCTCGGCCAGCTCGACGACGTCCTGCGCCGCACCCCGTCCGGCTTCGCCCCGGACGCGGACGGCCAGGCGATCTACCTGCTGGGCGAGACCGCGGACGAGCTGGACGGCTCCGAGTTCGCGCGCCTGCGCGGCCACCTCGGCGGCCTGCCCCCGAAGGTCGACCTGAAGAAGGAGCGCCTGCTCGGCGAGCTGCTGGTCAACATGTCCCGGGACGGCATGATCGACGCCGCCCACGACGTCTCCGGCGGCGGCCTCGCGGCCACCCTGTCCGAGATGGTGCTGCGCTTCGGCGTGGGCGCCCGCGTGGTGCTGGACGAGGTGCTGCGCCGCGCCGGCGTGGACCTGTTCACCGCACTGTTCTCCGAGACGCAGGCGCGCGCCGTCGTGGCCGTGCCCCGCACCGAGGAGGTCCGGTTCACGGACATGACCACGGCCCGCGGCTACGCGGCCGTGCGCATCGGCGTGGTGGACGCCGACTCCGCGGCCCTCGAGGTCCAGGACGCCTTCACCCTGCCGATCGCGGAGCTGCGCGAGGCCTGGGAGGCCACCCTGCCGAAGCACTTCGGCTGACCCCGTGGGCCCACGGGCCCCGGCACGACGACGGCCGCTCACCTCCGGGGTGGGCGGCCGTCGTCGTGGGGCGGGACGGCGGGGACGAACGCCGCCGACCCTCGCACGGCCGTGCGCCTCAACCGTTGACGCGGCGGGCTCCGGTGACCAGAGTGATCCCAGGACAGCGCGCCAGCGCGCCGCCCGGCCCGTCCAAGAGGGTCGGCGCGGTCCCGACACACGAAGGAGACCACCCATGCGCCTCATCACCCTGGGCCTCGGCGCCGCACTCGGCTACCTGCTCGGCTCCGCCGAGGGCCGCAAGAACCTCGAGAAGATGACCCAGAACGCCCAGAAGCTCTGGAACGACCCCAAGACCCAGGAGAAGGTCGGCCAGGTCCAGGAGACCGCCCAGCAGAAGTTCGCTGAGGTGAAGAAGTCCGATCCGGTGCAGAAGGCCACGACGAAGGTGGAGGATGCCATGCAGGGCAACGACAAGAAGAACGACGCCCGCGAAGATCGCGTGACCGAGTCCAACAACGACAACGTCACCTCGGCGGCCCGCCACGGTGCCGAGCCGGACACCATCTCGGACCCGTCCACCCCGCTGGGTGACGAGGGTCCGCTGACGCGCTGACCCGCGCAGACACGGCGGCCCGCCTCCCCGAGGGGAGGCGGGCCGCCGTCGTCGTGGGCCGGATCAGCCGTCCTGCTTCAGGACCTCGTCGGCCGGCGGGGCCTGCACCGGATCCACCCCGCCCATCTCGGAGAGGGTCACCACGGCCTTCGTGCCGGCGGACTCGGTCTCCACGGTGAGCAGGCGGCCGTCCTCCTTGGACACCGTGAACGCGGTCAGCGCCACGCCCTCCTGCGGGCCCGAGACGGGCTCGTCCAGCACGTAGCGGATCGCGTCCTGACCGCTGCGGCGGATGCCGTCCGCGTCCGCCTCGACGTCGTCCAGGCCGCCCGACTCCGGCAGGGAGCCCAGCAGCGAGCTCACCATCGCGCCCATGCCGGTGGCGCGGGGATCGCTCTCGTACGGGGTGGCGGTCCAGCGCTCCACATACGCGGGGCGGTCCTCGCCGCTCGCGCCGGCGCGCTCCACCGTGAATCGGGAGTACGCGGTGCCATCCACGATCCGGGACTCGTCCCGGGTGATCAGACCGTCGTCCTGGTACACGGACACGTACCGCATGGACGAGCCGTCCACGGGACCGGAGATGTCCACCGAGTCCGGGACCGCGCGGCCGTTGCTCGGGGCCTCGGACCGCAGCTCGGTGACCATGCGGACGGAGTCGGCCTCCTCGAGCTGGGTGCGGGCGCGGTCCCAGGCGCCGGGGGCGTCGTCGCCCGAGGCGCAGCCGGTCAGCAGCAGGGCGGCCGCCCCGACGGCGGCGAGGGACAGGCCGCGGCGGGTGCGGCGGGTCTGGGTCTGGCGCTGCCTCACTCGGCCACCTCCTCCGGCGCCTCGGCCGGCTCGATCTGGTTCCAGTCGCTCAGGGCGTACTGCTGGGTGGCCCGGCCGTCGTCGACGGTGAGCGCGACCAGCTCGCCGTCGTCGTCCACCGTGAAGGAGTGCACCCGGGTGGCGTCGCCCTCGGCCATTGCGGCGTCGGCGACCTCCTCGGGCACGGCATAGCGGTAGGCCGTGCCGCCGTCCCAGTCGACCTCCTCGGCGCGCACCTGGGCGCCGTCGAGGGCGTCCGCCGCGGGGAGGCCCACCTGGTCGAGGAGGGACTTCAGGGGCGGCTCCTGCCCCTCGCCGGCCGAGACACGGCGCCACTGTGGGTCGGAGTACATCATCTGGACGTCGTCCGGGACGTCGGACCCGTCCACGTCGACCCGCACGAACACGTCCTCGCCGACCTGGCGCGACTCCATGGTGATGTGCGAGTCGCGGCCGACCTGCATGACGCCCTTCGACTCGGCGTCGCCGCCGTCGAGCCGGCCGGCGATGTCCCAGCGGACCGACTGCGGGCCCTGACGGCCGGTGGTGTAGGCGGTCTCGAGTCGGACGGTCTCGGCCTCGTCCAACTGGGTGCGGGCCTGATGCCAGGCCTCCCCCGCCGACTGCGGCTCGGATGCGCACCCGGCCAAGGCCAGGGCGCCCACGACGCCGAGCCCGGCCGCGCGGACGGCACGTCTGCGCTGCATGTTCTCCTCCTGGGGCTGCTGCCGGCCGAGGCAGGGCGCCGCGGCCACTGGCGTCACCCTACCGGCGGCGCAGGGCGAAGGATGCGCCGTGGTGGTTCTGCGGCAGGTGGTCGCCGCGGCCGAAGAGCTTGTGGCGCAGCGTGCCGTCCGTGTACGCGGTCTTGTAGCGGCCGAGCTTCTGCAGCTCCGGCACCACGAACTCCACGACGTCCTCGAAGGTGCCCGGGGTGATGTGGTAGGCGAGGTTGAAGCCGTCCACGTCGGTCTCGTCGGCCCACTCGACGAGCTGGCGGGCCGCGGACTCGCCGCCGCCCACGATCACGGGGCCGAAGCCGCCGATGCCCACCCACTCGGCGAGCTTGCGCACGGTCCACTCCTCGTCCGTTCCGGAGGCCTTCTGGAAGGTCTCCACGGTGGACTGGATGGCGTTCGACTTCACGTCCCCGATCGGCTCGTCCAGGTCGTACTGGGACAGGTCGATGCCCATCCAGCCGGACATGAGCACGAGGCCGCCCAGCGGGTCCACGTACTGCGCCAGGTCGTCGTACTTGGCCCGCGCGTCCTCGTCGGTGGCCCCGGTGACGATCGTCTGCATCGCGAAGATCTTCACGTCGTACGGGTCACGGCCGGCGTCCACCAGGGCCTGGCGGATCTTCTTCACGGTGGCGGCCGCCAGCTCCTTCGTGGGGGAGTTGATGAACACGGCCTCGGCGTGCTTGCCGGCGAAGGCGCGGCCGCGTGTCGAGGCGCCGGCCTGGTAGATCACGGGGGTGCGCTGCACGGACGGCTCGGTGACGGCGTGGCCGGGGACCTTGAACCACGTGCCCTCGTGGGCGATGTCGTGGACCTTGGCCGGGTCCGCGAACACGCCGGACTCCTTGTCGTAGACGACGGCGTCGTCCTCCCACGAGCCCTCGAGGAGCTTGTAGACGACGTCGAGGTACTCGTCGGCGTGCTCGTAGCGCTCGTCGTGCTCCATCTGGTCGTCCTGGCCCATGTTCTGGGCAGCGGAGGGCAGGTAGCCGGTGACCACGTTCCAACCCACGCGGCCGCCCGTGAGGTGGTCGAGCGTGGCGAGGCGGCGGGCGAACGGGTAGGGGTGCTCGTAGGCGGTGCCGGCGGTGACGCCGAAGCCGAGGTGCTCGGTGACCGCGGCCATCGCGGAGACGAGCAGGAACGGGTCGTTCACGGGGGTCTGCGCGCCGGTCCTGATGGCGGCCTCGGAGGTGCCGCCGTACACGGAGTACGGGCCGAGGACGTCGGCGATGAACAGGCCGTCGAACAGGCCCTTCTCCAGCGTCTGCGCCAGGTGCGTCCAGTAGCCCAGGGTGTTGTAGTCGCGGGCGTGGTCGTCGGGGTGACGCCAGAGCCCCGGGGACTGGTGGGCGACGCAGTTCATGTCGAATGCGTTGAAGAGGATCTCGCGGTGCTCGTCCGGGCGGGTGGGTGCTCCGGCCCCGGCGTTCTCGGCGGTGCTCATGGGTCTCCTTTCCAGGGCCGCCCGGTCGCAGGGGCGCGGCCGGGCGGGCGACGGTCCCGCACCATGCAACGCCGACGCGGCCGGCGGTGGAAGTGGGTCCGGCCCAGGGGTTCATGACGGCCCCGCCGGGCCCGGCCACGCGTCCGGCGCCCGGTTCGTGACATGCCCTGACCATGACGGAGGACACGTCCGTGGGTGGCGGCCCTGCGGCGACTCAGCGGCACCCCAGCGCTGAGCCAGCGGCGCACCAGCGCTGAGCCAGAGAAATCTGCTGCATCCACCCCGCGGAGACGACCGAAACGTCTGGCTCAGCGCTGGCCCAGCCCGGCCCCGGGTGCTGGACCGGCCCGGCGCCCGGGCGGTGGTGGGGCTGACCGCGCCCGCCGTCCTCCTGGTGCTGTGGTGGGCGGTGACGGCCGCCGGGCTGCTCTCCGCGGTGCAGCTTCCCTCCCCCGGCGCGGTGCTCAGCGCCGGCGTCAACCTGCTGGAGCGGGGCGACCTGTGGCTGCACGTGGGGATCTCCACCCAGCGCGTGCTGCTGGGCTTCCTGCTCGGCGCCGCACTCGGGCTGGCCGTGGGATCCGCGCTCGGGCTGTCCCGGTGGGCGGACGCGCTGTTCGCCCCGCTGATCGGGGCGCTGCGCGCGGTGCCCTCGCTGGCCTGGGTGCCGCTGCTGATCCTGTGGATGCAGATCGGCGAGGAGTCCAAGGTCACCCTCATCGCGATCGGCGCGTTCTTCCCGGTGTTCACCACCGTCTACGCCGCCCTGCGCCACGTGGACCCGCACCTGGTGGAGGCCGGACGGGCCTTCGGCTACCACGGGCTGTCCCTGCTGCGGACGGTGCAGCTGCCCGCCGTGGTGCCGGCCGTGTTCTCCGGCCTGCGGCTGGCCCTGGCCCAGGCCTGGCTGTTCCTGGTGGCCGCGGAGCTGATCGCCTCCTCGATGGGCCTGGGCTTCCTGCTCACCGACTCGCAGAACAACGGACGCACGGACCGCCTGATCCTGGCGATCATCCTGCTCGCCGTGCTCGGCAAGCTCACCGACTGGCTGCTCGGCCTGCTGGAGCGCCGGGCCCTGCGCCGCTGGGCCTGAGCCCGGCGCCTCCGGCCGCCCAGTCGCCGGGTCAGCCCTCCTCGGGGACCTCGCCGGCCGACGTGTAGGCGGTCGGCGGGGTGCCGTTCACGAGCCAGTCGCCGGCCATGCGCACCTTGAACACCGCCGGGTCGTGGGTGGCGAGGGTGCGGGCGTTGCGCCAGTGCCGGTCGAGCCGCAGCGTGGCCGACGTCGCCGACGCGCCGAGCGTGTCGAAGATGCGGGTGCACACCTCGAGGACGGCCTCCGGCACCACGGCCTGGGCCCGGTACGCGGCCGCCATCGCCTCGGCGGACGCCGCCACGACGTCGGCCTCCGCCGGGCCGGCCCCGTCGGCGCCGTCCTGCCCCTCGTCGAGCAGACGCCCGATCTCGCGCACCATCAGCTCGGCCGCGGCCTGCCGCCCGGCCAGCTGCCCCATGATCTCGAGGAGCTGCGGGTCGTCCTTGGGCAGCGCGGCCGTGCCGGTGTTGAAGGTGCGGCGCCGCTGCCGCAGCAGCTGCGTGCCCTCCGTGAGCGCCGCCCGGCCTATCCCGGCCTGCAGCGCCAGCAGGGTCGCCTCCATGAGCACGGGCACCGGTCCGTCCTGCCGCGGCACCTCGAGCAGCTCCTCGGCCGCGGCGTCGTCGAGCACCACGGACCCGGTGGCGGTCAGGCGCTGGCCGAAGCCGTCCCAGTCGTCCTTGATGCCCACGCGCGGCTGACGCACGCGCACGACGGCGACGGCCCGGTCCGGCTCGCGGACCGCGCCCCCGGCCCGCTTGGAGTTCCGGCGGGAGACGAGGTCCGCCCCCTCGATGCCCACGGTCGCGGCGGTCCACGTGGCGAAGGCCGAGCCGGTCGCGTAGTACTTCTGCCCCCGCACGACCCAGGTGCCGCCCTCGTCCCGGCTGGCCAGGGTGGCGGCACGGCCCGGCGCGGCCCCGCCGGCGCGTTCGGCCAGGGCGGAGCCGGCCCAGTCCCCGTCGACGATGTGCCGCAGCCACCGCTCCCGACGGGCGGGCGCCTGGTCCATGGCCGTGGCGATGAACACGAGGTGGGAGCGCCAGACGTGCGCGGTGTTCACGTCCCGGGCGGCCAGGTCCATGAGCAGGCGCAGCACGGTCTCGCTGCCGCCGCCCTCGCCGCCCGCGTCCTCGGGGACACCGACCTTGCCGAACCCGGCGGCCTGCAGCTCCCCGAGGGCGGCGAACGGCAGGTGCCGGCCCGCCTCGCGGGCCCGCTCGCCGTGGGCGACGGAGTCGAAGGCGTCGGCGTACCGGGCGGCGAGGGTGGCGTAGGTGGTCATGGCCCTACTCTGACACGCGCGGGCGGGCCGGCGGCCGGGGCGACCCGGCCGTGGGACGGGATCCACACCGGCCGCCGTCGCCCTGGCCCGCGCCGGGCGCCCGCGGGGGTCCGGCGGGCCGAGCATGACCGCCGGTGACGACGGCGGGCGGGGCGCCGTCGTCGTCGTCCCTAGCCTGGTCGGACCCGCCGACCAGGAGGACCGCCGCCCATGACGCCCACCGAGGACCCCGCCCGCCCCGACCCGGCCGAGGAGGGCGCCTCCGGGGCCGTCCGCGGACCGAACGACGGCGTGCCCGCCGCGGCCCTCGCCACGCTGCCCGGCCCCCTCCCGCAGGCGCTCGTCGACGCCGCCGACCCGGACGTCCACCCCGGCCGCCCGGCGGACCGGCTGCACGGCGGGCGCGGCGACGGCCGCCCGGTGGCCGAGGCGGACCGGCTCGCGTTCTGGGAGGCGGCCGGCCGACGTCTGAGCTGGGAGCGACCCTTCACCCGGACGCGCTCCCTCACCGCCCCGGACCCGGCCGCCGAGCGCGGCCCGGAGATCCGCTGGTACGAGGACGGCACCCTGAACGTGGCCGTGAACTGCGTGGACCGCCACGTGGCGGCGGGGCGCGGGGAGAAGGTCGCCCTGTACTTCGAGGGCGAGCCCGGCGACCGCCGCGCCGTCACCTACGCACAGCTGCAGCGCGAGGTCGCCCAGGCCGCGAACGCCCTCGAGGAGCTGGGCATCGAGGCGGGCGACCGCGTCGTCGTGTACCTGCCCGTGCTCGTCGAGACGATCGTCATCACGCTGGCGTGCGCGCGGATCGGCGCCGTGCACTCGCTCGTGTTCGGCGGGTTCTCGGCGGAGGCGCTGCGGTTCCGCGTGGAGGACACGGGCGCCAAGCTGCTCGTCACCACCGACGGCCAGTTCCGCCGCGGCACCGCCGTCCCCGTGAAGGCCAACGCGGACGAGGCCGTGTCCGGGGACAACGCGATCGAGCACGTCCTCGTCCTGGACCGCACGGGCCACCGGGACATCCCGTGGACCGAGGGGCGGGACCTGTGGTGGCACGACGTCGTGGACCGCCAGCCGGACACCCACACCCCGCGCGCCTTCGACGCGGAGCACCCGCTGTTCATCATGTACACCTCCGGCACCACGGGACAGCCCAAGGGGCTCGTGCACACCTCCGGCGGGTACCTCGCCGCGGCCTCGTGGACGCACGACTTCCTGTTCTCCCACCCGGACCCGGCACGGCGCGACGACGACGTCCACTGGTGCACCGCGGACCTGGCCTGGGTCACCGCGCACACCTACGAGATCTACGGTCCACTCTCGAACGGGGTCACGCAGGTGATCTACGAGGGTGTGCCGAACGCCCCGCACCCGGGCCGGCACTTCGAGGTGATCGAGCGCTACCGGGTGACGAGCTACTACACGGCGCCCACCCTGATCCGCTCGCTCAAGGGCTGGCATCCGGACGGGATCCCGGCGCACGCGGACGGCGGCCCGGACCTGTCCTCGATCCGCCTGATCGGCACCGTGGGCGAGTCCGTGAACCCGGAGGCCTGGACGTGGGCGCGGACCCAGATCGGCCGGGACACCCCGGACCTGCCGATGGTGGACACGTGGTGGCAGTCCGAGACGGGCGCCACCGTGCTCTCCCCGCGCCCCACGGACACGGCCTTCAAGCCGGGCTGCGGCTCCCGGCCCCTGCCGGGGGTGGACGTGGCCGTGGTCGACGACGACGGCGCCCCCACGCCCGAGGGCCTGCAGGGCCGGATCGTGGTCACCCGCACCTCGCCGGCGATGGCGCGGACCGTGTGGCGGAACCCGGCCCGCTACTTCCACTCGTACTGGGAGGACTACGCGGACCAGGGCGAGGCGGGCTGGTTCCTCGCCGGCGACGGCGCCAAGCGGGACGAGGACGGCGACGTCTGGATCCTCGGGCGCGTGGACGACGTCATCAACATCTCCGGGCACCGGCTGAGCACCATCGAGATCGAGTCCGCCCTCGTGGCGCACCCGGAGGTGATCGAGGCGGGGGTGTGCCCCGTGCCGCACGAGACCACCGGGCATGCCGCCGTCGCCTTCGTGGTGGCGCACGAGAGCTGGCTGGCCGGCGACGACGGCCCCGGCGCCTCCGCCGCCGACCGCGCCGAGGAGCTGCGGCGGCACGTGGGGCGGGTGATCGGGCCGGTGGCCAAGCCCGCCGAGGTGGTCTTCGTCCCCGACGTGCCCAAGACCCGTTCGGGCAAGATCATGCGGCGGCTGCTGACGCAGCTGCACCAGGGCACCGCGCTCGGGGACACCACGAGCCTGCAGAACGAGCCGTGCGTCGGGCAGATCGCCGAGGTGCTCCGGGCCGGTCGCCGCGCTCAGGACGCCGGCACCGGCGCCGTCCGCAGCGCCAGCTCGGCCAGCACCTGAGCGGCCCGCGGCACCACGGCGTCGTCGAACACGGCCTGCGGGGAGTGGTTGACCGGGGCCTCGTCCGGGTCCACGCCCTCCGGGACCGCCCCGAGCAGGACGTAGGCGCCGGGCACCCGCTGGAGGACCTCGGAGAAGTCCTCGCTGCCGGGCTCGGGCTCGGGCAGCTCCCGGTAGGCGTCGGCCCCGTACAGGTCCTCCACGGTCCGGCGGACGAAAGCCACTGCGTCCGGATCGTTGGCCGTCACCGGGAACGCGCAGTCCGTCCGGACCTGCGCGCTCATGCCGTGCGCCGCGGCGATCCCGTGCACCATGCGCTCCACGGCCGAGAGCAGCCGGGTTCGGGAGGGCGCGGAGAAGGTCCGCAGGGTGAGGGCGAGGGTGGCGCTGTCCGGGATGATGTTGGCCGCCGTGCCCGCGCTCAGGTGCCCGACGGTCGCGACCACCGGGTCGAAGGCGTCGAACTGCCGGGTGACCACGGACTGCAGCGCCAGCACCATCTCGGCGGCCACGGGCACCGGATCCTGGGCCAGGTGCGGCACCGAGCCGTGCCCGCCTCGACCGTGCACCGTCACCACCAGGTCGTCGCAGCCGGCCTGGATCGCCCCCGGGCGGCTGAGCAGGACGCCGCGCGGGTACGTGCCCGAGGAGACATGGATCGCGTAGGCGGCGTCCACCGGTCGCCCGGCCGCCTCCAGCAGCCCCTCCTGGATCATGTGCAGGGCGCCGCCGCCGGTCTCCTCCCCGGGCTGGAACATGGCCACCACGTCGGCGGCGAGCTCCCCGCGACGGCGCACCAGCCACGCCAGGGCGCCGTAGAGGCCGGCGGTGTGCAGGTCGTGGCCGCAGGCGTGCATGGTGCCCGGCACGGCGGGGGCGTACTCCAGCCCGGTCTCCTCCGTGACGGGCAGGGCGTCCATGTCCCCCCGCAGCAGCACGACCGGCCGCCGGGCCCCCTCCGGCAGCGGGGCCCCGCCGCGCAGCACCACGACGACGGAGCTCAGCGCCCGGCCCACGCTCGTCTCCAGCGCGGGGCGGCCGGTGGCGGCATCCTCCCCCGCCTCAGCGCGCAGGGCCTCGAGCCGCTCGAGGACGGCGGCCTGGGTGCGGGGCAGGTGCAGGTCCAGCTCCGGATGCCCGTGGAGGCGGCGGCGGAAGGCGATCGCCTCCCGGGCGATGTCCTCCGGCAGGTCCGGGGCGAGGGCGTTCGCGGGCGGGGTGGGGGCGGTGCGGTCCATCAGGACATCATGCCGTGGCGGCCCGCCGGCCCACCCGGATCGCGCAGCGGGTCAACCGGCCAGCTCCTGCAGCTCGGCCAGGTCGAAGACGTCCTCCGAGGCGGGGGCCTCGGGCGCCTCGACCGCGTTCCACTCGGTGAAGGTGGCGTTCGCGTCCACGTCCTCGTCCTCCGAGTTCACGTCCTCGAGACGGTAGAGGGTCGTGCTCTCCGGGTCGATCAGCATCGTCCGGCCGAACTCGTGGTGCTCCTCGGGCAGCGCGTACTTGAGGTACGTCCTGCCCTCGAGCTCCACCTCCTCGGCCTTCAGGTCCTTGCCGTCGAAGGCGTCCGCGGCGGGCATGTCCTCCTCGAGGTCGGACATGATCTCCTGGAGTGAGATGTCCATCTGCGCGGCCTGATCGGCGCTCGTCTTGATCCAGCGGTCGCCCACGAGGGTGGAGAACATGCCCATCTCCTGGGGCAGGTCGTCACCGTCGGCCTTGAGCTTGAAGAACACGTCGGCGTCCCGGCGCAGGACCTCGATGTCCATGGTGGCCGCCCCCATGTCCATGTTCATGGTGCCCTTGAGGTGGGAGTCGTCGGTGGCGCCGGCGAGGTCCACGTTCAGGGACTGGCTGGCGTCCGTGCCCAGGGAGGCGGAGGGCGCCGCCGAGGCCGACGCGTCGTCCTTCTCCTCCTCCTTGTCGGCGGCGGTGCCCTCCACCCTCAGGCGCAGGCTCTCGGCGTCCACGACCTTCTGGCGGATCTCGGGCCAGCTCTCGTCCAGCGTCGGGTCGGAGGCGCAGCCGGTGAGCAGCAGACCGGAGGCGGCGAGCATGCCGACGGCGAGGCGTGCGGGCGTCTTCATGGGGACTCCTTCACAGAGGTGCGGACGTGCCGGCGGCCGGGCACCGCCGGACGATGACCCCTCGACCGTCTCACGTCACCCCTGGCCCGTCAGGCCCTGAGGGGCGGCGAAGCTGCTGCTGTGCCGAACCTGTGCGGGTCAGCCGCCGGTGGCGCCGTCCTCGAAGATCTGCCCCACCGGGGTCTGCTTCTCCGCCTGGAACACATCCTCGGCACGGCCGTAGGCCCAGTACGCGCTCACCGACAGCTGTCGCCGGTCCACGCCGCGCACGTCCGTGAGGTACGCCCGGACGCGCTTGACCTGCTCCCGCTCGCCGTGCACGAACGCGTGCACCCGTCCGTCCCGCCACGCCGCGCCCTCGACGGCGGCGGCGAACCTCGTCGTCTCCGGGGTGAAGGGGCCGCCGCGGTGCAGCCAGCGCACCTCGACGCCGGCCGGCGCGGTCAGGGGCACCTCGTCCCCGGCGTCGGTCACCTCGATCAGCGCGACGCCGGCCGCCGCGGCGTCCGTGGCGGCGAGGTCCTCGAGGGCGGCGGCGATCGCCGGCAGCGCGGCCTCGTCGCCGGCGAGCAGGTGCCAGTCGGCGGTGGGGTCGGGCCGGTAGGCGCCGCCGGGACCCAGGAACGCGACCTGCTGCCCCACCGGCTCGGACGCCGCCCACGCCCCGGCCAGGCCACCGTCGTGCCCGGGGGCGGCGCCGCCGTCGGACGCACCGTGGACCACGAAGTCGACATCCATGGTGCGGGCGGCCGCGTCCATGTGGCGCACCGTGTAGGTGCGGCGGACCGGCAGCTGCTCCGGGGCGAGGCGCTCGCGGAGGGCGTCCAGGTCGTACGGGGGCTCGAGGCCGAGCGCGGGGTCGGCGAAGAGCAGCTTCACGTACTGGTCCGTGGCGCCCTTCTCCGCCCAGCGGGCATGGACGGCGTCGAACTGCTCACCGCCGAGGGTCAGGCGCACGAGGTGCGGGGTGAGCCGGCGGGCGGCCACCACGGTGAGGACGGTCTGGGGCCGGGCCATGCGGGCCTCCTGGGGTCGGGGCGGGGTCTGCGCGGGTACGCGTCCCCCACTCTCCCACGACGAGACGGATTAGCGCACGTCAGCGTGACGTTTTCCCGTGGCGTCGGGGTCAGCGGAACCGGGCCCCCCGGTGGTCCTCCGGCAGCAGCGGTCCCCCGCCGGCCACGTTCTCGCGCAGGGTCCGCCCCGCCTCGGGCTCACGCAGCAGGCCGCGCCGCCGCAGCTCGGGGCTCACGAGCCGGGCGAACCGCTCGAGGTCCGTCGGGCGCACGGCCGCCGAGATGTTGAAGCCGTCCACGCCCGTCTCGCGGTGCCAGCGCTCGAGCTCATCGGCCACGGTGGCCGGGGACCCCACGATCACCGGCCCCCGCCCGCCCACGCTCACGAACTCCGCCACCTCGCGCACCGTCCAGCGACGGTCCGGCGACTGGGTGGTGAACGCGGCCAGCGCCGTCCGCGAGGCCTCGCTCTCCACGTGCTCCAGCTCGGCGTCCGGGTCCAGGCCGGACAGGTCCACCCCCGTCCAGCCGCCGAACAGCGCGAGCGCGGACTCCACGTCCACGTGTTCGTGGTACTCGGCCAGCCGCGCCTGCGCCTCCTCGTCCGTGTCCGCGACGACGACGGTCACCATCGCCAGCACGCGGATCGCGTCCTCGGGGCGGCCGGCCTCCCGCAGGCCCTCGCGGGTCTGCTCGACGAACCGCCGCACGTGCGCCGTCGTCGGGCCGATGTAGAAGACCGCCTCCGCGTGCTCGAGCGCGAACCGTCGCCCCCGCGAGGACGCGCCGGCCTGGAACAGGAACGGGGTGCCCTGCGGCCCGGGGTGCGCGAGCGCGACGCCGGGCAGGCGCACGTGCGGGCCCTCCACGCCGATCGGGTGCACCTTCGCCGGGTCCGCGAACACCCCGGACTCGCGGTCCGCCACGACGGCGTCCCGCTCCACGGACCCCTCGAACTGGCGGTACATGGCGTCGAGGTAGGCGTCGGCGCGGTCGTAGCGCTCGTCGTGGCCCGGCTGCCGGTCCAGGCCGAGGTTGCGTGCGGCCGAGTCCTGGTAGCCGGTCACCACGTTCCATGCGATGCGCCCCTCCGTGAAGTGGTCCAGCGAGGTCAGCGTGCGCGCCAGCAGGTAGGGCTGCTCGTAGGTGACGGACGCGGTGACGCCGAAGCCCACCCGCTCGGTGACGGCGGCCATCGCCGAGACCACCGTGAACGGGTCCAGCAGCGGCCACTGCACGCCGCCGCGCACCGTGGCGTCCACGCCGCTGCCGTGCACGTCGTACAGCCCGAGGATGTCCGCGAGGAACACGGCGGTGAACCCGCCCTCCTCCACGGTGCGGGCCAGGTCCGTCCAGAAGGACAGCCGGTCGAACTCGTGGGCGCGGGACTCGGGGTGCCGCCACAGCCCGGGCGACTGGTGCACGGGCGTCACCATGTCGAACGCGCTGAGGATGAACGGGGCGGGGGTCGCGGTCATCGGGTCTCCAGGGTCACGGGGGCACGGTCGGGGCGGGCGGTCACCGCGGCGGCACCGGGGGCGGCATCGACGGCCGGCCCGTCCGCCTGTGCGGCCAGGATGGCGGCGTCGTCGGCCACGAGGTCCGTCTCGGGGCGGGCCACGGGGTCACGGGCGAAGCGCGAGGCGATCAGCGAGAGCGTGGCCAGCAGCGTCAGGTACGCGGCGATCAGCCACGGCGTGTGGCCGCCGACCTCGTACAGCAGCGCCGCGATGAACGGGGCGAACCCGCCGCCCACCACCGTGCCGAGCTGATAGCCCAGGTTCACGCCCGAGTACCGCACGCGCACCGGGAACTGCTCGGCGAACCACGCGGCCTGCGGACCGTAGACGCTGTCGTGGGCCACGTTGATCACCAGCACCACGACGAGCGGCAGCACCGCCAGCGCGCCGGCATCCACGACGGCGAACAGCACCCAGCCCGCCACCGCCGTGAGCGCGTACCCGACCCGGGACACCCGGGCACGGCCCACCCGGTCCGAGACCGCGCCCCAGAAGGGGGTGCTCACCAGCCCGATGGCCGAGGCGACCATGATGGCGGAGACGAGGACGCCGTCGTCGGCGCCGCGGAGCACGAGGTAGCTGACCAGGTACGCGGTGACGAGGTAGTAGAGGCCGTTCTGGCCGAGACGCAGGCCGGCGGTCACGAGCACGGGGCGGGCGTGATGGCGCAGCAGCTCGACGACGGGCGCGCGGCTGACGGTCCCGGCGTCCCGGTGCACGCGGAACTCGGCCGAGTCCTCGACGCCGAGGCGGATGGCCAGGCCCACCACCACGAGCAGACCCGAGGCGAGGAACGGCAGGCGCCAGCCGAACGCGGCGAACTGCTCGTCGGTGGTGGCCAGCTTGACCAGGGAGAACGCGCCGGTGGCCAGGAGCATGCCGGCCGAGGAGCCGACCTGCGTGAACGAGCCGAACAGGCCGCGCCGGTCCGCGGGGGCGTGCTCCACGGACATCAGGGCGGCGCCGCCCCACTCCATGCCGGCGGAGAGGCCCTGCAGGCAGCGCAGCAGCACGAGCCCGGCCACCGCCCACCAGCCCGCCTGGGCGAACGTGGGCAGGACGCCGATGAGCATCGAGGCGCCGCCCATCAGCAGCAGCGAGATGACCAGCAGGGCCTTGCGGCCCACGCGGTCCCCGAAGTGGCCGGCCACGATCCCGCCCAGCGGGCGCAGCACGACGCCGACGGCGAGCGTGGCGAACGAGGCGAGGGTCGCCCCGAACGCGGTCTGGCCGGGGAAGAACTGCACGTTGAACACGAGCGCGGCGGCCAGGCCGTAGAGGTAGAAGTCGTACCACTCGATGGTGGTGCCGATGAACGAGCCGAGCACGGCCCGGCGACGGTGGGTGCGCAGGGTGCTCATCGGGCGGCCTCCCCGGAGGCGGGGGCGTCGGCGCCGAGGGGCGCGGAGGCGGCCGGGGCGTCGCCGATCGCGTTGAGGCCCTCGGGCACGGTGCCGTTGATCCAGAAGTCGCCGATCGCCCGGGCGCGGAACGCGATGGGATTGTGCGTGGCCACCGTCTGCGCGTTGCGCCAGTGCCGGTCCAGGCCCTTGGCGGTGCTCGTGGCGGAGGCCCCACCGGTGAGGAACAGCTCCTGGGCGGCGCCGAGGGCCAGCTCCGGGACGGTCACCTGGGCGTGCTCCACCGCCAGCTCGGCCCACGTGAAGGAGGCGGGCACCTCCTCGGGGGCGCCGGAGCCGGTGCGGCCGGCCTCGTGGTCCGCGAGCGCCGCATCCAGGGCGTCCGCCGCCGAGAGCACCGCGGCCTCGGCCGTGAACGCCTTGGCCGCGATCCGCCCGACGGCCTCCTGGATCAGCGGGTCCTCCCGGAACGGCAGGCCCAGGCCCGTGTTGAAGGTGCGCACGCGGACGGCCACGGCGTCGGCGGCGTCCCGACGGGCCGCCCGGGCGATCCCGGCGAGGACGGCGAGCAGGATGAGCTGGAACCACGCCGCCTCGTAGACCGCCTCGGCGCTGCCGGGTGCCCGGTCGAGCACGTCCTGCGGCGGCACGGCGACGCCGTCGAACACCGCGGTGCCGGTGCCGGTCAGGCGCTGGCCGAAGCCGTCCCAGTCGTCGTCCAGACGCACACCCGGGGCCTCCACCGGCACGACGGCGAAGCGCCGGCCCGGGGCCGGTCGCCCGTCCGCGTCGGTCTGGGCGGCGGAGACGCGCGTGTGCGAGGAGAAGATCGAGCCGGTCGCGTAGAACTTGGTGCCAGTCAGGGTCCACGGGCCGTCGCCCGCGGGTGCCGGGGTGAGGACCGTGTTGAGCGTGCCCAGCGCGTTGCCGCCCTTCTCGGTGGATGCGTTGCCGACCGTGGCGCCGGCCAGGATCCGGGCATGCCAGCGCTCGCGGACGGCCTCGGGCTGGAAGCGGAGGGAGTCGAGGAATCCCAGGTGCGAGCGGTAGAGGTGCGCGACGTTCGCGTCCGCCTCCGCCAGGTCGATCAGCAGGGCCACGGCGGTCCGCACGTCCACACCGGGCCCACCGGCCTCCGCGGGGACCCGCAGCGTGGCGAAGCCGGCCTCGTTGAGGGCACGGACCTCCTCGAACGGGAGGATCCGGCGGCGGTCGCGCTCGCGGGAGCCTTCGGCGATCCGCGCGAACACCGGGGCGAAGTGGCGGCGCAGGCCGGCCAGGTCGCGGGGCAGGTCTGCGGGGCGCTCGAGCGGCGGGACGGCGCCGAGCGGGACGGGCGTGGCGGCGGGCGGCGCGGACGCGTCCGTCGGGTCGGTGAGCGGCATGTCGATCTCCTCGGTCCGGAGGCGGGCGGCCCGCCGGGCGCGGTGCCGCGGGTCGTGGGGGTCGCTGGGTCGTATGGAGGCCCACGCTAGGAACGGTTCCGGGGCGGTGTGCCGGCGGCCGTCACATTCGGCGGGCCGGTCGCGGGGAGGGCTCCGGCCGGGGCCGGGGTGACGCGGCGCGGCCCTAGGCTGAGCCCGTGCGTCTCGTCCTGCTCGTCCTGCTCTCGCTGCTGAGTCAGCAGCTCGGCGCGTCCGTGGCGGGCCTGCTGTTCGACGACGTCGGCGCGTCCGCCATGGTCGCCCTGCGCGTGGTGTTCTCCGCGGCCGTGCTGCTGCTCGTCACCCGGCCGAGCCGCGCCGCCCTCGCCGGCCTGGGTCCCCGGGGGTGGGCCGCCGTCGTCGGGCTGGGTGCGGCCATGACCGGCATGAACCTGGCCATCTACGAGGCGTTCGCGCGGATCCCGCAGGGCGTGGCCGTGACGTTCGAGGTGCTCGGGCCGCTGGCGCTGTCCGTGGCGGCGCGGCCGTCATGGCGGTCGGCGGCGTGGGCGGCCCTCGCGCTCGTCGGGATCGGGGTGCTCGGCCGGGAGGGGTTCAGCGCGGACGGCGGGATCGGCGGCGCGGGGCTGGACCCGGTGGGGGTGGCGCTCGCGCTGGCCGCGGCGGCGTGCTGGGCGGCGTACATCCTGCTCTCCCGGCGTGCGGGGACTCATCTGCCGGGGGTGCAGGGGCTGGCCCTGGCGACGGCGGCCGGGTCCCTCGTGGCGCTGCCGGTCGGCGTCGCGACGGCGGGTACGGCCCTGCTCTCTCCCGTGGTGCTGGGCGTGGGACTGGCCGTGGCGCTGCTGTCCACGGCGGTGCCGTACGGGATCGACCTGCAGGTGCTGCGCCACATGCCGACCGCACTGTTCTCCCTGCTGACGTGCCTCTCGCCGATCGCGGCGGCGCTGACCGCGTGGGCCGTGCGCGGGCAGGAGCTCACCCCGCTGGACCTGGCGGGGATGCTGCTGGTGATCGCGGCGTGCGCGGCCGCCGTCTGGACGGGCCGGTCACCCGGTGTGGCGGGCGGGGGCCGAAGTTAGCCTGGGTCGATGACCCACCCGCCCCATCCCGTCCCCGCCGACGTCCCCGCCGCCGAGCGCGCCGCCCTGCGCCGTGGCCGGCTGCGTCCGTGGCTGCCGTTCCTGCTCGCGGCCGCGCTGTGCCTGGCGCTGCTGGGGTGGGCCCTCGTCGCCCTGCCGGGCCTGCCGGAGCGCGTGCCCACGCACTGGGGCGTCGACGGGCGACCGGATGCGTGGGAGGACGCCTCGTTCGGCACGGTGGCGACGGGGCCGCTGATCGGCCTCGGCATGACGGGGTTCCTGGCCCTGGTCTCCGCGATGGTCACTGCCCTGGTTCCCATGGATCCGGGGCTGTCCCCGTGGCGGCGCGTGCGCCAGCCGGGGGTGCACCGCGGGGTCCAGGCGTGCCTCGGGTGGTCGTGCGTGCTCATCGTGCTGGTGCTGGCCCCGACGACGGCCGAGGTGCTCGCCGCCGGGGCGTGGACGATGGCCTGGTGGCTCCTGCCCCTCACGCTGACCGTGCTCATGGTGGGCATCTTCCCGGCGATGCGGGCCGGCACCCGGTGGTGGACGCGCTGGGCGGACCGCGTCGCCGCGGACCTCGGGCACCGGCCCACGGCCGCGGAGCTCGCCGAGGACGAGGTGTGGACGCCCCTGGGGCTCAAGCGCGACCCCGAGGACCCGGCCGTCTTCCCCGCCAAACGCCCCGGCTACGGCGTGGGTGTGACGGTCAACCTCGCCACCCCGGCGGGCCGGTGGCTGGTGCGCGGATTCGTGGCGGTGTTCATCGTCGGCCTGCCGCTGGCGCTCTGGCTCGGCGCGTTCGCCGCGCGGTGAGGCGGACCGTGTCCGACGACGTCGCCGTCCGCCTGCTCCTGATCGCCGACACCCACATCCCGCGGCGTGCCCGCGCCCTGCCCGCGCAGGTGTGGGCCGGGGTGGCGCGGGCCGACGTCGTGCTCCACGCCGGCGACTGGGTGACCGAGGACGTGCTCGACGACCTCGACGCACGGGCCGCCCGGCTGGTGGGCGTGTGGGGCAACAACGACGGGCCGGGGCTGCGGGCGCGGCTGCCCGAGGTGGCGCGCGTGGAGATCGGCGGGGTGCGGATCGCGATGGTCCACGAGACGGGCCCGGCGGCCGGCCGCGAGCGCCGCATGGCCGCGGCGTTCCCGGACGCGGACGTGCTGGTGTTCGGGCACAGCCACATCCCGTGGGACACCGTGGCCGGCCCGGAGACCGCGAACCCGGGCCTGCGGCTGCTCAACCCCGGCTCCTGCACGGACCGGCGACGGCAGCCGGTGTGCACGCTGATGCGCGCGGTGGCGCGGGACGGACGGCTCGAGGACGTGGAGCTGGTGCCGGTCGACCGCACGCCGTGACCGACGGGCCGGCCGCTCCCCCCTGCAACGCTGGTTGAGTTATCACGGGTCCAGGCGGCTTGCACCCGTGATAACTCAACCCGCGTCGCGCCGGTGCCACCATGACCGGCGGGTCGGCCGCTCCTGCACAGCCACCACGACGACGGCGGCCCTCCCCAGGGCGCGTCGGTCCGGTCCGTCGCAGGGCCCGGGGGCGGCAGGCTCACCCCATGACCGCGCGCACGCCCCTGCCGTCCACCCTCGCCGCGGGCGCCTTCACGACGGCCGAGCTGCACGCCGCCGGCCTGCCGTGGCGCCGCACCCTCGCGGCAGACCTCGCCCGGATCTGCCGCGGCGTGCACACCGCGGGCATCCCCGACCCGTGCGCCCCGGACGGCGCGGCCGCGCTGGTCCGCCTCACGGGCGGGGTGGTCTCCCACGTCTCTGCCGCCCTCTGGCACGGACTGCCGCTGCCGCCCCGCCTCGCGCGGCCAGCCGGACTGCACCTGACCTTCGACCGGTCCGCGCGCACGCACCGGACCGACCTGGGCGGCGTCGTCAGCCACCGGGTGCGACTGCCCTCCGACCACGTGCTCGAGCTTCCCGACGGCCAGCGCGTCACGACGGCGGCGCGCACCTGGTTCGACCTCGCCGGGATGCTCCGCCCCCACGAGGTGGACTGGCTCATCGCGGCCGGCGACCACCTGGTGTGTCCGCCGTGGACGCCGACGGGCCGGGCGCACCCCGTGGCCACCGTGCCCGGGCTGTCGGAGGTGCTCGCCCGCTGCCGTGGCCGGCCGGGTGTCCGTCTCGCACGTGCCGCGCTGGCCGAGGTGCGCGTCGGGGCCGACTCCCCGCCCGAGACCTTCCTCCGGCTCGCGCTGATCCGGGCCGGGCTGCCGGAGCCGGAGCTGCAGGTCGCCGTCGACCCGGCCGACCCGGCCTCGCCCGTCGTGGACCTCGGGTACCGGGGGGCGCGCCTGGCCCTCCAGTACGACGGCGCCGGCCACCGCACGGCTCAGCAGCAGGCGAGGGACGCCCGTCGGGACGCGTACTGCCTCGAGCGGGAATGGACGACCCTGCGCTGCACCTGGGAGGACCAGCGCGCTGGGTTCGGGCGGATCGTGGGGCTGGTCCGGCGTCGGCTCGCCCGCACGCGCTGATCCGCCCCCGCCCGTCCCGACGCGGGTTGAGTTGTCACGGGTCCAGACCAACGCGGGTTGAGTTGTCACGGGTCCAGGCCCGCGTAACCGGTGATAACTCAACCCGCGTTGCACGCCACCGGCCGGCCCCGCGTGACGCTCTGCGACGCGCCCACCCTGCACTCGGCGCGCCTCGCCCGGGACAATGGGTCGGACTGTCCCGAAGCCTCCATCGAAAGGACCCCCGTGGCTGACCACGAGTTCGGCTTCCGCACCCAGGCGTTGCACGCGGGCGCCGTCCCGGACGCCGTCCACGGCTCCCGTGCGGTGCCGATCCACCAGACCAGCTCCTTCGTGTTCGAGTCCGCCGAGGACGCCGCCAACCTCTTCGCGTTGCAGAAGTACGGCAACATCTACTCGCGGATCGGCAACCCCACGGTCGCGGCGTTCGAGGAGCGCATCGCCACGCTCGAGGGCGGCATCGGCGCCGTCGCGACGGCGTCCGGCATGGCCGCCGAGTTCATCACCTTCGCGGCCCTCGCCGGGGCCGGGGACCACATCGTGGCCTCCTCGAAGCTGTACGGCGGCACGATCACCCAGCTCGACGTCTCCCTGCGCCGCTTCGGCGTGGAGACCACCTTCGTGGACTCCACCGAGGCCGCGGACTTCGAGGCCGCGATCCAGGACAACACCAAGGCCGTGTACACGGAGATCGTCGCCAACCCCTCCGGCGACGTCGTGGACCTGCCGGGTCTGGCCGACGTCGCCCACCGGCACGGCATCCCGCTCGTGGTGGACGCCACGCTCACCCCGCCCTACCTGATCCGGCCGATCGAGCACGGTGCGGACATCGTGATCCACTCGGCCACCAAGTTCCTGGGCGGGCACGGCACCACTCTGGGCGGCGTCGTGGTGGAGTCCGGCCGCTTCCCGTGGGACAACGGCAAGTTCCCGTCCATGACCGAGCCCGTGCCCTCGTACGGCGGCGTGTCCTGGTGGGGCAACTTCGGCGAGTACGGGTTCCTCACCAAGCTGCGTTCCGAGCAGCTGCGTGACTTCGGCCCGTCCTTGGCCCCGCAGTCGGCGTTCCAGCTGATGATCGGCGTCGAGACGCTGGCCCCGCGCATGGATGCCCACCTCGCCAACGCCCGCGCCGTCGCCACCTGGCTGGACGAGGACCCGCGCGTCTCCTGGGTGCGCTACGCCGGCCTGCCCGACCACCCGCACCACGCCCGCGCGCAGCAGCTGCTGCCCCGGGGTGTCGGCTCGGTGTTCAGCTTCGGTGTGGTCGGCGGCCGCGAGACCGGCGCCGCGTTCATCTCCGCCCTGCAGCTGGCCAGCCACCTGGCGAACATCGGCGACGCGAAGACGCTCGTGTTGCACCCGGCCTCCACCACGCACCAGCAGCTCACCGCCGAGCAGCTCGTGGCCGCGGGCATCCCGGCGGACCTGATCCGCATCTCGGTGGGCATCGAGGACCTCGAGGACATCCTCTGGGACCTGGACCAGGCCCTGACCGAGGCCACCGGCCGCACCCGTGACGGCGCCGTCGTCCCCGCAGAGCAGGAGGCCTGAGCCATGAGCACCACCCACCCCGAGCGCACCTGGACCGGCCCCGGCGCCCCCGAGCGCCTGGCGATCCTGCGGCGCACCCGGTCGATCGCGATCGTCGGCGCCTCGGACAAGCCGGCCCGCGCGTCGTACTTCGTGGCCACGTACCTGCTGAGCTCGACCACGTACCACGTCTACTTCGTGAATCCCGTGCTCGCCGCGGCCGGCAAGGAGATCCTCGGCCACCGCGTGTATGCCTCGCTGGACGACCTGCCCGTCATCCCGGACCTCGTGGAGGTGTTCCGCAAGTCCTCCGACGCCCCCGAGGTGGTGGCGGACGCCGCCCGCGTGGGCGCCCGGACCGTGTGGCTGCAGCTGGGCATCTGGAACGAGGACGCCGCGCGTCAGGCCGGGGCCGCGGGCCTGGAGATCGTGATGGACCGCTGTGTGAAGATCGAGCACGCCCGCTTCCATGGCGGGCTCAACCTCGCCGGCTTCGTCACCGGCGTGATCAGCTCGCGGCGCCAGGAACTGGACCGCTAGGCGGACGACGCCCCGTGTCGGGCGTCGTCCGGCCCGCGTTGCGCACCCGCCGTCGATGGCGTGGGATGGTCCCATGACCTCCGAGCTCCCCTCCTCGTCCCTCTCCTCCGCCTGGACCGGCCGCACCGACGGCGACGCCCCCGAGCACCTACGCTGGCACCAGGTCGTCCGCCCCGCCGACGGCCGCGGCGAGCCCACGACGCCGCAGCGCCACCCCGGTGCCGGTGCTCCGACGTCGGGCGCGCGGTCCACGGCGCTCATCGGCTTCGCCTCGGACGAGGGCGTGCGCCGGAACCACGGCCGCGTGGGCGCCGAGGACGGCCCGGAGGCGCTGCGCGGCGCGCTCGCCTCGCTCGCGTATCTCGAGGGCACGGGCGCGCTCGTGGACGCGGGCGACGTGTCCGTGGACCGCGGAGACGACGACGCCCCGGGCGAGCTCGAGGCGGGCCAGGCCGAGCTGGGCACGGTGGTCAGCGGGCTGCTGAACGCCCACGACCTGGCCGTGGTGCTCGGCGGCGGACACGAGACCGCCTACGCATCGATCACGGGCCTGACCGGCTCCACGCGCGTGGGCGCGGGCACCCGCGTGGGCATCCTCAACCTGGACGCGCACTTCGACCTGCGCGAGGCGCCGCGGCCCAGCTCCGGCACCCCGTTCCTGCAGGCGCTGCGGGACGCCGAGGGGGCGGAGCATCAGCTCTCCTACGCGGTGGTGGGCATCAGCGAGGCAAACAACACCCGGGCCCTGTTCGACACCGCGCGCGAACGCGGGGTCACGTGGGTGACCGACGAGCAGGCCCAGACCGCCGACGTCACCGGCGTCCGCCGCTGGGTGCGCTCGTTCATCAACGCGGTGGACGTGCTCTACCTGACGATCGACCTGGATGTGCTGCCGGCCGCCGTCGCCCCGGGGGTGAGCGCACCGGCCGGCTTCGGCGTGCCGTACGAGGTGATCCACGCGTGCGCGCTGGAGGCCACCCAGTCCGGGAAGCTGGCCCTGGCCGACGTCGTGGAGCTCAACCCCGCCCTGGACGTGGACGGCCGCACGGCGAAGGCCGCGGCCCGGCTGATCCACACGGTCGTCAGCCGTCACCGGACGGACGCGTCGCTGCTGGCCTGAGCGGGCCGGGGGTCCCTTCCGGCGCGGGGGGCCGCGGGCGTCAGCGTCCCTCCGCCCACGGGGCCGGGGGCTCGGCGCTGCCGTGGGCCGCGCGTCGGGCGGCGTAGTCCAGTGCCGAGCGTGCCAGGAAGTCGTGCAGGGCCAGCACCCCGGCCCGGGCTCCTGCCGAGTCCCTCCGGGTCACCGCCTCCAGCGCCGGGACGTAGAACGCCCGGCCGCGTTCGACCTCGTCGGGCAGGCCCTTCGTGGTGGCGAGCCAGAACCGGCGGCACAACCCCTGGAGCGGGACCAGGGAATCGGCGAGATAGCGGTTGTTCGCGATCGTGCGCAGGAGTTCGTGCGAGCGCCCGACGGCGGCGACGTACGCCGGCAGGTCCTCCACCGTGCGCAGGTGCCGCACGTGGGCCGCGACGGCGGCCAGCTGCTCCTCGTCCGCCCGTGCGCAGGCCAGTCCCACGGCCAGCGCCTCGAGCGACCGCCGCACCTCCAGCCTCTCCAGCTGGTCGTCCACGGAGATCGGGGGCACCTGCAGGCCACGTCCCCCACCGGCCAGGAGCCAGTGGTCTCGGATGAGGCGTTGCACGGCCTCGCGCAGGGGCGTGCGCCCCGTCTCGGCGGCGTCGATGAGGGCCGCCTCGCTGAGGATGGCGCCCGGTGGCAGCTCCCCGGTCTCGATCTTCTGCGTCAGGCGGGCGTAGGCCTCCTCCGACTTGTTCATGGGCCCAGCCTAGGCAGTCATCTTCCCCCCCTCCGCTTGATATATCCGGAATATGCGGCGTAGCGTGGCCCACATCCTGTTACCGGCATCACATGGAGGACCCGTGAAGTACCGCCCGCAGCACGAGGCCAACCCCCTGCCCTTCTCCCCCTTCAAGAGCTCCACCGTGCCGCGGCCCATCGGCTGGCTGTCCTCCGTGAGCACGGACGGCCGGGAGAACATCGCCCCCTACAGCCAGTGGCAGAACCTCACCTTCGACCCGCCCATGGTGATGTTCTCCGCGAACCAGTACCCGGACGGACGCCGCAAGGACACCGTCCTCAACGCGGAGCAGACCGGCTGGTTCGTGTGGAACATGGCCACCTACGACCTGCGCGAGGCCGTCAACGTCTCCGCCATGGCCCTGGAGCCGGGCGAGAGCGAGTGGGACCGCATCGCGGAGCACGGCGTCACCAAGGTCTACGCGGACGCCCACCCCATCCCGATGGTCGCCGAGTCCCCCGTGCGCTTCGAGTGCCGCTACCACTCGACGCACCGCATCAAGGGCGACTCGAACGTCGGCACCATCGACGTGGTCTTCGCCCACGTGGACACCATCCACATCGACGACGACGTCATCACCTCCGACGGCCGCCTCGACATCCCGCGCATCCAGCCGATCGCCCGCCTGGGCTACTTCGACTACACCGTGGTGCGGGAGACCTTCGAGATGCGGGTGCCCGGCGCCGACGGCGATGCCCAGGCCGGCCTCGAGGGGCGGTCATGAGCACCGCGGCCACCGGTGCGGCCCGGCCCGCTCCCGTGCCCGGGGCCCGCCCCCGGAGCCTGAAGGACATGCTGGCCGTGAACTTCGGCAACGCGCTGGAGTGGTACGACTGGAACGTCTACACGATCTTCGCCCCGGTCTTCGCGGCGCAGATCTTCCACGCGGACAACCCCACCTCCGAGCTGCTCGCCACCCTGGCCGTCTTCGCGGTGGGCTTCGTCGCCCGCCCCATCGGCGGCTACGTGTTCGGCGCCTACGCGGACCGGGTGGGCCGCAAGCGCAGCCTCTTCGCGGCGATGATGATCACCGCGCTCGGCAGCCTGATCATCGCCTTCACCCCCACCTACGGCACGGTGGGCGTCCTCGCCTCGGTGATCCTCGTCATCGCCCGTCTGCTGCAGGGCCTGGCGCACGGCGGCGAGATGGGCACCTCCGTGACCTACCTCGTGGAGCGGGCGCCGCAGGGCCGGCGCGGGCTGTTCGGGGCGACGTCGTGGGTGTCCGTGGTGGTGGGCACGATCCTGGCGACACTCGTGGGCCTGGCCGTCAACACGCTGCTCTCCCACGAGCAGGTGGCGTCCTGGGGCTGGCGCGTGGCGTTCGGCATCGGCGGCGTCCTCGGCCTCTACGCGCTGTACCTGCGCCGGAGCCTGACGGAGTCGGAGCACTTCACGGCGGCGCAGCAGGTGGTGCCCACCGCCGACGACGCTCCCCGCCGGGAGCCGGGTGCGGTGTGGCGCGGCCTGCTGACGATCTTCCTGGTCTCCGCGGGCGGCTCCCTGATGTTCTACACGTGGCTGATCTACCTGCCCACGCACGCGCAGGTGGCCCATCAGATGGACAAGTCCACCACCCTCTCGGCCTCGCTCGTGGCCCAGGTGATCTTCCTGGTCGCCATCCTCGGGGCGGGCCTGCTGGGCGACCGGGTCGGCCGCCGCCCGCTGGTCATCGCCTTCGGCCTGCTCTTCGTGGTGCTGCCGTTCCCGCTGTTCGGCATGCTGGACGGCACCTTCGCCTCGTTCCTGCTCGTGCAGACCATCGCCCTGCTGGCCGTGGCGCTGCTGTTCGGCGTCAACGGCGCCGTCTGGTCCGAGGCGCTGCCCACGGCGGTGCGCGCCAAGGGCGTGGCCACCATGCTCTCACTGGCCACCGCGATCTTCGGCGGCACGGCGCCGTACCTGATCACGTGGCTGACGGCGCAGGGGTGGACCAGCGCGTTCCCGATCTACCTCATGGTGGTCGGCGGCCTCACCGGCCTGACCGGCCTGTTCATGAAGGAGACGAAGGACGTGGACCTGGCGGCCTGAGCCGGGGCCAACCGACCCGACCCGCAGGCCGCCCCTCCACACACAGAGTGGTCACGACACGCCGTCTCGCGCAGACGCACGCGGCGTGTCGTGACCACTCTGCGGCGTCGGATGACGCTGTGGCGTCAGTGCCCCTCGGCCTCGGCGCCCTCGGACTCCTCGGCCAGGTCCTGCGGCTCGGCGTCGGCGGACACGCCCGCGAGCGCCTCCGCCACGGCGGCCAGCACGGACCCGTCGCGCAGGGCCTGCTCGGCGGCGGCCAGCTGCGGGGCCATGTACTGGTCCGGGCCGGGGCCGGGGACACCGGCCTCGCGGATCACGCGGACGGCGGCACCGGTCGCGGCGGAGGGCTGCAGCGGGGCGCGCAGCTCGATCGCGCGGGCGGCGGCCACGAGCTCGACGGCGAGCACCCGGCGGAAGTTCTCCACGGCCGAGCGCAGCTTGCGGGCGGCGTGCCAGCCCATGGAGACGTGGTCCTCCTGCATCGCGGAGGACGGGATGGAGTCCACGGACGCGGGCACGGCCAGGCGCTTCATGTCCGAGACGAGCCCGGCCTGCGTGTACTGGGCGATCATCATGCCGGAGTCCACGCCCGGGTCGTCCACGAGGAACGCGGGCAGCCCGTGCGAGCGGGCCGGGTCCAGCATGCGGTCGGTGCGGCGCTCGGACATGCTGGCGACGTCGGCCACCGGGATGGCCAGGAAGTCCAGCACGTACGCCACGGGCGCCCCGTGGAAGTTGCCGTTCGAGCTCACCCGGCCGTCGTCGAGCACCACCGGGTTGTCCACGGTCGCGGCGAGCTCGCGCTCGGCCACGGTGCGCACGTACGCGAGGGTGTCGCGGAGGCCGCCGGCCACCTGCGGGGCGCAGCGCAGCGAGTAGGCGTCCTGCACGCGGGAGTCGCCCTCCTTGTGGCTGGCCACGATCGGCGAGCCCGCCAGGATCTTCAGCATCCGGTCGGCGGAGGTCGCCTGGCCCGGGTGGGGGCGCAGCGGCAGGTGCAGCTCCGGCACGAACACGCGGTCGGTGCCGAGCAGCGCCTCCACGGACATCGCGGCGGTGAGGTCCACGGTGTCGGCGAGCTCCTCGAGGTCGGCCAGCGCCATGATCAGCATGCCGAGCATGCCCTCGGTGCCGTTGACGAGGGCCAGGCCCTCCTTCTCCCGCAGCTCGACCGGCTCGATCCCGGCCTCGGCGAGCGCCTCGCCGGCCGGACGCAGCGCGCCGTCCGTCCCGACGACGTCGCCCTCGCCCATCAGCGCCAGGGCCACGTGGGAGAGGGGGGCGAGGTCACCGGAGCAGCCCAGGGAGCCGAACTCGCGCACGGCGGGGGTGATGCCCGCGTTGAGCATGGCCACGAAGGTCTCGACCACCACGGGGCGCACGCCCGTGCGGCCGGAGGCCAGCGTGGTGGCCCGCAGGAACATCAGCGCGCGGACGACCTCGCGCTCCACCACGGGGCCCATGCCGGCGGCGTGGGAGCGGATCAGGGACTTCTGCAGCTGCGCGCGGGACTCGAGCGGGATGTGCTTGTCCGCGAGCGCGCCGAAGCCGGTGGACACGCCGTAGGTGGGCGTCTCGGCCTCGGCCAGCGCCTCGACGTGGCGGCGCACCGCGCCGACGGTCTCGAGCACGTCGTCGGCGAGCACCACGCGGGCGTCGTGGCGGGCCACGGCGACGACGTCGTCCAGGGTGGCCCCGGACGTGCCGAGCGTGACGGTGACGGGAGGGGTGGTCATGGTGATGCGTTCTCCTTGCTGTCGGTCGATCAGACGGCCCGGCGGCCCGCGCGCCAGACCGCGTGGGTCAGCGGCATGCCGGGGCGGTAGGCCAGGTGGATGGCGGCGGGGGCGTCGAGCACGTGCAGGTCGGCGCGCTTGCCGACCTCGAGGCTGCCGACGCGGTCCTGCGCGCGCAGGCCGAGGGCCCCGCCGAGGGTGGCGGCGCGCACGGCCTCGGCGAGGGTCAGGTGCATCTGCAGCACGGCGGTGCCCACGTTGAAGTTCATGGACGTGGTGTAGCTGGTGCCCGGGTTGCAGTTCGAGGCCAGGGAGACCTCGATGCCGGCGTCGAGCAGACGACGCGCGGGCGCCAGCGGGGCGCGGGTGGACAGGTCGCACGCGGGCAGGCAGCCGGCCACGGTGCCGGGCGTCCCGGTGGCGGAGGCGCGGTCCCAGTCGGCCCAGGTGCCGGCCAGGGCCTCGACGTCCGCGTCGGAGAGGTGGTTGACGTGGTCCACGGAGGCGGCGCCGAACTCCACGGCCACGCCCACCCCCGGGCCCTGCTCGATCTGGTTGCCGTGCAGGCGCACGCCCAGGCCCGCCGCCACACCCGCGGCGAGCACGCGGCGGGTCTGCTCGGCGTCGAAGGCGCCGGTGTCGCAGAACACGTCCACCCAGCCCACGTGCTCCCGCACGGCCGCGAGCATCGGCCCGACGACGTCGTCCAGGTAGTCCTCCGCATCCCGGCCCGGGGGCACGAGGTGGGCGCCGAGGAAGGTCACCTCGTCCACGAGGCCCTCCTCGCGCAGCCCGGCCAGCAGGCGCGCGTGGCGCGCCTCCTCCTCCACGGTGAGCCCGTAGCCGGTCTTGGTCTCGAGGTAGGTGGTGCCGCCGGCCACCGCGTCGGCCACCCGGCCGCGGACCAGCTCGGCCAGGCGAGCGTCCGAGGCGGCGCGGGTGGCGGAGGTGGTCACGCCGATGCCGCCGGCCGCGTAGGACTCGCCGGCCATGCGGGCCTCGAACTCGGCGGAGCGGTCCCCGTCGAACACGAGATGCGTGTGGGAGTCCACCCAGCCGGGCAGCACGGCGCGGCCCTCGACGGACACCCGGTCGTCCGCCTCCGGGGCGTCCGCGGCGGGGCCGATCCAGGCGATGCGCTCGTCCTCGACGACGACGGCCGCGTCCGTGAGCACCCGCCCTTCGGGGTCGACGGTGGTCAGCTCGGCGATGTCGGTGATGAGCGTGGAGCGCATGGGGGCCTCTCTGCGGGACGGACGGGGGTGGGCCGGTGGGGCGGGCCTCAGGTGAGCGCGGCCACCAGGTGGGCCAGCGGCGTGGCCAGCACGATGGTGAGCGCCACGCGCTCGACCCAGATCACCAGGAGGTGCCACATCTTCACGGGGATGTCCGTGGCCAGGATGGCAGGAACCACCGCGGAGAAGAAGATGATCGCGGAGACGCAGACGACGCCGATCACGAACCGGGCGACGAGGTCCTCGTGACCGGCCGCCATCGTGGCCGGGATGAACATCTCGGCGATCGAGGTGGCGGAGGCCGAGGCCAGCAGGCCGGGGTCGGAGTAGCCGAGCGCCCAGAACAGCGGGTAGAAGATCACGCCGATCCACTCGAACACGGGCGTGTACGTGGCCAGGACCAGGGCGATCAGGCCCACGGACATGATGGACGGCAGGATCTGGAGCACCATCACGAGTCCATCCCGGAAGTTGACCCAGATGTTCTTCGGCAGGGACGGGGCCTCGGCGAGGGTCTGCTCGGCGGCGCGACGGGCCACGCGGAAGCGGTCCCGGGTGACGGCCTGCTCGGGCGAGTGGGTGACGCCCGGGTAGCACTCGTCCGGGATGCGGCTCAGCGGCGGGATGCGCACCGTGATGGCGGTGACCGCGAACGTCACCGCGAGGGTGCCGAAGAAGTACCAGAGCCAGATGTCCATCAGGCCCAGCGTCTTGGCCACGATCACCATGAAGGTCGCGGACACCGTGGAGAAGCCGACGGCGATGATCGCCGCCTCGCGGGCCGTGTAGCGGCCGCCGGTGTACATGCGGTTCGTCAGCAGCAGGCCCAGGGCGTAGGAGCCCACGAAGGAGGCGACGGCGTCGACGGCGGCGCGGCCGGGCACGCGCCAGATCGGCCGCATGGCCGGGTGCAGGTAGACGCCCACGAACTCCATGAGGCCGTAGCCGATCACGAGGGCCAGGAAGACGCCGCCGATGGGGACGATCAGGCCCACGGGCACCACGAGCTTGTCCATCAGGAACGGGCCGATGCTCTCGTCCAGGATCCAGCTCGGGCCCACGCCGAACACGACCATCGCCGAGGCGACCAGGCCGAGCACGGCGAGGAAGGCGAAGACCGTCCGGGTGGTGCTGGTGCGCCAGCGGCCCGAGGCGAACGGGTACACGGCGCCGGCGGCGATGATGGCCATGCCCACCCAGCGGTCGGCCGGGCCGAGCAGCCCGCGCACCCAGGTCACCAGGTGGTCCAGCGGGATGGAGCTCGCCCCGTTGATCGTGACGGGCACGAAGAACATGACGATGCCGATCGCCGAGTAGACGATCATGCGCCAGCGCGCCGGCGGGCGGGGCGCGTCGGCCTCGATCGCGGCCATCGCGGTGGTGTCGGTGTGCAGCTCGTGGTCTGCGGGGCGGGACGAGTCCATCGTGGTGTCCTTTCGATCGCGAGCCGGACGGGCGTCCGCCCGTCCGGCTCGCGGCGGTGAAGCCGTCGGACGGCGACGGCGCGGCGGCACCGTCGCCGTCCGACGACGTGACCGGGGTCAGTCCCGGATCGTGGCCTCCATGGGCACACGGACGCCGCGCTCGGCGGCGACCTCGACGGCGCGGGAGTAGCCGGCGTCGACGTGGCGGATGACGCCCATGCCGGGGTCGTTGGTGAGCAGCGCCTCGAGCTTGGCCGCGGCCAGCTCGGTGCCGTCGGCAACGCCCACCTGGCCGGCGTGGATGGACCGGCCGATGCCGACGCCGCCGCCGTGGTGGATCGACACCCAGGTGGCGCCGGAGGAGGTGGCGGTCAGGGCGTTCAGCAGCGGCCAGTCGGCGATCGCGTCGGAGCCGTCCAGCATGGACTCGGTCTCGCGGTACGGGGAGGCCACGGAGCCGGAGTCGAGGTGGTCGCGGCCGATCACGATCGGCGCCTTGACCTTGCCCTCGGCCACGAGCTGGTTGAAGAGCAGGCCGGCCTTGTGGCGCTCGCCGTAGCCCAGCCAGCAGATGCGGGCCGGCAGGCCCTCGAACTCCACGAACTCGGCGGCGCCGTCGAGCCAGCGGTGCAGGTGCTCGTTCTCGGGGAACAGCTCCTTCAGGGCCTCGTCGGTCACGCGGATGTCCTCCGGGTCGCCGGAGAGCGCGGCCCAGCGGAACGGGCCGAGGCCCTCGCAGAACAGCGGGCGGATGTAGGCCGGGACGAAGCCCGGGAACTCGAACGCGCGGGAGTAGCCGGCCTTGCGGGCCTCGTCGCGGATGGAGTTGCCGTAGTCGAACACCTCGGCGCCGATGTCCTGGAAGCCGACCATGGCCTCGACCTGGCGGGCCATGGACTCCTGGGCCTTCTTGGTGAAGGTGTCCGGGTCGGCCTCGGCCTCGGCGTGCCAGTCCTTCTCGTCGATCTCGATCGGCAGGTAGGACAGCGGGTCGTGCGCGGAGGTCTGGTCGGTGACGATGTCGATCTCGACGGTGCCGGCCTTCTGGCGCTCGAGCAGCTCGGGGAACACCTCGGCGGCGTTGCCCACGAGGCCCACGGAGACGGCCTCGCCGTCGCGCTTGGCCTGCATGACGCGCTCGACGGCCTTGTCGATGTCCGTCTCCACCTCGTCCAGGTAGCGCTTGCCCATGCGACGGCGCAGGCGGTCCTCCGAGACGTCCACGATCAGGCAGACGCCGCCGTTGAGGGTGACGGCCAGGGGCTGGGCGCCGCCCATGCCGCCGCAGCCGCCGGTGAGGGTGAGGGTGCCCTGGAGGGAGCCGTCGTAGCGCTTGCGGCCGATCGCGGCGAAGGTCTCGTAGGTGCCCTGCAGGATGCCCTGGGTGGCGATGTAGATCCACGAGCCGGCGGTCATCTGGCCGTACATCATCAGGCCCTCGGCCTCGAGCTTGCGGAACTCCGGCCACGTGGCCCAGTCGCCCACGAGGTTGGAGTTGGCGATCAGCACGCGCGGGGCCCACTTGTTGGTGCGGAACACGCCCACCGGCTTGCCGGACTGCACCAGGAGGGTCTCGTCCTCCTCGAGGTCCTTGAGGGTGGCGACGATGGCGTCGTAGGCCTCCCAGGAGCGGGCCGCGCGGCCGGTGCCGCCGTAGACGACGAGGTCCTCGGGACGCTCGGCGACCTCGGGGTCCAGGTTGTTCATGAGCATCCGCAGCGGGGCCTCGGTCTGCCAGGACTTGGCGGAGAGCTCGGTGCCGCGCGGGGCGCGGATGGTGCGGGACGGGTCGTGCTGGGTGAAGCCCTCGGCCATGGCAGTTCCTCTCGACGGGGTGCGTGCGCCGCCGGGACGGGTAGCCCCGGTGATTTCACGGCTCGGCATGCACTTTCCGAACATTGAAACAGTGACTCGGCTCACGCGCAAGCCCGATCCGCGTGTCCCGCACCCGTTACGCTCCCTCTCATGACCACCACCCCCACCGCCTCGACGCGCACCGTGGACCGGGCCCTGGACCTGCTCGCCGCCGTCACCGAGCAGCCCCGGCTGAGCCTGACCGAGGCCGCCCGCGCCACGGAGCTGCCGGCGTCCACGGCGCTGCGCCTGCTGCGCAGCCTCGAGGGATCCGGCTTCGTGGCCCGCGACGACGACGGCGCCTACCGCCCCGGCGTGCGCCTCATCCAGCTCGGGGCGCGGGCCTTCTCCCGAGACTCGCTCGTGCAGCTGGCCCGCGGGCCGATGGACCACGTCGTGGCCGCCACGGGCGAATCCGTCTACCTCTCGGTGACGACCCCTCCGGACTCCGCCGTCTACCTGGCGATCGTGGAGGGCACGCACTCCGTCCGCCACACGAACTGGGTCGGACGCACCGTCCCCCTGGCGGGCACGGCCGTGGGCGACGCCCTGCGCGGCAGCGTGGCCGCGGGGGACTACACGCTGCGCACCCGTTCCGTGGAGAAGGACGTCACCTCGCTGTCCGCCCCCATCAGCGTGGCGGGCACGGTGGTCGGTGCGCTCAGCACGCTCGTGCCGGCCTACCGCTGCACGGACGAGCTGGCGGACCGGTGCGGGGCGGCCCTCGTCGCCGCCACCGGCGAGCTCGCGCACCTGCTCGGGGCGGCCGACACTCCCAGGGAACGCCCAGCCGACTCCCCTGGAAAGCCCAAGGCGAGTTCGTAGGCTGAAGCCACCTCATCGAAGGTGCGAGTGATGACGGAGAAGGCCCCGGGCCCGGCGAGAGCCGGAACCGGGGCCTTTCTCTGCGGCCGGCGCCCGAGGCGCCGGTTGCGGGGATCAGCGGCGGGAGGAGACGACGCCCGCCCAGAGGCCGCCGAGCAGGCCCGCCACCGGCAGCATCCAGAACAGGTGCAGGCCCGCCCCGTAGAGGACGGTGTTGGAGAACACCGCGAACAGGCCCACGGCACCGAGGAAGCCGCCGACCACGCCACCGACCACGTAGCGCACGACGGAGCGGGCAGCCCCGCCCATCAGCAGCACGACCAGGTAGCCGGCCGCGCCCGCCAGGGCGCCGCCCACCAGGCCGAACATGAACGACTGCACCAGCACGACCCAGCCGTGGCCGGTCTCGCCCAGCGCCACGGAGCCGTTCGGATCACCCAGGTCGCCGGTGAGCACGCGCACGACGTTGCCGATGATCACGACGAGCACCGAGACGAGGATGACGCGGTTGGTGAAGCCCCAGCCCTCCACCGGGCCCAGCGGCTCGAGCACCTCCTCCTCCACCACGGCGTGGCGCACGGGGCGGGCCGGGGCGGTGTGGGCGTTCGCGGCGTGGGGCTGGACGGCGTGGCTGCCGTCGGCGTTGATGGTCATCTCTGATCTCCCGTCCCGCCCCGGGCGGGGCGCGTTCCGAGCGCCGGGGCGCCCGTCTGGTTGCACGTCTGACGTGATTTTAGGCTTTTCCCAGCCCGAGGGGGTAATGGTGACCCGTCCGCCGGGCGGGGGGCGGCTCAGAGGACGTCGGTGCGGCGGTTGGCGAGCGAGGGGAGGAACTCCCGGACCTCGTCGATCCGCTCGCGGGTGACCTCCGCGGTCACCACGGCCTCCCGCTCGTCGGCGAGCTCGGCGACGGGCAGCGCCAGCGGGTCCACGATCATCGAGTGGCCCACGGTGCCGTCCGAGCACGTGTCGGCCGCGGCCACCCACACCGTGTTCTCCACCGCGCGGGCCTTGAGCAGGGTGCGCCAGTGGTCCACCTTGTGCTCGCCGGAGAACCACGCCGCGGGGATCACGAGCACGTCCGCGCCCTCCACCGCCAGACGCCGGGACAGCTCGGGGAAGCGCAGGTCGTAGCAGGTGAGCAGGCCCAGGCGGAGCCCGCCGAGCTCGATCGCCGCGACGCCGCCGTCGCCGGGGGTGATCCGGTCCGACTCGCGGTGCGCGAACGCGTCGTAGAGGTGGAGCTTGCGGTACGCGCCCAGCCGGGCGCCGTCCGCGCCCACCGCCAGCAGCGTGTTGTAGGGACGCCGGTCCGGTCCCGGCTCGTAGCCGCCCGCGACGACGGCGATCCCGTGCTCACGCGCCAGCGCCGCCAGGCCCGCGGCGAACGGCTCCCAGGCCGCGGCGACGGCGTCGGGGAACTCCTCCCCCACCTCGCGGGCCCCGAGCATGGCCTCCTCGGGCAGCACCAGGAGGTCCGCCCCCTCGCCCGCGGCGCGGGCGGCGAGGCGGGCCATCACGGCCAGGTTCGCCTCGACGTCGCCCACGGGTCCGAACTGTCCGACGCTGATCCTCATGCCCCCAGGGTAGCCAGGCCCCTGCCGGTGGCCGTCATCCCTGGTCAGCGCCGCGGCCAGCCGCCACGCTGGGGACCGGGCACGACGTCGGCCCGCATCGGCCGCCGTCGTCGTCCGCCCCCGATCCGCGCGGCACCGCGCGGCACGTCGACACCACAGGAGCAGACGCGATGACCACCCAGCAGCCCGACATCCCCGGCACGCCGGGGCCGATCACCCCCGACCTCGAGGAGCACACCGCCCTCACCCACCCGGACCAGCCCGTGGCCGTCCCGGCCCCGGACCAGCGCGGTCCGGCACAGGTCTCCCCCACCGGCCAGGACACCGGCGCCGACCCCGCGACCGCCGCGCAGGGCTGCCCGTACCTGACCACCGCGCACGGTGTGCGCCTGCAGGACTCGGACCACTCGCTCAAGGCCGGCCGCCGCGGCCCCACCCTGCTGCAGGACCACCACCTGCGGGAGAAGCTCAGCCACTTCGACCACGAGCGCATCCCCGAGCGCGTGGTCCACGCCCGCGGCGCCGGCGCCCACGGCGTGTTCCGCGGCTACGGCACCGCCGCGAAGATCAGCCGGGCCGGACTCTTCGCCAAGGACAAGGAGACGGAGGTGTTCGTCCGCTTCTCCACCGTGGCCGGCTCCCGCGGCTCCATGGACCTGGCCCGCGACACCCGCGGCTTCGCCACCAAGTTCTACACGGACGAGGGCACGTGGGACCTGGTGGGCAACAACATCCCCGTGTTCTTCGTGCAGGACGCCATCAAGTTCCCGGACGTGGTGCACTCGGTGAAGCCGCACCCGGACCGCGAGATCCCGCAGGCGCAGTCCGCGCACGACACGTTCTGGGACTTCGTGTCCCTGCACACCGAGGCCCAGCACCACACCCTGTGGAACATGTCCGACCGCGGCATCCCGCGCTCCTACCGCATGATGGAGGGCTTCGGCGTCCACACCTACCGCCTGATCGCGGCGGACGGCTCCACCGTGCTGGTCAAGTTCCACTGGAAGCCGATGCTCGGCGTGCACTCCGTGACCTGGGAGGAGGCGCTGCTCACCAACGGCATGGACCCGGACTTCCACCGGCGTGACCTCGCCGACGCGATCGAGGCCGGCGCCTTCCCCGAGTGGGAGCTCGGCGTGCAGGTGTTCGAGGACAACGAGGAGCAGATGTTCGAGGGCATCGACCTGCTCGACCCCACGAAGCTGGTCCCGGAGGAGCTCGCCCCCGTGCAGCCCCTCGGCCGCATGACGCTGAACGCCAACCCGTCCAACTACTTCGCGGAGACGGAGCAGGTGGCCTTCAACCCGGCCAACCTCGTGCCCGGCATCGACGTCACCAACGACCCGCTCCTGCAGGGCCGCCTCTTCTCCTACCTGGACACGCAGCTCACCCGCCTCGGCGGGCCGAACTGGAACCAGCTGCCGATCAACCGCCCGCACGCCCCGGTCAACGACATGCTGCGTGACGGCTTCCACCAGAGCGCCGTGCATCGCGGCGTGGCGCCGTACCGGCCCAACTCGCTCGACGGCGGCCTGCCGTACGAGACCCCCGCGGACGACCACGCGTTCATCGAGCACCCGGAGCCGCTGCCGGCGTCGGTGAAGGAGCGCGCGCACGCCGCCTCCTTCGACGACCACTTCTCGCAGGCGCGCCTGTTCTTCCTCTCCCTCTCCGAGGTGGAGCGCGAGCACGTGGCGCAGGCGTACACGTTCGAGCTGGGCAAGTGCTACGAGCAGACCATCCGCGAGCGCCAGCTGGCCCACCTCGCCGCGATCGACACGCGACTGGCCCAGCAGGTCGCGGACGGCCTGGGCATCCCCGTCCCCGCGCCGACCGAGACCCCGGCCGACGTGCAGCCCTCCCCCGTGCTGTCCCAGATCGGCGGGGCGTGGCCGCTCGACGGCCGTCAGGTCGGCGTCGTGGTGGGCGAGTCCGTGGACGAGAAGGAGCTGGACGCCCTCGTGCAGGGCATCCACGGTGCGGGCATGGTCCCGCTGGTCATCGCACCGAAGGGCGGCCCCGTGGCCGGGGAGATCGTGGCCCAGCGGACCTACCTGACCGCCGCGTCCATCGAGCTGGATGCCGTGGTCGTGGCCTCGCCGGCGGCCCCCGCCGCAGACGCCGCCCCCAGCCTGGACCAGAAGGCCGGCGCCGCCGACTCCGAGGCGGTGGACCCGCGCGTCGTCAAGGTGCTGCAGGAGATGTGGCGCCACTCGAAGGCGATCCTCGCCCTCGAGCCGGCGGAGGCCGTCCTCGCTGCCGCCCAGGTGTCCGGCAAGGGCGTCGAGTCCGCGGCGGACGGCGCCTCCGCCGTCAGCCGGCTGACGGATCTGCTGCCCGCGCACCGCGTGTGGGAGCGCTTCCCGACCACGGGCCGCCTGGCCGACTGACCCGGCGAACCCCCGGGCGCTTTCGAACGTGAGATAGGCCCTATCTCACGTTCGAAAGCGCCCATTCGCCCTCTTTCACGTTCGAAAGTGCAGGCGGGGGAGGGGCGGTGGGCCGGGTCAGTCCTGGATGAGGTCCCGGACCTGGACCACCTGGTCGCGGCCCGGGCCCACACCGATCGCGGAGATCCGGCACCCGGAGAGCTTCTCGAGGGCCTCTACGTAGCGCTGGGCGTTCAGCGGCAGGTCCGTGAACGCGCGGGCGCCCGAGATGTCCTCGGTCCACCCGTCGAAGAGCTCGTAGACCGGCTTCGCGTGATGGAACTCGGTCTGAGTCATGGGCATGCGGTCGTGGCGCACGCCGTCCACCTCGTAGGCCACGCACACCGGGATCTTCTCGATGCCGGTGAGCACGTCCAGCTTGGTGAGGAAGTAGTCCGTGAAGCCGTTGATCCGCGCGGCGTAGTGCGCCATGACGGCGTCGTACCAGCCGGTGCGCCGCGGGCGGCCGGTGTTCACGCCGAACTCGCCGCCGGTGGTGCGCAGCTGCTCGCCCATCTCGTCGAAGAGCTCCGTGGGGAACGGGCCGGCGCCGACGCGCGTGGTGTAGGCCTTCACGATGCCGATGGTCCGGGAGAAGCGGGTGGGGCCGATGCCCGCGCCCACGGCCGCGCCGCCGGCGGTCGGGTTGGACGAGGTCACGAACGGGTAGGTGCCGTGGTCCACGTCCAGGTAGGTGGCCTGGCCGCCCTCCATGAGCACCACCTTGCCCTCGTCCAGGGCGTCGTTGAGCAGGTTCACGGAGTCCACGACCATGGGGCGCAGGCGGTCCGCGTAGCCCAGGAAGTACTCGGCGATCTCGTCCACGGTCACGGCGCGGCGGTTGTAGAGCTTCACCAGCAGCTCGTTCTTCTGCCGCAGGGCGCCCTCGATCTTCTGGCGCAGGATCGACTCGTCGAAGATGTCCTGCACGCGGATGCCCAGGCGGGCCACCTTGTCCATGTAGGTGGGGCCGATGCCGCGGCCGGTGGTGCCGATCGCGCGCTTGCCCAGGAACCGCTCGGTCACCTTGTCCATGGTCTGGTGGTACGGCGCCACGAGGTGGGCGTTGGCGGAGATCTTCAGGTGCTCGCACGAGTGGCCGCGGGACTCGAGCCCGTCGATCTCCTCGAACAGCGCCTCCAGGTTCACCACCACGCCGTTGCCGATCACCGGCACCGCGTTGGGCGAGAGGATGCCGGCGGGCAGCAGCTTGAGCTCGAACTTCTCCCCGTTGACGACGACGGTGTGCCCGGCGTTGTTGCCGCCGTTCGGCTTGACGACGTAGTCCACTCGCCCGCCCAGCAGGTCGGTGGCCTTGCCCTTGCCCTCGTCGCCCCACTGGGCTCCGACGATCGCGATCGCTGGCATCTGCATCTCTCCTCAGGGCCGCGGGTCGTCCCGGACCGGCCCGTACATGGAAAACGCCCCCTTGCGGTGCGCACGGAGGCCGTACCCCCGAATCCTACCAGCGTGACGGATGCCACCCCCTGGCTACGCTGGCGCCATGAGCACCGCAGCGCCCGGCACCCAGCACTCGGACTTCGCCTCCCCGACCCCCACCCGCAAGGGCCCGAGCGTGGGCACGTGGCGCCCCTGGGCCGTGCTGCCGTGGGCGCTGGCCCTCCTCGCGCTGCCCTTGATCGCGCTCGCCCTGCGCTCCAACTTCGGCGCGAACGGCTGGATGACGGTCATCTACATGGTCTTCGGCGCCCTGCCCCACGAACTCGCCCTCGTGCTCATGGTGGGGAGCCTGTTCCTCCTGCCCCGCGTGAACCCGCAGGATGAGCAGCGGGGCGGCATCCGGCTGGGGCGCCTGCTGCACACGCTGTTGGGCATCTCCTGGGGGTCCTTCGCGCTGGCCGCGATCATCTTCCCCGACGGCGGCGACCACCCGGACTCCGGCGCCACGACCCCGGTGCTCATGGACCTGCTCGGCAAGAGCACCGCGATGGACGTCGGCCTCGTGGGCGGCCTCGCCCTCGTGGCCGTCAGCGCCCTCACCGGTCTCGCGGTGATCGTGGTGTGCGTGGTGCGGCGGATCCGCGCCGTTCGCTGAGCACGCTCCCGACGACGGCGGTCAACGCACCGACATGACGCGCGGCGGGGTGCCCCGCGGCACCGTCTCCAGCACCGCCCCGTGGGCGCCGGCCAGGCGGGCCAGGAACACGAGGTTGGCCCGCTCGACGGGGTCTGGGTCCGCGGCCACGCCGCTGACGAGGATCCGCTCCGGCGCCACGCCACGGGCGGCGGCGTGCTCCACCGTGAGGCGCGCGTGGTTCTGCGTGCCCAGCCCGGGGCGCGCCACGACCGTCAACCCCGCGTCGAGCCCGGCCGCCCGCAGCGCGCGCACGGCGTCCACAGGCCCCTCGTCGGCCTCGGTCCACGCCACGGTGATCCCGCCGGCGCCCTCGATGAGCAGGTGGTCGACGCCCGCGGCGAGGCCACGCCACCGGCCCAGCTGCTCACCCAGAGGCGGCAGAGGGGGCGTCCCCTCCCCCGCGTGGGCGACCGCGTCCACGGGGGCCATCGCGGGGCCGACCCGCGCCCCCTCGGACACGGTCAGGCGGGCCGGAGCGGCGGCGTCGAGCGCGCCGGATGCGGCGGCCGCGGCCACCAGGTCCCGGACGGTCTCGACGTCGCCGGCCTCCCCCGGTGCGACGCCCGTCTGCACCGGCTTGTCCACGTGCACGCGGAGCCCGGCCACCAGGGCACGGGCCGCGAGCGCGGCGGTGCCCCACGTCTTGCCGACGTCCGTGTCCGTGCCGGTCACGACCTCGATGCGCATGTGTCCACTCCACTCTGCTCGATTCGGATGTCCTCGCCGCCGTGCCACGGTCCGGGCGTCACGAGCACGTGCTGCGGCGCCTGGAAGGAGAGCAGGCGCAGCCACGTCGCCGGCGGCCCGGTGAGCCGGGCGTCCGGCAGCAGGCGGGCGACCTCGCGGACCACGAGGGCGGTCTCGAGCTCCGCGAGCCCGGCCCCGAGGCAGCGATGCAGGCCGAAGCCGAAGGCGAGCCGGGCGTCGTCGTGCTGTTCGCCGCTGAGGTGCAGCAGGAGCTCGTCGCCGGCGCGGACCTCGTGCTCGCCGACGCGGACGTCCGCCGTGGCGAGGCGCCGCCAGGTGGGCACCGAGGAGCTCGTCCGGAGGCACTCGGCCACGAGCTCGGCCGCGGCCGCCTCCGCCGCATCGGCTCCGGCGCCCCCGTCCGCCCCGGCGCCGAGCGCGGCCCAGCGGGCGGGGTCGGCCAGGGCGCGGGTGAGCGCGGTGGAGATGAGCAGCCGGGTGGTCTCCTGCCCGGCGATCACCAGGAAGTAGCCGAGGGAGACGATCCGCTCGTCGTCGACGCCGGCCTCGTGCAGCGCCGCGAACAGGTTGCCGGGCTGTGCGTCGTCCCCGCGCGCCTCGACGACGGCCCCGCGCAGCCACCGGTGGAAGTCGGCGGCGGAGCGGGCGAGCCGCAGCTGGCGGTCCTCGTCCGGCCAGCCCCAGAACAGTTCGAGGGAGTCGGCGCTCCAGCGGTGCAGCTGCGCCTCGGGCGGGTTGGGCACGCCGGTCAGGGCGGACATCACGCGCGCCGGGACCGCTGCCGCCACGGTGGTCGCCAGGTCCACGGCCCCGCCTGCGCGGCCGGTGTCTGCGAGGGCGGCCGTGAGGGCCGTCCGGGTGGTCGCGAGGATCCGGCCGCGGGCTTCGCGCACCTTCGCCGGGGAGAAGAACGGCGCCACGACGCGACGCACCGCCCGGTGCTCCTCCCCGCCGGCGGAGGCGAGCACGGGCGGCAGCCGGAAGCGGGCGGCGGCGAGGATGCGGCGGGCCGGGCCGCTCAGCGGGACGACCGCCGTGAGGGCGTTGTCCGAGGCGAACGTCCCGGGGTCGGTGAGCACGCGCCGCAGGTCGGCGGGATCGGAGATCCGCAGGTGGTCGCCGCGCACGGCCTCCGGCCGCGGGTCGCCGTGGGCGAACGGGCAGCCCGTGGACGCGCCCCACGCCCGGGCGGCCACGCTCGCCACCGCCTCCAGCGCCGCCCGCAGCCGGGGCTCGGGGACGGCGGTGGTCACGCTCACGCGGAGGCGGGCGATGCCGTCGGGCACGCTGGGCGGGCGGAAGCATCCCACGAGGACGCCGTGCGCGCGCAGCTCCGCGGCCGCGGCGACGGCCTGCTCCGGTCCGGGCATGCGGATCGAGTGGACGGCGCCCGCCCCGACCTCCACGTGCCCGGCCAGCTCGGTCCGGCGGGTGAAGACGTCCACGGCCGTCTCCCGGGCCCGCGCGAGCCGTGCCGCGGGCTCCCCCGTGGCGGCGATCCGGCAGGCGGCCGCCGCGGAGGCGGCGAGCACGGGGGCCAGGGCCGTGTCGAAGACGAAGGTGCGGGCGGTGTTGAGCACGTGGTCGCGCCAGGACCGCGCGGCGGGCCCGCCGAACAGGGCCAGACCGCCCTGGCCGCCGAGGGCCTTCGAGCAGGTGGCGGTGACCACGACGGGCGCCTGCCCCGCCCACAGTCCCAGGGCGCCCGTGCGGCTGCCGCCGGGGACCACGCCGAGCGAGTGGGCCTCGTCCACCACGAGCAGGGCGCCGTGTTCGGCGGCCAGGGCGGCCAGGGCAGGCAGGTCGGCCTCGTCCCCCAGCACGGAGTACAGGGACTCGACCACCAGCACGATCCGTCGCGCCCGCCCTTCGGCGCGCAGCCGGCCGAGGGCGGCCCGGAAGGCGGGCACGCTGTTGTGCTCCACCGTGGTGACCGACGCGCCCGGCAGGGGGGCGAACGCCCCTGAGCGGGCGGTGGCGGCGAGGGCGGTGCCGTCGCGCAGGCTCGCGTGGGCGTGCTCGTCCAGGAGGAAGGCAGTGCCCGGCCCGGCCAGGGCGCCGAGGACGCCGAGGTTCGCGGTGTAGCCGGAGGAGAAGGCGAGGGCGGCATCCGCGCCGGCCAGCGCGGCGGCGGCGGACTCGAGGTCGGCGTGCGCGGGATGCGTCCCCGTGACGACGCGGGAGGCCCGCGCCCCGACCGGTCCCTCGGTGGCGACGCGCGCGGCGGCGGCCCGCACGTCCGGGTGGGCGGCCAGGCCCAGGTAGTCGTTGGCGGCCAGGTCCACGACGTCCGACGACGGCGCGCCCGGCTCCGGCGGTTCGGCGCGGCGCTCCAGGCCGCGGCGCGCGCGGACGGCGGCCCGGGAGCCCAGCCACGAGGACCAGGGGTCGGCGGGCGTGCTCGTGGCCGCGCCGGCCTCGGCGGTGCTCATGCGCAGACCTCCTCGACGGCCCCGGTGACGGCCGCGCAGATCGTGGCGACGTCGTCGTCGGTGCTCACGTAGGGCGGCATCACGTACACCAGCCGCCGGAAGGGGCGCACCCACGCACCGCGGGCGACGGCGGCCCGAGTGACGGGCTCGACGTCCACGGTCCGGTCCAGCTCCACGACGCCGACCGCACCCAGGACCCGTACGTCGGTGACCGCGGGCAGGTCGGCGGCCGCCGCCAGCCCGGCGCGCAGCCCGGCCTCGACGCGGGGCACCTGGGCGGCCCAGCCGTCGCGCGGGTCGGTGAGCAGGTCGAGGGACGCGGAGGCGACCGCGCACATCAGCGGGTTGCCCATGAACGTGGGCCCGTGCAGGAGAGCCCCGGGCATGCCCCGTTCCCGCCGGGAGACCGTCTCGGCGACCTCGGCGGTGCACAGCATGGCCGCGCCCGTCATGGTGCCGCCGGTGAGCGCCTTGCCGAGGCACAGCACGTCCGGGGCGACGCCGGCCCCTTCGCACGCGAGCCAGCGGCCGGTGCGGCCGAAGCCAGTGGCGATCTCGTCGGCGATGAGCAGGAGCCCGTGCTCGTCGCACAGCTCGCGCAGCACGGTGAGGCAGCGCGGGTCGTAGACGCGCATGCCCCCCGCCCCCTGGAGCACGGGTTCAAGGATCACGCCGGCGATCTCGTCCGCATGCGCGGCGGTGAAGGCGCGGGCCTCGTCCTCCCACGCGGCGAGGGCGGCGTCGTCGGCCTCCCAGTGGCCGGCCGGAGCGGCGTCGGGTGCCGTGGGTGCCGCGGCGAAGCCCTCGGGCACCCAGCGTGCCGCCGGCGGGCGGGGCAGGAACAGATGCCGAGCCACGAGCGAGGTGAAGGCCGCGTGCATGCCGTCCACGGGATCGCACACGCCCATGGGCGCGGCGGTGTCCCCGTGGTAGCCGCCGCGGACCGTGAGGAATCGGCGGCGGCTGGGCCGGCCGCGCGTCGCCTGGTACTGGAGGGCGAGCTTGAGCGCGACCTCCACCGAGACCGAGCCGGAGTCGGCGAGGAACACGTGCTCGAGCGCGGCGGGGGTGTGCGCGACGAGCCGTTCCGCCAGGTCGACGGCGGGCGCGTGCGTGAGCCCGCCGAACATGACGTGCGGGAAGGCCGCGGCCTGCCGGGTCAGGGCCTCGACGAGCGCGGGGTGCCCGTGCCCGTGCACCACGGACCACCAGGACGCCATCGCGTCGATGGCGCGGTGACGCTCCCCGCCCGGCCCCTCGAGGTCGAGGTGGACGCCCCGGGCACCGCGCACGGCGTAGAGCTGGCGGGCGCCGGCGGCCCCGTAGGGGTGCCAGAGGTGGGCGGCGTCGCGGTCGAGGAGGCCGGCTTCAGCGGGGGCGGTCACGGCGCGTTCAGGCGTTGGCGGGCTCGGCCGTGCCCGCGCCCCGGCGGCGCAGCTCGGGCTTCACGGTGCCCTCGGCGCCCGTGTCGGGTCGGGCGTCCTCCGCGGCCCCGGCCTCCGAGGCGACGGCCGCACCGGAGCCGCACGAGCCGGCGCCGTCCGTGCCGGCGCAGCAGCCGCCGGCCGGGGCGCCGTCGTCGGCCGTGGCCCGCCGCGCACGCTCCTCGGCGCCGAGCACGGTGAAGCCGGCGTCGGCGATCATCTGCAGATCCGCCTCGGCGTCCTGGCCCTCGGAGGTGAGGTAGTCGCCGAGGAAGATCGAGTTGGCCACCTGCAGGCCGACCGGCTGCAGGGAACGCAGGTGCATCTCGCGGCCGCCGGCGATGCGCAGCTCCTTGTCCGGGCAGGCCAGGCGGACCATGGCGAGGATCCGGAGGCACTCGAGCGGGGTGAGCTGCTGGTGGCCCTGCAGCGGGGTGCCGTCGAAGGGCATGAGGAAGTTGACGGGGATGGAGTCGGAGTCCAGGTCGCGGAGCGCGAGGACGGCCTCGACGAGCTGCTCGTGCGTCTCCCCCATGCCCGCGATCAGGCCGCTGCAGGAGGACAGGCCGGCGGCGCCGGCCCGCTGCACGGTGTCCACGCGCTGCTCGTAGGTGTGGGAGGTGCAGATGGACTCGTAGTGGGACTCGGCCGTGTTGAGGTTGTGGTTGTAGGCGTCGACGCCGGCGTCCTTGAGCTTCTCGGCCTGACCGTCCTTGAGGAAGCCGAGGCACGCGCACACCTCGACGTCCGGGTGCTGGGCCTTGAGGTCGCCGACCATGCCGGCCACGCGGTCGACGTCGCGGTCCGTGGGACCGGTGCCGGAGGCCACCATGCACACGCGCGAGGCGCCGCCGGCGATGCCCAGGCCCGCCTGGCGGACGGCCTCCTCCGGCTTGAGCCACGTGTAGCGCAGGATCTCGGCCTCGGTGCCGAGACGCTGGGAGCAGTAGGTGCAGTTCTCCGGGCAGAGGCCGGTCTTGAGGCTGACCAGGTAGTTGACCTTGACCGTGCGGCCGAAGTGCTTCTCGCGCAGGCGCGAGGCCGCCGCGACGATGCGGAACGTGTCCGCGTCCGGGGCGTCCAGCACAGCGACGGCCTCTTCAGCGGTGAGGCGGTGGCCCGCCTCGACGCGGTCCACGAGGGCCTCGGGGTCGAGGGCGGCGGGGCGGGGGTCGACGGCGGGGGCGTCCTGGGTGGCGGTCATGATGGCCTCTCCGGTGGGCGGGGCTCGGCCCCGGGCGGGTCTGACCCGAGGGACTCTAACAGTGTTCATTGAACAGTGTTCAGGAGCGGGGGGCCATGACCCCGACGTCAGCGCCTGCGCCGGTCCAGAGGGACCGGCTCGGGCCGGGGCTGCTCCTCGAGCGTCGTCGTCGCCGCGAGGATGCCGTGGGCGGCGGCAGTGAGCACCGCGCCGAGCAGACCGGCCCCGACCGCCCGGACGCCGGCGTCGTCGATCGCGTTCAGCACCAGCCCCGGAACGGGCGCGGCCCCCATCAGCAGCATCACCCACGCGGTGGAGCCGGCCCCGGCGTAGAACACGTTGCGGCGAGCCTGCTCCGCCTCGACCCGGTGATGCACCCCTCGCAGGGTGAGCATCGCTCCGAGGGCCGTGAAGGCCACCAGCGTCAGACCCCAGCCCAGTCCCAGGTCCTGCCGCAGTCCCGCGAACACACCGGCCGAGCCCACCAGGGCAGACGCCACACCGATGCGCCACCGCCACTCACACTCATTCCCCACCCTGCTCACAGCCCCATGCTGACACACGGCCCCCGGAGGCGGAGCGGCAGATCATGCGGTCCCGGCCGGCGGGATCACTCCTGCGTAAGGGGCGAATGGAACTCCGAGGCGAGCATCGCGTAGGTGGCGCCATCCACCCAGCCGCGCGTGAGATGCAGAGACTCCTCCTTGAACGTGCCCTCGTGACGCATCCCCACCTTCTCCATGATGCGCAGGCTCGGGGCGTTGTCCGCGAAGGCATGAGCCTCCACGCGTCGCACACCCAGATCGTCGAACGCGAAGCCCAGCAGGGCTCGAGCAAGCTCCGTGCCATAGCCCTGCCCCGCCTGGCGCGGATCGATCGTCCAGCCGAGCTCGGCCTGGGCGTCCCGGGCTTCCTCCCGCGGGCCGCCCTGACTCCACGCGTCCTGCACCGCGACCTTCCCGACACCGACAATGACGTCTCCGGCCCGCACGGTGAGGCGGTCCCCCGCCGCGAGATAGGACTCTCGCAGCGCGTCCTCACTCTCCGGGCGGCCGGAGGTCCACGTCCACACCTGCTCGAGACGGCAGAAGCCCCATACGGCGGGCGCATCGAGACCCCGGAACGGGGTGAGGGTCAGCCGGCGGGCCCGCAGCGGGAAGCAGACGCCTCGACTCGCGGCGAGCTCCAGGAGAGGGGTGGCCATGACAGACAGGGTACGAACAAGAGTCCTCGAGTCAGCCTCCGGACAGACCAGTGCCCACACCCTGCGTCGATGCCGACTCCACGCGGTCTGCCAGGGCCCGTTGACCTCAGGCAGATCCCGCCACGGAGTCCCGCACCTGCACCGGCAGATGATCGCTTCGACCATCGTGTGGACATTCGAGAAGGGTCGACCCTGCCGGCCCGTGCGGTCTGGAGCAGCGGGGCGATCAGCTCCGATCGGGCGTCGGAGGCGACGTGCAACCGGGACATGGCTCCCCGGATCTCAGCGGGTCCCTGGAGCCATTCTCAGACACGCCCTAGGCCATCTCCAGCGCCGAGGCCCGCCTCACAACAGAGGAAGTCCTGCTGCTCACTCCGGCCGGGCCGGCCGACGTCGTCGTGGGCTGGGGTGACGGTCTGTCCGGACTGCTGGCGTTCATCACGCAGATGGCGCTCGTGCTCATGCTCGGACACATCCTGGCGAACACCGGCCCGGTGCGCCGTCTGCTCGCCAGGCTCGCCAGCATTCCCCGCACGCCCCTGGCCGCCTACATCTTCGTGTTCGTGGTGGCGGCGGCGGCCTCCCTCATCACGTGGGGCCTGGGCCTGGTGGTCGGTGCGCTGCTGGCCAAGGAGGTCGCGGCGCAGGCCCGTGAGCGCGGGCTGGTCCTGCACTTCCCGATGCTGGTGGCCGCCGGGTTCTCCGGGTTCGTGGTGTGGCACATGGGGTACTCGGGCTCCGGCCCGCTGACGGCCGCCACCCCCGGTTCGTTCCTCACGGAGAGCCTGGACGGCCGGACGGTCCCGGTCTCGGAGACCACCTTCTCCTGGTGGAACATCACCGCCGCCGTGGTGACCGTGCTCGTCGTGGCCCTGGCCCTGTTCCTCGTCGCCCCGCGCGCCGGGGACCGGATCGTGGAGCTGGAGATCGACGCGCGGGACCAGGACGCCGTGCCCGCACCGGAGATCGAGACGCCGGCGGACCGCCTCGACGCCTCCCGTGTCCCCACGCTCCTCGTGGGCGCCATGCTCGTGGTCTATCTGGTGATGCACTTCGTCGGCGGCGGCACCCTCACCCTGGACATCGTCAACTGGTCCTTCCTCGCGCTGATCCTGCTGCTGGTGCGCAGCCCGCACGAGCTGATCGGCCTCACCCAGTCGGCCGCGTCCAACGTGGGCGAGATCCTGCTGCAGTTCCCCCTCTACGCGGGCATCCTCGGCATGATGACGACCACCGGCCTGGTGGCGGTGCTCTCGGACGCCTTCGTGGCGATCTCGAACCCGGTGACGTTCGGCCTGCTGGCATTTCTGGCCGCGGGCCTCGTGAACTTCTTCGTCCCCTCCGGCGGCGGACAGTTCGCCGTGCAGGGCCCGATCATGCTCCAGGCCGGCGACGCGCTCGGCGTGGACCCGGCCATCACCATCATGGCCGTCTCCTACGGCGACCAGTGGACCAACATGATCCAGCCGTTCTGGGCAATCCCCCTTCTGGCGATCGCCGGGCTGAAGATGCGCGACATCCTGGGGTACACCACGGTCGTGCTGCTCGCGTCGGGGCTCGTCTTCGGCGGCACGCTCCTGCTCGTCTCGCTCTGACCCGATCGGCCGATGCCGGACGTGGCAGGACAGACGAAGGGCCCCGGGATCACCGGGGCCCTTCGCCTGTCATCACTCGCACCTTCATCACTCGCACCTCGATGAAGTGGTTCCACCGTACGAACCGAGCATGGGCGCAGCCGTCACGCAGCCTGGCAGTTGCCTGGCAATGGCCGCCTCAGCCCAGGGCACCGCCGGACTCCGCCAGGTAGCACGTGCCGCACAGGGACTCGTAGGTCACCTGGACACCGTCGATCGCCACCTGGTCCCCCTCGAACACGAAGTGCTCGGCGCCCGTGGCCGGGTCCACGACCTTGCGCGTGTTGAACACCGCCTTCCGGCCGCACCGGCAGATGGTCTTCAGCTCCTCGAGGGAGTGCGCCAGCTCCAGCAGCCGTGCGGAGCCCGGGAAGGAGCGGGTGCGGAAGTCGGTGCGCAGCCCGTAGGCGATCACGGGGACGCCGTCGAGCACGGCGATGCGCAGCAGGTCGTCCACCTGCGCCGGCTCGAGGAACTGCGCCTCGTCCACGAGCAGGCACGCCACGGGCGGGGCCTCCACGTGCCCCACGAGGGCGTCCGGGTCGTCACCGGTGGCGTGCCGGCGGAACAGCTCCCGCACGTCCGCTCCCGCCGGGACGAGGAAGTCCACGGCGCGGGTCACACCGAGGCGGGAGACGACGTCGCCCTCCCCCTTCACGTCCACCTCCGGCTTGGCCAGCAGCACCCGCTGACCGCGCTCCTCGTAGTTGAAGGCGGCCTGCAGCAGGCCCGTGGACTTGCCGGAGTTCATGGCCCCGTAGCGGAAGTAGAGCTTGGCCACGGCTCCGCTCAGCCCCGGGCGCGGCCCTGGTCGGCCTCGATCTGCTCTGCGGCCGTGGGGTCCGAGTCCCGCAGGAAGGTGCGGATGCGCTCGACCTCCTCGGACTCCCCGATCCCGGCGGCCGCGCGGCCCAGCGCGTACAGGGCGCGCAGGAAGCCGCGGTTGGGCTCGTGGGCGTACGGCACCGGGCCGGCGCCGCGCCACCCCGCCCGGCGCAGCGCGTCCAGACCCCGGTGGTAGCCGACGCGGGCGTACGCATAGGAGTCCACGGTCCGGCCCTCGGCCCACGCGTCCTCCGCCATGAGCGCCCACACCAGGGAGGACTCGGGCGCCACCGGCACGATGTCCTCGGGCAGGTCACCTGCCTCGAGCCGGGCCAGCACCTCCGGCTCCTCCGGCAGGCGCGTGGCCGGCGGCTCCATCAGGTTCTTGCCGATCAGGGACTCGGACATGGGATGCCTCTTCTCCTCGCGGACGATGCGGTCGCGGCCGAGTCTATCGACGGCGCCGGACGCCGGACGGATCGCCGTCCCCGCGTCCAGGACGGTCCGGTACCGTAGGCGCAGCGTCCGTCCGCAGCCCCACGCTCCCGGGGCCGGGCCGCCGATGCCGTCGAAGGAGCCTCCATGACCCACCCCGCGCCCGCCCGCCGCCGTGCCCCGCTGGCCGTCGGCGTCGCCGCCCTCGCCCTCGCCCTGGCCGGCTGCGGCTCGGCCGGCCAGTCCGGTGAGCCCGCCTCGTCGACCGCCGCGGCGCCCAGCGGATCGGCGGCCTCGGCCGCGGCCGGCTCGGCCACGGAGAGCCCCACCGACCCCGCGTCCGCCGCGGCGTCCCGCGTCCGTGAGGCCCTCGCGTCGGAGTCCGCCGAGGGCACCCCGCGCGCCGAGCCGCGTCAGGCGTTCGAGACCGTCGGCCCGGGCATCAAGGACGGCGCCGCCACCGAGGCCTGGAAGAACACGGCCGCGGTCCGCAACGACACCGTCTCCGTGATGGACTGCACGCGCGACGTCCTGGACCAGCGCACCCTGGACGCCGTCGCCACGCACATCCCGGACAGCTCGAACATCGAGATCGTGCAGCTGTTCGCCTCGCAGGACGAGACCCACGAGTTCCTCACCTGCGTCTACAACGGCTACTTCGAGTACAGCCCCGGCATGCCCCTGGCGCAGGTCCACTACCAGCACAACCTCGACGGCTCCCGCCTGGAGTGGTGCCAGGAGGAGCCCGCCGCCGTGGCGGACGAGTACACGTTCGACCCGAAGACCGGCAAGGGGCTGCTCGCCCTGCTGCGCCCCGGCATGGTCGGCGGCCAGGACGGCGCCCCCCTGCTGCCCCAGCGCACCGCGTGGGCCTGCTCCGAGGACGGCAGCGAGATGGTCTCCGTGACCATGGGCTCCATGGAGGGCTTCGGCGACGCCAACGGCGGCCTCACCCAGGTGAAGAACTCGCCGGTCGCGCAGAGCACCACCCTCGTCACCGAGACCCGCGACCACCTCGCGGACACCGTGCTGAAGGACGCCGGGGACTTCCAGGAGGTCATCAAGCTCAGCTCGCCGTTCTTCCTGAACGCGCAGATGGACGAGGAGACCCTGGCCCAGGCCCGGGAGATCCCCACCGGCCGCGTGCCCGACGAGCTGCTGAACAACCAGTCCACGATCGACCGCCCCGAGGGCGCCCCCGGCCCCGTGGCCCCCGGCCAGCCGCCGCGGCCGTTCCAGGGCGCCGCGCGGGAGGCCGCCGAATCCCAGCGGGCCGCGGAGGCGTCCGCCTCGGCGTCGGCCAGCCCGTCACCGACGAAGTCGGCTTCGGCCTCCCCGTCCCCCTCCACGTCCGGGGACTGACACCCGGCACGACGACGGCCGGTCACCTCGTGAGGTGACCGGCCGTCGTCGTGGGGCCCGGCGGATCAGGCCTTCGCCGCGGCGTCGTCCTGACCGGCGAAGTGCCGGCGGTACGCGCCCAGGGTGAGGAACGCCGGGTACTCCGGCGGCAGGGCCGACTCGCAGAACACGCGCACCGCGTCCTCGAACCGGTGGCCCTCGGGCAGCGGGCCGGCGAGGATCCGAGCGTGCTCCTCGCGGATCAGCTGCTCCATCCAGCCGCGGTTGGCGGTCCGCACGCCGCCCTCGGTCAGCTGCACACCGGTGCCGTTGTGTGCCCACTGCCAGATCTGGGACCGGGAGATCTCCGCCGTGGCGGCGTCCTCCATGAGTCCGTGGATCGCGGCGGCGCCGTTCCCCCGCAGCCAGGACTCGATGTAGCGGATCCCGACCTCGATGTTCATCCGCACGCCGGCCTCGGTCACCGAGCCCGTGGTCGCGGCGACGTCGAGCAGGGCGGCCTCGTCCGGCACCACGTCCTCGCGGCGGCGGGTGCGGATCTGGTTCGGGGCCTCGCCGAGCACGGCGTCGAACTCCTCCCGGGCGACCGGCACGAGGTCCGGGTGCGCCACCCACGAGCCGTCGAAGCCGTCGCCGGCCTCGCGGGCCTTGTCCGCGCGCACCTTCTCCAGCGCGGCGGCGTTGGCCTCCTCGTTCCGGCGGTCCGGGATCACGGCAGACATGCCGCCGATCGCCGAGGCGCCGCGCCGGTGGCAGGCCCGGACCAGCTGCTCCGTGTAGGCCCGCATCATCGGCTGGGTCATGGTCACCTCCGAGCGGTCCGGGAGGACGAACTCGGCCCCGCGGTCCCGGAAGTTCTTGATGATGGAGAAGATGTAGTCCCAGCGGCCGGCGTTGAGGCCCGCGGCGTGGTTGCGCAGCTGGTACAGGATCTCCTCCATCTGGAACGCCGCGGTGATCGTCTCGATCAGCACGGTGGCCCGGATGGTGCCCTGGGGGATGCCCAGCTCGTCCTGCGCCGCCACGAACACGCAGTTCCACAGCCGCGCCTCGAGATGGGACTCGAGCTTGGGCAGGTAGAAGTACGGGCCGTGGCCGCGGCGGATCAGCTCGTCGGCGTTGTGGAAGAAGTACAGGCCGAAGTCCACGAGGGCGCCGGCCATCGGCTCGCCGTCCACACGGATGTGGTCCTCGAGGAGGTGCCAGCCGCGCGGGCGGACGATGATGGTCGGCCGGTCCGTGAGCTCGCGCTCGCGCAGCCGGTACTCCTTGCCCTCGGGGGAGGTGAAGTCGATCCGGTCGCGGATCGCGTCGAACAGGTTGACCTGCCCGTCCAGCATCCGGTCCCAGGACGGCGTCGAGGAGTCCTCGAAGTCGGCGAGCCAGCCCGAGGCGCCCGAGTTGAGGGCGTTGATCGTCATCTTCCGATCCACGGGGCCGGTGATCTCCACGCGGCGGTCCTGCAGGCCGGGGGCCAGCGGCGCCACACGCCAGGAGTCGTCCTCGCGGACCCGGCGGGTGGACCGCAGGTAGTGCGGGTTCCAGCCGTCGGTGATGCGGCGCCGGGTGTACTCCCGCTCCTCGAGCAGCCGCCGGCGGCGGTCCTCGGCCAGCCGGTGCAGGCGGCCGAGGAACGCCAGCGCCTCGTCCGTGAGGATCTCGGCCTGCCGCCCGTCGACCGGCCCGTGGACGGTCACCACGGGGGCGGCGCCCTCGGGGATGACGACGGGGATGGCCTGGGTGCTCACGTCATGCGGCAGGGGCGTGTGCTCCCGAACGTCGTCGGCATGGATCTCGTGCAGGGTGGGGGTCGTGGTCTGCGGGCTCATGGGACTGCCTCCTCGCGGTCTCGGCTGAGCGGATCAGTGGAACTGGCCGGACTCCGTGGAGCCCGCCAGGGCCACCGTGGAGCTGTCCGGGTTGATGGCGGTGGACACGGCGTCGAAGTAGCCGGTGCCGACCTCGCGCTGGTGCTTGGTCGCGGTGTAGCCGCGGGCCTCGTCGGCGAACTCGCGCTCCTGCAGCTCGACGTACGCGGACATCTGGCGCTCGTTGTATCCCTTGGCCAGGTCGAACATCGAGTGGTTCAGGGCGTGGAAGCCGGCCAGCGTGATGAACTGGAAGGTGTAGCCCATGGCGCCCAGCTCGCGCTGGAACTTGGCGATGGTGTCGTCGTCGAGGTTCTTCTTCCAGTTGAAGGACGGCGAGCAGTTGTAGGCCAGCATCTGGTCCGGGAACTCGGCCTTGACGGCCTCGGCGAACTTCCGGGCCAGCTCGAGGTCCGGCGTGCCGGTCTCCATCCAGATCAGGTCCGCGTGGGGGGCGTAGGCCTTGGCACGGGCGATGCAGGGCTCGACGCCGTTGCGGACCTTGTAGAAGCCCTCCGCGGTGCGCTCACCGGTGATGAACTCGGCGTCGCGCTCGTCCACGTCCGAGGTGATCAGGGTGGCCGCCTCGGCGTCGGTGCGGGCGATGATCACGCTGGGCACGTCGGCGACGTCGGCGGCCAGGCGGGCGGCGTTGAGCGTGCGGATGTGCTGGCCGGTGGGGATGAGCACCTTGCCGCCGAGGTGGCCGCACTTCTTCTCGGAGGCCAGCTGGTCCTCCCAGTGCACACCGGAGGCGCCGGCGGTGATCATCGACTTCATGAGCTCGTAGGCGTTGAGCGGGCCGCCGAAGCCGGCCTCGGCGTCGGCCACGATCGGCACGAGCCAGTCCTCGACGGTGCTGACGCCCTCGGCGTGCTCGATCTGGTCCGCGCGCAGCAGGGCGTTGTTGATGCGGCGCACCACCTGCGGCACGGAGTTGGCCGGGTACAGGGACTGGTCCGGGTACGTGTGGCCGGAGAGGTTGGCGTCCGCGGCGACCTGCCAGCCGGAGAGGTAGATGGCGCGCAGCCCGGCCTTGACCTGCTGGACGGCCTGGTTGCCGGTGAGGGCGCCGAGGGCGTTGGTGAACTCACCGCGGGCGTTCTCGTCCTTCAGCTGGGTCCACAGCTTCTCGGCACCGCGGCGGGCCAGCGTGTGCTCCTCCTGGACGCGGCCGCGGAGACGGACGACGTCCTCGGCGGTGAAGCTGCGCTCGACGCCGGCCCAGCGGGGGTTGTTGTCCCAGTCGTGCTGGAGCTGTTCGGCGGAGGCGGGAGTGGAGTGGTGGGGCTGGGTGGTCATGACGTCCTCCTGAGGATCGGTCCGGTTCGGTGAAGGGTTCGGTGCGACGTGTCCGTCGCTGCCGTTGACATCCACCTTGGCCCCAGGCAAGGCCCTCTGGAGCACAAAATCGGTGGAAACTCCGGCCGTTCCTGCCACTGGGTCAGAACGTGACAGTCCTTGCGCCCCCATGTGGCCTGGATCACGGCAACGGCCCCCCGCTTGTCAAGAATGTGACTTTCTTTCCGAAACACGTGATCTCCTCCCCGGTTCCGTCTACAGTTCCGCGCATGATGACCCGCCCGCTTCCCGAGGACAGCGCGACCGTGGACGCCGTCGCGCTGGGCCGCCGCGTTCGGCACCTGCGCAAGCAGGCCGGCCTCACCCTGGACCAGCTCGCGGAGCGCACGGGAGTGAGCGGCTCGCACCTGTCCCTCGTGGAGAACGCCCGCCGCGAGCCGCGGCTCTCGCTGGTCCAGCGGATCGCCGAGGTCCTGGGCGTGCCGGTCGAGGACCTGCTCACCGGCCGGGCCCCCACCCGGCGGGCCGAACTGGAGATCGAGGTCGAACGGTTCGCGCGCTCGGAGCACTACGCCTCCCTCGGCCTGCCGCCGCTGCGCATCGGGCCCCGCACCCCCACCGAGGTCCTCGAGGTGATCGCGGGGCTGGAGGCCGAGCTGCGCCGTCGCCTGGAGGAGCAGGCCGCCACCCCCGAGGAGGCGCGCCGCGCCAACGCCCAGCTGCGCGCCCGGATGCGCGCGGTGGACAACCACTACCCCGACCTCGAGGCTGAGGCGCATCGGCTGCTCGACGCGATCGGCCACACGGGCGGGCCGCTGGGCCTGCACGCGGTCTCGGAGCTGGCCGAGCACCTCGGCTTCACCCTGCGCTTCGTCCCGGACCTGCCGCACTCCACGCGCTCCGTCACGGACCTCAAGCACGGGCGCATCCACATCAGCGGCTCCCGCTCCTCAGACCATGACCGCCGCACCGTGGTGCTCCAGGCCCTCGCCGCCGCCGTCCTGGGCCACGGCGAGCCGCGGGACTACGAGGACTTCCTCGCCCAGCGTGTGGCGGTGAACTACCTGGCGGGCGCGCTGCTCATGCCGCAGCGGGCGGCGTCGTCGCTGCTGCGGGCCGCCCAGAAGCGCCGGGACCTGTCCGTGGACGACCTGAAGGACGCGTTCGGCGTCTCCTACGAGGCCGCCGCGCACCGGTTCACCAACCTGGCCACCGTGGACCTGGGCATCCGCTGCCACTTCCAGAAGGTCCACGAGACCGGGGTGATCCACAAGGCCTACGAGAACGACGGGATCGTGTTCCCCGCCGACCACACCGGTGCGATCGAGGGCCAGCAGGCGTGCCGGAAGTGGGGCGCACGGCAGGCCTTCTCCCGCAACGACCGGTTCCGCGCCCACACGCAGTACACGGACTCGCCCAACGGGACGTTCTGGTGCACCTCGATGATCGAGAACGGCCCCGACGGGCTGTTCGCCCTCTCCGTGGGCACCCCGTTCGAGCATGCCCGGTACTTCCGCGGCGCGGACACCCGCCACCGGGTCACCTCCACGTGCCCCGATCCGCGCTGCTGCCGCCGCCCCGACCCCGAGCTCGAGGCCGCGTGGGGCGGGCACGTGTGGCCCGCGGCCCGCATGCACGCGCATCTGCTGGCGGCCATGCCCACGCAGACCTTCCCCGGTGTGGACGAGCGTGAGGTCTTCGAGTTCCTCCAGGCCCAGGAGGAGCGGGAGGGCTGAAACGACGCCGGCCCGCACCCTCACGCGAGGGTGCGGGCCGGCGCGGCGGACGGCGGGGTCAGCCGATGCTCTTGCCGGCCGAGTTCAGCTCGGTGCAGGCCTGGACCACGCGGGCGGCCATGGCCTCCTCGGCCTTGGCGCCCCACACGCGGGGGTCGTACTGCTTCTTGTCGCCGACCTCGCCGTCGACCTTCAGGACGCCGTCGTAGTTCGCGAACATGTGCCCGGCCACGGGGCGGGTGAACGCGTACTGGGTGTCCGTGTCCACGTTCATCTTCACAACGCCGTACTCCACCGAGTCGGCGATCTCCTGGGCGGCGGAGCCGGAGCCGCCGTGGAACACGAGGTCGAACGGGCGCTCCCTGCCGAACTTCTCGCCCACGGCCTGCTGGATCTCCTGCAGGATCTCCGGGCGCAGCTTCACGTTGCCCGGCTTGTAGACGCCGTGCACGTTGCCGAAGGTCAGCGCGGTGAGGTAGCGGCCATGCTCCCCGAGGCCGAGGGCCTCCACGGTGGCGATGCCGTCCTGGACGGTGGTGTAGAGCTTCTCGTTGATCTCGTGGGCCACGCCGTCCTCCTCGCCGCCCACGACGCCGATCTCCACCTCGAGGATCTGCTTGTTGGCGTGGGTGCGCGCGAGCAGCTCGCGGCCGATCCGCAGGTTCTCCTCGAGGGTCTCGGCGGAGCCGTCCCACATGTGGGAGTTGAAGATCGGGTCGCGCCCGGCCTTCACCTCCGCCTCGGAGGCGTCCAGCAGGGGCAGGACGAAGCCCTCGAGCTTGTCCTGGGGGCAGTGGTCCGTGTGCAGGGCGATGTTCACGGAGTACTTCTTGGCGACCTCGCGCGCGAACGCGGCGAAGGCCAGCGAGCCGGCGACCATGTCCTTCACGGAGGAGCCGGAGAAGTAGGCGGCGCCGCCGGTGGAGACCTGGACGATGCCGTCCGAGCCGGCCTCGGCGAAGCCGCGGATGGCGGCGTTCAGGGTCTGGGAGCTGGTGACGTTGATCGCCGGGAAGGCGAAGGCGCCGTTCTTGGCGGCGTCGATCATCTCGGCGTACTTCTCCGGGGATGCGATGGGCATGCTGCAGCTCCTAGGCGTCGTCGACTCGGGCAGGCGGGGGAGCGCGGCGGACGCGCCGCCCTCGGGCTCATCCTATCCGCGCGGCCGGACCCGCCCCAGGGTCCCGGACCCGACGGCGCCGCCGGCCTGGGCACGACCCCGCCGTTTGCCTAGGGTGAGCGGCGTCACATTCGCATCCGAGAGACCGGAGACCGCCATGGCCCCCGCCCACCGCCCCTCCCGCCCCCTCGCCCTGGCCGCCGCCCTGGCTGTCGTCGCCGGGTTCGGCGCGCCGCACGCGGCCCTGGCCCAGGAGTCCGCCCCAGCCCCGGACGCGCCGGAGGTGAGCTCCGCCGTCGCGGACCTCTCGCAGCCGGCCACGACGGCCGAGGACGCCCGCTGGAACGCGGCCCGGGACGCCCTGGCGGCCGCCTCGGCCGACGACCCCTTCTACCTGCCGCCCGCCACCGTGCCCGCGACCCCCGGCGCCCTGATCCGCACCGAGCCCACCGCCTTCTACCTGGACCCGGTGCGGCTGGTGCAGGTGCCGGCGCACGCCACGCGCATCATGTACGCCTCGCAGGACGCCCAGGGCCGACCCATCGCCGTGACCGGCACCGTGCTGACCCCCACCGCCCCGTGGACGGGCGGCGGTGAGCGCCCCGTGATCGGCTACGCAGTGGGGACCCAGGGGGCGGCGGACCGCTGCGCCCCCTCCCGCACCCTCTCCACCGGCGTGCAGTACGAGGGCGTCGGGATCACGTCCCTGCTGAGCCGCGGCCACGCCGTGGTCGTCACCGACTACGAGGGCCTGGGCACCCCGGGCGCTCACACCTACATGGTCCGGGAGGCCCAGGCGCACGCCGTCCTCGACGCGGTGCGCGCAGCCGCCCAGGTCTCGGGGTCGGGCGTCGCCGCGACCGCGCCGGTCGCGCTCGCGGGCTACTCGCAGGGCGGCGGGGCGTCCGCGGCCGCGGCCGAGCTCGCGTCGGAGTACGCCCCGGAGCTGGACCTCAAGGGCGCCTACGTGGGCGCCCCGCCGGCCGACCTCGTGCAGGTCGCGGACCGGATCGACGGCGGCCTGTACGCGGCCTTCCTGCTCTACGCGATGGCCGGGCAGCTCGCCGCGTACGACGTGGACCCGGCCACGCATCTCAACGAGACCGGCCTGACGGCCCTCGCCGGCGCGGCCGAGACCTGCATGGTGGGCAGCCTCGCCTACGCGCACCTCGACTCCGCCACACTGACCCACACGGGGCAGGACTTCCCTGAGCTCGTCCGCTCCGATGCCGAGCTGGCCGGGATCCTCGCCGAGCAGCGGATCGGCGCACCGGGCCGCCGTCCGGACGTGCCGGTGATGATCGCGCACTCCGTCACGGACGACGTCATCCCGTACCGCACCGGCCGCGACCTGGGCCGCCGCTGGTGCGCGGAGGGCGCGCGGGTGCGTTTCGACCCGCTCCTCACCCCGACCCACGTGGGCGGCCACGTGGCCTCGCTGCCGCGGATGGGGGCGTTCCTGGACGCGACCCTCGCCGACCGCTGGACCGCCGACTCGTGCGGGTGGTTCTGAGCCTCGGCTAGCGTCGGGGCCAGGACCGTCCCGCCCACCGAAGGAGCAGTCATGCGCGCCGAGCAGGTCACCGATCCCATCGCCTACCACGGCGAGGGCCCCGTCTGGGCCGCCTCGTGGGGCAGCGCCGCCGAGGGCGTGACCGCCGGCGGCGGCCTGCGCTGGGTGGACATGCTCGCCGGGGACGTCCTGTCCCTGCGCGCCGACGGCACGGTGGACCGCACGCACGTCGGCGACGTGGCCGCCGCGCTGCGCCCGCGTGCGGGGGGTGGCGCCGTCGTCGCGGTGGAGCGGGGCTTCGCCCTGATCTCGCCCGAGGGCGAGCTGACGACGCTGCCTGAGCTGTGGGGCGCGGACGCCGGGATCCGGATGAACGAGGGCGGCTGCGACCCGGACGGCCGGTTCCACTGCGGCACCATGGCGTACGCCAAGACCCCCGGCGCCGCGAACCTCTACCGGCTCGCCCCCGGACCCGACGGCGGCGCCGGCGAGGTGGACGTCGTGCTGACCGGCGCGACGACGTCCAACGGCCTGGAGTGGAGCCCGGACGGCACGCTGGCCTACTACAACGACACCCCCACGCGGCAGGTGGCCGTGTTCGACTACTCCCGCGAGGAGGGCCTGACGAATCGGCGCGTGCTCGTGGACGTGCTCGACGGCGAGGGCAAGCCGGACGGGCTCACCGTGGACGCCGAGGGCGGGATCTGGGTGGCCGTGATCAGCCACGGGCAGATCCACCGGTACACGCCCGAGGGGACGCTCGACGAGGTGGTCGAGGTGCCCGTGCAGAAGACGACGGCGTGCACCTTCGGCGGCGACGACCTCGGCACCCTCTACATCACCACCTCCTGGGAGAACCTGGAGCGCGGCGAGGACCCGCTGGCCGGGGCCCTGTTCGCCGTCCGCCCGGGGGTGACGGGTCTGCCGGCCCGGCCCTTCGCGGGCTGAGGCCGTCACACCGCACGTCGTCGGCGCGGTCCTGCGCGGTCCTGCGCCGTTCTGCGCCGTCCTGCGCCGCGAGCCAGACGAATCTGCGGTCCAGAGGCTCCTTTCAGCGCGGAATCGTCTGGCTCGCGCCGGACTCAGGGGACGGCCGCGTGCTGCCGGATCCACGCGTGCATCGCGATGCCGGCGGCCACGCCCGCGTTGATCGAGCGGGTGGAGCCGTACTGCGCGATGGACAGCACCGCGCTCGACGCCGCTCGCACCTCCGCCGAGAGCCCCGGCCCCTCCTGCCCGAAGACGAGCACGCAGGCACGCGGGAAGTCGAAGGTCTCCACCGGCACCGACTCGGGGAACAGGTCCACGCCGAGCACGGGCAGCCCCTCCCCCGCCGCCCACTCCGTGAACGCCGCCACCGTCTCGTGGTGGCGCACGTGCAGGTAGCGGTCGGTGACCATGGCGCCGCGCCGGTTCCAGCGGCGCCGCCCGATGATGTGCACCCCGGCGGCGTTGAACGCGTTGGCGGTGCGCACGACGGTGCCGATGTTCAGGTCGTGCTGCCAGTTCTCGATGGCGACGTGGAACGGGTGCCGCCGCGCGTCGAGGTCCGCGACGATCGCCTCGAGGCGCCAATAGCGGTAGCGGTCGAGGACGTTGCGGCGGTCGCCGTGCGCGAGCAGCTCCGGGTCGTAGCGGGGGTCCTCCGGCCACGGGCCGGTCCACGGGCCGACGCCGACCTCGCGGGGCGCGGCGCCGTCCTCGGCCGGCGCGGGCTCGCTCAGCGGCCGGCCTCGGACCGGTCGACGGCCGCCCAGGCGGCCCCGGCGGACACCGCGGCCACGGAGAGCACCGCCGGCCACGCACCGATCTTCTTGGCCAGCGGGTGGGAGGCGCCGAAGCCGCCGAGGTACAGGGCGGCCAGGCCACCGGCGACGGCGGGCCCACGCTTGGCCAGCCACGTGCGCCCGGCGTACAGGCCGGCGGCGGCCAGCACGACGCCGCCGAGCGGGCGGATGCCGGTCTCACGGGCGGTCAGGTAGCCGCCGATCAGACCGAACGCGGTGACCGGGGCCGTGGAGACGGCGTGGGCGGGGAGGAGGGTCTTGCCGTCGCGGACGACGGGCGGGGCATGGCGCGGAGTCTTCATGGCGCCACCGTAGCGCGCGCATCCTGGAATACGCCGGGGGCCACCGTCGGGGAGAATGTCCTGGTGAGCATGATCGACAACGCCGTGTACGTGGACGGGCGGCGCGTCCACGCCCCCTCCACCCTCGAGGACACCTGGGAGGAGTGCGAGCGCACCGGCGGCATGGCCTGGCTGGGCCTGTACCGCCCGGACGTGGCCGAGCTCCAAGCGGTCGCGGAGGAGCTGCGCCTGCACCCGCTCGCCGTCGAGGACGCCCTCGCCGGAGGCGAGCGCGCCAAGCTGGACCGCTACGGCGAGGACTCGTTCATGGTCCTGCACCCGGCCCGCTACGTCGACCGCACCGAGACCGTGGAGTTCGGCGAGCTGAGCGTCTTCACCGGTGAGCACTACGTGGTGACGGTGCGTCACGCGGAGGAGCCGGACCTGGCCGCCGTGCGACGGTCCCTGGAGACGGAGGGCCGCGAGCGCCTCGCGATGGGGCCGTGGCAGGTCACCCTGGAGATCCTGGACCGTGTCGTGGACGACTACTTCCCGGTGGCCGACGGCCTCGAACAGGACATCGCGGAGATCGAGGACCAGGTCTTCGCCGGCGACGGGCACGTCTCCCGGCGCATCTACGAGCTCTCCCGCGAGGTGCTGAACTTCCAGCACGCCATCCGCGCGCTGCCGTCCATCGTGGAGCAGCTCCAGGAGGAGGTGCGCACCCGCCTGCATGAGGACACCCGCCGCCTCGACGCCGACGGCCTGCCCCGGCGCGACGACGCCCACGCCTGGGAGGACGAGGAACTCAGCGATCAGGCGCGCCTCGAGGTGGAGAACCTGCGCCGCCTGCGCGACGTCCACGACCACGCCGTCCAGATCAACGAGCGCGTGATGACCATGCGCCAGATGCTCAACAACGCCCTCGAGCTGGACTCGACGCTGGCGTCGAAGCGGCTGGCCGAGCAGTCGATCGCCCAGAACGAACAGGTCAAGCAGATCTCGTCCTGGGCGGCGATCATCTTCGCGCCGCAGCTGGTGGGCTCGGTCTACGGCATGAACTTCGACGGCATGCCCGAGCTGCACTGGGCGTTCGGCTACCCGTTCGCCCTGGGACTCATGCTGGCGGTGGCCCTCACGCTGTTCGTGCTGTTCAAGCGCGCGGACTGGCTGTAGGCCGGGTGCGCGGGGCCGGCCGAGGCTCAGTCGAGGCCGAGCTCGTCCTTGCCGAACGCGTACAGGTACGGCACCCCCGCCTCCTCGGCCACGCGCTCGGCGGCGCCGGTCGCGCGGTCCACGATCACGGCCACGGCCTGGACGTCGCCGCCCGCGTTGCGCACGCCCTCGACGGCGGTCAGCGCGGAGCCGCCCGTCGTCGAGGTGTCCTCCAGCACGACGACGCGGCGCCCGTCCACGCCCGGGCCCTCCACCTGCCGGCCCATGCCGTACGACTTCTGCGCCTTGCGCACCACGAACGCGTCGAGCGCGCGGCCCGCGGTGCCGGCCTGATGCATCATCGCGGTGGCCACGGGGTCGGCGCCCATGGTCAGGCCGCCCACCGCGTCGAACTCGATCCCGTTCTCCTCGAGCAGGCGCAGCATCACGCGGCCGATCAGTGGGGCGGCCTCGTGGTGCAGGGTGACACGACGCAGGTCCACGTAGTAGTCCGCCTCCTTGCCGGAGGACAGGGTCACCCGGCCGTGCACCACGGCCAGCTCCTGGATGAGCTGCTTGAGCCGCTCGCGGTCCTGCTCGGGCGTGGGGACGGTGGGGGTCTGCGCGTCGGTCATGCCGCCCATGCTAGTGCGAGCCCGGCCACCCCTGCCGATTCCGTCCCGGCCTGGCTAGGCTCGGGTTATGAGCGAGATCCCGCACGACGACGCCCCCGTCCAGCATCCCTCCGGCCTGCCCCTGGCGCACTGGCTCACCCTCACCGAGGGCCTGATCGCGGCGCGCGTGGCCGAGAGCCTCGAGGAGCACGGCCTGACCCGCGTCCAGTGGCAGCTGCTGAACACCCTCACGGTGGCCCCGCAGTCCCGCGCCGAGCTCGAGGCCGGCTTCGAGGAGGAGCAGCGCGGCGCGGTGTCCGGTCAGATCGAGGAGCTGGTCGAGTCCCACTGGGTGACGATCGAGGGCGACCTCTACACCCTCACCGCCACGGGCCGCACCGCGGGCGCCCGCGTGGGTGAGGCGGTCGAGGCCCTGCGTGCCGAGGCGACGGCGGACGTCCCGCGGGACCAGATCGACGACGCCGTCCGCGTCCTGCGCCGCATCGCCCGCAACCTGGGGCACCCGGACGCGTGAGCCGTCGTCGCCGACCGCCCCTGTCCCCGTGCGCGGGGCCGGTCCTACGCTGACCGGCATGCGTGAACTCCAGCAGCGGATCATCGCCCAGCAGGGCGTCCTCCCCGAGATCGACCCGGCGGCCGAAGTCGAACGGCGCGTGGCCTTCCTCGCCGACTACCTCGCGGCCACGGGCGCGTCCGGCTTCGTCCTGGGCATCTCCGGCGGCGTGGACTCCACGGTGGGCGGCCGGCTGGCCCAGCTCGCCGTCGAGCGTCGCCGCGCCCAGCTCGGCGTCACGGACGCCGTCGCCCTGGGCGGCCCCGGCACCACCCCGCCGGGTGAGGCGGGGGTGGGCGCCGACGTCGTGCCCTCCCGCGAGAACCCCCGGTTCACCGCCGTGCGCCTGCCCTACAAGGTGCAGCACGACGAGGCGGATGCGCGGGCGGCCCTGGACTTCGTGGGTGCGGATCAGGACGTCACCCTGAACATCGCGGAGGCCGTGCAGGGTCTGGCCGCCGCCTTCGCTGAGGCCGTGGGGGAGCCGATCTCGGACTACAACCAGGGCAACGTGAAGGCCCGCATCCGCATGACGGCCCAGTACGCGGTGGCCGGCGCCCACGGGCAGCTGGTGATCGGCACGGACCAGGCAGCGGAGGCCATCACCGGGTTCTACACGAAGTTCGGCGACGGCGGCGCGGACGTCCTGCCGCTGGCCGGCCTGAACAAGCGGCAGGTGCGGGCGCTGGGCCGCGAACTCGGAGCCCCCGAGCCCCTGTGGAACAAGGTGCCCACCGCGGACCTGCTGGACGGCACGCCGGGCCAGACGGACGAGGCCGAACTCGGGATGACGTACGAGGACATCGACGACTACCTCGAGGGCAAGGACGTCCCGACCGAGGTCGCGGAGAAGCTCGAGGGCATCTGGCTCCGCAGCCGCCACAAGCGCACCACGCCGGTGACGATCCACGACGACTGGTGGCGCTGAGGCGCCGATCCCACGGTGTCCGCGCCCTTCGATAGCCTGGCCGGGTGAAGATCGCCACCTGGAACGTCAACTCCCTCCGTGCCCGCGCCGACCGCGTCGAGGCCTTCCTCGAGCGCCATGACATCGACGTCCTGGCCATCCAGGAGACCAAGTGCCGGGACGAGAACTTCCCGTGGGAGCTCTTCGAGCGCGCCGGCTACGAGGTGGTGCACAACGGCACCTCGCAGTGGAACGGCGTGGCCATCGCCTCCCGCGTCGGCCTGAGCGACGTGCAGCGCGGCTTCCCCGGCCAGCCGCACTTCGGCAAGGGCGGCGTGGACCCGCAGGAGGAGTCCCGCGCCATCGGGGCGACCGTGGGCGCGGAGGCGGCCGACGGCGTCGCCCCGGTGCGCCTGTGGAGCCTGTACGTGCCCAACGGGCGCGGCCTGGAGAACGAGCACATGGGCTACAAGCTCGAGTGGCTGCGCGTGCTCCAGGAGCACGCGGCCGCTCGCCTCGCCGAGGACCCGGACACCCGGCTCGCCCTGACCGGCGACTGGAACATCGCTCCGCAGGACGAGGACGTGTGGGACATCGAGCTGTTCCAGCGCGAGGGCTACACGCACGTCTCCCCGCCCGAGCGCGCGGCGTTCCGCGCGTTCGAGGACGCCGGGCTGGTGGACGTGGTGCGCCCGCGCCACCCCGGCCCCGGCGTGTACACGTACTGGGACTACACGGGCCTGGCCTTCCCCAAGAAGAAGGGCATGCGCATCGACTTCCAGCTGTGCTCCCCCGCCCTCGCACGGACGGTCACGGACGCCTGGATCGACCGCGAGGAGCGCAAGGGCAAGGGCGCCTCGGACCACGCGCCCGTGGTCGTCGAGCTGGGCTGAACCACGGACGAGCCCGCGATGACCCACGACGACGGCGGCCCGCCCCCGGGTGTCGCGCGCGGCACCGCGCACCTGCGCGTCTTCCAGCCGCTGGCCGCGTTCCCGGACGCGGTCCAGGCGCGGCTGATCGCCGGCGGCCACCGCACCCGTGCCGAGGTGGAGGCCGAGGCGGCGGAGCGGGCCCGGCGTCGCCTGGCCCGGCCCGTGGCCGACCCGTTCCCGGAGCCCGGTGAGGACGACCTCGTGCGGGTCCTCCAGGACGAGCACCGCTCCGCCTTCTACTGCCCGGACGAGCGGGGCCTGCGCGCCGAGATGGCCGCAGCCATGCTCGAGGAGACGATGCTGCCGCGGCTGCACTCGGCCGCCATCCCGCCGGCGGCGCGCGCCATGAACCGCGGCCGCGCGCTCGTGGCGCTCGAGGACGAGTGGGGCCTCTCCCCCGACCCGGACGCGGCGGTCGAGGACCCGCAGGACGAGGACGGTGCGCCGGAGCACCACCGCGTGCAGACGCGCACGGCCACGTGGGGTGTGCCGCACGGCTGGCTCACGGTGTTCGACCCCGAGGAGCCCGTGCAGCGCCTCGTGGACGGCGAGCGCACGGCGTACCGGCGCGCGCCGATCGTGGCCGCCCGGGAGCGGGCCGGGCACGCGGCGGCGGTGCTCGCGCGCCACGCCCCGGACGCGGAGCTGATCGGCGAGCTCACGGTGATGGTGGAGTGGCTCGGCGCGTTCCACCCCGACTCGTGGGTCGAGCTGGACTACGGCGGCCTCACGCGGCACGTGTGGCCGGACGACTCCGTCTTCGACCTGTGGACGCTCATCGACGCCCTCGAGGAGGGCGACGAGGCGACCGCCGGCGTCGCGCAGGAACGGCTGAACCGTCGCTGGGCCACCGTCGGGATGCTGGCCCGGCTGACCTGAGCCGGCCCGGCGCACCGGGGTGGGGCTGCCCCGGGCGCCCGAGACGCACACCACGCCGCCGACGCCGCCCACGCGGGGCGCGCGGCCCCGGCGTCGGGCCTAGGGTGGATCCCATGACCACGCAGCGCCTGAGCACCCCGCCCTCGGAAGCCCGGAACCGACCCGTCACCCCGTGGTGGGTGGACGCCGTGATCTACCAGGTGTACCCGCGCTCCTTCGCGGACGCGGACGGGGATGGCATGGGCGACCTGCGCGGCGTCACCTCGCGCCTCGACTACCTGGCCCAGCTCGGCGTGGACGCGATCTGGCTCTCGCCCTTCTACCTCTCCCCGCAGCACGACGCCGGCTACGACGTCGCGGACTACCGCGCCGTGGACCCGCGGTTCGGCACGCTCGCGGACGCGGACGAGATGATCGCCGCCGCGCACGAGGCCGGCATCCGCGTGGTCGTGGACCTCGTGCCGAACCACACCTCGTCCGAGCACGCGTGGTTCCAGGCCGCCCTGGCCGCCGGCCCCGGCTCCCCCGAGCGCGCCCGCTACCACTTCGCCGAGGGCCGCGGCGAGCACGGCGAGCTGCCCCCCAACAACTGGGAGTCCACGTTCGGCGGCGGGGCCTGGACCCGCGTGACCGAGGCGGACGGCACCCCGGGCCAGTGGTACCTGCACCTGTTCGACACCACGCAGCCGGACCTGAACTGGGAGAACGAGGAGGTGCGTGAGGAGTTCCGCTCCATCCTGCGGTTCTGGCTGGACCGCGGCGTGGACGGCTTCCGGGTGGACGTGGCCCACGGGCTCATCAAGCAGCCCGGCTACCCGGACGCCGAGCACTCCCGCATGGGCATGGTCACGGACGCGGGCGAGGACGCCGACCCCACGTTCGACCCGGACACCTTCGAGCCGCTCACCCCGTTCATGGACCAGGACCGCGTCCACGAGGTCTACCGGGACTGGCGGCGGGTCCTGGACTCCTACGACCACGAGCCGATGATGGTGGCCGAGGCGTGGGTGGCCCCGCTCTCGCGGATGTTCCGGTACGTCCGCCCCGGCGAGATGCACCAGACCTTCAACTTCACCTACCTCATGGCCGGCTGGGACGCCGCCTCGCTGACCCACGCGATCGACCGGTCCTTCGAGCAGGCCGGCCGGGTCGGCGCCCCGAACACCTGGGTGCTCTCGAACCACGACACGGTGCGCCACGCCTCCCGCTACGGCCTCGCCGACCCGAGCTCCTACCCCGCCGGCATCACGGCCGAGGACGAGCAGCCAGACGAGGCGGTCGGTCGCCGTCGGGCCCGCGCCGCCGCGATGGTGGAGCTGGGCCTGCCCGGCTCCGCGTACATCTACCAGGGCGACGAGCTGGGCCTGCCCGAGCACACCACCCTCGCCGCCGAGCACCGCCAGGACCCGTACTTCTTCCGCACGGACGGCAAGGAGCCCGGCCGCGACGGCTGCCGCATCCCTCTGCCGTGGGCCGCCGACGAGCCGTCCTACGGCTTCTCGACCCCCGCGGACGACGACGGCCCCGCGTCCGCCGCCGAGGGCGTCGCCGCGCCGTGGCTGCCCCAGCCCGCGTCCTTCCGAGCGCTGGCGGCGGACCGGCAGGTTGGCGTCGAGGGCTCCGTGTTCGAGCTGTACCGGCGTCTGCTGCAGATCCGCGGCGAGCTCGACCTGGGCACGGGCACGTTCGCGTGGTCCGAGCACCACGACCCCACACGCGGCGTGCTGGCGTTCACGGTCACCTCGGGCGGTGGCCGGCACCTGGGCTCGGGCGAGCCGATCCCGGCGCGCACCGTGCTCGTGATGGCGAACCTGTCGACCGAGCCCGTCGACCTGCCCGCGAACCATTCCCGGGCCCTGTTCTCCCTCGAGGAGGCGGAGGCCGTGCAGGACGGGCGGCTCGCGCACGACGCCGCCGCGTGGCTGCTCATGGACTGAGCCCGGCGCGCCCCGGGACCCGCCGGGGCGCCACGGACCTTCCGCGGGGAATCCGCGGTGGGCGAGGTCACATCATCCGGCCCGGCCGGACGAACGCGACGTAACGTCCACGATGACTTGCATCACACCGGACAAAGTGGCATGAACGCTGTATCACGAGTCACCATGGCGTGTCCTGATCCACCCCCCCTTCGAGCGGAGACTTCACGTGAGCACCTCCCCCTCCGGCTCCCGCGTCGCCGAGACCGGCGCGGCCACCGCGGACCGCGGGCAGCTGCACCGCGGCCTGAGCCAGCGGCACATCATGTTCATCGCCCTGGGCACGGCGGTGGGCACCGGCCTCTTCTACGGCTCGGCCGGCGGCATCCAGGCCGCCGGGCCGGGCGTGATCCTGTCCTTCCTCGTCGCGGGCGCCGCCGTGTTCCTCGTGATGCGCGCCCTCGGCGAGATGACGCTCCGGGAGCCCGTCTCCGGGTCCTTCGCCGCCTACGCCTCCCGTTATCTCGGCCCCTTCGCCGGCTACGTGACCGGCTGGACCTTCGTCTTCGAGCTGGCCGTCGTGATCGTCGCGGACACCGCCGCCATCACCACGTACATGGCGTTCTGGTTCCCGGGGGTCCCGGCCTGGGCCTGGGTCGCGGCCACGATCCTCGTGGTCGGCCTGATCAACTTCACGCACGTCGGCAACTTCGGTGAGGCCGAGTTCTGGCTGACGCTCGTGAAGGTCGGGGCCATCGTGGCGATGATCTTCGGCGGTGTGATCCTGCTCTTCACCGGCGCCTCCACCGCGGACGGCACCCAGGCCAGCCTGGCGAACCTCGTGGACCACGGCGGATTCCTGCCGCACGGCATCCTGGGCGTGCTGACCGCGCTCACCATCGTGACGTTCTCCTTCGGCGGCATCGAGACCCTCGGCGTGGCCGCGGGCGAGGCCAAGAACCCGGAGAAGGTGCTGCCCAAGGCCATCAACACGGTGCCGATCCGCATCCTGTTGTTCTACGTGCTGACGATGGCGGTCATCATGGCCCTCGTCCCCTGGAACCAGGTGGACGGCAAGGCCAGCCCGTTCGTGCAGATCTTCGAGGGCCTCGGCGTCCCCTTCGCCCCGCACCTGCTGAACTTCGTGGTGCTCACCGCCGCCGTCTCCGCGATCAACGCCTGCATCTACGCGTCCGGTCGCCTGCTCTACGCGATGGCCCACGACGGCCAGGCACCCCGGGCCTTCACCCACACCAACCGCGGCGGCGTGCCGTGGCTGTCCGTGGCCGTGATGCTGGGCGTGATGGTGCTCGGCGCGGTGCTGATCACCGTGGACCCGAACGCCTTCAGCCTGGTGGCCGGCGTCGCCTCGTTCGCCGTGGTGCTGACCTGGGCCATGATCTTCCTGTCCCACCGCGCCATGCGCAGGCGCGTCGCGGAGCAGGGCGCGGAGCCGTCCCCCTTCCCCATGCCGCTGGGCGGCGTCGGCACCTACCTGGGCCTGGCGTTCGTGGCCACCGTGGTGATCACCATGGCCACCATCCCGGATTCGCGCCAGGCGCTCATCATCGGTCTCGTGTGGGTCGCGGTCCTGACCCTCGCCTGGTTCGTCACGGGCACCCGCACGTCGGCCGCGGCCCACGACCGCACCGGCACCCTGCCGGTGGTCCGCACCCGCCAGTCCCACGAGGACTGACCCCCACGACGACGACGGCCCCTGTCCCGCGCGGGACAGGGGCCGTTCTCGTCGGGGCCGGGAGGTCGCCCGGTAGGCCGGACGTCAGTGCTCGTGGCGGCGCAGCCGGGGGCGGCGGGGCCCCTCTGAGGCCGGGACGCCGGCGGCCGCATCGGCGATCCGCTGCTGGTGGTCCCGGCTGAGCGAGGCCCACCACTGCGAGGCCGCCACGGGGCCGGCGTCGACCACCTCGTCGTCGTCGGACTCGAGGCCCAGGCGGTCCTTGATGGAGGCCAGCATGGCCTGGCGGCGCACCGCCTCCACCCGCGCCACGGAGTAGCCGAGCGAGCGGAACGTGGCCAGGCAGATCAGCAGCATCAGCACGGAGAACGGCAGGCCGATGGTGATGGCCAGGACCTGGATCGCGGACAGGCCGCCCGCGGCCAGCAGTGCCGCGGCCATGAGCGAGGTGGCGATGGCGAAGAAGATCTTCACCGTGGCCTTCGGGTTCACGTCGCCGCCGGTGGCGAGCATGCCCATCACGAGCGAGCCCGAGTCGGCGGAGGTGATGAAGAAGATGCCCGAGAGGATGATGGCGCCGACCACGAGCATCATGCCCGCGGGCAGCTGCTCGAGCACCTGGAACAGCGCGGTGTTCGAGTCGATGGCGCCGTCCGCGCCCACCACGGAGGTGTACCCGGCCGGGCGGGTGGTCTCGAGGAAGATCGCGGTGCCGCCCAGGATGCCGAACCAGACCACGCAGACCAGGGTGGGCACCAGCAGCACGCCGGCGATGAACTCGCGCACGGTGCGACCGCGCGAGATGCGGGCGATGAAGATGCCGACGAACGGCGTCCAGGACATCCACCAGCCCCAGTAGTACGCGCTCCAGCCAGCCTGCCACGCGTCGCCCTCGGCGCCATAGAACGCGGAGACGTTGAGCGAGTTCGCGAAGAAGTACTGCATGTAAGAGCCGAGGGACTGCACCATCTCCTTGAACAGGAACGCGGTGGGCCCCACGATCGCGATGAACAGCAGCAGGCCGGCGGCCAGGATCAGGTTGGTGTTGGACAGCCACTTCATGCCGCGCTCCACGCCGGAGACCACGGTGTAGAGCACCACGCAGGTGACCGCGCCGATCATGACGTACTCGAGCCAGGGGCTGTCCTCGGGCACGATGCCCAGCGCACGCAGGCCCGCGGACATCTGGGTGACGCCGAGGCCCAGCGAGGTGGCCACGCCGAAGACGGTGCCGATGAGGGCGATGTTGTCGATCAGGTGGCCCCAGCCGCCGCGCACGCGGCGCTCGCCGATCAGCGGCTCGAAGGCCCAGCGCAGCGCGAGGGGACGGCCACGCCGGTGGATGGCCAGCGCGACCGCCACGCCCACCACCGCGTAGATCGCCCAGGGCTGCAGGCCCCAGTGCAGGAACGTGGTGGCCAGCGCCGACTGGGCGGCCTCCGCCTGGGTGGGGTTGGCGGCCGCCAGGTCGGGCCGCGGCGAGGTGAAGTGCATGAGCGGCTCGGTCATGCCGAAGAACACGAGGCCGATGCCCATGCCCGCCGCGAAGAGCAGGGAGAACCAGGACAGCGTGGAGAACTCGGGCTTCTCATCGGGCTTGCCCAGGGTGATGTCGCCCTTGCGGGAGAACGCGAGGTAGCCGCAGAACAGCACGAAGAACAGGGCGACGAGGGCGTACCACCACGAGAAGTTCGTGATGATGGCCTGCTGGACCAGGCCGATGCCCACGGTCATCTGCGCGGGGGCGAGCAGCGTGGCCCCCACGAAGGAGAGCACGATGACTGCAGAGGGCCAGAACACCCACGGCAACAGGACGCGGTCGCGGCCGGCCGCGGCGGAGGTGGCAGGGGCGACGCCGGCGTCGGGGGCGGTCGCCGAGGACGGATGGTTCCCGGGTTGCTCGGGGATCATGGGCTCGGTCGAGGGCGGTGTCGGATCGCTCATCCTCCCGACCCTACGTGGTCCCGCACGCCGGCTCCCCGCCTGAGACGCGGCCGAGTGGACGGTCTCACCCGGCCGGGTGACCGCGCCCACGGCCCCGGCGCGGGCGCCCCCTGGTGACGCGTGGGCGGCCTCACTAGGGTGTGGGGCACCACGACGACGGCGGCGCCGGACGGACCCGCCCGTGAGAGGAAGGACCCGCACCATGACCGACGTCCCCTTCGAGGACCGCGAGGACGAACGAGAGCTCGAGACGGACCTGCTCGCCGATCCCAACGCCGCCGGCGACCCCGAGCCGGAGGACGGCCGCGACGGCCAGCCCGTGCGCGGCGGCTCGGACGACCCGCAGCACTGGGCCGGGGAGGGACGTGCCCCGGACTCCCTGCGCAATGCGGAGTCCGCCGCCATGCACATCGAGGAGGACGCCCAGGACCGCACGCGTGCGGACGAGGGCGACGTCGAGATCCTGTGAACGCCCCTCAGCCCCGGTCGGGGACGAGGCCGGTGCGCAGGAGGGTGAGTGCCTCGTCCTGCCCGAGGAGCGGCTGACGCATCTCGTCGCGGAGGAAGTCGAGCATCGCCGCGGCCAGCGCCGGCTCTTCGGAGGCGATCGCGTCCGTCGCGATCGCGGCGTGGAAGTCGAGGGCGAACGCGGCCGTGGCGGTCTCGGCGATGCAGCTGTGGGTGGAGACGCCGCACAGCAGGAGCCGATCCACCCCGCGGCCCCGCAGCTCGGCCGCCAGTCCCGTGCCGTGGAAGGCGGAGTCCCGGGTCTTCACGACCTCGACGGCGTCCGGGGCGGCCGCCGCGACCCCGTCGAGCAGAGCCGCCTGCCGGGTGCCCGGGAAGGCGAAGCCCTCGCCGTCGGCCAGCATGTTCAACGTCCACGTGGAGCGGTCCCGCGCGTGCTCGGTCCGCACCAGGAAGACGGGACGGCCGGCCTCGCGCGCGGTCCGGAGCAGTTCCACGACCGCCGCCGTCAGCTCGGCCTGCTGGGCAGCCAGCGCGGGATGCTCGAAGTAGCTGTGCTGGACGTCGATCACCACAAGCGCGGTCTCGCCGCCGGTCGCGCGGGCGGAGGGGGAATCGGGCATCGAACCAGTGTGCCCACCGCGTCGCCGCCTGTCAGTGGCTCGTCGCCCCGGACGACGAAGGCCCCCCGCGTCTGCGGGGGGCCTTCTCGAAGTGGTGGCTCCGACCGGCGTCGATCCGGTGACCTTACGATTTTCAGTCGTACGCTCTACCAACTGAGCTACAGAGCCCGGCGACCTTCGTCACCAGGACCATGCGTCACCGGACTCCGTTTCCGAATGCCGGTGATCGGACGATCCGAGCGACCCTGACGGGACTTGAACCCGCGACCTCCGCCGTGACAGGGCGGCGCGCTAACCAACTGCGCTACAGGGCCATGTTCTGTTGTTCTCGCCGCTTTCGCAACGAGTGGAAACTCTAGCAGAGCCTCCGAGCGTCGTGCAAATCCACGCTCCATGTGCCGTTCCGGCTGCCGAAGGCGGCTGTTCTGCGTACCCCCAACGGGATTCGAACCCGTGTCGCCGCCGTGAAAGGGCGGTGTCCTAGGCCTCTAGACGATAGGGGCAGGTCCGGTGTCGAGATTCCCGAGGTGGACCCTGGGAGTCTATGGTGGCCGCAGACCCTCCGGCAAGTCCGGCCGCCGGCCGGCCGCCCTCCGCGCCGCGGAGCCCCGCACACCCAGGAGCCGCCGTGGACCACCGCCCGTCGCCCGAGCAGCCCGCCGCCACGTGGATGAGCGAGCAGGAGTTCGACGACGCCGTCTCCGCGGCCCTCACCCGCATCCCGGACGAGCTGGCACGGCTGCTGACGAACGTCGTCGTGGTGGTGGAGGACGAGTACGAGCCGCAGCGCTGGGAGGACCCGGCCACCGAGCTGTTCGGCCTCTACGAGGGCGTGCCGCTGACCGAGCGCGCCGAGTTCGCGTGGCAGATGCCGGACCGGATCGTGGTGTTCCGCGGCCCGCTCACCCGCCACTGCACCTCCCGCGCCGAGCTCGAGGACGAGATCACCGTCACCGTCATGCACGAGGTGGGGCATTTCTTCGGCATCTCCGAGGAGCGCCTCCACGAGCTCGGCTGGGGCTGAGCGCCGGTCAGGACCCCGACTGGTCCTGGACCGGGCCGAACGAGGCGCGGCGGCCGAGGCGGACGTCCTCGCGGAACGGGACGACGAGCACCGGACCCTTCGCGTGGTCCGCGACGCCGCGGCTGGTGGAGCCGACGATCGCACCGGCGAAGCCGCCCAGACCGCGCGTGCCCACCACGGTGAGGCGGGCGGTGGCGGTCTGGTCCACCAACACGTCCACGGGGGTGCCGTCCACGAGCTCGGTGAGGACCTCGAGACCGGGGAACTCGGAGCTGATCCACGCGGCGCCGGCCTCGAGACGCTCCCGCAGCTCCCGCTCGCGGGCCTCCTCGTCCAGGCTGACCGCCAGCCACGCGGCATTCGCGCCCAGGGGCGGGACGGCGCACACGAGCTTCAGCGGGGCCTGGCGGAGGCGGGCCTCCTCAGCGGCCTCGAGAGCGGCGGCACGGCCCTGCTCGGAACCGTCGACGCCCACCACGACGGCGGTCCTGTCCCCCGCGCGGCTGGCCTCGACCCCGGCGGGGATGATGGCGACCGGGCAGTGCGCGTGGCCGGGCAGCGCGGCGGCCACCGAGCCGAGCAGGCGGCCCATGAAGCCGCCGCGGCCGCGCGCGCCCGAGACGAGCAGGGAGGCCTCGGCGGAGAGCTCCACGAGGACGCCGGCCGCGTCCCCGATCTCCACACGCAGCTCCGGACGCACCCCGTCGGCGTCGAGCTTGCCGGCGACCTCCTCCAGGAGGGCCTGCACGCCCTCGCGGAGACGGGAGTCGTCCAGGACGGCGCCGCTGGCGTCCGCGCCGTAACCCCAGTACGCGGGGATCGAGTAGGCGGTGACGAGGGTCAGCGGCTCGCCGCGCAGGCCGGCCTCGCGCTGGGCCCAGCGGGCGGCGGAGACGGACTGGTCGGAGCCGTCCACACCCACCAGGACGCCGAGCGGTGCGTCCTCACGGCGGGTGGCGGCGGGCTGGGTCTGGGCGGACATGGCGACCTCCTCGAGTCGGACTCGACGGGCCCCGGGCGGACCCGGCCGAGTGCCTCCAGTCTACGCCTCGGGGCCCGGGACGAGTCCCGTGATCCCGGGCGCGACGCCCGCGGGGAAGCCGCGTGGATCCTCCGCGAGCCGGGCCGGGAAGGCGTCCATGCGCAGGGCACGGGCCAGGCGGTCGCGGGGGTCGGAGCCGGGCGGGGCGTCCGCGGCGGGGCGGGCCACGGGGGCGTCCGAGGCCGCCACGATGACGTTGCCGCGGCGCCGCCCCTTGAGCATGGGCGGATCCGCGATCACCTCGACGTGCTCGAACGCGGCGACGACGGCGGCCACGTCCGCCCGCACCGACGTCAGGTCCGGCCCGCCGCCCACGTTGAGCACGTACAGCCCGCCGGGGGCGAGGACCCGCGCGGCGGCGCGGGCCGCGTCCAGGCCGGTGAGGCCCGGCGGGGTGATGTGGCGGGCGCCCGTCAGGTCCGTGGGGTCCGGGGCGAAGACGTCGCGGATGATCAGGTCGCGGCTGGCCGGGTGGGCCGTGGCCAGGACCTCGGCGGCGTCGGCCACGCGGATGCGCAGGGCCGGGGCGCGGGGCAGGCCGAAGCGCTCACGCGCGAGGGCGGCCAGGCCGGCGTCGATCTCCACCGCGGTCTGATGGGAGCCGGGGTGCGCGTGGTCCACCCAGCGGGCGAGGGCGCAGCCCGCGCCGCCCAGGTGCAGGGCCCGCAGCGGCGTGGGCTCCGGCCAGTGCGCGCGGACGGCCGCGACGGCCCAGCGCATGTACTCGAAGCCCATCCGCTCGGGGTGGTCGGGGTCCAGCGGGGAGGACTCGACCCCGTTGACGTACAGCACGAACGCGCCGGGCTCGTACGGGTCCTCGCGGATCTCCGCGGTGCCGTGGCTGATCTCGTGGACGCCGGGGACGATCCCCTCCGGCTCCGCGGCCCGGCCGCGCCGGGCGGCCGACCCCCGCGACGACGAGGACGCCGCCGACGACCGACCCGACGACCGACCCGACCGCCGGCTCACGCCCCCACGCCTTCGTTCGGGAAACGGGAGCCTCCAGAGGCGCCTTCGTTCGGGGAACGGGAGGTCCCCCGACCGCTTCCGTTCGAGGAACGGGAGCCCGACGCCCGCCCGGAGCGAGTCCGCCGCTCAGCCACGACGCACCATCAACTGCTCGTGCAAGCCCGCCCACGGCCCGGTCATGGGCTCGGGCCCACCCTCGGGCGCGAAGCCGTGCTTCGCGTAGAAGGCCACCGCGCGCGGATTCTCGGCGAGCACGCGCAGGACCGCCGGACGCTTCCCGACGACGGCGTCCAGCAGGAGCGCACCCAGGCCCGTGCCGTACGCCTCAGCCAGGACGTAGAGCGCCATGAGCTCGAGGTCGGGCAGGCCCCCGCCCTGGCTGCGCCGCGGGCCCGCGAGCGCCATGCCGAGCAGCCGGCCGCCGTCGTCGGCGACCCACAGCTCCCGGTCCGAGCCGACCAGCGCGGCCCACCCCGGGACCTGCTCCGGCACGCCCGCGTCCACGGCGTCCAGGTGCGCGGCGGGCAGCAGCCCGCCGTAGGCCTCGCGCCAGGCCTGTGCCTTGACGCGCAGCAGGGGCTCGACGTCGTCGGACGTGGCCGGTCGCACGGTGACGGCCATGGCGGACCTCCTGGGCATGTGGGGCTCCCGTTCCTCGAACGAAAGCGGTCGGGGGACCTCCCGTTCCTCGAACGAAGGTGCCTCCCGAGGCTCCCGTTTCTCGAACGGAAGTGGGGGTGGGCGGGGGTGGGGGGCTGGGGGTCAGCCGGGATCAGCGGGCGTCCGCCGCGTCCCCGTTCCCGTCCTCGGCGAGCGCCGCCTCGAGGCGCTCGAGCTTGCCGTCCAGCTCGCCCGAGTGGCCGGGGCGGATGTCCGCCTTGAGCACGAGCGAGACCCGGGAGCCGTACGAGGAGACCGCGTCCACGGCGCCGCGCACGACCTCCATCACCTCGTCCCAGTCGCCCTCGATCTCCGTGAACATCGAGGAGGTGCGGTGGGGCAGGCCGGAGGCGCGGACCACGGCGACGGCGGCGGCCACCGCCCGGTGCACGGAGGCGGTGTCCGCGTCCCCGGGCAGGTGGGCGGAGTCGGCGGGCTGGCCGGAGGGAGCGACGGAGAAGGCGACGATCATGGCACCAGTGTGCCCGCTGCGCCGCCCGTGGTCACCGGCCAGGGCCGGCCGAGTCGGAGCCCACCCGGCCGGCCACCCGGTCAGCCCCCGATCAGCGGCTGCAGGGCCTTCCACAGCTCGTTCACGCCGATCGCCACGAACACGGCGGCCGTCAGGCCCAGCAGCGTGTTGCGGATCCAGCCGTTGCGGAACTGGGCCGGCACCTCCTTCTTGTTGTTCAGGAACAGCAGCGTCACGGCCAGGAACGGCATGAACAAGGCGCCGAGCGTGCCGTAGAGCAGGATCAGGAAGATCGGGCGATCCAGGAACAGCAGGGTCATCGGCGGGAAGGTCAGCCACAGCAGGAAGAAGCGGCCCGGCTTCGAGGCCAGCGAGGGGGCGTCGTCCTGGTCGAGCTCGTCCGCGGGGCGGCGGAAGTTCGTCCAGAAGTCCGCGAACATCAGGGAGACGCCGTGCCACACGCCCAGAAGCGAGGAGAAGGACGCGGCGAAGAAGCCCACCAGGAACACCACGGAGTACGCCTGGCCGTAGCGCTCGGCGAGCACGTTGCCGACGTCGAGCAGGCCGCGGTCACCGGAGGAGATCGCCAGGCCGGCCGAGTGGAGCAGCTCGACGCCCATGATCATGGTGGCGATCACGAAGATGCCGGTGAGGATGTACGACGTCGCGTTGTCGAACTTCATCACCCGCATGTACTTCGGGACGTTCCAGCCCTTCTCCCGCAGCCAGTAGGCGTACGCGCCGAGGGTGATGGTGCCGCCCACGCCGCCGGCCAGGCCGAGCACGTAGAACATGACGTCCGGGTCGCCGGACGGGATGCGCGGGACCAGGCCGGCGAGGATGTCGCCCACGTTGGGGGCGGTGAGCGCCGCGGAGAGCAGGACGGTCAGGAACATGACGCCGATCAGCACCGCCATGAGCTTCTCGATCAGCCCGTACCGGTTCAGCCACACCAGGCCCAGGCCCACGAGGCCCAGGCCGATCGCGTAGACCTTCATGTCCACGCCCGGGAACAGCGCGGCCAGGGGCAGCGCGGCCGAGCTCATGGCGGTGGCGCCGTACACGAAGCCCCAGATCAGGATGTAGGGGCCGAAGTACCAGGAGGTCCAGGAGCCCAGCGAGCGCCAGCCCTGGAAGATCGTCTTGCCGGTGGACAGGTACCAGCGGCCCACGCCCTCCACGAGCACGATCTTGAAGATCACGCCCAGGATCACGGCCCACAGGAGCATGTAGCCGTAGCGGGAGCCGGCGGTGAGGGTGGCCACGAGGTCCGCGGCGCCCACGCCCGTGGCGGCCGCCACGATGCCGGGTCCCAGCGAGTTCCACTTCGGCCGGATGGGGGTCTCGTTGAGCTCGGCGTCCGTGAACCCGATGATGTCGGGGTTGTGCACGGGGCGGCCGCGGTCGGCTCTCGTTGCCATGGGAGGGTCCTTAATGCTTGACGGGGCGAGTGCAGTCATGTGTATTACGCGCGTGAGAGACACGCCTCACTCACGTCGATCCGCGTCGGCCGGGACGGGCCCCGACGCCGCGGCCTCGGTACCGTGAACGACGAGCCCCGTCCTCCACCGGAAGGTCCGCCATGCCCCAGGGAATCTTCGTCTCCACCACGTCCACCGGCGCCGGCAAGTCCCTCGTCAGCCTGGGCCTGGCCGACTCGCTGTACCGGCGCTCCGGCACGGTGGGCTACTTCCGCCCCGTGGTGCCCGGCGACGACGTGGAGACCGACCCCATGGTGCTGCTGATGCGCGAGCAGTACGGCCTCTCCCCGGAGCAGGCCCGCGGCGGCCTCACCGCGGCCGAGGCCCGCACCCTCATGGCCGAGGGCCGCGGCGACGAGGTCCAGCAGCGCTGCGTGGAGCAGTACGACGCCATGCGGGCGGCGGGCGGCGTCGTGGTGGTGGAGGGCACCGACCTGATCAGCCCGGACCCGGCCGCCGACCTCGACCTCAACGCCCAGCTCGCCCGCAACCTCGGCACCCCCGTGGTCGCCGTGGTCTCCGGCGCGGACCTGACACCCGAGCAGGCGGCCGACGTCGTGGACCTGGCCCGGCGCACCCTCGACGACGCCGGCGTCGAGCTGCTGGCCGTCATGGTCAACCGCGCGGACCCCCGTGACCTCGACGCCGTCGGCGCGGCCGTGCGCCCCGGCCGCCACGCCTGGCCCGTGTACGTGCTGCCCGAGCTGACCGAGCTCGCGCACCCCTCGGTGGCCGAGGTGGCGGACGCGCTCGGGCTCGAGCAGATGGCCGGGCAGGAGACGCTGGACCGCGACGTCGCCGAGGTCAAGGCCGTCTCCATGGAGGGCGGCAACTTCCTCGAGGTCCTGCGCGAGGGCGCGCTCGTGATCGTCTCCGGCGACCGCTCCGACGCGATCCTGGCCACCGTGGCCTCCTCGCTGACCCCGGACTTCCCCACCCCCTCCGGCATGATCCTCACCAACGGCATCCTCCCGAACCGCCAGCTCCAGCGGCTCTACCTGGGCGCGGCCTTCCCCGTGTTCGTCACCCACGACGACACGTTCACCACCGCCGCGAAGGTCTCCCGGGTGCGCTCCGAGCTCTCCAGCGCCCAGCCCCGCAAGACCGCCGCCGCCCTGGGCACCTGGCACCAGCGCGTGGACGGGGACGAGCTGCTGGCCCGCTTCGACCTGCCACGCACCGACGTCGTCACCCCTCTGCGCTTCCTGCACGAGCTGATCTCCCGCGCCCGCGCGGACCGCCGCCGGATCGTGCTGCCCGAGGGCGAGGATGCCCGCGTGCTGCGCGCCGCCGAGATCCTCCAGCGCCGCGACGTCTGCGACCTCGTGGTGCTCGGCCCGGCCGCCGCCGTGCGGGAGCTGGCCTCCCGCGAGGGCGTGGACCTGAGCGGGATCGAGCTCGTGGACCCCGCCGACTCCCCGGACCTGGAGCGCTACGCGCAGGAGTACGCCCGGCTGCGCGCCCACAAGGGCGTGGACGCCGAGCGCGCCCGCGAGGTCATGCAGGAGGGCGCCTACTTCGGCACGATGATGGTCCACCTGGGCGACGTGGACGGCATGGTCTCCGGCGCCGCCCACACCACCGCCAACACCATCCGCCCCGCGCTGGAGTTCGTGAAGACGAAGCCGGGCGTCTCGATCGTCTCATCGGTGTTCTTCATGCTGCTGCCGGACCGCGCCCTCGTGTACGGCGACTGCGCCGTGAACCCGGACCCGGACGCGCAGCAGCTCGCGGACATCGCCGTGGCGTCCGCGGCCACCGCCGCCCAGTTCGGGGTGGACCCGCGCGTCGCCATGCTCTCCTACTCCACGGGCGCCTCCGGCTCCGGGCAGTCCGTGGACAAGGTCCGCGCCGCCACGGAGCTCGTGAGGGAGCGTGCCCCCGAGCTGAAGGTGGAGGGCCCGCTGCAGTACGACGCCGCCGTCAACGCCTCCGTCGCGGCCTCGAAGATGCCCGGCTCCGAGGTGGCCGGCCAGGCCACCGTGTTCGTGTTCCCGGACCTGAACACCGGCAACAACACCTACAAGGCCGTCCAGCAGTCCTCCGGGGCGGTCGCCGTCGGGCCCGTGCTGCAGGGCCTGAACAAGCCCGTCAACGACCTCTCCCGCGGCACCACCGTGGAGGACATCGTCAACACCGTCGCCATCACCGCCATCCAGGCCCAGGCCCAGGGCTGACGCCCCGGAAGGAGTCCCCCGTGCTCGTCCTTGTCATCAACTCCGGCTCGTCGTCCCTGAAGTACCAGCTCCGTGAGCTGGCCGACGACGGCACGGACGCCCCGGTGCCCGTCCTCGCCCAGGGCCTGGTGGAGCGCATCGGCGTCCCCGGCTCCGGCGTGCCGGACCACGCCGCCGCCCTCGAGCAGGTGGAGGCCGAGCTGGCCGAGGCGACCGGCGGGCGCACCATCGACGCCGCCGGCCACCGCGTGGTCCACGGCGGCGAGCGGTTCACCGCCCCGGCCCGGGTGACCAACGAGGTGATCCGCGCGATCGAGCGCCTCGCCCCGCTGGCCCCGCTGCACAACCCCGCCGCCGCCCAGGGGCTGCGCGCCATGGCCGAGCGCTGGCCGGACATGCCCCAGGTGGTCGTGTTCGACACCTCGTTCCACCAGACCATGCCCCGCGAGGCCTGGCAGTACGCCCTGCCGGACGAGGTCTACACGGAGCACGGCATCCGCCGCTACGGCTTCCACGGCACGAGCCACGACCTCGTCACCGGCCTCGCCGCGGAGCATCTGGGCATCCCGCGGGGGGAGTTCCGGGCCGTGGTGCTGCACCTGGGCAACGGCGCCTCCGCCACCGCCATCCGCGACGGCGTCTCCGTGGACACCTCCATGGGCTACACCCCGCTGGCCGGCCTGGTGATGGGCACCCGCTCCGGCGACCTGGACCCCTCCGTGGTCACCCACCTCATGCGGAACCACGGCTACGACGCCGAGGAGCTGGACACCCTCATGAACAGGCGCTCCGGCCTGCTGGGCCTGGCCGGGGAGGCGGACATGCGCCAGGTGCTGGAGAACGCCGCCTCCGGGGACGGCCGCGCCCGCAACGCCCTGGACGTGGCCTCCTACCGGCTGGCCAAGTACGTGGGCGGCTACCACGTGGCCGTGGGCGGGGCGCAGGCGATCGTGTTCACCGCCGGGATCGGCGAGAACTCGGCTCCGTTCCGGGCGCGCGTGCTCGACCGGCTCGGGGCGCTCGGGGTGGCCTACGACGCCGAGGCCAACCGCGCCCGCGTGGCCGGGCCCCACACGATCTCCGCGCCGGAGTCGGCGATCCCGGTCCTCGTGGTCCCCACGGACGAGGAGCAGGCGATCGCCCGCTTGACGTGGGAGCTCGCCCGCTGAGCACCGCGCCCGACCGTCCGACCGACGCCCAGCGACATCGCCGCCGGTCCGCCCGGCAGTGATGTCGCTGCGGCTCGGTCGACACGAACGGGGCGCTTCTGCACCCGACCGTCCGGCCCGGTCAGCGCTCAGACGTGGGTGCCGTCCGCCTCGACGGCGATGCCCAGCTCGTTGCCCGGGATCGAGGCGAGCAGCCGCCGCGTGTACGGGTGTCGGGGGTTGGTGAAGACCTCCTCGGAGCTGGCCGCCTCCACCACCCGGCCGTCCTTCATGACGCACACGTAGTCGGAGATGAGCCGCACCACCGCCAGGTCGTGCGAGATGAACAGGTAGCTCAGCCCCAGCTCGTCCTGCAGGCGGCGCAGCAGCGTGAGGATCTGGTCCTGCACGAGCACGTCCAGCGCGGAGACCGGCTCGTCGCACACGATCAGCTCCGGGTTCAGCGCGAGCGCCCGGGCGATCGCCACGCGCTGGCGCTGCCCGCCCGAGAGCTCGGCGGGGTACCGGCGGTGGAAGTGCGAGGGCAGGGCCACCTGGTCCATGAGCTCGAGCACACGTGCCCGCCGCTGCGTGGCGTTGCCCCGCCGGTACGTCTGCAGCGGCTCCTCGATGATCCGGCCCACCGTGAACGAGGGGTTGAGCGAGGAGAAGGGGTCCTGGAACACGGCCTGCACGCGCTGCCGGAAGTCCTTGAGCCCCTCCCCCTTCAGCGCCAGCACGTCCCTGCCCTCGAAGCTGATCTCGCCCGAGGTCGGCTCGATCAGCTTGAGCAGCATGCGCGCCGTCGTCGTCTTGCCGGAGCCGGACTCGCCGACGATCGAGACGGTCTTGCCGCGCGGGATCTTCAGGGAGACGTCCTTCGCGGCGGTGAAGTCCTCGTGCCCGCGCACGGGATAGACCTTGGTGAGGTCGCGGATCTCCACCAGCGGGGTGAGGTCCTGCTTCGCCAGGGCCACCGTGGTGAGGGCCGCGGTGTCGTCCTCGGCCAGTGCGGCAGGCGCGGGATCGAAGGCCTCGGGCAGCAGGCGGGCCGCCGCCACCGACGGCGCGGCCGCCACGAGCGAGCGGGTGTAGGCGTGCTGCGGGTCCTCGAGGATGGCCCGCGCGTCGCCGGACTCCACCACGCGGCCGCGGTGCATCACCACGAGCTGCTGCGCCCGCTCGGCGGCGAGGCCGAGGTCATGGGTGATCAGCAGCACGGAACTGCCGAGCTCGCGGGTCATCTCGTCGATCTGGTCCAAGATCACCTGCTGCACCGTCACGTCCAGGGCGGAGGTCGGCTCGTCCGCGATCAGCAGCTGCGGCCGGCACGCCAGGCCGATGGCGATCAGCACGCGCTGGCGCAGGCCTCCCGAGAGCTCGTGCGGGTACTGCTTGGCCCGCCGCGCGGGCTCGGGGATGCCGGCGCGCTCCATCACCTCGACGACGGCGGCCCCCACGTCCTTCTTCGTCGCCATGCCGTGGGTCAGCAGGGTCTCCCCGATCTGCTGACCCACCCGGGTCACGGGGTTGAGGTTGGACATCGGGTCCTGCGGCACCAGCCCGATCCGGCGGCCGCGGATGCGGCGCATCCGCGACTCGGGCAGGCCCACGAGCTCCTCGCCCGCGAAGCGGACGGAGCCTGCCGTGACCCGGCCGTTGCCGGGCAGCAGGCCGATCGCGGCCATCGCGGTGGTGGACTTGCCCGAGCCGGACTCGCCCACGATCGCCAGCGTGCCGCCGGCCGGGAGCGTGAGGGACGCGCCCTCCACGGCCTGCACGGTGCCCTGCTGGGTGGTGAACTCCACGTCCAGGTCGCGGATCTCCAGCAGGGGGGCGCCCGCCGCAGGGACCGCGGGCGCCGCGCCGGGGCCGGGTGCGCCGTCGTCGTGCTTGGGGTCCATGGTCAGCGCCTCCGGGAGGTCGGGTCGAGGGCCTCGCGCAGGGACTCGCCCAGCAGGGTGAAGCCGAGCGCGGTGATGGCGATGCACAGGCCGGGCAGGAACGCGAGCCACGGGTTGATGCCCAGCTCGGCCTGCGCGTAGGTGAGCATGCGGCCCCACTCGGCGGTCTCGGGGCGGCCGCCGCCGAGGCCGAGGAAGGACAGGGCGGCCGCGTCGATCACGGCCGTGGCCAGGGTGAGCGTGGCCTGCACGATCACGGGGCCCAGCGAGTTCGGCAGCACGTGGGACATCGTGATCCGTCCGCGCGAGAGGCCGAGGGTCTGCGCCGCGAGCACGTAGTCCGACCCCTTCTGCGTGAGCATCGAGGACCGCAGCAGCCGCGCGAACACGGGCACCTGCGCCACCCCGATCGCGATCATCACCGCGAACGGGGTCTGTCCGAGGATCGCCGCGATGGACACCGCCAGCAGCAGGTTCGGCACCGAGAGCAGGATGTCCACGACGCGCATCACGACGGAGTCCACCCAGCCGCCGAACGTGCCGGCCAGCAGGCCGAGCAGCATGCCGCCGGCCAGGCCGAACGCCGTCGAGACGACGCCGATGAGCAGCGAGGCCTGCGCGCCCCAGATCAGCTTGGAGAGCACGTCCCCGCCGAAGCGGTCCAGGCCCAGCGGGTAGCCGGCCACCTCGCCGGGGCCGGGCACGTGGGTGGGGCGGATCTCGCGCATGCCGGGTGTGGCCGTGCCCGCGTACGGGGCCAGCACCGGGGCGAGGACGGCCACGAGCACGAAGAGCAGCACGATCACGGCGCCGGCGATCGCCGCCGGGTTGCGGCGCAGCCGCTGGAACGCGGCGCCCCACACGGAGGTGCCGCGGGTGTCCGCGGCGGCCTCGGTGGTCGCCTGGGTGGCCCCGGCCTCGACGGGCGCCAGCGCGTGCTCGACGGCGTGCTCGGTGGGTCCGCCGCCGGGGCTGGGGGGCAGGTTCACGCTCATGAGACACGCACCCTCGGGTCGATGAGGCCGTAGGAGACGTCCACGACCAGGTTGATCAGCGAGTAGAGCAGGGCGATGAAGATGATGAAGCCCTGCAGCACCGGGAAGTCGAGCTGGAAGATCGCCTGCGCGAGGAACCGGCCGATCCCGTTGAACGCGAACACCGTCTCGGTGAGCACCGCCCCGGAGATCAGCAGGCCCAGCTGCAGGCCGAGCGTGGTGCTCACCGGCAGCAGGGCGTTGCGCATGATGAACCGGTTTCGGATCAGGCGCGGGGCCAGGCCCTTGGCGCGGGCCGTGCGCACGAAGTCCGCGTCCTGCACGTCCAGCACGGAGGCACGGGTGATGCGCGCGATGATCGCCAGCGGGATGGTGCCCAGCGCGATGCCGGGCAGCACCAGGTGGGTCAGCGCGTTCAGGGCCGCGTCCCACTCCGCGGTGATGATGCCGTCCCACACGTAGAAGTTCGTGTAGTGGGTGGCGTCGATCCGCGGGTCCTGCCGGCCGTCCGTGGGCAGCCAGCCCAGCTTCACCGCGAACACCCACTTGAGGATGAACGCCAGGAAGAACACGGGCACCACCACGCCGACCAGGGACAGCACGACGGCGACGTCGTCCTGCCACCGGCCCACATGGCGGGCCGCCCAGTAGCCGAGCGGGATGCCGATGGCCACCGCGAACACGATCGCGAAGACCGAGAGCTCCAGCGTGGCCGGGAAGCGGTCCGCGAACTCCTCGACCACGGACCGGTTCGTCATGGTCGAGGTGCCGAAGTCGCCGCGCAGCAGCCGCCCCATGTAGGTGAGGTACTGCTCGAGCAGGGGCTTGTCGAAGCCGTACGCCGCGTTCACGCGGGCCACGGCCTCGGGGGTGGCGCGGTCGCCGAGCAGGGCGGTGGCGGGGCCGCCGGGCAGGCTGCGGACCCACACGAACAGCAGGACGGACAGTCCGAACAGGGTGGGGATCAGCAGCAGCAGGCGCTTGCCGATGAGTCTGAGCACGAGGGGCCTCCATGCCGGCGCGGGGGCCGGGCCGGTCGGTGCGAGGGACGGGCGGTGGCGGGCGGGCCGGCGACGACGGCGCCGGGGCGCGGCGCCGTCGTCGCCGGTGGGGCGGGTCGTCCCCGGCCCGCCGGGCTCACTCGGTCAGGTCGATCTCGTTGAAGACCTCGTCGTTGACCGGGCTCGCCGGGTAGGAGGCCACGCGCTTGTCGAAGGCCAGCGACGGGGCCGGGTGGGCGAGCGGGACCGCCGGGACGATCTCGGAGATCTGCTCGTTGATCTCCTGGTACTTCGGCGTCTGCTCCTCGAGCGTCGGGATCTGGCGGGCCTCCTCGAGGGCGGAGAACAGCTCCTCGTCGGTGAAGCCGAACTCGGGCTTCTCCTGGCCGAAGAACACGCCCACGAAGTTGTCCGTGTCGTTGTAGTCACCGGTCCAGCCGAGCAGGTGGATGCCGTGGTCCGAGGTGCCCTGCACCTGGTCGAGGTAGTCCGGGCTCCACTTGGCCGGCTTCGCGTTCACCGTGATGCCCACCTCGGCCAGCTGGCTCGAGAGGTTGGAGAACGCCTGCTCGGGGGTCGGCATGTACGGGCGCGAGACGCCGGTGGGGTAGTTGAAGTCGATCGTGAAGCCGTCCGGGTAGCCGGCCTCGGCGAGCAGCGCCTTGGCCTTGGCGGGGTCGTGCTCGTACGTGGTGACGTCCTCGCTGTACCCGTTCACGGACTTCGGGATGAACTGGGTGGCGGGCTCCGTGCCCTCGGGGAGGGTCTGCGCGATGAGGGCGTCCTTGTCGATCGCGTGGGCGATCGCCTGGCGCACCCTGACGTCCTGGAGCTCCTCCTTCTCCTGGTTCAGGCCCAGGTAGAGGATGGTGAACGGGTCGCGGGCCACCACGTTGAAGCCGGCCTCGGACAGCGCCGCGGTGTCCGCGGGGGCCACGAGGTCGTAGCCGTCGATGTCCCCGGCCTCGAGCGCCTGACGGCGGGCCACCGGGTCGTCGATCACGCGGAAGGTGATGTCCGTGACCTCGCCGCCCTCGCCCCAGTAGTCCTCGTTGGCGGTGAGCTTGACGTCCTCGCCCACGCTCCAGGACTCGAACTTGTAGGGGCCGGTGCCGGTGGGGTGTGCCCGGGCGTACTCGGACATCTGGGGCGACTCGGCGGTGCCGCCGACCTCGTCCGCCTTGTACTCCTCGAGCGCCTTCGGCGACTGCATGGCGAAGGCCGGCAGGGACAGGGAGGAGATGAAGCCCGCGAACGGCTGCGCCAGCGTGATCTTCACCTCGTGCTCGCCGGTGGCCTCGCACTCCTGGTAGACGGCGTCCTCGGGCTTGTCCGCGAAGCCGCGGAACAGCTTGCCGTAGTAGTACGAGAGGGTCTCCGACTGCTGGATGCCCGTGAAGTTGTACCAGCGGTCGAAGTTGGCGCACACGGCCTCCCCGTTGAACGGCTCGCCGTCGTGGAAGGTCACGCCCTCCTTCAGCTGGAACGTGTGGGTCAGGCCGTCCTCCGAGGACTCCCAGGACTCGGCCAGCAGCGGCGCGGGGTCCGCGGTGCCCGGCTTCGTGCCCACGAGGCCCTCGAAGATCTGACGGGAGACCCGGAACGTCTCGCCATCGCTCGCGAACGCCGGATCGAGGCTCTTGGGGTCGGAGGAGGCGGCGAAGATGAACGAGCCGTCCACTTGGGCGGCGTCGCCCCCGCCCGAGCCGCCGGAGCCGCCGCCGTCGCGCTGGCTCTGGGCGCAGCCGGTGACGAGCAGGGCGCCGGCCGCGGTGAGCGCGGCGGCGGACAGGAGTCGGTGACGCAGACGGGTGGCCATGGGGGCTCCTCCGGGAGAGGTCTCAGCCGAGACGCGGGTGCGAGGGGACCGCGCCGTCGGGTGTGACCTCGGGCACGCTCCTGGACGTGACTATAGCCACAAGCGCGGGCAGGAACGCAACGCAGGCCGCGTCTGCGCGTGCGGCACGGCGCCCTCAGGCCCCGGTGGGCACCCGCTCCCGACGCGCGGCGGCCCGCTCGCGGACCCAGCGCAGCACGTCCTCCGGACGGTTGGTGGTGAGCTCCTGCACCCCCTGGGCGAGGAGGAAATCGGCGTCCTCGCGCTCGTCGACGGTCCACACCCGCAGCCGCCGCCCCGCCGCCAGCCACGCCTTCACGTCCGCCAGGTGCTCCCGCACGTAGGCCACGGAGGGCCCCGCCATCCCGGCCCGGCCGCGCCAGACGAGCGCCTCGGACCCCGCCAGCGACTGACGCGCCGCCGCACGCACCGCCGCCCGGCTCAGCGGCCCCCGCGCGAGCCGGGTCGGCAGCTCCGTCGGCATGAGGTCCATCAGGGGGCAGAGGGGGTCCGTGCCGGCCAGCGGCGCCACGTGGCGCAGCGCGTCCGGATGGAAGCTCATGAGGGACACCTGCACCTGACCCAGTCGGCCGGTCTCCGGGTCCCAACCGGCCCGCAGCAGCTCCCGCAGCACCCGCTCCTCGAGCTCGTGCCCGAACGGGGAGGGGTGCTTGAGCTCCACGGCCAGGCGCAGCGGCCGGCCCGCGGCCGTCGCGATCGCCAGGAGGTCGGCCAGGGTGAGCACCTGCTCCCCCGCGCCGCCGTACACGGCGAGCGGCGCCGTCGTCGTGGCGGGCTCGGCCCCCGGACGCCGGGCGTGCCACGAGACGACGTCGAGGCCGCGCAGACGATCCAGCGTGTGGTCCGCGACGGCGCCGCGCCCGTCCGAGGTGCGGTCCACGGTGGGGTCGTGCCAGCAGACGACCTCGCGGTCCCGCGTGAGCTGGACATCGCATTCGAGACCGTCCGCGCCCACGGCGAGGGCGTGGAGCATGGCGGCGCGGGTGTGCTCGGGGAAGGCGGCGGAGGCACCGCGGTGGGCGATCACGAGAGCGGGCACGCGGCCAGGCTAGGGAGCGCGAGTGCCGGCCACGTCACCGCAGGGTGCCCGGCTGGTTAACTGGTGGGGACCATTCGGTGCGCGCGATCAGGAGCCTCCCGTGTCCCTCTCCCCCGACCCCGCCCAGCAGCTGCTCAGCGCCGGCGCCCTCGAACGCGCGGCGGGCCTGCGGCGCATGAAGGCCGTCGCCCTGGGGCTGCTCATCCTGCTGGCCGTGGTGTTCGTGGTCGCGTTCCCGTTGCAGGACACCCACCCGGTGTGGGGCTACGTGCGCGCCGCCGCGGAGGGCGGCATGGTCGGCGCGCTGGCGGACTGGTTCGCGGTCACGGCGCTGTTCCGCCACCCGATGGGGGTGCCCGTGCCGCACACCGCCCTGATCCCGCGGAAGAAGGACCAGCTCGGCGCCGCGCTGACCGAGTTCGTGCAGGAGAACTTCCTGGACTCGGAGGTCGCCCACGAGAAGGTCGACGGACTGAAGGTGGCCGAGGCCGCCGGCGGCTGGCTGCGCCGTGAGGAGAACGCGGCCCGCACCGCCCGGGAGATCGCGACGGCGGCCCGGGGCGCCATGGCCGCGGCCGACGACGACGCCGTCCAGGAGCTGCTGCGCCAGCTGATGGAACGCCACATGGTGGCCCCGGACTGGTCCCCCACGCTCGCGGGCGTGCTGGAGGACGTGGTGGCCGGCCGGCACCACGAGCGCGTGGTGGACCTCGTGGTCGCCCACACCGGGGACTGGGTGGCCGCCCATCCCGAGCTGTTCGTCGAGACGGTGCGCCGTCGCTCCCCCGAGTGGAGCCCGGACCTCGTGGACCGCCTCCTCGCCGAGCGACTGCACGCCGAGACCCTCAAGTATCTCGCCGGCATCCGCCGCGACCGGCAGCACGAGGCCCGCCGCGCTGTCGACGACTGGCTCGACCGCCTCGCCGACGAGATGCGGAACGAGCCGGCCACCCGCGCCTCGGTGGAGCGGTTCAAGCGGAACCTGTTCGCGGACGAACGGCTGCGTGCGTGGGCCGGGCGGGCCTGGGTCTCCCTGCGGGACTCGCTCCTGGACGCGCTCGAGGACCCGTCCTCCGACCTGCATCGCGCGCTCGTGGCCGCCCTGCGCGACCTCGGCGCCCGCCTGCAGGAGGACCCCGAGCTGCGCGACCGCGTGGACGGCCACGCCCGCCGCGCCGCGGCCTATGCGCTGAGCTCCTACGGCCCGGCGCTCACCGGGGTGATCGAGGAGACGGTCGCCCGCTGGGACGGCGAGCAGACCGCGCGCACCCTCGAGCTGTTCGTGGGCAAGGACCTGCAGTTCATCCGCATCAACGGCTCGGTCGTCGGCGCGCTCGCGGGACTGGCGATCCACGGGGTGGCCACGCTGTTCCTCTGAGACGCGGCCCCTGCCCCGCACTTTCGAACGTGAAATGGGGCAAATGGACGCTTTCGAACATGAGATAGGGCCTCTCTCACGTTCGAAAGCGCGGGGGCGGGGCCGTCAGGCGGCGGGGGCGGGGCCGTCAGGCGGCGGGCTTGCCCTTCTTCTGCCTGTCGTCCTTCTCGTCCTTGCCGCCGGGCAGGGCGCGACGGATCGCGCCGAAGACGCCGCCGTAGTCCTTGGTGCCCTCCGACTCCCCCGCGGCGCGCCCCTGTGCGGCGCCCTCGCGGATCTCGCCGGGGATCACCATCGGCAGGGGGCCGAAGAGCTCCGCGGCGTTCTCCATCACGGCCTTGCCCATGGCGCGGTTGCCCACGCCGCCGATCACGGCGCCCACGCCGAACGGCACGGCGCGGCCCACGAAGCCGGCACCCTGCCGCAGGAGCATCTTGCGCATGAACGTCCTCTTGAGGCGATCCACCACGAACGCGCTGATGCCGGTGCCCGATGCGGTGCCCGCGAGCGCGTTGAGGCTGGACTGCGGGTCGTAGGGACGGCCGGCCTTGGCGGCGGCCTCGCGGAGCAGCTCCTTGGCGTCGTCGCCGAGCATGAGGCCCATGACGAGGGCCTGGGCGCGCTGCGGGTCCTGCGTGGTGATGCCGTGCAGCTCGGCGAGGGACTGCGCGTAGAGGGCGGTGGCCTCCATGAAGCCGGCGACCGCGACACCGGACAGGCCGAGCGCGGCCACGGTGCCGATGCCCGGGACGATCGCGGTGCCGCCCACGGCGGCACCGGCCCCCGTGACGGTGGTCAGGTACTGCTGCCCGAGCCGCTCGGCGAGACGCTCCGGGCTCTCCCCCGGGTGCTTCGCCGCCATGCGCTGGATGTTCTTCAGGACCAGGGGGCGCTGGACCGCCAACACCGTGGAGAGGGCCTTCTCGAAGCCCTCCGTGGGCTCGCCGTTCTCATCGAGTGCCGACTTCAGCCCGAAGTCCTTCACCTTCCCGGACGCGTACCGGCCGATCGTCGAGTTCTTTGCCATGCGCGCCACAGTATCGGCGCGCGACCCCCGCGGTCAGGACCCGGGCGTCGCCGCGCGCAGGGAGTGCTCGAGGAAGATGCGCACGTCACGGACCTCGTCGGGGCCGGTCCCGTGCAAGATCCCGGGGTAGGTGCGCACGGTCAGGCGGGTGTGCTCCTCGGCCCACGCGCGGGTGTGGGCGACGGCGTCCGGATGGATCACGGGATCCTCGGCGTCCCGGCCCCAGAAGAACGGGCGCGGGCCCGGTCCCTCGGCCGGGGAGTCGAGCATGGCCAGCAGCTCGTTGTCGACGGCGAAGCCGCTCAGGCCCACACCGCAGGTGAACGCCTCGGGGCGCAGACGCAGGACCGTCGTCGCCATGGCCATGCCCTGGGAGAAGCCGAGCACCGAGACCGTGCGGAAGCCGGCCGCCACGACCTCCTCGGCGGAGAGCACGTCGAACACGCGGTGGGCGGCGGCGAGCACCTGGGCGAAGTCGGACTGCAGCAGCAGGTCGAGCAGGAACCAGCCGTGCGCGCCGGGGTCGCCCGGGCCCTCGGAGGCCGTCTCGTCGATCTCGAAGCCGCCGCGCACCGCCAGGCCGGTGCACCGCTCCGGGAGCATCGGGAAGTGGCGGCGCGCCGCGCGGACCTCGTTGGAGCCGTAGCCGTGGAACACGAGCACCAGGTCCGTGCCCGCGCGCTCCGCCGGCGGGCGCGACCACACCACGCTGTGGCCGGAGCTGATCGTCTCGGTGACTGGTGCGGGCGTGGGGCTCATGGCTCCATCCTAGGGAGAGGCCCCTGACCGGGCGTCATGCCTGGTCAGGGGCCGCTCTCCGGTGGGCCCTGCGGGGATCGAACCCGCGACCGGCGGATTAAAAGTCCGATGCTCTGCCAGCTGAGCTAAAGGCCCCCACCCGCGGCCGACGACGACGGCGCGCGGCCGACGACGGCGACCCTCACGGGTGCCCTCCGATGGTAGCCCAGGCGTCCGGGGCACTACCGTGGACGGGGCCGCCGCCTCCGGCGACCACATCCCCACCCCGATGCGCCCTCGAAGGGAGCCCGCCCATGGCACGTCACCGCCTGCCCGCCGGCCGCGGCGCCAGCTCGAGCGCCTCGGGCGTGCTGCGCCCCCACCGGCCCCGCCTCTCGGAACCGCAGGAGCTCACGCACTTCGCCGGCGGCGAAGACCCGCAGGAAGTGGCCGCGGCGGCCTCGCGCCTGGCCCACGCCCTCGTGGCCGGCGGCCGCGCGGAGGAGGACCCGGCCATCGTCGAGCGGCTGGTCGGGCTGGTCCGCGAGCTGGGCGTCGAGACGCTCGCCGAGCTGTGGGCGGACGCCCCGCCCGTCTCGCTCGCCGGCGCCCTGTGGCGCCTGTACGCGCTCCAGGAGGCGACGACCCGCGACGGCGAGCGCTGGGCCGCCTGGTACCGCGCCGGGCATGCCGCCTACGCCTCGCGCGTCGTGGCGGGCGCCGTCGAGCCGCCGGGGCCGGCCGAGCTGCGCCGCCTCACGGACACGATCCTCACGGGCGCCTACCGCTCCGAGATCGACGTCGCGTTCGAGCGCGCCGCGGCCTACGCCCGCGTCGTGGCTCTGGGCCAGGTCGAGCACGCCGAGGGCTCCGAGGCCGCCGCCCCGGACCGCGCCGCCGCCCTCACCCGCCGGGCCGCGCGCCTGGTCAGCACCGCCGACGCCCTGGAGGCGGCGGGTCGAGCGTTTCGGGACGGATCGCTAGACTGATGGGGACGGCGCCGGGCCGCTGGTAACCCCGGGCTCCAACACATAGCCGCTGCGAGCGGCCTTCCGCCGAGAGGCGTTCCCGGTCCGGCGTCGTCGTCGACCCCTTCGCCACCCGTCGACGAGAGAGCGACCGCTGCCCATGTCCCCCCGCATGCCCTGGCTCGTCACGCGCGACACCCCGGCGCTGCGCCACATGGCGGACCTCGCCGAGGCCCTGCACCGGGCGGTGCACCTGGTGGCCCAGGTCGCGGGGACCCGCGGACCCGAGGCGGACCGTGCCGCCCGTGAGCTCGAGGAGCTCGACTCGTCCTCGAGCGCCACCCTCATGGCCTTCCTCACCGCGCTGCGCAGCGCCTACGTGACTCCGCTGCCCCGTCAGGACCTCTACCGGCTGGCCAGCGGCGTGCACGCGGCCACCCGGCGCGTCGTGTCGGCGGGCGTGCTGATCCAACGGGCCGACCTCGAGGAGCTGCCGACGCACGCCCTCGACGTCCTCGAGACCGTGGGTCGTCAGGCCGAGCTGCTCGCCCGCGGCGCCGCCGAGATGCGCGACCTCGACGCCCTGGAGGCCACGTGGATGCAGCTGCTGCGCGCCTCCCGCCGCACGGAGCGGATCATGGTCGAGTGGCTCGCCGATCTCGGCATGGACCTGCTGCAGCGCGACTACAACCGCCAGCGCGAGGTCGCCTGGGCGCTGCACGCGGCGCTCGAGGCTCTCTCCCGCGTGAACATGGACCTGGGCATGGTGCTCGTCCGTGAGTCCTGAGCCGGTGGAGGCGCCGTGACCGCGGGGCTCGCCGTCGTCCTCGTGCTGCTGTGCGCCGTCGGCGCGCTGATGGGGTTCCGTGACGCCCCCAACGCCGCGGCGCTGCCTGTCCGGTACCGGGCGCTGACACCGCGCGGGGCCCTCCTCCTGACCGGAGCGGTCAACACCGTGGGCGCGCTGCTGGGCATCGGGCTCATCACGCTGAGCGTGCACTACTTCACCTCGCCCGCGGTGCGCAGCGAGATCGGCCCCCTGGCCGTGGGCGTGTCCTGCGCGGTGACCCTCGTGTGGGGTCTGCTGCTGTGGTGGCGGCGCCTGCCCGGCTCCAGCACGCACGCGCTGATCTCCGCGCTGGCGGGCAGCCACCTCGCCGTGCGCCTGAGCCTGCACATCGACGTCGCCCACACCATCTTCGACCTCGTCCGCGCCGAGGTGCTGCTCAGCCTGCTGCTCTCGCCCCTGATCGCGTGGGCGCTCGCCCGCCTGCTCACCGCGCCCGCCACGCGGCTCGCCACCCGCGGCACCACGGTCAACGTCCAGCACCGGGCCCGCGTCGCGTTGGGCATCTCCGCCAGCGCCATGGCCATGGGCCACGGCCTGCAGGCCGGTCAGCGCATGGGGGTGCTGTGGGCCGCCGTGCTGGTGGGGTCCGGGTCCGTCCTGGCGCCGGACGCCCTGACGGCCGAGTTCGTGGGGGGCGCGTTCCTGTTCGCCCTCGCGGTCGGGCTCGGCACGCTAGGCGGCGCCTGGCGGATCGCCTGGACCCTCACCGAGCGTCTCGTGCGCCTCGACCCCCTGCGGGCGTCCGTGGCCGCCGTCATCCCCGCGGGCCTGCTGTTCGTCGGATCCCTGGTGTTCCACCTGCCCCTGTCCTCCACCCACACGGCGACGGCGGCCATCGTGGGCGCCGGCCAGACGCAGACCTACGCGTCCGTGCGCTGGCCCACCGTGCTGCGCGTGGTCGGCTGGTGGCTGCTCACGCCGGTGGCCTGCGCCCTCCTCGGCCTCCTCGGCACGCTGGCCCTCCTCCCGCTGGCCTGAGGCCGCGCCCGACGACGACGCCCGGCCCCGCAGACGCCGCGACCCCGCCCGGCGTGCGGCCGGACGGGGTCGGGGACGGAGCGCGGGGCGGCTCAGCCGAAACGGCCGGAGACGTAGTCCTCGGTCTGCTGGCTCGAGGGGTTGTTGAAGATGACGTTGGTGTCGTCGTACTCGATCAGCTTGCCGGGCTTGCCGACGCCCTGGATGTTGAAGAACGCGGTCTTGTCCGCCACGCGCGCGGCCTGCTGCATGTTGTGCGTGACGATGATGACCGTGTACTCCTCCTTGAGCTCGTTGATCAGGTCCTCGACGGCGAGGGTGGAGATCGGGTCGAGCGCGGAGCAGGGCTCGTCCATGAGGATCACGTCGGGCTGCACCGCGATGGAGCGGGCGATGCACAGACGCTGCTGCTGACCGCCGGAGAGGCCGGAGCCGGGCTTGTCGAGGCGGTCCTTGACCTCGTTCCACAGGTTGGCGCCGCGCAGGGACTTCTCCACGAGCTCGTCCGCACGGGACTTGTTCAGGCGGGTGCCGTTGAGCTTGTAGCCGGCCAGCACGTTGTCGCGGATGGACATCGTGGGGAACGGGTTCGGGCGCTGGAAGACCATGCCGATCTGGGAACGGACGCGGACCGGGTCCACACCGGGCCCGTAGATGTCCTCGCCGTCGAGCAGGAGCTGGCCGTCCACGGTGGCGCCGGGGAGCACCTCGTGCATGCGGTTGATGCTGCGCAGGAAGGTGGTCTTGCCGCAGCCGGAGGGGCCGATGAAGGCAGTGACGGAGCGGGGGGCGATGTCGATGTTGACGCCCTCGACGGCCTTGAACTTGCCGTAGAAGACATCGACGTCGACGGCCTGGATGCGCTTGGACATGAGTGGTTCTGTTCCTTCGTGGAAGTCTCTGGGGGGGTGCGACGGGGTCGGGGCCGGCCGCCCGGGGGATTCCGGGCGGCCGGGCCTCACCGGCCCTTCTTGGGGGCGAACGCCTTGGCGATGAACCGTGCCGCCAGGTTGAGCAGCATGACGATGGTGACGAGCAGCAGGGCGGCTGCCCAGGCGCGGGCGGTCGAGGGGTCCGCCGCCGTAGGCGAGGTCGGGGCGACCAGCTGGCGGTAGATGTACACCGGCAGCGCGGTCATCCAGTTGTCGAACGGGTTCCAGTTGATGCTGGTGGCGAAGCCGGCCGTCACGAGGATCGGCGCGGTCTCGCCCGCCACGCGGGCGATGGCCAGGGTGACGCCGGAGGCGATGCCGGAGATCGCGGTGGGCAGGACCACCTTGGCGATGGTCTGCCACTTGCGCACGCCGAGGGCGTAGGCGCCCTCGCGCAGCTCGTTGGGCACCACACGGAGCATCTCCTCCGTGGATCGCACGACCACGGGGATCATGAGCACCGAGAGCGCGATCGCGGCCGTGAGACCCATCTGCACGGACTGCAGTGCGGTGGACTTGCTGCCGGTGACCAGGGTCAGGACCCACGTGATCGCGGCGTAGGCGAAGAGGCCGGCCACGATCGAGGGGATGCCGGTCATGACGTCCACGAAGAACACGATGGCGCGGGAGAACCAGCCGCCGCGGCTGTACTCCACCAGGTAGATGGAGGTGAGCATGCCGATCGGCACGGAGATCAGGGTCGCGATGATCGTGATCACGACGGTGCCGATCAGGGCGTGGCCGAAACCGCCCGCGAGCCCGCCGGCGGGCTTGCCGTCCTCCACCCACGCCGAGTCGTCGATGCCGGTGATGCCCTTCATGTCGTACGCCATGATCTGCGGGTTGGCGATCAGGGTCGGCAGACCGGCGGAGAGGACCGACCACAGCACGGAGACCAGCGGCACCAGGGCCACGAGGAACGCCAGCCACACGAGGTTGCGGCACAGGCCGTCTGCGGCGCGGCGCCGGTTCTCCATCACGCGGGTGGCCACGTAGAGCCCCGCGATGTAGAGGATGGCGGCGATGATCACGAAACCGACGACGTTGAAGGCGCCGCTGAGCAGCACGGTCAGGCCGGCGGCGACGACGGCCGCGGCAGCTGCGACGGCCATCCAGGTCCAGCCGGGCTTCTGACCCTCGGTCAGGGAGTGACGCCGCGGCGTCACGCTGTCCTCGGTGGCCCGGGGAGAAGTCGAGACAGTGCTCATGTCAGTTGGCTCCCGAGAATTCCTTGTGCTTGTTCACGATCGCGCGGGCGATCATGTTCACCGCCAGGGTGATGATGAAGAGCATGAGACCGGCAGCGATCAGCTCGTGCAGGCGCATGTTGAACGCCTCGGGGAAGTTGAGCGCGATCTCCGACGGGATCGTCTGGTTCCTGCCGGACTCCACGAGCGACCAGGAGAAGACGCCGCCGGAGAGCACCATGGTGACCGCCATGGTCTCGCCGAGCGCGCGGCCGAGGCCGAGCATGATCGAGGAGACGATGCCGGCCCGGGCGAACGGGAACACGGTCATCTTGATCATCTCCCAGCGCGTGGCGCCGAGGCCGAGCGCGGCCTCCTCGTGGAGCTTCGGGGTCTGGGTGAAGATCTCACGGCAGAGCGCGGTGATGATCGGCAGAACCATCACGGCCAGCACGACGCCCGAGGTCAGCAGGGTGCGGCCCGTGGTGGTGGCCGAGCCGCCGAAGAACGGGATGAAGCCCAGGTTCTCGTTGAGCCAGCCGTAGATCGGCACCATCAGCGGAGCGAGCGTCAGCCAGCCCCACACGCCGTAGACCACGGAGGGGATCGCGGCCAGCAGATCGATCACGAAGCCCACCGACTGCGCGATGCGCGGGGGCGCATAGTGCGAGATGAACAGGGCGACACCGATCGCGACCGGGGTGGCGATGAGCAGAGCGATGATCGACACCATCACGGTGCCGGCCATGAGCGGCCACACGTACTGGAAGAAGGAGTCCGCAGACACGAGCTCCGCGCCCGGCTGCAGGGCAGGCCATGCCTCCGTCAGGAGGAAGACCGCCACGAAGGCGAGCACGAGCAGGATCAGGACGGCGGCCGCAAGGGCCCCGCCGGAGAGGAGCTTGTCTCCGGCGGCTCCGCGGCGGGGGCCGCGCAGGCTGGACGGCTTCGGTGCCGCCTCGTTGGTGGTTGAGGACACAGTGCCTTCCCTCAGATCGACGTGCGTGGTGATGGACGGGCCGCGACGAACGAGAGCCCTGACGCGGCTTCAGCCGCCGGGCCCGTGGGGCCCGGCGGCCGAAGCGGCGGTGGGTCAGCCGACAAGAAGCGACATCAGCCCTTGACCGAGATGGCCTCGATGCGCTCCATGGCCTTCTTGCGGGTGTCCTCGGAGATCGGGGCGTTGCCCGCGGACTCCTCGGCGGTCTTCTGACCGTCCTCGGACACGACGTACTCGGCGAAGGCCTTGACCTGGTCCACGGTCTCCTGCGACTCGTACTGGTTGCAGTAGATGTGGTAGGAGACCAGCACGACGGGGTACACGCCGGACTCGTCGGTGGCGCGGTCGAGCTCGATCGAGCCGTCCTCCTTGGCCTCGGACTTCTCGACGGTCGCGGCCGCGGCCTCGGCGGAGTACTTCACGTACTCCTCGCCGACCTTCACGGACACGGTGCCCAGCTCGCCCACGGCGGAGGCGTCGGCGTAGGTGATGGCGCCTTCGGTCTGGGAGGCCAGGCCCACGACACCCTTGGTGCCCTGGGCGGACTCGGCGGTGATGTCGGACGGCCAGGTCTCGACCTCGTCGTAGGACCAGGCATCGCCGGCGGCCTCGGTGAGGTAGGCGGTGAAGTTCTCGGTGGTGCCCGAGTCGTCGGAACGGTGCACGACGGTGATCGGGGTGTCGGGCAGCTCGACGCCCTCGTTCTGCGCGGCGATGGCCTCGTCGTTCCAGTTCTTGATCTCGCCGGAGAACACCTTGGCGATGGTCTCGGCGTCCATCTTGACCTCATCGACGCCCGGCAGGTTGTAGGCCACGGCGATCGGGGAGATGTAGGCCGGCACGTGGAACGCGCCCTCGTCGCCGCAGTTCTCCTTGGCCGACTCAGCCTCCTCCTCCTTGAGGGCGGCGTCGGAGCCGGCGAAGGAGGTGGCACCGGCGAGGAACTTCTCACGACCGGCACCGGAGCCGTCCGGGGAGTACTGCACGGTCAGGTTCGGAGCGGTCTCGGTGACGCCCTGGGTCCAGGCGGTCATGGCCGCCTCCTGCGAGGAGGCGCCGGCGCCGACCAGGTTGCCCTGGACCTCGGAGGTGGTGCCCTGCTCGCCGCCGGCGGAGCCGGAGGCATCGGAGCCGCCGTTGCCGCTGTCCGCGGAGGAGCAGGCGGTCAGGGCGATGGCGGCCACGGACAGGAGGGCGGCGGAGCGGCCGAAGCGGAGAGCCTTCACGAAGAGCCTCTTTCAATCGGATGACGACGGTGAGGGCAGAGCGTCCGGCTGGCCCGGTTCTGCACCGCACTCGACCGTACGGTCCAGAGGTGAATCGAGTGCTCGGCCGGGGTGAACAGATGGTGAACTGGAGCGGCATTCGCAGGAATGTGCTGTGCTGTGGGTCACAATGCCTGGTTGAGCCTCGCACGGTGGGGGCTCCGCGGCGTCGGACTAGGCTGGCCGCATGACGGACCGCTTCGCCACCGCCACGGGCACGGTGCCGATGGTCGACCCCCAGACCCGCGGGGAGCGCCTCGGCCGCTTCCTGCGTCGGCGCGCCCGTGCGGGCTGGTCCCGCGTCCGCTCCTCCGTGGGCCAGGCCGCCCTCGTCGCGGTCTGCGCGGTGGGCGCCTACTGGTTCGCGGAGACCGTCCTGGGCCACCAACAGCCCCTGTTCGCCTCCACCGCCCTGCTGATCGCCCTCGGCTTCCAACGGGAGCCGAAGCTGCGCAAGGTGGCCGAGGTCGCCGTCGGCTGCACCGTCGGCATCCTGATCGGGGACCTGCTCATGGTCGGGCTCGGCCGCGGCCTGTGGCAGGCCTCGGTGGTCGTGTTCGTGTCCGTGATGGTGGCCCGGTTCCTGGACTCCGGCGCCACGTTCACGATGCAGATGTCCCTGCAGTCCGTCCTCGTGGTCCTCCTGCCCATCGGCACGGGAGGGCCGTTCGTCCGCAGCCAGGACGCGATCGTGGGCGGCGTCCTGGCCCTGCTCGTCACGTTCCTCTCGCCCCAGGACGTGCGCCGTCCCGCGGTGCGTCAGCTGGGTGGGCTCTACGACTCGATCGCCACGGTGCTGCGCGACCTCTCCCGGGCCCTGCGGGAGGACGACTCCCGCACCGCCTGGATGGCGCTCGTGGCCAGCCGCGGCACGCACACCACGCTGGAGGCGCTGCGCAAGGAGCTGCGCGTCACGCATGAGCAGACCGTGTTCAACCCGCTGCACCGCTCCTCGCGCTCCTTCGTGGACGACGCGGTGAACGCGGCGGACCGCTCGGACCTGGCGGTGCGCTCCCTGCGGATCGTGGCCCGGCGCGTGGTCTCGGTCCTGGACGAGGGCGTGTTCGACGACGACGACCGCGAGCGCCTGGCCGCCTGGTTCGACGACGCCGCGGACGCCGTCGAGATCCTGCACCGCTCCCTCGTGGAGCCGCAGGCCGAGGGCCGCCATCGCTCGCTGTCCGTGGCGCGGGACGCCCTGGGGGCGGCCGCGTCCGCACTGGACCCGCACCAGCTGGGCGGCGGGTCCGTGCACGGCGAGGCGCTCGTGATGCTGTTGCGGCCCATGATGGTGGACCTCATCGAGGCCACGGGCGCCGAGCACGACGAGGCGCGGGCCTACCTGCCCCGCGTCTGAGCCCGACGGCGGCGCGCGGCCCCGGCGGTCGACGTCGGGCCGCCTGCGGGCCGGTTAACACGTCCGCCCCGGATCCTAGAGTGGGCGCATGGCCACCAAGACCGCCCCGAAGCGCGCCCCCGGATACCGCTGCACCGAGTGCGGCTGGACCACCGTGAAGTGGGTCGGACGCTGCGGGGAGTGCCAGTCGTGGGGCACGGTCGAGGAGATCGGCCTGACGTCCACCACCGGCCGCACGCGCGCGGCCACGGTCGCGGAGGTCGCGCCGCGCATCGCGGACGTGGACGCCACGCTGGCCTCGTTCCGCTCCACGGGGGTGCGCGAGCTGGACCGCGTGCTCGGCGGCGGCCTCGTGCCGGGCGCGGTGATCCTGCTGGCCGGCGAGCCGGGCATCGGCAAGTCCACGCTGCTGCTGGACGTGGCCGCCCAGACGGCGCGCGGCGCGGGCGGCGGCGGTCCGCGCTCGGTGCTGTACCTGACGGGTGAGGAGTCGGCGGCGCAGGTGCGCTCCCGGGCAGACCGGATCGGGGCGATCGCGGACACCCTGCGTCTGACGGCGGAGACGGACCTGGGCCGGGCGCTGGGGCAGATCGAGCGGACGGACCCGGAGCTGGTGGTCGTGGACTCCGTGCAGACCCTGCAGTCCACCGAGGTGGACGGGATCGCCGGGGGCGTCAGCCAGGTGCGCGAGGTGGCGGCCAGCCTCATCCGCACGGCCAAGGAGAAGGGGATCACCACGGTCCTGGTGGGCCACGTGACGAAGGACGGGACCATCGCGGGTCCGCGGCTGCTCGAGCACCTCGTGGACGTGGTCTGCCAGTTCGAGGGGGACCGCCACTCACGGCTGCGCCTGGTGCGTGCGGTGAAGAACCGCTTCGGGCCCACGGACGAGGTCGGCTGCTTCGACCTGCGGGAGGACGGCATCGAGTCCCTGGACGACCCCTCCGGCCTGTTCCTCTCGGGCGTCTCGGAGCCGGTCGAGGGCACATGCGTGACGGTGACGCTCGAGGGCCGGCGCCCGCTCGTGGCCGAGGTGCAGTCCCTGCTCACCCCGTCCGCCGGCGGCAGCCCGCGCCGCACCGTCTCCGGCGTGGACGCGGCGCGCGTGAACATGCTCCTGGCCGTGCTCCAGCGCCGGGCCCGTTTCGCCCTCGCCCAGGACGACTGCTACGTGGCCACCGTGGGCGGCGTGCGACTCTCGGAGCCCGCCTCGGACCTGGCCGTGGCCGTCGCCGTGGCCTCGGCGAAGCTCTCGGCCCCCGTCCCGCAGGGGATGATCGCGGTCGGTGAGCTCGGGCTGGCCGGGGAGGTGCGCCCCGTGCCCGGCATCGGGCGACGGGTGCGTGAGGCCGCCCGCCTGGGCTTCACCCGCGCCCTGGTCCCCCGCTCCCCCGAGCCGCTCGGGGACGTCCCGGCGGGCTTCACGGTGGCGGAGGTCGGCTCAATCGGCGAGGCCCTCGCCACGATCCCCACGTGGACCGGCGGCGGCCCGGCCGCGCGTCCGGAGGTCGGCCCCGGCCGCTGACGACGCGCCCGGCTCAGCGGGACGGCGACGGCGACGGGTCGGTGGTCGTGGCCGGTGCCGCGGACGGCGAAGCCGACGCCGATGCTGAGGCGGACGCCGAGGCTGAGGCCGACGCCGGAGCTGAGGCGGACGCCGACGGGGAGGCGCTGCCGCTCGAGGAGGGGGTGGCCGAGGAGGGGGTGGCCGAGGAGCCGCCGTCCTGGGCCCCCGGGGCGAGCTCCTCGAGGATCTTCAGCGCGACGGGGCGGGAGGTGACGTCGCCGAGGCTGACCGTCAGCAGATGGGGTCCGGGCTCCGCGAGAGCGCCGAGTCGGCCGCAGTCCTGGCTCGAGGCACGGCCGGACCAGCGGTACACGGCGGTGAGCTCCTCGTGCGGGTACAGCACCCGCTGGGCCTCCGCGGGGTCCGCCTGGCAGATGCGGGTGGAGAAGACGTCGTCGCCCTCGGCCGTGCGGATCCTGAACTCCTGTCGGGCCGTGCCCACATCCGTGCGGCACGGGGTCGAGGAGAGGTTCGTGATGCCCAGGCGCAGCTCGGCCTCCTCGCCCCGCTGGTACTCGGACCGGTCCGCGGAGGCGGTGATCCGCAGGTCCGAGGGCTGGCACTCGGCCGCGTCCTCGAGGGCCACGGTGGGCGAGGCGGAGCCGGACTCGGCGTCCGTCGCCGGGGCGGGCGACGGGGAGTGCACCGGCGTCGGGGCGGCGGAGGGGTCGGCGTCCTCGGAGGAGAAGGCGCCGATCCCGGCGCGGACGAGCGCCACGACGGCCCACCCCACCAGGAGCAGGAGCACGAGGGCGAGCAGGGCGGCCACGAGCCGCCGGCGGCGGTAGACGGCGGGGGACGGCTTCGACCCGGGGGAAGTCGGACGAGACGGCATGCGATCCAGGGTAGGCGGCGGCGCACCCTACAGTGGACGCCATGCCCGCGCCCGCCCCCCTCGTCCCGCCCACGGTGGACGTGCCGCGCCTGCACGACGCGGTGCTGGGCTGGTTCGCCGTCCACGCCCGGGACCTTCCCTGGCGCAGCCCGGACTGCTCCCCGTGGGGCGTGCTCGTCTCGGAGATCATGCTCCAGCAGACACCGGTCGTGAGGGTGCTGCCCCGCTGGCGGGAGTGGCTGGAGCGCTGGCCCACCCCCGCGGACCTGGCCGTCGCCCCCACCGCAGACGTGCTCACGGCCTGGGACCGGCTCGGCTACCCGCGCCGGGCCCTGCGCCTCCAGGAGGCCGCCCGGGCCGTCGTCGAGCGCCACGACGGCCGGGTGCCGGCCGACCCCGCCGCCCTGCGCGCCCTGCCCGGCATCGGCGAGTACACGGCCGCGGCGGTCGCGAGCTTCGCGTTCGGCATCCCCGAGACCGTCGTGGACACCAACGTGCGCCGGGTGATCGCGCGCGCGGTCGCGGGTGAGGCCCTGCCCGGCAGGTCGCTGACCCGCGCCGAGATGCGCCGCGCCCAGGACCTGATGCCCGAGGACCCTGCCCGCGCCAACGCGTGGAACGCGGCCGTCATGGAGCTCGGGGCCCTCGTCTGCACGGCCCGCTCCCCCGCCTGCGACCGCTGCCCCCTGGCGGAGACGTGCGCGTGGGTCGCGGCGGGCTCCCCGCCGCCGGCGGAGGTGTCGCGCGGCCAGGCCTGGGCCGGCACGGACCGTCAGGTGCGCGGGGCCGTGATGGCCGCCGTCCGCGAGCACGGGCGCGTGGCCGAGGCGGAGGTGCCCGCCGTCGTCGTGACCGGGGGGCGGCTCGGGTCGCACCGCCCCGACGACGCGCAGTGGGCGCGCTGCGTGGCTGGGCTCGTGTCGGACGGGCTGCTGGCCCGGGACGACGACGGCGGCCTCACCTTCCCGGCCTGACCTCGCCGGGGTACGGGGCGGCCCGCGGTGCGGCGGCTCAGAGGCGGCGGATCATCCGCGTGTTGCCGAGCGTGTTCGGCTTGACCCGGGCGAGGTCCAGGAACTCGGCGACGCCCTCGTCCGTGGAGCGCAGCAGTTCCGCATAGACCTCCGGGTCCACGGCGGACTGGTCCGCCATCACCTCGAAACCGTGCCGGCGGAAGAACTCGACCTCGAAGGTCAGGCAGAAGACCCGCTCGACGCCCACGGCCCGCGCACGGTCCAGCAGCTCCTCGATGAGCAGGTGCCCGACGCCGGCCCCCCGGTGGGCCTCCGAGACGGCGAGGGTGCGGACCTCGGCGATGTCCTGCCACATCACGTGGAGGGCGCCGAAGCCGGCCAGGGTCCCGTCCGCCTCCTCGGCGACCACGAACTCCTGGATGGCCTCGTAGTAGGCCACAGCCTCCTTCTGGAGCAGCACGCGCTCCCGCGCCAGTGGCTCCACGAGCGCCTGGATGACCGGGACGTCCTGGGTCCGCGCCGAGCGGAGGGTGAGGGGGCGGTCGGCAGGCATGGGGTCCAGTCTAGGCACGGACATCCCGACCCCGGAGAGACGGGAGCCCCCGTCCCGGCGGACCGGGCGGGGGCTCCCGCGGCGTCGACGGCAGGCTCAGGCCTGCTGCTCGCCCTCGTCCCCGGACAGGAACTTCTCCTGCGCGCCGTCGACACCCTTGTTCACGGTGTCGGCGTGCTCGCCGAGCTTGTCACCGTGCTGCTCCTGAGCGTTGTCCACGGCCTCGTCGATCTTGTCCGAGTGCTGGTTTGCGAGGTTGTTCAGGTCACCGATACCCATGGGCGGCCTCCTTCTTCTCGGGGCTGCTCCGCGGCCGTCCCGGCGAGCGCCGGGTCGAAGCGGAGACAGGACCACCGTCGAGCGGTCACAGACCACGCTGGCACCGATCCCGCCGCGAGGGAACCCCTCTCGTGCCTCCGGGGAGGCGGTCCGGTTCAGCGGTCCTTCGAGAGGCCGTCCTTGATGCCTACGGCGGTGTCGCGGACCTCGGCCCCGGCGTCCCGCGGGGGCACGACGACGGCCCGCCGCCTCCTCCCCGAGGGGAGGAGGCGGCGGGCCGTGGGCACCGGACGCGCGGTCCGGCGTCGTGGGTCAGGCCCCGCGGGTCACGCGGAGCGGTCGGCGTCCACCGGATCGCCGGCACCGGGCTCGAGCTCGGCCAGGTCCGCGCCCTCCAGGGCCTCCCGGCCGCCGGAGAACGTGAACGTCAGCTCGGCGCCCTCCCCCTCGCCCGTGGCGTCCACGGTGATGAGGGAGCCGGCCGGGATCTCGCCGAAGAGGATCTTCTCCGAGAGCTGGTCCTCCACCATCTGCTGGATGGTGCGGCGCAGCGGGCGGGCGCCCATGGCCGGATCGTAGCCGCGGTCCGCGAGCAGATCCTTGGCGGACTGGGTGAGCTCGATGGACAGGTCCTGCTCCGCCAGGCGCTTGCCGAGGCGGGAGACGAACAGGTCCACGATCTCCACGATCTCGTGCTTCTGCAGCTGCGGGAACACGATCACGTCGTCCACACGGTTGAGGAACTCGGGGCGGAAGTGCTGGCGCAGCTCCTCCTTGACCTTGCCCTTCATCCGCTCGTACCCGGTGGTGGTGTCCGTGGCCGACTGGAAGCCGGTCATGACGCCCTTGGAGATGTCCCGGGTGCCGAGGTTCGTGGTCATGATGATCACGGTGTTCTTGAAGTCCACCACGCGGCCCTGCGAGTCGGTCAGGCGACCGTCCTCGAGGATCTGCAGCAGGGAGTTGAAGAGGTCCTGATGGGCCTTCTCCACCTCGTCGAACAGCACCACGGAGAACGGACGGCGGCGGACCTTCTCGGTGAGCTGGCCGCCCTCCTCGTAGCCCACGTAGCCGGGAGGGGCGCCGAACAGACGCGAGACGGTGTGCTTCTCCTGGAACTCGGACATGTCGAGCGTGATGAGCGCGTCCTCGTCCCCGAAGAGGAACTCCGCGAGGGACTTGGCCAGCTCCGTCTTGCCGACGCCGGTGGGGCCGGCGAAGATGAACGACCCCGAGGGGCGGTTCGGGTCCTTCAGGCCCGCGCGGGTGCGGCGGATGGCGCGGGACAGGGACTTGATGGCCTCGTCCTGGCCGATCACGCGGCGGTGGAGCTCGTCCTCCATGTTGCGCAGGCGGTCCGTCTCCTCCTCGGTGAGCTTGAACACCGGGATGCCGGTGGACTTGGAGAGCACCTCGGCGATGAGGTCCTCGTCCACCGTGGCGACGTCGGCGTCCGCGCCGGTGCGCCACGCCTGCTCCTTCTCGCGGCGCTCGTCCCCGAGCTGCTGCTCCTGGTCCCGCAGGCGGGCGGCGCCCTCGAAGTCCTGGCCGTCGATGGCGGCCTCCTTCTGGGTGCGCACCTCCGCGATCCGGGACTCGTAGGCCTTGATCTCCGGCGGCACGGTCATGCGACGGATGCGCAGACGCGCGCCGGCCTCGTCGATCAGGTCGATGGCCTTGTCCGGCAGGTGCCGGTCGGAGACGTAGCGGTCCGCCAGGCCGGCGGCGGCCTTGAGCGCGCCGTCGGTGATGGAGACCTTGTGGTGCGCCTCGTAGCGGTCCCGCAGGCCGCGCAGGATCTCCGTGGCGTCCTCGACGGACGGCTCGGCGACCTGGATCGGCTGGAAGCGGCGCTCGAGCGCGGCGTCCTTCTCGATGTGCTTGCGGTACTCGTCCAGCGTGGTGGCGCCGATGGTCTGCAGCTCACCGCGGGCCAGCATCGGCTTGAGGATGCTGGCGGCGTCGATCGCGCCCTCGGCCGCACCCGCCCCGACGAGGGTGTGGATCTCGTCGATGAACAGGATGATGTCCCCGCGCGTGCGGATCTCCTTGAGCACCTTCTTCAGGCGCTCCTCGAAGTCGCCGCGGTAGCGGGAGCCGGCCACGAGGGAGCCGAGGTCCAGCGAGTAGAGCTGCTTGTCCCTGAGCGTCTCCGGGACGTCGCCGCGGTCGATCGCCTGGGCCAGGCCCTCGACGACGGCGGTCTTGCCGACGCCGGGCTCGCCGATGAGCACGGGGTTGTTCTTGGTGCGGCGGGAGAGCACCTGCATGACGCGCTCCATCTCGCCCGCACGCCCGATGACGGGATCCAGCTTGCCGTCGTGCGCGGCCGCGGTGAGGTTGCGTCCGAACTGGTCCAGCACCACGGAGCCGGCGTTCTGGCCGGCCTCGCCACCCTGGCCCACCCCGGCGCCGGCGGTCTCCTTGCCGCCCTGGGCACCGCCCTGGTAGCCGGAGAGCAGCTGGATGACCGTCTGACGGACGCGGTTCAGGTCCGCGCCGAGCTGCACGAGGACCTGGGCGGCCACGCCCTCACCCTCGCGGATCAGGCCGAGCAGGATGTGCTCGGTGCCGATGTAGTTGTGGCCGAGCTGCAGCGCCTCGCGCAGGGACAGCTCGAGCACCTTCTTGGCGCGCGGCGTGAAGGGGATGTGGCCGGGCGGGTTCTGCTGACCCTGGCCGATGTCCTCCTGCACCTTCTCTCGCACGGCGCCCAGGGAGATGTCCATGGACTCCAGTGCCTTGGCTGCGACGCCCTCACCCTCGTGGATCAGACCGAGCAGGATGTGCTCGGTACCGATGTAGCTGTGGTTGAGCATGCGCGCCTCTTCCTGGGCGAGCACGACCACCCGCCGGGCGCGGTCGGTGAATCTCTCGAACATGGGCACACTCCTTGCGTACGGTCGTGGTCGAGACTACGCACCCGGGCCGCGTGCCGCGCGACTGTTCGCCAGCGGGAGAAGCGGCCCGGCCGTCGTCGGGAGGTGCCGGAACGAGGCCCGGGGACGCCGATCCCTCGACGCACCCGGGCGGGGCGCTCACTTGCGCTTCGCGTTGCGGTAGGCCTCCACCACGTCGCGGTGCAGACGGCCCCGGCTCGAGACCTCGTAGCCGTTCTCGGCCGCCCACTTGCGGATCTGGGCGGCCTCGACCTTGGGCGACGGCGGCGCCACGGCGCGGCCCTTCTTCATGTAGGGCTTCAGGAACTCACGGAGTTCCGCAGCGTGCTCCTTCGACAGGTCGATCTCGTAATTGCGACCGTCCAATGCGAAGTTCACGGTCTCATCTGCAGGCGAACCGTCAAGATCATCCACGAGGACCACTTCTACCTTCTGTGCCAACGGTGATTCCCACTTTCTTCTCTCGTGCGCGTGTCCCTGGGTTCCGGTCTTCGCTCTCGGGGTTCTTTCCCGCGTGCTCACGATTCCGGCCGTGCACTTGTGGTGATTCAAGAATACCGCAACAAAGCCGGGCAGAAGGATTCTTCAACGCCGGGGAAGGAATCTCACCGGGCGCGGTCCTCCGGATCAGCCCCCGGCCCTCCCTCGGCTCGGCGTCGGGCCGCCCACTCACGGGCCTCGGCCTCCTCGCGGGCCGCCCGCGCGTCCGCGCCCGAGAGCCGGCGGGCCTGACTCTCGCGCTCGCCCGTGTCCGAACGCAGCAGGGAGCGCATCACCAGCCAGAAGATGAGCCCGAGGCCGATCGAGGGGGCGAGGACGGAGAAGTAGTCCCAGAAGTCGGCCATGTCAGGCCTCCGGCTTGAGCAGCGGGAAGAGGATGGTCTCGCGGATGCCGGCGTCCGTGAACAGCATCACCAGGCGGTCGATGCCCAGGCCGATGCCGCCCATGGGCGGGGCGCCGTACTCGAGGGCGCGCAGGAAGTCCTCGTCCAGCTGCATCGCCTCGTCGTCGCCGGCGGCCGCCATCGCCGACTGGGCGGTCAGGCGCTCGCGCTGGATGACGGGGTCGATCAGCTCGGAGAACGCGGTGCCGCGCTCCATGCCGCCGATGATCAGGTCCCAGGCCTCGATGACCCGGTCGTCCGAGCGGTGCGGGCGCGCGAGCGGCTGGGCGGCCGGCGGGTAGTCGTACACGAACGTGGGGTTCATCAGGGTGGGCTCCACGATCTCGCCGAACAGCTCGATCACGAGCTTCTCCGCGTCCCACGCGGGGTCCACCTTGACCTCGTGCTCCGCGGCGATCGCCCGCAGCGTCTCGGCGTCCGTCTCCGGGGTGATCTCGCGGCCCACGGCCTCGGACAGCCCCGGGTACACGGCGACCCAGGCCCACTCGCCGTCGAGGTCGATGACGCCCTTCGCGGTCTCGAGCCGACGCCCGGCGCCCACCGCGTCCGCGGCGTTGAGGATGATCTCCTGCATGCGCTCGGCCATGACGTGCATGTCCGCCCACGCCTCATAGGACTCGAGGGTGGTGAACTCGGGCGAGTGGGTCGAGTCCACGCCCTCGTTGCGGAACACGCGGCCGATCTCGAACACGCGGTCGATGCCGCCGACGACGGCGCGCTTGAGGTACAGCTCGGTGGCGATGCGCAGGGTCATCGGCTGGTCGAACGCGTTGAGGTGCGTCTCGAAGGGACGCGCGAGGGCGCCGCCGTGGACGAGCTGGAGCATCGGGGTCTCCACCTCCACGTAGCCGTGGCCCTCGAGGGTGCGCCGCACCGCCGAGGTGACCTTGGCGCGGGTGTAGACCATGCGGCGGGCCTCCTCGCGCACGATCAGGTCCGCGTAGCGCTGGCGGACGCGGGTCTCCTCGTTCAGGTCCGCGTGCAGCACGGGCAGGGGGCGCAGCGCCTTGGAGGCCATCTCCCATGCCGAGGCCATGATGGACAGCTCGCCGCGGCGCGAGACGATCACCTCGCCGGTGACGGAGAGGAAGTCGCCCAGGTCCACGACCTTCTTCCAGTCGGCCAGGGACTCCTCACCGACGGCGGCCAGGGACACCATGACCTGGAGGCGGACGGCCTCCCCGTCCGCGCCGGACTCCTGCAGGGTGGCGAAGCAGAGCTTGCCGGTGTTGCGGAGGAAGACGACGCGCCCGGTCACCGACACGGTCTCGCCCGAGGCCCAGTCAGGCTCGTGGCCGTCGAACCGCTCACGCACCTCGGCCAGCGCGTGGGTGCGCGGCACCTGCACGGGGTAGGCCTCGCGGCCCGAGGCGAGCAGCTGCTCACGCTTGGCGGCGCGGACGGCCTGCTGATCGTGGTGGTCGACGGCGGCGGAGGCGGAGTTCTGGGTGGTCACGGTCCCCGAGTCTACCGACGGCGCCCCGCCGGTCAGCCGCGCACCTCGGGGTTGACGAGGGCCGGGACCTCCGCGCCCGTGGCCATGGCGATCGCGTTGCGCGCGGCCAGCTCGGCCATCGCGGCGCGGGTGTCCCGGGTGGCGGAGCCCAGATGCGGCAGGAGCATCACGTTCTCCAGCTCGGCCAGGCCCGGGGCGAGGGCGGGCTCGTCCTCGTAGACGTCCAGACCGGCGCCGAAGAGCCGCCCCTCGCGCAGGGCGGTGACGAGGGCCGCCTCGTCCACCACGGGCCCCCGGGCCGTGTTGACGAGGACGGCGTCGTCCTTCATCTTCGCGATCACGTCCGCATCCACGAGGTGATGGGTGTCGTCCGTCAGGGGCACGTGGAGGGACAGGACGTCCGCGGCCTCGACGAGCTCCTCCCAGCGGACCTGACGGACGCGGCCGGCGAGGTCGCCGAGCTCCGCGGCCGCGACCTCCCGGTGCGCGGGCGGCCGCGGCGCGAACACGACGTCCATGCCGAAGGCGAGCGCACGCTCGGCCACCGCCTTGCCGATCCGCCCGAAACCGGCCAGGCCCAGGGTCGCGCCGCGCACGTCCCGGCCCACGAGCAGGTCCGGCGCCCAGCCGTGGAACCGCCCCTCGCGCACCATCCGCTCACCCTCGGGGGCGCGGCGGGTCACACCGAGGATCAGGAGCATCGCGATGTCCGCGGTGGCGTCCGTGAGCACGTCCGGGGTGTTGCCGACGGCGATCCCCCGCCGCGTCGCGGCGGCCACGTCCACGTTGTTGTAGCCGACCGCGTAGTTGGCGATGCCCCTGATCCGCGCGTCGGCGAGCACGTCGGCGGTGAACTTCTGGTCCAGGGCCGCGACGACGACGTCGTAGTCCCCCGAGGCCACCAGCCGCGCGAGCGCGGCGTCCCCTCCGACGTCGGCGCCGTCCACCACCTCTCCGGCCGCGCGCAGCATCCCGAGCCCGGGCTCGGGGAGGCGGGTCATGAGCAGGAAACGGGGGGTCACGGCAGGGCCTCACTCTCGGATCGGGCCGGGGAGGACGGGGCGTCGTCCGGCGTGACCAGGCTAACCGCGGATGGCGGGTGCAGCCCGGGGCGACGCCCCTTATGATTGACTCTCGTCAATCATTGACTCATGTCAATCACCGCGCCGCCCCTCCCGCCGAAGGACCCCATGACCCCAACCTCCCCCGCCCCCGAGGCCGTCGCGCCGGCCGGCGCCCCCTCGCTCGGGCGCGCCGCCGCCGACGCCGCGCGCCACCGCTCCGTGCTCCAGGCCCTGACCGGCCTCCTGCTGGGCATGTTCGTCTCGATGATCGCCAACACGGTGGTCTCGACCTCGATGCCGGTGATCATCCACGACATCGGCGGCGACCAGACCGCCTACACCTGGGTCATCACCTCGGCCCTGCTCGCCACGGCCATCGCGACCCCGATCTGGGGCAAGCTGGCCGACCTCGTCAACCGCAAGGTCCTCTTCCAGGTCGCCCTGGCGATCTTCGTCGCCGCCTCCGCGGCGGCCGGGTTCACCCACGATCCGACCTTCCTGATCGTCTGCCGCACCGTGCAGGGCCTGGGCGGCGGCGGCCTCGTCGCGCTCAGCCAGGTGATCATGGCGGACATCATCAGCCCGCGTGAGCGCGGCCGCTACATGGGCCTGTTCGGCGCCGTGATGGCCGTGGCCACGGTGGGCGGCCCGCTCGCCGGCGGCGTGATCACCGACCTGTGGGGCTGGCGCTGGAACTTCTTCGTGGCGGTGCCCTTCGCCGTCGTCGCCCTGGTGATGGTGCAGCGCACCCTCCACCTCCCGCACCGCGAGCGCCAGAAGGTGTCCATCGACTACCTCGGCATCGTGTTCCTGACCGCGGCCACCGCGCTGCTGCTGATCTGGGTCACCAGCGCCGGTCGCGACTTCGACTGGGCCAGCACCACCACCGCGTGGATGCTCGGCGGCGCCGCCGTCGCCACCGTCCTGTTCGTCGTGACCGAGCTGCGCGTCGCCGAGCCGCTCATCCCGCTCACCCTCTTCCGCGACCGCACCTTCACCCTCGCGACGATCGCCTCGATCGCCACGGGCCTGGCCATGTTCGGCTCCTCCGTCTACCTGGCCCAGTACATGCAGCTGGCCCGCGGCGCGACGCCGACCCAGGCCGGCCTCATGACCATCCCGATGATCCTCGGCCTGCTCGTGTCCTCCACGGTGATCGGCGGCCTCATCACCCGCACCGGCGTGTGGAAGCGCTGGCTCGTGATCGGCGCCGTCCTGCTGATCGCCGGCACCGCCCTGCTCGGCACCCTGCACTACGACACCTCCTTCTGGCTGGTGTCCCTCTACATGTTCCTGCTCGGCGCCGGCGTCGGCATGACCATGCAGAACCTCGTGCTCGTGGTGCAGAACACCACCGACCCGCGGCAGATGGGCGTCGCCAGCTCCGGCGTCACCTTCTTCCGCACCCTGGGCGGCAGCATCGGTGTCGCCGTGATGGGCGCCGTGGTCTCCAACGTGGTCCCGGACCGCATCGAGGAGCGCCGCGCGGACCTCGCCGCGGCCCTGCGCAGCCTGGGCCCGGACGCCGCCGAGTGGTCCGAGAGCCTGCAGTCCAGCACCCTGCCACGCGTGGCAGAGATGCCCGACGGCCTGCGCTCGATCTTCGAGGACGTCTACGCCACCGGCATCTCCCACGCGTTCCTCGTGGGCGTGCCCCTCGCAATCGTCGCGCTGATCGCGATCCTGTTCCTGCCGAACATCCCGCTGGGTCGCATGACCACCTCCGAGCGCCTCCACGCCACCCGCGCCGACCTGGCCACCCACTCCACGGCCGAGGCCATGCAGACGCTGCCCGCGACCGGTCCGATCCCCGTGGTGACCGCGGCGCAGGGGCAGCATCCCGCCGAGGACCCGGAGGAGTCCCGGGCGGTGGCGGCCGAGCGCCCGGCGACGGCGTCGCCGGTGGCCGGCCGGCCCGTCGTCCCCGCGGCGCTGGCCGTGGCGGGGACGGCCCTGCTGGCGGCCGTCGTCACCGCGCTGGTCCGGGCCCGCCGTGGCTGACGGCGCCCCGGACCCGGGCAGAGGCGGCGACGACGCGGGCTTCGAGGCCGCCGTCCAGGGGCTCGAGCAGGCGTTCTCGCGTCTGGTCCTGCAGCACCGCCAGGTGATGGTCCGCTACGCGGCGGCCCTCAGCCCGGCCCTGTCCGTCGGGGCGATGAAGGCGTTCATGATGCTGGCCAACGAGGGGACCATGACGCCCTCGGCCGTGGCCGAGGGCCTGCTGGTGGACCGCGCCCAGGTCTCCCGCATGGTCCGCGACCTCGAGGCCGCCGGGCTGATCACCCGAGAGCCGGACCCGCGGGACCGCCGCTCCGCCCTCCTGAGCGCCAGCCCCGAGGGGCTCGCCCGCCTCGACGCGGTGCGCGGCGGCCCGGCGGGTCGCGGGCTGCGCGACGACCTGGCGCGCTGGGACCGCGAGGACATCCGGACGCTGACGCGCCTGCTGGACCGGCTGGCCGCCGAGCGTCAGACCCGGATGCAGGACCCCGCCGAGTCCGAGTGAGCCGCCGGCCGGACCCGCGGGCCCGGCCGGCGGGCGGGATCACCAGATGGTGACGCGCTCCTCCGGGGCCAGCCACATGGGATCCCCCTCGCGCGTGCCGAACGCCTCGTGGAAGGCGTCGATGTTCTTGACCACCTGGTTGCAGCGGAACTCGTTGGGCGAGTGCGGGTCCGAGGCGATGCGGGTGACCATGGCCTCCGGTCGCGTGAGCTGACGCCACACGGTGGCCCAGGCGGTGAAGAACTCGCGGTCCCCCGCCGCGGCGTCGAGGGAGGCGCCGTCGCCCTCGTCCCGCCAGATCTCCAAGGCGCGGTGGGCGATGCCCAGGCCGCCGAGGTCGCCGATGTTCTCCCCCAGGGTGAACTCGCCGTTGACGCGGTGGTCCGGGGCCTCGGCCGGGGAGAGCGCGTTGTACTGGGCCACCAGCCGGGAGGTGCGCTCGGCGAACGCCGCGCGGTCCTCCTCGGTCCACCAGTCCTCGAGCCGGCCGGCGCCGTCGTACCGCGAACCCTGGTCGTCGAAGCCGTGGCCGATCTCATGGCCGATCACGGCGCCGATCGCCCCCAGGTTCGCGGCCATCGAGGCCTCGGGGTCGAAGAACGGGGGCTGCAGGATGGCGGCCGGGAAGACGATGGCGTTCTCGAGCGGGGAGTAGTACGCGTTCACCGTCTGCGGCGTGATGTGCCACTCCTCCGGGTCCGGCCCGTCCGCGATCTTGCGCAGGTCCCGCTCCCACTCGAGCTCCGAGGAGGAGCGGGCGTTGCCCAGCAGGTCGCCGGCGTGGACCTCGAGGGCGGAGTAGTCCAGCCACTTCGAGGGGTAGCCCACCATGGGGCGGAACATCGCCAGCTTCTCGAGCGCCCGCTGACGGGTCTCCTCGCCCATCCACTCGAGCTCCTCGATGGACCGGCGATAGGCCTCCTGGAGCAGGCCCACGAGCTCGTCCATCGCGGCCACGTGGCCCTGCGGGAAATGGCGGGCCACGTAGAGCTGCGCCACGTCCTCGCCGGCCGCCCCGTTGACGAACGCGACCGCGCGCTTCCAGCGGGGGCGGACCTCCTCGGTGCCGGCCAGGCGGCGGCCGTAGAAGGAGAAGTTCTCCTGCACGAACGCGTCCGGCAGGAAGCCGGCGAAGGAGCGCAGCACCTGCAGGATCAGCCAGTGACGCCAGTCCTCGAGGTCGGCGGCCTCGGGTCCCTCGAGCAGCCCCTGCACACCGGAGAGGAAGTCCGGCTGCCACACCACGACCTCCGCGGCGCGCTCGCCGGCGGCGTCCACGCCCTCGAGCCAGGCGTCGGCCAGGGGGAAGAGCTCCGTCAGCCGGTCGTGGGTCATGGGGTTGTAGCGGGCCACGGCGTCCCGGGTGCGGACCACGTCCCAGTGCAGGGCGGCGATGCGCTTCTCCAGCTCCACCACCCGGGCGCCCAGCGCGGCGGCCTCGTCCCGGTCCGCGCCGATCCCGGCCAGCGCCAGCAGACGGCCGGTGTGCTCGGTGTACTGCTCGAGGATCTCGGCGTAGGCCTCGTCCCGGTAGTAGGACTCGTCCGGCAGGCCCAGGCCGCCCTGGAGCAGGTGCAGGAGCATGCGGTCCGGGTTCCCGGCGTCGTTGAGGGCGCCGGTGTTGATGAGGCCGGAGACGCCCTGGCGCTGCAGTCGCCCGGACAGGGCGAGCAGCTCCGCGGGGGTGGACACGGTGGCCACCGCCGCCAGGTCCGAGGCGATCGGCTCGAGGCCGCGGGCCTCCACGGTCTCGTCGTCCATGAACGAGGCGTACAGCGCGGCGATCCGGCGCTTGAGCTCCGGATGCTCCGTGCCCTCCGCGTCCTCCTCGTCCAGCGGGGCGAGCGGGACGTCCCGGTGCGCGCCGGCCGCGGCCGTGGCCTGCACGCGCGCCTGGGCGGGGTCGAAGCCCGTGCCGACCTCGCGCACGGCGTCCTCGCACAGGTGCCGGACGGCGAGCTCGGCCGCGTCCCGCAGCTCGAGGAACGCGCCGTAGGCGCCCTGGTCCGCGGGGATCTCGTGGGTGTCCAGCCACCCGGCGTTGACGTGGCGGTACAGGTCCTCGCGCGGCGACGGGACTTCGGGCTCGGCGGTGGCGGTCACGGCGGATCCTCCTGGACGTGGGGGTGGACGGTCTCGCACGGCACTCTAGCCGTGACACCGGACACGACGACGGGCACCGCACCCTGGCCGGGTGCGTGCCCGTCGTCGAGGGGACGGCCAGCCCGGAGGCCGCCGTCGGGAGGCGGGGGTCAGCCGACCTCGGCGGCCAGCTTCGCGAGCGACTCCTCCATCTGCTCCTCGGACACCATCGGGAAGAGGTTCTTCGCCAGCAGCTCCGGGTCGGTCACGGCGGTCCAGTCGTAGGTGAGGGACACGACCGTGCTGCCGGAGCCGTTGTCCTCGAGCCGGTAGACCCACTGCCAGCCCTTGGGCTCGGTGCCGGCGGGGGCGGTCTTCCAGCCGACCAGCTTGTTCGGGTCGTAGGCGACCACGTGGTTGTCCGTCTGGTAGTCGCCACCCATGTGCTCCGCGTGCATGTTCATGGTGAACACGTCGCCGACCTTCTGGATGCGCTGGGTCTTGTCGTCCGACTGCACCATGCCCGAGCCGTCGAACTTCGCGTGGTTCGCGGGCAGGGTCAGGAAGTCGAACACGTCCTTGGCGGACGCGTCGATGGTCCGGGTGACGGTCTGCTGGGTCTCGCCGTGGGCGGTCTTGTTCATCTCGGTCATGGGATCAACCTAGGCACGGGGCCGGGGCGGCCGACAAGGTCTGGGGCTCAGTCCGGCACGTTGCGCCCACGCCGGAACGCGGACACGCTGCGGTGGCCGGCCACGCTGAACCGCCACGGGAAGCGCACGGAGCCGCCCTCCCCCGAGACGCCGACGCGCGGGCCCGTCACGACCTCGATCGGCGGCTCGGCCGGATCGCGGGGCGCGGGCGGGGCCAGGAGGAAGCGGGCGGGCGCGGCCGGCGCGGCGAGGCGGGCCGGGGTGCCGCCGTCGTCGGCCACCTCCGGCGGCGCGGCGACGATCTCCACGGGCGCGTGGCCCATCTCCAGGGTGATGCCGAGGCCCTGGCCGAGGTTCCCCGGGCCGGAGAGCAGCTTGAGGCCGGTGTCCCGGCCACGGCGGGCCACCGCGAGGTCCCCTCCCGCGAGCACCTCGGCCGCACGCAGCAGCACACCGCCGGCCTCCCCCTCGGGGTGGCCCACCAGGTTCAGGCAGCGGTGGATGCCATAGTTCAGGTACACATACGTGCGCCGCGGCGGCCCGAACAGCGCGGCATTGCGCTCGGTGCGACCGCGGAACGAGTGGGCGCCGGGGTCCGCGCCCGCGTTCCCGTACGCCTCGGTCTCGGTCAGCCGCACGGTGACGGCGCCGTCCGGGGCGACGACGGTCAGCCGGCACCCCAGCAGCGTCGCGGCGAGCGCGGGCGAGGGGCCGTCGAAGGCGGCGGCGAGACGCTCCGGGGTCACGGCAGCGGCCCCGCGGCGGGCAGCACCATGTTGTCGATCAACCGGACGGGCGGCACGTGCGCGGCCACGAGGGCGAGGGCCTCGCGGCGCAGCGGCTGGCACAGCAGCTCCGGACCGAGCTCGGCGAAGGTGTCCCGGTCCACCACCACGAGGTGGTCCAGCTCGACGCCCGGCTCGTCCTCGACCATCCGGCGAGCGGCCTGGACGTCGACGGGCTCACCGGCCGCCGCGGCGTCGGCCAGGGAGCGCAGGGCGCGGCTGAGGACGAGCGCGTGTTCCAGGCCCGCGGCGTCCAGGCGGGTGTTGCGGCTGGAGAGCGCGAGGCCCTCGGGCGAGCGGACGATGGGCACGGCGCGGACGTCGACGTCGATGTCCAGGTCCGTGGCCAGGCGGCGCAGGACGGTGAGCTGCTGCGCGTCCTTCTGGCCGAAGTAGCTGCGCAGGACCGGCACCGCCGGGCGCACGATGTTCCACAGCTTCGCCACGACGGTGGCCACGCCGTCGAAGTGGCCCGGGCGGGAGGCGCCCTCGAGGACCTCCCCCATGCGGCCGGCGGAGACGGTGACGATCGGCGCGTCCGGGTAGCCCGGGTACATCTCCTGCACGTCCGGGGCGAACACCACGTCGGCGCCCGCCGCCGCCAGCAGGTCCAGGTCCGCGTCCAGGGTGCGCGGGTAGTGCTCCAGGTCGGCCGGATCGCCGAACTGGAGCGGGTTCACGAAGATGCTGACCGCGACGACGTCGTTCTCGGCGCGGGCCCGCCGCACCAGGGCCGCGTGGCCGCCGTGGAGGGCGCCCATCGTGGGGACCAGGCCGACGGTGACGGGCTCGGCGTCGCCGTCGTCCGTGGCGTGGGCGACGAGCTCACGGAGAGCGGAGCGCATCTCGGCGACGGTCCGGGCCAGACGCGGGCGCGCGGAGACGCCGTCAGCCTCGGGCGTCACGGGAGCGGGGAGGGCGTCCTCGAGGGTCAGGCCGGTGCCGGCGGGGACGGGGCGCTGGTCGGGGACGCGGTCGAGAGGGGTCACCCTCCGAGTCTAGGCACGGGGCCTCGGGGAGGACTTCCGCCTCACCACGCGCATCTGGTCCAAGGCCTGAGCCGCGGGCCGGATTCGGCCCCGCCACGCGCGACGCCGGCCGGTCCCGTCAACGGGACCGGCCGGCGTCGTGCTCGAGTCGGGCTCAGGCGTCCTTCGCGGTGTCCTTCACCTGGCGGGCGGCGTCCTGGGACTCCGCCTTGAGGCCCTGCGCCGTGTCCGTGCCCTGCTCCTTGAGGTGGGAAGCGGCCTCGGCGGCCGACTCCTTCACGCTCCCGGCGGCCTCGCGGGCGGCGGGCTCGAGGTCCTCGCGCAGCTGCTGGGCGGCCTGCTTGGCCTCGTCCACCAGCGGGGCGGCCTGGTCCTTGAGGCCCTCCGCGGCGCGCTGCTCCGCGCGTGAGGCGGGGATCAGCGAGCTGAGCAGCAGGCCGGCACCGAAGGCGATCAGCCCGGCGGCCAACGGGTTGCCCGCGGTGCGGCCGCGCAGCTGAGCCGGGGCCTGGTGCAGGGCGTGCTGGGCGTCGTCGGCCCACTCGGACACCCGGTCGCCGGCGTCGCCCAGGCGGTCCTGGGCCTGGCCGGCCGCGTCATACGCGGAGGCCCGGGCGTCGTCGACCACCGCGTGGGCGCGATCGCCCAGCGAGGGCTCGTGGCGGTGCTGCTCCGGGGAGCCCATGATGTTCTCCTTCGCGTGGATGAAGCCGTCCTTGATGCGGTTGGTCTGCCGGGACACGGCCTTCGTGGGGCTCACCTTCTCGGCGAGGGCGTCCACGTCCTGGCCGAGCTCGCGGCGCGTGCGCTCGATGTCGGCGCGGATCTCGTCGGGGTTGTTGCTCGTGGTCATCGCGTCTCCTTCGCGGGGTTCAGGGTCTCGGGGATCTCCTGAAGCGTCTCCTGGGTCTGCGGCAGACCCTTGATCTTCTCGATGTCCTTCTTGCCCTGTACGGCCAGCACGGCCGCGACGACGCCCCACAGCACGGCCACGATCAACGCGGCCCAGCCGATCGGCAGGAATACGTCGAGCAGGTGCATCAGGGCCAGGGACAGGAACATCAGCAGGAAGAAGCCGCCGACGGCGGCGCCGGCCAGCAGGCCTGCCCCCTTGCCGGCCTTCTTCGCGGACTCGGTGGCCTCGGCCTTGGCCAGGGCGATCTCCTGGCTGACCAGCGTCGACAGCTTGGCCGACAGGCTCTGGAACATCTCGCCGAGGCTCTCGTGCTCGGCACGGAACTCCGCCTGCGTGGGCGGCGGGGTGTGCGCGCCGGAGTGCGGCGTCGCGTCGCGGAACGGTTCGTGGGCGGTGCTCATGCGTCACCCCCGGGCCGGGTCTGGTCGAACGGCCGCTCGGCGGTCAGGCCCTGCTGGACCGGCGCCTGCGTGCCATACGGGGTGTCCCCGACGCCGGCCGCGCGGCGGGGCCCGGCGCCGTCCGCGACGCGGCCGTCGGCCTGGGAGAGCGAATCGCTCGAGTAGGCCGGGGCCTGCGAGTCCAGGTGGTGCGGGGTCACGTCCGCGTGCACCGCGTCCGGACGGGTCGTGTGACGGCGCGGCGAGGTGGAGGCGGCGGAGTCGGGCTGGGCGGCGTCGCGGATGCCGCGCGTCAGTCGACCGGCCACCAGCCCGGCGCCCAGGGCGAGGGCCAGGAACGTGCCCGGACGGCGAGCGGCGAAGCCGCGCACGTCCTGCAGCAGGTCCTGCGGGGAAGCGGTCTCCAGGCGCTGCGTCAGGGCCTCGGCACGGTCCGCCACCGAGGCGACGCCCTGGCGCACCAGGTCGGTCTGCGGCTGCTCACCGGAGACCACGCGGTGCAGGTCGTCGGTGTAGCTGCGCACCTGGCCCGCGAACCGCTCCTGCTGGGTCTGCACCTGCGCGCCGACCTGCTCCTGGGCGGAGCCGACCAGCGACTGCACCTGGTCAGCGGCCTCGTCCTTCACCTGGCCGGCCTCGTGCTTGGCGGTGGCCGCGAGGTCCTGGGCCTTGTCCTTGGCGTCCTGGGCCACGGCCTTCGCCTGGCCCTGGGCCTCGCCCGCGGCCTGCTGGGCCTTGTCCTTCGCCTGGTCCTTGGCGTCACGGCCCTCGGCTGAGGAGCCGTGGGCGTTCTTCGGCGTGTTCGTCGTCATGCTGTGCCTTCCTTCGTCCGGGTCGGCGGCCCCTCATGGCCAGCCCTTCTGGCCGTCCACGTCACCGGGTCCACCGGTCCTGAGGGCCAAGGTAAGCACCGCGACGGACGTGCCGGAAGACCTCGGGTCCGCCGGGATCGTCTCCGGTCGGGACGGGGTCAGCGCACCTTCAGGCCCCGCTGGGCGGTCTTGCCGACGCCCCGGCCCGGGTGCTCCTTCTTGTCCTGCATCCAGGTGTCCACGGCCTGCACGCCGAGGTCGGGGTGGTCGGTGAAGAAGCCGTCGATGCCGGCGTCGAGGAACGGCTGGATCATGCCGACCATGTCGCCCTGCGCGTTCCGGTCCGCGGAGGAGCGGAACTCCGTGTAGAGGAACTGGTTCTCGGCGCGGAAGGTGTACGGCACCACCTCGAGGCCCGCGCGGTGGGCGAGGGAGACGAACGCGGTCTCCTCGCCCATCGAGCCGTCCTTCTCCTTGGTGATGATCTGCGCGAAGGCCGGGCCGAGCGTGTCGACGCCGGCCGCGCGGACCTCGCGCATGCCCGCGGCGGTCCCGTAGAAGTCGTAGTCGCGGAGCCCGTCGCCGGCGGCCACGGAGTCATAGGGCGCGCCGGTGACGCTGGAGAGGAACACCGTCTCGGCCTTGAGGCCGAGGTTCTCGTTGAGATCGCGCAGGTTGGCGAGCTCGAAGGACTGCACTGTGGCGGGGGCGTTGCGCTTGTTCAGGCCGTGCTCGTCGAGCAGCTCGACGACGCGCTCCTCCATGGACAGGCCGATGGAGTCGAAGTAGGTGGGGTGCTTGATCTCGGGGATGACGCCGATCTCGCGGCCGTACCGGGCAGAGAGGCGCTCCCGCAGCTCGAGCACCTCCTCGAAGGTGGGCACCTGGTACCGGCCGTCGTAGGACGCGGACTCGGGGCGGGCCTGCGGCAGGCGCTCCTTGGCGCGCAGGGTCTTGAGCTCGGCGAGGGTGAAGTCCTCGGTGAACCAGCCGGTGAGGGCCACGCCGTCGACGACCTTGGTGGTCTTGCGGTCCGCGAACTCGGGTCGCTGGGCGACGTCCGTGGTGCCGTCGATCAGGTTCTCGTGGCGGACCACGAGCACGCCGTCCTTCGTGGAGACCAGGTCCGGCTCGATCACGTCCGCGCCCTGGGCGGCGGCCAGCTCGTAGGCGGCCAGGGTGTGCTCGGGGCGGTAGCCGGAGGCGCCACGGTGACCCACGACGTCGGGGCGCACCACGGGCTTGCCCGTGACGGACTGCGCGGCGGCCGGGGTCGTCGGTGCGGCGGGGGCGGCGACGGCCGGGGCGGCCAGCGGAGCGCTGACGGCGACGGCGGCGGCGAGGGCCACGAGGCCGCGGGTGGCGTGACGACGGACGGAGGTCATGGAACGGTCCTTTCCGGGAGGGGGATGACCGCTCCAGTGGGCCAGATCCGCGTGTCGGCCGGGTGGCCCCCCTCCGGCCACAGACGGCCCGTCCGGTGAACAGCCGGTGACGGGCGGCTGATCGGAGAGGTTCAGCCGCCCGTCACGATGCGCGGCGCCGGGCCCGGCGGCTCAGCCCGCCGTCGACGACGGCCGCGTCAGTCCCAGCGTCTCCGGGGCCGTCGGGGCGCCGTCGCCGAGGACGTGCTCGCCCAGGAAGCCGAGGACGACCTCGTACCAGACCTTCGCGTGCTGCGGGGCGAGGATCCAGTGGTTCTCGTGCGGGAAGTAGAGGAACCGGTGGTCGGTGGTGCCGTCCGCGGCGGCCGGCCGCCCGGACTTCGCCAGCAGGTCCGACCACAGGCGCAGCCCCTCGCCGATCGGCACGCGGTAATCCTTGTCGCCGTGGATGACGAGCATCGGGGAGACGATCTCGCCCACGAACCGGTGCGGAGAGTTCTCCTGCTGCATCTGCTCGTCCATCTCGCGGGCCCAGTAGAACGCGGCGTCCGTCGTCGGGCCGAAGCCGTCCAGCGCCCACAGCGAGGCGTGCGTGACCACGCACCGGAACCGATCGGTGTGCCCGGCCACCCAGTTCGCCATGTAGCCGCCGAACGAGCCGCCCATGGCGGCGGTGCGGTCGCCGTCGACGTCCTCACGCGCCACGACGGCGTCCGTGAGCGCCATCAGGTCCGTGTAGGGCGCCTGACCCCAGCGGCCCCAGCCGCGTTCGATGAAGTCCTGGCCGTAGCCCGTGGACAGCGCCGGGTCCGGCAGCAGCACCGCGTAGCCGCGCGCCGCCATGACCCACGGCGTCCAGCGCCAGCTCCACGCGTTCCACGAGCCCAGCGGCCCGCCGTGGATCCACAGCAACAGCGGGTGACCGCCGGCCGGCGCCTCCCCCTCGGGGAGCACGAGCCAGCCGCGCACGCGCGTGCCGTCCTCGGCGACGGTCTCCACGTCCTCGAGGGTGCCCGGGATCGCGGGGCGCTCCACGGGGTTCGGCAAGCGCGTGGCCTCGCCCGTGGCCAGGTCGATCCGCGCCACCTCCGGCGGGAACAGGTAGGAGGAGCGGACGCCGTAGGCCGTGGCCCCGTCCGGGGAGAGCACGACGTCGGTCCACGCCTCGTCCTCCCGGGTCACCTGCGCGACGGCGCCGGTGGCCACCTCGATGCGGAACACCGGGCGGCGACCCTCCGAGTCCGCGAGCGCGATCACCGCGGAGTCGTCCGGCAGCCACGCGACGACGTCGGCCCAGCGGTCCCAGCCGTGGGCCAGGGGCGTGGTCTGGCCCGTGGCCGTGTCCATCACGTACAGGCGCGGGTGCACGGCGGAATGCGGGGTGGAGTCGGGGGTGCGGACGACGACGGCGCGCGTGCCGTCATGGCTGACGGGGCCGACGGCCACGTCCTCACCGGGGACGTCGTGCAGGACGCGGTGCTCGCCCGTGGCCAGGTCCACGCGCACCACCGTGCCCTCGCGCACGTTGCCGCGAGCCTCGGCGGTGGCGGCCGTGGTGAGCAGGAACGAGCCGTCCGGGGCCACCTGCGCGCCGATCCCGAACGCGTGGGAGCGCGGGAATCCGGAGACGTGGCGCAGGTGGTGCGCCACGTCGTCGGCCTCGGGAGCCAGGCCGGAGGCGGCGGGGCCGGGCTCGGCGGCGTCGGCGTCCGTGGCGGGCTCGCCCTGCGGGTCCGGGCCGGGCTCGAGGACGAAGAGCTCGGGGCGGGCGGGGCCGAGGTCGTGGTCCCAGAAGCGGATGGGGTAGCCGGTGTGCAGGATGGCGTCCACGCCGGCGTCCCTGCGGGTCTGCGCGAGGGCCGCGTGCTCGGCCTCGGTGGTCGCACCGAGCAGCCGGTCCGCCGTGACGACCACGCGGTCCGCCGCGGAGGCGCACGTGACCGCGGCGACGCCGCCCGGGCGGGAGAGCACCACGCGCGCCTCGCCGCCCCGGGCCGGCAGGGCCCACAGGGCGCTGCGCTTCTCGGCCTCGGCGTCGGCGGGGTCGGGACGGGCGGAGGTGAAGAAGAGGGTGCCGTCCGCGGCGAACTGCGCGCCGGCCTCGCCCTCGCGGGAGCGGGTCAGGCGGTGGGCGGGGCGCTCGCCCGCGGGGTCGACCTCCCAGAGGGCGGTGGCGTAGCCGGTGCCCTTCGCGTCCCGGGTGGCGACGGTGGTCACCAGGCGGGCGCCGTCCGGGCTGAGGGTGAGACCGGCGACGCGCGGCAGGGCGGTGAAGGCGTCGAGGTCGTGGAAGGGGGTGTCCGGGGTGGAGGTCATGCGTTCGTTTCTATCGGCCCGCACGTGATCCGGGCAACACGGAGGACGGCGGGGTGGCGGCCTTGACGGCGGGCCGCCCCGGTGCCCGCCGCGCCTCAGGCGCCGGGCCGCGTGCCGGCGTCGGCCCGGATCTGCTGGAGCTGCTCGCCGAGCCAGTCGACGTACTCGCCCATCCACTCCCCCGTGGCCTGATGGTTCCAGCTCTGGCCGACCACCGGCTGCGGGAAGACGACGGCGTCCGAGAGGGTATCCCGCAGCGCGAGGGCGGGCCCCTCCTCGTCCGCGACCGTCACCCACTGCATGCCGTGGCGCGCGCCCAGGTGCTCGCCGAGCAGCACCGCGACGACGTCCAGCAGCACCGCCAGCTCCTCGGGGTCCAGCTCCTCGGCTTCGGCCTGCGAGCGGGCCAGCACGGCGTCGTAGTAGGCGGCGACCGCGTCCAGGTCCAGGTGGTCCACGCCCTCCTGCGCGGCGAAGTCGCGGCGGACGCGTACCCACTCCCGCTCGGGCTCGGTCAGGGGGCTCATCTCGGGCTGGTCGGTCATGGCCTCCATCCTGCCAGGCGCGCCGGGCGCCACCGTCGCCGGAACAAACGGTGCCGGCCGCGCTTTCGTTCGAGAAGCGGCGGCGTGTCGCAGCGCTTTCGTTCGAGAAACGGCGAGGAACCGGGGGGACACACCGCCGGAGGCCTGCGATCCCCCAGCGGGAGCACTCGTGGACGCGCCCGATGTCGTGCCGCCAGCGACGAGGCGAGCGTGCGGGCCGTCGTCGTCCGCCGCCCCCGACCGGACTTGAGACACTGGCCCCATGCGCATCATGACCGTCTGCCTGGGGAACATCTGCCGCTCGCCCGCCGCCGAGGCCGTGCTGAACCGCAAGCTCGCGGAGGCCGGTCTCGACGACGTCGAGGTCACCTCCGCCGGCACGTCCGACGAGCACGTGGGCGCCCGGCCGCATCACCTCACCCGCGAGGTCGGCGGCGAACTGGGCTACGAGTTCCCGACGGTGGGGGTGCAGCTGTCCGCCGACCTCGTGGACGAGGCCGACCTGATCCTGGTGATGGACGAGGCCAACCTCGCCGACGCGCGGCGGCTCGCGACCACGGACGAGCAGCGGGACCGGATCCACCTGATGGGCGAGTTCGCGTCGGATGCGGACAGCGCCGGGGTGCGCGAGGTCCCCGATCCGTACGGGTGTCCGCGGCCGCAGTTCGAGGAGATGTACCGGCAGATCGAGGACGCAGCAGACGGCGTCGTCGCCGCGATCCGCGACGGCCGCCTCTGACGGCCGGGGCGCGGCCCCGGACCCGCCGTTTCCCGAACGAAAACGGCCCGGGACCCGCCGTTTCCCGAACGAAAGCGGGGGCGGCGGGGGTCGGTCAGTCGTCGTGGGGGTCGTCGGAGTCGTCGAGGACCTCGCGCAGCCGCGCCGCCGTGTCCGCGCGCAGGGCGCCGCGGGTCTCGGCGCGGTCGGTCGTCGCGCGGGCGAGGGTCTCCCACACGGCCCGCACGTCCGCCGACAGTCCCCCGGCCTCGAGCTCGCCGAGGGTCTCACGGTGGGTCCGCAGCGTGTCGACGTCGCCGCGGGCCACGGGGCCGGTGAGGGCGCCGTCGCCGTCGGTGAGCGCGTTCTCCAGCGCGGCGGTCATGAGCGAGCGCAGCACCCGCTCCGGGTCGGCCACCCCGATCGTCTCGAGGATCTGACGGGCCTGCGCCGTCAGCGTCACCAGGTGGTTCGACCCGTGGGACAGCGCCAGGTGGTAGGCCGCCCGGTCGGCCTCCTTCACGACCACGGGCTCGCCGCCCATCTCCACCACGAGCGCCTGGGCCACGGGCAGCACCACGGGGTCCGCGGTCACGCCGAACACGCAGTCCTGCAGCCGGGCGACGTCGAGGCTCAGCCCCGTGAACGTCATGGCCGGGTGGATCGCCAGGGGGATCGCCCCGTGCGCGCGCACCGGCTCCATCACCCCCACCCCGTAGCGGCCGGAGGTGTGCACGAGCAGGTGGCCGGTCTGCACGTGGCCCGCGGCGGCCAGGCCGGCCACGAGCTCGCCCAGCGCGTCGTCCGGGACGGCGAAGACGACCATCTCGGAGCGGCGCAGGATCTCGGGGATCTCCAGGACGGGCACGCCCGGCAGGAGCATCTCCGCGCGGTCCCGCGAGGCCTCGGAGACGGCGTGCACGCCCGTGATCGTGTGGCCCGCAGCCCGCAGCGCCGAGCCCAGCACGGCCCCCACACGACCCGCGCTCACCACGCCGACGCCCAGCCGCCCGGGCCGCTGCGCCGGGTCATGCGGGTCCAGGCTCAGGTCGAGTCCGCCGGTCATCGCTCCTCCTCGCCGCGCACGGCGGGGACGTCTGCCCCGCTCTCCTCCCCGACGACGGCGCCGCCGCCGACGCCGGCCCGGGCCAGTTCGCGGCGGCCCACCTCGGTGGCCGCGACCTCGCGCGTGCGCTGCTCGAAGCGGGCCAGCTCCTCGGGGCGCATCCACTGGTCGCGGTCGGTGAGGCGACGCGAGACGGCGGCGTGCCGGGCCTCCCGGGCGTACAGGTCCACGGCCACGTCCTCGTCGAGGTCGCGGACCACGGCGTTCGCCCCCGCGACCCACACGCGCACCGTGGCCAGACCCAGGCGTCGCTGCACCGGGCCCTGCGCCAGCTCGGCCGCCTGCATGCGCTCGTGCTGGAGGGTCTGCAGCCGGCGGTTCAACCAGCCGCTGCGCACCACCAGCAGGGACCGCGTCGTCGTGAAGCCGGTCCGCCGCCAGGCGAACCAGTTGAACCACCACCTGCCGCGCCGCGGCACGTGCTGGAAGCCGCCCTCCGTGCCGGTGCCGTGCACGCCCAGGTGCATGAGCCCGGCGGGGGTCAGCCCCTGCGCGGCGCGCGGATCATCCTCCAGGCCCGGGTCCGGGGCCACGACCGTGAGGACGCGGAGCACGTCCTCCCACGGGCCGACGGGCAGCGCGACGTCCCGGGCGCCGTCGGACTCCTGCAGGTACCCGGCCACCGCCATGTTCACCCGATACCAGCCGAAGGGCCGCCAGAACAGGGGCTGGGAGACGGTCACCCCCTGCACCCGCCCCGGCGGGACGGTCTGGTGGGTGGTCTCGGTGAGCCCGTGCCGCAGTCGCAGCCCGTCGGGGGAGCGGCGCACCTGGAAACCCCAGCCGGCGTTCAGCCGGGACCACGCGACGCCGGCCACGGAGAACAGGGCGGGCAGGGCCGCGGCCGCGCCGATCCCGGTCAGGGTCTCCCCCTCGTCCAGCACCGCCTCGGGCAGCAGCGCGACCACGAGGGCGAGGCCGCCCAGCCAGATCAGGGACCCGGCCAGCACCCCCAGCACGCCTCCGGAGAGCAGGACGGAGCCGAGGAGCCGCCCCGCGGGCACCTGCAGCATGAGTTCGCCGGCGTCCGCGGCGTCGGCGTCGGGGAGGCCGGGCTCGGCCGCGCGCTCCGGCGCGGACGCGTCCGCCCCGGCTCCCCCGAGCATCCCCGACGCGCGGTCCAGGATCTCCCGGCGCACCGCTTCGGCCTCGGCGCGGCGCAGGAAGGACAGCTCGAGCGCGGACTCGCCGCCGTCGGCCGCTTCGACCTTCACTGTGGCCAGCCCGAGCAGCCGAGCCACGAGGGGGTGCTGCAGGTCCACCGCCTGGATGCGGTCGTAGCGCATCTGCCGGCGGCTGCGGAAGAGCCAGCCCTGGCGCAGCTCGATCCGGTCCTCCCCGCAGCGGAACCGGGTGAACCACCAGGAGAAGAAGAACACGAGGCTGATCAGCAGGGTGACCCCCAGCAGGATGCCGCCGGCCACGAGCAGGCTGCCGTCGCCGCCGCCCGGGGCGTCCTCCCCGCTGAGCCGGCCCGCCGCGAAGTCCTCCACCGCGTTGCGGCCCGCGAAGAACAGGATCAGCAGCAGGAAGGTCCAGCCCCGCACCCAGGGCGAGGCGGGGTGGACGCGGACCCAGCCGGCGTCGTCGGCGGGGGGCGGGGCGGCCGCGCTCACAGGCCCGCCAGCCGCGCCTGGCCGCGCGCCATGAGGACCTCGCGCAGCTCCTCGGCCCTCTCGCGGGGCACGCCCTCCAGGGTGACGTCCCCGCCCGCGGCGGCGGTCTTCAGGGTGAGGGTCTGCAGCCCGACCCGGCGCAGCAGCGGACCGTCCGACACGTCCACGTACTGCAGGCGGCCGTACGGCACCGCATGCACGCTGCGGAACAGGATGCCCTCGCGCCACAGGACGTCGTCCTCGCGCTCGGCCCAGCCCATCGCGCGCACGCGCCGCGGGATCAGGATCAGGTCCACGATCCAGGACACGACGACGACGGCCGGCAGCCCCCACGCGACCCACGCGGCCATCCCCGCCCACGGGCCGGTGAGCTTGAGGATCAGCGGCACGGAGAACGCGGCGAGCCAGATCAGGTGGCCGATGGTCGTGGCGATGAGCTTCACCGTCGCCAGCCGCGGCGAGGCCGGCGTGAAGGCCACGCCGCTCAGGTCAATGCCGGGCACGGGCATACCCTCCTTCCGTCTCGGGACGGGCCGGTTGGCCCGGGGACCCATCCTGCCCACGACCGCCCTCGGGCGCATCCTCCTCAGGCGGGATCCGGCACCACCGTTCGACGATCAGCCCCACCACCAGCAGGACGAGACCGCCGACGGCCTGCAGGGCGGCCTCCCGCACGGTCGGTGCCTCCACGCCGGCCCGCAGCAGCACCTGCACCGCCACCCCGGCGTGCCAGCCGCCGAGGGCCGCTCCCGCGAAGCCGGAGGCCTGGCCGAGCACGAGGGTGCGGGCCGCGGCGAGCGGGTCCATCCGCGCGGCGGCGGGCTTCTCCCGGTCGCGGCGCACCCGCCAGCCCAGCGCGAGGCACAGCACGGAGACCGCGGCCACGGTGATCAGGCCGCTGCGGCCCACCACGGGCGCCGGCCAGCCCAGGGACGGCGCGGCGAGCCCGGCCAGCCAGCCGAGCACGGCGGCCACCAGCACCACGAGCAGGGTCCACCCGGAGCGCAGCGCGATCACGTGGCCTCCCTCCCGAGGGCGTCCGGGCGCGCCGGGCGGAGCGGGACGACGTCGTCGGAGCCGGCCAGCAGCCGGTGCCGCTCGGGCTCCTGGCGGCGCACCCCGGGGGCGTCCGCGGCGACGGCGGCGAGGTCGGCGACGGGCGTGCCGGCGAGCGTGGCGTCCGCGTCGAGCCACAGCCACGGCAGCAGCACGAAGGCCCGCTCGGCCGCGCGGGGGTGCGGCAGGGTGAGGTCCGGGTGGTCGCTGCGCACGTCTCCGTAGGCGATCACGTCCACGTCCAGGGTGCGCGCGCCCCAGCGGACCTCACGCCGCCGATGGTGGTCCTGCTCGAGCCGGTGCGCCACCGCGAGCAGCTCCCACGGCGCGAGGTCCGTGCGCAGCGTGACCACCTGGTTGAGGTAGTCGGGCTGGCCCGGCGGCCCGCCCACGGGTGTGGTGACGGCCCGGGGCGAGGCCCGGACGTCCGTGATGTGCGGCAGCGCGGACAGGGCGGCGACGGCGGCGTCGAGCGTCTGCGCGGGCTCGCGCAGGTTGGCGCCGAGGGCCAGCACGGCCGCGACGGGCGCGTCCGGGCGGGCGCCCAGCTCGGGGATGGGCGCGGGGCCCTCGGCCGGGTGCGACCAGTCGACGGTGCTCACGCGAGGTCCTCCCGGGTGCGGTGCACGGTGACGGCGGCGTCCGCGAAGTCGTGCGGGATGGGCGCCTGCGGCTTGTGCACGGTGACCTCGACGGCGGCCACCACGGGCTGCTCGGCGAGGACGGCGCGGGCGATCCGGTCGGCGAGGCTCTCGATCAGGTCCACCGGCTCCCCGGTGACCAGGCGGACCACCGTGTCCGCGACCTCGGCGTAGTTGGCGGTGCGGGCGAGGTCGTCGCCGGCCGCGGCGGGGCCGGCGTCGAGGTGGAGGACCACGTCCGTGACGAACGGCTGCCCGTCCCGGCGCTCGTGGTCGAAGACCCCGTGGTGCCCGACGGCGGACAGCCCGGCCAGGCGGATGCGGTCCCGGGCGCTCACGGCAGCACGTCCTCGGAGACGGGCTCCCCCGGGGCGTGCGCCCCGGCCCAGGCCGCGGCGGTGCGGACGGCGTCGGCGCTGGCGCGCACGTCGTGCACGCGCACGCCCCACGCGCCCTGGGCGGCGGCGAGGGCGGAGATGGCCGCGGTGGCGGCGTCGCGCGCGGCGGGCGGGGCCGGGGTGCCGTCGTCGTCCGCCAGCAGCGTACCCAGGAACCGCTTGCGCGAGGCGGCGACGAGCACCGGGTGGCCCATGGCGCGGAGCCACTCGAGGCCGCGCAGCAGCTCCCAGTTCTGCTCGCCGGCCTTCGCGAAGCCCAGGCCCGGGTCGACGATCAGCTGCGCGGGCTCGACGCCCGCGGCGAGGAAGCGGCCGGCCACGTCCCGCAGCTCGCACACGACGTCCGGGACGGTGTCCTCGTAGACGGCCAGCCCGTCCATGGTCTGCGGGTTCCCGCGGTTGTGCATGAGGATGTACGGCGCGCCCGACGCGGCGATCAGCGCCGGCATCTCCGGCTCGTGGGCGAGGCCGGAGACGTCGTTGACGATCACCGGCCCCAGCGCCAGGGTGGCCCGGGCGGTGGCGGTGTGGCGCGTGTCCACGGAGAGGACGACGTCCTCGGCCAGCAGCGCCTCGATCACGGGCAGGATGCGCTCCTGCTCCTCGGCCGGCGGCACGGCGCGGGCCCCGGGGCGGGTGGACTCCCCGCCCACGTCCACGATGTCCGCGCCGTCCGCGACCATGCGCCGGGCGTGCTCGACGGCCGCGCGGACGGTGGCGTGCTCCCCGCCGTCCGAGAACGAGTCAGGGGTGACGTTGAGGATGCCCATGACCAGGGTCCGGTCCGCGGGCAGCCGCCCCAGCAGGGCGCGGTTCGCCTCCCGCGCCGCCGCGTCGATGCTCTCGTCCACGTGTCCTCCTCCGCCGTCGGTGGTCCTCAGCCGTGCATGATGAGGCTCATCGCCTCCGAGCGCGTGGACGGATCCCGCAGCTGGCCGCGCACCGCCGAGGTGACGGTCTTCGCGCCCGGCTTGCGCACGCCGCGCATGGACATGCACATGTGCTCGGCCTCCACCACCACGATCGCCCCGCGCGGGGCCAGGTGCTCCATGAGCGCCTCCACCACCTGCGTGGTCAGCCGCTCCTGCACCTGCGGACGCCGCGCGTACAGCTCCACGAGACGGGCCAGCTTGGACAGCCCCGTCACGCGGCCCTCGGCGGAGGGGATGTAGCCGATGTGCGCGGCGCCGTGGAACGGCACCAGGTGGTGCTCGCACGTCGAGTAGAACGGGATGTCCTTCACGAGCACGAGCTCCTCGTGCGCGATGTCGAACGTGGTGCCGAGCACCTGGTCCGGGCTCTGGTGCAGGCCCGCGAAGAACTCCGCGTACGCCTTGGCCACCCGCGCCGGGGTGTCCGCCAGGCCCTCGCGGTCCGGGTCCTCGCCGATCGCCAGCAGGATCTCCCGCACCGCCGCCTCGATGCGGGGCCGGTCGACCGCGGTCGAGTCCGGGTCGAACGTGCCGGGGACGGCGTCGTCGGGGGTGTGGGCTGTCATGCGGGCCTCCTGCGCGGTCAAAAGGTCGGTCCCTCGCCGGGGCCCGGCGTGTTGCTCGGACCGCCGTGCGGCGGCAGGCCGGGGCCGGCCGCGTCCCCGCCCAGCGACGACGGCGGCGCACCCTCCGGACGCACCGGCACCGTGGTGCCCTCGACGCCGACGGGGGTCTGCTCCCCGCCGTCGTGGCGCGAGCGGCGCTCGGAGGGGGAGAGGACGGGCGGGATGTCCTGCGGGAGCCGGTCGTCCGAGGCCAGCCACACGCCGCGCTCGGGCCGCTTGCGGACGTCCGCGAAGATGGCGGCGATGGCCTCCTGGGTCAGCGTCTCCTTCTCGAGCAGCTCGTAGGCCAGCCGGTCCAGGACGTCCCGGTTCTCCGTGAGCACCCAGTGGGCCTCGGCGTGGGCCTGGTCCAGCAGGGTGCGGACCTCGGCGTCCACCAGGTACGCGAGCTCCTCGGAGTACTCGCGGGAGGAGCCGCCGGCGGCGCCGCCCACGAAGGGCTCGGAGCTGCCGCCGCCGAGCTTGACGGCGCCCACCTTGGCGGACATGCCGTACTCGGTGACCATCTTGCGGGCCGTGTCCGTGGCCTTCTGGATGTCGTTCGCGGCGCCCGTGGACGGGTCCTTGAACACGATCTCCTCCGCCACGCGCCCGCCCATCGCGTACGCGAGCTGGTCCAGGAGCTCGTTGCGGGTGACGGAGTACTTGTCGTCCTCCGGGACCACCATCGTGTAGCCCAGGGCGCGGCCGCGGGGCAAGATCGTGATCTTGGTGACCGGGGCGGAGTTGCGCAGCCCGGCCGCGACGAGCGCGTGGCCGCCCTCGTGGTAGGCGGTGACCTTGCGCTCGTGCTCGTTCATCAGGCGGGTGCGCTTCTGCGGGCCGGCCATCACGCGGTCCACGGCCTCGTCCAGGGCGTGGTTGTCGATCACGTTGTTGTTCGAGCGCGCCGTGAGCAGCGCGGCCTCGTTGATCACGTTGGCCAGGTCCGCGCCCGTGTAGCCGGGGGTGCGCTTGGCCAGGGAGCGCAGGTCCACGTCCAGGGCGATCGGCTTGCCCTGCGCGTGCACCTCGAGGATCCTGGCGCGGCCCTCGAGGTCCGGGGCGTCCACGGGGATCTGGCGGTCGAAGCGGCCCGGGCGCAGCAGCGCCGGGTCCAGGACGTCCGGGCGGTTGGTCGCGGCGATCATGATGACGTTCGTGGAGGCGTCGAAGCCGTCCATCTCCACGAGCATCTGGTTCAGGGTCTGCTCGCGCTCGTCGTTGCCGCCGCCGATGCCTGCGCCGCGGTGCCGGCCGACGGCGTCGATCTCGTCCACGAAGATGATGGCGGGGGCGTTGGACTTGGCCTGCTCGAAGAGGTCGCGTACGCGCGAGGCGCCGACGCCCACGAACATCTCCACGAAGTCCGAGCCGGAGATCGAGTAGAACGGCACGCCGGCCTCACCGGCCACGGCCTTGGCGAGGAGGGTCTTGCCCGTGCCGGGCGGGCCGTAGAGCAGCACGCCCTTGGGGATCTTGGCGCCCACGGCGCGGAAGCGGTCCGGCACGGTGAGGAACTCCTTGATCTCCTGGAGCTCCTCCACGGCCTCATCCGCGCCCGCGACGTCCTTGAACAGCACGTCCGGGTTGTCCTTGTTGATCAGCTTGGCGCGGGACTTGCCGAACTGCATCACCTTGCCGCCGCCGCCCTGCATGCGGGACATCAGGAACCAGAACAGCAGTGCGATGAGCAGGAACGGGACCATGAAGCCGAGCAGCGAGAGGAACCAGTTGCTCCGCACCGGCTCGTCCGTGTAGCCGTCCAGGGCCGAGTCGTCCACCGCGGTGACCACGTCCGTGGCGCGCGCGCTGGCGAAGTAGAAGTAGACCTCCTTGCCGAGGTCCCGGTCGTCCTGCTTGTAGGGCTCACGCAGGGTGAGGTCCACGCGCTGGTCCCCGTCCACCACGCGAGCCTGCGCGGCCTTGTCGTCCTTCAGCAGGGCCATGCCCACGTTGGTGTCCACCATGGTGCGGCCGCTCTGCGACGTGGTCAGCGGGATCGCGACGGCGAGGACCAGCAGGCCCAGCAGGATCCAGACGTAGGGCTTGTTGAACAGCTTCTTCACGGTCCGAGTGTCTCCTGGTCTGCCGCGGGGGCCGGGCTGCCCGGGGCGGCCGCCGTGCGGCCGGGGCCGGCGAAGGGCCGACGTCGCGCCCGGGTCAAGCCCCCACGGTACCGGCCCGGCCCGGGTGTCCGCTGACTGTTCGCGTCAGGTGGACAGGGCGCGGGCGGTCGGCCGGCGGCGACGTCGGCCAGCGCCGTCTTGACGCCCACCGGGAATGCGAGAGGTCGGAATGGCGCGTGGATCGCACCTCAGAGCGACCGCTCGCGTGACAGGTCGCCGGCGCTGCGGCCACGCCCCTGCGTCCCCGCCTGCACAGACCCCCGCGCACCCGAACTCCTCCCCAGGCCGACGGCGGCCCAGGACGCCGCCCGCCCCACCGCGCCAGGCTGGCACCATGCGTCGCCCCACCCCGCTTCCCGCGTCCTTGCTGGACGGCCCCTTCACCGCCGCGCAGGCGAGGGCCGCCGGCATCGACCACAACCGGCTGCGTCGCTCCGACGTCGAACGCCTCGCCCGGGGCCTCTACCGCCGGCGTGAGGCCGCCCCGGCCGCCGTCGAGCGCCCCGCGGCCGGCTCCTCCCCCTACCGGTGGAGCACCCCGCTCTCGGCCACCCAACACGAGCTCCTGCTGCGACTCGCCCGGCACCGCGCCACCACGGTGGTGTCGCACCAGACCGCGGCCCGCGCCCGTGAGATCTGGCTGCCGGAGCGACTGGACGCGGGGGACGAGGTCCACGTGAGCCGCCCGCGGGACCGTGGCCGCCTCGCCCTCCCCGGCGTCACCTCCCACCGGACGGCGCTCCCGCCCGCGGACGTGGAGCGCGTGCGGATCGGCGGTCTGGCCTGGTACGTCACCGCCCCGCCCCGTCTCTGGGTCGACCTCGCGGCCCTGCTCGACGACGACGAGCTCGTCATCCTCGGCGACCATCTCGTCCGCCGGGCGGAACTGTCCGGCGGTCCCGACGCTGCCGAGCGGACCCGGGCGGCCCTGACCCAGGCGGCCGAGACCAGCCCGTCCGCGCACAACCGGCGACGACGGCTCCGCACCGCCGCCACGCTGGTCCGGGTGGGGGCGCACTCGCCGAAGGAGACGCGGCTCCGGCTCGCGCTGACGGCCGCCGGGCTCCCCGAGCCCGCACTGCAGCTCGAGGTCTGGGACCCGGAGTTCTCCCTGCACCACCCCGCGACGGCGGACCTGGGCTATCCGCAGGCGAGAGTGGCCCTGCACTACGACGGCGGCCACCACGGCGCGGATCGCCAGATCGACCGCGACGTGCAGCGCAACGCGGCCTTCGAGCGACGGGGCTACCGGAACATCACCGTGTCCTCCTCCGACGCTCGCCGCGGATTCACGCGCGTGATCGTGGAGGTGCGCCGTCACCTCGGGGACGCCGGCGGCCTGTCACGCAAGGAGTCGGAATGGGGCGGAGATCCGGCATCAGAGCGACACCACGCGTGACAGGTCGGCCACGCCGGGCCACGCCGGGCCCCCGGTCAGCTGTACACGTGCGGGGCGAGCGTGCCCACGAAGTCCAGGTTGCGGTACTTCTCCGCGTAGTCCAGGCCGTAGCCCACCACGAACTCGTTGGGGATGTCCCGCCCGACGTACTTCACGTCGATGTCCACCTTCATGGCCTCCGGCTTGCGCAGCAGGGTGCAGATCTCGACCGAGGCCGGGCCGCGGGACTCCAGGTTGGCCTTGAGCCAGGACAGGGTCAGGCCGGAGTCGATGATGTCCTCGACGATCAGGACGTGCCGGCCCGTGAGGTCCGCGTCGAGGTCCTTGAGGATGCGCACCACGCCGGAGGACTTGGTGCCGGAGCCGTAGGAGGAGACCGCCATGAAGTCCAGCTCCACGTGGGAGTGCAGGGCGCGGGTGAGGTCGGCGACCACCATCACGGCGCCCTTGAGCACGGCGACGATGAGCAGGTCCTTGTCCGCGTAGTCGCGGTCGATCTGGCGGGCCAGGTCCGTGATCGTGTCCTGCACGTCCTCGCGGGACATGAGGACGTGGGTGAGATCGTTCTGGACATCCTGTGCGTCCATGCGCCGCTCCTGGTGAGTGCTCGTGCGGGAATGCCGGGCCGGGCCGCAGTCAGGGACCGGGCAGGCAGGGGATGAGGTCCAGTCTGGCACACGCCCGATGCGCGGCCACCCCGCCGGGCAGCTCCACCGGACCGGCCGACGTGCACCCCGCGCGGGCGCCCGTCACGAGGGCGTCCACCGCGAGGATCCGTTCGCGGGGCGGGGCCTGCCCTCCCGCGGCGCGGGCGGCGCGCGCGATCACGCGGTGGCGCACGGCGGCGGGCAGCGCGGCCAGGGCGTCCAGATCCAGGGAGACGACGCGCGGGTCCCGGGCGGGCGGGTCGACGCGCAGCCGGGTGACCTCGGCGCCGGCCCATGCCTCGAGGGCCGCGGCGTCCTCGGCCGCGATGGCCGCGGTGCGCACCAGCCCGGCCCGCACGCCGGGGCCGAGGCCGGCGTCGGGGTCCTCGAGTGCGGGCAGCACGCGGGTGCGGACCCGCGAACGCAGCAGCGCGGGATCGCGGTTGTGCGGGTCCTCGAACCAGGTCAGCCCGGCCCAGCGGCAGATCGTCTCGGTGTCCGCCCGGGTCAGGCCCAGCAGCGGGCGGGCGACGGCGGCCCCGCCCGGCAGCGTCCCGCGCGCCGGGATCCCCGCGAGGGACCGCGTGCCGGAGCCGCGCGCGAGCCCGAGGAGGACCTGTTCCGCCTGGTCGTCGGCGGTGTGGGCGGTGAGGACGACGGCGGCGCGCCCCTGCCCCGCGTCCCGGGCGGCGGCGGCGAGGGCCTCCCGGCGGGCACGCCGGGCGTCGGCCTCGGGGCCGTCGCCGGTGCGGGCCACCTCGACCCGCGTGACGGTGACCGGGGTCAGACCGAGGATGCGGGCGACGTCGGCGGCGGCCGCTGCCACCGCGTCGCTGCCCGACTGCAGCCCGTGGTCCACCACGGCCGCGCCGATCGGGCCGAGCCGCGCACCGTCCCGGGTGCCCACGAGGACGGCGCAGGCCACGGCGAGCGCGAGGGAGTCGGCGCCGCCGGAGAGGGCGACGAGCCCGCGGGGGCGATTCCCCGCCCGGCCCGGCCCGGCATCCGCGCGACAGGACCCGTCGCCCGCGAGGGCCTCCCGCACCGCCGCGACGGCCCGGTGCAGGGGCTCGGGCCAGCGGGTGCGCGGCGGCCATGCGCCGACCGCGGGCAGGCCGCCGGCCCCGCCCGCCGGCGTCGGCCCCGGGTCCCGCGCCTCAGGCCTGGGCACGGATGCGCGCCACCCACGTCTCGGGGGCGTGGAGCTCGGCCTCGCTCGGCAGCAGCTCGGGGGCGTCCCAGACCACGTTGAACCCGGCCATGCCGAGCTGGGCCACGGCGGCGGCCACGAACCTCTGGCCGTCGCGGTACTGGGCCATCTTCGCGTCCATGCCCAGCACGCGGCGGAGCATGCGGTCCAGGGGCGAGCGGCGGTCGCCGCGCTCGTCGAAGCGGCGGCGGATGGTCTTGACGGAGGACACGACGGAGGAGTCGACGCCGTCCATCACCACGTTCGCGTGCCCCTCGAGCAGGGACATCACGGCCGTCAGCCGGGACAGGCGCTCCCGGTCCTCCTCGTCCTGGATCGCACCGAGCAGGCCCGGCGTGGGGCGGGCCGGGGCCGCGTCCTGCGCGTCGTGTCCGTCCCGCGCCCCAGTCCGGCCGGCGTCGGCCTCCCGACCCAGCGGGTTCGCCGCCGCGAGCGCGGTGCGCAGGCGCTCGGGCAGGGACTCGGCCTTGTCGAACAGGCCGACGGTGAGCGCCGTGATCTCGGCCCGCAGGTGCTCGCGCAGCCAGGGCGCGGCCGCGAACTGCACGCGGTGGGTCTGCTCGTGCAGGCACACCCAGAGGCGGAAGTCCGCCGGGTCCACGTTGATCTCCGCGCGCACCTGCGCGACGTTCGGGGCCACGAGCAGCAGGCGTCCGCCGGCGGGGCCGGCCGCCGTCCCCCCGGGGCCGGGCAGCGCGATGAACGGGTCGTACTGGCCGAGGATCCTCCCGGACATCCAGGCGAGGATCCCGCCCATCTCCAGGGCGGTGGCGTGCCGGGTGACGCGGGTGGTGGCGGCGGCGTGCTCGCGGGGCCGGGTGTCCCGCAGATGCGCGAACGTGGGGTCCAGCAGGGTGGCGAAGGACTGGGTGGCGGCGCGCGACCAGGTGGGGCGGTCCACCACGAGCACCTGCGAGTCGCGCAGGTCCCGTGCCGCCTCGAGCCCGGTCAGGCGGTGGACGTGCGGCACGGCGGCCTCCGCGGCGGCGCGCAGGCCCTCTGCCTCGCGCGTCGCCTCCCGCGGCGTGAACCGGGGGCCGGCGGCGGCGAGGGACCGTGCGGTCCGTGCTGCGAAGGCCCAGTCCACCGGGTGGGCGACGGCGGGGCCCGGCTCGGCGGGGGCGCCCGGCTCGGCGTCCGCGGCGGCGCGGGGGCGGTCGGTCGCGTGGTCGTCGCTCATGGGCTCCATCAGATCACAGGCCCCGGACCTCGGATCAGAGCCCGGCGACGGCGCTGACGGCCTCATCGACCGCCGCGCGCGCGGGCTCCAACTTCCACTGCAGATCCGAGCAGATGATGCTGAACGCGAGGACCCGCCCGGACGTCGTGGTGACGGTGCCGGTGAGGGAGACCGTCTGGTCGAGCGTGCCGGTCTTCGCGGCCACGGCCTGCCGCGCGGGGGCATCCGGGAACCGGTCGCCCAGGGTGGAGTCCTCGCCGGGCCGCGGCAGGCCCTCCAGCACGGTGCCCAGGGCGGGTGTGCGGGCCACCCCGGCCACGACGCCGGCCAGCTGGCCCGCGCTGACGCGGTTGTCCGGGGACAGGCCCGAGGAGTCCACGAGCGCCATCCCGGCGGTGTCCACGCCGAGGTCCTCGGCGGTGGCCGTCAGCAGCTGCGTGGCGCCCTCGTGGGTGGCGGGCAGGTCGGCGGCGGGCGCGGCCGTGTGGGCCAGGGCCTCGACCACCTGGTTCTCCGAGTGGGCCAGCAGGTACGCGACCTGCTCCCCCACGGACGCGGACTCCACCGCCGCGACGGGGGCGGCGGCGAGGACCGTGGAGCGCGGCACCTCGGTGGCCGGGATCGTGTCCCGCAGACCCACCTCGAGGTCGGCGCCGGAGGCGGCCACCGCGTCGTCGAGCGCGGCCTGGAAGGTGAGGGCGGCGAACTGCGCCGGGGCCTCGATGCGGTCCTCCCCGGTGCCGGGGACCTCACGGCCGCCGTAGGTGGCCAACGGCTGCACCGGCGCGATGTTGCCGCTCTCCGGGATGTCCGACGTCCAGCGCGGGTTCAGGGCCGTCCGGTCCGTGAAGAGCCGCAGGTCCGTGCTGACCACCACCTGCCCGGTGACGCCGTCCTCGACCAGCCCGGCCACGGTCCGCTCCGCGAGGGTGCGCAGGCCCGCGCGGCCGGAGACGTGCTTCGAGTCCGAGGCGCCCGTGCCCAGCAGCACGTCGCCGCCACCCACGAGCACCAGCTCGGTGGCCGCGCCGTCCGCGGTGGGCTGGGCCACCACGGTGGTCTGCAGAGTCGTCTCAGGACCCAGGGCGGAGACGATGGCCGCGGCGGCGAGCACCTTGAGCGAGGACGCGGGGGCCACGGGCTCGTCCGCGTCCCGCGCGTACAGCACCTCGCCGGTGGCCAGGTCGCGGAACTCAGCGGAGACGGTGCCCGGGGACGTCTCCAGCCCCGGCTCGACGGCGGCCGCCACCTGGGCCGCGGTGGGGCCGGTGGACGGGGACGACGACGTCGGCCCGGCGGTCGTCGACGAGGCGGACGTGCTCGACGGGGCCGGCGGCGCGGTCACGGGCCCGCAGGCGACCAGGACGGCCGCGAGCGCGGCCAGGAGGACGGCGGGGAGCGAGCGGCTCCGGGGGCGTTCCGTGCGTCGATCCCGACGCCCAGCGCGCCCCGTGTCCACCTGTCCCATGCGTCCATCATGACGGACGCCCCCGGTAGGCTGACGGCAGCACCGCCGGTCGGCGCCGCGCCGCCCGGACACCCCACCCTCTGTGCGAAGGAGAGTCATGGCGCACGACGTCACCATCGAGATCCCCGCGGGCTCCCGCGTGAAGTACGAGTTCGACCACGAGACCGGCCGCCTGCGCCTGGACCGTGTGCTCTTCACCTCCATGCAGTACCCCACGCACTACGGCTACTTCGAGAACACCCTCGGCGAGGACGGCGACCCGCTGGACGCCCTCGTGTACCTGCCGGGCTTCGACCTGGTGCCGGGCTGCGTCGTCGAGGCCCGCCCGGTCGGCGTGTTCAACATGACCGACGACGGCGGCGGCGACGCCAAGCTGCTGTGCGTCCCGGCGGACAAGCGCTACGACCACATCACCGAGCTCGAGCACGTGGAGGAGTCCCTCAAGCAGGAGATCGAGCACTTCTTCACCCGCTACAAGGACCTGGAGCCGGGCAAGTGGGTCAAGGCCGAGGGCTGGGAGGGCCGCGCGGCGGCCGAGGCCGAGCTCGAGGCCTCCATCCAGCGCTTCAACGCCGAGGGCGAGGAGTCCCCGACCGACGAGCCCCAGGGCCGCGCGGTGGACACCGAGGAGGCGCAGCCGGCCACCGAGGAGGGCGAGGAGACGGACGAGCCCCAGGGCCGCTGACCCCCGCACCGCCCACGCGCGCGACGCCGGCCGCCCACCCCTCGGGGTGGGCGGCCGGCGTCGTCTGCGGGCTGGCAGAATCGACGACCATGTTCGTGCTCACCATCAACCAGCGGGACACCCTCGACGCCGGCGACCGCGTGGACACGTTCCTGCGCGCCCTCCAGGACGTGCCGGGGCTGGGCGACGCCGTCGTGCTCCCGTTCCAGCGCGCCGTGGGCGACGAGCTGATCGGCGCCGTCGAGGACCCGGGCGTCGCCGTGGACGTGGCGCTGCGCGCCCTGCGGCAGCGCCGCTGGAACGTGGGGGTCGGCGTCGGGACGGTGACGCACGCGGACGGTGCGGCGGGCGCGCCCGCCTCCGGGGACCTGCACGACGCCGGCGGGCCAGGTCTCGCGGCGGCGCGGCGGGCCGTGGAGGCGGCGGCCGTGTCCACGGCGCGGATCCCGTTGGCCGTGCGCGGCCGGGACGAGGAGGCGGCCGCCGAGGCCGAGGCCGTGCTGCGACTCGTCGGGCAGCTCGTGTGGTCCCGGACCGACGCCGAGTGGGCGGTGCTGGACCTGCTGGTGCCCGGGGTGCGCGGCCAGCAGAAGCCGGCGGCCGCCGCGCTCGGGATCACGGCGCAGGCCGTCTCGCAGGCGGTGCAGCGCTCCTACTGGAACGAGGAGCACGCCTGCCGCCCCGCCGCCGCGCGGCTGCTCACCTTGGCGGGGGGCTGACTGGGCGGCCCGGGCCGGTCGCGCCGCTCAGACCGCGGCCGGCTCCTCGAGGAGCGAGCGCAGCACCGTGGCGAGCCCGTGCTCGTCCACGTGCCCGGTGACCTCGTCCGCGGCGGCCACGACCTCCTCCACGGCCTGGCCCATGGCCACGCCGCGGCCGGCCCAGCGGAGCATCTCGATGTCGTTGCGGCCGTCGCCCACGGCCACGGTGTCCTCGGGGGCCACCTTCAGCACGGTGCGCAGCGCCTCGAGCCCGGACGCCTTGGTCACGCCCGCCGCGGCGACGTCGAGCCACGCCGTCCAGCCCACGGAGTAGGTCACACCGGACAGGCCGATGCCCTCCACCGCGCGGCCGAACTCCTCGGCGGAGGAGTCCGTGGAGAACACCACGAGGCGCACGGCCGTGGTGTCCATCAGCTCCTCGAACGTGACGCCCTCCGCGGCCACGCCGAAGGACATGTCCTGGAACCGCTCGGTGGAGCGGAAGGTGCCGTCCGGCAGCTCGAGCGCGTACTTGGCGCTGGGCAGGCGGTGGCGCAGCTGGGTCAGGACCGAGCGCGGGTCGAAGGTGCGCAGGTCCGTGACCTCGTAGCCCTCCTCCAGCTCGGGGTCCAGGCGCAGCGTGACACCGCCGTTGGAGCACACCATGAAGCCGGCGCCGATCCCCAGGGAGCGGGCCACGGGCAGGGTGGCCCCGCGGGAGCGGCCCGTCGCGATGACCACGTGGTGCCCGGCGTCCAGCACGGCCCGCACGGCCTCCCGCACAGGCTCATGCAGATGGCCGTCATGGTCCACGATCGTTCCGTCCACGTCCAGGCATACGAGCTTCTTCGTCATGGCCCCACCCAACCACACGGCCCGGACATGGCGGCGACGCGCGGGTGAACGGCGGGGCACCGCCGGGGCGCCGCGGGGCAGGCGGGCGGGACGGCCGGCGCCGCCGGGGACGACGTCGTCCGCTCAGACCAGCTCGAAGCGCTCCATCCCGCCGAGGTAGGGGCGCAGCGCGGCGGGCACGGTGACCGAGCCGTCCGCGTTCTGGTGGTTCTCCAGGATCGCCACGATCCAGCGGGTGGTGGCCAGGGTGCCGTTGAGCGTGGCCACCATGCGGGTCCCGCCCTTGGAGCCGTCCGCCGTGCGGACCCGCTCGCGGATGTTGAGGCGGCGGGCCTGGAACGTGGTGCAGTTCGAGGTGGACGTCAGCTCGCGATAGGTGCCCTGGGTGGGGACCCAGGCCTCGCAGTCGAACTTGCGGGCGGCGGAGAGGCCGAGGTCGCCGGCGGCGATGTCGATCACCCGGTACGGCACCTCGATCGCGGCGAGCATCCGCTCCTCCCACGCCAGCAGACGCTCGTGCTCCGCCTCCGCGTCCTCCTGTGCGGCGTAGATGAACATCTCCAGCTTGTTGAACTGGTGCACGCGGATGATGCCGCGGGTGTCCTTGCCCGCCGAGCCCGCCTCGCGGCGGTAGCACGTGGACCAGCCCGCGTACCGGACGGGGGCGCTCACGTCCATGATCTCGTCCGCGTGGTAGCCGGCCAGGGCCACCTCGGAGGTGCCCACGAGATACAGGTCGTCGCGCTCCAGACGGTAGATCTCGTCGTCGTGCTCGACGTCGAAGCCGGTGCCCTGCATGGTCTCCGGGCGCACCAGGGTGGGCGGGATGACCGGCACGAAGCCGTTCTCCAGGGCCAGATCCAGGCCCAGCTGCATCAGGGCGAGCTCGAGACGCGCGCCCACGCCCTTGAGGAAGCTGAACCGGGCGCCGGACACCTTCGCGCCGCGCTCCATGTCGATCGCCCCGAGCAGCTCGCCGAGCTCGAGGTGGTCGCGCGGCTCGAAGCCCTCGGCGGCGAAGTCGCGCGGGGTGCCGACCTCCTTGAGGACCACGAAGTCGTCCTCGCCGCCGGCCGGGACGCCGTCGACGATCAGGTTCGGGAAGGCGCGCTGCAGCTCCGCGAGGCGGGCCTCGGCCGCGCCGGCGGCCGACTCGGCCTCCTTCACGCGCGCGGCCAGGTCCTTCACCTCGGCCAGCAGGGCCTGCTTCTCCTCGCCCTTCGCCTGGGCGACGCGCTTGCCGAAGGCCTTCTGCTCCGCGCGCAGCTGCTCGAAGCCCGCGATGGACGAGCGGCGGGACGCGTCCGCCTCGACCACGCGGTCCACGAGGGACGCGTCCTCCCCGCGGGCCTCCTGGGAGGCGCGGTACTTCTCGGGCTGCTCGATGAGGTCCTTGACGTCGATCACGTGCGCCAGCCTAGCGGGCGGGGCCGACGCCTAGACTCGGGGCATGACTCCCGAGTGGTGGATGGCGCTGGCCGCCCTGGTGCTCCTGGCCCTGCTGGTCGTCGTCGTGGTGGTGCTGGCGGTGCGCCAGGTCCGCCTCGGCGTGCAGCACGAGCGGACGCGTCTCCTGGTGGACGCCCTCGACGCGCGGGTGGGCGGCGTGCAGCGCCGGCTGGAGGAGGTGCCCGGCATCGGCACGGGCCGCCACGAGGTCGCGCTGGTGCTGAACCCCATCAAGACGCACGCGGACCGGGTGCGGCGCGAGCTCGAGCGGCTCGCGGCGGCGGAGGGCCTCGGCGAGGTGCTCGTGCTCGAGACGCAGGAGGACGACCCCGGCACCGCCATGGCGCGGCAGGCCCTCGACGCCGGTGCCCGGCTCGTGATAGCCGCGGGCGGCGACGGCACGGTCCGCACCGTGGCCGAGCAGCTGGCCGGCACCGACGTCGCCCTCGGCGTGGTGCCGCTGGGCACCGGGAACCTGCTGGCCCGCAACCTGGACCTGCCGATCAACGACGTCGAGCAATGCCTGCGGATCGCCGTGGGGGGCCGGCAGCGACGCATCGACACCGTGGACGTCCGCTGCACGCACGAGGACGGGCGCGTCACCCGGCAGACCTTCACCGTGATCGGTGGCGCCGGCTACGACGCGGACATCATGGGCGACACCAAGGATGAGCTGAAGGATCTGGCCGGCTGGCTGGCCTACAGCGAGGCCGGCATACGGCACCTGCGCGGCAAGCGGCACGAGGTGACCGTGGCCCTCGACGGCGGTCAGCCCCGCCGGTTCAAGGTGCGCACCGTGATGGTGGCCAACTGCGGGATGCTCACGGGCGGCGTCGAGCTGCTGCCCCAGGCCAAGCTCGACGACGGCCTCCTCGACGTCATGGTCCTCTCGCCCCGGCACGCGCTCGACTGGGCGCGGATCGCCGTGAAGACCGTGACCCGGCACCGCAGCTCCGTCCCCGCGATGCACACGGAGCAGGCCCAGCGCGTGAAGGTCGAGTTCGCCGAGCCGATGCCCTCCCAGCTCGACGGCGACGCCACCGGGGTCATCACCGCCCTCGACGCCCGCGTGCAGCCGGACTCGCTCGTCGTGATGCTCGTGGCCGAGGACGACGCCTCCGTCCGCGACGACGGCGTCTCCGCCGCCGCCCCCGTCCCGGAACCGGCCCCGCACATCTGACCCCCCGTCCCCGCTTTCGTTCGGGAAACGGCGGCTTCCCCACCGTTTTCGTTCGGGAAACGGCGGCTTCCCCAGCACTTTCGTTCGGGAAGCGGCGGCTTCCCCACCGTTTTCGTTCGGGAAACGGCGGCTTCCCCAGCACTTTCGTTCGGGAAACGGCGGCTTCCCCAGCGCTTTCGTTCGGGAAACGGGCGCCGGGGCGACGCGCGGACGGGAAGCGCGACGACGGCCCGTCGTCGTGGTGATTGTCCCGTTTCGGCCACGAAAGGGGCCTAGGAACCTCCCGTTTCGTCAACGAAAGTCCCTCGGGGACCGCCGTTTCCCGAACGAAAGTGACCCTGGGGCCGCCGTTTCCCGAACGAAAGTGCGGCACCGCCTCAGCGGGAGCGGAGGGACTCCACCCAGGCGCGGCCGGAGCGATACGCGGCGTCGGTGAACTCGGCCGGCACCCTCGTGGGCACGGGCTCGGCCTGGGCGTAGGAGCCCAGGAACCGCAGGTCGGGGTACTCCCGGTACAGGGCCGCGAGCGCATCACCCACGCGGGCCTCCGCCAGGTGCCCCTCGAGGTCGAGGGAGAAGAAGTACCGCCCGATGCCCTCGCCGGTCGGCCGGGACTCGATGCGGGAGAGGTTCACCCCGCGCGTGGTGAACTCGGCCAGGATCTGCCCGAGGGCGCCGGGCCGGTCCTCCGGCAGCGGCACCACCAGCGTGGTCTTGTCCGCTCCCGTGGGCGCGGGCAGGGCCGTCGGCCGGGAGAGCAGCACGAAGCGCGTCACGGCGCCCGGCACGTCCTCGATCCGCTCGGCGAGCACCGGCAACCCGGTCTGCTCGGCCACGAGCGGGGCGCACACGGCGGCGTCGAAGTCGCCCTGGGCCACGAGGCCGGCCCCGGCCGCCGTCGACGGGGCGGGCGTGAAATCCACACCCGGCAGCGCCGTCTCGGCCCAGCCGCGCACCTGCGCCCAGGCGTGGGGGTGCGTGGTCACGCGCCGCACGTCCTCCATCGCGACGCCGGGCCGGCCCACGAGCACGAAGCTGATGGGCACGTGCACCTCCGCGAGGATCTGCAGCGTCTCCCCGAGGGCGATCTCGTCCACGGTGGCGGAGACGCCGCCCTCCACCGAGTTCTCGATGGGGACGACGGCGCGGTCCACCTCCCCCCTGCGCAGCGCCGCCACGGCGCTCAGCACGGAGCCCGCAGACACGAACTCGGCCTCGGCCGGGTCCGCCACCTTGCGCAGGGCGGCCTCGGTGAAGGTGCCGGCCGGGCCGAGGAAGGCGTAGCGCAGGCGCGACGGCGTCGCGTCAGCGGAGCCCGTCCCCGTCACTTGACGGTGGGCTCGGCGTCGCCGTCGGCCTCCATCGGCTTGCCGGCCTCGAGCCACGCGCCGGAGCCGCCGGCCACGTTGATGGCCGAGTAGCCGCGGCCGGTCATGAACTCGGCGGCGCGGGCGGAGCGGCCGCCGGTGCGGCAGATCAGGTAGTAGTCCGTGTCCGGGTCCAGCTCCTCGAGCCGGTCCGGCAGCTGGCCCAGCGGGATGTGCTGGGCGCCGGCGGCGCGGCCCAGGGCCCACTCGTCGTCCTCGCGGACGTCCAGGATGGTTGCATCGGCGGGGATCTCGTTCACATCGACGGTCTCGAAGGCGCTCATGGCTTCAGCGTAGCCACCCGCCCGGACGTCCCAGGAAGGCCCCGCCGTCCATGACCCGGGCCACGCCCGTTAGGCTCGGCCGCATGCAGACCTCCGACGCCGCACCCGCCGCCGACGACGACGACCGCACCCCCTCTGCCCCCGGCCCAGCCCGGCTCCTGGACCGCTCGGCCGTGCGCCTGCGGGAGGACCTCGCCGCCGGGGAGCTGAGCGCCCGGGAGGTCACGGAGGCCGCCCTCGCCGCGGCCCAGGCCCACGCGGACCTCGGCGCGTTCGCCCTCCTCGACGCCGAGGGGGCCCGGACCCGTGCGGCCGAGCTGGACGCGGCCCACCCGCGCGTCGCGCCCCGGGCCGTGCCCGGTCCGCACACCTCCCCCGCCCCGGACGACGACGGCGCCCCCGCCTCCCTGCACGGCCTTCCGCTGGCGTACAAGGACCTGATCGACGTGCGCGGGATGCCCACGCGGTTCGGCTCCGCCCTGCTGGCCGACGCGCCGCCGGCCGCGCAGGACGACCCGCTCGCGCTCCGCCTGCGCGGGGCCGGCACCGTCACCCTCGGCAAGACGACCGTGCCCGAGTTCGGCCTGGACTCCTACTCGGAGAACCTCGTCACGGCGCCGGCCCGCAACCCCCTGGACCCCACCCGCACCGCGGGTGGCTCCTCGGGTGGGGCCGCGGCCGCCGTCGCCGCGGGGATCCTGCCGTTCGCCCCGGGCTCGGACGGGGGCGGGTCCATCCGCATCCCCGCCGCGGCGTGCGGGCTCGTGGGCCTCAAGCCCGGTCGCGGGGAGCTGCCGATGGACGAGCACGCGGACACGGTCCGCAACCTCACGGTGTCGGGCCCGCTGGCCCACACGGTCGAGGACGCCGCCCTGCTCTACGACGTGATGCTCACCCCCGAGGGTCTGCCCGGCCGGGTGCTGCCGGACCTGCGCCGCACCGTGGAGACCGCCCGGGCCGGGGGCGCCGTCGACGCCCGCCGGATCGGCGTCACCACGGCCTCGCCCTTCGCCTCCGACCTCGAGATCTCCCTGGCCCGGCCCGCCGTCACCGCCCTGACGAAGGCCGCCGCCGCCCTGGACGCGGGCGGCCACGCGGTCGAGGACCTCTCCCCCTACTACGGCGAGGACTACCACCGGGACTTCCGCACGGTGTGGACCGCCGGCCTGCTCCGGGCGCCGCTGCCGGAGGACGCCGAGGCCCACGTGGGCGCGGTGGCCGCGCACTTCCTGCGCACGGCCCGGGCCGCAGGGCGCGCCGAGCTCGACGACGCCGCCCACCGGCTCGAGGAGTGGGCGCGCGGGGTGCGGGCGCAGTTCGCCGCCGTCGACGTGGTGATGACCCCGGTGCTGGCCACCGCGCCCCCGCCGGTCGGCCACTTCCTGGCGATGGAGCCCGAGGACAACTACGAGGCGCAGTGCGCGTTCACGCCCTACACCTCGATGGTCAACGTGCTCGGCCTGCCCGCGGTCGCGGTGCCCGTGCTCCGGGACGAGCGGGGCCTGAACTGGTCCGTCCAGCTCATCGGCCGGCCCGGCACGTCCGCGCCCCTGCTCGCCCTGGCCGCGCACCTCGAGCTGCTGCTGGCCGGCTGAGCCGGCCGGTCAGGTCGAGGTGTAGTCGCCCAGGGAGATCCCGGCGATCACCAGGATCACGAGGAACACGACGGCGAGCAGCAGCAGGGCGAGGGACACGTAGTTCATCACGAGGCCGGCGATCGCCATGCCGCGGCCGTGGGGCTCGCGCCTGAGGCCGATGTGGCCGAGGACCACGCCCACGATCGGCGGGAGGAGGAACGTGAACCCGCCCACCACGGAGATGATGCCGAGGATCATGGACGCCACCGAGCGGCCGACGCCGTCGGTCTGGCCGGGCTGCAGCGGGGCTCCGAAGCCGTGGCCGGGCGTGCCCTGCCCGTAGCCGTAGGCGGGGACGGTGTTCGCGTCCTGGCCGTAGCCGTACGGCTGCCCGTAGGCGGGGCGGGTCTGCCCCTCCTGCTCGGCGTACGAGGGGGCCCGGTCCCAGGCGGCGCGGTCGGCGTCGCCGGCCGGGGCGTCGGGCCAGCCGGCGGCGGAGGAGCCGGTGCCGGAGGAGCCCGCACCGGCCTCGGACCCGTACCAGCTCGGCCGGGCGGCCTCACGGCGCGGGTCGTGGGAGGCGTGGGGGTCGGTCATGACGGTCCTTCCGGTTCGGGGCGTCGCGGTCCGGTGCCGAGTCTTGGCGGTGCCCCCCGGACCCGGCCCGGCCCCGTACCCCTGCTCCCCGGCCGGCCTCACCCGGGCCGGCCCACCGCCTTGAGGTACCCGGAGAACCCGCCGGGGGTCCGCCCCTCCAGGCGGGACGAGGTGAGCACGCGGGTGGTGTCGGTGGCGATCACGCGCACCCGGCGGCCGTCACCGCCGTCGCGCTCCCCCGCCAGGGCCCGCACGGCCTCGGCCAGGCCGACGTCCTCGTGCTCGGCCACCGGCGGGAACCCGCCCACGGCCTCATACAGCGACCACGGCAGCCCCAGGTTCGCCCCGTGCACGTGCGCGTGCCCCTCCTCGTGCCGGTAGCCGCGGAGCCAGGCCTGCCGCAGCGGCCCCTGGCGCACGTCCACCGTGCCCAGCACGAGCGCCTCGTCGCGGCCGGCGGCCACGGTCTGCGCCAGCAGCCAGTCGGCGGGGACGCGGCTGTCCGCGTCGGTGGAGGCGAGCCAGAGGCGCTCGGCGGGCACGTCGGGGAACAGCGCGCGGGCCCGGCGGGCGCCCTCGACGCGGGCCCGCCCGACGCCGGCCTGCCCGGCGGTCGGCTCCCCCAGTTCGAGGACGTGGATGCGCGGGTCGGCGGCGCGGGCCTCGAGGGCGGCGGCCACCGTGGCGTCGTCGCAGCGGTCCGCGGCGACCACGACCGCGGCCGTGCCCTGCGCGTGGTGCTCCTCCCAGCGGTCCAGGGCGGCGGTGAGGGCCGCGAGCGCGGCCGGCAGCCGCTCCTGCTCGTCCTTGGCGGGCACCACGACGACGGCGTGGGTCGCGGCGGCGGCCCGCACGTGGAGGCTGAGCCGGAAATCGTCCTCCACGAGCTCGGTGCGCAGCCGCCAGCGCGGGTCGGCGGCGACGCGCGCGTGCACGGCGTCCCCGTCCAGCGGCCAGCCCTCGATGGGGTGGCGCCAGTGGCACAGCAGCAGCTCGCCGCCGGGGGCGAGCGCGGCGTCGGCGTCGTCGATCAGCGCGTCGAGCTCCTCGGGCTGCAGGAAGTAGCCGATCTCGGAGGCGATCACGAGGTCCGCGCCGGCGACGTCGGCCGGCCAGTCCGCGGGCAGCACGGCTCGGCGCACCTCGGCGTGCGGCGTGCCGGCCAGCCGGGCGGCGGCGCGCTCGACGGCGGTGGAGGACGCCTCGAGGCCGACCACGCGGTCCGCGCGCGCGGCCACGTCCGCGGTGAGCACGCCGATGGACGCGCCCGCCTCCACCACGGTCCCGTAGCGGGGCCGGGGCAGGGCGGCGAGGGTGAGCGCCCGCTTGCGGGCCTCGTACGACGAGCTGAGGTAGCGCCACGGGTCCTCCTGGGCCCGGTAGAGCCGGTCGAAGACGGCGGCGGCCCGGTGGGCGTCGGCGTCGTCGGGGCCGGAGACGCGGTGGGCCTCGAACGGGCGCTCGTGGTGGGCGAGCACGGCGGGGCCGAGGATCGCCTCGTCGCCGGGCGCGGCGGAGAGGGGCCGGACCTGGGAGGCGTGCGCGTCGAGGGCGGCACGGCGGGCGGCACGGTCGTCGTCGGTGAGCGGCAGCCGCCGGTAGCGGCGGGCGGGCAGGTCGGCCGGGTCGGCCCAGTGCCAGAACCAGATGGGGAAGGCGTAGAGCGGCAGGTCGCACTCGCCCGCGACCGCGCCGACGGCCCGGCCTACGGCCTCGTGGTCCGCGTGGCCGTCGCCCGGGTCGTGGGAGGCGAGCACGGCGGGGCCGGGGTGGGCGTCGAGGGCCGCGGCGACGGCGTCGCGCACGGCGTCCTCGTGCTCGGCCACGCCGGAGTCGGGCAGGGCCAGGGACGCCCAGGTCAGCCGGTCCCGCGCCGGGGAGCCGGGGCCTGCGGAGGCGGGCAGGCCGGCGGCGAGGGCGTCGAGGGCGTGCTCCATCTCGTCCCGGCGCAGCCGGACCAGGTCCGCGGGCGTGTGCGTGGGCGAGTGCGGGTGGGAGGCCTCGCCGGCGGTGGCGACCAGCACGTGCACGCGTGCCCCGCCGCGCAGGGCGGAGCGGATCAGGCCGGTGGCGGCGAGGGTCTCGTCGTCCGGGTGCGCCACGGCCACGAGCAGCAGCGTCTGCGCGTCCCAGACGGGCAGGCGCAGCTCCGGCAGCTCGCCGACGCCGCCCTCGGCCCAGGCCGCCTCGGACGTGCCGTCGTCGGTGTGGGAGAAGCTCACCACGTCCAGCCGCCGTCGGTCTCGCCGGTCAGGAGCGCGGCGCCCAGCCGGGCGTCGTCGCGGTGTCCGTGGTGCTGGCGCAGGTAGACCTGCAGGTCGGCGACGGCGCGGGCGTGCGCGGCGCTGCCGGTGAGCGGGCCGGGGCCGGTGGCCTGCCCGACGACGTCCATCACCTCGGTGCACAGCTGCGCCACGGTGCCGCGGATCCGGTCGGCCTCGACCATGCCGCGGCCGTGGTCCAGGCGGCCGGCGTCCACGTCGTCGGCGGCACGGGCGAGCAGGGCGGCCATCGCATGGAGCAGCCGGTCGACGCGGCCGAGCGCCGCCTGGCCGATCTGGTCCGGGCCCGGTCCGCGGCCCTCGGCCTCGGCGGCCGCGCGGGCGGCGGTGGCGTTCCGCAGAGTGCGGGCGATGCCGACGGCGCCGCCGAACCACACCGCCGCCACGCCGATGCCGCCCCACGCGAAGCCGGGCCGGCGCAGGTACCACTCGGCGCCGCCGACGGCACTGCCGGGGACGGCGTCGAAGGCCAGGCCCACCGTGCGGATCGGGGCGAGGCCGAGCGCGGGCCAGGCCGAGTCGGTCTCGGCCACACCGGGGTGGGACAGGTCCACGAGCACAGCACGGCGGGTGCCGTCCGCCTCCCGGCCGGTCACGACGGCGGCCGCGCACCGGTCCGCGAGCGAGCACCACGGCTTCTCACCGTCGAGCAGCCAGGCGGTGTCGGGGCCGTCCGGGGCGGGGCGCAGGGCCGGGGTGCGGCCGCCGGACTCGGAGGCGTAGACGCCGAGCAGCCCGGCCGGGGCGGGGACGCCGGCCTGGGACAGGATCGAGAGCGCGTCCAGATGGGGCTCGAGCACGCGGGCGGCCGAGAGGTCCTGCGCGGCGACGGAGGCGAGCAGCTCCCACTGCTCGCGGGTGCGCCCCGCGCCGGTCAGCGGCAGGTCGAGCGGGGCGGCGTCCTCGCCGGACGCGGCGCCGGACGCCGCACGGAGCAGCTCGACCATCGCGTCGACGTCCCCGTCGCAGGCCGCGGCGGCCGCGAGGAGGGCCTGCTCGGCCGGGCGGTCCACGGCTCCACCCGGGACGAGACGGACGGGCTCGGGCTGGGCCATGGGTGGGGACCTCCTCGTCGACGGCGCCCGGGCCGGTGCGCCCCGGGGTCGAGGATTCACCGTAGTCAGCACGGGCACGGCGGGGAATGGCCGATGCGCCGGGGGCGAAGCGGCCCGCTCTTTCTTGACATGTTCCAGAGAACCGGATGGGATCGACTGGCATGGAGACCACGACGCGGGATGAGGACGAGCGCACGCTGCTGCGCGGCGTCGGCCTGCGCGTGACCCGGCCCCGCCTGGCGGTGCTGACCGCCCTCGCCGACCACCCCCACGCGGACGCGTCCACCGTGCTGACCGCCGTGCGTCGGGCCCTGCCCGGCACCTCGCACCAGGCCGTCTACGACTGCCTCCACGCGCTCACCGAGGCCGGGCTCGTGCGCTCCCTGCAGCCCGCCGGCTCCCCGGCCCGCTACGAGATCTGCACGGGCGACAACCACCACCACCTCGTGTGCCGCGGCTGCGGCACGGTCGTCGACGTGCCGTGCCGCACCGGCTCCGCCCCGTGCCTCGACGCCCCCGAGGGCCACGGCTTCGCGGTCGACGAGGCCGAGGTCTACTACTGGGGGCTGTGCGCCGGCTGCCGGGAGTGACCGCCGGCGTCGTCCCGCTGGGCCGCGCGTCTTCCCCCGTCCGCCCGCCCGTGCCAAGGTGAGGCACATGACCGAGAACACCGCCGCCCTGCCCGCCGCCGAGCGTCCCGGCACCCCCGCCCTGCCGCAGGACCTCATCGACGTCGACGCCCTCCTGGAGGCGTACCGCACCGGTCACCCGGACGTGACGGATCCGGCGCAGAAGGTCGTGTTCGGCACCTCCGGCCACCGCGGCTCCGCGTTCACGACCTCGTTCAACGACGACCACATCGCCGCCATCACGCAGGCCGTGGTCGAGTACCGCGCGCACCACGGGATCACGGGGCCGGTCCTCGTCGGCAAGGACACGCACGCCCTGTCCGGGCCCGCGCAGGACACCGCCGTCGAGGTGCTGCTCGGCAACGACGTCGAGGTGCTCGTCGACTCCCGCGGCGGCTACACGCCCACCCCCGCCGTCTCCCACGCGATCCTGCACCTGAACGCCGGGCGCGAGCTGTCGCCGTCGGGCTTTGCGGTGGACGGGGACAACGCCGGCCTCGTGGACGGCCTCGTGATCACCCCCTCGCACAACCCGCCCGCGGACGGCGGCTTCAAGTACAACCCGCCCCACGGCGGCCCCGCGGACACCGAGGCGACCACGTGGATCGCCGACCGCGCCAACGAGCTGCTCGCCGCCGGGCTGGCGGGCGTGCACCGGGTGGCGAGCGCCGACGTCGCCGGCCACGCGAAGCTGGGCGGCTTCGACTTCCTGGACCGGTACGTGTCCGATCTGCCGCAGGTGATCGACGTGGAGGCGATCCGCGAGGCGGGCGTGCGCATCGGTGCCGACCCCATGGGCGGGGCGTCCGTGGCGTACTGGGGCGAGATCGCCGACCGCCACGGGCTGGATCTGACCGTGGTGAACCCGGAGGTGGACCCGCGATTCGGGTTCATGACCCTGGACTGGGACGGCAAGATCCGCATGGACTGCTCGTCGCCGAACGCAATGGCCTCGCTGATCGAGCGGATGACCCCGGACGCGGACGGGCAGGTGCCCTTCGACGTCGCCACCGGCAACGACGCCGACGCGGACCGGCACGGGATCGTCACCCCGGACGGCGAGCTGATGAACCCGAACCACTACCTCGCCGTGGCCATCGACTACCTGTACCGCCACCGCGAGCAGTGGCCCCAGAGCGCGGGCGTGGGCAAGACCCTGGTGAGCTCCTCGATGATCGACCGCGTGGCCGGGGACCTGGGCCGCGAGCTCGTGGAGGTGCCGGTGGGCTTCAAGTGGTTCGTGCCGGGACTGCTGACGGGCACCGGCGTGTTCGGCGGCGAGGAGTCCGCGGGCGCGTCCTTCGTGCAGTTCGACGGCAGCCCATGGTCCACGGACAAGGACGGGCTGCTGCTGTGCCTGCTGGCCGCGGAGATCATCGCCGTGACGGGCCAGTCCCCGTCCGAGCGGTACCGCGACCTCGTGGCCCTGCACGGCGACCCGGCGTACGCGCGCATCGACGCCCCCGCGACCGCCGAGCAGAAGGCGAAGCTGAAGACCCTCTCCCCCGACGACGTCCCCGTGACCGAGCTGGCCGGCGAGACCATCCTCGCGACGCTGACCAACGCCCCGGGCAACGGCGCCCCGATCGGCGGGCTCAAGGTGGTCACGCAGCACGCGTGGTTCGCGGCGCGGCCCTCCGGCACCGAGGACGTCTACAAGATCTACGCGGAGTCCTTCCGCGGCCCCGAGCACCTGACGCAGGTGCAGGCGGAGGCGCAGCGGCTGGTGGACGCGGTCATCGGCTGACCCCCACCCCCGCCCGCTTTCGTTCGGGAAACGGCGGCGTGTCGCACCGCTTTCGTTCGGGAAACGGCCGGGCGCGCGCGCCGTTTCCCGAACGAAAACGTCGTGGCGCCCGTCGGGGCGGCACCAGCGGCCGGAGGACGACGACGGCGCCCCGCCCTGCCGCCGCACAGGGCCGCTCGGTAGCGTGGCCGGCATGAGCACGCAGCCCCCCGGTCTGACCACCGACTCCCCCGACTCCCCCGCCGACGATCCGGTCCGCGAGCCGTTGCCCACCGAGGCCCTGCCGATCGCGCCGGCCGGGCCCCGACCCGAGGAGCCGCGGGCCGCCGTCGAGCGGCTGCGCGCCGCCGCCCGCTCCCGCGCCGCCCACCCGCGCGCGGTGCGGGTGCGCCAGCTCAAGGGCCTGAAGCGGATGCTGACCGAGCACGCGGACCGGTTCGTCGCGGCGCTCGGCACGGACCTGGGCAAGCCGGCCACCGAGGCGCTGATCACGGAGATCGTCTCGGTGCGCTCCGAGGTGGACCACGCGCTGCTGCACCTGACCGACTGGATGGAGCCGCGGCCCGTGAAGCTGCCGCTGGCCCTGCGGCCCGCGAGCGCGGAGGTCAGGCCGCGGCCCAAGGGTCTCGTGCTGGTCATCGGCGCGTGGAACTACCCGGTGCAGCTCGCGCTCGCCCCGGTCGTGGGTGCGCTGGCGGCCGGCAACACGGTGGTGCTCAGCCCGTCGGAGAAGGCCCCGGCCACGGCGGCGGCGCTGCGGGAGCTGGTGCCGCAGTACCTGGACTCCGCGCTGGTCTCCGTGGTGGCGGGCGGCAAGGAGTGCAACACCGCGCTGCTGGCGGAGCCGTGGGACCACATCCTCTACACCGGCGGGGAGCGCGTGGGCCGGATCGTCTACGAGGCGGCGGCGAAGACCCTCTCCCCCGTGACGCTCGAGCTGGGCGGCAAGTCGCCGGCGGTGGTGACGCCGTCGCGGAACACGGGAGCGATGGCCCGCCGCATCGCGTGGGCGAAGTTCACCAACGCGGGCCAGACGTGCGTGGCCCCGGACTACGTGCTGGCCGTCGGCGAGGCCGCGCTGCGCCAGGTGACCGCCGAGCTCCCCGCAACCCTGCGCGAGTTCTACGGCGACGACCCCCGCGCGTCGAAGGACTACGGCCGGCTCATCTCCGCCGAGCACGCGGAGCGGCTGCGGGAGATGCTCCAGACGGACCTCGACGCCGGCGCCGAGCTGCTCGTCGGCGGCGACGTGGATGTGGCAGGACGGTACATGGCGCCGACCGTGGTGACGGGCGTGCGGCCCGACGGCGCGCTCATGCAGGAGGAGCTGTTCGGCCCGATCCTGCCCGTGCTGACCGTGGACACCTTCCAGGACGCCCTGGACTTCATCGCGGAGCGCCCGCACCCGCTGGCCGCCTACCTCTTCACGGACCGGCCGAGCTACCACCGCGCGTTCGACGACCAGGTACAGGCCGGCGGCCTCGGCTACGACGTCGGCCTGCTGCACGCCGGCATCGCGACGCTGCCGTTCGGCGGGATCGGCGCGTCCGGGATGGGCGCGTACCACGGCATCCACGGGTTCGAGACGTTCTCCCACCTGCGCCCGTCCATCACGAAGTCGGACCAGGTGGACACGCTCAAGACCGCGTACCCGCCGTACGGGCGGATGAAGCGGGCGCTGCTGCCGAAGATGCTCTGAGGGGGCGGGGATCAGCGCTGCGGCCAGAAGCCGCGTCGGGCGTAGACCTCAGCGAGGACGTCGACGCGGTCGGTCATGACGCCGTCGACGCCGAGGTCGAGCAGGCGCTCGATCTCCGCGGGCTCGTCCACGACCCACACGTGCACCGGCAGGCCCGCCGCGTGGCACCGCCGCACGAAGTCGGCGGTGGCCACGGGCACGCGGCCGTGCCGGACGGGCACCTGCACGCAGTCGACGTCGAGGGCGTACCGGCGCAGCCAGCGGGTCAGTCCCAGCGGGCCCAGCGTCACGAGCGCCGCGATGGCGGCCGCCCCGCCCGACGTCGCCACCCGCTCCGGCCCGTACGCCCGCTCGGGGTGGCCGAGGCGGGCGAGGGCGCGCCGGAAGAGGCGGCGCCGCGAGTCGTGGAACGAGGCGACGAGCACGCGGTCCCACGCGCCGTGCTCGGCGAGGATGCGGGCCAGGGCCGGGGCCGACGCGCGGTCCTTGAGGTCCACGTTGAGGCGCGCCTCGGGGAGCGCCGTGAGCAGTTCGGTGAAGCGCAGCAGCGGCTCCCCGCCGACCGTGACGTCCGCCAGCCGCTCCCACGTGTGGTCGCGCAGCCGGCCGCGGCCCGTGCTGACGCGGTCCAGGGTCTCGTCGTGGAACACGACGAGCTCGCCGTCCGCCGTGGTGCGCACGTCCAGCTCGAGGTAGGTGAACCCGGCGGCGTGGGCGTCCACGAACGCGGCCAGGGAGTTCTCCCGGTCGACGGCGGCGCCCCGGTGCGCGAACCCCAGCGGGTGGCCGCGACGGGCGGGGACGGAGTCGGTGAGGTAGGCGGGGGCGGGACGGGGCGAGGTCGGACGCACGGGATCACCGTAGCGGGGACGGACGGCCGAGTGCCCGCTGCCGCAGCCGGGAACGCGAGAGGTCGGAATGAGCGTCAGACCCGCCCTCATTCCGACCACTCACGTGACAGGTGGGGCCGACGCGCCCGCCCTCAGTCCTCCGCCGGCAACTCCAGCATGGGGCGGTGCTCGTAGAAGGTCTGCAGCACCACGATGGTCCGGGTGGACACCGACGCCGTCTGTCGGATCTCCGTCACGAGGGCCTCGAGCTCGCGCGGTGAGCCCACGCGCACGAAGAGCATGTACGCGGCGTCGCCGGCCACGGAGTGGCACGCCTCGATCGCCGCGATGGACTCGAGGAGCTCGGGGGCGTCGTCGGGCTGGCGCGGGTCCAGCGGGCTGATCTCGATGAACGCGGAGAGCGGCCTGCCCACGGCCTCGGGGTCGAGCAGCGCACGGTAGCCCGTGATCACGCCCGTGCTCTCGAGCCGGCGCAGGCGCGCCTGCACCGCGGAGGTCGAGAGGCCGACCCGCTCGGAGAGCTGGGCGAGCGTGGCGCGCGGGTCATGGGAGACGGCGGCCGCGAGCCGCGCGTCGACAGGGTCGTCCATGCGCCGCACGCTATCAGCCGGCCCCAGCCGCCGGGTTGACAGCCCCATGCCCTCATGGAACCCTTCCGGCAAGTGATTCGCGTCACCGGATATTTTCCGGCGCTTCGACCTCAGGAGGGTTCCATGTCCACCATTCTGCAGCCCGCCCGGACCGACGTCGTCGTCCCGGAGACCCCGGCCGACGCGCGCACCATCGAGACCCACCCGGCCTGGCTCCGCCTCAAGGCCGCCGCCACCGCCCTGCAGCCCCTGCAGGTCAAGGACGGCTCCATCCCGGACCCGGCGGACCACGCCGCCGCGCGTGAGCACGTGGAGACCATCGTCGCCGCCGTCGAGGAGCTCGCCCCGCTCTTCCCGCACGACGCCGCCTACCTCGCCGCCCTGCCCCGCGACTTCGCCCGCTGGGCCGACGGCGGCTTCGCCGAGCCCGACTTCCTGGACTCCCTCATCGCCTTCCAGCCGCAGGAGCACCGCGTCGACGGCGTCCGGCACCTCGTGGTCTTCCCGATGTACACGCAGAACGGCTCCCCCGACCGGCACGTGGAGGCCCTCGTCGTCGAGACCATCTGGCCCGAGTTCATCGCCGCACTGGAGGCCGGCGACTACGGCAACCGCCTCTTCCTCTCCCTGCGCCTGATCGACTTCACCCCCGGCTACGACACGAACTCCGCCGTGCTCTTCCCCGAGACCGTGGCCATGCGCGAGATCCCCACCTTCACGTGGGGCGCCATCTTCCAGGACCGCGAGGCCGCCCGCTTCCGCCGGGTCGTCACCGCCGCCGCCGAGATCACCCAGCTCGAGCTCCCGGCCGAGCTCGCCGAACTGCTCTCCTGCCAGGAGCTCGCCGAGGGCACCTTCGTGATGTGGGACCTCATCCACGACCGCACGCACATGCGCGGCGATCTGCCCTTCGACCCGTTCATGATCAAGCAGCGCATGCCCTTCTTCCTCTACACGCTCGAGGAGATGCGCTGCGACATGACCGCCTTCCGCGAGTGCGTGGCGATCGAGCGCCGCCTCACGGCGCGCGCCGCCGCCGGTGAGCAGCTCACCGCGCTCGAGGAGCAGACCCGCCGCCACGCCGGGCTCGTGCAGCACGCCGTCCTCTTCGACCGCGTCTTCCGCTTCGCCCTCACCGGCTCCCGCGTCCGCAACTACGACGGCCTCGGCGGCCAGCTGCTCTTCGCCTGGCTGCACCGCAAGGACGTGATCCAGTGGCGCGACGTCGAGCTCAGCGTGGACTGGGACCGGCTCGCCAACGCCGTCGTCGAGCTGGGCGACGCCATCGACACGCTCTACTGGGAGTCCATCGACCGCCCCAAGACCGTGCACTGGCTCCAGGCCTACGAGCTCGTCGCCTCCGTGGTCACCCCGCACCCGGCCTCCGTGTGGGCGCAGGGCCTGCCGCGCGAGGTGCTCGCCGGCCCGCCCAAGGGCTACACCGACCTCGTGCTCGACGACGAGTTCCCGCTGTCCATGTTCTTCGAGGCCCTCGAGAAGAAGATGTGCGGCGTCATCGAGTCCACCGCCGGGATCCGCGGCACGGACGCCTGACCCGTGGCCGCCCTGACCGACCGCGCCGTCCTGATCGCGGGCGCCACGAGCGCCTCGGGCCGGGCCGCCGCCCGCACCCTCCTCGACGCCGGCGCGCACGTCGTCGCGACCGGGCGCGACGCCGCGAAGCTCGCCCCCCTCGCCGAACTCGGCGCCGAGACCGCGGCCCTGGACCTCACGGACGAGACCGCCGTCCGCGGCCTCGTCGAGGACCTGCACGCCCGCGGCACCCGGATCGACGGCCTGCTCCACCTGGTGGGCGGCTGGCGCGGCGGCGGGGGCCTCGCCGGCCAGACCGAGGAGGACTACCGCGCCCTCGAGGCCTCGTTCACGGCGCTGCGGCACGTGAGCCGGGCCCTCGACGACGACCTGCGGGCCTCGTCCGCCGGTCGCCTCGCGATCGTCTCGTCCACGGCGGTGACCCGGCCGCTCGCCGGCGGCGCGAACTACGCCGCGGTGAAGGCGGCGAGCGAGGCATGGACCCGCGCGGTCGCGCAGGGCTGGGCCAAGGCCGCCCGGGACGCGGAGGCGCCGCTGCGCTCGGCGGCCGTCGTGTTCCGCGTGAAGTCCCTCGCCGGGCTCGAGGAACGGCTGGCCGAGGAGTACGCGCGACTGTGGAAGGCTGAGGCGGGCGCGCTGAACGACGCCGTCCTCACGCTCCAGGAGAAGGGAACGGACTGACATGCAGAGGATCCACGATCCGCAGGAGCGGGGCTTCGCCTCGGACAACTACTCCGGCGTCCACCCGGAGGTGCTCGCGGCGATCGCCGAGGCCAACGGGGGCCACCAGGTCGCCTACGGCGAGGACGTGTACACGGCCCGCCTCCAGGAGGTCGTGGCCCAGCACTTCGGCAAGGACGCCACCGCGTGGCCGATGTTCAACGGGACCGGGGCGAACGTCGTCGGGCTCCAGGCCATGCTGCCCCGCTGGGGCGCGGTGATCTGCGCGGACACCGCGCACATCCACGTGGACGAGGGCGGCGCGCCCGAGAAGTCCGCCGGCATCAAGCTGCTGCCCGTGGCCACCGACGACGGCAAGCTCACCCCCGAGCTGATCGCCGCCGAGGCCTGGGGCTGGGGTGACGAGCACCGCGCCCAGCCCCTGGTCGTCTACCTCACCCAGTCCACCGAGCTCGGCACGGTCTACACCCCGGACGAGGTCAAGGCCATCACGGACTACGCCCACGAGCACGGGATGCGCGTCTACATGGACGGCGCCCGCATCGCCAATGCCGCGGCCTCCCTGGGCCTGCCGCTGCGCGCCTTCACCACCGACGTCGGCGTGGACGTGCTCTCCCTCGGCGGCACCAAGAACGGGGCGCTGCTGGCCGAGGCCGTCGTCGTGCTCGACCCGGACGCCGCGGACGGCCTCGTGTACCTGCGCAAGAACCAGATGCAGCTGGCCTCGAAGATGCGCTTCGTCTCGGCGCAGCTGCTCGCCCTGTTCGACGGCGACCTGTACCTGCGCTCCGCCCGCCACGCCAACGCCATGGCCGCCCGGCTGCGCGCCGTCATCGAGGCGGGGGTCGCCGACGGCTCGCTGGCCGGCGTCGAGTTCACGCAGGCCACGGACGCCAACGCCGTGTTCGCCGTCCTGCCCGAGGGCGTGGCCGACCGGCTGCGCGCCCGCTTCCGGTTCTACGACTGGGACGCGGCGCGCCGCGAGGTGCGCTGGGTGTGCGGCTTCGACACGACCGAGGAGGACGTGGACGCGTTCACGGCGGCGCTGCGCGCCGAACTCGTCCCCGCCGTCTGACGGACGCGCCCGGCCGGGATACCCTTCTACCACCGTGCAGCAGGGTGGGACGCCGCGGCCTTCGACGCGCGTCCGACCGCTCCTCCACCGAAAGGCCACCGTGGACACCAGCGCACCCCGGACGTCCCCGTCGACGCCGGCCGCCTCCGCCGCCCACGCCACCCATGAGGGCGGCTCCCTGCAACGCACCCTCAAGTCCCGGCACCTGACGATGATCGCGATGGGCGGCGCCATCGGCACGGGCCTGTTCGTGGCCTCGGGCAACACCATCGCGACCGCCGGCCCCGGTGGCGCCCTCGTGGCCTATGTGGCCATCGGCTTCATGGTGTTCCTGCTGATGCAGTCGCTCGGCGAGATGTCCACGTACCTGCCGGTCTCCGGCGCGTTCGAGGAGTACTCGACCCGCTTCGTGAGCCCCTCGTTCGGCTTCGCCATCGGCTGGAACTACTGGTACAACTGGGCGATCACGGTGGCCGCCGAGCTCGTCGCGGCGGCCCTGATCATGCGGTACTGGCTCCCGGACGTGCCCTCGTGGATCTGGTCCGCGATCTTCCTCGCGCTGCTCTTCGGCCTCAACGCCCTCTCCACGCGCGCCTACGGCGAGAGCGAGTTCTGGTTCTCGCTCATCAAGGTCGCCACGGTGGTGATCTTCCTGGTGCTCGGCGTCCTGATGATCGTCGGCATCCTCGGCGGCTCCTCCCCCGGCTTCCACAACTGGACGGACGGCGAGGCCCCCTTCGTGGGCGGCGGCGCCGGCATCCTGGCGATCTTCATGGTGGCCGGCTTCTCCTTCCAGGGCACCGAGCTGGTCGGCGTGGCCGCGGGCGAGGCCGAGGACCCGGAGAAGAACGTGCCCAAGGCGATCCGCACCGTGTTCGTGCGCATCCTGCTCTTCTACGTCGGCGCAATCACCGTCGTCGGCTTCCTCATCCCCTACACCAGCCCCCACCTGCTGGGCAGCGACGTCGAGGACATCTCGATCTCCCCGTTCACGCTCGTCTTCGAGAACGCGGGCGTGCTCGCCGCCGCCTCCGTGATGAACGCCGTGATCCTCACGGCCATCCTCTCCGCGGGCAACTCGGGCCTGTACGCCTCCACCCGCATGCTCTGGGCCCTGGCCGACTCCGGCAAGGCCCCGCGCTTCCTGGCGAAGGTGAACCGGCGCGGCGTGCCCATGAACGCCCTCTACGCCACCACCGCGGTGGGCGCGGCGTGCTTCCTGACCACGTTCATCGGGGACGGCGCCGCCTACGTGTGGCTCGTCTCCGCCTCGGGCCTGGCCGGGTTCATCGTGTGGATGGGCATCGCCTGGAGCCACTACCGGTTCCGGCGGGCCTACGTCGCGCAGGGCCACGACCCGAAGGACCTGCCCTACCGCGCCTTCCTGTTCCCCCTGGGCCCGATCGTCGCGCTGGTCATGTGCGCCGTCGTGATCCTCGGCCAGAACTACCAGGCGTTCATGGGCGACGTGGACCTCGTGGCCGTGGCCAGCGCGTACATCGGCCTGCCCCTGTTCCTCGCGCTGTGGCTCGGCCACAAGCTCGTCACCGGCTCGAAGCCGGTCCGCTACGAGGACGCCGACCTCACCCGCGTCCTGGACTGAGTCCCCCACCTCGGAGGTCGCCGTGCCCGCCCCCTCCTCCCACGCTCCCGCCGCCACCCACACCGCCCGGGGCCGCCTGGTCTGGGTGGACGTCGCGCGCGGCCTGGCCCTGGTCGCGATGATGGTCGCCCACACGGCGCCCGCCGGCGGCCCGGGTGGGGTGCTCCACCTCTCCGAGCACCTCACCGCGCCCCTGTTCGCGGCGCTCGTGGGCGTGGGCGCGCGCCTCGAGGTGGAGTGGCTGGGCCGTGGCCGGGCCGTGCCCCGCGCGCTTGTGCGGGCGGCCGCCCTGTTCGGGGCGGCGTGGCTGACCGGGCTCTTCGGGGCGGCCGTCGTGAACGTGCTGGCGCACCTGGCTGTGCTCACGGTGCTCATGGCACTGCTGGCCGCCCTCCCCCTCGCCGCGCACCTCGTGCTCGCCGTCCTGGCCGGCGGAGGCGGCCTCCTGCTCGCCGCCACACCGACGGCCGACGTCGTCGACCGGCTCCTCCCCGCCGCGCAGGCGCTCGGGCTGAGCCGCGCGACGCTGACCCCGTGGGTCTCCGCGTTCCTCACGGACGGCCCGTACCGTCTCCCCCTGTTCCTCGCGTGGGCGCTGCTGGGGGCGGTGCTGGTCGCCACCGTCCACGGCACGACGACGGCGGCCCCGGCCCGGCGCGCACGGCTCACGGGGCTCGCCTGGGCGGCCGGGGGGATCGCGCTGGCCGGCGTCGTGCTCGCCCTGTCCCGGACGCAGACCGGCGCCGCCCCCGTGCCCTCCACGGCGACCCCCGCGGAGGCCCTGCTGGACACGGGCCTCGTGCTGACCGTGCTCGGCGGGTGCGCGGCCCTCGCGCCGCCGCGGGCCGGGCTGCTGGCCGTGCCCGGCGCGATGACGCTGTCCGTGTACGTGGCGCACCTGTGGTACCTCGGCTGGGTGCGGGGGCTCGGACCCGGGCCGTGGCGCAGCGCCACGGGCACGGACGACACGTGGTTCAACCTGGCCGTGCTGGTGGCCGGCGCGCTGCTGCTGCCGCTGCTGTGGCGGGCCGTCGTGCGTATCGGCCCGTTCCGCGCGGGGCCGCTGGAGGGCGTCGTCCGCCTGCTGACGGCCCCGTTCGACCGCGCGCGCTGACCGACGTCCACCCCAGCGGGTAGCCTCGAGAGCGTGAGCGAGCGAACCACCTACCTGCTGATCGACGGCGAGAACATCGACGCCACCCTCGGCACGTCCATCCTGCAGCGGCGCCCCCAGCCCGACGAGCGGCCACGCTGGAAGCGCCTGCTCGGCTACCTCGAGGACCGCTGGGACCAGCCGGTCAAGGGCCTGTTCTTCCTCGCCATCGACGGTGAGATCCCCATCCCGTTCGTCCAGGCGCTCACCGCCCTCGGCTTCCAGCCGATCATGCTGCGGGGCGAGGGCAAGGTCGTGGACATCGGCATCCAGCGCACCGCGGAGGCGCTGCTGGGCCGGGAGGACGACGTCGTCCTCGTCAGCCACGACGCCGACTTCGCCCCCCAGCTCACCGACCTCGCGGCCACGCCGGGCCGACGCACCGGGATCATGGGCTTCGAGGAGTTCCTCTCCCACGAGCTGCGCCGCATCCCCGGGGTCGAGTTCTTCGACCTGGAGCACGCGGTGGGCGCGTTCGACTCGTCCCTGCCGCGCCTGCGCGTGATCGACGTCGAGGCGTTCGACCCGAACGAGTTCCTCTGACCCGCCGGGGGCGGCCCGCGGCTCAGTCCGTGGGCAGCTCCAGCAGGCGTTCGACGGTGGCGGCCACCCCGTCGTCGTCGCACGCCCCGACCACGCCGTCCGCCGCGGCCAGCAGCGACGGGTGGCCCGAGGCCACGGCCAGGCCGAGACCGGCCCACTGGAGCATCTCCAGGTCGTTGGGCATGTCCCCGAACGCGACGACGTCGGCCGGCGCGACCCCCCGGCTCGCGGCGAACTCGGCGAGGGTCGCCGCCTTGTGCACGCCGGGCGCGGACATCTCCACGAGCGCGATGCCGGGCGCGGAGTGCGTGGCGCTCACGAGCTCGTCCAGCTCGGCGCGGGCCGCGGCGAGGAAGGCGTCCGGGGACAGGGTGTCCGAGCGGGCCAGCAGCTTCACCACGCCCAGCCGACCCGGCAGCGCGGCCTCGAGCGTGGCCGCCGCGTGGACCTCGGCCCGGAACTCCGCGCGCTCGGAGAACGCGTGCTCCCAGAAGAAGCCCTCGAGGGTCTCGGCACCGAAGGACACGGTGCGGTCCAGCGCGCGCAGCCGGTCCGTGGCGGTCCACACGGCCTCGACGGGCATGGGGTGGGCGATCAGGACGTCGTCCGTGGCGGTGTCCACGACGACGGCGCCGTTGGAGCAGATCACCGGGCCGACGGGACCCAGCTGCGCGCTCAGCGGGCCGAGCCAGCGGAGGGGACGGCCGGTCACGAACACCACCTCGACGCCGGCGTCGTGGGCCTCGCGCAGCGCCGCGATGGTGCGCGGGCTCAGGCGCCCCGACCGCGTGTGCCGGTACCCGATGATGGTGCCGTCCAGGTCCGTCGCGATCATCCGCGGACGGCGCGAGGGCAGGGGCAGGGCGGGCATGCGCCCAGTCTAGGCCGGGGCCGTGCGGCGGGCCGGGGTGTCCTCCGCGGGCGAGCGGGGGCACGATGGGGGCGTGGACACCGCACAGCAGACCACCGCACAGGACACCGCCCCGGACCCCGCGTCGACGACGCCCCGCACGGTCACCGTCACCGGCGCCGCCGGCAACATCGGCTACGCGCTGCTCTTCCGCATCGCCGCCGGCGGGATGCTCGGCCCGGACACCCCGGTCCGGCTGCGCCTGCTCGAGATCCCGGCCGCCCTGGGCGCCGCGGAGGGCACCGCCATGGAGCTCGCCGACGCGGCCTTCCCGCTGCTGGCCGACGTGGAGGTCACGGAGGACCCGGCCCGCGCCTTCGACGGGGTGCAGCACGCGCTGCTCGTCGGCGCACGGCCGCGCACGAAGGGCATGGAGCGCGGCGACCTGCTCGAGGCGAACGGCGGGATCTTCGGGCCGCAGGGCCGGGCGATCAACGACCACGCGGCGCAGGACGTGCGGGTCGTCGTCGTCGGGAACCCGGCCAACACCAACGCGCTGATCGCCGCCGCGCACGCCCCGGACGTGCCGGCCGAGCGCTTCACGGCGCTGACCCGGCTGGACCACAACCGGGCCGTGGCGCAGCTGGCGGCGCGGGCCGGCGTCGCGGTGACGGACGTGTCCGGCGTGACGATCTGGGGCAACCACTCCGCCACCCAGTTCCCGGACCTCACCCACGCCCGCGTGCGGGTGGACGGGACGTGGCGGCCGGCGCTCGAGGTGGTGGACCCGGTGTGGGCGAGCGAGGAGTTCGTGCCGCGCGTGGCGAGGCGGGGCGCGGAGATCATCGAGGTGCGCGGGGCGAGCTCGGCGGCGTCGGCGGCGTCCGCGGCGATCGATCACATGCGCGACTGGACCCTCGGCACCGGTGTGGACGCGGACGGTGCGCCGCGCCGGACGTCGGCCGCGGTGGTCTCGGACGGCTCCTACGGGGTGCCGGAGGGGCTGATCAGCTCGTTCCCCGTGACCTCCGACGGCGGCACCGCGTGGCGGATCGTGCCGGGGCTGGAGCCGGACGAGTCCGTGCTGCCGGGTGAGGGCGGGCGGCTGGCCGCGACCGTCGCCGAGCTGGAGGCCGAGCGCGACGCCGTGCGAGGGCTGGGCCTGCTCTGAGGCGGCCGGGATCGTCTGCGTCTCTGACCCTTCTGGGGGCGTCCCCGCCCGCCGGAAGGGTCGGATGCGCAACAGATTCGTGCGGGGACGGGAGGGCGTGGGGTCAGTCCGCCAGCTCGGCCCGCGTGGGCGGGTCCGCCCCCGGGCGGGAGGCCGTGATCGCCGACGCGCGGGAGGCGTAGATCAGCACCGACTCGACGTCGGCCGGGTCCATCGCGTGCAGGCGGCCGCGGTTCGCGGCGCCGAGCAGGGAGCGGTCGTCGAGGGCGGCGAGCAGGGCGGCGGTGAACGAGTCGCCGGCGCCCACGGTGTCCGCGACGTCCACGGGCACGATCGGGCGCTCCACCACGCCGTGCGCGGTGACGGCCACGATGTCCTCGGCGCCGCGGGTCATCACCACGAACGCCGGGCCCATCTGCTGCCACGCCTGCAGCGACTCGCGCAGCGGGCGGTCCGGGTACAGCCACGCGATGTCCTCGTCCGAGGCGTGCACCACGTCCGCCAGCCGCACGGACTCCTCCGCGCGGGCGCGGGCGAACGCCCGGTCCGGCACGATCGTGGGCCGCACGTTGGGGTCGTAGCTGATGGTCGTGACCGCGGAGATCCGCTCGAGCAGGGCCATCACCTCGGCGTCGCCGGGGGCGAGCATGGTGGCGATGGAGCCGGCATGCATGTGGTGCAGCGGGCCGCCGGCGGCGTCGTCGAAGTCCCGGGCGAGCGCGGCGGCGGGCGGCAGCGTCCAGTCCAGCTCGAACTCATAGCTGGCGGCGCCCGTGGGGTCCAGGCGGGCGGTGGCCACGGAGGTGGCGGCGGCATCCGGCTCGAGCAGGCAGCGCACGCCGTTCTCCCGCAGATGCGAGGCGATCATGTCCCCGTGCGCATCGCGGCCGAGGCGGCCGGCGAACAGGACGGGCCGCTCCAGCCGACTCAGGCCCACGGCCACGTTCAGGGGGCTGCCCCCGACGTGCACGCGGGGGGTCGCGGTGTCCGAGACCACGACGTCGACGAGCGCCTCTCCGATCACACCACAGTACTGAGCCACGCGCCCCACGGTACCCTAATCACCGGCGCGGAACCGGGGCTGTGCTCAGGCTTCCAGGCCCCCGAGAAACGCCCGACACCCCCATCCCCGACCCCTCGGCAGGCGGCCATGTCCCCCACCCCCACCCGGCCCTCACGCGGCCCCGGCTGGCGCCTCCACGGCGACGGCCGCACCATCACCCCGGGCACCGTCGTCGCCCCGGACGAGCGGCTGAGCTGGCCCCGGACCGTGGGCATCGGCGTGCAGCACGTGATGGCCATGTTCGGCGCCACCGTGCTCGTGCCCGCCCTGACCGGCATGCCCGCGACGACGGCGCTGCTCTTCTCCGGCCTGGGCACCCTGCTCTTCCTGGTCATCACGGGCAACCGCCTGCCCTCGTACCTGGGCAGCTCGTTCGCGTTCATCGCACCCCTGACGGCCGCCGCCACGATCGGCGGCACGGGGGCCGCGCTCGGCGGCATCCTCGTGACGGGCCTGCTGCTCACGGTGATCGGCGCGATCGTGCACCGCGCCGGCACCGGGTGGATCCACGCGCTCATGCCGCCGGCGGTGATGGGCACGATCGTGGCCCTGATCGGCCTCAACCTCGCCGGCGCCACGACGACGGCCATGCAGGAGGTGCCCGTCACCACGTTCGGCACGGCCCTGGCGGTGGTGCTCACGGCCGTGACGTTCCGGGGGCTCCTGGGCCGCCTGTCCATCCTCGTGGGCATCGTGGTGGGCTACGTGCTGGCCCTCGCGCAGGGCCAGGTGGACTTCGCCGCCGTCCGGGAGGCCGCCTGGATCGGGCTGCCGCCCTTCCATGGCCCGGAGCTGCGCTGGGACCTGCTGCCCCTGTTCCTGCCCGTCGTGCTCGTGCTGGTCGCGGAGAACATCGGCCATGTCAGGACCGTCGGGCTGATGACCAAGCGCGACCTGGACCCGCTCACCGGCCGTGCCCTGATCGCGGACGGCCTGTCCACCGTGCTCTCCGGCGCGGGCGGCGGCGTCGGCACCACCACGTATGCGGAGAACATCGGCGTGATGGCCAGCTCGCGCGTCTACTCGACGGCGGCGTACTGGGTGGCCGGCCTCACCGCGATCGCCCTCGCGTTCCTGCCGAAGTTCGGGGCCGCCGTCGCCACCATCCCGGCCGGGGTGGCCGGCGGCGCGGGCATCATCCTCTACGGGATGATCGGCATGATGGGCGTGCGCATCTGGGTGCAGAACCGCGTGGACTTCTCCAACACCGTGAACCTCATGACGGCGGGTGCGGGCCTGATCATCGCGATCGCCGACCCCCAGCTCGTGGTCGGCGGGCTCGTGTTCGGCGGCATCACGCTCGGCACGGTCGCCGCCCTGGTGGTGTACCACCTCATGACGGCGATCGCCCGCGCCCGCGGCACCGAGCCGGTGCCCGAGGACGAGGAGCAGTTCGAGGCCTCGGAGGCCGGCCGGCTCGGCTGACCCCGGCCCCGGGCGCCCCGCCTCGCGCATCCCCGCGCCCCGCACACTTTCGGTCGTGAGATAGGGCCAATCTCACGACCGAAAGCGCTGAGAACCCCCCTTTCACGTTCGAAAACGCGGGGTGGGCGGACTGGGGCGGGGCCGGGCGGGGCTGGGGGGCGGGTCCCGTCAGCCGGCCGCGACCTCCTCGTCGGCGAGGGCGAGGACCTGGTCGAGCACGTCGAGGCCGAAGCGCAGGTCCTCGTCCGAGATGTTCAGCGGCGGGCACAGGTGGAACCGGTTCTCGGCCATGAACAGCAGCAGCCCGCGGTCCTTCGCCTCGGCCATCATCCGCCCCATCACGGGCGCGACCTGACCGAGCGGGGCCAGCCGCTCTCGGGTCTGCCGGTCCTTCACCAGCTCGACGGCCCAGAACGCGCCGGCGCCGCGCACGTCGCCCACGCTCGGATGGGCCGCGGCGATCTCGGCCAGGCGCGGCCCGATGACCTCCTCGCCGATGCGCTTCGCATGGGCGACCATGCCCTCCTCCTCCATCGCGGTGATCGCGGCGACGGCGGCCGCGCACGCGAGGGGGTGGCCCGAGTAGGTCAGGCCGCCGGGGTAGGGCGTGGTCGCGAAGCTCTCGTAGACGTCGTCGCTCATGGCGACGCCGCCCAACGGCACGTACCCGGAGTTGACCCCCTTGGCGAACGTGACGATGTCCGGGGTGACGCCCGTGAGCTGGTGGCCGAACCACTCGCCCACGCGGCCGAAGCCGACCATGACCTCGTCGATGATCAGCAGGATCCCGTGCTCGCGGCACAGCTCCCCGACGCCGGCCATGTAGCCCGGTGGCGGCAGGAAGATGCCCGCAGTGCCGGGGACGGCCTCGAGGATCACGGCGGCCACGGTGGAGGGGCCCTCGAGCTCGATCACGTCGCGCAGGTGGGCCAGCGCGCGCTCGGCCTCCTGCTCGTCGCTCTCCGAGCCGAACGCGGAGCGGTACGTGTACGCCGGCTGGAAGTGCACGACGCCGTCGGAGGCCGAGTCCGATCCCACGCGTCGCAGGGAGCCGGTCAGGTTCGCCGTCAGGCGCGTGGCGCCGTGGTACGAGAGGTACGCGGAGAGCACCTTGTGCCGGCCCGTGTGCAGGCGTGCCATCCGCACCGCGTGCTCGTTGGCCTCCGCGCCCGCGTTCGTGAAGAACACGTGGTTGATGGACTCCGGCAGCCGCTCCGTGATCAGCCGGGCCGCCTCGGACCGGGCGTCGTTGACGTGCTGCGGGGCCACGGTGGCGAGCGTCTCGGCCTGCTCCCGGATCGCGGCCACGACCTTCGGGTGGCGGTGGCCGACGTTCGTGAAGACGAGCTGCCCGCTGAAGTCGACCATGGGCCGACCCTCGCCGTCCCACACCCACGACCCCTCGGCGTCGAGGATGGTCATGGGTGTCAGGTCGCGCTGCGCGCTCCACGAGTGGAACACGTGCGCGCGGTCGAGCTCGTGGGCGCGGCGGCCGCGCTCGATGGCCTCGTCGCTGATCCGGGGGTCCCGTCGGCCGACGTGCTGCTGATGCTCGGACATGCGCCCTCCTTGAGTGTGATGCGGCTCATTCCGAGCATAGGCGCGCCCGCCCTCAGCGCGAGCTGGCGCCCCGCCGCCCGCGCGCCACCCCCACGAACGCCTGCACGAGCTCCGAGTCGGCCGCCTTGAGCCAGGCCAGGGCGACGTCCCAGCCGGGGTGGCGGGCGTCGTCGTCGCCGTGGCGCGCGGGATCCGGCCCGTCGACGACGACGGCGGCGCCCGCCTCCGCCTCGGCCCGCGCCTGCTCGTCCACGAGCGCGGACCGCGTGGCAGCGGCCTCGCGGTCGGCGCGGGACAGGCCCACGGTGTCGTCGAGGGTGGAGGCCAGCGGCAGCACGATCACGTCCTTGCGGCCGAACATGCGGGCCACGGACATCGGCAGCACGACGTGGCCGGCGCCGGACGCGGCGATCTCCAGGGCCATCCGCTCGCCCGCGCCGGGCGGCTCGGCGGCGTCCATCGGCTCTGCGCTGGGGGCCGGGGCGAAGCGGGCGGGATCCAGCTCCTCGTCCGGGTCGAGCTCGGCGGGCGGCACGGGGCCGTCCGCGTCCACGTCCCACGCGGCGAGCAGGTGGTCCCTGCCCACGCACATCACCGGCAGCTCGGAGTACACGCCCACGAGGTGCACGTGCCGCGGCTCGACGCCGCCGGCGCGGAGGAACTCCTCGGCGGACACGTCGCGTCGGCGCCGCACGTAGCCCAGCTGCGGCAGGAAGTGGCGGGGCTGACCGGCGTCGTCGTGGGCGAGGTGGGCCAGCTGGGCGGCGTCGTCGTGGTTGACGAGCTGCACCGTGCGCTGGCGCGTGGTGAACCGCTCCACCCACGTGGACGGCGTGGCCCCGGGGATGGTGGCCAGGAAGAGGGTCTCGGGCGGGACGGGCAGGTTGGCCGGCGGCGCGGGCGCGGGACGACGCCGGCCCTCACCCCCGGCACGGCCCGCGGGCTTCACGCCCTTGGCCACGCCGCGCCCGCCGCCGAAGCGGGTGGACCGGGCGGGGCCGCCCCTGCTCGCGCGGGACTTCCCACCCCGGCCGCCACGGGAGCCGCTCAGCGGACCTTCTCCTTCAGGAAGGAGACCGCGCGATCCCAGGCGAGGGCCGCGGCCTCGGGCCGGTAGTTGCCCTGGGGGTTCTCGTCGTTGTGGAAGGCGTGCGGGGCGTCGTAGTAGAAGTACGTGACGTCGGCCCCGGACTCCTCACGGATCTGCTGCTCCTGCCGCCGCGCGTCCTCGACGGGGAAGGAATCGTCCTGCTCGGCGTAGTGGCCCTGGACGGCGGCGGTGACGCCGGAGAAGTCGCCGGGCACGCCCTGGCCCACGCCGTAGAAGGGCACGGCGGCGGAGACCCTGTCGCCCTGCTGGGCCGCGAGGGCGAGCACGAAGCCGCCGCCCATGCAGAAGCCGATCGCCCCCACGGTCTGCGAGGTCACCTCGTCCCGGGCGAGCAGCCAGTCGACGGCGCCGGCCAGCTGGCGGGCGCCCTCCTCGGCGGGCAGGTTCTGCATCATCTCGCCGGCCTCGTCGCCGTCGTGGGCGATCCAGCCGCCGTAGAGGTCGGGGGCGAGCGCGACGAAGCCGAGGTCGGCGAGGCGGTCGCACACATCCTTGATGTGGTCCACCAGGCCCCACCACTCCTGGATCACGATCACGCCGGGGCCCTTCCCGGAGGCGGGCAGCGCGAGGTAGCCGTGGCCCGTCCGGTCGCCGTCCTGGCCGGCGTCCTTGGTGGGCAGGTCGAACGTGACGTTCTGGTGCGGGGTCTTCGAAGCCATCATGGGCCCCACCCTACGAGCAGACCGGGCCCCTCATCGAGGGACCCGGTCTCGACGCGCGAGGTCGACTCAGGCTCAGGCCTGGGCGTCGGCCTCGGGCAGCACGAAGGCGGCGCCGATCTCGAGCTTCACCTTGTCCGAGACCAGGAGGCCGCCGGCCTCGGTGGCCGCGTTCCAGGTCAGGCCGAAGTCCTTGCGGGAGATCTCGCCCGTGGCCTCGAAGCCCACGCGGGTCACGCCGAAGGGATCCTTGTCCTGGCCGCCGAACTCAGCCTCGAGCTCCACGGTCTGGGTGACGCCGTGCAGCGTCAGCTCGCCGACCAGGGTGAACTCCTCGGGCTCGCCGCGGACCTCGGTGGAGCGGAAGGTCATGGTGGGGAACTGCTCCACGTCGAAGAAATCGGCGGAGCGCAGGTGGGCGTCGCGGCCCTCGTTCTTGGTGCTGATGGAGGCGACGTCGACGGTCACCTCGACGGAGGACTGGGTGAACTGCTCGGCGATGACGAGCTGGCCCTCCACGGCGTGGAAGGTGCCGCGGACCTTGGAGATGCCGGCGTGGCGGACGACGAAGTCGACGTCCGAGTGCGCGGGGTCCAGGTTCCAGGTTCCGGGGGTGATGGCGTGCATGGGGTGCTCCTTCTGAAGCGGGTCTGTCTGGTGTGTCCGGGGTGGGCCGTCGCGGGGGCGATGGCTCCTGGGCCTCCGAACTTGTTTCAAATTCAAACATCATCCGGGCAGGCCGTCCACGCCTGATCGTCAAAATTCGAAATAGAGACGGACGTCACGGTCCGGGGGCACATCAGGGACGAGTCCGCCCACGACGATGGCCCGGAACCTCCGGGGGTTCCGGGCCGTCGGCCCGCGGGCGGGCAGCGGGGCCGCGCTCGGGCGGCCGGACGGGGTCAGGCGGCGGGGCCGCCCCCCGTCACGGGTAGAGGCCGCGGGTGCGGTGGGCCTCGGCCACGCGCTGGACGGCGGTCAGGGTGGCGGCCTCGCGCAGGCTCACGCGGCGGCTCTCGGAGGTGGCCAGCACGGCCTGCCACGCGGCGACCATGCGCCGCTTCAGGCGCTCGTCCACCTCCTCGCGGCTCCACCAGTAGGCCTGGTTCGCCTGGACCCACTCGAAGTAGGAGACGATCACGCCGCCGGCGTTGGCCAGGATGTCCGGGACGACCAGGACGCCCTTCTCGGAGAGGATGCGGTCGGCCTCGCCCGTGGTGGGGCCGTTGGCGCCCTCCACGACCAGCCGGGCGCGCACGCGCGGGGCGTTGTCCTCGGTCAGCACGGACTGCACGGCGGCCGGGACCACGAGGTCCACGTCCATCTCGAGCAGCTCGTCCGCGTCCATGGGCGCGGTGCCGGGGGTGTCCTTCACGGAGCCGGTGTCCCAGAGCTGCCTCTGCAGGGCGTCGTAGTGCAGGCCCTCGTCGTCGCGCACGGCGCCGTACTGGTCGGACACGGCCACGACCTTCACGCCGGCCGCCTCGAGCAGCTCGACCGTGCCGGCGCCGACCTTGCCGAAGCCCTGGACCGCCGCCGTCGCCTGCGACGGCTCGATGCCGAGGTGCTCGAGCGCGGCGAGCGCCACGTGGACCACGCCCGCCGAGGTGGCGGAGGCGCGGCCCAGCGAGCCGCCGAGCGAGACGGGCTTGCCGGTGACCACGCCGAGCGTGGTGTGGCCGACGTTCACCGAGTAGGTGTCCATCATCCAGGCCATGGTCTGCTCGTCCGTGCCCACGTCCGGGGCGGGGATGTCCACCTCGGGGCCGATGATCGGCTGGATCTCGGAGGTGTAGCGGCGGGTGACGCGCTCGAGCTCGGCCTTCGAGTACTGGCGGGGGTCGATGGCCACCCCGCCCTTGGCGCCGCCATAGGGCACGTCCAACAGGGCGCACTTCCAGGTCATCCACATGGCCAGCGCGCGGACCTCGTCCAGGTCCACGTCCTGACTGAAGCGCACGCCGCCCTTGGCCGGGCCGCGGGAGAAGTTGTGCTGCACGCGGTAGCCGCGGAGCACCTCGGTGGAGCCGTCGTCGCGGCGCAGGGGGATGGAGACGGCCATCTCGCGGCGGGGGGCGGCGAGCATCTGGTGCAGGCCCTCGTCGTAGCCGAGCGTCTTCACGGCGGCGGAGAGCTGGGCCAGGGCGTTGTCGAGCGGGGAGGACGGGGCCGTCACGGCCTCGTCCTCGGCGGGGATCCTCGTCATTGAGCGTCCTCGTGGTCCGGTGGGCAGGGATGTGTCGCGGCCCGACCGACGCGCGGAGGGCCGCGCCCCATTGCGCGGCCGACGTCGTCCGGACCCCGATGAACGCTACGCGCTCCCCCCGCACCCGTCACCCCTTCTGAGCCGAGATCCACGCCCACCCGGGTGACGTCGGACACGGTGGCGTGTACTGTGCTGTGGACGCGCCGCACACCCGCGGCGCCCTTCGGCGTCGAACCGACGCCGCTCGCTCAGGGCCCACCTGGTCCGGCCCCCGGCCGTCCGCCGCGCGAGGCACCCCGCCCGCGACGTCGGCCCGACGCCCCAGCCCCGTGAAGGAGCCCCTCATGACCGTGACCCTGCCCGCCGCGATCACCCCCTCCCCCGCGTTCCAGCCCGTGCCCGGCCAGCGCATCGACCCGGAGCTCGCCCGCTCCTGGCTGCTGGTCAACGCCGCCCAGCCCGAACGGTTCCAGCCCGCCGAGGACTCGGCCGCGGACATCGTCATCCTCGACATCGAGGACGCCGTGGCCCCCAAGGACAAGGACCAGGCCCGCGGGGACGCCGTCGCCTGGCTGACCTCCGGGCACACCGGCTGGGTGCGGCTCAACGGCTACGGCTCGCGGTGGTGGGAGCAGGACGTCGAGGCGCTCGCCGCGGCCCTGCCCGCGCACCTGGGCGGGCCGGTCGCCGAGGGCGGCCTGGCCGGCGTCGTGCTGGCGATGGTGGAGTCCACGGACCACGTGAACGAGACCGCCCGGCGGCTGCCCGGCGTGCCCGTCGTGGCGCTCGTGGAGACGGCGCGCGGGCTGCAGCGGATCGACTCGATCGCCGCCGCGAAGGGCACGTTCCGGCTGGCGTTCGGGATCGGCGACTTCCGCCGCGACACCGGCCTGGGCGAGTCGCCGATGGCGCTGGCGTACACGCGGTCCCAGTTCACGATCGCGGCGCGGGCCACGGGGCTGCCGGGCGCGATCGACGGGCCGACCGTGGGCTCCACCGGCGTGAAGCTCGCCGAGGCGACGGCGGTGACCGCGGAGTTCGGCATGACCGGCAAGCTGTGCCTCGCGCCGGAGCAGTGCGCGGCCGTGAACGAGGGGCTCAGCCCGTCCCAGGAGGAGCTGGCGTGGGCCCACGAGTTCCTCGCGGACTTCGAGGCCGACGGCGGCGAGATCCGCAACGGCTCCGACCTGCCCCGCAAGGCGCGCGCGGAGAAGATCCTCGGGCTGGCCACCGCGTTCGGGGTGCACTCCACGCGGTACCCGGACCAGGACAACGCGATCACGGCGCCGTCGGACACGTACCACTACTGAGCGGGCCGCCGCCCACCAGAAACGCGGGTTGAGTTGTCACGGGTGCGGAGGCCGCACACCGGTGACAACTCAACCCGCGTTGCCTCGGGGGACGTGGATCCCTCCTCCGCTCACACGTCCTGGCGCGTCCGGCGCACGACGGCGGCCCGCACGGAGAACGCCACCACGAGCACGAGGATCCCGTAGATCACCCACGTGATGGGGGTGGAGACGAGCACGGCCGGGTCGCCCACCGAGCTGAGCAGGGCGTCGCGCAGGCTGGTCTCCGCGAGCGGGCCGAGCACCATGCCGATCATCAGCGGCGCCAGCGGGTAGCCGTACCGCCGCATCAGGAAGCCCAGCACGCCGATCCCCAGGAGCATCAGCAGGTCGAACACCGCGCCCGTGGTGGCGTAGATGCCCAGCCCGCAGAACAGCGTGATCCCCGCATAGAGGTAGTGCTTCGGGATGAGCAGGAGCTTGGCCCACAGCTGCGCGAACGGCAGGTTGATCGCCAGCAGCACGATCATCGCGATGAAGAAGCTCGCCAGCAGCGCCCACACGAGGTCCGGGCTGCGGTCGAACAGCAGGGGGCCGGGCTGCAGCCCGTACTGGCGGAACGCCGCCAGCATGATGGCCGCCGTCGCGGAGACGGGCAGGCCGAGCGTGAGCAGGGCACCCATCGCCATGCCGGTGGTCGAGTTGCCCGCGGCCTCCGGGGCCGCCAGCCCGCGGATCGCGCCGCGGCCGAACTGCGGATGCGCCCGGCGCCGGTCCAGGCGCCGCTCGGCCGAGTACGCCAGGAACGTCGGCACCTCGGAGCCGCCCACCGGCACGATGCCGAACGGCAGGCCGATCGCCGTGCCGCGCAGCCACGCTGGGGCGGCCTCGCGGAACTCGGCGCCCGACAGCCACGGCCGGCCGGTGCGGCGGATGCGCAGGTCCTCGTGCTCGCGGCGCACCCGGGAGGCCACGTGGAACACCTCGCCGAGCGCGAGGATCGCCACCGTGACGGTCACGAGCGGGATGCCGTCGAACAGCTGCGGGGAGCCCATCGTGAAGCGCTCGGCGCCGGTCACCGCATCGATCCCGACGACGGCGATGCCCAGTCCCAGCACCAGGGAGGCCAGGCCGCGCAGCACCGAGTCCGCGACCACCGAGGAGGTGGCCACGAACGCGAAGAGCGCGAGCGCGAAGTACTCCGCGGGCCCGAAGCTCGTGGAGAACTCCGCCAGGACGGGGGCGAGGAACACGACGCACACCGAGGCCACCATGCCGCCGATGAAGGCGCCGAGCGCCGCCGTCGCCAGGGCCTGGGCCGCCCGGCCGTCCTGGGCCATGCGGTGGCCCTCGAACGTGGAGGCGATGGCCGAGGCCTGGCCGGGGGTGTTCATGAGGATGGCCATGGTGGAGTCGCCGAAGAGGCCGCCGAAGTACACGCCGGAGAACATGATGAACGCGGCGGTGGGCTCGAGGGCGAAGGTCATGGGCAGCAGCAGGGCCACGGCCATCGAGGAGCCCAGTCCAGGCATCACGCCGACCGCGGTGCCGAGCAGACAGCCCAGCACCACCCAGAGCAGGTTCATGGGGGTGAGGGCTCCGGCGAAGCCCTCCATGAGGAGTCCGAGGGTCTCCATGTCAGAAGCCACCTCCCAGGATGCCCGAGGGCAGGGTCAGGCCCAGGGCCACCGCGAAGCCGAGGTAGGCCAGCGAGGAGACGAACAGGGCGACGAGGATGTCGAACACGGGGTGCGGGGCGCCGAACGCGCGGGTGACGCACCAGAACAGCAGCGCCCCGGCGAGGATCCACCCCAGCCAGGGCAGCAGGACGGCGAACGCGAGGAAGCCGAGGAAGCACCAGGCCAGCGCGCCGAAGTCCGAGTGGAACAGGGTCAGCGGACCGGCCGCCTGGCCGACCTCGCCGTCCGCGTCGGCCTGACCCTCGGGGGACTGGCGCACGCGCACGACCTCCACCGCGAGCGCGGCGGCGATCACGAGGCCCGCGACCGCGAGGATCAGCGGGAAGAAGTCCGGGCCGGGGAAGTCGGCGCCCTCGGTGTCCATGGCCAGGGATCCCAGCAGCAGGTAGAGGCTGAACGCGGCCAGCACGGCCGGCATGACGAGCGCGGAGAGCCCGGCGGCGCGCCCCCAGCGGGAGGGGGCGTCGGCGGCGGGGGGGGGACGGTGGACGCGTGGCTCACTTGATCTCTCCCGTCAGCGTGCCGATGCGCTCCTTCTCGGCGGCGATGAACTCCTCGAGTTCGGCGCCGGAGAGGGGCACGGGGTTCCAGTAGTTGCGCTGCACCGCTTCCTTCCACTCGGGGGTGTCGACCGCCTCGGCGATGAGGGCCTCGAGCTCGGTGCGCTCCTCCGCGGAGACGCCCGGGGGCACGAACAGGGCGCGCCAGTTGGTGAGCGTGACGTCGTAGCCCTGGGAGCGCAGGGTCGGGATCTCCTCGACGCCGGCCAGCGGCTCGGCCGCCACCACGCCGAGGGCGCGCAGTCGGCCGGCCTCGACCTGCGGGTAGATGTCCGCGAAGCCGCCGGCGGAGGCCTGGGCGGTGCCGTTGAGCAGGGCCTGGATGGCCTCACCGCCGCCGTCGGACGGGATGTAGGTGGTGTCCGCGACCGGCACGTCGGCCGTGCGGGCGATGTCCGCCATGACGAGCTGGTCGAAGGAGCCGCCGCCGGTCCACGCCACGTGGGCGGGATCGGCGCGCCAGGCGGTCACCAGGTCGTCCATGCTCTGGTACGGCGAGTCCGTCGGGACCACCACGAGGCTGTACTCCTCGACGACGCGGCTGACCGCGGTGACCTGGGAGAGCTCGGGGCCGGTGCCACGGGCCGCGTGGGCGGCGATCTGGCCGGTGCCGCCCACCATGAGGTTGTTCGCGTCCTCGAGCGTGGTCAGCTGACCGAGGGCGATGTTGCCGCCGGCGCCGGGGATGTTGACCACCTGGACGTTGTTCACGAGCCCGTTGACGCGCATGGTCTGCTGCAGCTCGCGCTGGAACGAGTCCCAGCCGCCGCCGGCGGCCGCGGGGGCGATGAGGGTCAGGTTGGTGCGGATGTCGTTGCCTCCCGAAGCCGAGCGGATGGAGAAGGCGGAGGCCGCGAGCACGGTGAGCACCGCGATCACGCTGAAGACGATCCGGCCGATCCCCGTGCGTCGGCGCGGGGGGCCGTCGGGGGAGGTGGAGGGCATGGCGGTTCCTAACAGAGACACCCCGCCGCCAGGGAGTGGCGCCGGGGACAGGTGCGAGTGGTGGAGGTCACGGTAACAGTGTGCCGGGGCCGCGCGCGCTCTGCGTCCGCAGAGTGACCGACGACAACCGGTCCGGGTGGTGACGGGGGCCGCGTCCATGACGCACAGTGGTCCCCATGACGATCATCAGCACCGGAACCAGCACCCCCGAGAGCGCCGCGGCCTGGCGGGCCGCTCTGGCCGAGGCAGCCCTGCGCGGAGAGGACGTGGTCTGGTTCTCCCTCGACGGGACCGAGCCGGACGAGGCGGAGGCGCGCGAGGCCGGCGTCGTCGCGTCCGTGGCGCACGCCCAGGAGCGCGGCCGGGACGCCGTCGGCGACCTGCTCGAGCACGCCGAGCGCGTGGGCGCGAGCCGGATCGTGGTGGGCGTGAAGCACCGCTCCCCCGTGGGCAAGCTGCTGCTGGGATCGGCCGCGCAGCAGATCATCCTCGAGGCGCGCGTCCCGGTGGTGTGCGTCAAGCCGTGAGGGCCGGCGTCGGGCGGGCGGCCCCGCGCCCGGACCACCCTGCGGCGTTTGGGGGCGGTTTCGGGCGGTATTCGGCGTGGATACCGCCTGAAACCGCCCCCAACCGGTGAGTGGGGACCAGCCCGGGAACGCCGAAGGCCCCGGAACCACACGGTTCCGGGGCCTTCGTCCTCGGTGCGCGAGGGGGGACTTGAACCCCCACGTCCTTGCGAACACTGGCACCTGAAGCCAGCGCGTCTACCAATTCCGCCACTCGCGCGAGCGGCTTCCTGCTCTCGGCTCCGGGCATCCGGCGACCGTCACAGGCAGCGAGGAATACTCTAACCCCCGCCCGCCCGGGCGTGCAAATCGGCCCCGACGCCCACCCCCGCGTCCCCGCCACGCCGGCAGCTCGCCCCTCCGGCACCTCTCCCACCCGCGCTCCACCCCGCAGAATCCCGCTGTTCTCGGCGGTCTCCCAGCCCGGCCCGTAGTATCGGGACGGACAACTGTGGAAAGGGGCCCCGTCGTGGGACTTCTGGACAACCTCGAACGCGGCCTGGAGCGGGCCGTGCGCTCGGCCTTCTCGGCCGGCGGTCCGCGGGCGGTCAAGCCGGTGGAGATCGCCTCGGCCCTGCGACAGGCGATGGACGACGAGTCGTTCGCGCTGTCCGAGGGCCACACGGTCGCGCCCAACAGCTACGTGGTCCACTTCTCCCCCGCCGACTTCGAGCGCGCCCGCTCGTGGGGGTCCACCCTCGCCAGCGAGCTGTGCGACGAGGTCATCCGCCACGCCGACTCCCAGGGCTATGCGCTGCCCGGCACGGTCCGGGTCGCCTTCCACCCGGACGCGGACGTGCGCGCCGGGGACCTGCGCGTCGTCACCCGCCTGGACGACGGCTCGCTCACCGCCCCGGCCCCCCACGACGACGGCGCCTCGCCCGCCACCGCCCACGGCCCGGGAGCCTCGGCCGCGGCGCCGGACCGACTGGTCGAGGACCTGCCGGCGGCCGCGCCCCGCAAGCCCTCCCCCGCCCCGCGCGTCGGGCCCCGTCCGGCGCCCCGCCGGGCCGCCGCCTCGACCGCGCCCGCCGCCCCCGCCCACGCCGACCAGCCGACCGTGGTGATGGGCCGCCCCGTGACCGGGCCCGCCGGCCCGGCCCTCGAGCTGGACGGCCGCATGCTCCCCCTGGACGGGGACGACCTCATCCTCGGCCGCTCGGCCGAGCGTGCCGACCTCGTGATCCCGGACTCCTCGGTGTCCCGCGAACACCTGCGCCTGCTCACCGTCGGCTCCACGGTCACGCTCCTGGACCTGGGCAGTCGCAACGGCGTGCTCGTCAACGGCCGCCGCGTGGACGGCTCCGTCACCCTGCGCGACGGGGACGTGGTGACCGTCGGCCAGACCGAGCTGCTGTTCTTCGGCGGGACGGGGGGCCGCGCATGAGCGAGCTCGCCGTCGCCGTGCTCCGCATGGGCCTGCTGCTGGCCCTGTGGGTGCTGATCATCTCCATCGTCATGGCGCAGGGCCGCGACCTCGTGGTCGGCCGACGCAACAAGACACGCCTCCAGCAGGCCCAGCGCGACGCCGGCCTGGTCACCGCGGTGCCCGCGGCCGGGGCCGCCGGGGCGGGCTCGTCCGCGGTCGACCGCCCCGCGCCCGCGTCGACGCCGGCCCCCGCCGCGTCCGCGCCGACGACGCCGGCCCCGCGGCTGTCCCGGACCCTGCGGGTGGTCGAGGGCCCGAAGGCCGGGCAGACCATCGCCCTGGAGGGCCGTCCCCTGCTGATGGGCCGCGCCCAGGACGCCGACCTGGTGCTCGTGGACGACTACGCCTCCGGCCGCCACGCCCGGCTGTTCCCGCAGGGCACCCGCTGGTTCCTCGAGGACCTCGGCTCCACGAACGGCACCTACGTGAACGGCGCCCCCGTCACCCGCGCGCTGCCCGTGGGCCCCGGCACGGCCATCCGCATCGGCAAGACCGTCATGGAGCTCGAGGCCTGACCCATGACCCTCGTCCTCCGCTACGCCGCCCGCTCCGACGTCGGCCGCGTCCGTGCCAAGAACGACGACTCCGCCTACGTGGGCCGTCATCTGGCCGTGCTCGCGGACGGCATGGGCGGGCACGTGGGCGGCGACGTGGCAAGCGCGTCCACGGTGCTGGACCTGGCCCCGCTGGATGCGGTGGGCTACGAGGACCCGGCCACGGTGCTGCCGGACGAGATCCAGAACGCCAACCTGATCCTCAACGAGCTGGTGCACGCCAACCCCAAGCTCGCCGGCATGGGCACCACGTGCACCGCCGGCCTGCTCGCGGGGACCACGCTGCACATCGCGCACATCGGCGACTCCCGTGCCTACCGGCTCGCGGACGGCGAGTTCTCCCAGGTCACCACGGACCACACGTTCGTGCAGAAGCTCGTCGACGAGGGGCGCCTCGAGGCCGGGGAGGCCCCGTTCCACCCGAACAAGAACGTGCTCATGCGCGTGCTCGGCGACGTGGACGCCTCCCCCGAGCTGGACGTGTTCGAGGTGCCCGTCGCCCCCGGAGAACGGTGGCTGTTCTGCTCGGACGGCCTCACGGACGTGGTCCCCCCCGAGAAGATCCACGAGGTGCTGCGGGACTCGGAGGCTCTCAACCAGGCCGTCGACACCCTCGTGGACCTCACCCTCAAGGGCGGCGCCCCGGACAACGTCACCGTGGTGGCGTTCGAGATCGCGGAGGGCACGGCGGAGGAGCTGGCCCCCGTCCCGGACGTCCACCTGTCCGAGCAGGCCCTCGCCGCCGCCCACCCGCCCGAGGTCGGCCCGGTCTCCGGCCTGCTGCTGCGCGAGGACCTGGACGCACGGCCTCACCTGCTCGTCGGCGCGGCCTCCAACGCCGTGAAGACCGATCGCATCCCCGTGGTCACCCGCAGCTCCACGCGCCGCCGTGCCGCCGCCCTGCTCGGCGAGACGCCCGTGCCGGAGAACCGTCCCCGGCGCACCGCGGCCGTCCTCACGGACGGGCCGGATCCCGCCGCCGCCCCGCGCCCGGACGCCTCCGTCCCGCCCGCCGCGCCGAGCGGCACCGCTGCCGCCGCCGGCTCCTCCTCCGCCGCCACACCGGCCGCCACCGCTGCCGACCACCCGTCCGACGAGGCCGCCGAGCCGATGACCACGGCCCCCACCCCGGCCCCGGCGACCGCCGGGCCCGCCGGCGGCCCCGAGGACGGGGCCGCGCGTCGGCGGCGTGGAAAGGACGACCGCCCGGTGCAGTACCGCCGCGGCTGGTTCATCCCCGTGTTCACCACGCTGCTCGCCCTCACCCTCGCGGCCGTGGCCGTGTGGGGCTACCTGTGGACCCAGACGCAGTACTACGTGGGGGCCAACGACGGCCGGATCGCCGTGTTCAAGGGCGTCTCCCAGCGGCTGGGCCCGCTCGAGCTGTCCCACGTGGACCGCCAGACCGACCTCCCGGTGGACGCGCTGCCCGCGTACGCACGCGACCGCGTGAACGCCGGCATGCCCGCCCGGGACGTGGACCACGCGGAGCAGATCGTCGCCGAGCTGCGCGACTCGCTGCACCCGAACGCCCCCGCCCCCGCCGGTGAGCCCTCCGAGCGGGCCCGGCCGAGCACGACGCCGTCGTCGTCCTCCGCCCGCCCCTCGGACGCGTCCGGCTCCACCGCGCCGACGAGCCCGGCGTCGTCCCCGAGCGCGACGGGAGGTGAGGCCCCGTGACCGAGGTGATCTCCCCCGCACGCCCGCGCCGGAACATCGAACTGGTCCTGCTGCTGGCCGCCCTGGCCATCGCCCTGGGGGCGGACCTGCTGGGCATGATCGGCACGGACGCCCCGCTGGACTCCACCGCCTGGGTGCCGCTGGGCGTCTTCGGCGCCGCCACCCTCGTGCTGCACGTGGTCCTGCGGCTGCGGGCCCCCTACGCGGACCCGTTCATGCTGCCGATCACCGCCCTGCTCAACGGGCTGGGCCTGGCCATGATCCACCGGCTGAGCCAGGACGCCGCGATGGCCAACCCCACCTCGCAGCTCGTGTGGTCCGTCCTGGCCGTCCTGGTGGCCTCCGCCCTGGTGTTCCTGGTGCGCGACCACCGGGTGCTGCGGCGCTGGCCCTACCTGTTCCTCGCCGCGTCCGGCGTGCTGCTGCTCCTGCCGCTCGTGCCCGGGCTGGGCCTGAGCATGTACGGGGCGCGGATCTGGATCGACGTCGGATTCGGCACCTTCCAGCCCGGCGAGATCGCCAAGATCACGCTGGCCATCTTCTTCGCCGGCTACCTCTCCGCGAACCGCGACCTGATCCTGCTGGCCGGCCGCCGTGTGGGCCCGGTGACCTTCCCCCGAGCCCGGGACCTCGGCCCGTTGCTGGCCGGCTGGCTCCTGGCGCTCGGCGTGCTCGTGTTCCAGCGCGACCTGGGCTCGGCCCTGCTGTTCTTCGGCATGTTCATGGCGATGCTCTACATCGCCACGTCCCGCGCCTCCTGGATCCTCCTCGGCCTGGGCCTGATCGCCTTCGGCGCGGCGCTGGCGTTCCTGTTCATGCCGCACGTGACCGCCAGGTTCGAGATCTGGCTGAGGGCCTTCGACCCCGAGATCTACCATCGCGACTTCGGCGGCTCCTACCAGGTGGTCCAGGGCCTGTTCGCGATGGCCTCGGGCGGGCTGATGGGCACCGGCCTGGGCGCGGGCAACCCCACCCAGGTGCCGCTGTCCTTCTCGGACATGATCCTCACGGCCATCGGCGAGGAGCTCGGCTTCGTGGGCCTGGCCGCCGTGCTCGTCCTGTACCTCCTGCTCGTCACCCGCATGATGCGCGCCGCCCTCGGCGTGCGCGACGCGTTCGGCAAGGTGCTCGCCTCCGGCCTGGCCTTCACCATGGCGTGGCAGGTGTTCGTGGTGATGGGCGGCGTGACCCTCGTGCTGCCGCTCACCGGCCTCACGACGCCGTTCCTCGCCGCCGGCGGCTCCTCGCTGCTGGCCAACTGGATCATCGTGGGGCTCGTGCTGCGCATCTCGAACGCCGCCCGCCGGCCCGTGGTCGTGGACGGGATGGTCAACGCGTCCGGGCCCGGCGCCGGCCACCTCGACCCCGGCACGGCGCTCCCGGCGGCCGCCGTGCCCCCGGGAGGAGGTGAGGAGCGGTGAACGAGGCGATCCGACGCACGTGGACCGTCATGGCGGCCATGCTCCTCGTGCTCGCGCTGGCTGCGTCCGTCATCCAGGTGCTGGCCGCTGACCAGCTCAAGACGCACGCCCTGAACTCTCGGCAGATGTTCCTGGAGTTCGGCGCCCCGCGCGGGCCGATCCTCGTGGACGGCGAGCCGATCGCCGAGTCCGTCCCCTCCGGCGACGCGTACCACTACCAGCGCGTCTACCACGAGACCGAGCTGTACGCCCCGCTCACGGGCTTCTATTCGCTCACCTACGGCACCGACGGGCTGGAGGCGGCCATGAACGAGCAGCTCTCCGGCACCCCCACGTCCCAGTTCGTGGACCGCGCCATGGAGATCATCACGGGTGCCACGCCCGAGGGCGACCAGGTGGAGCTGACGATCGACCCCGAGCTGCAGCGTCTGGCGTACGACGCGCTCCCGGACGGCGTGCGCGCCTCCGCCGTGGTCACGGACCCGACGACGGGCGAGATCCTGGCCATGGCGTCGAAGCCGGGCTTCGACTCCAACGCGCTCTCCTCACACAGCCCGGCCGAGGCGCAGTCGGCCATGGCCGCGATCGACCAGATCCCCGGCGCCAGCGCATACCGCAACCGCGCCGCGGAGCAGCTCGTGTCCCCCGGCTCCACGTTCAAGCTGATCGACGCGGTGGCCATGCTCGAGTCCGGTGACTACACCCCGGGCGGGACGGTGGACATCCCCGCCGCGTGGACGCTGCCCGGCACGACCACGGAGCTGCCCAACTACGACGGCTCACCGTGCAACACCGTGGGGCGTCAGACCCTCACGTGGGCGCTGGCGCAGTCCTGCAACACGCCGTTCGCCATGGCCGCCGTCGAGCTGGGCCAAGACCGGATCCGGGAGGTCGCCGAGCGGTTCGGCTTCAACGACTCCTTCGACTACCCGTTGCCCGTGACCGGCTCCGTGTTCCCCTCCGACCTGGACGACGCCACGCTGGCGCAGTCCTCGATCGGCCAGCGGGACGTGCAGGCCACCGCGCTGCAGATGGCCATGGTGGCCGCCGGCATCGCGAACGACGGCGTGGTCATGGAGCCGCAGCTGATCAAGGCGGTCCGCCGTTCGGACCTCACCACGGTGCAGGAGTTCAGCCCCCGTGAGCGCGGCCGGGCCACGACCCCCGAGGTGGCCGGGCAGGTCTCGGACATGATGGTCTCGGCGGTGGAGGACGGCATCCTGGGATCCGTGCAGTCGGACACGGTGCGGATCGCGGCGAAGTCGGGCACGGCCGAGGTCGGGGACACGGGCAACGTGCACTCCTGGATCACCGGCTTCGACGCGAGCGAGAACCCCCGGGCGGCCGTGACGATCGTGGTGGAGGACGAGCCGCCGGGGGTTGGACATCAGACAGTCGTCAGTGGCATGAAGGCAATCATGGAAGCGGTGGTCACGGAATGAGGCCGACATCGGGCATCACCCTCGGCGGCAGGTACCAGTTGACCGATCGCATCGCGATCGGCGGCATGGGCGAGGTGTGGAAGGCGCGGGACAAGGTCCTGGGCCGGATCACCGCCGTGAAGATCCTCAAGGAGGAGTACACGGGTGACCCCAACTTCCTGCGCCGCTTCCGGGCGGAGGCCCAGCACACCGCGCTGCTGAACCACCCCGGCGTCGCCAACGTCTACGACTACGGCGAGGAGAAGGGCTCCGCCTACCTCGTCATGGAGCTCGTGCCGGGCCAGCCGCTGTCCTCCATCCTCGAGAAGGAGAAGGTGCTCTCCCCCGAGCGGACCCTGCGGATCATCGCGCAGACGGCGGCCGCGCTCTCGGCGGCCCACGCCCAGGGGCTCGTGCACCGCGACGTCAAGCCCGGCAACCTCATGATCACGCCCACCGGCCGGGTGAAGGTGACGGACTTCGGCATCGCGCGCCTGGCGGACCAGGTCCCCCTCACGGCCACCGGCCAGGTGATGGGCACCGCCCAGTACCTCGCGCCCGAGCAGGCCACGGGGCAGCAGGCCACCGGCTCCTCCGATCTCTACTCGCTGGGCATCATCGGCTACGAGGCCCTCGCCGGGCATCGCCCGTTCACGGGCGAGTCCCAGATCGCGATCGCCCTCGCCCAGGTCAACGACACGCCGCCGCCCCTGCCGGACACCGTCCCGGCCCCGGTGCGCGCCCTGATCATGTGCATGCTCTCGAAGGACCCCCGGGAGCGGCCCTCGGACGCGGCCGCGCTCTCGGACGCCGCCGACGCGCTGCGGCGCAAGGACACCCGCGGCGCCGTGGAGGCCGTGCCCGCCCTGGCCGTCTTCCTCGAGGAGCAGGGCGTGACCGACCCCTCGGGCGCCGAGACCGCTCCCCTGGACTACGACGGCATGCGCACCACCCATCCGCGCGCCGAGGGCACCCGGGCGGACGGCTCCCCCGCCACCGCGGCGCTGCCGGTGACCACGGCCCAGCCCCGCACCGACGACGCCGCCCGCGGCACCGGCGCCGCCGGTGCGGCGGCCGTGGGCGCGGCCGGTGCGTTCGGCGCCGCCGCGAGCGCTCGCACGCGCGACCACGAGATCGCCGCCGTGCGCGACCAGCAGACCCGCCCGGGCGACGTCGTGGACCCGGGCCCGCCCGCCGGGGGAGGATCCGCGCCCGCCCGCCGGCGACGCGCCAACCGCTGGCCGCTGTGGGCGCTGCTCGGGCTCGTGGTGTTCGCCCTGCTGGGGGCGCTGCTGTGGCCGCTGCTCACGGGTGACCGCGGCGTCGGCGGCTCAGCGCCGGCGACCTCGCAGGAGGAGTCGTCCGTGCACGTGGACCCGGAGGCGTACAAGGGTCGCCCCGTGAGCGAGGTGCGCACCGAGCTCGAGGGCCTCGGCCTGGCGGTGCGCGAGGAGGACCGCGACGCGCAGAGCCCGCAGGGCACCGTCGAGGAGATCAACCCGGTGGGGGCGCTGCGGCGCGGTGAGACCGTCACGCTGGCCGTCTCCACCGGGGAGGGCGTCATCCCGGAGGGCCTCGTGGGCCAACCCGTGGAGAGCGCGATCCAGACGCTGCGCGACCGCGGCTTCACCGTGGACCGGGTGGACGACCCGTCCGCCGACGGCGCCGACGGCGAGGTGGTGCGCGTGGTGCCCGGCGAGGGCGAGCGTCACCGCTACGACACGCACGTGCAGCTGATCGTGGCCACCGGCGGGTCCGACGCCGCGCCGACCCGCGAGGCGTCCCAGCCCGCCTCGGAGCCGGAGCCCAGCGCGTCGGAGGAGCCGAGCACCGAGCCGAGCAGCGAGCCGAGCCCGTCGGCCTCGGACGAGCCCCGCCCGTCCCCCACCGCCGAATCCCCGACGGCCACCGCCGACCCGGAGCCCATGCCGGAGCCGTCCGAGGAGCCGACGACGCCCACGGGGGATCCGACGACGGAGTCCTCCGGGGAGTCCACGGCACCGACGGGCGAGCCCACCACCGACCCGTCCGCTGACGCGCGTGGTGCGGAGGCCTCGTCCGCCGACGCCACGCCCTCCGCTTGAGCGGCGGGCGGGACGGGCACGCGGACGTGTCTGTGGATGAGCAGAGGATCCTGAACGGGCGGTACCGGATCGGTGAGCTGATCGGGCGCGGCGGCATGGCGGACGTCTTCCGCGGCGAGGACCTGCGGCTACACCGCCCGGTGGCGGTCAAGCTGATGCGCCGGGACCTGGCGCGCGATCCGCACTTCCAGGCACGCTTCCGCAAGGAGGCACGCTCGGCGGCCTCCCTGAACCACCCCTCGATCGTCTCCGTGTACGACACGGGCGAGGTCTCTCTCGAGGACGGCCTCCATCCGGTGGACTGCCCGTTCCTGGTGATGGAGCTCGTCTCCGGCCGGACGCTGCGGGAGATCCTGCACGCCGAGGGCGCCGTGGGCACGGACCGTGCCGTGGCCTGGACCCGGGGCGTGCTGGAAGCGCTCGAGCACGCGCATGAGGAGGGCATCGTCCACCGCGACGTGAAGCCCGCGAACGTCATGGTCACGGAGACGGGCGCCGTCAAGGTGATGGACTTCGGGATCGCCCATGCGCTGGCCGACACCTCCGCCACCACGTCGCAGACCCAGGCCGTGGTGGGCACGGCCCTCTACCTGGCCCCGGAGCAGGCGACGGGCCGCATCGTGGACGGCCGCGCCGACCTCTACGCGGCCGGCTGCCTGCTGTTCGAGCTGCTCACGGGCCGACCCCCCTTCACGGGTGACACGCCGCTGGCCGTGGCCTATCAACACGTGCGCGAGGAGCCGCCGGCGCCCTCCGACGTCGACCCCGACCTGCCGCCCGCGTTCGACCCCGTGGTGCTGCGCGCCCTGCGCAAGGATCCGGAGGACCGGTTCCCCACGGGCGCCGCGTTCCTCGCGGCCCTCGAGGAGGCCGCCGCGGATCCGCACGCCGGCCCCGGCCGTCACACCCCGCCGCTCGATGCCGTCCCTCCCGCCCTCGTCGGCGCGGTGCTGGGCTCTGCGGCCGCGGAGCACGGGGCCGACGACGCCGACGTGCCGACGGCCGCGGTCCCGCTGACCCGGCCGACGCCCTCCATCCCGGCCGAGCCGGACGCCGCACACCCCCAGGCGGCGAACCATGCCGTCGCGGGTGCGGGACTGCCCGGCGCCGCCTCCGCCGCGCAGCTGGCCGCCGCCGCCGCCATGGACGGCCCCCGCCCGGTGACGGCCGGCCAGCCGGTGACGCCCGGTGCGGTCGCGACGCCCCGGCCCGAACCGCCCGGGGACACGCCGGCGTCGGCGACGGCCACACCCCGTCGCGTGCGCCGGCGCCTCCGCCGGCGCACGCTCCTGGCGGCCGGCGCGGTCCTGGTGGCGCTGGTCCTGGTCCTGGCGCCGTGGCTCGCGGCGGCCCTGCGCACCACCGTGGAGGTGCCCACGGTGGTGGGGCTGCAGCAGGATGAGGCGGTCGCGGCGCTCGAGGACGCGGGCCTGGTGGCCGTCGTCTCGTCCGCGTACATGGCCGACGCTCCGGACGGGACCGTCACCCAGAGCGACCCGCCGACGGGCACGGAGGTGCCCCGCGGGGCCGAGGTGCGGATCCGGGTGTCCCGCGGCGAGGAGGGCATCGCGCTGTCCGACTCCCTGCACGGGCTGTCCGAGGACGCGGCCCGCCGCGAGCTGGAACGGCTGGGCCTGCGCGTCTCCTCCGTGCAGTACCAGGACGACGGCCGACTCGAGCGCGGGCTGCTCGCCCGCACCGACCCCGCGATGGGCACCCACGTGCCGCCCGGCTCCTCCGTGGTGCTGCACCTGTCCAGCGGCATGGTCGCCGTGCCGGACGTGGTGGGGATGAGCGCTCCGGACGCGCGGCGTCAGCTGGCGCTGAGCGCCCCCGAGCTGCGCGTGCGGATCCAGGACGAGGACGGCGCGACCACCGACACCGGCACGGTCGTGGCCCAGGATCCGCCCGCCGGCGTCCGCGTGGACAACCGTTCCTCCCTGACCCTGACCGCTTCCTCGTGGATCGCGCCCACGGCCGAGCCCTCCGAGCCGGCCCCGCCATCCAGCGAGGCGCCCGAGCCCACGCCGTCGGCGTCCGCGCCACCGAGCCCCCCGCCGACGGAGAGCCCCGAGCCCTCCGAGAGCGCGGAGCCGTCACCCTCGCCGTCCGCCTCGGCCACGCCCAGCCCCGAGCCGACGACGACCGAGACGCCGTGGCCGACGCAGAGCCCGTCACCGACGTCGGCGGCCCCGTCGGAGCCGACCGGGCAGCCGCCGAGCACGTCGCCCACCGCGACGCCGGTGGACCCGCTGCCGACGCTGACGCCGGACCCCGAGCCCTCGATCGACCCGCCGCCGTCCACCTGAGCGGCCGGGGCGCCGTCCGACCCGCGAACCGGGCCCCGGGACCGGTCAGTCCTGGCGGACGAGGGGCGAGAGCCGGCCACCGCGCTCGGCGGCCCCGGAGAGCCCCACGGACTCGAGCCAGTTGCCGAGCATCCGGTAGCCGCCCTCGGTGAGCACGGACTCGGGGTGGAACTGCACGCCCCACAGGGGCGCGGTGCGGTGGGCCAGTCCCATCACGACGCCGTCCTCGGTCTCGGCGGTGATCTCCAGGACCGCCTCGTCCACGGTGGCCCGCACGGCGGCCAGCGAGTGATAGCGGGTGGCGGTGAACGGCGAGGGGACGCCCTCGAACATGGGGTGCTCGCCGTGGCGGACCAGGGACGTCTTGCCGTGCATGAGGGATTCCGCGTGCGTCACGGTGGCGCCGAACGCCTCCGCGATGGCCTGGTGCCCCAGGCACACCCCGAAGAGCGGGCGGCCGCCGTCGGCGGCGGAGCGGATGAGGTCGAGGGAGACACCGGCGTCGGCGGGCGCGCCCGGCCCGGGCGAGATGAGCACGGCCGTGTGCTCGGCCGCGAGCTCGAGGGCGCGGGCGGGGGTGACCTCGTCGTTGCGGATCACGGTGGTGCGGGCCCCGAGCTGCTCGAGGTAGCCCACCAGGGTGTAGACGAAGCTGTCGTAGTTGTCGACGACGAGGACGGAGACCTCGGGACTCTGCACGGGGGCGCTCTTTCCTCCCCGCCGCGTGGGAGCGGGGTGCATAGACTGGCCGGGCACGTCGCTGACCCCGGTCCTGGGCAGGTCAGCAGGATACCGTCCCCGCCCCGGTCCCCGCCGGTGGGGGCGCCCACCACCCCCCCCACCCGAGGAGAAGATCCGTGGCAGCACCCGCCGGCAAGCGCAAGGACTCGGCCCGTCGGAAGCGCGAGGAGCTCGAGGCCGCGCGCCGCAGCCGCTCCGCCGTGCGGACGGAGCTCGGGGACGTGGACCCGGGTCCGAAGCCCCTCTCCCCCGGGTACAAGGCCGTGATGTTCGGCCTGCTGATCCTCGGCCTGCTCTGGATCATCGTCTACTACCTGACCCAGGGCCTCTTCCCGATCGTGCAGATCGGCGGCTGGAACATCCTCGTGGGCTTCGGCCTCGCGCTCGTCGGGTTCCTGATGATGTCCCGCTGGAGCGAATGACACGCGTGTAGTTCTCCACAGCGGTGGACAACCCTGTGGATGGCTGATCCGCACGATCCCGCCCGGAGACGAGTTGTCCCCGGAGTTGTCCACAGGTGTGGACACCCCTGTGGGAAGAAGTGCACACCCGCCTGTGGAGAACTCCGGGGACGGTCGGGGATGACGGTCTAGCTGTTGCTGGCCATAACGTTGTGGTTACGTAGGAAGGTCGCGGCAGGAGGCTCCGCCTCTGCGCGCGTCATCTCGGATTGGCTACAGGTACCTGCAGACCTCGTCGGCGTTGCAGGTCTCGGGTTCGGGTTCTGCGGCTGCGTCGCGGAGGGCGGCAACGTTGTCGCGGAGGGAGACGAGATCCGAGATCTGGCGCTCAATGTCCTTCAGACGAACGTCTAGGAGGTCCCGGACGTGGCCGCAGGGAATCTCGCCTCCATCGCGGATGTCGAGGATCTGTTTGATCTGCGCGAGGGTAAGTCCGGCAGCCTGGCCGCGGTGGATGAAGTCGATCCGAGTCGCTGCTTCCGGATCGTAGTCGCGGTATCCCGACGCGGTGCGCTCGGCCGCGGGAAGCAGGCCCTGCTCCTCGTAGAACCGCAGGGTCTTGGCGGTGGTGCCGGCCGCCTCGGCGAGTTCGCCGATCCTCATCTGGGTCTCCGATGTGTCACAGGTCGCACTTGACCTTCCCCCGTACTGGAAGGTCCATTGTGGCTGCATCAAGAGCAATTCTCAAGACTCAGGGGAGGAATCGGGATGCAGTCCAGGTACGACCTTGCGATCATCGGATCGGGTGGCGCCGCGTTCGCCGCCGCCATCCGCGCGACCACGCTCGGCAAGTCGGTGGTGATGATCGAGCGCGGCACTTTCGGCGGCACGTGCGTGAACACCGGCTGCGTGCCGTCGAAGGCGCTCATCGCCGCCGCTGAGGCCCGCCAGACCGCTGCCGAGGCGGGCAACCGTTTCCCGGGGATCGCCACCACAGCGGACGACGTGGACATGCCCGCGCTGATCAGCAGCAAGCAGGACCTCGTCGAGGAACTTCGGGGTGAGAAGTACGTCGACGTCGCCGACGCCTACGGCTGGCAGATCCGCCACGGCGACGCTGCGTTCGCCGGCACGCCAGAAGCGCCCGTTCTTGAGGTCACCGCGACTGACGGTGCGGTCGAGACGATCGACGCTGATCACTACCTGGTCGCCACCGGCGCCAGCGCATGGGCCCCACCGATCGACGGTCTTGAGGAGGCCGGCTACCTGACCTCGACCACGGCGATGGAGTTGACCAAGGTTCCCGACTCGCTGCTGGTGCTCGGCGGCGGCTACGTCGCCTTGGAGCAGGCCCAACTGTTCGCCCGGCTCGGGTCGAACGTCACCCTGCTGGTTCGTTCCCGGCTGGCGTCGAAGGAGGAGCCGGAGGTATCCAAGGCGCTGCAGGAGGTCTTCGCCGACGAGGGCATCCGCGTGGTCCGCCGTGCGGTCCCGACCCACGTTGCCCGTGACGACGTCAGGGGCCAGGTTGTTGTCACCGCTGACATCTCCGGCGGCGAGCAGGAATTCCACGCCGAACAGGTCCTCGTCGCCCTCGGCCGCCGACCGGTCACCGATGGGCTGAACCTCGATGCGGTGGAGGTGAAGACCGGCGACACGGGCGAGATCGTGGTCACCGACCAACTGCAGTCCTCCAACCCCCGGATCTGGGCAGCCGGCGACGTGACCGGGCACCCCGAGTTCGTCTACGTCGCCGCCCACCACGGCAACATGGTCGCCGAGAACACGTTCGCTGGCGCTGAGCGGTCGGTGGACCACAGCCGGCTGCCGCGGGTGACCTTCACCAGTCCGGCGATCGGCGCGGTCGGGATGACCGAGGCCCAGGTGCTCGCTGCCGGGATCCGCTGCGACTGCCGCGTCCTGCCGCTGGACTACGTGCCCCGGGCGCTGGTCAACCGCGACACCCGCGGCTTCATCAAGATCGTCGCCAACGCTGAGACCGGCGAGATCCTCGGCCTCACCGCCGTCGCCAAAGACGCCGGCGAGCTCGCCGCCGCCGGTGTCCACATCCTCGGCAAGACCGTCACCGAGGTCGCCGACGCATGGGCGCCCTACCTGACCATGACCGAAGGCATCCGGATCGCCGCCAAGGCCTTCACCACCGACATCTCCAAGCTGTCCTGCTGCGCGTGACCCGCAGCCGACAGCCTCCACCCGACTCATGAAGAAGGTACCGCCATGTCGGAGCTCACGACGCAACTGCCCGAACGACTCAACAACACCGAAGAGACCGGCCTTGACGCCGTCCTATCGATCCCGCTGCTGCGGCTGATCGTCGAGGGCGGCCCGGTCACCGTCGAGCAGTTCGCCGCGGCCGCCGGCCGTCCGGTCGACGACGTACGCACGGGTCTGGCCGCGGTGCCGGACACCGAGTACGACGACCAGGGCCGCATCATCGGCCAGGGCCTCACCCTGCGCCCCACCCCTCACCGGTTCACCGTGGCCGGTGAGGAGCTCTACACCTGGTGCGCCCTGGACACCCTGATCTTTCCGACCCTGCTCGAGCGCGCGGCGAGCGTGGAGTCGGTCTCCCCGACCAGCGGCGAGCCGATCCGGGTCACCATCGACCCCGTCGCCGGCGTCACCAGCGTCGAACCCGCCACCGCGGTGGTGTCGCTGGTCAACCCCGACCAGATCACCTCGATCCGGTCCTCCTTCTGCAACCAGGTCCACTACTTCACCTCCGATGAGGACGCCGCGGGCTGGCTGGCCGAGCACCCCCGCGCCGAGGTCGTGCCCGTGGCCGTTGCCTATCGGATCGGCACCGACCTCACGACCGGCTTCCTCAACCAGTTCCAGGCCAACGCGGCAGTGGCCGACGACGGCCACTGCCGCTGCTGACCAAGAACACCGAAGGGAACTCCACTCCGATGAAGTCCACCACGACGACCAACCGGGAGGCAGCGGCCTGCTCCTCGGAGCCGGGGCCGCGCTGCTCATGGTCGCCTGCTGCGCCCTACTTCCCTTGCTCCTCGCCGGTGGTCTGCTGGCCAGTGTCGGCGGGTTCCTCGGCAACCCCTGGGTGATCGGCACCGGCATCGCCGTCCTGGTGCTCGCGGTCCTCGCGACCACGCGGCGCCGCAGCGGCGGCAACAACGCCAGGCATGGCTGTTGCCCGCCTGTGAACTCCACCCACCCCAGCGACACGAAGGACGACCAGAACCGATGACGCTTACCCGCACCCGCCGCGCGACCCTCTCGGTCGCCGGCCTCCTGCTTGCAGGCTCCCTGGCTCTGACCGCCTGCGGAAACACCGACGCCACACCAGCCGCAGATGCGGGCACGCCAGCGGCGGTTACTAGCATCGACGGCCAGATGGTCAGCCTGCCCGCCAGCGGGAAGCCGACCGCGGTGTTCTTCTTCTCCGTCGGCTGCGGCGAATGCGTTGAAGGCGTCCGCTCCCTCGGCGAGGCCGCCACCGCTGCCGAGAAGTCGGGTGCTGGGGCGAGCTTCCTCGCCGTCGACATGGACCCCGGCGAGTCCAAGGAGACCATCGAGGGATTCATGGAGTACGTCGACGCCGAACACGTCCCGGCCGCCATAGACGAGGGTGCCGCCTTGTCCCAGCGATTCGACGTTGCCGCCCTGTCCACCCTCATCGTCATCGACGGCGACGGCAAGGTGACCTTCCGTGCCACCGAGCCCGACGCGAAGACGATCACCGCCGAACTCGTCAAGGCCGGAGCCTGATCCATGGGCGGATTGCTCAGCCTCGCCTTCGCCGCCGGCATGGTGGCGCCGGTCAACCCATGCGGGTTCGCGCTGCTGCCGGCCTGGATCAGCCAGACCCTCGGCGACGCTGACGCCTCGCCCGTCCCGGTGCGGCTGCTGAGGGCCCTGCGGTCCGGAATCGCACTGGCGATCGGGTTCGCCGGCACCCTCGCAGCTGCGGGCCTGCTGGTGAGCGCCGGGGCTCGGGGCCTGATCCAGGCAGCGCCCAAACTCGGTCTCGCCGTAGGCGTCCTACTGGTGCTCCTCGGCCTGTGGATGCTGGCCGGCCGTTCGATCTCCGTGCGGTTGCCCCGGATCACCGGCCGAGCAACCGAAGGCCTCCCGCCAACCGCCCGGATGCTGGTCTTCGGGATCGGCTACGCCCTCGCCTCCCTGTCGTGCACCTTCGGAGTGATCCTTGCTGTCATCGCCCAGGCACAGGCCACCGCCAGCTACGCGGGGCTGCTGCTGGTCTTCGGTGTCTACGCCGCCGGCTCAGCCAGCATCCTGCTGCTGCTCGCACTCGCGACCACCGCCGCGGGTACCGGCCTAACCCGCCACGTCGCACGCCTCGGGAGTTATGGCCCCCGGATCACCGGCGCCGTCTTGCTGCTCACCGGCGTCTACCTCGCGTGGTACTGGTGGCCCGCCGCCACCGCCGACAACAACCTCGTCGCGACCGGCCGTGCCGGCGGTGTCGCCAGGCTCTCAACGACCCTGTCCGGCTGGGTTCAGGCTCACACGGCGCCGATCGCGGCGCTCGCGGTCATCTCCCTCCTCGTAGTACTCGCCCTTGGCGCCGCCCATAGGCGGCGTCGAGCCAGTTCCGAATCGCCGGAGGCCTGCTGCGACACCACGAACGTCGGCCTCGGCGTGTCAGGCGGCGACCACGAGGGTCAGTAGCCGACGGCTGAATGGGGGGCTTGGTCCGGGACTCAGCGACTCGACTGGAACATTCTTCGAAGGACGTGCATGACTCACCGCAACTCGCCACTGTCAGTCGAGGGACGTCGGCGGCTGGTCGAGCGTTGCAAGACCCGGCCGATCGCTCACGTGGCAGCTGAGATGGGAATCTCCCGCGCTACCGCGTCAAAGTGGGTCCATCGCCATCGTGAGTTCGGTGAGGTCGGTCTGCTCGACCGCTCATCGACGCCTAAGCAATCCCCGACAGCCACCCCCAACGTCGTTGTTCGCGAAGTCGAACGCATGCGGCGCGAGCACAAGTGGTCAGCGGCTCGGATCACGTTCGAGCTCGAACAGGTCGGCATTCAGATCAGTCGGCGCACGGTGAGTCGCATCCTCACCGACCTGCAGCTCAACCGGCGCCGCTTCATCGACCCGACCGGGGAAAGTAACCGCGAAGCGAGGAAGATTGTCGCTCGGTGCCCCGGCCACATGGTTCACCTGGACGTCAAGAAGGTCGGCCGAATCCCCGATGGCGGCGGATGGCGGGCTCATGGCAAGGACAGCCCGGAAGCTCGCGCCGTCGCGCGGACGAAAACCCGCGGCACGCGAGCCGGCTACGTCTACCTCCACTCAGCGATTGACGGCTACTCACGCCTCGCGTACACCGAGGCTTTGCCGAACGAGCAGGCCGCGACGGCCGTTGCGTTCCTCGCGCGAGCGCGGGCATGGTTCGCGGCTCATGGCATCACGCACATCGAACGGATCGTGACCGACAACGGATCCTGTTACCGCGCCTCAGCGTTCGCCGATGCACTGGCCGGGTCGCGGCACCAACGGATCACGCCCTACACGCCCCGCCACAACGGAAAGATCGAGCGGTACAACCGGATCCTTGCCGAAGAGTTCCTCTATGCACGGACATGGACCTCAGAAGACGAACGCGCCAACGCCCTCGAGCGCTGGAACCTGCACTACAACTACCACCGCCCGCACGGTGCCGCGGACGGTCAGCCGCCGGCCACGCTCGTGCCAATTCGCGTCAACAACCTCCTGGCCTCATACATCTAGCCGAGCAGGCCGGCCACCGTGACCCGTGCGGCGCCGAGCACCGTGAGCGCCGCCAGCGCCGCCGCCACGACCACGAGGCCGGCTGCCTGGGCGCCCACGGACGGCACGCGCGCGCGGCCGGGCCGCAGCCCGCCGGCCAGGGAGAACACGACGGCGACGACGGCGCCCGTCAGCAGCCCGCCCACGTGCACCTGCCAGGCCACCCCGGGCAACAGGAACGAGAACACGAGGTTCAGGCCGATCAGCACGGCGATCGAGCGCACCTGGCCGCCCCGCACCCGGGTGAGCAGGAACAGGGCCGCGAACATGCCGTACACGGCGCCGGACGCCCCGACGACGGGCTGCAGCGGGTCCGAGACCCACAGCGCGAACACCGCGCCGCCCACGGCGGAGAGCACGTAGAGGGCGAGGAACCGCCACCAGCCCAGCGCGGGCTCGAGCACGCGCCCGATCACCCACAGCGCGAGCATGTTCAGCAGCAGGTGCGTGGGACCGGAGACGTCGTGCACGAGCGCGTAGGAGGCCATCCGCCACGGCTCCATGCCGTACGGGGACGTGTAGAGCCCGGCGTACCAGAGCGCCTCGGTCACGCCGGACGCCTGGTCCCGGGTCATCCACTGCGCCGCGTAGACCACCGCCGTGACCGCCAGCAGGATCCAGGTGACGGGCGAGGCGGCGAAGCCCGTCCGCCGTCGGACCGGGACCGACGCGGCGGCGCCGGCGGGAGCCACCGTCGGAGCAGGGCCGGCCACGACGCCGGACGCACAGTCCACGCAGACCGGTCCGGCCGCGGAGCCGGGACGCTGGCAGTCGAGGCACGCGGGGCGCCGGCAGACGGCGCAGCGCACATACGCGGCACGGCCCGGATGCCGCGGGCACACCGGGGGTGTGCCGTCCGCGGAGTCCGGGCCGTGCGGGTCAGAGGGGGTGGTGCTCACCGAGGGGCTGCTCAGGCCTCGTCGATGTCGATGGACTCGATGACGACGTCCTCGAGCGGGCGGTCACGGGGATCGGTGGCGACGGCGTTGAGCTCGTCCACGACCTTCTGGGAGGCCTCGTCCTTCACCTCGCCGAAGATGGTGTGCTTGCCGTTGAGCCAGCCGGTGGGCACGGAGGTGATGAAGAACTGCGAGCCGTTGGTGCCGGGGCCGGCGTTGGCCATGGCCAGCAGGTAGGGACGGTCGAACTGCAGCTCGGGGTGGATCTCGTCGCCGAACTGGTAGCCGGGGCCGCCGATGCCCATGCCGAGCGGGTCGCCGCCCTGGATCATGAAGTCCTTGATGATGCGGTGGAACACGGTGCCGGAGTACAGCGGGGCGCCGTTGTTCTTCTCACCGGTCTGCGGGTGGGTCCACTCCTGCTCGCCGGTGGCGAGACCCACGAAGTTCTTCACGGTCTTCGGGGCGTGGTTGCCGAACAGCTCGACGACGATGTCGCCGTGGTTCGTGTGGATGGTCGCGGTGTGCGTCTTGTTCGCCATGCGCCCCATTGTTCCATCCGCGGCGGCGGGCCGTCCGGATCCCGCCGTCCGGGCTCGGGATCTTCCGCGATCGGCGTACGCACTCCCGGCGTGCCGGGACCCGTGCCACGGCGGGGGTCGGCCACTAGGCTGGGCCTCGAGGACCACCGCGTTCAACGACCATCCAGAACTCACGGGAGGCATCACATGGCTCGCACGACCCTGCACGACGAGATCCAGCACGACGGCGGCGCGAACGCGTTCGTCGCACGCCAGGCGGAGAACCTGCGCCACTGGGCCGCCCCGAAGGTGGAGTCCACCCGCGCCTGGAGCGAGGTGGCCGCGGCCTACGGGCTGATCGGCGGCTCCGCCGCGGCCGAGGAGGGCCGCCGCAAGGCCCAGGACGCCAAGAAGGAGTACGGCCCCGTGGTCGAGCGCGGGGCGCGGAAGGCCGGCGAGGCCGTCGCGCACCAGTACGGGCTGCTGGCCCCCGCCGTCGCCAAGGGCGTGGACACCGTCCAGGACTTCCTCGAGCACCTGCAGGCCCAGGCGCAGGACGCCGGCCACGAGGTGCAGCAGCAGTTCGCCGCGGCGCGCAAGGACGCCGAGAGGGCCGCGAAGAAGGGCCGCCGTCGTGGGGGCCGCAAGGCCAAGCAGCTGCGCCGGGACGGCCGCCAGACCGCCAAGGGCCTGCGCAAGGACGCGAAGAAGGCCGCCAAGGGCGCCCGCAAGGACGCGCAGCGGTCCGCCGCCCTGTTCAGCGACCGTGCCGGCCAGGCCAAGGACGCCGCCGCCGCGGGCGGCCTGACCCTCGCCGGCCTCCTCGCCACGGGTCTGTCCGCGCTGCAGGAGCAGGGCGGGAAGGTGGGCCCGCAGGTGCAGGCCCGCCTGGCCGACGCCGGCGACTACGCCCAGCGCCGCAAGGAGGAGGTCCTCCCCGTGGCCGCCGCCCGCCTGGCCGACGGTGCCGCGCACGCCCGCAAGACCGCCCACGACGTCGAGGTCCCGGACGCCCTGGAGCAGGCCCTGATCAAGCTCACCGGGGACAAGGCGATCGTGAAGCGCCTGCGCCAGGGCGCCGAGCAGTACGCCGGCGCCGCCGAGAAGGACCTGAACCGTGCCGCCGGTCGCCGGGCCTCCCGCTCGGGCGGCCGCGCCTGGATCGTCGCGGGCATGGCGGCCGCCGCCGCCGGCGCCGGCTTCGCCCTGTGGCGCCTGACCAAGCCGGTGCAGGATCCGTGGACCGCCCCGGTGCCGGGCCCGATCACCGCGAACATCCCGGTGGTGGAGGCCAACAACCCCTACGCCCAGCAGCAGAAGGTCGTGGCCGAGGCCGGCTCGGCCGCGGCGGGTCAGGGCGTGCGGGTGGACACCGCCACGCCGGACCCGGTGGCCGCCGCCAACGCGAAGGTGCTGGGCGTCCAGCCCGGGCAGCAGCGCTGACCCGCTCCCCCGCGCCCTGAGCGCGCAGCGGACGGCGACCGGCCCGCGCATCCTCGGCAGGACCGAGGGGGCGCGGGCCGGCGCGCGTCCGGGCGCAGGTCGGGGCGGGAGCCGGTGGGCCGCCGTCGAACGGGGCGCGGGCCTTGTCCGCCGCCGGGAGCGCGCGGGAGGCTGGGAGCGCCCGGGATCCCGACGCCGGGCGGAGGAGTGATCTGCATGAGCACGACCCTGACCCTCTTCGGCCACTCGGCCGTCCGCCTCGAGAAGGCCGGCCGGTGCCTCGCGTTCGACCCCGGCGCGTTCAGCGACGCGGCGGTCCTGGACGGCGCGGACGCCGTCCTCGTGACGCACGGCCACCCGGACCACGTGGTCCCCGAGCAGCTGGCCCGGGCGTTGGCCGGCACGGAGACGCACGTGTGGGCGCCACGGGACCTCACGGGGCCGCTGGCGGAGGCGGGGCTCGCCGCCGGGCGCGTGCACACGGCCGTCCCCGGGGAGACGTTCGAGGCCGCCGGCTTCCGGGTGGAGGTGCTCGGCGGGGAGCACGCGGTGATCCACGCCGAGGTGCCGCGCCCGGTCAACGTGTCCTACCTCGTGGACGGGGCCGTGCTGCACCCCGGCGACTCGTTCACGGTGCCGGACGCCGACGTCGAGGTGCTCCTGCTGCCCGCCGCGGCGCCGTGGCTGCGCATCGCGGACGTGGTGGACCAGATGCGGGCCATCGCGGCGACGCACACCCGCCCCATCCACGACGGCATCCTCAGCGAGGACGGCAAGGGCGTGGTGGATCGGGTGCTCTCGGGTCTCGCCGAGGGCGTGACCGACTACCGGCGCCTGGCCCCCGGGGAGCCCTGGACGTTCTGAGGCACGGGGAGGCAGCGGCCGGCCCGGGGCCGGTCACCAGCTGAGGGTGATCTCCAGCTCGGCGTCGCCGCCGTCCTCGACCTCGAGCTCCACCTCGAGGCCCACGCGGTCCGGGACGGTGACGACGACGTCGCGGCCGCCGTGCTCGACCCGCACCTCGTTCTGCCGGGAGAGCTGGTCGGCGAGGTCGCGTAGGCGTGCGGCGGCCTGCTCACGGCTGAGGGTCTGCTGCTGCTCGTGCTCGAAGAGGTCCTTGCCCATGGCACCGACGGTAGCCGGTGGGCGGGGTGCGCGCGACGGACGGGCCCCGGCGCGGCCGCGCCGGGGCCCGTGCGGGTCAGCGGGACGCGGCCGGGGCGAGGGCGGGATCGTCGTCGCGGTGGATCTCGAAGCCGGGTGCCCGGTAGGTGGGCTCCCGGCGCTTGAGGGCGCGGATGACGAGCAGGGTCACCGGCACGATGAGGATCTCCACGAGAGTCTTGTACGCGAAGCCGGTCACCGTGTAGTTCGCCAGTTCCAGCAGCGAGATGGTGCCGGCGTAGGCGATGGTGCAGAAGATCAGGGTGTCGAAGAACTGGCCGACCACGGTCGAGAGGATGAGCCGGAACGCCACGTGCCGTTCCCTCATGCGCTCCTTGAGGCGGACCACGATGGACGCGTTGAGCAGGGAGCCCACGAGGAACGCGACGAAGCCGGCCACGGTGATCCGCAGCATGGGCGCCAGGGCCTGGTCCCACACCTCGAAGCCCTCGACGGGCGTGGTCCAGGAGACCACCGTGTAGGTGAGGGCGGCGAGCACGAGCATCGCGAAGCCGAGGACGATGGCGCGGCGGGCCCGGCGCCAGCCGTACACCTCGGCGAGGATGTCGCCGACGATGTACGCGAACGGGAACAGGAAGGCGCCGCCGTCGAAGATGAGCGGGCCGCCGTCGTAGAAGAGGTCCGAGATGACCGGGACGGTGGGGCCGTAGAAGAGCTTGGCCGCGGTGACGCCGGAGAGGATCAGGAGGGCGATGAAGACGCCCACGAAGATGTCGTAGTAGCTCGCGGGCACCCGGGCGTAGGCCGGAGTGCCCTGCCCAGAGGCGGGTCGGTCGGGGGACGGGGTGTCGATGGTGGTGTTCACCGGACCATCCAACACCACGCACGACGGCGGTGGGCGCGGTGGGCGGGTCCGGCGGCGGGGGTTCGGGGCAGGCCATCCCCGTCCCTCCGTGGGCAGAAACGCCCTCTCTTCTGCCCACGGGGCCCGAAGTCCTGCGGTTTGTGCCCCAGGAGCCCCCGGGTCGCCGGTTTCTGCCCACGGTGCCGGCGCCGGCGGCCACCCTGGGCATACGAAAGGGCCCGGGAGTCTCACGACTCCCGGGCCCTTCTTCGGTGGAGGCAAGGGGACTCGAACCCCTAACCCCCTGCTTGCAAAGCAGGTGCGCTACCAATTGCGCCATGCCCCCGTGAGGACCGGTCAGTCCTCCGGTGCCGGCTCGACGCCGTCGGCGTCCTCCGGCAGGTCGTCCGTGGCCGTGGCCCAGACGTCCTTCCCCGCACTGTTCTCCCGCCAGAGACGCGCCCCATAGGCGGCTGCCGCGGCGCTGACCACGAGGGCCACGCGTGCCAGTCGACCCATGGGAAGACCTCCGGAGACGAACGGAGCCCCAGCGGACCGGGGCTCTGTGTGGTGGGAGTGGGCGTACCAAGACTTGAACTTGGGACCTCTTCGTTATCAGCGAAGCGCTCTAACCGCCTGAGCTATACGCCCTCACCGTCGCTCACGGCTGACGCCGTTCACAACAGGAGATGACTGTACAGGAACGCCGACGCCCCGCGCAAATCCGCGCGGGGCGTCGTCGAGGGTCTCCTCAGTCGTCCGTCAGCGTGACGCCGAGGCCGCCCACGAGGCTCGCGCAGAGGTTGTAGAGCAGCGCGGCCACGGTGGCCAGGGCGGTCAGCAGGATGACGTTGACCACGGCCAGCACGGTGGCCAGCGAGGTCACGGTGCTCAGCGGGGCCAGGGACGCCACGGTGTAGCGCCCGGCCTCGGAGCCGAGCACGGTGCCGATCACGTCGTTGACCCTGTCGAAGATCCCGAGGACGTCGGACAGCGAGTACAGCGCCACCGCCGCCACCACCGTGAGGATGCCCAGCGCCACCGAGAGCAGGAACGCCAGCTTCAGCACGGACCACGGGTCCACCCGGGTCAGGACCAGGCGGGCGCGGCGCACCTTGGCCTTCGGGACGGCGCGGACCAGGTCCTCCTGCGAGGACCCGCTGGCCTTGCGCACCGGGCGGCCGGACCGCGGCTCGGCGGCCTTCCCGGTGCTCCGCCCCTGGCCGGGACGCGACGACGCGGACGTGCTCACTGCTCTCCTCCGTCTGCACCCTCACCGGCGTCCTGCGTCAGGGCGTCCTCCGGTGCGGCTACGGGGTCGGTCGGGTCGATGTCTGCGTCCAAGGGTACATCCGGCCCCGCCTCGGCCTCGGCGTCCGCCTTCGCCTCCATCTCCTGCTCATTGTTCAGGGTGACGGCGACGATCCGGTCCCGCTTGTCCGGCTTGGCGAAGATCACGCCCATCGTGTCGCGGCCCTTGGCCGGCACGCCGGCGACGGCGGAGCGCACCACCTTGCCCGAGGCCATCACCACGAGGACCTCCTGGTCCTCGCGCACCACGAGACCGCCGGCGAGCTCGCCGCGGTCGTCCACGAGCTTGGCGACCTTGATGCCGAGGCCGCCGCGGTTCTGCAGGCGGTACTCGTCCACGTGGGTGCGCTTGGCGAAGCCGCCGTCCGTGACGGTGAAGACGTAGCCGTCCTCCTCCACCACGTCCATCGTCAGCAGGGAGTCGTCGTCGCGGAACTTCATGCCCGTCACGCCCGAGGTCGCACGGCCCATGGGACGCAGCGCCTCGTCCGTGGCGGTGAACCGCAGGGACTGGCCCTTGTGCGAGATCAGGATGAGGTCGTCGTCGGGTGAGACCACGCGGGCCGAGACCAGCTCGTCCCCCTCGCGCAGCTTGATGGCGATCAGGCCGGCGGTGCGGTTCGTGTCGTAGTCCAGCAGCGGCGTCTTCTTCACGAGGCCGCCGCGCGTGGCGAGCACGAGGTACGGGGCCCGGCCGTAGTCCACGAGCGGCTGGATCTGGGCGATCCGCTCGTCCGGCTGGAACGCGAGCAGGTTGGCCACGTGCTGGCCCTTCGCGTCGCGGCCGGCCTCGAGCAGCTCGTACGTCTTGATGCGGTACACGCGGCCGAAGTTCGTGAAGAACAGCAGCCAGTGGTGCGTGGACACGGTGAGGAAGTGCTCGACGACGTCGTCGCCGCGCAGCGTGGCCCCGCGCACGCCCTTGCCGCCGCGCGCCTGGGACCGGTACTGGTCGATCCGGGTGCGCTTGACGTAGCCGCCGCGGGTGATGGAGACGACCATCTCCTCCTCGGGGATCAGGTCCTCGATGGACATGTCCCCGTCGAAGCCGGCCATGATCTCGGTGCGGCGGTCGTCGCCGTGCTTGGCCACGATCTCGGCGAGCTCCTCGGAGATGACCTCGCGCTGACGCTGCGGGGACTCCAGGATCCGGTTGTACTCGGCGATCTTGGCCATGAGGTCGTCGTACTCGTCCTGGATCTTCCGGGACTCCAGGGCGGCGAGCTGGCGCAGCTGCATCTGCAGGATGGCCTGGGCCTGGACGTCGTCGATGTCCAGGAGCTCCTTGAGGGCCTCGCGGGCCACGTCCGCCGAGGCCGAGCGGCGGATGGTCGCGATGACCTCGTCCAGCATGTCCAGGGCCTTGAGCAGGCCGCGCAGGATGTGCGCGCGCTCCTCGGCCTTGCGCTTGCGGAACGCGGTGCGGCGCACGATCACGTCGATCTGGTGCTTCACCCAGTGGTGCACGAAGCCGTCCAGGGACAGGGTGCGCGGCACGCCGTCCACGAGCGCGAGCATGTTGGCCGAGAAGTTCGACTGCAGCTCGGTGTGCTTGTAGAGGTTGTTCAGCACCACCTTGGCGACGGCGTCGCGCTTGAGCACGATCACCAGGCGCTGGCCGGTGCGGCCGGAGGTCTCGTCGCGCATGTCCGCGATGCCGCTGATCTTGCCGTCCCGCACCATCTCCGCGATCTTCGCGGCGAGGTTGTCGGGGTTGGTCATGTAGGGCAGCTCGGTGACCACGAGGCACGTGCGGCCCTGGATCTCCTCCACGTTGACCACGGCGCGCATGGTGATGGGGCCGCGGCCGGTCCGGTAGACCTCCTCGATGCCCTTGCGGCCCAGGATCTGGGCGCCCGTAGGGAAGTCGGGGCCGTGCACGCGGGCCAGGAGCGCCTCGAGCAGCTCCTCGCGGGTGGCCTCGGGGTGCTCGAGGTACCACTGCACGCCCGCGGCCACCTCGCGCATGTTGTGCGGCGGGATGTTCGTGGCCATGCCGACGGCGATGCCCGAGGAGCCGTTGACCAGCAGGTTCGGATACCGGGCGGGCAGGACGACGGGCTCCTGCTGCTTGCCGTCGTAGTTGTCCTGCATGTCGACGGTGTCCTCGTCGATGTCCCGGACCATCTCCATGGCCAGCGGGGCCATCTTGGTCTCGGTGTAGCGCTGGGCGGCCGCGCCGTCGTTGCCCGGGGAGCCGAAGTTGCCCTGGCCGAGCGCCAGCGGGTAGCGCTGGACCCAGTCCTGGATGAGGCGCACGAGGGCGTCGTAGATCGCGGTGTCGCCGTGCGGGTGGTAGTTGCCCATCACGTCGCCCACCACGCGGGCGGACTTGTTGAACGCGCGGTCCGGACGGTAGCCGCCGTCGTACATCGCGTAGAGCACGCGACGGTGCACGGGCTTGAGGCCGTCGCGCACGTCCGGCAGCGCGCGGCCGACGATCACGGCCATCGCGTAGTCCAGGTACGAGCGCTTCATCTCCGACTCGAGGTCGACGGGCTCGACCTTGTCGGCGGCGCCCTCGGGGAGCACGTAGTGCTCGACCTCGATGTCCAGGCCGGTCTGCGGGGGCTGCGGGGTCGGGGCGCCCTCGACGGGCTCGTCCGGGGTCTGGGGGGTGGTCTCGTCGCTCACGCGGGTCCTCTCGTGCTCCCCGCGACGGCGGGGAGGGTGGTCGGCTCAGGCAGGTCTGCGGGTCCGGCTCAGACGTCCAGGAAGCGGATGTCCTTGGCGTTCTGCTGGATGAAGGTGCGGCGGGACTCCACGTCCTCGCCCATGAGCATGGAGAAGACGGCGTCCGCGGCGGCGGCGTCCTCCATGGTCACCTGCAGCAGGGTGCGGTGCTCCGGATCCATGGTGGTGTCCCAGAGCTCCTGGTAGTTCATCTCGCCCAGACCCTTGTAGCGCTGCACGCCGTTGTCCTTGGGGTAGCGCCAGCCCTTGGCAAGGCCGGCCTCGACGGCGGCGTCGCGCTCCTCGTCCGAGAACACGTAGTCGTGCGGGGCGTTGGACCACTTGATGCGGTACAGCGGCGGCTGCGCGAGGAACACGTGGCCGGCCTCGATGAGCGGGCGCATGTACCGGAACAGGACGGTCAGCAGCAGCGTGGTGATGTGCTGGCCGTCCACGTCCGCATCCGCCATGAGCACGATCTTGTGGTACCGCAGCTTGGAGATGTCGAACTCCTCGCCGATGTTGGTGCCGAACGCCGTGATCATCGACTGGATCTCGGCGTTGCCGAGGGCCTTGTCCAGGCGGGCGCGCTCCACGTTCAGGATCTTGCCGCGCAGCGGCAGGATGGCCTGCGTCTCCGGGTTGCGGCCCTGCTTGGCCGAGCCGCCGGCGGAGTCGCCCTCCACGATGTACACCTCGCAGCGCTCGGGGTCCTTCGAGGAGCAGTCGGCCAGCTTGCCGGGCATGCCGAAGGACTCCAGCGGGGACTTGCGGCGCGCGTTGTCCCGGGCCTTGCGGGCGGCCAGGCGGGCGTGCGAGGCCATGATGGCCTTGCGGATGATCTCCTTGGCCGGGCCCGGATTGCGCTCGAACCAGTCGCCGAGGTGGTCCGTGACCGCCTTGGACACGAACCCGCGGGCCTCGGAGTTGCCGAGCTTGGTCTTGGTCTGGCCCTCGAACTGCGGCTCGGAGAGCTTCACGGAGATCACGGCGGTCAGGCCCTCGCGGATGTCCTCGCCCGTGAGGTTGTCCTCCTTGGGCTTGAGGATCTCCTTCTCCCGCGCGTAGCGGTTGACCAGGGAGGTCAGCGCGGCGCGGAAGCCCTCCTCGTGGGTGCCGCCCTCGTGGGTGTTGATCGTGTTCGCGTAGGTGTGCACGGACTCCGAGTAGGCGGAGGTCCACTGCATGGCCACCTCGACGGCCATGGAGCGGCCGTCCGAGACGTCCTCGGCCTCGAAGGCGATGACGTCGTCGTGGACGTACTCGACCTTCTTGGCGGAGTTGAGGTGCTGGACGTAGTCGAGCAGGCCGTTCTCGTACAGGTAGGTGACGGAGCGGCGCTGGGGCTCCTGCTCCGCCTCCTCCGCCAGGCCGTTCTCCGCGACGTCCTCACCGGCGGCGCCCTCGCCCGCGATCTCGTCGTCGACGACCTCGTTGGACTCCTGGACGCGCTCGTCCGTGAGGGTGATGCGCAGGCCCCTGTTGAGGAAGGCCATCTGCTGGAAGCGGGCACGCAGGGTCTCGTAGTCGAACTCGATCGAGTCGAAGATCTCCGCGTCCGGGTAGAACGTCTGCACGGTGCCGGTGGCGTCCGTGGCCTCCCCCTTGACCAGCTCACCCTGGGGCACGCCGCCGTCCGCGAAGGACATGCGCCACACGTGCCCCTGACGGCGGACCTCGGTGTCCACGCGGCGCGAGAGCGCGTTGACCACGGAGATGCCCACGCCGTGCAGGCCGCCCGAGACGGCGTAGCCGCCGCCGCCGAACTTGCCGCCGGCGTGCAGGATCGTCATGACGACCTCGACGGTCGGCCTCCCCTCGGTGGGGTGCAGGTCCACGGGGATGCCGCGGCCGTCGTCCGCCACGCGCACGCCGCCGTCGGCCTGCAGCGTGACGTCGATGCCGGTGGCGTAGCCGGCCAGCGCCTCGTCCACGGAGTTGTCCACGACCTCGTACACGAGGTGATGCAGGCCCCGCGGGCCGGTGGAGCCGATGTACATGCCGGGGCGCTTGCGGACGGCCTCGAGGCCCTCGAGCACGGTGATGGCGCTGGCGCCGTACTCACCGGGCACCTTCCGGTCCTTCACCGGGGCCTCGGGCTGCCCGACGGCGTCCGGCACGGCCTCCGGGTTCGGCGCGGCCGACGCGGCGGTCGGCTCCTCCGCGGGGTTCTCGGGCATGGCGTCAACCACGGGTGGCTCACTTCCTCGGACGTCGGCGACAGGGTCGACCCGCGCGCAGGCGCGCGACGCCGCCCGGACAGGACCGGCACGCGACACGCTCCCGCAGATCCACGGGGGCGGGGGACGGACGACGGCCGGCCCCCTTTCACTGGTTCCAGTGTACCGCCTGACACCCCGAGGGCCCGCATCGACGGGGGTCCGCCGCGGGAGAACACCCGCTCAGCGGCCAGGGACACGGCTCAGGACGTGCGCAGGAGACCGCCCATGCCTCCCGGGCCGTCACCGACCCTGTGAGCGCGCCAGAGCGGCACCCATGGCCTCGCCGCGTCCGGGACGCCGTCGTGCGCCGCGGGGGGCGGCCCCGGACTCAGCCGTAGGTGTCGCGTGGCCCGCGGCCGCCGCGCACGGTGCGCGGCCCCTTGCGCCAGCTCGGGGCCTGCGGCCCCGCCACCTCGATGCGGGTCACGACGCCGGGCCCGAGCGCCTCGTCGAAGCGCTGCAGGAGCACGGGGCTCATCAGGCGCAGCTGCGTGGCCCACGCGGTGGAGCTCGTCCGGACCCGCACCACGGAGTCCTCGAAGCTCTCCGGGCGGCAGTGCAGCGCGATCTCCGGCCCCACCAGCTCGGCCCAGCGAGTGAGCACGGAGCCGACCGCCACGGGGGTGGACCAGCCGCGGTCGCGGATGAGCCGGCCGAACACGGTGGACACCGTGGCCGGGTCCCGGTCCGCACCCCCGAACGGGCGTCGACGGTCCTGCCGCTCCCGGCCGGCCGACGTCGTGCCCGCCATGGCCCCGGCCAGGCCCGCGCCCGTCCCCCGCGCCCGCAGCGGCGCCTCGCCCCGCTCCCGGGCGGCCTCGCGGACCCGGCGCAGCTGCACGAGCGCCAGGTCCGGCCGGTCCGGCTCGAACGGGGCGGGGGTCTCAGCCATCGGCGCCGCCCTCGCGCCGGGGCTCACGGATGTCCCCCTCCACGGGGGCCGCGGCGGCCACGGCCTCGGAGCCCTCTGCGTCCTGGCGGATGAGCACGCGGTGGGCCGTGAGCTCCTCGGGGACGTCCTCGAGCGCGGCGGCCGTGACGATCACCTGCTCGGCCCGGTGGACGAGCGCGGCGAGGCGGCGGCGACGGGCGGCGTCGAGCTCCGCGAACACGTCGTCCAGGATCAGGACGGGGCGGGCGTCGGGGTCCGGGTCGTCGGCCACGAGCACGTCGTAGGCCGCCATGCGCAGGGCGAGCGCCAGCGACCACGTCTCCCCGTGGGAGGCGTAGCCGCGCGCGGGCGCCGGGCCCAGGAAGAGGGCGAGCTCGTCCCGGTGCGGGCCCACCAGGGTGAGCGCCCGCGCCCGCTCCTCCTCCCGTTGGGCCTCGAGCGTCCGGTGCATGTCCGCGGCCAGGTCCGCCACGGCCGGGACCTCCGCGTGGGTGCCGCGGGCCAGCGGGACGGTGGACTCGTAGGCGTAGGCCGCGGCCTTGGAGCCGTTGGTCAGCGCCGCGTACATCTCCTGGAGGGGGCGGGCCAGCAGGCGCAGCACGTGCAGGCGGCCGTGGAGCAGGCGGGCGCCGGCGGCGCAGAGGTGCTCGTCCCAGACGGCGAGGGTCGCGTCCTCCTCGGGGCCCCAGCGGCGAGAGCCGCGGCTCGACTTGAGCAGGGCGTTGCGCTGGCGCAGCACGCGTTCGTAGTCGGCGGCGGCCTCGCCGAGGGCCGGACGCAGCTGCACCATGAGCTGGTCGAGGAGACGACGGCGGCCACCGGGCTCCCCCGTCACGAGGCTCAGGTCCTCCGGGGCGAAGACCACGGTGCGCAGGATCCCGAGGCCCTCCTTCGCCCGCACGGGGGCGCCGCGGTTGATGGCCACCCGGTTGGACCGGCCCGGCAGGATCTCCAGCTCGAGGGCGACGGCGCGCGACCCGCGGTGCACGCGTCCGGCGATCCGGGCCCGGTCCCGGCCGAAGCGCACGAGCTGAGCGTCCGAGCTGACCCGGTGGGACTGCTGGGCGCCGAGGTAGCCGATCGCCTCCACGAGGTTGGTCTTGCCCACCCCGTTGGCCCCGAGCAGCACCGTGGACCCCGGCGTCAGCTCCAGGTCGGCCCAGCGGTAGGACCGGAAGTCCGCGACGGTGAGGTGGGACAGGTACACGGGAGCGTCCAGCCCCCTGCGTCAGGCGATGCGCACCGGCATCACGAGGTAGCGGTAGTCGGAGACGACGCCGTCCTCCTGGTTCACGCCGGTGAGCAGGGCGGGCTTGGGCGCGGACGTGAACGCGAAGCGCACCTGCGGCTGGTCCACCACGGCCAGGCCCTCGGAGAGGTAGGACGGGTTGAACGCCACGGTGATGTCCTCGCCCTCGAGCGTGCACGGCACGGACTCGTTGGCGCTCGCGTCGTCGCCGGTGCCGGCGTCCAGGGTGACCTGGCCGTCCGTGAACACCATGCGCAGGGCGGTGTTGCGCTCGGCGACGAGGGCCACGCGGCGGGACGCCTCGACCAGGGCGGCGGTGTCCACCACGGCCTGGATGGGGCTGGACTCGGGGAAGAGCGAGCGGATCTTGGGGTACTCGCCGTCCACGAGCACGGAGGTGGTGCGGCGGCCGCCGGAGGCGAAGCCCACGAGGTCGGCGGTCTGACCGAGCAGGATCTCCAGGTCGCCGCCGGAGCCGAGGGACTTGGCGACCTCGGTGAGCGTGCGCGCCTTGATGAGCAGCGACGTCGAGAGGGACGGGTCCGCCGGGGTCCAGCGGATCTCCTTCATGGCCAGCCGGTAGCGGTCCGTGGCCAGGAAGGTCATGGTGTCGCCCTCGATCTCCACCTTCACGGCGGTGAGGATCGGCAGGGTGTCGTCCTTGGAGGCGGCGACGGTGACCTGGGCGACGGCGTGGGCGAACGCGGCGCCGTCCACGGTGCCCGCGGGGGCCGGCAGCTCGGGCAGGGCCGGGTAGTCGCCCACGGGCATCGTGGCCAGGGCGAAGCGGGAGGAGCGGCAGGTGACGAGCACCTTGCCGCCGTCGAGCTCCACCGTGACCTGGGCCTGCGGCAGGGAGCGGACGATGTCGTTCAGCAGGCGGCCGGAGACGAGGACCTGGCCCGCGGTCTCGACGTCCGCCTCGATCTCCAGGCGCGCGGAGGTCTCGTAGTCGAAGCTCGCGATGGACACGACGCCGGCCTCGGCCGTGATCAGCAGGCCCGAGAGCACCGGCACCGGTGGGCGCGGGGACAGGGAGCGGGCGGCCCAGGAGACGGCGTCGGTGAGGATGTCGCGTTCGACGGTGAACTTCACGAGCTGCACTGCCTCTCTGGGGTGATGACGGGGGTTGCGGGCCCGGGGGGAACGGCGACACGCGGGCCTCAGCATAGGCGGTCCGCGCGGCGGGTGTCAGGTCGCCGACGAATGACAGCGGTGTGATTCCACGGATCTCGGGCGCCCGGGCGGAGCCCGGGCCGTCGAGGCGCTCAGCTCGGTGCGGGGCGGTGGAGATGATGTTGCTTGGCGGGATCTCTCCAGAGGGATCAGAAGGAGTGGTAGCGGGTGTGGATCCTGTGGAGAACGCCGTTCTGCCGCGTCACCATGCGGATCCGGTTGGGGGAACCGTGTGGACGCCCGCTCGTTCGGGGTGTGCGTCCGGTGTGGACGAGCCCTGGAGGCCCTCCCCCCGCTCTGCACAGGTTCGACCGGAGTTGTCCAGACTCGTCCCCGGATCCACCCCCCAGTTGTCCACATTCCTGTCCACAGGGCATATCCACACCCGTCGAAACCCGCGAGATCATGCGGTTTTCGGCTGTGGAGACCTGTGGATACGTGTGGGCCACCGAATGACATCCGTGTGATTCATCAGCCTGTGCGCCGTCGCCGTCCCCAGGGGTGTGGACGCGGCGTGAGCGGCCTGATTCCGCCATCCACAGGGGCGGAGGTTGTCCACAGCGGCGGGGGTTCTCCACAGAGTTGTCCACACCGGTGGACAATGTGGAAGAAGACTCGAGTCCCGGTCGAAGGTTCGAACCGGGACTCGAGGGTGGGACGGCGGGTGGCTCAGGCGCCGCGCTGTTTCCGCTTGATCTCGTTGGTGAGCTCGGTGACCTGGTTGTAGATCGTCCGCCGCTCGGCCATCAGCTCGCGGATCTTGCGGTCCGCGTGGATGACGGTGGTGTGGTCGCGACCGCCCAGGACCTGGCCGATCTTGGGCAGGGACATCTCGGTCAGCTCGCGCAGCAGGTACATGGCGATCTGCCGCGCCGTCACCAGCGTGCGGGTGCGGGACTTGCTGGTCAGCTCCTCGAGGGTGAGATTGAAGTACTCCCCCGTGGCGTGCAGGATCAGCTCCGGCGTGATCTCGTGCGCCGTCTCGTCCGTGATCAGGTCCTTGAGCACATGCTCGGCCAGCTCGATGTCCACGGTCTGCCGGTTGAGCGAGGCGAACGCGGTCACGCGGATCAGCGCGCCCTCGAGCTCGCGGATGTTCGTGGAGATGCGCGAGGCGATGTACTCCAGCGCCTCCGGCGGGGCCACGAGCCCCTCGGCCTCCGCCTTCTTCCGGAGGATCGCGATGCGCGTCTCGAGGTCCGGCGGCTGGATGTCCGTGATCAGCCCCCACTCGAAGCGGGAGCGCAGCCGGTCCTCGAACCCGGAGAGCTGCTTGGGCGGCAGGTCCGAGGTGATGACCACCTGCTTGTTGTTGTTGTAGAGCGTGTTGAAGGTGTGGAAGAACTCCTCGACCGTCGCCTCCTTGTCCGCCAGGAACTGGATGTCGTCGATCAGCAGGATGTCCACGTTGCGGTAGACCTGCTTGAACGAGGCGCCCTCGTCGTGGCGGATGGAGTTGATGAAGTCGTTGGTGAACTCCTCCGAGTTCACGTACCGCACCCGCAGGCCCGGGTAGAGGCGGCGGGCGTAGTGCCCGATCGCGTGCAGCAGGTGCGTCTTGCCCAGGCCGGACTCGCCGTAGATGAACAGCGGGTTGTACGCCTTCGCCGGCGCCTCGGCCACCGCGTTCGCGGCGGCGTGCGCGAACCGGTTGGACGAGCCGATCACGAACGTCTCGAAGTGGTAGCGGTCGTTGAGGCGGCTGGTCTCCGCGGACGTCGACGGCGGCGCGGGGGTCGGCTTGCCGTTCCCGTTCGAGGCCGCGTTCGCGGCGGGCGCGACGTCGGCCGGCGGCTCGATGCGGAAGCCCGGCAGCTCCTCGGCGACGGCGCGGCGGGAGGTGGCGGCGGTCGCGGCCGGGGGCAGCTCGACGTCCGGCGCCGCGGCGTCGGACGGCCCGCCGGCGAGGGAGGAGCGGCGGGCCTCGGAGGAGGGGGTCCGCGGCGGCTGCAGGTTCGCATCGATCGAGATGGCCAGCAGGATCTCCTCGCGGAACTCCTTGGTCAGGGCGTCCGTGAGGGCGTCGGCCACCTGGGTGCCCTGGAGGGTCTCGCGGGTGGTCTCGTTCGGCACGGCCAGCAGGAGCGTGTTGCCGATGAGGCCCTGCGGCTGGGCCAGGTAGACGAAGCCCATGAGGCGGGCGCTGACCCGCGCGTCGTCCTCGAGGGAGCCCACGACGGAGCGCCACGAGCTGAGCACGGCCTGGTCTGCCACCAC